>CP070688.1:2240387-2250833 GCA_020353135.1 Chloroflexota bacterium
ACCAGACGGATCGACGACAGCCGTCCGGCCCTCTCTTTGACCATCATGAGCTCGACCAGCCTGGTTAGGTCGGCCGGCAGCTCCGGCCGTAGCGCCTGCAGCGGCAGCGGCGACTCATTCAAGATGGCGCTGATCAGTCCGGCCGTATGGTCACCTTCAAAAGGTAGCCGGCCGGCCAGCATCTCGTACAGCATGACCCCAAAAGACCAGATGTCGGCCCGCTCGTCCACCTCCTGTCCTCGAAAAGCCTCGGGCGGGATATAGGCCAACGTACCGGCGAAACCGCCCGGTTGGGAAAGGGTCGTGCGCTGCACGTAATGGGCGACGCCAAAGTCGCTGAGCTGGGGCGTGCCATCTTGGGAGAGCAGGACATTCTGCGGCTTCAGATCACGGTGGACGATACCCAGGCGGTGAGTGCGGGTCAGGGCGTCGGCCAGATCCAGCCCGATCTCCAGGACCCGCTCAACCGGCAATTGGGGTTGCTCGCGCAGCAATTCGTCCAGCGAGCCGCCTTCGACGAAGTCCATGACCAGGTAGTACACGCCGTCTTGCTGGATCACATCCAGCCAATTGACGATGTTGGGATGGTCCAGCTGGCGCAGGGCGTCGCCTTCGCGCAGGAAGCGCTCCAGCAGGGTGGGGCGGTGATCCAGCGTCTCCGGCCGCAGGGCTTTGATGGCCACCGGCCGCTCCGTCTGCTGGTCCAGGCCGCGATAAACCGGCCCCATCATCCCCTGGGCGATGAGGCTGCTGATACGATAACGATCCCCGATAAGCGAAGCTTCATTCATGGCCGGTATGTGAAGATGCTGCCAACTTTATGGGCTGAAGGTCTTACGCGCTTCCCAAAGGCGAACCGAGCGATCGCCGCTGCCGCTGGCCAGCATGCGGCCGTCGGCGCTGAAAGCCAGACTATAGACGATCTCGTCATGCCCGGTCATCAAGACAGGTGCGATATTGAAGTTGGAGGTATCCCACATGCGTACGGTGCCGAAGCGGCTGCCGGTAACCAATGAGGCGCGGTCAGGGCTGAAAAGCACGTCATGGATTTGCGAATCGTGATCGGTTAGCGTGGTCAGCAACTTTGGTCCCGTCCCCGACACCCTTGTGTCTTCCACAAATAGGCCGCTCATGTCCCATACTTGCACGGTCCGATCATTACTGGCCGTGGCCATGGTCAATCCGTCCGTGCTGAAAGATATAGCGCTGATCTCCGCCAGATGCTCTGTGGGTATCTCAGTTACCCGGGGATAAGCGTCATCCCCGGCTAGATACCAGAGACGCACGATCCTGTCGTCTCCAACCGAAGCCAGGAAAGGTTGGCCAGGCACAAACGCTACGTCGCGGATGATGCCATCGTGCCCCTGCGGGTCGCCCGGCCCGGTTACTTCCTGTGTCTCCGGCGGGTCATTGTAGTCCAGCCAGGTCCAGATGAAGATACGACTATCTTCGCCGGCCGAGGCCAATTGGCTCCCGTCCTCGCTGAAATCCAATGCCAGAACGGCGCCGCGGTGATCGACCATTGAGGCCAATGAGCGACTAAAATCAAAGAATTCGTTGGGAGGCGCCCAAATGCGGACCGTGTTGTCGCGGCTACCGGAAGCTAGGATGCTGCCATCCGGGCTGAAAGCCAGCGAGGTCACGTGATTTTTATGGCCACTTATGATGTCGAGGGGCTCGTCCGGTTCTACGACATCCCAAAGCATAATCGTGAAATCTTCGCCGCCGGCGGCCAGGATGTCGTTGCTGCTGAACGCGACGCTGAAGATCGGTGAGTTGCCCCGTAGGGTAGCCAAAGGTTGGCCGACATAGGCTAGGTCGAGGTCTAGGCTCTCCAAAACATCTTGCAGGGCAACACCCACGGCATCCGGACCTTCCTGGCCGACAACCATGCCCACGGCGAAACCGCCGTCATCCACGATCAATGCGCCCAGATCGCCGGCCGGATCTTTTTCGAGGTTAGTATAGACGTTGGGTACGGTGAATCGGCTTTGGCCGTCGGCTTCCAAGCGCACCATGCCGGGCGTAGCGCCAGAGACGCGGCCGAAGAGCCGCACGCCGGCGCCATCGCTAGGCCGGCCGACCCCCCGAATGGGTCCCAGCTCGGGAAGCGTGACGTCGATTGAGAGGCCGTCGAGCAATGTTCCCAGGCCAACCGGGATCGAATAAGCATCGCTCTCGAAATTGACCTCGACTACACTCGTTACTTCAGCCACGATGTCGACTGCCGGATCGCCATTGTCGGCTATCCCCGGCTGGAGGATGGTATCTCCCTGACTGGTGTCGGGGCCGCCCATAGCATCGGCCAGGCTTAAGAGATAATAGTTGCCATCGTCGTCATGCACGAAGGCAGTCAGGGAACCGGTCGAACCTTCTTGCCCGCTGAGGCTGGCGCCGGGCCGGAGCGGACGGGCCATGGCCAGGCGGCGCACCTCGGCCTGGGCGGCCAGCAGTTCTTCGGCCGACCTGGTGGCCTCGGCGTCGTTGGTGGCCTGAGCCTCGGCCACGGCCGTGGCTGTGGCGTTGGCATCTTCTTGAGCGATGGCTGCCTTCGTGGCTCCCGCCTCCGCCTCTAGCCTGGCTAGCTCCGCCTCGGCTTCGCGGGTTTGGGACTCATAGGATTGCTGTGCGGCCGTGGCCTCGGCGTGCGCTACCTGTTGTGCGGCCGTTACCTCGGCGACCTCAACAGTCTGTTGCGCTTCTTCCGCTGCTGTGCTGGCTCGCGACGCCTGCCAGGCGGCGACCGCAAGGAGCCCGGCCCCGACGACAACAAGCAGGATAAACAGAGTGATGACGGCCCGTCGTAACCCGCTGAAGACGCCCTCTCTCCGCGCTTTGCGCCGGGCTCGATTCGATTCCTGGATCGGTTCGATTAGTCGGTCGTGGGTTAACTCAAACCAGCGGGCGCCGGCCCGAAACTCGCCCCGGATGATGTGCACATCTTCCAGAACGTCTATCGCTTCGTTGGGAATGCCCGCGGTTTCCTGGGCACCGCGATAGACCGTGCTTCGCGTTCCGGCCGGCGTGATGAGCTTCTGCTCGAACCAGTCGCGTAGATCGTCTTCCTTGACAGCTGTTTGCTGTGTCGTCTGCTGGACGGCCCGTTCATAGAAGGTGCCTAGGGCCAGGCTGACGTTGCCAAAGCGCTGCAGATGCTCGTGATCGATGGTGCTGGCGCTGGCCGGCAGGTCTTCCCACAAGCTCTGGCAAACTACCTGCAGTTGCACCGGCTCAACGAATTCACCAGTCACGGAAATCGTCTGGCCCTCGAAGGACTGGGCCCGAACCTCACGCAGATCCGCCACCAGTTTTTCGGCTGCCTCGGGCGTGAATTGGCGACCGGTGCCTGTCAGTGGGCCCTGGACAGCGTCTAGCGCCTGGCCCGGCCGCATTCTCTGCAGGTAAAAGCGGGAGCCAAAGTGCCGGGGCACCAGGTCAGCATAAGCCTCCAGCTCGGCGATAAAATCCTCGCGCATGGAGAAAACCACGTGCAGCAGCGGTTCAGCCTGCATGGCCCGGCTGATTTGGTTAAAGAAGCCTTCGCGATCTCGCCAGCGCTCGGGATAAGTCGTGAAGAGTTCTTCGAATTGGTCAAAGATCAAGACTCGCGGTTTTGGGTAGCCGAAGCGGTCCTCGAGAAGAGGGTTATCAGCCAGGAAATCGTTCAGGCTCTGTTCGGCAATATCCAGCGGCTCGCAATCCTCAGGGGCCCAGCCGAGCAATGTATGAAAGATGTAAATGTTGTCGATATCCTCCGATCGTAGGCCCTCCATTGGTGGGCCTTGGACGCGGGCGAACGACAGCACCTCAAAGCCTTCATCCTCCAGCATGGGCAGGACCTGGGCATTGAGCAGCGACGTCTTGCCAGCGCCCGATTCGGCGAAAAGAACCACTGATTGGTGGGCAGTGATCAGCGACACCAGGGCGCTGGCCTCGCTATCGCGGCCGAAGAAGCGATCCTCGTCCCCGCGTTCAAACGGGCGCGGGCCGACGTATGGGTTTTCAGGAGCACCTTGTTCCGCAATCATCAATACCTGGGGTGGGTACTAAAGGGTGGGAAAACTGCATGTGCAACGTCACCCGGTGGCAGTATCACCAGGTCACCTTTGGGCGTTCCCGACGCAAGACCTCGATAAGCTCATGCAGGCGCCTGCGGCGCTGCAAGTAGACGATCAACTCTCTTGCAAAACCATCCTTGGCGTCTGGCAGATTCTCGTAATCGACGCGCAGCTCAAAGGCGATGTTGTGCAACTCCTCTTTTGAGAAGGAGCTGCTTGTGTTTCTCAACAGGCTCATCAAGTCGATGGGCGCAGCGCCGGCGGCCAGTTTCTCGGTTTTGGCCTGAACTTCAAGGCCTGACCAGCGTTGGTGGAGTTCGGTCATGAAATTCGCCGGTTCGCCCCAATAGACGCGTATTCGATGATCAGAGATGCCGAAATAGTCACCCAGGTAGCGCTGGACCTTCTCCAACAGCCCTTCGGCCGCGCCTTCGGGAAGCTGAGGCACCTGCACAGTGACGCTGATACGCCGCAGGTGGGATTCAGCCACCGTCACCAGGCCACGGAACAAAACGCGAAAGTCCCAGTTAAAAGGACGGAAGCCGATCAGAAGCAACGACGCCCCGGCCAGGGCCCCCTGAATGGTCGGTGGCAGCTCGTACTCCGGCCGGGAGATATTCACCAGGAAGTCCAGGTAGTCATCTTCGGTGAGTACCATCGAGCCCGGCGTCTCGGCATGGCCGTGCAAATGGTAAACTAGCGGCCGGATTGTCGAGGGCCGGTAGCCTGTCTCCAGGACGGAGGGCTGGTTCTTCAGCAACTGGCTATTCCAGCGACATATTTCGCGAACCGGCTCTTTCCCTCGTTGCTGCAGTGCCTCGAACAAAAAATCATCGTAGGCCGTGGTGATGTAAATGGGTAAATCCAGGTCGGCCAGAATGGCATGGGGCTGATCCAGAGACGAAAAGTCGGGTGGATCGGCAGCTTCGATTATTTTCTGCAAATGTTCCTTGGGATAAAAGGGATCGTAAGCGACGGCCAGGTACAGGGACACGCGGGCCAGATCGCTGGAGTCGGCCAGGGGGTAGTTGTACTGGTGAGCCCAGCTCTCGGCCGTGTCGGTGCGCAGGGGCAAAATACCGTCACTCAGGGCGTTACCGATGATGGGCGTACATTTTCCACTGGAGATCCTGTCTAGCAGAAGCTCCCAGTCTTTCTCTTCCAAGCTGCTCTGCACGTTCGCCGTCCGCCGTTCGGTCGGCCGTAACCCGGCCAACCCTGTCAGATCGTCACGTTATGTTTATATCATGAATCGCCTGATCTGACGATTCATTGAGCCCACTTGGACGAATCTACCTTCCGTCGCCGCCTTGGAAAAATCAGCCCACCCAAACTCCATCATTTCCACCGACAACCAGACACCAGCTACCAGCTACCGGCCACCGGCCACCAGCCACCAGCGATCTTAGGCAAAGCGATAAACTGGAAGCTGATTCGGGTATAGTTTCCACGAGTGCGCCGTACTCCGGCGCACTCGTGCTCGTTATCAGAAACCTGTTTCACCTAATTGCCGCTATGAGCCGTACATTCAAGGCAGGTTCAGATGCTCGATAAGTGCCCGCATGTTGACTGTGTCTGCCACAAAAAACGTCGCTACCTTTCCTTCCGGAACCAGGGCCCGCTCGGCCTCCGACGAAGCCTGGACCACCTCATTTGATGCCAGGCTTTGCAGGAGAACATAGGTAGTTAGGACATCAGTCGCCGCGATCTCGAGTCGCCAGGCAGAGTCATCTGGAAGGGCGGGCGCTGTCGGAGCAGGCTCGGTAATGACCGGGCTGCCGCACCGTTCGTCAAGAACTGTTCTAGAAACCTCTCTGACAAGACCCTGGTTAATGGCGGTTTTCAGGTCATGTTCCTCGATTGTGCCCAGAGCCCGGATCAAGGACTGGTTGAACTCGGCCATGGGTTGATCCGCTGCAGCGTCAAAGAACTGTGGTCTTGTGGCCGTAATCCAAACATCGTAGATTCGTTGGCAGTTGTTGACCTGCTCCATGACTAAGTACTTTTGAAGGACCGGGATCGTTGTGTATTCAGGGTTCTCCAGGCATTCTCCCTGTACTTCGTAAAGACACTCGTCGGCTTGGGCAACGGCCAGGGGCAGCAAGGACAAGGCAATTACGGCCAGGATGGCTAGCAGGAATAATCGCCTCAGCCGGCTCATTGGGGACAAAGCTAAAATCTTCATGTGTCGTTCTCCTTATAAACATGAGCGTTACCGATAAGATTCCGGGTGCACCTGCGCTATAACCGTAACATGAGGACGAACCCAATCCGTCCCGTTTTCGGACGATTTTGTCCCGACCAGATACCGCTTACCGCCGATTAAGCCCTTCATTGTGCAGAACGTTCTGCGTCAAGGGATACTAATTGGTTGTTGGGTCACATTAGGCTAACATTGCTAAAACGACTAGTTGTCCCGCACTGAACGGTTCTTGTCCCGCATTATTACCTCGTCGTCTCAGTTATGGTTGACTCTAAACGAAGCACTTCGTTTTATGAGCAAGTTCGCCTGGCACTGAACAACTTCCAGGATCCCCTTTGGCTGGGTGAGTATTCCCCCCTGGCAGCACCCTACTTCCTGGGTGCTGCCCTGAAGCAGTCACCGGCCGGGGATACGCCGCAGGGTCGCGGCGAAGTCTTGCGCCTGCAACTCCAATCGGCGACGGAAACTCTGTGGCCCGGCTCATTGCCGGTTGATAAGGACGCGCTCGTAGCCGCCGTTGATGAAGAACGACAGCAATACGGCAACAAGGGGGCCATGTACCATTACCTCTTGCTGGAGTTACGCTACTTTCGTCGTTATTTCTATCCGCGATCCCACCCGCGAGCGGAACGAGAAGTCGAGTTGCGCGACTATCTAGGTGTTGGCCGGGGACCTTACTTCAACCACCTCAAAGCCGCTCGCCAGAGCCTGGGCGATGCCTTGTTGAGCCTGCTCCGACCCTCGTTTCGCCTGGAACAACCCGTGCTTCGTTCTGAAGCGCTCATTGCCCGAGAGCACCTGATCCAACAATGTGTGGTTGACCTGAAGGCTGGCAAAACTGTAGCTATCAATGGTATGGGCGGTGTCGGCAAGACATCCCTGGGAGCGGCCGTCGCCGAGCAATGGTCTGCCCAACCGGTTTTCTGGTTTACTTTCCGTCCAACTTTCAATGACCAGTTGAGCAGCTTGCTCTTTTCCTTGGGTAACTATCTTCATCTGCGAGGGGCATCCGGCTTATGGCTACAACTGGTTGCCGACAAAGGCAAGGTCGAGAATTACGATCTGGCGCTGGCGCTCCTTCGAGGCGACCTGCATGCCTTGCCGCAGGCGCCCCTGTTATGCTTTGACGAAACAGACCATCTCCAGGAAGACCCGGAGAAGCCTGGCAGTGGCCAGATTCAAATACGCGAGTTCCTGAACGGCCTGCATGGCCTCGTCTCAACGCTGTTCATTGGACAACAAGATCTTCTCACGGCCGATGTTCACCACAATTTAGAGGGACTGACACTACAACAAGTCGTCACCTTTCTTACAGAAGCACAGGTACCTTTCGCGCCGGCCGACGTTCCTCATCTACATGCCTATACAGGTGGGAACCCACGCCTGTTGAAACTGTGCGCGGCATTGTTAGAAGAGGGCCGGGCGCTCTCTGAAATTATTACGGAGACGCCAGGAGTGCCGGCGCTTCAGGCGCTGCTGGAACGTTTATGGCGGCGACTCGGCGCCGATGCCCGGCAGATGCTTCTGAGGCTGGCCGTCTTCCGCAGTCCTGCGCCCGATGATGCCTGGCCAGACCCGGAGCTGGCCCTGAAACGCCTGGTTGAGCAGCACATTGTGCAACGAGATGGTTATGGTGGTGTGTCCTTGCTGCCTATCATCCGGGATCTCCTGTACGACGACAGGCAACGTTTTCCAGCAGAACTGCACGAACAGTATCATCTGGAGGCGGCCGGCATTCGTGCTGCTCGAGGTGAGTATACAGCCGCAGCCTGGCACTACAGCCAGGGGGGAGAAGCGGCCCTGGCTGTGCAGGTCTGGTTCCCCCATCGTAATTCAGAGGTGATGCACGGCCAGGCCGCTGCGGCGCTGGCCATTTTCCAACAAATGTCCGTGCGCCGTTTGGGCGAAGCTGAAAGCCGGGCGCTGGCCCTGCTCCGGGCCGAGTTGTACGAGCTAACCGGCGAGGTAGAGAAAGGTCTGACCGAGTTGGAAGCCACTGAGTGGTCGGCTGACAGCATGGTAACGGCCGATGCCTTGCTTTTGCGCGGACATTTTTTGAATGCACTGGGCCGTGCTCCGGACGCGCTGCAAACCTATGAAGAAGGGATGTCTGCTCTGGTTCACCTTCTCCGCCAGCTTGCTCGCTTTCGTTACCAGGGTAGCATCACGCACGTGCAACAGCGACAGATGAAGGAAGCCTGGAAGGAGGCTCGCCTGGCCCAATATGAAGCGGAACATCTGCAGGGCCTTGTACAAGATGAACAGGGCCAGTTCGACGAGGCTTACCTCTACTACCAGCGCGCGCTGGCCCTGGCCAGAAGCGTCAAACACGAACCCGGCATTGCCAAGTCGAGCCGTGAGCTGGCAGTTTTGCTTAGCCGGCAGGCTAAGCTAGAGGAAGCCAGAAACTATGCCGAGGAGGCGAGTGCCTATTATGAGCACACTGGTGACCGGTTTGGTTTGGAGACGATGCATAATGTCCTGGCCGCCATATATTTCCAGGCCGGACAATACGAGAAGGCAATTGAAATAGCCGAAATCGCCCTGCTTTTTTTTGAAGAAGCCAGGATGCCTTATTGGGCCAGTACAACCGGCGCCACCTTGGCCGAGGCTTACTTTGAAGTCGAGAACCTGGATAAAGCGGAAGAAATTGCCTTGAAGGTTCTGAGAATTGAAGAACCACATAGCCACCCGTATGCCCTTTTCACCATAGGCCGTGTGCGGCAAGCCAGGCAGGACCTGGAGCTGGCTGAGCGATATTTCCAGCAGAGCTTGGACATCGCTCAACAGAATGGCGATAAGTTTATGGAGGCCTATGCCTGGCAGGCCTTAGGCAAAATCTATCGTGAACAAGGCCAGGAGGAAGCGAGCCAGAACGCCCTCATGGAAGCTTTGGGGCAATTTGAAGCGCTAGAAATCGCCCCCGAAATCGAGGCAACACGCCACTTGTTGGTAGACGACTGAAACCACGAAGCCGTCAATATGTCTCTAACAAGATAATGACCTTGCAGATAACCTGAGAAAACGGCCACCCCCCCAGCCGCAATAGCGTTAACGAAACGACTCCCAGTCAACATCCTTACGGATGCTTATGCCCATGTCAATCAGCTCGCCGATGCTCTCCCGCCGCAGGCAGTATTTGACAAGTTCGCGCGCCTTGGCCGCCAGGGTGGTGCCTTCCAGGTTGTCCTCATTGATGCCCATCGCAAAGAGCAGATCCTCAAACTCCTCCATGCTGAACCGAGCCGCAAGCGTTCGAGCCAGGGTGAAATAACGTTTACGCTCTTCTGAGGAGAGGCGAACGCCGGTGATGCGGAAGTCAGTTGAGGTTTCGCTCTCACTAAGAACCGGCACGTTAAAGGTGCGATCGAAGCGATGGTTCTGGTTGCGATCATCCCGGAATTCGACGACGAACTTCATAGGCACGCCCTCGCCCTTCTGCAGCGGCCGGACTTGCAGACTCCGCGTATATGGCGGGCTATCACTGTGAATCACCGGCTGCACGACAGACACGCTGGATTCCGTCTCAAAACGGTCTGGCTTGACAAGCACGCCCATCAACCGGGCCGGACCAAAACCCTTGTTGACGATTGTGTAGTTGATGGCCGACCAGGTCTCAACCATCAGATCGTCGTGCTCGATTTTTAGCTCGAGGATCGGCTGCTTACGATAACGGGCCACTTCCGTCTCGGCGTGCAATCGCTCTGCGCGGAGCGTCGTCTCGCGATAAGCGTGAGCCGCTTGCTCCCAGGCGGCCGCTTTCTCTTCGTCGTCGATATCTTGTTTGGAGAGTAGACGGGCATGCTGTTCATATGCCTCGGCCCGGCGGTTGTAACGAAACAACTTCTGCCACGTTTCGGCCGCCTCCAACCAGGCCGTGCCGGCTTCATACTGTTTTGCCGCCCGATCGAGTTCGCCGATTTGGCACCACTTTTCGGCCGCTTGCAGGTGATCGCCCTGCTGCTCAAAGGCCTCAGCCGTCGCCCTAAGCGCTGCTGGATCAAGTTCTGGCTCGGCCACGGGTTCCGGCTCTGGCGGCCGCTCAAGAGCGATGATTGAGCCGCCCCGATCGACGACGAGCAGGGCCATCGGCGCCAGGACCGGCGGCATCTCTATCCGCCTATTCATGCTGTAGCGCCACAACACTTCGCCGGTCGCTTTTTGCAGTGCATACAGGGTGTGATC
>CP070688.1:2250933-2254504 GCA_020353135.1 Chloroflexota bacterium
AATCTTCCAGCGCCTGGTTATTGAGCCGCTTCAGTTCGGCCAACTGGTTGCTGGCCAAATCAGGATTGCTGCTAATGCTGTCGCTGGCAGCGGCCAGGCCCAGACCAAGACCGGTCAGGATCTGACCGGTGCCGTCGTGCAGCTCGCGCGCGATGCGTTCCCGCTCGTGTTCTTGAGCCGATACGACCTGGTGCAGTAGCTCTCCGAGCAACTCTTCACGCTCGCGCAAGTCTCGATTGAGTTGCTCGGTGGCCTCTTTTGCCATACGTTGTGTTTTCAAAGCCTGTTGTTGGGCGACAAGTCTCTCTTCCTGGGCCTGCGCCAAGCGCTTCTGACGGTCCAATTCGAATACCCGCAGCGCACGAATGAAGAACACGGCCATCAAGGCCGCCTCGACGGCGCGGAAGAACTGGACTGGGATGCCGAAGGTTTCCAGGAAGAGCCGGGCGTTGATCACGTTGGACGGAAAAAGAAAGCTTTCCGGCGCGAAGGCCTGACCTATGACGCCGTACAGGATGAGGGCCCAGGCAGCCCACTGCAGATCGCGGCCAAATCCGACTATCTTGCGCTTCGTGAGGGATCGCTGCTCTAATACGATGGCCCAGGCGGCCAGCAGCGCGCCGGGTATGCCCAGAATGTAGCGGCCGAGGACGTCGACCGCAGTCACGAACTCTTCGGGTTCGGGATCGTATATGAAGCGCGTCGCCACCACAGACACGAACCATAACGCCAGTAACGCCCCGGCCGCGCCATAGGTCACACGCCGTTCATCGCCGTTTTTCCTATAGGCCGAAAAGAGCAGCTTGACGCCAAAAAGGATTAGCAGCACAAAAGAGACGATCAGGTGAGGGATGCGAATCTCGTTAAGCAGTAGCCAATCCGGAATCGAGGTGACGCCGGACGCGGCCATGATCTGAAACATCTCGAACCATTCGTGCAGCCCGTGAATGATGCCAAAACCGGCCAGGAAGATAAATGCCCGAGAGATGCGTATCTCCGACGTGCGGCCGGACTCCATCCAGACGAATAGGCCCATGCAGAAGAAGGCCAGTCCGTAGACGAAGTAAACGACGACGATGTTGTCAGTGAACAACTGGGCAACCGGATCCATAGCTGCTTGTAGGGTACTGGTTTTTGAACCGCTTTTCAACGCCAAGTATCACCTTTTTAGGGTGCCTTTCGTATAATTCCGGGACAATATGCCGACGTGCAGCTTCCAGATTGGCAGATATAATAGAAAATTCTGAAATAAATCAATAAATCTAGCTGACTGAGAGCGGCTACCGTCCGCGGACGGTCCGCCCGTGGACAACTTGGAAGAATCAGTACAGTAATGATGACGCCCCAACAGATTCAAAGTGAATTGGAGTATGTCCTGCCCCGCGTCAGCAAACCCGGCCGTTATACGGGGGGCGAGTACAACCAAATAGTTAAAGAGTGGCCGGACGTCGACTTCAAGGTGGCCCTGGCTTTCCCAGACATCTACGATCTGGGGATGTCCAACCTGGGCCTGATGATCCTGTACGATATCGTCAACCAGCATAGAAATCTGCTGGCCGAACGGGTCTATTGTCCCTGGACAGATATGGAAGCGCAGATGCGTGAAAGGGGGCTTCCCCTTTTCACGCTAGAGAGCAAGCATGCCGTCGCCGAATTCGACATGTTAGCCTTTACGCTGCCCTATGAGCAGCTCTATACCAATGCTCTCAATCTGATGGACCTGGCTGGAATGCCGGTTCGCTCCGTGGATCGAGATGGAAGCTATCCATTGGTCATCGCCGGCGGGCATGCCTGCTACAATCCCGAGCCGATGGCGCCCTTCATTGATTTGTTCGTCATTGGCGAGGGTGAAGAGGTCATTCTGAAGATCATCGCCACAATGCGAGCAGCAGCCGGCCTGGATCGAGAGACGCAATTACGTCATTTGGCCCAGATCGAGGGCTGCTACGTACCCGGCTTTTACGATGTGGACTGCCACGCCGATGGCGCGATAGCCGCTATCTTGCCCACTATGCCGGAAGCGCCTTCAAGGGTGCTGAAGACTATTGTGCCTGTGTTGCCGCCGCCGGTTACAGAGTTTATTGTGCCCTTTGTAGAGACGGTTCACAATAGGGCGCCGATTGAGATAATGCGCGGCTGCACGCGTGGCTGCCGCTTCTGCCACGCCGGCATGGTAACCCGCCCCGTTCGTGAGAGGCCGGTGGATGAGATCCTGGCCGCGATGGAAGAGATCCTGGTCAAGACAGGCTACGAGGAAATCGGCTTGCTGTCGCTCTCTTCGAGCGATTACACACATGTTCTCGAGTTGACGGAGTCCATCGGCCGGCGCTTTGGCGACCGGGGGCTGAAGATTTCCCTGCCTTCTCTACGCATCGAGTCAGTATCGACTCAACTGATGGACAATTTGGGCGACAACCGGCGCAGCGGCTTCACTCTGGCGCCTGAAGCAGCCACCGAGAAAATGCGGAACATCATCAATAAGTATGTCTCTGACGAAGAGCTGCTTGAGACGGCGCGGGAGATCTACCGGCGCAACTGGCGAACGATCAAACTGTATTTCATGATCGGTCACCCGCAAGAAGATCTGGCCGATGTACAGGCCATCGTCGATCTGACCAAGGCCGTATTAGAAATCGGCCGGAGCTTTCACGGCCGCAAGGCGGGCGTCAACGCCGGCGTCAGCACTTTCATTCCCAAGCCGCACACGCCATTTCAGTGGGAACCCATGGATAGCCTGGCTAATATCGAGGCCAAGCTGGATCTGCTGAAACGCGAGATGCGCGGCCAGGGCCTGCGGCTGCGCTGGAACGATCCCAGGGAATCGATCTACGAAGGGTTCCTGTCTCGCGGCGACCGGCGGGTGGCTAACGTTGTCGAGCGAGCCTGGCGCAATGGCGCAAAATTCGATGCTTGGCGCGAGCACTTCAACCTGGAGCAGTGGCAGGACGCCTGCCAGGCCGAAGGCCTGGACATGGCCTTTTATACTCACCGCAAACGGCCGGTCGACGAGCTATTTCCCTGGGAGCATATCGACGTGGCGATCACTCGCCGTTTTCTGACCCAGGATTATCTCATGAGCCAGGAGGGCGAGACGCGCATCGATTGCCGGGACCAATGTTTTGCCTGTGGGATCTTGCCCAAGCTGAAAGATCTGCGACGGGAGACGCCGGCCGAGGCATGGGAATGCCCGCCGGTGAGCAGGATAGCCGATCGACGCCGCAAGCGAGCCAATGGGTTACCAGTGTCAACCATTGGCGAATTGTAATTGACTGACAGGTCGTTCGTCGACCGGCTATCGGCCGCCAATGCGTTTGATTTCCGGCGCAGGTCCAGAGACGTCCAAGACGACCGGCAGGAAAGTCAATTCGGCGCTCCGCCGCCCCCTCGTCAGACGAAGCCGTCCGGGCGATGAAGCCAAGGACCATCGCCGTCAGCAGCCGGCCGGTGTTCAAGCCCCAGGGATAGAAATCGAACAATGCGATGACCCCCAGAGCCAAACCTGCGCACACGGCGGCGATGGCCCAGCCGTTTGTTGCCGGCCAGCGGCGAATGAGCCACCAGGCTAACATCA
>CP070688.1:2254604-2258868 GCA_020353135.1 Chloroflexota bacterium
CGCTTTCGATCTCCGCCTCCACGGCCGCTTTTACCGATGTCTGACCAGGATCATAGCTATCTATGCTCTCGGCGCTTTCTAGAACATTGCCGTCGACGGCCAAAATGGCGCCCGTTTGAACGCCGCGCAAGCTACCGACGATGAACAACGCCCCACATTCCATTTCAACCGCCTTGACATTGGCTTCGGACATCTTCTGGTAGTCGGGGCCCGCGCAGGGGTCCACACCCTGGTAGAAGGCGTCGCGGGTCAGCACGATCCCGCGATCGTATGGCTGACCGAATGATTCGGCCGCCTCGTCCAGGGCCATGGTGAGGTAAAGATCGGCGACGGCCGGATAGCCTTCAGGAACCATCTCCCGGCCGTAACCGGAGCGCATGACCGATGCCGAAGCGATTATGAGATGGCCAGACCGAATTCCCGGCTGCAGCGCGCCACAGGTGCCGACCCGAACGATTTGGCGACCACCGGCGTAGACCAATTCCTCGAATGCGATTGCCGCCCCGGCCGCGCCGATGCCGTGAGAACAGACGGCCACCGGCATCCCTTCGAAATCGCCGCCGTAACAGACATATTCGCGATGCTGGCTGATTAGCCTGGCTTCATCCAAATGATTGCTAACCTGGACTGCCCTGTCCGGATCGCCGCAGACGATCACTGCCGGTGGGATTTGCCCGACGGGAATGCCAGTTATGGGTAGAATTTGAGTATTCATGACATTGAGTTTACTTGATGCATCCAGACCATGGCAAAAGTCAGCCGCGGGCTGGCGATTGTCGGCCGCCGACAAGGGTTGGCGAAGCTGACTACGCTCCTAATCCAGGCCAGATTCCCATTCAGATGACTCGACAATCACCCAGCTAGCATCTCGGAGCATGGACTCCAACCGGTGCAAAGCCTCGACATTGTGCGGTTCCTGGCTATGTGGGTCACTGGCGAACGCCTCTCTACAACGCTTATCCCACGCCCTGGCTTCCGAGCCGGTCAGCAACAGGCCGTAGTCCACATAGAAAGGGTTTCCGGTGTCGATCCGGCGATCGCCGTATTCTTCGAAGAAGGCGCGTCGATCCCACCACAATGGAAACTCTGTTATCCAGGCCGGCCGGGCATTCTCGTCAGGGCAAATGTAGATTCTTTCGCGATAAGCGGGCATGGTGATGTACCTTTAAACGCCTCTCAAGGATTCCAGGCTCTATGCCGTCTTGGAATAATCTTCGCTGAGCCAGCGTTCCGGCTTCATGCGTACCAGGATGTCTCCAGTTCCGGCCGAGTCGCCGCCCAGACTCTCGATGAAGCTGTTTCCTTCTTCGGCGCCAAGATAACGATATACCAGGGGCCGAAGATCGCGCTTCAACTGGATGGGCTCGATAGCCGCCACCGGCCCCTCCGCACTAACATATCTGTAGGGAGGCGTTTCCTGTTGCACGCACAGGCTGAAGCGACCTGCTTCACGCAGCAGCTTGGCCTTGCGAGAGTTGCCGCCGGTCCAGATGTGAAACTCTCCATCGGGAACAAAAGCATACCAGACCGGAACCGTCAATGGCCCACGGCCGCTTTCCGGAATGCTGATAACGGCCACATGCACTTCGGCCAGGAACGCCTCCCGTTCTTCTTCGGTCATTTTCAAAGACATTAATCATTCTCCTTGCAAAACAGCCTTCAGTCGTCAGCTTACCTGCTTCTAGCGGCTGGTGTCTTTCATACCATGAGGATGCGCGGTCCATAAACCAACGGGTGTCAAGATTTCCGATTCTTGTATCAACTCATGTAATTTTAGCAAATCTTCGTCGCCTGTGACCAAATGGTCTGCTCGACCTACCAGCGAATACGCCATCAAACAAAAATCGTTTGGGTCTCGAATGACGGTTGGAATTGGGCCTTCAATCCGACGCTTGGCCCTTGCGCTGGGTTCGAGGATAGATTATGCTTTTAATGTAGGTGAGCCGAGGGAGACATGGATGCAACATCACTGCCTCTTCTGCGGATTGACAAGGAGCCGAATTAATGAACGATGTCCAAGCAACTGAAGATTCAAGACGAGATCCACGCGCTATGGAGCTTGACCGGGATCTCTTGTCAACTCCTTTTAGCGTCCAGACGAGATGGCATGTGCTAACAGGCGCGATATGCTGCGGTAAGACAACCTTGATCGATATGTTGGCCGAGAAGGGATTTCGGACGCTTCCGGAGGCGTCACGAGAGTACATTGAGAGAGAAGTGGCGAAAGGGCGGACACTGGAGGAACTTTTTGGTAGCGCGGCCGATGAACGGGTTTTGACAAAGATACAGTGTGACGCCGAACACAGACTAAGTGCTAATGAAGTCACCTTTCTCGATCGGGCGTTGCCAGATTACCTCTGGTTTTGGCGGCTCTTCGGGATGAACCCCAATGAGCTCCTGGCTGAGTGCTTCCGCTATCGTTATGCATCGGTTTTTATCCTCGACCAACTCCCTCTGCAGCTTGATGGCGCCAGGATCGATGATGAGGTATTTACCGATCTTCTCGACGAATGGCTCACCCGCGATTACGGCGCCTTGGGCTACTGTGTTGTGCGCGTGCCCGTCATGCCACCTGAAGAACGGCTGGCCTTTGTGATAGAGACGCTTTCCGAGCAAAGACTGCTATAGCCGACGGAAGAGGAGCCTATCATGAATCAAATACTTGTCATCGGCGGGGCGACCTTCGATCGTCTGCATTTTGCGGATCGAACGGCCGATTCCGTGGGCGGCGCCGGGATGTATACGGCTATGGCCGCTCGTCGCTGTGGCGCACAGGTGGCTATGTTCGGTCTTCGCCCTGTACCTTGCCCAGAACCTCTGGAACCCGTAGCTGGATACTTGACCGAATGGCTCGGTCCGGCCGTGCCGCCGGCGCAGCTGCCGCAGTTCGAGATTTCCTACCGGCGGGGGAAAACCGAATACCTCAATGAGTCGCGCGGCGCAGAGCCAGCGCTTTCTACGAACATGCTGCCGGCCGACCTATCTGGATTTGATCTCGTTCATGTGACCGCACAAGCCGACGTGAATCTGCAGCTCTCTTTCATTCAGGCCTGCATACAGCGCGGAGCGGTACAGATTTCCGCTGGGACGGACCAGGGTCAAGCGATCAGGCAGCCGGGCTCTGTCCGTGCTGTCTTGGAACGGTCCGATTACTTCTTCATGAATGAGCTGGAGGCCAAAGCTGTGTTTGGCTCCCTGGAAGCCGCGCGCACCGGACCAGGGAAGGTTCTCTTTATTACCCTGGGCGCCCAGGGTGCTCGTATCATTCAGGGAGAAGCGCCCTCCTCGGTTCCGGCCATTTCCGCCACGCTACTGGATCCGACGGGCGCGGGCGATACCTTTTGCGGCGCGACGCTGGCCTATCTGCTAAGAAAGCAGCATCCCATCATGGCCGCGCGGGACGCCGTGGCCCTGGCGGCGGAGATGATTGGCCAGTTGGGACCGGCCGCGCTCCTGTCCGAAGATCCGCCCCCCAGGGCGCCGCTGGACGCGCGCGTTCGAGTCAATCAGGGTCAGGTGCGGCAGGTCGCGAAAGCGGTGGCCCCCCTCGCCGACACGTCTCTATACCCCCTCGTCGGCCCGACCTACCCGCCGGTCGGACATCCCAAGGCACTTGACTACTTCTTCGCCGCCACGCTTCAGCAGTTCAGCTTCTGGTCCGTACGAGACGATCACTACCACCAGCCCCTGATTGCTCCCATCGGCGGCGTCGAGCGCAAGGGTTCGGACTACTTGTGGGCCGCCATTACGCGCTGGCTCGAAAATGATGCCGACTTCTGCTCCCCAAAGCGCCAGGCGAATCTGAGCCGGGAGGATCTACTGGCGGTCTTTCGAGCGGACGATGGACGGGATCCCCTGCCGGCCCTTGACCTGCACCTGGAACAGGCCCGCCAGTACGGCCGGGACATACTGGCCCTCCATCTCACCCCGCAGGCGGTCGTGGCTCGGGCCCTGGCCTCAAGACACCCGCTGGAGACGTTCTTGCTGACCCTGGATCAAGTGGCAGGCTACAAGGAGGATCCGCTTCGCAAGAAAAGCCTGTTGCTGGCCATGATCCTGAAGGATCGCCCTGAAAAGTTCATGCAATTAGGAGACGACGAAAGACTGGCCCCTATCGTCGACTATCACAACATGCGGTCCTGTTTGCGGATCGGGCTGATCGACGTCGTGGACCGGGAATTGGACGCGAAACTGATGGACCGGCGGGTCGTTTCACCGGAAGAGGAATGGGCGGTCCGTTACCCGGCGTATCTCGCCTACAAAA
>CP070688.1:2258968-2263909 GCA_020353135.1 Chloroflexota bacterium
CATAGCTAAACCATACATCGGCGATTCCGAGAAGCAAGCGGTGCAAGATGTCCTCGATTCCGGAATGCTGGCCCAGGGAAAGCGCGTGGCTGCATTTGAAAAACGATTCGCGGAGATTTGTGATGTTCAATGGGCCGTGGCAACGTCGTCAGGCACGACAGCCTTGCACCTGGCTTTATTGGCAAATGGAGTTGGCCCAGGCGATGAAGTAATAACATCGCCATTCACCTTCATTGCTTCGGCAAACAGCATTCTGTTCACAGGCGCCCGGCCGGTCTTTGTGGATATAGATGAGGCTACATTTAACCTGGACATGTCCCAGGTGGAAGATGCGATCACCCCGAGGACCAAGGCCGTGATGCCGGTGCATCTTTATGGCCAGGTGTGCGATATGGAAGAGCTTGAGTCGATAGCGCAGCGGCACCATCTAGCCATCGTCGAAGATGCCTGCCAGGCGGTTGGAGGCAAACATCTCGGCCGCAATGCTGGCAGCTTCGGGACAGGCTGTTTCAGCCTCTACGCAACGAAAAATATCATGTCGGCCGAAGGGGGGATGATTACCACCGACGACGGCGATATCGCCGAGCGTTGCCGTCTGCTTAGAAATCACGGCATGGAACGACGATATCACTATGAAATGCTTGGCTTCAACTTCCGAATGACCGATATCCAGGCGGCCATTGGCCTGGCGCAAGCCGATCGTTTTGAGGCGTTCACCGAACGTCGCCGTAGCAACGCCAAGTACTTCAACGACAGGATAGAGTCAGTGGTTACGCCGCAGGAAAAGGCGGGAAATTGGCATGTCTGGCACCAGTATACGATACGTGTTGTAGATGGGAGTGACCGCGACAAGGCCGTCGAACAATTGAATGCGGCCGGAATTGGAACGGGCATCTTCTACCCAATTCCAGCTCATATGCACGACTACATGCGTGACATAGTGGGCGACGTGAGCTTTCCTGTTTCGGAACGCCTGGCCCGAGAAGTAATCTCGATCCCGGTGCATCCCCAGTTAAGTAGGACCGATCTGGAACGGATTGTAAGTGGGGTAAATGAACTATGAGTACGAATGAAACTATACGGGCGGCGGTCATCGGCGTCGGGGCAATGGGCAAGAATCATGCCCGTGTCTACGCCGATATGCCACAGGTTTCCCTGGTAGGAGTTGCCGACACAGATGAGGGTGTAGCATCCGAGCTGGCCCGCAGGCATGGTGGACAACCTTACACAGAATACCGGCGGATGTTGGACCATGAAAAACCGGACGTAGTGACAATAGCGGTGCCGACCGTCGATCATCTCGAGGTGGCAAGCGAGGTGATCGATCGCGGCTTACATCTTCTCATTGAGAAGCCGATCGCTTTCTCGGCCGAAGAAGGCAAGCAGATCATCTCGGCCGCCCGTGAAGCTGGGGTGACGCTGATGATCGGACATATTGAGAGATTCAATCCGGCCGTTACTGCCCTGAAGGACCGCCTGCTGGACGGCGAGCTGGGGCGCGTGTTCCAGATCGATGCCCGTCGGCAGGGTCCATTTCCAGCGCGGGTCAAGGACGTAGGCGTGGTCATTGATCTGGCGGTACATGATCTGGACGTCATGCGATACGTTACAGGTTCGGAGGTGCTCAGAGTATACGCCGAAACCGAGAGGCGCATTCACAGCACCCGAGAGGACCTGCTGACAGGACTGGTGCGCTTTGAAGAAAGCATTGTCGGCACGCTGAGCATCAACTGGTTGACGCCGACCAAGATCCGCGAGTTGACAGTCATTGGCGAAAGGGGCATGTTTCGAGTCGATTACCTGACTCAGGACCTGTATTTCTTCGAGAACGCCAAGGCGCCGGCGGCCGACTGGCCGTTCCAAGTGCTGCGAGGCGTCGGCGAAGGCAAGATGATCCGCCATGTTGTCGCCAAACGCGAACCGCTGCGCCTGGAACAAGAAGCCTTTGTAGCGGCCGTAAAGGGCGATATTCCGGTTCCCGTAAGCGGCGAAGACGGGCTTATGGCCTTGCGCCTGGCCCAGGCCGTCGTCAGTTCGGGCCTCGAGAACCGGGTAATTGACGTCGCGCCGAATCTGGAATCGGCCCCAGTTCATGCTGGATATGCCAGATGAGCCTGACAGACAAAGGAGTTGCCTTGCTGGAGCAATTGAGACGTCAAATCGAGAGCAAAGATGCGATCGTCGGCGTCATCGGGCTGGGCTACGTTGGCCTGCCGGTGGCGGCCACATTCGCCGGCGCCGGGTTCTCGGTCATTGGAGTTGACATAAAACCAGAACGCGTGCGCCAGATAAACAAGGGCCAGAACCCCATCGGCGGGCAAGAGCCGGGGCTCGCAGAACTGCTGGCAACGGCCGTTAGCAGCGGCCGGCTGCGGGCGACGGACGATTACCGCGAGCTTTCAGCAGCTGATGTCGTCTTGATAGACGTCGAAACCCCGGTTGACGAGTCTCATCGGCCACGGTACTTGGCGTTACGGAGCGCCTGCGAAGCGTTGGCTGGCGTCATGAAGAAGGGAGCGCTGGTCGTCGTAGAGTCGACGGTGGCGCCAGGGACCATCGATCGAGTTGTGCGCCCGCTGCTGGAGAAATACTCCGGCCGTAAATCGGCAGATGAGTTCTTTGTGGGCGCCTGTCCAGAGCGGGTCATGCCTGGCAAGTTGCTGCGCAATCTACGAACGATGAGCCGCGTCTGCGGCGGGGAAACGCCGGAAGTGGCGCAGCTGATGGTCACGTTTTACCGTCATATTGTCGAGGCTGAGCTTGACTCGGCCGACCCAGTGACAGCCGAGGTGGTCAAGACGACCGAAAACGCCTACCGTGATGTGCAGATCGCCTTCGCCAACGAGGTGGCGCTCATCTGTGAGGCCGTGGGCGCTGACATCTGGCAGGTACGGGACCTGGTCAACAAGGTCCCGTATCGGCACATGCATTTACCGGGTGCCGGGGTAGGCGGACATTGCATTCCAAAGGATCCCTGGTTGCTAGCCTCGGCAGCCGGCGAGGCGATGCCGGCCCGGCTCATTCCTGAGGCCAGAGCCGTGAATGACGGCATGCCCCACCACGTGGCACAATTAACGCTAGAGGCGCTGCGTGCGCGCGGTCTGGGAGCCACTGAAGCCAGGGTGGCGGTGCTGGGCTACGCCTACCTGGAAAACAGCGACGATGACCGTAATAGCCCGAGCCAGAGTCTTGTCAGACGCTTGAAGGAAGAAGGCCTGAGCGTCGCGATTCACGATCCCTGGATCGAAGCTTATCAAGGCGATCTGCAAGACATTATTGCCGGCCGCGATGGGGTAGTCATCATGGTCGCTCATAAGGAATATCTTAACCTTGACTTGCAGGAACTGGGCAGGGCGTTCAGGACGCCGTTGGTCGTCGACGGCCGGCATGTGCTAGACAAAGAACAGGTGGAAGCGGCCGGGTTGGCCTATCGCGGGATCGGCATTGGGCAATGAGCGGCGGGTTCTGATGCATCCCCAGAGTTATTCCACATTGCGGGTGGTATTGGGCAATTGGCCGTTCTAAATGTGTGCATAGAAAGACAGCAGAGTAGAAAATGAAGGTTCTGTCGGTGGTTGGAGCGAGACCACAATTCATTAAAGCGGCGCCGGTAAGCGCGGCACTTCGAGCCGTACACCATGAATTGCTAGTGCACACCGGTCAGCACTATGATGAAGAGATGTCGGCCGTCTTCTTCGACGAGCTCGGCATACCGATGCCGGATTACAATCTCGGCGTTGGTTCCGGGACCCATGGCTGGCAGACAGCTCAAATGCTAATCGGTCTTGAGCAAGTATTGCTCGACGAGGAGCCGGACCTTGTGTTGGTTTACGGCGACACGAACTCAACGCTGGCCGGAGCTCTGGCGGCGACGAAGCTGCGTATTCCAGTAGCCCACGTGGAGGCCGGCTTGCGAAGCTTCAATTGGTCAATGCCTGAAGAAGTCAATCGAGTTGTGACTGATCGCTGCTCGCAAGTGCTGTTTTGCCCAACTGAAACGGCGAGAAAAAACCTGAGCCAAGAGGGTATCACGGCTGGCGTGCACGTGACCGGCGATGTCATGTACGATGCAATCCTACACTTCCTGCCAATGGCTGATGAAGGAAGCGTACTTAATGCCTATCAAGTCATGGCCGGTGAATATGTGCTGGCTACCGTCCACAGAGCTGAGAATACCGACACGCGTTCAAGCCTGGAGGCTGTACTGGCCTGTTTGGCCGAGATTCCCTGGCCGGTTTTGCTTCCGCTTCACCCAAGGACGGATGCTGCCCTGGCGCGCTTTGACTTGGCTTTGCCGATGAACGTGCGCGCTGTTAAACCGGCCGGCTATTTGCAGATGGTGGCCCTGGAGAAGAGCGCGCGGCTCATCGTGACTGACTCTGGTGGAATACAGAAGGAGGCCTACGTTCTGGGCGTGCCTTGTGTAACTCTGCGCGAGGAGACTGAATGGGTGGAGACGGTGGACGCAGGCTGGAATAAGCTGGTTGGACGTGATCCAAAGTGGATGTCGGAGATACTAACCAGCAACACGTTGCCTTCTGAACGACCCTTGCTTTACGGCGATGGTCGGGCGGCCGAGCGCATAACTGAAATCATCACGAAGACGGCCGCGTAAGCACGTCGGGCGCTCTGGTACCAATAGGCCAATTGACGCGATCAAGCGTGGATGTTAGAATTCAACCGTTGAATTCAATGACTGAATTGTTATTTTGATACCTTTGCCTGACTGACTTCAGTTGTTTACAAAATCGAAATGTGAATCCATGCGAAGCTAGTTTGGGGCAATGGAGACAGCCGAATGATATGGGTGTTATTTCCAGCGTTTAATGAAGCAGAGGCTCTGCCGAAGCTGCTACCTAAAGTTAATCAGGCACTGATCGATCACGGCGAGCCTTTTCGGTTGGTTGTCGTGGATGATGGCAGCACCGACGCGACGGCCGA
>CP070688.1:2264009-2272160 GCA_020353135.1 Chloroflexota bacterium
CCCGTAGAAGGCGTCGGCCGTGGCCGCCCCGAGCCCCGTGGCCAGCCCATAGATACGGCCGTCTTGTAGAGTTCGTTGAATGCAGAGCAAACCGATGGGCCCCACCGGCGCGGCCACCGCGAATCCCATCACCAACCCCCGCCCAAATACCGCCAGATCCACAGGAATAGCCTTCAGAACTCAGCCGTTAGCCGCGTAGACTTGCTCACTCAACACGCGCGCATCCGGGGAGAAGAGCGAGATATAGTCCTTGATGTCGGCCAAGTGGCCGGCGACGGTCGCGCGCTTGATGCCAGCCGGGGCGTAGATGGTGAATACGACCTCGGTCGTTTCGGGCTTGATCTGAGTCCGGCGGTCGGGTCCATAGACGATGCTGGACAAAACGCCCTCCGCATCGGCGATGAACATGTCGCCTTTCTTCAGGCGCTGCTCCTGACTGTTTATGCGCGTGTAAAGCTCATCTCCGCTGGCAACATGGACGCCAAGCGGTCGGACAACCGCTAGCAGATCGTGGCCGGCCGTCAACAGCTGGTTCTTCAACTCGGCCATGAACATCGCTTCAACCAGGGTCGCCACTCGCGGGATATGCTTGCCCTTGAAGGCGATCGATTCAAGCTGCAATTGGACATGATAGCTTTTTCTGAAGCGCTTGTAGTAACCGTGATAGGCTTGCAACACTGGCCGGGACCTGAGCGTCGCCCGATCACTGTCGCCGAAGCGTTTTCTTAGCTCTTCTTCCAATGCCAGTTTTTGCTTTTCCAGCTCTGGATGCTCGTCGAGATTGACCACGTTGCCCAGGGCCAGGAGGCCTATTGCGGCGTCTGGATAGGCCTTTCGCCATGATTCGCTCAGCGTGAATTCCATTGAAACGATTCCTCCATGTAACGAAGCCTGGCTTCTGCAAGCACGAGTGTCCAACATTAGTTGATGAAGATTTGCCAGGCCTCTTACGCTTGAGTGCGCTCCAACCAAGTTGTGATCAAGTCGGCGATGTTAGCCATCGCTCGTTCCAGATTGATCTCGAAAGCTGAGGGCGCGATTGCGTCGGCCGCATCTGTCACGCCACGGATCTCCACGAAAGGTATTCCGGCGAAGGCGCAAGCCCTGGCGCCGCCGGCGCCTTCCCAGGCCGCGACCAGGCCGCCGGTCTGGTCGCGCAGTTGCCAGCGGCGATCGTCGTCGACGATATCCTCGTCGCCGCTGGCGACCGGGCCAAAATGGATCGCATAGGCCTGATCGGCCGGCCGAACCAGCCGCAGCGCGTCAAGCGCCGGTCGCGCGCCGGCGAAAGCGGGCAAGGGGCGCTGGCTGAAACGATTGCGATAATCGTGTTCCAGGGTCGTCGTCGCGACGACGACGTCGCCAATGGTCAGATCGTCTACCAGGGCGCCGGCCGCGCCAGCGCAAATCACCATCTGCCACGACGGATCGGCATCCAACAGGTGCTGGGTTTGGACGGCGAATTGCGCCTTGCCGATGCCGCCCCTAGCCAGGGTCAGGTTCAAATCGGCCGATCGGTATACCGGCAGTCGCCCCAGCCTGGATTCGCGCCACCGAAGGCCCCGATCCTTACCATGGGCCAGGAAGAAGGCTAGTTCTTCTTGTAATGGAAAGACAGCCAAAGTTCTCATGCGGACAATTGCTACGAGTGAGTTCCAATTGGGCGCTCAGGTCGATTTTCGTTCGAGAGTGACTTCAAACGGACCGACGCGCAGCTTGGACAGTTCGCGCCAGGGAACGCCCACATGCGGCGCTAGGCGCTGGTCGCCGAGGAAAGTGCCGTTGGTACTGCGCAGGTCGATCACTTCGGCTCCGTCCCCGGTCAGTTGAACCCGGCAATGATGTTTGGAGACGTGGGGATGATCGATGACCATGTCGCTATCCACGGCCCGGCCGATGACGATAGACGTTCCAGGATTGAGGGGCAGGCGGCTAGGCACGGCATTCGCACATGACAATCTAGGCGCGTCGTGGACTCTCGTCGTCGGCAATCCCGACGATGTCTCGCTCGCGCCGGCAACCGGCGGCGAAGGCAACGACGCCAGTTCTTGCTCAGTCTTGAGCGTTAGAACGAAGGGCCCTAAATGGACCTGCTCTTCGGCTGACCATTCGCGAAATGTGTTGGTTTCCAGTGACTCCTGGCCGAGGATGGTCCCGTTGGTACTGCCGAGATCGCGGATAAGAACGCGATTATCACGAACCAGAACTTCACAATGACGTTTCGACACATAACGTTGACCAGGCCGGTCCAGGACGATGTCTGACGAGGGCAGCCGGCCGATAATCACCGGCTTTGCGCCCAGTAGATGGACCCGTTGTTCCAAGACACCCAGGAAGGCGACCTGGACGAAGAACTGCCTGGCTTCCTGGGCGGCCGGCGTCGCCGAGGGCGTAAACATCGCTGATTCGGCGGCCGACGGCTCTGTTGCCTCGCTTTCGGCCAAGATGCGTTCCCGCAACAGCGCGCTGCGAACCCGACCAGATTCGTCTTCACTCAGGTCGTCCAATAGCTCCTGCAATTTATCGACGGCTTCGGCCGCCGAAGCCAGGCGGTCGCCAGGATTGGGCGCCAGCATGCGCCGGATTAGCAAGTCCAGCTTCTTTGGAATGGCCGGATTGCGGGACCGGGGTGTTACCAATTCGCCGCTGGCGTGGAATCTGGCCGCCTCGAATATCGTTCGAATTGGATAGGGTCGCTTGCCTGTGGTCGCCTCATACAACATGACGCCCAAGGCGTAAATATCAGTGCGGCCGTCCAGGTCATCGCCCCGGCACTGTTCGGGCGACATGTAGGCCGGCGTTCCCAGACTGATCCCCTCCTGAGTCTCCAATAAACTGCCCTGGCCTAACTTGACCAGGCCGAAATCGGTCACGATGACCCGATACGGGCGATTCGGCCGAAAGCTGTGTGTGAGCAGGATATTGTCCGGTTTAAGGTCCCGGTGTAGTACGCCGGCGGCGTGAGAATAGACCAGGACGTCGGCGACTTGCCAGCCAATTTGCACGGCATCCCAGACCGGCAATCCGCCCTTGTTTTCTTGAATCAGGTGGCGCAAACTCGGCCCGTCGATATAGCCCATCATCAGGTAATAGCTGTCTTCGTAGCGGCCGAAGTTGATGACGTCGACGATATTGGGGTGTTCCAGGCGGGCGACTGTGCGCGCCTCCTGCAGGAAGCGTTCGTAAAAGCCGGATTGCGAGGCCAGTTCGGAACGCATCACCTTGACGGCCGAGTACAGCTGGAGCGCCGGATGATAGGCGCGGTAGACGATGCCCATGCCACCCTGGCCGATCTCCTCCTCGATCTCGAAATTGTCGATGATCTCGCCGAACAGTGAATTGTCGTTGTCCTGGGTCATGCTCGCTCGCTGGCCGCCTGGCACGTAGCAGGCGGGCGCTCAGGTACTTCTCATGCCGAAGCACTACTCATGCCAGGGCACCGTTCATACCTTAGCAGTATACACTGCTAAAGGCGCTTCAAAAAGTCAACTGTTAGTCACGTTCTACCGCCCGACGCGCTCGATTACACGAATGGTCACTTGCTCCCCTTGCCGGGCCAATTCAACCGTGTCGCCGTCGTTGATAGCGGCGATAACATCCTGATCGAAGGCATAGGCATACGGGATTCCCTCTAGCGAACAGGCCGGCGCTCTCTGTTGATCGATCTCTGTGTTTACAACGGCGATGGGCGCCACGCCGCGGTAGTAGAGTTCCAGCAGCACGTACGGAGCTACAGTGGAGCCGCTGCCTTGAGGGAAAATAGCGATCTTGCCGGCCATCGACCGGCCATCGGCCGGATGCCCCCGTTCTTCTATCACGGCCGTTCGGCGGTTGACGAAGCCCAGCAGGGTGATGGGCGCATCCGTCACAAAAGCCGGGCCGACGACCTTGAAGTCACTCTGGGATGGTAGGCCCTGGCCCTGGGCCGAGAAACCGCCAGAGACGATCCGCGAGGTCTGTTGGGCGGGCGCAGCGGACGCCGGTTGAAGCCTCAGCGGCGGTGAGCTCCCGGATGCAAGCGGTTCGCGGGAGTCGTCATCCGGCAACGTTACTATGACCATCTCACCGCTGGCCACAGCTACGCAATCGGACAGACGTTGTACTGAAGTCGGAATGCCGTTTAGGCCCGATTTGATGTAGTGTTCGGCCTTCATGGAGTTGGTCAATATATGCTTCACCCAGCGTTGATCATAGGGGACGACTTCCGGGCAGGTGTTTTGCAGCAAAAGGGCGCCGCTGTCCCTTATGATTCTAGCCAGGCCCGTTTGCTCGGCGATGGCCAGGTTGGCCGACGAAGTGAACAACCACAGCGGGGGTCGGCCGGATCCGTCGTCGGGAGCCGACGACACCTCACGGCCGTCCAGCAGTTGAGCCAGGGCGCGGATCTCGCCTACCGAGGCCTGGGGACAGCCGACGACGATCAGGGAGACCGGCGACTTTGGCCGCAACTCAGCGTAGCGACGGTGCAGCGCGACCTGGTCGAAGGCCAACACATCCTGGATGGCCGTTTCTTCCGGCGCATCGCCCTGGCCCTCAATATAGAGCAGTGGCGATCCATAATTTGCGGCGGCGGCCGTCAGCGCCTTACGCTGCTCGTGATTCAAATCGGCCGGTAAGCCCTTGATGAACGGAATTGGTCCCAGGGGCATTTTCCAGGCTGGGGACCTGTTTTTGCCAAGCCAGTCGCCGAGGATGGAAAAGTCAGTCGGGTCCGACAGGGCGCAGGTGACTTCCACCACCAGGTTCGGCCGGCGCGCCGCTTCGTCGAGCAGGCCGTACTTTGCGGTGTAGCCGGTCAGGGCGCAAGCCAGGGCCGACAGGCCCGACTCCCGGTTGGTCATCAGGTTGCAGTAGGAGTTTCCGAAACAAATGGCATTGGATTCGGCCCAGGCGGCGATTCCGTCGGTGATGACGCCTTCCCACTCGTACGGGATGCACGATTGAGTCGGCCGGACGCCGAGATGAGTATAAAGGTCGACGATTTCTTGGCTATGCTCCAGAAAGTCGGGCACGGCGATGCGCATCGCGGCGAACTGCCTGGCGTCGCAGCCGGCGGCGTTGAGCGTAGTTGGCACGGCCACCTGCGCTGCGGGGTCCTCAGCCAAACGGCTCAAAAAGTGGCGCAATCCCATTCCGCCGGTCAACGGCGAGACGCCCGAGAGGTGAGCGCCCTGGATGGGCGTTAGCTCCGTGGCCCCGGCGGCGGCGGCCATGTCCAGCAGCAGGCGCATCGCCATTTGCTTGGACGGGCCATTGGCGCCGTCTAACATGGCTTGTTGACGGTCATTTAAGGCTATTGCCTCGCTCTTCATGAATGCTCCAATTGCGCTTGCGAGATAGGCTAGGATGGCGACAGACGGCTGAAGGCGAGCCCTTCTTCAGACAGGCGGCCGCTGCTTTCCCACCAGGCGCGAACGCGGCCACCGATCTTGCGGCCAATCAAGGCCTCAAGCTCATAAACGACGTCCCAGAGGGCCACAAAATCCACGCCGGTACCCATGCCTAGCTTATAGGCCAGAAAGACCAGGTCCTCCGTGGCCATATTGCCGGCCGCGCCCGGGGCGAAGGGGCAGCCGCCCAGACCGCCGATGCTGACATCGTGAATGCGCACGCCAGCCTGGATGGCGGCCGTGCTATTGGCCATGCCCAGGGCCTGCGTATCGTGCAGGTGCACGGCCAACCTATTCATGTCCAGCCGCTTACCCAACTCTTCCATCAGCAGGCCGACTTCCAGCGGGTTGGCGTGGCCAATGGTATCGGCGATAGCTAGCTCGTCCATATCCATTTCCCAGAGTTGTTCGGCAATGGCGATGGTCCGCTCCGGCCGAACAGGCCCTTGAAATGGACAAACCCAACCCGTGCTGAGGTAAACGCGAATCCACAGGCCGTCGCGCCTGGCCCACTCCACGAGCTTGCGGGCCTTGGCCAAAGCCTCCGTATTCGACATGCCCGTATTGGCCTTGCTGAAATCCTCGCTGACGGCCACGCCGATGGCAATGGCCTGGCAACCGCTGTTGACAGCCCGCTCGTAGCCTCGTTCGTTAAATACTAGGCCGGCAAACTGACGCTTGTATTCGTGATGTTTGGCCAGGGATTGGCGCATGATTTGATCGGCATCCGCCATCTGGGGCACGGCCTTGGGATGAACGAAGCTGGTCAATTCGATGGAACGCAGACCGGCATCGACCAGGCCGTCGATGAGCCGGGACTTGTCTTCCGTGCCGATGTGGGTCGCCTCGTTTTGCAGTCCGTCGCGGGGGCCAACCTCGTAGATTTTCAGGTAATCAGGCATTGGGCGTCTGTTGGGGGCGCACGATCTCGACCGGAATGCCGGTAGTTTCTTCGACGGTGGCGGCGAACTGTTCAACGACATCATCGCCGAAGATGGTCGCCGTGGTGCCTCGAGGAGCGCCTAGCAGGAGCATCTCCGCCGATCGCTCCTCCAGAAAACGACAAATCTCATCGCGTACTTGGCCTTCCCGGATGACTATTTCGCTTGCTATGCCGGCGTCCCGTGCTCTTTGATGGGCGAATTGTAGTAGAGCATGACCTAACCAGGTCATTTCAGCCAGCACGGCCGGCCGCATTTTGTCTTCAGCACCATCTAAGGTGCTGATGTCGATGACAAAGAGAAATATCAGTTTTGTGTCGCGCTCAAGCGCATAGCGAATGGCGCGCTCCTGGACGGCCCGGCTTCCGGCGCCACCCCTGGTAGCGCAGACAATGCATTTCATTGGTCGCCTCGACTTCCAACCTGCTTCTGAGCTTCCGACATGGCTTCTTCAATGCGCTCCACGGCCGCCAGGCGGTTGTCCGTTTCCAGGATCAGTTCGTGGTAAACATCCTCGGGTATCAAGCCGCGCCGCACGGCATCACTTAGAGCTGTTCTTTCCGCTTGCAGAAGGTCTTTGCGAGCCTGCAAGATCATAGCCTGCTCCAATTCCGGATAGTCGTGCAGCAAGTCGTGCAACTCGGTATTCAGCCGACGGATATCTTGTTCGTAGACATCAGACATAGCCTGGTGCGCTTCGCGGGTCAAGATGCCTTCGTTGTACAGTCGATTCAGTTCGTGACGGCCGGCGCGGTTGGCGTAAAGCAAGGCCTGGCTGCGATACTGTTGGTGCTGCTGATCGGGCAAGGCCGTCAAGCCCAAACGCTTCAAGAGCGGGGCGATGGTGGTACCCTGAACGAGCAAGGTGAACAAAACCACACCAAAGGTCATCAACTGCAGCTCCGCGACGACCACTTCGTCGAAAACCGAACCCGTCAAGCTTAGCGCCAGGGCCAGGCTGATGGCGCCGCGCAAGCCGCCCCAGTACATGACGTGCCGGTACGGGACCGGGACGCGACCTCGCCGATCAAAAAGACCATGGAGCCAGGTTAGTCCGTAAATCACGACAGTTCTGCTGAAAAGAACGGCAATTATGGCCACGACGATGAGCGCTAAATTGGGCTGGATCTGGCGCAAATCAGCTTCGAGTCCTATCAGCAAAAAAACCAGCGAGTTGACGACAAAAGCCGCGAATTCCCAGAAGCTTTCCAGGGTGATTTTGGTTGTGGGCGAGGTGTTTTGGGTACCGATGTTGCCGACGAAGATTCCAGCCGCGACGACAGACAGCACGCCACTGACGTGCAATTCCTCGGCCACGATGAAAGCGCCGAAGGCCAGGGCGACCGACGTGGCTGTCTCGATGAGGGCGTCGTCCACGTTCTTGAGGATGACGGTGGAGACCAGGAATCCGAGCAGGGCGCCGACGGTCAGTCCGCCAAATGATACGCGCAAGAAGTCGCTGATGACCCTGACTGGGCCCAACGGTTCGCCCTCTCCGGTAATCGCCACGGCTCCGGCGGCCAGGGCCAGGTTAAAAATGACGATGGCCACGCCGTCGTTGAAGAGGCTCTCGCCCTCGACCAGGATCGATAGCCGGCGACCGACGCCTAATTCGCGAAAGAGCGAGATGACAGCCACTGGATCGGTGGCCGATATCAAGGCGCCGAATGCGAAGGTCGCCGCAAAGGCGATATTCAACTCGGGGACCAGGGTATCGCCGGCGATGGTGATGATGGTGGCCACGATGAAGGAGCCGGCCGACGTGCCGACGACGGCCAATAGCAAGATGGGCGCCAGGTTGCGACGGAGATTCTCCCAGC
>CP070688.1:2272260-2276679 GCA_020353135.1 Chloroflexota bacterium
AGACTTAACTTCGGACGAGTTCGCGATCAACATCGAGGCCACCGAAGACGCCTTGTCTGACGCCCTGGGCATACCGGTGATGCTGGACATCACAATTCAATAACCGCGACCTTTCTCGCGAGATCCAGCAGTAAAGCAGAAAAGCAATATGAATGTCTCTCAAATCACCGATTACTTGTTTATCTCCTCTCAGGTGAAGGATGAGCATATTGAAGCCGTACGAAAGCTTGACCCACGTTTGGCAATTAGCATGATCTTCCAGACGCGGCCACCCAGGGAGCTGGAGAAACCGCCCATGTCCGTGCTTTGGTTGCGGACTGTTGATTTTGTCCTAATTCCGATCCCAATTAGATCTCTGAATAGAGGGGTTGAGACAGCCCTGCCAGTTATCCAGGAAGGGCATCGGGTGTTGGTATTTTGCGAAGGTGGCGTACACCGCAGCGTGGCTATGGCTTCTTGTATTTTGATCGGCATGGGTTATTCGGCCGATGAGGCCATGCAACTTGTTAGTCAAAAGCGGGAGGTTGCTGACCCTTATGCTTGGCACATTCGGAGGCAGATCAGGAAGTTTGCATCATATTGGAATAAGCATCATCCTGAAGACGTTGCAGGGAACCGAGGAACCGGTATATCCTCATAGTCGTCAGCCTGACTATTGCCCGAGATAAGTTAGTGTGAAAGGCGTTCTAATCTAATACAATGCTGCGTAATGAGCTTAGTGCGAAAAACGCCCGTAAAACGGATTGTTACAGAGGCTCACTGTATCGATCTTCATACACCAAAAGCATCCTTCCGGATACTCGGTGCAGAATTCAAAGGCCGAAAATAATGACTATTGGCGAGTTTCCATACCCCACGACTGGCGCCGGCCAGCAGCAAATACGATAAGCTTATCCCCCACCGGCTGCCTGCAGTAGCGCCGCTACATGATCGCTCGCACCTGGTCCACGTGGAAACTGGCGCCCAGCGCTTCGAAACTCTCCAAGGCCCGGTTCAGGTGGGCTCGGCGCTCGTCCCCCTCGGCATGCCGGCCGATTTCATAGATGGCCAGGGCGGCGTCGAAGGGCATCTTCATCCGCTGGGCGGCGGCCAGGCTCTTCTCCCACGATCGTCGGGCCCGTTTCGGCTCGCCATCCAACCAATCATACAGCCCTTGCCACAGGTGAAAGCGTGACTGGCAGATGAAGAAGGCGCCGGTTAATTGTTTCAGCGCCGCGATTGACTCTTTAGCCAAATCTTTGACTTTAGCCAAATCTTTGGCTTTGGCCAGCGCCATCGCTTCACCGGCCGGTAACACCGCCTCCGAGGTAACGGCCATTTCCCAGATGGCCAGATAGACCTCGGCGATGTCGGAAAACACTTCCAGGAACGTCACCCGCTTGGGCGACGATAAGAGGCGAATGGTATTGAGCGTATGGCCGGCCGACTCCATGGCGCCCTCTTGATCGCCCAGGCGCAGGCGGGCCAGGGCCAGTTGGCCGTGACCGCGCAGCGCGGTGGTGCGATTCTCAATGGAACGTTCGGCCTCTTCGCTCAACAGTTTTATGCCCTGCTCGAAAAGTATCGCCGCTCCCGCGTGGCCGCCGGTGGGCAGCATATTTAAGCCCTGGCCAAATAAGCCCATGGCCTGGTGCTGCACGTTGTTGCTCTCGCGGGCCAGTTCGTACCACTTACTATAGAGCTGGCGACTCTCTTCGAGCTCCCCGATATACGTCAATACCGCCGCTGCTACCCCCATCGCCAAGCCTTCTATGCGCGTATCGCCGATCTGGCGTGAAACGTCCCCGGCCTGTTCACAGGAATCTATGGCTGTTTGAAAACCGCCAACCGAGGACTGATAAGTGCCGACCAGCAAATGGGCCCAGGCCAGCGCCGGCGGGTCGCCCGCTCGTTCGGCCGTTTCGATCGCCCGGCGGCTATAGATTTGCGCCATTCGGTGCCAGGGGACGAGCCCGGAGACCATGGCCATGTTGGCGTAGGCGCGGGTCAATTCGGGCGAAGAACCGGCCCATTCGGAGGCGTTGAGCACGTTCAGGGCGGCGAATAATGTCTGGGTTCTTTCATTGGCGAAGTAGTAAACCTCGGCCAGCTGTTGGTGTGCCCGGGCCACTTCCAAGAATGTTGCCGCCCGCTCGCCCGAAGCCCGGCCGATCACGCGCGAAGACCACAGGCGATGCGACAACTGAATCAAGAGATGCTTGACGATGCCGGCTCTCAACCCGGTCAACGTCTTGGGCGCCGGATAGCCGGCCTGGTCCAGCATGCGCTCCAGCGCCCGCCGGCACTCGTCCAACCGGCCAAGTCCGAGATAAGCCTGGCCAAGCTGCCGCAGCCACTTGACCTTCTGTTGGTTACTGATCGGCGGCGGCGCGCCCGTTTCCTCGTCAACTTCTTCGGCTAATTCCAGCGCCTGGGTCAGCAATTCGACCGCTTCCTGGTTGGCGTAGCTTCGCAACGCTCCTTCGGCGGCCAGGTCCAGGCACTCGATCGTCTTGGAGATGACGCCGGCTTTACCCCAATGATAGGCTAACAAAGGATAGTAATGGCTCAAATCGTCAGCATATGTCGTTTCGTACCAGACGGCCACCGATTGATGCAGCTCGCGGCGCTGTCCGAAAAGCAGCAGGCCATAGGCGACGTCCTGGGTGATGGCATGCCTGAATATGTAGGTTGAATCAGGCTCGGGCGTCTCAAGCGGCGTGATGTCCATCCGGGCTAACGTGGTCAGATAATCCGGTAACAGCGGCCGGTCTGCTTCCACGGGGTGAATTTGCTGCAGCATCCGCAAAGGGAAAATGCGGCCGATCACGCTGGCCACTTTGAGGGCCAGTTCCGGTCCCGGCTGGAGCATGTCGATCCGGCTGGTGATGATACCCTGGACCGTATCAGGAAAGCTAAGCTCCGTCAGGTCGGCCCCTTCGGCCAGGATCGCTTCGCCGTCTTCGAGCCGGATCAGGCCGGCGTCTCGTAAGGCAAAGGCGATCTCTTCGCTGAAAAACGGATGGCCTTCGGCCGCCTGGTTGATCAGGTCACTCACGGGTTCCGGCACGCTTCTGACCCCCAAACGCCGGGCGACCAATGTCAGCATCTCGCCAGCCGACATCGGGCCTAACTCGTAAAAATGGGCGCCGGGCGAATCGAGCAGCCGGCGGTACTCGGCCGGCGCGCTGCGGCCGGTGAAGTCGAGCCCCATCGGCCGGGTGACGACCAGCAGGAGCAGATTCGACAGGTCGCGCCGAACCCTTTCAAGCAGAGACCAGGAAGCGGAATCCAGCCAGTGGGCGTCGTCGATGACGATCATCATTGGCTGGCCGTTGCCCCGCGCGCCTCTGAGCAGCGCCACCAGCAGGTCAAGGGTGTTTTTGGCCCGGATCTCGCCGGTCATGGCCGCCGTGAGTTCATTGTCGGCCAGCCCCATCGGCAATATGTCGTTGAGCAGAGGCGCTCGCCTCTGCTGTTCCGGTTCGCCTGCCAGATGGTCGACCACAGCCCCTTGCAGGGCTTCTGGCTCGTCGTCCCCGGCCACGTCTAGCAAGGTTGCCAATACCGGAAGCCAGGCATGATAAGGGGTCGTCTGCTCGATGGACAGGCCGGCGCCCAGCAGCGGCTCGAGGCCGGCCGATCGGCCCTGGGCCATGAGCTCTTCCATCAACCGCGATTTGCCTATGCCCGCCTCGCCTTCGACGATGGCCTGGCTGCCGCGCCCATCTTGAAGCGCCCTAAGTTGCTCGGCAAACCGGGAACGCTCGGCCGACCGGCCGATAATCGACGCCGATTCACCCTTAGCGCGGGTCACGTCGGCCGGCGAGGGGAAGCGATCTCTGTAGTGGCGTTTACCGCAGACCTCGAAAGCCAGCAGAGGCGCTTCAAGCCCCTTAATAGTTAGCAGGCCGAACTCCTGAAACTCGGTCAGGTCGGCCGCGGCCCGGGCCATGGCTTCTGTGGCCAGGATCTGGCCCGGGCTGGCCAGCATCATCAGCCGGGCGGCGATATTGACTTGCCGGCCATGGACGCCGTAGGTGCGCCGGACCGGACTGCCGTAGGCGCCGCTCCGCGTCTGGCCCCGGCTCATGCCTATTTGAATGCTGTGGATGAAGCTGAGATCGGTCGGCGGGGACAGCAATTCGATGGCCGCGGCCGTGCACAAGGCGGCGTCCTCTTCGAATGCTTGCAGGGCGCCGAAGGCCGCATGGAAATAACAACCCTTGTCGCCGATCGTCAGCTTGATCAGGTGACCATTGTGCTTGTCGACGACCGAACCCACCCAGCTCACATAGGCGTCCAATTTCTTACCGCTTTGTGGGTCGTCGTCATAATTGATGCCGTCGAAGCGCAGGAAGAGTGAACAAGCCAGCCGCAACTCAGACAGGAATTCGCCTTCCCCCCGCCCCAGGCGCCGGAAGACCGGCCGGGGCATCC
>CP070688.1:2276779-2281676 GCA_020353135.1 Chloroflexota bacterium
ATGCCCTTCTCCGATGCGAGCTGGCTGATTTTCGATACCGGCATCCTCAACGCCGTCTCAGAAGTAATGTGGCTGACGAAAACTACCTTTGTCTGTGCCGTTACGCCCTGCACGATCTGGTCAACAATCGCTTCGTTCGGCTCTGTTGGAAAGGAAATTGCCTGTTGCTTGTAGCTGAATCCTCGCTTTCGACTAAGGAATTTCCAGACGTTATCGCATGCCCCATATTCGTGGTCAGTCGTGAGCACTTCATCGCCAGGCCCGAGATCTAACGAACGGGCTATGACGTTGAGGGCGAAAGTGGCGTTGGGTACGTAGACGACATCGTCCCGGCCGGTGTTGATGTAATCACCAAGCGACTGGCGGGCCTCAGCAAGGTGATCGGGTATTTGGTTGACAAGGAAATCTACCGGTTGGCGCTCCAGGCATCTTTGCCATTCCTGATATACCTCAAACACAGGCCGAGGCGTGGCTCCAAAAGAGCCATGATTGAGAAACACGACATCGGGACCAAGCAAGAACTGTCTCTTCAGGTCTCTCATTCAGGTGCGCTCTTCTTCTTTCTTCATGAACGCTGCAAGTCGATGCCGATATTGTAGGTGAAGCAGCCCAAGCGTTTGCTGTCTACTATGACTAGCTTGTCTGCGCCAACTCCCCTTATCTTCGAAATTCGGCCGCACCTAGCTTACCTCCTTTGTGTTCCAAAGGTTCTGACGGTGGAGACTCTGTTCTGATGTAACCAATTCCGGGAGCGTGGCTACCTTTGACATTGACCACGCCTGCATTCCGCACCTTCACCGGCTTTCGGTCCGATGCGATAAGGGCCCAAGCCGGGCTGGAAAGCCCTCTTTCTAATCTGCGCTGTTTGAGCGCCCTCTCCAACACAAACATCGCGCCTAAAAGCAAGATGATTCCTAACACATTGAAGGTCGTGCCGAAATCGAGTTGCCTGATGAGTAAGCCTGCCAGTAGCGGCCCTAGCACTTTACCTGCATTTCGCAGCGCGCCGATCATCCCCATACCCGCGCCCAGATTACGGCCGTCGATCTGGGCTGACACGAGCGCAGTCGTGGACGGGAAAATGACAGCCTGGGACAAACCCATGCAACCGGCCAGCGCGAGCAAAGTGAGGCTGGTCTTTGTCCAAGGGAGCAGGGGCAAGGTCATACCTAACAGCAACATCCCCAGACAGATAGCCCACAAGTAACCCAGGCGATCTCCGAAGCGGCCGCCAAGCGGCTTCAAGATCATATACAGCGCTTCTTGCAGGGCAAAAAAGAGGCCGACGACGGCTACGTTGATGCCGATTGACAAGGCATACAGGGGCATAAACGCCTTTGTCGCGTACAAGGCGATAAAGGCCACCGCCTCTAGCCCACCCGACAGCCAAACAGCCGGCGTCCGGCTACAGGCACGAACCGCATCTTGTACTTGGGATCTAAGCGAGGAGCGTTTGCTATTGGAGTCACGTGTGGGTCTAGACTCGGGTAAGGCAAGAATGGGTAGGAAGACGGCCGCACTCAATAGTCCGATAACCGTGAAAACGGCCGCGGGCTGCATCCTTAGCAGCATAAATCCGGCCAGCGCCGGGCCGACGATGTAGCCGGCGCTACGGGCCATGCCAAACCAACCCAGCCGCTCAGCCTTCGATCCCGGCGACTGCTCTGTCACATAGGCCAGCGTCACCGGCCCGTAGATAGCCGTAGCCGTACCATGGATAATCCGCACCAAGAACAGCTGTGTTGGCGTATGAACGAGCCAATAAGTGAAGGGCATCAGGGCAAAAAAGGCCGTTCCTACCAAGAGCCACAATCGCCGGCCCCATCGGTCTGAAAGAATGCCAATAAAGGGCTTGAGGATCATGCCAGTAAGCGTGGAAACGGAGACGATGATTCCCAAGAAAGCGTCGCTGGCTCCCAGGCTGGCAGCAAAAATGGGCAAGAGGGGTGTCTTGCCCATCTGGTAAGCAAGACGGGCGACTAGATCGGCTATAGTAATGTTAAGGAAGCTTCGGTCTCGTATCACGATGGCCAGATGACAATCGCAGGAACGTCAGCTTGCTGCGCCAGGCGGTTGAATGCCACCACGTCATGGTCTAAAACGGTTTGAAATTGAGTCAGCAACTCGTCGATCCTTTACGACAGGTGATCGAACACTTCGAACGTCTGCCGGGTAGGCGCCGTGTCGGCGCTAGACATGACGTTGGGTAGTTCGGACAGTCTATTCACTGGCATCGCTTCAAGACTCATGAAGTCACTGTCTGTTAGCGCTTTGGTCTGGACAAGCTGCTCTTCAATCGTCGTTAGCGCCGCTATCAGCGCTTCGGCCGCCTCTCTGGCCTGGATCAATTCGTCCCTGTCTGCCAGGCGCTTCAGCCAGCCATCCGCCTGTTCCCGGACATCGCGCAGCTGGTTAATCGCCTCGTTCGCCTGTGATAACTTGTCTCTAATCTGAAGAAGCAGCTCAAACTTCGCGTCGAGGTCGGCTTGTGAAGCCGTTACTCGAGGGTCCTTGAGCAATTTGAAGTCGGCCACCCACGAATCCTCGCCATGCGACAGTTGCACCTGGTATTTTCCCGGTGAGGCCATAGGCCCATCCACCGGAACGGACTTATCATCTTTGATTCGAGTCGCATCCGGATAGTGCATGTTCCAAACAAAACGATTCATACCAGCTTCGGCCGGTATGATCGGTTCTTTTGGTGTGTCGCCATCTTCGTCATCGGTTACCGGCTTTTGACTTGAGAATGTTCGAATCGCATCGCCGCTGGCGTCCTGCAGCGTTAGGGTCACCTCCCCGGCCGGCTTCTCCTTGAAGTAGTAGTTGATGACCACGCCCTCGGGCGGATCCTCTCCCGCATCGAGGAAGTCATAAAGCCGTTCGCCAGCCTCCGACTTACGGACATAATAGGTTGCATTCACCCCCAAGGTGACGTGATACTGTTTGCAGTCTTCAGGCGCCTCAAAAAGCCGGGCAAAGATGGGGACCGGCAGCCGGTAGGTGTCCCTTGGTTTCAGAAGCGCGGCCCCGCCGACGGGCTGGAGATTCACCAGTTGATGTAACGCCGTCAGGTCGTCGAGAATCCAAAAGGAGCGGCCGTGGGTGGCCGCGACCAGATCATTTTCTTTCACGACCAGATCATAGATTGGCACAGCGGGGAGGTTGCCCGATAATACCTGCCAGGTGGCGCCATCATCAAACGAGACGTAAACGGCCGTTTCCGTACCGGCATACAACAGTCCTCGCCGGGCCGGATCTTCCCGTATGACCCGGGTAAAATCGTCGACGGGAATGCCGCTAACTATTTTTTCCCAGGAGCGGCCGTAATCGTTCGTCTTATAAAGGAAGGGGCGGGGATCGTCGAGCTTATAGCGCGTCGCCGCTAGATAAGCGCTAGCCGGGTCGTGAGGCGAAGGTTCGATCATGCTAATCAGCGTCCACTCCGGCAGCTGTTCAGGCGTGATGGCCTCCCACGTTTCACCACCGTTCTGAGAGATATGAACCAGACCATCGTCAGAGCCGGCCCAAAAGACGCCGGCTTCGTGCGGCGATTCAGAGAAAGCATAGACCGTGGCGTAGTTCTCTGCGCCCGTGGTATCTTTTGTAATCGGGCCACCGGAAGCCACTAATTTGTCTGGGTCGGCGCGCGTCAAATCAGGACTAATGGCTTCCCAACTGCGACCTTCATTCGTCGAGCGAAAGACTATATTACCGGTAGCATAAAGAATATTGGGATCGTGGGGCGAGAAAAGAATCGGGTACGTCCATTGAAAGCGATACTTCCATTCAGCTGCCCCCCAACCGTCCATGCTTTCCGGCCATACCGTCACCAGGCTGGTTTGCTTGGTACGATGATCGTACTTCTGCAGTGGACCACCGCCGCCCGGCGAGCTGCCGATTGCCCCAACGAAGACGATATCCGGATTCTCAGGGTTGACGGCGATATGGCCGCTTTCACCTGTACCGGCGGGATAGCAGTGTGCCCAGGTAATGGCGCCTTCCCCTGTCCGGCTGGGTACGCTGATGCTGGAATTGTCCTGCTGGGTGCCGTACACCCGGTAGGGGAACTGGCTGTCCACGGCGACATGATAAAACTGAGACGTCAATTGATTGTAAATCGAAGACCATGACGCACCACCGTTTAAGGAAACGCAAGCACCGCCATCATTGCCCTCAATCATAGTTTGCGGATTATCCGGATTGATCCACAAATCGTGATTGTCCCCGTGTGGCGTACTGATTTCAGAGAAGTTCTTTCCGCCGTCGGTAGACTTCCACATCCGTAGATTCAACACGTAAACTGTATCGGCGTCCTGAGGATCGCCGTACACGTGACAGTAATACCAGGGCCTGACACGCAATTCCCGTTTATCGGTCAGCATTTGCCAGCTTTCCCCACCATCGTCAGAGCGGTAAAGGCCAGCCTCCTCGGCTTCCACAAGCGCCCAGACGCGCCCCGTTTTGGCGGGAGAAAGGGCGACCCCGATTTTGCCTTTGATCCCCTTCGGGAAGCCTTTGTTGTCGCTTAACTTCTGCCACGTCTCGCCGCCGTCCGTCGATTTGTAGAGACCGCTGTCCGGTCCGCCACTGGAAAGTGTCCAGAAGTGGCGATAAGTCTCGTAGATGGACGCGTACAGGATGCGCGGGTTGTTGGAATCCATGGCCAGATCAACTGCGCCGGCCTTGTCGCTGACATGTAACACTTTCTCCCAGCTCTGCCCGCCGTCTTGAGAGCGAAAGACACCGCGCTCTTCGTTAGGTCCAAATGCGTGGCCCAAGGCAGCCACGTAGACGAGGTCAGGATTCTGGGGGTGAATACGAATCTTGGCGATGTGGCGCGTATCAGCCAGTCCGACATTGCGCCAGCTTTCCCCGCCATCAGTGGACTAGTACACGC
>CP070688.1:2281776-2286071 GCA_020353135.1 Chloroflexota bacterium
CCTGGGGCTTGTTCTGGTCATCGTAACGCAGAAAGATGACGCCCCGGTCGCGCGCCTTCGTGTAAAGCTTCTCCTTGAAGCCATAAGTGCGGATGTCTTTGAACAAAACCACCACCTGGGCTTCGGGCTGGCGATCCTTGATGGTCAGGGCATTCTTCAGCGCTGTCGTGCAGCAAATGCGGCTACAGAAGCTTTCGGCCGGCCCCACACACTGGATCATGACCACCGATTTAGCGGCGCCGGCCGTGAACTGCGGGTCGGCCAGGCACGCTTCAAACTGCTGCTGGGTGACGATCCGATCGTCTGAACCGTAGCCGTATTCCGGGCCGCGATATTCCTGGCCACCGGTGGCCAGAATGGTCGCCCCGTGCTGGATCTCGGAACGATGACCGTCCGCATCTTCGATGGAAGTGCAGAAATTGCCCGCGAAGCCGTGGCTGCTGGCTACCCGGCTGGCCAGGTGCAGGCGCACTAGTTCATTGGCGACTATTTTTTCTCTGAGCTGGTTCAACACAAGCTGCGGATCTTTGTCGCCTTCCGGGGTGAAGACATGGCGCAAATTGCCGCCTAGCTCAGCTTCTTTCTCAACCAGATGAACCGCGAAGCCCCCTTCAGCCAGCGACAGGGCGGCGGTCATGCCGGCCACGCCACCGCCGACGACCAGAGCCGCATGCTCAACCGGCACCTGGAGTGTCGGCCGCGGCGCCAAAAGGGCGGCCCGCGCGACGGCCATGCGCAAGAGATCTTTTGCTTTGCCGGTGGCCACAGCCCAGTCCCCTGAATGAACCCACGAGCAATGATTGCGAATGTTGGCCATCTCAAAGAGGTAGGGATTCAAACCTGAGGAGCGTATGCTGTCCTGGAAAAGGGGCGCATGGGTCAACGGCGAACAACTGGCCACGACGACGCGATTCAGGTCGTGCTCGGCTACGCGCTGGGCGATCAACTTGATGGAATCCTGGGAGCAGGTGTAAAGATTGTCCTCGGCGTGAACGACGCCGGGCAACGTACGCGCGTAGCCGGCTACGTTGGGCACGTCCAGAAAGCCGCCGATATTGGAACCACAGTGGCAAACAAATACGCCGATCCGTGGCTCTTGGGCGGCGACGTCGCGTTCAGGTGGATATTCCTTCTCCGCAGTCAGCGACCAACGAGCCCCGGCCAGTAGTCCGGCGCTGGCGGCGGCCGCGCCGCTGGCCTCGACCACCGATTCGGGAATATCTTTCGGTTCGCGGAACGGACCGACGGCGAAGATACCCGGCCGGCTCGTCTCCACGGGGTTGAACTGGGTCGTGTGGCAGAAGCCGTATTCGTCCAACTCAACGCCTAAACGGCGGCCCAGATCGCGGACGGCCGGCGCGATTTCCATACCGACCGAGAGCACGACCATGTCAAACCACTCGCTGGTCATCCGGCCGCTTTCGTCCTGGTAGTGCAGAACCAAGTTATGGCTGTCCGGATCCTCGTGCAGGTCGCTGATCCGGGTCCGCGTATATTTAACGCCATATTTGTCGCGGGCGCGCTCGAAGTAACTCCAGTAACCTTTTGAGAAAGCGCGCATGTCCATCATGAAGACATTGATATCTAATTCAGGATGGTGCTCCTTGGCGATGACCGCTTCCTTGGTGGCGTACATACAGCAGACAGCCGAGCAATAATCGTGACTTTCGTCGCGCGATCCGACGCACTGCAAGAAGGCCACTCTCGACGGGGTTTGGTGATCGGATGGCCGGCACACGTGGCCCATGGTAGGGCCGGATGCCGAGAGCAGGCGCTCAAATTGTAGCGCGGTGACGACGTTCGGATAGCGGCCGTAACCATATTCTTCGGATAGAGTAGCATTGTACGCTTGAAAGCCAGGCGCCAGGATAATGGCCCCGGCCTCAATCTCCCGCTCGCGGGCCAGCATATCGTGATCGATGGCGTCCACGCCGCAGGCATATTCACAGGCCAGGCATTCGGAGCAAATGCCGCACTGCAGGCAGCGGGCCGCTTCGGCCCGGGCTTGCTGCTCGGTCAGTCCCAGGACCACTTCGCGGAAGCCGGTCACGCGCTCTTCCATCGTCAGCAGCGCCGGCTCAAAACGTGGGCCGGGCTTGAAATGGCCTTCCTGTACACGCTGGAGCACCTGCCGGCGAGTGAGTTTCACGGCCGGCGGCTTCTTTTCTTTGGCCGGCAAGGGCTCGTCCTGCAAATAGTGATGGATAGAACGGGCGACCTTGTGACCCAGGGCCACCGCCTCGATGATGAAACTGGCCCCCGTCTTGCGGCCGCCGACGACAAAGAGGCCCGGTATATCGCTGCTCAACGTCTTGCGGTCGACGGACAAGTCTTCAAATTGAGGCGCCAGGAAGCTGAGGTCAGAGAATTGGCTGGCTGTACCTATCACCGTGTCAACTTCGAGAGTGAACTCAGTGTCGGGCTTGATCTTTGGCCGGCGGCGGCCGCTGGCATCCTTGGTCATGCCTTTGGCCGTTTCGGCCATCTCGACGCCGGTCACGCGGCCATCTTCGGTCAGCAGCCGGGTGGCGGTCGTGCGTTCATACAAATGAATGCCTTCCGCTGAGACGGCGGTCACTTCCCATTGATAGGCCGGCAGCTCACCCAGGGGCCGGTCCATGGCCAGGTAGACTTCGGAGCCCAAACGGCGGGCGACGGCGGCGGCGTCCAGGGCCGTTATGCCGCCGCCAACCACGGCGACGCGCCGGCCGACTTGCACCGGCTCGCCCAGGTTGATCTTGCGTAAAAATGTCGCCGCCGGAATGACTCCTTCGGCGTCTTCGCCATCCAGGCCCAGAGTCTGGTCGGCGGCCGAGATGCCGGTGGCCATGCAGACGGCGTCGTAACCCTGCTCCAACAAGGCGGCCGGATCTTTGATCGGGCTATTGGTTTTCAGGACCACGCCCAGAGCCAGGATGTCATCGATATCCTGCTGGAGCACGCCTTTCGGCAGACGGTGGGCCGGGATGCCCACGCGCATCATGCCGCCAGCAACCGGAAGCGCTTCGTAGACCGTGACGCCGTAACCCTGTTTCACCAGGTCGTGGGCAGCGGTCAACCCGGCCGGTCCCGCGCCGACCACGGCCACCCACTCGGGCCGCGTTCGAGCGGCCGGTTCTACTTTATCCCGGCCGTAAGCCAGGGCATGATCGACCACGAAACGCTTCAGGGACATGATGCCAACGGCATCGTCCACCAGGGCCCGGCTGCAATGGCCTTCGCATGGATGGTGGCACGTCCGGCCGCAGACGCTGGGGAATGGGTTGTCCTCTTTGACGACCCGCAGCGCCTCGCGATAACGGCCTTCGGCAATGAGGGCGATATAGCCCTGGGCCCGCTGGCCGGCCGGGCAGGCGTCGCGACAGGGGGCGCGACCCGCTTTCTCGATGGCGTAGGCGGTTGGCACGGCTTGAGCGTAGAGCCGGTAGGCCGCCTTGCGATCTTTCAGACCTTCTTCATAGAAGTCGACCAGGGAGACCGGGCACACCTGGGCGCAGTCGCCGCAGCCGATGCACTTGTTTAGGTCGACATATCGCGGCCGGTGGCGGACACGCACCGAGAAATTGCCGGCTTCACCCTCAACGCCAAGAACGTCGGTTTCAGGATGGATTTCGATGTTGAGATGGCGGCCGGCGTCGACCAGCTTAGGGCTGATGTTGCACATGGCGCAATCATTGGTTGGGAAAGTCTTGTCCAGCTGGGCCATATGCCCGCCAATAGCCGCCTTTTTCTCGACCAGGTGGACTTTAAAGCCTTGATCGGCCAGATCCAGGGAGGCCTGAATGCCGGCGATGCCGCCGCCAACCACCACAACCGAGCCGGTCGGCGGCGGGGCCGAGCGGTTTGCTCCGTTGGTCTTGGTCGTGCCTTGGTCGTTCATCTCACTTCACAGTATAAGCCCCGGACCGGTTCAACAGGCAGTGACGGCCGTCATGGAACGGGGATGATGAGTGTCAGTCATTTACCGCGTCTTCCAGCCATGTTTGACGACGCATTTCCGGCGTTTTCAGATCGCGCGGGATCATTACGGTGAAACAGGCGCCAGTTTTACCTTCTTCAGCGCCCGGGCCGTCAGCCACGTTGCGGACCAGGATCTGACCGTTATGGGCCTCCACGATCTTCTTGGCGATGGAAAGCCCCAAGCCCATACCGGATGCGCCTTCGATGCTGCTGGACCGATAAAAATCTTTGAAGATATGGGGTAGATCCTCGGTCAAAATGCCGGCCCCTTCGTCTTGTACCTCCAGGTAGACGGTGTCCGGCTCGTACCAGGCCCGGAAGGTGACCGTGCTGCC
>CP070688.1:2286171-2292201 GCA_020353135.1 Chloroflexota bacterium
TCCCTGAGCTGCCCGGTGAGCAGTTGAGTGATGCCGGCCACGGAGGCGTCGTGGATCTTGCCGTTGAGACGCATGTTATCGACAAAACCCCGGTAATAAATACCCACCTCTTTTACGCTTGGTTCGATCCCTTTCTGTTGGGCCAGCAAGCGGGCAGCGGTCATGGCGGCGGCCGGTTCTACTTTCTGAGGACAGCGAGCCGTGCACGTCTCGCAGCCGACACATAGCCAGATGGCCTGGCTGGTCAGCACAAGATCTTCGAGGCCCAATCGAATTGCATGCATAACCTGAGCCGGTTTGAGGTCCATTCTTTCTGCTAAGGGACAACCGGCCGAGCATTTACTGCACTGGAAACAGAGGTTGGTATTCTGCCCGCTGAGGACCTCGATCTGTTGCCGGAATGACATAGACGACCTCCACCATGTAGGCATGAATAAAGACAAGGCCAGAAACGCTACCTGTACTTATCGTAGTTGTGGCTGGTAGTCGTTGACAATTGCCGTTTGGCTCAATCGTTGAGCTAAAAGTGTCAACTGAAGTTGGCTATGAATTGTGACTGACATCAGTCATCCAATACGAGTGACATATTACACTAGGGATTCGCACCTCAGGCATGCTAAAATGGCTTTTAAAGCTATTTGCTATGGAGGCAAACGGCTTCAATATATAACGCCTATACCTTTCACCGGGTTGCCTCCTGTCCGGAGAACGCACTTTGCCTTCGTTCGTCCCCAGTTCTTCCGGTTCTGGCTTCAGGTCTCAGAATTCATGACCCAATCCCAAGGTGAATCCTTTCGCCGCTCTCAATCAGATCTTTTGCGGGCACTTCGCCTGACGCTATGGGTTGTTCCTGTCTTGATGGCCGTCCTGGGCATCTCCTTTGTGCTGTTTGAGAATTCGCGTCACGTCGGCGACACTGGCTGGCCCTGGCTCACGCTGTTTGGTCTGATAGTTTTGGGAATCGTCGGCCCAGTTTTGTCATGGATTTGCCTTCGCTGGGCTCTCGGGACTGCAGTAGCTTATCTGTCATCCCAGGAACAACTAGCCCAGCGGGCAGAAGAGTTAGCCACTCTGAATACCCTTTCGGTCGCAACCGGTCACTCGCTGAATTCCGATAGGACGATCACGACAATTCTCGAGCAGACGATGGCCGTGATGGACGCAGATGCGGGTATGATCTTCATCCAGGAGAATGGCCCTCCCGGTCTGCGCCTGGAAGCCCACCGCGGTATCTCCGTCGACATGGCCCGGAAGGAAGCATACCTGGCGCCAGGTCATTGTCTTTGCGGTCAGGCAGTGGAGCGCCGGCAGGTATTGTTTGCCGGTGACGTGGGCGAGGACCCACGCTGCATCTCAGATTTGTGCATCTGCGAAGGATTCCGATCGGTGGCCTGTGCGCCGCTGGAAGTCAAAGGCCAATTGCTGGGACTGATGCAACTGGCGAGTCCCAATTTGAGCCATTTCACCGTTGAACAGCAGGATTTTTTGGCCGCTGTGGCTTCCCAGGTGAGCATCTCCATCGAAAATGCCCGCCTGTACGATACCGTCCGAACCTTCAACGTGGAGCTTGAACAGAAGGTCAACCGCCGAACAAGCGAACTGGAAGCTGCCCGCTGGGCGTTAGCGGAGAAGGCGCGCCAACTGCAGCGGCTACTCAGTAAATCCTATCAGATTCAAGAAGACACCCAGGCGCGCATTGCCCACGACATGCACGATGGCGTTACGCAGATGATTATCGGGGCATTGTATGAAACCCAGGCAGCGCAAGAGGCTCTGCGCGAGGACCCCGATCGAGCGGCCGATAGTTTGTCCCACGCCCAACGACTATTGGCAGAAGTAGATACCGAGATTCGACGCGCTATCTATGACCTGCACCCGCCTGTACTAGACATGATGGGGCTGACGGTTGCACTCAAGCGATTTGCAGCCACCTTTGAGGCGGCCTTTGATATCGAATGCCAGGTTCTGGTAAGTGGTGACCCGCGGCGATTGGCCAAGGAAACTGAAATTGCAATCTATCGGATCGCTCAGGCGGCGCTCCATAACGTTGCCGCCCACGCCAACGCCAATCAGGTCTTGATTGCTTTTGATTTTGGTGGCGCGCGGCTGCTGGTCTCTGTGGAAGATGACGGCATCGGCTTCGATCCTGCGGGAAAGCTGGCCACCCCTGGGGATCATCTCGGATTGATCGGCATGAAGGAGCGCGCCGAGAGCCTCGGCGCCAACCTGATCGTTAACTCGGTTCCGGGAGATGGCACCCGAGTTGAGCTGAAGCTGCCGGCTCCTTCATACCTGGACAACAGAGCGATGCCGGCTTGAGATAAACAAATGGCACCGACAGAGCCATGGTTACCGGTACGAATTCTGATCGTAGACGACCACCCCGTCGTGCGTCATGGACTGCGCAGCTTGCTCGCTGGACATCCTGACCTGGAGGTCGTCGGCGATGCTGAGAACGGGGCTGAAGTGCTGCCTCATCTCGCCGTTCAGGAGACTGACGTTATTCTGCTCGATATCCAGCTGAAAGGGCAGGATGGCATAGAGACCGCTCGTCGCATTCGCCGCTCATATCCAGAAGTCAAGATCATCATCTTGACCACGTATGATGATGAAAGTTACCTGCAGCAAGCGCTGGAAGCCGGCGTTCACGGATTCTTGCTCAAAAGCGTGTCACACGCGATGCTGCCTGACGCTATTCGCGCGGTCATGCGCGGCGAGAAACTGCTTAGCCCGTCCCTGGTGAGCACAGTTGTCTCCAATTATCAGGAATTGGCTCAAGAACAGGCCAGGCGTGAGGCTGGGTTGACCAGGGAGGATTTGCAAATCCTCAGCGACATCTCCAACGGGGCTAGCACCAAGGAACTTGCGGAGCGATTCTTCTGGAGCGAGGCAACGGTCAAACGGAGAATTCAAGAAATCCTCGAGAAGTTGGGCGCGACGAACCGGCCGCAAGCGATCGCCGAGGCTGTTCGGCGAGGTTGGATCTGAATGCAATTAATACGAGAATATGCTGGGCGAGCTCCAGGCACGCAATACAATCTTGACCGCTTCGAGGTTTTGAAGTGGCCGCGATTTTTGGTACCAAGGTCTCATGACTCAAAGCATTTCGTACCGTATCATAATGGTCAAAGTTGCTCGGAATGCATACATAACTCAACAACCGGCTTAAACTTGGTATTGCTTTCCGAGTCGACTATTATTGTGTTTTCGGGCTTCCAGCCCACAGTATTCATGTATCTCCGTTAACTGCATTTATGACTCATTAGGAGGCAACGATGGGAAAGCCGGTGTTACTTAGAGCGACATTCATTGGCGCAATTATTCTTGTAATCTCGGTGCTAGTCTTAATTTTGGTTCCAACTATCACGGCCGACTTTATTCAGGTCGGAAACGCCAATAAGGATGCACAACAGAATTGCATTATGCTTGACCCGGGTGGAAAGTTCGTCGAACTAGATCCGGGAGCAGGTCAAGTTGAAGTATTCCTTAACGAGACTCCAGGCTCAGAATATCCACATGATGTCGTGGCTGTCTTGAAGTGCCGAACTACATTTGATAACCCGGGAAGTGCAGTTACGTACTCAGGGGCCAATCAGACCAACTGCGTGGCCTATTTTAACCCCGACGATCTTACGCAACTGTCGTTTACGACGACGTGGTCGGAGACGATATCGGGCAGCGGGAATGCCGTGTTAACCTGTCAGTTCAAGAGGGATACTCCCAACAACTGATCCTTGATCTGTAGGGCAGGAAAGGGTTTGGATGCAAAACGAATAACCGGCGTGTTACTTGACGTCATGCCGTCAAGTAGCCAATGTTGGGTTGCCCACAAGATGCCTATATGGCTCTTTTCCTCCTTCTCCACGAATAGTTGACTGGTCGCGAGTTTGGCCATTGACGGCCGAGTTAACGAACAACCTATCGCCTTGCCGATGCATGATGCGAACAAAGGCCTTGACCACGGCCGGATCGAATTGTGAGCCCGCGCATCTTTTGATCTCGGCCTCGATATCCTGTGGTGTTCTAGCCAGGCGATAGGGTCTGTCCGAGGCCATGGCTTCCACGGCGTCGGCCAAACCCACGATCCGCGCTTCAAGAGGGATCTGCTCGCCCACCAACTTATCAGGGTATCCCGATCCGTCGAAATTCTCGTGATGGTTTCTGATTATTGGGATGAGAGGTCGCAGAGAGTGGCATTTCTGAATCAGCTCGGCGCCGGCAATCACATGCCCCTTGATTATGGAATACTCCTGCTCTGTAAGGCTCCCTGGCTTAAACAATATGGCGTCCGGCACCGAGAGTTTGCCGATGTCATGTAAAAAACCGGCCTGGCGAACTAATGAAGTTCGCGCATCGGATAAGCCCATTTCCTGGGCGATCAGTTCGCCATAACGGGCCACATTCACCGAATGCTCCATCACCTTTGAATCGCGCATATCGGTCGCCCGAGCCAAAAACAGAAGCAGCTCTTCATTTAGTAACGTTATCTCTTCGGCCTGGGCGGTAAGTTTGACATTGCTGCGCCGCAGCTGGGCTACGATGGCCTTGGTGTGGTCGATATACTGTTTCTGACTGAACCGCAATAACAACAGCGGTACGATGACCACGACGATGCCTAACATCCCGGTGCCTACGTAGCTAACCATCAAGGCATAGGCCACCACGCCCATAGCCAGATAATATGGTAATAGCCAGCGGAATCGTTCATTCCAAATCGTGTCAAACGGCCTTCGATTGCTCAGGCTGACAGCGCCGGCGACCAGGGCGGTGGTGCTCAAATAGATAAGACCCATGGCCAACAGGGTCAGGACGAATTGAATCGGGATCGGCCAGTCGCCAAGCGCTTGTCCACTCAACAAAATCACGCCCGCCGCCAGTAACCCGCCAATGATGTGATTGCTGCTATTAAAGAGTAGGCGGTCGAGCTGGCTGCGTTGCCGAAGGAAGGCCACCAGAGCCACTCCCAGACCCAGGATCACGGCGGCGAAGGGTCCAAACAGGAGAACCCCGGCTAATAGCGGCGCTACCGAGGTGGACACCGAGGTCTCCTTCACATAGATCTCTACCGCCATCGCCTCAACCAACAGCACCAGCGATACGAAAGCGACCAGGCCGACCCAGTCCACTACCTCCGCGGGACGCACAAGCAAAGCGCTAAGCGCTAATGCGATAAGCGTCACGGCGGCAATATATAGCTTGATCAACTGAGGCTGGCTAAGCTTGACAATCGGAGCCGTACGCTCGGCCCTAGGGTTGATGACCGTTGATTCTGGCGTATCCGGGGGATCGTCCTTGCTATGATCGTCGATTGCCTCTTGAGATGGTTCTGAAGCGGACTTTGATTCGCCCTGCTCATTCATCGTCGCTTTATTCGTCGAAGGTGAAGGACCGGCAGCGCTTGACCAACTGCCGTAGATGCGGGCGCAGTTCCGCCCGTCCTGCTTGGCTTCAAAGGTAGCTAGATCCGCCCGATGAATGAGCTCGTCGGCCGAGATATCGCGCCCGTTTCGGCTGGCTAAACCAAAACTCATGGTCACCTTTATCGGCGAGACGCTAGTAGCCACGGTATGTTCCGATTTCTCAATCTTTGCCCGGATCGCCTCCACTGAGATCAGCGCCTCTTCGGCCGTCGTTTCGGGCATTAAAATGGCGAATTCCTCGCCGCCAAAGCGAGCCACGGTATCGAATTCTCGCGTCGAATCCTGCAGGATCCTGGCTACGCCCTTCAAGACGGCGTCACCGGCCAGGTGACCGTAAACATTATTGACCCGGCGCAGCAGATCTAAGTCGGCCATGACGATAGTCAAGGGACGGCCGAAGCGGTTGGCCCTGTCCAGCTCCTCTTCGACGCTTTTGGCGAAGTAACGGGAGTTGTACAGGCCGACCTTGGGATCGGTCTCGCTTTGACGCTGTAGCAGCGGCACCCTCAGCACGTTCTGGAGCAACACTGCTAACAGGCCTACCAGGATGATGGCGTACGGATTCACCAGCCAGATGAGGGCGCCAGCGGCGCCCAGGCATAACATGCCA
>CP070688.1:2292301-2297722 GCA_020353135.1 Chloroflexota bacterium
GCAAGAGCGCCTTCTTCCGCTTCGGCTGCCTCCTCTTCAGGTTCGGTCAAGAACCATTTCTCGAAAAGCGCATCAAGGGTACCGTCGGCATCCATTTCAGCCAGGACGGCATTGACCTGATCTCTGAGCTCGCTACCCTTAGCGAATATGAAGCCCAGTTCTTCACCGGTCAACACATCGTCGGTGATCCGAACGTCATCGGGATTGGCGCCCACGTAACCCAGGCCGGCAACATTGTCCATGACTACGGCGTCAATATCGCCGTTGATCAACGCCTGAACCGCCAGTCCGAACTGATCGTAAGCCACGATGCGGTCTTCGCCAACCAGGTCGACGGCCACGTCGTAGTTCGTCGTTCCCGGCTGCGAACCCACCAAGAAGTCCTCATTGGCTGCAAACTCGTCGGCGTTGGCAAAGCGGTCTTCATCCGCCCGCACCAGCAGCGTCTGGTTCAACTGGATGTAGGGGTTGGAGAAGTCCACATGCTGCGCCCGTTCCTCCGTGATCGTGATGCCATCGGCGCCGACGTCGAAGGTGTCAAAGCCACCCGTGCCGCCCATTACCGCCACCATAGCATCCCAAGAGGTCTCTACAAATACCGGCTCGCAATTCAATCGCTCGCAAATCTCGGCGAAGATGTCGTAATCGTAGCCGATCGCTTCCCCGCTCTCGGTGTCGTAGAAATTGAACGGATTGTAAGCGTTCTCAACCGCGACACGCAGTTCCGCTCCGCCTAGATCACCACTCCCCTCCACAGCCTCCTCTATCTCTTCCGCCACCGCTTCGAGCGTCGGCGCTATCTCAGTGGCTGCCGCCTCAAGGGTGGGGGCCACTTCCTCTATGGCTTCCTGAACCTCCTCGGCCGTTTCGGCGCCGCAGGCGCCGAGGACCAAAGCCAGGACCAATAGAAGCAATACTCCGGTAAAGTTCTTCTGTTTCATCTCTTCCAGTCTCCTTTGTGAAGCTAAAATACTTCGACTGCCACTCAGGTCTACTTCCCCGCGCCTCCGTGCATATTGCGTCGAAATCGATCGACGGGCGACAGCGCATGCAAAGGCACAGAGATCCAGACTTGCGCCAGTATATAAAAATCCCCCAATTGGTCAATATCGGTCTTGATTTTAGGGCCAGAATGATGGATGATTTGGCCCGATATGGACCAAACTGTCGTCTATGATCCCGAAGTAAAGGCGGCCTTAGAGGCAAGCCGGCCGGTGGTAGCCTTGGAAAGCACGGTTATCACCCATGGCTTACCGTACCCAGAAAACGTCGAAACGGCTCTGGCCATGGAAGCCGCGGTGCGGCAGGGCGGCGCTCTGCCGGCCACGATAGCCGTGCTCGGCGGCCGGCCGACAGTCGGCCTGACCGACGATCAGCTTGAATACCTGGCCACCCGGCCGGCCGGCGCGGTACGCAAATGCAGCCGCCGTGACCTGGCCTTTGCCATTGCCCTTGGTGAAGATGGCGCGACCACCGTGGCCGGGACGATGATCCTCGCCCACCAGGCCGGCATTGAGTTGTTCGCAACCGGCGGCATCGGCGGCGTGCATCGCGGTCACCCCTTTGACGTCAGCGCGGACCTGAGCGAGCTGGGCCGGACGCCGGCAACCGTCGTCTGCAGCGGGGCCAAGTCAATCCTGGATCTGCCTCTCACCCTGGAAGTCCTGGAGACTAACGGCGTGCCGATCGTCGGCTATGGCGCCGACGAACTCCCGGCCTTCTTCGCCCGTAGCAGTGGCTTGCCGTTGGATGTGCGCCTGAATCAACCCGAGGCAGTGGCCGACGTGATAAGGGTCCGTCGCGCCCTCAATTTAAACTCCGGCCTGCTTGTGGCCGTGCCCGTACCGACCGCCGACGCGTTCGATTCGACCGAAGCGGAAGCGGCCATCGCCAGAGCTACGCAGGATGCGGATAAAGCGGGCATAACCGGCCCGGCCACAACGCCCTGGCTCCTACGCCGGATCAACGAGCTCACCGCCGGGCGCAGCCTGAGAGCCAACGTCTCATTGCTAAAGAACAACGGCCGTGTGGCCGGCCAGATCGCCGTCGCGTTGGCCGCAGGACGCTGATGATCCTCAGATCAAAAGCTGCACGCTAAACCTCTTGTCATAGGCCACCAGGTTACCATGAGCAGCGCCAGATAGAACGCAGCACGAGATGCCAGTGAGTAGACCCCTTCAGCGTCACCGAATTCATCTACTCCTGTTGCTGTTAGCCGGGCTGAGCCTATGCGGTTATATTGCCCTGCGTCTTTGGTTTCCGCTCGGTCCGTTTTTCGATCGATTCCCGTCGCCAGATGTGCGCACCCTGGCGCCTACCTTGGGCGAGGCGGCCGCCTACGCCCTGTTACTGGGCGGGCTCTATTTGCTCTACCTAGTGGCCTACAGTCTAGTGCAGCGTCTGGACTCTGGGCTGTCGATCGTACCAGTCCTCTTCGCGGCCGCCCTGTTCTGTCTTCCGCTGCTGTCCACCTTCCCGGTGAATGCCACCGACGTTTACCGCTATTTCATTCGCGGCCGGATTACAAGCGTCCACGGTCAGAACCCGTTCCTGGTGCCGGTTGCGGACCTGGATGAAGAACCGTTCGCACTCCTGGCCGGCGAATGGGCCAACGAGACGTCACCATACGGGCCTATCTGGGAACTGACGGCCGGCGCCGCCACGCGCGCGATGCCCGATGACCTGGCGGTCGGACTGGTAACCTTCAAGGGCATCGCGGCCCTGGCCTTCCTGGCCTGCGGCTTGCTCATCTGGCTGGCTATGGCCGATGCCGCGCCCGCCAGGCGCTCGGCGCTGACCTTGCTCTGGGTCTGGAACCCGGCCTTGTTGCTTATTTTCGCAATGGACGGTCACAATGACAGCCTGATGCTTCTTTGGTTATTGCTGGGTTGGTGGCTCATGGTGCGCGGGCAAACGCAGATCGGCTTGCTCGTCATGTTGCTGGCGCCCCTGACCAAGCCAATTGGCTTGCTGCCCCTGCCATTTTTCTTTCTGGCCGGCTGGCGCCATTTGCCCGACCGGCAAGCCAGGCTACGTTACCTGCTGCTCACCGGAATCGGTGCCCTGGTCTTGCTTTGGCTGGCTTTCTTACCTTTTGGCTCGCCGCTGGACCTGGCACAGCGCTTGTTGGGCGAGGCTACTTCTGGGGGTGGTTTCACACCCCTGGCACTCTTCGTCTTGGAAGCGCGCGAGGCTGGACTCGATCCACCAGTACCGACGATCATAAGCGTACTGTCCGTAATGTTCTTATTCTTCGCGATCGTGTTATTGTGGCTCACCTGGCGTGGCCGGTCGTCGCTACGAGCCGCGGCCGATGTTTTCGCTGTCTACATCGTGCAGGCCTTTCGTTTTCGTATCTGGTACGCGGCCTGGCCCTTTCCCTGGCTGGTGCTCGAACGCGGCCGAGCGGCCGATGCCGACAGCGCCTCGAAGGGCCGTCTCGCGGCCGGGCTGATCTTCCTCTTGACCAGCCAGTTGTCAGTCCTCGTCTATGGCCAGATCCGAAGCGAACTATTGGGCAATTCTCACTTGCGCGCCCATCGAGCCGGCATCGCCTTCACGTTCTTGCTGCCTCTTCTCGTTGGCGTTGTCGTCGCCGCTTATAGCGCACGTTTACGTGACCGCCAAAAAGAAAAATGAGACTGCTGATATAGGCCCAGGTCAGAAAGACGATGATGGTCGTCATCGAGCCGTAGATCAGGTTGGAAGCCGTCAGGTAATTGGTCACAAAGAAGAGGAATGCCCGCTTGGCCACCTCCCATAAGAGGCCGGCGAAAATTGCTCCCAAAATCACGTCGATCCACTGCATGCGCATGTTGGGCAGCATGTAATAGAGCAGGGCGAACAAGGCCACATTGAGGAGGGCGCTGCCGAGGATGCTCAGATAGGGCGATATGCGAATGATCTGGTCCGGTAAGAAACTGTTCACCACCGGGACGACCACGCCCCAGGCAATTGAGACCATTAACAACAGTGCTGACGTGGCCAGGGTGACCGCGATTGCCAGAGCCCGGTGGCGCCAGGCCGGCCGGACCATGACGCCCTCCCAAAGATCGTCCATGGCCCTGGTAAACATATAGATGATGGAAGAGGCGGACCATACCAGGGCTACAGCCGACAGGCGGGTAACGGCCCCGCGCGAGGCCGCGATCTGGTCCAAGTAATTGCCCAGCAGATCGTCCAGGGCCGGTACGACAAATTCCAACCGCGACAAGATCTCTTGCCACGTTGTCTGAGGATCCAGCCAGAAGCTGGCGATGCCAAGCGTCAATAAGATGAGCGGGAAGATCGAAAAAAGGGCAAAATAGGCCGTGGCCGCTCCATAAAGCGAAGACTTGAAAGACAGCACGTCACGGAGGGCCTCGAAGAACAGCACAAACCAACCATCAGTCTGCCTATCCAGCCAGGCCATGCCCTGCCGTCCCCTGTCTTCTAGCTGAGAAATCATCTGCTCTGACCGCGATTAACGGCCGCTACTCCATCTCAATCGGTCGTAGGAAAACCGCATCATTATCCCGCAGCCCAGGAATAGTAACCAACAGTCGCTGTCCGTTTTGAGGCAAATAAAGGCCAACTTCGATTGGGTAGGCGCCGGCCACCGTATCTGGCGGCATTTCAATCAGATAACTGTCGACCACGACTTCCCCGGCCAGCCATTGGTCTGTGGGCTTCGCGCCCTGGCCGGGAACCATATCCTGTTGCCAAACGCAACAAACGCCCTCGGGATCCAGTACATGAACGAAAACGGTATAGTTGTCGGCCGGTTCGCCGATGGCTTGCCAGACCAGGGACAGTTCTGATTTGCCGGGCGCGACCGGCCGCAGATCGTAGCCGAGCAATTCGATTTCACCGCCAAAGGTCGCTTGCATGGGAAACTGCACCCTGGGCAGCTCAAATAGGCGGTCTGACTCTTCAACCGTCAACAGGCCTAGATCTGCTTCCAACACACTCTGGTCGCCTCCGTCCAGCAAACGCATGGCCACGACATAGTCGCCCGGCGGCAAATCGGCCGGCACCCTGGGCGTCATGTGATCGATGACGAAGGTCGGCGTCGTCCAGGTTTCGAAGGGAAAGTTACCGCGGGCCGGCGGCGTGTCAAGCACGATCCGGCCGGTGTTATCGGGACCAATCAAGGACAGCCTGGTGGACATCGGTTCCAACGGGCCATCGGCGGCCCACCATATGGAGAGCCAGAAGGGAGCACCGGCCGCCACTTTCTGTTCGGCTCTCTCATAACCCAGTAAGCGCAAACTCGAATTAGCCTGAAGGTCAAGGACATGCGACGGCTCCGGCAGATCTTCAGCCGGCCAGGTGAGGAAGATGGGTGTGTCCTCGATGGTCAATGCGTTGCCTGCATAACGGTCGCCTTCGTCAAGCAGCGACAATTGTTGGCCATTGTCGGCGTCAAAGATGCCGACTCGC
>CP070688.1:2297822-2306484 GCA_020353135.1 Chloroflexota bacterium
TAGAAGAACAGGTAGGTAGGCCAGCGAACCCCGATCTGTCTCAGGGTGCCTCTGTAGCGACTGGTGAAGTCCATGGCTTTAACTATAATCACCTTTGAATGACCCAGCAAAAAGGATTCCACTATGAAAGTCAACCCGGATAGCACACTCGATCCCGATGAACTCGTTGCTTCTAGTTTCCGGCTGCGGCCCCTGCGTACTACGGATGTTGAGTTGGACTACGAGGCAGTCATGGAAAGCGCGGCTATGCTTCGTCGTTGGGGCGGGGGTACGTTTGTTGTTTGTGGCCCAGCTATATCGTCGGGAGGGGATGGAACACTAACGTGATAGGAACATTCTCAGCCGGGATTGGCGCCCTCATTGTAAACGAAGACGATGGCAACTACCTGATACTGAAGCGTTCGCCGAAGAAAGATTACGCGGCCGGCGCCTGGGAATGCGTCACCGGGCGGGTTGACCAGGGTGAGGGTTTTGAAGATGCGCTCCATCGCGAGGTGCGAGAAGAGTTAGACATCGAAGTTCAACCCTTATTTGTCATCGGCACAACCCATTTCTACCGGGGATCCGAACGACCGGAGAATGAACTGGTTGGCATCGTTTATTGCTGCTCAAGTTCCAATCTTGACAAGATGCGACTCAGTCACGAGCACACGGAATACCGTTGGGTGTCTTTGAATGAGGCCAGGGAGTTGCTCAGCGACTCAGACCTCGCGGAAGAGTGGTTGATCACGGTCATTGAACGGGCGGAGGCTGGCCGGCGACTCTACCCTGAGGAAATGCTGGAGCTGCATAGGCGCGAGGGCTTCGAGCTTGACTCCTGATGGCGCAACGCAGTCGCTAGGGTTCTCGCCAATGGAAGAGGTGTTATAATCCCCGTTTGTCGCCTGAAGCAAGAGGCACGGCCTTTGTACCCGCAGATTGCGACGAATGGTTCGTCGCTACCGCAACCGTTGACAACCGCGGATTTTCGCGTTCAACATTTCAAGGAGTTATTTATGTCAGCAAAGCAATGGAACAGTCCACCAAAGATGCAAATAGACGAGAAGAAAGAGTATCGGGTGAATATGGAGACCAACCGCGGAATCATCATGCTCGAGCTCTACCCTCAATATGCGCCCCAAACCGTTAACAATTTCGTGTTTCTGGCTTCTGAAGGTTACTACGACGGGGTTAGCTTTCATCGCGTGATCCCCGATTTCGTGATTCAAGGCGGCGATCCAACCGGCAGCGGCCGGGGCGGCCCCGGTTATCGTTTCGGCGATGAGTTTGCCGGAAACCCACTGAAGCATGAGACCGGTGTTATCTCAATGGCCAACGCCGGTCCAGGCACCAACGGCAGCCAATTTTTCATTACCCATTCGCCGCAGCCACACCTGGACGGCAAGCATACCGTGTTTGGCAAGGTTGTCGAAGGGCAGGATGTTGTCGACGACATCAGGCCTGGCGATGTCATGAGTTCAGTCAGCGCCGAAGCCATTGAGTAACGGATAAGGTCGGGGAGACGTGTTTGAGCCAGGGCGGGCGCTTAGCTCGCCCTCCGGCTTCAACCGTTTGACTAGGAAGTCTAATACAAATCCGACCACACACAGGCAGGCAATCATGACAAGAAAGACGGCGTCCGTCCCTAGATCGCTGGGCGATGGCCTAGTATTGCGCTGGGCGACGGCCGCTGATGCCGAGGAGCTGGCCGAGTTCAATTTCCGGATGCACAATGACAATCCAGGCGGTGTGCCCGAGGTCTGGCTGAAGGAATGGACACGGGAGTTGATGAGCGGCAGCCATCCAACGACAGATGCCGGCGACTTCACCGTCGTCGTCGACAGGAATGCAGAGGATCGAATCGTCTCTACGGCCGTTCTCATTTCTCAGCTCTGGCGCTACGCAGGACAGCCCTTTGGCTGCGGATGTCCAGAGTTGATCGGCACAGATCCTGACTATCGTCTACGCGGCCTGGTGGATGCCCAAATGGACCTGATCCACGCTCGAAGCGCCGAACGAGGCCAGTTGGTTCAGGCGATCACCGGCATCCCATGGTTTTATCGGCAATTTGGCTACGAGATGGCGATGGAACTCAGCGGCGGGCGCCGGCTGGAGTTGGCCAGTATCCCGGCGCTGGCCAGCGGCCAACAAGAACGTTTTCGCCTGCGACGGGCAAAAGTGGATGACATCCCTGACCTGGCAAGACTCTACGAGATTGAGTGCTCGCGCAGCCTTGTGTCATGCCAGCGCGACGTCGGCATTTGGCGGCACGAGATAGCTCGCGGGGATTCTGGGAACGCCCGGCGGCTGTTCACGATCGTCCGGCAGGATGGATCAATGGCTGGTTATGTCAATCTGGCCGGCGGCGGCCGACTCGATATCGTCCGTGAGCTTGTGGTCAGCCGGGACATCGCGATGCGAGAAGTCGCCCTCTTCGTCGGGCGCTGGCTCAAGGCCAGATTGAGGGACGAAGCTGGCAACAGCCCTGCCTCGATCAGCGGCATATATCTCAGGTTGGGGACAGATCATCTTGCCTATGAAGCGCTGAAACGCGAACTGGGCAGGACTATTCGACCGTATGCCTGGTACGTACGGGTACCAGATTTGGCGACCTTCTTAATGCGGATCCGGCCGGCGCTTGAGGCCCGCTTATCAGAGAGCGCAATGGCCGGTTATAGTGGCGCATTGCGTCTGAATTTCTACCGGAGCCAATTGGCTCTAACATTCGACGGCGGTCGCCTGGTGGACGTGGACGCCTACCGGCCGGCCCAATTCTTCGACGGCGACGCCTTCTTCCCCGATCTGTCCTTCCTGCAGTTGCTTTTTGGATATCGTTCGCTGGAGGAAATCGGTCATATTCGGCCCGACTGCTTCCCGGAGCGGGACGAAGCTGCAGTATTGCTGGCGGCGCTATTTCCCAAGCAGCCCTCCCAAGTTGTGCACGTGGTCTGACCGGCCCGAACGATGGACAACCGCAGCCCAATATGCCCCTTCCTGGATGAATACGGTGTGATGATCTTAGACGGCGGGCTGGCGACTGAGCTGGAATCACGGGGCTATGACCTCGCCGACGAACTCTGGTCGGCCCGAGTACTACTGGAGGATCCTGAAGCCATTCGCCAGCTTCACAGGGACTATTTGGCGGCCGGCGCCGATTGCATCATCACGGCCAGCTATCAAGGGACTGTCGCCGGTTTCATGAAGCGTGGCCTCGACGAAGCAGATGCCGAGGCGTTGTTGCGCTCCTCTGTGACGTTGGCCGTCGACGCCCGCGATTCGTTCTGGCGAGAACCGGCAAATAGAATTGGGCGGCGCAAGCCCATAGTCGCCGCCAGCGTTGGGCCATACGGCGCCTACCTGGCCGATGGGTCCGAATATACCGGCCGATACGATCTGGATGAGGCCGGGCTGAAGGAGTTCCACCGCCGCCGTTGGCAACTACTGGCGGCGACGGATGCCGACATTCTGGCCTGTGAAACGATACCATCCATTGCCGAGTGCCGGGCACTGGCTCAATTGCTCCTGGAGACGCCCGGCCGTTGGGCCTGGTTCTCCTTCAGCTGCAAGGACGCACAGCACATTAGCGACGGCAGCCGCCTGGCCGATTGCCTGTCCTTTTTGGACGATATTGGACCGGTCGCCGCAGTAGGCATCAACTGCACATCGCCGGTTCACGTTCCGGGGCTGCTGCGTGAGGCCCGGGCGGCGACTGCCAAGCCGTTGGTGCTCTATCCTAATTCGGGCGAGATGTATGATGCTGAGTCTAAACGCTGGTCTGGCCGGACGGACGCCAATGATTTCGCTCAAAGCTGCCAGGAGTGGCAAGCGGCCGGAGCCTGGGTCATTGGCGGTTGCTGCCGGACCGGACCTGAACATATCAGGCAGATTCGTGGGCGATTGATAGAGGACGACTGATGACTGCAATCTTGGGCGTCGCCGAGGCGGCACTGTACGTGAACGATCTGGATCGGGCGCCCCAATACTTCCGTGATCCCAACAATAATAGCCTGGAATTGATTTCGGCCGATCACTATCCCTTGAACTGGCGCTTGCATGTAGCTCAGGAGCCGACAGGCTGAACACCCTGGTTCATTTGAAAGGATAATTGAGTGATTCTGCTTGGCCAGCTAGCCGCGCTGGCGACCGCATTTTGCTGGTCGCTGACCGCGGTTTTCTTCAGTTACAGCGGCCGGCTGGTGGGTTCCGGTGTGGTCAATCGCAGCCGCTTACTGTTTGCCATGCTGTTCATCTCCATCACTCACCTGATACTGGTCGGCACGATCTTTACTTTTGGCGCCGAGACATACCGTTGGGGCTGGCTCGCCCTGTCCAGCATCCTGGGCCTTGTGTTGGGGGATACTTTCTTGTTCCGCGCTTACGTCCTGGTTGGCCCACGGCTGTCAATGCTCATGATGTCCACGGTACCCATTCTGAGCGCGGTGATGGCCTGGGTCTTTCTGGCGGAGCAACTCACTGGCGTTGAACTGATCGGCATCATGGTCACGGTGTCTGGCATTGCCTGGGTGGTCACCGAGCGACGGACGGAACAGGTAGCGGTTGAGAACAAGAATTATTCGCTGGGCTTGTTCTTTGCATTCCTCGGCGCTCTGGGCCAGGCCGCAAACCTGATCGCCGCCAAATTCGCTCTAGACGGCGATTTTCCATCGATTTCGGCAACTTCCATACGATTGCTGGTAGCCCTGGTGATATTGTGGCTGGTGGCCGCATTTCGGGGCGAGATTCGTTATACATTCGGAAAATGGCGCAATCGCCCGGCGCTCAAGGCCACTATCGCCGGCAGTATTGTCGGGCCATTCCTCGGGATATGGTTTTCATTGATGGCCGTGCAATTGGCGCCGGTGGGCATCGCCGCCACGCTGATGGCTCTTCCACCGGTGATACTCATTCCACTCGGTTATTTCCTATACGGTGAGCGGGTCAGCCGAAGGGGTGTCACGGGGACGGTCGTCGCTTTCTGCGGCGTGGCCGTGATCCTGCTGCCTCTCTAGTCCTTTGGCAGCTATCGGATACGGGGCACATGTCTCGGCTCTTGATTCAATATATAATATCGAATAACAGTATTTAAGTTTTGCTGATGGCTACGCGGCCGGAGGCCGCCTTGCAGATTCAACGAGGATCAAATGGCTGATATTCTTCTACCCTTACTTTGCGTCATTGGCGTCGGCTTGGTAGTCATCTTGGTCGCTGCGATTAAGATCGTACCTGAATATGAACGGGGCGTGATCTTCCGTCTCGGCCGGGTGCAAGGGGCCAAAGGCCCGGGCCTTTTCTTCATCATCCCCTTCATTGACCGCATGTTCAAGGTTGACCTGCGTACGATCACATTGGACGTGCCGTCGCAAGACGCGATCACGTCCGATAATGTAACGGTCAAGGTGAACGCCGTCATTTACTTTCGGGTCATCGATCCGGTTGCGGCGGTGATTCAGATTGAAGATTATCAGCGGGCAACCTGGCAAATTGGTCAAACAAGCCTGCGAAACGTTATCGGTCAGTCAGAGATCGATCAGCTCTTGCAGGAGCGCGAACGGATTAACGATCGCCTGCAGCAGATCATTGACGAAGCCACGGAACCGTGGGGCGTCAAGGTGACGATCGTCGAGATCAAAGACGTCGAATTGGATACGACCATGGTTCGGGCAATGGCCCGGCAGGCCGAAGCCGAACGGGAGCGGAGGGCACGGATTATTCGGGCTGAGGGTGAACTACAGGCCGCCAACCAGCTTTCGGAAGCCGCCAATCGAATGGCCCAGGATCCAACGGCCATTACGTTGCGCTACTTGCAGACCCTGCTCGACATCGGCGTCGAGAACAACACGACCGTGATCTTCCCGGTTCCATTGGAGATGCTGCAGCCGTTTTTGACTATGGCCGGTGTCGAAAAGGACGACTCCTAGTCGAAGCTTCGACGGTCAGCGTATGTACCCAATGAGGCACAGGGCCAGGCCAAGGCTTGTTACCCTGTGTCTTATTCTTTTCCAGGAAGGGATCGTCAGATCTCGCCGGTTAATCGTGGCTATCCTGGGTTTGCCTCGTCGCTTTCTGGGCTTGAGCCTGACATTAGTCTTGCTGACAGCATCAGCCTGTTCGCTGTTGTCCTCACAGGAGAATCCCGTTGTACCTACGCCGCCGCCCGCGCCCCAGGCGGCCGTGAATTTCTCTGATTTACCGCTTGTTACCAATCCAGTCAGTTCCGTGACGATAGGCGTCGATCCGGAGATACTGGCGCTGCTGAATGGGGTGTCTGAACAGCAATTGACGTCCTATGTGCAGACGCTGGAGAACTTCGGCACCCGCAATACTTTCAGCGAAACCCAGAGCAATGACATTGGCATAGGCGCCGCCAGGCGCTGGATTCACGACGAATTCTTGCGGGTCAATAGCGGGGCGCTCCAGGTCGGCTACGACGACTTTGTGGCCAATATCGACGGCCTGGCCACGAATCAACGAAACGTCGTGGCTACGCTGCCCGGTATCGGCGATCATCAAGGGGCGATCGTCTTGATGGCTCACTATGACTCACGGCACGTCGACGCCAATGACGGCCGTAGCATGGCGCCTGGCGCGGACGATAACGCGTCGGGTGTGGCCATCTTGCTTGAGTTGGCCCGACTGCTGAGCACTCGTCCCTGGAATCAGACGATCATCTTCGTCGCCTTCGCGGCCGAGGAGCAAGGTACTTTCGGCAGCCGGCATTTCGTGCAGAACATGATGTTGGACGGCCACACACTAGAGGCAGCCATCGACAACGACATCGTCGGCGGCCGGACGGGCATTCCCCAGTCGATCCGGATCTTCTCGCCCGGCCCAGACACGACCAATTCGCGCCAACTGGCCCGCTTCCTGCAATTGATCGGCCGGCTGTACACGCCTGGCTTCGGAGTCACTTTGATCGATGGCCTGGATCGTGAAGGACGTTTCAGCGATCACCGCGAGTTCATCAATGCGGGCATCCCTGGCGTACGTTTGACCGAGTCTGAAGAGGATCGAAACGCCCAGCATGGCTCGAATGACACCTGGGAAAAGCTCGATTTCAACTATCTGCGCCAGGTAGCTCAACTGAATCTCGCGGCCGCGGCCAATATGGCTGGCGCGCCAGCCCCGCCGCAGGCACCTACGGTCGCCCCGATGGCCGATCCGGGGGGTTATATTTTGACCTGGCCGCCCAATCCCGAGACGGTCGGCTACGCGATTTCCTTTCGGCCGCTCGGCTCCCAAGAGTACCCGCCGCTCAGATATGTGTCCGCGGCCGAGGCCGGTAATGTAGCCTATACTGACCTCGCTCCACAAACTGTCTATGGCGTCAGCTTGGCTGCCGTCAGCGCAGACGGCCGAGTCAGCGCATTCTCACCAGAAGTTATCGTCGGCCCGAACGAATAGTTAAGGAGAGATCAGGACGCTAACGCCCTCGAACTCGGGATCGTATTCGACGGCGATAGTCAACTGGCCGCCGTCTTTCTCGAACGTCAGGAATGCCAGATCCTCGATGACATCTGGTTCGGCCAGCACCTGCCAGCCTACCGCCGGCATCTCGGCCACGTAGAAATCGACCACCTCCGCCAACGGCATTAGGCTTTTGAAGGTCAAAAGGTCGTCAATGGCTGATAAATCGAAGGCATCTTCGGTCACCGGGTAGCGTTGAGTATCAATGCATGCCGCAGGCGCATCGACCGCCAGACTCTCCTCAAGATCGAGCACGTCGATCGTCACTTCGTAAACGCCGTTCAAGACCTGGCCGTCAGCCAGCAAGTCACCCTGGCCGGTTACTGTCATATCGGTACGGGTGAGCAATCCAGAGTCTTCCACCAGGTAGGCGGAGCCTTCAATCAACCACGGACCCGCGGCTGCCCAAGCCAAAGCACCTTCGTCGAAACGGAACTCCTTTGCAACCTGGCCGTTAACAACTGCTCCTTCGGCTACCGGTTCAGTCAGCGAAAGCCCATCCAGCAGATCGGCCGGACTCAGCGGCAAATCTGCATCTTCAGCGAAGTTCACGCTCAATCCACTCACACAGCCGACGCCGGGCAAATACAGATAGCTTCGCTCGCCAGATCGCACCAGCGTCATCGACCGGACGCCATCTGGCTGCTCGTCACCAGCGGCCGACAATTCAAGCATGTAGCCAGGACCTTGCGAGGCAAAAGTGCTCAAGCCGCGCCAAAGGAAAGCGATGGGCAAGCCGGCCGCATCTTGACCCTCGAAGCTAACGTTAACCTCAATCTGATAACTGCCAAGCGAAGCCAACATATGCCCAAAATCGACCGGCGACGGAAATTCAGGCTGCCCGCGCTGCGTGTCGCTAGCCCCTTTTGTCGATTGCATCTCCGTGGACTCCGGCAAAGGAGTCGGAAGGTCGGACGATGCCGTCTGGGACACTGACACAACCGGCGTTTCCAATGCAGAAGCGCCGTCGCCCTCACCATCCGCCTGACCACACGCGACCAAAACCAAAAGGAACAGCAACGCAACCAATAAAAACCGACCCCTAAACAAAATCGCAAACATCTGGCACCCAAGAAATCCGCTCAGCCGCTCGGCAAAGACCGCAATACGTCGTCAACTTGCCGCCGGCTATAGGTGGTAACTCTCGTCAACCCCAAGCACTACGACCTGGCTATCGGTCTCCGCGCGAACACGGTCCGCCCAAGCTCCGACGTCCTGA
>CP070688.1:2306584-2310418 GCA_020353135.1 Chloroflexota bacterium
GCTTCTCAGATAGCGATCTCTGGAATGCTAGCGATCTCTGGGACGCTGTTTACCTATTCGACTTTCGTCAGATCGGCCTTTGATAGCTCGGCTTTCGTCAGCCGGCCACTAACCCATGTTTGCAACCCTTACTCGGCTATTGGCTAGACAATGCGCAGTGGCTCGCGAACGTTATCCGGCCGCTGCCCGGGCCCGTGCTCTTCCGCAATCGCGCTCCAGGGTGGCGTGTGCGGGTCATCATGTTCGCGCCGCCAGCCGACCAGGCCATAGTTCTTGGCGTAGAAGTACGTCTCATGGCCGTTGACCCACAACAACTCGACCACGTCTTTGAGTTCAATACCTGTTTGGAACTCGTACGTTTTGTGATGCTTGACGAACTTGATGGTGTCCGTTACGCCACCGCTATTTTTCGCCGATTTAGCACCGCTGTCCTTCATGTAAAACTGTACCTGACGAGCCTGCGTGTAGGTCTCACCTACGGCCATTCGCCGACGCAGCCAGCGGCTGCCTTTGGGCAAATCGGCGTCCTTCTGCCGGTAATAACGGCCAGCACCTGGCGAAGTATCGACGTCCCGGTAGATGAAATCGTTATCGAAGAAAAACTCTTCCCAGTTCTGGTTCTTTGTCTGGTAGAACGTCGAGCCGTTCCGCTGGGTCTGGAATCGTTCCTGGGAGCCGTGGGCATTTCTGACCTCATACAAGCGATCGTCGCCACGGACATAGTCCAGGAGATCAATTCGTCTGCCAGTTGGAATTACCGCGGCCGCTGCCTTGGGCACCTTGGAGATGCTGGCTTCGCACAACAGGTAGCCATTCTTCGGAGTTGCGTCTAAGACCCGGACCGTGGCGCCCTTCTGAGTCTTGCCGAGAAGTGTGCTGTTCTTGTCAGCCTTCTCGCGCATGTTCAGACCCAGCTTGGTCACAGCCATATCGTTGCCCCGCAGCTCAAGACTGGTGAGCCATAGATAACCTTCCACCAGGTCGCCAGTCGGCGCCGGCAGATCATTGTACAATGGTTCCAGGAAAGACCAGGGATCCATGTAGCCAGTCTTCCAACCAGGGATCGTGTGACCAGCCTTCTTCAGGGTCAGGTGCAGATGCGGGCCGCTAGAATTGCCGGTATTGCCGCTGTGGGCGATTATCTGCCCGGCCTCTACTCGATCGCCAACGTTGACCGGGGGATTTGCCTTCGCATGGGCATAGAGCGTCGAGTAGCCGCTACCGTGATCGACGACGACGTGCCACCCATAGGCGGACTCCTTGCCATCGCCACGTTTGTCAGTCACCCGGATAATCTTTCCGGCCGCGACGGCGTAATAGGGCGTGCCCAATTGAGACGCCAGATCAATGCCCTCATGGCCAGGGAAGCCGAACTGCTTATAGAAATCTGGCCGCGCCCCGAAGTATTGGGTGACCTTCTTTGTGTCGGTCGGCCAGAATTTGAAGTGGAATCCGGCCGGTTTAACCTCGACCAGCTTTTCTTCGGGCGGTGCTGGCTCCGGGCCTGCTGAAAAGGTCGTGGTGGCTGCCTTTACTGTGCTTGATACGAAGCGTACATCGTCCCATTTGCCGACGGCGGCGTAGTAAACGCGCTTCTCGCCGGTCCCAAGGTGTTCGGCCGACTGGACAGCATACTGCTGGTCCTTATAGGCGGTCCTGAATTCCTCGGACACAGGTAAAAAGCCGTCGTTGAGAATGACCTTTTGCAATGCGGCCACCGGATTCAGCCTCAGCAGCCGTTTACCTTCGCCCTCGTCCCATAGGAATTCGCCCAGGCCGCTGGCAGGCTTTGATATCGCTTTGCTCGAAATGCCTGTCGCCGGTTGCTCTACCTCGTCCGGATCCACTTCCTCTTCCGGCTCAGGTTCCGGGAATAGAGGGGCCGGAGGCTGGTCAATCCTGCCGCCTGGCTCAATTACGCTGCCGATTTTTACGTATACGGGCGAACCCATGAAAAAGCCTTCGCCGATGGCGGTCGGGTTCTTGCGCTTCTTCTGCGCCAATTCATCAAAGCTCAGGAACGGGGTGAGGGCATATATGCCTACGTCAACATTCTTCCAGTGATCCTTGTGGGAGCTGCCGTCTCGGGGAGGCCCGCCGCCCGGTTGCAATTGGCCCTTGTAGGAATGTTGATAGTAGCCAAATACCCAGTCTGTGCCCGTCCACTTGTGAACGGCAATGCCGATACCACCGTAGGGGACTTCCCGGCCGGCAGTGTTTTTGTAACGAAATTCACACCAGACCGATTTGTGGATACGAAAATCGCTTCTGCTGTCTAGAACCTTGAAGAAGTCCAGCTCAATGCCACGGTGATTCGGTTTTTCTGGCGGCCTCTCTTTTTTCGGAGCGACGGCCGGCGTCTCTTCGACTGGCTCGTCGACGGCCGGGGGTGATGGCAAAGCAACCGCCGCCGGGGCTTCGTATTCGAAGGTCGTGTTGACCACGAAGTCGCCGACGGGTTTGATCGCCTTCTGCAACACGTTGGCAACATCACCAAACCACGGTCCCAGCCACCACAAGGTTGCCGGGGGATAGTCGGGATATTTCCTGTAAAGCTCGCCCAGTTCTTCCACGATCCTACTCGAGCTAGGAACACGGGCGTTTTCGTAACCAAATTCCTTGATCAGAATCGTCGGCCGGCTGATTCCATTATCCTGGCAGACCTTCACAATATGACGATAGCGGCCGACTTTATCACCACCGCCATCAAACAGATTATCTATCGTGTAGCTATACTCATGCACGCCTACGGCCGCTTTGTCAGGATTTTGGGCGCAATAGCGCAGGAAAGCCAAGGAACCGGCGGTTTCCCAATCAGGATATCGGGGCGTGCCAGCGGCCCAATTTGGACCAACGGCTTTGTAGCCATTGGCGTTCATTATCTTGGACATTTCCAGGGACCACCGGTGAATCCAGTCGGTCTTGTCCTGGTCCAGCTCATTGCCATAGGCGATCCAGATCTTGTCCTTGTGGGGGACCAGCTCCGGGGGAATGAAGGGTCGAATCAAGTCCCAATAGCTGGCTGCCGCACTACTGGGCGTTGCACCGTAGTCAGGTACGGCGAAACTCTCATGCTTGTCTCTCACCACCCGGAAAATGATGATATCATCAGGGTGGTGATTGGCCAGAGCATCCATGACGCCGACCGTACCGTCGGCGCATGTAATGGCGACCGGGACGCCAGCGTCGTGACAACGTTTGACGTAATGATCGCCAATACCTGATGGATTCCCTCCGGCTCCGGCCGTATGGAATCCAATGCGCGGATGTATTCTTGCCATCGCAAAACCTCCTGTGTTGTATATGGATTGATCAGTCTTTCTTTACCCCGATGACTGACGGGCGGACTGGGCGTCACCCAAACCTGTGCAATTGTTAGTCCCATAGCTCCCACATCAGCCGCAAAGGAGTAGTTCAATTTCATTATACTATATAAAATCAAACAAAGACAAGAGATCCAAAAAGCGATGCTGAGGCCGTTGAGAAATTGTGTTTCAGGGGGTGATATGGTAGACTGTCTCGGGCACGGACAGATTCAGAACAGGGATGTAGGATATCCAGAGCGTGAGAATATTGCCTTCCGCATCGCTATATGGTGCGATTGGCTATCAAGAGCTTGTGGAGCCAATCGTTTTCATCCAACCCGCGGCACAGAGTGAAGATGGCCATAATACAGCGTGATAAAGGCCGCAGTACGCAACGGCAATGGGTAAACTTTTATCCAGATTTCTGGCAGCCTGAAGATGAGCATTCGGTTTTGGCGGATGCCGGCGTTCGGGTTCGCGCGTTTTGCTTCGCCAGGAAATCACCTGGAGGGTAGGGCATGGCAGAGTA
>CP070688.1:2310518-2313663 GCA_020353135.1 Chloroflexota bacterium
CCGGCAACGCTAGCCACTCGCTCTGTCAGCTGCGACCGTTGCTTGTAGACGGCCAAAATATGGTTTGCCAGCAGTTCGTAATCGAATGGTCGGTTGATGTCGATCGCGTACTGGTCCATGCCCAAGAACTCCACGAGTTGCTGAACTTTGACATCGTAAATCAGAGCAACGAACGGCTTTTTGAGTATGGCGGCAATGACCAATGAGTGGAGGCGCTCGGCGACAACCAGATCGCATTGTGAGATGATGCGGCCGACTTCGAGTGGAGTTGACGGTTCATGAACCATCATTTCTATGTCATCTTCAATCTCCTTTTGAAAGGCCTGCAGCACCTCCAAATCGGTATTCGGTTTGAAGCCGGCTTGCATTGGCAGGGCATGTATTTCGATTGCTTGGCGCTTGTTAACCTCTTTGAGACCCAGCGCCAGGCGCTCCAAGAACAGTTGCCAATTGGCGCTGTTTTCAATGTTGTAGTTAAGATTGAGGGCAATTCTGAGCTTATTCTCTCTTCCGGAATCTGCTGTCTGAACCTGGCCAAACTTTGCCGGCTGATTGACAAACACGGCATCAGGCGTCAACAAGAGTCGCTCTGAATTCAAACCTAGACTGCGACAGGTTTGAAAGGATTTTTGGTCGCGAACAGAGACCAGGGTTGCCTGGCGCAGAGTCAGTTTTGCCAGCAAGAGCCCGATCCGGGAATGGATAGGGCCCACGCCGATATTCGACATGATGATCGGCTTGCGGGCTAACAGATGGGCAAAGGTCGTAATAACAAGAATCATCATCAAGGTGGCATACCGGTTGCGGCCGACGTTTTTATAGAGCTCTTTGATGACGCTTCCGCCGCCGAAAAAGAGGAGATCGCTTTGCCAAATTAGCTTCGGCAATTGCCACTTTCCTTCGGTCGTGTGAAACACTGATGCGTTATACCTGCCAGCCAGTTGCCTTGCTGTAAATTCAGGGTCATATGAATTGATAGCGTAGCTGTGCTGGTCACCTAGTTCTTCCAGAAAAGTTTCCAGAAGCAACTCATCGCCAATGTTATATTGGCCGTGTGTACCCAGAAATAGAATCTTCTTTCCGTTCATTCTGTATCCTTTAAAAGAGTATCATTATTCGAGCTACACAAGCCCGATCATTCATAATTATCCAGAATCCGCTGACGGAAATTCTGAAGGTGCCTGAAAGGCGGAGAAATCGGTTATTGTAGTGTTGCAGAGCTCCAGCAAGGGCCAGTGATCGACAGCCTACACTTGTCGGCGGGCCAGGTTGGGAAAGATTGAAGTTTGGGATTATGGTATTGGGGAATATGCTGCCTGCATCAAGTTTGGCGGATTACTCTTTACGCAAGAAGGCAGCACCGGCTATCTGTCAACACCCACCATGGGTCTCGACTCGCGGTTTCTTTAGGGGCTATTCGGTAATCAACACGCGCAGGTTCTCGTAAGTAACCGGTCCGCCAAAGGAGATCAAACCGAACCAACCATCACTTCGGTTGAGGGGTACACCCTCTAGAATAGGCTCGTTGTCAACCCATAAGGTCATCGAATCTCTGTCAACTTCTAACCTTAGCAGAAATGTATTGCCCTCTAGGCCAAGCGGTACAGAGCCGCGACCCTGAAAGTTGCTTGCTTCGTCAAAGAAGCCCCAGAACACATCGCTACCGCCATTGATAAAACGAGCGATATGGGCGCCGCGTCTACTGCCAGGATCAGCCAAATGGAAAATGAAACCGGCTCCCGCATTGCTGTTATCAGGCAATGTGATCTCGGCTTCCATGAGATATTCTGTTGCGAAAGTACCCAGATTCAGAATGTAATCGCCTTCGTCTGTGACCTCTTGAATGGTGCGGCCATTTTGTGTGGACCAGCGGCCACCCAGAACCGACAGGTTACTGAATCCGTCCAGGCCGACGACGCCTGTATTCCCTAGAGGCGCTGACTCAATGGCATCGATAACTACACGATTGTAGGCAGCCGAACTTTGGGAAGTGAGCAAGCCAACATAGCCTTGCTGCTGCACCAGGGGTAAATCGCGGGCGATCAATGTTTCATCGAGATAGATATCATAGGTGGTATCCTTGCTGACGACTCTAAATGTGTGTTGGCCGAGGCCTGCTTCTGGCACGTCGGCGTAACCTTGGCCTATAAATACGCCAGCATCGTCATAATAGCCCCAAAAGATCGCGCCAGGTCGACGGTCTGTATAGCGTACCAGGTGGGCGCCATTCAACCGGTCTGCAAAAGGCATGTTAAACAGTAGTCCTGCGCCATGTCCCTGCAAGTGGCTTAGGGTTGCTTGAACGCTGTAATTACGGTATGCGCTGCTGGTGTTGACAGTCGAAAAATCGAATCCATTCGGATCGCCCTGAACCAAATTGCCGCTTTCGAAGCGCCACTCGCCGGTTATTGACCGCCAATCCGATGATTGGAAATCGCCGCTGAATACGCCATCAAAAGGCTCTATGCCACCTTCCACAACCAGCGTGTCGTTGGCTGCCAGTGGTGTGGCTTCTGAAAGTGTTTGCGCAGGAACTGAGGCTGCTGTCCCAATTGGCGCCCCTTGGTTGTCATCTCCAGAGACTTCAGCTTCAGCTGTGACCGCGCTCGCCGGCGTAAGCTGGCTTAGATCCGCGGCACTTGAACTGAATAAGGGAAAAACTTCGACTGACGAAAAGCCGGCGGCGCTGCGCGACGTTGTCAGTCCGACGTGTCCTTGAATCTGCTGCAAAGGCACATCGCGAGCGACCAGTTGATCGTCCAGAAAGATATCGTAACTATTCTCGCCCGAGTAGACCTGTAACAAGTGGGGTTCTTCAATACCAGGTGGATTCGTTTCTACAAATCCCTGCCGCGTGAAAGTGCCCTGAGCATCGATATAGCCCCATATCAACGCATCAGTTTCATCAGAATAGCGCACCATATGTGCGCCGTTCATCTGATAGGGCGATGGCATATTGAAGAACATGCCCGCTCCGACCCCTTGAAGGTGGTCCAAAATTACTTGAACAACATAGTTCTGAAAAGAGCTAGATTCGTAACCAATGCCCGTGTCATAGGCGTTGGGGTCAACCTGGACCATCTGGCCTGCACTGACGCGCCATTCACCATTAAATGGCACCCAGCCTGCGCCACCCGGCTCTTGA
>CP070688.1:2313763-2319608 GCA_020353135.1 Chloroflexota bacterium
GTAGTGGTCGATGGTGAACTGACGATCGGCATGCGAATGAAGGCCACGATTTCGGCCGACCATCGGGTGAGCGATGGCGCCGAAGCGGCCCAATTCATGCAGAAGCTCAAGGCTATCCTAGAAGAACCGCTGCAGCTGTTACTCTAAGTCTGGCAACGCTTTGTCACGGTGTTTTGGCCGCGCCCACTCGTCTAGCCAGGCGAGTGGGCGTCATTTCCTACTGGCAGGGCTCGTGTTTCTGATCCAACAGATGTATAATATGTTTCCATAAAGTCGCTGCGCAGGCTTTCTTCATTTCTATCGCAAGTTGGACTTATACAATAACGAATAAGGTAGTAGTATGCAGACTATATTGGTTATTGACGACGATGAGCTGGTATCGCGGACCTTGCAGCGTGCCCTGAAACTGTATGATTACCAGGTCATGGTAGCCAATAGTGGCACGGAAGGGCTGCACCTGGCGCGCCGCCACCGGCCAGATCTGCTCGTGTTAGACGTCATCATGCCTGGTACCGACGGTTATCAGGTCTGTCGCCAGGTTCGGGGAGATCCGATGCTAAAGGATGTGCCGATCCTTTTCCTCACCGCAAAATCCAAAGACGAGGACAAAATCGAAGGTTTTCGAGCTGGCGGCGACGACTATCTGGCCAAACCTTTCAATATGCAGGAGCTTCAGCTGCGCATCAAGGCCATATTGCGCCGAACGTATGCCGGGCAGGCCGACGGGTCGACCGATCAGATCGCTATCGGCGGCGTTGTGCTCGACACGCGCACTTTCAAGGTAACGACACCAGTCGGAACCAGACTGTTGACGAATGTTCAATTCGACCTGCTCTATCACCTGATGAGCAACGCCGGGGAAGTCTTCACCAGCCAGCAATTACTGCAAGACGTGTGGGACTATCCGCGCGATACGGGCAGTCCCGAGCTTGTACGGGCTCACATCAAGAATCTGCGCGACAAGATCGAACCTGATCCGCGGCAACCGACATATATTCGCACGATTCAAGGTCACGGCTACACTTTCGCGCCCTAGATGACACTATCCGCTCGGCAAATACCTCTTGTTGGAGCGCCCCTTGCTGCGTCACCGGTTCGAGTTCTGGTGGTCGACGACGAGCCAAACATCGCCGCTTCGTTGGCGGAGCTTCTTTCAAGGAAGGACGGCTATGAAGTTACGATCGCCAGGGGCGGTCGAGAAGCGATGTCCATTCTTGAGCGAGAGGCGACCGATCCGTCGCGAGCGATAGACCTGGTTTTGTTGGACGTCCGCATGCCGGTGATGAGCGGACCGGAGGTGCTGGCCTGGCTGCGGAGCCACCCCGAGTTAAGATTTACCCGGGTTATCATGCTCACCGCGGCCGCTGGCAGCGATGAGAAGGTCGAGGCATTGTCCTCAGGCGCGGATGACTACATCACCAAGCCATACAACCCACTAGAGCTGTTGGCCAGGGTCAAAACCATACTGCGCACTCAACAGCTTGAGAAACAACTCCAGCGACAAAGCCAGCAACTACTAACCCTTAACCAGATTAGCCGGGCAGTGACGACAAAGTTGACGACGGCCGACATTCTGGCCCTGGCAACCGAAGGGGTAGATGCCGTGATCGGGGTAGAGATCGCCGCGGTCTATATGATCGATGGCGAGCGGTCGCTCTTGCGCTGCCGGCAATTGCACGCCGGTCGAGCAACAGACGCAACAAGCTTGAATCCAGTGCCGGTTGGCCAGGGCCTTATTGGCCACGTGTTTCAAGATAGCAAGAGCATGTGCCTCAACGAACCGGAGTCTCATGCGCTCTTTCGTTCCGATCTCGACATGCCGGCCGGTCGCGGGCTTCATTCGATCATGATTGCGCCGCTGCGCGTGCGTGGTCAGGCAGTGGGCGTTGTCAGCGCCTTCAACAAGCGCGGTGGATCGTTTACCGATATTGATCGCGGCTTGTTTACTTCCCTGGCCAGTTCAGTCAGCCGAGCGGTGGAGGTGGCCTGGCTATTCCAGAGCGTCAGGCAACGCCAGACGGAATTGCTTCAAAGTCGAAACGAGCTGCAGGCCATCATCGACGGCATACTTCATCCCATCTACACGATTGACGAATCATGGCGCGTCGTAGCCGTGAATGATACGAAGCGGGCGAGCATGGACCAAGACGAGAGTCCGTTGATCGGCCGTCATTGCTATCAATCATTCTACGGCCGTGATGAGCCTTGCCAACACTGTCAGGTCGATAGGACGTTGCGAGACAAAGAGTCTCAGAACTGGTCGGTCAAATGGCAAGGCGCGGATCACCGCCCACGCGAATGGGATATCAACGCCTATCCAATTCCGGGCGGCGCGGCCGGCGCGCCGCGGGCAGTAGTTGTCTGGCAAGATAGAACCGAAGAGCGGCGCTTGGAGAGCTCGCTAATGCAGGCGGCCAAACTGGCGGCCATCGGCCAACTGGCGGCCGGCGTCGCCCATGAGATCAATAATCCGCTCACGGCCATCAACGCCAATGCCCAGATGCTGCAGATGACGACCCCAGGCGACCACGAGAACTACGAGTCCGTCGACTTGATTGCCCGCGCCGGGGACCGGGCGGCCAAGGTGGTCAGGGGATTGCTGGACTTCGCTCGCCAGGCAGAGTACTCGTTCGAACCAGCTGACGTAAACGAGTCTGTCGCCCAGGCGCTGGATCTGGTTTCTTATCAGTTCACGAGCGTCAACGTCGACGTAACCATCCAGCTAGCCAACGATTTGCCGCAGATTAATGCCAGTTGGGAGCATCTGCAGAGCGTCTGGCTCAATCTGCTCATCAACGCCCGAGATGCTCTTTTGCCCGTATCGCGCGAACGCAAATTGATGGTTTCGACCAGGTCGGATATCGGGGGCGACGGTATCATCGTCTCCGTTGCCGATACGGGTCGGGGCATGTCTCAGGCTGAGTTGGTCCATATCTTCGAGCCGTTCTATACGACGAAAGCGCCTGGCAAAGGCACCGGCCTTGGTCTGGCCACCTGCCAACAGATCATAAGTCAGCACGGTGGTGAAATCGAGGTTCACAGCCAACCTGGTGAAGGCACAACGTTCATTGTTCATTTGCCACAAAATGCCGAAGGCGACGAAAGCGGCTAAGAATCGCCCTGATCTTGCCCGCGCTGGCTGTTGAACTCGCTGATTCCGCCTATCTGCTTCCAACCCCCTGAAGAACAAGTACGTTTCCATCAGCAGAAAATGCCGCTGACGGTAACACCGTAGCCAACATCCGGCGGAAAATGTTTACGCCCACATCTTGGTAGGGCCTAGCTACGGACGCTATAATCGGTTCATGAGTTTCGAGCCTCCGGAAAACATCAAGGAGATCCTGGCCAATCTACCCACCCGGCCGGGTGTCTATCTGCACAAGGACAAAGAAGGCCGGGTCCTCTATGTTGGCAAGGCGGTCAACTTGCGCAGCCGTGTCCGCTCCTATTTCCAGAAGAACGTCGACTCCCTCAAGACTCGCCGCCTGAGGGAGCAGGTCGCTGACATCGAGATCATCACCACTGATTCGGATCTCGAGGCGCTCCTGTTGGAAATGACGCTGATCAAGAAACACAAGCCTCATTTCAACGTGCGCCTCAAGGATGATAAGCGCTATCCTTACATCAAGGTCCATTGGGCGTCGCCGTTTCCCAAAGTAACGGTAACCAGGCGCATGATACGAGACAGCTCACGGTACTTCGGGCCGTATACGTCCGTCTGGGCCGTTCACCAGACGTTGGATCTGCTGCGTAAGATATTCCCATACCTAACCTGCGATCGCGACATCACCGGCGAGGATGATCGGGCCTGTCTATACTATGATATCCGCTTGTGTAACGCTCCCTGCATCGGCAAGGTGAGCCAGGCCCAGTACCGGGCAATGATCCAGAATCTCATGGACTTCTTGAATGGCCGTTCAGACGAGATCATCCGCGACATAGAGGGCAAGATGCAAGGGGCGGCCGACGATCTCGATTTCGAGCAGGCGGCCGTCTATCGCGATCAGCTGAAGGCCATTGACCGCGTCGTAGCCAAGCAGAAAGTCATCAGCGCGGCCAACACCGATCAGGATGTCGTCGCCTTCGCCCGCGAACAGGGCGACGCATGCGTCCAGGTTTTCTTCATTCGCCATGGCAAACTAATCGGCCGGGAATATTTCCTGCTCGAAGGAACAGAAGGCGAAGCGGATGAGGAGATACTGAGCGAATTTCTGACCCAGTTCTATGACGAGGCGGCACACATACCGCGAGAGGTCTTGTTGCCGCACCAGGTGGAAGAGGCCCGGGTGATTGAGCAGTGGCTGAAAGAAAAGCGCAGTACCAAGGTGACGATCCAGGTGCCCCGGCGGGGCAAGAAGAAGGAATTGGTCAAGATGGCGGCCAATAATGCTGCTGATACGCTAGCCACATTGCGTCAACAGTGGGCGGCTGACCGCTCGAAACATGTTCGAGCCATGGAGGAACTGCGGGAGGCGCTGGAGCTTGATCGCCCTCCGGCGCGTATCGAATGCTACGATATCAGCCATACCCAGGGACGGCAGACCGTCGGATCGATGGTTGTGTTTGTCCAGGGAGCGCCTCGGAAGAGTGATTATCGTCGCTTCAATGTGCAAACGGTGGGCAATGACGATTATGGGGCTATGAAAGAGGTGCTGAGCAGGCGCATGCAGCGCTACGCCGATACCGTCGCCGGAGAGCTACATGATCCAAGCCAGATCGGCCGCTTGCGCAAAGACACTGCCTGGGCCATATTGCCGGATTTGCTGCTCGTCGACGGCGGGAAAGGACAACTAAGCAGCGCCATGGAGGCACTGCGGGGCTTTGACCTGGAAGATGAAGTGCCGTTGGCTGCGCTAGCCAAACAAGAGGAAGAACTGTTCAGTCCCGGCCAGGCCCGATCCGTGCGTTTGCCGGAGCGATCAGAAGGACTCTATTTGGTACAGCGGGCGCGCGACGAAGCTCACCGTTTCGCGAACGAAGGCCACCGAAAGCGCAGGGCAAAAGTCGGCGTTGCTTCTCTTTTGGACGATGTACCGGGTATAGGCCCGAACAGGCGCAAGTTATTGCTAGAGAGATTCGGATCGCTAGACGGGATCCGCAAAGCCACAGTGGAGGAAGTTGCCTCCGTGCCCGGAATCCCCTACGAGGTCGCCCAATCCGTCAAGGCACGTTTCGATTAGAAGACGATAAGACCCCTGGCCACCTCGCCGTCAAGCATAGCACGATACGCCTCATTTATCTCATCCAAAGCAAAGCGTCGAGTCACCAAGCCATCCAGATTGAGCTTACCAGCCAAGTACATATCGATCAAGAGCGGAAAATCGCGCCTAGCGTTGATACTGCCATAATAGCTACCACGCACTGTCTTCTCTTGCCTGGCTATGAATGCACCTGAAAGGTTCGTAGACTCCTTCACTGACGACAGGCCAACCAAGATAAGCGTACCGCCGGGCCGGATGACTCTCAGGCCTTCTTGTTGCAGCGCCGGCAACCCTACCGCCTCAAAAGCATAATCGGCACCACGACCTTGGGTCAACTCGAAAATTCTCGACCGTAGGTCATCATCAGCGCGAAGAACATCTGTCGCACCAAAAACTGTCGCTAGCTCAAGCTTGGACTCCAGCGTATCAATGCCAACAATGATTTGGGCTCCGGCCAATACAGCACCCTGGATCACGTTTAGGCCAACGCCGCCGCAGCCAAAGACTACCACACTGCTACCGGCCTCAACATCGGCCGTGTAAAGCACCGCCCCAACGCCGGTCGCCACCGCACAGCCGACCAACGCCGCCACTTCCAGAGAAACATCGCTCCGAATTGGCACGCAGCTCTCCTGGGGCACCAC
>CP070688.1:2319708-2323069 GCA_020353135.1 Chloroflexota bacterium
GCTCGACGGGCGCTTGCCAGCCGATCTTCGGGACGTCATACGGAAATACAACCGGAAGATGTTAGCCAATTCGAGCGATCAAATAGTCCCAGTTCCACGACCCTTCGGGGGAAGATGGTTCGACGACTTCACCGTTCCGAAAGACATGATTGCGCAACTGCTGGCTTAATTTGCAGAAAATACAACTGGATCAGGAGTTCATCGAGTTATGGGCGACGTAATCATTGTTGGCGGCGGCCCGGCCGGATCGGCCTTGGGCTGCTACCTCTCGATGGCAGGCATTGACAACATCATTATCGAAAGCGCGGTCCATCCACGGCCGCATGTCGGCGAGTCCATGGTTACCGCCACTACTCGGGTGTTTGAAGACATCGGTTTCTTAGAAACCATGGAAAGGGAAGGCTTTGTGCGTAAGTACGGAGCCTCCTGGCATGCGCCGGAAAATCGCGGGAAGTTCTCGATCGAGTTTGCGGAGTTCCCCCAGGAAGGGATTCGTCAAGACTATACTTATCACGTTGATCGCAGCAGATTTGACTTACTCTTGTTGAAGCATGCCCAAACGCTTGGCTCCAAGGTATATCAGGGAGTTCATGTTAAGGAGGTCTTGTTCGACGACGGACGAGCGACCGGCGTCAAGGTACGCGTTGGCGATCAGGAGGTCGCATTATCGTCGAAGGTCGTCGTAGATGCCAGCGGTCGTCACACCCTCATTGGGCGGCAACTACGGCTGAAGAAGATAGATCCCTTGTTTGACCAGTACGCGGTTCATGCCTGGTTTGATGGTGTTGATAGAGGACACGATAAGACGGCTGACCACATACACATTTACTTCTTGCCTGTGGAGCGGGGTTGGGTGTGGCAGATACCGATCACGGAGGAGGTTGTATCGGTGGGTGTCGTCGCCGAGAAGCAGGTTTTTAAACGTTCCAAGCTGGATTGGGAAAGCTACTTTGACACCCACATTCGAACCAACTTCAACCTGGCCCACGCCATGCGCAACGCCAGACGGATCAATGACTTTAAGGCGGAAGGTGACTACAGCTACAGCATGACGAAATTCGTAGGTGATGGTTACCTTCTAGTCGGCGATGCAGCCCGCTTTGTCGATCCGATTTTCTCCTCTGGCGTCAGCGTCGCCTTATACAGCGCGAAGTTTGCCGCAGAGAGAATCGAATATGCCTGTGAGCACGCCGATTTCAGCGAAGATGCCTTCAGACCGTATGAAGAAAGACTGCGCAGTGGTGTGGAGGTCTGGTATGAATTCATTCGACTTTATTACAAGTTACTGCCTCTGTTCACCCGTTTCATCCAATCCAAGAAGTATCGACTGCAGATCCTGCAACTGCTGCAGGGCGAGGTCTTCGATCGTACGGAAGTGCCCGTGCTTGATGCTATGAGAGACTTTGTCGATACGGTTGAGCAAACTGAAGATCACGTCTTTAGACAACAATTGACTGACATACCGATGGACTGAACCTCGGCCGAAATATAATCTCAGAAAAGGAAATGTAAGTGAGTGCTGAAGCAACAATTGAACGGTTCATAGTTGACGAAATAATGATTGGTGATAAGCAGACAAAGATAGATCCCGATCAATCCCTGCTCAACAGCGGCATTATCGATTCTCTGGCACTGCTACGGCTGATCGGCTTCATCGAAGATCAATATGGCATAACCATCGACGACGGCGAGGTGATCCCGGAGAACTTCGAGACCATAAACGATATGGTGCGCCTCGTCGAGCGAAAGCGCCAATAGCGGCCGGAGCCTAAACGTAAACCACACTGGCCCAGCCTGATTTCAGCTGGTCGCGCCACTGATTTTCGTCCAATTTTCTTCGCTTTCTGCCTCAGTCGGCTCCAATGATCAGAAGATTGTTATTACTTAATGGCTTGGCTGTACTGTGTGTAGTCTTGCACCACGCGGCCGCCTTCGGATTCCAGGCCATGTTTGACTGGACGCATCGGTATCGCGAGGTGACCGTTCCTAACTATGACCTGATAGGCAGCCTGCCTTTTTATGCCTTGATCATGGTGCGCCAACTCGACCAGTTTGCCCTACCGGCTTTTATGTTTGTTTCGGGCTACTTCGTCGCCTTCATGGCTGGGGGCGATGGGTCCAAGCTGAGCTGGAAAGCCGTCTGGCCGAGGGCCAGGCGATTCGTGGCCCCCTTCATCATCTGGTCGCTGATATTCATCGTTCTCATAGCGCGGCCAAATTCCATTGGCACACTGCTTACGCCGTATTACTACATCCCGTTGGTGATCCAGTATTATTTGATTTCGCCCTTGATCGTTCCGCTGGCAAGGCGCCATTGGAAGCTGGTGCTCGTAGCCGCAGCTGTCATCCAGCTGGGCATGACTTTGTTGCGCATGATGAATTTGATCGGGCCGGAGTTGATTGGCCTGGATCGGAAGATCGTGATGCCGCAGTGGCTCTTTCCCAATCTCTTCTTTTGGTTTGTTCTGGGCATTGTGATCGGCCTGCAACGTCAGCGGTTCGCACAGGCGTTATCGCGAGCCAGATGGGTCTTGCTGGTCGGTGTGCTACTCCTCGCATCGTTGACCATCTTTGAGTACGTGGGAGCCACACGACTTTCCGGCAAAGCATGGCTTGGCCCAAGCTACGTGGGAATTACGGCCACGCTCTATGCCCTGGCCTTTATCCTGTGCTTCCTCGCCTTCAGCGACGTCCCATTCCCGTTGGCGAGGGAGCTTTCCGACTTGGGCACCAAGTCCCTTGGCGTCTATCTGGCGAACATCCCCGCCATGTACGTCTTCGCCGTGGTCATGTACCGTTATTTTCCAGGGATGCTGGGCAACCTGTTGCTGTACCTGGGCGTGCTTATCATTGTGGGCCTGGGGGGTCCCTTGCTGATCATGTCCATCCTGCGCCGCTCGGCGGCGCGCGGCGCATACCGTTATGTATTTGGCTGATTCCTCCCTCGCTTGCCAAGGATTGGCGGATGATCCCGTCAACGTTGTTTTAGACGAAGCAGATCCGCCTGGACCCTGACAGCCATATGCAATTGTCCCTTCTTTTTGACCAACGCAACTGAATCATTTTCCATGGACGAAACAGCACAGTCATCATCAGTTCCGGTCGTCCCTGACGATCCTTCCATCGTGGAAGAGATAGCGGAGACTTTGATTGAGCCCTCCACGGGCTGGGTATCGCTTCGCCTGGGCGAGTTATGGAGCTACCGCGAACTGACCTATTTTTTCGTTTGGCGCGACATCAAAGTCCGCTACCGGCAGACGATTTTGGGCGTTGCCTGGGCCGTCCTCCAGCCCCTTTTGACGATGGTCGTCTTCAGCATCTTCTTCGGCCGGCTGGCCGGCGTGCCTTCTGACGGCGTGCC
>CP070688.1:2323169-2327166 GCA_020353135.1 Chloroflexota bacterium
ATGAATGACAAAGAGCGGGCTCTGGCCCGCGGCGGCCCTGGCGCCGTGATGGGCAGCAAGAACTTGAAGGCGATCGTGGTCGAAGGGAAAGACAAGAATCGCGCCGCCGACCAGGACAAGTTCAAATTCATGCTCTATGAAACAGGAAAACTGCTCAAAGCGAGCCCGCTCACTTCGCAGGCACTGCCAGAATTCGGCACGGCCGTCGTCTTGAACGTCATCAACGAAATCGGCGCCCTGCCAACGCGCAACTTCCAGCAATCCCAATTCGAGCACGCCGACAAAATCAGTGGCGAGGCGATCACCGACACCATCTTGGTGAAAAACCAGGCTTGCTGGGCCTGCCCTATCACCTGTACGCGCATCACCAAGACTAAGAGCGGCAAAGAGGGTGAAGGCCCCGAGTTTGAATCCACGTGGGCCTTTGGGGCGCAATGCGGCGTCGACGATCTGGATACGATCGCCGAAGCCAACTACCTGTGCAACGATCTGGGCCTGGATACAATTTCAGCGGGTAATACGATTGGCTGTGCCATGGAACTGGCGCAAAGAGGGCTGATCGAGGAGGAATTAGGCTTTGGTCAGGCAGATAAGTTACTTGGCCTGATTCGCGATATGGGTTACCGGGATGGCTTTGGCGATGAGCTGGCCGAAGGCAGCTACCGCATGGCGGCGGGGCGCGGCGCCCCGGAACTGTCCATGAGCGTGAAGATGCTGGAGCTGCCGGCATATGATCCGCGTGGAATGCAGGGCCAGGGTCTCGTCTACGCCACCGGCAACCGGGGCGCCTGCCACGAGACCGGCAATATGCTGGGCCCCGAAGTGCTGGCCTTACCGCGCTTGATTGACCGTTTTGCCACCCAGGGCAAGGCCGGCATTGTATCCGTCCATCAGGACTCGGCCGCGGTAATTGACAGCCTGGTTTACTGCAAGTTCGCCAACCTGGCTGTGGCCGAGGAGTTTTTTGCCAGGACCTTAACAGCCGTCACCGGCCAACCTTTCACCGCCGACGACCTGATGATGGTCGGCGAGCGCGTCTGGACCCTGGAGCGCCTTTATAATCTGCGCGAAGGCTTCACGAAAGAGGATGATACCTTGCCCGATCGGCTGCTCAACGAACCCGTCGCCGAGGGACCCAGCGAAGGTTTCACCGTCAAGCTGGCCCCCATGTTGGAGGAGTATTACGCCTTTCGCGGCTGGGATGAAAAGGGCGTGCCAAAGCCAGAGAAACTGGAGGAACTATCCTTGCAATTTGCTATCGAGGTCCAACATGATTGATCAACGACTGTACGAAGAATTCCGCGACATCGGCCGCGATATTTTCGTGACCGAATTAACCAGTTCCCATGGCGGCAATATGAGCGTGCGCGTAGGGGACAAGATCATCATAAAACGACGCGGGGCGCAGTTTGGCCGGCTAAAGCCCTCGGACTTCGTGGAGACCAGCTTCCAGGGTAAGGATAGCGGCATTGTGCGCGCCAGCACCGAGCTGATCGTTCATCGCGCCATCTACGAAAAGACGTCGGCCCTGGCCATCATTCACGCCCATCCGCGCACTGCCATCGCCCTCAGCCTGAGTCGGGATGAGATCATTCCCATTGACAACGAGGGCTCTTACCTGTTGCGTAAGATCCCGGTGGTGACGGTAGAGCTCGCCTCTGGGTCCAAAGAGATGGCCGAGAAAGTCTCGGAGGCGCTACGCGCCTACAAGGTCATCATGCAGCGCGGGCACGGCTGCTTCGCCATCGGCCAGACGCTGGAAGAAGCCTACCACTGGGTTTCTACCTTGGAGGAAGTGAGCGATATCATCCTGGAGCACAAGCTGCTGGGCGAGGAAATGATCGAATATCGCAGGCACAGCGAATCCTACGAGAAATGGTAAAACTTAGCCGCCCGTGGAATAACGGGAATCTTTTCGCTGACCGCATAGGCATAACAGCATCGCCGGCCATGAACGAGTCGACCAGGGCACGATGTCCGGCGCGGACCCCGTCTCGATGTGATAACACTGGTAGGCGGCCGGCGTTGCCGGTGGGGTTTCCGTTATCTCTGCCGTCCTGGATTCTTCGATTGTCTTGAGGGCCATGCGCTGACGCATCCTCAAAGAAAGAGACGCCTCCCCGCGCACTGATCGTGTACTTGCGGTAGGCGTCCTGGCCTCATTTGCTATCGATTGGCAGATGTCTGGACCAGTCTTCTGGACCAGTCTTCTGGTAGCTATCCTAGCGTATTCAGGTCGCTCGTCAAGAATTTGACGGGTCAAGAATTTGACGGGTCAAGAATTTGGCTCGCGCGTGACTGCTAGGCTATCCACTCGTTGCTCGACGGCCACGATGGCCAGGATACCGACGAAGGCCAGCGCCAGGCTGACCTGGCCGCTGACGCCAGAGGCGACGATCACGGCGACGGCCGTACCCAGGGTTAGGATTATGCGCGGCAAGAGCAGCTGTCGCGTCGCCCGCCAGATGGCGACGGCCATCCCGCCCACGAACAGAACCAGCCCGGCCGCCAGGGCGATCCGTCCGGCCAAGTCCAACGCCTCGCCTGGGTGGGCCACGATTTCCTCGACGGCGAAGGCGTAAGCGATCACGCCGCACAACATGGGGAAATGCAACAGGCTGAAGACATCTCTGCCTATCTTCGTCTGCTCGGCGCCGGAAGAGGCCTCGAATGCCCGGTCAAGGGCCGGCTTGGTACGCGGGAAGTAGCTCCACCAAAGGCCACAGGTAATGGCCACCGCCAGAACCCCGGCCATTAGTAGACTGCTTGTCCACGACGCGCCCGATACTCGGGCGGCAGCCACGATCAGCGTCTCGCCTAGGGCGATGATGACGAACAGGCCGTGCCGTTCGGCAAAGTGCTCTGGATGCAGATTCCAGCCCTCAAGCCGCCCACCAATTGCTCCGGCGATAAGATCTAGCAGGATCGCCGCCGCCCACAACCAATACTGCATCGCACCGCCCAGAAAACCACCCAGCAAGACGGCTACCAATCCGCCAAGCGATACGATGATCCAGGTTCGGACGGCCGCTTTTTGTTGCGGGTCCTCAGAAGCTACCCAGGCATATATCGTAAGCCCGATCGCCCGGACGAGAACATAGGTGATGGCGAACCACAACGCCCGCTCACCGAAGGCGCCCGGCAGAGCGACGGCCATGAAGAAGGCGACGGCCGTTGCCAGCAGCGTCCCGAATTGGACCCACGGATGCGTCGTATCGGCCGCATTCAAGGCCCAGGTGAACTGGGACCAGGCCCACCACACCAGCCAGAAGACGAGGATCGCCTGACCTACAACCTGCCAATCGAGCCCATCGTGAAGCAGGCCGACGATCTGGGTGACCGAAAAGACAAACACCAGGTCAAAGAATAGCTCGACAAAGGTCACGCTCTGATCCTCGGGCGAGCTGATCGTCTGTGTTCTCATTTGCTCGTTCCTCCTCAAGAAATTAGCCGTCAGCTTTCAATTGTCAATTCTGCAGTGCTTGGCGATTCTCGCTCATCGCGGCGCGCTGCCCTCATTAATGGGCTCGTGGTAGCCGACAAGCCCTGCTCTGTTGTTGGGATCGTTTTCTCTATGCGGGCTCTGGGTGCAATCCGGCGCGAGCGGTGTTTGACCCCGCTACGGCCGCGAGACCAGCTTGTTGAAATCCAAGGGCACCAGCTCGAACCAGGTATTGCCCGGCGCCAGGGGCAGGATCTGGCCTTCCTGGTCGTAGAAGGTCAGCATCTCCTCGGGGTGCTCGCAGCGCCAGAGGCCATCGTAACGCTGGCCGTCGCGGAAGATAACCACCGGCCCTTCGCCCCATATCCGGATCTGGATCGACGGTGAGCCGCCCGTATCCTCGATGATCTCCGTATTAATGTGCTCGGCGTATATGACGACAATATTCTTGAAGCTCAACAGCTCGCCGGTGCTGGCATCCTCATGGCGTGCGCCGTCACTCCAACGGGCGTAGCGGCCGGTACGGGGCTGCAACTGCCAGAAAATACCGGTGCC
>CP070688.1:2327266-2329820 GCA_020353135.1 Chloroflexota bacterium
AGCCTAGCTTCAGGTCCGGCCGAACTCTTTGGCCAGTTGGCTAGCCGAAAGGTGGATGAGCGTCGGCCGGCCGTGGGGGCAAGTATGTGGGCTGGCGCAGCGCTCCAGCTGGCTGACCATGGCTTCCATCTCTTGCATAGAGAGGGTCTGGCCGGCTTTGATGGCGGCGGATTTGCAGACGCGCAGGATTATTTGGGCTTCGACGGCGTCCTGGAGCGGCCGCTTTTCGTTTTCCAGCTCGTCGACGACGTCCATGAGCGCCTGGGCCGGATCCAGCTTGGCCAACAGGGCCGGGACGGTACGGACCAAAAAGGCGCCGGGGCCAAAGGGTTCAACCTGGAAGCCAATGCGAGCCAGTAAATCGAGATGCTCGTTCAGCAAGGTGGCTTGAGCGGGCGAAACGTGAACGGCCTCGGCCGTCACCAGCCCTTGGGCGGCCATCGGTTCGCCGCCGTTGCTTTGACCCCAGCGATCCATGAACTGCTCAAAAAGGATGCGCTCATGAGCCGCGTGCTGGTCGATGAGGTATAGGCCTTCGGGGCCCTCAGTGATGATGTAGGCCGCGCCGACCTGGCCGATAACGCGCATGATCGGCAGTCCCTGGCCGCCTAGCGTTGTCGTGGTCGGCTCTTGCGAGATAGCGGCCTGGCCATCGACGATCGGCGGCGCCCATTTCAGGTTCAATCCCTCTTGAGCGGCCGTTTCGTCGCGCCGGCTGAAGGCGCCTCTTTCGGATGCGCCTGACCAGCCAGAGCCGGTCAAGGAGGCAAAATGTGTCGCATGGGGCACCGGGCTGTCGGCGATGATGGTGCGGCGAACGGCGCGCTGGACGGCGCCAAAAGCCGAATTCGCCCGCCGGAAACGGACCTCGGTCTTGGCCGGATGCACGTTGACGTCAACGCTCTCGGCCGGGACATCGAGGAAGATGACAGCCATCGGGAAGCGGCCGGTGGGCAAGAGAGTGTGGTAGGCCTGGACGACGGCGTAAGAGAGGCTATTATCCCGGATCCAGCGGCCGTTCACGTAAAGGATGATCTGGTTACGGTTGGACCGGTGCAGAGTGGGTGGGCCGACGTAGCCGGAGACACGAATGGGGCTGGTGGTTGGTTGCTGGTTGCTGGCTGTTGGTGGTTGGCCGGCGGTGGCTTCGTCTGTGCCGAGGGGTAGCAGCTGTCTGGCCGTGTCCGGGCCATAGACGGCGGTCAGGACATCGGTCAATTGGCCGCTGCCGCTGCTTTGAAAGGTAATGCGGTTATCGTGGCTGAGGCGAAAGCGCACGCCAGGATAGGCCATGGCGTAGCGGGTGACGTGGTCGTCGATGTGCCGTTTTTCGGCGGAGACGGATTTGAGAAATTTGAGGCGGGCGGGCGTATTGTAGAAGAGGTTGGCCACGGCGATGACGGTGCCCTGGGGCGCGCCGACCGTTTCGCGGCCTGCTTTTTGCCCACCCTCGAGGGTTAGCCGGACGCCGGCCGTCTGGCCCTGGGCGCGGCTGACGGCGGTCACCTGACTGACGGCGGCGATGGCGGCCAGCGCCTCACCCCTGAAGCCTAAGGTGGTGACAGCCTGGAGATCGCCAGCCGATTCGAGCTTTGAGGTAGCATGGCGCAGAAAGGCTGTTTCTAGTTCGTCGGGCGGGATGCCACGGCCGTCGTCGGCGACTTGAATCAGTTGCCGGCCGCCGCCGCGTATTTCGACGTTGACGGTGCTGGCGCCGGCGTCGAGGGCGTTTTCGATTAACTCCTTGACGACCGAGGCCGGCCGTTCGACCACCTCGCCAGCGGCGATTTGGGAGGCTAATTGGTCGGGTAGAACTCGTATGGGCATGGCCCGGTATTATAGCAGGTTTGGGTGTTGGCTTTTAGCTATTCGCTGTGAGCTTTGAGCTTCTGGCTGCGAGCTTTGAGTATCTGGCTTCTGGCGCGGCGGAACATCCGTAAGTATACTGGCGGTCGTTTTGTCCAGAGTGCGAAGTATGGATAACTTCAGGAAAGTGAATGGCGTTTGAGCCGAGTTATGAGGTGCCCGAAGATAGGCGGGCTTATACGCTGGAGGCCGGGCCGGTGGGTTGCTTGATGCTGCATGGCTTTCTGGGCAGCCCGATCAGCTCGCGGCCGATGGCAGGGTATTTGGCGGAGCGGGGGATCACGGTGCATTGCCCTCTGCTACCAGGTCATGGCGAATTGCCAAATAAGCTATACAAGGTCGGCGGCCGGGATTGGCTGGTGGAAGCGGAAGAAGGGCTGCAGGCGGCACGAGAGAAGTGCGAACAGGTTTTCATCATGGGCCATTCGATGGGCACTGTTTTGGGGGCGCATCTGGCAAGCCAGAACGACGATATCCTGGGCATGATCATGCTGGCCCCGGCTTACCAGGTGCCGGACAGGCGCCTGCGGCTCATGGGAATCGTGCGGCATGTGATGCCATGGCTCTATCCGTTGCGGCTGAAGAGCCTGCATTCGCTGGTCTATGAACGACTGCATGATTTTGATCCGACGCTGGACTTCGACGATCCGGCCGTTCAAGCGCGGCTGCCGGAAATGACGAAGGTGCC
>CP070688.1:2329920-2333411 GCA_020353135.1 Chloroflexota bacterium
AGCGACCTATTGCCTCACGACGTCGGCACGACCACCGCCGACGAGCGCATCGGCCCAGCCTATGATACGCCCACCCTGCGCGGTTTGTACGACTCGGCCCCCTACTTTCATGACGGCAGCGCTGCCACCCTAGTCGAAGCCCTCAGCCGGCCAACTCCGAATGACGAGCACAATCTGACCGGCCGCCTGTCGGAACAAGACCTGAATGATCTAGTTCAATATCTATTTGCCCTACCCTATGTGCTTGAGTGAGGAGTAGTTTCATGCCAAGAAGAATGATCATCCTCATCGTTTCCATCGCCGCCCTCCTGGTCGTTCTAGCTGTGGCCGTCGCCGCCAGCATGGGATCCACACCGGCCAATCCTGATTCCACTGGCGTCGCCGCTAGCGCTGGCGCGTCCAGCAGAGCGGTCTCTGCTTCAATCACCGTCTCGGGCACTGTCACCGGTCCCTCTGGCCCGGTCGAGGACGTCCGCGTAACAGTGAATTCATTCGTCGAAGTCCAAGAGGACACCACCGATAGCAGTGGTCACTACAGCCTGACCATCCAAGCGAACGAATTACTACTCTTTCACGTGCGACCGTTGCTAGAAGATAGATTGGCCCAGATAAACTATCGTCTGGACGGCATAAGCGGCGACGTGAGCCAGGACTTCACGGTGGTCGACGGTCACTTGCTTTCACTGGCCTTCACTGGCGCCGGTGGCCAGCCGGTCACAGGAGGGCTATCCCTGGAGATCATGGGCTTGATCGACTACCCGCCTGAGGACTATTGGTTCTTCTTGGAAGAGGACGACGTTTCAAAACGCCACGAGGCCGTCCTGCCACCGGATATCTACTATGTGACCGTGGGCGATAGGCAGGCCGGCACCTACCAGACGACGTTACCCTTTGATCTGCGAACGGCCGATCAACCGGCGGCCACCATGTCCTTGAATACGAGCTATGTTCATCCCATCCCTTATGACCCGCCCGACGCCACCAAGATCACGATCGGCGCGCCCGACGATCTGGGCGAGGCCCCGGTCACCGGCTCTCCCAACGCCGCCCTGCCCCTGGCCCAGGTCCTCTTGGTGAACCTCAGCACCACCCACCAGAGCAGCGCCATCAGCGAAGCCGATGGCAGCTTCACCGCCCGCATCTACGCTCCGCCTGGATCGGCCATACAAGTCAAACATGGTCCGGCCAGTCACCGCTGGATGGACCTGGAAGTTGGCGTCAACGAGGGTTTGAACCCGTTCCCCGGAACCACCATCCATGCTCCTTTCGACTACGACAACGGCGACGAGGAAACACTCTCTTTCGCCACGGCCGGCCTGGTGGAAGGGTTGGCCGACGACAAGCGTGAGACACCAAATTACGTCGGCGCGGCCTGGGCGCTGACCGGGACTCTGAAGCACGTCGTCTTTGACGGAGAGTGGACTCAGGTGATGAGCGGCACCTACGAAAACCAAGGCATTCATGGTCTCTACCTGGGCGGGCTCAACTGGACCCATCCGACCTTGGGCGACCTGGATGGCGACGGTGACCTGGATATGCTCATGGGCGAGCGCTCTGGGTCCCTGGCTTTGTTCCGCAATTTGAGCAAGACGGACACCCCGGAATGGCAATACGAGTCCGGTGACTACGCCGGGGTCGATACCGGCGAATGGGCCTATCCGGCCCTGGCCGACGTGACCGACGACGGCGCCCTGGATCTCTTCGTCGGCCGGGGCGACGGTCGAGTCGACATCTATATCAACCAAGGTACGGCAAGTAACCCCGACTGGCGCGAGTCGCCTGACGAGACTCTAAACGCCGCTTCGCCCGCAGCGCCGGCTCTGGCTGACCTGGACGGTGACCAGGATCTAGACCTGCTCGTCGGCCACCAAGGCGGCACCCTCTACCATTTCGCCAATGAGGGAACGACCAGCGAGCCCGACTGGCAGTTCATCACCAGCACCTACAGCACGATTTCGGAAATAGAGACCAGCCTGCAGCCGGCCTTCATCAACCTGGATGACGACGACGATCTGGACCTGCTCATCGGCCGCAGCAGTGATCTGGTCTGGTACCGCAACGACGGCTCTCACAACTGGCAGCGGATGAGCGACGGCTATCTTGGTCTGCAGACAAGCTCGGCGCTCAGCCCCGGCGTGGGCGATTGGGACAACGACGACGACCTGGACCTGATCACCGGCGAGCATTGGGGCGTCCCCCTGTTCTTCCGCAACGATGGACCGCCCGCCTGGACCGAACAAATCTACCCCTGGCCTCTCGACCTATATGGAGATAGCGCTCCGGCCCTGGCCCATTTTGCCGGCAATGACGGCTTGCCGGATCTACTCGTCGGCCAGGTCCATGGCTCCGTCATCCGCTACGATAATGGCGGCACGGTCGGCGAACCTAATTGGCTTGAGCGGGGTGAAGCCGCACTAATCGACGGCCCGAATCACCCTCACGCCTTCCCGGCCCTGGCCGACCTCAATAATGACGGTCTGGTCGACCTGATCGCCGGTCACGGCGGCTGGCCCGAAGGCAGCGGAGCCGGCGGCACTTTATTTTACTATGAGAACAAGGGCACCCCGGCCGCGCCCATGTGGACCGATGTCATTACCTCCTATGCCGGCCTGGACGTCGGCGGCTGGAGCGCACCGGCTTTCGCCGACATAGACGCCGACGGCACGCTGGATCTCTTCGTCGGCAATGAGGAAGGCACCATCACCTTCGTCGAGAATGTAGGCGATGCGACCAAACCAGACTGGGCTCCGCCCCAACCCATGGTTGACATTGACTTCGGCGAATTCGCCGCCCCATCTTTCTTTGACCTGGACCAAGACGGCGTCCTGGACATGCTGATTGGCCTAGGCGACGGCACCTTGACCTATTTGAAGAATATTGGCACGCCATCGGCCGCCGAGTGGGATCTTGTGGGCGAGTCCTACCACGGTATCGACGTTGGCCGCCACGCCAAGCCCACGGCGGCCGATATCGACGGCGATACATTTCCCGATCTGGTGCTGGGCGGAGAAGATGGCGGACTGCGCCTCTATTTGTATGACGGTCCTGGATCGCCAGAGCCGTCCGATCCGGCTCGCTTCCAACCCGGCGATCTGGTCAAAATCGAGGGCGTCTTCAACCTTCATAGCCAGGCCATTACCGCCACCAGCAACGTTAACGACGTCCGCGTGTACGGCGGCTTCGACCTGCAGCGCTTGTTCAACGCCGACGGCACTCCGCAGGCGGCCACCAACTACTTCATGTCCACCGTGCTGACCCCCAGCGGGCTGCCCATCCAGCGCGGCGGCTTTTCGGCCATTGGGTTGAACCATGGCTATGCTGTAGAGGATTTCCACTATGCCGGCGGCCATACCCTCACAAGTGATTTTACTCTTACGATTCAGCTGCCCTTGGACTTGGAGGCGGGCATCTACCGTCCGGCGATGTCGGTCGAAGCCAGCGACGTGCCTACCAGCACCCAATGGCTGGCCGCCTACGTCAACAACCTTTTG
>CP070688.1:2333511-2344526 GCA_020353135.1 Chloroflexota bacterium
AGCAAACCCAGACGCCACTGCATGGTGGTTCATGCTTACTATCCGCTAGGCGAGATGCGCGTCCAGCGCGAAGCGCTGGCGCTGGTGAAGCACGGTTACGAAGTCGACGTTGTCTGCCTAAGATACGAAGGCGAGCAATCAGTTGGCGAAGTGGACGGCGTCAAGGTGCACCGGGTTCCGATGAAACGCCATCGTGGGCATGGCCTGGTGTTCCAGTTGCTAGAGTATACGACCTTCTTTTTTCTGGCTCTCGGCCGGCTTCTACTCCTACATCGCAATAGGCGTTATGGAACGATCCAGGTGCATAATCCGCCAGATTTCTTGATCTACGTGGCTTTGATACCAAAACTGCTCGGAGCGAAGCTGATCATAGACTTGCACGATCTGATGCCCGAGTTCTATGCCGACAAGGTTGGTACCGGTATGGATAGCTTGCCAGTACGCCTGGTCAAGTGGCAAGAGCGGGTGTCCTGCCGCTTCGCCGATCAGGTGATAACCGTGACCGAGGTTTGGAGGAAAACCCTCATTCGGCGCGGGATACAGGCCAACAAAGTAAATGTCGTCATGAACGTAGCCGATTCGCGGCTTTTCTATCGACAGTCAAATGAGGCAGAAGTTACGCGAGAGATGAACGGCTTCAAGCTGGTCTATCACGGTACGTTCACCTATCGTTATGGGCTCGACTTGATGATCCGGGCCCTGGATCAAGTACGACGCCAGATTCCCGATGTTCATCTGACCTTGTTGGGCAACGGAGACGCCCGGGAAGCACTGGTCAAGCTCGTAAAGCAACTGGAGCTGGAGAAACACGTATACTTCAGCCCGCGAACACACAATATCGAACAACTGCCAGAATTAATCCGCCAGGCAGACGTGGGCATCGTGGCCAATCGCGATGATGTGTTCACAGATACGCTGCTGCCGACCAAGATGATGGAGTACATCGCCCTGGGTACGCCGGTCATCGCCGCCCGGACCTCAACGATCGCGGCCTATTTTGACGATTCGATGGTGCAGTTTTTTGAACCGGGCGATGCAAGCAGCCTGGCCGATAGCATCACGACCCTTTACGACGATCCGCGACGCCTCGCCCAATTAGTAAATGACTCTGACAGGTTCAACCAGGCGTATCGCTGGAATGACATTGCCGCGAGCTATGTGTCGCTGGTGGACGCCCTAAACTGACGGCTGCAATAATCGGAGAAGACGATGTCGTACTTCGGCGAATTGAAGATCTGGGGCCAGTTTCTATGGGGACTGCATTCGTTCCTTCGAGAGACGATCTCCTTGAATGACGCCAGAGAAATCGTCCAGCGACGCCAGGAACAAAGAGAAGCTAACTTTCTGTCGTGGGTGGAACAAGGCATTTATGGTTTTGCGCGTAGCCCCTACCTGCCCATGTTGAAGCTGGCTGGCTGTGAGCTGGGCGACATCCGAAACATGGTTCAGGACAAGGGTTTGAACAAGACGCTGATGGCTTTGCGCGAAGCCGACGTGTATGTTTCATTTGAAGAATACAAGGGACGAAAGCCCATTGTCAGGGATGGAACAGTCCTGCCAGTGGAAGTCGGCGATTTCGACAACCCATACGTGCATAACTATTATCGCGGCGAAACCGGAGGAACCACCGGTCCGGCGACGCGGGTTTTGATCGATCTCGATCATCTGGCTGCCCAGGCGCCCGTCATCATGCTCGGTCGCGAGGCCAATGACCTACTTGGGGTGCCGTCGGCCGTGTGGCTAGACATCCTGCCCGATGTGGCCGGCATCATGAATATCCTGCGGCCGGCCCGATTTGGGGAGGTGCCAACGAAGTGGTTTTCGCCCGATATGATTCGAGAATCTAGCGCTTCAATGTCGGCCAAGTTTCGTCTGGCCACCTATTCCATGATCGGCGTTGGGCGGTTGTCAGGCACGGCGATTCCGTGGTCCGAAAGGGTCACGTTGGACGAGCCGCTCAAGATAGCCCAGTGGATGGACGAGATGCTAAAGGCTCACGGCGCCTGTTTGCTCTACACCCATGTTAGCAAAGCGCTACGAGTGTGCATTGCCGCCCGCGAGGCAGGCCTCGATTTAACTGGCGCGGCCGTCATGGCCGGCGGTGAGCCTCCTACCGAAACCAAAGTGCGGGAGATTACCAGTACAGGAGCGCGCTGGATACCTATCTATCCTTTCAGCGAGTATGGTACTGTTGGGATTGGCTGCGCCAATCCGGTAGATGAAAACGACTTACACTTGCTTGATGATGGCCTGGCGCTCATCCAGTACCCACGACAGATGCCAGGTTCGACGTTGATGGTGGACGCATTCAACTACACCACCCTGCTGCCAACCGCGCCCAAGCTGTTTCTGAATGTCGAGAGCGACGATTACGGCATTATTGAACAGCGGTCCTGCGGCTGTCTCCTGGAAACCTATGGTTATCCCTACCATTTACGCCAGGTCCGAAGCTTCTCCAAACTAACGAGTGAAGCCGGAACGTTGATCGGCAGCGAGATGATTCGCATCCTCGAAGAAGTGCTGCCGGCTCGTTTCGGAGGCTCCGCTCTTGACTATCAGCTATTAGAGGAAGAAGACGAGCAAGGGTTCACTCGTCTGAGCCTGCTGGTTCACCCAGATATCCAGGTCGACGATGAGGAAGCCGTCATTGAGAGCGTACTGGATGCCTTGCAGCCGAATAGCGCCGGCCCTGGACAGGGTAGTCTGGCGGCCGAGATGACGCGGAGCACTTGGAAGCAAGCGAATACACTTAGGATTAAGAGACAGGCGCCAATCTTAACCGCCCACGGCAAAATGATGCCGCTCTATGTAGCGCCAAAGAACCTGGATCCACAGCAATAGCACGGACCGCCACTCCACTACCTATTCCACTTAATTGTGTCAGGCCAAAGATCTGCGCGAGACAACGTCCCGGCTCTACTGCCGCCCGCACCGGCCGGCTGAACAGTTAATGAGTTTTGTGCGATAATGGGCAAGGATTGGGTACGAGAGCGGACCGGCCGTTCACTCTCTAGCGGATTGACCAGTTGGAGCGAAGGATGCGAGATAGAACAGTCGGATATTTCGTGGTCGGAGCCGTATTTCTACTTGTCGTAGTTGGATTGCTGGGTGGGAACTCGACCACGACCGGCCAGGATGCGCCGACTGTCGAGTATTACTTACCAGCCATATCCTTCGATGTAACAAGGGTCAACTACATGCCCCTTGTTCGAGACGATCCTACGCCGACTCCCACGCCGACCCCTACGCCAACGCCGACCCGCGTTCCGGGCGAGACAAATTTGCTGCCTAATCCCTCTTTCGAGGACGGTTGGTATCACCCGGATGACATTCCTGAACTCCAGATTCCAGACGAATGGATCTTCGAGTGGGACGAAGGACCTAATCCTCTGGCGCCTGAACCCTGGAATAACTTCAAGCGGCCGGAGGTTCGGGTGTTGAGCAGGCGGTTCTTGCCGCCCGAGGAGCACGACCTGTTCATCTGGGACGGCGATCAAACACTGAAAGTGTTCAAAGGCTATGGGGCGATAAGTTTTCGACTGATCGAATCGATCTATTTGCAGCCAGGTCGATACCAGCTAGAGATCAACGTGTTTCCCGATTTGGTGGTCGACTATTCTTCGAGCGGCCAGAAGATTTGGGCGCCTGATCCCAAATCAGGTGAGCTACGTATTACGATTGATGACCGTAATGGCGCCTGGATACTTCCGACGATCGGCCAGAAAAACACAATCCGCCACACCTTCGACGTGCACCAGGCAAAAGTTGTGCACGTTACCGTGGCTATTCGCGGCCGTTGGGCTATTCTCAACAACGGCTGGTTCATGGACGATTGGCGCCTGGTCAAGGTGTCTGGCTGACGTTGACCACAAGCGTGGTTCAGTTGCCCAATTTCTCGCTCTCGCCGTAGAACCAGATGATGTGACGGCACTGTTTGCAGATGTAACAATCTCCCGCAGGGTTTAGCCAATCGAAATCGAAGAAGCTGGCGACCTTGGTATTCAGCTGGGCCTCCTTCTTCCAGAATTTCTGACCATCACAGATCGGACACTGCAACAAATGTCCTGCTCGCTCGAAAGCCTCGGCGCCTTCAGTCATTCCATGATCTCCTAATGCCCGTCGTCCCAGACTTGCGTATAGTCCGGAGCGACATATCCATTCTTGCCGATAGTATGGCATAGTCGACTCGAGAGCGCATCGGGCAAGTGGGCGATTCTAGAATGGTAAGTTGGCCAATTTGCCAGACGCCTTTGTCCTGGCCAATTCGCTAGACGCGTTTGTCCTGGCTGATTTGCTGCACGCCAGATGGGTGCTCCAGTCAGATCAGCGACTCCGGCGCATGGGGAATGAGCTCTTCCAGTCGGTAGCGAAAGGCGGTTGCCAGCGGCCGTATTCATTCTTCTGGCTCAGAGCTCGATGGGTCGAACACTGGCAGCCTTTGTCTTCTTTAGTCGAGCAGCCGGCTATCAGGCGCTCCAGGTTGGCCAGCTCCTGGTCGCCTAGCCGGTAGCCACGGTGGTCCCACGATTCCGAGTCCGGATTGCCTCGGCGCGATTCCTCGTAAATCGCCGCCCCACGAAAACTACAGTTTCCGCAGAGGACGATTTGCAACAATATGTCATCCGAGCGGCTGTCGGGGGGCAGGGTGATAGAAGTAACGATCCGAAGCGACCAGGTGCTCGCGCAGTCAGGACAATCAAAATAGGCCACAGGGCACTTCCTCTTAATGATTGACTGGTAAGTTAGAATGGTCGAAGCTCACTGCAAACAATGCAGCAGAGGCGGAGCTCCGGCTCAATGGCTCAATCCGTTACGAAGGTACCGTTGCGCAGGTCAGCCAGGGCCTGCAAGATTTCCTCGCGGGTGTTCATCACGAAGGGGCCATAAGGCACGATGGGCTCTCCGAAAGGCGCGCCGGCGATCCACATGAAACGGGCGGCCGAACCGGGACTGGCCTGGATCCGCGCGTGATCGCCATCGCCAAAGACGATCATGCTCACCGCTTCGACGTTTTCACCCTTACCCTCTTCATTCAGGCCGAATAGCCCTGCGCCCTCGAAAAGGTAGGCCACGGCCGAATGGCCTTCGGGCACGGGCAGCGTGATCTCAACCGCCGGTTCCAGGGCAATGTCCATGTACAGCGGCCGGGCGGCGATCTCGGTCACCGGCCCTTTCACGCCGCCAAATTCGCCGGCAACGACCCGAACTTTGGCTCCGTCCTTCTTTACGGTTGGGATGGTGTCGGCCGCGACTTCCTGGTAACGAGGCAGGCTCATCTTCTCGGCCGCCGGAAGATTGACCCAGAGCTGGAAGCCGTCGACGATGCCGCTTGGACCGCGCTTGGGCATCTCCTCGTGCATGATGCCACGGCCGCTGGTCATCCATTGCACGTCGCCCGGACCGATAACGCCCACGTTGCCCAGGCTGTCTCGATGACGGGTATTGCCCTCCAACATGTAGGTGACCGTTTCGATGCCCCGGTGGGGATGGGTGGGAAAGCCGACGATAGGTCCTTCGATGGGATCGTTGAAGGCGAAATGGTCAAAAAGCAGGAAAGGATCGAAGGGGTTGGCCTGGTTAGGCCCGAAGCTGCGGCGCAGTAGCACGCCGGCGCCTTCGATCACATATTGCGGATCGATTACCTGATTCACAGTTCTGGGTAGGTCTGTCATCGTATTCCTCGCTTGCCGTGCATAAGGGTAAATGAGAATAGCATTCTATCAGTAACCCTAGCCGTCGCCCTTAATCTCTCACGATCTGCAAAGAGCCCAGGCCAGGATAGTTGGATTTTTGTGGCCAATTCTGTCTATCGGAGAGCGGTGCTATCGTCGAGCAGCCTTTCATGAGCCTTTGGCGGCGGCGGCCGTAATCTCGTTTTCACTTGCGCCAGTAATCTCTATGTCATGGATATTGCGCAGGGTCGTTTCGGCGATGTTGGCCAGCGCCTTCTCGGTGAAGAATCCCTGATGGCCGGTAATGACTACGTTAGGTAACGTTAGAAGGCGGGCGAAGACATCATCCTGGATGATCTGGTCAGAAAGGTCCTCAAAGAATAGATCGGCCTCCTCTTCATACACATCCAGGCCAAGGTGGCCGATCTGGCCTGATTTGAGACCCACCAAGACCGCCTGGGCGTCAATAAGCGCACCGCGGCTGGTGTTTAATATCGTTACGCCTCGTTTCATCCTGGAAATACTGGCAGCATTGATCAAGTGGTGAGTGTCTGGGGTAAGTGGGCAGTGAAGGCTGATAATGTCCGATTCTTGAAAGAGCTCGTCCAGTTCGATGTAGCGCATGCCCATTTCCTTGCAGGTTGCGTTGGGCGCGATGTCGTAGCCAAGCAATCGGCAGCCAAAACCGTGAAAGATGCGGCTGGTGGCTTCGCCGATTTTACCGGTACCGACGATTCCCACGGTCAAACCATATATGTCGTAGCCCAGCAGGCCATCAAGCGAGAAGTTGCCTTCGCGCACGCGGTTATAGGCTCGGTGGGTCTTTCGATTGAGGGCCATGAGCAGGGCAATGGCATGTTCGGCGACCGCATAGGGCGAATAGGCCGGCACGCGAACAACCTTGAACCCTAATTGCTGGGCTGCTTCGAGGTCGACGTGATTGAAGCCGGCCGATCTCAAGGCTATTAGCTCTGCGTCGCCGCGCTGAAGTTGCAGAAGCACGTGAGCATCGATCTCGTCGTTGACGAAGACGCAAACGCAGTCGAATCCTTCGGCCAAGGGTGCGGTTGCACGCGTCAGCCGGGGCTCAAAGAAGGTCAGCTCATGGCCGAAAGCCTCGTTTGCCGCTTCGAAGTACTTCCGATCATAGGGCTTTGTACTAAATACGGCCACATTCATTATCGTCCACTCTCCTGTTCAACTGACTCATCCGAGTACCGCTTGCCACTCATTATCTCGCTAACCTGATCGGGGATGTTTTCGGGTTCGATATGGTCTATGTTACTCCCATGCGTGGGAATATCAAGATCACGAAAAGAGCCTGGCGACATTGGCGCCAGGCTCTTCTTTGTAGGTGAAGTTTGTTCTATGAAGGAGCGTAGTCTTGCTTCACCAGTTCATCTTCACGTATTTGCCCTTACTCGGCTTCGGCCGGCCAGGGGCCCAGAATAACTGCGTCGACGACGTGAATGACGCCGTTGTCAGCATTCACATCGGCGGCAATCACCTCGGCGTAGTCATTGACCCAGAGGCTGCCGTCGAAATACTTCAGCCCGGCCTTCTGGCCATTAGCCATGGTCACGTCACCCAGCAGGGTTAAAGCCTGGTCGGAGTTAACTTCGCCTTCCAGGGCATGGTAGAGAAGGATGTCGGTGATCTCAGCTTTGCTGAAGGCGCCGCTGATGTTGTTCGCATTCAAACCAAGCTCGGCGAAAGCGTCGTCGGTCGGGGCGAAGACGGTCCACTCACCGCCGGACAAGGCGTCGGCCAGGTCAGCGTAAACAACGGCCGCAACCAGAGTGTCGAAGTTGCCGTTATTGACGGCGATGTCGACAATTGAATTGCCGGCAGCTTCGTCACCACCGCCGACGGTTACGTCCTCTTCGGCTTCAGCGCGGGGCCAGGGGCCCAAGACAACGGTATCAACCACGTGAATCACGCCATTGGAGGCAAGGATATCAGGGATGATAACCTTCGAATCATCATTGACGAACAGGTCACCATCGAAAGCTTTCAGACCAGCCTTCTGACCATTGGCCATCGTGACATCGCCCAGCAGGGTTAAAGCCTTGTCGGAATTTACCTCACCTTCCAGGACATGGTAGAGCAAAATGTCGGTCAGCTCGGCCTTGCTGAACGCGCTGGTGATGTTGTTCTCATTCAGGCCCAGCTTGGCGAAGGCATCATCGGTCGGGGCGAAGACGGTCCATTCACCGTCGGAAAGAGCTTCGGCCAGATCAGTATAGACGACGGCGGCGACCAGCGTATCAAAACGGCCATCCTCGACGGCGATGTCTACGATCGACTCATGGCCCGCGGCGAAGGCCGAGGAGACAACCATTAGCAACACGATGGCTGCGAGGAACATACTTTTAGCGAAACGTTTCATTATCTGAGTTCTCCTTTACTATTAGACTCTTATTCTTTATCGGGCTTTAGGGCCCTCTGACGCCAAAAAACAATGATCTTATTCTGCCAAACAATCTATCTGGTATTCAGTCAATCAACCTCCTCTTCCGCACCATAGGTGCTCGCAATCTGGACAAAATATAGCAGATGTTCATATATTGTCAATATAATGCACCATATCCGTTAAGTTGTTGTTAATCTTTGACAGCTGGCAGAAATGAGGTGAACGAGCAAAGCGTGGCGCAGCGGAACGTCTGACCGCAAGCGAAAGGGGTGGGGTTTCACAGAGTCTAGTAGTTGCCTGGAGGTGACGAGAAAAAGCGCCGCCTAGGTCAGACCCTGGGCCGCGCGGCAGCGCACCCGGACGGGCTTAGCGAAGCCGGGCCGGGGACGGCCGCTGAATGACGACTGGTTCAGCGCGCCAGGGAAACTGTGGCCAGGATTTCGTCTGACAAGGGAGCCGACATGTCGGCCCAGGCAGCGCCGAATGTGAGTTGCGGATCTTCAGGGTGCGGCGACCAGAATTCGTTAAAGATAATCCCGTCAATACCCTCACAGCTGTAACGATAGCCGCTGAGTTGGACATTGATTGTCGTGGGCTGAGGCTGGGTAAGTATCCCATCTGGGCAGCGCTTACTGAACGTATCGGCAATCTGGCCAATGCTATTGCCGTCCACGTTGGCCACAAGCTTGACCGACAAGATTGCCTGCGGCCCCGGTGGCCCGAGTGCTCCACCCTCTTCCTGCATTACCCGGACTGCGAATACCTGTTCCTCGATGATGACGTCGGGAAAATCGGCGTTCCAAGATTCAATACGGACCGGCTCTCCGACGATAGCAACCGTACCCGGCGGGTGCCAGAGCTCAATGCCGTACTCGTCGTCGTAGAATTGTTCCCAGCCGGCCGGCGCGAACTGAGCGACGGCCGTTGGAGCAGGGGTTTCTTCCTGTATAAGCTCGGTAGGCTCAGGCGTCGCCGTTGGCTCAACCGTGGGAGTCATGGTAGCCTCGGCGATTGTCGGCGTGGCCAGAGGCGCTGGCGTGCTTTCCAGGCCGCTGGCGCCGCCGTCGGCCGGCCCTTCGGTCGCATTGCCTTGAACGGCCACGCTGACCTCGTCTGCCAGGCCAACCTCGATCGTGCCGCAGGCCGCCAGCAAGCTTGCCAGCAACAATAAACCTAAAGCAAGAATGTATTTGCCACTCATCTATGCCTCCAATGATACCGTTGTTTTGACTGCAGTTCAGCCTTAATGATAGGCCAACGTTGTCGCGGCATCATGACCGGCCGGTGACAAGCCGAAAACAGGATATAACGGAGTGGTAACAACTCTCCGGCGGCAATTATATCCGTGTTGGTGTGTTGCGCCGTGGTTGGCCGGCCGGACGATCGAAATAACATCGCAAACTCCCCTTAACAACTTTGAAATATGAACGGGCTATCATTTGGCTGACTGGTTAGCAACTGGCTAAAAGCATTGTCTTCCCAAGCAAATGCGACACTGTTCGAAAGCGCAGGTGCGAGTCAGTAGGCGACTTCTTTGTGATGCCGGCATGTTGGCAAGTACTGTTTGCGAGGGAAGTTGACTGTGATAAGGAGAAAACGATGACAATACGTAAGAGACTATCTTTACTCGGGGCCAGCGCCATCGTGGTGCTTGTGCTGGCGCTCGGCGTGAGTGCCGTGTTCGCCCAGACGGACGGCGGTGATGACGCCCCTGATGCTGAAGGCGAAACGCCGGCTCCGGCCCAACTCTGGGGCCATCGAGGCTTTCCAGGCTTTCGCGGCATACCAGGACAATCGGGTTTACCAGAGGGCTTGACGCCCAAGGATGAACTGCTGGCCGATGCGCTGAACACTGACGTGGAGACCTTGGAGGCAGCGCGGGAAACTGCCCGGGTGAACGCCATCGAGCAAGCGCTGGCCCAGGGCCTCATTACTGAAGCGCAGGCACAACTGTTGCTAGAGAACGCGTTTAGTTTCAGATTCCACCGCGGGCACGGTTTGCACGATTTCGGCGGCGAGATTGATCGGGAAGCATTACTGGCCGACGCCCTGAATATCAGCGTCGAGGCGCTGCGCGAGGCTCGGCAAGAGGCCAATGAAGCCGCCCTGACTGAACTGGTGGATGCTGGATACCTTACCGAAGAGCAGGTCAGCTTGATGGCCGCGCGGCAGGCCTTGAAAGAGGCCATTGATCACAATGAACTTCTGGCTGAGGTCTTGGGCGTGAGCCCGGCCGAGGTGGAAGAGGCCCGTGGAAACCGGGAATCGATGGCCGCTCTCATCGAAGACTCAGGCTTGAGCTTCGCCGAGCTTGCGGAAGGCATGCGGGCAGCTTACGAAGCGGCCGTCGACGAGGCGGTTGAAAATGGCGTGATCACCGCCGAAGAGGCTGAAGCCCTCCAGGAAGCAGGCGCAGCCAGAGGTCTCTTTGGTGGGCATGGTTGTGACCGGCGTGGCTTCGGCGGCCGGCAGGGATTGCGCGGTCGGGGTATGCCAGGCGGAAACGGCGCTTTCCAAGGCTCAGGTCAGCAATTCGGCGCCCCGGCGCAGACCGGCGCAAGCATCTGATCAAAGCCAACTTGCGTAAATGCTTAACGGAAGTTCAATATCCGCAACGTAATGTAGGAAGGTTACGTAAGAGCGAATCGTAAGAACGTAACATAGCCTGATAGTGTAAATAGTATGGCCGGGAGCGTAACGTCAGGTACGCTCCCGGGCCTCTTGCATTATCAGCAAGAGATGGAGACCCTAACAAATCTGGAGTAAATGACGTGAGATTCGTTTCCAAGCTAAAGATCTTCTTACTAGCCAGCGTACTGATATTGATTTTAGCGGCCTGCGCCCAGAGTCAGGATCCGGCCCCGAACGGCGTCGTCGATACCGACGATATCGTGGCCACTGTTATGGCCCAGATCGAAGCAGAATCGGCC
>CP070688.1:2344626-2349258 GCA_020353135.1 Chloroflexota bacterium
CATCGGAGACTACGCCGGTTTTGCAGCGAGAACCTGAGCCTGTGGTCCCAAAACCGGCCGGCGAAACATCACCCGAACCCGAAGCTGGCCCATCCATCGATCGGCCGGCGGCCGGAGACGACGCCCCCGCTCAGCCTACACCGGTCACTCCCGACCGGCTAAACCGCGACTCGGTAGCGACGCCACAAGATATGGAGCGACCTGAATCGTCCATCGCCGGCGAGCTAACGACCTCAGAAGAGGGTGGGCATGATGATATGTCCGTGCAGACCTTGTCCGAAGCGCCGGTATCGCCCGCTCAATCGGGCGTGCAGCGCGAAACGCTCGTCGACGCGCCTCTAGGAAGCCAGCCGGCGCCCGAATCGCCTGTTGGCCAGGAAGCCGCCGACCACGTCGAGACGGACGTCAGGCCAGTGGCCGACCAGCCAACGCCGGCCGAACTATTCGAGGGCGAGCCCGAAACGGCCGGGGATGAGCAAGACGACGTTGACACGGTGATCGCTCCTTTGCCGTTGCAAGAGGTATGGCCCGTCGAGCAGATCCCGGCCCCGGCCGAACCGCCAGGCGGGCCAGGCGACGCGCCGGTAACCGCCCCTAAGCCGGAGACGCCGGCCGTACAGCGCAAGGCGGCCGGCGGCGACCAGGTTGGCGAAGAGGTCCATTCGGCCCTAAGGGAGGTAAAGCCCGCTCAGACCACCGACTCTTCGATCGAGTTGGTGACCCCGCGCCGGCCGCGCCCGAAAGCGCCCGAGCAAAGGATCAGCCGGCAGGAAGATGATGGGCCGCCTGTCGCGGATGATCAAACGACGCCGGCCCGGCCCGAACCGTCAACCGGTGAACCTGCGGCCGAACCGTATATGGTAGAAACCGAAATCGGCGAGTTGCCCAGCGATTTATGGGCCCTGCTGGGAAAACGGCCGCCAACGGCAAAAACAGAGCAACTGGCGACCCCGGCCGCCGCGCAGGTGCAGAGGGAAGAAGCCGTGGCCGACAGTCCGGCAGTTGCCGACAGTCCGGCCCTGGCCGAAAGCCCGGCCGGCGCAGAGATGCCGGACGAGACCCAAGGCGCTGAGCAAGATTCGGACGGGCTCATCACCCAGTTGTTCCGGCCGCCGGCCATACAGCGCGTCGACGCGGGTCGGGGCGCCGTCGCCGATGAGACAGGCCAGGCTGCGGCCGCCGACGAAGAGCAAGCCGAACCGGCCGGCGAGGGAGAGGTCGACGTCGAAAAACTAGCTCGCCAGGTGCTGCCCGAGATTAAGCGGCGCCTGGAAATTGACTGGGAACGCGGCCGCTTGAAGTGATTGTTTGAAATGCAGGCGCGATCGCGCCGTTACCTTTGATTAGATAGGACGACTTATCATGGCCATGACGCGAGGTAATCTGGAACCGGCCCGAATCTACGCCGTCAGCGAAGAGGGTGACGATCTGGGCACCATCTCCGTTGAGTGCATGTTCAACCCCTTCGAATATGCCGTCAGCAAGAAGAATACCTACGAAGAAAAGTCGGGCAACGGCTCCGACGTGCCCGTCGTTGAGTTCAAGAAGGCCGGCGCCCAGACGCTCAAGCTGCAATTGATGTTTGATACCTATGACAAGGCCGAGGATGTCAGCCTGGTGACCAATAAGCTCTGGAAGCTGATGGAGGCCAAGTCTAACGAGGAGACCAGCGGCGAAAATAAAAAGGCGCCACCCTATGTCACCTTTGAGTGGGGCGTGTTCAATTTTGTGTCGGTGATAACCAACATGAAGCAGAAGTTCACCATGTTCCTGAAAGACGGTACGCCGGTGCGGGCGGTGGTTGATGTCACCTTTTCCCAGTACGTCGATTTGAATGATTACCCGGGTCAGAATCCGACCTCGGGCGGCGGACCGATCGAGCGCGTGCGGACGGTTATCGCCGGCGACAGGTTGGATGTGATCGCGGCCGAGGTTTACGGCGATGCCACCCAATGGCGGGCTATCGCCGCCTATAACGGCATTGTCGACCCGCTCGATTTGCGGCCAGGAACCCGCTTAAACATCCCCCAGATATAGCGTAGAGGACGCTTATGCCTGAAACGAATTCCACCGTCAGCCAGGTTCATATCAAGGTCGGCGGAACAGAGCTAACCAATGAGCAATTGACCATGCTCCAGGAAGTGTTGGTGGATCAGAACACCCACCTGCCTCACATGTTCCTCCTTAGATTCCGGGACCCGGGCGCGCAGTTGATCGACGATCCCATGTTTGATCCGCCAAAAGAGGTCGAAATCGAGGCGGATACGGACAGTGGTACGAAGGTTACCCTATTCAAGGGCGAGGTCACGTCCATCGAGCCACATTTTCGGTCTGGCATGATTGCTGACCTGGTCGTCAGGGGTTACGACAAGACGCATCGTCTCTATCGCGAAGTCAAGAGCCGGGCCTTCCTGAACAAGAAAGACAGCCAACTGGCCGAGGAAATCGCGGGCGAGCATGGGCTGTCGGCCGAGGTAGATACGACCACCACGGTATACGACCATATTTACCAATACAACCAGTCAGATTTGGCCTTCTTGATGGGCCGGGCCTGGCGCATTGGCTACGAATGCTTCGTGGAAGACGGCAAGCTTCATTTCCGCAAGCCGCCGGAGAGCGGCTCGACGGTCACCCTGGAATGGGGCAATGACCTCGTCTCTTTCCAGCCGATGATGACCCTGGCCGAACAGGTCGACGAGGTCACGGTCAAGGGCTGGGACATGATGAAGCAGGAGGCCATCGTCGGCAAGGCCACCAGCGGCAATTTGTATCCATCTACGGGTATGCAACAGAACGGAGCTCAACAGGCCAGCAGCTTCGGAACCGGCAAGAAGATCATCGTAGATCAGCCGGTTGTCTCCCAGGCAGAAGCTGATTTGTTGGCCGAGGCGCGCCTGAACGAGATCAGCGGCTCCTTCATCCAGGCCCGCGGCGTCGCCTTTCGCCGGCCGGATATCAGGGCCGGCCAATTTGTGGAGTTGCAGAAACTGGGCCGGCGCTTCAGCGGCAACTACCTGGTCACCAGCGCCCGCCACATTTACAGTGAAGGCGGCTTGCAGACCGACTTTGAGGTGCGCGGCGCCCGCAGCGGCTTGCTGGGCGAACAATTGGGGCACCAGGAACCGAGGGAACGTTGGCCAGGTGCGGTCGTGGCCGTGGTCACCGATACCAACGATCCGGACAACCTGGGCCGGGTGAAAGTCAAGTACCCTTGGATGACGAATGACGCCGACAGCTTCTGGGCCCGAGTTATCAGTCCCGGCGCCGGCCCCGAAGCCGGTCTATTCATGGTCCCGGAAGTCGGCGACGAAGTCATGGTCATCTTCGAACATGGCGACTTTGACCGGCCGTATGTCTTGGGCGGCCTGTGGAACGGCAAGCATGAGATACCCCCGCCAGGCGCTGGCGCCGCCAATAATGAAAAACCCTTGGTCAGGACGTGGCATTCGCGGACCGGTCACCATATTTCTGTCTACGATGACGCCGATAACAAGATTGAGATCGTCACTGCCGGCGGCCACGCCCTAACCATGGATGACACGAACAAGAAGATCGAATTGGTCACCAGCGGTGGCCAGAAGCTGCTGGTCGACGACCAGGGCAATAGCCTCGCTTTAGACACGAACGGTACGGTGGAAATCAATTCGACCGGGAATCTGACGCTGAAAAGCAGCGCCAATGTCAAGATCGAGGCCGGCGGGATGATGGACGTTACGGCCAGCGGCCCGCTGAATCTCAAGGGCGCCGTCGTGAACATCAATTAGCACGGAGAATTGAATGGGACAACAGGTGGTGAATGGGGCTCAACTGCAATGTACTTTTGGCGTGGCGCCCAGCGTCATGGTCGTGGCGCCGGCGAGTCTGGTCAACGCCAGCAAGGCGCCGGCGGCGACCATTATGGACAACGTCCCGATGATGAACATCATGCCCTTTGGTATGTGCAGCGCGCCCTCCAACCCGCAGGTGGCCGCGGCGACGGCCGCCGCGGGCGGCGTCCTGACGCCCCAACCCTGCATCCCGGTCGTCCCGGCGCCCTGGACGCCCGGCTCGCCAACGGTACTGATCGGCAAGAAGCCGGCGCTGAACAATTCCAGCACTTGCCTGTGTACCTGGGGCGGCATGATCACCATCGTCACGCCCGGCCAATTCACAGTCAACGTGCCCTGATGAAGGACTACGCAGTATGAACGAAATCCATGGCGCAAACGATTCGACACGAATTTTCCAGTTTGCGGATCAAGCTGGAAGCTTGATTGACTAAGGAGAGCGAAATGACCAACGACATCATCGGTTCCGGATGGAACTTTCCGCCGAGGATAGATGCCCAGGGCGGTCTGGCTCTGACCCAGGGTTATGCCGAACTGGACCAGGCCATTCTAATCATATTGACCACTTCCCCGGGCCAGCGAGTGATGCGGCCGACTTTTGGCTGCCGCCTTCAAGAGTTGGTATTCGCGCCCAATGACAGCCATACGGCCGCCCGCGCCCGGCGCTACGTGGAAGAGGCCCTGGGCATGTGGGAGCCGCGAATTCGGGTTACCCGGGTCGAAGTAGGACCCGACCCCGAAGCGGCCAACCGCCTGCTAATCGAAATTGAATACCAGATCAAGGCTACCCATGACAAGCGCAGCC
>CP070688.1:2349358-2353043 GCA_020353135.1 Chloroflexota bacterium
CACTTGCTGACGACGACCCGGAGCGTGCGCAAGCGCCTGGACCTGGATCGACCCGTCGAGCGGGCAGTGATCGAGCGCTGTTTAGAGATCGCTATCCAGGCCCCAACTGGCAGCAATGCTCAGGGCTGGCGTTTTGTAGTCGTGGCCGATCCGCATAAGAGAGCCACGATTGCCAGGCTATATAAGAAATCATTTTTCGAGTATGTCCCCCAAAGCAGAAATCAACCTGCCGAGATAAGCTCGGATGCCACTCAAATGGAGCGGGTAATCAGTTCGGCCGCTTACCTGGCCCAAAACATGCACAAGGTGCCTATACTTATCCTTGCCTGTATAAAGGGTCGCGTGGAGAAGATGGACCAAATGACCCAGGCCGGTTTCTATGGATCTATTCTGCCGGCCGCCTGGTCACTCATGCTCGCGTTTCGCGCCCGTGGCCTGGGATCAGCCTGGACTACCCTGCACCTGCGCTATGCCGACGAAGTGGCTAATTTACTAGATATCCCGGACCGGTATACACAGGCGGCGCTCGTGCCGGTAGCCTACTATAAAGGCGAGGATTTTAAGCCGGCCGCGCGTGTGCCGGCCAAGGAGCTGACCTCTTGGGACAGTTGGTCCTGATTTGCTCGCAAAATTGAGCGAACTGGCCAAGGCAACGTCACGCGACTGGGCACGACCTGGTTCACGATGGGGATCGTGCCCCAGGCTTTGGGGATCGGGAACCGGCGTTTTTGGAAACCAGCGTGCCGGGCATCTTTGCCGCCGGCGACGTACGAGATGGCAGCACGAAGCAGGTAGCCGCGGCCATCGGCGAAGGCTCTTCGGCCGCCATGATGATTCGCGAATATTTAAAGAACGTATGAAGGCAACTCGTTTCGCCGCCGGCCGTGATCCATCGCCGCCGGCCGTTTAGAGCTAAGTTGTATTTTGCTTGGCAGTTCGCCCATGCAAGCGATCGATCGGCTAAGCAGAGAGCGCGCCAGAGCAGGTCAGCCGCTGGGCCGAACGACAAGCGGCAAGAATACGTTCTGATCGGTTGAGCAAGCCCCGGAATGAAATCCACCACACAGCGTCAGGCCGCTGCTGCTACCGCCGCCGACCACTGGTTGGCCGAAGGCTGATTGCAAGACCAGTCCATCCTGGCTCACTGGTCCGCCGCCGCCCCCAATGACGAAGCGATGGCCGCCTATTCCGGCCGCTACCGCCAGGCTCAACAGGGCCAACAGCAGGATCAACAATCCCAGGGCAAGGAACCAGTTCCGTTTCCGGGTGACCATTAGGGCACCTCCGCCGGGCAGGCGTCGGCATAGAAGGCGTTGCCCTGGTTGACTGCGTTGCAAACCATATTGCTGGCATCACCGGTCAAGACGCCGTTCAGGTAGACAAACTTCAGGTATCCAGAACCGCCCTGGATGTTGAGCGCGTAATCGCCGCCGCGCAGCTCACTATGGCTGACATGAGTTGTGGTGTCCGCGCCGGCGTACAGGCCGAAGAAATTGTTCGAGCCGCCTCTACTGTTGACCAGCGCGTTGTTGATCTCCAGCGTACTGCCGCTACCGGTGTTATAAACGGCATGGTTATGGTTGCAGACGGCGGCCCAGAATTCGCCGCCGACCAGCATGGCTTTGCCGCCTGCTTCATTGCGCATGGCATAGCAATAGTTGCTGCCGCCGACGGAGGCCCACACTTCACGGGCCATCAGGCTGGGGGCGAAAGCGATCTCATCGCTGTTGTTGCTGATGGCGACGGCGTCAGCCGATTCGTTGCCGCCGGCATGATAGCGACCTCCCTGCAGGTCGGCCGTGCCGCCGTCGTTGCGCAATCCATAGCCTGTTCCCGAAGCGATGTCGCCTTCGGCGCCAACGGCGGTGGGCGAGACATGTCCGTTTTCATTGCAGATGCCGCAGGCCAGGCCGTTGCCATCACGGCCGCTAAAATGGCCGCCAAGCAGGCTGGCCCGCGCGCCTTCCCGGTTCCACATGCCCATGTTGTCGACTGAAGCGCCGCTCGCTTCGGCCGTCATGTCCGTGGCCTGGAGGTCTGAGTTGGCGCCGCTGTTGGTTACCGCGTAACTACGAACGCCACCCCAGGCCCAGAAGATTCCATCATGTGCTGTGATCCTGGCTCCTCCGCCATTCAACAGGCCAGTATTACTATTCGCGCCACCGGAGGCGCCGATTTGAACCTGATCGACAGCCATGGAGGTGTTGGTGCCGCTGATCACAATGCCGAAGTTGACGCCCCCGGCGCCCCTGGCCTCGGCGAATACTTCTGTCAGCAAGGTTTGCGCCGTTCCGTCTGGCGCTAGAATGGCCGCGTTGTAGGCCGAAGTGCCGGTCGCCAGGACAGTCAAGCGGCGCACGTGAGTATTTCTGCTCAGGGTGAGCGTGGCTGTACCGGGTGGAAAACTGGCGTCCCCCCCGGTATTCTCGACGATGGCGCCCCACCGTTCCGCGCCTTGCAGATAGACATATGGTTTCAACGTAACCTGCTCATCGTAACGGCCGGGCCCGACCCAGACCAGGTAACGGTTAGTCACACTGGCGTCGGCGATGCTGTCGATGGCGGCCTGGATAGAGGTGAAATCGCCACCGCTTTTGGCCACGGCGATGACGTGCTCGTATTCGACGCCGTCGTTGTCGTCGGCGAAACCGGTCGGCACGTCGCTCAAGCCCGGCCAGGGCGCGCTGGCGGCCTGCAGGGCGCTGGTCGCTTGTCGAGCGCTATCGGCCTGTAGCGCGTAGGGTGCGGAGGCCAGCCGCTGCCGGGGTAGGACCACGGCCCCGCTCCCATCGTCGACGGTGACTTCCAGCCATCGCTCCGGGTCGGCGAAATGGGTCGTGGTTAGCGGATTACTGCTGCCCAGCAAGATGTGGAAGTAACCGTCTGTCAAGGACACGCCGCTTTGGGTTTCCGCCCATACTGGGCTACCGTTGCTTATCGACGAGTAAAGCTCGAAAAGTAAATCCACAGGACCCTCGAGGGGCGCTCCCTCTTCGTCAGACAAATAGCCCTGGTAGCTGACCAGGCCCGGCGCAGCGGCATCCGCTGACCGGCTGCCGGTCAGCGACGGTCCGGCGGCCAGAACCAGCGCCGCCAGGGCCGCGATTAAGGCCAGCGCGATAAGCGCAGCCAATACTTTGTTTGTTGCTTGCATGATTGATGCTCCCTGTATATTTGCTCCCATCAATGCTCCCGGTAAGTTAGAAGAGTAGATTAGGGCCGGACGGCCCATGAATCGTGGAACTGGCGGCCGAATCAGATCATCGTTTACTTCACCCCCTTGGGAAGGAACCAGATAGCCCACCTACCAACGGCTGACCCGAGAATATCAGCTAACCAATGCTTAGCTTAGCATGACACTATCTGGCGTGTCAACGATTCTCGTTTACTTTCTCAGCCTGACATGCCTGGCTTTTGGGAGTGGTTGGCGCAATTGTCAGAGACGCTACAATGGTGCGAGTCCGCCACGTGCATCATTGGATCGTCTAGCCAGGAAACCAGAACCAGCTTTGTCGCGAAAAGTAACCGTTCCCAGCCTGTCATCCCGCGTCTGGCCGGATGGATTTTTACCCTTCTTCTTGAGCCGGCTGGGTATTTTTATCGCCGGGCAGTTGGCCCTAACCTGGGGAGTGTTGAGTCCCGAAACCGGAGGGTACTCTGATCGGCCCTGGATCGACATGTGGGC
>CP070688.1:2353143-2357060 GCA_020353135.1 Chloroflexota bacterium
CGCCGTCGGGGCGGTCGGCGTCACGTCCGTAAGCAGTTCATCACCAGAGCTACAGGCCGCGACCAATAGGGCCAGAAATAGGAAAACTGGAACAATTCGCTTCATCGTCGCTATCTACTATGTGCCGGCCGAGGTACGGCCGCGCGCGGCGAATCATACCCCAGCCATGCCAGCGTGGCACACATTCAAAGCCAACTTTAACAGTAGCCTACTCAGTGCTCAGAATGCCCACTATCCGGATAGGAGCCAGATATTTCCGCACCGACTGACAAGAATCGGCCGAATTCCATGTATAATGTCGGCAGCGCTATTCTAGCAGCTCACATTTCGCCCTGCAGGAGGCATCATGAGCGACCATCATTTTCTGAGCTATTCCTCGGTAGACGGCAAGGACTTCGCCTTTCGTCTGGCCGACGACCCGGTCGCTGGTCCACCATCGTATCCGCTGTGGCTAGATATACGAGAACTGCAGCCGGGCGACATCTGGGATGATCAGATCGTCGAAGCCACCCGGCCGGTTGTCGCGGGCCAAGCCTGATACTTCCCATCATTCATGCTCTCCCTGGATCGGCAAAACGAGCTGCGCGAAGCCTATCGCCGGGCCAACCCCGGCTGGCGGCCAGCGACGGAGGTTTACGCGGATTGGGTACGGGCCAATCTGCGGCCGGAGAGCCGGGTCCTGGACCTTGGCTGCGGCCGGGGTGGGCTGGTGGAGCAACTGGACCACCCGCTTGACCAAATAACCGGCCTCGATCCCGATTTGCTCTCGCTGAAGGAGCATCGTCTAGCAGGCGCCGAACCGCCCATGGCCCGGGTTAATGGGACCAGCCGTGAATTGCCATTCGCCGCCGGCAGCTTCGACCTGGTCTTTGCCAGTTGGGTTCTGGAACACCTGGCCGAACCGGCGATTGACTTCGGCCAGATGTGCCGCGTGCTGCGGCCGGGTGGCGTATTCGTCTTCATCACGCCCAACAAAGGCCACCCGTTAGTCGGCTTCAATCGGCTGGTCGGCGGGATCGGTGGCTTGCAGGACCGGCTGGTGGAGCGGCTTTACGGCCGGGCGGCGGCCGATACCTATCCGGCTTTTTACCGGGCCAATGACCAGGCCAAGATCGGCCGCCTGGCCCAAGACGCAGGTCTGGAGCTGGCCGAGCTCGAAGCCATCCCCGACCCCACTTACCTGGCCTTCCAGCCGGTTCTCTTCCACCTGGCCAATCGGATTGAGGGGCGCTTGCCGGCCAGGCAGGCAATTCACCTGGTCGGCCGTGCCCATCGTCGCTAGCAGCCAGTTTCCCGGAAACGGTTCTTCGAACTTCAAAGTTTACGGGAAAGCATCCGGCTTTTTTGATTATGGGCGGCCAGGGGTAGAATTAGGGGATGGATTTATCACATGCACTCCAGGTAGCCATAGAGGCGGCCGACGAAGCTGGCGCCCTATTGCGCCGCGGAGTCAATGAACGCAAGGTCGTCTCGCGCAAGAGCACGGCCGTCGACTTGCTGACCGAACACGACCAGGCCGCTGAAGCGCTGATCACTGCTCGCTTGCGAGCTCACTTTCCCGACCACCGGCTGGTGGCCGAGGAAGGCCAGGAGAAACCCGGCGATGGCGACCGCTATACTTGGTATATCGATCCGCTGGACGGCACCAACAATTTCACCCACGGTTTTCCAGTTTTCGCGGTGTCCATTGCCCTGTACGAGGCCGGCCGGCCGCTGTTGGGCGTCGTCTTCGATCCCATGCGTGACGAATGTTTCAGCGCCGTCACCGGCCAGGGCGCGAGCTTGCGCTCTGGAGACAGGCGACGATCGATCCAGGTTAGCCGGGAAGTGGTTCTGCTGGACAGCCTGTTGGCCACCGGTTTCCCCTATGACCGCCACCAGGCAGATGAAAACAATATCGCCCAATTGGCCGCCTTCCTCAAGACGGCCCGCGGCATCCGCCGGGCCGGCTCGGCATCCCTGGACATGGCCTACGTGGCCGCCGGCCGGCTGGACGGCTACTGGGAATTCAAGTTGAGCAGCTGGGACATCGCCGCCGGCGTCTGCCTGGTGCAAGAGGCCGGCGGCAAGGTAACTGGCGTCGACGGCGCTCCGCTGCAAATCGCGCCCAGGCTGTCGTTAATCGCCAGCAACGGCCGCATTCACGAGTCCATGGGATCGGTCCTGCGGGGCGTCAACGGGCAATCATATGCCTGACAACGCATCGTCGACCGGCCCTTTCGTCGCTCGTCTTCAAGGCGCCCTTTATGGCTTCCTGCACGCTACCGTCCGCCATACCTTCCTGGGCGCGACCGTCAGAGCCTGGCTGATGAACCTGCCCATCCTCCTGGCTCTATTCTTGCCACTCTTGGGTTGGCCTATTGCCTGGTCCATCGCCATGTTGGTCCTGGCCTTGATCTTGCGGCTGCTCTATTGGAAAGCAAAGCGTGACGGTTACGTTCGCTTTGTGGCCGAAAGTGACCAGCAACCCGGCGACAGCGCGCCGGCCGTGGCCGACAACCAGAAAGTGGCCCTCAAGGCGACCGGCGTCTTCAGCGTCAAAGATTGGGAAGAGTATATGCTGGGGCGCCCGGCCGACTACTGGCGGGTACCAATGGGCGATCACGCCGTCATGGTTCAATATTCGCCCGGCCGCTTCTTATACCAGTTCATCCGGCTTGGCTCCATAGATGCCATAAGAGCCGGCTCGTTGTTTCATGGCCGCTGGCCACAAAAGGCCCTGGCCATCACTTACTTGACCAGTTGGGGCCCGGAAACAGATGACGTCGACTTCATGTTCTATGCCCCGAGCGACGAAGACAACCCTTCTGCCGTGAAGCGCAAGATGTTCCTGGCCTTTGAGAACGAATCGATCCGATCCTCCGTCTGGCGCAACTTACTCCCAGACGGCAGCCAACCACTTGACGAATGATTATGACCATCAAAGCGATTATCTTTGATTTCGGAGAAGTTTTGAACCGCTCAGTTGATCGGCAGGAGGTCGCCTCTCGCAGGGCTGAGGTGGCCGCCCGGCTGGGTGTGCCGCTTGATGAACTGTGGTCTTACCTGTTCGACCGTGAATCGTCCGAGAAGTGGATGACCGGTCAGCTCACCTGGGATGAGTTCTGGACCGAGGTCTTGGCCCCCCACGGCATCACCGATCTGGCTGAAATCCGGGACTTCGCGAGATGGGTCCTGCCAAAGACGGAACGATTAAACCCCGACATGGTCCAATTACTGGGCGAATTGAAAGGTCGCTTCTCCTTAGCTATCTTGAGCAACGCTACCTGGCGTGAAGAACAAATGGGGAAAATGTTCCATAACGACCTTGAATTGCCCGAAGATACCTTCGACGTCATCGTCACGTCATCTTCGGCCGGCGTGGTGAAGCCCCACCCGGAGATTTTCCGCCGGGTGCTGGCCAAGTTGGGCGTCAGGCCCGAAGAAGCGATTTTCACCGACGACATGCCCCAATTCACGGCCGCGGCCGCCAGCCTAGGCATCCACAGTCACACCTTCACTTCGCCGGCCGAATTCCGCGACTACCTGGCCACCTTTGGAATTGTGACCGGAAAGCCAATTTCCGATTGACAAATCCCGGTCCGCTTCATATACTGCCCACATCACTCGTGACTCAAGAATTCGTATAGAACTGCGTCCCATTTCCTTCCCAAGGAGGGCCAGCTGAGATGAACGTCTCCGAAGCCCACATCGTAGTCCACCAAGATCCGGCGACACAACAGGTATTTCCCCTGACGGAAGGGGTGATTACCCTCGGCCGAGAGTCCAACAACGACGTCGTGCTGATCGATCCGGAAGCCTCGCGCAAGCACGCCCAAATCTCGTTCCAGGCCGGCCGCTACGTCGTCGAGGACCTGGGCAGCACCAATGGCACCTTTGTCAACGGCCGTCAAATCCAGACCGCGACGACGCTCAGC
>CP070688.1:2357160-2361353 GCA_020353135.1 Chloroflexota bacterium
CTGCCTCAGTCAGCAGAGTCACCATATGGCTCCAACTCCGAAGACCGTCAGACCAATGCAGACCATAGAATAGGGGGAGTGGCGATAGGATGCGTACGCTGGAGAAAGGCCACAAGGCCATTACACCGCGCCCGACCGTCAGGGCATCCATCATTACATGCAGCTCATAGCAAAACAGGGCGACGACCAACAGTGGCCAGAAGCTTGAACGCTCTTTCCAGGATGCCAGAATGCCAAAGACGAGGGCCACAACAAAACCGACGAAGAGGCTGTGGGTTAGATTGTTGTGAAATCGACCGAAGTCCCCGGTTAGAACGCCGACGACCGAGTCTATGTCTGGAAGTAGCGACAAGATAACGACCATTATCAGAAGAGCAGGCACAGGGCCAAAGCGCACTTTATCGTGCTCTGGCCTTTTATGCCGGTAAACCTCGTAGACAACATAGCCGGCTGTCAAATGAGCAAGTGGCGATGGCACGGATAGACTCCTGACTCGTCAGCCCTAACGACTACCAATCACTTTGGCCGGTACGCCAGCGACGATGGCGTACTCAGGCACATCTTCGATAACCACGGCGCCGGCGCCGGCGACACTGCCGCGCCCCACGGTTACGCCGTCCAAGATTCTGACCCCAGCCCCAATCCAGACATCATCGCCAATGGTGATACCTCGGGCGCTCCCCACTTGCCGTTTCATGGGGATATCCGACCGTTCGTAGCCAGGGTTTCCTGAGACTACCGCTGTATGAGATCCAATGGTCACGTATGAGCCAATGACGACCGGACTGATACCGGCCCGGATGGTGCAGTGTGGGCCGATCGAAACATCATTTCCCAGGTCGATAGTGGCCGAGGCGCAGGAAAGGATCGAATTCTTGCCAATGAGCACCGAGTTACCCAAACGAATTTCCGACTCTGACCCCTTTGCGTCCAGAACGGCATTGTTGTCTATGAAGACATCATCTCCCAGATGTATACGCAGCGGGCACCTTAGGGTAACGTAGGGCCCGATGGCTGTTCCTCTGCCAACCGTGGCGAAGAGCGTTCTGTAGAGGGTTTTTCTCAGCGCGAAGCCGAGCGCGCCGGGTATTGGCGAAAGAAACAGCGTGGAGAATTCATATTTAAGTAGCGAACCCAGTGACCTGCTGCCAACATAGAGTTCCTGGTATTTCTCTAGAGATGAGGCGGAGCCTTTACTCAACGCTTCAACCAGAGTTTCCCTGGTTGCCTGAGTTCCTGTCAAATGATGTTCTTCCATTGTGTAATGACTAGAGGTAACCCAACAGTCTATCTCGAACATGGCCGTGTTCGTTTTGTTCGATGTAGATCTGGTGCCATATTTCTAAATTCATCAACATCCACAACCGCACGTGATTGTCTACGCGTCTGTTCCGATGGTCTTCCACGAGGCGCAATACGCTGTCGCGCCTGAAAAGGCCGTCACGCACGAAGTACGAATCTAGCAAATAGTCTCGGATGAATGAGTAGAACCTGGTTTGGAACCAGTAGGCGACGGGAAACATGAATCCCTGTTTCCCGCGATCGATGATTCTCTCTGGCAGGTAGTCTTTTGCGACTTCGCGAAGTGCATATTTCAATTTTCGGTCACGAATCTTCATACGACTGGGAAGAGCTGCCAGATAAGTTACTAATTCATGGTCCAGATATGGTGATCGCGCCTCCAGGCCATGAGCCATGGTCATGCGATCGGTCAGCATCAAAGAGTGCTCCGGCAATCGAGTCATGTAATCAGCATACAACATGCGGTCGAGAGCGTCTACCGCGTCGGCGTTTTCATAGTGGCTGGCAATGACCTGGGCCGAGTCGAGGCTTCTAACGCTGCCCCACAAATCGCTGCCGAACAGGGCTTTCTTGTCTTGATGACTGAAACGAAAGAAGCTTGTCGCTTCGGCGTACCGTTCACCCGCCCCTTGTTTCATCGAAAGCTGCTGGATCCAGCGCAGTTTCTGCGTGGTACTTTTATAAGTGAAACTGTCAGGAACGCGGTTGACGAGAGGACCGAAGAGCCGACGCCGTAGCTTCGAAGGGATCATGGCATAATAATCGATGTAGCGAATACCCAGGTAGCGATCAAAACCGGCGAAGAGCTCGTCGCCCCCGTCACCTCCCAGAACTACCTTGACGTGACGGGAGGCGAGATCGGCCGCTTGAAACATGCAGGCGGCAATAGGATCGGACGGCTCGTCAAGATGCCATACCATTCGCGGAAGCGAGCCGACGAGGTCAGCCTCGACGCAAGCCTCGACGTGACAGGTGTGAACATGATCGGCAACTTGGCGGGCGTAGGGCAACTCGTTGAAATCTTGTTCGGCAACGCCGACGGCGAAAGTCTGGAAAGTTTCAGGCATAGAGCGAGCCATCATGGCGACGATCATGCTCGAGTCCATGCCGCCGCTCAGAAAGGCGCCAACCGGCACATCACTCACCAGGTGTGACTCCACGGAGGACGCAAGGCGCGTACGCAGTCCCTCCATGTAATCCTGCTCGGACAGGCTTAACTTCTCTTGAAACGAGAGTTGCCAGTATTGTTCGAGACGTATCGAGCTCTCTTGATAAACGAGGTAATGGGCGGGGGGTAATTTCTTGATATGGCGGAACATGGTGCCGGGGGAGGGGATGAATCGCAGGGAAAGGTAGTGATGGATTGAATCAAAATCAACCTCCCGGGGTACATCACCGGCGCTCAATATGGCTTTGACTTCCGATGCAAAGAGGAACCTATCTCCAAGCTGGCAATAGAACAAAGGCTTCTGTCCCAGGTGGTCGCGAGCCAGAAACAGCTTGTCGTTCCTGGCGTCCCAAATGGCGAATGCGAACATCCCTCGCAGCTGGGTGACGCATTTCTCGCCAAGATCCTCGTAAAGATGAACGATGACTTCAGTGTCTGATTGTGTCTGGAAAGAATGTCCCTTTGCTTCAAGCCCGCTGCGCAGCTGTTTGTAGTTATATATCTCTCCGTTGAAAACAATCCAGATCGTGCCATCCTCGTTGCTGATGGGCTGATGTCCTAGCGCTAAATCGATAATGCTCAGGCGGCGAGCACCGAGGCCAACCGAGCCATTGACATATAAGCCGTCATCATCAGGTCCGCGATGGGCTATGGTTTCCATCATGGCCTGGATTTCGGGCGCTTTAACGCCGCCAGGGCTAACCGTTCCACAAATCCCGCACATAAGTCAGACTTTCACAGCCGTTACCGACAACTTGTAAGCCCACTGTCTGGCCGCGGCTTCGGGAATCAGGTTGTATAACGGCCGAAAGCCATACCGGTAGAGGGCCGCCTTCAACCCATCACGCCGAACCGGCAACGCACGATAGTGCTCCTGGACCGATTCCAAGATTTCAAAGCCAGTGAACATGTCAAGGATCTCTTGCTCCGAATAGAATTCGTTTACGGGTGGATCCTCTTCCTTGTATTCAATGTTTTCCCGGCCCCAACGGTGCAGGACGTACATCCAGGAAGGTTTGCGATAGAAGTGGGAGATGATGGCTCGCCCTCCCGGTTTCAAGACGCGCCTCGCCTCGCCGATGGCCAGGGGCGTGTTGCCTGTGGCATGAAGCACACCGTTGGCCCACACGCCATCAAATGTGCCATCATCGAAAGGTAGCTCCAGAGCATTGGCCGTTCGAACTTCCTCGGCTTCCAGCCCTTCGATCTCAAAATGACGGCGACTCAGTTCGACAGCGTTTGGCGTCAGGTCGGTGGCGGTTACGCGCACACCCCGCTTGAGGAATTCCAGGCTGTCATAACCCATGCCACAGCCGATTTCCAACAGGCGCTTGTCCTGCAGCAAGGCTGCTTCGCGCTCGATCCTGTCCATGATCCAGGGAAATTTGTAAGGATTCATCCACGGCTGGATGTGGGCGAAGAAGGCCGGGCTGCCTACTTCCAACCCTTCATCTGTAACGTACTGTAGGCCAAGCGTGTGAGCGTTCCAGTAATCATAGACTTCGTCTACGGTCATTTCAAGTGCCTCGTCTAACTTCTATCTACCTTCGATGGTTCATCCAAGCGACGGTCTGTTCTAATCCGGTGCGCAGGTCAATATGTGGCTCAAAGCCGAGCTGGCTTCTTGCTTTACTTATATCGTAGGCATTGTCTTTGATGAAGAAATCGAGGCTGCGTCGCGAGAAGGGGGGCTGGCGATTAAGGGGTTTGTACGCCAATTGCA
>CP070688.1:2361453-2365151 GCA_020353135.1 Chloroflexota bacterium
CCAAGGGTGATAGATCATGACTGTTCGCCCCTTAGCAACGCCGGGCGAGCGTGCTATAATGCCCACGACTGAAGGAGGGTATTATGTCTCACAAGCGGGCCGGTTTTAGGTGGTTGGGTTTGATGATCGCCTTGCTGTTGGGCGCGGGCTTGGCCTGCAACGCCCCCCTTGCGGAGGACGAAGCGATCACCGTGACGCCGCCGGATTCGCCAGAGTCAACCGAACCGGTTGAACCGGCCGCAACATCAGATGAAGTGACCCTGGCCGCGCCGCAGACCGTGCCTGCTTCGCTGGAGACGGAAGAGGCCGGCGAGGCAACTCCTGAGGCGTTGCCCACGTTCACGCCCATCGAGCCGCCAACGCTGGCCGCCACTTTGACCGCATCCGCGACGCTCCGGCCGACGGCTACGACTCGGCCGGGCGGTACGCCCAAGCCCACGCCGACGCCGCCCGACATCGGGGGGCCGCTTTCATTCACATACGAAATTTCCGGGCGTCTCAAGGACGCCAGCGCCACGCAGGCCATCGCCACGGTGACGATTGATGCCAAGGGAGGCAGCGGCGAGTACACTTACTTCCGTGACGATTTACCGGTGGACGGGCCAGTCTTCGAATATGAATGGGCCACTTGCAGCGGCAATCCTGGCAGCTTGCGGGTTGACTCGTCGGATGGACAGACGGCGCGGACAGAATATTTCGAGAATCCACCGTGCCCCACTTCGACGCCGACACCCTAGCGGCAGGTCCCTCGAGAATGGGACGCAGATGACGCGGATAAAGATCCCGTTGTAGACGGCGATTCAGCCGATGGTATAGTCGGCATCTCCGGCCGGCGTGTTGGTCGTCTGCCCCCGGTCCAAACTGTCGTCGAGATGACAACTGTCGTTGAGCAGAGTGATGTAGCGCGCCGTATCGCCGACTTCGGCGATGGTCAGGCCAGTATTGCCGCTGACTTTAAAAGGGGCCTTCTTTCCGACGGGCAGGCCCAACAAATAGGCGATGAGCACCCGGAGCGTTCCGCCATGCGTAACCAGGATTATGGTCTGACCTCGATGGCCGTCGGCCAGTCGTTCCAGGGCGGGCGCGGCTCTTCGGGCCAGGTCTAGATTGCTCTCTCCACCGGGCGGGGTCTGGCCGTGTTTCTTGAAGGCCCGCACTGCGTCCGGGTAGCGTCGGGCCAGTTCTTCGCCCGTCAAGCCCTGAAAGATCCCTCCATTTCTTTCCCTGAATGCGGCGTCCAGGTTCGGCGTCAGGTTAAGAGCCTGGCCGAGGATGGCGGCCGTTTCACTTGCCCGGCGCAGGTCGCTGCTGTAAATAGCGTCGATCGTCGAGCTTGCCAGGCGGCTTGCCAAACGTTCTGACTGCCAACGGCCGGCATCGTTCAAGGGGATGTCAATGTGTCCCTGAGCTCGCCGGGCTAAGTTCCAGTCGGTCTGGCCATGACGGACGAGTAGAATGTTAGTAGGTTGGCTGTTCTTCATGGCCTAGGCGAATGAGCTAGTCAGATGGTTGTCAGGGTCATTTGGCGGCGCTGGTCCATCTTGCGGGCGAAGCGGATGAGCCATCGGGTCTCTTCATTGGCCGGGCTCAGCCAGCCGTCGACGGTACGAAAGCCGGCCTTGCGCAGTAAGCCGTCCACTTCTGCTGGCCGCCAGTAAACGAAGTAGCGAGGCAGCGGTGTGCCATGGCTCTCGGAGGTCCATTCGGCGCCTTGGCCGAACTTAAGGCTCAGGTAGAGGATGCCGCCTGGGACCAGGGCGTCGGCAAAACCCTGCAGCACGGCCGGCGCCTGGTTCCGGGTTACGTGCAGGAACGAGGCGCTAACCCAAAGGCCTCCGATCCTGCCGGCCAGGGGTAGATGGCGCATGTCGGCCTGGACATAGTCTCCGCCAAACTCGGGCTGGCCTGCGGCCATCATAGCCGGCGAGAGGTCGAGGCCGATCGTCCGCAGCCCCGACCGGCGAAAGAAGGCGGCGTCGAAGCCAGGCCCGCAACCAACGTCGACGATCGGTAGCCTAGCCAGATCGTAGGCGCGGAGCATGCCGACAAAACGGCGCAGGTGTTCGTGAATCGCCGACCGATCATGCCATCTCTTGTAATAAATCTGGGCGATTTCGTCGTAGGTGGCGATTGTTCTGGCGCTGGAGGCAACGCCGGCCGGCTCATCCATTTGGTCGGAAGGAGTCAGTTGACTGCCGGGCAGGTCACCGCCCGGCGCCGGGTCGTCATCGGTCTTGGGAGCCATCAATGGCTTGGGCGACCTCGACCAAAGTCAGCCCGTCGATGAGGGTAATTGGCTTGCCAGCCGCCCAGGCCCGCGCCGCGTCGGAGATTTCGGCCGTGGTGACCAAGAAAGCGTGGTGTACTCCCTCATGAAGCATCGTACCGAACAAGCCGCGAACGACTTCCTCCCCGACAGTGTCCTTGTAGCGCTTGCACTGCACAACCGCCCGCCGGCCGTCGCTCGACGCCAATTCCAGATCGACGCCATGGTCGCCCGAACGGCCGCGAACCGCGACCCGGTAACCTTTGCGACGGAACAGATCCGCCACGTAGTGCTCGAAGGCTTTAGGGCTCAAGCCATACATTTGTTCAACCGTTAAGGCCGTGTTTGATACCTGAGTCTGGCCAGCCTTACGGCGCCAGAGAAGGCCAATCCACAGCAGAACCAGAGTAAAAGCAGCGGCAAGTTCAAACAGGCGCAACAGCTCGGCCAGGAGCGATGGCAAGGACTCTGGCCAGGCCGGCTGAAACAGCCAGCGATAGGCCAGCCAGCCGCCATAGAGTAGGGTCAAAAGCGCTATAATCAGCCAGCCAGTCTGCTGGCCGCGCCGGCTGAGCGCTGAGGCTCGCTGGCGGCTGGCGGAGGCAAAGCGGCCCGTTTGCCCCTCCAAGAAATACGTTCTGGACATCATGACGATAAGATTGTAAGCCCGATGTCAAAAACAGGCCAACCGTATCGAAGGCGCATGATTAGCGCAGTTGCGCCCCGAACACGGCCAAGGACAATAGGGGTATGATGGTGCCGGCGACATTTGCCCTGCTTTTTGGGGCGGCCATGGTATTTGGCTTTCTGGATGGCTTTCACAATAGCGCCAACGTGGTGGCAACGGTCATCTCATCGCGCGCTATGCGGCCGCGTCAGGCGCTGTCGGTGGCAGCGGTGGCCGAATTTGCCGGGCCGTTTTTGTTTGGCACAGCCGTGGCTAAGACCATCGGCGCCGATTTGGTCGACCCTGAGGCGATTTCGGTGGCGGTGATCATGGCGGCGATGCTGGCAGCGATCACCTGGAAGATGATCACCTGGTACTTCGGCTTGCCGTCCAGTTCGTCCCATTCGCTGTTTGGCGGCCTGATCGGGGCCGTGATCGTCGGCGCCGGCGTCGAGGCCCTGATACCAGCCGGCGTGCGCAAGATCGTTTTGGCCTTGCTGCTTTCGCCTCCGCTTGGCCTGGCCGGCGGCTACCAGGTGATGCAACTCACCTTTCTCGTCACGCGCCGGGCCACACCGGGCATCAACGCGTTCTTCAAGCGCGGACAATGGTTCACGTCTATTGGCTTGGCTCTTACCCATGGCAGTAACAACGCCCAGATGGTCATGGGCATCCTAGGGCTCGGCCTACTGAGCACTTGGCTATCCGAAGAAGTCTCAAGACCTTTGTGGATAACCGCCAGCGCGGCCGGGGCCCTGGCACTGG
>CP070688.1:2365251-2371050 GCA_020353135.1 Chloroflexota bacterium
CCCCGATTGGAAGTAGCGTTTTTCGTCGAAGACAACGTAATTGGGTAGGTGCAGTTTGTAATAAAGGACGGCCAGCTCAGAGTCTTGCAACACGGCCGCCGCATTGTAAAGAGCGCCACCTGCGTCCGCTGATGCTTCCGCTCCAGCGTACGGCAGGCCGATAATGGCGATCAGGCCACTTGTCGCCGGCCGCAGCCTCTCCAGGGCCTCTCTCGCCGCGCGAATGAAATCGGGTTTGAGCAATAGATCTTCGGCTGGGTAGCCGGTGATGGCCATCTCCGGGAAGACGACGATGTCGGCCCCCAGCGCCCGCGCTTCTTCCAGCCCGACTCTTATCTGGCGGCTATTGCCGGCTATGTCGCCGACGGTCACATTCAGCTGGGCCAATACCAGTCGTAGTGTCTTCATGATTCATCCTATCCGTGCGCGTTCCGTCGCGCTCCGCGGGCGTGATCCCGGCCGGCCATCAACTGACGGGCAAAAGGTCGCCGTTTTCGCCTGGCGCCCGGCCGGTCTTGGCCATCGGGAGCCACTGGTCGACCACCCTCAGCCTGACCACGTCGGCCGTGAAGTCAGTGTTCGTCTGCCTGTCGTTCCTCACGAGCGACGAGCCGACGCCATAGATATCGACCGGCGCACCTAAACGCTCGAAGCGATTGATTTTTTCGACGGAGAAGCCACCGCTGACGACGATTTTCACATCCTGGCAAAATCTTTTGGCCTCATTCTGCCACCTACCCGAAATGCCCCAGCTTTCCCAGGCTCCGTCGAGCGCATAACGAACGGCGACGACCAGCCTGGGGTTGACGCCGAGGTCGAGGTCAGGGTCGCCCATCGGCTCGATGGAAACATCCCGCTGGTTGGTGCCGGTATCCAACCGTACCCCGAACAATCGATAACGGGCGGCTTTTTGCTCTTGCCCATCTCGTACAAAGTCCAGATACCGATCAAACATGACCCGCATAGTGGCCAGCGAATCGCCGATGCTGTCATTGTTGAAGTCCACCAGGGCTATGCGCGGAATGTCCGGCGGCTGGGTGGCGGCGAAGGCCAGCAGCGCCTCGGGCGTGTCGCCCATGAAGCAGGCGATCACCGAGTGGGGCACGGTGCCGCTGCCAAGGCCGCCCCACCAATCGCCTTGCGCGTCGGTGCTCACAAAGCTGTCCAGTTGCTGGCCATAGTCCATGTTATAGCGTTGCACCGCGATATCGTACGCGTAGCCATCGGCCGCCTGCACCTCGTGTACGTCAAAGCGGGCCGGGAAGAAAAGGACCGCCTTGCCTTTGGCGGCGATCAAGGTGTCGTAGACGTTGGTGGCGATGCGGCTCGCCCGTGATAGGATGCCCAACGTGGGCGTCTCCAATAGGGCGAAATGGCGGTAGCGGCCGCGAGCGCGCAAAACCGGCCGGACCTTTCCTGGGTCGCCGCCGTAGCTCACCAGCGCGCCGTCATGCACGGCCTCCACCATGAGCCGGTCCCAGGTCTCGACGAAGCGGCCATCTGGATCGAAGTAACCGGTGCAGTGGCGCAGCATCGCCAGCGCCTTGTCGACGCCGGCCACGAGCGCGTAAGGTTTGCGGCGCGTAAACCATTGCAGCTCCACTTCGGCGTCGCCGACGGTGACCGTCCTGGCCAGCTCTGGATCTAGGCGTGCCCTCTGGCCTTGATATGTGTAACCCTCAGCGCTCAGCGCGGTTAGCATTCGGCCGACGTTCTCGAAGTATTTGTCGGAATACCAACCGGCGCGCATGCGTTCCACGTCAAGCTTGAACGTCTCATTGGTCAGGCGTTGTCCGTTGAAAATACTCATAATATAAACCGCGTTCCTTGATAAATAACGCCACCGGCTCGGGCAGGAGCCCTTCCTGGTACAGGACGAGTGGATCGTCTCCATCTTTGAGCCGGGCCCGGATCTGGCCGGCGCTAACCTTTCTCGCCGCGACTTCAGCCAGCTGAATGAAACAAGCGCCTTGCCGTTCTAGGCCGGTCAGGAACTCTGTATTGACCGGATATCCGGGCCGGGGATAGATGGCTATCGTGGCCAGTTGAACCAGTTTTTCCGGCCGGCGCCAAAACTGGAGCTCAGGGTGGTGGCCAGATACCAAGTCGCTGCCAAGCAAGAGCAGCCAATTCCCTCCAGGCGATTCCTCGGATTGCAGCGCCTGGAGCGTCTCGACCGTGTAATTTGGCTCTTCCCTGAATTGCGCCAACCTCTGGTCGATCCGGCTGACGTCTATGGCAGCTTCCAGTTGGCCAAGGCCCCGGCCGATCTCTACGGCCGCTAACTCGCACATTCCGAATCGGTCTTCATAGGCAGCGACCAGCGCGCCTTTTTGCCTTTTGCCGGCCGGGTTCCGCCGGTAGACGGGAACAAGAACTATCCGCATCATGGGCAGGCCACGCATAGCCAGTTTCCTGGCGGCGTTTATCACGAGATCAATGTGCATCTGGTGGACCGGGTCGGCCGACAGGCCATAGACCATCGTATACCTGGCTTCGCGTTTCACTTCCGGGTTATGGTGCTCAGTCATTAGCTACTCGACGGATTTGTTATGGGACGCGGACGAGCGCAGAAGAAAAGGCTACAACGCGGCCAGATCAATCGAGTCGGCCGCGGAAACTAACTGCAAGCCCAGTTTAGAATATCCCTCGAGCGTCTCATTGGCCATGGCTTCAAAGTCAATATCCGGGTGAACTACCGAGGACATGCAGTCCGCCAGCAGGCGCAGTTTTGTGATTAGCTCAGGTTGGGCTTCGGCGAGATTGGCGATTGAGGTGACCGTCTCCAGGACGCAATGGCTTTTGGCCTGGCCGGCGATGAATATCCGGTCATAGGTCGACATCCTTTCGAGCAACCCGGTGTTCAGGCTGCCCTCGAGATCCTCCGGCACCTTGACTTCCGGCTCGAATATCGAATAGTGTTCGGTTTTCGGAATGCGTCCTTTTACCACATAAGTTGGCAAAGAACGCCTGGCTCCCGAATGAAGGGTAATCGCCTCGTAAAGGGCCGGCGTGATGGAATGGCCCATGGCGCCGATCATGGTGTGGTAGGGCCAGATTAGCAGGGTCTTCTTGGCCTTCTTCTCCAACTCGTGAACGTAGTAGCGCGACCATTCCTCTTCAAACGCGGGTCGCCAACGGCCGTCATCTACCTCCTGGGCGGTGATGGGTGTCAACGCTTCCGGGTGTTTGCCCGCCTCGTCGATCCACCAACCTGGATAGAAGATGTGCAGGGGATAATGGCTGTCCAGGGAAACGACGATGTCGGTCACTTGCTCGAGATTATTGAAGAGCCACTCGACAGTGCGCCGGGCGTCGTCGACGGCGCCCGGCACGTTTAACGATCCATCCGCATGGACGAAATCTACCTGGGGGTCGACCAGGAGCAGCAGAACACGGCGCTCATCGCCTGACGAAGGTTTCAGGGCCAGGCTGCTCGCCTCCCTTATCACCTCGCCAATCCGCGGCCGGTATAACGTTCCTACCCTTTGCCGCTCGTAGAAGTTCGGAAACCTCATGTGTCGCGCCCCTATGTCGATACCGCGGTCGTCGGTAGGGTGAAATTGCGTTTCACCGCTGTTTGCAGTATCAGCCTGCTCAGTCAAGACCCGACGAACGAGCTAACGTGTTACGATCGTCTGCAGTCATCATAGCAGAATAGCTTTAAGCGATCATGAGGGCGGGAGCAGCGACCGCTCACTCCTCCAGGTATAGGCGCATAATCGGCTTGTGCTCGGAACGGCGGGCCACTTCGACGAAACCGGCCGTCAAAAAGGTCGATAGGAAGCCGGTGAAAGAGTAAAGATCGGGGACGTCGCTTGACTTCGGGGCGATAGGATAGCCCTCGACGATAGTTGCGCCCTGGGCAGCGGCGTAGTCAACCGCAGCCCGAAGCAGGCGGCCGGACATCCCCTGGCCTTTGTAAGCCTTGTGTACCACGAAGCAAACGACCGACCAGACGGGCTGGTCGTCCACCGGCTTGAGGATAGGCGAGCGCCCCAGCACCGGGAAGTCCTCTCGCGGCGCAACCGACACCCAGCCTACCGGCGCCTCGCCGTGATAGGCCAGCAGACCGGGCACCGTCCCACCATCGACGATGGCCTTCATGGCGACTCGATTGCCGTCGTACTGGTTGGCCTCCCAATCCTTGCGCTTGACGCGCCACCACATGCACCAGCAGCCGGCCATCGCGCCGCGCGGACCAAACAGCGTTTCGAAGTCATCCCAGCGATCGGGGGTTACCGGGTGGAATTCAAGTTCCGGTAGCGTTTTATTCATGTTTTGTTCGTCCTGCCCAAATCCATGACCAACCCTACTCCAACCGGCCGTTCAGTAGGTCCAGGAAATGTTGCTTAAAGCGTTGGCCATCGGTGGCGGTGGCGATGCGTACCAGCCGGCCATTCTCGTCCAGCCGCGTGGCGCCGCTCTCCGGCCCTTCTTCCTCGATGACGGTGACGGGATGCGTCTCGAGGGAGGCCAGAGTTTCGTCGGCGGCGATGGCGGCCGTCAGCGGGTCCCAGAAGAAGTAAGCGCCGGAACGCACGAAGCCGATATTTTTTGTCAGCACCTGGTAGATGAATTTAGCCTCGGGCGTGGTTCGATCGGCTTCCAGGCGGTCGTAAAAGCCCTGGTCGAGGGGGACATGGTTGCTGGCGTCGAGGGGCACGAAGGTGATGGGCGCACCGGAGGCGACCACTAGCCCGGCCGCGTGGGGGTCGACGTAGATGTTCCACTCGGCGGCCGTGTTGTCGATGCCCATTTCGGGTGGGTTGGAGACATTGCCAGGGACGGTGAAGGCGCCGCCCATGATGTAGAGTTGTTTTATTTCCCTGGCCAGCTCTGGATCGGCCAGAAAGGTTTCGGCCAGGTTGGTCAATGGACCCAGGGCGATGATCTCTAGCTGCCCGCCAGCGTCGGCGATGGTTTCGGTAATGAAGGCGGCCGCTTCCCGATCAAGCGGCCGGTTGGGGTTGGCGGGGATGGATAGGCCGGATAGCGCGTCGACGTTCTCGCGCCAGCCTGGCGGAAAAACACGATCGCTTTGTAATGGCGTTTCGCGGCCGCAGGTCACGGGGATCTCGGGCCGGCCGGCCAGGGCGACCAGGTCCAGCGCGTTTCGAACGCCTGGCTTACAGTGGGCCTCGCCGGCGCCGGTGACGGTGACAGCGCGGATGTCGACGTCCGGCCGTTGTAGCAGGTAGAGGATGGCCAGCCAGTCGTCGATGGCCATGTCGGTGTCGACGAGCATGGGTCGGGCTTTGGGCGAGAGCGTTGGCGGGTTGGCGTCGGCGGTCAAGGCTTCCTCGCCGCCGCAGCGCACGAGGCGCGGGCGGTCGTCCTCATCGGCGATACAGAACAGTTCCACTCCCAGCGCGCTGAGCAGCGGACTGCCCACCACGACGAGGATGACGATAAGCAACAGGGCGACGGCGATGATAATCGCTATTCTCTTCTTCATGGCTCGTTGCTCGCAACACCGCTGCTAGTTTTGAGCAGCTAGCATTTAGCATAGTGCCACCAGACAGGTCCTTTTGTCATTTAACGAAAGTCACAACAAATGGCGATCATGCTCATTATGGGTTGACGTAAAAGGCCGTCAGCGCCCGAAAAAGTCTGTGTTGTGTGGCTGATTCAGACGCACGTAGGCGCAGCCGGCCGGGCCTGGACATCTTCCTTGGCCGGTTCGGCCGGTTCTTTGCCTGGCATCAGGGCGCCGATGTAGACGCCTATCAAGACGACGGCCGCGCCGGCCAGGAACATCAACGAAATGATCTCGTCGGTCAGGAAAGTGGCCAGAAC
>CP070688.1:2371150-2374180 GCA_020353135.1 Chloroflexota bacterium
GCGACGAAGTGAACTGGGCCAGTTCAGCCACCACCTTGTCAGCGGAAATCGTTGAAGCCCGGCGTCCGGCAATCGCAGCCCAGGGCGATGTCATCCACGTCTCGTTTGCCCGCCGAGTCTCAGACGATGAACAATATGCCTATTACGTCCGCCAAACGAAAGGATCTAATTGGAGTGCTCCGGTAGATGTCACCCAGGACAGTCCCGTGGCCATGAATTCAAGCATTCCTTTTCTACTCGTCCCCGCGCTGGTAGTTTGCGATGGCGTACCCAGCATATACTTCCACGGTTCGCTCGCCAGTAACGGCAAAGAGCTGATCCTTGGCGTGAATGACGCCGACGATCAGCTATTGAGAGATCAGGTGAACGCCGGTGAAGTACGAGCGATCCGCCCGTCGTTGGCGTGCGTGAACGGTACGCTGCACATGGTCTATGAACAGATAGTGAATCCGAATCTCAATCATCAAGTGTATTACGTATCAAGAAGCCGCTTTGCTGTCCATTTGCCACTCATCATCAGGGACAAGTAGGCTTGAGCCGACGTTTCTAGGATCGTCACTATGCATAGTGGAACTTCGTATCTACAAAAGCCGCGTCACCGAGATCAACGCCTGCAAGATTTCGCGAAGAGGAAGCCGACGGAGCGTGGCAATCCTAAGATCGGACTTGCCGCGCAGACATCGGTCGGAGTCGCGTCGACTCAAGCGGTCGCTACGATTTCTGCACGCAGGCCGCGCCCAGCCAAAGGAAAGGCGATGGTCAGGTTTATCTACAGATGGACAGTGCGGATCGTTTTATGCGGATCGCTGATTCTATTGGCCACTCTGATAATGTTCATGTGGGCGCCGCGGTCTCGTCCTGGCACGGCCAAGGAGCTCCCGCCCCTCCCGCATATGACGGCCATGACGGCTTACGATCTTGCCAGACCCGTCGCGTTACGATGGGCAAAGGATTCTCAATTGCTCAGTCTTTCTGGCACGTGGGATTCAGCCAGGAACTTCCTTGACGGGGAGGGTGACTGGTCCTTGTTATTCTATTCGCCGTCCCAATCTTCCATTGCACTGGTTTCGGTCGCCGAAGGAAGTGCGAAAGTCATTGATTCTCACGGTGTGACACAACAACCTCCGGTTCAAACGACAGAGCTTTGGCGGCTTGATAGCCCTGAGGTTGTCGACTTGCTAAAGAGCAATGGAGGAGCCGAGTTTTTACGGGACCAACCCCGGGCAGGATTAGCCCTATCACTAAACTTGGTCGGCGAAACTGCCTGGAGTGCACGACTTATTAATCAGGAAACCAGGCGGATATTCGACGTACGGCTTGAAGCAGACGACGGGGAACTGATAAAGATTCGTCAGTCGGGCTAGCGTGATAGTGTGCGGATAAAAGGCGCCTGGAGCGGCAGAATGGAAGCGAATTGGAGACAGATTGGTGTCGGCAAAGGCCAAAGCCTCGTCGAGTTGTCGATTATTCTGCCCGTTCTCGTGATGGTCCTGGCTGGCGTGGTCGAGGTGAGCAATCTTCTCATCACGCAGAATCGTATCACGACGGCCGCCCGAACTGCGGCCGGTTTCGGCGCAGCCAATTACGATCCCCACGACTGGCCAGGAACGGCTATGGAGATGGGGCAAGTAGCCTTGAATACAGTTACCGAGACTTTGAAGTTGTCCCCATCGAGATGGGATGTCTGGTCGGTGCACGCCACGACAAATGACGCAGGCGACGGCTTCGATAGTTTTGATGCCCTCCATGTCGTCGGCTCGCACGACGTAATCTCAGACGCTGATTGGGCAACAATCGAAGGCCAAGTGCAAGGCGACGTGTTGTCGGAGCTGCAGGCTACCGGCATGGGCAGTTCCGGTAATCTTGAGGTGGTTGCTTCTGTCGCCTATCACCAGATTGAAGCAATTCTTGGCCTGCCAGTCTGGCGCTGGGCAGGACTGAAAACCCTGAGAGGGTTCACAGTCATGCGCGTGTCGGAAAGGCCGCCGAATGTAAATTGCTCCTTGTTGCCGATAAGCGTTCACTATAATCAGTATTCTATCTATCCTTCCAACTGGGAACCTGGAATGAAACTAAACGTCTCCAGATTCCCGGCCGACAGCGTTGAGATATTCCCAGAAGGCAACGGCCCGAGTGGATTCGAGTACCCCAATCCGCCACCGGTGTACCAAAACAGAGCCAGCGCGCCTGCCCTCCGATCGAATACTTTCGTCAAGAATTGGCCGGGGGTGCCGCTGCAACATGCGCGACCAGGCTATGTTTACTGGGCTCGGGAGGAAGGCCCTTCGGGCAGCTACGGCTGGTTGAGTTGGCAGCCCCCGGCCAGCGCACTGAATCTGAGAACTAGCCTGACGTATCCGGGAGATTACCTCAGCCAGTATCCTGCGAGCCCGGCCGATATGGGCACGACCGGCGACCCACCGGGCGCCGAGACAGGCGACCAGGATGGGATCTTGGAAGTGCATGACTGGGTTGAGAACTCCACCGGCAATATCTCTTCGGCCGAAGATGTCATCCGCGGCTATGTTGCTTCCGGTACGCCCATCACGCTGGTAATGACAGACATAAGCAATGGCCTGACGGGTGAGAACGCGAACTATCGAGTTGCCGGATTCATCATAGTGAAGTTACTCGGCTACAGTTTCCAGGGAAGCCAGTCCGATCGCTGGATCCTATTTGAGTTTGTCGATTGGGGCGCTGCCTGCCCCATTGCGGAGGAGTAAGTATGGGCCCAAAGAGCCCTGGCGAATCTGGACAGGGGATAGTGCTGTTTGCGCTGGTCATGATTGTAATACTGGCCTTTGTCGCCCTTGCGGTAGACGTAGGCCTTGCATTTGTCCGCTCGGCCCAGTTCTCGGCCGCCATCGATGCGGCAACCCTGGCAGGGACAATTGATCTCGACCCAAACGACGATAGCACATTCCAGGCAGATATACGGGCTGAACAGTTTCTTGGTGCTAATGGCTGGCCAACGTCAACGCTAGCCAGCAGGAACAGCTCGCGTTCGTACACGCAGCTAGGCCTTCCTAC
>CP070688.1:2374280-2383706 GCA_020353135.1 Chloroflexota bacterium
ATCACCCATGTTGAACACAAAGCATTTGTCGCAGTAGATGAAACAGGTACAGAAGCCGCGGCTGCAACGGGAGTTGTAGCGGAGCCAGCATCAGAACCGGTGGAAGTTAAAGTCAATCGCCCGTTCATATTCTTTATTCGAGATAGTGACAGTGGCGCAATAGTGTTTGTTGGGCGTTTAACAAACCCACTAGCCAAGTAAAGACTTTCGGGCTGCACTACCAGCAGGAAATGATCCATAGACGAAGTGGGTTTCGGCACAAGGTCGAATACGCGGCGCAGCAAACGGGCTAATCCCCGGAATCACCTGGACAGCCGAATCAATTATCGAACAGACCGTGCCCGCATTCTACGAGTTCCTTAAGCTCCTGGGCAAAGCGGGCCGCGGGCGCGCCGTCGGTGATGTTGTGATCGTAGGTGACCGTGATGGCCAGGAACTCTCGAGGTTCGATGCGTTCCTCGACGATGCCTGGTTTCCTCGTGATACCGCCGACGCCGATGCACAGCGAGGCATCAGTATAAGGGATGACGTGACCGCCACCGGCGCCAAACATGCCGACCGAGGTCACGAGCACGTTGTAACCGTGGTTGACGATCAGCTTGGGATTATTGGTGAAATAACGGTAGAATCTCGATCTGATGAAGCGGGGCAGCTTTGAGTATAAACGGCTGCGGCCGATCTGCTCCTGTTTTTTCTCCTCCGTGAAACCAGTTAGCTCGCCGTTGATTTCAGCCACGCCCTTCCTGTTGGCCTGCCTGACTATGAGTCCCAGAGGTTGGCTCTGGCCGTCGATTTCAGCCTCCACCATGCAGCTGACGTGCATGTCATCGCAGACGACGAGCCGCCTGGCGGATATCCTGCGAGCGGATAAACGCTTGTTGGTCATGGTCGCGTCGGCCGAGCACTTGATGAGATAGGCGGTGAGGGAGATGGACTTACCCGTCTCCGCCTTCTGTTTTCGAAGGTAATTTCGAACATCGGTGATATCGGCCTCGAAAAGTATATGGATATTGTGCTTCTTGCGCGCCGGGAGCATGACGTCGATCACCAACTCGCGGACACGAGAGAAGGGCTCGATTGTGTAGCCAGGGCTCTGGTTATTATTTCCCATGATAACCTCCTAATTGCTCGTTCGAAATCCTATTCATACGTCGGTGTTGTTTGACAACAGCGCCAAAAATCGATCAACGTCGTACAGGGCCGACTGGGCGGCCGGGTTTATCTGCGGCAGCGCCGCGTCAAAGGCGTGGTCCGTCCATGGGAAGACGACGTTGATGGCCGGCACACCGGCTTCAACCAGTTTCGCGTGAAGGGCACAGGTGGGCTCGGCCGGGACGAGGACGTCCTGCTCGCCTTGAAGGAGCAATGTTGGCGGGTTACCAGGGCGAACATGGCTGGATGGGGAGCTTAATTCATAAGCGTCCGGTACGTCCTGGGGCCAACCGCCCAACAAGACATCCAGCCGGCCGCGATCACGCCTGGTCATAGTGGAATCCGGACCAACGGGCACTGGTGGCAGGCCGGCCATTTTCTGTTGACCGGTATACCGATATGTTGCCAGCAAGTCAGTGGGCGGGTAGTAGGAGACGACTCCACACACAGATAGATCGGCCCCATCGAGTTCCTCTGGTGTGAGTTCAGGACGTTCAGGCGTATATGCCGCCAGCAAGGCCAGATGACCGCCCGCGGAAGCGCCGCCTAATACGATCTTCTCCGGGTCCACGCCGAAGCGGTCCGCATTGGCCTTCATCCAGGCAATTGCCCGCTTGACGTCCCCAATCATTCCGTAGATATCTACCTCAGGAAGCAGGCGATAAGCGACATCCATAATGGTATGTCCCTGAGAGATCAGATGGCGAAAGAATGGCCTGGTGAACATATCCTTATCCCCAATTGACCAGCCACCTCCGTGATAGTAGATAAAGGCCAGGCCCGATCCGTTGCCGCTGGCCGGAAGCCAGAGGTCACAAAGCAGTTCCCGACCCGTAGCGATGTCGCTACCGACATCGCTACCGACTTCGTTACCGGATCCCGGTTCCGTTATTGCCCAGAAAGGGACATCGCGCTGCCAGGAATACTCTGGAGATCCGTTCAACTTCGATACCCCTGTCCAGCGATTTCGAATCATGTGCTCTGCCTGCCCCGGGGCTATCTTCTCTGACCAGTCGGCGCCGAAGGCTTTTTCAAACCCGTCGTGATCCCGTGTACAGCGCCAGATGTACCAGGTCGACACGCCGGCGCCCAGGATCCCCAACGGAATGGCCCAGTAAGCGCCGGATGCCCACCCGAGAATCGCGCCGGCCACGCCCACGATAGCCCAAACCGGCGACAATGCGCCGGCCGTCAATCTTGGCAGCCATACGAAGAAGACTCCAACGGTAAAACCCGGGTGTTTGATAAGCAGCATGACAGCCATCAGAAACGATAAACCTGAAAGAATGGTTGCTAGTATCGCCATGACACTATCCTCCGTAAATAGCCTTCAGCTTTCAGCCGTCAGCCCTCAGTCTTTTTACAATCGCGCCGCACGGTTGACTGAAATGAGCCTCAAACCCAGGTCACGAATCCGCATCAGGACCCCGTGCAGAGCAGCCTGATCGAGTTCGCCGGTCAAGGTCGTTTCACCTTGTGGCTCATGGTGCATGGACAATCCCTCAAAACGTCCCAGCCAGTTATCGCTTAGATGACCGGCCACTCGGATCTCATACATTTCGGGTGCATTTATTGTGTGTTGTGTGTTCATAACTAACCATTCCATTGCCAACAGTTATTGTGCATCATGCTGGGCCGATCTCTTCTCCGCCTTAATCTTTCTAGTTGGATGCCACCTCGAGGCCGCAGTTGTCGACGACCAGCTTGCCATCCATGAACAAAGCCGCCACGCGGCCGCCGATCAGGCGGAAATCCTCCAGCGGGTCGCCGTCCAGGATCACCAGGTCAGCTGTCTTTCCAACCTCAATCGATCCGAACTCGCCGTCCACTCCAAGCGAGCGGGCGCTGTTGATGGTGGCTATCCTGGCTGCCTCGGCGCCGCCGAACGGTGCCCTGTCCGCTTCCGCCTTCAAGACATGATCGAACATCAGCAACTCAAGCCCGACCATGGCAGGCGTGCACGGGGCTACAGTGTCGTTTCCGGTCGTCATGGGAACGTAGTTCTCGAAAAGCAGCGCGAAGTTCTCGAACGTGAAGGCGGCTTTTGAGTCCCAGCCATAGAAGCCGGAGTTGTCTATGATGCCCATGATTTTGGGTTTACCGCTGGTGCACTTCTTGTAACCGTTCATTACGCCATCTCTCAGTTCCGGGAGATAGTATTCATCTGCGATATGGGAATAGGTATAGGTCGTTTCTCTGAACTCCGTTAATCTGTCCAACTCCGGATTAGGGTTAAGCTCATCTCCCGCCAACTTCCAGGAAAATGCCGCGTAAAACACCGATAACGTTGGCTCGCAGAAGCAGCCTGACGCCTTGAATGCTTCCACATCTGCCTGGCTGAGCCGGGCATCAAAGGGAACGTGGGCCATCGAAGACACGCCGGCTTTAACCCCTCGTCGAAAGGATGCAACCGTCGAATGGTGCATCATCGTATGCACGCCACGTCGCCGCGCCTGGTCTGCCAGGGCACTGAGCTGTTCTTGTGTCATCAATGGCAGGGGCTTTCTGGCGATCAGGCTAAATGGCTCATCCCCGATCTTTATGACGTCTGCCCCGCGCTCATCCATGGCCATATCGACTGCGTCCCTGATCTGTTGCTCGGTCGCTTCGATGGGGAATGCCACAGCGGCAGCGTACTCCTTCGACGGATCGACTTGGGGCATACCCATCATCTTCAACCACAGGGGCAAATCTTCCTGCATATAAGATCCCAATGGGCCTACGACAACAGCCTGTGAGATGCGTGGGGCCGGAACGTCAGCTTCCATAAAACGTTCCATCCGCGCCCTGTTAATGCGCAGGTCTGCGACGAAGCCGGCGTGCCTGACGTTGGTGACGCCATGGGCCAGGCATTCAGCAAAATTCTTAACGATCTGTCTTTCCTCGTGTTTCTTCGCCAATGACCTGTCACGCAAACCGGGAAACTGCGAAGGAGGGGACTCCGGCCCGTGAATATGGGTATTGAACATACTTGGGAGCACGGTCTTGCCCTGCAAGTCGATGGTAAAGTCCGGGGCGATGCCGCTGGGCGCGTCAGTTTGGATCGGCATGGACACGATCTCGCCGCCTTGCAGAACGATACTCGTTCCCGCATCGTGGTAACGGCCATTCACAACGTCCAGGATGCGGCCGTTCTTCAGCTTAACACGCGCTTGGCTGCCGGGCTCATATTGCTTGATAAAATTGCTATTCGATGTCTCGATCACGATCTTGTTTCCTAACATTCACTGGTCATGCCACGTTTTTCTACCCTGAAGTATTGATCACCAGGGCAGCTTTGTCGCCATGCTGTTGAGTAATCTTCAGCATGTCGTATTAGATTTCGGTATTACTCAAAGGTAGTATGGTGATAAGAGATGGGGGCGATTAGAGCAGTTTTAGTTCTTGGGCACGGGCTATCGCCTGGGTGCGGCTGCGAACCCCCAACTTGCCATAGATGTTGCTGGTATGTTTCTTGATGGTGTTTGTGGATACCACCAACTCGCCGGCGATCTCCGGGTTGGAATAACCCTTGGCGATGAGGCGGATGATCTCCAGCTCGCGCGGGGTGAGTGGGTCCAGTAACTCTGGCGGCTGGGTTCGCTCCAGTTCTGCAAAGGCGCCTGGCCAGGCATCCCGGCAGGCATCCAGCAAAGAATCCAGGTAAGGATAAGACACTTGTGACGTGTCCCGATCGGCTCTCAGGTCGCGCAGCAGCGGCTCGATCCTTGGGCCAGCATCGAGCAAGCGCCAGATGTAGCCTTCAGGCGCGCTCAGGGCCAGGGCCTCGCGCAGTGAAGAGCGGGCAGGCATACGCTCTCCCAGCGCGTCCAAAACTACAGCCTGCAGCGCCAGCAGGTGGAGCAACTCGCCATAACTGTTCATGCTCCGGACCCGGCCGATGGAGTCGTCCAGCGCAACCAGGGTCTCCTCGAAGCGTTCCTCGGCGCACAACAGGCGCGGGAGCAGCCATCCATGCCAGAGCAGTAGGTGGGCGTGTTGCGTGGCGGCGGTCATTTCTTCCAGGACATGCAGCTTCTCCCGGGCGGTGTCCACGTTGCCTGCTCTGAGATAATGGCCGGCCCATTGCCAGTTGAGCTCGCCGGTCAGGTACGGATCATCCATGTGGTTCAAGATGCGCTCGGTCTCTTGTAGGACAATTTCCGCCGTATCCAGGTCGCCGCGGGCGGCCGCCAGCTGGGCGCGGATGTAGCGACCTGCACGCGCAGCTTCGCCGAAACCACCAGGGCGGGCGACGCGCAAACCGATGCTCAGCTGCGCCCCCGCATCGTCCAATTGGTACTGCTCCAGCCTGATCCTGGCCATAGCCACGTACAGCGACGCCGCGGCCGGGAACTCACCGTGACCTTCTCTCGCGGCGCGCTCGATGGACCGGCGGCAGAGCGCGTCAGCTTCTTTCAGCCGGCCCTGCAGCAGCAAGTACATGGCCTGACCGTAGACACATCCATATGCGGCGACCAGGTTACCCTCTGCGGCCGTCAGCCCGATGCCGCGCTCAAAGGCCACGATGGCGCCCTCAAAATCACCGGCTCCGGCGCGCGCCGCGGCTATCATATTCCACCCTGTGCCGCTGCCCTCCAACGTTTCCGGCCGCATCAGACGAGCGGCTTCCTCGGCGTGCTCCAGGGACCTGGCGTGATCGCCCCGGCCGCGCGCCAGCACGGACCGCATCATCGCCAACTGGGCAGCGACCAGGTCTTGCTGCGCGCCGCTCAACGTTCCATCGTCCACCAGCCGCTCGTAGGCGTTGCTCGCCTGTTCCAACTGGGGCTCGATCGCCGAACCTTGCCCACTGAGGAAAAGGGCCCAGCAATTGGCCACGGCCAGGATCGGATCGTCCCTTTTCATCTCATCTGGCAGCGCATCCAGCCAGCCCAGCACCGTGGCGACCTCGCCTCTATGCAAGACTGAAGTCCAGTGTTCCAGGAATAGCTGCCTGGCTCGGAGCATATCCCCAGAAAGCAAGCCATGGTCCACGGCTTCGCCGGCCAGCCCCTCGCTCTCGAACCAGGCCGCCGCCTTTAGATGGAGCCCGTCTACCTCGCCGGGATGATCGCGCTCTAGCAATGCTTTCAGCACTTCGGCGAACAGATGATGGTAGCGGAACCAGGTACCGCCAGCATCAAGCGGGATCAGGAACAGGCTGCTGCTGCGCAGCTCGTCCAACACCAACTGGCTGGCTTCCTGGCCCGTAATCGCCGCGCATAGCGGGGCGCAGAACCTGTCCAGGATTGACGTTTTCAGCAGAAATTGGCGATAGTCCACAGGCAGTACGCTCAGGACTTCTTCGGTGAGATAGTCGAGAATGAACTGATGGCTGCCGGTGAACTGCTCGATAAAGTCCTGGTATGAGGTACGTCCTTGCAGGGACATGCAGGCCAGTTGCAGGCCGACGATCCAGCCTTCAGTACGCGCGTTCAGGACCGCGATCTGATTTGGCTCCAGGCGCAACGCCATCACATCATTAAATAGCGCCCGGGCTTCGTCGGTGGAGAATTGAAGATCCAGGGCCCGAATCTCCAGCAGCCGGCCGTGAGCCCGCAAGCGGGCCATGGGCAGCGGCGGATTGGCGCGCGTGATAAGGACCAGGTGCAGGTTCGGCGACTGGTGTCCCAGCAGATAGCTGAGGCCGTCGTGGATCTGCTCTGCCTCGACGAGATGATAGTCGTCCAGGACCAGGATTAATTCTTGGTCCAATTGGGAGATATCGTTCACCAGGCTGACCACGGCCGGCTCAGTGCTGCGCAGCTGGGGCGAGCCCATGATCTGGCGGGCTTCATCCCCTACCTCCGGGTCGACGGTTTGAATGGCGGCGATGACGTATGTCCAAAACTTCACGGGATCGTTGTCACCCTGGTCAAGGGACAGCCACGCTGCCTGGCCATTTAACTCGGCCAACCAGTTACTCACCAAGGTCGATTTGCCGAAACCGGCCGGGGCGGAGATCAAAGTGAGCTTGTGGCCAGGCTGCCGCGCCTGGTTCAGCTGCTCGAGGAGATGCGGCCGCGAGACGAGGTTTTGACGGACTGGCGGAGCAAATAGCTTCGTGCGCAGCAGGGTCTCAGGCATACGTACATTATAGGGAAAAATCTGGGTTTTGGGTGCCTAAAGAGGAAGTCTTGTGAAGAGACTGGAAGAGAGAAGCCGGCGCCAGTGTGATCATGCCTCACCGCCCCTGGTGGGTACATTCAATGTTTGGAAAAGCAACCGATTCGGTTGAAGGAACTGGATACACAAGGGAATTGCTCGACCAGTTGAATTGGATGCGACGATTGGATTAAGAGGAGATAGGGGAATCTGCGGCAAAGCCACTTTAACAACTTCTCTGGATTGCCCATACTACCCAAGACTTCCCACTGTTTCCTCGACCACCTCGAGAATCTCGCAGGATTTGACTAATTCCTTCATTCTGTTGTGATCTGGATATAGTGGTCGGTCTTCGTCCAGGTGGGCTACATGTTTTCGGATAACAGAGCGGGCAGCATTTACACCGTGTCCAGGAGTGAACTCTCGGAAATCCAAAGCTTGTGCGGCTGCCATAAACTCGATTCCCAGCACCCCGTACGCGTTGTCTAAAATCTGGTCGTTCTTGATAGACGTGTTCATGCCCATAGAGACAAAATCTTCCTGGTCGGCCGCGGCTGGGATAGAGGCGATGCTGGCAGGCGCAGACAACATTCGCTGTTCTGCAATGAGGCTGTCGGCTGTATATTGGCTCAGCATCATGCCGGAGAACATCCCAGCCCCCTTGGTGAGGAAAGCGGGCAATCCGACGCTTAAAGCTATATTAGTCATGCGATTGAGACGACGTTCTGATAAGACGCATATCATTGTAATAGCAGCCCCGGCCATATCCATGGGCAGGCAAACCGGTGTTCCCTGGAAGTTGGCACCGGTCAGCGTCAACTTATACTCAGGGAAAAAGATCGGATTGTCTCCAACGCCATTCAGTTCAATTTCAACCTGACTCTTGGCGTAAGCGATGGCATCGTGAGCAGCGCCAATGACCTGGGGAGAAGAACGCATCGAGTAGGCGTCCTGAACCTTCGTCTTCACCTTGCCTGATAGCAGGTCGCTACCCTCAATGCACTTCATTATTGCTGTAGTGCTGCGAATAGCGCCTGCGAATCCCCGCACCTGATGAAGCCGAACATCGTAGGGTTTCATGTTGGCAAGCAGTGCTTCCAGGGTCATAGCACAAGCAATTTCGGCCTGTTTGAGCCAGCGATTCATGTCATATAACTGAATCGCAGCCATCGCAGTGAGTAGATTTGAGCCATTAATTATGGCCAGCCCATCCCGCGCCTGTAGGTCGGGGACGCTAATGCCTGCCCTGGCCATTGCTTCATTGCCAGGCAATCGTCGGTCTTGGTAATAGGCTTCTCCTTCGCCCATAAGCAGCAAAGCAACCTGAGACATGGGTGCCAGATCTCCGGATGCACCCACGGAACCCTTTAAACAAACTACGGGTGTGACGCCTTTGTTTAGCATCTCCACCAAGGTTTGAGTTATCTCAGGGCGGCAGCCAGAGTTTCCATGCGCGTGGACGTTGATCCGACTGGCAATTGCGGCTCTTACGTACTCTTTAGGCGCAGGCTCCCCAATGCCAGCAGCGTGATTATAGATCAAATATCGTTGAAATTGCTGCACTTGCTCGTCAGTCAGCGCAACTTCCGAGAACTCGCCAATACCGGTATTAACGCCATACATGATTTCACGAGCTTCAATCTTCTCTTCCAACATTCGACGGCATACTCGAATCCGCTCCAGTGCCTCAGGGTGGAGCTCGACATCTTCGCCGTGACGGCCTACACGCACCAGCTTCTCAATTGTCAGTCCGGTGCCTTCAAGAATAACAGTCATCGTCTACTCCTAGTCCTTTAATATTGCAGCCAACAAGCGGTCCGCCGGCCGGGGCTAACTCGCTTGAAACTCGGTTCTTCTCGGCACAATGATCCATGGCAATGTGAATGTAATGCAGATGTCCGTCCTTGAGGAAGAGCGCATAACCAGAGTTGCGACTGCCTTGAGTGACCAACACGCCTTCCGCGCCTTCTTCGGGGATGACAACATCGACCGTGATGCTGTGCGGCCGGTTATACAACTTGGATGCGGACGCAATGGCAACATGTACCCTGCCATGACAATCCACTGCAACGTTTGAAGTAGATTTGCGAATTTTATCACATTTGCCACCACAATCATGGCTTGGAGCTCGTCTGCGAGACAGTCCAACTTTCTTGTGAGGGGGATGATCAAGCTTGTGAAGTAGTC
>CP070688.1:2383806-2388804 GCA_020353135.1 Chloroflexota bacterium
AGCGATTCCGCTTACAATTTGGCGTTGGCATTGCGCGCGGCAATGCCCTTTTTTATGTGACCGGCGGGTGGGCCGTTTTGCGGACCTACTCCCTATTTATTGAGGTAAGGCATTAAAAGTCATGATTAGTTCAACCAACAATAATAATGTTCCCTTAGATACGATTTTGCCCCATGGCGGGCAGCTTGTTAACCGCATGTTGCGAGGCGAGATGCGCCATGCAGTGCGCGAACGGGCCGAGCGGCTACCCAAAGTCAACCTGAACAACATGAATCTCTCCGACCTGGAGCTTATTGCCACCGGGGCGATGAGTCCATTGACAGGTTTTATGGGCCAGGCCGACTATGAACGCGTCGTCAGCGAAATGCGCCTGAGCAATAACCTGCTATGGTCAATTCCGGTTACTCTGCCGGTAGATGACGATGTGGCCGCGACTGTCGAGGAAGGGCAGGAAATCGCCTTGTGCGAAAATGGCCGTGTGCTGGCGGTCATGGAAGTAGCGGAGAAGTTCGGCTACGATAAGGCGCGTGAAGCCGAGATGGCGTACGGGACGACAGACGAGGCGCATCCCGGCGTCGCTCGATTGTACCGCCTCGGCGATGTGCTGCTGGGCGGCGAGATTTGGGTGGTCGAATTGCCGGCCGCTGCCAACGAGGAGTTTCCGGAACTGCGCCACACGCCAGCACAAACCCGACGTATGTTTGCCCGCCGTGGATGGCGACGGATCGTCGGCTTCCAGACCCGAAATCCTATCCATCGCGCTCATGAATACATCCAGAAAGCGGCCCTTGAAATCGTCGACGGACTGTTTCTGCATCCCCTGGTTGGCGAGACCAAAGCCGACGACATCCCGTCCGATGTGCGCATCGCCAGCTACGAGGCGATCTTGCGCGACTATTATCCGGCCGACAGCGTGCTGTTGGGCGTTTTCCCGGCGGCCATGCGTTATGCCGGCCCTCGGGAAGCCATCTTCCACGCCCTGCTGCGAAAGAATTATGGCTGCACCCACTTCATCGTCGGCCGCGACCATGCCGGAGTGGGCGACTATTACGGCACCTACGATGCCCAACGGATCTTCGACGATTTCAGCCGCGAGGAAGTAGGCATCGAGATTCTACCGTTTGACTATACTTTCTACTGTCAGAAGTGCGGCATGGTGGTCAGCTCTAAGACCTGCCCCCATGGGAAAGAGGACTGGATCTATCTGAGCGGCACCCAGGTGCGACAGATGCTGGAAGACGGCGAGATGCTACCACCCGAGTTCACGCGGCCGGAAGTATCCAAGGTGCTGTTGGAAGGCGTTAATAGCAAGAAGCGGGCGTCAGACAAGATCTAACAGGCAAAAAGATGTTCAAAAGGATATTTGGCCGAAAGAAAGACCCGAAGGTCTTCGTCATCGGCCTTGACTGCGCTCCGCCAGAACTGATCTTCGATGAATGGCGGGGAATATTACCTAACTTCAGAAGGCTGCTAGAAGGTGGCGTCTACAGCGAATTATACAGCTCGACGCCGGCCATCACCGTGCCGGCCTGGAGCAGCATGACTAGCGGCAAAGATCCGGGAATCCTGGGCTTCTATGGTTTTCGCAACCGGCGCGACCACAGCTATGACAATCGTTATATAGCCACCGGTCTCTCGGTGAAGGAAAAGCGAGTCTGGGATATTTTGGGCGAGGCTGGTAAAGAATGTATCGTTGTCGGCGTGCCCCAGACCTATCCCATCAAGCCGATCAATGGGCACCTCATTTCCAGCTTCCTGACGCCCAGCACAACCAATCCCAAAATTCAGTGGGCTCATCCGGCTTCGCTGCAAGCCGAGGTTGAGAAGCTATTGGCGCCGGAAGTGTACGATGTGGACGTGCCCCAATTCCGCACCGACGACAAGGCTTTTCTGCTGCAACAGATCAACGACATGACCCGCAAGCATTTTGAGGTCCTACGCTATTTGTTGGACGAAAAACCGTGGGATTTCTTCATGTTCGTCGAAATGGGCGTCGATCGCATCCATCATGGCTTATGGGCCCATCACGACCCTAATCACCGCAATTACGACCCGGACAGTCCCTTCATCCACGCCATCAAGGATTACTACATTGAACTCGATCGAGAGATCGGTACGCTCTTGGCACGATTGCCGGACGAAACGCACATCATCGTCGTCTCTGATCATGGGGTCAAGAAGATGGATGGCGGCATCTGCATAAACGAGTGGCTACGCCGCGAAGGGTACCTGACCTTGCTGGACGATCCGCCCGAAGGACGGCTGTCTTCCTTTGAGAAGGTGGAAGTGGATTGGTCTAACACGACCGCGTGGGGCGACGGCGGTTACTATGGTCGCATCTTTATGAACGTAGCCGGCCGAGAACCCAATGGGGTCATCCCGGCCGATCAATACGAAGCGTTCCGCGAGAAGCTGGCCGAGCATATCAAGTCCATTCCGTCTCCAAATGGCGCTCCGCTCAACACTAGGGCATTCATGCCTCAGAAGATCTATCGTGAAGTACGCGGCGTCGCGCCCGATCTATTGGTCTACTTCGACGATCTCGGCTGGCGGTCGGTGGGCAGCTTCGGCCACGGCGATATCTACACTTTCGAGAATGACACCGGGCCGGACGACGCGAACCATGCGGAAAATGGCATCTATATCTACACGCCGCCCGAGCACAATCTGGGCGGACAGCAGCTGCCACATACGCAACTGATGGATTTCGCTCCAACAGTCCTTGACCTATTTGACCTGCCCGTGCCGGCCGACATGCAGGGTAAGGTAATCCGGGTTAACTAACTATTCCGGACCACTCCTCCGAATAGCGACGTAGAGCTCGCCGGCATTGCGCTCCAGAGGAACGACGCTATATTGTTTTGACCAGTTAATGTTGAATTCTTGACGCGAGAGTAAGAGTAATGATCAGACCACCATCGGACCAAAAGGGATTTGTCCTCTGGCTGACTGGCTTGTCAGGGGCAGGTAAATCAACTATCGCCGAGATCCTGGAAGGCGAGTTGCAGGCGCGCGGACTGCGCGTGGAGCGGCTCGACGGCGACATCGTTCGCCAGGGCCTTACGGCCGACCTAGGCTTTAGCAAAGAGGATCGTGATAAGAATATCGAGCGGGTAACATTTGTGGCCAAGCTATTGTCGCGCAATGGCGTGGCTGTTGTTTGTTCGTTCATCAGCCCGTACCAGGAAACCCGCGACAGAATCCGAACGCAAACCACCAATTTCCTAGAGATCTTCGTCGACGCATCGTTGGATGCCGTTATCGAACGGGATGTCAAGGGGCTTTACAAGAAGGCCATGGCCGGTGAGATCCCCAACTTCACCGGTATCTCCGACCCGTATGAAGCGCCGACTGAGCCGGACATGCATATCCGTACGGACGATCAGACGCCGCTCGAAAGCGCCAACCAAATCCTGGAAGGATTGGAGGAGATTGGCTTCATCCCTTTTCCAACCGTCTTCTGAAGCAGCCAGGCCCATTACATCTGGCCATTTTGCCTTGACGTTTGGTGGAGGACGGCCGAAGCAGGTCGCGCCTCGCTCGTCCGGTCGGTTGGCGGCCGTTGCCACCATCCAACTCTATTGTAGGGCCCACGATGAACGTGGGACCCAATGTTACTTTGGGACCCAGGTTAATTATGGGTAGTGATGCGTTGACGGTCAGGGCGGCGCTAGCCTATGGCCGGGGGCAGCTCAAGGTTTCCGATAGCCCGGCTCTAGACGCCAGGCTCCTGCTCCAACATGTGCTGCAGGTCGACCACGCCTATCTGATCGCCCATGACGACGCGGCGCTGGCGAGCGAAGACGAGGTCGCTTTTCGCCGCCTGGTTCGGCGGGCGACCCTTCGCGAGCCAGTTCCCTATCTGACCGGCCGGGCGCCTTTTTACGGCCGGCAGTTCATGGTGTCGCCAACGGTACTGATTCCGCGGCCGGAAACGGAGTTATTGGTGGAGCACGCCTTGCGCTGGATAGAAGACTGGTCCGGCCACGACGACAAGGGTCATGCGATCGGGCCGCGTATTGTGGACGTCGGAACCGGCAGTGGCTGCATCGCCATCACGCTAGCGTTGGAGGCCAGGACGCTAGAAATCGAAGCGGTCGATGTTTCAGTTAAAATCCTGGAGATCGCCCGGCGAAATGCCGTCTTGCTTGGCGCGGCCGAGAGGCTGGTCTTTCGCCTGGGCTCGCTATTAGAGCCAGTGGACGGCCGGCTCGATCTGATCCTGGCCAATCTTCCATACATCGCCGACCCAGAGTGGACGGCCCTTGATGATGGGATAAAATGGTACGAACCGGAGGTCGCCCTGAGGGGCGGACCGAAAGGCCTGGATGTAATCCGGCAATTGCTGGAACAGGCGGCTGACAAGTTGGCGCCCGGCGGAGCCATTCTGCTAGAGATTGGCTGGCAACAAGGACGGGCCGTTCAAAACTTGGCCGCCAGGTTCTTCCCGCAGGCACGGATAGAGACCTTGGTCGACTATGGCGGCCGGGATCGACTCGTAAGCATTCAGACGGTGGGATGATCTTGAGTGCAGTAGCCATGAAAACGGAACTGTTGAGCGCCAACCAACCTGGCGCGATAGAAGAGGCCGCTCGTCTACTAAGAGACGGCCAACTGGTTGCTTTTCCCACCGACACCCTGTACGGCGTCGGCGCGCTGCTTATTGACGGCGACGCGGTCGGGCGCCTGTACGAGGTGAAGGAGCGGCCGATGAGCAAAGGAATTCCCGTCTTGCTGGCCGATGCCCATGACGTGGACCAGGTCGCCACCGGCCTGTCCGACCAGGCCCGCGCGTTAATGGGTCGTCATTGGCCCGGGCCGCTGACCGTGATCGTTTCCCGACGCGCTAATCTGCCGGCCATCATAGCGCCTGGCGAGACCATCGCCGTGCGCCTACCGGATAACGCTTTGGCCCGGCGATTGTTCCGCTCCGCCGGCGGGGCGGTTGCCGCCAGCAGCGCCAATCTTTCAGGGGATCGACCGGCCCGCACGGCCCCT
>CP070688.1:2388904-2394858 GCA_020353135.1 Chloroflexota bacterium
GGCATCGCCTTTGTGGCCATGAAGCGCAACCTGGCTGATCTGCCCGAGGGGTTGGCCCTCGGCCGGTCGTTAGGCGCCAAGTTATTCATGGTCAGCAATGTCTTGCCCCACACCGAGGAGATGGCCCGGGAAACGCTCTACAATCGCGTCTTGAGCGATATCGCCTACCTGCCTTCGGCCTGGCTGCCCGAGGTCAACCTGCCCAAAATAGAGATTAACGGCCAGACGCAGGAGCCGTTCTTTGAAGCGCTCAACCGCAAGCTGAATGTCACCTACGCCGGCAATAATTTCGGCGGCGCCAACGACGTCTGCGTCTTCGTCGAAAGCGGCTCCATAGCCATCGGTTGGGACGGCAACGTGAGTCCCTGCCCGCCGTTACTATACAATCACGTCCAATACCTGAACGATTGGCGGCGCCTGTCGAAGCGCCACATCGTCGGCAACGTGGACCAAGCGGATCTGCTGTCGATATGGCGCGACCCGGAATATGTCGCCTACCGCGAGCGCGTGCAGAGTTTCGCCTTTCCGCCTTGCACCTTCTGCGGCGGCTGCGACCTGTTGGACAGCAACGAAGAAGATTGCCTGGGCAACGAATTCCCGGTCTGCGGCGGTTGCCTTTGGGCCCAGGCGGTTATCCGCTGTCCATAAATTGGCGCGATACTGACTGGGCAGCTAGGGCTGGTGCTGGCGCTGAATAATCAGCCCGGACCAGGATATCAAGATAGTTATTCGACCACAAAGTATGAGTCCAAGGTGCGTCTAGAATGCAAACGTTATCATCACTTTCGGCAATAACTCTCTATGTGCTGCTGGCGCTTATGGGCTTGCTGGCCCTGATCGTTTGGGGCTGGCAGATCCAGGTGCTGCGGGGCAAAGCCATGAAAAACCCCGACGGCACGGCCGACGATTGGCACGAGCAGAAGATGTTTTACGGCATTGCGGTCGCCGATATCTTCCTGGCCTGTCCCATAACCGTCATCGGTATCGTGCTGGTCTTCGTTAGCTCGAGACTGGGCTTATATTTACTGGTCTGGGTCAGCTTCTGGTTCCTTTGGGCCAACATCATGACTACGGCGACGAGCCTGCGCTTCGAGAAGCCCAAGATCACCCTTTACTGGTTGATCGTATTTCCGTTTGGCTCGCTGGTCGGCCTAGCCTATTTCGTCTGGACGCTGGTCCACTTTGAGGCCGTCTACCTGCCGTAATATTTAGGAGGGCAATGATGAACACTATCTGGGGCCTGGTTCTGATCCTCTTCACCCTGATATTGTGCTGGCTGGGGCAAGTTGTTAATGCGGCCGCGCCGGATTTCGCGGCAAGGATCGGGCTGGCCGAACCCGAATCGGACGTCGACCGCATCTTTTTCCTGGACGGCCGCGGCGAGGCGATATGGGATGCGCTGATCCTCTGGTCGTTGCCGGTGGCGGGCATATTACTCCTGCTGGATAGTCCATCTTGGGCTTACTTTGGTCTGTTCGGTGGCGGCATGTACCTGTACTTCGCCGGCCGGGGGCTCGTCGTTCGCCAGGTGATGCGGCGACATGACGTAACCATTGGCAAACCCGAGACACAAAAGTTATTTAGCGCGGTCCTGATACTGTGGGGATTGATCGCCGTGGTCACGATCATTATGGCCACAATGGCCATTTAGGCCGACGCGGCGTTGCCGCCGAGTTGACGGCGGAATAGGTGTAGGTGAGATGAACGGTACAGAACGAATAAGCCAACAAATCAAGCTGAAAGACGGCCGAATGCTGGGCTACGCCGAATACGGCGCGGCCGGGGGTAAGCCGATCTTCTGTTTCCACGGTTTCCCCGGATCGCGGCTTGATTGGCTGATGTTCGATCCGGATAACGTGGCCGCGGAAATAGGCGCGCGTGTAATTGTGGCCGACCGGCCGGGTATGGGGCTGTCCGATTTTCAGTCCGGCCGCAAGTTCTTGGATTGGGCCGATGACGTGGCCGAAATGGCCGACGCGCTGCACCTGGATCGATTCGCCGTCCTGGCGGCCTCGGGAGGCGGTCCCTATGGGCACGCCTGCGCTTACAAGATCGCGGATCGGCTGACGGCGACGGCCATCGTCTGCGGTATGGGGCCGTCGGAAGCGCCTGGGATCAAGGAAGGCGGATCCTGGAGCTATCCCGGCAAACCTTCGCTGATCCGCCGGCTGTTGCTGAGCTTAACGGTTCGCGGCTTGCGCGACGCTCCGGAACGCTTCGAGACGCAGATGCAGGGAATGGTCTCCGAACCGGACCAGCGCCTGATGGCCGAACGGCCGGAACTCGTAACGCTAGTAATCGACAGCTGGGGAGAGGCGTTTCGATCAGGAATTGGCGGCGTTAATCATGAAGCCGGTCTCTACACCCGTCCATGGGGATTCCAACTCGAGCAGATATCCGTCAAGGTGCACTTGTGGCATGGTGAACAGGACAACAATGTCCCTGTTTCTGTCGGTCGCTATGTGGCCCAGGCCATCCCAAACTGTTCCGCTATCTTCCTGGAAGGCGAAGGGCACTTTTCCATATTGAGCAGCCATGTACCCGAGATCTTGAACGTGTTGCTGGCTTAGCGTGTCGGGTGAACAACGAAAGGAAAACAAGCAATGAAGACGATCGCAGCACTTTTTCTTCTGCTGCACGGGCTGGTGCATGGCATTCTGGCCATGGTGCCGGATCCTAACACACCGGAAGCGGCCTTTGCGACATTCTTTTCCCGATCTTGGCTGCTGGCCGGTCTCGGCCTGCCGGAGTCGGCCGGCAGAGTGGTCGCCATCGCACTGGCGGCCGCCGCGACGATCGGTTTCATCGCCGCCGGCCTGGCGCTGCTGGACATCCTGGTTCCTTTTGATTGGTGGCGGGCACTGGCCATTGCCTCGGCCGCGGTCTCTTTATTGCTACTGGTCATTTTCTGGAATCTGTACCTGATCGTCGGCGTCGCCATTGACGTGGTGATCTTGGTGACCCTGATCTTTACCGATTGGACGCCTGAATAGAGAGGTACTTCGACGTGACCTTACCTGCCGTGGCGTTCAACTATGAAGGAAAAACAAGGCATCTTCACGACGGGCCATCTTTCATCGTGTAAATCCTGTTAATCCTGTCTATATAGTAAGGAAAGCCATGGCTACCAATAATTTCAATCCCACCATTTTCGAGGAAGGCCTGGGCGCGGTCGCTATCGCGGGCACTATTCTGACCAGCCCATTGCTGCGGCCGTGGTATAGCAAATGGGGCGCCAGCGAGACCGAGGTGAAGCAGCGCTTGCCCGGCGATGAGCGAGTGCCAGATCCCAACCTGGAGAGTACCCGGGCGATAACTATCAACGCGCCAATGGCTGAGGTCTGGCCCTGGTTGGTTCAGATGGGGCAGGGCCGCGGCGGCCTGTATAGCTATGAACGGCTGGAAAACCTGGTCGGATGTGACATGCGCAACGCCGAGCGGCTCCTCCCCAAACATCAGCATTTGTCGATTGGCGACAAAGTCCGCCTCAGCAAAGGCGAGGGCACCCCTTACTTCGTAGTGAAAGCCATCGAGCCCGGCCGGGCCATCATCCTCGGCGGCGATGATCCGCCGACAACCTGGGCCTTCATACTGGAGCCTATAGACGAAGATTCAACCCGTCTGATCATCCGATTTCGTCAGCAATACGAGCCTTCTCTGGGCAATGCCATTGCCTGGCGCGTTTTCACCGATCCGATAACCTTTGTGATGGAGCGTAAGATGCTCCAGGGCATCAAGCTGCGCGCCGAAACTACCTGAACTTATCAATGAAAGGAGTTGTTCGAATGGTCCACTTGATGTTCAGGTAGCTTCTATTACACCGCTCGACCAGCGCTTCCTACCAGGCGCAGCGTCAACTGGCGGAATGACGCCTCGACCAAACTTGACACGCAAAACCCAAAAGATCTATAATACAATAATAAACTGACTGGTCGGTCTATTACTCTTTAGGAGGGGTTTCGATGGATTCGTCCATGATCGTTTTACTGTTGATAACCGTGGTGGGGTCCGTCTTGGTCACCTGGTTGTTGCCTAAAGCCTTTAACAGCGAGCCGCCCTATGGCCCGGCCGTCGACATTCTGGTCGGCACTGTGGCCGCCGTCATCTGGGCCGTGATCACTTACCAGTTTCTGGCGCCTCTCATTGGTCTCGAGGGCTGGGCCGCGCTTTTGCTAAGCGCCCTCGACGCCATCGGCCTGGCGGCGGTGATGCTCTGGGTCCTGCGCCGCATTAATCGCTGATAATGACCGGATCGGGTTACCAACCCGGGCCACACGCATTTTCTATCAGTGCAAATCAGTGCAAATCCGCGTCCTATTCTTTTGAGAGTGTGATATGTCGCCAAAACCGGATGTCTCGGCCGAACGCAAACAGCAGATTTATGGGGCCGCCCTGGCCTGTTTCAACCGCAAAGGCTACTACCAGACGACCATGGACGACATTGTGGCCGAAAGCGGCTTGAGCAAGGGCGCCCTGTACTGGTATTTCGACAGCAAGAAGGCGCTCTTCATTTCCCTGCTGCGCGACTTCATGACGCCTATGGGCCAGGAATGGGAAGCCATCGTTGCCGATGAGAGCAAAACCGCCACCCAGAGAATGAAGACGATGCTGGCCTACTTCCGGGCCCAATTTGACGAGATGGTCGAGTTCTTTGGCCTGGTTATAGAAGCCTGGGCCCAAACCCACTTTGACGACGAAGTTCAGCAGTTGACTCATGATTTGTACCAGCCCTACCAGGCCTTCATGGAGCGTATCCTTGAAGAAGGCGTCGCCCGGGGTGAATTTGACCAGGTTGACGTGGACGCCGCGTCGGCCGTTATCCTGACCCTATTCGACGGCCTGACCCTGGCCGTCGGCGCGGGCATGATCGACCAGAAGCCAGACGCGCTAATGGCCGCCGCCGAATCACTGGTCTTGCGCGGTTTAGGGGCGGAGGGCTGAAATGCCGACCACCCAGCCTTCGGCCGCCGGGTCCGGCCCGATCTCCGGTACGGTGTCCGGCACGGCCGCCGCCGAATCGGCCGGCGAATTCATCGTCGAGACCCACGAGCTGACCAAGGCTTTCAAGACCGTGGTGGCCATAGATAGTCTGACGCTGCAAATCCGGCCGGGCGAGATCTTTGGTCTGCTGGGTCCCGACGGCGCCGGCAAGACGACCACCATTCGCCTGCTGTCGGCCATCATGGACCCCAGCGACGGCTGGGCCAGAGTGGCCGGCTTCGACACCGTGACCGAGCCAGAGCCCATCAAGCGCCGCATCGGCTACATGGCCCAGCGCTTTAATCTCTACGGCGACCTGTCGGTTTGGGAGAATCTCAACTTCTTCGCCGACGTCTTCGAGGTATTGGGCGTCGAGCGCACTGAGCGTATCGAGCGACTGCTCAACTTCGCCCGTCTGACCGAGTTTCGCGACCGGCGAGCGGCCCAGCTGTCGGGCGGCATGCAGAAGAAGCTAGCCTTGGCCTGCACCCTCATCCATACGCCGGAGATTATCTTCCTGGACGAGCCGACGACAGGCGTGGACCCGGTTTCGCGCCGCGAATTCTGGGACATCCTGACCGACCTGCATCTGCAAGGCATTACCCTGATAGTGAGCACACCCTATATGGACGAAGCCGAGCGCTGCTCGCGCGTGGGGCTCATCTACCAGGGCCGGTTGGTGGTCAGCGATACGCCGGAGGCGGTCAAGGCTATGACCGAGGGCGAATTGATCGCTCTCTGGCCCTCGGATGTACGGCAGGCGGCGAAGGCCCTGACCGGCCTAGAAGGCGTGCTGGAGATACAGACCTATGGCGATCAACTGCGAGTTTTCACCCATGATACCGACGGCCTGATGGCACGCATGCGAGAGACCCTGGAGGAGGCCGGGATCGAAGTGCACGATATGCGCCGGACCCGGCCGCGGATGGAGGAAGCTTTCATATCCCTCATCCGGCGCCAGATGGTTGAGAACA
>CP070688.1:2394958-2398394 GCA_020353135.1 Chloroflexota bacterium
AGGAAAGTGGCCAGCAGCCACATCCGCGGCCCCAGACGATTGCCGCCAAAGAGCATCAGGCCCAAAAACCCACCTTCAAGGAAGAAGGCGAAGATGCCCTCAGCCGCCAACAGGCTACCAAAGATATTGCCTACGTAGCGCGAGTAGTTGGCCCAATTCATGCCGAACTCGAATTCCTGAACGACCCCGGTGGCGATGCCCAGGGCGAAGACGAGAGCGTAGATCTTGACGAAGAAAAAGGATATCTGGCGCCACTTAGGGTCGCGGGTTCGCACGTAAAGGACGCCGATGATGACCAGTATCAGACCCAGGCCCATTGAGATCGGCGGAAAAATGAAGTGGAAGCTTGCCGTGAGAGCGAATTGTAGTCGCGAAAGGAACTCAGGGGTCATCGTTACCTCGCAATTCAAACTGGCGATCGAACCCACTCGAAGGACTGACCCTGCTACAGGTTTCTCGGTGTCACTGCGTTAAACTGAGGCGCAGACAGCCCAAAGTCAGTGCGCCTGGTCGCTATATGGGCCAATCATATTCGAGCCTAAGTTTAGGCTATTTTGGCAGAACAAGGTAGTTTGAACTGGGGAGAAGGACAGTATCTTCAGGCTCTATTCCAGGTCAGGCACGGCCGTACTCTCGACCACGACGCGCCGGCCGAAGGCCGACTCCATCAGCGACAGAGCGTTGCGCTCGGCTTCCCACAACTCGACGGCCGGATATTCGTCGGCGACCAGCGTCAGCCGCAGCGTTTCGGCGTCCCAGGTTACGATGACATCGTCCACGTTCGCATTGCGGCCCCGCTCCAGATACTCGGCCAGCCGCAAAATGGCCGCCAGCTGCTCGACCAAGCGTTTATCGTCGGCGGCCAATAGCCGCCCAAATCCTTTGGTCGTCGGCTTGCCCTTGCGATGGAACCGGGTCAGTAGGGCGATGATGGCCGTTTCGCGCGGGGTGAAGCCCGGCAGGCCGCTGTTGGTGATGAGCATCTGGGAATGTTTGTGATGGTCATCGTAGCTGATTACGGATCCCAAGTCGTGCAATAAGGCGGCCGAATCCAAGAGTTCCCTTTCGGCCGCTCCGCAACCGTGTAAGGGAGCCAGCTGGGTAAACAGGCGGCCGGCCAGGAAGCGGACGTGGACCGCGTGACCTTTCTGATAGCGGTAAACCCGGGCCATATTCAAGACGCCGAAGCCGCGGACGTCGGCGACGACAGGGTAAGTAAGATGGTCCCAGAAAAGCTCGAAGAAGAGCCCCTCACGAAGCCCGTTGATGGAGATGATCAACTGGTCGGCCCCCATTCGCTCCATGATATTCTGAATGACCATCGCCCCTGGCAGAATAATATCGGCTCGATCGCTGTTGAGTCCGGGCAATTTGCGTCGCTCGGCCAACGGTAAGTCAGCCAGTCGCTTGATGCTTTCTGCCACCGATTGGCGGCCGAGCACAAAGCCGTGCAGCGTATTCAGCGGATAGTCACGGCGCGCGGCCTCCATCTTGGCCAGGTTTCGGATGGTGCCGCCAAGCCCCACCAACGAAGATCCATTCACCAGATCCTGTTGCAGCCAGGCGACGCCGTCCAGATGGTCGTCGATTTGCGCTTGAAGGGCCTGCCGTTCGGCGGCCGTAATGACATCAGACTGGACGAACTGTTCGCTCAGAGCCAGGGCGCCGAGCGGCAACGAGACGCCGCGCACAAAACGACGATCGCCAACCTGGCTGATCTGGGCGCTGCCGCCGCCGATGTCGACGACGTAACCGTGGCTTACGGGCACTTCGTTAAGGGCGCCCAGCGTCCCATAGTAGGCTTCACGCTCGCCGTCGAGCACGCGCAGCGAGAGGCCTAACTCCCGCTTCACTCGCTCGACGAAGTAGCCCCCGTTGCGCGCTTCGCGAACTGCGCTGGTGGCCGAGGCAATGATCTGATCCACACCGTAACTGTCACAGAAGCGTTTGAACAAACGCAGCGTGAATAGCGCACGGGCCATGCTATCTTCAGTCAGCATTCCGGCCGTCATTCCCTGGCGCAGGCGAACGACCTCCCGGATCTCGTCTTCCAGGCGAAAGGCGTGCCCGAGAACCCCGCCGATCACTACGACGCGGGCCGTGTTGGATCCGAGATCTATGACGGCGATATGCTGCAACGATATTCCCCCGAGGTGCGAGACGAACTCGCGCTAAGTATAAGAGTGATTTTGCCCCTTCATTTCTTCTTTGGCGGCAGGGTCAAGACGAATTCGGCGCACAAGTTCACCCAGTAGGCTAGCTCCCGGTCGGATTCGAGACCTTCCGGGGCCACGAAAACGTAGCCCTTCATCGACCGGCCGGTGAAATCCATCTCCCGCACATGCTCTTTGGCCAGAGAGGCGGCGTAGTTATCGGGTCCGACGCGGGCCATTAACTCAACGTCGGTCACACCGCAGAACATGTAGTCGTTCAGCATAAAGGCCAGGCCGCCGAACATCTTCTTCTGCGAAACACCCGGCCGATCGATCACAATTTGCCCTATGCGCTCCGCCAATCCCTCATCATAGGCCATGTTAATCCTCCCTATTTACCGGCGACGGCAAAGGTCCGTAATCTGACAAAACGTGAACCGGCACCGGAGCGCTCTTGCCCTTCAATTCGAGAGAACGTTCTTCAAGCCCGCGGCGTTCGATTCCGGCCGCCAATATGGCAGAGTCGCTGATCAAGATTTCGCCTATCCCGGCGCTGGTTGAAAGTCGCGCAGCCGAATTGGCCGCGTCACCCAGCACGGTAATGTCAACCGTCCCTTCTTCGGAGCCAACCGCGCCGACGAAGGCAGTCCCTGTGTGGACGCCTGCCCCTAATGGGATCCATGGCCCGCCAGATGTGCCATGGCCTGTAACGCGCAGCATTTCCTGGGCAGCTTCGATCGCTCGCCGGGCGTGATCGGCGCCCGCGATCCCGGGGACATACATACCCGCAACCTGATCGCCGACGATTTTGTCTATCAACGCATCAGTCTGGACCATTACATGAGTGGCCGCTTTGTAGAAGCGGTTGATCAGCTGGCTATAGTCGGTAGGGCTCATGCTTTCGGCTATCGTCGTCGATCCACGAACGTCTGCGAAGAGCAACGACAGTTCGATTTCGGCGCCGCCCTGGTGCTGGCGGGCGAATTGTTCACAAGCATTGCACAATTTTGGGTTCAGGTTCGAGGGACGCTTTCCGTAGACGACTCTAACCACTGTGCTGCCCGCCCCTTGAAATGGCGCGTAACAATTTCCGCACCGGGGTGTGCCTGGCAATATCTTAAACAGCCGTCGTTTGCGACGTTCTGCTTCTATCTCCCCGGTTGTCAGGTATGTTCGCCAGAGGTTTTCGACTTCTGCAGCGTGTTCTGTGTTCTGTGCCATGCAGACAGTCTAGTTGACGTCAGTCAGGATTGCAAGGAATCTACGCCATATATTTGGCGAAC
>CP070688.1:2398494-2402503 GCA_020353135.1 Chloroflexota bacterium
GATTCACTTTCTACCTCCTGGCAAGCCTTTGGAGCCGAAGACCCGAGGCTAACGTCCGCGTGTACCGATGCCGAAGATGGACGGCGGCAGCATGATGCCCGCCTCCTGGATCTTGTACATGAATTTCGGGCGAAGCCCTGTGGGGCGCAGCCGACCGATCACCTTTCCGTTCTCGAATCCGGTCTGCTCGAATCGGTAGAGCTCGGACATGGTGATGACATCGCCTTCCATGCCCTGAATTTCACTGATCGAGGTGATCTTGCGCGAACCATCACGCATGCGATCCTCGTGTACGACGAGATCGACGGCCGAGGCAATTTGCTCGCGGATCGCCCGGTGAGGCAGATCCATGCCGGCCATAAGCACCATCGTTTCCAAACGCGATAACATATCACGCGGGCTATTGGCGTGCAAGGTGGTCATACTGCCATCATGGCCGGTATTCATAGCCTGCAACATGTCTAGCGACTCGCCGCTGCGCACCTCGCCGACGATGATCCGGTCAGGGCGCATTCGCAATGAGTTGACAACCAAGTCGCGGATAGTTACCTCGCCGCGCGCCTCGATATTTGGCGGCCGGGCCTCTAGGGTTACCACGTGTTCCTGGCGCAGCTGCAATTCGGCCGCGTTCTCAATTGTGACGATACGCTCGCCATCTGGAATGAAACCAGAAAGAATATTGAGCAACGTCGTCTTGCCGGAACCGGTGCCGCCGGAAATGATCACGTTGACCTTTGATACCACGCATGCCCTCAGGAACTCGATGGCTTCGTTAGTGACAGTACCGAACTCGATCAGATTGTCTACGGTAAGAGGTATCTTAGCGAAGATACGGATGGTCAACGTTGGGCCAATTAGAGAAATCGGCGGGATGATGGCATTGACACGTGAACCGTCGGGCAAGCGAGCGTCGACCATTGGCGAGCCCTCGTCGATTCGCCTACCTAGAGGGGCGACGATGCGCTCGATGATGCGCATCAAGTGATCGTCATCGTCAAAGCCCGCATTGACGCGCTGGATCCGTCCACCGCGCTCAATGTAAATGTGCTTTGGCCCATTGACCATGATTTCGGTGATGCCCTCGACGTTGAGGTACTGTTCCAATGGACCGTAGCCGAGGATTTCGGCCACGATCTGCTCAAACAGCTTCTTCTTTTCGCTGCGGGTCAGGACTATCTGCTCTTCCAGCAGCATGGTCTCGAACATCTCTTGGATCGTAATCTGGACCTCGCTGCTTTCGCTGATGTCCATGCTCGGATCGAGCTCGGCAATGAGCCTCTGCTGAATGCGATTCTTCAGGTCTGAGTAGGTATCACGTGGGCCAGCGCTAGGCGCAGACCGCTTTACCCGTAACTCCTGCAACTTCGACGGCTGGACTTCAGAACCTGCATCCTGACCTTTCTCAATACGTTTCAATAGGGACACATTCGTTCTCCACTACTACTTGTTGAACAGGCGAGCCAAGCGAGAGGTACCGTTAGACTCTTCGCCGGCGCCGGCTTTGAGTTCGCGACCCAATTCTTCGGCAAGCCGCCTGGCGAATCGGACCAGGGCTTGGCTGGCAGCTCGTTTCTGCCAGGTAGCCGACACCAGCGGTCGGCCTTGATCAGCCGCATCGTAGGCGGCCGAATCTTCCGGGATGACCGCTACGGCCGGCCATTTTAGGGTGTCCTCGATATCCTTTACGGTGATATTCTTCCTCTTCGAGGCATGATTGATGACCAGGACGACCTTCTCTCGCTCGTACTCGAGCACCTCGCTTAAATCGAAGAAGCGGCTTACATTCTTCAGGCTTGGCAGGCTCTGGTGTGTGACCAGGATTATGCGGTCTGCCAGTTCTAACAGTCCAAGACTCACATCGTCAAGGCTCGTACTGGTATCGACGACGATAAAATCGAACAACGTCCTGAGGGTTATCATCAAGGTCCGGACGGCATCGGCAGTCACCAATTCCGCCATTTCAGGACGCGGCGGGGAGAGAAGGACGCGAAGTCCGCTTTCGTGGGTCATCAGGACGCTGCTGACTAGATCCTGGTCAAGATCGCCTACCCTTTCTACCAGGTCGACGATGGATGCTGAGGACTTCATGTTGAGCATCACGCCCACATCGCCAAATTGCAAGCTGGCGTCGATCAGCAACGTGTTATTGCCCGCTTGGGCCACGGCGACGGCTGTATTGACGGCGACGGTCGTGCAACCAATGCCGCCCTTCGGGCTAAAGACGGCCAAAACTTTGCCCATGCGGGCTGGTCGTGCGACCTCTCCCGGCATACCTGGCCTGGCGGCCGCGTCCAGCGGAACGAGCGGCGCGGAGGCTACCGGCCGGGTCCGATGGACGTTACGAACGGCTTCGACCAACTCATCACCGGAGAAGGGCTTCATCAAGAAGTCTCGCGCTCCGGCAAGCATCGCCCGGCGCAAATAATCCGCTTCACTCTGGACGGACATAATGATGACTTGCGCCCCTGGCACCCGTTCGGTGATAGTCTGGCTGGCGGAAATCCCATCGGCATCAGGCATGTTGATGTCCATGAGAATGATGTCCGGGCGCTGATCTTCGGCCATGCTGATGGCTTCTCCGCCGCTGGCAGCATGGCCGATCACCTCGAGGTCAGATTCGAATTGCAGCAGCTTTCGAACGTTCTCCCGGGTTTCCGGAATGTCGTCAACGATAAGGATGCGGATGTTATCTGCCATAATAAATGATCACGTCCTGTTTTGCTGAACGGGAAGAGTCCGGGGGATTCCTCAGGTCAGCACATATTCACAGAGCTAGCATTCCACTGATCGAGCCAAATTGAGTCCCTGCTGTGCCGACAGGACGCCGTCATCTTACAGTGATCCTCTTCAAAGTCAAGGACACTCCCAGGCGTTCTGGCGACCGCAGCTCTCTGGATCCACGCGTTACAGCCCATCAAATAACCGGACACCGTCTTGAACCGTCAGCAAGGCCAGCTTACGAAGCCAGCTAGAGAAGCTAACTATCGTCCAGTATATGACATGCGCGGCAAGCTCACAACGAGACCATGGTACCAAACCATAGCCCATCTTTCCCTGTGGAGGCCACGAGTAGCCAGTTATTCCTGATCGGTATGAGAGTCGTACTACTGTAATTACTTCGGAAGTTCACTCCCAGCTTGCGGAGGCGAGGCGCCTGCGAGCCATTGACTCATCTGGCGCTAAGGCTGCAGGGCGTAGATCTGGGTCTGCGGACCATCATACACCGGGCGCAAGTAAGCGCTGCGGCTGGGATCGTAGTCGCCGAGAGCGCGTTCCAATGGGCCATGCCAGACGTAACGCACCTCGTTCTCGCTAAGATAGTCCTGCCGCCAGTCGTCGCCGGCCGAGGCGTCGTAGAAGGCGTTTGTATCGGCCAGCCTTCGGCTCCAATTGATTGTCTCGGCCCAATGACCTATGACGACAGGCAATCCAGAGCGGGCGGCCACGAAGTTGCCGGTTTCGTAGGTGGTCAACACGACCTCATCTGGTCCCGCGTTGGCTCGCAGCCAGTCCACGGCGGCCGCCTCTTCGTCTGTGCGAAAGAAAGGGTACGGCTGGACGATAGTTGTCATACTCGTCACGTCCGCCCACAGGTATAGGCTCGAGATAGCCGCGAAAGCCACGAAAGCGAAGAGTAGCAAGGAGGTCAGGCCGTCGACTGAGTAGCGCGGCCGGGAAGCCAGGCGTTGAAAGGGTCTGGTCGCCTGCAACCAGGGCAAGATCACGCTCATCAATCCAACGGTCGCCAGAATGGACAGCGGGACTTGTACACCTTGCACGAAACGGCGTTGTTGGCCCAGCGGGGCGTACATCAGCAGCGCCGTCGCCATCACCCATAGCCATGGGAAGGCCAGCGAATCGTCGATTTGTTCGCGCCAAGATTTACGAAGCAGCGGCAGCACGGCCGGCACCAAAAGGAGGCCATAGGCTATCAGATAATGCGGCCAGGGCGGGGAGAGGGTCGCCGCATTCTCGGCCCAGGCGCGATATACGTCGTTTACCCGGTAGA
>CP070688.1:2402603-2409654 GCA_020353135.1 Chloroflexota bacterium
GTTATCGCTCAAGCTGGCTACGGTAATGTCTTCGGCGTACCAACCTGCAACGTGCTGCCTGCGCCGGCCATCTACGCCTCCACGGCCAACGACGCTTGCTTGGCGCAGGACGTCGAGGGAGCAAACGCGCTGCTGGACGAAGCCGGTTGGCTGCCCGGTCCCGATGGTATCCGCGAGAAGGATGGGGTGCGTCTAAGCATCCTCTACCAAACCTCTACCAATCAGGTCCGGCAGGGTACCCAGGCGCTGATTAAGCAGATGTGGGAGGCCATCGGCGTAGAGACCGAACTGCGCAATATTGACTCAGGTGTCTTCTTCGGCGGCGATCCGGCCAGCCCGGACACCTACGGCAAGTTCTATGCCGATATCGAGATGTATACCAACGACTTCCCCGGCACCGATCCTGAGACTTACATGGCCAATTGGAGCTGTAGTGAGGTCTCTGGCGCGGTCAACCAGTGGATCGGCAACAACATTCCGCGATACTGCACAGAGGAATATGACGCGCTCGTCGCTCAGATGTCTCAGACAGCCGACCTGAACGAGCGGGCTGAGCTGGCTAAGCAAATGAACGACTTCTTGATGCAAGACTACATCATGATCCCCTTAGTCTGGCGAGGTGACGTCTCTGGTCATGCCAACACACTTTTGGGTGTGCGCATGAACTCTTGGGACTCCGAACTGTGGAATGTAGCCGACTGGTCACGCGGTCAGTAGTTTTACAATGGAGTGGCGCATCACTTCGCTGGTGAAGATTCGCCACCAAGTCTGTTAGCATCGTGGTCCGCGGGTGCTTCGTTCCCGCGGACCACAGGCCCATAAAATTACGGGAACGACATGATAAGGTACATCGTTCGGCGCCTGTTAATCGCCATCCCGACTCTGCTGGCCATTAGCTTCGTCGTCTTCGCGATTCTCGACCTGGCTCCGAACGACCCTACCGGTCAGCTGCCCTTGACGATACGACCGGAGGTACGAGCCCAGATTCGCGAGTCACTAGGGCTAAACGAACCTTTTCACATACGCTACGTCCTATGGTTGCGCCAATTCTTCGTCAACGAACCGCTGAACATTATCGAAGAAACCTTCGACGTTCAGATCGGCGATTCGGAGAACCGGTTGCGCATTCGCTCCTGGGCCACACGCAGCCCGGTGGTCGAGTTAATTGCTGAGCGGACGCCACAGACACTTTGGGTCGTTGGGCTGTCGTACTTGCTGTCGATACTTATAGCCGTTCCGATCGGGGTGATATCGGCCTACAAACAGTACTCGAAATTCGATCAGGTCGGGACATTCGTGGCCATGATCGGCTATTCCGTGCCTACTTTCTTTACTGGCCTTCTAGCCATCGTCATCTTCAGCGTCGTCCTTAAATGGTTGCCGTCGATCTATGATACGACCCACAAGGTCACTGATCTGGAGAGCCTCTGGGTGCAGGTCAAGCAGATGATCATGCCGGTCATGGTCCTGGCCTTCTTCTCGGCCGCTCAGCTCAGTCGATTCACTCGTTCTGCCATGCTAGACAACTTGAACCAGGAGTACGTGAGAACGGCGCGCTCCAAGGGGTTACGAGAACGGGTGGTGGTATCGGGTCACGTGTTAAGGAATAGTTTGATCCCCGTAGTTACTCTGGTGGCTCTGGGTATTCCGACCATCTTCGCCGGGGCGATCATAACCGAGCAGATCTTTCGGGTGAATGGACTTGGCCAGCTGTTGATCTTGGCTATCCAGGGAGCGGACATCCCTCTGGTTCAGACGTTAACATTCATATTTGCCGTGTTGATCGTGATGTTTAACATCCTGGCCGACGTCATCTATGGCGTCCTCGATCCACGCATCAGGTACGATTAGAAGTGAGGCGGCTAACGTGAGTGAAACAGTAGCTGCCCTCGAGGCGCCGGAAGACGCCGAGCGAAAGCACCGCTCGCTGTGGGGGGATGTCTGGATCCAATACCGTAAACACCGTCTTGCCATGGTTGGAACGGCCATCCTGGCTTTTGTCATTCTGTTCGTCCTGGTCGGGCCGGTTATCTACGGCGTCGATCCTCAATTCATCGACTTCACCAACGCCCATGCGAAACCCAGCCTGGAGCACCCATTTGGAACAGACGAACTCGGCAGGGACACGCTGGCTAGAGTCATGTCGGGCGGCCGCATATCATTGGCCGTGGGCGTTTCAGCCATGCTTGTGGCCATATTCCTTGGAGCGGCAATTGGCGGCTTGGCAGGCTACTACCGATCGCTCGACAGTCCACTGATGCGATTTACCGACATGTTCCTGGCATTACCTCTGCTGCCTTTGCTGCTCGTTATTCAACTCCTGTTTCGTGATCCCTTGCGTACCGCCTTTGGCATTGAAGTAGGTACATTTATCTTGATCGTTACGGTGATCGGCGTCCTGGCCTGGATGCCCACGGCTCGTGTCGTCCGCGGCGACGTGCTGTCGATCAAAGAAAATGAATTCGTCACGGCCGCCACAAGCATCGGCACCCGCCAGCGGCGCATCCTGTCAAGGCACATATTCCCTAACGTGTTGAGCCCCATTATGGTTGCCGCTACCCTGGGAATCGCGGCAGCAATCATCACCGAGTCAGCGCTATCGTTCCTTGGTTTCGGTTTCCCTTCAGACTTCCCTACCTGGGGACGCCTACTGTTCGACGGTAAGGATTTTCTCACCGTCAACTTCTGGCTGGTGTTCTGGCCCGGTCTGTTCATTTCGCTGACCGTGCTTAGCGTCAATTTTATTGGCGATGGACTCCGCGACGCCCTGGATCCCCGACAGCGCGGCCGTTAGCCTTAACGGTTCCGAGCAGCCGCCCTTTGCAGCTGGTATCAATTCAGATCTAGTTACCTTTCGACAACTGCGTGGATTGGCAGTTCTCAGAGAGTATTTGACCCGTGGGCGATCCGAAACTTGAGCGAGCTCGCGGCATCTCCGGTCGCCTGGGATTCTACCTACTGTGGATCCTGCTGGCCGCCTTTGGCGCCCTGGTCGCCCTTCAGTTGCATGCCACTATTATCTTCTTCAGCTTGAAGATTGTAGAGAATCCGGCCACGCGTCCGGCGGGATGGAACACGGACACGATCTACGGTTTGAGCCGCTTTCTGTTTCTGGTACTGGGTGCGCTGTGGCTTGTGGGTGCCCTGTTCTTGGAATCCTACCTTTCGGGAGCAGCTGAACAGCACCGATTAGTACGCCGCTCGCTTTGGCTCGCGCTCAGCCTAGCTTCGATTTATGCGGCCACTTACCTGGTTCAACTGCTTGCAGCGTAGCAGGAGCAGGATCTTCCAACATTATCGAATTAGCAACGGAGGCTCAATCCAAACCACGCTCATCCTCTCCTAAAACTCATCTATTTGGTGGCAGCCGCCACGGCCGCCAACGCTTCATCGTAGTCGGGGTGTTGGGAGATTTCCGGCACGTACTCGACATAGGTGATAACATCATTCTTGTCGATGACGAAGATGGCCCGCTGCTCAAGCCGGCGCTCTTCGACGTGCGTGCCATAGGCATCTCCAAAGTTCATATCCCTGTGATCGGACAGGACCACGACGCGTTCGACGCCGGCAGCACCACACCAGCGCTGCTGGTTCAGCGGATGCTCTGCGCTTACCGCCAATACGACTACGTCATCCCCTAGATTAACAATCTCCTGGTTGAAGCGCCGGGTTTGAAAATCACAGACGCTGGTGTCCAAGGAGTGCACCACAGAGACTAGACGCACCTTGCCGGCAGTATCAGCCAGCGAGACCTCATTGAAATCGCGGGCCTCAAGTAGGAAGTCAGGAGCACGATCACCCGCTTCCAGCTGTTTACCCAGGACGGTAAGCGGCTTCCCTCCCCAGGTCACTCCACCAACGCGTACTTCAGTCATCTATTCCTCCGGTCGTGCCTATTATCGTCTTTGCCAGAGCACTTCGCCTGTTCAATGCTCTACATTTGCGGCCTTTGGCCCATACGGCCGGTCCGCCACTTCATAGAGCTACCCCAGTTCCTCAAGGCTCTCCTTGTCCCCTCGCCAAGTCGCTAATCGCTCGTCTCCGACCCATCAGACCCATCAACATACGGTTCAACGTCAGTTGCTTCCGGACCCTTGTTGCGTTCTTCGACATCGTAGAGCAGCCATTGGCCCTCTTGCAACTCGGTCGGTTCCACCAGCGAACTGGTCTTGTGGAAGAAGATGTCTTCTCCTGCGCCCCGGGCTATAAAGCCATAGCCCCGTGAAGGATTGTACCACTTCAACGTGCCAATATACTTGCCGGTCGCCGGGTCAATCTGGATCACCTCCGGCGTCATGACCGACTGGGTTTCCCTCCGTGGGCGCGGTTTCTCCTCGCGCGGTTCACTTTGCGGCCGCACCTCAGCCACTTCCTTCACGTATTCCGGCTCGATCGGCAGATTGGCCTCGGCAAGTTTGCGTTTCATCTCCACGGTGAACACAAAACGTCTTCCATCTTCATCTTCTGCCCAAGTGTCGCTATAGTTCATTGCTGCATCTCTCCTGGTAGTCTTTCATCAGCCATTATACTCGCTCATCCGCAATCTCCATGGCCGCCGGAGGCCGGTCGCTCAATCAACGTGACCACGCCGGTCACGCGATTTCTTTTGCCCAAAGTGACCACGGCTCTCGGCTTGATCGGCCGGTTACCGCCGACAGCCTTACTGCCTTTCAAACGTTTTGATGTGCCATTAGCAAGGATAACATACAAGGTCTCATCAGGCTCGACAACTGCGCCGCCGGCCACTTCCGCCGCGCCCTTAGGTAGCCGAACATTGATCACGCCTTGCCCGTAGCGACCTTGCGTCGGGTACTGGCTCAATGGTGTCGCCTTGGCCAACCCGTTGTCGGTGACACTCCACAATGTGCTATTTGGTGCGGCTAGATCAAAGGATACAACGCCATCGGCAACGTTGGCCAGCTTGATTCCCATGACGCCGCCGGCCGGCAGGCCCATCGGCCGCACTTCTTCCTCGCGAAAGCGAATGGCCTGGCCGGCGGCCGTGACCATGATCAATTCATCATCACCGCTGGTCAATCTCGCCCAGCCCAGCGCGTCGTCGTCGGCGACGCCAATCACGCTGAACGGAGAACCGGTAATGCCCGGCAAATCCTCTAGTCGCACCCGTTTCACGATGCCGCCCAAAGTAACCAACGTCAAATAACCCTCGAAGTCAGGCGGCCGTACCAGCGCCGCCCCCACGTGTTGTCTTCGCGTGAATCCGGTCAAGTCAGCCCAATGAGTGCCACTGCCAAAATCTCGCGCTTGTGGCAGCTGGTAGACAGGTAGGCTGACTGCCTGCCCGTTAGCGCCAAACAGGTAAAGTACATCCTGCGTATTGGCCTGCAAGATCGCCAGGGGCGCCTCGGGTGCCCTGGCTGGAATAATACCCATTTTCGGACCGGTAGTCCGGGCCAGCGTTCCATTATCGCCGATCGTCACCCACACCAATTCATCCGGCAGTAAATCAGTCGCCGTCACGTCGACGCTGTCGCCGCTGTCCTCCACGATTTGCGTTCGCCGGATGTCGCCGTATTTATCTTTTACTTGCAGAAGTTCCTCTTTCACAGCCAGCCTCATGAGTTCAGGCTTGGCCAGCAAGCGCTCCAGGTTGCGGATCAGCGTCTTCTTCTCTTTGTATTCACCTTGCAGTTTTCGCCGCTCCAGGCCCGCCAATCTGCGCAACTGCATGTCTAGGATAGCCGTCGCTTGCGCTTCCGTGAATCTGAAACTCTTACGAAGATTGGCCCGCGCCGTTTCGACGGTCCGTGACCGGCGAATCGTCTCGATCACCGCGTCCAGATGGTCAAGCGCCTTGAGCAAACCTTCTAGGACGTGGGCCCTTTCTTTGGCCTTGGCCAACTCATATTCGCTGCGCCGCTTGATGACCTCCAATCTATGTTCGAGGTAGACTCGCAACGCTTGCTTCAACGTCAAAACCCGCGGCTCGCCGTTCACCAGGGCGACCATGATGATGCTGAATGTAGTTTGCATGGGCGTCAGCCGGAACAGCTCGGCTAATACCTTTTCTGGCTCCACATTCCGAGTTGTTTCAAGAATGATCCGCATGCCATGCCGATCCGACTCGTCGCGCAGATCGGTCAAGCCCTCGATCTTGCCGTCCCGGTGCAAATCGGCTATGCGCGACAACATGTTGGTTTTGTTGGCCTGGTACGGCAATTCGGTGATGACGATACGCGACTTGTTGCGCTCCATGTGCTCCACATGTGCCTTGGCCCGAACCATCACTCGCCCCCGCCCAGTCGCATAGGCGTTCGTCAGCGCGTCCACCCGGCTATCGCCGTCGACGCCCTTATAGCGAAACACAAGTGACCCGGTCGGAAAATCTGGCCCCTTTATGAACCGCATCAATTCCGCTACGGTGATGTCATCCAGCTTCTTCCAATGGTCCAGCATATGAGCCAGCGCATTCACCACTTCGCCCAGGTTATGGGGCGGGATGCTGGTCGACATGCCCACGGCAATACCTGAAGAACCGTTCACCAGCAGATTCGGAATCGCGCCCGGCAAGACGGCCGGCTCCTCCAGCGAGTCATCGAAATTGGCGGCGAATTCGACCGTGTCCAGGCCGATGTCCTGGAGCATATCGTAGCCCATCGCCGCCATTCGCGCTTCGGTATAGCGCATGGCCGCCGCCGCGTCGCCATCAATTGAGCCAAAATTGCCTTGGCCGTCGACCAGCGGGTAGCGCATAGAGAAATCCTGGGCCATGCGCACCATGGCGTCATAGACCGACTGATCGCCATGGGGATGATATTTGCCCAACACCTCGCCGACCACGCGCGCCGACTTCTTGTATGGGCTGTTCGGGTTCAGTCGCATATCATACATCGCATACAAGATGCGTCTTTGAACCGGCTTCAGGCCATCGCGAGCGTCTGGCAGAGCCCGTGAAACGATAACGCTCATCGCGTAACTCAGGTAGGAGTCACGCATCTCGGTGTCGATGTTTACTTGTCGGACGAGACCAACCTCACCAGCAGTCATTCATCTATCCTAACAATAGAACGGGTTTTCTAGTAAGCGCTGA
>CP070688.1:2409754-2415405 GCA_020353135.1 Chloroflexota bacterium
CCCCTTCACAGGCGGCATGAATGAGCAAAGAACTGGTTAAGGTACAGGAGTTTATCTCAAGGCACTACAATGCGGATGAGCTAAATGAGCTGTGTTTTAACCTGCGAGTTGACTACGACGAACTAGGGGAGGGGGGCAAGACAAAAAAAGTGGAAGAATTGCTGAAGTTGATGGGGAGAGACAGGCAGTTTGACCGGTTGCTTTCGATGCTCTATGAAACCAAGAGCGAGCCCTTCAAAAAAGCTAAACTAGAAACAGATCGGGCATATCTAGACAAACTCTACAAGCAATTGCCGTCTTTGACGCCGGGCGAGCAGAGACCTCGTGCCGAACGATCTTTGCTGAATAGAGTTGAAGAAGATTGGGTTAAGGGCGTTCTGGAACGATCGCTAGATGAAGCACCGCTTGTTGAACTTGGGAAAGAAGTGCGTCCGGACGCAGTGGATTATCCTTGGGAGATGGTAGTGAAGGCTCCTGAGACGGAACCCTATACGCTCCCACCTGACGAGAACATCGTAGATGTGTTCGACGACGCCCACCAATCACTCCTGATTTTGGGCGAGCCTGGTTCCGGTAAGACTACCATGCTACTAGATTTGGCTCGCTCAACCATCGCTCGCGCCAATGAGGACGTTAGTGAGCCAATGCCAGTCGTTCTCAACCTCTCTTCATGGACTGGCCAGCATCTTGCGGATTGGCTGATTGACGAACTAAATCAGAAATACAGGATTCCCAAGAAAGACGGGCGAGGATGGGTCAAGGATGACAAGCTATTGTTATTGCTTGATGGCTTGGATGAAGTTAACCCTGGACGCCAATCCGATTGTGTCAATGCCATTAGATTTTTCCGCCAAGAGCATTTGACCGGCATAGCCGTCTGTAGTCGTATAAAAGAGTTTGAAGACACCGGTGAAACACTGATACTTGACCGTGCTATCTTCTTGCAACCTCTCACGTCACAACAGGTAGATGACTATCTCGTCGCGGGTGACACAAAGCTGGCTGCGATGCGCGTTGCTCTTCAGGAGGACGTCATACTTGAGGAGTTGGCTCATTCTCCGCTTATGCTGAACATTATGACGTCGGCTTACCAAGATCTGCCCGTCGAAGCACTATCCAGTTTCGATTCTATTGACGCTCGTCGCCGGCACATATACGAGGTCTACGTGCAGCAAATGTTCCAGCGACGGCCCACAGGTGGCCATTATTCGCAAGAGCAAACGATCCAGTGGTTGTCCTATCTGGCAAGGTCGCTGACTCAGCATGATGAGACGGTGTTTCTTATTGAAAGAATACAATCAAGTTGGCTAACTACTCATAGACAAAGCTGGGCCTATATCATTGTTTCTCGGTTCCTTAGTGGTCTGATTCTGGGCTTATTGATAGGGCTTTGCATCGGTCTATTTACATTGCTGTTTGCCGCCCTGGATAATGAACTCCAATTACCTGATGATTGGCTTGATGTGTTGGCTACTAGCCTTGTTGCTGGTGCAACTGCTGGCCTGGCTGGACTGATGATTATCAGCCTCTTTGATTTGATGAGATTCGAGCTATACAGTAAAGGCGAAGCGGATAAGAAATCGCCGAGGTTGCAGCGTGTGGCCAGAAGCGTTTTACGCCATGGGCAGATAGTTGGCTTGTTTCCGGCTCTCGCTGCCGCCGTGATTATTGGACTAACTATCGATTGGACCGTTGGGCTGACCGTTGCCTTTCTTCTTTGGGCGATGCTCGGTGTAAGATTCAGTAATCAAAGCGTGCCAGATGACATTTCCATCTTGAACTTGAGCTGGACGTGGGCCAGCCTTCTAAAACAAGCCGCATTATTTCTGGCCATTGTGCTAATGCTAGGAATGTCTATTGGATTGATTTTGGGCCTGGTACTGTCGGGAGATCTTAGCTTTGAGTTTATAGTGGACGTCGCTTCAACTGTGATTATATTGGCAGTGGGGCTGCTTGCTCTGGTAGCTTTACTTCCATTGAACTTCGAAGGACTCGATTTCATCCAATACTATGCCCTTCGCTTCATTCTTCACCGCAATGGTTCTATACCTTCGAATTACGAATACCTACTCGACTACGCCACTGAGCGAATTTTGATGCGCCATGTTGGCAATGGCTACATCTTCGTTCATCGCGAGTTGTTGGACTATTTTGCTTCATTGCAATCCGGTGACTGAAGTCAGTCGTCCCATTCTCTTAGGAGGCCATCATGAGCGAGCAAATGCAAAACATCACTGCGGCCCGCGATTATATCCAGGCTCGAACGACCATCAGACCCCAGCTGGCGGTGATTCTGGGCTCCGGCCTGGGAGCTCTGGCCGACGAAGTCGAGGCCGACGCCATTTTTCCCTATCGCGACATCCCCGGTTTCCCGGTCTCAACCGTCGAAGGCCACGCCGGCCGCCTGATGCTCGGCCGCCTGGCCGGCAAGAATCTCGCCGTGATGCAGGGTCGCTTTCACTATTACGAAGGCTACCCCATGACCCAGATAATCCTGCCAATTCGCGTCCTGCACGCCCTGGGTGCCCGCTCGCTCATCGTGACCAACGCCGCCGGCGGGCTCAATCCCCATTTTGAACCCGGCGACGTCATGTTGATCACCGACCACATCAATGCCATGGGCACCAACGCGCTCATCGGCCACAACGAAGACGAAATCGGTCCCCGGTTCCCGGACATGACCTTCACCTATGCGCCAGATCTACGCGCCTTGGCCATGAACATCGGCCGTCGCGAGAATGTCACCTTGCAGCGCGGCGTATACGCGGCCGTTTCTGGACCCACCTTCGAGACCCCGGCCGAAAGGCGTTTCCTGCGCATCGTCGGCGGCGACGCGGTCGGCATGTCCACCGTGCCCGAAGTGACCGCCGCCAACCACGCCGGCATGCGTATCCTCGGTTTTTCGGCCATCACCAACAAGGCCACCGGCGATCAAGACCAGCAGCCAGACAGTCACGAAGAGGTCTTGGCCATGGCCCAGGTTGCCGGCGAGAAGCTGATCCGAATCGTGCGCAGCGTTATCGAGGCCATGCCTACCCTGGATTACATGCTGCCCGATGAGTTGGCCCATCTCGTCGACGAAGATCCGGCCCAGATCGCCCGAGTTATCGATCACACGCTGCTCAAGCCCGATGCCACCCGGAGCCAGATCGCCCAGCTGTGCCAGGAGAGCCTGGAGCACAACTTCGCTTCCGTCTGCATCAACCCGATCCACGTCAAGCAAGCGGCCGAATTGCTGGCCGACGCCAATGTCCACGTCGGGACCGTCATCGGCTTCCCCCTGGGCGCTGTCAGCGCCGAAGACAAAGTCCGCGAGGCCGAGCAGGCCATTGAAGACGGGGCGACCGAGATCGACATGGTGATTAACATCGGCGCCCTAAAAGAGCGAAACGACGGCCTTGTCGAGCGCGAGATCGCCGACGTCGTTAGAACTGCCCACGGCCGCGGCGCTCTCTGCAAAGTCATCATCGAAGCCGGGCTCTTGGACGAGGAAGAAAAGATTCGGGTCTCCACCCTGGCTCGAAAGGCCGGCGCTGACTACGTCAAAACGTCGACCGGCTTCACCAGCAGCGGCGCAACAGTCGAGGACGTCGCCCTCATGCGCCAGACCGTCGGCCCCGACATGGGCGTCAAGGCCTCGGGCGGCATTCGCTCCCTCAAAGAGGCCAAAGACATGATCGCCGCGGGCGCCAATCGCATCGGCAGCAGCGCCGGCGTCACGATTATGGCCGAAGTGGCCGCGCAATAGCGGGTCGCCATTGAGCCATTTCCCAATTCCCTTTTAAGTAGGCTATAATACCAGCGTACCATCGTTGGCGTTTTTGCTGATGGTGGTCGCACGCATGCGTGCCTTCGTCGGCGACTGAAAATCCGGTTCTTCTCTTTACAAATATGTCAGCAGGCCTCCCAGATCGCTGGGCGGTCCCTGCCTAGCCAACTGCCGTGCCGCAGTGGGCCGCGAGCCCGACGACCGTTAGACGACTGGTTGACACATGGTAGTGGGAAACACTCACGCTCTTGAGTTGAAATCGTGATCCTAGGCTTATCGCCGAAAGAAGGTAGCAAATCGCTTATCGGTCATAGCTAACCGCTAATTACAAAGGAGGACATTCTATGGCTAGCGCCGAACTATCCGCACAAGAGACCAGGGCCACTCCCTGGTGGTTGGTGCTCATCGAGGGCATCGCCCTGATCCTTGTTGGCATCTTGTTATTGACCAGAACCGGGATGTCGACCCTTATCCTTGTCCAGGTCCTGGGCATCTATTGGATGATCATGGGGTTGGTGCGCATCGTCTCCATCTTCATCGACAGCGCTCAGTGGGGCTGGAAGCTATTTGCCGGCATCCTGGGCATCATCGCCGGTATCATTGTCATCCAACACCCTCTCTGGAGCACGGCCGTGGTCTTGAATACCGTCATCCTCGTGCTCGGTCTGACGGGCGTTGTGATCGGACTGATCAGCGTCGTCCAGGCCTTTCAGGGCGCGGGCTGGGGCGCTGGCATCATGGGCGTCATCAGCGTCATTCTGGGCTTTGTGCTGCTGGCCAACAGGATGGAACTGTCTTTCTCGCTGCCGATAACCTTTGGCATACTGGCTATCATTGGCGGCATTGTGGCCATCTTCAGTGCCTTTCGTCTCCGGCGCGAGGAGCATGAGCTGGCCAGCCAGGCGGCCGCCGTCGAACCTGAAGCGGCCGCTGAAGAGGCGCCGGCCGTGGCCGAAGAAGTCGCCGCTCCGGAAGCAGAGGCTGAAGCCCAAACCGCGGCCGTTGCCGCCGCGGCCGTAGTTGCCGCCGAGCCGGAAGAGACCGCAGTACCAGAGGAAGCTGCTGCAGAACCGGTCGCTGATGGGCCGGCCGCCGAAGAGGCGCCCGAGCTCGAACATCACGCCCTGCAGCACATCGAGGGCATCGGGCCGGTCTACGCCGAGACTTTGGCCGCCAACGGCATCGACTCGACCGAATCACTGCTGACCCGCGGCGCCACGCCCAAGGGCCGCTCGGAAATCGCCGAGCAAACGGGCATCAGCGGTAAATTGGTCCTAACCTGGGTCAACCACGTCGACCTGATGCGAATCAAGGGCGTCGGTTCTCAATATGCCGATCTGCTTGAAGAAGCCGGCGTCGACACCGTGCCCGAGTTGGCGCAGCGTAATCCCGCCAACCTGTATGAGAAGATCCTGGCCATCAACGAGGAAAAGAAACTGGTCCGCCACGTCCCGGCCCAAGCGCAGGTGCAGGACTGGGTGGCCATGGCCAAGGAACTTCCGCGCATAATCGAATACTAAGCTCGCCTGTGCTCGCCCGCGCCCCACTGCAAGTCTGCGGGCAAGCCGGATGCTGGCTCTGTCTCTGGCGGCATGACCCTTCTTGGTGTATGCTAGGACGAGCGATTCTTGAAGCGCCGGCAGGCGCATCAGCACAACAACAAGAATGTCGCCGAACAGACCTCATAATTGAGTCACTCTTTACCATATAGGACCCTGTCAAACCAATAGGAGAACTTACAATGCAAGATGAAAATCGCGAACTGGAAGAAGCGGCAATCGAGGCCGAATTGGCCAGCCTTGATGCGGCCATCGAAGGCGCTGAAATGGTCGTCGAAGGCGCCGAGCTGATGGAAGCCGCCGACGATGTGGAAACGGTGAGC
>CP070688.1:2415505-2422317 GCA_020353135.1 Chloroflexota bacterium
GGCGCGGCGCTCTAGTGCCTTGGCGGCGCTGGTCATGATGCCGACGTCGGCCTTGACCTCGGTGTGGATATGGGGCCGCTGGACCTTGACGACCACCTCCTCGCCGGTATGCAACGTGGCCTTGTGCACCTGGGCCGTAGAAGCCGCGGCGAAGGGCTCTACTTCAAAGGTCGCGTACAACTCTTCCGGCCGATCGTTCAGCTCATCCTGGAGGATTTCCACCACATTCTCATAGGGGAAGGGTGGCACATCGCTTTGCAGCTTGTCCATCTCTTCGGCCCAGTCGGGCGGCAACACGTCGGCCCGGCTAGAGACGATCTGACCCATCTTGACATAAGTAGGTCCTAGCTCCTGGAGCATGAGCCGGATCTTGACCGGCACGGTCAGTGATTCGAGTGGATGCGGGATGTCAAAAACCCAGCGTTGCATTCGGCGGCGGAAAACACCCAGGACCGTACGCTCGAACAGAAGGTCCATGCCGTAGCGCATGAAGACATTGTAGACTTGCTGGAGGCGTAGGCTTTCGCGAACTTGATCGACTGTGCTGCGTTGGGTTGCCATTATTGTCCTCCGGCCGATTCTGCCGCTTGATCGTCGACGATGGGCGGCACCAGTCCAAATAGATTCTCCAGGAAGATAGTGAATAGACCGATCACGGCGCCGCCGATGAAAGCGACTATCAACGTATTGACTATGAATCTATCCGGGAAGAGCCAACTGAGAAGAAGGAGCATGACGGCGTTGATGGCCACTACCACCAGACCATAAGAAACAAAAATCAACGGCAGGGTCAGAAATTGCAGCGCGGGCTTGACCACGGCATTGAGAATCGCCATGGCGATGCCGAGGATCAGGAATGTGCCATAAGAATACTCGACCTCGATGTTGGGCAGAATCAGCACGGTCAGGAAGAGGGCGGCCGTGCTGACCAAGATCCGTACGAGGATCAAGCGCCAATTGTAATGAATCGAATGGCTTCCGATTCTGATGTTTCCCTGTGGGTTCATGTCTTGCTACCTCTCGATGTAACGTATATGGCGCCGGCCCCGGACAACGAAGCCCTCGACAGTCTTGTTTACGTTCTCAACGTGAAGTTCTCGAGTGAAACGATCTATTTGCCCGGCCTGGCCGAAAATACGAGCGGCATTATACCTTAGATCGGCCAAGGCCTCACACCTTAGCCAACAGACGGCAAAAGGAGCTGTCTGTGCAACAGCTCCTTCTCAGTATTCACCTGTCAAGCGCGCAAACGGCGCCAGATAAATCTACCTGGTTACCGCATGCGGAAGGCCTGGATGATGGCCAGGATGCCGCCGACGATGCCGAAGATACCCAAAACGAGGGGCAGGGTTCTGGCAGCCAGGAGCGTGTTGGCCAGCAGAATAATGCCGAAGACGATGCTGAGGGCGCCAAGAATGCCCACGCCCCAGCCAGCGCCACGGAAGGCGCGGACGATGTTGACGGCGCCGATGATTAGACCTTCGATGCCCAAGATGATGACGACGGTGGCGGTCACCAAAGCAGTCGACCACAGGGGATGCTGAATAACCAGGATACCGGCTATGATACCCAGGATGCCAATGAACAACTTCCAGCCCCAGGCGGTATGGTCGACGAAGATGCTGACGATGTTCAGAATACCGGCAATGAACCAGTAGATACCCAGAACCTGAATGAGGATGGCCGTCGTTATGGCGGTGTTTGTCAGCAGCAAGATACCAATGATGATGGCAAAGATCCCCTCCAGGAGGACCAGCCACCAGGGCACCGAGCTTTCGGCCGCTACGGCGGTGTCTGCGGATACTTCTGTTGTCATAGGTAAACCCTCCTTTCGAATGACAATACGAAGTCGTGGCTCGAGTCAACTTATATCAAGCGATAGTACTCGAGTATGGGGTCAATTATAGCCAGGTAGGGGAGAAAATGCATGTCGGGCGGCGAGTGACGAGTGGCCAGTGGTGAGTGACGGCAAGTCGCAGGTGGCCGGTAGCTGGTGGCTGGTGGCCGGTAGCTGGTGGCGGGATTGGGCTGTCACGAGTTAATGGAGTCTGGCGACTCGTCGGGGTCGGAGGCGTTGGGGTCGTTTTGCGCGGCGATCAGTTGATCGCCGATGTTGGAATCGACTAAGACGGTGAAGAGCTCGGCCGCGCCCGGTTCCAGTTGGCGCCGGAGCGGGTCCAGGTTCTCTTCGTCGCTCAAAACGATCACGGCCGAGGTGCCTGATCCTAGCGCCCGGCCGATCTCGGCCAGTCGCTCGTCGGGGATGCCAGTGTCGGGCGCGGCCATGCCGGCGCCGGCAAAAGCGCCGACAACGCCACCGGCGACGATTCCGGCCGGCCCGGCCAAGGCGCCCAGAACTGCCCCGGTCAGGCCGCCGGCGAGCGCCCCTTTTCCAGAGCTGGGGTCGCCGGTTTCCCTGACGTGCAGGCGACCTTTCTCATCGCGCCGGACGACGGCAACCTGGTCGAATTCGACCTGGCCCTGCTTCCTGGCCGACTTCAGCTCCTTCACGGCGCTGTCGGCCGCTTTTTCCTCGTCGAAAGCAACGATAAGTAATTGCACAGGTCCGTCATTCATGTCGACCTCCTTGATGAGAGCCTACAGCTTTCAGCTTTCAGCCCTCAGCTAGCTGTCAATCCGTCAGGCAGATAGGTTATTATCGATGTAAGTTTGCGGGGCATGGTTAGGGCCCGCGAAGGGCTAAAACGATGGCAGCGAGGCCGCCGACAATGGCCAGGATACCGATAATGGCGGCCGAAGCAAAGGCGGCCGCGGTCGGATGAAGGAAGATGATGACGCCCAGGATGATACTCAGCGCGCCCAGGACACCCGTGCCCCAACCGGCCCCTTTGAATGCTCGCACCAAGTCTGCCAGGCCAACCATGACGCCTAAGACGCCGACGACGATGGCCAGCGTCGTCGGGATCAGCACCGTGCTCCATAGCGGGTGTTGGATCACCAGGAAGCCGGCCACGATGCCGAGCAGGCCACCGGCTAGTTTCCAGCCCCAATTACTCTGATCAACGAAGATGCTGACGATGGCCAGTAAACCGGCCAGCAGCCAGTAGAGGCCTACTATCTGGATGATGATGGCGATGGTCATACCGGGCGAGACGATCAGCGAAATGCCGACGATGATGGCGAATAAGCCTTCGAGAAAGATGAGCCAGCGCGGCGGGCGGGATGATGAGGAAGCTTCCATGGGATTTCCTTTGTGAATCGACAGGATTAACAGAATCTACAAGATGGCCGATTGAAGCCGGTTACGTCTGGTCGAACCGAGAAGGCGGCCGGGAATGGGGTGAGGGTTGGCGGCGGGACCACATCGACGTTGCCTGTTTGGTCGACGATGACAAAGGCGGCCGGCACCCAACCTACGCCGCCAGGACCAGCGTCGAAAGCGATTTGCCACCAGCGGCCGTCAGGACTGACGCCATAAACAGCCGCCTGCTCACCTTCGCGCAAAAGGCCGACGATCTCATACTCGAAAGCCGGACCTGAACGGACGTTGGTGTCGACCTGGGCCGTGGCCATCGGCTCGCGCAGACGGTCGTTGAGTTCGAACAGGGCGAAGATCGAGAGTATACAGCACAGCGTTAAAACGATGACCAGGCCGACTACAGCGACCACCAGCCAGAACTGGTTTCTGTCACGATGGGGCGGGCGCTCGGCATGTTCGGGCGCGCTCTCGGCCGGCGCGGGTAGGGCCGGAGCAGAATCTGCGGTTTGCGGTTCGTCAGCCGACGGTTCTTGAGGTACCAGTTCTTTAGGAAGCTCTTCGGTCGATAGCAACTCAGTGGGCGATGTAGCCGGCTGAGATGCGACGAGAACCTGGCGCTGTAATGCCTCGTTCAGCGTTTGAAGCAAGTCGCCGGCTCTCTGGAAGCGATCTTCCGGAGCGCTGGCCAGTGCCATGGCCAGCTTGGCCCGGATATCGTCGGATAACCCGGCATCGCCGGAACCGGCCGCTAAATCAGGATCGGGCTCAGGCACATGGCCCAGTAATAATTCGTAGAGCAGCGCGCCAAGCTGGTAGATGTCGGTCCGGCCGTCCGTGGTAAGGCCCTGGCTCTGCTCAGGAGCCACGTAGGCGGGCGGGCGGCCTCCGACGCTGGCGTTGTAAGGCCGGCCGAAGCCGGTGAGCAGCGGGGCGTCTTGTGCATCTAACAGGACATGGGCAGGTTCTAAACGGCCGTGGATGAAGCCGTTTTGGTGGGCATAGTCGAGAGCGCCGGCCAGCGCGGCGACCAATGATAAGGCCGCCGACTCGTCGCGGAAGGCGGCCATCTTGGCCGCGAGAGCGCCGCCTTCGGCATAGGAAATGGCGACGAAGGGCACGCCCCCTTCGCGGCCGTAATCCAGGATGGGAAGGATACTTGCGTGATTCAGCCGAGCTAAACCATCTGCCTGGCGCAGAAAACGGTTGACCTCTTCACGATCGCGGGCAACCGAAGGCGGCAGGATTTTGAGCGCCACCATGTCCCCGGACTCAGGTTCCCGGGCCTGGTAGACGATCGTGGTTTCGCCACGGGCGATAAAATCCAGGATCTGGTAGCGGCCGATGGCGCTTCCGGGCGGTCTGGCCATCGTTTAGTCCAGGAAGAGACTCAGCAACCAGCTCACCACGCTAATGATCAAGGCGCCGAGTATGGCGTTCCAGAAGCCGTCTACAACCAAGATGTCCGATGACAGCCAGGAGGTCAGCAGCAGCAAAAAGGCATTAATGAGCAAGGTAAAAAGCCCCAGGGTGAAAATGATAAGCGGTGCGGCGATCAGTTTCAGCAATGGCTTTATCAAAGCATTGATCAGCCCAAAGATGAGGGCGACGATCAAGATCTGGATGATACTACCAGACAAGGTTATGCCGTCGACGATGGCGGCAGCCAACCATAATGCAAAGGCGTTTATCGCCCAGCGTATCAGAAGTTTAATCATTGGAGCCCTCCTTCAAGAATAGCAATTAGCTTCCAGCTTTTGGCTCTTGGCTTTGAGCAATATTATAACCCGGTCGGTTTGGGCTTGACTAATCAGGCGGCTAGAATGGCCAGATGAGCGGCACCAGGAGCAGGCTGACGGCCATGAAGAGCGCTACCAGGGGCGCGCCGGCGAGAAGGAAGTCTTTGAAGCTGTAGGCGCCTGGGGTAGAGACCATCAGATTGGTGGTCGTGCCGATGGGCGTGAGAAAAGCTGTGGAGGCGCTCACGGCCACCGTCATTAACAAAGGATAGGGCGAGACGCCGAGACCGACGGCGGCCTGCAGCACGATGGGCGCCACCAAGATCGTCGTGGCCGAGTTATTAATGACCTGGCTCAAGCCGGTGGTCAGCAGGAAAACGCCGGCCATCAAAGCCAACGGGCCAAGCGAACCCAGGGTATCGACCAGGCCATTGGCCAGGAACTCGGCGCCACCGCTGACTTGAAGGGCGACGCTCATGGGGATCATGGCCGCGATCAGGATCACGCTGCGCCAGCTGATGGCCCGATAGGCCTGGCCCATATTCAGGCAGCCGCCGAGGACCATGGCGATGGCGGCGATCAAGGCGGCTATCACCGCAGGCACCAGGCCGCTGACCATGAGGGCGATCATGCCCAGGAGAGAGACGACGGCCACTATGGCCTGGGGGCTCAGTTCGACAACCTGGCGGGCCATTGCTTCCGGACTGCCGACGACGACGAAGTTGCGAGCCTCATTACGCAGCAAGTCGAGATCACCCCAGCGGCCGCGCACCAGCAGGGCGTCGCCGAATTTGAGGCGCACGTTCTTGCGGTTGATCTGGCGGTCGCCGCGGCGAATGCTCAATACCAGCACGTTGTATTTCTCGGCGAAATGGGCCTGGCTGAGCGTGCGGCCGATGTAGGCCGAGCGTAACGTGAGGAGGACCTCGGCTACGCCGACTTCGTGAGACAGGAGCACCTCGGCTAGATCGCCGTCACCGGCGCCGGCCGGTTGGACACCCAAATTGAAGCGAAGCATCAAACGATCTATCGCCTCGGATGTACCGTTAACCAGCAACATGTCCCGGGCATGAATGATCGTACCTGGACCAGGAATTGGCTCCTGATCAGATCCTAACCTATCAAGAGCAAGCCGATGGACCGGCCGCTGCCTGGTGGCTGGCCACCTAGCTCTCTGATTCGAGGTGGGTGACTTGTCAACTCGCAGCACGGAAACGCCATAGTCGTGGCCGAGGGCGGCGTCGGCCAGGGTCTGACCCACAAGTGGCGAGCCATAGCGAACGCGCAGCCAGAAGAGGTTTCCTTCAAGGGTGTAATCTTCAGCCAATCGGTCAACGGACTGAGTCAGGTCGGGCGGGCGCTCGCCCACCTCATGGGCCGGCAAAAGGCGTTGGCCAATCAGGACCATGTAAGCCACGGCCGTGACCAGCAGCGGCAGGCCGATGAGGGCGAACTCGAAGTAACCGAATCCGCTGAAGCCGAAGACGTTCAACGTTTCGTTGACGATGATATTGGGCGGCGTGCCGGTGAGCGTGAGCAGCCCTCCGGTGTTGGCGGCAAAGGCGAGCGGCATCAGGAATCTTGAAGGCAGGCTGCCTATCTGCCAGGCGGCCGAGGTCACGGCGGGCATCAAGGTGGCCACGGTGCCGGTGTTGCTTACAAAGGCCGATAGCAAAGCAGCGCCGAGCATCAAAACAATCAGCAGGCGAATCTTGCTGCGGCCGGCCAGGTCAAGCATCTGCTGCCCCAGCCAGGCGGTCACACCGGTTCGCGACAGACCGTCTCCGACCACGAATAAGGCGGCGATCATGATGACCGTGGGATCGCTGAATCCGGTCAGGGCCTGGTCCAGGGTA
>CP070688.1:2422417-2433990 GCA_020353135.1 Chloroflexota bacterium
AAGGCGATGCCGGGCGCAGGAAGCAGGAAGGCAGCGTTGGCCACCAGGCTAACCAGAAATACCGCCGGATAACCGAAATCGCCCAGCCGCTCAATCTCATCCCAGGCCAGAAGAATGGACGCCGACAAAACCAGGACCAGTACCAACCCTGCCACTCGGGCGACTACTGAACGCCCTTCTGTACCTATATTCTGGTTAAGCGAACTTGGGAAAGAAGTCATATCACCTGCATCCAATCTACTGGTGCCGGGCATCGCCCAGGCACTAATTCTACGCCATTTGTCACAACGAGATTGTAGGCGAAGACACACAAGGCGCGATTAACGCTAGACAATCGCCTAGCCTACGCTCGCACTACAATTATGTGACTGGAAGGCGTGAAAGAGGCGTGGAGCCTGCAGAGGAAGAGCTAGATGACGTGGAATTCATAAACGGACCGACAGGCAGATGCCAGCCAGGCGCCGGCATCCGGCACGCGTTCGGCGATGCAGTTTAAGGTCGAAGGTTATTGAGCCGGCCGGAAAGGATGGCGCCTGCATAGGTCAGAGCTAATGCTCAGCATCAGGTTGGCGGGTTCATAGTTCGCCCTCTACGCCCTGATCATGCCAACGATCACTCGCAAAGTGGCGAAGACGCCTACGGTAGCTATCAGGCCGCCGACCAACTTATCGTCCAGGGCGACAAAAAGGGCGAGGGAGCCAAATAGCAATAAACCTAACAAGCCGATGATGGCCAATAGCACGGGCAGGACAGCGCTCCATTGTCCGCTTTTGACCTGGCTCTTGATTTCGCCGAAGCTTATTGAGGCCTCGGTCTTGACGGAAGTGGCCTGGCCCCGGAAAGCTGTTTCATGGACCAAGAGCGTTTCGTCGTCCTCTTCCATCTGCTCGGCCATGATTTCACGACCAGCTTCCTGGCCGCTGCTCGTGACTGTCTCGCCGCTTCGAATCAACACCCAGACGAAGCCGATCAGTAGAAGTACGAAGCTAAACGCGGCCAGACCGACCAAGAACCACTGCATCGCTTCAGTCTGTATCTACGGGCCCACTTCAGACCAGTAGGCTTGTACTTGCTCCCGCAGGGCGCCGGCCGATGCAGACTGGATTTGCAGTTCGCTTTTGTCGGGGTCATCCTGCCAGGCTAACCAGGAACCCTCCTGTCCCTGGAGCACGAGCAGGCGATGGTGGACCTTTACCTCTCCATCTTTGCAGGCCATGAAGTCGATCTCCCCGCGCCAGCGAGGCTCGGTCACATCGTCAAAGAGCCCTATGGCCCCAACCGGGCTCAACCCGTCCGCCTCCAGGATCGTGAGGGCCGGAACTTCGTCCCAGTCGTCGGCAAGGGCACGAACCAACTCCGCATCTTCCTGATCCACGACCGCCCTATAGCTAGTGCTTTCAGGCATGGGATCTAAGGGGAACACTTCGTCAATTTGGGCCAAGGCGGCGTCATCGTCGACGAGCCGGCCGATCTCAAACTGCTCCGACCCACTGGTGATCACCTGCACCATGTCGGAGCCGGTCAAAAAATACCAACTCCACACTTCCTCATCACTTTCCGGCGCTGATCGTCGTAAGCGAAGAACCGTTTGAGGATCGGCCAGCGCTGACAGCATGGTATCCAGCTGGCCATCAATTTCGTAATGATCCTCGGCAACCGTCAGGAGCTCCTGTTCGAGAAGCCGGCTTCGTCCGTCGTCCAGAATGATCTGCCGTTCAAAAGACTCAGGACTGGGGAGTTGGTCCTGGCTGATGCCAATTACCTGGTCGATGCCTTTCATCTCTAGCAGGCTCAGTAATTCAGCTCGTTCGAGGAGAATCTCTTCCATATATTGCGCCGTCCTTTTTCCAGTCATCGTGTCTCGGGCGCCCCGTTGCGGCGAGACGTTTACCAATTGAGATTGAGTGATAGTATTGTACAAAGGATGCGAAGCGAGGGCTATCCACTCTTTTGCTATTGACTAAACGGAAAAGGTAACGAAAGAATATGAAGAATCAATACATATTGACTCCCTATTTCCTTGACGACAAGGTGCCAGGACTTAAACCCCTGGCCACTGCTGAATGGAAGGTAATCACGGCTGAGCTGCCGCCCACAGCCGATCGATCGGCCGGCGAGCCATCCGCACAAGAGAGGCAGGTGCGAATGGGTGCGCTATACCAACCACTGCGGGACGCTGTGGCCGAGGCCGCCAGTCAGGGAAATAGGCCGGTGAGCATCGCTGGCGACTGCTGCACATCTCTGGCCGTCTTCGCCGGTCTGCAAAATGCGGGTCTCGAACCGAACCTGATCTGGTTTGACGCTCACGGCGACTTCAACAGTTGGGAGACGACTCCCAGCGGTTTCCTGGGCGGCATGCCGCTGGCCATGTTGGTCGACCGCGGTGAGCAGACCCTCTCTCAAAGCGTTGGCTTGCAGCGCGTGCCGGAAGTCGACGTGCTGCTGACGGACGCGCGCGATTTGGACCCCCGGCGAGCGATTGGCCGTCGAAGCGTCAGACCTGGCGGTGGAATCCGATCTAGCGGCTTTACTGGACGCGTCTTTTCCCCAGGGGCCGCTATATGTCCATTTTGACAGCGATATCCTCGATCCAAGCGAGGCCCCGGCCATGAATTATCCGGCCCCAGGCGGACCGTCTTCAGAGACGCTACGTCATGTCTTTCGCCGGTTGGCTGCTACCGGCCGGATCGCCGCCGTATCACTTTCCGCCTGGAATCCCGATATGGATGAAGACCGTGCGAGCCGCGACTTGATCATGGGCTTGCTGGCCGAGCTAGTCGTCTAATTCTGCTGTAGTCGCTAAGGAACGCTACCTGTGGGTGGATCGACGTTGAGAATTCTTCGAGCCGGCGACGAGTCGGCTCTGAAGCGTTTCCTGGTTCCTCGTCTTGACTCATCGCTCTTCTTGTATGGTAATATGCTTGCAGCCGGACTTAACGATACCGGTGAGCGTTATGCTGGCACCTATGCGGCCGCCTTCGAAAACGGGCGGATGGTGGCCGTCGCCGGTCATTTCTGGAATCAGACAATGGTGCTTCAGGCACCGGTTCACCTTAAGGCCCTCATGGCTCAGGCCCAAGATGCTTCGGGCCGGCCGTTGAAGCGCCTCGTGGGGCCCAACGACCAGGTCGTCGAGGCTATCGACCTGTTAGGTCTGACGGCGGCCGATCTGCAAATGGACGAGAAGGAGAACCTTTATTCGTTGCCTTTGGCCGATCTATCTGTCCCCGATCTCTTGACCAGCGGCGAGGCCGTTGGCCGTCGCATTCAGGTTGGCGATCTGGAACTGGTCTCTCAGTGGCGCACGAACTATTTGCGGGAGTTGCACCTTGAGGAGGACAGCCCCGAACTACACGAGATCGCCCGACGCCATGTGCGGGGGGAGATAGCCGCCGGCCGGACATGGATCCTTGAGGTGCAGGGCAAGCCTGTCGCCTCCACTTCTTTAAACGCTACGGTTCGTGACGAGGGAGTAGCCGGCGTGGTCCAGGTCGGCGGCGTCTACACGCCGCCGGAGCTACGCGGCCGAGGTTATGGCCGGTCGGCTGTGGCTGCCTCCTTGATCGACGCCCGGTCGGAAGGCTATCAAAGAAGCGTCCTGTTTACCGGTATCAGCAATCTTGCCGCGCAGCGAGCGTATCTGGCCCTGGGCTACCGGCTCATCGGAGCCTACAGGATCACCGTACTGCGCGAAGCTAAATGAGCTCCAGGAGCTTAAGAGGTAGCATCAGCCGCCTACTTCTGGAATTTCCATTGATCGCCTAGCGTTGCGAAATCCTTGCGACTCAGGAACAGGATAGGGTCCCGATGCCGGCGGCCGTGAATGGCGACGACATCCAAAACATAGGGCACGAATTCCCGTGATAGCCCTTCTAATTCCTTGAAGACTTTGAGCTCAAAGACTGTGTCGGCGCCCTCGATCAGGTAGGTGTGATCGAGCTTCTGAGCCGGCGATAACTGAAATCCCAGGCGCTCCGCCTTGTTCATATCGCGGCCGCTAATCCAACCGGAACGCACCACCTTCTCGCGCTGGGACCAGGGCATGAAGTGCAGCGCCGCTTCCTGGTGTTTTTTCAATAGGGTCAGCGTATAGTTGCCAACGCCCATGGAGATCAGAAAGCGAAATGGCTCCTTGGAGACAATTGTCCAGTAGCCCATGGGCATCATATTCTCGCCTACCGTCAGGAGGGCAAGATGCAAGGGAAAGAATTTAGCCGCGAAAGGTTCGGTCCGGATCGTCGTTGATTGCTGCATAGGTTCCTTTCCATGAAGAGATTTATGTCAACGAACGCCTGCTAAGCCGCTTAACAAATGGGGGTAGCCATATGAAGAGGCTTGAGCCAGCTCGCGTAGCCTCGACTCAGCCAGCAGAATGCCGGCGGTTGTCACGAGCCGTTTATGGTTGCCGGCGCTTTCGCCAAAGGCTTCGAAGGCCACTGTCCACCAGATTCCTTCGCTGGCCCGGAGCCTTGTTAATTCTAATTCGCAGCCATCGGAGATCGTTGTCTCGGGTCTGACGGGCTGGATCTGCTGATCTTCGCTTATCTGGTACCTTCGTAGTTGGCGCTCTTTATCAATGGCAAGCCAGGCTGAAGCGCCAGAGCCGGCGTCAATACTGGCGAATTCGGGCGCTGCAAGCGGGAAGCGCCACTTCGTCCATGCTTCCACCAGGCCAGAAACTGATTGACTCAAAGGGACCAGGCCATACGAGCGTCGCCGTTGTTTAATCTCGAGGCCCCCGTCCCGTGCTTTTATGCCTAAGCTGTCGGTCTCTTCTATGGGCAGATAATTATCCTGACGAAAGGGTTGATATTCTACAGTACCCGGGCAAGCGTTGAACCAAGTCAAGACCGCAATGGGCACTCTGCCCCGGCCAAACCATCGGGTCTCGACGGTGCTCAACATTCTAAGGTGGTTAGAGTACTTCGGCCAGATCAAGCCCTCGAGCGGCCGCTCGTCGGGCCAGCCACTCTTCTTTGTCCAGCGGCGGCACAGGCGCCTCATGGGCCGGACGCAAGACCAGGCCCAGCGCTTCTTCCGGACAGGTTATGACGCAAACGCCGCAGCCCACGCAGCGCGCAGCTTTTACTTCGGCGAACTCGTCGAGCGACAAGGCATCAAACTGGCAGAACTCTAAACAGTCGCCGCAGGCCAGACATAGGCTCTCATCTACTTGGTTGACGAATGCCGATCGGGCTACCACATTGGCGATGCCCTGCTCGGCGAGGCCGCGCAAGATGCCGCACGAGCAGGTACAACAGTTGCAGACATACCACAATCCGCGCTGATTGTTGCTCACCGAATGGACCAGTCCGGCCTCGGCCGCGCGCCGCAATGTGGCCAGCGCTTCGTCATGAGTCAGCGCGCGCACGGTGGGATTATCGTCGAACCAGCCCGGCTGCTGGCCGAAAACCATGCAAACGTCAAGCGGGTGCTGGCATGGATCGCCGATCAGCGCCTTTTGCATCCGGCAGATGCAATCGGTCACGCCCCAGGCCTGGGCCTCGTCGACGATGGCGGCCGCGCTTTCGAAGGGTCGAATCTCCAAATCGCCGCCCACGCTCTCGCCCACCGGAATGACGCGATGAAACTGGGGCTGAAAGCTCAATGCCTGGCCAAAGGCCCGCTGGTAATAGGCTTCAAAGAGTTCGGCTAGCTCCTGATCTATTTGACCGGCCTGCATCTCGTATATGCCGACCACAAATGGCATGAGGCCGTATACGATGCCGCCTTTGCCGCGCCCCCAGGTAATGAGTCCGCGCCGGGCCATGCCTTTCAAGTGGGAACGTACGAGGCGAGCGTCGGCGCCAATCCTGGCTGCGATCTCTTTGGGCGATTCTTTGGTCAAACGTAACTCGGCCGCCAGCGCAGCTTCTTCGGCCGTGAAGAGCTTCGCCAGCAACTGTAATTCGGCTCCATCTTCAGTTGCCGGAAAGCCATTGGGCAGCGCGTCCAGCCGCTGAGCCAGGCGTTTGTAGGGATTGTTGCTCATCGTACGCCTCCGTCGCGAGAGAATCGCGGATCCGAGTAAGCCGCTATGAGTTCTCCGGGAACGAAGTTGGTGACAGCGGTTTACTTCTGGAAAATAACGCTTAAAGCACTGCACGTCATTTCGCAATGACTTGTGCAATGGCGCCAGGGAACATCGTAGCATATTTCAGGAGGGGCCGCACGTGTCGAATGTCACGTTCTTGAGTGAAGAAGCGTCTCAAGCGCACGGGTAAGCGACCTGGTTGCCACAGGCTGCGTTTTTTACCTTGGAAGATCCAGAGTGATCGGGCAGCTAAGTTAAAACCGGGCGTCCAACGCTCTCGGCGCTTGCTAGCTTCCTGCGTAGCACCTTGCCAACGGCCGACTTTGGCAACGAATCTACGAATTCTACGTGCTTGGGTACCTTGTAGGCCGTCAGTTGCTTGCGGCAGTAAGTCCGCAGCTCCGACTCGCTGACCTCCTGCTTGTCCGTGCGTACAACCCACGCTTTGACCGCCTCACCGGCGTCAGGGTCCGGGATACCGGCGACGCCAGCCTCGTTAACGGCCGGATGAGCGGTCAGTACTTCCTCGACCTCGCGTGGCCAGACCTGGAAACCACTGGGCTTGATCACGTCTTTGACCCGATCGACCAGGTACAGATATCCGTCTTCGTCCATATAGCCGAGATCGCCGGTGTACAACCAGCCGGCTCTGATCGTCTCGGAGGTCGCCTCTGGCCGTTTCCAGTAACCTAGCATCATCTGAGGCGCACGAAATAAGATCTCGCCAATTTCGCCAGGAGGCAGAACGGTCAGACCGTCGCATTGATCGACGATACGTATCTCGACATCCGGCAATGGAAGGCCCACTGCGCCTTCTTTATAAACTCCCTGCACCGGGGTAGCGACGGCGCCCATTACGGTTTCGGTCAGGGCGTAGCCCTCCACAATCCTGCCGCCAGTTAGCGTTTCAAAGCGCCTTTTGGTTTCCAGCATCAAGGCGGCCGCGCCACATAGACACAACTTGATCGAAGAAAAGTCAACCTGGCCGGCCATCACCTGTGGATGGTTGAAAAGCGCCGAAAACAGCGTCGGCACGCCACACAAATAGCTCGGTCTGGTCTGCTCAATGGTCTGGATGAGGTCTTTCAGATCGCGGGGATCGGCTATCGGGACCATCGTGTTATGAGAGACGACGGCGGCGCTGAAGGCGCCAACGTTGCCATACGTATGAAACATCGGCATTAACAAGAGGGTGACATCTTTCCAATCTTCTCGGATTCCGGCCAACCAGGCTCGTATCTGCAGGCCACTCATAAGCAGCGCTTGGTGGGAAGAGAGAGCGGCCTTGGAGCGCCCGGTGGTGCCGCCGGTAAACATGAGTAATGCAGGCGCCTCAGGCTCGACAGGCACGGTCGTCGGCCGGGCGCCGGCATGCCTTTCAAGTAGATCGTGCAGCCACAGATCACCCTGCTCCAACTTGACCTGATGTCCTTCCTTTCTCTCTTTGAAGAGAGTGAATAACATCCGATCCGTGAATGTCAGAAACTCCTTGATACTTGTGGCTATGATCCTCTTAATGGACGTGCGCGGCTGGATGGCCTTTAAGCCAGCATAATACGGCGTCAATGTAATGGCCAATACCGAGCCAGTTTCCTCGAGGGCGTGTTCTAACTCTTGTTCCGCATAGAGCGGGTTGAGCGGCGACACGATCGCCCCGGCCTTCCAGGCCCCGAGTTGGGCGATGATGAGGTTTGGACAGTTAGGCATAAGCAAAGTAACTCTGTCGCCTGATCGGATGCCCATTTGCAGCAGGGCAACGGCCAGGGCATCGCTCAGTCGATCGAGTTCCGAGTAGGTGAGGCTGGCGCCATGAAACAGCAGCGCTGGATGTTCTGGTCGCCGGCGGGCGGCGTCGCCGACCAGATCGATCAACGTCCGCCGTGGATAAGGCGCTAAGGTTTTTGGAACGGCTGGATCATAGTGGGCCAGCCATGGTTTCCCCGTCATTACACACCTCTTCGCGGCCCGTATACGCATCTGCGAGACGAAGCTCCTCAACTACATCGACATTGTAAACGAGATGGTGTGCGATTGTGTGGCAACTTTGTGCGAAAGTGTGCGCTCTACTTGAGAGGTGGTTGCCGAATCAGCTGGGCGACCTACATTTCCAGGGAAATTGTATGGCGTGATAGGCGTGAGCTCCGTATTATTGATGCTACAAGTTGTCACGGATGTCAAAACGCTGGCGATTGGCGGCAGTATCCGGTGATTCTCGGAGGAAAACATCATGCAGGTCGGTCTGATTGGATTAGGCAACATGGGTACGGCCATCGGCAATCTCGTCGCCCAAAATGGAAGGGAGGTCCTAGGCTGGGAATTCAATCCAGAGGTCGTACGAGAGATCAACGACAGGCATAGTAATAGTCGCTATCTGCCGGGCATTACTCTGGAGCAGGGCCTGGCGGCTACCGGCGATGTAGATCAGGTCATGTCCGCTAGCCAGGTGCTATTCATAGCCATTCCCTCAGCCTTCATCGAGTCAACCCTGCAGCCGGTTCGCGAGCGGCTCTCTCCGGAAGCGATCATCGTCAATATGACCAAGGGCATCGATCGCCATTCCGGACTAACATCCTATCAGACCATCGCCAGGTTGTTTCCGGATAATCCCAAGATTATGTTGTCCGGCCCGTCCATCGCCAACGAGTTCGCCCGGGGTATGCCGACTATCGTAGTCTTGGCAAGTGAGAGCGGCCGGGGCTTGATGACAGTGGCCCAGACGCTAGACGGCGATTGCTTCCGCACGCGCTTCTCGGACGACGTCGTCGGCGTAGAATTGGGCGGCGTCCTGAAGAATATCTATTCCATTGGCCTGGGCCTATTCGATGGCAAGGATATTCGCAGCGTCAATTTTCGATCGGTGTACCTGACTATCGCCTTGGAAGAAATCGCCAAGATGGGCGTCGCCATGGGGGCCAAGATCGAAACCTTCCTTTACCTGTCGGGCATAGGTGACCTGCTGGCGACGTCATTGAGCGAGCACAGTCACAATCGGGGACTGGGCGAACGCCTGGCCAGCGGCCGTTCGCTGGAAGACATCAAACAGGAAATGGGCGTGTTGCCCGAGGGCTACAATACGCTACAGGTCGTGCTCTATATCGCTGAAAAACTGCACGTCTCGATTCCACTGGCGAAGGGACTCTGGGACGTAGTTCACGGCCGTTACGACGCCGACAAGTTTATCACGTCCTTTATCAGAGATTTTGTGGAGTGGTAACCTGAGACCGCCGCTACGACCCTAGCTGCAATACGCGACACTCACTGGTCAGATTCGGCCGGCGCGCCTAACGGCGAAATAGCCTGAACGAATTGGTCACCCGAAGCTCATTTCCCCAATAGCGAAGCTGAATACGAAGAAGAAGAGGATTACGCCTACGAGTAGCAGCCCAATGGATTGCGGGGTTTTCCAGGTCCAAATGCGTAGCAAGGCGCCAACAGACGACAGCAGAAGGCCGAGCCCGCCGATGAGGAGAAAAGTGAACAGGATCTGGCCATTGGGTAATGCAAGTACTGTTGACATCATTTCGCCTCCGTGTCAAACGAAACCAGGACTGGGCTCGTCCGCAAGTTTCAACAAACTTAACCACTGGCCCCAGATCCGGTCAATAGGCCTATTGTAAGGTCTTACAAGGCCATTCTCCGACATCACTTGCGCACCAAATCTTGGTATGACCCTAGGCCGATGGTAGAATCGCCCGACAAATTCACTGCATTTCTGCGCCAATAGATGACTGAGGTGCCGGATACCTGGCGGCTAAAGGTTAGCAGCTTGTGACCAAGGAGGTGAAACTTGACGAGCAACTATGACGTCATCATCGTTGGCGGCGGTATCATGGGCTGCTGCAGCGCCTATGAACTGGCAAAACGTGGACTCAGGGTCGCTCTATTTGATAAGAACGCCATTGGCGAAGGACCGACCGGCCAATCGTCGGCCATCATTCGCCAGCACTACTCCAACGAGTTGACCGCCCGTATGGCTCTGTATAGCCTGCGAGTATTCCAGGACTTTGGCGAGCGGGTTGGGGGAGATTCAGGCTTTACTCAGACAGGCTTCATCGCCATCGTCGACGAGAAGGATCGCGCGGGTCTTGAAGCCAATATCGCCTTGCAACGCGAGGTAGGTATCAAGACTGAACTGCTGGACGCCGATAGTCTACAAGAGATCTTGCCTGCATTGGAAACGTGCGACCTGATGACCGTGGCATACGAACCTGAAAGCGGTTACGCGGACCCTTACCTGACGGTCAATGCCTACGCCCAAGCAGCTCGCCGCCATGGCGTGACTATTTTCCAAAATACGGAAGTAACTAGTATCCGTTTCGACGGGCGGCAGGTGAGCGGGGTCGAGGCGACCGGCGATCGTTACGGTGCGCCGATCGTTCTAAATTGCGCCGGGGCATGGGGTGCGAGCGTGGCTAAGTTGGCCGGCGCGTCCTTGCCTATCGATTCTTGCCGGGTGGAAGTCGCGTTCTTCCGCCGACCGGCCGGTCACGAGGCAGCCCACCCGGTCGTTGCTGATTTAATAAAATCGACTTATTTACGTTCGGAAACGGGCGAGCTGACCCTGGTCGGGCTGATCGACCCGGGCGAGGCTGATGCCGTCGTCGATCCGGATAATTACCAGGAGTACCTGGACGACGACTTCATCCTGGAGGCGGGCGAGCGACTGATTCGACGATATCCGGCCATGGAACGCAGTGATAGCACCGGCGGTTACGCTTCGCTGTACGCCATCACGCCCGACTGGCACCCGGTTGTCGACGAGGTTCGGCCGGATAGCGGCTTCTATGTTTGCAGCGGTTTCAGCGGTCATGGCTTCAAATTGGGGCCGGCCGTTGGCCTCATGACGGCCGATCTTCTGACCGGCGTCAGCGATCCCACCTTTAGTTCGCGGTTGTTTCGCCTGGCTCGCTTTGCCGAAAATGACCCCGTCCGTGGCCAATACGAGTACAGCATAGTTGGTTAGATAGGGCCAATCGCCTGCCCATCGCCAGATAAGGGTTTCCGCACGCGGTCAAGGGTGGCATTCAAATACTGGCCAATCTTTATGGAGTCAACCTGAGCTAGCACCGACCGACACTGATTGAAGGTCGCTAGGTAGTACGCGAGAGTCTGTGAAATTCGGGCAAAATCGCGTTCGATTTCTTGAGGAGTAAAACGACTTGTCGACCAAGAAAGAGCTTTTTCATTGTCTAAATTGCGATCGTTGTGAAGAGGTGATTCCCCTGGTGAACTTACGCTACGCCGGCAACCAGGCCTGGATTTGTTCACGATGCCTGCCTGTTTTGATCCACCGGCCGGTACAATTGTCCGGAAAAATGGCGAATGCCGAGAACTTCACCCCTGTCGAAACCGGCGAATCGTAGAATCAGCGGCCAAACGAAGAGCCTCATCAGGATTTGAACATGCGGTCGCAGATAGGTTGGCTGGCCAAGTGAATGCCCGGCGTCGCCCAGGTATGAGGATGCGGCCGCTTGACTAATCCTGGATCATGTCGGAAATAACGGTCGCCACGTTGAATCTGCGGGGCCGGCACGATCGC
>CP070688.1:2434090-2444054 GCA_020353135.1 Chloroflexota bacterium
ACCGGCCGGAAGGTCTTGGAGCAGGCGGCTGTCTTGGGCCGCCTCTTCGATCTGCCCACATTGGAAGTGGCCACTGAGTTGGATGAAGACACACTGATCGAGGCCCTGGAAGAGGCGCTGGCTACCCAGCTTATTGGAGAGGAAGGTGGAGCGGAGGAGTCCTTTTCGTTCGTTCATGCTTTGATACCATCTTCGTTGGTCGCTGGCATCCGAGCATTGCGCCGTCGCCGGCTACAACGCAGGGCTGCGACCGCGTTCGAGGCCGTTCATCCGGAGGATTACGAGGTACTGGCCCATTACTTCATCGAGGCTGGCCAGATCGATAAGGGCACCCATTACTTGTTGCAGGCGGGCGACCGGGCGCGTGTACAGTACGCCCACGAGGAGGCCATTGGCAGCTACCGGGCAGCGAAAGACTATCTCAAGGAAGAAGGGGAATTGGAAGCGGCCGCCCGTGCCTTGATGAAACTAGGGCTGGCCTACAACAACGCCTTTGAATTCGCTTCGTCTCGTCAGGCCTATGAGGAGGGTTTCGCTTTGTGGCAGCAGACGGGCCTGAGTCCGTCCATCGAATCCTCCCGGCCGGCGCCTCACGCGTTGCGCCTGCGAGAAAGCGAACCCAAGACACTTGATCCGGGTCTAGCCAGCGACTGGTCCAGTTTCTCTTACATCGAAAACCTTTTTAGTGGTCTCGCCCAGCTAACGGCAGAGATGGATATCGTACCCGACGTGGCCCATAGCTGGCAGGTTCTGAAAGGGGGGCAGCGTTTCCTTTTTCATCTGCGAGATGATGTCTTTTGGAGCGACGGCGTCCCGGTTACTGCCGGGGACTTTGCTTTTGCCTGGCGACGAATCTTGACGCCAGCAAATTGCGCCTCAAAAGCTGATATGTTCTACACTATCAAGAATGGACGAGATTTCCATGAAGGCCGGATGACGGATTGGGAAGTTGTTGGCGTCAAAGTCGTTGATCCATTGACCCTCGAAGTGACTCTGGAGAATCCCGACAGCACCTTCCTATATCTCATAAGCCAGGCTTACCCCTTGCCCGAACACAGCTTACGAGCGCCAGATGCGCCCTTGATCGCCTGGGATGAATTGGTGACCAATGGTCCTTTCAGGCTAGCCAAGTGGGAGCCGGGCCAAAGCCTGCGGCTGGTGGCTAACTCTAGTTATCACGGCCATCGGACCGGAAATGTGGAGACGGTGGAGATAATCGTGTCCGACGGTGACGACGACGATGGACGTTTGACCCTCTACAAGAATGATTTGCTGGATATTGTCCAGCCACGCGCCGCCGAAGTCGTCCAGGCTCGCAACCGTTTTGCCGCCGATCACATATCCTTCCCTGCTTTGGTCGTTTATTACCTTGCCTTCGACTGCACACAGGCGCCCTTTGCCGATCCCAGCGTACGCCGTGCGCTGGCCCTGGCTACAGATAGGGAGCGCCTAAGCGATTTCGATCAGCTCTTTCCTGCTTCAGGCGGTCTTGTTCCCCCGGGCATGGCGGGGCATGTACCGGCAAATGCCCTACCATTTGACCCAGACGAGGCTCGCCGCTTGCTGTCCTTAGCAGGTTATGCCAGAAAGGGCGCATTTCCGCCCATCAAATTTCTGCAGTCCCATATGTACGGAGCCACCAAACTAAGCGAATACCTGACAGCGAGATGGCACGAAATCCTAGGCGTAGAGATGGAAATTGAGGTTATATATCCCCCATATGACTCGGATATTGAGCGTAAGCGGAAAGAATCGCCGGCGCTCTTTTTGGGGGGCTATGCGGCCGATTTTCCCGATCCCATTGACTTCTTGAGTTCGGGTAGTTTCATAAACAGAACCGGCTGGCGGAACAAAGCCTATGATCGCCTGATCCAGCAAGCCGGGATAACGATGGATCAGGAAGGACGCCTAGGCTTGTATCGCCAGGCACAAGAAATATTGGATCAGGAAACGCCTGTACTTCCGCTCCTGTACGGCCGTTTTTCGCTGCTCGTCAAGCCCTGGGTACGGCGCTTTCCCACCTCGCCTATCAAAATCAGTTTTTGGAAAGACATCGTTATTGAGCCTCACTGAGAAAAGCGTCAAAGAGAGGGTAATCATAATAGGACGGTAATCAAATCTCCAAACTTAGGACCAATCCGAAATCAAAAAAAGTAATTCCCCCCAATCAGTCGCTCCCGGGATCAGATTTTCACAATATCCTATATATAAAGAAAAAGCCCTCCTGGAAGAGGAGAGCTTATAGACTCATAGTTTTGCACTATGGGATACGGGAGCGACGGGGATCGAACCCGCGATCTCCGGCTTGACAGGCCGGCGTGTTAACCACTACACCACGCCCCCAATTGCAAGGTAATGTTACCAGAGCTTATGGTGCACGTCAATGTCTAGAGCGGGTGAAAGGGCGAAAAGGTTATGAGGCAAAATGCCGGCTTACTCGACCGTGACTAACGGCCGGATCTGTTCGAGTTTGGCCGGGCCGATGCCGGAGACGTTTTCGACATCGTCCACTGTGTTAAAGGGTCCGTTGGCCTGTCGATAGTCGACGATCTTCTGGGCAGTTGCCGGCCCAATACCTGGCAGTTGATCGAGCTCTTCTAGCGTGGCCGTATTCAGGTTGATCAGTTCGCCGCTAGGCGCTTCAGGCGAAAACGCGGCCGGCGGCGCCCTTTCGACCAATGGCGGAGCTGAATCCAACTGATTAAGGGCCGGAACGTGGATGTGCATGCCGTCTGCCAGCGGCAAGGCCAGGTTGATGACGTCGGCCGCCGCTGCGTCGTTCAGCCCACCGGCCGCGTCAATGGCGTCGCGCAGAATGGCCCCGGCCGGCACCATATAGACGTCTGGAGCGACCACTTCACCGCTGATGTGAACGCGTAATGGCGACGGGCTCGGGCTGGGCTGTGGCGTCAGAGTTGGAGTGGGTGTAGCCGTTGGGCTGGCCGGGGTAATGTAGATTGGCGCCGGCCGGTTCCGGCCGCTCAGAATCACCGCCAGCGCGCCAATCGCTATGCCGAGGAATAAGGCAACCACCAGCCAGGGTAGCTGTTCCTTCGACAAAGTGCTCATCGCCGTTCCGCCCTACCCGCCCGAGCTACCCAGACCATGACTAGCCCTTGATCACCGCTACTGGAACGATACGGGCCACCTTCTTAGCAATTCCCGCGCCATGTACAACTTCTACCACTCGGTCCACATCCTTGTAGGCCTGCGGCGCTTCTTCGGCCAGTCCGGGCATGCTGCCGGCCCTCACGTGAATGCCGGCCTGCTCCAGTTCGTCGCGCAGGTCGCCGCCCCAAATGGTCTTTTTCGCCTTGCTACGACTCATTGTCCGGCCGGCCCCGTGACAGGTGGAGCCAAAGGTCTGAGCCATGGCGCCTTCGGTGCCCAGCAACACCCAACTAGCGGTGCCCATCGATCCGGGCACCAGCACTGGTTGACCAATGTCGCGATAGACGTCAGGCAGGACCGGCGAGCCCGGTCCGAAGGCTCTGGTAGCGCCCTTGCGATGGACGCACACTTCCATCGGCCGCCCGTCGACGTCATGTTCTTCGATTTTGGCCATGTTGTGAGCGATATCGTATATCTGGTAGACGTGGGTGTTTTCCACCTTGCCGGTCAATGTCTGCTCAAAACTGCGGCGAATATGGTGGACCAAGACCTGGCGATTGGCGAAGGCATAATTGGCGGCCGCCTTCATCGCTGCCAAATAGTCTTGACCTTCTGGACTGTTTAACGGGGCGCACACCAATTCTCGGTCGGGCAACTTGATGCCATAACGGCCGACAACCCGCTGAAATCGCTTTACATAATCCGAACAGACCTGGTGGCCAAAGCCACGTGAACCACAGTGGATCTGGACCACAATCCGGCCGGGCGACAAGCCCATGCGGTCGGCCGCCGGGCTGTCAAATACCTGGTCGACCACGTCGACCTCGATGAAATGGTTGCCGGCCCCCAGGGTGCCCACTTGTTTTGCGCCGCGCTTCTTGGCCCGCGGGCTCACTTTGGTCGAATCGGCGCCATTGATACAACCGCCTTCCTCGGTCCGTTCCAGGTCGTTTGGAAACGCATAACCGCGGTCTAATGCCCAGCGAGCGCCTCGCTCAATTACCTGGTCCAGCTCGCCATGGCGCAGCTTTATGCTGCCACCCTTGCCCACACCGCTCGGGCAATTGGCATACAGTGCCGAGGCGACCTCATCCAGGTGCGGTTCGATCTCCGGCAGATCCAAGTGTGTGCCTAGCAGGCGAACGCCGCAATTAATGTCATAGCCCACCCCACCTGGCGAGATAACGCCCTCAGGCAGCTGGGTAGCGATCACACCGCCAATGGGGAAGCCATAGCCCTGGTGGATATCAGGCATGGCCAGCGCGTATTTCACCGCGCCGGGCAGCGTGGCTGTATTCACGAGCTGGCTCAGGCTCTTGTCTTCCTTGATCGCCGCCAGTAGCTCGGCATCGGCATAGAAGCGAGCCGGTACGCGCATATCCTCGCGGTAAGACTTTGGCACTTCGTACAGATAGGGGCTCAATCGTTTGAAATCAGCGCTGGTAACCATTGGCGGACCTCCCTTATACGTCGAAGACGACGGTTACCGTATATCCTGTCTCGGTCTTCTGGATGGCCAGTTCGTTGTAGGTGACGGCTTTGATATGTTTCTCCAGGGCCGGCGGCCGGCCGCCACGGATACAGGCCTCAAGATGGTTGGGGCTGATATTGCGCAGTTGAAACTCGCGAAATACGAGGCCCTCATCTTCGGCCGCGTAGGCCAGTTCGCTGAGCCAGTCTACCAACAATGTCTCGGCGTCAAAGGCATCTAGCTCCAGGTCACGTTCCACGCTCAGAGGCACGCTGTATAGATCGGATACCAACAACGCGGACATGCCCAGGGCGGCATTCAGCAGCAGGTCGGATAGGCTGCCCCCATAGATGCGCAGAGCCCAGTCGGCCGTATGGTCGACGATTTCAAAACCACCGGCCGATTCGGAAAGCGCTGATGGCTCGCTCAACTCTAGCACCTCGCATTGGCGGACCTATCGGTCACTAGCTTATCGCCAACTGGCGACGCCTTGCCGGCTTCTCGCCCGCCGCCTCTTGCGGCTCCGTTGCCTGGGACAGCTACGAACTCATTAAGAACTCAATGCCCTTGCGACGAGCGGGAGAACGTATGCGAATATTGTAGCATGGCTGGCGACACGTCTCAATTTACGGTAATCTTTGATCTATCAAATAAGCGCTTCTCGCATCTGAGGGATTCAATGTCAGAGAAAGAACCAAAGCCCAAACCAACTCCTAAACGGGTCGCCATCGAGCTACCAAAGGATCTTAAGGCCGTATACGCCAATGCGGCGCTCATCAGCCACTCACCGGCCGAGATAGTTATTGACTTCGCCCAGGTATTGCCGCGAACACCCAAGGGCGCCGTGATGAGCCGGATTGTCATGTCGCCCACCCATGCCAAGCTTTTGCAGCTTGCCCTGGCTCAGAACCTGACCAACTATGAGCGTCAGTTCGGTGAGATCCGGCTGCCGCAGCAGAAGACGCTGGCCGATCAATTATTCAACTTTCAGCCGCCAGACGGACAGGGCGACGAAGATGATTCGGATAAGGAGCAGTAGTGGACAGAAATCGTCTTGACCATATCGCCGAAGAGATTCGCGACCAGTTTGAGATAGTCAACATGGCCCGCGATAATGCCTATCAGCAATCGCGGGCCCTGACCAGCGTTTGCGCCCGTTCTATCCGGGCCATACATCGGGAAGAGTGGGAATTGGCCGGCCGCTTACTGGCCGAAGCTAAGGAAGCAGCTAAGCGCCTGAGCGAAGGCGTGAAGCCATTCCCGAATCTTTATCACGCCGGCTACACCCAAGACGCCTTGAAGGAGTTTGTGGAAGCGAACCTCACTTTGGCGCTGGTACGAAACAGGCCGCTGGCAAGCCCACAGGAGTTGAGCGTTGAGCAAAACACCTGGCTCAATGGCCTGGCCGAGGCGGCGACCGAGCTGCGACGGCGCATATTGGATATCATACGTCACGGTCACAGCCAGGAAGCTGAGCGGCTGCTGGAGGAAATGGACGAAATTTACTCTGTGTTGGTCACCTTCGACTTCAATGACTCCATCACCGGTGGCCTGCGCAGGCGGACCGACACCGTGCGCGCTGTGTTGGAGCGGACCCGGGGCGATGTGACTACTAGCCTGCGCCAGGCCGAGCTAGAAAGGGCCCTGCAGGCGCTCGAATCCAGGGTTGCGGAGAGCAAAACCGACTGAAGCCACCCCTTTCGTCATCGCCTGAAGGCCAGTGCCAGCAGCCCCAACCCCAAGCCGGCTATCGTTCCTGATAGCATCCACAACGGGATTTGCCCCACAGCCCACTCTATTTGCGAGGCCGTAAATTCGGGGCCGTGACCGTGCAGGCCGGTCTTGATGGCCATCAGGGCCAAGACCAGCAGACCGCACGCTAGGCCGGTGATTGCCCCTAACGCCCCGGCGAAGAGCAGCCAGTGACCTAGTGGAAGTTCGCGCCCGCCGATTAGACGTTGGGTCACGTAGCCTGCGCCAAGCAGCGCCAGGCCCAGGGCCAGGACGATGACCTGGCCGATGGCGCCTTCCAGGCTCAACCAAACGACTCCATAGAGGCCCACGATGATGGTCAGCCACTTCAGTCCGCGAATCTTTGGGGGAACTTCCATCGGCCGGATTATAGCAGATGGCTATCGAAGTTCGTTCATAGCAGCAGCGCTTGGTGGGATTGCTTACAGTTGGCGCCTGGGTATCAATCAATGCTTGGCGTTGCCCGATAGGTATGCATCTGGCATAATGAGCGTTGGGGGTCCAACAATATTATTTCAAGTGAAAGGAGTTTGGTCAAAATGTCAAACGACAGCATCAAAGATGTTTTGAAAGTGATGCCCTATGGCTTTTATGCCATCACTTCGCGCTTTGGCGATGATATGAATGTGATGGTCGCCAATTGGATCAGCCAGGTATCGTTTGATCCTCGCCTGGTGGCAATCGGACTGCAAAAGACGAGTTACACTCATAGGCTCATCGAGAAGGGCGGCGTGTTTGCCATCAATATTTTCAGGACCGAGGACCAAGAAGCGATGATGCCCTTTACCAAGGGTCGTTCCAAGGACCCGGATAAGATGAAAGACGCCGATTACTCGATTTCGCCGGAAGTCGGCTGCCCGGTATTGCGCGACGCGGCCGCATACATTGAATTCAGGGTTTCGCACGTGGTCGACATCGGCGGCGACCATGATATCGTCGTCGGCGCGCCGGTTGGCGCAGAAGTCCTCAAGCCGGCCGAGGCAAATGAAGTATTGACATTGGCTCATCTTGGCTGGAGTTACGCCGGCTGATTCTTGGCCAGCTTGATCCCTTGACACCCCGGAAGGCGAAGGCTTACACTGACCGTGGAAGCACATTGGCAATTTCCGGGGCGATGACCGGCCGAATCACCGCAGAACGTCAGCGCCAGAAATGATGGCTCAAGATTCGGACATCGCACTTTCCGCAGACAGTTTCCCGGCTCGCCGCTGGCGGCTGATCGTTTCTGGTTTCGCCGACGGCCCAAGAAACATGGCCGTCGACGAGGCCATCCTTGAGGCCGTGGCGGTCGGCGAGAGTCCCCCTACCCTGCGATTCTATGGCTGGCATCCGGCCTGTCTCTCGCTAGGCTATCGCCAGCCCCTGACCGCGGTTGACATTGATTACTGCGTAGCGGCCGGCTGGGACATCGTGCGCAGACCCACCGGTGGCCGGGCCATTCTGCATGGAGACGAGTTGACGTACAGTGTCATCGCACCGGCCGGCGAACCACGAGTCAAGGGCGGGATCCTGGAAAGCTATCGCCGCCTTTCGGAAGCGCTGACCGTTGGCCTGGTGATGCTTGGGTTGACATCTTCTGAGGCGCCGCCAGATCCCGGTACAACTGGACTGGCCGGTCCGGCCTGTTTTGACGGGCCTTCAAACTATGAAATCACCCATGAAGGTCGCAAACTGGTGGGCAGCGCCCAGGTACGCAAGAAGAGCGTCGTCCTGCAACATGGCGCTTTGCCCTTGAGAGGCGATGTCGGCCGTGTGGCGCTAGCCCTACGGTTTGACTCCCCTGAGGAGCAGGAGCAAATGGCGATTAATCTGCGCCGGCAGGCGACGACGTTGGCCAGAGCGCTTGGATGGGATGTGTCTTTCGAAGTTGCGGCCGCATCATTGGCGGCTGGTTTTGCTCAGGTCTTGAACCTTGAGATGATTAAGGGAGACCTCTCGGCGGTCGAGAAGGAACGCGCAGGCCAGCTTAGATCGCAGAAATACGCGGCCGAGTCCTGGGCGCAGCGTCTCTAGATATCGGCACTGTGTGCCGCGGGTACAGATCGCCACTCTAGGAAGCTGGCGACGGCGTGATGATTATGGTCGGGACTGGAGTGACCGCATGGCCCTTGGGAACCTCTGGCACAAAGGGCGTCAGCTGAGGCATCACGCCCTCGACAAATTCGATCTCTTCAAAGCCCAGTTCTGTCAAGAGGCCGCGCAAGACATTCTGCGCTTCCTCGTCAGCCATATCAAGAATCCCGCTGCTCAAAGCGGTCTCCTCCATGCGCGCATCGGCTTCCTGGCGAATAAGCGTCTCCAGTTCCGAGTCGCCCTTGGTTAGCAGGCCAATATCCCGATCGGCCACATAAGATCGTTCGTTGTCCAGGTCGGTGACAAACAACTCGGCCGCGGGAAGCCGGACGATCACCTTGGTCGGGCCAACCACTTGTAAATCTTCGGTCCCCATCTTGGACAGATCGACGCCGGCGATGACGTCGCCGTAGGCCACAAAAAGCAAACTTTCGCCAAACAGCCCGAAGAGCGAGTCTTGGTTACGCTCTATCTGCAAGATGTCTTGGAACGAATAGGACGCTGTCTCCAGACGGGCCAGGCTGTTAATCTCCTCGATGATCATGACCGGGTTGGGCAGAATGACCGGCGTCGCATCGACCACCAATTGTCGCACCAACTCGCCCACCGGATCGGAGACGGCGCGCACGCCACGGGCAGTGGAAACGCCGACTACTACCGCCACCCCCGCGGCCACCATGGCCACGATGAGGAAAGCGATAAGGAAGATGAAGGCGACATTTCGCAAAGTGTCAGGGCGTTTTACTTCAGTTGTTTCACTCATACTCTTTATTCTTGATTACTGTCCAAGCAACCCGCGAGGACGCAGATCTCCATGCGTATTAATGATTACGAGGCGCGGGTCAGATTCGTTCCAAACTTAAACCTGCTCTCATAATAGCCTGTCGACATGACGGCGTGATATTATAAACCCTGGCTCCTGACGCTGGTTATGGGCGCTAATACTGCTTTCATTTGGTTTGGACAGAGCGTAGCGGGTCAATCTATGCACGTAGCAACCTGTGTTATCACACTGCAACTTTATGGCTCAGATTCGTTGAAAGCCAAGCGGCGCATTTTGAAGTCAATCTTGACCCGCTTGCCTCGACATTTTAATGTGGCCGTTGCCGAAATCGACTGCCATGACGCCTGGCAGACCTCGGTCATTTGCCTGGCCACCGTCGGCAACGACCGGGGATATTTGCATGGTCTGCTGGAAAAAGCGGTCGCCTGGATCGAGGACAACCGGCCGGACGCGGTCATCGAACGATACTCGATCGAGTATCTGTGACTTCGTATGTGCCGGAAAGGACATGTTGTTTCTCATTCGATTTTAAGGGTCAATGGCAGCTTGATCTTCAAATCCGCTCCGGTATAGAATATGAAGTGAAGAACGCTATTTTCAGCGACGGGCTCTTGCCGTTCGCGACGCGAAAGCGAAACACTTTCAGCAGATCAAGGAGAGATTAAAATGTCGACCCTATATGCCGGCAGCGAACCCGATACAAGCAGCGTACCGACCGAGGCCAGCGACGAAGAGCGGATGCGCAAGCTGGTCGAAGTGCTCAGCGCTTACAT
>CP070688.1:2444154-2446962 GCA_020353135.1 Chloroflexota bacterium
CGGCAACATCACCATCCCCCAGGCCGTTCTACTGGCCACCGAAAAGGACGAGGCGACCTTCGAGACCCGCCAGCCGCGTACGCTGCAAGAGGGGCAAGTACGCATTGATGTACCCGTTCGCGCTACCGACGAGTTCAGAGGTGAGGCCGGGATCGTCGAGGCCGGGGCGATTAGCCAGGTTTCCCAGCCCATCGCCGGGATCAACCGGGTGACCAACTTCGACGCCACCTTTTTAGGCGCGGAGGATGAAAGCGATGACGAACTGCGCCTGCGAGCCAAGGCCGCCTTGCGCGCCCTGGGCAAGGGCACCCTGGCCGCGTTGAGCCGGGTGATCTTCGAGGAGCGAGCCAAACTCGTTGAGACCTTCGACCCAAACGGCCCGGAGGGCAAGCGGGCAGATCCTGGCCAGGTAACCCTGCTGGTGGAGACGGAGCCGGAGCGCTTCCCCAGCCTGCAGGCGGCCGTCGAGGAAACCAGGGCCGCCGGCGTACAGGCTACTTTGGTAGCCCGCTATGTGTTTTTCAAGCCGCGCATCATCGCCCAGATCAACGCCGGGATAACGCCGGCCGGCAAAGACAAGATTACCGGGCAAATCATCGAGAGCTTGCAGGCCTACGTCGACGGCCTCGGAAGCGGCGATCCCGCCGTAGGCGAAGCGTTGCTGAATGCCATCACCGCGGTAGACGACGTGAGCGAGGCCCGCATCGTAGACGTGATCGCTTGGGTCAGCGACATTGGCCAACCGGGGGCGGAAGGCCTGGTCGATGCTATCCTGGCCTCCCTCGAGACCGCACAGCCAGGCGATGAGGCGCGCCGGGCGGCAATTGCCGCCGCCGTTCTCGCCGAAGGCCCTTCGCCGCCAACCGGCCGCCGCATTCCCAAACGCGATCAGGTACAAGGGGAATCAGGCGCCCGAGCGACCGACGAAGAAATCGAAGCGGGCACATTCAAGGTCGCCGCCGAAGTAGGCGGAGAGGCAGGCTGGGTAGTGCTAGACGTCGAGCCGGCCGATATCGCCTTGACAGAGGAGGCCGGCTGATATGCCGACCAAGACGGATCGGATTCTCAGTTATCTGCCGCGCACATTTCGCCGGCAGCCCCGAAGGTCGGCCCTGTTTCACGTCGTCAACGCCTTTGGCGCCGAGCTTCAGGGGGCGGAAAACAGCCTGGCGGCGCTGATGCAAGCCCACTGGGTCGATCACGCCGACCGTGGTGCGGACGCCATAGACGACCTGGCCCGCCTCGCCGCCCTGTATGGCCTGTCACCACGCTGCCAGGTGAGCGAGGATTGCGGCGAAGACGACTCATTCTGTGGCCTGCCCGCCCAGTGCAACGAATCTATAGAGGAATTTCGCGAGCATCTCAAGCGCTACGTGCTGACCTTCCTGGATGGAACCGTCACCGTGCAAGGCATCTTGCGCGTCACCGCCGAAGCCCTTGGGCTACACATCGCCGACGAATACGAAGAAATGGACACCTGGTGGACGCGGCCGGACGATGCCCTGCTTACTATCCATCCTCACGGCGGCGATGCGGCCGCACACTTGTTGGGTTTTGAAAGCGCCACAGCCACCGGCAGCCCCGCCCGACCGGCCCTCGTGCGTGGCTCCGTCGATCTGAGCGGCGAGTTCGACCTGGGGGCGTCGACCTACTTGCTCATCAAGGTGGACGACGAGGATCCCGTCGACGTGGAACTTGCTGAAGGGGCAGCTGACCCGACGGCCCTGACCCTGGACTGGATCGTAGTGGCCATCAACGTCAAACTGGGCGCGACCGTGGCCACCCACGACGGTCAATACCTGACGCTCAACTCGCCAACGTCCGGCGCTGACAGCCGTCTTGAGCTGCAGCCGGTAGCCAATGACGCTTCTGAAGCATTACTTGGCCTGAAGCCACTCCTTTACCACGGCAGCGATGCGCGGGGGGCAGCCGTGACCGGCGCTGTCGATTTGAGCGCCGGCGTCGATCTGAGCACCGAGCGGTATATACGCTTGGTGATTGACGGGACGCACGCCGCCGAAATAGACTGCGCTGGCGCCGACGTCGCCAACACGACGCTGGATGAGATCACAGACGCCGTCAACGCTGCTCTTGACCTGAACGTCGCCAGCCATGACGACAGCCTCTTGACCCTGACCTCGCCCACAACCGGCTTCACAAGCAGTATCGCTTTTCAAAAGCCGGCCGCCCAGGACGCTACTTCTCGGCTGTTTGGGGCGGTCAACACTATCTACTTGGGCCAGGACGCGCAGCCGGCCGAGGTTACCGGCACTCAGGATTTGAGTGGTGGCCTGGATCTCAGCGCGGGTGCCAATCTGATGCTGGGTCTGGACGGGAATTAGCCGGACGTTATCGACTGCGCTGGCGCCGACCCGGCCAACACCACCTTCAGCGAAATCATTGGGGCCATCAACGATGCCGTCGGCCCGGGGGTCGCCCGGCGCAGCGGTCGCTTCCTCACCTTGACCTCTATTGAGACGGGATCGGCCGGCGCCATTGCCCTTCAGACGGCACCTGAAGGCGATGCCCTGGAGATCATCTTAGGTATCCGGCCGAGCGCCTTCACCGGCGCGGCGGCCGAACCGGCCCGTCTCGTCGGCCAGAAAGACTTGAGCACGGGTGTAAACCTCTTTGCCCGCCATTTACTGCGGATCGCCATTGACGGCAAGGCCCCACAGGAGATCGACTTGCGATCCCGATTAGCAGATCCCGGTCAGGTGAGCCTGGAGAAGCTTGCTGACGCCATCAATACCGAACTCGCCGGAACCTACGCCAGCGGCGATGACGATAACCTGCACCTCATGCTAA
>CP070688.1:2447062-2449754 GCA_020353135.1 Chloroflexota bacterium
CGATCCGTAAGAGCAACTTCTAATTTGTTATGAGCGATCAAGTAACTGTTACTATCGACGGGGTAGATGTATCCGTGCCTAGTGGCACGCTCGTGGTCGACGCCGCCAAAAAGGTTGACGTCGACATCCCCGTATTCTGTTATCATCCAAAACTGGATCCGGTTGGCATGTGCCGGATGTGCCTAGTGGAAGTGGGAACACCAGTGCGGGATCGCCAGAGTGGCGAAGTGGTCACCGACGAGAGCGGCCAACCCCAAATTCGCTTCGCGCCGGTCTTGCAGACAGGTTGCACCGTTCAGGTCAGCGATGGGATGGTGGTTCGCACGGCAACGGCGAACGTCAAGGAAGCCCGCGACGACATCATCGAGTTCCTATTGACCAGCCACCCGCTTGACTGCCCAATTTGCGACAAGGGCGGCGAATGCCCCTTACAGAACCTGACCATGCGCTATGGTCCGGGCACCAGCCGATTTTACTTTGAAGACAAACAGAAGGCGCAGAAGAATGTCCCCCTAGGCGATCTGATCTTCCTGGATCGCGAGCGTTGCATCCAGTGCGCACGCTGCACCCGGTTCCAGGGCGAAATCGCCGGCGACCCGGTCATCGCTTTTCACAATCGCGGCCGGCGCCTGGAGATAGTCACCATGTCTGAGCCCGGTTTCGACAGTTATTGGAGCGGTAATACGACCGATATCTGTCCGGTAGGGGCGCTTACGACGGCCGACTTCCGTTTCGGCGCCCGGCCGTGGGAAATGACGCCGGTAGCCAGCCTTTGCCCGCACTGTCCGGTAGGTTGTAATACGACTTTGAGCACCCGGCGTGAGGCCAAGGCGGGCGGACGGACAGTGATCAAGCGCGTGCTGCCCCGTCAGAATGAGCGGGTTAACGAGATTTGGATTTGCGATAAAGGGCGCTTCGTCCATCACTTCGCCGACTCTCCTGAACGACTGACGAAACCACTGATCCGCGAGGATGGCCAACTGGTCGAGAGCACCTGGGAGGAAGCGTTGGACATCGTCGCCGGCCGCCTGCAGATGGCCAAGGATTCTGTGGCCGGACTCATCGGCGACCGCTTGAGCAATGAGGATTTGTATCTCTTCCAGAAGCTGCTCCGCCAGGGTCTGGATAGTCCCGACGTGGATTTCCTAAGCCGATCTATGGCCGGTGGAGAGGTCGTGGCCAAAATAGGCATAGCGGCCGGCAGTAATCTGGCGGAGTTGAAGGCCGGTGATGCGCTGCTGGTGGTGGCCAGCGATTTGCACGAAGAAGCGCCGGTGTGGTGGTTGCGGGTCAAACAAGCAGCCGAAAGGGGCGCGACGTTGGTCGTGCTCAATCTGCGGCCGACGCGGCTAGATGACCTGGCGACCCAGGCGATCCACTATGAGCCGGGACAGGCGCTGTCGACCGCGCATCAGTTGTTGAATGCAGCCAAGGTAGATGCCGGCGGGCAGAATGGCGGACAGCTTCAGGCGGCGGCCGATGATCTAGTCGATGCAAAAAACCTGTTAGTCATCTACGGCGGCGAAGGTTTGAGTTATTCGGAAACAGATACCCTGGCCCGAATACTGGCTAATTTACTCTTGGTCAAGCAAGATAATGGCGACGGCGGCACGGGCCATGCCGGCCGGATAAACAATGGCCTCGTACCAGTCTGGCCTCACGGCAACACTCAGGGCGCATGGGATATGGGTGCCGTGCCTCATCTGGAGCCAGGCTATGCGAAAGCCGAGAAGATCGGTCGAGGTGCGGCCGACATTCTGGCTGCGGCGAGCAGCGGCGCATTGAAGGCGTTGTATGTGGCTGGCGCCGATCCCGTCGGCGACGGTTTGCTGGTCGATCGCTCTGAGCTGGATTTCCTGGTCGTTCAGGAGCTTTTCGCGACTGAAACGGCCAAGCTGGCCGACGTCGTTCTGCCGGCTCAAAGTTGGGCCGAAAGGGAGGGCAGCTACACCAATGGCGAGCGTCGCGTTCAGCGTTTCTATCCAGTCATCCCACCGCTTGGTGAATGCCGGGCCGACTGGCAGATATTGGCCCAGGTCGGCGAGCGTGTTGGTTTGGGCAAACCGTCGTTTGCGGCAAGCCTGGTCTTCCGCGAAATTGCATCTAGCGTAGGTATCTACGAGGGGCTGGATTATCGTAAGTTGGCCTGGACCGAAGAGCAATGGCCGCAAGTCGGCGGCGAAGATGTCTATTACGGCGGTACGTCTTATAAGAATGAGTCTGGCCTGGGCCTGCAATGGGCGGCCGTGGCCGAATCAGAGAACGTGCCCGCCTTTGAGTTGCCCGAGATAGCGGCCGCCGCGCCGGAAGGTCTGACCGTGGTTAGTACGGCCGCCCTTTACCGGCAGGGAACATTAATCGAATTGACAGCTCTGCTGGCTGATAGGATGGCCAATCCTACTCTGTTGCTTGGTGCCAGCGACGCCGAGCGTCATGGCATTGCCGACGGCGATAGGCTGTCGTTGAAGCTGGCTGGTTCACCTGTTCAGGCCACGGCGCGGGTGAACGGCCATGTCCCGGCCGGAGCGGCCTTCTTACACGGCGCCGGACCAAGAGGGTTTGCCGGGCCGGCCGAAATCGCCAAGTTGGAAGATACTGAGGATTAGCATGAGTGCTGGTGAGATAGCGTTAGTCGCACTAATCGTTGGCTTCGTCGTTAGCCTAGTGGCGATCACCGGGTTCGCTTACCTGA
>CP070688.1:2449854-2454668 GCA_020353135.1 Chloroflexota bacterium
AGCCTGTGCGACCAGTATCATCAATGGTCGGCCGACGGCGGTGATAGTTGGCTTCCACCACAGACGATGATGACGGGATCTCAAAGCTGTCCGAGTGACAACTGGCTTATCGGAGACTCAGACGGCTTAACGCTGCTGTTAAATCGCTCCCCGGAGCAGTCGGCGTTGATGGCTTGGGGCGCCGGGAAGTGGAGCGAGCCGCAAGCCCAGGCGACCCTAACCAGTTTCACTAATCCGGTCACACACCGAGTCGCGGACTTTGGCTGCCCCCAGCCCGTTCTACTTGGCGGAGGCAGACTACTCGTGGCCGGTTGTAGCACAGGGCTGGCGCCGGATATATGGGTTACTTCCCGGGTGGTTGGCGACATGGCAGCCTGGTTTCCACCCGAGCCGATTTGGTCGCCGCCGATCGCCATCGCCGGTGATACTTCTCGCCCGCAGATGCCGGTGATTGTCGCCGACGCGGACGGCCGCTTGCACGCTTTTTGGAGTCGGTCAAACGCCGACAACAGCGGAAGTGCGGCCATTCATTACGCGCTTTCGGCCGATGATCGCTGGACCCGGCCATTTCCGTTATTGAGTTCTCCATCTGGCGACGCCGGACCACCGGCCGTGGCTTTGGACGCTAACGACCGTCTGCTTGCTGTTTGGAGCGCAGCCTCGGGCGACATATATTTCAGTCAGGCCAGTTCAGAACAGGCCCATGTTAGCTCCAACTGGTCCACGCCAGCGGTCCTGCCGGTTCCGCGCCCTGGCGCGGCTGTCCCGTCTATCGCAGTTGACCAGGCCGGCGTGATTTATGTGGCCTATGCCATACCGTTGAACGAGATGCGCGGCATCTACGTGACCAACTCTGAAGACGACGGCCACACTTGGGCCAGCCCGGTGCAAGTATTTGATGGTGCGGCCGCTGGTTGGGAGATGGTTGGCCGGCCGCAGCTGGCATTATCTCCTAAAGGCGAACTCCATCTCATCTGGCCCCGCCAGGTGTTATCAGGGTCAGATGAAGGCCAGGCACAAGCCGTTTTCTACGCCCGCTCCGACGATGGCGGCGCGACCTTCGGCGACGCCGAAATGGCCGTGGAGGGGCTGCTCAGCTGGGTGCAGCTCTTGGCCACAGCCGAAGGTGCGATTCACAGGTTCTGGCAAGCCGATACAGGCGGCGCCACATTCGTGCAGCACGAGCGCTCATTGGACGGCGGTCGAACCTGGGACCCGCCAGTTGTCGTTTCTAACGCGTCCGGCCCGGCGGCGGTCACTGCGGACGGCGGAAGCCGGCTGCACTTCGTACAAGCGACGGATGCCTCGCTGGATTATCGGTTGTGGGACGGTGATGGCTGGCAGTCAGAGGAAGGTATGGGAAGAGTAGAGGATAACATCTTAGGTGGCGCCACGGGCATCAGTGCGGCATTTGCTCCTGAGGGCAAGCTTTCAGTCCTGTTCGCTGGCCCGGCCGACGAAGCCGAGGGCGACGAGATACGGTACGATCTCTGGCACAGTGATCGACCTGTCGAGGTGCCGGAAATGGTCCCAGCGCTCTTGCCAACCTCCACGCCAACACCCTCGCCCACCGCCACGGCGACGGCAACACTTTCCCCGACGCCGACGCCAACCGTCGACCTTTCCATCGTGCCCGGGCAAGGTCGTGCTCGGCCGCTCGGTTTCGTCGATACGAACGATAACACGGTAGGAACCATCGTTAGCCTGCTGCCGACCGCCTTGCTCATCGTCCTGGTATTCGGCGTTGCGGCCCTGGTAGTACGCCGGAGGCGAAGCTAGCCGCGTTAATTTGTGATGGAACACGCCTATCTGAGAAGATTTGGCTGGTGCTTTAGAGAATCGCCCTGCAATTGGTCATCCGACTGGAGGAGGAATTATGTCCAAACACACGATCAAGGTTGTTATTGTCGTCCTGATGGTTAGCCTGTTAGCAGCTCGTTCTGCCTGGGCCGGTCCTTATATAGATCCAAACACTGGCGGGATGCTTTTCCAGATGTTGGCCGTTGCCTTCGGTCTACTTTCTGGCGTGGTTTTGCTGTTCTCGAGCAGAATCAAGATGCTCCTGGCTCGTATCATGCGTTCATTTCGCGAGCGAAAAGAAGTCCAAGAACCCGGTGCGCCGCCTGAGCAAGAGTGAGTTAATCGACAATGCAAACTGTCTTGATTGGTCTTGACGCCTTTGAACCGAATCTATTTGAGCGACTGCATGAGCAAGGGCGACTTCCTTACCTCGGCAAATACGTCGAGGCTGGCGGATATCGGCGCTTCGCCGTTGCCAACCCGCCCCAAAGCGAAGTGTCTTGGACGAGCATTGCTACCGGATTGAATCCCGGTAGCCATGGCATGTTTGACTTTGTTCACCGCGACCCTGCTACCTATGCTTTGAATGTATCGTTGCTCCCGACCAAGCGCCAGTTGGGAGGCACGAATTTTGTCGCTCCATACTCAGCCAGGACGATCTTCGATCAAGCTGTACGGCAGGGATATCCGGCTACCGTGCTCTGGTGGCCGGCGATGTTCCCGGCCCGGCTGTCTTCGCCCGTGCGCACGTTGCCTGGACTGGGCACGCCGGACATTCGCGGCCGCCTTGGTGTCGGCACCCACTTCACGACCAACAAGGATTTGACTTCTGAAGAAGACGACAAAATCCCGCTCGCGTACTTGAGCCAGCGGAGCAAGGACCGTTTTGTTGGCCAACTTGCGGGTCCAGTGCGCAAGAAGCGTGGCGGGGCTGAGGCTTCTACATTGCCGCTAGAGGTTGAACGCACGGGGGATCAAACCGTTCGTTTGTTGTTAGCTAAGCAGACAATGGAGCTACGCCTTGGCGAATGGAGCCCGATAGTAGAGCTCACTTTTAAGATGGGTCTCTTCTATTCGGTACGGGCATTGACACGGCTGGCTTTGACCCAGGTAGAGCCTGAAGTCAGCTTATATGTTTTGCCGTTACAACTTCATCCACTGCATTCGCCCTGGCACTATGCCACGCCGCGCGGCTTTGTCCGCCAGGTTTGGCGGGAATGTGGGCCTTTCCTCACCATAGGCTGGCCCCAAGACACGACCGCGCTTGAGGAGAACCGCATCGACGATCGGCAATTCCTGGACCTTTGCCACTCCATTGTGGCGGCCCGCGAACGGGTGCTGATGCATCAAATCGACCACTTCCAGGAAGGTGTGTTAGCCTGCGTCTTTGACACCCTTGACCGTCTGCAGCACATGTATTGGAGCAGCCGGCCCGATATCGTCGAAGAGTGGTACGAGAAGCTGGATGCCTTGATCGGGCGGGTAGAAGTGCGCCTGGCCCAACGAGGCCTGGCGGACGATACCCGTCTGATAGTTGTTTCGGATCATGGCTTTACCCATTTCGATCACAAAGTACATCTCAACCACTGGTTGGTGGAACAAGGCTATTTGGCGCCGCGAGACGGTAGTGAGGGCAACGATCTGCGCGAAATCGACTGGTCAAAGAGCAGTGCGTACGCGATTGGACTTAACAGTATCTACCTCAATCTGGCCGGCCGGGAAGGCGAAGGGAGCCTGCAGGCTGCCGAAAAGGAATCCGTGTTAAACCGGCTGTGTCAAGAGCTCGAACAATGGCGCGCTCCGGACGGGCGCCAGGTTGTGCAGCGAGCATACCGCAATGACGAAGCTTTTGAAGGACCGCTAACGGAGTACGGCCCAGATATTGTGGTCGGATTCGCACCTGGCTTTCGTGCCTCTCAGTTAACTGGCCTGGGTGCATGGTCAAACGCTAGCCTGGAGACAAACCATGATCATTGGGCGGCCGATCACTGTATCGATCCGGAGGCCGTCCCGGGCGTCATATTCTCAAATGCAGAATTGAACAATTTTCCAAACCCTTCTTATCGCGATATGCCGGCCATCGCCATTGGAGCCGCTCCTGACTCCGGCGGTTCCGCCCCTCCGCCGACGCCGTTGAGCGATGAAGACGAGAAGATCATTGAAGAGAGATTGAAGAGCCTTGGCTACCTTTAGAGCGCGCCTGCCTGCACGGCAGGAAATGCTGTTGGTATTTGCCGTTTGTTTAATCCCGGTTCACATTTGGCTGATCGTCACTTTCCTGGGCCAGGCCAGGGGAATAGCCATGCGGCTAACCACCTGGGATTTTGTCGGCGCCGTGGCTTATGTGCTGTCGTTCGCCCTCTTGGAAAGCGTCTTGTTGTTTCTGGCTATCATGGTATTGGCCTTCATTTTGCCCGGCCGGATGTTCCGCAGTAAGTTTGTAGCCTTGTCAACCGTCCTGGTTCTAGTGGCTTCTGCCTGGTTTATCTATCTGCACTTTAACGATGAGATGATAGATAACAGGCAGATAACGCTCTTGGCCTTGTGGGTTTTCTCGTTTGCCCTGGCCCTGGTCGGACTCTCGCTCCTGGTTCATCGCAGCCAAAGGATTGAAAATTCGCTCTTTGCGCTCGCCGGGCGCTTGGCTGTCCTGGCCATACTCTACATCTTCATCGATCTTTTGAGCGTCATTGTCGTCGTTTTAAGAAATGTATAAGGTCATAGCCATATGGGTCAAGTAAGTCGCCGCGACTTCCTGAAACTGCTCCCGCTCCTACCCCTGATGAAGGTCAGTTGGCCGCACATCCTGCCTGAGGAGCGCCAGCTTCAACAGAGTCCCAGCGGTCCAAACATCCTGGTCCTGGTCTTTGATACGCTGTCGGCCAGCCACATGTCCTTGTTCGGTTACGACCGGCAGACCACGCCAAACCTGGCTCGCTTCGCCGAACGAGCCACGGTCTTTCATAGGCATCAGGCGGCGGGTAATTTCACCACCCCCGGTACCGCGTCCATTC
>CP070688.1:2454768-2461289 GCA_020353135.1 Chloroflexota bacterium
CCCCGGGTGCCCAGGATCACCTGGTGGTCGTCGGCCTCATGAGCACTAATCTTGTCATCGGGTGTTCCGAGCCGATCTGCCGTAACGAGTAAGAGCCAAAGTTTCTCCGCCAAAATGAGAGTGACCACCGTAGCGCTCCTCGCCATTATTCTTCTGCTATTAGCTAGCGCCTTGCTGTTGCTCGATTACTTCAGACAACCTCAGCTCGTTATCGTGGATGGTGAGGAGATGATTATCCGCGGCCGATACGATAGCGTGTCCGAGTTGCTCGAGGCGGCGGGAGTACTCACGCGGCCGGAAGACCGTATCTGGCCACTTTCGATCGATCAACCACCGGATGCCGAGACAATAACGGTCCAACATGCCAGTTCTGTCAGATTAACGGTTGACGGGCGGCAGCAGGATGTCTGGACTCACCAGTCGCACTTGGGATCATTCTTGGCTGAGAATGATGTCGAACTTCGCCGTAACGCGCTAATCGCCGTTGACGACACCCCCGTTGCCCTATCTGAATTGACCGAAACGCAACTGGGCAGCTCGGTTGACATCTCGCACCAAGTCGACATTGAGATTCGCGATGGCCAGGACAAGGTAATGCATAGTACGGGCGCCGCCACCGTCGGCCAGGCGTTAGCGGAAGCTGGCGTCAATGTCTACAGCACCGATCAGGTTCGGCCCCCACTTGGTTCGTGGCTGCGACCAGGTCTAGAAATTGAGCTTGAGCGAGCCGTACCGGTCACGGTGCTACTAGAGGTTCGCCAGTTGCAGACGCGTACCAAGAAAGAGACCGTGGCCGGCATTTTGGCCGAGGCAGGAGTCGGCTTAAGCGGAACCGACTCTGTAAAGCCTAATCTGGATCAGGAGATTGGCAGCGGCGAAACAATCGAGATTCTGCGGATTTCACCTGAATATCAACTTGCGGAATCACCGCTGGCCTTTTCAAGTCGACTTCAGCCCGTGGAGACGCTTGAGATCGACCAGCGCTCACTGTTGTCGGCCGGTTCGCCTGGTACGATGAGCCGATTGATACGAGTGGAACCAAGTAATTCTGAGACCCTGAGTCAAACGCTCGTCGGCGAATGGGTGTCCCTGGTGCCAACCGACGAAGTTGTTGGCTATGGCACCAATATCGTAGTGAATTCAATTGAAACCCCACAAGGGCCGGTATCCTATTGGCGCGTTGTGAAGATGCGAGCGACAGCTTACACGGCGGCCGATGCCGGTAAGCCGCCTTCTCATCCCGCTTACGGTATCACTGCCAGCGGCCGACCGGCCGGCTTCGGGATCGTGGCCATTGATCCCGAAGTGGTGCCGTTTCGCAGCCAGGTATACGTGCCTGGGTATGGCATTGGTTTTGCCGGCGATACCGGCGGCGGCGTCAAAGGACGCTGGATAGATCTGGGCTACGATGAAGGTGAGATCGTTACTTGGAATGGTTACGTGGATGTCTATTACTTGACGCCTGTTCCGGAATCGAATCAGATCAACTACTTGATTCCCTCTACGCTGCCCTGAAATCCTGACGAGACACCAATGGAGCATCCGAAGATCACGCTCGGGCGTTACGGTCTGACGCCCAAGAAGAGTCTGGGGCAGAACTTCCTTCACGACGACAATATTCTTGCTCGAATCACGAAGGCTGCTTCGCTAGCCCGGAGTGACCAGGTCCTGGAGATTGGACCCGGTCTCGGAGCGCTGACCCGCCACCTGGCCGATAGTGCTGGAAGTGTCGTCGCCGTTGAGCTTGACGACCGTCTGTTGCCAATCCTTAGTCAACAGCTGGACTCGCGCCCCAATGTTGAGGTTGTTCACGCCGATATCCTGGAGCTGGAACCGCCGAACTACCTGGGGGAAAGGTACAAAGCGGTCGGCAACGTTCCCTATTACATTACGGGTGCGATACTGCGACATCTTCTCTCTGCCGGGCCAAGGCCCGGACTCTTGGTTCTTACCGTGCAACAAGAGGTCGCCGAGAGGATCGTGGCCCAGCCCGGCAATATGAGTCTCCTGTCCGTGATGGTTCAGTTCTATTCGCGAGCCGAGTTGTTGTTCAAGATCAAAGCGGGAGCATTCTGGCCGCGGCCGGAGGTCGATTCAGCCGTGGTGCGCTTGGCTGTTTTTCCAATAGCGAGGCTTCCCGAAAACGAAGTAGCCAGCTTCTTTAGATTGGTCAGGGCCGGCTACAGCCAGAAACGTAAACAGTTACAGAAGAGTCTCCGTGCTCTGGATCTTCACCGAGAGCGTCTGGGTAGAGCATTTATAGATACCGGCATTGATGGACGGCGACGCGCTCAGAGCCTTAGCGTGGACGAGTGGCTCGCCCTCTATCGATCACTTCTATGACACGTTACGCCAACCGCCGTCCATGGCCCAAGGATCGTCGGGTGCATCGCCGCGATTGCCCGCAGCGCCTGGCCTTGGGGAAGCGTCCATTAGCACTTCGTACGCGGCCATCGCCAACCACGTGCTATTACTTCTATCGGCCGCCGGCAGCCACGGGTCCATGTGTTCCTCGATGAACTTCGTGCTGATTTCCCCGGCCAGGAACCCTTGATGTTCCAATATGTCTAACAGATAGGGGATGTTGGTCGTTACGCCGAAAATCACGGTATCTTGCAACGCGCGTACCATCTTGCGTATTGCTTCTCGTCTGTCGTCGCCGTAAGTAACAATCTTAGCCAGCATCGGGTCATAGAAAGGGCTGACCTGCGTACCCGTCTCAATGCCGTCGTCTACGCGCACTCCGGGCCCGGCGGCCGGGCGGTAGAAGCTGATCGGTCCGATGGACGGAAGGAACTCGTTTGTTGGATCCTCCGCATAAATGCGGCACTCCAGCGCATGTCCCCGCTGCACGAGATCTGATTGACCAAACGCCAGTGGCTCGCCTGCGGCAAGTCTAATCTGCCAGGCCGCCAGGTCAACGCCGGTCACCAATTCCGTCACTGGATGCTCCACTTGCAGCCGCGTATTCATCTCAAGGAAATAGAACTTACCTTCGGGGGTCAATACGAACTCCAACGTACCGGCGCTGATGTAGCCGACAGCCCTGGCAAGAGACAGAGCGGCGCTCGTCATATCAGCTCGTAGCTGGGCGCCGACTGCTGGCGAAGGGCTCTCTTCAATGATCTTCTGATGCCGTCGTTGAACCGAACATTCCCTCTCAAATAGATGTACCAGGTTGCCATGCCGATCACCCAGCACCTGAACTTCGACGTGGCGAATGTCGGTGAAATACTTCTCGATCAATACATGATCGCTGCCAAATGAAGACTGAGATTCGTTGCGAGCCGTGCGCAACGACTCCATAAAATCCTCCGGTGACCAGACCACCCGCATCCCCTTGCCGCCGCCCCCTCCGCTGGCCTTTATCAACACCGGATAGCCGAGCGTAATCGACATATCACGTAGCGCCATATCATCATATTCGGCGCCGTCCACGCCTGGAATGACAGGCACCTTGGCCTGTTTGGCAATCAACCGTGCGCCCGCCTTACTCCCCAGAGCGCGCATCGCAGCTGGCGTTGGCCCAATGAAGTGAATGCCCTCCGATTCGCAAACCTCGGCGAAGTCCGCGTTCTCAGACAGGAATCCATAGCCCGGGTGAATCGCATCGGCGCCGGCCGCTTGGGCAATGTCGATAATCAATTGCTGGTTCAGGTAGGTCTCCCGGGCAGTAACCCCGGGCAGCATATAACTCTCGTCAGCCTGGCGGGCCCAAGGCGCGCTGCGGTCGACTTCCGAATAGATAGCGACTGAGCGCACGCTCAATTCCCGACATGCCCGAAATATACGGCGGGCGATCTCGCCCCGGTTTGCTACAAGAACCTTCTTAAACATGGCCGAGAGATCCCTTCAGGCTCAAATGTGAACTGGTCGACCGACCTCGCTACCCTACTTCCGGGCTAATCTATCCAGTCAGGCTTGCGCTTCTCGAGAAAAGCACTTATGCCTTCCCGCCCTTCATCACTGACAATTCGCCGGGCAAACAGATCGCTAGTAAAGCTCCGCGCCTCATCCGCTGGCAAAGAAATGAACTCCTTTAAAAGCAACTTGACCGCCGACTGTGCTCCGGGCGCGCCAAGCAATAGCTGTTCCGCACGCTCGGCAACTTTCTCATCTAATTGGTCCTCCGGGACAACCCAGTGAACGAGGCCAATCTCGCTCGCTTGGTTCGCGTCAAAGCGCTCCCCGGTCAGGAACAGCTCCCTGACCTTCGAAGCACCGATTTTGGCCAGGACAAAGGGTGAAATGACGGCCGGCATTAGACCGAGCCGGACCTCGCTGAAGCCGAATTTCGCCCTACCCACTGTGACCGCAATATCGGAACTACAGACCAGCCCCATACCACCGCCAATTGCAGACCCATTTACCCGTGCGATAACCGGAATCGGACAGCTATCAACGGCGCACATCAGGTCGAAAATCGCATGGCCTATTGCCAATGCCCGGTCGAAGCCTGCTTCGGCCACCGCTTTAGTGTTCTTGAGATCGGCCCCGGCACAAAATGACCGCCCGTTTCCAGTGAGAATGATCACCCTGACATCCTCCTGGTCGGCCAGCGAATGAAAAGCGCCGGTTAGTTCCTCGATGAGCTGATCATTGAGGGCGTTATGCTCCCCCGGGCGGTTCATCGTCACTGTGACCACACCTGGCCGGTGATCGGTACTTACAGCAACCGCCGGTTCCATCTCCTCTCCTCATCCACGACCTTCTTGCTCACCGTTGGCGAACACGGGCCACCTGTATGAGCAGCTTATCGCAGTTTTGCGGGCTACTTCCCGATTGCGGACGTTTCTTCGGTTGATTCGGATTCGGCCGGATCGGAATCATCCATCTGATCGCGATTCATCAAATCCTCGAACTCCGATCGGTCAAGCGTTTCCACTTTCTTGAGCGTTTCGGCCAGGCCGATCAGCCGATCTTTGTGTTCTTCGATGATCTCCTTCGCTCGATCGTAGTTTCGATCCAAGATATCGGCCACTTCTTCGTCAATTGACTTCGCCGCATCTTCACTGTAGTCGCGCCCATAGCCCATGTCGCGCCCAAGGAAGATGCTGCCCTGCTGTTCGCCGTACGTCCTCAGAGCCAGGTGATCGCTCATCCCATACTGCATAACCATGGCCCGGGCAATGCGCGTCGCCTGCTGTAAGTCCGCTGCCGCGCCGGTCGTGATTCGCCCAAAAAAGATCTCTTCCGCCGCCCGCCCGCCAAAAGCGAACGCGATCTGATCGTCGAATTGTTCTCGACTCTGCGCCATGCGGTCACCCGGCAAAGACATGACGTATCCCCCGGCGCGACCGCGCGGAATGATCGTCACCTTCTGCACCGGATCGGTGTGCGGCAGGAAGAAACTTACCACCGCGTGACCGGCTTCATGATAAGCCGTCAATTCCTTGTCTTCTTCAGAAAGAACCTTGCTCTTTCGCTCCGGTCCCATGACGATACGATCGAAAGCATCCTGGAAGTCAACCTTCTCAATCTCAGTCCGGCCGCGTCGGGCGGCGAAAATGGCTGCCTCGTTCATGAGATTTTCCAGATCCGCGCCTGCGAATCCGGCCGTTAATCTGGCCAGGTCGCCCAAATCGACATCCCGAGCTACCGGTTTGCCACGCATATGGATGCGTAGAATCGCTTCTCGTCCGCGCACATCGGGCAGATCGACGATCACCTTACGGTCAAATCGTCCCGGTCTGAGCAGTGCGGGATCGAGCACATCGGGTCGGTTCGTCGCAGCAATCACGATGATGTTCGTCTCATTCGAGAATCCATCCATCTCAACCAGGATTTGGTTCAGCGTTTGCTCCCTTTCGTCATGTCCGCCGCCCAACCCAGCACCTCGCTGACGTCCGACGGCGTCGATTTCGTCCACGAATACAATGGCCGGCGCGTGTTGCTTGGCCGTGTTGAAGAGATCTCTTACCCGGCTCGCGCCGACGCCGACGAACATCTCGACGAATTCAGAGCCCGAAATGTGGAAGAACGGCACAGCTGCCTCGCCAGCAATCGCCCGGGCCAGCAAAGTTTTGCCGGTTCCAGGCGGCCCAACCATTAAGACTCCCTTGGGAATCCTGGCGCCGACCTGAATGAAGCGCTCTGGTTCCCGCAAGAAGCTCACCAGTTCCTGGACCTCTTCCTTTGCCTCTTCAACACCGGCTACATCCTCGAAGGTTACAGTAGGCTTATCAGCGCCGGTCAAGTTTTTGGCCTTGCTGCGGCCGAAGTTAAAGATACTGCCTCCCCCGCCCTGCATTTGCCGGAAACTACGGCTGAAGATCCAGATAATTATTAATACTGGACCCAGCGAAATCGCGATTGTAAAAATCGTATTCCAAGTAGAGGGATCCTCGAAGACGATTTCCGTCGACGCCAGCGCCTCTTCTGAGACGCCTAAATTTCTGAATTGTTCAAGAACGCTGCCCTCTTCTTTGACCGAGTTCTGGCTCGTCCCGTCCTCGTCAAAAGCATACACCTGGTTGCCCCGAACCTCGATCCGCTCCACGTCGCCGCCTTCAATCATGGTC
>CP070688.1:2461389-2464633 GCA_020353135.1 Chloroflexota bacterium
GCAGCCGTCCTGGAAGAGAGGCAGCGCATTGCGGCCGAAATGCACGACGGCTTGGCCCAAACGTTGAGTTACCTAGGCCTAAAGACGGATAGGGCGGGTGAACTGCTGCGTCAAGGACGTACTGCGAAGGTCGCGGCCGAGTTCAGCCACATGGAAGAAGCCATTGACCAGGCGACAGTTGACGTGAGGCGCTCCATCGCCAGCCTGCGCGAGAATCCGCGACCTCAACGCACGCTGCAAGAAGAGATATGCTTGGTGAGTGGCAGAAACAAGGGGGGCGATTGGCCGGTCATCGAATTACACGATGACTTGCCGGGAAGCCTTTACCTGCCGTCCAGCGAAATGGAACAGGTTTCGAAAGTGGTCCAGGAAGCACTACTGAACGTCTATCAGCATGCCAATGCCGAACGTGTCATCGTCCGCATGACCGCCCAGGACAAAAAAGTCGCGATCGTTATCGATGACAACGGTCGGGGTTTTGACCCAAGTCGACAAGAGGAAACCGCCGGCGACCACTTTGGATTGAGTATCATGAAGGCCAGGGCCGTGCGCATTGGAGGTAGGTTGGCCATCAATTCGCGCGTCGGCGAAGGCACTGAAATCGAGCTCGCATGGCGGCCGGCTAATGGCCAGGGTTCTTTCGGAAATGGCGAGGATCGGTCATTCGCCGAAGGTGAGCCGCCGGCCGCATTGACGGCCCAAATGTGAGGGTAAGAGAATGACCCGGATTCGTGTACTCCTGGCCGATGACCACCATCTGTTTCGCGAGGGTGTGACCAATCTCTTGAACGCCCCGCCTGATCTCGAGGTGGTCGGCGAAGCCGGCGATGGCCTCGAAGTCTTGGTGAAAGCGCGTAAATTGCGCCCGGATCTCATCCTCATGGATATCGGCATGCCTGGCTGCGATGGGGTTGAGGCCACCGAGCGTATCATGCGGGAGTTGCCAAACACGACCATCGTCATCCTGACCGTTCGCGACGAAGACGAGCACTTATTTCGGGCCATCCAGAGTGGCGCCCAAGGCTATCTGCTCAAGAACATTCGATCGCAGGAGTTGGTCAGGCTGATCAGGGGAGCAATGAAAGGCGAAGCAGCCATCTCCCCGGCGCTTGGAGCGCGAATGCTCGAAGAATTCCGCCGCCTGAGCCACCGGCCACACAGAGAACCAGTAGATGAGCTGGCGACGCTTACAGGACGTGAGAAAGAAGTGCTCAGCCTGGTGGCCCAAGGGGCCAGCGACCAGGAAATCGCCCAGCAGCTTGTCATCAGCATTCATACCGTCAAGAGCCACATCCGCAACATCCTGGCCAAGCTGCACACGAGCCACCGTCACGAGGCGGCCCAGTACGCGCTGCGCGAAGGACTAATCCAGTCGCCGTCCCCACCGGCCGTAGAACCATTGCCGGTTGGCAGCCAGAAGAACTAGTTCCCAACACGCCAAGAATTAATCTCGAACGACCCGTAGAACGATCGCCGGATCGTTCTTTTTTCATGCCTGGATGACGTCAAGAGCGATTGAAACGGGCTTCGCGGCTGCCCTACAATGACCTTAGCACTATTCACTCCGCGAGGCGCAAGGTATGGAAAAGCGACCGCTAGTCGTGCTTCTTGGAAATTCATTATTGATGGACGGCGTCGCGGTCAGCCTGAACGATAGGCAGACGCTGGGGATGGTTCGAATGGACCGCGATTCTGGCGACATTCGGGAACGACTAAAATGGCTCGATCCGGACCTGATTGTCTTTGAACTTGACGATCCGAATGGACCCTCGATCATTTCGCTTCTCAAGGATTGCCCAGATACGCTGTTGATCGGGCTCGATCTGGATTGCAGCCGGGCAATCGTGCTGAATAGTCGTCAACACCTCACTCAGTCCATGAATGAATTGCAGCATATCGTGCAATCGGCCGTCGACCGCAAGGCCCTTGCTTCTGACCGGGATGCGGGCGTCGGGAAAAACAATGTTGTCTAGTGAAGCCGCGCACGAATTTGAGGTTTCAATGGAGGGTTGCCTATGGGTTGTTGTTCTTACTTCTCTTATACATGCATGAACCGTTTGGTTCGCTTCTTACAGGAACGCACGTTTAGCCAATGGCTCCGTGAGGAGCCTGCTCTATTTGGAGCGAGGAGGAACATACGATGTCCCGCAAGATCTTACTTATTCTGATACTAATAATGCTCGGCGCCACGACATTGGTGTATGCGTCGAGCGATGCGCCTTTCGGCTATCAGGTTGTTCGACAGGAAGCTATCCTGGTCGATCCCGAAGGGGAGCAGGCTGGCACGGCCGAGTTCTGGAATACGCGCGACAACTTCATCGTCGAACTGCAGGTCGACGGTGATTGGCGGATCAAAGACACTCAAGTTTACGCTGGCGAGGAGCCGCCGCCGTTTAAGAAGAACAAAGACAAACCTGATTTCGGCAAGTTCCCCTGCAAGCGTGATTTCGCCGCCACCCAGAATAGCATGATGGTCCAGTGCAGTCTCAAGGATGAGCTGGGTCACAGTTGGGGCGGCGACCAGACACGTTACATCGCCGCCCACGCGGATCTGGGCCAGTATGATAACCTGGGCCTGCTGATCGCCGAAAAAGATGTCTGGGTTTACTTTGAGGACACGGCGGTGGAGTTTGACGACCTGGCCTGGGGCGGTTACTTTATCACCAAGTTCGCCCACCCCCGGCGTGGTCACTTCATCGACTCGCCGGTGAGCGGCCTGACCTACGAGACGCCGACCAACTGGGGCACTACCGACGCGTCCGGCGCCTTTGACGACTTCCCGGGTGAGACGGTCAATTTGTGGCTTGGCACGGTCTACCTGGGCGAGTCGGCCACCGCAAACAAGATCTCGCCGCTGGACGTCTTTAAGGCCGACGTCAACGACCCGCAGGTGGTCAATATGGCCCGGCTGATCCAAAGCCTGGACGCTGACGCGAATCCCAAGGGCGGCATCGAGATCCGGCCGGTCGTGATCGGCTGCCTGGACATGGCGATGGAGGAGCTTGGGCTCCTGGGATCCGGCATCGACTGGACCCTGGACGGTCAAGTGGAGACGGTCATACTCGAGACCATTGCCCAATGTGAAGGCAATCCAGAGAACATCGTCCTGGAGATTGTTTCGGCCGAGGAAGCCCAGGGCAACCTGGAGGCCGGCCTCAACGCCAGCGGCATCTTCCGCAAGAACGTCTCCAAGACGGAAGACTGGGGCGAGACCAAGCAGAAGTTGGAAGTCATGCCTGTCTAC
>CP070688.1:2464733-2467266 GCA_020353135.1 Chloroflexota bacterium
GTGGCCCTGGAAGAACTCAAGGAAGAATTCTCATCCTTCGAAAAAGTCAGTAGCTATTTGGAGGAGCTTCACCAGGATATCCTCGATAACGTCGACTTGTTCCGCGAAGAAGACGAAGGCAGCGACGAGGAAGGCGAGTCTGGCTCGCCAATGCCCGATGAATTCCGCCGCTACCAGGTCAACGTCCTGGTCGATCATAAGCGCAGTGAGCATGCTCCCGTGATCGCCGAATACAATCCGGCCGTGCCCAACTTATTAGGCCGCGTCGAGCACGAAGCCCGCCACGGCGGCGCCGTCGTGACCGATTTCACGCTGATCCGCGGCGGCATGCTGCACGCCGCCAATGGCGGTTACCTGGTCTTGCGAGCGCGTGATCTCTTCACCGAGCCTGGGGCCTGGGATGCCCTGAAACGGGCCTTGGTCGAAGCCGCGGTCCGGCCGGACGACCCGGTCACCCGCTCCGGTGCCCTGGCCCGTTCCCTCGAGCCGGAAGCAATACCCTTGGATGTCAAGGTCATCCTCGTCGGTCCGCCGGGTCTTTATTACCAACTCCATGCGATGGACGAGGACTTCCAGACCATCTTCAAAGTCATGGCCGACTTCGACGAAACGGTACCCCGTACGGCCGAGAACGAGTTAGAGTATGCCCGTTTCATCGCCAGGCGCAGCCACGAAGAGGACTTGCTGCATCTCGAGCGCCAGGCCGTCGGTAGAGTCATCGAATACGGCTCCAGGTTGGCCGGCACCCAGGACAAGCTCAGCACTCGCTTCGGCAATATCGCCGACCTGGTTCGAGAATCCGACTATTGGGCCCGGGAAGCCGGCCGGCAGATCGTCGGCGTCGACGACGTCGAGCGGGCCATTGATCATGGCGAATACCTGCGTAATCGCATCGAAACGCGCATGCGCGAGCACCTGATGGAAGGCAAACAGCTGGTGGCCACCAGCGGCGCCATCGTCGGCCAGATCAATGGCCTGGCCGTCAGCCAGATCGGCGATCACGCCTTCGGTCATCCATCGCGGGTGACCACCCGCACCTACGTCGGCAAGCAAGGCGTCGTCCAAATCGATCGCGAAGTGGAACTCGCCGGCCGCATCCATAACAAAGGCGTCTTGACCCTGATCGGCTATCTTGGCGGCCAATACGCCGAAGATCAACCCCTCTCCCTCTCGGCCCAGATCACCTTTGAGCAGAACTACGGCGGCATCTAAGGCGACAGCGCCTCATCCACGGAGCTTTACGCCCTGCTCTCCAGTCTGTCCGACACGCCGATTAAGCAGTCGATTGCCGTGACCGGTTCGGTTAACCAGCTCGGAGAGATCCAGGCCATCGGCGGCGTCACCCAGAAAGTCGAAGGCTGGTTCAGCGTCTGCAAAGAGCGCGGGCTAACCGGCGAACAGGGCGTGCTCATTCCGGCTTCCAACGTGAAAGACCTGATGCTGCGCGTAGCCGTCGTCGAAGCCGTGGCCGCCGGCCAATTCCACATTTGGGCCGTCGAGACGGTGGACGAAGGCATCGAAATCTTGACCGGCGTGCCGGCCGAGGAGATCCACGCCGCGGCCAAAGCACGGTTAAAGAACCTGGCCGAGATACTGGAACAATACCGCGCCAGCGCCTCCGGGTGAGTGTCTCAGAGTGTGCGCCTAAGAATGAGGGACATCATAGTCAGCCAGGATACACCCGACATCTTTTGCTCCGATCTATCTCGAGAATCAGGCGAGCCCATGTTTGGCACGGCTCCTACGGTCGATGCCTGGTTTCTTCTGGAATATGACCGGCCGTGGACGGCAAAAGCCACCGACGATAACGATTTGCCCCGATCCGCCCAGGAATGGCTGGCCGAAGGGCTTGTTTTAACCGAAAGCGGCCGGATTCAGTTCGTCAAGCAGAGCCGGCCGGATCCCGAGCCCGGCATCACCTTCTTCGTCGCCCAGACGCGAGAAATCGCCCCTCTTCTCTACGAGTTTCACCTCGACACGTACGACGATCTGAACTCGCTAGACCTGCCGGCTCTTCTCACAGGCGCTGCCAAATACGATCAGCACATTCGAAGGGAACCACTGTATCTCGTATGCACCAATGGCAGGCGCGATCGTTGCTGTTCGCGGTACGGCCTGGCCTTGTACCAGTCGCTTTCTGAGCAAGTCGGCGATGCCGCCTGGCAATGCACCCATCTGGGAGGCCATCGCTACGCGCCGACCCTGGTCACATTCCCGGATGGCGCCTATTACGGCCGGCTGACCTCATCCGACGTGGCAACCCTTGTTCTAGCCCAATCACAGGACGAGCTTCTGCTGCCCCATTTGCGCGGCCGCTGCTGTTTTGATATCGTGGTCCAGGTGGCCGAAGCTTACCTGCGCCAGAAAACCGGTCTGCTCGCACGCGACGCCTACCGGCTATTGGGGGCCCAACCCGTCGACGAGAACCTTTGGACCATCCGCTTTGGCGAATCGGCCGGCGGCGACGTCCATCAGCTGGCATTGACCGTCAGGTTGTCTGACGACGATCGCCTGGTAAGCTGCAGCCCACCTA
>CP070688.1:2467366-2470994 GCA_020353135.1 Chloroflexota bacterium
CGCCTTACGAGACGGCCCTCCTTCTGGACGATCATTTGCGAAGCCGGGGAATACGGGACCGCTGCCAGGTGGAGGTTTTCACGCTTGAGACGCAGCCTATGGGGGTGGCTGGCCCGGCGATGGGCCAGGCGGTCGTAGGTATGCTGGAGGCCAAGGACATTGCCTTTCATCCCCAGTTGGACCTGACCCAAATCGATGCCGCTGGTCGGCAAATCGTTTTTTCGAATCGCGATCCGGCGCCCTTTGATCTGCTGGCCGGCATACCCCCTCACCGCGCCCCCCGGGTGGTCAGGGAATCGGCCCTGGCCAATGAGGCCGGTTGGGTGCCGGTCGACAAGAGGACGCTGCAGACCGCCTACGAGAACGTCTATGCCATTGGCGATGTAACTGCCGTCTCCCTGGCCAACGGCATGGCTCTGCCCAAAGCCGGCGTCTTCGCCGACGGCCAGGCGCTGGCCGTCGCCCGGCGCATCGTCGAGCAGATCCGCGGCGTCGACGCGCAGACTGAGTTCGACGGCCTCGGCTTCTGCTGGATTGAGACGGGCGGCGGATCGGCCGGCTTCGCCAGCGGCGACTTCTATGCCGAGCCGGACCCCGTGGTTCCCCTGCCGCGCTCCGGCCGGATGTGGCATTGGGGCAAGATCCTGTTTGAGAAGTACTGGCTAGGCGAGGGGTTTACTCGCCAGGCCTCGGGGCTAGGATTGAACCTGGCTGGCAAGGTTCTGAACCTCCCGGTGACCCCGTAGCCAGGTCTACTATCCCAAGCCAAAGGCTGACCGCTGAAAGCTGCCCGCCAATCGCTAAAACGTGACGCTGACCTCCTCCGAGCAAACGGCCGTGCTGCCTGCCTCGCAGATCCGGTAGAGATATGTGGCGCCGCCTTTTTGGCCGGTATTATCGGTGTAGGGCATGGTTCCGCTGGGCCAGGGCGCAGGCGTAGTCGTCAGCAGCTCGCCATCGCGGTAGATGTCCAGGTGGGAAGATGACGCGCCGCTCCAACTGAGGTCCGTGTGATGGACACCCTTGACCTTGTAGCCTGCGGCCGCGAGGCTGAGGGCGCTGCCCCCGCCAACGGATACCTCTTGCATGACATCATCCGTGAGCCCTTCGTCGTCGGTAACGGTCAGCGTCACCTGGTGAGTCCCGGCGGCGAAGGTGTGGCTGGCGTTTTGGCCGGTAGCCGTGCCGTCGTCGCCGAAGTCCCAGGCATAGGCCACGATATCACCCCCATCGGGATCGTAGGAACCGGCCGCGTCGAAGGAGCAAGTCAGATCGGGGCAGTCGTAAGTGAAAGAAGCCACCGGGGGCGACGGCGGCGGCTCGCCTGGGTTCTGCGTGCTGCCGTCCTTGTTCACCTGGATGGCAGTGCCGCTGCTATTGCCTTCCGGATCATGGTTAGCGGCCGCTTCGTATGCCAACGTTGGGTGTTCGACGGCGGTCACGGTGAAGATAGCCAGATTGGTATCCTTCTTGCTCATTGGGCCGGATGTAATGGTGCAGGCGCCGCCGCTAACTATTGTACAGTCGCCCGTTCCTGAGGCGTCGCCGCTCCAGCGACCGCTGACCGTCGCGTCCAAGACAAGTCCGTCGCCGTCGTCATGGATCGTGATCGTTACTTCGGCCTGCCAGTTCCTTTTCACGCTGCTGCTCGCGCCTTCTATATCGCCCACGTGCAACGTCGACGCAGGGGCGACGGCCACGGTCACGCTGTGGTTGGTCCCGGCCGTATTCTCGACGCTGTCCGTGGCCTGGGCCTGGAAGAGATGATCGCCGTTTGGTACGCCGGCCGGATTCCAACTGGCTTCATAATAACCGCTGTCGCCGTTATAGGTGGCTGGCGACCAGCCGCCGTCGTCGATACGCCACTCGACATCCAGTGTGCCGGCCGGATCGTTATCATCCGTGGCCTGGATCACGACCGGCGTGACGCCCGAAATCGTGCTGCCGGCCGCCGGTTGAATGATAGTCACCGCCGGTGAATCATCAGGCGGACCCGGGGCGGGAATGACCGTTGCCGAACCGTTATTGAGCAGGTTGTCGATTCCTTCCGGTCGCCAGGTATTGTCGTCGCCCTGAATTGAGATCTGCGTCGTCAGCGGCCCCGTTTGCTCGCAATCCGGGCCGCACAGGGCGTTGGCTACATAGGCTTCGGCATCTTCCCAGTGCATGTCGATGTTGTGGATAAAGTCCTCATGATGAACGGCGGCGAAGGTCAGCAATGTGGCTGGCGCCTGCCACAAACGGATGTGGTAGCGCGGGCCAAAGATCGTACCTGGTTTGACAAGCTGCTCGTTCTCTATGTAGAGCCCTGCCCCGTCATCGTAGTGCAGCCACTGGTGCGATCCCTCACAACAAGTCGACCAGCCGTCGGCCAATAACACGTCGCGGACTTCGGCCCAGGTCCGGCCGGGGAAGACCAGGTTGACCGGATCGCAGTTCTTCGTCTGGCCGACGTCGACGTCGTCATAGTCGATGCAGGTGCCGTTCCCGCCATCCAGGGTGAAAGGGTGAAAGGCGACGCCTAGGTAAGTGTCGGTCTCGGCCGCGGCCGAACCCGTCATCACGGCGACCAGGATCAAAGAACAGGCCATTACCAGGAATACCTTAAGGACCATTCTGTAGCGATTCATGAGCCATGCCTCCTGTTACAGGTATGCCGGGGAGCGCCAGCTAACGCGCTGAAGATCGAAAGCCAGGGCCACACTCGGGCTCCATCGTATTTCTGCGCTATGCGGTGTCAGTTATTCGACGAGAGTGGACCGCTGACGCAACATAGCACCCCATTAATCGTTCGGCCGTAACCCCATTATACATCAAAAATGGTAGCCTCATTCTCGGCGTTGTCGGGCCAGAACCTCGGCCGTCGCTCGTTCAACAACCAGGTATCCGGAGTGGGCCATGGTCACTCCTCCTCATCTAGTGCTGCCGGGCCCCGCGCCGATAGGTCGGCCTCGATATGATCTCTGAAATGATCGATAGCCTGCTGGGATTGCTTTTTCGTCAGCCGTACTACCGTATTGAAGATCATACGAGCCAGCAGCGGGCCGGAGGCATGGGATATCGACTTGGTCAGCCGCGTGCCACTTTCGGTTGGCTCCAGCCGGTATTCAGCCACGACGTACAGGTCGCCGATCGGCGTCTCCGCCAGGTCCTGGGTCAGGATCCGTTCAAAGGGCCGCCACTCGAGGATGATGTTCATGATGATCCTGTCGCCATGATAGCATTGATAAGTGCTGCCAGGCCCGATCCGGCCGTTCTTGCGATCGATCACATCCTGCCGGTCTGAGCCGATCAACACGGAGCGATGCTCTGGCGTGGCCAGGTAATCCCACACCTGTTCCGGGGACATACCGACGTCAACCGACGCTTGCGAGATGATTCGTTCCTCCGGGAAGGGGACGCGCGTGCTTTCCCGCTTATCTATCCAGACCGGCCGCATATCCTGGACCCAGATCTGTACCTGGCCCAGATGATCATATTCCTCGGTCATCGGCGTCATGGCGGCGCTGGCTTCCTCCAGGCCCATGTTCTTGACCGCCGCATCGGTGAACAAGGTATAGGCGCTGAAACCGGTCTCCTCGGCCACGTGGTTCTTGAGCAGCCGGTGGATCAAGTTCACGTCGCTGCC
>CP070688.1:2471094-2475628 GCA_020353135.1 Chloroflexota bacterium
AGAGGAACAGGAACAATATCGCCAACTGCTCAAGAATGCCGGCTAGCGTGATTCGCCGGCCCCGATGCCGCCGAAGGTCTCGTCGATCAGGCGAACGGCCGTTTCCACGCCACGCTCGGCCCGGATCTCCTGGCCCAAGCGCGAGGCGGCCGCATGTCGTTCGGCGTTGTTGGCCAGATCCTCCAGCGCGTCAGCCAGGTCCTCACCGTTCAGCTTCGACCGGCCGATGGCCGGGGGCCCAACGCCTAGCTCTTCGACGCGCTGGCCCCAGTAAAACTGGTCGACCATGTGGGGGATGGCCAGCTGGGGGATGCCGGCCCGGAAGCCGGCCGCCGTCGTGCCAAAGCCGCCGTGATGGACCAGGCCGCCTGTTCGCGGTCGTAGCCAGCCGTGGGCAGTGATCCGGCAGCGTAAATCGTCGCCGGCAGTTTCAACTGATTTATGGTCGCATCCCAGCCTTGAATGATCGCGCGTATGCCGGTCGATTCAATGCACTGGACGAACAGGGTCGACGTCTCCAGGGCATCGCCGGCGCTCATAGCCCCCAGGCTGATCACCAGGGGCGGCGAGCCGGCATCAAGGAAGGCTGACAGGTCGGCCGGCGGCCGCCAGCCTCGCGGCTCCTCGACGAACCAGTAGCCCACGACGTGGTTGATTGGCGACCAATAGGGATCGGGCGCGTAAACTAGCGGGCTGATAGGCGCCAGGTTCAGCTGGGCCGAACGAAAGCCTTCTGGCCCGACCGGCGGCAATCCCTGTTGGCGGCGCAGCTTGTTGAGCGGCCGGGTCGTCATGGGGGTGACCAGCTTGTTAATCGTCGCGTAAGCGGCGCGCTTGAATATTGAGCGATTGGGATCGTCGGCCGCGATGGTCCAGGGCATGAAGTCGACGCTTAGGGAGGGCAGATCCAGTAATTCGGCCTCGTTTTTGCCGGCGGCGCTGCTGGCCGGAACTGCCACCAGGTCGGCGTCCCGACCGGCGGCCAGGATGTCGTCGTGAGCCTGGGCCAATATGTCGAAGGCCAGGTTCATTATCTGGAGTAGGGCTGGGATCGTGTTTCGTGACCGTTGGCGAATAGCCGCCGCTTCCTGGGCCATGTCGAGGTCGGGTCCCATGGGGGCGAAGTTGACGGCGTGGGCCTCGACCAGCGGCCGCATGGCCGGGTGCGACAGCAACATGACCGTGTGCCCGGCTCGCTCGAGCCCTTGGGCCAGGGCGATAAAGGGCTGCACGTCGCCCCGGGAGCCGATCGTGGGAATGAGTACGCGCATCGATGCCCTCTGGCCGGCACGCCGGTCGATTCCAGCGAATGAAGCGCTTGAATCAGGCGGCGCCTTCTTCCCCTAAACGGACTAACAGGTAGAGCGCGGGTTTCTGAGCCCCAGGCTGGTACGAGCGCTCGATTCGGTAGTCTTCCTCTAGCAGGCGCATCATATCTTCTTTCTCGGTCTCGTGTACATGCGAAAACAACAGCCATAGGCGATCCGGCCGGCCGCCCATAACTTCTTCCATGTTACGAACCTTCTCGTCGGGTGACAGTCGCCTAACCCAAGGGCCATAAAAAAGATTGTTAGCCTTGCATACTTCCTGGGCCTGGCCGGCCGAGCATTTCACATTGGCGCGCGCCTGCGAGGAGACCCGTTCTGGATCTAAATCATTCAGACGCAAATAATACCTGAAGGCGGGAACGGCTCCATAGTATACAAACGTCGTTTCGCCAGCGTGACGGTGCTCCTGCCAATAGTCAAAGAGTTCCGCCATAGCCTCCTGAGGAACCCATATCTGCTGTCCGGGCAGAACTTTGAACGGTACCGGCGTGGGCAGTGCATATAACTCAAGGGCCATGATCGATATCAACGCGGCCCAGCCAAGTAAAGACCATCGCCGTCGAAACAGCTCATCTATTATTGCTACCAGGAGCAGGACGAAGAGCGGTGTAAGTATCAAGCCGTATCGGAATCCGAATGCACCGACGTATAACCCGGTCCTGACCAAAATGAAGTGGCCGATATAGGCGACGGCAAACCACGCATATAGAAGCCCGGGCAGGCGCGGCCTGAGCAAAATTATCAGGATGAGCGCGCCGGCCAAAAGTACGGTCGCCGGCCACGTTGGGATCGTTGAGATGGGCCACCCAACCAGATTGTACAGGAATACATCGTCCAGCGAGGAGATGAGAATCGGTAACTCCCCGGCCAGCGTGGTAACGGGAGTGACCGCGTCCAAGCTTTGCTCCACATTCCGGATCTGATCGGGTAGAAAGAGCAGCAAGAGTGGCAGAACGGCGAATATGCTCAAACAGATGGTGAGCAATTCTCGTTTGACCGCGTCTCGCCGGCCGATCCTGAGATTCTCTACCAGGACCATTAAGGCCGCGGGCACGATGACGATAGCCGCGCCATAATGGGTATAAACTCCAGCCAGGCTAAACAACGCCCAGAGAAGCCAGAAACGCCAGGCCGGGGTCCGGCGAGCCATATCCAGGAAGTAAAGCGACCAGGTAACCGCGAAAACCAGCAGCGCATACTCGCCAACGTCCTGGGCGTAATAGGCTTCGGTCGGCATCACGGCGATTATCAGCCCGGCCAAGATCGCGCCGCGCCGGCCGAATAAGCGCGCCGACCAGCTCATGAGCCCGGCTACGGTCAGCATGCTAAAGACAAGGGGCAGGAAACGTTGCCAAATCGGCTCCAGGCCAGCCCGAAGCCATAGATGGAGTAACAGCCCAAATAAAGGAGGTTGGTAATTGTTTGCCGTAACTGCCTCGGACAATATAGACAAAGGGGCGCTGGCGGTGAAGTATTCCATCGCTTCGTCGAACCAGATTGAATGCGCCGTAGTGCCTAGAATGCGCAACCCAAAGGCGAACAGCAAAATCGCTGTCGACGCGGTGAGGTAAGCCCTTTTATTCATACGACTTGCGTCGGCGGATGCGGTTGCCACTTCTGTTTCAAGCGTCACTTCTATCGATCCGGGTTCAATTCGCCTGGCGCTGGCGTTCAGGCCAACGCTACTACCGTTATACGCCAAACATCAGTATACGGTGATATCACGATATGAATTAGGGAGCCACTCTTTCTTACTCTCAACTGAAGATCCGTAAAGATCGTGAAATTGCTTGGGGCTTGGGGGCTTTGTACAATCGGTCACCACACAGCCCATCTGGCTCTCCAGGACGTAACCATGGCAACAACCGGATTGACGAACCGGGGATGAACGCATTGATGAGAGTTGCCCGCCGCCATCGAGCATGGCTGGCGCTACTAATCTTCGCCGGGTTGGCCACGGCGCTGTTAAATCGGGCGCTGCTGCCGGACTATACAATGTTGCCGCTCGATTTGATTCAGTCAATTGCGCCTTGGGATCATCTTGATCTAGGCCCGCTCGCAAACCCACTCATTTCGGATCCGTTCTATTCGTTTTTTCCGCGCCGCTACCTGCAGACGGTCGTAATCGGCGGTGGCCAGATTCCATTATGGAATCCAAACATCTTGACGGGTACACCGGTCGTTGCAAACCCCAATTTTCAGCCACTCTATTTGCCTAATCTGATAGCGGCCGTCTTTTTGCCTGTCCAACATGCGTTACCTTGGCTAGCCTGGGGTCACCTGATCCTGACCGGTGGGCTCATGTATGGATTTTTACGACAGCAAAGATTGGCCTGGCTAGCCTGTGTTTTAGGCGGCGGGATCTGGATGCTCAATGCCTATATAGTCGTCTGGTTAGAAAACCCGCACCGGCTAAGTACACTGGCCTGGTTGCCAGGCATATTCTGGGCTTACCAGAAGGCTGTCGATGAAGACCGGTTAGGTTATGCGGCCGTGGGTGGCTTAATGCTCGGTCTTGCCATTCTCGGCGGTCAAATGCAATTTATCTTTATCATCGGTCTGGCATTGGGCATCTACGCCTTGAGTAGCATAGTGTGGGATGCTTATCAAAAGCGTCTATGGTCGCTCAAGCCGTTAATCCCGCTTGTCACCATCGGCCTCATCGGGCTGGGAGTTGGCGCCGCAACGTTGCTGCCGGCCGCAGAATTCGCTGGGTTTAGCCAGCGCATTCGCTACACGGCAGAAACTGTCCTCCGCACCCGATTTCCGTGGCAGAATCTCGTTACTGCGATTGCACCAGACTTTTACGGCAACCCAGTGAACCCGGAAGGGTATTGGGGTCAGTCACCCAATTACGCAGAGCTCGCCATCTACTTCGGCGTCGTGGCCTTCCTATTGGCCCTAACTGGCCCTTTCGTGGCCCGCCGACGCCAGTTCGCGTTCACGGCCACCACGTTAGCGCTATTCATCATAGCTGTCGTCCTCGGCACCCCACTTGTAAGATTGCTCTTCCTGTTTCCGGGCGCCCAATTTATGGGCTTAGGTCGCCCCTTATTCTTGCTGCCATTTTGTGGCGCCTGGCTAGCCGCAATCGGCCTGGATGGCTGGTTAGCTGGGCCCAAGGGGCGAAGAGGGATTCTGATATCAATCTGGTTCCTGCTGATTGTTTTCACTATCATCACGCTATGGACCCAGCGGGCGACGCT
>CP070688.1:2475728-2479432 GCA_020353135.1 Chloroflexota bacterium
CGAGCTTGCGGAGCTTTCGCCGCAGGAGAAGCGGGCTCTGCTCGCGAAACTTCTGCGGGCGAAGGCCGAAGAATCAGAATCCCAACCTGCCCGGAGTCGCTCAGGGGGGCTGGAGCAGCTCGCCGCGAACGTCGCCGACTTACAGGCGCAGGTAATCCTGGACCCGGCCATTCAGGTCGGGGGCAAGCCTGTACTATCGGCCGCCGAGCCGGCGTTTATACTGCTGACCGGAGCGACCGGATTTCTGGGAGCTTTTCTACTCGACGAGCTTCTGCGCAAGACTCAGGCTGATATCTACTGCCTGGTGCGCTGCTCTAATGTGGCCGAAGGTAGACGAAGGATCGAGGAGAATCTGGCGCTTTACTTACCCAAGGATGAGCATCCAGGCTCCCGGATCATCCCTGTCCCGGGCGATATGGCTAAACCGCTGCTTGGTTTGTCAGAGCAGCAATTTGAGGCGCTGGCAGACAGAATCGACGCCATCTACCACAGTGGCGCCTGGGTCAATTGGATCTATCCCTATGAGCGGCTGGAGCCAGCCAACGTATTTGGAACGCAGGAGATCCTGAGATTGGCCTGCCAGGTTAAGGTGAAACCGTTGCACTTTGTGTCTACCATCTCGGTGTTCCCTCTGTTTAGCGAATCGGAGTCGGCCGTTATCCACGAACAAGATAGCCTGGATCACCGCGGTGTGCTTTACGGTGGTTACATGCAGACCAAATGGGTCGCCGAAAAACTGGTGTCCGTCGCCCGCTCCAGGGGAATGCCGGTCGCTATTTACCGGCCTGGTCTGATAACCGGCAGCAGCCAAACGGGAGCCTGGAACACAGAGGATGTGACATCCAAGTTGGTGAAGACGATCGTCGAATTAGGATTCACGCCGGATTTGGACGCGGCAACGGATATGACGCCTGTGGATTATGTGAGCCGGGCCATTGTCCATCTGGCAAGCTCTCCAGGAGCGCTGGGTGGCGTCTTCCATCTGACCAATCCTGAGCCGGTTCGCGTTAAGGATCTGGTTCGCTGGCTCCGTTCTTTTGGCTATCCGATCAAGCCGCTCTCTTATGAGAGGTGGCGGACGAGACTGGTCGAGAGCGCCAGGGGTTCGTTGGACACTGCTTCACACTCCGTCGCGCCGCTGTTTTCTATCAAGCTATCAGAAGAGGCGCAACAGAGCGGGGCCTATCAGAGTGGAACATCCGATGGGCTTGGCATCATCTTCATATCGCAGTACGCGCGGATGAAGATGAAGTTCGACTGCCAGAAGGCGCTCGACGGGCTGGCCAACAGCGATGTCAGTTGCCCGGTCGTTGATGGCCAGATGTTTGATGCCTACCTGACCTACTTTGTTCGCAGCGGTTTCCTGGATGCCCCGCCTACGGGCGATGCCAGTGGAGTGTAACAGGTGAAAATCGGCCGGTCTGATAGAGTCCGCATCTGGATGGCCAATTGGCTTTTCACCACGTTTTACGGTATGACGCTGGGCCAGTGGTTTGGGCTGTTAAGGCGGCATGGTTACGCGATCGATCCGCACTACTGGCCTCAGGCCGGCTTCATCACCCTGACCAGCGGCGCGACTTCTATCGGCGCCCGGTACGAGAATTGGGTTTACGGCTCGAAGCTCCGCGATCTGGAAATAATGCCGCCTTTGTTCATCTTGGGGCATTGGCGCAGCGGAACGACGCACCTTCACAACCTGCTTGCCGCCGATGAACGATTCGTTTACCCGAATCTCTATCAAGTCACCAATCCACAAACGTTTCTTTCGTCGGAAAGAATCTTCAGCGTTCTTGGACCGCTATCTCCGAAAACCCGTCTGGTTGATAGCATGCGCTTTGGCTTCGAGACTCCCCAGGAAGAGGAGTTTGCCATTGCCAATGCCGCTTTGCTCTCGCCTTATTTGGGTTGGGCTTTCCCCCGCGATGAAGAGTACTATGAGAACTATCTCACGCTTCGGGATGTTTCCGAGGAAGAAATCGAGCAATGGAAGGCTGCGCTGGTTTTGTTTCTCAAGAAGTTAACCTGGAAATACAACCGGCCCATCGTGCTCAAATCTCCAGCGCATACCTGCAGAATCAGGCTGTTGCTCAAGCTCTTTCCCGACGCCCGCTTCGTCCATATTCACCGTGACCCCTATACCGTCTTCCAATCTACTAGGCGCTTGTATGAGCTGATGTACCGCGCCACGCGCCTGCAACACTCGACGATGCGAGGCGTGAACAGGCGCATCATTCGGCGCTACAAGACGATGTATGATGTGTTCTTTGATGAACGGGATCTCATTCCAGACAAACAACTGCATGAGCTTTCATTTCATGAACTTGTGCGCCATCCAATGGAAGAGATGAGTAATGTCTATGAGGCCCTCAGCCTGCCTGGCTTTGCTGAGGCCCAACCTGCTTTTCAGTGCTACCTCGACTCTACCGCCGGCTATTGTCCACATGAATACCCGGAGTTGCCGTCAGGGCTGAGACGTGAAATCGCCCAGGCCTGGGGGCCAAGTTTCATGCGCTGGGAGTACGCCGCGTGACAGCGAACGAGCGCTAGTGTCGCCGGTCTCCAATTCCTGCTCCGGCGGCCGATGAAGCGCAACCTTCTCAGATCTTCCTGCCTGGAGGGCTTGAACTGGTTGACAAACAACCCCATATCGTTCATACTACTATTTAGATATGAGCATTCACTCATATTCTGAGCGAGCACTCATTACTGAGGAAGAACTATGGGAGAGTTAACCGATCAGGTTTTGACTGGCAGCCGGCGCCAGCGCCGCATCCGCCGCCGTCGACGGCGCATTCTAGAGGCGGCGGCTGCGGTTTTTGCCCAGAACGGGTACGCCGCCACGACGACAAAGGCGATAGCGGAGGCGGCCGATATGGCCGAAGGTACCCTCTATAACTACTTCAACAGCAAACGGGAGATTTTGCTCGCCGTAGCTCGCGAGACTGAAGCGCCGATGGAACTCGCCGTGCTGGAAGTAGAGGGACTGGAAGAGCGGGCGGCGATGGTGGCCATGTTTGAAATGGCCTTTGCCGTGACCGAGTCGCAGCTGCCTTTTTACAGGGCGCTTCTCAGCGAGGCCTGGATTGACGACGGCATATTGCAGGACTTCGTCATCGCCAGGCTGGGCCGCGTGCAAGAGAGCTTGGGACAGTACTTCGCCGCTCACGTAGCGACTGGCGCATTTCGCCCAGTGGACCCGGCGTTAAGTGCGCGGTTGGCTATCGGCTTGTACGGCGCTCTCATTTTGCCGGTCTTTCGCGGCCTGGAGCCTTTTCCCTCGCCAGAGCAAAGGCAGGAATTGTCCGAAACTGTTGTTGACTTGATTCTAAATGGCATACGCGCCGCCCCTCGATGAGTCGGGCAGCCAGGTAAAATCCAATGTGGCGGCGAATTTGGGCCGTTATTCAAAAAGAATTCATCCAGACTTTCCGCGACCGGCGTACCCTGGCGGTCCAGATCAGCATTCCCATTATTCAGTTGTTGCTTTTTGCCTACGCGATTCGTATGAACGTGGAGGATGTCCCCACCGTAGTTGCCGATCAGAGCCTCGATGCCAGCAGCCAGGCTTACGTCGCTTCGATGGAGACGTCTGGATATTTCGACGTGATTGGCTATGTTCCTGGGGTGGGGGAGGCGACCGAAGCGATCGACGCCGGCCTGGCTCAAGCAAGTATCGTCATCCCGCCCGATTTCGCCGCCCGCCA
>CP070688.1:2479532-2486842 GCA_020353135.1 Chloroflexota bacterium
ACGGATCTGGAAGTGGACTCCGCTTACAACACCTATCGTTATGCGGGTTTGCCACCCGGGCCGATTGCTGCTCCAAGTCTGGAAGCTATGCAGGCGGTAGCACAACCCGAAAACAGCGACTATTTGTATTTTGTCGTTGACTGTGAGTCGGAGACGACCGGCCAGCACGTCTTCAGCAAGTCATTCGAGGAGCATCTGGCTCGTGTTGAGCAGTGTCGCGGATAGGTCGATGGGAGTCTGGTGGCCGACGCGCTTGGCGTTGTTGCCTACGCTGCTCTTGATATTCCTGGCGTTTGCCGCTTGCCAGCGAACGGATCCTGTCGTGAAGATTGGCCTGGTCGCTCCGTTCGAGGGCCGGAACCGCGACGTCGGCTACGACGTCATTTACAGCGCACGCCTGGCTATTCGCCAGGCGAACAAGGCCCGCGGCCCTGGTGAGGTTCGCCTGGCCCTGGTGGCCGTGGACGATTTTGGTGATCCAGCGATGGCGCGCCAGTCGGCCAGGGCACTGGCCGTCGACCCGGGTATCGTCGCAGTCATTGGGCATTGGCTGCCTGAAACGACGGCTGCTGCGAAGTCGCACTACGAGGCGGCGGGACTGTCCCTAGTTCAGGCCGGTGATGAACCGCTTGGTGTGACAGATCCGGCCAGCTTGGACGAGGAGTTCCTGCGAGCTTACGCAGAGGTGACGCCTTTTGACGAGGTGGCCGGACCGCGCGCCGGCGCCGCTTACGATGGCGTGCAACTCATCATAGCGGCCCTGTCAGCGATCGAGAACGATGGGCGGGAGATCAATCGGGTCACAGTCAGCCATGCGCTAGAAGACATGATTTATGACGGCGTCACTGGGACGGTTTGGCAACCGGAGGTCCAGAGCGACGAGGAGACAAAGATCCATCAAGGAGGGTGAGGAACATGGGAAAGCGAATTCTGGGAGTAGTACTCATATTGGTTGGTCTACTGGGTTTGTTGATCAGTATTGGCGGGCTCGTGATCAGCCGAAGCGTTATCGGCGAGCTTGGTGCAGGCCTCGATACGACCTTTACGCTGGCGTCAGATAGCCTTGATACAGTTGAAGATACGTTGCTGCTGACCAAGACCACGATCGACCAAGCCAGCGGAAGCCTCGACACGTTGACCGCGACTGCGATTAACGTGTCGGCGACGATGAACGATACCCAGCCGCTGATGGACCGGGTGACGCAATCGGCGACGCAGGAACTTCCGGAAAGCATCGAGGCGATCCAAGGGGCAATACCTGACGTAGCAGAGGCGGCCGGGGCTATCGACGACACACTGCGGATTCTGGATAGCTTCGAGGTGGACCGCCAGATCTTTGGCATTCCGATCCAATTTGACCTAGGGATCAACTATCAGCCCATGGCTCCGCTCAACGAAACTGTCCTGGCGTTAGGCGGAAGCCTTGACGGAGTGCCAGAGGATTTGCGTGCTCTCGAGGGTGACATGTTGCGAGCCAGCGCCAATATGGCCGCGATAGGCGGCAACATAGAGACGATCGCCGAAGATCTAAAGGCGATTTCGACGACCGTCGACGATATCGAACCACTACTTGACCAGTATCTAGATATCGTCGCCCAGACTCAAGAATTGATCGCTCAAGCTCAAACGGATCTAGACGGCCAACTGGCGCAGCTTCAGTTGGCCATCACAGCCTTATTTGTCTGGCTTGGACTAAACCAAATCGTGCCTTTTTATCTCGGCTGGACCCTGATATCTGGCGGCGAAGATAAAGATTATGAAGAGCTAGATGGAACAGGCGCCAACCCATCCGTGCCGACGGTGACTAACGCCGAATATCGCTCGCCGGGTGACCGGGACGAGAAGGTCTCAGGTGAGTTGGAGGCGGATGAAAGCTAAGAGCATAGCTCTGGGACTTGTTGTCCCGCTCCTTCTATTGGCCGCCTGCACGAGGGCTGAAAAGCCTTCTTCCGCAAACGAGGCTGTCTCCCTTGGCCCGACCGCGCAGGCGACGCCAACCTTGTTGCCCGGCCTGCCTACCAGTACGCCTTGGACGGCAAGTGATTTCTATAAGGTAGACGGTGGCGAACCACTTGCCAGCGCCACGCCAAGCCCTACTCCAACGGCCACAGGGACTCCCACTGCCACGCCCATGCCGGCCGAACGCCTTGAATTAGGACAGAGCCACCTGGAAAATGAGAATTTCGAGGCGGCCGCGGACCAGCTGCAGGAAGGGCTGGCCTCCGACGATTTGACGCAAAGCCAGCGCCAGGAGGCCCTGATGGCCCTGGGGCAGGCCCAGATGCAGGCGGGCGAAGAATCGGCGGCTAGCGAGGCATTTAGCACGCTTCTAGCCGATGCTACAGGTACCGGAGAAGTTGTAGAAGGCGAGGAATCGGCCGTCAATGGCGATGATCCCGTGCAGGTGGAGAACGCGTACTACCACCTGGCCCAATCCTACGCTGATCAGGGTGATTGCCGGGCGGCGATAGGCGCCTACAACGCTTATCTAGAGGCGAACAGTGCGCTGACAGCTTATGTCCAGCCACTAATAGCCGAGTGTTACCTGATTTTGGGAGAACGCCAGCCGGCTATCGTTGCCTATGAAGCGGCCGCGGCATCTGACGCCCTTCCAGCCGTGACGGTTGGCCAACGGTATCGCCTGGCCCAGCTTTATCTTGAAGAAGGCGATTACCCTGCGGCCGTCGAACAGTATAAGGCGGTCATCGATCTGGCCGAAGGACAAAACACGCTGGGCGAGGCGACCTACCTCGCAGGCGCGGCTGAGATTATGGCGGGCAATTTGGAACGAGGTTTTACGCTCTACCAGGAGGCGGTCCAATCCTACCCGCAGGCCTATGAGAGCTACCTGGCGTTGGTGGCCCTGGTTGACGCTGGCTACGAAGTGGACGATTTGCAGCGTGGCGTGGTTGATTATCATGCCAAAGCCTATGAACCGGCCGTAGCCGCCTTAAGTCGCTACCTGCAGTCACAGGAAGAACACAATGAAGACGCCCATCTTTACTTGGCCTGGTCGCTGGAAGGACTGGGCAATCTGCCGGCCGCTCTCGATCAGCTTCAGGCCTACATTGATGCCCACCAGCCGGCCGAGAACCCTCAGAACGAGGGCGAAACGACGGCGTCATCGGCCGAGGCTCCCGATTCATTGCTCAGGGCAGCGGCCAGGGGGCTGATCGAGAAGGCCAAGATGTTGGCCCGGTCCGGGGCGCCGCTTGAAGCGGCCGAATATTATCAATCGTACGTGGAAACTTATCCAGAAGGCGAAGACGGCCCTTTTGCCGCCTGGTGGAGTGCGGCCATCGCCGAACAACAGGGCGATCTGCCGCTGGCCATCGAACGTTATCAGACACTTGCCGACCTGTATCCCGAGCATGAAGACGCAGACGAGGCCGTGTTCCGGGCCGGAATACTGAGTTCCGGCATGGGCGAAGTGGATCAGGCTGTCGCTCTATGGAAAATGGCTGCTGGGCTTTACCCAGACGACCACCATGGCGCGGCGGCGTTGGTATGGTTGTTGCGCACGGTTGATGACGAGGAAAGGGAATCTTTGCTGGCCCAGGCACGTATGACCAAGGGCTCTAGCTACTATCCGTTGCGCGTGCGGCACATTGCCTCAGATACACAACCATTTGAAGCGGCGCCGGCTACCGAAATCGAGTTGGACGCCCAGGACCAAAGAGAGGCTGAGTTGTGGCTGCAAGCGCGACTCGCGCTTTCTAGCGAGGCCGACCTCGCCGGATTACCCGACAAACTGTCCGAAGATGGCCGGCTGGTTCGAGGTCAGAGCTTGTGGCGACTTGGCCTTCGGGAGGAAGCCAAACGCGAACTGGAAAGTTTACGGTTCGACAACGCCTCCGACCCGCTGTCCAGTTACCAACTGGCTCTTTTCTTCCGGGATCTCGGTCTTTACCGATCTTCGATCTTGGCAGCGTCCTCCGCTTTAAGCGAGTTGGGCCTTGACGTGTTTGATGCACCAGAATTCATAGCCGGACTGGCTTATCCCACGTACTATGCTGATCTCATTATGGCCGAGGCTGAGACGTACGGCTACGACCCTTTGCTTCAATTTGCCCTGGTTCGCCAGGAGAGTCTGTTCGAGAGCTTCGCCACCTCAGGAGCGGCCGCGCAGGGCTTGAGCCAGGTTATTCCGGATACCGGCGCCTACATCGCCGAGCGACTGGGTCTGGTCGATTATGTCAATGAGGATCTATATAAACCCTATGTCGGAGTCGCGTTTGGGGCCTATTACCTGGATCAGCAATTGGATGCTTTCGACGGTGATGTCGCCGCTGCCCTATCGGCTTACAATGCCGGACCGGGAAACGCCGCGCGCTGGTACGAGCAGGCTGGCGGAGACATCGATCTATACGTACAGATAGTCGATTTCTCTGAGACGCGGCAATATATCGAGCGAATCTACGCCGGGCAGGCGATTTATCGTCACCTATATGGAGGAGAGTGACCAACCTTAGTCGCCGGCGATGACGCTCACCTCTATGGAGCGAAATCAGAGTGCACAAGGTAGGTTGTGACCAACTGGTGATACTGACCATGGGAATCGATGCGTTCGCGATTTGACTGGCGAGCAGAAGATGAAAGCAAGTGGGGTGATCTCGAGCCAGATAAAGGTACCTCTTCGCCCGGCCGGATACACCGGCGGCGATTGGTCATCATCGTAACGGCCCTGTTGGCCATTGTCGCTGGGAGTGGCGTCGTCCTCGGTCGCGTCGAAAAACTCTTGGATGAGAGTTCAGGCGATGCAGAGCAGGCCGTACTGGCTGCCCACGATCTGGTCCTTAGTGCGGCCGCAGAAGGCGATAGCGAATTGCTGAGAGACTTGATCCTCGACCGTCTGCATGAATGGACGGACGCTCAGGTGCTGCTGGCGGAGGAGGGTCTCTTACTGGACCGCCGGCCGTTTAATCTATATCTGCTGCCAGCCGCGGCGCCCGAGTCGGTTTCTTTGGATCTTTCTGCCAGCCTGAGCCAAGCCCAAGTTAGTGCCGACTATCGATACCGAATGGAGGCGATCGATTCCCGGTCAGACTCCGTGGTTTTACGTCAGTTGTTTAACTATCGTCATGAAGATGATCAATGGTTGTTAGATCCGCCGAGCGGCGCATTTTGGGGGCCGAGGCAGACAACCAGTGGCCGATACTTGACACTGAATTACCTTCAGCGCGACCAACAATTGGCTCGACGGCTGGCGGCCGATTTTGAAGGGCTCGTCGGCCAGGCCTGCCATTCTATCGCCGAAATCAACTGCCCGGCCGATCTTCACCTCAGCGTCGACATGGTGTCCGATCCGGCAAAACTAGTTGAGCTGTCCGATCCGGCATCGTCACTGAGGGTGGGCCTTAACGTGAAACTGCCTTCGCCGACCCTCTTGGGAGTTCCCGTCGACGAGTCAGGCTACCGGGCCCTCTATCGGGCCTACGCAGCGCGCATTGTGACCGCGCTAATCGGCGAGCAGGCCGAGATGACCTGCTGTGAACCAGGATTGCTGGGCATCGCCCTTTCGGAGCTGATCTTGAGCCGACTTGGCATAATGAGTTGGCCCCTGGAAATTGGCGCGACCCAGGTCAACGGCCAGGATGTTCAGGCGATTGCCGAGGCTTTATGGAAGAGCGACCCTCGGTTGGAGAATGACAGGAGCAATGCCAGCTGGCAGTCAGCCTATTTGCTGGTCGAGTTTCTCGCAACAAGCTGGAGCGCCGTTCCGCCAGCGGAGATGTTGCGCCTGCAGACTCAGGCAAGCAGCCCCCAGGAGTGGCTGGTCTCGCTAGCGTCAACTGAAGGCGAAACAAGCCTCAATGAAGCCTGGCGTCGCTTTGTGGCGCAATACAACGCAGAATAAGCGCCCTTGTCATAGGTGAGGTCCAAGACGGACCCGCGCCAGACGGGTTATAACTCTCTACCTGGTCATCCAGGCATGGTACAATTAGGCTGTTGATTTGATTCGGACAGCGTAGAGGCGTCGGCTAGGTCTGGTCATGGGCCACTTCGACTGGCAAACCGAACAAGACGGAGCGGTAACGCCCGAGATGGTTTCTGGTCCTGGGCTGCGCCGGCGCGGGTGGATCGCAGTTTTGGTTATCGTGGCGATAGCTGGGCTGGCTATCGTCGCCTACTGGCAATTGGGGCGCCAGGCGGAGATACGAGACAAAGCTGTCACCGAGGATGTATTGGCTGCCTTCGGCGTGTGGTGGAAAGCGGCCCTTGAGCAGGATGTCGATCTTCTGGATACGCTGTTGCTCGGCGGCGAACCAGAGTGGACCGCAACGCAGAGAATGCTAATAGGAAGCGGTCTGCTTTTCAACCGAGATAAACTGGGTCTAATCCTCAATCAGGAGCAGGAGGAGACACCGGGCGCACAATCTACGGTCGATCTGTCAGCCAATTGGCGAGCGGCCGAAGTCTCGTTTCCACTGACATATCGACCGGTCGGCCATGCCCCAACTTCGGCCGGTATTGAGCTGGAGCAGACCGTAACATTGACGCGCGAGGGGTCACGCTGGTTACTGCATCGACCGGCGGAGGAGTTTTGGGGCGACTGGCGAACGGCAGCCGGCGATCTGGCGTCCTTGACCTACCGGGCGAGGGACGAAATTCTGGTCGATCGAATGCTAGTTGACCTGGAAAGCGAAATGAGACAAGTATGCGCCGGCCAGTCAGGAGATGGAACCTGTCCGCCAAACACACGGTTAGAGGTGCGCCTGGAAGACGATCCCCGAGTGATGTTTAAGCTGATCGATCGGCACACGCCCTTTTTCGCCGGCCGAACGTTTGTGTTGCCCTCGCCGACCCTGGTTGGAATGCCTTTAGATGACGCAGGATACCAAGCATTGTATCAGGCGTTTTCCGAACCCATCCTTGACACCTTTACAGCCATGTTGGCTACTCCAATTCATTTGCCGGACCAGGTTGTGGCGATGCTCTGTTTTAGCCGGCAGGATGATCTGCCGCGGCTCTACAGTTATGATCCGGCTAGAGATTTCTGGGGGGAGGAGCTCGAAGGTCGCTCATTCCGGTTTCTTGCCGGAAACGAGTCGGATAGCAGCCTCATCTTGCGCGAGGTCCTGCCTGGTCAACCATATCGACTGCGCATGGTCCAATGGTCGGGCGAACAGGCCATCACCCGACATGACGCCCTCTACGGTCCGCTTACAGATCATCAGCTTGGCTGGACCGGTCCTGCCGAGCAAGCTAAGTTGCTTTTGTCGAGTTTCCAAGGCACTATGCGGATTCCATCGTACAGTCTAGTTGAGGCGGACGGATCTGGTTTGAACGCCTGCCCTGGATCTGGCTGC
>CP070688.1:2486942-2491894 GCA_020353135.1 Chloroflexota bacterium
CGGGACGAGCATAAAGTGCTGGTGGACCATGCCAATGCCTTTGGCAATCGCTTCGCTGGGCGACTCCATCTTGACCGGCTCCCCATTGACCAGGATCTCCCCCTCATCCGGGTGATAGAGCCCATAAAGCATGTTCATTAAAGTAGTCTTGCCGGCCCCATTCTCCCCCAACAGGGCATGAACTTCCCCCTTCATTAGGGTGAGATCGACGCGATCATTGGCCAGGACACCGGGAAATCGCTTGGTTAGCCCGCGTGCCTCCAGCACAGGGGTCTCACTCATCGCCAAACCTCTCTCCTATTTAACTGGCCGAAAGTCGATAAGTAATTGTACCTTGAAAAGTGCTTTAGCAAAACCTGCGGGAGGCACAGGGGAAGATAGATTTACCTCCCGCAGGTTCAACAGATAATACGGGTCAGTCTTTACGGGTTCCAGCCGGTGTCAATCGTCCCGTCTGTCAGCCCCTCTTCGGCCGCCGCCACAGCGTCCTTACATTCTTGAGAAATGTTGTCCTCTTGATCGTGGTATGGGGCCAATCCGATACCTTCATTCGCCACAGTGCCAACGTTGACGCCCGCCTCCAATTCGCCATTGGCGAAGGCGACAACAGCATCATAGGCGGCTACGTCCATGTTCTTCGCCGCGCTGGTCAGCAGCGATGAGGCGACATCAGGATAGGTGTTGTACTGGTCGACATCAACGCCGATGCCCAACAAGCCGGCCTCATGGGCCGCCAGGACGCCGCCGTTGCCGGTATTTCCGCCGACGCCGAAGATGATGTCGGCGCCGTCGTCAATCATGCTTTGCCCGGCCTGTTTACCCGTCGAGGGATCGTTGAAGTCGGGGATGTAGACGTTCAAGGTCTCGATATCAGGATTCTGCGTCGCCGCACCGGTCTGATAGCCGACCACGAACTTTTGAACAGGCGGAATCTCCATGCCGGAGACGGAGCCGATGACGCCGCTTTCGGACATACAGCCGGCCAGCACGCCGGCGAGGTAACCAACCTCATCCTCGGCGAACATCAAGCTGGTCACGTTGGACAGATCCTCTTCGTAGCAATCGCTCAGGTTTTCGTCACAGCCAAATCCTGGGCCGTATTCCACGTCGACGATGGCGAATTGAACATCGGGATTCTCACGGGCCGCCGCCGCGGTGACATCGCCCATCAAGAAACCAACGGTGACGATCATGTTACAGCCTTCGTCGATGAAGTTCTGGATATTCTTCTCATAATCCGTCTCTGCTTCAGAGACGATATAGGCGAACTCCAGGCCCTCGTCCGCGGCCGCATCGCGAGAGCCCTTTAGCGAGAATTCGTTAAAGCTGCGATCATTCTCCCCGCCGATGTCGAGAATAGTACAGACTTTTTCTTCCTCCTCAGAGGCGCAGGCGGTGAGGATGATGGAAAAGATCATCACTACCACGATGACGACACTTAAGCGCTTGGGTAACATATTCTTCCTCCTTTAGAAAGATCCCTGAAACTATAGGCGCTAATGGGCGGATGATGATACAAGCACTATTCCACCCAAATACTTCCACCCGCGTCAACAACAAAAGCTGCTGCAAGGTGGATATTCCAGATTTTGAAGACGGCCGGCACTACCGCAACGAGGCAGCATCCCAGCCAGCCTCAACCAAGAACGGATCCATTATACTTTGTTTCCAGCACGAATCCAATGTGTCGTATTGACGAATCCGGTGCTCAGTCTTAAAATCCGTAGCCAGTTGGCGTGTCCTGCTTGCTGTTCTGACGATTCTCGAGGGTAAGTTCCATGAACGAAGAGTACGATGCTGTGACTCCTGGGTCGGCCGATGTGTCTGATGAAGATCGCCTCTGGGCAGCGCTAGCCTGGATTCCCATTTCTCCCCTATGGCCGATCATTGCCATCATTCTTCTGCTCGTGCCGGAGAAGCAAGAACGGCCGTTCATCAGGTATCACGCCATATTGGCCTTGGTTACCGGCGTCGCCGGCATTCTCTTATCTTTTCTCTGCGTAGGCGTTATCATCTTATTAGCCATGTTCTACTATGCTTTCAAAGCCTACCAGGGAGAACGAGTAGACATCCCCTTGTTGACCGATTTCGCCGAGAACCAGGGTTGGGTTTAGCCACGGCTGTGCAACCCGCCAAATCGTCAACGCGTACAGTACACAGACATAACGTATTTTGATCACCATTGTAGGAGGGCAAAATGGAGATTGGCAAAGCGTTCACATTCGTCAACGAAGACGACGATTGGCTGAAAAAACTGGCAATTGGGGCGGCCCTTATTCTAATCGGCAACCTGTTGCTCGGTTGGCTGATCATTCCCATGCTGCTGACGCTCTTCGTAGTCGGCTATGTGATCGCCATCATACGCAGTGTCATCAACAACGAAGAGCGGCCGCTGCCTGAATGGAATGATTGGGGCCAACTCTTCATCGACGGAGTAATCGTGACCGTCGCCATACTGGTTTATTCATTACCTGCTATTTTGTTGGGAGTATGCGGAGCAGTAGCGGCATTAGGTACACTGGACTCGAGCGGCGAATTGACCGGCGGAGGCATCGCCGGTATTAGTCTGTTCAGTTGCCTGGTCATCTTATATGCCATTGTCCTAGCGTTCCTGATTCCGGCGATCCTTATTCAGTATGCCCGTACCGGTGAGTTTGGCTCCCTATTCCAGTTCGGCGAAATCATGGCCATCACCCGCCAGAACCTGGTCGATATCCTGTTGGTCATTGTGGTGTATCTGGTTGCCAGTATTGTGCTCAGTCTTGTTGGCTCGATTTCTGCCATTACAGTCTGCGGACCGTTAATTATCTTCCCGGCCGGTTCAGCCTGGATTTATTATGCTACAGGCCACATGTGCGGGCAGATCGGGCGCAAGATGAACGACAAGAACCTGGAGGCCGCTTACGACGCTGCTTGAACCAAGGTGTAATCGCATCCGCTCATAAACACTCTGAACCAGATTCTGGTTTTTTTGGCCAAGGACGGGGCCTATTATCGGAACACGTACCCTGGCTTTTTCTTTGGACTAGAGTTGATGGCCATACCATTAAGGAGGACAGACAATGGATGTAAGCACAGCAGTTACCTTTGTCAAAGATGATGAACGCTGGCTGGGCAAGCTGGTTATCGCCGCCGTCCTGGTCTTTTTCAGTTTCCTATTGATTCCCATTCCATTCCTGGCCGGCTACTCACTGGCAGTCTCTCGCAGGGTAATGAACGGCGATCCGGATCCGCTGCCCGAATGGGATGACTGGGGACGATTGTTCATGGACGGTCTATACGTCATGATCGCCCAGTTTGTCTATACATTGCCCTTTTGGGTTCTGGCCTGCATCGGCTTTGCGGCCACCGTCGGATTTGGCAGCCTGGGCGAAATCAGTGAAGATGCGGCCGTTGCCGGCATCGTGGCCACTTTTGGCGTGGTGGGTTGCCTGGTTCTCCTTTTCTGGGTGGCCCTGATCTTCATCACTCCGGCTATCTACATTCAGTATGTACGAACGGATGAGTTCGGGGCTTGTTTTCGCTTCGGCGAAGTCTTTGGCATAGCGCGCGAGCACATCGGCGATATTCTGATCACCGTGGTCTTTGCCTTGGTCGCTTCTTTGGTAATCAGTATGATAACCGGCGTCCTGCAGTTCATTGCCTGTATAGGTTGGATCCTGGCGCTCGTCGTAGGGGCTCTTGCCGGCCCGTGGTTGCTGGTTTCCATCGGTCATCTTTACGGTCAGATCGCGGCCAAGATGGGCGGCAAGGCCCAAAAAGCTGTTGGCTAAATAAGGAGAACAGCCCGGCTTGTCGCCGGACGCAGTTGGTCCGGTATATTCGAAAGGCAACCTGCTTCCCCCTCAAGGTAAAACATGCCTCATCCCGGATTATTCGGGATGAGGCATGTTCGTTTATATGCTAATCGTGTCCACGGCGTTGTCTTCTCGCCGCGGACCAGGCGAATTTCGTTAGAAACCGGCCGGCGTGCCGACCAGGTTCAGGCCGGCTATTGACACTGACTCTCTGTTTGCCACCATAGTTCTGAGAATGTCGGTGGCGGTGGCCCACTCACGCCGTCCGGATAGCAAGTCCAGATAGGTGTCCCCTCGGGGGTCGGCCAAGCCCAATCTTGTGGGACATTGAGCAATCTGACATCCCCAGGCCTGACAGGATCTTCGATGTTATCGAAGACGTTGTCGACCAGGATCCAGGGCTTGAAGAACAGGCCTTCGCCGTGGAAATTGCCGATGATGTCGAATTCATCCTGGCTGAGATCGAGCGGGCAGGCGCCCGGGTCCAGTTCCGGCACATCGAAATCGATGGTCAGCGCAACCTGTTGAGGATCCCAACTGGAATCCTCGATGATCACGATATTGTCGCCGACCGTATAATCCACTGGAGGGTCGGACACGCCACCTATCGATCGGGTGTAGGTCCCGTCGCAGGCGAAAGCGGTCGGCTGCAAGCTGAACACGTGGCTGAATTCAGCGAACTCGCCGCCCTGTTCGAATGTGAATGACACTCTTTCCAGGCTGCCAGCGGCATTGTAAGACAGGACTGGACTGACGTCGACGACGATGTCATTGTAGTCCCAGTCGTTGCCAACTGTCCCGCCTACCAGCGGCAAGTCTTCAAAGGCGATGGCAATCGTCTCGATACACAAGTAGGGGACTCTCTCGATAGCCTCTTTCTCCGTGCCGGTCGTAATGGTCCTTATCGTTGCCGTGTTGTTATGATCCCCTTGCCCACAATCATCGACACCAAAGGGTCCTATTTGTCCTTGATACTGGAAGGACTGCGGAGTTTCGCCAACGCTGACGGTGTCGATGAAGCCATCGGGGTTCGTTGCCGTGACCAGGTTGGTATCGAAAACCTGGACGCTGTCGTCGATCAACGTAACCTCGGCATCCGCAAAATTGAAGTCGACAGATCCCTTGAAGCTGGTTTTGCTGCCATTGTTGTTGAGC
>CP070688.1:2491994-2500016 GCA_020353135.1 Chloroflexota bacterium
CAAGCGTGCGCGCCTTTCTGATTATGAGCGATGCGTTTCCTGATGCGCTGGTCCGCTACTCAGTGACCCACCTACCCCACATTGTCATTAACAGCCGAGTACATGTAGAAGGTATCGTCGACGAGCAAGTGTTGCTCGAGCACATCGCCGCTGCCATAAAGAAAGATAGATCGGCCGCTCAGTAGCACCAACGGTTCACCAAATGACCCACTCGTAGCTGAGGCTCCAAGAAACGCCAACGGAAGAATTGCTACGACCAGCGTCGACAATGCTGGTTAGACGCTCGTTGGCGAATCATCTTGGGGCGCATCATGCTCGTCCAGGTCTTTGAGCCTCGCGTCTGGCGTCGGCGAGCCCAAAACACGCGCGCCGAGCCGGCGGCTGAATTTTCGGAATCGAGAGCGGCTCCTTGCGGCCACGTATCGGGCCCTTTTCCATTCACGATCCACCAACGAGACCTGAGGCGGGGTCACATCCCATTTGACGACTGAAGCAGCCCACGTCAATCCGCCGCCAAAGCCGACGAAGACGACGTTATCATCAGGTTTCAGCAACCCGTCCTCCACGACATCGCACAGGGCAATGGGAATTGAGGCGGCCGACGTATTACCATAGCGGTTCAAATTCAAGTAGAAGCGAGACGGATCTACCTTGAGCTTCTTAGCAGCCGATTCGATGATGCGCCGGTTGGCCTGGTGCGGCACAATCAGGTCGACATCGTCTATAGTCAGATCGGCCTTCTGCAAGACATCGTTGATTACATCGCCAATAACGCTGGTTGCGAAGCGAAACACTTGCCGGCCGGCCATTGTTATCGACTTGCTTCGATGCCCATTCTGCAAATACTCAGGGCCGAGTGTGGGAACGGGATTATGATACAGGGCCGGCAGACTTATCAGCTCGCTTCCGGAGCCGTCCGAGCGCAGGCTGGAGGCCATGACACCTCCTGGCACATGCGAGCCTTTCAGCACCACGGCCCCGGCGCCATCTCCAAACAGTACGCATGTGGCGCGATCCTTCCAATCCACTACGCGCGACAACGTTTCGGTCCCTATGACGATCGCATTACGCACCGATCCCGTAGCGATGGCTTGCGCGGCCAGGCTAAGACCATATACAAAACCTGAACAGGCAGCGCTCAGGTCGAATGCGCCAGCGCGCCTGGCCCCGAGATAATCCTGTACCCGGCAAGCCGTAGATGGAAAAATGTACTCTGGCGTGGATGTGGCCACAATGATCATCTCAATCTGCGATGGGTGCAGATCGGCGACGGCCAAGGCTCGCGCTGCGGCCTCGAACGCCATCGTTGCCGTCGTCTCAGATTCTGCGGCGATCCGTCGCTCCCTGATGCCGGTCCGCGTATAGATCCACTCGTCAGATGTAGCTACAGTCTGAGCGATCTCGTCATTGGTCAAGACTCGATCGGGCACGAACCTTCCCCAACCGACGATATGGGCGCTCATTAATTGGTTCAAGTGATTCTCCTCTGGGCCACACCAGGTCTCGGCCTGCCTAGAATGGATCTGAGCGGGCCGGCCGTCCTCTTCCATCATGATTAACCCTTACATCAAGCCGAGGTTACGCCAATCTGGGAGCGAGGCGAGTGATTTTTGGCCAGTACGAGTCAATTCTCGGGCGGCAAGGGTATAACCGGGGAATCGTACCCCCAATATCTATCTGCGGCAACACGCACACACAAGCGCCGTACGGAGCACGACGTTTCCACAATCGGATGCGACCGACGTGTATAGAATTGCCTTCGCGGCTGTATGCCATTCTGCCAGGTTCGTCATTCGAGTCAATGAGGAAGGCTTCTCTGACATAATTCTTAACAGGGCAATGAGAGGGACTATGGTAGGCTGTTTACATTGCCTTGGCACAGGTAAACTATGGTTGGAGGCGCATGTATTCAAGTCAGCCTGAGGACGAGAGAACGGGCCAGGCCAAACCGCGGGGTAGAGCCGCACTTTGGCTGGTCCTGAGTTGCCTGGTGTTAGCTGCCTGTGCTGCGTGCCTAGTGGTCGCGACGGCCACTGGCATAATAGTCGTCAATCGTCTCGGGCGGTCGGGCGTCCAACAGCTGGCATCGGCCGGGGAACAGGCAACACCGGCCGCACCACCTAGATTGACGCCGGCGCCGTTGACGTCGGCCGCTGCCACGCCGACTCAAGCGCTGCCTCAGGTCGATTCGGCCGATTCGACCGTCATCGCGCCATCGGACACCGTCACGCCGGCCATGGCGGCGCCCGATGTGATGGTTCCCAGCGTTATTCAGCAATCGCCTCCACCAGAAGCAGTCTTCTCGCACCTGTCGGCCATTCTCGAAACAGAATATCCACCCCGAGACTACTACGAAACGGCGAGCAGGCTGGGCCACTCTGAAGTTGGCCGGCGCCTGGTTAACGCCCAACCTGTTCAGGTTGGTGATCGCCAGGTGTTTGTCACCGACGATGGGCAGCATGAGGCCGTCTTGCTGGCCATCACCGATCACGCTTACTTCTGGGTCGAAACCTCGCTCGGCTACGATGCCGACGAGATCGCCGAAGCCGGGCAACGTTTTGAGGACGAGTACTACCCGGCCGTGGCCAAACTCTACGGAACAGATTGGCAGAACGGGATCGACGACGACCCCCGCTTTTCAATACTGCATTTGGACGGATACTCAGACGACAGCGAATTAGGCTTTTTCAATAGCGGCGATCAGTACCCGCGCAGCGTGAACAGCAGCTCCAATGAGCAAGAAATCGTATACCTGAACATGGAAAACCTGCGGCCGGATGAGGCGCTTTATTTCGGCACCGTGGTGCACGAGCTTCAGCATTTGATTCAATGGCATGGCGATCCTAATGAACCGGTGTGGCTCAGCGAAGGACTGGCTCAGTTTACCGAGCTTTACACCGGTCTCGAAACCGTCGATACGCCGCCGGACTATCTAGACAATCCAGACACGGCGCTCAATACCTGGCCACCGGACGCTGGTGACGAGATTTTCGCTCACTATGGCGCCGCTTATCTGTTTGTCGTGTACTTCTGGGAACAGCTTGGCGACGCGGCGATTCAGAGGCTGATGCAGCATCCGGCCGACGGTTTGGCCGGCATTAGTGCTGTATTGGACGAAACCGGATCAGGAGTGCCGTTGGACCAATTCGTGCTCGACTGGGCAACAGCCAATTATTTGGATGACGGTGATTACGGGCAGCGCTACGAATACGATAGCGTGGACTTAGATTCGCCCAAACATGCGCTCGAAATCGACCAGGCGCCCTATCAGTCACTCCAGACCCTTGATCAATTCGGTGTCGCTTATGCCCTCCTGGACGTACAAGGTCCAAAAACCGTGTCCTTTGCCGGCGACACCGTGGCCGAGCTATTGCCTGCTGCGCCGCGCAGCGGCGACACGATGTGGTTTGCGCCCGCGCTCAATGAGCTAGACGCCCAATTGACCGCCTCCTTCGACCTTACGGGCTTGACAAGCGCGCACCTGTCTTTCTGGGCATGGTACGATTTAGAGGAGGGATATGACTTCGCTTACGTCAGTGTTTCAGCGGATGGTGGAACTACGTGGGACTTGCTTATGCCGGAGCATGCTGAGGCCGGAGAATATGGTCCAGGGTTGAGCGGCAGTAGCGGGGAGGTCGCGCCGAACCTCAGCGGTTGGGTCGAGGAGACCATCTCTCTGGCGCCCTACACTGGCGGCCAGGTATTGATTCGCTTTGAGGTCGTGAGCGACTCGGCCGTTGCCGAAGTGGGCCTTGCCCTCGACGACATCTCCGTCCCCGAGCTTGGATACCTGGATGACGTCGAAGCAGAGAGTGCCGGATGGCGGGCCAGCGGCTTCATTAGGACGGGCCAGTTCCTACCCCAAATCTGGCGCGTCAACCTCATTCAACACGGTCCCATACCCAGAGTCGCAAACCTGGTATTGAATGAACGTAATCAAGGCAAATGGGCCGTCGATATGGGCCAAGAAGGGGGTGTCCTGGTTATCACAGCCCAAACACCATTCGTGAGCAAGCCAGCCAATTATTGGCTGGCGATCGATCCCTAACTCTAACGATCCTTAACTCTGACGATCCCTTGCTCTGACGCAAGTTTACTCGGTTTCGGTCGCTTCCTCCTGAATATTGCCCTGCTGCATCATCTCGAACTGAGTTTGCAGATCGCGACGGGTATCCTCCATAGCCTGGCGCGCCTCGTTTAGCGCATCTTCCCAGCGATGAACCATTTCGCCTCGCAACTCTTCGCCAGAAGCCGGGGTCAAGAGCAGCGCCACTGTGGCGCCCACGACTGCGCCGCACAACGCTCCGGCCATGAAGCTCAGGATCTTGTTCATTGATTAAACCTCCAATGTCGACGTTCGATGTGTTGGACGGATCAGGCGAATCGCCAGCGGCCCATCCACAATAATCACCCGAACCAAATGATAATTAGCCAGCTACAATCGGAATTATAGCCGAACCAGTACGGTTACTCCAGCGGCAGATTATGTTCCGGCAACCATCCTGGGTACAATTGTGACGAGAGTAAGATGTCTGAATACATTGAGATCGAAAGCGAATCGACCGACGATCCCTCGATCATGGTAATTCATACTAATCTGCTACTTGCCGCTGGCATTGCAGAAGATTACCGATCCGTTGAAGCCATGGAGAAGGGTTCGGCAGTGGCCCAGGCATTGGCCTCGATTGAGGGAATTGTCGGTATGCGAATCGAGAGCCACGATCTTGTCCTCAAATTGGACTTGGACACACCCTGGCATATTGTCGAAGCAGAGACAACAGCCGCCTTGAAAGAGTTCTTCCTGTGATTTGAGGTCTGTCCCCTAAAAGAGCCAACTAGATGTCCGCGACCAGAGGTATCGGCCGAACCGCTTCGCCCGGAGCCATTCTGGCCGTCATCTCATTCGGCGTTTTCGTAGCTGCGGACGATCTGACCGTCGTATCGACGATGCTGCGCCAGATCATATTCGATCTAGAAATCCCTATGCCAGATGGTCTAGACGACGCGGCCTGGATCGTCAATGCATACCTGATCGCCTACGTTGTCGTCATGCCATTTGTCGGCCGATTGAGTGATATCGTAGGTCGCCGGCCAGTCTATATCGGTGCTCTGGTCCTCTTCTTAGCTGGCTCTGTCTGGGTACCGCTGGCCAATACATTGCCGTCGTTCATATTTGGGCGAGTCCTCACCGCATTGGGCGGCGGGGCCATGGTTCCGGTAGGAATGGCCATCATTGGCGACGTCTACCGGCCGGCCCGGCGTCCATCGGCGTTGGGCACCCTTGCCGCTATCGACACGGCCGGCTGGGTATGGGGTCCGCTTTATGGGGCATTGTTGATTCGATTCCTTGATTGGCGCTGGCAATTTTATATAAACATTCCTCTCAGCCTGATCGGCATTGCATTGGCCTGGTGGGCCTTGGCACGATTGCCTAAACCAAAAAAGGTGGCGCGGATCGACTGGCTAGGCACGGCCTTATTGTCGGCGGGTCTCCTGTCACTGAGCGTCGCCCTGCTGAACAGCAGCGAAATTCAATCGGCCGGATCACTGAACGCTCTGTCAGGTCAGGAAGAACCAAGTATGCTGCCCCTTTACCTGGTGGCCGTTGCGGCGTTTGCCTTGTTTGCGTTAGTTGAAAGGCGTTTGGCCCGAGTTACGCGAGATCAGGGCGCGCCACTCGTTCCATCTCGCGTTGAACCTTTGCTCGATCCTGCGCTGTTTCGCCGACCCAATTTCAGCCAGGCCAGTATCATTAACTTCCTGGTCGGAGCGGTCCTCATCATCGCCATGGTCAATGTACCGTTGCTTATCAACGTTTTGGAAGTTGATCCCCAGCAAGCGGCGCTGAGAAGCGGCCTGATTCTCAGTGCGATGACCGCCTCCATGGCGATAATGGCCTACGTTGGGGGCCGTCTCACCGAGCGTTGGAGCTATCGGCCGGTGGCCCTCGCCGGACTGACGCTGGTAGCTATTGCTCTTGCGCTGATGGGCTGGACCTGGTCTCCAGATTCAGAGTATGCCCAAATGGCGCTGCAGTTGGCAGTACTCGGTGCGGGCTTCGGCCTCATCACCGCCCCTATAGGCGCGGCGGTCATCAATGCGGCGCCGGACGACCAACTCGGCATCGCTTCAAGCCTGGTTATCGTGCTTCGCCTCATCGGCATGAGCGTTGGGCTATCCAGTCTGACGGCCTGGGGTCTTTATCGGTTTGACATTCTGCGCGCGCAGGTAGACCTTCCTCCAATTGACGACCCTGGGTTTCCGTCAGCGTTGGCCGATGGTCTCACAAGTACGACCGTAGCCGTACTGGCCGAAACCTTCCTGATATCCAGCCTTATCGCGCTGGCTGCCTGGCTCGTGGCCTTGGCCCTCCGTCCTGAAGCGCGACTGACTGACGCCAGCGATTGACTCTGTCGGCCGACAGCTTTCCAAGGGAGTTAACTCGAGCGCACGGCCCCGGGCGCTACTCCTTTAGCGCGATGTGCAGATCGTCTAATTGACGCTCATCCACGGCCGACGGCGCGTCAGCCATGAGATCAGCCGCGTTCTGGCTCTTTGGAAAGGCCGTGACTTCGCGGATGTTGGGTTCGCCAGCCATCAACATGACCAGTCGATCGATGCCTGGCGCGATTCCGCCGTGCGGAGGCGTGCCATATTCGAAGGCATCCAACATGTGGCCGAACTGTTCGCGCGCCTCTTCCATGGTGAAGCCGATGAGGGCCATGATCTTCTGCTGAAGCTCGCGCTCGTGAATTCGGATGCTGCCGCCGCCTACTTCGTATCCGTTACAGACCAGATCATACTGTTCGCTGAGAACGGCCGCCGGATCGCTGTCGAGCAACGGTATGTGCTCGCGCTTTGGGGCAGTGAACATATGATGACTCGGCGCGTAGTGCCCTTCCTCAAGGTCCGCTTCAAAGAGAGGAAAGTCGACGATCCAGGCGAAGGCCAGCTCGTTGCGTCCTTTGAAGCCAAGGCGTTCGCCAATTTCATCACGCATTGCGCCCAGCACCGCGTGAACCACGCGGAGTTCGTCACTGGCAAACAGCAGCAGGTCGCCGGGTTCTGCTTCCAGCAAGTCCATCAACTCAGTCAGTTGCTCGACCGTAAAGAACTTGGTGATAAATCCTTTGATCTGTTCGCTGTCGGCGTCAATGGCCATCCAGGCCAAACCTTTGGCGCCGGTCTCACGGGCGATCTCTTCCAGTTCCTCGATTTGCCTACGGCTGTAGCTACCGCACCCAGGCGCTCTCAGCGCTTTGACCGGCCGGCCGGCGGCGACATTTTCGGAGAAGACCCGGAATGCGCTCTTCCCGGCGATGTCAGAGACGTCGACCAATTCCAACTCAACGCGCAAATCAGGCCGGTCAGTTCCAAATCTGGCCATTGACTCGGCATAGCTCAGGCGAGGAAACTCTCTATAGGCCAACGGGACATCACTGGCCGCCTCCACCATGCCGATCATGAGCTCTTCCAACAGATCCAGGACGTCGTCGCGCTCAGCAAAGCTCATTTCCAGGTCCAATTGGGTAAATTCTGGCTGACGATCGGCCCTTTGGTCTTCATCGCGGAAGCAACGGGCGATCTGGAAGTATCGCTCGTAGCCGGCCACCATCAGCAACTGCTTCAGCTGTTGCGGGCTTTGAGGCAAGGCGTAGAATCTGCCAGGGTGCACCCTGCTAGGAACCAAGTAATCTCGAGCGCCTTCCGGCGTACTCTTGAACAGGATAGGTGTTTCAACCTCAATGAAATCACGAGCGTCCAGAAAGTCGCGAATGTATTTGACAGCTTTGTGACGAATAACCAGATTGCGCTGCATCCGGGGTCGTCGCAGATCGAGGTAGCGATACTTCAAGCGCAATGCCTCGTCAACACTCTCGTCACCACTGACCGGAATGGGGGGCGTTTTCGAGACGTTAAGTATTACCAATTCATCGGTCAACACCTCGATCTTGCCAGTGACCATTTCGGGATTCTCTTGACCGGCCGGCCGGCGAGACACCGTGCCAATGACCTGTAAGA
>CP070688.1:2500116-2504817 GCA_020353135.1 Chloroflexota bacterium
ACTGCCTCATACACGATCCCGGCCGAGCTATACAACCACACCCAGATCTCAATCAGAGCTCAGACGGCCCACGCTTATCCATACTACGCTTATAACTGGTTCTGGAACAATGACGCCAACGTCGCTGCCTCTGATTCCGGCACCGGTGGCGAGCCATCCGACGCGACCACAGAGAGCGACTCTGGAGCATCGACATCTGCCGGTACTTCGTACTACGGTATTCCGGTGATCGTTATCATCGGAGTCGTACGCGACCAGCAGGTTACTTTCCAGACCTACAACTATCCGCCAAACCAGGATTTCACCGTCACCATGGGTCCGATGGGGACCCAAGGTATCAACGGCTACGTGGCCGGAACTTTCAATTCTGGCGCGGGCGGCTCATTTTCCGTGACAATGCCAATTCCAGCTGAACTTGCCGGTTCATATCAAATCTCGATTAGGGCGCAGACCCATCATCCGTACCCTTACTTCAGTTACAACTGGTTCTACAACAATACCACATCGTGATTGACGAATAATCGCTGGAGATAAGTCTGCTTCGGGGCGAGCGCTTCGAAGCAGACTTTTTTTGTTGCCGGGCAGGCGTAGAACGGGCAAGCGCTTTGCCCCGCCATCATTAATTCTGAAAGGAACCACCAGCAGGAAATGGCCGCAAAAGTAGCAGATCGCCTGGTTCGCCTACTGGCCGAGGCCGGCATACGAGAGATCTTTGGGCTGCCGGGCGGCGAGAATTTGGCTATTCTGGAAGCAATACGAAGTCATGGTCTACGCTTCGTCTTGGCGCACCACGAGTCCTCAGCGGTTTTCATGGCTGACGCCACTTCCAGGCTGCTGCGCCGGCCATCGGCCTGCCTGGCCACGCTTGGGCCCGGAGCCGCAAACGCCCTTCCGGGCATAGCGCATGCCTTCCTTGATCGATCTCCGGTTCTGCTCATAACCGCCCAACACTCAGCCACTTGGACTGGAAGTCACTCGCACCAACGCCTGGAGTTAAGGTCCCTGTTTCGACCTGTTACTAAAGCTTCGCTACAGGCCACATCTGGCAATGTCGACGCTCTCCTCCGTGCCGCCTTGCAGACAGCCCAGTCCGGCCGCCCAGGCCCAGTCCACGTGTGCCTATCGGCCGAAGACGCCGAGTCTAACGTCAGAACGAACCGCGTCTCATATCCTGAACAGTCTGGGTTCCAGCCCGATGAGGCCACTCGGCGACGAATCGTCGAGATCTTCCGAGAGGCCAATCGGCCGGCGATCGTCGTCGGCCTCGGCCTAGAACCTGAAACGCCCTACGATATCTTGCGGCAGTTGGCGGAACGAGCCAACGCGCCGGTGATTACCACGCCCAAAGCCAAGGGAGCTTTGAACGATGATCATCCCTTGTCGGCCGGAACGATTGGTCTGACGCATGAAGATCCAGCGTATCGTTTGCTTGATGAATCTGACTGCATATTGGCTGTTGGCTTAGACGTGGTCGAGTTGGTCAGACCCTGGCGACAATCCGCACCTTTGATTTGGCTGGCACGTTGGCCGAACGAAGATCCCAAATTGCGGGCCGTGGCCGAATGGGTTGGCCCGCTGTCGCCAATTCTGAAGGCTCTTGGGGAAACTCAGTACGCAACAGGGGATACCTGGGGCGTCTTCGCTGTCATGGACTATGTCAGACAGAAGACATCATCCTGGCCAGACCGCTCCTCGCCATTCGAAGGACGGGTAGCGCCAACTCTCGCGTTGGAGGCGATTCGAGAGAATACACCCGACGACGCATTCCTTGTCACCGATGTTGGTTCACACAAGATCCTGGCCGCTCTCGAGTGGCCCTGTTTTCGACCCAATAGCTATCTGGTGTCCAATGGCCTGTCGATCATGGGTTATGGCCTTCCGGCTGCCGTCGCGGTCGCCATCAGTAGACCTGGCAGCGTCGTAGTTGCCCTCCTGGGTGATGGGGGCCTGGCCATGTCCCTGGGCGAATTGCGAACCCTGGCAGAAGTGGACTCGCCGGTTATCGTCGTCGTTCTCAGAGACGATGCCCTCGAACTCATTCGTTCAAAGCAATACCAGCGCGGCTTCAGGCCCTTTGGCACGACCTTCGCAGGACCTGATCTCCGACCGATCGCGGCCGCCTATGGTCTGAGTTACCACTATGCAGCTTCAGCCCGTCAGTGCGCCTCCCATACCAGGGTGGCCGTGCGAAGCGGTCGGTCGGCGCTCATCGAGGTGCCAGTTGACGTCGCCGGTTACCCCACTGCGGCCTGAGCGTCGCCCGGCTATCAGGCTGTAGCTTTCTCTAAGGGCAAGTTTCGCGAAAGGGTAGCTCGCCAAAGAACAGCGTCCATTCTTCCGGGCGCATATTTCGATTGGCTATACGGCACGCACGTTCTCGCCACGACTCCAGCGACACGTCGCTAAGAGTGATGCTGTCGTCCAGGCTTGCCGAAGCAACTGTAAGCCCATCAGGACTGAATTGGGCATCCATGGCGTTGTTGGTATAGGCCGCCAATGGGCCGCCAATAGGCTGGCCGCTGGCGACGTCCCACAATATGACCAGGTTGTCAAAGCCGGCTGACGCCAAGCGCGCTCCATCTGGGCTAAATGACACCCGCCGTACCCAGCCGCCGTGATTGCTAAGCGTATTACCAATAGGCTCGCCGCTCTCAGCATCCCACAAGATGATATTCGTGTCGACGCTTCCGGTGGCAAGAATCGTCCCGTCAGGGCTGAAATCCGCCGTCCACACAAAAGCCGAATGCCCTTCAAGCGTCTGCAGCGGAGCCCCCGTTTCGACCTCAAACAGTTTCACGGCTGCTTCGACGCAAACTCCGGCAACTTCTACGCGGATGCAGTCATTCACGCTTAAAACATTTCCATCCGGGCTGAATGCCAGGGCTTGAGAGAAGCCGACAGTGTCGGTAATAACGCGCACGATTTCACCAGCGGCCACGTCCCAAAGAATCACCTCCCCCTGGGTACAACCTCCAAGCGGATGGAATGCTGCGCAGCTTCCAGTGGCCACGCGCCGCCCATCCGGACTGAAAATGAGGTTGACGACTGCGGCCGTGTGCCCAATCCACGGTTCGGCCAACGGTTCAAACGTCTCCGCGTCCCAGAGCACCACCGCGCCATCCCCGCCGGACGAGGCAAGTGTGCTTCCGTCGGGACTATGGGCGACCACAGTTACTCCAGCCATCATTGGCGCATCATGGTGGAGAAGCTCGTTCAGATTGCCATCTTGCCCTAGTTCACTCAAATGTACTTGGCTGTCCTGATTACCCCTAGCGACTACTCCATTTCCGCTGAGCGCGGTTACAACGGTTTCTCCGAAGTCCGCGAGCTGGCCCTGGTCCAACACATTTCCGCTGGAGATCTCATAGGTTATCCAAGATCCATCTATTCCGCCGGCCGTCAGCGTCTCGCCGCTGCTGTCAAAGGCCAGCGCGCTGATACCGCTTGGAGGTCCCAAGAAACCTCCACCCGTGGTCTGCCATTCGTCTGTTTCCCAAAGGCTAATGCGACCACTTTCGTCGCCAACGGCCAGGACGGTTCCGGCCGGATCGAAGGCCAGGTCGGTTATTCCTTCGGCCAGAGTTGTGACGATTCGGTCCAGTTGAACTTCAGATACGCCCCAAAGGGCCAGGTTACCCAGATTATCTCCCGACGCAAGCAATCCGCTCTCAGGGCTGAATGCCAGAGATGTCACAATCGCGTCGGCCGACATCGTGTAGGTAAGAATTGTTCCCTGGGCTTGTCCGCTGGCGATTTCTTCCATTGGCCGGATAATCACAGTACCACCAGCGCCGCCAGAAGCCACTGTTTGCGAGTCCGGGCTTATCGCTACTTCGGTCACCGGGCCGGCATGACCAGACAGGCCTCCGCCAACCAGTTGGCCTGTCGCCAAATCCCAGACCGAGCCAAAGCCGGTATTACCGCCTATAACCAACGTCTGGTCGTCGTCGCCGATGGCCAAACTGGATACGCCGTTCACGGCAGCCGATATCGCATTCGTAATCGCCTGACCGCTTGCTACGTCCCACACCATGGCTGTGCCGTTTCGACTACCAGAAGCCAGAAGCGAACCCTGCGAATTGAAGTCCAGCGCCAGTATCGGCTCATTGATCCGCAGTGCATGGGTTAGAATTCGCCCGGTATGAATGCCTTCGCTCACATCCCACATCCTAATCGTGCTGTCGGCCCCGGCCGAGGCAAGAAGCTGTCCTCCGGGATCAAAGGACAGCTTGTTGACCGCAGTCTGTTGGCCATCAATCGCCTGGCCCAGCGGCTGGACAGCCTCAGATAGATCCCAAATAATGGCAACCCCGGTCGCGTCCCCCGAAGCCAACATCTGGCCGTCTGGGGCGAATTCGGCTTGCGGAACCAGTCCACTGTGATTGCCGAACACTTGCAGCTGCTGCCCACTCTCGACATCCCACACGCGTACCGTGCTATCCGCCCCGCTTGATACGAGCCTTTGGCCGTCAGCGGTAAATGCGACGCTCACGGCGCCGGCGGTATGCCCCGTCAGCGGCTCGCCGATCATTTCGCCTGTTTCGAGATCCCAAAGCAGGATATTGTTATCACCGCCAGAAGTGGCCAGGATCTGGTCATCCGGCGAGAAGTCAACGTTGAAGACGGCGGCATTGTGGCCCGTGAACGTATGAAGCGTTTCCCCCGTCGCTACGTCCCACACCATGGCCGTACTATCATTGG
>CP070688.1:2504917-2515213 GCA_020353135.1 Chloroflexota bacterium
AGAGGAGTTGCTCAGGCGATTGGAGCGTGACTACGCCTCGGTTCATGCGGACCGCGCCCGTCTACACGATGATCCGGCCGTCTTCGTACGAGAATACTTGCAGGCTAATGTTCGCCGAACCAGCGAACGGGTGAGAGGCCTCAACCAGCGCGCCGTCGAGACGCTCAGGGCGCGCCTAGCAGCCATTGAAGGTGAGTTAGATACGCTGGAGGAACGTTGCGCAGACGACGCCTGGACGCAGGCAGCTTTATCCCTCAGTCACTATCTATTCTGGACAGATGAGGCTGAAGCTTGGCGCTGGATTATTCCTCGCTACGTCGAGGGTATGGCCTATAGTCGAGATCTGCGCAATGGCCTGCTAGAAGTGATCGGCGATTGGAAAACGCTCAGCGAAGGTACTGAGCGTCTTTATGGCATCTTGCGGACGCCGGACGACGCGACCGCCCTATTGAAGGTCCTGAATAGATTGGAAGACCGAGGCTGGCTCAATGGTGAGAATGCACTTGAGCGACAGGCGATTCTTGAGTTACAGCGCAGCAACCACCTGCTACGCCAGGGTCAACTCAAGGCAGCCCTGGATCTTTATGAGAAAGTTAATGCCGGGCTACCTTCCCAGGGTCAGTTGCTGCGTAGCCAACTCGCCGACGGTTATGAGCTGTTGGCCCACCGGTTGCTATGGCCATCCGATCGCTATCAGACAGTGCACGATGCCGCCGTCGAGCAAGTTTTGCACCGTGTACTTGAATGGTACCCGACCAGGCACAATGCCTGGTACTTGCTGGGCGTAAACCTGGGCACATCCGGACAATATGAGGCGGCCATCGAGGCTTTGCAGCAGGCGATCGAACTGAATGACCAATTCGCGGCCGCCTATAGCGCCTTAGGCAACATTTATATCGCCCTTAATCGGCACGATGAGGCGCGTGCTGCCTATGATCAGGCGTTGGCCGTGGACCCATCTTCTCCCCGCGGGCATGGTGGCTTAGGGGCAGTTCACCAGGCCATGGGCAACCCGGAGCAAGCGATCGCAGCCTACGAAAAAGCGATCGCGCAGGACGCGCGATACGTCGATGCTCGCATTGGCCTGGGCCAAATGTACCTGGCGGCGGGAGATCATGAGCAAGCCCTGGCGATTCTCTCTGAGGCTGCAGCCCTTGCTCCGAGCCGACCGGTGGTTCACAACGCAGTGGGCGACGCCCAAATCGCCATGAATCATCCTGAAGAAGCTGTCGCCAGTTTTCAGAAGGCGGTAGAGTTAGAACCGGCTTACGCTCCAACCTACTGCGGCATGGGCCGGGCCTATCGAGCGCTCGGCCGGCCTGAAACGGCCATCGCAGCCTATCAGCGCGCTGCCGAGTTGGTGCCCGGTGAAGGAGAGCCCTTCGCCGGGCTGGGAGATCTACACGCCGACGCCGGCCGCTACGGTCAAGCTATCGTCGCCTACGAACGGGCCATCGATCTCGGTTTTGTTAATGCCTCCACCTATGAGCGGCTGGCCCAGGCACACAGGAGCAGCGGCCAATACGCGGCCGCGCTCGCTGCGCACCAGAGGGCCCAGGAACTAGATCCGACTCATCCGGTCGACTACGAAAATCTGGGCTCGATCTACCTGGCTCTTGGTCAATATGAGAAGGCCCGAGATGCTTATGGGCGGTCAGTGGAAACGGACGCAAAGAATTCAGCTGCACTGACCGGTCTGGCAGAAGCTCTGTGCGCTCTCGGCCGCCAGGATGAAGCGCTTTCTGCTTACGAAGAAGCGGTTGCGCATGATCCGGACCACGCGCCCGCCTACCGCGGACTGGGCAATCTGTTTCTATTGCAGGGCACATTTAGCCAGGCGCTGCCAGCGTTCTGGCGAGCGATTGAATTGGAGCCAGCCGATATTGTGGCTCAAATTGGCATTGGCGATACTTATGTGGCCCAGAAGCAATACAAGAAAGCCATTGCTGCCTATCAGCGCGTTCTGGATCTCGATCCTGACGAAACCCGGGCTCACTGTGGACTTGGCGACGTATATCTCGAGCTCAATATGCCTAATGCAGCCCGGGACGCTTATGAAAGCGCCATCAATAGCGATGAGACCTATGCCAGGGCCTACAATGGCCTGGGCAACGCCTTGGTCCAGCTCCGTCATTTGCGCCGGGCGATGATCACTTACCGCCAGGCAGCGAAGTACGCGCCCGACGATCCCACTGCCTACATCAATCTTGGACAGCTCTATTTGAAGCAACGTCACCATGAGGAAGCGGGTGCTGTGCTGGAGAAGGCCGTCGAAATGGATCCGGACAGCGCCGCCGGCTGGGAGGCGCTGGCAGATCAGAAGCGGATGCTTGGCCATTTAGTTGCTGCCATCGCCACTTATAAGCGTGTCCTGGAATTGAACAGCGGCCAATCGACAGCCCACAACAAGTTGGGCCAGATCTACGCGCAACTCGGCCGAACCGGCGAGGCGCTTGAAGCCTTTCAGCAGGCGCTAACGCTGAACCCAAATGATCCCGTTGCTTACACGGGTCTCGGCACTGTTTACGTAGCGCTAGGCAAGAACGATGAGGCGCTGAAATCATTCAATCAGGCCATCAAGATCGATCCATATTACCTGGAAGCTTACGTTGGACAGGCAGAAGCTCTGGTTGCCCTGGGCCGGACGAAAAACGCCCTGAAAGCGTTGCGGCGGGCCGAGGAGCTTAATAATCAGGAAGCGGCCGTACACCATGGTCTGGGGCGTGTCTACATCGAAATGTACCGGCGGGAGGACGCCGAAAGATCCTTCAAAAAGGCGATTGAATTGGACCCTGATTGGACGGCGCCTTACAATGCCCTGGGAGATTTCTATGTCGCCGCCGGCCGCGACGACGAGGCGGTTGTCGTCTACGAGCGATCGCTGGCCCTTAACTCCAGCCAGGCACAGCCTCACTGTGGATTAGGCCGCTCTTATCAACGCGCCGGTCGCCGCCAAGAGGCGCTGGCCGCCTTTCGCCTGGCCGTGGACCTGGAACCAGGAAATAGCGAGGCTCAAACTGGACTGGGCGAGCTCCTCCTCGAGCGTGATCAGGCCCAAGAGGCGTCGACCGCTTTCCGACACGCGCTCGAAGTGACTCCCCGTTCGACCGCTGCCCTATTTGGCCTGGGCCTGGCGTTAGCCGCCGTCGACGAACCGGCAGAGGCTGAGGAAGTACTTCGTGACGTCCTGGCCTTGAAGCCCAATTGGGCAGAGCCTTATGCTGCTCTCGGCCTGGTTTGCGCGCGGCAGGGACGCGCCCATGAAGCCATTGGTGCCTTTGAACAAGCGCTGGCCCTTGATCCGATTGTCACCATTCCGCAATCAGAACTGGCGGAGCAATATCAATTGCTTGGCGATCAAGCTGCCGCGCTGGAAGCCTATCGGCAGGCGGCCGAAATGTCCGACGATGACGCCTCTGCCCGGCAGGGCATGGGCGATACTCTATTTGCCTTGGGTCGCTACCAGGAGGCTGAGACACCGTACGAGGCGGCCGCAGAACTCGCTGAGGGCTGGTCCGCGCCGCATCGAGGACTGGGCGCGGTGTATCTGGCCACCGGCCGCGTTGAAGAAGCTGTGGCGGCCTATCGGGCGGCAATTGACCTCGACGAGTCAGACCCAGATGCTCACTGTGGTCTGGCAGATGCCTACGTGGCGGCCGGGCATCTTCAGCGGGCGCTGGCTACCTACGACCTAACCCTGGCCATGTGGCCGGAAATGGCCTCGGCCCATCGGGGATTGGGCCGTGTTTATCAGGCTCTCGACCGCCCGCAAGAAGCACAGGCGGCTTACGAACAGGCGCTCGACCTTGATCCTACTTCTGTCTCAATGACCGATCTCGGCGATCTGTATCTGTCATTGGACAGAAATGAAGGCGCTCTGAATGCGTTTCAGCAAGCGCTGGCCGAAGATGCGGACAATGGTGAGGCCTTGAGCGGGATTGGCGACGTATACCTGCGTCGAGACCGGCTGCATGAAGCGAGGCGAATGTATAAACGGGCAATCGAAGTGGCCAGCGATCGACCGCGAGCCTACATCGGCCGCGGTCATGTAGAAGCCAAACTCGGTAATTATCGCCGGGCCTTGGCCGCCTATTGGCAGGCACTGAATCTCGATACCAACAGTGTGCCGGCATTGAAGGGTGTTGCCTTTGCCTGCGCGGCCCAGGGCAGTTACGCGAGGGCGCTCAAGTTCTATGAACGGGCGGCCGAGTTAGCCCCACACGATCCGGTTGCCCTCAGCGGCGCAGGCGAAGCGTCATTGGCTCTAGAGCAGTACAAAGATGCGGAAGCGCGCTTCCGCGCGGCGGCCGATCTGGACACCCAGTCTGCGCCGGCTTTCGACGGTCTTGGCCAGGCGCTAAACGGTCTCAATCGGCCCGAGCCGGCCATTCAAGCTTTCGAGACCGCGATCGCCCTGGATGCGCTGCAAGTGGCAAGCCATTTTGGGCTGGCTCAGGCGCTAGCCAACCGAGGGCAGTACCGGGACGCGGCCCCGGCATACAGGCGAGCGATCGAGCTAGAACCGGCGAACGAACAGGCCCTCTTCGGGCTGGGGCAGGCCTATCTGGCGCTAAATCAGTCTGGTCAGGCTCTGGAGGCCGCGAAACGGGCCAAAGCTCAAGGCCTGGAGTCGGCCGAATTGTACTGTCTCATTGGCGATGCCTGCAGCGCATTGAGGCGCTACGATGAGGCTGGCGTCAACTATCAACAGGCCGTCGACCTGGAACCGACACGAGCTGACGCTTTTACCGGCTTGGGGAACACTTACTATGCTTTGGGCCAGATCGACGAATCGCTTGACGCCTACCGCCAGGCGTTGCGACTCGATCCGGATCATGCCGCTGCCTATTATCGACTGGGTAATATTCAGCATGACATGGGCCGGACATATGATGCGCTGGTCGCCTACCAGCGCGCCCTTGAACGCGACGACGAATACGCCGAGCCTTACCATGGGGCCGGGCGCGTCTACGCCGAGCTAGGACGTTCAACTGACGCCATTACCGCTTATCGGCACGCGATCAGGCTAGCACCGCAGGATCATGTGGCCCACCGGCAGCTTGGCAAACTCTATTTGCGAGCCGGCCGTACTGACGAGGCGATGGAAGCATTCGAGCACGCTCGTTCCGGCCAACCAGACGACCCGGCCGTCTACAGTGGCCTGGGCGCGGCTTATCTGCAAATGGAAGATGCGGAACGCGCTCAAACGTCCTTCGAACGCGCGCTGGAATTGGACCCGTCCGCGGGTGATGCACTGGCCGGAATTGGGGCCGTGTATTTCCAGCAGGGTCGTGATGAGGAAGCGCTGGCTGCTTATCGCCAGGCCATCGGATCTGCGCCCGATCATGCGGCGCTATTCACCGGGCTGGGCCAAGTATATGTGCGCTTGAATCGCCTAGACGAGGCCCTGGAAGCCTATCAGAAGGCCATTAGCCTCGATCCGAAGGATCCGGCGCCGCGTTCAGGCCTGGGCGATATTTATACGCATCTTGGCCGCGTGGACGAGGCCATCGCTGCCTTTCAGCGAGCAACACGCCTCGACAGTGGGTTTGGCCCAGCCTATATTGGCCTGGGCAGCATCTATCGGGACCTACGGCGTCCGTTTGACGCCCTAAGCGCCTACGAACGCGCAATTCGGCTTGGATCGAACGATCCAGCGGCCTACAAAGGGCTGGGCAATGTCTATAATGACCTGGGCCGGAGCGTCGAAGCAGCAAAAGCCTACCGGCAGGCAATGCCGCTTGACCCTGAAGACGCCGAGATTCAATTGGGCCTGGGCAATGTTCATCGTGACAACAACTCCTGGGATGAAGCGATTGCCGCCTACCAGAAGGCGACGCAACTCGATCCGGGTGATGCCACGGCATATGCGAACCTGGGCGACGTGTTCAATACGGTTGGTCGGACAAATGAGGCCCTGGATTCGTACAGTCGGGCCGTGGAACTCAACCCGGCCGATGCGCTTTCCCGTGGATCGTTGGCTGGGCTATATCGCCGCCTTGGCCATCTGGAAGAATACGAGGATCAGATTGACATCGCCCGCGAACTGAGCGCCGAAGAGAGTGAGTACAATCGCGCTTGCCTGGAAGCGATCGCCGGCAATGTCGACCCGGCTATCTCGTTGTTGCGGGTAGCTATGGAGAAACACCAGGTGCAGCGGGAGTGGGTTCGCCGGGACCCAGACCTTGAATCGATTCGCGACGATCCGCGATTCAAAGAGCTACTTGGCGAGAGCTGAGACGTCCTTGGGAACCGTTCTCCGCAAACTGGGTTCATCGCTCTAAGATAGCGACGCCCGTCAGAACCCTTCAGGGAATAAAGAATTAGCGGCGTCCGACGAGACGGCCCAGATCCCGTCCCACCCATACCTGATTAGAAAATTCCGGATCGCTGGCCGAAGCGACGAAGAAAGTAACGCCTTGGACGACAGGCCGGGACTGAAGCTCGCGCCAAAATCGAAGGTAACCCTTGGCCACCTGCCCTGGCGTCGCCGCGCCCTTGTTGTGGCTGGCCTATGTAATCCAAAGCGGCCGGGAACGAAAACGGCTGATAATGTCATCCAAATCAGTTAGGGTCTGGCCCATCGGGTGAAAAGTGGACCAGTAGAGGTGCACGCCTATGCCGTCGGCAGCCTCGGCCGCAGCCCGGCTAGCCTCCAGAAACTGGATATGATCTTGCTTGACGCCGATCACGGTCGCGCCGGGGGAAAGCCCAGGATAAATGAATCTTACCCCGGGTAGCGCTTGACGATAGCGCTTAAGCAATTCTCGCCACCAGACGCTAAAAGTAGAGCCATCGGACCAACTACTGCCTAAGCCTTCGACGACCGTATTGGGTTCATTGTGCAACTCGACGACAGCTTTGTGGCCAGCCAGTTGCTTCAGGGCCCTGCGGACATCGGCAACGGTGTATTCCAGGAACTGGCCCGGACTGATATCCCGGTCTCCGAAAGAGAGAAACGCGCGAACGATGAAGTGGGCATCGGGATGGTCGGTGGCGAGGCGAGCGATATCTTCGCCGCTATGAAAGGAAAGGACCTTGATGATACCTGGCCGCAGATCGACGAATTCCTGGAATTCGGCTTCGGTTATATCAGGATCGGCCGCCGCATGAAGACCGATTCGGGCGTTACCCATGAGCAATGCATCAGAATCCGGGTCATCGGCGTCGTCCGTTGGTGGTTCAAGGATGTCGTCGGGTACACGGACAGGCGTGTACTCGCCCTGAGCTGGCCCAGTTACAGTTATCGACGAGCCCGGAGGAACATAGCCTAGTTTGGCCGCATCACGGCGGGGCGCTTCACGCACATTGCTGCCATACTTAGCTACCTTGGCCGTATCGCCAGCCACCAGTAATCCGTTGGTAAAGGACCAGCCGGGTGTCGTATCCTGATGCGGTTTGGGCGGTGGTTTGACCGGCTTATCTGATGGCCAGGAATCGGGCAATTCGATGTTGGGCAGCTTGTCAACGGCATTGATGACGTCTACTTCGCGAACCATAACCGGCGTATAGGCCTCGTAGGCTGGTCCGGCGAGCGTTACCGTGGCGTATGCTTTGACCAGGCCGATATTCTGCCCGGAGCTATCTGGCCGGCTGCGCAGGTTGACACCTAGCTGAGATGCAAGCGCCTGGCGGCCGCCGTCGGGCGACAGGTACTGGCTTAGCACCCAGCCCAGGTAACCATCTTTCGGCGGGACGGTTTCCGGATCTGGCGGCGGCTGGGGAAGCGCCACTGCTCCCTGAAAGTCATTACGTCGTACGCGGATGGGCATGTAGGGGCCGTCCGTCTGGCCGAGCACGGCCACAGTGCTATTGGCCTTGACCATGCCGATATTGCGCGCCGCTCGATCCGGCTTAGTTCGCAGATTGATGCCGTGCGATCCGACTACGGCTTGCTTGCCGACAACGGTGAGGAAGCGTTTCCAAGCCCAACCATCGACCGTCGCCACGATCGGCGGTGGTTCTGGAGCGGGCTTCCGCGATTGCTTGTCAGCCTGGCCGACGGCCGCCTTGGCTACCTTCACACGGTTGAATTGCCCTTGTCTGGCTACGACGAAAACGATGGTGCCAGCCGGAACGTGAAGCGTGTGCTCACGATCCACGTAAAGCGTGGCGCCGCCGGCGTTGACCTGGGCCAGTTTGCCTCTTCTGTAGATCGCGTCGTCGAGAAGCCAGCCTTCAACAAACGGCCCGGCCGGCTCTTGCCATCCCAGGAGCGGCAGCAGAAAAGGCGTCGGGTCGATGATATTGTAGGGCCAGCGGCCGACTTTCGCTCCCGTCTTTTTGAGCGTCAGATGAAGGTGGGAGCCAAAACTATTACCGGTATTGTCGGCCAGCCCGAGCACGGTTCCTGCTTCCACTATCTGGCCAGTGCGCACAAAGGTTTTCTGGAGATGGCCATAGATGGTCTTGTAGCCGTCCTGGTGAGCCACGCGAACGTGAATGCCATAATTGTGGCCGGTTGGCTTATTATGAACTCGAAACACCTCGCCTGGAGCAACGCAGAATACTTTGCTGCCAGTAGGCGCACGGAGGTCAATTCCGTCATGCCCGGGTAAACCAAACTGGGCGTAGTTCCTTGGATTGACACCGAAGTGCTGGGTGATAACCCGATATTCCGTCGGCCAGACCTCGAATCTGAATCCTGCCATCCTTGTTCCTATGGAGTTGTCAGCACTACATCTAGATTATGTCATGTAGTCTAGCCCAAATATGGGGTCATAGCAAGAAGTTTAGGTTACAAAACGGCGAATTTTGCTGTTCGTTCCACACTCAGTAGAATTGGTCTATGGGTTTCTTGAAAAGGCTTTTCGGCGGTGAGGACTCGAATCGGTCTGCTGGTTCGGATGACCAGGGTTTTTTCCTGTATGTTCAGTGCGACAACTGCGCGGCCAAGGTCCGGCTGAGGGTGCACAAGCAACATGACCTGAACTATGAAGATGATGGGTTTGTTTGGGTGAAGACGATTATCGATAGTCGCTGCTTCCGGCCGATGCATACCGTGGTCCATTTCGACCGAAACTACCATATGGTCAGCCATGAATTGGAAGGCGGACGGTACATCAGCCGCGAGGAGTATGAAGCGCCTGACGTAAGCCAGGTCACGGAATCGGAGCAGCCTGAAGGTTAAAGTCTGTGACTATGAGCGATTCTTCGACTGAAAAAATCAACCTGTACGTATCAAACTGGTGCGCTCATTCCAGGAGCGTCGAAGGTTTCCTCGATCGTAACAATATCACGGTGAACAAGATCAAGATCGACGGCGATCAGCAGGCTCGGGCCGAATTGGTCGAAATCAATGACGGTTACGCGAGTGTGCCAACTCTGGTTTTCCCCGACGGTTCGAAACTAACTGAGCCGTCGTTGAGCCAATTGCGAGCTAAGCTAGGCCTGGAATCGGAAGCGGGCTTGGTTGGGCGCATTCGGGGTATATTGGGCAGCAATAATCCCGACTAATCCATATTCTCCGCTACCACACCAGATCCCTGGCGTTCCGTTAGATGCCTGGGTGTGCGCCCCGAGCTAAGATATGGTTGGTGGCTCACGATTCTCGTTTATGCTACCCGTCTTCTTGATCATTTTGTCCTTTGGCCTTGACCGGCTGTCAAAATTGTGGGCGGCCGCGTATCTGGTCGATCAGGGACCAGCGCAACTTCACCCGTTACTTGCCCTTTATCCCACCTATAATCGTGGCCTAGCGTTTGGCCTGGCTCAAGGCATCGGACCGATTGTTGGCTGGCTGTCGATAGTCATCGTGGTGGGCCTGCTCATATACTTGAGGCGATTGCCACCCTCGATGTGGCTGACGCGCGCTGGCCTGGCACTATTGATCGGTGGGGCGCTGGGCAACATGGTCGATCGAGTCACGGTCGGCCAGGTTCTGGATTTCATTACGACGCCGCTGCGCCCTGGTGTATTTAATGTCGCCGACGTGATGATATATACAGGCGTGTTCGTCAGCCTGGCCGGGGCAATACTCCAGCGAGAGGGCGAGGTGGCGGTCGCGCAGGTCGTCGACGGCGAGGAACAGACTTCACTCTAAAGGCGCCGGATCAGGGCCAGGATAAAAAACAAGCCTCCAATTCCCCACGCGAGCCAGGCCAATTCAGTTTCATCGTTGACGTAAAGAAGTGTACCGCTGACGATTAGAGTCGCGCTCATCAGACTCCAATCTGGCTGGCCAATCTTCCGCTCGATCTGATCAAGGCGGCGCAATAGCGTCCGATCGGGCGGGGTCTGTACCCGCAAACGACCGTATTCTGCATCGGTCAAGACCCGATCCGCGCGCCCGGGTAG
>CP070688.1:2515313-2519484 GCA_020353135.1 Chloroflexota bacterium
ATCCATAAGCACCACCTCCTTACTACAAGGATAGCAGTGCAGGCTGCCTGAAAGGCGGCAAGGCCCGCGGATAAATGGGGAAGTATGGTCGAATTATATCCTCGACGCCCGTTCTGTCAATCGGACCCGAGAGCTACCAGGGCGTCGATCGCCCGATCTATCTCTTCGACTGTGTTGTAGTGGACGAAGCCAATGCGAACCAAGCCGCCCTTGTCCAGGGTGCCAAGCTGATCCATGACCGCCACAGCATAGTAATGGCCGTCCCAGACAAAGATGCCCTGCCGGCCGAGAAACTCAGCCACCTGCCGCGGCGTGTGACCTTCAAGGCTCACGGCAAAGGTCGGCGCTCGCTCCTCCAGCCGCTCGACGTCGGTAATGCCGTAAACGCGTAGACCGGGCACGGCCGTCGCCCGTTCAAGGAAGTGCCGGCTAAGGCCGGCCTCATACTCCTTTATCGCCTCCAGGGCCTGTTTTAGACGCCGCGGCCGGCCGCTGTATTGACTCAGGGTTTCACCAGCGCCAGCGCTAGACACCTCGCCTATCTCCTCGAGGTAATCGACGGCCGCCTTCACGCCGGCCAGGCTCTCAAAGCTCTGCGTGCCTGTCTCCCATTTGCCAGGCGGTTTGCCGGGAGCCGGCCGGACTTTGTAAGCCTCCAGGTTATCCAACAGGTCATACTTGCCATACATGATGCCGCTGTGCGGTCCGAAGAATTTATAGGCCGAACACGCCAGGAAATCACAATCCACCGCTTGCACGTCAACCGGGTTGTGGGGCGTGTAGTGGACCGCATCTACATACACCAGCGCCCCCGCCTGGTGGGCCAACTCCGTTACCCGGGCCACGTCGACGATGGTGCCCACGGCGTTTGAAGCGTAGGTAACCGCAACCAGTCGCGTTCGCTCATTTAGCAATTCGGCCAGGCGCCGCAGATCGAGCGAACAATCTTCCGGCCGGAACTCCAGCCAGCGCACAGTCACACCGCGATCGGCTGCGGCCATCACCCAGGGCGTGATGTTGGCGTCGTGATCGAGCCAGGTGACGATGATCTCATCTCCAGGCTGCCAGGTACGGGCGATCGCCCGGCTGGCGGCGAAGGTCAGACTGGTCATGTTCTGACCAAAGGCGATCTCCTCCGGCCGCCGGGCATTCAGCAGATCGGCCATCGCCTGGCGAGCTTCGGCCGCGACTTGTACCGTACGCTCGCTGGTGGCGAAGGCCCCACCCAGGTTGCTATTGTCGCGCGAGAGATAGGCGCCCATCGCCTCTATCACCAGTACCGGCGTCTGAGTTCCGCCAGGGCCATCGAAAAATACCGCCGGCCGGCCGTTCACTTGCTGGGCCAATGATGGGAATTGTTCTCGTAGCGTATAGGGATCAAATGTCATGGGTACGTAGCTGCTCCTCTAAAAAAATGGGACGCGGATTTACACAGATTTCACGGATTAAGAGTTGAATGACTTGTTTGGCCTGCTGTCTTCATTCATGGTAGTGCGCAGCGGCGCGTGTAGTCTCCTCTGTAGCTCAGCCTCCGACTTGATCCGGTTGTGTGGGATTGGCGCGCCGATTATAACCCCGCTTTACCGCACTCAAAACTGGGCATATAATCATAGATGGAGGCGAGTGATTGGTCACAGGCACTACCAAGCCCAAGGGAGACAAGGATGCGCATAGGCAAAGAATTAATCGGTAAGCCTATCTACAGTATCACAGACGGCCGCCAGCAGGGCACTGTGAAAGACCTCTATGTCGATTTGGAATTGAAGCTACTCAAGGGCATTTACCTGGGGCGCGAAGGGCTCATCAACCGCCGAACCCGGGTAATCACTAGGGAAGACGTCGCGGTATTCGGCTTTGACGCCGTCTTAACAGCCAAGGGCGATGTGGCTACTGATAACAGCCAGGTGCCGGAGGTGGACGTCTGGTTGCGTCGCGACGTCTTGCAAAATCGCGAGATAGAAACGGCCGGCGGTACCAAGGTCGGCACGGTGGGCGACGTGTTGTTTGACGAGCGGGCCACAGTCGCCGGCGTCTGGCTGGCCCGGGTTCACGTGGCCGGCCCGATCGCCGAGAAGAAGATGTTATCCAGAGCTGCCATCACCGATACCGGCGGCCGGGATGGGGTGATGATCGTCGACCTTTCGCTGGCCGAGCGGCCAGCTGCAGAAGAAGGCGAAAAACCACCGGCCGCGGAGCCAACCGAATCAGGCTCGCCGGCTAATGCGGCCGAGTCAACGACCGAAGCAGCTCGGCAAACAGCATCCGTGAGCGAGCAAGAACAAGATTCGCCTACACAGACAGAGTGACCGTTGAGCGCAGAAATGTGAGGAAAATCATTTGGGAAATACTGTAGATCTGCGTCCCATTGCATAGGAGGAATGCGACAATGTTAAACCTAGCAACACTATTAGAAGATACCACCCGCGATTATCCAGATAGATTGGCAGTTATCTTCAACGAGATGCAATTGCCCTATGAAGCCTTGAATGCGGCCGCCAATCAGGTCGCCGCCGGCCTGGCTGGATTGGGCATCCAGAAAGGCGATAAGGTGGCCCTGAGTTGCCCAAATTTGCCTTACTTCCCGATCGTCTATTATGGCATTCTGAAGGTCGGCGCCGTCGTCGTGCCCCTCAATGTGCTGCTTAAAGGGCGCGAGATCGCCTACCATCTGCGCGATTCGAATGCCAAAGCCTATTTCTGCTTCGAGGGCACCGATCAACTGCCCATGGGCGCCATGGGTCATGCCGGCTTTCAGGAAGCGGACAGCTGCCAGCATTTCTTCATCATGACCGCTGATCCGGCCGGCGCTTCGCCCATTGAAGGGACATCAACGTTGGGTATGCTCATGGCCAAGGAAGGACCAGTCTTTGACACGGTACAGACCAATCCCGAAGACACGGCCGTCATTCTCTACACCAGCGGCACCACCGGCCAACCAAAAGGCGCCGAACTGACCCATAGCAACATGGTCATGAACGCTCGCCTGGCCGACACCTTGTTTGGCGAGGCTGATGATGACGTACACCTGGTCGTATTGCCTCTTTTCCACTCCTTTGGCCAGACAGTACAAATGAACTCCGGCTTTTACACGGCGGCGACCATCTCGCTCATGCCTCGTTTCGACCCTGATGCCGCCCTGGCAATTATGCAGCGCGACAACGTGACCGTCTTCGCCGGCGTACCGACCATGTACTGGGCGCTTCTGAACTATCCGGCTTCCGACAAGTACGACCTGGCACACATCTCTAAGAATCTGCGTTTGAGCGCGTCGGGCGGCGCAGCCATGCCGGTTGAAGTCATGAAAGCCTTTGAAGAGAAATTTAAGGTCGAAATCCAGGAAGGCTACGGCCTGTCGGAAACCAGCCCGGTCGCCAGCTTCAACCGTCTCGATCGAGAGCGCAAACCCGGTTCGGTTGGGATGCCGGTCTGGGGCATCGAAATGAAAATCGTCGACGAAATGGATAACGACGTGCCCCAGGGCGAGCTGGGCGAAATCGTGATCCGCGGTCACAACGTCATGAAAGGTTACTACGGCCGACCAGAGGCCACGGCCGATGCCATGCGCGGCGGCTGGTTCCATACCGGCGATATCGGCCGCATGGATGAAGATGGCTACTTCTATATCGTCGATCGGGTCAAGGATATGGTCATCCGTGGCGGCTTCAACGTCTACCCGCGTGAGGTGGAAGAAGTTCTCATGAGCCATCCCCAGGTCAGCCTGGCGGCCGTCATCGGCGTGCCCGACGAACAATACGGCGAGGAGATTAAGGCCTTCATTGTACCCGCAGAGGGAGCGGAGATGGACGAAGCGGAACTCGTCGCCTGGTCCAAGGAAAACATGGCCGATTACAAATACCCGCGCCTCATCGAATTCCGCGACACTTTGCCCATGAACGCGACGGGCAAGATCCTCAAGATCGAGCTTCGGGCCTAGGATAGACGCGCGAACGTCTTTCTGGGTCATTGATTTTCCGGCCGGCGATGGCATTGACGGGAGCCGGCCATTTGGAACGGTATTAGGAGAATAACTATGAGCAGTAACGGCGCCGTCAGCTTCAAGCTGACAGAAGAACAAAAGATGATTCAAGATTTGGCCCGCGAATTCGCCCGCAACGAGATTGCGCCGGTGGCCGAGCACTATGATAAAAGCCACGAATTTCCCTGGCCGGTG
>CP070688.1:2519584-2522924 GCA_020353135.1 Chloroflexota bacterium
CCTCATCAAACGGAAACGGCACATCGTGACTGGGCGACTGATCGTTGGACTCAATGTGAAAGGTTACGCCCACGGATGCCGTGATATCTATGCCATCGCGAGTCATCATCGTGGCCTCGTCCTTTTGACGGTCTTGCGGACGCAAATCGATGATGGTGAAAGGGCGTTCAAATCGGGCCAGATGACAAATGCCCGGGCCCAGGACGCGCGCGCGGCGGCCATTTATCTCCGTCACAATGACGCTTCCGCGCTCAACGTTCACCTTCAACGGGCCGCCCACCCTGAGCAACGGATCTTCACGACGCTTGCGTTTGAAGTTGTCTGCGTCCAACCTGACTAGAGGTTTTTTCGGTAGGCGCCAGGCTCTTAGCCGACTTAGTAGCTTTCGAGCGCACGTCAGATCAGGCAGATCATAAAACGATACCAAGAATCGCTGGACGGCTAAGTGAGCCAATAGCGCACCTATCAGGACAGGAATGAAATGGCGTAGGACTCTGGGTGAGATAAACTCGAGCGCGATTAGCACGACCGGTTCAATCAAGTCAAGCAGGGGGTACCTGTCCTCCACCGATAACCACCGGTCTGGCGGCATCGAGAAGTAGTCAATGCGTTCAAACGTTCGGATATAGATCCAGTAGAGAAGAAGCAACCAGAACAATGTCAGCCAGGTAACTACTCTCTCAGGCCTGAGAACAATACGGAGCTTCCTATCTAACCACTGGCGTATCATGAGCCCCCGTCCCATTTATGCAGCCAGGACAGCAAATCATTCATGGTGGCCAGCGCCTGGCTTGGCACCATGGCCTTCACGTCATCGTCGTCGGCCGCCTCTTTCATCGCCTCAAGCAGACGAATTGTAATCACATCCTTGAGATGAATATCCTTGTTGGCCTGCATGGCCTGGATGCTCTCGGTAAGGCCGACGATGATCTCAATCTCAGCTCGCGCCTGAGCCTCGCGTTTGCGCCGCAATGCTGCGTTCTCGGTTGCAGCTTCAACTTCATTAATCTTCCGCTGCCATTCGGTTTGCCAGTTGCTAATTAGCTGCTGGACGACTTCTTCAGGCACCGACAAACGGCCGACGCTCGCTTCAAAAACGTTTACCCCTTGTCGGTTGAACTCGCCTCTGAGCTTCTGGGTCATTCGTCCAGTGATCCGCTTGCGAGGCGAGAAGCTTACCTGATCAGGCCGATACAATTGATCCAGTGAGTATTGGGCTAACTCGCCGACCAGAAGGCTGGCCGCCTTCCAGGTAATTGTCTCGCTCCAGGCTAAGATACCATCTTCGGTTCGATAGTTATTCAAGTAGTTGACCCCGAAGATGGCCTCAGGAACATAAGGGTATGGCCGATTAGGATCGAACGGGGACTCTTCCATGTTAACCTGAAAGTTCACCGTGACGCTGGTTTCGATAGGGATGCCATCTCGCGTCATTGCCTTTACTGGCGCATTGCGGGTTTGAAACCGCAGATCGACGAGCTGGGTTGCCACCTCACCCCTGTCAAGCCGGACATAGCCTGGACCGGCCGACCGCTTGAACTTTGGCCCTTTGGTCAGGGCCAGGACTTGAAAGCTGTCCAAGATACCTGCCCTGTGGCGCGCAAAACTGGCCGGAAGACCTGACGGTAGCTTTTCAGGATCTACGCTGTCTCTCGGCCGGCGCGTAATTCTGCGCACAATCTTGCTCAGGAACGGGAAAGTTGGTCCAAAGATGAGCGTTGCGCCTTCACGCAGGCTTCGGTACCATACGAGCGGCAGCACAAATTGCAGCAGATAGAGCAGAAAGATAACAAAGCCAAATAGAAACGCCATTCCCCAAAGATAGCTGCCGGCCCACTGAAAACGCACGCCCTGCGAATCGACCAGCACATAGCCGATGCCCATAAGCAGTAGCCACGAGACATAGAACAGTGCTTCGACAAGCCACTTGCGTCTTTCAGCGCGCTTCTGTCTGCGACGCGCTCGCCTTCTTCGGGTCATGGTAGAATTGCTTTGACAACACTCTTGTGCATAGCTATAATGCCAGCGAACTAGGGCGGTTAGCTCAGTTGGTTAGAGCGCTACGTTGACATCGTAGAGGTCACAAGTTCGAGTCTTGTACCGCCCACTTCTTCCGAGGCCGCTGTCGCGGCTTTTTTGTTTCCTCCTGATTTGAGTCCGGCGCTTCTTGACCAGCGCTAGAGGTGAATCGGCTCACCCTCGACGCCGTGAGCCGCTTCCATCAGTGCTTCGCTAAGAGTCGGATGTGCGTGGACGTTGCGAGCGATCTCCTCGGCCGTAAGCTCTGCACTGTAGGCCAGCGTTAGCTCTGGCAGAAGCTCGGTGACTTCAGGTCCCACCAGGCTGGCGCCCAAAAGCTCACCATAACGCGCGTCGGCGACGATCTTGACGAATCCTTCTCGCTCGCCCATGCCCAGCGCCTTGCCATTTGGCTGAAATGGAAAGCGGCCGACATTCACGTCATATCCAGCATCCTTCGCCTGCGCTTCGGTCAGACCGAAGCTGGCCACTTGTGGTATGCAGTAGGTGCAGCGAGGCAGCATGCGATAGTTAGGCGCCGAAGTCTCATGACCGGCAATGCTTTCGGCGGCGACGATTCCCATGGCTGAGCCCACGTGCGCCAGCATGATCCCTTCCGGAGCCACCACATCGCCGATGGCGTAGATGTTGGGCACATTCGTTCTCATCTCGTCATCCACGTCTATGGTGCCATGTTCGCCTAGCATTACGCCAGCGGTCTCCAACCCTATTCCTTCCACATTGGACCGGAATCCAATGGCCATCAAAACTTGATCCGCTTCCAGGATTTCGCCGCCCGCTAGAGAAACTTGGGCTCCTTCGTCAGCCAGGTCGATCCCCTGGACAGTTACGCCGGTGTGATACTTGATGCCCAGCTTCTTGTAGGCTTTCTCAAGCACCTCGCTTACTTCTGGATCTTCGTTTGGAAGGAGATGGGAAAGCATCTCCACGATCGTCACGTCGACCCCGTAATTGGCCCAGACATAGGCGAATTCCATGCCGATTGGTCCCCCGCCTACAATCACGGCACGCTCAGGCAAGCTATCGGCCATAATCGCCTCAAAATAGGTTATGATCGTTTTGCCGTCGATTTCGACACCGGGTATTGAACGGGGCCTGGCGCCGGTGGCAATGATGAGATTGTCGGCCGTTATCGTCTTCGCTCCACCCTCGTTGATTTGCACGTTCAGTGAATTGGCGCTCGCTATCTCGCCCGTTCCTTCAAATACGTCGATCTTGTGCTTGCGCATCAAGAATCCAACGCCCTTGACAAGTCGCTGCGAAACCTGACGGCTTCGTTTGAAGGCAACCCCATAGTCCA
>CP070688.1:2523024-2526878 GCA_020353135.1 Chloroflexota bacterium
AAGCCCGCCGATGACCAGCATGCCCAACATCAAGATGGATTCCTGCAAGCCATAACCAAGTTCCGTGCACACCGCCCGCTGGCTGTGGGCCTTTAGGGCGCCGGCAACGCCGGCCAGGGTGGCGGCGATGAAGAAGGCTCGCAATTTGTAGGAAAACAGATTCACGCCCAATAATTCGGCGGCCAGGTCATTGTCGCGAATGGAAACGAAGGCCTGGCCTAGGCGCGTCCGGCTGACATTCAAGACGAGGACGGTAGTGATGAGAAGCACGACCAGCCCGATATAGAAGAATTTGGTCACTTCGTCAAAGGCGAAGTCGCCTATCGTCGGCACGGGGACGTCGATAAAGCCGTCGGATCCGCCCAGGTATTCCTTGAACGAGTGACGGGTGAGCCAGGGTATGATGATCTGGGCTGCCAGAGTGGCCATGGCCAGGTAGAAGCCTTTTACTCTGAGCGATGGTAGACCAAAGATCAGGCCGACAATGCCCGTACCCAGGGCGGCGAAGGGCAAAGCGAGAAACATGGAGAAGCCAAGATGGATGACCAGCAGGGCCGAAATATAGCCGCCGACCAGCATAAAGGCCGCCTGGCCGAGGGAGATTTGACCCGTGTAGCCGGTCAGGATATTGAGGCCTTGAACGGCAATCACGGTATAGGCGACGCGGTTGGCGGTGATGACGACGTAGGCGCTGCCCCACATCGGCGCGGTGAAGGCGACGATCAGGGCCACGATGGTCACGATCCATTGCCACGGCCGGCGCAGGACAGACATGTCTTTTTGGTAACTGCGGTCAAAATCGCCTGCCGGTCTAAGAATGGACATATCCTGTTTCGCCTTGTTTGCTCCTGGTCGAAGCTGCCGAGCTAGATCCTTTCAATTCGTTTTTGTCCAAAGAGGCCTTCGGGCCGGATGATGAGCACGATAAGCAATAGAATATAGGGCGCGATCTCGGCCGCGTTGCGCACTTCCACGGCGCTGGCGGTCTGGGTAAGGGCGACGACCAGGCCGACGACGATGCCGCCGATGATCGCTCCAGGGAAAGAGTCCAGGCCGCCGAGCAGAACGGCCGGAAAAGCAACCAGGACGACGGTGGCCAGATTGAGGCTGACGCCAACCTGGCTGGCCAGAAGCACGCCGCCCAAGGTGGCGATCATCCCGGCCAGGGCCCAAGACAGGCCAAAAATGCGCGGCACCTTGATGCCTACGCTGCGGGCCAATTCGTGATCTTCGGCCGTAGCCCGCATGGATAGACCGGTCCTGGTCAAGCGGAAAAACAGCATGAGAAGAAAGGTGGCCAGCATGGCCACGACGAATGCAGCGACCAGCGTATTTTTCAAGATGATGGTGTCGTTGAATGCGCCGGGAAAGTTGATGATGATCACGTCACTGGGTGAGTAGGGAGCGGGGAAGTTGCTCTTGGGTTCGATACCGAAGACGACGGCCGCCACTCCATCCAGGAAGGCCGCCAGGCCCAGGGTCATCAGGACTATAGATAACAGCGGCTGCCCGGTCATCGGTCGCAAGGCCAATCGTTCGATGAGCAAACCCAGGAGGGCCATGATGATCAGGGCCGCGATGACGGCCGCCCACAAGGGCATGTTGAAGATCTCGCCGCCATCCTCTGCTGCGCCGGCGAACCACCAGGTGACGAAGGCGCCCAACATGACCAGTTGACCCTGAGCGAAGTTAAAGACCTCGGACGACTTGAAGATCAGGACGATGCCCAGGGCGATCAGAGCGATAATACCGCCGTTGAGAATGCCGGTAGCTATCTGTTGTGGGACAAGTGGCCAATTCATTCAGTCGTCTCTCCAATTCCTTGCCGGCCCAGCTGTCGAACCGTTCCCATAGCCGGGATCCGGTGAGATTCTTGGCAGCTAAGTCGCCAGCGACATGATGCGGACGTCTGTTTCTAAGAAGCCTTCACGGCCGTCACGATAAGTCACCGGAGCGCGTACGTGCACGGCATCCTGGTCACCGTACATGGCCTCAATGATGTCGCCGTAGCGATCGAGCAAAAAGCCGCGGCGTAATTTGCGGGTGCGGGTCATTTCGGCCTCGTCGGCGTCAAACTCCTTATGCATCAAGACGAAACGGTGCAGGCGGCCGGCCGGCGGCAGGTTCTCGTTGACGCCATTAACGGCCTCCGTGATCAGGTCGTAGACTTCTGGTTTCTGTGACAGGTCCAGGAAGGTCGTATAGCCCAGGCCGCGTTTTTCGGCCCAGTGGCCCACGTTTTCGAAATCGATGATGATCAGGGCGGCCACGTATTCACGGATTTCGCTGCCAACGGCCATGACGTCACGAATATAGGGGCTGAACTTAAGCCGGCCTTCGATGAATTGGGGTGAGAAGCTCTCACCATTGGCCAGGGTGATCATATCTTTGACCCGATCCAGGTAGATGACATGACCGTCCTCGTCGACAAAGCCGGCGTCGCCAGTGCGGAACCAGCGCCGGCCCTGATCGTCGACAATAATGGCTTCTTCCGTAGCCTCTGGACTCTTGTAGTAGCCGACGAAGACCGTCGGGCCGGTGATCAAGATTTCGCCCGCATCCGAGCAACGGCACTCGACGTCGACGACCGGTTGGCCTACGCTGGCGAACTTGATGTCGCCGTCCTGGTGCACGGTCGCCCCGCCGGTTACCTCCGTCGAGCCGTATATCTGCTTAAGATTAACGCCCAGGGCATGAAAAAAGCGCATGACGTCAGGGCTAAGAGCCGAGCCGGCCGTATAGGCCGAACGGATTCTTGACAAGCCCAATTTGTCGCGCATTGGGGTGAGGACCGTAGCGTCGGCGATGGCGTAGGCTGCGCGAAGGGCCAGGCCCGGCCGTTCCTTGGCGAATTGTTTGTCGGCCATTCTGTAACCGACCGGCAAGAACAGATCGTACATTTTCCGGCTAAGCCAGTTGGCGTCGTTCATGCGAACCTGGACCATGGCCACCAGGTTGTCCCACAGTCTTGAATTATAAAGTATACCTTCCGGCGCGACCTCGCGGATATTCTCACGTACCGTTTCGGGCTCCTCGGGGAAGTTGAGGATCACGCCGGTGTAAACATGGGGCGCGAAGCCCAGTACCGCTTCGCCAATCCAACCCAGAGGCAAAAAGCTGACGTGGTTGTCGGTGTCGTAGCGGGGATCGACGCTCTGATACGATCGGACTTGGTGAATCATGTTGCCGTGGCTGAGCATGGCACCCTTGGGCAGGCCGGTGGTACCGGAGGTGTAACAGATGATGGCCAGATCGTCGGCCTGGCCAATCGCGGTTTCGGTCTCAAAGCGGCCAGGTTCGTTCTGATCCAATTGCCGCCCCAATTCCTGGACCGATTCAAACGAGATCAGCCACTCGTCGTCATAGTGCCACAGGCCTTTTTCATCCCAGTAGATGACGTTCTTGACCTTGGGCAACGCGTCCTTGACTTCCAATAGCTTGTCGCACTGCTCCTGGTCTTGGGCCAGGACAAATGTAGCGTCACTGTGATTGACGACATATTCAATCTCGCTGGGCGTGGCGTCGGTAAACAGGCCGACCTGGACGCCTCCGGCCGCCTGCAAGCCCAGAAATGCCCACAGGTATTCGCGGTCGTTATCGCCAATGCCGCAAACTTTGTCGCCGCGCTGCAAGCCCAAGGCGATCAGGCCCAGCGCAAACAATTTGGTTTGCTCGTAGGAGTCCTGCCAGGTGAACTCGCGCCAGATGCCGAACTCTTTCTGGCGCAGAGCGACCTTGTCCGAGCCGTATTGTTCGACCTTCTGCAAGAAGTATTGAGGGAGGGTCTCTGGATCAGTCATAGTGGTCAGTGGTCTCGGCAAATTTGCCGCGTGGTCAGTGGTGAGTGGTCAGTG
>CP070688.1:2526978-2531037 GCA_020353135.1 Chloroflexota bacterium
AACGATCGCTACCTCATCCAGCAAGAACTCGGCCGCGGCGGCATGGGCGTCGTCTACCGCGCCGAGGACACCCTCCTGCAACGGCCGGTAGCCGTCAAGATGGTCTCCGCTGGCCTGCTGGGCACAGAGGGCCACACCCGCCTGCTGGGCGAGGCCCGGGCCATCGCCAGCCTCAACCATCCCAATATCGTCGCCGTTTACGACGTCGGCCAATCGGCCGAACTAGACGACGAATCAGGCGAGCCAGGCCTGACCTACATCGTCATGGAACTCCTCGAAGGCCATTCCCTGCGCACCGTCCGGCCGTCATCCCTCGACGAATCCCTGGCCGTCACCTCCCAAATCTGCCAGGCGCTGGCCGCCGCCCACGATCATGGCATCATCCACCGCGATCTTAAACCCGAAAACGTCGTCGTCGCCGAGGGCGGCGCCGTCAAACTGACCGATTTCGGCCTGGCCCGCCGCGTCGAAGACAAAGCCCTGCCCGATGGCGAACCCCTGGCCGGCACCATCGCATACATGGCCCCCGAGCTCATCCTCGGCCGCCCGGCCACGCCCCAATCCGATCTCTACGCCCTGGGCGTCATCTTGTACGAGCTATTGGCCGGCCGCCCGCCCACCGAAGGCGACGACCTGACAGCTCTCCTGTCCCACCGCCTGTACGACCCGCTCAAACCGCCCAGCAGCCACAATCCCCAGGTGCCGCCCGCTCTCGACGTGCTCGCCCTTCGTTTGCTAAACAAACGTCCCGACGATCGCCCCGAATCGGCCGCCGAGGCCGGCCGCCTGTTGCGCGAATTCAGCCAGAACGCCCTGGCCGCCCCGGGCCCGGTCCAATTGAGCGCCGTCCAGCGCCTGGGCAGCGGCCGCCTCATCGGCCGCGAGCGCGAATTCGCCGACCTGGTCGCCTTGTGGCAAACGGCCGTCGCCGGCCGCGGCCAGGTCGCCGTGATCAGCGGCGAGCCGGGCATCGGCAAAACCCGCCTCTCCCGCGAGTTGATCGTCCACGCCGAGATATCGGGCGGGCTGGCCCTGTCGTTCTCCTGCTACGAGGAGTACAATCGGCCTTACGGGCCTTTCGTCCAGCTCATCGAAGAGGCGCTGGATCGCGACAACCTCCTGTTGACCGACTTACCCGCTTCCGCCCAGGCCAGCATCATCGCCCTGCTGCCTGAGATGGCCAAAGTCGGCGCCGGCGAGCCGGTCGCTGCCGGGCCGGCCGCCGGGCAGCCGGCCGCCGGGGAGCCGATCACCGGGGAGCTGATTACCGGGGAGCCCGGCGCGTTGGACTCGGGAAGCCGTCAAAACCAGCTATTCGACGGCCTGGCTGCCTTCTTCGCCTTTCTGGCCCGCCAAAAGCCGCTGCTGCTCGTGATGGACGATTTGCACTGGCTCGACGGCGGCTCGGCCTTGCTGTTCCAGCACCTGGCCCGCCGCGCCGGCCGCCTGCCTCTGATGATCGCCGGCACCTACCGCGAGTTAGAACTGCTCGAATCGCGCCCCTTCAGCGACGTGCTCGAACAACTCACCCGCGAACATCTGCTCACCCGCCTAAAGCTGTCGCGGCTCTCCTTCTACCAGACCTGGGAATTGCTGCGCAGCCTGTTTGCCGCCGACGTGCCTATGAACCTGGCCACGGCCATCTTTCGCGAGACCGAGGGCAATCCTTTCTTCGTCGCCGAAGTCTGCAAGTCCCTGGTCGAGAGCGGCGCCCTGGTGCACGAAGACGGCCGCTGGCAGGGCCCCGAACCGGATAGGCTGGCCATCCCCCAGGCCGTGCAAGTGGCCATACAGATGCGCCTTACCCATCTTTCAGAGCCGGCCCTGCAGACATTGCAAACCGCCGCTCTCCTGGGCCGGCAATTCCGCTACGACATGCTGGCCGCCGCCGCCGATCTGGACGAGGACGATCTCATCGCCGCCCTGGAAGAGGCCGAGCGCGCCCAGCTCATCGCCGAAAAAGAGGCCCCGGCCCTATCCACGCCGGTCAGCCGGCCGGTCACTTTCTCCTTCAGTCACGCCTTGCTCCATTCGACCTTGCTGGCCGACATGAGCACTTTGCGCCGCCAGCGCCGCCAGCGCCAGATAGCCCTCGCCCTGGAAGCGGCCCTACCGGACCGCAGGAAAGCGCTGGCCCCCATGCTCGGCCGCTTCTTTGCCGAGGCCGGCGACGGCGACAGCGCCGTGCCCTACCTGCTGCTGGCCGGCGATGCCGCCCGCCGGGTCCTGGCCTATGACGAAGCTGTCGACGCTTACGAAGCCGCCCTGCTGTTCCAGAAAGAGGCCGGCGACCCGAACGACGCCGCTCGCACGCTCATGAACCTGGGCTTCATCTATCACAGTACTTTCCATTTCGAACGCGCCCGCCGCGCCTACGACGAGGCCTTCGCCCTGTGGCAGGACGCGGCCGCGCCGGTTGCCGCCGGTGAGGCCTGGCGGCCCGAGCCCACCGCCGAATTCCGCTACGCCCTGCACGCGCCCAAGACCCTCGATCCGGCTCTATGCGCCGATGGCGTGTCCGAAATCTATATCAACCAGTTATTCGGCGGCCTGGTCGAGCTCAATTCGCGCGGCGAAATCCTGCCCAACGTCGCCCAGAGCTGGCAGGTGCTGGACGGCGGGCGGCGCTATGTCTTCCAATTGCGGCCTGACGTCTTCTGGAGCGACGGCTATCCTGTCATTGCCGCCGACTTTGTCTTCGCCTGGCGCCGGGCCCTGGACCCGGACCACGGCCCCAATCCGGCCAACCTGCTCTACGATGTAAAGGGCGCCCAGGCCTATAACGAAGGCCACAACCCCGATCCCGAATCGCTCGGCCTGTCCACGCCCGACCAGCACACGCTGGTTGTTGAACTGGAGGGTCCGACCGCCTATTTTTTACAGCTGTTGACCCGCGGCGTGGCCATGCCCGTGCCCGGGCACGTCGTCCGCCAGCTCGGTCTGGCCTGGAGCGAACCGGCCGCCATCGTCACCAACGGCCCCTATCGGCCGGCCAGCTGGGACGAACCGTGCGAGATCAGCCTTCTATACAATCCCCGTTACCACGGCCGCTTCGACGGCAATGTGAATCGCGTCGTTTTCTACACCGATCCTGAAGTCGAGCTGCTCGCCAGTTACGAATCCGGCCAGATCGACGTCATCAGCCTCAACGCCCTGGAAGCGGCCGAAGCGGCCCGGGCCCGGCTGCGTTTTGCCGGTCAATACGTCAGCCTGCCTTACCTGCACACGTCCTACTTCGCCTTTGACGTTTCGGTTCCGCCGTTCGACGATCGCCGCCTGCGCCGGGCCATCGCCTTGGCCACCGACAAGGCCGCCCTGGCCGACCGCGTCTTGGGCGGCGCCTACGTTCCGGCCATAGGCGGTCTTCTGCCGCCCGGCATGCCCGGCAGTTTGCCCTTAGGCGATCAACTTCCTGAGACCAATGAGCCGGCCGCCCGGCCGCTCGACCCTGGATCTTCAGAAGCTCTGGATTTGGGCACCCAGCCCTTCGGCCGCGCGCTCTTCGACCCCGATCGCGCCCGTGAGCTGATGGCCGGCGCCGGCTATCCCAGCGGCCGCGGTTTCCCCCGTTTGCCCATCCTCGTCACCCGCCGGCCGCTGATGACCGCCGTCCGCGACTTTCTCAGCGCCTCCTGGTCCGAGATCCTGGGCATCGAATTTGAGTGGATAGAGCTCTGGTTCGCCGACTATCTCCAGCGCCTGGAAGAGGAAAAATCGCCCATCTGGTTCTCCGGCTGGGCCGCCGACTATCCGGATCCCGACACCTTCATGCGCGTTTGCGGCTGGCGTTACGTCTCCGGCTGGCACCACGAACAATACGAGCGGCTGGTCGATCAGGCCCGGCGCGTCGCCGGCGAAAACGAGCGACTGGCCATGTATCGCCAGGCCGAAGCCATCCTCGCCGCCCAAAATCCAGTCGTGCCCCTCTTCTACTCGCGACACAACCTCCTGCTCCAGCCGCGCATCAATAAATACCCCATCGCCCCCTTCGGCACCCTGTCGATCAAGGATTTCGTGGTTCGGCAGTGAACGGCCTTCAGCCATCAGCCATCAGCTGCC
>CP070688.1:2531137-2535768 GCA_020353135.1 Chloroflexota bacterium
ACCGGTGATTCTCTGCCGTTGATCGACCAGAGAGGTATGGCGGATCCTAAGCGATCCAAAAAGTCGACCCGCCGAACTGAGAGAGTTCGGCGGGTCGACTTTTTGGATCGCTTAGGATCCGCCATACCTCTCTGGTCGATCAACGGCAGAGAATCACCGGTCCGCTGCTGCCGGCCCGACGCAGGCGCCCAGGCCTGGCTCTGAATCGGATTAAGGAAAGATGCGCGCTGTTGCCGCGCGGCCCTGATGTTGGGACAATGACGTCGCCATGCCGAGGACAACGCGCGTCATACGGCGGCGGATGCGCCGCCAACAAGACCAGGGCAACACCGGCCGTACCGTGTTGAAAGGCCTGGCCATCTTCATATTGGTCGCCATGGCCGGCTTCGCCTTCCTGCTATTCGTCGGCGTCCTGTCCATCAGCGCCGCCTTCGACTCCTTTAATCGTCAGTTGCCCGACTTCAGCGAGATCGAGCGCCTGGGCCAGGATGTCGACGCCACCTTCGAGACGACCAAGATCTTTGCCTGGGGCGGCGATCCCGACGGCGACGGGTACCGCGAACTGGTGCCCATCTACGAGGTCATCGATCCCCTGGGCGGCGACCGCCAGTGGCTGACCCTGGACCAGATGCCGCGAGCCATGATCGAGGCTACCGTGGCCATCGAGGACAAGACCTTCTGGGACAATCCCGGCTTCGACTTGCAAGGCATCGGCCGGGCCTTCTATGAGTACGTCGTCCTGGGCGGCGAGATCCAGGGCGGATCGTCCATCACCCAGCAGCTGGTCAAGAACACGTTGATCGAAGAGGAGCGGCGGGCCGTGGGCGCACAAATCTCCTACGACGACTATCGTCGCAAGGCCGAGGAGTTGCTGCTGGCCCAGCGCATCGCCCAAGTCTACACCAAGGAGCAGATCCTGGAATGGTACCTGAACACCAACTTCTACGGCAACCTGGCCTATGGCGTCGAGGCCGCCGCCCGGGTTTATTTCGACAAGCCCGCCTCTCAGCTAAACCTGGCCGAAGCGGCGATGCTGGCCGCCATTCCCCAATCGCCGGCCCTCAATCCTGTCGATAACCCCGAAGTGGCCGCGATTCGCCAGGAGCTGGTGCTGGAGTCCATGCTGCGCCAGGGCATGATCAGCCGCGAGCAGATGCTGGCCGCCAAGACCGAGCGCCTGGACGTCTCGCCGGGCATCGAACAGCGTTTCGACATCATCGCCCCGCACTTCTCCCAATACGTGCGCAAACAATTGGAGTTGATGTTCGGCCCAGAACAAGTCCTGCGCGGCGGGCTGCGCGTTTACACCAGCCTCGATCTGACCATGCAGCGCCAGGCCGAATGCCTGGCCCGGGCCCAGGTAGCGCGCCTGTCGGGTGATACCGGCGATGGGCTGCCGGCCGACGAAGCTGCCCAATGCCCGGCCCTGGAATACCTGGCGCCTTTGCGCCAGGCTGACCAGGGCGTCGATCATCAAGTCAACAACGCGGCCGTGGTCGCCCTGGATCCGGAAACGGCTGAGATCAAAGCCATGGTCGGCAGCGTTGATTACTGGGATGAGAACATCGACGGCTCTTTCAACGTCGCCGTGGACGGCCAGCGCCAGCCAGGATCCAGCTTCAAGCCATTCACTTACCTGACCGCCCTTAGCCAGGGCTACACGCCGGCCACCATGGTCCTGGACGTCGAGACCGATTTTGGCCCCCAGGCAAGCGCTGAAAGCGGAGGCGAAGCGACGGGCGTCACCACCGGCATAGCCTACGTGCCCCAGAATTACGACCGCGCGTTCCACGGCCCCATGCGCCTACGCCAGGCCTTGGGTAACAGCTTCAACGTGCCGGCCGTTCAGGTCATGAGCTGGGTAGGGGTGGACAAGGTCATCCGTACCGCTCACAGTCTGGGCATCACCACCCTCGACCAGGGACCAAACAGCTACGGCTTGCCGCTCACCCTGGGCGGCGGCGAAGTAACCCTGCTGGACATGGCTTACGCCTTTTCGGTCATGGACAACATGGGCGTCATGATCGGCCAGCCGGCGCCGGAAAGCGAACAGCGATTGGGCTTCCGCAACCTGGATCCGGTGGCCATCTTGCGCGTAGAAGACAGCGACGGCCGCATCATTTACGAATACAATCAGCCCCAACGGCGGGAGATCTTGACCCCGCAGCTGGCCTACCTCATGAACGATATGCTGTCCGACCGGGGCGCCCGCTGCCAGGGTTTCGGCTGTCCCAACTCCCTGGAAATGCCTGACAACCGGCCGGCGGCGGCCAAGACAGGCACCACCGACGACTTCCGCGACGCTTGGACCGTCGGCTACACGCCCCAACTGGTGACCGGCGTCTGGGTCGGCAATACCGACAATTCGGCCATGGAAAACGTGCCCGGTTCCAAGGGCGCGGCGCCCATCTGGAACGCCTTCATGAGCTGGGTGCACGAGGATCAACCGATAGAGATCTGGCAGCGGCCGCCGGGCGTCAGCCAGATGGTCGTTTGCGACACCTCGGGCTTGCTGCCGACGGCTCATTGCCCGACGGTCAATGAGTATTTCGTCGAAGGCACCGAGCCCACTGTCTTCGACAATATGTACCAGGAGTTTCGCATCAACCGGGAAACCGGCCGGCTGGTGACCTTGTCCACGCCCCCAGAATTGGTCGAATCGCGGATCTACCAGGTATATCCCGAGCAAGCGGCCGATTGGGTACGGGAGAATGAGATAGAGCAGCCGCCATCTGAGTATGACACCATCAGCACGGACACCCGCCTGAGCGGCGACGCGGCCATCCTGTCGTTGGAACCTTTCCAGTATATCAGCGGCGAGACCGTCATCACCGGCAACGCCAGGGGCGGCGACATGGCCTACTATCGTCTGTCCTACTTCCCCGGCCTGACCCCGCTCAATCTGCAGTCAATTACCGATGAAGTGCGCGGCCGGAAAGAAAACGAGCCGCTGGCCATTTGGGATGTGGGCGACCTGGACGGCCTGTACACTGTACTGCTGACCGTCGTTCGTTCCGATGGCACGTTCGACGAAGTAAGCGTGCCGGTGACCGTCGACAATGAGCCGCCGGCGGCCGGCATTGTTTTTCCGTTGCCCGAGCAACAGGTCCTAGAGGACGACGAATGGGTCATTGTCCAGGCCCAGGTCGAGGACAATATCTCGGTCGATCGGGTCGAATTCTTCGTCGACGAGGCTGGCGTGCCCTTCGCCATCAGCACCGTGCCGCCATTCACCGAAAAATGGACCATCCCCGGCCCCGGCTGTCACACCTATCACGTCATCGCCTACGATGCGGCCGGTAACGAGACAGCCAGCGAACCGGTACGCGCCTGCGTAGTTAGTGGCGAGTAGAGAGTGAACAGTGCGCAATGGCTGGTGGTCGGTCCCAAGCCAGAGTTACCATAACCACGCTTCACGCCGCGTTCACGCCTTATTTACGGGGCGCATACGGACGCTCATCGCCGGCTGTCGTATGCTCACGGCAACATTGTTGGACCCCACAGGCGCTTCGACAAGCTCATGGGAGTGTGGAGGACGGTCCCGGCGCGATTGTGATGGCCTCGTCCTTGGTTTGTCGGATGCACTCGCTGGGCGAGCGCGCCTGATAGAATGAGATATTGGGAATCTCACCGCCAGTTCCTGTTCGGACCGCCGGCCCCTCAGGTCGGCGGGATAGCGGGTAGAAACACGAGGCGCCCAATCCTAAGAGGTCAGCCATAAGGTGGAACAGACCGCGCTCAATAGACAACCCATCGAAGATGAAAACGGTGAGGCCCTGTTGCACACGCAGCGCCTGGCCGGCATCGGCACCTTGACCGCCGGCATCGCCCACGAACTCACCAATCCGATCAACATCATCACCGCCACGTGCAGCAACTTGCTGAACCAGTTGGACGAGGGCAATCTGAGTGACGAGGAGCTGGTCCACTACGCTCAGATGATCGAGCACAGCGCCTGGCGCTGCGCCCGCCTGATCCGAACCCTGCGCCAATATACCTACATGAACGGCCAGGAGATCGTCCCTTGTGACTTGAACCAGGTGGTCGAATCGGCGCTGGTTCTGGTCGCCTATGAGTTTGAACGAAATTACAACATCTCATTTGTGCAAGAACTGGCGGATGACCTGGAGCCAACGTTGTGTGACCAATATCAGTTGATTCAGGTGATTATCAATTTACTGATCAACGCCCGGGATGCGATCCCGGCCGACGGCGGAATCGTGCGCATTAGCACTGGCCGGTCGCCTGGCGGCAAGAGCCAGTTCATCGTCGTCGAGGACGACGGCACAGGAATAGACGAGGAGTTGCTGCCCAGCATTTTCGAGCCCTTTGTCACCAGCAAACCGGCCGAGGAAGGCACGGGTTTGGGCCTGGCCATCGCCACCGAGATCGTGGCGCACCACGACGGCCGCATCGACGCGAAGAACAACGAGGAAGGCGGGGCCACCTTCACCGTCACTCTGCCGTTGAAACGGCCGGAGCCGGCCGATTAGGCGGTCGTGCCGTCCGCTTCAACCAGGCTCAAGAAGTAACGGTGAAAACGGTCGTCGTCCGACAACTCGGGGTGGAAGGCCGTGACCAACCACCGACCCTGGCGTGCAGCCACGGGCGTGCCATCTTCCAGCCGGGCG
>CP070688.1:2535868-2540569 GCA_020353135.1 Chloroflexota bacterium
ATTCCGCTGATGTTGATGGCACCGAATGATATCATCTACTGTTTGTACCTGACCACGAGACAGGTGGCGTCGTCAAATTGTTTGCCGTAATTACGGACGATCTTTCTGGCGACGGACCGTGAACTCTCGTAGATGAGCTGCGGATACTCTGCCAGCTCGAACCGATCTTTTATACCGTCACTGTAGAATGTGAGCACGTCGCTGCGGCCGAGCTGAAGTTCGTATTCTCTGGGGCTGCGCATCCGGTTGCCAATAATACCATCAGCGGAGGGAAGCCGGGTGGAACTGGCGCCGAATTTACGGATGACGGTATTGCCGACGCCGGCGTATCGCAACTTGCCGCTGGCCAAATCCAAAGTGGCGAGTCCGGCGGCCGCGCCAATTGAACCCTGGATCGCTTCATGCAGGCGCAACAAGGTTCCCGTCACGTCGTCTTGCCATTCAGCTTCTAAGAGCGCCCGAATCTGCACGGCTAGCTCGTAGGCTTTAGGGCCATGGCCCAAGACGTCGACCATGGCTAAGAATAGTGTGCCATTACGAGATTGAACGATGGCGGCGTCCCCGCTAACAAGTTCTCCAAAACATGGCCGGGCAACCGCAGCGTACTCTAGTTCATTTGCGGTACCATAGAATTCATCTTGCATGATTACGCCGTGATATCATCATAGTCAGAGTGGCTTGCTCAGTGGCGCCACTTCGTAATCTTTACCGTGGTTCCCTGGCCCTCGGTAGAACGAATCTCAAAATCATCCATCATCCGTTTAACCCCGGGCAGGCCAAGGCCCAATGTGCCGCTGGAACTGTAGTTGTCGGTCACCGCCTGCTCGATATCGGCGATACCAGGACCCTTGTCGCGAGCGACGACTTCAATACCCACCCGCAAACCGTTCTCGATTTGACCGATGATGATTTCGCCTCTGTCCGCGTACTTGACGATGTTGCGGGCCAGCTCGGACACAGCCGTGGCGATCATCTGTATGTCGACTTCGCCGAAGCCCAGTGACTTAGCCGCCATGCGCGCTTCCAACAGAGCACGGGTGACGTCCGATTCCTCGATAATTGCGACGCGTCTTGTGGCTGATGTCATCAACTGATTCCGCAGTGGACCTCTTAATTCTGAGCTTCAATCTGGCTAAAGGCGTCGTCCAAGTTAAAGGCGGCCAGGATGCCGTCGACATCGGCGTTGAGTGCGATCAGCGAAGATACGACGCCCGGCCGCATGCCGGCTACAATCGATTTCGCGCCCATCAGAGAAACCATCGACATCGTCTGCCTGAGCGCCTCAAACTCCTCCAGGTCAAGGATCTCAAGACCGGACAGGTCGAGAATGACAGCCTGAGCGCCCGTTTGCTGCAAATATTCGAGCAGATCCGCCCGGAAGCGGCGCAGCACGTCATAGGTCAAATCGACCTGGATCGAAGCCACGATGCAGTTACGCGAGAGTTGCAGAGGAATTCGAGCAGAGCTTTCCGCGCCCAGGTTATTAAGCGACAAGGTTGATCTCCAGTCCCAGGCGACTGAATGCGTCGGACAAAGCGTCTTTCATGGTGGCCGTGGTTTTTACCGTGCCAACCTCGATTCCCAATTCGACGATTGTCTGGGCGATCGCCGGGGATACGCCTGAAATGGTACAAGAACAGCCCATCAATCGGGTGGCCTTGGTGATCTTGATCAAATGGTTGGCCACGGCCGTGTCGACCACGGCGACGCCGCTGATATCCATGATGAACACCCTGGCTTGAGTTTCGGCGATCTGAGCCAGGGCCGCGTTCATGATATCCTGGGCCCGCTTGGAGTCGACGATGCCCACGATCGGCAACAGCAGAATGCCGTTCCAGATCTGGGTGACCGGCGTCGACATTTCCATGAGCGACTTGCTTTGCAAGGAAATAGTCTCGTTGATGTACTGCGAGTAGGTCTCGACGACCACGGCCGTGTCCATATGTACCTGCTTCATCAGGGCCTTCACCGTCTTGGAAGAGCCGTCTGCCCCGGATCTATTCGCTTCATCAGCTTCGACAAATAAAGCCAGGAAGACGTTCATGGCCGCAAAATAGGTGCTGAGCGGCAGACCGATCCGGGCATGCGTCGTCCCGACACGCTGCCGGCTGCTCATATACTCTTCGTCAATTTCGGCCCGGAAGAATTGCTTCCAATAATTGATCACCAAACCTTCGACTCGCTTCTGGACCTGGTCATCGGAGAAATACTCGTCATATTCCGGCTGTGTTTTGAGCCAGTCATAGAATTCCCGCACATGATCCGAAATCCCATCGGCAACTGCTCCGCCGAAATTTCGTACCGCGTCGAGATCCTCTTGCCCGATATGATAAAGCTCAAGCAATGCACTTGGATCCATACTGGAACCTCTCCTTTCCTCAATCATATAATGGCGTCTCTCCAACTGCTTTCGGCGGCAAACTCGCTTTTTCGCTCACGATTACTTCCGCCAATCTCAGTTATTCTTCAGATAGTTCATGGCGAAAGTTACGCCATTCTGCAGGGACCGTTCGGTGCTTATTCCCTCAAGATGCAGATTAAGTTCTGTCAGCTCTGCGGCCACGTGCGGCTGGAGCCCGGTAATCACGACTTTCGCGCCGAGCAAGTTCGCCTTTCTGGCCACGCGCACCAGGCTCACTGCCTCAGCCTCGCTTAGGCGCGGCACCCCGGTAAGGTCCAGGATGGCCACCCTTGCCGAAGAGGCATATAGCCCCTCGGTAAGCAGGTCGCTGGCATTGCCCAGTCGGCGCTCGTCAAGCTCGCCAACGAGGGGCATGACGACAATCTCGTCTCTTAACGGTATCAGCGGCGTCGACAAGGCGTCGATAGCTTCATTTTGCCGGCGAATGAAGCGCTTGATCGACTGGCGCATCGAATCAAAGCTCCTGGACAAATCGCCAATTTCATCTTTATTGTCCGTATTGATCGCGACGTCCAGATTGCCATCTGCCAATTCGCCGGCGCTTCCGGTAAGCGCCTCCAGAGGCCGGGTGATCGATCTGGAAAAGAAAATAGCCAGGATGACGATCGCTGCCAGCAAAACGATCGAAGCGACGAGCAATGTCCGGCCCAGCGTCTGGGCGGGCGCGAAGGCCTCAGCTTCGTCAATTTCACTCATGATGACCCAGTTCACGCCCGGTATTTCAAGCGGCTTATAAGATGACAGGACGGGTATACCGCGATAATCAGGAAATGTAGTCTCGCCCGTTTCACCCGCTTGGGCAGCCAGGGTGCCAGCGGTCATCACCTCTTGCAGACCAATGGAGCTGTTTAGATTGCGTATCTGCTCGATAGTGTTTGAAGGCGTGCCGCTCGATTCTAGAACGTCGAAGTAATTCTCGCTATCTTCAATCAAAAAGCGGGACTGGTTACGCAGGGTGAAATCCTCGCCAACCAGGTAGGTTTCGCCCGAGTCACCCAGGCCAACATCGGCCCAAGCCTGCCGGTTAGTCATGATGTCGTTGATGCGATCGACGGGCATCTGAAACAGCAGGACGCCGATTTTCTCGTCGCCGTCAAAGATCGGCGAGGCGATGAAGGCCGCCGGGGCATTATAGGATGGTGCGTAAGGCTCAAAATCAACCAGGTAGACGAATTCGCCTTTGCCCGCATCCATTGCCGCCCTGAAGGCTTCGGCGAAGTTCGTCTCGCTGTAAGGCCCGTCCAGCAGCGACGTGCCATAGTCGACTTCTTTGAAGACCGTATAGACGAGATCGCCCTCCATATTGGCCAGGAAGATATCGTAGTAACCAAAAGTCTCCAGGAAGTTGCGGATGATGGGATGATATAGCTCGTGAGTCTCGCTGTAACGGCTGCCGTCGCCAGGATTGGCCAAGAAATGTTTGGAACCTACTTCGAAAGGGTTCGAAGAGATATACAGGTCCTGCAAAATTCGCGTCTTAGCCTCTTCTGGCCAAAATTCGGGCACACCCGCCCCGTCAGGCAGATTCGGCATAAGCCTTGTCAAGAATTCCTGCGAATAGTATTGTCGAAGCCCACTATCAGATTCGCTTGTCGTATCCTGTGATCCAGCCAGATCTGCGTCGATTTCTCGATAGCCCTCGTCAAATGCTCGAATCGCCTCAACGGTCATTCGATCTTCCGACAGAGTGCGAACCTGGCCGTCTATCTGCTGGAAATAATCTTCAATCTGGTTGGCCTTCATTTCGCGCACGGCCGTTAGTTTGTTAAACGATTCTTCTTGCAGAGCATTTTGTGCGGTGGTGAAGCCGATGAATCCGCTCACGCCGATGGCCAGCACGGCCACGGCGATAAAGGCGATGAGCATTTTGGTCCGGATTCTGAGGTTCTTGAACATGCTATGCAGGATATTCCTTAGCGGTCATGATATCTGCGTGTTTGCTCTAGCTCTGCAACGCTGTGCGAAAGCAGCACATCCCAAGAAGTAAGACCTGAGACATGATATGCCTTTAGTGTTTAACGTACGGCCGTTGATGCGATGCTTGGATCCCAAGAGTCCGCTGAATGCATGCAAGGGTAAACACGGATTGTAGCCTTTAACGCTTAAAAGGGCGATGAAATGTCCCCAGAGCGATTATGGCGCTTAATGAAACCAATATCTCTGTCTTCTTAGTCGCCGGCCGCGCCCTCAGCCGCCGCTTCGTCATCTCTCTTCCTTATTCCCCGGCCGAATGGAATGCGCGGCACACGCCCCCGCCCGTGGGCGGGCACATGTTCCAG
>CP070688.1:2540669-2543211 GCA_020353135.1 Chloroflexota bacterium
ACGGGTGCAGCTATTTGGGATTTAGGAGTGCATACCTTACAATCCGGTCGAGATTATAACGTGCTTTGGTCGATGCCGCCTGCTGGCTCAGCCGGTTCTGGCCTGGGCGGCTATTCAGAGTGACGGTGGGTGATGCGAAAGATTATTGTGGGCATCAGTGGCGCTAGCGGCGTCATCTATGGCGTCCGGTTACTGGAGGTATTGAAAGATGTGCCGGAGGTGGAAAGCCACCTGGTCCTGAGTACGGCCGGGGCGCAGACGATCGGTCTGGAAACAGACTACAGTCCGGAACGGGTCCTGGCCTTGGCCGACATGACGTATCGTTTCAACGATATCGCCGCAGCCATATCTTCGGGGTCATTCAAGACCGACGGCATGGTTGTCATTCCTTGCACCATGAAGACATTGGCCGGCATCGCCCATTCGTTTAGCGATAACTTATTGCTACGGGCGGCCGACGTGGTTCTAAAAGATCGCCGCCGGCTGGTGATTGTTCCCCGGGAAACACCCTTGCACCTGGGCCATTTGCGACTCATGACCCAGGTGGTCGAAATGGGCGCCGTGCTGGCGCCGCCGATGCCGGCCTTTTATCATCGACCCGAGAGCATAGGCGATATTGTGAACCAAACGGTCAACCGGGTCTTGGATCTGTTGGATATTGAATTAACGGAAGACCTGTTTAGCCGCTGGCAAGGGGGAGGCGAAGCCGGCCGTGGCCGGAATCAATAGCGCCGAACGGCGCCGCCAAGTGCTGGTCTATTTAGAGAGGCATACGGTAATGACCTTGGCCACTTTTGGTGCCCAGGGTGTATGGGCGGCGGCGGTCTTTTATGCCAACGATGGATTTGATCTGTATTTCCTCTCGGCCGACCATACGCGGCATGGCCAAGATCTTAGCCTGACTCCGCGGGCGGCAGCCACGATTCAGGAGAACTATACCGACTGGCCAGCCATCCAAGGCATTCAGCTGGAAGGCGATGTGGAACAGCTGGCCGGCCAAGAGCGGGCTTGGGCCATCAAATTGTATGAGCAGAAGTATCCTTTCCTCCAGGCGGCCGACCAGGCCATTCACGCGCAGCTGGCCGAGATCAACTGGTACCGTCTTTGTCCAAAACGGTTGTACTTCGTCGACAATAGCCTTGGTTTTGGTCACCGGGATGAAATCGACTTATCCGCCGGCGATGATTGAGACAGGCCTTTCCGTCCAGCGCCGCAGGCAACCGGGAGCCGGCCATGAGCCAGCAAGATAGAGATCGTTGGAACAATAAATGGGCTTCGGCCGGCGACGACACTTACTTGCCCCACCCGTTGCTGATCGAAAATGCCGGATACTTGACTGGCGGCGAGGCGTTGGATTTGGCTTGTGGCCGGGGTCAAAATGCGATCTGGCTCGGCCGGCAAGGTTACCGGGTTCTGGGCGTTGACATCAGCCCGGTTGCCCTGCAATTTGCCCAATCGGAAGCGGCCGCCCAGGAGTTGACACACCGGGTGAGCTTCCAGATCGTTGACTTGGACGCGTGGTTGCCACCGCCTAACTCTTATGACCTGATCTGCGTGTTTCGCTTCCTCGACCGCAGGCTGTTCGGGCCTATTCGGGAAGGAGTACGATCCGGCGGCCTGGTCTTTTACAGCACGCGCCACCTGGGCGCGCTGGACCGACATCCATCAGCTACCGAGGCCTATTTATTGCGGCCGGGCGAGTTGGCGGTCGCCTTTTCTGACTGGCATATACTACACGAGCACGAAGGGGCCGAGGATGCCGAGCTGATCGCCCGAAAACCATTGAAAAACGGACCGAGCTCGGCTCCCGCGGACTAGCGGGGCGAACGGGGGGCGACGCCGTCGAATAGCTCGTCGACGATGCCGGACAGCATAGCGAATATCGGGTAGCTTTGGGCTTCTGGCGTGTTGGCCAGCAGACTGGCCAGGACGGCGCGATAGTACCAGGCCTGCTCTTCCTTGCCGCGGCCGAACTTCTTCCAAACGGCCGGGCCGCGCAATCGCTCGTTGTAACGCGTATGGCTTAGATTGTGATACTTGTCGGCGGCCGAGACCAGTTTGACGGCTAGAGGGGCGTCACGCAATGATTCAATCATGTGCAGTTTGCGCGCTTCCCAGCCATTTCCTTTCTTGGGCGGCTCGGTGCAGCCGGCCACGATGTCGCCTACTACATCGCCAAACTCGCGGCGGATCTCTTCGATGGTGACCGACGTATCCTCCACCGTGTCGTGCAGCAGCCCGGCGGCGACGACCGTCTCGTCACAGCCCATGCGCGACAGGAGCATTGCCACGGCTACCGGATGGGCGATGTAAGGCACATCGCCAACCTTGCGCCGCTGGCGTTGGTGGGCGCGAGCAGCAAAACCGATGGCCCGGTCAACCATATCGATCATTGTGATTGGGCTTTAGGGACGTTCTTGCCCGTTCTGGGCGTAGCGGTTGAGGATCACCTGAAGATAACGGGTATGGCCAACGCTTTCATACAAGGCGATCGAGGCCTGGCCCAGGTCGAGGGGGCCATCTATCTCGCGGATTTCAGCCA
>CP070688.1:2543311-2547335 GCA_020353135.1 Chloroflexota bacterium
CCGTATGAGATTTACTTCAACCTGGACGCGCCGGCCGGCCAGCGGGGCGGGGAGGGTCTGCGGGTGCTGGCCGTTCAGCCGAAGAAGATGTTTTCCTTCACCTGGAACGCGCCGCCGACTTTGCCCGAGGTCCGGGGCCAGCGGACGCACGTGATTTTGCGGTTCTATGAGGCCGGAGAGGGGTCGACCCAGGTCACGCTGCGTCATGATGGTTGGGGCGAGGGCGGCCAGTGGGATGAAGCCTTCGAATACTTCGAAAGGGCCTGGAAGGAGGTCGTCCTGCCGCGGCTGGGCCAGCGGTTTGAACACGGACCAATCGATTGGGAAGAGTAGTTGTGAGTTGGGAGCTAAAAGCGATTGGGCTACCCAATGCAAAATGATGACAAAGCGACAAAATGCAATAGAATAAGCTGGATTGCTATTAGGCCCTTGGCTGATCTTGACGCGTGACGTGACAATCTGAGGCGGCGATTCGTGGGTGTACCCCTGTACATTCAGCTTCTGGGGGCGCCGGATATAACGTGGCAATCACGGCCTCATAAGGTGTCCCGCCTGCAAACGCGCTTGCTTCTCTTCCGGCTGGCAGCGGAGATGGAAGCAGTCTCTCGCGATCAGCTCCTCCTGCTATTCTGGCCAACCAGACCTGAGGCGGCCGCCCGGCGCAACCTGACCCGCCTCATCTCTTCCCTGCGGAAGGCGCTGCCTCATCCCGACTTGCTGCTGACCGACTCGTCAGCCGTCGCCCTGAGCCCCCAACTGGCTACCAGTGATGCGTTCGCGTTCTTCCGGTTTGCCGCTCAAGAAGACGGGAGGGCATGGGAAGAGGCGGTATCGTTGGTAGGCGGGCCTTTTCTCGACGGCGTTGCCCTTTCCGAAAGTCCCGATTTCGATTCGTGGCAGACGGCGATGCAGCAGCGCGTCGAGCGAGAGTATTTGCGCATGCTGACGAGATTGGTGAGCTCGAAGATGGAAGGTGGCCAGCCAACTGCCGCCATCGACTACGCGAATCAGTACCTGGCCACCGATGATCTAGCCGAGACGATCCATCGCCAGCTCATCACCCTTTACGCCAGCATCGACGAGCGTGAGGCGGCGATGCGTCAATTTGACGCCTGTGTGCTCGTGTTGGAGCGAGAATTGGGCGTCGAGCCATTGGCCGAAACGCGCGCCGTTTATGAAGCAATACAGCGCGGCGAAGTAGGCCAGGAGCAACCGGCTCCGGCAAGGTTGTCTCGCCCCCAGTGGCGCACCTTGCCCAGCCTGGATCTGCCTCTTATAGGGCGCGAGAAAGAGAAAAGCCGGCTGGAAGCCGCCTTGGGAAGAATGGACGGGGGAGGCGTTATCTTCATCAGCGGCGAACCAGGCATCGGCAAATCCCGGCTGATGCAGGCGATAGCTACGGACCAAGAGGCCACGATCCTGCTCGGGTATTGCCGCCAGGCAACCCTGTCGCTGCCCTACCAACCATTGGTCGAGGCCTTGCGCATGGGCCTGGCCTATCCAGATTTCGGCGAGGGCGTGCAGCCCGTCTGGCTGGCGGAGGCGGCTCGCCTTTTACCGGAACTGAAGGACCAGGTTCCCCAGCTGCCGGAGCCAATCGAGGCGACCCGGCCGCAATTACAGACACGCCTGTTTGAGGCCCTGGCCCAGGTCATGCTGGGTCTGACCGGGCGACGGCCGTTACTGCTCTGCCTGGATGACCTGCATTGGGCGGACGAGACAACCTTGAGCTGGCTTCAATTCATCGCGCCTCGCCTATCTGCCAGCGGCATCACTTTGCTGGCCACCTACCGGAGCGACGAAGCAGAGCCCCTGGAGGCGCTCCTGCGGACGGCCCAGCGTTCGGCCAGGGTGACGGATGTGAGGTTGGGACCGCTCTCCGTAGAAGGCGTCGCACAAATCATCGATCGGGTAAGCGCGGATAGTGCGCCTCCAGACCTGGCCGATCGGGTACACCGGATGACCGGCGGCAACCTGTTCTTCTTACTGGAGACGGTCCGGGATTTGTGGGAGCAAGAGTTACTCGAGAGTCCGCCGGAGTCGCTGCCCGTGCCGGCGTCTGTCCTGGAAACAGTGCAGCGGCGTGTCGGGCGGCTCGGCCCGCTAGCGCGGCAACTGCTGGATGCAGCGGCCGTTCTGGCGACCAATCTCACCTTTGACGTCATTCAGACAACTACTGGGCGCTCGGACCTGGAAGCCGCCGACGGACTAGATGAACTGGTGGGCCATCAACTACTTGTGACTGAAGGGAACGGCTTTTCATTTCAGCACGACCTGGTGAAAATGACCGTATTTCAGGATCTGACCCCGTGGCGGAGACGATTGCTGAACCGGCGGGCCGGCGACGCATTGGCGACTGTATTCAGACAAGATCTGGAGCCGGCTGCCGCGCAAATAGCCGCCCATTACGATGAAGCCGGCCAGTTCACGTTGGCTATCCGCTATTACCAACGCGCTGCAAATTACGCCCAACGCGTGTATGCCAACCATGAAGCAGTTCAATACTATGAAAAAGTGCTGACCCTTATTGAATCCGAGGGCTCAATTATTGAATCCGAGGGCTCAATTATTGAATCCGAGGCCTCAATAGGGAGCTCAGAAGAGGCCTCGGTTGAGGCGCTGACGCTGCAGGTTCAGATTAGCGAAGGGCTCGGCCAGGTATTGCGGCGATTGGCGTATTATGACAGAGCCGAGCAAGCCTACCAATCCATGCGCCTGACCGCGGCAAAGCTTGGCGACCCAGAAATGCTAAGCCAGGCCTGGCTGCGCCTGGGAGCGGTACAAGATAGCCTGGGCAAGTTCTCAGCTTCTCTGGAAAGCGCGGCCCAAGCCGAAACGATTGCGGCCGAGAGTGGGCTGGATGCCACCCACGCATATGCCCTTTTCGCCAAAGCCTGGGCGCTGTTCCGGCTGGAGAGATTGGAAGAAGCGCTGCCTATTGCCCAGGAAGCGCTAAAACAAAGCGCCTTGTCGAATCGGCGCGATATCATGGCCCTCAGTCAAAATACGTTGGGAGCGATATACAAGTATCTGGGTCAGTACGAGGCGTCTGAGGAACACCAGCAGTTAGCTTTGCAACTGTTTCAAGAAGTAGGCGACCAGCGTCGCGTCGCGGGAGTGCTGAACAATCTGGGCGAAACGGCGCGCCTGCAGAGAGAGTACGCCAAAGCTCACGACTACTATCAGCAGGCCGTCACCATGGCTAACCAGATAGGCGAAAGAGATTGGCTGGTTGAGTTCTATGGCAATCTGGGCTATTCCCAAATCAAACTGGGGCAATTCCATGACGCCGAACAGGCGTTCTTGGGGGCCATGAGCGTCGCCCGGGAAACAAGACCACAACAGGACGCAATGCTTTGCATTCGCCTGGCCGAGGCGTATTTGTTTCAAGAAAAATGGGCTGATGCCATAGCGGCCGCCATCGAGGCGCTGAGTTTGGCCCGGAAAACTGAACAGTTCGACGTCGAAGGGGAGGCCTGGCAGGTAATGGGCAGGATAGCCGAGAAAACGGCGGCTCCCGTCCCTGTTGGCTCGGGCCAGCATGATGCGGCCTCATGCCTGGCCGAGAGCAAGCGTTTATTTCTGGCGGGCGGCCATGAAGACAAGGCGGCCGAAGTAACGCGACACCTATCTAATCTAGCAGCAGAATAGACAATCCGCAGGCGAAAGCAGGCTTTGCGGACATTTTGCGGACACCTTTCGCGTAAGCTACGGTCAATGGTCGCCGTAGCTTTTTTGGGGCGGCGCGAAGATGCGGTCGACCAGGTCAAACCCTTGTACAGAACAGGAGAAAGACAGGAACCGCATTCGCGTTTTAGCGCCGCCGAGGAACCGTCAGGTCCGTCCAACATGCAGATCGTCTGTGATGAACCATCGAGCACGATAGACCGTCTGAAGTTCGCGGTGGCTGATGCCCGGGCGGCCGGCGTGTTTAGCCAGCGGCAAGCCAATTCGCTTGACGGCAAGCTAGACCGGGCTGGCAGCCTGATCCAGGACGGCCGGTATTGGCTGGCGGCCCTGACTC
>CP070688.1:2547435-2551231 GCA_020353135.1 Chloroflexota bacterium
CAGGACGCGCGCTATCCGGCCGGGCAGCTGGCCCTGGATGCCGGCGCTTACGGCAATCAGCGCACCTCTGTAGCCTTCGACAATCTGGCCGTTCGCGCGCCGTGATGGGGAAGGAGTATCGTGGGCTGCGGGCCCGAATTGAGGCCGAGCTGGGTTTTGATGTGAGAGGAATCCGGCCGCTCAGCGGGGGTAGTGTAGCCCAGGTCCACCTGGTGGAGCTGAGCGATGGTTCGCGAGTCGTGGCCAAACAAGATCGAGAGCCAGGCGGACAGTTGGCCGTCGAGGGCCAGATGCTGCACTATCTGGCCGAGAGAAGCAGCCTGCCTGTGCCGGCTGTTCTGCTAAGCGACGACGATATCCTTCTGCTCGAGTTTCTTCCCGGCGCCAACCGTTTCACGGCTAGGTCCCAGCGCCATGCGGCCGAATTGCTGGCCGAGCTACATGGGATCACGGCCGGCGCCTACGGATTTGACGGCCCAACGCTCATCGGAGGTCTTCATCAGCCGAACCCCTGGACTCAGTCGTGGCTGGCCTTCTTTCGCGAACAGAGGCTTCTGTACATGGGCAGACAGGCGCTGGACGCCGGACGCTTACCGGCGCAGGTTTTCGGCCGCCTTGAGACATTTGCCGGCCGGTTGGAGCGCTGGCTGAGCGAACCCGATGGACCGGCGCTCATTCACGGTGACGCCTGGGGCGGCAATGTTCTGGCGACGGATGATCGGATCACAGGCTTCCTCGATCCGGCGATCTACTATGCAGACCCCGAGATCGAACTGGCTTTCACGACCTTGTTCGGAACTTTCGACGATAGCTTCTTCAGCCACTACCAGGAAATCCGGCCGATCAGGCCCGGATTCATGAGCGAACGTCGGGAGATCTACAATCTATATCCGTTGCTCGTGCATGTGCGGCTCTTCGGCGGGGGTTACGTGGAGTCCGTCAGCGGCACGTTGGCCGACTTCGGCCATTGATCCTACCTATGGAAGAAAGCGTACGGCGGCAACTCTTCGCTTTGAATCGGACTTTCTACCGGGAATTCGCGGATTCTTTTGCCCAATCAAGAAGCGAACCGCAGCCTGGCTTTCACAGACTGCTCGAATACCTGCCCGAACCATGCAACAATCTTCTAGATGTGGGTTGCGGCGAGGGTCGACTGGGACGGTTCTTGTTGGCGCGCGGACGGGTGAAGGCCTACGAAGGCCTGGACGGCAGCCCAGAGTTAATCGCCATCGCCCATCGACTTGTTGACGGGCGATTCTGGCAACGCGACCTAGGCCGCCCGGATGCGCTGGAGGGGCTGGGCGTCTACGACGGCGTGGCCTGCCTGGCTGTTTTGCAGCACATCCCCGGTCGGGACGTGCGGGTTAGGTTGCTCTCACAAATGGGCGCGCACCTGGCGGCCCAGGGACGACTGATCATCTCTACCTGGCAGTTTCTCGGTAGCGAGCGGCAAAGGAAGAAGCTAATCGATTGGTCGGCTGTCGGCCTCAGCCCAGAAACGGTGGGGCCAAATGACTATCTGATGACCTGGCGCAAAGGTGGCAAAGGTCTGAGATACGTGTGCTACGTAGATGAAGACGAGATGGTCTCGCTTGCCAAGCAGGCCGGCCTGTTGCTGCTGGATACCTATCGATCCGACGGCCGCGAAGGAGATCTGAACTTGTATTCAGTCCTGGGCCACCGGTGAAGCGCCACTTAAGAACGAAGCCCCTCGAGTTGACATGGGTTGACGGCCAATGCTACAATCAACTTCTGAAACTCATGGGAAGTAACGATATGAGCTTGAAGGAAGAGTTGGAGGCCGACGTCAAAACGGCCATGCGCGAGGGTGACGTGACGAGGCGCGACACGCTGCGCATGCTATTGGCGGCCATCAAACAGGTGGAGAAGGACGATCAAGTAGAGCTGGACGATGAGGCGGTCCAGAAAGTAGTGGCCAAGCAGGCGAAGCAACGCAAGGAGAGCATCGCCGACGCGGAAAGAGCCGGGCGAACCGATCTGGTCGCCCAAGAAGAAGCGGAACTGGCTATCATCGAGGCGTATTTGCCGCAAATGCTGAGCCAAGACGAGATTAGAGCTGTCGCGACTCAGGTCATAGACGAACAAGGCGCCAGCGGAATGCAGGACATGGGGCGCGTGATGGGCCAACTGATGCCTCGCCTTCAGGGCCAGGCTGACGGGAAGTTAACCAGCCAGATAGTGCGCGAGTTGCTCCAGTCCTAGTGGATCCTGTTCGACGCCGGCTATGGTCGATGGTGACTGTGGTCGATAGCGGTCCTGTACGATATCTGCAGTGTTCGATAACGATCCTGTTTGACAAATGAACTCTCAAAGCGAAGCCCAGGCTGATTCGGACCAGCGCATTCAGATCCTGGCCCGTCAATCCTTATTGTGGATCTTTGTCGTCGTCTTGACGCTGCTGGTGACATTGATCTTGGCCCTGGACTTCGTCACCCGGCCGCAGGTCAGGGCAACGCCGGGAGAGCCATCGCCCGAAGATGTCATCGCCCCGACGTCAATCACCTATGTGAGCGACGTATTAACGCAAAACGCTCAGCAGCAGGCCGCGGCGGCCGTGGCCGATCAATATACACTGCTGGATCTCAGCATCGCCAGGGCGCAGAAGAATCAGGTTAACTCGGCATTCAGTTTTATGGACGTGGTTAGAGCCGATCCGCTGGCCGATCCGGAGACAAAGACCGGCTATCTGGAGGCGATTGAGGGGATCACTGTCGAGCAACAAGTGGCCGAAGATATATTGTCCTTGAGCTCGGCCGAGTATGCTAGCGTCCTCGAGAATATCCTGCAGATCGTCGAAGACACCATGCGTCAAGGCGTCCTTGAAGGCCAGTTCAGCGAGAGTGAGGCTCGGCGCAAAGCAGCCCAGGGTGCGGCCTTCGATTTGACGCAGGCCCAGGAGCGAGTCGTGACTTCTCTGGCGCCCCAGTTCATCGTGCCCAACATATTCTTCGACGCCGAGGCGACCGAGGAAATGAGACAGGAAGCGATTGGCGAAGTCGAGCCCATCAGCCAGATCGTTACCGAGGGGCAACGAGTCTTACGAGTAGGCGATGTCGTGGGCGACGTCGACGTCGAGATGCTCGAGGAATTGGGCCTGCTAGAGCAAAGCCTGGATTGGCGGCGGGTGGTCAGCGCCCTGATGGCGGCTTTGCTGTCGATCACAGTTATCACGATTTATTGGGGGCTCTATTTCAGTAAGCGCAAAGACACAGCTCGCAGCCTGACGATTTTGGCCGTGCTGATGGCCTTGTTCCTGCTGGCGGCCAAATTGCTGGTCAGCACCCGCAGTGAGTTCGCCTATCTTTATCCGGCCGCGGCGCTGTCAATTATCGTGGCCGTCATTTACTCCGTCAGGCTGTCCATCATCGTGACCGTGGTTCAGGCATTCCTGGTCGGATATATCGCCCAGAATTCGCTGGAAATGACTGTCTATGCGGCGGCCGGGGGAATCCTGGCCGTGCTAACGTTGAGAGATGCTCAACGCATCAACGCCTTGTTCCGAGCCGGATTGGTGGCCACCGTGGGTTACGCAGCGGCTATCGTCATATTCCAGTTGCCGGCCGGCGTCTCGGCCACGGAGTTATTGACTTCGCTGGGCGCGGCGGTGATTAACGGGGCCGTGCTGTCGTCGGGATTGAGCCTGGCCGGAGTCTTCATCATCGGCACTATCTTCAGGATCGTGACGCCGCTGCAACTGCAGGAATTGTCGCGCCTGGATCATCCGCTGTTGCAGGAGTTGCTGCGGCGGGCCCCGGGCACGTACCATCATAGCATC
>CP070688.1:2551331-2560262 GCA_020353135.1 Chloroflexota bacterium
CAAACGCCTCCGCCTGCTCCGCTTGCTCTTGCCCGACAGAATCGGACCCATCCACGAGGAAGACCAGCGCGAGTTCATCGGCCGCGCGAACCAGGCGCGTCCCGGCCAGGCCCAACGTGAGCAAGACAATGATAGCCAGGCGCAGGGTGAGAGCCAACCAATCACGGCCGGCGGCATTGTGCCGCGGCCGGCCAAGCCAGATCAAGTATGGAATGAATAGCAACAACAATAGGGCCAGAGGGGTGCCGAATCTCATATCGCGCGTTGACTACGAAGAAGTTCCGGCCGGCGGCAAGAATATCCCAAGTGTGAATCTGGGATATATTTGGGATATTGACGGCATGGCCTGTAGTTCACTTCAGAATGTAATGAGTTCCCCTCTTCGAGCCTATCTTCAACAGCAGCCCTCGCTCCACCAGATCGACCAGATCGAGTCTTAGCGTTTCGCTGGTGACTCCAGGACACAGGGCCCGATACTCTCTATTGGTTATGCTGCCATGCTCGGTCACGTAAGCTATCGCCTTGCCCTGGCGCTCGTTCATGCTCCGCGTCCAGCGCGGAACGGCCGCCCTCTCTCGCGCGTTAGACAGGGTCACGGTGAATGAATGAGGGGTGGCCTTAAAGGCGGGCGGCGGGTGGCCGGCCTGGACCATTTCTTCGATCATCCGGTCAATGCCCAGTCCGAGCTCCTCAATGTAACCCCATTGGAAAAGCCCATTGACCAGTCGCGGGCTACGCGAGAAATGCTCTTCTACGATATTGTCGAGGGTAATGTAGGCGGGAAGACTACCCGGACTGATCACTTCCAGGCGATCACTGTACATGCGGATTTCGATCCGTCGCCCTTTTATTCGATAATCCCGGTGACAAATGGCGTTAACGATAGCTTCGCGCACGGCGAATGCCGGGTACTCGGTCAGCTCCTCACGTTCGAGACCATTGACCACCGCGCCAACACGCATTTCATCCCATACCACATTCCAACTTCGTTCTACGACCCGGGCAAGTGCTCCGCCGATTTCATCTCGCCGCCCGTAGCCTGCTCCACCTTCTTCACTTCGAGGGGCTGAACTGGGGAACTTCACAAAGACCAGCCCGCTTTGCGACAGGAATGCCTGTGGATTCTTGCCAAAGAGCAAGATCCCGGCCACCGTTGGCTGCTCGTTCTGATCGACGGCGCCAATTTCAAAAAGCAGTTGTTTGAGTGGGCCAGTACGGGACACGCCACGCGATTCTCGCCGGTCCAAGTACTCTTCTAGGATCTCATCGTCAAAATCGGATCGCGTCGCCCCGGGCACGATCTCAGACTCAAATTCGATAGTCGCCTTGCTGGCCGCCAGATGACTGATCTCTGATCCAGCTAGAACCCTGTTCTCCAGGCCGCTTCGGGTCAGCACCCGGCCATCGCTCAGGCTATGTAAGTGCTGGCTGCGGTCGACCTGGATGCTTATTAACGGGCCCTCAGGAGTTTCTACGGTCTGCAGACGGCTGACAACCGGAGGATGACAGAGCCCGGCTGCCGCCCGCAGCCCTCCTTCGGCCTCCTCTTCCCATATCGTCTCATACGTTTGACCTGATTCGTCCATGCCAAGGACGATCGTCCCACCGTCGCCGTTGGCGAAGGCAACCAGATACTCAGCCAGTAGTTCTGGTTCGGCTTCTGGCAGAAAGGCTAGGCGAGGGCCGGGTTTCCGGTTCTTAAGCGCCGGCAGCATTATTCACGCCTCTTGACGGCCATCGGGCGACTTCCCGGCGTCGACAGCCGCCATTGCCGCCCCGATAATGCCAGCCTCATTGCGCAGCAGCGCTGGAACGACTTCCGTCCGCAGTGTGAGGTGCGGCAGGAACTTCGCAGCTTTCTTACTCACGCCCCCGCCGAGGATGAACAGATTTGGCGAAAAAAGACCTTCAAGGTGCCGCAAATAGATGTTCAGGCGGCGCGCCCAGCCTTTCCAACCCAGATCTTCGGCCGAGCGAATTCGATCAGACGCGTATTCCTCGGCGTCGGCCGCATGTCCGGGAAGATACAAGTGCCCCAGCTCACAATTTGGGACCAGGTGACCGTCCATGAACAAGGCGCTACCGATGCCGGTACCCAGCGTGAGAATCATCACCAGGCCTTTTCTTTCCCGGCCAGCACCAAACATCATCTCGGCGAAGCCGGCCGCGTCAGCGTCGTTCAATAAGGTGACCGGGCCACCTAGCGCGTCAGTCAATACCCCTTGCCCGGGATATCCGATCCAGGCGTCGTCGACATTGGCTGCTGACAATACGACGCCATCCAGGACGACAGCCGGAAAGCCAACCCCAACCGGACCGCGGTAATTGAAGTATTTTCGGATCTTCTTGATCGTCTTGACGACAACATCCGGCCTGGCGGGTTGCGGCGTAGGCAAGCGGCAACGATCGGTAACCATCTGGCCAGAGCTGACGTCCACCAGCGCACCCTTTATTCCTGATCCACCTACATCTACACCTAATACCTGCATTCCAATGCTCCACTCACGAAATGCGACCTGCTCTCATATTCCCCTGCCATTCCAGATACCGATGGACCCTCCTTTCAGGCCCATGCTATCTCGAGCTCGTGAGACCAGGCCTTGAACGTCGTCACTTCCTCCTTGGCGGACTGACGACCAACCCTGATGCCTTCGTCCAATCGATGAAAATCAAACAAGCCGATTGTACCTATCTCCGGCCTTAGCAGCAGGTCCGGCGGACTCTGCTCAAGGTGATTGATCACGTTCTGGTAGGTCACAATATCCGCCAGGGTAGAGACCGCCTGGTACATCGGATCGCCTTGCGCCCGGCTCAAGAGTCGATGCAACAAGCCACTCTTTGGCGGCGCCTCCACGGGAGTGCCGTAGGGCGCACTGTTGGCCAGATCAACTCCTAGGACGATATTCGCTCCCATCTCGCGAGCCACGTCAAATGGCGTATTGTTCAATACGCCGCCGTCGACAAGCGTTTTGCCCTGCCATGCGACAGGCGGCAGTGCTACAGGGAAAGCAGTCGTGGCCAGTACGGCCTTGACCACATCGCCCTTGTCCAGAACAACGACTTTGCGTTCTTCCAGAACGGTCGCCATAACTGCCAAGGGTATTTTCAGATCGCTGAAAGTAGGCCGGCCAATGCTCTTGACCAAAAGGCGCTCCAGCCTGCGATTGTCCATTATCGCCGGCTTTTGCCAGGGCAAAGAAAACATCTTCCCAAATCGCATCTGCGCGAAGACTGCCTTGATTTCTGCCGCGTGTTGACCGGATGCAATCAACGCGCTTACCAATCCTCCAATGCTGGTGCCAGCGACTATATCTGGCCATAGACCGTGCTGCTCAAGTTCCATCAAGACGCCAATGTGCGCCGCGCCGCGCGCTCCCCCGCCTCCTAATGCCAGACCAAATTTCATGTCTCCGATCCCCCTTCTGTAAAGTAACGACCAAACCGCCAGATTCTATATCCGGCCCGCCCCGGCCGGCCGAGGGCTTGACCGAGGCTCACGTCACAGTCTCGTAGAAGTGAGGCAGTGGAGCGACCTTCTCTGCTGACCAGGTAATCGACTGTTCTAATTCTTGCTCGGCCGCTGCCAATGCAGCCAGATCGTTGGCATAGATTGTGCCGATGAGATCGCCGGCCTGTAAATAGTCGCCAATCTTTATCGGAATGACCTTGCCTACCGCGTGATCGATGTGGCCCGATTTCACCAGCCGGCCGCCGCCCAGTCGGACGCAGCTCCAGCCGATCTCGCCCGCATCAATGCCGGCGACATAGCCAGCGCGCGAGGCCGTTACGTCCGCTGCCAAGGTCGCGCCCGGCAACCTATCTGGCTCGTCAACCATGCGGCCATCGCCGCCTTGGGCAACTACCATCGCCCGAAACTTTTCTAACGCTCGACCGTCGCTACGTGCGGCAGAGGCCATCTTTTTGCCATCTTCAAGGCGATCGCACTTACCGGCTAGTAGGAGCAGGTTGCCGGCTATTTCCAGGCAGTGGGCCCAGAAATCAGCCGGGCCGTTTCCGTTTAGCGTGGCCAGCGCTTCTTTAACTTCCAGGGCGTTGCCCACCGCATGGCCCAAAGGTTGATTCATGTCGGCGATCAAGGCCACGGTCTTGCGCCCGGCATCCTGGCCAATATCGACCATAAGCCTGGCCAACTCTCGCGCAGCATCTAGATCTGGCATGAATGCACCTTTGCCAACTTTCACGTCGAGCACAATAGCATCGGCGCCGGCCGCCAGTTTCTTGGACATGATCGAGGCGGCGATCAGCGATACGTTGGCTACCGTGCCGGTAACGTCACGGAGAGCGTACAATTTGCCGTCGGCCGGGGCCAGCTTCGCCGTCTGTCCGGCCAAAACTAACCCGATGTCTCGCAATTGCTCTTTGAAGCGCGGCAGAGAGAGAGCAGCCGACCAGCCGGCGAATGATTCCATCTTGTCGAGCGTTCCACCGCTCGAACCTAATCCACGGCCGCTCATCTTGCCGAATGGCACGCCACAGGCGGCGACTAACGGCTGCACAACCAGCGTCGTCTTGTCGCCCACGCCACCTGAAGAATGTTTGTCGACGACAAAAGGCACAGTGTCGTGCAAATCAAGTTGATCGCCGGAACGAGCCATGGCCAGCGTTAGGTCAACCGTCTCGCGCCGATCCATGCCTTGAAAATAAATGGCCATCAGCAACGCCGCGGCCTGGTAGTCAGGTATGTCGCTAGCCGTGTACGCCTGGACAAACCACTCAATCTCCTCGGCAGTCAGCCGCCTTCCGTCTCGTTTTGCCTCGATGATCTCTACCATTCGCATGTGAGGTCCACCTGTCATGCTCCCGATACATGGATTCTCTCGAGGAAGGATTATAGCATTTACGCGCCTCACCCGAAACCGGGCGATTTTTGTATTATCCAAGGCGGCATCCAATTTGAGACCATACGCCGGGCCAGAATTCGCCCTTTACCGCTTATCCGGCCAGGGAAGTCGTTCTTAACTTTAGGTAGTATAATGCGCTTACAGAAGTCGTAACCGGCGAGCTGACGGGCCGTTCTTTACCTCAGAAATAGAAGCTCGCCCAGAAACGAACGAGCGAGGATTCGATGGCTAAAGAAGTGGAATTGTTGCTTACCGGAGGCTTTGTCGTCGCCATGGACGATGACCTGACCACCTACCCGGTCGGCGCCGTCGCCGCAGATGGCGACAAGATCATGGCCGTGGGGCCGGCCGACAAACTGGCCCAACAATTTGAGGCGAAGGAAACCATAGATTGCAGTGATCGCGTAATCATGCCCGGCCTGGTGAATGCCCACACACACGTGCCGATGACGCTTCTGCGTGGACTGAATGACGATCTGCGGCTTGATGTTTGGCTGGGATACCTGATGCCGCTCGAGCGTGAATTTGTCAACCCCGATTTCGTCAGGCTAGGGACCGAGGTGGCCTGCGCCGAGATGATACGCTCCGGCGTTACCGCCTTTGCCGACATGTATTATCATGAAGAGACGGTGGCCGAAGCGACGGCTGAAATCGGCATGAGGGCCTTGCTCGGTCAAACAATACTCAAGTTTCCCGCACCCGATGCAGAGAGTTTTGAGGATGCGCTGGTATTGTGCCGACGCTTCATCGAGAAGTGGAATGGCCATCCGCTGATCCAGCCGGCCGTTTCTCCCCACGCCTGGTACACGGCTACCACAGAATTATTGCGTGCTTGCGCCGACCTGGCTCGTTCGTTCAATGTGCCCCTACACACGCATGTCAGCGAAACGCTGCTTGAGGTCGAGAATTGCCGCCTCGACAACAACATGCCGGTTGTGCCGTGGATCGCCCAGCACGGGATTCTGCACACCAAGCTACTGGCTGCCCATTGCGTCCACCTCGACCGCGGCGAAATGTACGATCTGCAGAAAGCTGGGGCCGGCGTGGCCCATTGCCCAACCAGCAATCTGAAATTGTCCAGCGGGTTCGCCCAAACTGCCCAGATGCTTGATATGAGTCTGAACGTTGGCGTGGGAACGGACGGGCCGGCCAGCAACAATGACCTTGACATGTTTGAGGAAATGCGTTTGGCGGCGCTATTGGCCAAAACAGTGGCCAACGATCCGACCGTTTTACCAGCCGTGGACGCGGTCAAGATGGCCACCATTGGCGGCGCTCGCGCCGTGCATATGGCCGGCTACACAGGCAGCCTAGAACCGGGCAAACGAGCGGACATGATCGTGATCGATATGGATGGGATACACAATTGGCCCCATTTCCATAATCATGACGAGGCGATTTATTCGCGCCTGGTCTATGCCGCGAAGAGCAGCGACGTCGCCCACGTGATTTGCAATGGCCGCTGGCTGATGCGCGAGCGCCAGTTGCTGACCGTCGACGAGGAACGGGTAAAAGTGCAGGCAACTGCCATGGCGGCCAAGATTGACGCCTTCGTCATCAAGCGAGAATCCAGCCCGTATAACAAGCTCGTCTTACTGGCCGGCGTGCAGCGCCAGGAGAGTTTCGAGGTGCAGGTTAAGGTGCCGGTCAGTCACGCGGACCGGATGCTGGCCGCATTGGAAGATGACGAAGTGGCCATTACTAAAAAGGCCCATTATCGACAATACGATAGCTACTTCGTATTCGAGGCCGACGACCCTGACGCGGCGAAGTTGCGTTACCGGGACGACGAGTACGTGGACGAGGAAGGCAAGGTTTACCAGGCCCGTTCCAGGCTAACCTTGTTGGGCGAAGCTAACGAACAGGAGTACCCGAATGCCGTAATGCTATCCCGCTCCCGCTGGCTGGCGCCGGCCGAGCAGAGTCTGCGATTTTATCGAGAGTATTTCGCCCCTGATAACGAGGTCGAAGTTCACAAAGACCGCCGCCGCTGGCGGATAATCTATCGGGATACCGATTTCGCCGTAAATCTGGACCGGGTCATAAAGCCGGAAATGGAAGGGCTCTACCTCGAGATCAAGTCACGCACCTGGTCTCGCTCTGATGCGGAACGTAAGGCTGGCTTGATCACCGAATTGCTGCAGCTGTTCGGCGTTGAACCGGCCGCGGCTGAACCCAAAGACTATCCTGAATTGGCCCAGGCCCAGCTCGCGCAAAAGGTTGGCCCCAAATGACAAAAACCCGTCCGCTGCCTATGGCGGACGGGCTTTCTTCTACACCAACCGCTCAAATTAAGCGGCTCATCGTAGATGATTTGCAGATTGGCCTAGCCAAATACGGTCTGGAACTTCATTACCGTGGCTAAGTCGCCTTCAACTCTGATTTTCTGCTGCATGAACGCCTCCATGGCATTCAACTCGCCGTCAATCATAGCCACATAGTCCAATGCTTCCATGCTAATCGTCGCCGTAGGCGCCTCGACCGGGCCCTCGCCGGTGGTGCAAACGCCGTCGGCAACGATCACATGCCATGTACCACCTCCCTCACCCGAGAGATTGAATTGAACTTCGGCGCTCAAATCGCCAGCCTTCTCCGCGTCAAAGACCTTCGGCATGTTCGCAAAGATCTGCTCTGCTGTTGCCATTAATCACTCCTTAATGATGCAAATTAACCAACTGTAGCAGCGAAAACCACCTTTCGACGTGAGTATAACAATGGCCCAAAGGGTGTCAACATTACAGTTCGCAAGCCCGCTCCCAGGTACGATCCACGCCGAATTCACTTTTGCGCGACAGCTGCTGGCAATAACTGGAGAGGCATGGAACTAAAACACAGACTTACGACAAGAAATGCTTTACCGTTGTGGTTGGTAGGCCTGTGTCTGGTACTGGTCGCCTGCGCTCAAGCGGTCGATTCTGGTGAACCAGCCAGCGAAGCGAGCCAGGAAAAGTCTTCGGCGGGTGAAACCTTCGCCGATTACGATATCGTCACCCTGCTGCCTCGGGACGCCATACAAGCCATTGACAACCCCCAATTCGTTTCCGCCGCCGAGGCTGACGAGCAATACTCAGACCAAGAACTGATATTGGGCGTGGAGTTTAATGGCGACGCCAGAGCCTACTCTGTGCCGCTGTTGAGTTCGCACGAGATCGTAAACGACACAGTAGGCGGCGTTAAGATCGCCGTCACCTGGTGACCGCTTTGCTTTACGGGCATCGTGTATGCCCGCGAAATTGATGGCCGCGAGTTCTCATTTGGCGTTTCCGGTAAATTGATTCGCAACGTATTGGTCATGTACGACCGCGAGACTGAATCCTTGTGGAGTCAGTTGTTGGGCGAGGCCGTTTCAGGCGAAATGCAAGGCACGATGCTCGAGTTTCTGCCGACCTGGCATACAACCTGGGCCGAATGGAGAGAGATGCATCCCGAAACGCTCGCCCTGCGTAAGGGTTTCGGGGGCGGCCGCGATCCATATACGGGTTACTATGCGTCTGGCGCGACTGGCGTGATCGGCGAGACGCACATCGACAATCGCCTGACGAGCAAAGAATTCGTCATTGGCGTGACGCTGGAAGACACAGCTATCGCCTATCCTTTTCGAGTATTGAACGGCGAACCAGTCGTCAATGACACGGTTGGCGGTCGCGATCTTCTGGTACTGTTTGACCAGGAAAACGGAGGCGGTATCGTATTTGATCGCCAGGTCGACGGCCAGACTTTGTCATTCGCTCCGGCCGCCGAGGGTCAACTTGTCGACTCCGAAACTGGCACCTTGTGGGACAGCTTCCACGGTCAAGCCTTGGAAGGTACGCTGGCCGGTAAGAAACTCGACCGGATCAAGAGCACGATTGTCTTCTGGTTTGGCTGGAAAGATTTCTATAGTGATACGTTAATCTACGGCGTCGAGGAAGGGTAATCGCCCCAGGCCAAAGCCAGTACTGATCACCTACGACTCACCTCTGGTCAAGGCTGCCCGCTTGGCGTCAAAAATCGCTTGTGCTAGATTCCCCTCCGCTGACGAATAGCAGCTAGAAGTAGAGCATTAATGGCGGCGTTGCGAGACGGCCGC
>CP070688.1:2560362-2566040 GCA_020353135.1 Chloroflexota bacterium
CGAAGGCGCCACGGTTGCATCTCCAATGGTTGGGACTGTCTTTTCATCGCCCGCAGGGCGGCGGCCGAATCTTCATTGGCCCAAATCGACGATGCAGTCGGCCGAGTTCTGGTTCGATCCCAACTTCTGAAGGAAGACCTGTGATATCGGACGAAGCGAACGATGTAACTCTGGAGCAGAGTAGTTCTTCATTCCGTTTTTGGGAGCAAGGCTGGGCGTTACATGAATAGAGTCACCAGTGCGGTCGGAAGAGGTGCGACCAAGATCGTGCTCCTCTTGATTAGATTTTACCAATTAACTTTATCCCGGGGAATACCTGCTAGTTGCCGCTTCACACCATCATGTTCGCACTATGGGTATGAAGCAGTTGAGAAATACGGTGCTCTGAAGGGGGGCTGGATGGCGATTCGGCGAATTGGCCGCTGCCACCCCCTGCATCCAGGTGGTTATGACCCGGTGCCTTGACGGAGGTACCTTGGACAAAGCAAAGCGCTTACCTTTAGGGCGAGCCATCATATTCTTCATTTTGGCCAGCATCTTGCTGGTCGCTTGTGGTACGCAGACGGCCAATACGAATTGGCCCGGTATGTCGACCGATAGTCAGGGCGTGGTCTACGTCGCCTATGGGCCGGGTGTAGCGGCCGTCGACACCGAGACAAGTCAGCAACTATGGTCCTATCCACCGGGCGGTGGCGGCCCGACCGTCCAGTTCTACGCTGCACCTTCCGTAGAAGATGGGCAGGTTGTTTTTGGCGACTACGGCGCCACTGGCGGCATTCTGTCGCCCAATGTGAAGGTGAGCGTTTACTCACTTGATGCTGCCGATGGTGCCTTGAATCCAAATTGGCCTATAAGCGAGATCGCTCAGGATAGAGTAGTTGCACCAGCGTTACAGGTTGGCGATCACATTTTTGTAGGCACGGCCGATAACTTCGTGTTTGCGCTTGATGCGACGACCGCGCAGCCGGTTTGGTCGGAACCGTTTGAGGCCGAGCATAGCATCTGGGGCCAGCCCGCCTATCAAGATGGTATCCTTTTCGTTTCGTCGCTAGATAGAAGCGTTTATGCGTTAGATGCCGAGACCGGCGCCATGTTGTGGCAAACTGACGTTGGCGGCTCAGTCTCCGACAAACCGGTCAACAACTCAGAGCTCGTTTATGCCGGAAGTTTTGACAACCAGGTCTATGCCCTGGACGCGCAGAGCGGCGATATTCACTGGACGGCGACAGCCGAAGCTAGCGTTTGGGGCGCACCACTACACGCCGATGACAAGGTCTTCTTCGCCGACCTCGATGGCAACGTCGTCGCCGTCGATTCGCTAGATGGCGACATTGTCTGGCAAAACGGGGGTGCGGGCTATGTGGTTGCCCAGCCCGTCTTCGCGGACGGAATCGTCTACATCGCCTCGGCCGGCGAGCAGAGCGTCGCGCCTGATGAACGTAGCGGCGTCTTGATTGCTTTTGACGCCGAGACGGGCGACGAGTTGTGGCGAGCGACGACTCGGGCGCCGCTGTTCACCACGCCGGTCGTTGTCGAGGATACGATTGTGGTCGCCCAAGAGGATCCGCAAGCTCTGCTGGTCTATTTCGACCTTGAGTCCGGCGCCCAAACTGGGTCATTTGCACCGCCAGCTACTGAGAGTTAGCGGAGGAATTAGGCTCCGGCTATTTGGGGTCTAGAAGGAAAAACGCCATGTGGGATACATTGATCATAGATCCGATGACCAATGCGCTGATGTTGCTCTATTCGTTTCTGGGCAACAATTTCGTCCTGGCCATCGCGGTCTTCACTATCCTGATTCGGCTGATCACCTTGCCGCTGAATCTTCGCCAGCAACGCAGTAGCATGCGAATGCAGGAGATGCAGCCGCAGATCCAGGCCATTCAGAAGAAGTACAAAGACAATCCGCAGCGAATGCAGGAAGAGTTCAAAAAGATCGGATACAACCCGACTGAAAGTCTAACCGGCTGTCTGCCACTGCTTATTCAGTTCCCCATTCTAATCGGACTGTACAGGGCCATCATCATTCTGCTGGGATCTACGCCGCAGGCCCTGTTTGAATTGACGGATCGAATTTACCCTTGGGTCGATGAGCTCGTCGGGGTAAGTACAGCCTTGCCAATTCCCAACAAGTTTCTCTGGCTGAACCTGGGCCAGCCGGATCCATACTACGTTTTGCCGGTTCTCGTATTTGCCACAATGTTCATCTCCCAGAGATTAATTACGCCGGCCAAGAAGAAGGACGACGGCAAGCAGAAGAAGGACGAGAACCCGATGGCGGGAATGACTCAGTCGATGCAATATACGATGCCGTTGATGTTTGGCTTTTTCTCGCTTTCCTTCCCTTCGGGACTGTCGATTTACTTCATTCTGTCAAACGTCATCGGTATCGGTCAAGGTTGGCTGACCAGGCGCAATATGGCCAAGGAGAAGGCGGCCATGGAGACCAGACAGGACATGCCCAAGACCACGGGCGTTCCGGCCGAGGCCAAACTGTCTGCCTCTGGAGTGAGCTCTGGCGGAGGTTCGAGCCGGCCGCCGGCGCGGAAACGCCGTTCAAAACGGAAACGACGATCGGCGAAGCGATAGAATCGACGAAACTACTCTGCGACAGGGTTACCTGGCAGGATATTCTAAGCAATTAGAGGCGAAATCATGGCAGCGGATGAACGCGATCTAGAAGTACAAGGCGCAACCGTCGAAGAGGCTATCGAGAACGGTCTCGCCCAGTTGGGGGTGGCTCGGAATGACGTCATCGTCGAGGTTGTCGAAGAAGGAAGCACCGGTTTCCTGGGACTCGGCGGTCGAGATGCCGTAGTTCGGCTCAAGGTCCTTGGCCAACCCAAATTTGCACAGCCCGCGACCGAACCCGCGCCAGAACAAGTAGCTAGGGAGTCAGAGGTAGCTGTTAGCGAGCCGGCCGTCCAGGAGGACGAAGGTGTTGAGGACTCGCAGGCGGATTATGCCTTGGAAGTAGTATCCTCGTTATTGGACAAGATGGCCATTGAAGCGTCAATTACGGTGTCCCAGACGGAGCCCGATGATCTGACCGGTGAAGTCAGAAGCGTAATTGATGTCAGGGGCAATGACATGGGTGTTTTGATCGGGCCACGCGGCGAAACGCTCAACGCCTTGCAATACGTGGCTCGACTTATGACAGGTCATAAGTTGCGGCAGCGGACCACCTTTATCGTTGACGTAGAAGGATATCGCGGGCGGCGAGAACAATCGCTCGCCAGCCTGGCCAAGAGGATGGCTGACAAGGCGGTTCGCGGTGGCCGGCCGATGACCCTTGAACCCATGCCGCCGAACGAGCGCCGGATCATTCACCTGACGCTACGTCCGGACGATCGCGTTTACACGGAAAGCACAGGCGAGGGACAGCGGCGCAAAGTGCGCATCTACCCCAATTAGCGCATTATCTAGAAACTAATCGATTGGTTTCGCAGCGCTTGTCGCTGACAAGTTTCCGGGAAAGCTGTTTGGTCTGTTGGGTAGCGAGGTTTTGGCTATTAGTGGCCCGGATCAGCTAGCCTAGAGCGTCACAAGCTGCAAGCCGACCACGGCCTCCACATCCTTTAGTTCCGCCAACGCTTCAACCGAAGGAGTATTGTCCAGGCTGATGAAGGATAGCGCTTCGCCGCCAGGTTGGCGCCGGCCCATTCGCCATTCACCGATGTTGACCGTATCGGCTGCCAGTATCGTTCCGACCCGACCGATCACTCCGGGAACATCTTGATTTCGCAGGACGAGTAGAATGCCCTGCGGGTTCACATCCAGATGATACTCATCAACCTGGATCAAACGGGGTTGAACGCCGCCAAATAAGACGCCGCCCAACAGGCGTTGCCCTTCGTCCCAGTGAACGGAACAGGAGATAAGGTTCGGGTAATCGACCAGACTCATACCCTTGGTTTGTGAAACCGCTATACCATGATCGGCGGCCAGAACGGGCGCGTTGATGTAGTTAATATGGTCTGGCAGTGATTTTTCAAGCAGACCTTTTAACATTGCAGCCGCCGTCGGGCGAATCAGCCGCTCGGCCATATCGCCCCGGATCTCGACTTCCACGCGACGTATTGGGCCCGGTGCCAGGGCGGCCTGCAGCACGCCAAGTTTCTCCGCTAACTCCATGTATGGCCAGATATCGCTGAAATCAGGCCCAGCGCGGAATGGCATGTTGACCGCGTTGCGGACGTCGGTGCCGCGCAAAGCGTCAAGCACCTGGTCGACAATTTGGGTGGCCACGTCTCGTTGAGCTTCGTAGGTGCTGGCCCCTAAATGAGGGCTGTGCAACACAAGAGGATGACCCACCAGAGGATTGCCCTCGCCCGGAGGTTCCTGCTCATAGACGTCGACGGCCGCAGCTTGAACTTTGCCGCTATCTAGCGCGGCTGCCAGCGCTGTCTCATCGATCAACTGACCCCGAGCGCAGTTGACGATGATCACGCCGTCTTTCATCTGGGAAAAGGTCTCTTGATTGATCATGTGCCTAGTTTCTGGCGATGTGACCGTATGCAAGGAAATGTAGTTGGCCTCGGACAACAAATCATCCAACTCGACCAAAGTGACGCCCAACTCACGGGCGACGTCTTCACTCACATATGGATCATAGGCCAGGATCTCCATGCCAAACGCCTGAGCACGGGTCGCTACCAGCCGGCCGATTCGGCCAAATCCGATGATACCCAATACATTGCGATACAGTTGTTGCCCGACGAAATCAGAACGGCGCCACTCGCCTGCCTTGACCGACGCATGTGCTGGCGCGATATGTCTCGCGGCTGCCAACATCATAGCCATGGCATGCTCGGCCGTAGCCACCGCATTGGCCTGGGGGGTGTTCATGATGATGACGCCTCGGGATGTTGCCGCCTTAACGTCTATGTTGTCGACGCCGATCCCGGCCCGACCGATAACTTTTAAATTGCGACCGGCAGCCAATACATCTGCGTCAACCCTTGTTCCACTGCGAACGATAATGGCGTCGACGCCACCGATGGCGTCAACAAGTTCATCGTGACTCAAATTCAGCGTTACCTTAAAATCGATATCCTGGGCCTTTGCTAAACGTTCCAGTCCCGCTTCGCCCAACTTGTCAGAAACCAATATCTTGTACATCAATCGTGTTCCTTGCTGAATGTCTTTAATTTGTCGCCCCTCGCATAGAAGACGTTAGGCACTCCTCATGAATGTATCAATGGCCACTAGTAGTTCTTCCAGTTCGGGCATCTGTAGGTCTCCCATATGGGCGATGCGAAAAGTCTTGTTCTTGAGCGCGCCGTACCCGTTGGAGATGATCATGCCTTGGGTTCGTAGAAACTCGTTCAGTTTCATTATGTTAACTTGTCGACTGTTGGTGACGCAAGTCACCGTGGGCGATCGGTATCCCTCAGGCGCAAACATCCCAAAGCCTCGGCCATCAGCCCAGGAGATCGTCCTGTCACGCAAAGCGCTATGGCGCGCAAATCGCTGTTCAATACCCTCGTCCAAAATGTCGTCTAGCTGAAGATCCAGCGCGTAAAGAAGCGAGATCGCTGGAGTGGCCGGCGTCTGATCTCTCAGCAGATACTTCTCCAGGTCGACGAAATCGAAGTAGTAGCCGCGGTTGGCTACAGTCCGGGCCTTTTCCAGAGCGCGATCGGAGACTGCGCAGAATGCCAGACCAGGCGGCAGAG
>CP070688.1:2566140-2569681 GCA_020353135.1 Chloroflexota bacterium
AAAGAGTACAAGAAGAAAGGTGATCAACTCGACCGAAATATCGATACGCTGGTCATGCAGGGCAAGACGGACCTGGCGCGAGCAGCCCAGAGCGAGTTGAATACGACCCGCAGGCTTCAGGAGCAGTATCATGAGCAGTGGGTCCGCCAAGAGCGCGAGTATGAGTTGTTACTCAATGCGCGTCTGAAATTGCAGGCCAGGCTGGTAACCATCCGCCAGGAGCAGAAGGAGCTAGAGGCGTTGATGGAGTTGGCAAAGTCCAAGGAAGCGACGGTCAAGGCTATCAAGAGCCTGGATGACCTGGCTGGCGTGGGCGACAGCGACATCGCTCGCATGAGCGAGTCGATACGCTCTCGGCTGGACAAAGCCACGGCCTATAGCGAGATGTACGCGGACAGTCTGGACAGCCAGATGGACGAAGCCCTCGGAAGCGCAGAAATCGACCTGCAATTGGAGGAACGCAAGCGCCGTTTGGGTCTGGCCGACGACTCCTTTGCAGCCGGCGGGGATGCGGCCGAAGGGGAAGCAAGCGCGGCCGGCGAAGCTTAATACACTTTAGTCGTGGATATCCGAACGTCGATTGGTCCGTTTCGGTCGGAATTGGCGCCGCCGGTCAACCTTTCCAAGACCGGCTGAAGCCGTGGAGGGTCAATCAATCGGCAATTCGTTGGAACGAGGCATCGAAGCGGCCAGACGAGGCGACGATACCCTTGCGTTAAGGCACCTCCAGGACGTTGTCGAAGCCGAGCCCCGAAACGAAACAGCCTGGTTGTGGCTGAGTGCAGTCGTAGAAAGCGACGAAAATAAGCGTCTGTGTCTAGAAAACGTTCTGGTCCTTAACCCCGACAGCGAGCCAGCCAAGAGGGGATTAAGTCGACTGGCCGCGGCTCAGGTGGAGGAGCCAAAAGAGCAAAGTCGAGTGATGCGCAGGCGGGTGGCGCCATTGACGCCGGCTGGGGCGATTCTCTATCCAGAGCGCCAGGAAAGGATCTGGCGTGAGCCCGAACCAGACATTCTGCAGCAGTCGGCCGTGGCCGGGTTCAGCGCCGAATCGAAGTATGATGACGTCTGGCAGGGCAGTGGCGATCTGTGCGCCTATTGTGCGACAGAAGTCGCCCCGGACGACAGCCGGTGCCCTGGATGCGGCCGCGCTCTGGGGACCAGCGCCTTTCGCTACCCTAGGGCAAGCAGCAGCTTGACCATCTACTGGGTGCTGATCCTGGGCGTCGCTCAAATCGCCATGGCCCTGGTTCTGGTCAATCTGCTCGGCGGTGGTTCTCCGGCCTCCATCGCCTGGCAGACGGTTGTCTTTATCAGCATGGCCATGCTGGCCGCGGGACTGGCTTTTCGCCGCTTCTGGGCCTACCTGGGCAGCATCGTCGCCTTGCTCATGGCCCTCACGGCCATGATATTCGGCTGGCTATTAGGCCCGACCATCGACGATTCAGTCGCCCGGTTAACCGGGCGTGAGTTCTTCCTGGTCCTGGCGGAGACGCCGTATGCTTTGTTTGCCCAGCCGATAAGTGATTTTCTGCGCCTGCTTCACTACATCGCGGTACCGCTGGCCCTGCTTTTCGCCTTGTTCAGGGTGGGCCCGGACTTCGAGCGCGTAAGAGAGCGCCGGGTGGCCCAACTCGAACGGGGCTTATCTGACGCCTCACGCTACTATGGCGCAGGCGCTGACTGCGCCGATCGAGGCATGTGGGCTTCAGCAGTCTTACACTATCAGCGGGCGGCCGCTCTCGAACCGGCGCGTCCGTTCTACCAACGTGTCCTGGGCGAGGCCTACGCCCAATTGGGCCATTATCAACGGAGCCTAGATGTGTTAGAATCAGCGCGTCAGTTGACCCGGGATCCCGAAGTACGAGCAGCGATAGAGGAGCGCATGGCGGAGGTCGAGCGCGAAGCTGTCGCAACGCGAGAGGTTAGCGACGCACGATGACCCAGACGACCAAAGAGTCTTTGGAGAGGCGAGCCCAAAAGGCGATGCTGCAGCACGCGTTATTTCGCTGGGAGAGCGCCGTCGTCATCGCGCTGACCCTGCTCCTGACCGCTTTTGGTCCGCGCATCGACGCCGTGAGTTTCGTGCCGGCCTGGGCCTGGTTCGTGGGCGGTCTGCTGGCCGAGGCCGCACTGGTGTACAGTAGTTACTCCGATCAGGAAACAGGCCGCAAGGTCGTGGCCGAGATGTTGGAAGAAGAATTTGAGCCGAGGCGCCTGTCCGATAAGAAGCTGCAGGCCCAGGTCGAGGAAGCGCTGGATTATCGGGGCCGCATCACGGCCGCTATCCGCGAACGGCGGGATTCGGTCCTAAAAGACAGCCTGAGCGAGACGGCGGCCGAAATCGACGGATGGCTGGAGAGCATCTACGCGTTGGCCCTACGACTCGATCGCTATCAGCAGGAGAAGGAAGTCCTGGAGCGGGACAAGAAGCGGGCGGCTGAGCGAATTCGCCAGCTGGAAGCCCGCGCTGATACAGAGGCCGATCCTGACGTGCAAAAGCAGATTGCGGTGACGACTGAGAGCATGCGACGCCAGATGAGCACCATCGAAGACCTGGAAAAAACCATGGACCGGGCAAACCTGCAATTGGAGAATACGTTGTCAGCGCTGGGCACGATCTACTCGCAGACAATGTTGATTGGGGCAAAAGATATCGACAGCGGCCGGGCCAAGCGCTTGAGCCAGGACATCGCCGACGAGGTGCAGGAAGTGGACAATATCCTGGTGGCAATGGACGAAGTCTATGCCGAAAGCGCCGAAGGTTGGTAGGGTTGTCAAAACACCCGGCCTTTGATAACATCCTCTCTTGCTAACTTGAGGTAGAGAAAGGACTCATCAATGAAAGTATTGCTTAAGGAAGATGTTGACAACTTGGGCTACGCGGGCGAGGTGATGACCGTGGCCGACGGCTACGGTCGCAACTACTTGATTCCGCGTGGCATGGCAGTGAAGGCTTCCCCTAGCGTCTTGCGGGCGGCCGAGAAATGGCGCGAACGGGCCGCGGTGCGTATGAGCGAGCTGCAGAAGGAGCACGAAGCGCTTTCGGAGCGGCTTGTTGGTACCAATCTGACGTTCATCGCTCGCGCCGGGGAAACTGGAAAACTCTACGGTTCTGTTACCACCGCCGACGTCGTCGAGAAGCTGAATGAGGAACTGGGCACGGAAGTCGACCGTCGGCAGATCGTCGGCGGGCCACTGCGCCAGCTCGGCGACCACAAAGTCACGGTTCGCCTGAGCCGAGATTACCAGCCTCAGATCATTGTGACCATCGAGCAGTTTGAGGAAGAGGTCGAAGAAGAGGAAGCTGAAGTGGAGGAGGCCCCTGAAGGCGCGGTCGACGAAGCTGAAGAGGCAACGACGGACGAGGCCGAAAGCGAGGAAGCGGCCGAATCCGAAGAGGAAGTCGACGAAGTTGAGCCGGATGTGGCGGAGGAGGCTGAAGAAGCGGCCGAAAACGACTGAGGATCTCCTGTCTGGGACATGGACGCCAGCGGCGCCGCCCGTAGACAAATCTATGATGCGAGGAAGCCACTGGACC
>CP070688.1:2569781-2574732 GCA_020353135.1 Chloroflexota bacterium
CGGTTTGGGCGATGCTCTGCAACGTGGTCTCGTCCAGGCTGGATAGAACGACATCGCCCTGGTCATCGGTCTTGTAAGCCACGGTTTCGCCGAATTGGTTCACTTCGGGGATGGGCTCGCCTTCCGGCGTGCCGAAGCCAATGGTGTAGATGAGAATGTCCTGATCGGCCGCCTCCTGGGCAGCGGCCAGGGGATCGGTCTCCTTGTCCTCGCCGTCAGTCATGACCACCAACACCTTCTGGCTGCTCAACTCGGGATCGAAGGCCGACGCGGCCGTGCGAATGGCCTCGCCGATCACCGTCCCCGGCCGGGAAATCGAGTTTGGCCCGGCGCTGTCCATGTAGTTGAGCGCGCTTTGGTAATCAGAAGTCAGCGGCACCTGGACGAAGCTCGCACCCGAGAACAGTACCAGGCCTATTTCATCGCCGTCTAGCCGCTGCATCAAGTCGGCGATTTCCAACTTGGCCCGGTCCAGTCGCGACGGTTTCACGTCCTCGGCCAGCATGCTCTGGGAGACGTCCAGGGCGACCATCACTTGCAGCCCTTCTTGCTGAATCTCGCGCACCTCGCTGCCCCATTGGGGTCGGGCCAGCGCGAACAACATCATGCCCAGGGCCAGTAGACGCAAGACGGTTTGCCAGCGCCGGCCGCGCCAATTGATGTTGGCGCTCAAGCGACGGATGAGTGCCGGGTCGCCCAGGCGAGCCAGGGCGCTCCTCTGCCGGCCGGATGCCCACAATAAGAACAGGGCGGCGGCCGGGATTAATATCAGTCCAACTAGGAATATCGGATAAGCAAAAATCATGTTGCACCTATTTAAAGCCTGACTGTTTACTGCTAGGGAATCTTCCTGAAAGTCGTGTGCCGCAGGACCATCTCGATCAGGAATACAAGCAGAGCCGGGACCAGCAGGAAGCCGGCCAATACAAAGTACTGGTTGTAGACCTCGACCTCTACCTGCGATTGTTCCATGTCGTTGATGGCGTCATAGATCGCCCGCAAGCCTTCGGTATCCTCGGCCCGGAAGTATTGGCCGCCGGTCGTTTCGGCTACCTGGCGCAGCGTTTCTTCGTCCAGCTGGCTTTCCTGGTAGACGATCTGGCTGCCGCCAAACGCCGACTGCATGGGCACCGGAACTTCGCCCGGCCGGCCGGCGCCGACCGTGTACACTTTGACGCCCAGCGCTTTGGCCGCCTCTGCGGCCGTCAGGGGGTCGATCTGCCCGGCGTTGTTGACGCCATCGGTCAACAAGATGATGACCTTGCTCTCGGCGTCGCTGTTGGTCAACATGCTGGCCGCGTTGGCGATGCCCAGGCCGATGGCCGTGCCATCATCCAGGCCCATATCCCCGGCCAGTTCTATCTGGTCCAGCGATCGGCTGACCATGTTGTGGTCCAGCGTCAGCGGGCTCTGGTTGAACGCCTCATGGGCGAAGACAACCAGGCCGATCTTGTCATACGGCCTCTCGGCGATGAAGTCGCCGATGACCTGCTTGGACGCCTCCAGGCGATTCTGTGGTTCAAAGTCCAGCGAAGCCATGCTGCCCGAGATGTCCAACGCCAGGGCGATCTCCACGCCCTCGCCGGTGATCGTCTCCTTGCCCTGCACGATTTGCGGCCGGGCCAGGGCGATCAAGGCCATGGTGATGGTCAGCAGACGCAGGACGGTTAACAACGGCCGCCAGGTGATGCGCCACGATTGGGGCAAGCGGGCGGCCAGATGGGTGGCCGTGTGCTGCATGGTCGCCGGCCGGGTTCGCCGCCGGGCCCAAATGTGCCGCGCAGCCAGCAAGCCTGGGACCAAGAGCGCCAGGAGCAAGATCCAGGGGGTAGCGAATTGAAAATTCATGCCCTAACCTCCGATTGTTGATAATTGCCGTTATTAGAAAGATTGGGACCGGACGCTGCGCCCGGTTCGGACGAGTCTCCGGAAGCTGCATCGAGTTCGCCGGCCGGTTTCGTGATGATCACTATCTGACGTGCTGACTCCAGCAAGTCATAGGCGCTCGAAGCGTCCGGCCGGAACTTCGAAAACTTGACCAGGTCGCTGACGTCGAGCAAGGAAACGTACTGGCTGGCCATCGGCTGCGGCAGCGATGTTTCTCGCAATTCGGCATCGATCTCGGCCGTCGTCCGTTCTAACATGGGTACGCCAAAGCGGCGTTCCATGTAGAGGCGCAGGCAGTCGGAAATCAACGAATAGTGTTCCTTGAAGCGGGCCGCATCTGGCAGATGCAGCCCCTCGATTCGGCCCAATTCGTCCAGAGCGACCTCGTGCGGCAGCCGGTTGTCGACGGCCGCCAGGGCCCGTTTGGCCCGGCTGCGGCGGACCAAAAGGACGATTACCAGGGCCGCCCCGGCCAGGATAACGCCGGCGACGATCCACGGAATCAGATTCACATAAGGTAGTTCCGCCTGGGGCTTGATGTCCCGCAATTCGCTGTCACCCTCGACCAGCACTGAGCCGATCTCCACCGTGAGTGGCTGAGCGATCAACTCGACCACCTGGCCGGCGTCGTCGGCGATCTTGACCGCCAATGGGGGCGTGCTGAAGGCGCCTGGCGCGAACAGACGGGCGTCGACGACCAGTTCGGTCGTGACTGTGCCGTCGTCACTGGCGGTTGTCTGTGGCGCCGAAATGTTCTGAACGGTGAAGTCACCCCAGCTGGTTTCCAGCTCCGGGGCGATGACATGATGGTCGGCCGGATGGGTTACCGACAGAGTCATGGCGATAGGATCGCCGACCGTCAGTTCGCCTTCTGGCGCGCTCAAGGTCGCCTGGCCAATCTGGCCGCTTTGCGCAGCGGCCGGTAGGGCGGCCACTAGAGCGACGATGAGCATGAGTGGTACGAGTATGAGCTTATGTCTTAAGAGCTTTTGAATCATCGTAACCTGCCATTAATTCTTGAGTGTTCTGTGACCGCTCGCGGCCAGGACGCTAGTGCCTGATCCGTCGCGCCCGTTCGCGGAAGAAAGTCGTCAAAGGCGCGGCATAGTCCTGGTCGGTGCTGATGTCGATGCGATCGACGCCCGAATGATTGAAGACGCGCTTCTTATTTATGTCTAGTTGTTCGACTTGCCGGCTGTAGGCCTTTTGCCAACTCCTGCTGCCAGTGTCGACCCAGGCGATCTGCCCGGTTTCGGGATCTTCCAGGGCTAACAAGCCGACGTTCTTTATCGAGGTCTCCAATGGATCGGCCAGATCCACCGCCACCAGGTCGTGGCGCCGGTTTGTGATGGCCATGGCCTGCCGATAGCTATCGGGAGCGGCCATGAAGTCAGAGACAAGGAAGATGATGCTGCGCCGTTTAAGGATCTGGTTCACGTTTTCCAGGGCCAGCCGAATATCGGTGCCCTTGCTCTGGGGCTCGAAAGCCAACAACTCGCGAATCAGGCGCAAGACGTGCCGGCGACCCTTGCGCGGCGGAATGAACAGTTCGATCTGGTCGGTGAAGATAAGCAAGCCGACGCGGTCGTTATTGGTCGTGGCCGCGAAGGAAAGCACGGCCGTCAGTTCGGCGGCTAGCTCGCGCTTGAAGCGATTCACCGACCCGAAGTTCTCCGAAGCGCTGGCATCCACCACCAGCATGACCGTCAGCTCACGCTCTTCGACGTAGCGCTTGACGTACGGTTCGCCGGTGCGGGCGGTCACGTTCCAGTCGATGGTCCGGATTTCATCGCCGACCTGGTAAGGGCGCACTTCGTCGAAGGCCATGCCCCGGCCCTTGAATACCGAGTGATACTCGCCGGCGAAACTGTCGTTGACCAGGCGTCGAGTCCGGATTTCGATGCGCCGGATTTTGTTGATCAGTTCAGTCGTAATCATTGTTCTTCTCTAGATCTGCAACTAACACCTTGTTATTCAAAGGGGTGAACAACTTTCCCGGAAACTCGCTGTCGTCGCGCTCAGGTTCAGAAGCTCATAAGTTTCCGGGAAAATGACAGTGAGTTATCTATCGTCAACTTAAATGAGAGGCCGGGGCTTGGGGGCTGTCCGGGGATATTGCTACTCGGCCCTTGGCAAATCCTTTCTGTCCAGCCCCCAGACCCAGGCCTCTCACTTTGAAACGTTCTTGGAAAAGCCAAGCATTGACCATGTCAACTCTTGACTGTGTCAACGCTTGACTACGGTACCTCCGTATGGTCCAGGATGCGCTGCACAATGTGGTCGCTGTTGATATTCTCGGCCTCGGCCTCGTAAGTGGTAATGACTCGATGGCGCAAGACGTCGGGCGCGATCTGCTTGATGTCCTCTGGCGTCACGAAGCCCCGTCCTCTCAGGAAGGCGTGGGCCCGAGCCGCAGTGATCAGATTGATGCTGGCCCGCGGCGATGCGCCGAAGTCGATCAGGTTGTTCAGGTCGCTCAGGCCGTTCTGTCCCGGGCTGCGTGTTACCAGCACCAGGTCGAGCACGTATTCCTTGATCTTGTCGTCGACGTAGATCTGGCGGACCATGTCCCTAGCGTGCATGATGTCGGCTGGGCTGACGACCGGATCAACCGTTGGCAGGGTAACGCCGGTCATGCGGTCCACGATCAGGCGCTCTTCCTGGCGTGTCGGGTAGTCGACCTTCACTTTCAACATGAAGCGGTCAACCTGGGCTTCGGGCAACGGATAGGTGCCTTCTTGCTCTATTGGGTTTTGGGTCGCCAGGACCATGAACAGATCGTCCATGCGATAAGTGACATCGCCGATGGTTACCTGTCGTTCTTGCATGGCTTCCAACAGCGCACTCTGAACCTTAGCTGGTGCCCTGTTTATCTCATCCGCCAAAATCATGTTGGCGAAGATGGGGCCCTGGTGAACGCTAAACTCGCTACTTCTTGGGTTATAAATTTGTGTGCCAATGAGATCGGCCGGTAACAAATCAGGGGTAAATTGAATTCTGGCAAAGTCCGCCTGGATGGCTTCGGCCACGGTCTTGATTAACAAAGTCTTAGCCAGCCCTGGCA
>CP070688.1:2574832-2580114 GCA_020353135.1 Chloroflexota bacterium
AGGACCTGGTCCAAAAAGGGGTGGGGTGGGCGCTGAAAGACAATCTGCGCGGCGACCATGACAAGGTGCTGGCCTACGTGAAGGAGCTTCGGCGCCAGGGCGTGCCCTCGACCATCACCCTGTACGCCATCCGCGACCTGAAAGGGGAGGAGCGGCAGGCGGTGCTGGCCATCAAGAAGCAATAGCCGGGCCGCCCGCCCGGCCGTCGATCCTGAATAGCTTGGTGGGTAGGTGGTGGAATTGTTGTCTCATGCCAACTACTATGCGAAGTTTGGGATGCCAGGCGCGAAGTGCCGTAGAGGCCCACTATGATCTGATGCAATCGGCCGATCATTTTGTGACGCTGTACCAGTTACTGCGCGATAATAAGATCCGGCGATGAAGCGTGATACCATTGGGACCCATGAACGAAACTAAAATCCCGGCTGGCGACCGGGCGATCAATATCCTGCTCGGGCTCATTCTGGCCGGCGTGGCGCTGCGGGCCTTGACCTCGCTTTTCCCCTCGGAGGATCCTTATCGTTGGGCTGCCCTGGGCCTGACGGCCCTCTTCAGCGTATTGCTGGGTCTTTCGTTTTTGCCGGGCTTTTTTCAACGGATCAATCCCCATCTCTATTTCATCCTGCAATCGGCTTTGACCCTGGTCCTGCTGTCCTTGCCGCCCCATCTGGACTACTATGCCGTGTTCTTTGGCATCTTGAGCGTGCAGGCCATGGGCGCGTTTCCCCGGCAAACGGCTTTTAGATGGATCGCCGCCTTCGGCCTGGCCACTGGCATCGTCCTGATATGGGGCCTGGGCTGGTCGGAAGGCTTGCCGCTGACGATCCTGTACATCGTTCTGTACTTCGTCCTGGCTTTTTTCGTGGTATTGAAGGATCGGGCTCAGAGCGCCCAGCGAGAAAGCCAGCGCCTGCTCGACGAACTGAGCAAGGCCCACGAAAAGCTACAGGAGCACGCGGCCGAGATCGAAGAATTGGCGGTGATGAAGGAGCGCAATCGCCTGGCTCGCGATTTGCACGATTCGGTGACCCAGTCCTTGTACAGTCTCACGCTCTTCACCCAGGCCGCTCGCGAACGGGCCAAAGCCGGCGATCTGGCCCAAACGGAACGCAGCCTGGCGCGGATCGCCGACGCGGCCGGGCAATCGTTGAAAGAGATGCGTTTGTTAGTGTACGAGCTACGGCCGATGGCCTTGGAAGATGAAAGCCTGGTCGAGGCTTTACGGAGCCGGCTCGACCAAGTGGAGCGACGTTCGGGCGTGCAAACGCGCCTGGAGGTCGAGGCGGACGGCGATCTACGGCTACCTGAAACCGTCGAAGATGAGCTGTATCATATCGGCCAGGAAGCCCTGAATAACGCGCTGAAACATGCCCATGCTTCGTCGGTCGCCGTTCGAATCTGCCAGCCGGCCGGCAGCGAACAGTTGACGTTCGAAGTCTCTGACGATGGGGACGGCTTTGACGTGGATGCCCTTGACCAGGGTGGGGGGCTGGGCTTATTGAGCATTGGCGAGAGGGTTGAAAACATGAATGGCGAACTGGAATTGGAATCGGCCGCCGGGCAGGGGACCACGGTGCGGGTAAAAGTGGCGGTGCGGCCGTGAGCGAGACGATCCAGATCTTGATCGCCGACGATCACGCCATCGTACGTGAAGGGATGCAGCACCTGATCGCCGCCCGGCCGGACATGGAGATAATAGGCGAAGCCGAAGACGGGGCCCAAGCTGTTCAAATGGCCGGCGACCTCAATGCGGACGTGATCCTGCTGGACCTGATGATGCCGCGCATGGACGGCATCACGGCCATCAAGGCCATCAAGCGCGACGACCCCGAAGCACGTATCCTGGTGCTGACCAGTTTCGCCGAAGAGAGCAAGGTGTTCGCGGCCATCAAGGCCGGCGCCCTGGGGTATTTGCTCAAGGATTCGTCGCCCCAGGAGCTGATCCAGGCCATCCAGGCCGTGCATCGCGGCGATTCGTCGCTGCACCCGACCATCGCCCGCATGCTGATCCAGGAGATCAATCAGCCGCCGGAGCTGCCGCCGACGGCCGATCCGCTCACCGAGCGCGAGGTGGAGATCTTGAAGCTGGTGGCCCAGGGTTTAACCAACCAGGAAATCGCCGAGCAATTGTCCATCAGCCCGCGCACCGTGGGCGCTCACGTCGGCCATATCCTGGACAAGCTGCACCTGGCCAATCGCACCCAGGCGGCCTTGTACGCGCTGCGGGAAGGTTTAGCAAGCCTGGATGAAGAGGGAGGGGACGCGGATTGACGCGGGATGAAAAGGGATGGTATTTAGATTTGAGTTTCGGCGTGGTATGTGAGCTTTTGTTCGCAACTGTTCTCCACCTGGAGGGTTTCATGAAAAGCAGTCGCTTGATCGGAACTTATACTTTGGTCTCCTGGGAAAACCGGCATGAATCAGGAAAGATAACCTATCCATTAGGGCCCGATGCGCAGGGAGTTATTAGCTATTCGCCAGATGGATATGTGTTTGTACATGTCATGGCAAAAGACCGCAAACATCATTCGGTAGGTGACCTGTTCGGTGGTGAAATATCTGAGATTAAAAGCAGCGCTACATCACATATTTCATATTGCGGGACATTCGAGGCAACAGACAATGAAGTAGTCCACCATGTAACCATTTCGTCTTTTCCGAATTGGGTGCCTTCAGAACAAAGACGTAATTGGGAATTCAAAAGCGGTCACCTGTTATTAAGTGCCCAGGGACTACAAGTGGGAAATGAAAGAGTTGGCGCATATTTAATTTGGCAGCGAGCAACGCCCCAGGATGACATTTAGCAAGCACAGACGGCTGGACAGAGCGCCCGTACAGGTACGGTGGAGTTTTTTGCCGCCGGCCTGACAACGGTGCGGGCCAGCTCCCCCAGCCACTAGGTAAATTTACGTATACGGACCGCTAGAAAGCGGTCTTTTTTTTATGGCAGAAGCGGCCTTCTTGCCGATGTGCTGGCGGCCGGCATCTGCCACAATGAGAGCATGAAGTCCGTAGCGCCAAACGATTCGACACGAATTTCCCAGTTTGCGGATCAAGCTGGAAGCTTGAAGTACGAAGGAGGTCTCTTCATGAAGACGAACGAGGTTTTGATTGTGGCCAGGCCAGGTTTAGTGCGAGATGGATTGGTGGACATGGTTTCGGCCATTTCTGGTCTAGAGAGCCTGGAACCGGCGGCCGATGGCCCGGCGGCCGTAACCAGGCTCGGTTACCATCGCCAGGCCCTGGTCCTGCTGGATGCCAGCCTGCCAGAAGATGAAGCGCTGGTCGCCTGGCTGGAAATCAAGGGCCGCTACCCGGACGTTCGCGGTATGGCCATCGCGGGAGGCGCCCGGCAGCAGAAAGTACTGCTCGAGGCTGGCGTTCAGACCGTATTCCTGGAAGGCGTCTCGCCGGCCGACCTGGCGCAAGACATCAAGGCTACTGCAAACCGGCCGGAGGACAAAGGCAAATCCGGCCGGTTGCACTACCTCGACTGGCTGCGAGTGCTGGCCATCTTGATCGTCTTCCTGTTTCACGCCGTGCACCCTTTTGACATCGCCGACTGGCACATCAAGAATGGCGACCAGAGCCTGGCCGTCACCGCCTTCCTGGCCTTTTTCTTCCCCTGGGGTATGCCTTTCTTCTTCACGCTGGCCGGGGCCGGTAGCTGGTTTGCCTTGCAGCGCAGGACGGCCGGCCAATTCGCGGCCGAGCGCTTCGGCCGGCTGCTCATCCCCTTCGTCTTGGGCGCCGCACTGCTGACGCCGCTGCAGCGCTTCTTCGAATGGCGGCACCGGCATCCTGGCGAGCCTTTACCTGGTGTAATGACGACGTTATTCGATCTGGAGGAAGTGACTTTTGGCCCCAAGATCTTCGGCTGGGCCGGTTTTCACCTGTGGTTCCTGGGTTTCCTGTTCGCCTTCTCGCTGCTGGCCCTGCCGCTTTTTATGTGGCTGAAGGGCGAGGGCGGCGGCCGTTTTCTGGACAGGGTCGCCCGGTTGACCTCCGGCCGGGGCGGTTTGCTGCTGTTCCTGGTCCCTTTGCTCTTCATCCAGTTGACCATTCGGCCGCTCTTTCCGGCCGAGCACGATTGGGCCGACTTCACGGTCCAGATGGCCTTCTTCATCCTGGGCTTCGTCTTGTTCGCCGACCAGCGCTTCCAGCGCGCGATCCGGCGCGACGGCCGGCCGATGCTGGTGGGCGCCGCCATTACCTCGCTGGCCATCCTGGCCGTCCTGGCCCTGGGCGATCCACTGACCTGGCTGGAATCGCCGGACATGCCCCACTTCTACTTCATCTGGGCGCTGGTGAGTATCAACGCCTGGCTGTGGACGGTGGCGGTCCTGGCTATCGGCCGTCGTTACCTGAACTTCGACCATCGCTGGCAGCGGGCTGGCCGGCAGGTAATCGTGCCCTTCTTCGCCTTGCACCAGCCGGTGATCGTGGTCATCGCCTTCTACGTCGTCCAGATGAACGCCGGCATTCCGCTGAAATTGCCCCTGGTCGTCGTGAGCGCCTTCCTGGTTTCGCTGGGTTTGGTGGTGACGCTCAGCCGGCTGCCCCATTGGCGGTCCGTTATTACCCGTCGCTTTACGGCGCCGGCGCCGGAGATGGCCCAATAGAGGAGCCTGGCATTCTCAAATGCCGGGCGGGCCGTATCTGAGGATGCGCCCTCCTCAGTTTAGAAACCTTGGAGGTATGGTGATGAACATTCTTAGAAGAGTTGGCAAGGTTCTCATTTGGTTGATAGCCGGTCTGCTGGGCCTGATTCTGCTGGGTTCGCTGATCCTGGCGCTGGTCTACTCGCCGGAATACATCTACCGGGTATTGGCCTGGCAGGAATCGGATTACGGCGATTACATGGACAATTTCCCCCATCGGGGCCTGAAAGCGGCTTCTGAGCCCTTTTATTTCGAATTGGGGGCCAACGAGGAGCGAGTCGGCCGCGTTTTTGAAGCGAATCTCGGCGTCGAGGATTTCGACGCTTTTCTGGAAGAGGGTGGGGCACAAGCTTTTATCGTCGTCCAGGACGACAAGATCCTGTACGAGAAGTATTTCAACGGCGCCCAACGGGACACGCTGCTGACCTCCTTCTCGGTGGCCAAGTCCTATACCAGCGCCCTGGTCGGCCTGGCCATCGCCGAGGGGCATATCGAGGGCGTCGACGACCCGGTGACCGACTATCTGCCGGAATTGGCCGAACGGGACGCTCGTTTTGAGGACATCACCATCCGCCACTTGTTGTCGATGGCCGCCGGGATGGATTACCAGGAGATGCGGCC
>CP070688.1:2580214-2585666 GCA_020353135.1 Chloroflexota bacterium
CAGGTTCGTCGTCGTTTCGCCGTCGTTATATTGATCGCTGGCGACGATGCCTACCGCCTCGGTAGTGGTTGCGCTGGGCGCGTCAAATGCCTGGGCGTCTGCCCAGGCCCCGGCCGGCCGCCGCCACTGCAGTTTGAAGCCCGTCCTGAAGCTGCTGCCGCCATTGGCTTCGATTTCGAAGCGCAGTCGAAATTGGCTTTCGGCCTCAATCGTCGCCGCCTGATTCAAGCCGGCCGCCCATCCCGCGTCCGCGTTCAGCGCCTGGTCGCCATCTGAGCGAATGCGAAAGTTTGGCTGCGCCAGGCCCGTCGTCGGCTCCGGCGTCGGCGAAGGTGTGGGCGTCGGCGGCGTGTCCGAGCTATACGTCACGTGAAGCAGCGGCGCGCCGCTAGAGCTACCATCGTAGGCTTCCGCTACTCGTTTACCGCTGCCGGTGATGATCAGCGCCAGCGCGTTGCCGCTATTCCACCCACTCCGGCCCACTACTTCTTGGATGATCGCCGAGATATCCGGAGTTCGTTGATCGGCCCCTGCCTCGCCCACGTTAAGCCAATCGGGTGGCGACCAGGCCACTTCGGCGCCGGTCGTGTCTCTTGAAGAAATGTCGCCGCCTGAACTAACGAACGTTGGCGCGTCATCAATCGCCTGCCCTGCGATGGTCAACTGAATGTTACCCGAACTCGCTTCATCCACCTGGAATTGAACGTAAGCCGAGGTGATAGTCGCGTCGTCTGGAAAGCCAACATTCTGAAAGCGTAGGCCGACCGTCTGGGCGCCGCTGCTCTCTTCAACCAATTCCAGGTCCGAGCTGTTGAGTGATACGCTGCCTGCGATGGACTCTTCGGCGTCGTCTGAAGATGCGCCAATACGAGCTTCGAAGGTGTACTCGCCCGCCGGCGCGCCGGCTTGAGCATTCGCCGCTCGCGACGCTGGCGGGCGCCAGCCGGGCAGGATCGCCATCGCGGCTAGGAATATCAGCCAGGCAAGGGTTCGTGCTCTCGATCCTACCATCTTACAGACTTTGCCCAAATTAAGCCGAAATATGTTTGCCCACTTCAGCTACTGCAATATGCGTGAGAAGTACAAGTCATTTTCTTCGGGTTAATTAGTGACCTGGTATTGCCGATCGCCGAATCGTCTCGACAAGACGTCGTGGCCCGGCCGGCGATAGAGCCAGGTAGGCAGCCATAGTTAATTCGATTGAAAGAAACTTTTGAACGCTAACCCCAATTAGCTGATGAGAGCACTGCCGAATGATATATTGATTTGCGGGTCGATTAGCGTTCTATCCGAGGTGCTTACTGACCGGCATGACCCTTTCTAAACGAAGCATATTTCGTATCAAAGTAAAATCGTTTAGAAGCACGGCGCCGGGCCAGTGATGCACCACGGTCTAGCCAAAAACGCAGCTGACATCATGATAGCTTTTCTATCGGTCATTAGTCAAGCGGCGCGGATAGTACTGCCGGTCTATTCTGCGATTTTGGATCTCGCCCTGACCAGATCCTTTAACCGTCGGGAAAGCCGCCATCATGAGCCGCCCGCCGCCAATTCCAGGGGCAACAATTGCAGCGCCTCGTCGCCGTCGTCAAATGGCGCGCGCTCCCCTGTGTAAGAATCGTACAACACCAGGTCCAGCGAGGCCGGTCCCAGCGTGGCCTCGGGAGCCACGGTCAGGTAGTAGACATCCCGCAGGCGCCAGCCCGGCTGCCACCAGCTTGTCGGCCGGCTGGCCTGGACCGGCTGGCTATCGTATTGAGCTACCAGGGCCCCGGCCGCATCCTCAACCCGGACTGATACAGTGCGCTCAACCTCCGGCGCGGCAAGCGCCTCCCAGTACAGCGTTACCCGCAGCTCCTGTCCGGGCGATATCGTCAATGGCGCTTCCGTTGCCGTCTGATAAACGCCCTCCTCGTCGGCCACTGCCACTTCCACCCGATCCAGGTGAATGGCGTCGTCGGCCGTTCGTCCCATCGCGAAGGCGTGATTATGCGCTCCCCCTTGGCGCAGCAAGTAGATGCCGTCGACCTCCGTGTCGACGATCAATTCCGGATCGACCACCAGGTTGTTGATTTCCCAGTCTAGTTCGCTGCTGTGGATGGGGTAAGAATCGAAGTTCCGGCCCATGACGAAATAGTCGATATTCTCCCGGCCGATGGCATACCAGGGGTACAGATAAATGTGTTCGCGATGAGCCAGCGGCACGATGAAGTCCACCTGGGCCGCCACCCTGGCCTCTTCTGGCACCTCCTCCAGCACCTGCCATGCCCGTACGTGTCGCTCCGTTACCTGGTAACGATAAGGCTCAAACCGGCCGCCAAAAGGTCCTGGGCTATACAAAAAGTAGCCAATTGCGGTCGCCAGCAACAAGCCGCCGGCCGCCCAGCCTGCATAACGCCGCGGCAGGCGAACCAATACCACCGCCAAAGCCGCGAAGAAAATAGGCAAGAGCGGCGCCAGGTACCAGCGCTCCAACTGGTGCATCTCCGGCTCGCTGCTGAGCAGATAGAGCCCGAGCAATGGCACGCTCATGAGCAAGAATTCCGGGGCCAGCAAGGGCAGGACTAAGCCCAGAGGCAGGAAAGCCCGCCAGAGAGCGCCCAAGCTTTCGTCGTCAAACATGGTTTGCAGGGCCCTGCCCGGCTGAGTGAGAATGTTCTCGGCGATCTTCAGCGGCGTCTCGCCCCAGCCGCCGAAGTAACGCGTTTGGCCGGTGAAGCTGCCCCGAATAGACGGCACGACCCAGGCCACCATGACCGCCGTCCAGGCCAGGCCAAGCACGGTGATGGCGATGCCCCATTTCCAATCTCGCTTGACGACCAGCAAGTAAACGCCCATGGCGGCCACGATCAGGCCCAGGTCCTCCTTAACCAATAGAGCCACGATGATCCCCAGCAACATGAGCCAGCGCCTGTCTTTATACAGCCCATAAATCGCCAGGGCTATGAAGGGCATGGCCAGGGTCACTCGCCGGAACTCTAGCAAAGCCACCTGGTGCAGCGAGGCGTTCAGGTAAAAAGCGGCGAGCAGGATCAGGGCCAGCCACGGCCGTTTGTCCTCGATCATCTTGAAAAGTATGAGGCCGGTGGCGGCGATGCCCACGATTTGAGCCGCAAAAAGGATCCGTACGTCGGACCAAATCAACAGCAATGGCGACAGCAAAGCCATGTAAGGCGAAAAATGGTATGCTAGGATGGTCTTATTTGGGATGGAACTGAACAGGAAACGGCCGCGTAGCGTATTCCACAGCGCCTGGTCAAAGCGGTCGATATCCGGCGCTTGCAGCGAAAACGATAGATATTGGCGGGTGTTCAGATAGAGAAAAGTCGCCGTAAACAGTAGGGCCAGGCCAAGTGCCAACCACCTGGGCAGCCTTTTATTATCTTTGAGCTGCTGCAGCATAATGGTCGGATTCTACCATTGGGCCAGAAGGCGAAACAAACCGGGAGGCCAGCTCTCATATCGCGCTTTGTGCGCCGGACGGTTCACGATGATCGCCCTCTTGACGGCAACGAAGTCGGTTATTGGTATCAAGGAGCTATTCACGGGCTCCGTCTTGCTCTGTTATGATGGCCCAACGTATTTGGTGCGCCACAATAGTAGCGCCTGACCATGCATTTTGATGACCTTGACTCCTTTCACTTCCCAGGCAGATAAGCGGCGCCTGTTGCTGCTAGGCGTCCTTTTGGCCGTGTACCTGATCGGCCGTCTGCTCTTCTTGATGCAGTTGCCGCCCTTCATAGATGAGGGCTTGCATAGCTACTACGTCGAGGTGATGGAGAGCGGCATCATTTCGGCCGGTGCTGGTGATGGCAAATGGCTGTCGATCCTGATCTTCTATGCCCTGACGCGCTTGCCGGCCGATGTGCTCTTACTCATCCGCCTCGCCTCCGTTGCCAGTGGTGTCGCCTCGCTGGTGGCCATTTTCCTCATCGGCCGCGAGCTATTCAATACAGCGGTGGGTTTGCTCTCGGTTACTTTCTATGTGTTTTTGCCCTTTGCCCTGATCTATAACCGCCTTGGACTGGCCGACGGCATCGTCGCCGCTTTCGGAGCCTGGACGCTGCTGATATCCATTCGGACGGTCCGTTCACAAAATGGGCTCTACCCGGTGTTGCTAACCGCGCTGCTGCTGGCCTCCGTCTTAGCCAAAGCATCGGCCATCGTTTTTATACTGTTCCCCGTACTGGCCCTGCTCCTACTAACGCCAAGGGAACAGTGGGCCTCCATTTCACGAAGGATCTTGCCCCCGGTGGTGGGAGCGACCTTCATTGTGATCCTGATGATCAGCCAGGATGTTGGCACGGCCGAGATCGTCCATAAAACCCTCGATTCACGGCCGGCCGGTATCGTCGAATCGATCGCCGGTAACGTCTCCACCGCCGCCCGCTGGTTCTGGACGTTGTTGACGCCCGCGCTGGCGATCCTGGCCGTGTTGGCGATCTTATTGTTCGCTACCTGGCGCCTGGAACGCCGGGTAGCTTTTTTGCTGGTCATCCTGGCCGTCGTTCTTTTCCCATACGTGATCAGCGCCGTTGTCTGGTATCCGCGTTACCTGCTCTTTGCCCTGGTGCCGCTGGCCTTGCTTTTAGGCCGCTTCTGGTACTGGCTCACCGAGACCATACTCACATTAACTACGTCGCGCCGCTTGGGCATGACTTTCTCCCTGCTCCTATTGGCGCTGCTGCTCATCTGGCCGGCCATCTCCAGCCTCCGCTTTGTTATCTCGCCGCCGCAGGCTCAGCTCCCCGCCATCGTTCGTCGGCAATATATCTCAGCCTGGACGGCCGGCTACGGCGTCGAAGAACTGACCGCATTCCTGGAAGAACAAGCCCGGGACACGCCTGGTGACCTTCTGATTCTCCGGCCATACTATTTATCGCAAGTCAACCACGGCGGCCTGGATCTCTTCTTGGGCGACGACGAGGGGTTTCACTTCAAGACAATCGGCCAGAATCTGGATCAAGATCTGCAAGAGGCGGCAGCCCGCCTGGCGGCAGGCCAGCGCACCATCTTCGTCTTCGATTCAACCCACGACGAATCACGAAATCTGTCCAGCATGCTTCGCCAGCAGGCGACCGTTAACCACATCTGGTCCCATACCAAGCCCTACTCAACAGGGGGATTGGAAGTTTGGGAACTCAGCCTCACTGACTAGGCATTAGTTCAGTCATCACTCACCTGATCGGCCGCCGGCCGATCGGCGCCACGCTTCGTTATCCCGCCTGGACGTTCACCTCGACCCTGCACATGCATGTTTCTGCAATTGACAGCAGGCAACCGCATGATCTATGATGATGGTGTTGCGATGCGTTGCACCGTGAGGAAGGGTTAGGCGGGCAACACCTATCGGTGGAGTCTGGGACACTTTGGGATGCTGAGTAATTGTGCCGGCCAGGCACTTCCGCACAAATTCGCACAAACTTACCACATCTGCGCACACTTTTTCTGG
>CP070688.1:2585766-2596469 GCA_020353135.1 Chloroflexota bacterium
AAAAGGCGGCCACTTCGAGCCGGCCGATCTTGCAAAAAACCCGCAGGTGCGCCGATTGTTCGGCCGCGACGGCGTATTCATATTTGAAATCCGGTGAATCCAGGGCCACGAAACATAGGTCTGAGAGGACCGATTTCACTCATGACGCGAAGCGTTATGCGAATTGCCCACCCCCTCTGATACCGATATAATCCAAGGGCGATTTCAAGCGCCAATCTCTGAGAATCGAGCCTATGTTAAATCTCTCGCTCACCGAAGAACAGACCGAAGTAGCCCGCATGGTGAAGGAATTTGCGGAGCGGGAAGTATATCCGACCATCAAGGAATATGATCGGCGGCAGGAGATGAATCCTGAAGTGCTGCCTCGCATGGCCGAGCTGGGCATATTAGGCATCAATATCCCCGTTCGTTACGGGGGCCAGGGATTTGATTACATTACTCTGGGCCTGGTGTGCGAGGAGTTGGAACACGTAGATACTACGTTGCGCGTGGTGATGTCGGTACATGTAGGTCTTAACAGCATGGGTCTGCTCCAATGGGCGTCTGAAGAGCAAAAGCAACGTCTCTTGACGCCACAGGCGCGAGGTGAGAAGTATGCCGGCTACTGCCTCACCGAACCGGGCGCCGGATCGGACGTCGCCAACATCCAGTCGACGGCCCGGCGCGATGGTGATGATTACATCGTCAACGGCGAGAAGATGTGGATCAGCCTGGCGACTAAAGCTCATCACTTCCTATGGTTCGCCAAGACCGATCCCGGTGCGGTGCCAGCCTACAAAGGGATAACCGCCTTCGTGGTCGAAAGCGATATGCCTGGCGTAACTTCTGGTGACATACATGATAAACTGGGCGTACGGGCCGGTTCAACTGGCTGGGTGAACTGCTCCGACGTGCGCGTGCCGGCCGCCAACCGGATCGGTCAGGAAGGGGAGGGCTTCAAGATCGCCATGAGTTGCCTGGACAACGGCCGTTACACAGTTGCGTCTGGAGCGACCGGTCTTATTCGGGCCAGCCTGGAGGCCTCTCTCCGCTACGCAAAGGAACGAGAAACATTTGGCAAACCTATCGCCAAGCACCAGCTGATCAAACAGAAACTGGCCTGGATGCAGCAATGGTACGATGTGTCTCGCCTGCTCTACTTGCAGGCCGGCTGGCTGAAGAACGAGGGCCGGCGAAATACACGAGAGACTTCGCTGGCCAAATGGTACGCCACCGACATGTCCTTTAAGGCCGCTAACGAGGCAATCCAGGTGCACGGCGCCTATGGTTATTCAGATGAATACGACGTCGAGCGTTACCTGCGAAATAGCCGTGGGGCCATTATCTACGAAGGCACGAGTGAAATTCACCAATTGATGCAGGCCGGGTATGCCTTGGGCGAGCGAAGAGACAGACCACTGCGCAAGGAACTCCCGGCTTATGATGCGGAATTCTGGCAAGAAGTGTAACGCCAGGCGCGTATGAGCCAATCGGTCAAGGTAAAGGTCCGCCCGGGTGGAACTGTACAGTTCCCCGGGATTTGCGTTCACTGTTCGCGACCGGCCGGGGAGCGCTTGCTGTTGAAGAAACGCCGGGGGCGCCTGACCCGTTTGATCGACGTACCCCTCTGCGATCAGTGCGCCGCCGAACTGGGTCGCCAATCTGGCGAGGAAGAGAGAATGGGCCGTTTGGGCCGGTTCGTGGCAATTCTGGTTGCTCTGCTGGTCTTGATATTGGGCTTTGTGGTCTTGCCCAGCGGGCTGCCGGTCGTGATAAGGGTCATGATCGCGGCTGCCGTGGCCGTTATCGCCGGCCGGCTAATCTTCGCCTTCTTCAAACGCAAGAGCCTGGCCGCCGCTCACCCGGAAAAGACCACTATCTTGGACTCCGCTCGAATGACCCAATTTTCCTGGCGGGCGACCACATTTCGCTTCAATAATGAAGATTTCGCTGGCCAGTTCATGCAACTCAATGAGTCGCGCTTAATGCCACATTCAAACGGTAATGCTGAATGAATCAACCGGTTCTGACCTGCGGTCAGCAGTTGACCGCAGGTCAGCGAACCGTTCGATACAGAAGAGTTCTATCCTGATCAACCTAAGCAATTCTTCAAGGAGGTTCCCTGCATGAGAGTCATCGTTTGTATCAAGCAGACCCCAAGCACCACGGCCGTTTTCAGCGTCGTAGATGGCAAGGTGAATTGGGACGATCCCGGCGACAAAGCAAATGTAATGAATCCGTGGGACGAATATGCCGTGGAAGAGGCCATTCGCCTCCAAGAGGCCCATGGCGGCGACACCATTGCCCTGACAATGGGGCCGGAATCCAGCCAAGACGCGCTGAAGACTTGCCTGGCGATGGGCTGCACCGAAGCGATCCTCGTGTCAGATGATGCATTCGCGGCATCGGACACCTTGGCCACGGCTCGCGTCTTGGCCGCGGCCATTCGAAAATCCGGCGATGCGCAACTGGCCTTTTTCGGCAAACAGGCCATTGACGGCGATACAGGGCAAACTACTGTCCAGACGGCTCAGAAGCTAGGTTGGACCCCGCTGACCTTCGTGGCTGAAATCAAGGAGTTGGATCCCGAGGCTGGCACGATCACCGTGGTGCGCCTGGTCGAGGAAGGCCGGGAGACGGTGAAGGCGACATTGCCTGCTGTCATCAGCGTCGTCAAAGAGATCAACGAACCGCGATACCCGTCGTTCATGGGCATCCGCAAAGCCAATCGAGCCCAAATCCCTGTTTGGACCGCGGCCGACCTGGAGCTTGATAGCCCTCCCGGATCCAGTAAAGCCGATTGGAGTCAAATTTCGGCGTTGCCGGTCCGTGATACCAGCGTAGAGATTATTGAATCTGAAACAGTTGAAGAGCAGGCCAAGATCCTGGTCGATCGCCTATTCGAGGAGAAAGTGATATGAGCGGCGTATGGGTTTGGATCGAGCAATTTGAAGGCCAGGTGAAGGCCATTAGCCAGGAGATGTTAGGCGCTGGCCGCACGGCAGCCCAGGGATTAGGTCAACCGTTGACGGCCGTCGTATTGGGACACAATGTCCAAGCTTTGGCTCAAGAATGCTTTGACCTGGGGGCGGACAACGTGCTTGGCGCCGACGATCCCACTCTAGGTCATTTCCGTGTCGAAGCCTACGGGCCCGTGCTGTCAGACATGGCTCGCGAACGTTCACCCCAGGCACTGCTGTTTGGCGCCTCAACCCGCGGCCGGGACCTGGCCGCCTGGGTGGCGGCCGAATTGGACGCAGGGCTGGTCGCCGACGGCATTGGTTTATCCGTCGAGGACGGCACGCTCAAAGTCACCCGTCCGGTCTACGCGGGCAAGCTGCAAGCGGAGGTTTTTGTGACCGATGGGCCGCAACTCGTTTCTTTACGCGGCCGAGCCTTTGCTCCGGCCGAATCAACTGGGGGCAGCGGCGAAGCCGAGTGGGTCTCGGCCGCCGCCGGGGACGTGTCAACCGAGATCGTCAGTTTTGAGAGCAGTGAGGGAACGGTAAGTTTGAACGATGCCACCATCATCGTCAGCGGCGGCCGCGGTGTCGGCGGTCCGGACGGTTTCGCCCCGGTTCAGGAGTTGGCGGACGTACTGAGTGGGGCTATGGGTGCTTCCCGTGCGGCCGTCGATGCCGGCTGGATTCCTTACGAATACCAGGTAGGTCAAACTGGCAAGACCGTGAGTCCCGATCTTTACATCGCCTGCGGTATCAGCGGGGCTATCCAGCATCAGGCCGGCATGCGCACTTCAAAAGTCATCGTGGCCATCAACAAAGATTCCGACGCGCCTATCTTCAAGTTGGCCAGTTACGGCGTCGTGGGTGACTTGTTCAAAGTGCTGCCTGCCCTGACAGCCGAGTTCCGAAAACGCCTGGGGAACTGAAGCAGCAGTACGTTCCACCAGAGACAATCCTACACTAATCAAACCTCCCAGAGCCGACAGCCTATCCGGGCCGAGCGGTTATCTGGGAGGTTTTTCTTTGCCCGATACCAGGAGCATGAGAAGGCAATCATACCCTGATACCATTGATTCACTATTTACATAAGTAATGCGACTGGCTATAATATGATTCGTTGCTGTAGATGTAGGGTCACTCGAAAGCTTGACCGGCACATATGGCCTGGAGGGTATCTAACTGGCCAAACCAATACAAGGATTGGTAATCAAGGCTCAAAGCGGTTTCTTCACCGTGAAGACCGATGACGGCCGTCTAGTCGTTTGCCAGATTCCGGGTCGCCTTAAGCAAGAGAAACAAGACACCGATATCGTGGCCGCCGGTGATCGTGTGGAGATCACGGTCAATCCAGACGGCACAGGCCTTGTCGATTCGGTGGCCGAGCGGACCAGCGTGATTTCGCGAGCCAGGTCTGTCCCTGACAAGCGCAGTATCTTGAGCGACCAGGAGCAGGTGCTTGTCGCCAATCCGGATCAAGTTGTGCTGGTATTTTCCATCCGCCAGCCCCAGCCGAGCTTGCGCAAACTGGATCGGTTCCTGGTCGTTAGCGAAATGAACGAGCTGCCAGCGGTTATCTGCGTCAACAAGATAGACCTGGTCGAACCGGGCCAGGCGGAAGCGACATTCGCCGTCTACGAAGGGCTTGGCTATCAGGTACTCTACACTAGCGTCATAACCGGACAAGGCATTGCCGAATTACGAGACCAGTTGCGAGACAGAATCTCGGTACTTACCGGCAGCTCGGGCGTCGGCAAAAGCAGCTTGCTGAATGCCGTTCAGCCCGATCTTGGCCTGCGTGTCCGTGAGGTCAGCCAGGCCACAGAAAAGGGGCTGCACACGACGCGCCATGTCGAATTGGTGCCGCTTGAGGTTAGCGGCTATGTAGCCGACACGCCCGGTATCCGGAGCCTCGCGGTCTTTGATCTCGAACCAGGTGAACTTGACGGCTATTTTCGCGAGATCGCGCCCTTGGTGTCCGAGTGTCAATTCAGTGATTGCACACATCGCCACGAACCGCGTTGCGCCGTTCGGGCGGCCGTTGACGACGGGAGCGTTTCGGCCGCGCGCTATGATAGCTATCTGCGACTGCGCGAGGAGCATGAGATACTCGAGGAGAGCGCTTACTAGCGACCGTTCCGACGCAGAGCCGTTCGGAGCGAGCCGGGTCATTGGCGGATTAGGACTGATGAACGACAAACCGTTGGTGGACCAATTCGTTTTGAGGCGCCAGGCCCTTTGGCTGGTGATAACGGTCCTCTTGGTCCTGCTGGCCGGCTGCGCCGACGTCACTCCAACCCGAACGAACGATATCGTAGACGGTGGAAACCACTTGCCGATCGCTCAGGAATTTCAGGCGTTCTTCGAGGAGAATGGCGGGCTAATGGTTCTTGGCTACCCTCTGACCGAGGCCTATCTCGATTCGGATGACGAGCTGTTGATTCAATACTTCCAGCGCTTGCGGCTGGAATATGATCAGTCCCAAGATCGCATATCTTTAACGCCGCTGGGCCGCTGGGCCATGGGCGATGAGCAGGTTCTGATCCCAGGGGTCGGGGCTGGGCCGTCAGACGGACTGGAAGGGAGCGAATTGGAGGTCCAGGATGCCTTCCTGGCCTTCTATGAGGCTAATGGCGGTGAGGAGCTATTCGGCCGGGCGATCTCGGGCGAATTGGAAGATGGCGGGCGGCGAGCGCAGTACTTTGAAAACGCGTTACTGGAGTGGCAGCCGGATGCGCCTCTAGACTACCGGGTCCAGCTTGGACACTTGGGCGAAGCCCATTATCGCCAGGTAGGTATCTTCGAAGACCCGGGTCGCAGTCGTCCGCTGGATTCGGCTGGCGTGCGCGAAGCAAATGTATCCGCTGCTTTTCGGGCGCCCATCCTTTACGCCGGCGAAGAGCAGATCGTCTACGTCGACGTAAAAACGCCAGAAGGGCAGCGGCCGGTTGCCGGCGTATCAGTCAATCTGACCGTCTTTTACAATGAAAGATCCGAAACGTTCAGCCTGACAGAAACGGATGGGGCCGGTCACACTCATGGCACTTTGCTCCTGGCCGACCTGCGGCCCGGGCAAAGAGTACGAGTAGTAATTGAAGCATCTGCGCCAGGCGGGGCGGCCATCGGGGCCACTTCAAAGAGCTTTAAGAGCTGGTGGTAGCCAGGACCACTTCGCTAGGCGCCGTGAAAAAAGCCGGCGCCGTTAACGGGGCGCCGGCTGTATGCCAGGCAGTCGTGGACTCTTACGGAGCTACATCCAGTTCCCGCGCCGGCGTCGGCCGATGACAAATACAAGCCCAATCAAACCAAGCGGGGCGATCATCGCCGAAGCGCATAAACCGCTCGCTCCACCAGTCGTTTCGTTTTCATTTTCTACCTCGCCTGGAATGTCCTCAGGGGCATCCGGCGGCTCTGTCGTCTCCGGATCGCCGCCGCCGCTGTCGATCGGCGTATCGCCAGATTGATCATTCGACGGCAAGGTAACGGTTGTGGAGCCCTGGCCTTCGACGACTTCGTAAGCAACGCCGTCGTGCACCACTAACACGCGAGAGCCCAAGGCCAGGTACTGGCCCAGTTCGGGCGCGGCTGATAGTAATTCGAAATAAGCGTCGCTGGCGAATCCTACTTGCTCAGGAGTCTGGGAATCGGCCTCGAATACAGTATCGATCCAGAGGCCGTCGCGCATGACGAAGGTCTTACTGCCAACCATCTGCACGACTTCCTCGACCATCTGCACCGTTCCGTCGTCGGCGATGACGGTGGCCATGGGCTCGGGCGCCATAGGCGCATCGGCCGCGGCCATTTCGGCTTCTTCGGCCGCCGCCTCAACAGCTCGCTCGCCAGTAACGACGCGCGTTACCTCGACAATATCCTCCATCGCTCCTTCGGCGATCCCGTCACGGCCGGTCTGGCTGAAGATGTCGTCTTCCTCAATCAGATAGCTGGTATAGGGGGTGATGATCCCGTAGCGAATACTCAGATCGATCACACTTTGTACCAACTCCGGATCTTCGCCGTACAGCCGAATCTGGGTCAATAGGTGGCCGATAGCCCGGGTGGCCCACAAGCGGGGAATGAAGTCTTGGCCGCCGCTGCTGCGAAAGACATTGTCTTCGTATTCGAAACGTTGCTCGCGACCGTTTACCTCGCCAGTCAGCGTTATGGTCGCCGGGCCGCCTTCGCGGTAACGACCGGCCAAGACCAACTGGCTTCCGGCAAACAGATCGGGTAGTTCCGCGGGGTACATCTGCTCCACGACGATATCCTCAAAATCCAGGCTTATATTGGCCAGGACCGGCGTGCTGACTTTGGCATAGAATCCGCTCACCGCTTCGTCGATATCCTGGCCTGGGCGCACATAGGTCGTGGTGCCCCGGTGATTCTGAGTCAGGCTGTCGAGCAAGGCTGTGTCGACATCATCGCCGACGCCGAAGGCGAATAAGCGAACATTGTCGGCCGCTTGCTGCTTGACCGTATCCAGTAGCAAAGACGTGTCGGTGATGCCCTCGGTAGCCAGGCCATCGGTCAGGAAGATGAGAGTCGTCGGTCGTTCTTTGTCGACTTGAGCGACCGCTTCCAGCAACGCGCCGCTGATGTTGGTGCCGCCGACGGCCTCTAGCCGTTCGATGAACTGCCGGTAGTCGCCGGCGTCGTCGGCCGGAACCAATCCCTTCTCGAAGTTGCGGATGCCAGTGCTGAAAGCGATCACGTTGAATCGGTCGCGCGGATTAAGATTGTCGACCACGAAGGCGGCTGCTTCCTTGGCCTGTTCCATTTTCTGGCCTTCCATGCTGCCGGAGGTATCCACGACGAGAATCACGTCCTTGGCGACTACCTGGTCAGAGTCAACGTCGACGGCCGGCGCCACGAGCAGCAAGAAGAAACCATCCTGGCCCTCTTCTTGATAGCTCAGAAGATTGAGGCCAATATCTTCCGGCGCGATGGTGTAGAACAGCTCGAAGTCCTGATCGGCCAGTACGTCACTGTCTTCAAAGCCGACTACGGCCTGGTAATCGCCGTCGCGATCAATGGCCACCGGGTGGCTGGGCGAGTAAATGGCCCGTATTGCCTCATCAGACAACACTTCTACCCGGATACGCTGGTTGTCAAGCGCCGTATTGCTGTACAGTTCTGTGGACTGCGGATAGACAAATTGGATGAGGCCATTCTCGGCCGGGAGAACCTGGGAATAGGCGATTTCGATGCGCCGCTCCTCCCAGGGAGGAATCGGGAACACGTTGGCCTGAATGGCGCTGGTGCCAACGTATTCGAGCAAAGCCGGGTCGCGCAGCTGGCGCACGATCTCATCATAGATCTTGCGCGCCTCGTCAGCCTCGAGTATCTTGGCCTCGATAGGCATCCCGTCGATCCACATGGTCAGCTCGTCGACCGCCGCGCCTTTTGGCAATGGAAACAGATAGACGCCTTCGAGCATCCGGTCACTGTCATTGACAAATAACTGGTCAATACGGGTTGTCGCCACCTGGTCGTCGATCTCGACGTCGACCCACTGGTATTCGATACTCAGCCCGTCCAGATCCCAGACCGGGGGCAAGGGAATGGGAAGCGGATCCACTTGTTGGCCGGCGGCCGCATCCGCGAGGACGAGTGACATCAAAATGAGCACTAACGGGAGCAGAATCTTCTTCATCGCTGTACCTCCGCGTACTTCTCCTGGGCAAGCCCGGCTCAGAATTGGAATGGGCGTTGCCGCCTGTCTTCTGCCTGCAATTATGGGACGCTCCATCGGCGCAGAATGTTCCCCGCACAGCAAATCTCGCAAGAGACAGCGTTTTTTTTGAGAAGCTCGTTGGCCGAAACCGCGATCACTCGATTCTCCCGATGACTTCGCTTGGATCCTGATAGTTCCACCTGGAGGCCTACTTGGCAGGTGGATTGGACCGGTTATCATTAGGGTCGGTTTGTCAACGCAAAGCGCTGGCGTAACGGGCACCATGAGGTGACAGAAACAGGTGCAACGTATTCTTGTAACCTCGCCGCGCCGATTCTTCAGCTGAGGGGTCTACACATGGCCGCCCATTGCCAAAGCAATTGTCCACGAATTCCGTGTCCCTGAGCACAGCTCAGGCGATCTGCGCCCCATTTCCAAAGGAGAGCGAACATGTCAGAAGTAACGAAGCGATCGATAAAGGCCGAGGACCTGTACCGATTTCGGTTGGTCTCCGATTGCCAGATTTCACCAGACGGCCGCCGGGTCGTCTTCTGCGTTGAGCGGGTGGATCGCGACAGCGAAAAGAAGTTCACCAATCTGTGGCAGGTCTGGACGGATGATGGCCGGGCGAGTCAACTGACGCATGGTGACCAAACTGACCGGCATCCCCGCTGGTCGCCTGACGGGGAGACGCTGGCGTTCATATCAAACCGAGGAGATGAAGACCAATTTCAGATATATCTACTGCCCATGACCGGCGGCGAGGCCAGGCCGTTGACCGCCATGAAGGGCTCATTTGATAACTTCCAATGGTCGCCAGACGGCCGTGAATTGGTTTGCCAGTTCCGCAAGAAGGACCAGGAGGCGATCGATCGAGAGGCCGACCCGGCGCGCAAGGAATTGGGTATCGTGGCTCGCCATATAACTCGCGTTCTTTACAAACTGGATGGCGCAGGCTATTTACCCTATGAACGCTGGCACATCTGGATCTTTGACGTGGAGACGGGGGTAGGCCAGCAGCTGACCAATGGCGAGATATGTGACGAGCATTCGCCTTGCTGGTCGCCCGACGGCCGGCAGATAGCCTTTCTGTCGAACCGCAGGCCCGATCCAGATCTAGAACCAGATGCAATAGACGTTTTCACCATCCCAGCTGGTGGACAAGTGACCGAGGCCGACTTCAGTTGTCTGGAGACGCCGCCAGGCGAAAAGGCTCTTCTCAGCTACTCTCCGGACGGTCGCTACCTGGCCTTTATCGGTCAAGATACACCTGCCGGTTGGTGGAAGAACAGCGGCATTTGGCTTGCGCCGCTTGACGGCAGCGGCCCGGTCCAGGATATCACTGCTGAATATGACATCGAAGTCGGCAACGCGACCTTGGGTGATATTGCCGACCGGCCTACTTTTGTGCCCGTCTGGTCGGCCGACGGCCGGCGAATTTACTTCCAGGCCGGTCAGAACGGAAGCACGGGCCTATACTCCATCACTCACCAAGGCGACGACTTGCGGCCTGAGGTTTCGTCGGCCGGCGGGGCGGGCGCTTTCAGCTTGGATAAGGCCAATGATGGCCTCGCCTTTTGTTTCGGCGGCTTAGCCGACCCAGGAAACATCTGGTTTAAAGAGCTTCGTCAGGGCGAGAGCCGCCAATTAACTCATTTCAATGAAAGACTGGTGGCTGAAATCGATCTGGGTCAGATCGAAGAAGTCTGGTTCCAGGGCGCGGATGAGAACAGGTTGCAAGGATGGATCGTCAAGCCGCCAGGATTCGATCCGGGGAAGCGCTATCCTGCAATTCTCGAGATCCATGGCGGACCGTGGCTGCAGTACGGCAACTCGTTCATGCACGAGTTTTACTACCTGGCGGCTCAGGGCTACGTGGTGGGCTTTTGCAACCCACGCGGCGGCCAGGGCTACGGCGAAAAACACAGCCAGGCCATTGAAAACGCCTGGGGAACGGTCGACTTCGCCGACTTAATGGCATTCGCCGACTTACTGGCCGATCTGGCCTATGTCGATCAGGCGCGGATGGGCGTCGCCGGCGGAAGCTATGGCGGCTACATGACCACGCTGATTATCGGCCGCACCCAGCGCTT
>CP070688.1:2596569-2599716 GCA_020353135.1 Chloroflexota bacterium
AGATGGTCTGGGTGACACCTGTGACGTTGCCGAACGGCAGAAGAGCGCCGTTCGGCGTGTTATTTCCCCCGGTTAATGGAACCCAAACAACGGCAAAGGCGGCTGTCGCGGCCGGGCGACCGGTAAATGAGCTGGGCAACAGGTATCTTGACTTGGCAGTGAGCGGCGCGAAGGTTACTATTGGTCTCAACCCAATTGAGGTGATGGGCCGGCTAGACAATGTGGGAGGGCAAACGGCCGGGCAGATTTCGATCATTACCACCTTCTACGACGATCATGGCGCTGTCTCCGGGTTTCACGAGAAGAGGCTTGACGGCACACTTGCACCGGGTGAGAGTATGCCATTTCGTTTTGTCGCCCTTCCGCCTGGTGGACGAGCAGACGCTTATGCTTTTGCTACCCAGTCTGTAATCGTCGAATGATCGGCTTCACCGCCTGAGGAATGACGATGTTGATTGATAAGCTTGAACGGGCCTTCGTTCGCCTGGTATTGTTCTTCTTCGGCAGCCTGAAGGTTGTCGGACTGGAGAACATACCGGCTACAGGACCTTATATTCTCGCCGTCAATCACATGAGCAAGGCCGATCCCCCGCTGGTGATGATTAGCTGGCCACCTATGGCCAAGATACGGTTCTTTGCTGGGGAAAAATGGGAGAAGCACCTTATTTTTGGGCCCCTGATGAGACATTCCGGTGCGATCTACATCAACCGTGGAGAGGTAGATCGCAGAGCTCTGCGCCAGGCGCTGGCGGCGCTAGGCGATGGCGCGGTCTTTGGCCTAGCTCCCGAAGGCACCCGTAGTCGAGTAGGCGCCCTGATCCAAGCCCGAGATGGCGCCGCCTATCTCGCGAGCCGGGCCGACGTACCAATTGTGCCTGTGGGCATGGTAAACACCGATCTACTAGGCCATAACATGGCCCACCTTCGACGCACGTACGTGGAGACTAGAATCGGCGCGCCCTTTAGACTGCCGGAAACGGTTCCAAGGCCAAAGGGCGATGAGTTGGCGGCTTGTACACACCTTATCATGATTCAGATCGCAGCTTTGCTGCCGGAGCGCTACTGGGGGTACTACGCCGATAGCCCGGCGCTGGAAGCGCTGCTCATGGGTGACGATCCATGGCCAGCCTGCCTGGAAGTTACGAAAGCGACTGTCCCACAGGCCGAAACATGATCTCTTAGCGGCACCGGTCTGGCGATCGGTGGTTCAAGATACGCTGACCCGTTCCTGGTGATAGCCAGTAGCGCCGTCTGGACGGACGCCGCTCTGCTCTTCGATTTGAAGCTCCCCGGTGCCGTCGATGGCCCGGACGCGTATGGTGTGTCTTCCCGACTGAACGGGCCAGTCATAGCGCCATTGCACCCAGGTAAGTGGACTTAACGGCGGCGTTAGTAAGCTGGCCTGAACCCAGGGCTCGTCGTCGACCTGGACTTCCACTTTCTGAATACCCCGGTCGCCAGCCCAGGCGATGCCGCCAATCGGAATCAGACCGTCAGGCGTCGGCTGATCAAGCGCCACACTATCGATTACTGACACGATCTGTGGTCGCGCTTCGCGGCTCCACCCCCGCTTGACCCAATAGCCGTCTTCCTCTTCCGGCACGGCGGTCATGCCTACGATCCACTTCGGTTGCTTCATTCCATAGCGATTAGGAATGTAGATGCGAAGCGGGAAGCCGTGGTCGACGGGCAACGTTTCTCCGTTCATGCCGTATACGAGGAGAGTTCGCGGATCCAGCATGTCCTTCATCACGATGGTCTCGTGGAAGCCATCAGCGGCGGTTAGCACCAGGGCCCGCGCTTCTGGCTGAATGCCTAGAGACTCAATGACATCGCGTAACCGCGCGCCGGACCAGTTGCTGGTGCCGATGAGGTCGCCGCCAATCCGGTTAGAAATACAGCTCAGCGTAATAGGCTGGGTAGCGGATGGAAAGGCCATCAAATCATCCAAAGAAAGATCACGCGAATCGGCAAACAGTCCGCCGGTGGCCAACACCCACTCATCTTCGTGGAGGACCGGCGAGCGTATGTTGATGTCAATCCGGTAAAAGTCCTCGTTGGAGGTCAGCTCGTCTCGAGTGCCTGGTGCCGGGGCAATTCTTTCCCGTACGGTGGCCTCGGCGGCCAGTTGTTGAGTTGGCGTTGGCGCCTCATCCGGCGCCACCGCTTCTCCCACGGGCGTGGGCGTTAGTACCGGCGTCGACGGTGTGACCGAAGCATCGACAAGCGGCCGGGCGGCGCCAGTATCTTCGTCAGGCGCACCAAATAAGCTTCCTAGGCCCCAGGCCGTAATTGCAATGCCGGCCGAGCCGCCAATTAGTTTTAGCAACATCTGGCGACGGTCACTATGAAGTTCTTCATCGGCCGACGCCTCCACTTGGGGAGACAGCAGACGGCCCAAAAACGCTCCCCAGCCTACGAACACGGCCGCCAGCCACAAGATACCGCCAAATGACAATTCCGCGCCATCCAGCGAATACTCAACGATCAGCACGATCAATAGGGCGACCGATCCGGCGATCGCGCCGATTCCCAAGCCGGTGCCTTCGCTGCCGGGCGCGCGCGGCCGAGTGATCCATGCTATGGCCAGCCCGAATAATGCGCCGGCGCCGGCGAAGAGCAACAGGGCCATGAGCTGTTCGATTGTCTTAGCGGCCGTGTCGGTTGCTCCCAGGCCGAAAAAACCAACGATGTTGACGATTAGATCAATCCCTAGCGTTATCAAATCGCCGGGCAACACTCGGGCTAGCCAGTCGAACAGATCAAAGGGCACAAAAGCAAAACCAGCGATCTGCTGGCCCAGATAAAGCAGAGCCATAACCGCCAGGCTGGTTATGATACCGGCAAGCGCGCCGAAACCAAGAGATGATCTGTGCATGATTCCTCCGGAGCAAGTTTGTGGCCCAGTATAGGCTGCCCGGATTAAAACACAGTTATCATATTCTTACGAAAGTATTAACAGCCCGCCGCCATCCCAGTGAATTAAGGAGACTGTAAGGTTTTGAGCTAAAATGTCAGGGAATCGAAAGTGAGAGCTAACTCATAATGAGCACAAGGAGGGAGAGAACCGGTGACCGCACACAATGGACAAGACATTCTTGACTAAGATGACTAACCGACGGAAGTAGAGGTAGTGAGCCTTTATAT
>CP070688.1:2599816-2605238 GCA_020353135.1 Chloroflexota bacterium
GATAGCTTCAGACACAGCTACCTCTGGCGACTCGGGATCGGTGTCCGCTTCGCGCATGACTTTCATGGCCGGCAATGCTATCCGCGGCGCGGCCGAAAAGGCGTTGGAAGCCTGGAAGGACGAGGACCGGCCGGCCGAAGGCCATTTCCGTTATGTACCGCCAAGCACAACGGCCTATGATCCTGAGACCGGATACTGCGAGCCGAACTTCTCCTATGGTTATGTGGCTGAAGTCGTGGACTTGGCGGTTGACGTCGAGACCGGCCATATCTTTGTCGAGCGTGTCGTTTGCGCCGACGACGTCGGCAAGGCCATTAACCCCACCAGTATCGAGGGACAAGCTGAGGGCGCCATCGCCCAGGCCCACGGTTATGCGATTACCGAAAATCTACAGAGTCGCGACGGCCATATCCTGAATCCCCGGCTCAGTACCTATCTAATCCCCGGCATTTTGGACATCCCAAGCCGCGTAGACACGATCATTATGGAAGAAGGCGATCAGCTTGGCCCGTGGGGCGCCCGAGGCATGGCCGAGATGCCGTTTATTCCCTACGCGCCGGCCGTGACGGCCGCTCTGTATGACGCCCTGGGCCTGTGGTTCGACGCCATTCCATTGACTCCCGAACGGGTGGTAGCTGTACTGCGCCAAAACGACATTGGCAACTAGTCGATCATAAGCGCAGCCGGGTATCTAATGGACCAATTCGGCCGTGTTCTCCTCAACGAGCAACTCCGGATGGCTGCGCGGCACGGCCACGCGATACCAGATGTGAGGCATCAGCGGATTGGGCAGCCAGTACATCCAGCCCATGAACTTTGAGACCTCGTCGTCGCCGTCTCCCCAACGGTAATCCATCCAGACATACAGGAATTTGTAGAAACAGATGCCGGGCACGTAGTTGGTCTTGAAACCGGCCGTCTTGAGATACTTGCGGCCGATGTAGTAGTTGCCCTCGAAGGGCGTGATGCCCCATCCAAGAGGGCCTTCCGCCAGCACCTCGCCGCTGATTCTATGGCTTATCCGGACATTCTTCTTGGCCATCGTGCACGTTATTTTTGCACTGATCGGCCAGGAATACAGTAGCCGCCACTACCAGATATCGCCGACGGTGAATCCTTGGGGAAATGGATCGTCAGGATCAAGTACGTAGTTGTTGAAGCCGGTGATCCAGGCCTGACCGGAGAGAGTCGGAACGACAGCCGGATAGGGGCCAACTTGGGTCTCAGAAATCAGCCGGCCGCTGAACACTGTGCCGAGGATGCCTTCATGCCTGAAATCCTGGCCCAGGCCAAGCTGGCCTTTGGCGTGCATCACAGCCATCTTGGCGCACGTTCCGGTGCCGCACGGGGAACGATCGATGGCTCCACCCCAGGTGGCCGGGCGGTTCCAGTCGACGTCGCCGGTGGAGACAGTGACAACGTTCCTGCGATGGGCATCCGGGTGGCTGGGCGGACCTGAAAGCTGTGAGATCGTTATGCCGTTGAATTCGGGTATTTCCGGGTGCTGGACCGCGAGTTGTTCATCGGCCGCGGCGCGGATCATTTCGCTCGTGCGGACGATGTCGCTGCCTTCGTCAGGCGTCAAGGACAAGCCAAATTGGCTCGCTTCGGCGATGGCATAGAACATTCCTCCATAGGCAACGTCGATGGTCACCGTCCCAATCTCCGGAACCTCCACTTTCGCGTCCAGGTGAACCGCGAAAGCCGGCACGTTGCGGAAGGTAACTTGAGTGACTTTGCCATCACGACATTGAGCCTTGATGGCGATGAGACCGGCCGGCGCTTCGAGCATCAACTCAGTCACCGGCTCGACCATCGGCAGCATTCCCGTTTCCAACAGTACGGTAGCCACGCAGATCGTGTTGGTCCCCGACATGCCCGGATACTCCGTGTGCTCCATGATGACGTAGCCGGCGTCGGCCTCGGGATGGGTCGGCGGCAAGATAACGTTGCAGCACAGCGCTGGATAGCCGCGCGGTTCCTGCAGCATCAATTTGCGGATTTGATCATGATGCTGCTCAAGGTGGTTTCGCTTTTCCAGCATCGTCTGGCCAGGTACATCCAACACGCCGCCGGTGATGACCCGGCCGGGTTCGCCGGCCGCATGGGCGTCGACGGCGGTTATCATTCGTGAGAATCGCACGATTTTCTCCTTGGCAAGGGCCTCTAGCCGTCAGCTTTCTGCTGACAGCTTCTCCAAGTGATAGTTACTGATTAATGTCTACTATTCAATGGTATAGCAGGCGTTGGCAAACTTCCAGCCAAAAGACAACAACGCGATGGTTAATTCACTAGACAATTGAGCGGCGCCAAGATACCATGTGATCAGGTCACGGCCGGCTTGAAAGAAGCAACGGACACTGGTTACACCAGCGATGAAGATAGAGGTCAGAGGGGCCAGCGAACACAACCTGAAGAATGTCGACGTCACATTTGACGAAGCGTTGACGGTTGTCACCGGCGTCTCCGGGTCAGGTAAAAGCTCGCTGGTATTTGACACCCTATACCATGAAGCACGCCGGCGCTTCCTGGAAATCTATTCTTTAGGCGCCGTCGCCGATCGGTTGGCCCCGGCCAAAGTGCGCAGCATTTCCGGATTACGGCCGGCCGTGGCGGTCGGTCAGGATTTGCTCAATCGTAACCCGAATTCGACGCTGGCCACGGCCTCCGGCCTGCATCCGCTGTTGCGGCTACTGTACGCTCGTTTCGGGCAGCGTACATGCTCAAATTGCGACCGCCGGTTATCGCTATTGAGTGAAGATCAACTCGCCAGCCGGCTGATGGCCCTGGCATCTTCTGGGACGACTATTGTGAAGGCGCCCTTGGTCCGGGAAGCCCTGGGAAGCCATCGCACCCTGCTGAACCACTTGCTCGATTCCTTTGGTCCGGCCGCCCTGTCAGTTGACGGTCGCACTTTGTCGCATGAGGCGGATGATCGCGATGAGATGCCGGCCCTGGATCCGACCGTTCCGCACAGCATAGACGTCGAAATCGCGCGCTACGAGGGACCGATATCGACCGACGCTGCTAACCGGACCCTGGAGGTCGGCAGAGCCATGGGCGCCTGGGCCGTACAGGTTGAACACGACGGTCAGAGCCATCTGTTCGCACAAGCTGCGCTTTGCGCCCACTGCGGCACGTCGTTTCACGAGCTGGAACCAAGCGACTTCAACCGCAGTTGCCGGCAGTGCCAGGGTCGGGGTTGCTCATCGTGTCACGATACGGGACTTAGCCAGAAGGCGGCCGCAGTTCGCTGGGCGGATCGTCATTTTGGCGATTTGCTGGCGCTTTCGGTAACCGAGGCAGAGAGGCTCTTCACGGCCGAGAACATCCATGCTACGTCTGCAACGCTGAGAGAAGAAATCTCCAAACGCCTGGCGTCGCTGCAAGAGATGGGCCTGGGTTACGTCACTCTGGACCGGCCGGCGCCCACGCTGTCTCGAGGAGAGGGTCAACGCCTGCGGCTGGCCGTGGCCCTGGTTTCGCAGCTGGAGGATATGCTCTACGTCCTGGATGAACCGACTATCGGCCAGCATCCGGCCGACGTGGCTCGTCTACTGCCCTCGCTGAGACGATTGAAGGGTCAGGTCGTCCTCGTAGAGCACGATCGCCAGGCCGCGGCCGGGGCCAACCGGGTTGTGGATCTAGGTCCCAGAGCAGGCTCTGAGGGCGGCCAGGTCGTTTACACCGGCAGCACGCCAGGTCTTTGGGCGGCCAATACGGCGACTGGGCGTTACTTCAGCCTCCGCGAGCGGGTTCAGCTACCCGAAACCAGGCCGGAAGCCAAGGATTTCCTGACGATGCATGGCGCTCGGCGGCGGAATCTCGATCGGATCGATGTACCGATCCCATTGGGCCGGCTGACCGTAGTCAGCGGCGTATCCGGCTCTGGCAAGAGCACCCTGGTCGAGGACGTGCTTGTGGCCTCGTTAGCGGCGAAGTCCCCGGTTGGCTGCCAATCCGTCAGCGGAGCCGTTCTCAAGCCTGTGCTGGTCGATCAGAAGCCAATTGGCAGAAATCCTCGTTCAAATCCGGCGACCTATACTAAGCTATCCGATATCGTCCGCGATCACTTTGCCTCCGTCTCGCCGCTGACCGCCTCCCATTTCTCTTTCAACCGGCCAGAGGGCGCTTGTCCAGCTTGCCAGGGTATGGGCGCGATAGAAGTCCGCATGCGTTACCTGCCGTCGACATGGATCACCTGTGCAACTTGTGGCGACCGTCGATTTTCGGACGAAGTGCTGGCGGTCGAAGTAGACTTCGGCGGGCGGTGTATGTCCATCGCCGACTTCTACCAACTCTCAGTTGGCGAGACACTACGCCTATTGGAGCACAGCAACAGCCTGGCATCCGCTTCGAGAAAAAAGGCGCTGAGAATGCTGCGGGCGTTGATGGACGTCGGACTTGGCTACTTAAGCCTGGGACAACCCTCCCCCTCTCTCTCGGGCGGCGAGGCGCAGCGCCTAAAGCTGGCCCGGGTGCTTGGCGGCCGGGCGTTGGCCAGTCGGCTCCTGGTGCTCGACGAACCGACGACCGGGCTGCACCCACAAGACGTGGCCGGCTTGCTCGTCATCTTGGACCGCATCGTGCGCGCCGGGGCGACGATCGTGGTCGTCGAGCACAACGCCGACATGATCCAGGCCGCGGATTGGATAATCGATCTGGGTCCTGGCGCCGGGCCATCGGGCGGCCAGCTACTCTACGCCGGGCCACTGACCGGTTTGAAAGGCGTAGAAGAATCGCCGACGGCTGTGGCGCTTAATGATTTAGAAGCAGTGCGGCCGGGCGACGACCCCGGCGATCGGCCTGCATCCCGCGCGTCCATGATCCGCATTAGAAACGCCCGGGCTCACAATCTCAAGGGCATTCATGTAGACATCCCAAAAGACGCCTTGACAGTCGTCACAGGGCTTTCCGGCTCAGGTAAGTCAAGTCTGATCAATGATGTGCTCGAAGCGGAAGCAAGACGCCGCTTTTTGGAGTCGCTCTCGATGTACGAGCGACAGGGAAGCCGGCCCGGCCCGGAGGCGAGCGCCGATGAGGTGATAGGCGCCGGAGTGACTTTGTCGGTGAAGTCCGAACGCCGCTTGTTTGACCGGCGGGCCACGGTAGGCACGGCCACGGAAATGGCCCATCACCTGGCCGTCTTGTTGGCCTGGACTGGCCAGCGGCGTTGCTTTGAGTGTGATGAGCCGATGCGACGAATCGAGCCCGCCGGTTCGGGCCTGCGGTGGGAGTGCGACATTTGCCAGATCATCGCCGCCGCTGACGCCCGCCATTTTTCGCCCTGGCATTATGCGGCCGCCTGTCTAGGCTGCAACGGCGTAGGCACTTTGCAGCAACCGAATCCAGCGAAACTGATCATCCAACCTGACAAACCCCTGTGCGCCGGGGCAATTTATTCACCGGGCTTCTTTCCAAA
>CP070688.1:2605338-2609248 GCA_020353135.1 Chloroflexota bacterium
ATGATCCGGTCGGCGTTCTTCACTGTCGATAAGCGATGGGCGATGACGATGGCCGTCCGATCGGCCATGATCGTCTCCAACCCCTCCTGGATCTGGGTCTCGGTGAAGGGATCGACGCTGGCCGTGGCCTCGTCTAGGATGAAGATGGCCGGGTCTTTGAGCAGCACCCGGGCCATGGCCACCAACTGGCGCTCGCCCATCGACAGATTGCTGCCCCGCTCGCCGGCGTCGGTGTCCAGACCTGCCGACAGACCTTCCAGCCAATCGCCCCGGCCGATGTGCATGGCCGCGTCCATCACTTCCTGGTCGCTGGCGCCCGGCCGGCTGTAACGGATGTTGTCCCGCACGGTGCCGGTGAACAAAAATGGCTCCTGGGGCACCAGGCCGATGTGCCGGCGGTAGTCGCCCAGGTTCAGGCTTCGCACGTCCCGACCGTCGATCAGCAGCCGGCCGCCCTGGAATTCATAAAAACGGGTGATCAGCCGAGCCACGCTGCTCTTTCCGGCGCCGGTGTGCCCCACCAGGGCCACTGTCTCGCCGGCTTTGATGTCCAGTGAGAAATCGGGCAAGACGATCTCTGTACCGGTGTAGGTCAGCTTCAGGTCTTGAAACTCGATCCGGCCGTCCATCTCCGGCATTGCTCTGTCTGCGCTCTGGACCACCTTCGGGTCGCGATCAATCAGGGCAAAGACCCGTTCCGAGGCTGAAAGGCCGTCCTGGAACTGGCTCCAAAATGAGGCGATGCTCATCAGGGGGAACCATACGAAGCCGGAAGCTTGCATGAACAAATACCAGTCCCCGGTCGAGATGCCTTCCGGCCCGCGAGTGGCCAACCCGCCGAAATAAACCAGGATGCCCATACCCAGACCTGAGGCCATACCCATAATGGGAAAGATGGATGACAGGGTCAGCCCGCGGCGCAGGCCGACGTGGTAGCCCTGGCGATTGTTGGCGTCGAACGTCCGGTAGATAGCTTCCTCCTGACGGAAACTCTTGGCCACGACGATACCACTGATCGACTCCTGGATCTGGGCGTTGATCGTGGCCGTCACCCGCCGGGCTCGCTGTGTCACGCGCCGGGCCACCTTGCGGAAGCTGAGGGCGATGGCCACGGCTATCGGCGTGAAGACCAGCATGATCAACGTCAGGGGCACGCTGATACTGAGCAGCCAGATACTGAGAATGACGACCAGCAGCACCTGGCTCATTAAGTTCAGAACTAGATTAACCGTCTCCGAGAAATCCTGGGTGTCCGATGTTATCCGGCTAACAACCTTGCCCGAAGGATGTTCGTCGAAGAAGGACAGGTCGTGCTGCACGGTTGCCTCGAAGGAGTCCTTTCGCAACTGCAGGACCACGTTTCCGGTCACCCTCACCGAGAACCACTGGCGGAGTAAGTTGAACAGCCAGGCGGTGACGCCTAGTAGCATGACCCCGGCCGTCAGCAGGATGACCATCTGCGTCGACCATTCTTCAGCCAGGAGGTCCAGCGATTTTGAGATGAGGATCGGCGCGCCGACACCCGCTAGCGAATTCAGCGTAATCATGATTGCCACCAGGATCATCTGCCTGGTATAAGGTTGGAAGTAGCCGATGATTCGCCTTAGCAATTCGCGATCGCCATATTGGCGATCATAGCTTTCGCTATCCAGGCCGTCAAGAATGAAACCCATTGCTCGTCAGTTCCCGAAAGTTCCTTCCACCGTTCAATCGTATCTGGCGAAGATCCGCCGATAAGGTTCACTGCGGCCAAGCAATTCTTCGTGCGTGCCCTGATCGACCAACCGGCCGCCTTTCAGCACGAGGATCTGGTCGGCCCAGCGAATCTGGCTTAGACGGTGGGTGATCAGGAACGTGGTTCGCTGGCTACTGATGCGCCGCATCGCCTGCTGGATCTGATCCTCGGTGGCGCTATCGATGGCGCTGGTGCTGTCGTCCAGGACCAGGATGCGTGGATTGGTCAGGAAAGCCCGGGCAATGGCAATGCGCTGCCGCTGCCCGCCCGATAGGGTGACGCCTCGTTCGCCTACCTCGGTCTGATAACCGTCGCCGAAACTCATGATGAAGTCGTGCGCCTGGGCCTCGCGCGCGGCCTGCTCGATCTCCTCTTGCGTGGCGTCGGGGCAGCCAAAGGCAATGTTCTCAGCCAGCGAGCGCGAGAAGAGGAATACATCCTGCTCGATGGTCGAAATCTGGGAGCGCAGCGATTCTATGTTCCAGTCGCGAACGTCCACGTCATCGACCAGCACCCGACCGCTGTCGACGTCGAAGATGCGGTTGATGAGTCGGGTCATTGTCGTCTTGCCTGAGCCGGTCTGGCCGACGATGGCCACCGTCTGGCCAGGTCGAGCCGTAAAGGTGAGATCGTGTAAGACCTGGGCGCCGTTGTAGCCGAAACCGACATTCTCGAAAGCGACTTCACCCACAATCGTCTCGCCGACGCCAGCCTCGTTCTCGTCAAGCTCGGTCTCGGTATTGATCGTGGCTAATATCCGGTTGGCGCTGGCAATGCCCAATTGCACCAGGTTGAAGGAAAAGATGGAGATAAACGTCGGGAATCGCAGCGCGCCAAGCAAACCCATGTAGGTGACGACCTGGCCCATCGTGAGCCGGCCGTCATGCCAAATAAGTAGGGCGTGAAGGAAACCGGCCGCAAAGGCTATTCTGAATATCAAGAGCGGCAGATAGCGGGCCTGGATCTCGCCTTGCTTGACGAAGTAGTCACGGAAGAGGGCCGCATCAGAGGCGAAGTCGTCTTTGGCCTCTTCCTCCTGCACGTTGCCCTTGACTACTTCGATGCCAGCGATGGTCTCGGCCAGACCCGAGTTCATGACGCCAAACTGCTCTCTCTGGGCCATGCTTACCGGGTTGAGCTGCCTCGTATAGTCCCACAGGGCAAGGCCGAAGGCGATCAAGAACAGGACTGGCACCAACAGCAGTTCAGTCGAGACCTGGGAAATGAGGAAGATGGGCACGACGATGCCCATAACGGTATCCAAGATCAGCATCAGACCCGGACTAAACATGAAGTTGAGCTGCCGCACATCGTTGGTTGCCCGGGCCATGATGTCGCCGATCCGCTGCCGGCCGTGGAATGTCTGGCTCTTACCCAGCAGGCTGACGTAGAGTTCATCACGACCGTCGCGTTCGATACGTTGAGCGATGAATTCGGTTGAAAAGTTGCGTATGAGCCCCATGGTCCCCTGGGCAACTGCGGCCACGAATACGCCGAAGGCCACCGCAACCAACGCTTGCGTAGCCCAGCCGGGGGTCGAAATCAGATCGAAGGCCCGGCCGACGAAGACCTGGATCATGCCGTAGGCCAAGTTGTTGAGGACGGCCGCGACCGTAGCGATGAGCGGTAGATGGGGATAGCGCAGGAGATGGGAGATGATCCAGCGGACCGCGCTGCTGCGGTTATACTGGTATTCGTTCTCCAACCGGAATTCGCGCTTGGCCGGCCCGCTATCTAATGTACTGGCTTCCGAAGTCATTCTTTTGGTCGCTTATCTCATCGTCTCCTGAGATTCATTCGGTGGCCTGTCGCCAGATCTAGGCGGCTCACCGTGGCTCGGGCTGCAGCCCACGCATCGTTAACTCCTGGCTTGGTCAAGTTTCTACGGGCCGCATTTTGAGAATTGGCTGGCCGGCCAAGAACTAAGAAGAGTTATTATAACCCAGCATGATTTCAGTGGTTAGCCGCGTAACGCTCCGGAAACCAACTGTCACCGACTGGACCAATAGCATACCTGCGTAAGCCGTTCCAGGCTGCCAACCGGTTTACAGTGCTGCCGCGGTGAGCGGCGCCCGGCCGTCGACCGATTATTCGGATATGAAGCATAGAATGGTGCGGATTACCAAATACCATCGGTAGCGACGATAGTCGGTAGCGACTATCGTCGCGTCCGCG
>CP070688.1:2609348-2613148 GCA_020353135.1 Chloroflexota bacterium
AATCCTTAACGGGAGTAGTACTCGACAACCAGTTGCTCGTTCAGCGAGACATCGATGTCCTCACGAATGGGCAACTGCAATACGTTCGCCGACAGGTTCTTGGCATCCAGCTGAAGCCAGCGCGGCACCTGCCCGTCATCCAGGTCTTGCCGCAGGGTCTTGAAATAGGTTAGCTTGGAGCTCTCCGGCCTCACCGACACCTGGTCGCCGGCGCTAACCAGCGCCGAGGGCACGTTGGTACGCCGGCCATTGAGCATAATATGACCGTGCAATACCAACTGCCGTGCCTGGGCCCGTGAATCGGCCATTCCCAGACGATAGACGACGTTGTCCAGCCGGCTCTCCAGCAAAATGAGCAGGTTCGAGCCGGTCAGGCCCGCGCGCTGTTCAGCCTTGCGGAAGTAGTTGCTGAATTGACGCTCGTAGACGCCGTAGATCCGGCGCACCTTCTGCTTCTCGCGCAGCTGCAACAGGTAGTCAGACGCCCGGCCGCGCCGGAACTGGCTCTCACGGCCGTGCTGTCCGGGCGGATAGGATCGTCGTTCGATGGCGCACTTCGGCGTCAGGCAACGCGAGCCTTCCAAAAACAGCTTCTCGCCTTCGCGGCGACAAAGCTTACAGACGGGTCCAGTATATCTTGCCAACTTAAGCCTCCTAGCTTTTCAAGATTCGACGAGAGGTTTACAGGCTTGGCCACCGGTCTTCCCTCTCTCAAGTATCAACCACATGATTCAGAGTGGCGTTTGGCGTTTCTCACATTTCGGTGATAACGTCACTATTAAACGCGCCGTTTCTTCGGCGGCCGGCAACCATTGTGCGGTACGGCCGTCATGTCACTAATCGAGCGGATGCTAACGCCCATGGTGGACAGAGCACGTATCGCCGCCTCGCGACCCGGGCCTGGGCCCTTGACGACCACGTCCACTTCTTGCAAACCATTATCCATGGCAGTCCGCATGGCATTCTGGCTGGCCAGCCGGGCCGCATACGGCGTGCTCTTACGCGAGCCCTTGAACCCAGCACTGCCGCCACTGCCCCAAGAAATCGTGTTCCCTTCTTTGTCAGTGACGGTTACTATCGTATTATTGAAGGTGGCGTAGATGTGCACGACACCCTGCGACGCCATCTTCTTCGGCTTACGCGGCCCTTGTTGTCTTCTTCGTCCCATTCACAAACTCCTACTACTTCTTCGCGCCGCGACGCCGTCCACGACCGGCAACCGTCTTTTTGGGACCCTTGCGCGTTCTGGCATTTGTCTTCGTTCGCTGTCCATGGACGGGCAGACCACGACGATGCCGCAGGCCACGATAGCAGCCAATCTCGGTCAGTCGCTTGATATTCATGTGTACTTGACGGCGAAGGTCGCCTTCCACCACGAGATCCTGATCGATGATCTGCCGCAGCCGAGAAACCTCCGCCTCAGCCAGATCCTTCACCCGGGTATCGGGATTCACACCTGCCTCGGCCAGGATATCGTTGCTCGTGCTACGACCGATGCCATAGATATAAGTTAGGCTAACTTCTACCCGTTTGTCACGAGGAATGTCTACACCTGCAATACGAGCCATTTCATCTCCACTCTTACCTCAGACGTCTCGCCGGCAAGCCAAAGCCGATTGCCTACCGCCTGTTTTCGTCTCTCCAATCTCTTGCCAACGTTTAGCCCTGGCGCTGTTTGTGATTTGGGTTCTCGCAAATCACCCGTACAACTCCGTGCCGCTTTACGATCTTGCACTTCGGGCATCTACGTTTTACTGATGCTGTTACTTTCATGATTTCTTGCTCCAATTCACTTTATCGAAGCGCACCCGGCTTCCCGTATCGTCGAAGCCAGCGCCTGTTGAACCTCATCGATGGACTGTTCGCCGTTCACTTCCGCTAGAAGTCCCCGCTCACGATAGTAGTTGAGCAAAGGCGCTGTCATTTCGAAGTACACGTCAATGCGCCGTTTCTGGGTCTCCTCGGTATCGTCTTCACGTTGATACAAGGGGCTGCTGTCATAATCGCAAATGCCTTCCGACTTCGGCGGCTTGAATAGCAGATGGAAGACATGACCACATTGAGTACATGTCCACCGTCCAGCCAGGCGCTCAAGTAAGATATCTGCATCGACGCGAATGAAAGGTACGACGCCGATGCGGGCGCCCTTTTCCGCCAGAAGTTCGTCAAGCACTTCGGCCTGGGCAACGGTGCGTGGAAAGCCATCTAGAAGCGCGCCGTTCGCGCAGTCCTCTTTAGACAACCGTTCACGAACCATGGCCACAGTTACCTCGTCGGGCACCAGATCGCCGGCATCTATGTAGCGCTGCGCCAGCTTGCCAAGTTCTGTTTCGTTTTTAATGTTATGCCTGAACAGGTCACCTGTAGACACCTGCGGCAGGCCTAATTCACTCTCTAATCTCCGCGCCTGCGTTCCCTTGCCGGCGCCCGGGCCGCCCATCAAAATCACGTAGGCCATTTTAGCTTTATATGAAGCTCTCGTAGTGACGCATAATCAGCTGCGCCTCAAGCTGGCGCATCGTATCAATGACCACGCCGACCACGATTATCAGGCCGGCACCGCTGATGACCAGGGCGCTCTGCTCAATGCCCGGAATTCGCAGGATACTGCCGACGAACTGCAATATGCCCGGCAATATGGCGATGATGCCCAGGAACAAGGCACCGACTAGGGTAATGCGCCTGACAACTGACATGATGTATTCCTGGGTCTTTTTGCCTGGCCTGATACCCGGAATAAAGCCGCCTTGTCTCTGCAATGTCTCCCATAGCCGCTGTTGCTGAACCATTACGTCGGTATAGAAGAATGTGAAACCAAATACGAACAGGAAATAGATAAACCAGTACAAGAATGTCGTCTGCGAGCCAAATTGCAGATTCAACCACTGCGCGCTCCTGTCGACGAAACTACCACTGTTATTAATGAAGAATTGGGCAATCAACGCCGGAAAAGTCAGGATCGATTGGGCGAAGATGATCGGAATCATGCCCGCCGTGTTTACCTTGAGCGGTATATAGGTACTTTGCCCCTGGTATACTTTCCGGCCACGCACTCGCCGGCCGTATTGCACCGGTATTCTCCGCTGCCCTTCCTGTACGATGACGATAACCAGCACCGTCAGCACAGTGATGACCACGAACGATACCAGCGTGAATATTCGCGCCGTTTGGTCAGGCAAGCTGAACAAGCCGATGAGGTTTGATGGTATCTGGGCCACGATGCCGCCGAATATGATCAGCGAGATTCCCTGGCCAATTCCGTCTTCTGTGATCTGTTCACCCAGCCAGATGGCAAACATCGTGCCGCCCGTCATGGCCAACAACGTTGTCAAGGTTGGAAGCAAATTCTCGGGGCTCATGCCGAAACTGGGCATGATAGTTTCCAGGCCGCCAGGGATGCTGAAGCCAATTAGCCGGATCTGGCCGACCGCCTGCAATATAGCCAGGGGAACTGTCAGGTAGTAAGTGATTCGATTGATCTTGTTGCGGCCCGATTCACCTTCAGCTTGCAGCTCCTCGAGCTGTGGGATGATAGGGGTAAGGAGCTGCATGATAATCGAGGCCGTGATATATGGGTAAACACCCATGGCCATGACCGAGAAGTTCCGAACCGCACCACCAGAAAGCAGGTTCAGAACGCCAAGCAGGCCGCCGGCTTGCGAGCTCTCCACAAATGTCAGCCAGGCTTCTAGATCAACGCCGGGCACTGGAATATTCGACAGCAGGCGATAGACCACCAGGATCCAAATAGTAAAGAGAATCCGGCGGCGTAGGTCTGGCAGCGCCAGCGCTGCGCGCAT
>CP070688.1:2613248-2616068 GCA_020353135.1 Chloroflexota bacterium
CGTAGTTAGGCTCGATATCTTCGGTTAGATCCAAGACCTCACCGCCAGCCAACTGCTTGGCATTCAAGAGCTTCACTTCGTGGCCGTCGACCTCGCCCTCGAAGGGCTGGCCATCTGGCAGCAGATCCTTGGTATTGGCGATCCACTGGCCAGGTAGCGCTTCGTGATCGAAAGGTACATCTTCTTCGGTGAAGATCGCTTCATACGGACATTCGGGGATGCAGGCGCCACAGTCTATGCAGGTGTCGGGATCGAAGTAGATCCAAGGCCACTCCGCCTCTGGTATACCCAGTATCATGCATTCTACTGGACACACGTCAATACACGCCGTATCACGCAAACACAGTCTGGTTGTGATGTGGGTCATGAAGATTCTCCTTTTTCTCTCCGATGAGCCAGCCGGCTACTAGCCGACTGACAGGCAACTTACCAGACAAATCGTGTTCCCGCTAGGGAGGACACTGCCTAGACGCAAAGCTTTAGGGAGGCGAGCGGCCAACGTCACCTATTTCGCGGACGCGTAATTCTCGGCCACCGCGTTCCAGTTAACAACATTGAACCAGGCCGCGACGTAGGCCGCACGGCGGTTCTGGTAGTTCAAATAATAGGCATGCTCCCAGACATCCAGGCCAAGAATGGGAGTATTGCCTTCCATCAGCGGCGTGTCCTGGTTGGGGGTAGAAGTCACCGCCAATTGGCCAGCACCATCAACGTAGAGCCAGGCCCAACCAGAACCAAAACGAGTCATGGCCGCCTTGCTGAATGTTTCTTTGAAAGCATCGAAGCCGCCCAGAGCGCCATCGATGGCCGCCGCCAGGTCACCTGATGGCTGCCCGCCGGCGTTGGGGCCCATGGTGGCCCAGAATAAAGCGTGGTTAGCATAGCCGCCGCCGTTATTGCGGACGGCCGTACGAATCGCCTCTGGCACGCTACCTAGATTGGCTAGGATTTCCTCGATGCTCTTGGCTTCCAACTCGGCATTTCCTGACAGAGCGTTGTTCAGATTGTTCGTGTAGGCGGCATGGTGTTTATCATGATGGATTCTCATCGTCATGGCATCAATGTGCGGTTCAAGCGCATCAACGGCGTATGGCAAAGGGGGAAGTTCAAAAGTCATGTCTGCTCCTATCTGTGTCGGGTAATTGGTCCACTTAAGTCGTCAATTCTCGCCTGATCTAGGGCAAGGCGCCTCAAGCAAATGCCCACGGATCAAAGCACTAGTGAGGCACATTCTAGCGACTGAAGAATGCTTTGTCAACAATGCGCCGAGTCGCCAAATCGGGGCTGACCGCGACAATATTCTTCGGTCACCTGACCGGCCAGCGCGACGCCGACCGGCCATTCCTGAACGACGCCCAACGGCGGTTCGAACGACGAAATCTCTCGTCAATCGGTCGCTAACGTTTTGCATATATCTAGCCAATATCTTTCTTACATAAGTCTCGTAAATTACCAGTGACTCCAGTGGTCGGGCAGTGATTGCTCTGTTTGGTCAACTGGCCCCGGCGAGGGGATTTGAGAAGAAATCATGGACACAGGAATGTGAGGTAGATAGGGCCCTGGGCCGCAAAGAAGATGTTGTGTGGTCGCTGATGGGGCTCAACTTGGCAAGGAGAGATGACGAAGATGAGTAAGATAGTAGGTATCGACCTTGGCACGACCAATTCGGTCGTTGCCGTCATGGAAGGCGGCGAGCCGACCGTCATCAGCACGGCCGAGGGCGGCCGGCTGGCGCCATCGGTAGTCGCGTTCAGTAAGAACGGCGAGCGCCTGGTAGGGCAGACAGCCAAGCGCCAGGCGACGATCAACCCGGAAAACACGGTCTTCTCGGTGAAGCGTTTCATCGGCCGGCGTCACTCGGATCCTGAAACCCAGGAAGAGCAGGCGCGTGTTCCGTATCCGATTGAGCAGGGACCACAGGACGACATCAGGGTGAAGATCGCCTATGCCGGCAAAAGCTTCACGCCGCAAGAGGTATCGGCCATGGTCCTGGCCAAGCTTAAGCAGGATGCCGAGGATTTTCTGGGGCAGCCGGTGACCAAGGCGGTCATCACCGTGCCTGCTTACTTCAATGACAGCCAGCGCCAGGCCACGAAAGATGCCGGCCGCATCGCCGGTCTGGAGGTCACGCGTATCATCAACGAGCCCACCGCGGCGGCCCTGGCCTATGGCCTGGACAAGCAGGAAGATGAGACCATTTTGGTCTTTGACCTGGGCGGCGGTACTTTCGACGTTTCGATACTCGAGATCAGTGAGGGGCTGGTGGAAGTAAAGGCCACCAATGGCGATACGCATCTGGGCGGAGACGACTGGGATAAAGCCATTACCGATTGGATAGTGGCCGAGTTCCTGGCCGATCAGGGAATTGACGTGAGCCAGGATCGACAGGCGCTCCAGCGGGTGCGTGAGGCAGCGGAAAAAGCGAAAATCGAGCTGTCGTCGACCATGCAGACCGAAGTCAATCTGCCATTCATCACGGCCGATGCCAGCGGGCCCAAGCACTTGCAAACAACCCTCTCGCGGGCCAGACTTGAACAGCTGACGGCTGACCTGGTGGCCCGGCTGAAAGTGCCCTTCGAGAAAGCATTGGATGATGCTGGCATCGCGGCTACGGAACTGGATGCCGTGGTGCTGGTTGGCGGCGCGACGCGCATGCCCATGGTGCAGGAGTTGGTAAAGCAGTTGTCCGGCCGCGAGCCGAACAAGAGCGTCAATCCCGATGAAGTGGTGGCGGTCGGAGCGGCGGTGCAGGGCGGTGTGCTAGGCGGCGAAGTCAAGGACGTGCTGCTGCTCGACGTCACCCCGCTGTCGCTCGGCATC
>CP070688.1:2616168-2619643 GCA_020353135.1 Chloroflexota bacterium
GGCGTCGAGCATGCCAGGTTCCATAACCGTGCCGGCGGTGAAGACGCGGGTCACGTCGCGGGGCATCAGGCCGTTAACGGTCTCAGTGCCAATCTGTTCACAGAGGGCTACCTTGTAGCCCTTTTCGATGAGTTTAGAGATGTAACCTTCGGCCGCATGATGGGGCACGCCAGCCATAGGAACGCGTTGCCCTTTGCCGACATTGCGGCCGGTCAGGACCAGGTCCAATTCGCGCGCTGCCACCTCGGCATCTTCGTCAAAGGTCTCGTAGAAATCTCCCAGTCGAAACAGGACTATCGCATCCGGATACTGCCTTTTTATCTCCAGATATTGCCTACGGATGGGAGTCGCTTTGTTCATCGTCATAGAGGCGATTAACGGGCTTGCATCGTGGCGCTAGGTCGATTATTCAAGGTCACTCCTACGTGGCAAAAGAGTTGCTTCTCAGGCTGCGCGGCCATCGCTGCCAGTTTCGACGCCATCAACCTGCATCCGGTGTTGCATGATCCAGGCTTCTAGCGCCCGCTGGTGGCGGCCCTGCAGGTTCGTTAGCGGCCGCTGCCGCACCAAATGCGCCCGAGCCTCTTCGTAACTGTAACCTCGATAGCGCATGAGATAAGCGGCGACCAACGTGGCCGAGCGTCCCCGGCCTTTGGCGCAGTGGACGAGTACGCTGTTGCCGGACTGTATATGACGCTCCATAAATTCAGTGCCCGTGTCCAGCATTTCCGGCGGAGGCACCATGACATCCAGCACTTCCAATTTTAGATGATCGATACCGTTGCGATCATACAGCGCTAGGTCATCTTCTCGCTCGGCCCTTACGTCGACGACGGCGTTTATGCCATTGTCGCGGATGAAGTCATAGTCTCGCTCGTAGGTGGGTGCGCCGCCCATCCATATCAACGAATCTATCGGTTGGAACCACGGGTGGCCCAGGATGCGTTCGTACACAAAACGTATGGCTGGATAGAGCTTGTCGAAAGACCAGTGAATGGGATTCATTGCCGGCAAGGATATCGCTGAAGAAAGGGAAAGGCAAAACATAGTGGGCAGTGCTCAGTGGTCAGCAGCAGTAGAATTTCTGGCCGGGTTCGTTTCTTAACATCTTGGCGACAAAGATGCCTGGTCACAGTTTAGCAATATGCATTATCCGCATTGTATGCACCAGCTGCGAATAATGCAGATAGTGCGGAATATGACATCTGTCACATGATGTACTGACAAATGTCACTTACTGCATTTCAGGAACTGGCTTATCATACCATCAGTATGTGCAAAATTTCACAAACAGGACGTTAGTTATGGCAGAGATGTTAACCGCAAAAGAGATGCAGGCGCTGCTGCAAGTGGATCGCTCGACCATTTACCGGATGGCCGAAGCAGGACGGTTGCCGGCCATTAAGGTGGGCAAGCAGTGGCGCTTCCCGGCCGATCAGGTGCAGAGTTGGATGCACTCTGGCAGCGCACTGCCGGCAAGCGTCGACAACGGCTTGCCTCAGTCGAACGGCCACTCTGGCGAACTGGCCGCATTGCTGCCGCTGGAGTGCGTGCAATTGATCCAGGACTCCTTCGCCGACCTGTTGGGTGTGATGTTGGTTGTCACCGACATGGCCGGCAAGCCGATCACCCAGCCGAGCAATCCCTGCGGGCTGTTCCAGGCCGTTAGCCAGGTACCGCACGCCCTGGAGCGTTGTATCCAAAGCTGGCACAAGCTGGCGGAGACGATTGATCTTGAGCCGCGATTCAGCGAAAGTCATCTCAATCTGTTGTGCGCGCGGGCCCTCATCAGGGACGGCTTGCAGCTAAAGGGCATGGTCGTGGCCGGATGTGTGGCGCCCGATGCCTGGCCGCCGAGCAAGGGCAGTATCGACCGCATGGCGGCCGAATTCGGCGTGGAAACCGACTTGCTGGCTTCCAGGATGGACGAAGTGCATTTTCTGAGCGAGGGCCAGCCCGAAAAGGTCCTGGCCCATATTCAGCAGATCGCCAATATCGTGGCCCACATTATCTGTGAACGCAAGACACTGATCGGTCGCCTTGAAGCGATCGCCGATTTGACATCAATCTAAAGGAGCGAAATAACATGAAAAGAGTACTAATCCTCGGCGCTGGAACGGCCGGGACCATGGCTGCCAACAAGTTGCGCCACGTCTTGAGCCAAGATGAATGGAAGATTACCATCGTCGATCAGGAGGAGACCCACTACTATCAACCGGGATTCCTCTTCATCCCGTTCGGGATCTATGGCGAAAACGACGTGCGTAAGCCCAAACGAGATTTTGTGCCCAGTGGCGTGGAAATGATCGTTTCCGAAATCGAGCTTATCGAGCCGGAAGAGAACCGGGTGAAAATCGCCAAGGACGATCGTTATCTCTACTACGACTACCTGATCATCGCCACAGGGACCCATCCCCGGCCGGATGAAACACCGGGCCTGTCCGAGAGCGAGTGGAGGCAGTCCATCCATGACTTCTATACATTTGAGGGCGCGGTCGCGCTGGCCAAGAAGCTGCGCACCTGGGAAGGTGGGCGGATGGTGGTCAACATCATGGAGCTGCCGTACAAGTGCCCCGTAGCGCCGCTGGAGTTCATCTTCCTGGCCGACTGGTACTTCCATGAGCGCCAAATGCGGGACCAGGTCGAGCTGACGCTGGCCACGCCATTGCCCGGCGCCTTTACAAAACCTCGCGCAGCATCGCTGTTGGGCAGCACCCTCGAAGACAAGAACATCAACCTGGTGACTGAGTTCTACGCCGAGCGCGTGGAGCCCGAGCAGAAGCTGCTCGTTTCCTATGACGAGGAGGAGGTTCCTTACGACCTGCTGGTGACCGTGCCGGTGAATATGGGGGCCGAGGTGATAGAACGTTCGGGACTTGGCGATGAACTTAACCATGTACCGGTGGACAAGCACACTTTCCTGTCCACTGAGTATGACAACATCTTCGCCTTGGGCGACGCGGCCGCTTTGCCCACCTCAAAAGCCGGCTCGGTGGCTCACTTTGCGGTCGAGGTGTTCATCGAGAACTTCACCCGCTACATCGAAGGTTTGCCTATGCTCGAACAGTTCGATGGTCATGCCAATTGCTTCATTGAGTCGGGTTTCGGTAAGGGCATCCTGATCGATTTCAACTACGATGTCGAACCTCTGCCGGGCAAGTATCCGCTGCCAGGAATCGGCCCCTTCTCGCTGCTTCAAGAATCGGAAATGAATCATTGGGGCAAAGTCATGTTCCGCTGGCTTTACTGGAATTACCTGCTCAAAGGTCGCGAAATGCCGATCACGGCCCAAATGAGCATGGCCGGCAAATGGAGTTAGGAGACCACAAATGGATCAGGCACTCGCAGAGTTAAACCAGAAAGTCGACACGCTGACCGCCCAGGTGGCATTCCTGGCCGATGAAGCGCGTACCCAGCAGCAGCGCCGGCAAGAGTGGGACGAGCTCAAGAACGATTTGACGCCGGTCGCCAGTGA
>CP070688.1:2619743-2622486 GCA_020353135.1 Chloroflexota bacterium
CGGGCGGCGATAGCTTCTTGCACCAACGCCTGGTGCAAAGCCAGCAGTTGTTCATTGCCGGCCGCTTCATCAGAGACCACCGTTTCCAGGTCGCCGTTGAAAGCGAAAGAACTTCTGGCAGCCGCGCTCTTGCCATCTGCGTTACCTGCATCGGCCGCCGTATAGGTCGTAACGGTGATCTGATGGGATGCCGTAGGAGCTGGGGTCGGTTCTGCGCTACCTTCTGGGGCGCTGAAATCACTGCCAGCTGCCGCGGGTTCGGCCGCTCCAGCCGCTTTTTTGCTTTTTGTCCCTTCCGGCGCTGGCGCCTGCTTTCCTGCCGCCTGAACCGTGATCGCCGGCCGCTCGCTGGCTTCCTCGCCGGCCTCGGCCACCGGCAGGCGCACGGCCGGATCGCCGATGATGGCGTAGCCCCGGGCGTCGTTGTTGGCCGTCCACATGCCGGCCAATTCATAGGGATCGACTTCTTTGCCGAATTCGATCTCCTCCAGTTCATCGCTCAGTACCGTCGATAGTTCGGCGTAACGTTCGTTGAAGTACTCGACGGCCGCGCCGACCGGATACCCGTCTAGCAGCTGGCGCATGGTGCTTTCGAAAACGTCCGTCTGCGCGCCCGCGCCCGGCCAGATGAAGGAGTAGCCCCAGGCCCGCTCCACGTGCCCGATGACGGCCAGGGCGCCGCCTTTGGGCTGGCTCAACATTTTGAGTGGCAGCGGGGCCAGGAAGGAATGGGGCGCGATCTCAGACCGCTCTCTAAAGGCCTGTTTGGAGAAGTCATCCAAGCGGGGCGTTCCGCCGCCGTAACAGGCGAAAAAGAAAGCGATTAGGCCCAGCAAATTGGCGTCACTGCTCAAATCATCGCCGGCGAAGTAATGATCTTGGGGAATGGCGCCATTCCAACCTCGTGGACCAGGCCAGTCCTGGCACAAGATAGCCCCTTGGTGCGCTAGCTGCCGGTCGCTGCCGTTTCGAAAGCTCATGCCATGGCTGGCCGTGAACAACAAGGCCGGCGTCTGGTCGCCGCCCAGCAGTCGGGCCAGCTGATCCTTGGTGGCTTCTTCTCGCCTCGCAACCGTCGTGTTCCACGTCGACTGCCCGCTCCTGAAGTTTTCAAACATCGGGTCGACCAGATGCTGCGCGCTGAGCTGGGTTGCCTGATCGTCAGGATTGGCCACGCCAAAGAATGAAATTTGTCGCGACAACTTGAGTGACTTGGTTTCCGCCTCGACGACGCTGCGGGCGTAACTGGCATATTCATCCAGCGTGTCGAATTGGATCCGGCCGACCGCATATTGTACGTCCAACTGGGTTTGGAAGCGGTAAGGGATGCTCTCTGGGTCGCCCACGATCAGGAGATAATAGGGCACTTTTTCCGGATTGGCCGGGCCTGGTCCGGCGCCGTGCCGGGCCAGGAACTTGGCTTTGCTTTCGCCGGGCCGGTGACCCTCTCCTTTTTCGTACAGCCGGAAATGCTCACCGGCCTGCTCCTGGCGCAAGTTCAACAATTCGCTCAACGCTTCTTTGATCGCCGGATCCGTATCATGTGCGAAAATGACCCCCCAACCAGCTTCCTCTAGCTTCTTAGGATCGACGCCTTCTACGACGCCCATGACAGCCTGATTCTTGCGTCGATCCTTATCCCGGAGTTCGCTGAGATTCTCCGGTGGACTCTCGCCCCGGATGAACCCGGCCAGATCCTCGCCGGTCATGGGTGGAAGATCGTACTCTCCGCTGTCGCCGTTTACTCCGTTGAAATGAAGTTGATCGTCATTCGCCATGATATCCTCCGTTCTGTCTGCATCTTCAAACACAATTTCTACTCAAACGCCGCTTCCAAACATCGTCCCCGGTTCCCCCTACTCTTCCCGCTGATAAATGGCGCGGGTTAACCAATAAAGTGTCTCAAAGAGCTCTTCATTTTGTTTCAGCCCGGCGTCCTGCAGGGCTTGCACGCTGTCTTTATCGCCTAAATCGGCCAGGACCTCGAGCGCCTTGCGCCGGACGTGCAGACGATCCTCCTTCTTGGCGATGTATTCCTCGAGTCGCTCACCTGAGAATACATCTGTGGCCATGTTTTCCAACAATTGGCGCGAATCACGGTTAGCCAGCCGGCCGATGGCGCCGATGGCTGTGATCCAGACCCGGGTGTCATGGACCTGCTTCAAACAATGTTCGACTAAAAAGGCCTGAGCCTCTGGTTCCTGCGATCGGATCAGGCCGATCAAATATGCCAGGCACTTGTCCCGATTGAGCCATTCCTCCTGAATGCCGGCCGGCCGACCGGCCGCGTTCTTGATCGCCGGTCTAACGACTTGACTTGTTACCCAGTTCGGGTTGGCCATGGCCAGGGCGTCGGCAACGGCCCAGCGCACAGGCAGCGGTGTCGTCGCATCGTCCGCCTCGAAGGCTCTCTTCAAAAACGCCAGGGCATCTTCCTCTGCTTCCGCCTCCTGGCTCAGCATGGACTGGGAAGCGATATCGCCCATGGCCAGGGTCGCGACGGCCTTGATGCCCTGATCGTCACTCGCGCCGTACAGCTGAATCAGGCCAGGAACACGCCCTTTGCCCCATAGCTCGAACAGCCTCACCAGGTCTGGATGGACCTTCTTCAGCGCCTGCGCCACAGTCGTTTGTGAGCTCATACGTCTAAGGCCGGCAGCCGCGGCCATGCGCACGCTGCTATATTCGTAATCCTCTAGGTTATCCAGGTTAAGCCGCATCTTATCATAGGTCAGAGCGGCCA
>CP070688.1:2622586-2625864 GCA_020353135.1 Chloroflexota bacterium
AGCAATACAAGGCCGACGTGCTTCGCAGAGTCATTACTTTTGTGGGTGGCCAGATCAGAGAAGAAGATATTTTGTGTCGTTACGAAGCGACGAAGTTCGCCCTGCTCTTACCTGAGCTGACGATTAGCCAGGCGCGTGACTTGCTAGCCGGCGTTGAAAACCGATTTGGCGCTGCTGCGCCCGACCAGGTGGATGAGGGTTACGCAGAGTTAGGGATCTCGGCCGGTATAGCCTGTTTTTCTGGCCAGGCATCGGCCGATGAAATCATACAGCAGGCTGAACAGGCCCTGGAAACGGCTAGCGGATCTGAGGAGATTCAGATTGCCATGTTTGAGGGGGGTCGGGAACCAATAACGGCCGGCGTCTAGCCGGCGATTGGAAAGACCATGGCCCGGGCGACCATGTATTTTCCACGGGATTTCCTTTGGGGTAGCGCTACTTCCGCTCATCAGGTCGAAGGTTACAATCAAAACAATGATTGGTGGGCCTGGGAACAGGAGGATGGGCGCATTCTGGATCAAGGTCGCTCGGGGGCGGCCTGTGACTGGTGGGAGAACGCCGAAGAGGATATCGAACGGATGTCGCAGATGGGCGCCAACGCCCACCGCTTGTCCCTTGAATGGAGTCGAGTTGAGCCCGAACCCAGCGTTTTTGACGACGAGGCCCTCAATCGATACAGGGAGATTCTGCTGGCTATGCGGAAGCGCAATATCGAGCCGATGGTTTGTCTACATCACTTCGCCAACCCTATCTGGCTTGTGGACAAGGGAGATTTCGACGGCGAATTGGTCGTCGACTACTTCCAACGGTACGCGGCAAAGGCGGCCCAGGCCCTTGGCGACCTGGCCCCCAAGTGGTTGACGATAAACGAGCCCATGGTCTACTTCGTCTACCGTTACCTTGATGGCTTCTTTCCAGAGCCAAAGGAGCGTGGCTGGCGGGCCGGAATGCGGGCCATGTCCAACATGTTACGCTGCCACAGCGTCGCCTACCACAGCATTAAGTCGGTCCGGCCGGAGGCTCAAGTGGGGCTGGCAAAACACTATCGCGTGATTGAAGCATGGCCAGGAGGTAATCGCCTGGACCGCTGGTGGGCGCGGCGCGTGTCCCGATTCTTCAACGATCTGTGGATGGAGAGCATGGTGGACGGCCGGCAACGCTGGCCGCTGGGCCGGGGAAAGATCGATAAGCTGGCCGGCGCCTTTGACTTCGTGGCCATCAACTATTACAGTCGTTCCCTGGTCCGTTTTCCGCTGCGAGGCGGCCGGCTCTACGAGAAGGCCGCGCCACCCGAGGCGACCATGACGGCCGACGGTTTCTTCGAACTCTATCCCCAGGGTCTGTTTGAAGCCATCCGGGCAAATCTGCGCTTCGGCAAGCCGATATACATCGCCGAGAATGGCCTGCCTGACGCCGACGACAGCCAACGGCCGGCTTTTTTGCTGACCCATTTACGGGAGCTGTGGCGAGCGATCAGCTTCAATTTCCCGGTCATGGGTTACTATCATTGGACGCTGGTCGACAATTTCGAATGGGATCGCGGCTGGCGCCAGCGATTTGGCCTGATCGAACTGGATCCGGAGACGCAAGAGCGCAAGTGGCGGCCGAGCGGCCAGCTATATCGCGAGATCTGCCAGAGCAACAGCATCAGCAGCGATATGGCCGAGCGCTACGCGCCCCGTCTGCTCGAAACGATGTTCCCCGGCCAGAGCCCGGCGAGTTAGGCGCCGGCCGGCGACTCGTCCAGGATCTCTCTAATGCGCCCGGCCGCCTCAATCGGGTCGGCCTGGCAGATCAGGAGCCCCAGTTGTTCGAAGCCCCCGAATTCTTGAGTGAATGGCAAGAACTCAAAGTAGAGACCGGCGCCAGGACCGCTGTTAGTCAGAACGTTGTAGGCTGTCTCCCGACCGATAGCCGGCATAATGGCTCGCATGGCGCGAATGGCATCTCGCCAGCCGTCGGCCACGGCGCCGATCTCAGTGCTATCCAACTGGTGAAGATAGCGCCGCCCAACATTTTTTAGGAGCAGCATCATGTCATACGGCCGGCGCATGAAGTAGGGCACTAGCAATACGACCGGTCCATAATCCTTGACGGTAAGCTCCCTGGGATTCACACGCTGGATGTATGATGAAAAGGTCTCGCCCTGCACCTGTTCGAAACGTCGATTGTCGTCAAACCGCCTGGGCGCTACGCTGCTGAGCGCGATCTGCTGGTGACCGTGAATCAACGAACCGCCAACCAGGCGGCCGTAATTCTTGGTGATCAGCACCGATCCAGCGTCTTGACCTTCTGCAGCCGGCGCCTCGGGTCCGGCGAGTAAGCCGTCTGAATCGAGGATCAGCTTCCGCTCAAGGGCAGCCAACCGCTCCATGACGATGATCCGGTCGGAGGCCGGCATATTGTGCCAGTCGTTGTCGTGTAACGAAGAAGTCCACTGCAAGAAGTGCAATCCGCTGACTGCTGCCATTTCAGATTGGACGCCGGCCGTCTGATTGTGGGCGAAGGGGAATAGGACCGGGAATAGGTTCTTGTTGACGAAGGTGAAGCCCTGGCTCAGTTCGGCCATGTCGACCACGCCGGTCGTCTGGCCCCGGCAAATGATGCAGGCTCTCTCTTCCAGTGGCTGCCTGGCGCCGGCCGGTATATTGTCCTGCGGCCGACGAGCACGGGTGGCATTGAAGAGGACACAATCGCCGTTTCTGGGGTCGGTAGCGAAGGTTCCATCGGGCAGGAACGAAGTGATGCCCGGCTCCTGGCGGAAGTGTTCGACCAGTTCAGCCGGCGTCAATTCGCCAATATCACGCGCCTGGAGAAGCGCGTCGAGCAGGTGGCGCGGCAGTTCTGTGGCCATGCGTATGAGGTAAGCGGCTCAATCGGCCGGGTAGAGTTCTTCGAGAAAAGTGGCCACCCGGCTACTCCAGGTGAAATAGGGGACGGTTCGCTGAAAAGCGGCCTGTCCCATGGCCCGGCGCAGCTGTTCGTCACGCAACAAGACGATCAACGCTTCGGCGAATCCCCTGACATCGTCCGCCTCGACGAGAAGCGCGCCGTAGCCTATCAGGAGCGGCGCGTGGTCTTTGGCGAATGAAAGCGGCTGTGGTTTCGTACCGGCCAGATATTCGGCCACGAAGGGCACCCGCTCGCTGGCGATCACCGGCACCTGGGTCGCCGCAGCCTCCTGGGCGGACATGCCGAATCCCTCGACGACGGCCGGCGTGCAATAGAGGTCGGTGACGCTATAGATGACGGGCAGCCACTCCCGGACGGAGCCAAGC
>CP070688.1:2625964-2631589 GCA_020353135.1 Chloroflexota bacterium
GATGACGAGCAACTCATGGCCGCCGCACCGGAGGTGGGTTATCCGCTGTTGGTGAAAGCATCGGCCGGCGGCGGCGGTAAGGGCATGCGGCCGGTGTACGAGCAAGATCAACTGTCCGGCGCCCTGGCGGCCGCCCGGCGCGAGGCATTAGCCGCTTTTGGCGACGGCACGATTTACCTGGAGAAGATGATATCTGAAAGCCGGCATATCGAGATCCAGATATTGGCCGACATGCACGGCAATACCATTCATCTTGGCGAGCGAGAATGCTCTTTGCAGCGCCGGCATCAGAAAGTTATCGAGGAAGCGCCTTCCTTTGTGGTGGACGCCGACCTAAGGAAGCGGATGGGTGAGATAGCCATTGCCGCCGCTCGCTCGGTAGATTACGTCAACGCCGGCACAATCGAGTTTCTGGTTGATAAAGAGAAGAATTTCTACTTCCTGGAGATGAATACGCGGGTGCAAGTGGAACACCCGGTCACCGAGTTGGTAACCGGCGTTGATATCGTGCAAGAGCAGCTACGGGCGGCCCGCGGCCGGCGACTACGTATCAGCCAGGACGACGTTAATGTCAGGGGTTGGGCCATTGAGTGCCGGATCAATGCCGAAGATCCCTATAACAACTATCTTCCGTCCACGGGTACCATAACGACGATCCGCCTGCCGACCGGTCCCGGCGTTCGCGTCGATTCAGGCGTGTATCCGGGCTATGAGGTAACGCCTTACTACGATCCGTTAATCAGCAAGCTGGTTTGTTACGGTGAGACCCGGGCCGAGGCGGTGCTTCGTATGCGCCGGGCTTTGGAGGAGTACCGGATCATGGGCGTGAAGACCAACATCCCCTTTCACCAGCACATGATGGACAGCCATCGCTTCTTGTCCGGTCAGTTCGATACCAAGTTCGTCGAAGACCGCTTCAGTATGAGCGATCGGGCGGCGCCGGATACGCTGGAGGCGGCTATCCTGGCCACCCTGGTCGCCCATCGCGAGAGCCAGCGGGCCAGCCAGATCGTCGCTCCCGGCGCACGTGACACCAGCAACTGGAAGTGGTTGAGTCGCTGGGAACGGCTACAGCGCTAGCCGAGGGAACGGCTACAGCGCTAGTCGCATTATGCTGAAGGCATTATTCTGGGCGAATTATGAAGTACATCACGACGGTAAACGACCAGCAATTTTCGATTGAGATCGACCAGGAGGGCCGGATCTCGGTCGATGGCGAGGGTTTCGACGTCGACTTTCACTCGCTGTCCGAAGGCGGCATTCTTTCCTTGATCCTGAATAACCAATCTCTTGAAGCGATCGTCGAGGAACGCGACCAGGCCTGGGAGGTGCTGATTCGCGGCGAGCTGTATTCCGTTCAGGTTCAAGATGAGCGAGCTTATCGGTTGGCGCTGGCCCGCGGGGTGACGGCCGAGGTGACCGGGGAAGCGGCGATCAAGTCGCCTATGCCCGGCCTGATCATCGCCGTTCCGGTTGAGGAAGGCCAGCTGGTCGGCAAGGGCGATCAGATCGTCATACTTGAATCGATGAAAATGGAGAATGAACTGCGCTCGCCACGTGACGGAGTGGTCAAACGCCTGCACGTGCAGCCGGGGGCCAGCGTTGAGAAGGACCAGCTTCTGGCGACCATCGGGGAACAGGAGTAGCCTGGCGGGCAGCGAAGCATGAGCGGCGAGAACCTGGAAATTGAGGTCAAATTCTTGGTCGACGATCTGTCGGCCACGCGCGACCGACTATTGGCGCTTGGCGCTCGCATTCACAAGCCCCGCGTATATGAACGCAACATCCGCTTCGACAGTCCTTGGGATGGCTTGTTATCGCAAGGCAAGTTATTGCGTTTGCGCCAGGACACGGCCGCTCGATTGACATACAAAGGCGAACCCCAGACGGCGGTCGAATCGGAAGCCATGGTACGCGAAGAGCTGGAGGTGCAAGTTGGGGATTTCCAGAGCACCCAGGCTTTGTTGGAGCGCGTTGGCTTCGAGCCCAAGCAAGTGTATGAGAAATACCGCGAAACCTTCACCTTTGGCGGCGTTGAAGTCGTGCTCGACGAAATGCCCTTTGGGAATTTTGTCGAGCTGGAGGGCGAGAACGCCTCGATCCGGGCCGCGGCCGCTGCCCTAGAGCTAGATTGGGATTTGCGCATCCTGGACAACTACCTGGCGTTGATGGCCGGCCTTAAGGAGCGCTTCGGTTTGGACTTCGACGACCTGACGTTTGAGAACTTCGCCACTGTCGAGGTGGGCGCCATTGACTTGTTGAAGGAGAGTCATTAGCGGTTGGTTCTTAGCTGATTCCGCCATGAATATCTGTTGCCTGGCGGTTAATAAATCGGCCGGCATTGTGCATTCACCTCGCAGCGCGAGATGGTATCTCGCACCGGGCTGACAAACCGGGCTACGGGGTGGTATGCCGGTTAAATTGGTGCACTGGCGCAAAAGAGCTGTTAATTCGCGAATGTCTGGCCAACGGGCGTATAACGGCAGTTGCGCTGAGATAGGGACGTGATTTTCGATATTCTCTAAAAAGGAGTAAAAGAATGCTAGATAGAGCCGAGGCAATGACCGGCGAGATGGTTCGATTGCGCCGTGATATTCACCAACACCCAGAATTGGCTTTCCAGGAATTCCGTACGGCCGGGCTTGTAGCTGATATGCTGGCTGAGATCGGCATCGAAGCCCAAAGTGGCGTCGGCCGGACGGGAGTGATCGGCCGGATCGGGTCCGGCGACGGTCCCACCATCGGCATCCGCGCTGACATGGACGCTTTGCCCATCCTGGAAAAGAATGACGTGCCATATCGCTCTAGCAATGACGGCGTGATGCACGCGTGTGGACACGACGCTCACACGGCTATCTTGTTGGGCGTCGCCCAATTACTGCGCCAGAGCTTCATTGAGGACGATTGGCGGGGCAATGTGCGTTTGCTGTTCCAGCCTGCCGAAGAGGGTCCCGACGAGAACGGGATTAGTGGGGCCACGGCCATGATCGACGATGCGGCCATTGAGGATGTCGATGCGGTCATCGCCCTGCACGTGATCTCGGATCTGCCTGCCGGGGAGTGTTTCTTCCATGATGGATTCAGCCTGGCCTCGGTCGATTCATTCAAGGGCTGGATTAGAGGCCAGGGCGGCCACGGCGCCTATCCGCACCAGACCAGGGATCCGCTGTTCATGTTGGGGCCGATTCTGAGCGCCCTGTACGGTATACCCTCACGGCGCATCAATCCGCTGCGGGAAAGCGTGGTTAGCCTGGGGCAGATTCACGCCGGTACGACTTCCAATGTCATCCCGGCCGAAGTCTTCCTGGAAGGCACCATCCGGGCTTATGATCCGGCGGTACGCGAGGCGCTTCGGTCCGAGGTGGAGCGAGCGCTGCAAATCAGCGAGACGATGGGTGGATCCTACGAGTTCGAGCTGACCTGCGGCTATCCGGCCTTGAACAACGACCCGCTGGCCAATGGCTGGCTGCGCGAGTCGGCCACGGATATCCTGGGCGAAAGCCGGGTCCAGGACCAGGAATTCGGCATGGGCGCTGAGGATTTCGCCTATATGACCCAAAAGGCGCCTGGTGCGATGTTTATGCTAGGGGCCGCGCTGCCCGATGACGTCGAGCGCCGGCATCATAGCGACAATTTCGACGTCGACGAGAGCGTCCTACCCGTTGGCGCGGCCGTCTTGGCCGAAACAGCCAGGCGCTTCGTCACCGGCCGCTACTCTTTAGAAGAATAGACTGGATGCGCAGGACAGGCTGGATGTGATTTACCGTAGCCCAAGCTGCTGCGTATCTATCACCTTGCATGGCGGCGCGCAGGGAGTCCTCTGAAATGAAAAGTGAAAAGTGATTATTTGCGCCTGGGACTTGTAAGAAAGGCCAACAGGCTTGGCCAACGTTCCTTGACAATTGAATGGTCGTCGGTCTCCGGGCGCTGAGCGTCCAGGTAGATCAGGCTCATTGCCGCACCAAAGAAAGCGAACCACCAGGTCTGGCTGACCAAGGCAAAGATAAGCGGCCACAACAGCAGGCTGATACGCGTAGCCAAAAAAGATTGGCGGGTGATCAGCCGCAATATGACCCATATCACCAGGATCACCAGCAGGATCTGCCAAGAGATGAGCACCAAGCCGCCGCTGCCCACTGTGTTACCCCGGCCGCCGGCGCCGCCCAACCAGATGGACCATCGAGTGCCGGCGACAGCCGCCAGCAAGCCAATGGCGACCATGAACTCGCTGCCGCCGGCCGCCCGCATCAGCAGCACGGCCACCATACCCTTAGCGAGTTCGCCAAGGAAAACCAGCAGTCCCGCCCAACGAGCTACGCTCACGGCCGTATTGGTCACGCCCAGGTTGCCGCTGCCCAGCTGGCGCAGATCCTTGCCGGTGACCAACTTCGTGATGAGCCAGGCCTGCGGGATGGAGCCGATCAGATAGCAGCCGATCAAAGCGAGGACGATCATACCGGCTCCGCCTCGTCCAGGTAGACGACGCCCTTATCGCCGTCCACGGTGATCTTCTGCCCATCCGGAATCTGCTCGGTCGCGCCGCTGACCGACATGACGGCCGGAATGCCATACTCTCGGGCCACAATTGCCCCATGCGACAGGATGCCGCCCACTTCGGTGACGAGCCCGCCGGCCACGGCGAAGAGGGGCGTCCAGATTGGATTGGTCCACGGGGCGACCAGGATCTCGCCGTTGCCCAGCTTGTGGAACTCTTCGGGTCCGGACACAACTCGCGAGATGCCGCTGATTACTCCCGGACTGCCGGCCACACCCGCCAGGAGGTCATCCGAGTCACTAATCTCGCTCGGGGCCGCTTCCAGGAAGATCTCCCGGCCATCGCGGATGATCTCCGGCCAGCGCCGCGATCGACTGTCGTCGAATTCTTCTTTGCGGATTTGAACGACCTCGCGAAAATCCGTTGGCGAAACGGCCATTGTTTCTATTTCCTCGAAACGCATGAAGAAGATGTCGTCCGGCTGGTCCAGAAAGCCGCGCTCGTGCCAGCGGCGGCCCAGTTCCAGAAACATGAGCCGCGCTGGTGGGAAAAGCCGCGTCCATTCGAAATGCATCGTATCCCGCTCGCGTGTACTCACCTGGGCCTGGCCTAACAGCCAGCGAAAGAGGCGCGATGTCAGCAAGCTTCCCTTGAGGCCCTGATCGACTTTGGCCACGACCTCCTTGGTTAGATCGCGGCGCTCTTCTCTGAGTCGCACTTGCTGAGCATAAGGGCTCTGGGACTCGTCAGCATCCAGATAGCTGCGCAGGAAGCCGAAGACAGGCGCTGGATCTTCACCCCAGGTAGGATAGATAATGTCCATGCGGATTTCCCGATGGCCATACCCTTCCAGGAACCGATTGAAATTCTCCAGGAATTGGCGGGCATCCGGCGACTCCTCCAACCGAGCCTTAGTCTCCTGCGGATCGCTGTTGCGTAATATCTCGCTGACGGCCGGCGAAGCCTTGGCCTCCTGGGCAAGGTCCCAAATGCGCTGATTCGTTTCCATGGTCGCGTTGCCGGTCAAGCCGGATATTAGTCTGGCGACGACCGTCTCGGATTCGGAGCCGTAGTGCGGCTCCAATATGGCTTCAAGCAGTTCATAGGTTCGGCCGGTCAGGGCGATCATC
>CP070688.1:2631689-2643070 GCA_020353135.1 Chloroflexota bacterium
CGCAATTGACGATGATCACGCCATCTTTCATCTGGGCCAGGGTCTCTTGATTAATCATGTGTCTCGTGTCTGGCGACGTGACCGTATGCAAGGAAATGTAGTTGGCCTCCGACAACAAATCATCCAACTCGACCAAGGTAACGCCCAACTCGCGGGCCACGTCTTCACTCACAAATGGGTCATAAGCCAGGATCTCCATGCCAAACGCCTGTGCGCGGGTCGCTACCAGCCGGCCGATTCGGCCAAATCCGATGATACCCAGTACTTTGCGATACAGTTGTTGCCCGACGAAATCAGAACGGCGCCACTGGCCTGCCTTGACCGAGGCATGTGCTGGCGCGATATGTCTCGCGACCGCCAGCATCATGGCCATGGCATGCTCGGCCGTGGCCACCGCATTGGCCTGGGGAGTGTTCATGACGATGACTCCTCGGGACGTTGCCGCCTGAACATCTATGTTGTCGATGCCGATCCCGGCCCGACCAACAACTTTCAAATTGCGACCGGCAACCAATACATCTGCGTCGACCTTTGTTCCACTGCGAACAATGATGGCGTCTACGTCGCTGATGGCCTCAATAAGCTTGTCGTGGCTCAGGTTCAGCGTCATCTGAAATTCGATATCCTGGGCCTCTGTTAATCGCTCCAGCCCCGCTTCGCCCAACTTGTCCGAAACCAATATCTTGTACATCAATTGTGTTCCTTGCTGAATGTCTTCAATGTGTAACCCTTTGCATAGATGATGTTAGGCACTCCTAACGAATGTATCAATGGCCGCCAGTAATTCTTCCAGTTCGGGCATCCATAGGTCTCCCATATGGGCGATGCGAAAAGTCGTGTTCTTGAGCGCGCCGTACCCATTGGATATGATCATGCCCTGGGTTCGTAGAAACATGTTCAGTGTTATTATGTCAACTTGGCGACTGTTGGCGATGCAAGTCACCGTGGGCGATCGGTATCCCTCAGGCGCAAACATCTCAAAGCCTCGGCTATCAGCCCAGGCGATAGTCCTGTCACGCAAAGCGCCATGGCGCGCCAATCGCTGTTCCATACCCTCTTCCAACATGTCGTCTAGCTGAAGATCCAGCGCGTAAAGGAGCGAAATCGCTGGAGTGGCCGGCGTCTGGTCTCTCAGCAGATACTTCTCCAGGTCGACGAAGTCGAAGTAGTAGCCGCGGTTGGCTACGGTCCGGGCCTTTTCCAGAGCGCGATCGGAGACGGCGCAGAATGCCAGACCAGGCGGCAGAGCGAAGGCTTTCTGGCTTGACGTAAGCACCACATCAAGATCCCAGGCGTCAAATTCCAGTCGGGCACCCGAAAGCCCGCTGACTGAGTCAACAAGGATCATGATCTCTTCACCTCCGGGCAGTTCACGCACCGCTTGGGCAATATCGCCGATCGGGCTGACGACGCCAGTGCTCGTTTCGTTGTGTACTACGGTAATGGCGTCAAAATCGTCCCGGGCAAGTCGTTCCACAACTTGTTCTGGTAGAATTGGCGCACCCCAGTCGACATTAAGTACTTCGTTCGCCTTTCCGTTGGCCTCGGTTACTTTCTGCCAGCGCTCGGCAAATGCGCCGTTGACGCAGTTCAATACCTTCTTATCTACACAATTGCGGATAGCGGCTTCTTGCAGCCCGGTGCCAGACGAGGCGTTGATATAGACGCGACTCTCTGTGAGGAATACCCTTCTGATCTTGTGCTGGACGGCGGCAAAGAGCTCCGCGCATTCGGGCATGCGATGGCCAACCATCCAATGGGACTGGGCTCCGAGAATGGCCGGTCGGACCTCGGTAGGTCCGGGGATAAACAGCCTAGTGTGGTTGTCGCCAGGCTTGGTAGAATCTGTCTTGAAGCTGCTCGTCATTGAATTCAATCGCTCCTTCAGTGACATAATCAATTATCTTCTTCAAAAACGGCCGAAAATCCGTGTTATCTAGCTGCGCCAGCGCAGCCGGCCCGGCTGCGATAGCCAATAGCGGTGCGAGGCTGGTGCTGGTAATGAAGACCGGCGCTCCTTCATGAACCTGGCGCCGGTCGATGACGCCACCGAAACCGACGAAAAGATCAACAGCTGGACCAGCTAGCAAGTCGCTTACGCCATCGCCAATCAATAGGCTGCGACCGCTCTGGTCGGCCAATATCTGGCTGACAATTCGCGCCTTGCCATCGCTGACCGTAAGCGGCACCTGGTCAAAGGTCAGATAACGTTCCGATACGTTGGGCTGTTCGTCCTGACTATACCACCACTCTCCGGATAGGCTGTCGTACTCGATACCTACCGCCCGAATGTTCTCAGGCGGCACCCCAAGATAACGTCCGAATTCATGCACCGGCTCTGCTAGGCCTCCGCTTATTATGTAAACCTGATGCTCGAGGAGTTGCAGCGCGGTAATGAGATCGACGACATCGGGCACTACATGTTGTTTATACACTTTGTGGATGGCTCTGACCTGGCCCCTTGTCGGTCTCAACGTCCGTAAACGTTTGGCATAGATCTCCTCTAGGTTTACGTCTCCGCTCATTGCTGCATCGGTCAGCACGCCCACTCGCCAACTCTTGCCGGAAGCGTCGGCCAGTGCGTCAATGCCTTCGACGGCGGTCAAGGTAGAGTCACAATCGAAGAAGATATGTTTATACGGAGGCCAACGCATGACGGCGTCATCTGTTAGGTGAGGGCCTGTATTCCGGCTTGAGTCATGAACGGCAGGTGGACAATACCATTGCTGGCGACACAACCTGGATCGGCCAGTGTCCAGGATTCGCCGGCCGGGTTGGTGATCTTGCCCCCAGCCTGGCTAATGATCACGGCCGCGGCGGCCACGTCCCACGGTCCAACGCCGTAATTGAAGTAAACATCGATCCGGCCGGCCGCAACCCAGGCTAGGCTCAGGGACGCTGATCCCGTCGCCCTCATGGTGCGCGCCTTCTGTGCAAATCGGTCTACGGCGTTTAGCATGGCCTGTCGCCTCTCGAATTCACGACTCCAGTCCATGCAAATGACGGCCTCGCCGATATCGTCGACTTCGCTGACGGTTAGTTCGCGACCGTTCAGTGTGCTACGACTTCCTGCATCAGCGCTGAAGAGCTCATCGCGCATCGGATCATAAATGACGCCCGCGACCGGGACATAGTCATGCCCGCGGTGGTGACTTGAGTCCTGCTCGGCTGCAGCGCCGATTGAAATACAGTAGGTGGGAATCTGACGACTATAGTTTGTGGTACCGTCAACCGGATCAATCACCCAAATTACCGGTCCGCCCAGTGGTAGAGATGGGTCGTCTTCCTCGGTCAAAAAACCGTGCTCTGGAAACTTGGCTTTGATCATCTCAGTGATGACTGCCTGCGATGCGTAATCGGCATCTGTCACTACATCCCGGAAACCCTTGCTGTCTATTTGCCGGGGTTCGTTCCACTTTCGACGAAGCAATTCCCCTGCTTGCAGGGCAGCCTGCTCAGCCAGATCTTTGAGCTCACTCGTGTCAATTGAAGAGGCAGATTGCATAACCCTATTTCACTCGCTGTACTCTTTGTCTTGGGCGCGTCGCCGCCCCAGGTCAGGGTCCATGTAAGACCGAAATCAGCCAGGGATTATAACATGGCAGGATTGCACCACGAAAGCTTCGTTCTCCAACCCGAAAATCACCTATTCTAACGGTTCTCTATTATGACTCTAACAGATCTTTTACGGCGCGAGCTTAAAGTCTTGCTGTAACTGACGGCGGTGAAACCGAAGGCATAGCCGCTATCACGGAAGAATAAGGTGTAAAAAACGCAGAAGAAGCGATCAATACAGGAAGACGGAGGTACAAAGAAATGATGTGGAGAAGCGCTTATTATGCCCCGAGGCGGTCGGCGAACAGCTGGTGGAGCCAGGTGCGGCGAATGAATCGACAGATGGATTTCATGTTTGGCGGCACGCGGGGTCCTATTCGTAGAGAGTATCCTTTGCTCAACGCCTGGGCTAGCGAAGATGGCTTGCTGATTAGAGCCGAGATCCCTGGCGTCAACGCCGACGAGCTGGATATCAGCATGGACGGCCAGAACCTGACTTTGAGCGGTAGCCGCGAGACTGAGGAACTGCCCGAAGAGGCACGCCACTACCGTAACGAGCGGATCGGCGGCGAGTTTACGCGAAGCGTCGAGTTGCCTTTTGACATTGACGTGGAAGCCATCAAGGCGAGCTTCGCCGACGGAGTGTTGGAGATAGAACTTCCGCGATTGCCGGAAGAGAAACCGCATAGGATAGCCATCAACGGCAGCTAAGAGACCGAAACGTAGTCAATCGTAAACCGGGAGAATGAAAATGAGCGAGAATACAATGGAACTGGAAAAGAAAGAAGAACAGGCGCTGGCCGAGAATGTGACCAAGCGTGTCCGCCGAACCGTGAAGCCCCGTATTGACCTGTACGAGGCGGGAGATGAAATCGTGCTTCTGGCCGATATGCCGGGCGTCAATGAGAGCGACATTGAGATCACTCTCGAGAAGGACCGACTGACAATCCGTGGCCCGATTGAAGAGCGCGCTCCGGAAGGCTACCGGGCAGTCTATTCTGAGTTTTGCCTGGGCGATTACGAACGAAGCTTCGTCGTATCCAACGAGATCGACCGCGATAACATCGTGGCCGCCTTTGACAATGGCGTACTGCGCCTCTCTCTACCAAAGGCGGAAGCCGCTAAGACGCGCAAGATCGTTGTTCAAAGCGCTGCCTAATCAGAAGAGCAAAGTTGATAGTCACGAAGTTTCAGGCCAGGGAAAAATCCCTTTCTGGCTCGTAAAGTCAAGACAGCCGGCACCGGCCGGCTGTCTTTTTCTGATCTTTAACCCTCAGGTCGTCAAGTAGGAGACTCAATCCTTGTTTCAAGCCGACCTGGGGTCTCCAAACTAACATCTCGTTGGTTCGAGTCACGTTGGCAACCACATCGATATCTTCGCCAGTTCTGTCAGGCAACGCTCCCGCTAAAGGCTGCCCGCCGCGTCCAGCCAACTCATAGGCCAGTTTCGCAACATCCAGCAGGCTCGTTCGCTGGCCCGTTCCCAATTCCACCGATTCTCCGGGTGGTAGTTTCGTGCCGAGAGCGGCCACAAGCCCATAGACGACGTCGCTGAGGAAGATCCAGTCACGACCTTGCGTTCCTGAGGTCATGGCAAAATCCTGGCCGGCCAGGGCCGAACGGAGCGCAGCTTGAACGAACGTATGGCTTGGCTGGCCTGGACCGTAGGCCTGAAATATCATGGCGCCCAGGATCGGCCACCCATAACGCCGGGCAAACATCTGGCAAAAACTCCAAGCCGCGGCTTTGCTGGCGACGTATGCGTTGAATGGTTTCGACTCACCAGGGGTCCGTATCGTGATGAACTGACTGGGAGGCGTTTCCAATTCCATATTGTGGAAACAAGCGTAAAGCAGGTTCAGCGTGCCTTGGACATTGTGGTTCAAGGCGAGCTCGGGTTCTATTTCCGGGTCAGCGACGCCGGCGGCCGCCAGATGAACGACCTTGTCTGGGCTAACGAAGGCGACTGCTCTGCTCGTCGCGTCCGGTTGGCGAAGGTCAACCTGAATAATGTCTACGTCTTGATTCGCGCCGGAATCAGTCGCATAAGCTAACTGGTTCTCGGCCCCTTCATCGAAGGCCAATCCGACGATGTCAACGTTTGCGGCCAGCAGTTGCGATACAAGACGCCGGCCGATGAACCCGGTGGCGCCGGTGACAAGCACTCGCATCGTCGCCTATTTACCAGTCAGGAAGAGCTTGTACCAGTCAAACGTCTTTCCCAGACCTTCTCGCAATGTGTGCTGTGGAAACCAGTCCAAAAGCCGATGGGCTTTTTCGGACGCCAGATACTGATCCGGTATTTCATTATGTGCCTGGTCTAGGATGACCGGTTCCAGTTCTGGACAGTCGGACAAAGCCACGATCGTTTCCACGATCTCCAGGGCGGTTGTCGGCCGGTCCATGCCGAAATTGAAAGCCTGACCCCGCACATCCGGCCGTTCAAGTAGCTTAGCCACGGCCATATAGCCAGAGACGGCATCTTCTACAAAGAGGAAGTCTCTTCGGAATGTGCCGTCGGAGCGGATAATCGGGCGTTCTCCGCGCAATACGCTGCGCATTGTTCCCGGCACGATGCGGTTCCAGTTCAAGTCTCCGCCGCCGTACAGGTTGGCGAATCTCGTGACCACGACGGGCATGTCGTAGCTTTGAGCATAAGCCTGGGCGATGAGATCGGCGCAACTCTTGGATACATCGTAAGGATGTCGACCGAGCAACGGTGATTCTTCGCGATAAGGCAACTCAGTTTGAGCCCCATATGCTTTGTCGCTGCTGGCCACTATGAGGCCAGACACGGTCGGATTGCGCCGAGCTGCCTCCAACACAACCCACGTGCCCTTCACATTGGTCTCAAAAGTTGACAGTGGAGCGCGATTGGCGATGGGTACGATCGTTTGAGCCGCAAGATGGAAAAGCGTCTCGATCTCGTATTCAGCCAAGATCCGTTCCATTAGCGGATAGTCGCTTACATCGCCTTCGACGACGTAGATTCTCTTCAGGAGCCCTGAACGTACAAGTTGCGAATGGGGTACCTGGTCTCTGACCAGCCCGACGACGTCAGCTCCCGCAGAAACCAACCCGGCCGTTAGCCACGATCCGAGAAAACCGCTGCAACCGGTAACCAAAACGCGTCTGTCTTGCCAAAATGAATCGGTCAAAGCCTTACTCCAGAGAGGTCGTTGTTAAAGAGTTGCCTAGCCGGGATAGGGGCTAACAAAGCCGGCGTCGTCACCGGCTGTGCTTGGTGGACGGTTACCATACTTTCCACGGTGCGCCTGTCCGCCAAAGCTCCTCCAGCTGCAAGTTATCTTTCATAGTGTTCATCGATTGCCAGAAACCATGGTGGCGATAGATCATGAGTTGACCCTTGCGAGCCAATTTGGGCAGCACATCGTTCTCCAAGTCCACATCATCGTCAGAAGACATCAGGCGTAGAGCTTCCCTTTCAAAAAGCATGAAGCCGCCATTGATCCATTGTTCCAGTAGCGGCCGCTCGACAAATCCTTCAACCAGACCACTGTCGTCGGCTTGAACAACGCCGTATGGGAGCCTGATCTGCACAGCCGTAATCGTGGCCAGGCGTCCATGCTGACGGTGGAAGTCGAGCAGGGCCGTCAAGTTCACATCGCCCACGTCGTCGCCATAGGCGACAAAGAAGCGCTCTCCGGTGAGGTATGCGTTCACCCGGGCCACACGAGAGGCCTTGGCAGTGTGCAGACCCGTGTCTACCATGGCCACGTCCCACTCAGGGTGATTGGCAGGGCCGCTGTATTCTACGTCAGACTCGCCGCCTTGATTGCTCAAATGGAGGACGAAGTCGCGGCTCATTGCGTCGTAGGCGAGAAAATAGCGCTTGAGTTGGTCGGCTCCGTAGCCAAGGGTTAGGACGAATCGGTTGAATCCATGTGTTGAGAAGATGCGCATTACGTGCCAGATTATTGGCCGGCCGCCGACGTTGACCAACTCCTTCTTGGTCAGCGTTTGGCCACGCATGCGCGTACCCTGACCGCCACATAGAATTACAACAGGAATCTCACTCATCCTCTGAAGGTATTTTGGCCGGATATAGGTCCGAAATCGAATATTCGGCCGCGCGCCTGGAAGCTACTCCTCTCCTTGTTCCTGGGTGACGGCGGCACGCAAGTTCTTGACGAAGGGCGGGTAAACAATGCCAGCTTCGGTCACAATGCCGGTAACGTAGCGATGGGGGGTAACGTCAAAAGCAGGATTGCGCGCGGTGATGCCCTCGGGGGCCAGTGGCCGGTCAATGGCATTAAGCACTTCTTCGTCCGGCCGTTCTTCAATTGGAATCAGATCGCCGTTGGCCAGATTCAAGTCAACGGTGCTGGTCGGCACGACAGGGTAGAAGGGGACGCCGTTCTCTTTGGCGACGACGGCGAGCTTGTAGGTGCCGATCTTATTGGCGACATCGCCATTGGCTGCCGTACGATCTGAGCCAACGAGAACGATATCCACCTGGCCTGTACGCATGAAATGCCCTGCGGCATTGTCAGCGATCAAGTCGAATGATATGCCGCGTTGCTTCAATTCCCAGGCCGTCAAGCGAGCGCCTTGCAAGCGTGGCCTGGTCTCATCCACCAAGACATGAATACGTTTGCCCTGTTCATGGGCGGCGAAAATCACCCCCAAAGCCGTGCCCCAATCGACGGTGGCCAGTGCGCCGGTATTGCAATGATGCAGGATAGTATCGGCTTCCGCTACCAACTCCGCCCCGTTGAAGCCCATGCGCCTATTTAAGGCCACGTCGTCGTCGGCAATGCGTTGAGCCTCCTCAAGTAGGTCCTGGCGGATGGTGTCGGCCGCCTGCTCTTGCCGGACCTGGGCCAGGCGCAATTGGCGGCCCGTGGCCCAAGAGAGGTTGACAGCTGTCGGACGAGCAGCATTCAGTATTTCTGATGCCTCTAACAGGTCGGCACAAAGGAATTTCCCGTCGGTCGCGCGACTCTGACGAGCGGCGAGCGCCATACCAAACGCGGCCGTCGCTCCAATTGCCGGTGCGCCGCGGACATACATTTCGCTGATTGAGCGGGCCACCTCACGATAATCTTCAAATTCGGCTATTACCAACTCGAAGGGCAGGAGTCGTTGGTCGATCATTTTGACCGAATTCCGGTCGTAATCCCAGAAGACGGTTCGCATTTTTCCTCCTCATTGGGCGTGAGAGCGAGTTCTAAGAAAATGATCATAACACACCCGCCATACCACGCCAACGGAACCCGAACACTTTGACCCGCAACCCGGCAGAAGCTAGAATGGATTTCAGTTGACGGATGAACGGGAAGTATTCTTTACGCGTACTCTGGCGGGCCTGGCGAGGATGGTTTGCCGTCGGCATTGGCGTCAAGAGATGGCTTATAGTCCTGGCAGTGGGCGCCGTGATTGCCGGCACAGGCATAGGCTCTCTGCTGCTGGTCATGGGCCAGCGTCACGTCCTGCCTGACGCATTGTACAGCGCCTTGACGCTGCAGTTTCTGCCCACCGGGCTGCGAATCCTCGTGCCTCTATTGGTCGGGACGGCCATCATCTTTCTGGCCATTGTGCGTCTAGGAAACAATTTGCTGGCGCCGTTTTTGCAGCCCGGCGATGATGTAGCCTTGGCCCTTCAGAGCTACACGCAGAGGAGTAGGGGGCCGAGAATTGTAGCCATTGGCGGCGGCACAGGCATGCCCAGCCTGTTGCGTGGGCTGTCCCACTACACCAGCAATATCACTGCAGTCGTGACCGTCGCAGACGATGGGGGGAGCAGCGGCCGGCTACGGCGGGAATTAGGGGTCTTGCCGCCAGGCGACTTCCGCAACAACATCGCTGCCCTGGCGCGTGACGAGGCGCTCATGACACAAGTGCTCCAGTATCGATTCGGCGGCTCGATCGCCGGCGACGGCGACGATATAAGAAAGAGCGAACTCCAGGGTCACGCCTTCGGCAACCTGTTGCTAGCAGCGCTGGTTGGCGTCACCGGCAGCTTCGACGAGGCGCTGGATGCCGCCGGCCGGGTTCTAGCTGTGCGCGGCCGGGTATTGCCTTCTACGTTGGCCAACGTGACCTTGGCAGCTGAGATAGCCGACCAAGAGGGTGGCAGCGCGCGCCGCGTGGAAGGCGAATCCGCCATAACATCGGCCGGAGGCCGCATCAGGCGTGTAATGCTTGAACCGGCCGACGCGCCGGCCTACCCCCCGGCCGTTCAGGCAGTATTGCAGGCCGACCTCGTCGTCGTCGGGCCAGGAAGCTTGTACACGAGCATCCTGCCCAACCTCTTGTTGCCTGACATTGCCCAAGCATTGCGTCATACGGGCGCCAAGCGGGTCTATGCCTGTAACCTTGCAACGCAGCCTGGTGAGACGGATAATTATACGGTTGCCGATCATGTCAAGGCCATCCAGCGCCATGTGGTCGTAGACGGTCACCGTGGTCGCAAGTGTCTTGACGTGGTCATCGCCAATGACAATCTCTCGATACCCCCAGGAACTGGCGGCGGGGAGACGGTATTTGTCAGTCCGGATGGGCCAGATGACATACCGGTGGTTCCAGCCGATCTGGTGGACCGAGAACGTCCCTGGCGACATGACAGCGCTAAGCTAGCCCGGGTGATACTGGGCTTAACGCGGTAAAGATTGTTCTGAATATAAGGAGACAAGACACATGACGGTGAAAGTTGGTATTAACGGCTTCGGCCGCATCGGCCGGCAAGTTTTTAAGGCCATTTACGAGAATCACGGCGACGTTCTGGACGTCGAGGCCATCAATGATTTGATGGACGTGGGAACGAATGCTCACCTACTCAAGTACGATTCGACCTATGGCCGGTTTCCGGGAGAGGTTGAGGCTCGCGACGGAAACATCTACGTTGACGGTGAGCTGCTGAAGAGCTACGCGGAACGAGATCCGGCCAAATTGCCCTGGAGCGAGTTGGGTGTAGACATCGTATTGGAATGCACAGGCATTTTCCGCGACAGGGAGAGAGCCGGACTACACCTTGACGCCGGCGCCAAGAAGGTCTTGTTGTCGGCGCCGGGTAAGGGTGTGGACGCCACATTTGTGTTGGGCGTCAATGAGACCGAGTATGATCCTGAAACGCATCACGTCATTTCGAACGCCAGTTGCACGACAAACTGCCTGGCGCCAGTGGCGAAGGTCGTCCAGGATAGCTTCGGCATCAGGCGGGCGCTCATGTCGACCATCCACGCCTATACAAACGGCCAGCAAATCCTCGACATGGCTTACAAGGACCTGAGAAGAGCGCGGTCGGCCGGCATAAACATCATCCCCACGACGACTGGCGCTGCCAAGGCTGTTTCCTCGGTGATCCCGGAGCTTGAGGGACGCTTTGACGGCATGGCGTTCCGGGTGCCGGTGGTAACGGTGTCGGTCGTCGACTTGACAGCCGAACTGGAAACCGACACCACGATTGAAGCGTTGAATGCCGCTTTGAAATCAGCCGCTGAAGGTGATGGTTGGATGGGTAAGATCCTGGATTATTCTGAAGAGCCGTTGGTGTCAACCGATTTCATCGGCAGTCCATACTCTTCGACGGTTGATGGTTTATCAACCCAGGTTATTGGCGGTAATTTGATCAAGATCATCACCTGGTATGACAATGAATGGGGCTATTCAATGCGCTTGGCTGACCTGGCAGCATACGTTGCCGAGCAACTCTAGTTTCTAAACAACTCTGTCACTCGTGAGGGGGCGCTACTGCAGCGCCCCCTTAATTGTTATACAACGTGAGCACTTGGACAAAATCAGCCTATGCAATTATCGGAACTAGAGCAAAGGATGCACGCCTTCGTTGCCAGCAAAGGCTGGTA
>CP070688.1:2643170-2646547 GCA_020353135.1 Chloroflexota bacterium
AAGGATCGGTCCGCATCTTGCACAGCCCGGACGAAGGCCACAAGCTTGCCAGGGGCGAAATCCTGGTGACGGTGACGACCAACGTCGGCTGGACGCCTTTATTCCCGCGGGCGGCGGCCGTAGTCACCGACGTCGGCGCGCCGCTGTCGCACGCGGCCATCGTCGCCCGGGAGTTGGGCGTGCCGGCTGTGGTCGGCTGCGTGAATGCGACCACCCGCCTGCGCGACGGCGACCAGGTCATCGTCGACGGCGGCCGGGGTACAGTGGAAATCGTCTCAGCCGTATAAGCGAAGTCGGCGACAGTGTGTGAGGTGGGCTGCATTTGAGTATTGCGCCCACCTCCACTTGTGTTTTCGCAGGCTTCAAGCCCAGAAGCAGCCACCTGAACCTGTCTTGCCCGAATTGCACGTGACGCCGTTAAGAAGGTAAGCAATTTTCCTTGCCTGGGCGGAAGAAAAGAGTATGATGTTACCGTTATAACTATTCCAAATACTCTTTGAACAGGCAGGGAGAATAGAATGACCCCAGACGATCACATCGATAAGGGTACCGAGACGACGGACGAGCTCCTGGCTCAAGCGCTGCCCAAATTGACGGCCGAACAGGTAGCCGAAGTCTCGCCCAAGCTGGTCCGCCAAACTTACGAACCAGGCCAAGTGATCATCAATCAGGGCGATCCGCCCGACCGCTTCTACATCATCATCGACGGCCAAGCCGAGGTGTGGCATGAAGGCCTCAGCGGCCAGACCGGCGAGATCGATCTCCGCAAGGCAGGCGAATACTTCGGCGAAGTTGGCCTACTGCAAGACCGGCCACGTTCGGCCACGGTCCGCGCTCCAGAGGATAGCCAGGTGGAAGTATTAGCCATGGGTCGCAGGGACTTCCTGGACCTAATGGATGAATCCAAAGCGACGGAAATGAATGTGGCCCAGGAGATGATCCAGAGGCTGATCACTCTCGCGAATGCACAGTGACCAGTGGCCGGTGGGCAGTGATCAGTGGTCGGTGGTCAGCTGAAGGCTATAATTCCCGGGCGATCCTTTCCGTCAGAATCTCGACCGCTGATTCTACCTCCGGCGATAATCCGGTACCCAGATCGAAGGATTTGCCTTCGATGCCGTAGATGACCAGGCTGGGCGGCAGGCGATTTAGTTGGCGGGCCAGTTCCACCGCTTCGGCCAGGCCGAAGGCGTGGGTCGAGCCGCCAGAGAAGAGGGCCGGCAGCGGCCGACCGGCCGCCTCAAAACGATGAATCTTGCCCGGCTCGCTCCCTGACGATACCGCGTCGACGACGATCACCCGGCCGGCATCCTCCCAGCTTTCCACCAGGGCCGCGCCCTCGCCGCTCTGCTCCAGGACGGTCACCCCGGGCAAGGTCAATTCGCGCAGCCGCTGGGCGACGATCAGTCCCACGCCATCGTCGCCCCGAAAGGCATTGCCGACGCCGATGATCAGTTTCTCCGTCGATTCTTTCCGCATCCAATCAACTCAAAGCCTGTAACACATGCCTCCGGCTTGTCCGGGAAAGCTAGAAGTTTGCGCCATGATCGTAGGACATGCCTCCGGCTTGTCCAGGCAAACAGGATGTTTGCCCTACGCTATCAGCTCGAATTCAACTCGCTCGAACAGCCGGCCGTTGATCTGCGGCGCGATGGCCTGGGTTCCCGGGTAATACTTGCGGGTCGTCACCGGCCGGAAGCTCTGTTTCTTCTTTAGATGCAGGACCTGGCCCGGCTTGATAGTGATCTTCTTATGCTTGAAGACCTTGGCCGTTTGCCGGCCGTTGGCCCGCATCAGGTAAACCACGTAGTCGACCATCAGCTTCTGGTCCGCCTCACCGGTCGATTCCAGCTCATAGCACAGCGTCACAAACTCGCCGATGGCCAGCCGCCCCGGCTCGACCCGCACGTCGCGGATCACGATCTGGGGATCGGCCGGGTAGCCCAGCAATTCCAGGGCTTCGACATCGCCGGCCTTAACCAGGGTACGCAGGGCATGGCCAGTGATCCAACTGATCTCTTTGTCATCCGCCTCGGCCGCGTTCCAGCGCCGCAGCAGATCGAGGACCGCGTCCGGATTGTCTTTCGATATATCGTTTAGATTATTGGCCACGCTGCGCCGGACCGACTCCGAAGGATCGTGCTTCAATTTCTCCAGGATGGGCAGAATCGGCGCCGGGTCGTCGATCAGTGCGTGGAGCCGGATGCCCCAGGGCAAACGCGGCCGGCAGCCCTCGCTGGCCAGGCGGCGCACGCCTTCGTGTTCGTGGTCGGCCCAGGCCAACATCTGGGCCATCATGCGATCCGGGTACTTCTCGATGAAAGGCCGGACGGCGAATTCGGCCGAGGTTAGCTTGGTCGATTCTTCTAGCAGCGGGATCGACGTCTCCAGGTCGTCCAGGCCATAGACGGCCGCATAATCACAGGGCACCATGTCGATGAAACCGCCGCCGGCCAGGTTGGGCGAAGCTTCGATCAGCAGCGCCGCCGCCTGGCGGTAACCGGCCGGCAGGCCGTCGTGCAGGACGGTCGTCACGTGGCGCATACGGTCCATCAGCGCCCGGTCGGGCCAGCTTTCGTCGAAAACGCCGCCCAGGAATGCTTCTTCGTCGAAGGCCGGGTAAACGCCTTTTATAGCGACCGCGAACCCGGCCACGCTGTCTTGGTTAAATAACGATTCCTTCAGGGTAAAGGGTTCTTCGGTCACGGCCGGCCTCCAAATGTAAGTAAGGGCAAGGCAATCGGGGCGGCAACCTGTTTCCGTGGCGCAACGATCTTCCCGATTGCCTTGCCCCTACCCGCGCCGATCAATCTGCAATGTCAAGAAGTGGGTGGCGCAGGAGATGCAGGGATCGTAGCTGCGCACCAGTTGTTCACAGCGCAGTGTAGCCTCATCCAGGGGTTTGGCCAACACGCCGGGCACATATTGCCACAAATCGTCTTCCATGCGCTTCAAGTTCTGCGATGTCGGGGCGACGATCTTGGCTGCCGTTATCAGGCCCTGCTCGTCCACCTGGTAGCGGTGGTAGAGAATGCCTCGCGGCGCCTCGGTGGCGTGCGCGCCTTGGCCCGGCCGCAGTTCGGCCGGCGGTTTCGTCCGGCTGGGGCGCGGCTCCTGGTATTCGGCAATGATGTCCAGCGACTCTTCGAATGAGTGGACCAACTCTAAACCGCGGGCGATGAGACTCTTGAAGGGATTGTAAACCGGCGGGGCGAAGCCGATTTCCCGGGCCACGGCCAGGGCCTGGGGCGAAAGTTTTTCAAAATTGAGGTTAACCCGGGCCAGCGGGCCGACGAAGTAGCTACCGTTCGGCCCGGCGTGGCGAGAGTGCAGGGCGTTGGAGTGGGCCACGTGCTCCTCGACGAAATGCTCCTCGT
>CP070688.1:2646647-2650527 GCA_020353135.1 Chloroflexota bacterium
CAGGTTACTGTCTTGGTGGATTCGGGGTAGGCCTGGTGGCGTCCTTCGGCGACTACCTGGCGGAGGCGGCTGGCAGCGGCGTGGATGTCGGCGTAGGAGTTGTAGAGCGGCGCAATGCCGAATCGGATGTTGTCCGGGGCGCGGAAATCGGGCAATACCTTCATCTCGTCGATCAGCGCCTGGGCGATGCGCCAGCCATCGTCGTGGCCCAGGGTGATGTGCGATCCGCGTCGTTCAACCTGGCGAGGCGACCTGAGCCGGAAACCCAGCGGAGCCAGCATCTCTTGCCACAGGGCGATCAGATATTCGGATTGGCCGGCCGATTTCGCCCGCAAACGATCCATACCGGCCTCCAGCAGCAAGTCAGCGCCGACCTCGACGGCCGTCAGGGAGAGTATCGCCGGAGTGCCGGTCAGAAAACGGCGCAGTCCCGGCGCGGGCTCGTATTCGAGGGAAAAGTCGAAGGCGTTTTTCTGGCCCATCCATCCCGAAACCGGGTTGGCCAGCTCCTCCTGCAAGTCATGGCGCACATACAAGAAAGCCGGGCTGCCCGGGCCGCCGTTGACATACTTGTAGCTGCAGCCGATGGCCAGGTCGGCGCCGGCCTCGTTCAGGGCGATGGGCAAGGCGCCCACGGCGTGGCTGGTATCCCACAACATCAGGGCGCCGGCATCGTGGGCCAGCGCCGTAACGGCCGGCATGTCATAGGTGTAGCTGCTCTTGAAGGCCGTCGAAGATAAGGTGACCAGGGCCGTTCGTTCGTCGACGGCCGCGCGCATCGCCTCCATCGGTCCGTTGATGCCGTCCGGCGAAGGCACGATCGACAATTCGTAGTCCGGACCGGCCGCGGCCACGATGCCTTGCAAGATGTAGAGATCGGAAGGGAAGTTGAGGTCGTCGGTCACTATCCTGGTCCGGCCGGGCCTGGCGCGCAGGGCGGCGGTGGCCAATTTAAATAGATTGACCGACGTGGCGTCGGCCATGATCACCTCATCCGGCCGGGCGCCCAGAAGTCCGGCCATCTTGGCGCCCACTCTTTGCGGTAAATCGATCCAGCCTTCATTCCAGCCGCGGATGAGCGAAGCGCCCCATTGACGTTCGACCACGTGGCGCATTCTGGAGGCGCTTTCTTTAGGCAAGCGGCCGAGGGAGTTGCCGTCCAGATAGATGAGGTCGGGATCGTCGACGACGAAACGATGGCGGAAGGTGGCCAGCTCATCACGGCGATCCAGCTCAAGAGCATAGGCGATGTCGGTGGTGAATATCATGGCGCCTTCCTACAGCTAGTGGGGATACGGGATTCTGAATTATTGATGTCACGCTCAGTCTTGGCGCAGAGCGGCGCGGACCGGGCTGCCATCGCCGCCGGCGATCTTTAGCGGCAGGGCGACCAACTCGTACAGGCCATCGGCCGCGTCGCGCAAGTCCAGCCATTCCAGGATAGCGATGCCATGGCGCAGCAGAGCGTTGTGACCGGCCAGGTCCTTGCTGTCCATAGCGTCCATGGACGGCGCATCGCTGCCGAAGAGGACAACGCCCTGCCCGGCCAGATGAGCGGCCAGTTCCGGACTGGGGTAGATGTACTCGGTCGGGAAGATCGTCTGGTCCAATTCGCCGGCCGGCGACCGGACCAGCAATCGAGGAGCCAGCGACAGATCGTAGCCGGCGAAATCATCCGGGAAAAGCAGTCCGGCCGGCTTGGAACTGGTCACGACCTGGGCCGGTCCCCAATACAGTTCTAGATCCATTTGATCGATGCTTTGGTCGACGTCGGCGAAGTGCAGGGGTGCGTCGACGTGGCTGCCGCTGTGCGCGCTCAGAGTCAGGGTGGTCAGATTGACCGCGTGCCCCTGGCTCCTCTCCAAGACCTTGGCCATGCTGTAAGGCGTGTCGCCCGGCCAGACGGCGGTGCCGGCGACCAGTGTTCGACTTATGTCAAGTATTGTCATCATATTCCTCAGGAGATAGCTCTTAGCCGTGAGCTGTTAGCCGCTCGTGTTTTCATTCATGATTGTGCGCCGCAGCACATGACTTCCTCAAGAAATCAGTCGTGGATTGCCTGAGCACAACTCGGCGGCACAGATTTGACGGACCTTTACTACCTTGCTTAGCAGCTAAGGCTATCATCGGGAGGCTATGCAGGCAATATTCGGGCCACCTTATAGGCCGAAAGGCTCGTTGCCCAGGCTTTGAATTGTGTTATAACGACCGCACTTCGGAGGTGCCGGTTTATGGACATTCGCCTGAGATTCATCTTGATCGCCCTGGGCATTATCGCCGTCATCGTAATTGTCGCCACGCTGTTATTACCGCGCAAGGTACGCCTCGGGCTATACATCGCCCTAATCTTGATCGCCGGCGGGGCCTGGGCCTATGTGACCTTGAGCCGCGAATTTCTGCCGTCTAATTATACCGTCGAGCCGGCTATCGGCGGCCTGCAACAGCCGACGTTCGCCGCCGCCCCACCCGACGGCAGCGGCCGATTGTTTGTGACCGGAAAGCTAGGCGTCGTGCAGGTCGTGAAGGACGGCGAAGTACTGGATATGCCCTTGCTGGACATCGGCGACCGCGTCGCCTGGGAAGGCGGCGAGCAAGGACTGCTCAGCCTGGCTTTTCATCCTGGCTTTCAGGAAAACGGTTACTTCTATCTTTACTACACGGCCAAGCCAGACGACCGCACCGTATTGTCCCGCTTCGAGATTTCGGCCGATGATCCCGACCTCGCGCAGGCCGAGAGCGAAATGGTTCTGCTGGAAATCCCCCAAGTGAACACCCATCATAACGGCGGTCACCTGGACTTCGGGCCTGACGGTTACCTTTATCTGAGCGTGGGCAACGGCGGCCGGGAAAGCTGGCCGGACCCAGCACTAGACACCAGCGATTTGCTAGGTACGATGCTGCGACTGGACGTAAGCGATCCCGGTGGCGATCCGCCTTATAAGATACCGGCCGACAATCCCTATGTTGGCGATCCGGAGGCGCGGCCCGAGATTTGGGCCATTGGCTTGCGCCAACCCTGGCGCTTCGACTTCGATGACGTGAGCGGCGACCTGTTCATAACTGACGTCGGCGCACAGACGAAAGAGGAAGTCAATTACCAGCCGGCCGGACAAGGCGCCGGGGCCAACTACGGCTGGATATACTATGAGGGTACGTCGCAATTTAATGAGAACAGGGAACCGCCGGCCGATCTGGAACTAACCTTTCCGGTAGCCGAATACGATCACCTGGGTCTGGGCGGCTGCTCGATCACCGGCGGCTTTGTCTATCGCGGCCAGGCCCTGCCCGACCTGGCCGGCAAATACATTTATGGCGATTTCTGCTCTGGTTTCGTCTGGTCGCTCGAAATGGACGGGGAGAGGGCCAAGGTGGACAGGCTGCTGCGAGCTGAGAATATCCGGCTAGCGTCATTTGCGGAAGATGGCGATGGCGAACTATACTTGGTCGACTTGGCCGGCGGGACATTGAACAAATTGGTCGCCGACTGAGCAACAAGGGCCAGGCACAGAAAGCAGCGGCCCGCATCCAGACGAAAGCTAACGGTGATGGGCGTTAGGTAATTACGAGTGAAGTTCGGCCAGCGAAATCGACAAGCCTCCATGATAGCCCTGGCGGCCATCGGCGTCTTGATCGCGGCCGTCCTGGCTTCTGTGGCCGGCGGCGAGCCACCGGCGGTCCCAAGGGCTTATCTGCCGCAGTTATTCCGGCCGCACCGGCCCGTGGTCGAGGTGCGCGGCCTGTGGGTGACCCGCTTCGATTGGACTTACTACGATCACTGGCGCCAGCCGGCCCAAAAATCGACAATAGACGAGATTGTGACCGACGCATCGCGGGCTGGTTTCAACGTCATCTTTTTCCAGGTTCGGGGGATAGCCGACGC
>CP070688.1:2650627-2660921 GCA_020353135.1 Chloroflexota bacterium
TCCTTCGGCGGTCATTTCGGCCTGATTGACAGCCCGCAGAATGGCGATGCCTTCCTCGCCGTATACTATGGCCGATTCCCATTCACCCAAAGTCTGCGCGTTCCAGCTCAGGTTCACCAATTCCGAGCCCGTTCTAGCTTTCGAGCCCGCCTCACGGTGGATGGCCAGCGCACGCACGAAACAATCCTTCGCGCCAGCATAGTTTCCTAAGGACATATTCGCGACGCCAAGGTTACCAAGCGCTGTACCCTGGCCATACTGGTCGTCCGCCTGTTGGTCGACGGCCAGAGCCTGTTCGGCCGCTTCCAGCGCTGCAAAATAGTCACCTTCAGCCCGATAGATAAAAGCCAAACTATACAGCGCGTTTGACTCCAGAAGTCGATCTCCGGATCGGCGCGCACTAACTAACCCTTTCTCCGCCAACCGCTGGGCGTTCACATACGCTTCGCGCTGTATCATTGCCCAGGTGCTTACATTGTCTGCCTGGGCGGCAAGATCGTGCATTCCGGCCGCCGTGGCCATGGACGACGCTTCCTGGGATACCGTCAGAGCTTTGGCGTAATCGGCCGTCCACCAGAACATCCATGCCCGTTCTATTTGCACTTTCACCTGTTTGCCAACATCTTCCATTTGGCCGGCAAGATCCGCCATTTCGTTCAGATCCTGCACATGGTTGCTCCGTGCTCCTAGCCGGTGGTGCAGCTTCATCCTGGCGCTTACAAGCCGGAAGCGACCTTCAAGCTCTACATCCGGGGTCAGCTTCAGCGCCCGCGTGTAGTAATCAATAGCCATGCTGTTTTGGAACGCGTCCCTGGCGATATTGCCAGCCAGTTCCAGGTATCGACGGGCGTTGTCGGCCATGAGTGCTTGTTCGGCATGATAAGCCAGTTGGCCATAGTGGGGCTCCAAGTCGTCTTCATGCAAGCTTTCCATGGCCTCGAGCGCCAGCCCATGCAAAGATTGGCGACGAGAGCGCAGTTGCATGCGATACGCGGCGTCTCGAAGAAGCGCGTGCTTGAAAAGGTAACGGATTTCGTTCAGGGCCAACCAGATAGCCATATCTTCGGCCTGGACGACCTTCTCTGCCAGTTTGGAATCGTCATGGAGCATTCGGGCCAACAGTTTGACTTCAAATTCTCGTCCAAGCACGGATGCTGTCTGCACCACGTCCTTCACTTCCTGGGTAAGCCGGTCGAGCCTGGCCACCAAAACGGCCCGCACGTCGCTGGGCAGCGCCAATTCTTGCTCAGCTCTCAAGTGCCACTTGCCGCCCACCAACAACAACAGCTCCTGTTCTCGCAAGTAGCGCAGGACCTGTTCGGTGAAGAACGGGTTGCCCTCAGCGCGTTCAACCAGCAATTCCAGCAAATCAGGTCCAATGGGAGAACCGAGTTGATCGGCAGCCAGCTGTTCCTGGTCAGCAGGCGATATCTGGTCCAAAGTGATGTCCTGATAGTCGACTTCGGCGCCTAATAGCGCCCGATCGCCCTCTGGCCGAGCGGTGGCCAGAATGGCGATAGGATAAGCCTTGTCTTGCGCTAGCTCTTGGGTCAGCACCGTCAAAAAGGCTCTTGAATCGTCGTCAAGCCAATGGGCGTCTTCTAGCAGTAAGACAATTGGTTGTTGCAAGCTCTCTAGCTGGAGAAGCGTGAGCAAGCCGGTGAATGTGTTTTCGTACCGTCCTTGCGCATCTAGCTGCTCATACAGCGAGTCGGGCCAGTGCAAATTGACGAGCGTGCCCAGGAATGATCGTGTGCGATCTAGCTCAACCATCAGATTCCTGTCTTCCGCCTTGGTTATCAACCGGTCAAGCTTGCGACTGAAGCTACGCTTGTTTCGGGCGACAGATTGTTGCTCGGACTGTCCAAAGTAGCGGCGCAGCCAATAGCGGAAGGGATTGAGTGATTCTCGGAGAATCTCGTCGCATTGGCAGACGAAGACGGAGAATTCATCTTTGGCCGCTTTTTCAAGTTCGCCGAGGAAAGCACTGATCAAGCGGCTCTTGCCAATTCCCGGCTCGCCCCAGATCGCCATCATGCCGGGGTGCCGACCTTGCCAAATGGGATGCACGAAGTCAGCCAACCTCTTCTGTTCAACCTGACGGCCGACCATCTGGCCTTCATAGAACGACTCAATCTCTTCCTTGCGCTCCAACAAGACGAAGACTTTCTGTTCTTGTGAAAAACCCTTGAAGGCCATCTCCTCTTCAAAATCGAATTCGAAATATTGTTCGGCTCGAGCCGCAACATGTTCGTCCACCCAAACTTCACCGCGGGGACAAGACTGCATGAGACGAGCGGCAAGCGTCGTACCCCGGCCGTGACAGGTGTACTCTCCTGCCAGTTCGCCGCCGCTATAACCGCCGTGTGCGATACCGTAAGTGATGCCGGCGATAACGGGGATGACCGTTTGTGACTGCAGGTCGAGAATGAAACTCAGGGCCCTGGTAACATCGTTTTCATGGGCAACAGGCGCGCCCCAGAAGAGTAATAGGTTTGCGCCCTTATCGCCAAAATCCAGCCGGTTCAGCAAGCCCCCGTAGCGATCCTGCAACTCAAAGATCATCTGCATAAATATCTGAAGCTGCTCCGAGGTCTGTACAGTGGGCAGGCTGACAAACATATTTGTCACCTGCCGAAATTCCCCGCTCAGATCTTCCTGCGTCGCCTCCGGGGGATAGAAACGGCCCACGATCTCCGGATTGACAGCGCCAAGCCTGACGGGTTGGGCGGCCGGCAAGCTGCCATTAATGGCCGTGATCCGGAAATGATCTTCCATGGGCTCGGTCGAAACCGTCGATCCAAGCGCTCCAGCAACGGCCGCGTCAACTACGATCGCCCCAGCTTCGGCTAGTTTCTGGGCATTGGCGCAACCGTCGATGGCCGGACCCTGGAAGTAATATGCCGACCGGCGCTTGTCGGCTGACGAGACGATACCCCAGGCCACCTCTCCGGCCGCCAGTCCAACTTTCACGGATAAGGTGAAGGTGCCGTAAGGGGTCAAGTGCCGTGCAGATGACGCCATTTCCCGTTGCATTTGCCATGCGGCGGCCATGGCGTGACGAAATTCGCCAACCGGCTCGACTGTTGCCTGGAACACGGCCGTGAAGGCGTCACCCGCGAAGTTGGTTACAAATCCACCCTGTTCGAAGACGCTCTGCACCAGTGGGTCAAAGACATCTCGTATGATGCCGGCCAGAATCTCAGAGCCATGCTGGCCATGCCCCATTATGGCATCGGTGATGACCGTGAAACCTGAGATGTCGACGAAAAGGGCACAGGCTTCGAACGAACCGGCCACTTCACCTGCTGCATACTGTTGTTGAATGAATTCGGGAACTAATCTGCGCATTGTTAACAATTATGCGGTATATCTGCCTCAGAGCCAATTGGTGGCGGGGGACTGCAACAGGTTGTTTCCAGGCCAACGTCTTTCATGTGTCATGGAAGAGCGGTGGATGTCGGCCGGCGCGGATTCTTTACGCAGCCGAGTCAAAACCATCAGCAGTGCGAAGGTTCAGGCCCAGAGAGGAATGCCGCCATGACCCAGCTTTCAGATATCCATTACCAGCTAGCGCTCCGAGATTTCCATCGCGCCAGGCAGCAGGCCGTGATGCAGCAACTCTTGGCCCGCTTCCGGGGAGAGGGCCGTGGTTTGCTTCCTTTTAACGAGATTGAGCAGCACCTCGTTCCTACTGGCGAAACAATTGACCACGGGACACAGGAAATCCCACTGGACAAGATCGTCGGCAGCGTATCCCGTTACGAGGATTTCACCGTTAGCTTTCTGCCAAAACGAGATGCTGATCAGGAACGATGGGCCGAGTTGAGAGCAGCCATGGACGACATGGTCGGCGTACCGCCAATTGAAGTCTATCAGATTGGAGATGCCTATTTCGTCCAGGATGGCAACCATCGTGTCTCAATTGCCCGCAGCATGGGCAGCAAGACGATCACCGCCTACGTAACTGAAATCAAAACAAGAGTACCTTTTTCATCTGAGGATGATCCCAGCCGAATCGTTTGCAAGACCCACTACGCTGACTTCCTTGAACAGACGAATCTCGACAAATTGCGCCCTGACGCCGACTTGATGATGACTTTCTGCGGCCAGTACCAGTATCTTCTTGACCAGATAGCGGCCAGACAAGATGCCCCCATAAGAGACGGCGATGTAGCGGGCGGCGCAGACGGCTGGGAGCAGGCCGTGGTCGTCTGGTACGATCAAGTCTACTTGCCCGTAATTCAGATCATCCGTGAGCTTGGCATCCTGCATCACTTCCCAGATAGGAAGGAAGCGGATATGTACGTGCTGCTCTCTGAACGGCGAGACGAACTGGAGCTGCAACTAGGCTGGCACGTTGAAATGGAATCCGGCGTTTCCGAATTAATTGTGGACCCGGACGAAGGGCCTGGGCTGTTCGGGCGAGTCAAAAACCTGATCATTCCCAGGCAGGCTGACGAACAGGAGCCTGGTCTTTGGCGGCAGCAGCAACTGGCCCGTGGCCGATACCACCATTTATTCAAACACATCCTCGTAGCACTGGACGGTACCGAGGAAAACTGGCGAACGTTCGATAACTACTTGAGATTTAACTTCGACGAAGACTTCTTTCACGGATTGCACGTCGTCGCGGACCAGGCGACGATAGACAGCGATCACATTCGCCAGATGCAGGACAGGTTCGTCGGAGCCATAGAAAGAGCCGGGATGAAAGGCGAATTTGCGGTTGAGATTAGCCACAACCCTGTCCAGGTCATCAACAAACGGGCGGCTTGGGTCGACGTGGTGTTGGTGCGCGGAAACCGCACGCCGAGCAGCCAGCCGCTCGATTCGATAAGCTCTGAGCTTAGATTGCTCGTCCAAGAATGTCCACGCCCAATTCTTGTGACGCCGGATGGATCGTCTTCTGATTTCAGCCGAGCTATCTTGGCTTACGATGGCAGCCCAAAAGCGGATGAAGCCCTGTTCATTGCGACCTATCTGGCCTCTCGGTGGCAGAAGTTGCTAACGGTCGTGACGGTGGAAACTGCCTATACAACCCCGGCCACCATGGAGCGCGCGCGACAATACCTCGTCGAACATGGAGTGGCGGAGGTAAATTATGTACTGCGTAAAGGTCCCATAACTGAACTGGTATTAGAAACTGCCGAAGAGAACGACTGCAACCTGCTTATCATGGGCGGGTTCGGCTTCCGCTCTCTCCGGCAGTTGACATTGGGTAGCTCGGCCGAGGACCTCTTACGCGAGTTTCCCCATCCGATGTGGGTTTGCCGCTGATTGGCGCAGATTACATATCGAGCGCCTCGTAGACCGAAATCTGTCCGTTGCCGTCTAGCATGGGGCACTTCTTGGCCATGTCTATGGCGCTTTCCATCGAATCCGCCTGCAAGATCGTGTACCCGCTGGCGGTTGTGCCTATAGCGCCTTGACTGACGGACCCGCCGGGTACGATGTTCTGAACGGTCTGGGAAAATGGATTGCCCGGATCGACAACGGCTTCGCCCAGCCCTTCGTACCAGGCTCCCCAGGCCGCCAGAACTTTCGCCTGCTCCTCTTCGCTCTCGGGCATGCCGCCACCAGTAAAGACCAGCACAAATTTAGCCATCTGTAGATCTCCTTTGTTTAATATTGAGTCGGAACGTTTTAGAATTCGCTACGGGTATGTTCTGTTGGCAGAACAAGCAACCAGAGCGACAATAAGACAAACGAATGTTAAACCGAAACTGCCTGTAGTACGGTAAGCAATGTTCCAGACTGCGACCCTTTCATTAGCATAATTCCGGATTCTTGAAGATCTGGTACACTTCCACGGACCCTTCATGGAAGACGAAGTACTTCTCGCCCTGTTACTAATCACTGGCCTGGCGGCCGTGATTCCAATTCTCGCCAGTCGACTGGATCGAACCGGTATCCCGATCGTGGTGTACGAGATCCTGGCAGGCATGGTGATCGGCAGCAGCGGCCTCAACCTTATCGAGCCTTCGCCGATTCTGACGTTTCTGGCCGAGTTTGGCTTCGCCTACCTGATGTTTCTATCTGGGCTCGAACTGGACCTGAGGCTTCTTATTCCGACTCGCGCCACAACGAACGGCGAGCGCAGGTGGACCCAGGCACTGCCGCTCGGCGCTCTCATCTTTCTGGGAACGCTGACGCTGGCTTTTGGCGCAGCGGCGTTCTTTGCGCCCGAAGGCGCCACCAGTAACCCGATGCTGTTAGGACTGATTCTCAGCACAACCTCGCTGGGGGTGGTCGTTCCCGTGCTGAAGGAGCGCGAGCTAACGGGCGGTCGGTTCGGACAGTACATCCTGGTCGCGTCGTCCATCGCCGATTTCGCTACCTTGCTCCTACTGACGGTCGTCATCGCCTTCTTGAGCCGCGGACTGACTCTGGATTTGCTGCTCATTCCCACACTACTCCTGATCTTTATCATGGTCGCCCGCTTCTCTTCGCGCGCTTCGCAAGGCGGCCGGCTTCAGCAGGCGCTCAACAGCGTGTCAAGCGCCACTTCACAAATACGCGTCCGAGGCGCGTTCGCCCTCATGGTGGCCTGGGTGGTGCTTGCCGAAGCCTTTGGCGTTGAAGTGATCCTCGGCGCCTTCATGGCCGGCGCGATAGCCGGTCTATTGTCGGGAAACGACGATCATACCGAGAGGGAAAAGCTGGACGCCATAGGCTACGGCTTTTTTATCCCGATCTTCTTCATCATGGTTGGGGCCCGATTCAATTTGCAGGCCGTTCTTGAATCGACGGAAGGTCTCCTTTTATTAGCGTGGCTTATACTTGTCGCCTTCACCGTAAAGATCGTGCCGGCGCTGCTCCTGAAGCTGCGTTTCACCTGGCGGCAAGCCTTGAGCGGCGGCATGTTAATCTCGGCCCGTTTGTCGCTGATCATCGCCGCTTCTGCCATTGCTTTGAGCATGGGTTTGATAAGCGAAACCGTTAATTCTGACATCATCCTGCTGGCGATCATCACGGTTACGATCTCCCCGTTTCTGTTCAGCCGTCTCTATCCGCGCAAGGAAAGAGAAGTTCGAAGCGGCATCATCGTCGTCGGACAAGATCAGCTGGCGGAGTACATCAGCGAGCGGCTGCTCCATGGCGATGAAACGGTCACGGTCATTGTCCCAGATCAGAGCCGCATGGATCGGTTTCGACGACTAGGGGTACAGATCGTAGATGGCTGTAAGGACTCTGATATGGTTCTGAACAGAGCGGGGGCGGCCCAGGCGCGAGTGCTACTCGACCTTACCGCGAGCTCCGAAGAGACCCTGGAAGTCTGCCAGCTAGGGAAAGGGAAATATCGCATTCCGTTGATCGTCTCAAGGATCGCCGACGTCGAACTTATTCCCAGACTGCAGGACATGGGCGTCAAGGTCGTTCAACCGGAATTGGCGACGGCCATGGCACTTGAGGGCGCTATCCGCTATCCAACTGCCTTCGAGGTCCTGGTTCATCAGACAGACGACATCGAGGTAAGTGAGATCACAATCACAAACCTCTACATCGCCGGTGCACTTCTCGGAGACATCAGGTTCCCGGGCGACGTGCTTGTCCTCAGTTTGCAACGGGATGGCACCGTCATGATCCCCCATGGCGACACCGAGCTGCGATTTCGTGATCGCTTGGGTTTGATTGGCAGCCCGGACTCGGTCGACGAGGCAGCGGTCATTCTGAGAGGGTAAGAGTCACTCGTAATCATCGCCGGCAGAACGGCAACGTTTCCATGAAGGTCTGGTTGAAAATGTGCAATTCGAACACAACAGCCTTCTTCGGATACCTGGCACTAGCTGAAAAGCTTGAGAACGCTAGCAACAATCATGAACGCACCCCGCTGATTCCCGAAAGCAAATCGCAGATTTCGGGCGGCAATCTGGTATAATGAAGCCGGGTAACTTCTACTGGGATTTGGTTTTTAAAGAGGAGTCAAAGCAATGCTAGATGCCAAAGAAACGGCCGTTGTCATGATTGAATTCCAGAACGACTTCACTACCGACGGTGGTGCACTGCACGGTGCGGTAAAAGACGTGATGGAGAGCACCGATATGCTCAATAACGCGCAGGATGCCGTCGCCAAAGCCCGTGAAATGGGGGCTACGATAATCCATGCGCCCATTACCTTCGCCGAAGGGTATCCGGAGTTGGGTGATCATCCTTATGGCATCCTCAAAGGGGTGGTGGACACTAGTTCCTTCCGCAAAGACTCTTGGGGGGCCGAGTTTGCCGATGAAATGAAACCTCAAGAAGGCGATCTGGTCGTTGAAGGGAAGCGAGGCTTGTGCGCCTTTAACAGCACCAATCTGGACTTCATCCTGCGCGGCCGGGGCATTAAGAATGTGGCGCTGGGTGGTTTCTTGACCAATTGCTGCGTTGAATCGTCGATGCGTACCGCTTACGAGAAAGGGTTCAATGTATTTACGCTGACCGACTGCGTCGCCGCGACCAGCGAAGAAGAGCACCGTATCGCCATCGAGAAAGACTATCCGATGTTCTCGCATCCGGTCGATCATAATGAATTCTTGAGCTACATGTCGGGTGAAACGGTCGCTGCCGATGCCAGCAGGGGCTACACTGAGTGACCAGCCTGAGATAAACAGAGCTCTCAAGAAGCGAGAGCTCTCATATAGTTTAGCGGCGCAGGTAATTCATTGGATCGAGCCGATTGCCCGATGATGGGATCAGTTCATTACGCCCACTGACACTACGGGAAACGATTCCAGCGCAGCGAGAGCCAGATTGCTACAAAGGCAAATATCGCGCCGAGAGCCACAAATACGACGCTGATTTCCAGACTCTGTTCCTGCAACGTAATTTGGGTCGGGAGATCGAGAAAGACCTCGTAGAGTTGGTCTGCATTTTGGGCCCGGAAGTAGGAACCGCCCGTCATTTCGGCTACCATTTGCAATGTCGTCTCGTCGATTACCAGAAAGCGTCTGAAGTCCCCGAATCCGCCGCCAAAACCGCCACCAAAGCCTCCGCCGCCAAAACCGCGACTGAAAACATCACTGCCCAGTTGCTGCCGTGTACAAGTCATTGCCCTTGGATCGGCCGTGCCGAAGCCGATGGTGTATACTCTCACTTGCCGGTCGGCCGCTTGCTGAGCAGCGTCGACCGGGTGCGGTCCGTGGCTGTTCGCCCCATCCGTCAACAAGACGATGATATCTGGCTGGTACAGGCCGCCTGACAGCTCATTTCCTCCGTCTTCGACTCCCAAATTGACTCCACTGGGCGCAACTGCTTCGTTTATCTCAGCCAAGGCGTCGATGGATTTGAGGGTCGCGCTGCCAATAGCCGTGCCCAATGACGTGGTCAGATTATTGATCGATTCGATCAGGGACTCTTTGTCATTAGTCGGCGGCACGATTAGCTCAGCAAAGCCGGCGAAGGCCACGATGCCAATTTGGGTGCCGTCGGCTTGTTCCTTAATGAAAGCTGTGGCCGCCTCTTGGGCCACCGTCAGGCGGTTAGGTGAAACGTCGATGGCGCACATGCTACGCGAGACGTCGATGGCCAGGATGATGGTTGTCCTATTTAGAGGTACTTCAACCTTGGCCACTGGCCGGGCCAGGGCCACTATCAAACAGCCAAGACCTAACAAGAAGAGCCCGAACGGTAAGTGCTGGCGCCAACGGGCCCGCTTGGGCAAAGCTTCACGGATGATCGAAAGGCTCGAATAGCGAACCGCGAATCGCCGCCTGCGCTTCAAGATCCAGGCATAAGCCGCTATGAGGAGCGGAATGGCCAGCAGCAACAGCAGATACCAGGGCCAGGTCAGTCCCATCTGTTATCTCTTGAGCCAGCGCTAAGGGCCAAGTTCTTCATCACGGCGCCCGCCCAAACCAGAACAGAGACAACCCTCCGCCGATCAATAACAGAACCAGACTGATGCCGGCGAGGACAGAGGTGACCTCGCTTCTTTCGCCTTCAATGGTTAATTGCAGGTCGACGTTTTCGTAAATCTCCGTTAGGGACGCTTCATCCGCGGCGTGGTAATAAACGCCGTTCGTGAGACCCGCGATCTCCTGGAGGGTCGATTCATTCAGCTGGGTAAGAACGTTGAAGCCGTCGATTTCGATGACCGAACCTTCGGCGCTGCCGATTCCGACCGGGTAGATACGAACGCCTGAATCAGCGGCTACTTGAGCGATCGTTATAGGTTCTGGCGATGCCGTATTCTCGCCATCTGTGATCAATAAGACGACGGCCGACGAATAATCTTCGGTCTTCAGCGACTCTGTCGCAGGTAACTCACTGCCGTGCGACTCCAGCCCTTCTTCCGGTGATAGGTCCTCAA
>CP070688.1:2661021-2666589 GCA_020353135.1 Chloroflexota bacterium
CCGCCGCCGAAGTCGAAGCAGCCGAGGAAGAAAACCGGATCACCGCCCAGATCTTTGGCGTAGACGCCAGTGAAATGCAGACCGCTGACCGTGACGTCGGCGCCTTCGGCTACGTACAAGGCACGCCCGTCGCCTTCGGCGTCAATGATCGTGGCGTTGGCTAACGGGTCGGGCGGCTCGTCGAAGGCGGTGTTGTAGCCGCCGCTGATGGTCAGGCTTCTGGAGATGTAGACCACCTGGGCCAGCCCGCCGTAGCCGTTTACGCCGGTGTAAACGCCGGCGGCGATCTTGACGACGTCCTCGTCTGCGGCGGCGTTGACGGCTGATTGAATGTTATCGAAGTCGCAGCCCGGTGGGCCGGCCGGGCAGACGGTCAGAGCGCCGGCAGTGGATACGTTTGCCCGGGCGGGCAAGAGCGCCAGCAGCGAGATGACAATGAGTAAGCCCAGCGTAGTCGAAGCAAAGATAATCAGCGAGCGTAAATGGCTCTTCCCATGAGTAAACACGGCCAACTCCTCTACCCAGGCCACCGCCCGCGACGCCCACGGAGGACACATGACTCACGGGCCGCCAACCCCGAACTCCCCAGGTTGCCAGGCTGTAATGTGGCGGAGGCGAACAACACTGAGCGAGTCGACTAATGATGCCTATGCTCAGCATAGCACGGGCCAATAAGGCCTGTCAACAGATTGTCGCAGGTGGTTCGTCGCAGGCCGGGGGCCTGGCCATTGCGCCGAGATTATCCACTCAGCCGGTGGAATATTGTCCACTTGATGGATGTGGCGAGTTGGCAAATGTACTAGACTACATAGAAAAGGAATGCGCAAGATACAGGAGTATGTTATGTCAAATCTAAGTGAGTTAATCGAAGAAGGAAAAAGACACCGCGTGTCTCTCAAAAATCAAAAAGGGAAGACTCTGATCGACATCTCTTTGCTATTGGCGCTGATTCTTGTTATCGCCGCGCCTCAACTTCTGCTTGCCGTATTGATCGGCGTGGCGTTGGAGATAATCGACGTCGAATATGACGGAGAAGAGTTAAGCTGGGATGGATTAGGTTGACATAAGGGAAGACTCCTACAGCTGAGAATACCAGGGAGGCATAGCATGGAACCCGCAGTTGGTATCGGATTGGGTCTGCTCGTTTTGGTAATGATTGTGACGTTTATGTCCATCCGCGATCGGAGGAATAGAGAGCGCATCGACAAAGAGGTCCGGCGGGTCGGAGGCGAGCCGGTTGAGATCTCGTTCCGGTTCGTCGGCTACGATCGGGACAATCAGCACTACAACGTGAAGTTCAGCGACGTACTTGGACGCAAGCATGAGACGCGCTGCAAAGTGAATATCTGGACCAATAATCTCTTCTGGCAACGAACGCCGGCCGAGTTGCTGAGCGATCTACCTGCTGAAGACGCGCGTTGGAGCCGGCGCAGGGCTGATCCCAGTAGCTCGAAGGAGCAGCTAATCGACGACCTGGCGGCCGAAAATGAGAGGCTGCGTGAACAGCTCAGGCATGCCGAACAGATCGATGGTGATTTCTGATTGGGCGGCGGCCGCATCATGGGTATTGAATCAAGCTTTGGCTGAAGCAGGGCTGACGGCGGCCGGGGCATTGGATTGGGCACGTGCTTGCTGCCTTTGGCGATGTTGTCGTTGTGGGAGGCCGATTATGAGAGAGTCATCATCCTGGAACGTTACTGTTTCGCGAGCCCTTAACACGTACGCCATCGTGATCTTCGCCGTGCTATGGGTCGGGTTCGCCGTCGCGCTGGTCTTGAATCGCGAGTGGCTGGAGTTGCTGTGGAACTGGGTGCAAGGGTTACCTTCGGTGGCGGAGATCGTCGTCTGGATCTTGTTCCTGCCCATCATGGCCGGGCTTGGGGTCTGGGAATCCACGTGGCCGGCGCTCGCGCGCCTGCTGGCATTTGCCGGAATCGTGGTCTGGACTCTCGTGGCCGTGTCCAATTTCTTGCGGGCTGTGAGATAGGTCTGCAGGAGTTGGAATGATGCTTTGGGGGGTGTCTGTGTGGACGAACATTCAACAGGAGGCAAACGTGTACACGGAGGAAGTGCGGGAATTCTTGCAGAGGAAGCTCTTGGCGCGAATGTCGGTAGTCGATTTTGACGGGTATCCTCATACGGTCCCGGTCTCTTTCATCATGGATGGAGACGATGTCATCATCACTACCGTGCGCAACACTCGCAAAGTGCATTACATCCGACGGAACTCGAAAGGGGCCGTCACCATCGGGGGTGAATCCTCTGAGGGAGCGGGTTACCTGCTCAAGGGTAAGTTTAGCCTGGAAGAAGACCCTGGCTTGGAATGGCTGAAACGGACAGCTTATCACTATGGAGAAGGCGAGCGAGCGGAGCGCACTATCGCCGAGTTTTCGCAGAAGGATATGATTATCATGCGATTTCGCGTACTGCGCGTCATCAAGGTGCTGTGAAGGAGTAGGTTCGGCGGTGTGGCTAGCAGGCTCTGATTTCAGAAACCGCGGGACAGGTCAGTGACAAGAGAGAGGAACGGCTAACTACGGCCGACGCGGCCGAAATCCTCATCCATTCTTTGTATTGTAGTTGGGACCGACCCCTGGAAAACTTACATGTTAATCATCTATCTAGGGCATATAGCCGTCGCTGAGCGCTGTCAGGAAGGCGACGATGGCCGCCTCTTCCTCCGGAGTCAGACCTAGATCACCCAATTCGTCTGTGTTAACGTTTTCCCCTACCTCGGGTGGCGGCCAGCAGTCTGCAGCCAACGCTTCTGCTTCGGTGTAAAGCCCTGGGCAGGTGGCTTTCACATCGCGGGTATTGTAGAAGTGGACGATACCTTCCAGCGTCTTGAAGTATCCGTTATGGCCAAAGGCCTTGACGAAATCTTCTTCTGGTCGCAAGTCCACGTTGCGCAAGGTCGGGACCTTGTGCTTGCCCCACTCGGCCATGTAAACATCCTCTTCATAGCCGCTGTTCATGAGGAAACCGCCCAAACCCGGGTCGACAAAATCCGGGGAGACTCCAGCCGGATTCTCCGGATTCTGAGGAAGACCGAGATTGTCGAAGGAAAAGTCGGTGAAAAGGGCCTGTTTACCATTGCTAATATGGCAACGATGGCACATCCCTTTGCCTCGGAACAGGGCAAAGCCGCGCTGCTCTTGTTTGCTTAACTTGACTTTGCCGTCATAGGTCTGATCGAGTTTGGATGAAAAGGCGTTTACCTCCGGCGAGTCTTCGTAAGCGGCGATGGATAGCCCGATACCGTCGTAGGCCATATCCGATTTGGCTCTATCCTCTACTGCAAGGTCTACCGTGGTACCTTCAGTCGCGCAGACTGTATCCACATCAGCTGGCCAGGTAATATCGCAAGCCTCGTCTCCCCAAACATCCTCGAAAGTAACTGGGTAGCTCGCGGTACACACCAGGTAAACGACGCAGGCCGAATCGGGCAGGGCCTGTTCAACGGGGTTCAAGAACGGCCCCAGAGCCTGGTCGGCCGCCGGGTTGCCCAATCTCTCGCCCGTGGCCCGGCCGTCCCAGAAGTTACCGCCCACGAAAAGGCCGCTCTTGTCCAGTTGGAAAATCGGGCTCAATGTCGCGTAAGCTGCACTTGGCGGTTTACGATCCCCGAATCGACCGGCTATCGAGCCTTCGTAGACGGCACCACCCGCGTTGACGAATGACAATGGGCCTGTGAAGCCGACTTCCGGACCATGGCAGGCGGCACAGGATTGGTTACCTTCAATTGAGAGATTGTCGTCAAAGAAAATGGACTTGCCTAACTGTTGTACATCTGTGAGATGATTCGCTGCACCTGCACCACCAACTGATGCCAGACCGATGAGCGCAACCACGATCACGCCAACAAATGGCATGATTATCAGTATTCGTTTCTTGTCCATATTGATTTCCCCCTTCTTTGATTGGAAATAGCTGCTTCTTACGTTTGCCCTCTTCTGACAGTATGACCTACTAGCCTTCACGGGGGTCGGCCCACTTTGCATCTAGGTCAATGAAATCAGACTCCAAATTGAGAGAGCGCCAATTGCACAAAATGTGATATGGTGCCTGGTGACTCCTGGTCAATAGATTGGATCGAAATCCCCACTCCAAAATTAAGTTTAGCACAGCATACTCGTCCTTGTCATGTGTCAAACGTCATGAGATGGTGTCTCGATTAAGCCACTTCGTTGATGGCGTCGTTTAGGGACGAATGACGGGCAAAGAGTGGATAAGCGACAGCTATGTATTTAGGCATGGGCTGAGGATTATCTGGTCACGACCAGTACATCTGAGGATTGCCACGACTCGTTATGTTGTAGGCGCAACACTGGTATACAATATCAGAATGGCTGTGGAGCGGCTTACCGCGGCCGTGGCGGCCGAACTGAGTGGGTGCTATTGACATATCCAATCGCCACAATGCCACCACTGTCGTGATAAGGGAGCAAACTACATCGAATGTCTCAAGGAATACGTAGAGGGTGAAGGTAGCGGGAAAGAAAGGTGGCTGCCATGAATCCACTACAACGGGGCTGGGGACGAAAGCATGAGTAAACAACCTTTGAGAATCATACCAGGAACTACATTGGGTAAGTGGTCGGTCGGGCTCATCGTCACAATGCCAATACTGTTTATCATCGGCTCATCACTCGCAAGCTCGCTGTATAAATCAACCCCGGCGGGAGGAACTGTTTTGGCAGATATTGCCGCGAGACCAGCATTGGCACTTACGATGCTTGCTGGGATGGTTGCCGGGATTTCAGCCTTCTTCTTGGGGCTGCTTTCTATCATCAGGCAGAAGGAGAATGCGCTGCTAGTTTATGTCTCAACTGTGATTGGAGCGCTTCTAATACTATTCCTTGCCGCCGAAATAGTATCTCCCCATTAGGCATCTACTACTTAAGAAGGCTTGAAGTCTCCCGCCCTTCGCACAAGCCGCCCCACTGAAGGATTCTGGTCAAGGTCACAGGCAATCCCAGGTTATCTCTGTGGGTCTCTGGGAATTGGAGTGAAAGGGAGGAAGGTTGAAGGTGAATATGGGCGAGGCATTCCGGATGGCGCCTGACTCAGCCTATGAGCTGACGGCCTGCGCAGGAGCCCCTGCGGGAAATGCCTCGCCTCTGCATGATTCGCGGCGGCCGTGATAACGATCCGCCGGTGGCCGCGCTACTTGACCTTAATGCTGGCGCTCAAGTTGCCATACTCCCTGTCGAAGCGATGCTCACCGAATTCTACGTCGACCACTTCAAGGGTGTGCGTGCCCGACTTGACATTGTGCATCTCATATCTGGCCAGGCCAGAATCATTTGTGACAGCCCGAAGCCGCTCCGTGCTGCCGTTGGGATAAGTCCAGTCTACGACCACTGTCGCCCCGACCGCGTTATCCCAATACTCGTCGTCGACCCATACCGAGCCCCAGACGGTACGCTTGCCCTTGATCTTGTTGTCATACAGACTGATGTTTGTGACCCGGGTGACCGGTTCTGGCGGTGGTGGTGGCGGCGGCTGCTCGCTGGGCGCGGTGATGGTCATCCTCACTCCCAGAAAGCCAGAGTAGAAGTGATAGAC
>CP070688.1:2666689-2674939 GCA_020353135.1 Chloroflexota bacterium
CTGGCTGTGGACGGCGATCTGGTGCTGGAAATCATAGACGACGGCATTGGCTTACCGGCGGATAGATCGTCGGGAATTGGTCAACGGTCCATGCGGGAACGAGCGGCCGAACTGGGCGGTACGTGCACGATAGAGTCTCCGTCTGGCGAAGGCGTTCGGGTCCAGGCCAGATTGCCGCTTAATGGACAAAAAACATGAGCTCGCCAAGAATTCAAGTTCTGGTAGCCGAAGATTCCAAGGCCTTCCGCGATGGGTTGCGAGTTCTGTTGAAGGCGACGTCCGATATGACCCTGGTGGGTGAATCGATCAACGGGCTTGAGGCTGTCAATCAGGCCAAACGCATCCAACCAGATGTGATCCTCATGGATTTACACATGCCTGATCTAAACGGCATAGAAGCGACCCGGCGAATCCTGCTCACCAGCCCCCACATCGCCATTCTCGTCCTGACCATGTATGACGACGATGAATCCGTCTTCGCCGCCATGCGAGCCGGCGCGCGCGGTTACTTGCTCAAAGGCGCGCTGAAGAATGAGATTCAACGGGCGATTCGCGGCGTCGCCGCCGGCGAAGCCATCTTCGGCCCGGCCGTGGCCCAACGTATGGCGGCTTATTTCGCACAGATGCCGCCGGCGGCGGCCAGTGCTTTTCCCGAGCTGACGGAACGTGAACAGGAGATCTTGCAGCTCATCGCCCAGCACCAAACGAACCAGGAGATTGCCCAAAAACTCCAGATCAGTCCCAAGACGGTCCGCAATCACGTCTCAAATATTTTCGCCAAGCTGCAGGTCGCCGGCCGGGCCGAGGCGATCGCCCGGGCCCGTGACGCCGGACTGGGACGAGACGCCGCGTAGACAGGCACCCCCAACATACAGCCGCGTCTCGTGGCGGAGTGTATTTCTTCCTACTCCAGTTATAAGCCGGCGCGCTGCAATAAGTAAGCCAAAACGACGTCGGAATTAAAGCGCTCTTCCGCCAGCTTTCTCGCCGCCTGGCAGTGGACCAGGTAATCGCCGTTGATAGCCACGATGCCGGCGACGGCCTCCTCAAGCGTCGCGAATGTGAGCAATCCTTCACCGGTCGGAACATAGGGTTCGATTCCGGTGGATTGGACCAGGGCAGGTTTGCCGGATGCCAAGTAGCAGGCGGTCCGATCGCTGATCCAGCCGGCGTTTGCCCTCACATACCCGCCCTTTGCGACGCTAAATTCCGCCCTTGAAGATTGAATAAATTCACGGTAACTGTGAGGATCGCCAGCATGCAAAAATGGATCCAGAATACGCCAGTCATTGCGGTGCAGAAGCCCGATTTCCTCGTGGTCGATCTGATAAATAGTCAGGGCCGGTTCCAGGCGTTGATTGGCTCGGAGAGGGAGCTGGACAAAACGTAAGAACTCATCCCGCTTGCCGCCATAATACTCGCCCTCGTAGCTGGCTCGCTGATCGCCCCACCAGTCGCCAACTGTGGAAAAGCGCTCGTTTTGCTCGTCAATACAGGCCGGCCACTGATCCAAAAACACCGGCGGCAAGATCGGGTGCCATTCGAAGCCCAGTGCCGGCATCGCGCTTTCCGGGCGGCCGATCGTTTGGCCTACGGTGAAGAAGATATTGAACTGATCCAGACCCATGTCCAACTGCTCCGCCCAAATCTGGGTGAAGCCGGGATCGACGTCGATGTAAGCCCGCCGCTCGATCTGCTTCAGGGGGGATCCATTTGGAATGCCCTTGCCACTAATGCCGATCAACAGATCGGTTCGGGCCGCTAGCTCCTGGAGTGTATTTTCTGACATGCCGTAATAGCGGCGACCGCCCTCGAAAACGACACAGGCTCGTTCCGAGAATTCGAAATCCCGGGCCGTGCCGACGAAGCGTTTCACCAGGTATTCCAGGCTGTGAACTTGTTTTTGAGGGTCCGGCCGGTCTAAATAATCGATCCAGTAGGCGTCGACACCCAACTTCAATAAGCCCAGTAGATACTGCATCGGCACCCAGGTAGAGCCGGCAAAATCCGGCCAGCTGGACCACATTTGCGTGAGGATGATGACCCTAGTCACCGCCGTCGTCGCCTCCTGGTGGCTGGCCGGAATCTTCTGATAGCACCGGTCGCAAAGCATTGAACCATGTTTCAATTTCGCTCAAAGCGTCGAATCCCCAGGAGGTATCGCCGTCGAGAATGGCTAGCGCTGGCCAGATCAGACGATTGGTGATGCGCGATAATTCAGCCGTTTCGAATAGCTGATTCCATAGCGAGACAGACAGCCGCGGCCAGCCCAGGTCCGCCACGGCATCAAGGTAGCTATCGACTATCCAGCTTCGCTCTCCTTCTGGGAAACGCAGTAGAAAGGTAGATAGATCGTAACTGACCGGGCCAACAGCAGCATGATCCCAGTCGATGAAGCGCACGATCGGCTCCACTTTCGCCTGCAAGACGAAGACGTTGCTGATCCATAAATCGCCATGCAACAGCGTTTCAGAACCACCAGCCCTCTGAAGCAGCTCGGCGCGCTGCGGCCTGGTCGCCTCCAACTGGTCGAGTCGCTCTAGCAGGCGTTCTCTCAACGCGCGATGCTCAGGTTTCAGGACGACGGCCGGGGTCCGGATGGCCTCGATGCAGCGCTGAGCGTCGCGCACATTGCTCGCGTAAAAGGGCATGCCCAACTCCCCGCCCCAGAGCCGAACTTCGGCCAGCAAGGGATGCTCGGCAAAACGCTTGTGCAGTCGAGCGATGGACTCGACGGCCTTCTGCACGCTGCTCCTTCGGCCCTTTTGCGATTCCAGCGTTCGGCCACCCAAGTCTTCGAGCGCCAACCAGGTCGCTTGACCATCCGCTTCAGGCGCCATACCCAATAGCCGGGGCGCGCTGCCGGCCATGCCCCCAGCCGGTAGCCAACGCTGTACGACCAGCCGGTTTCGCTGGGCGACGTCAGGATCGAGCCGTTTCACCACCATAGCGCGCGACTGCTTGCCAATTTGATAATGTAACCGGTACACATGCGCTTTGAGCTTTTCCACTTTAACGAGCTGCCCGCCGCCTTGCTCCGAGTCAATAAGGCGCCCTAGCAGATCGCGCAATGCCGGCGCCTCCAGCCCTTTGTCATCGCCTGTGAATCGTTCGAGATCTGCGATCATGAGTCTATTTCATGGTCGATAGCGCGGCCCGTTTGAGTGCGCGGCGCTGGTCCAGAATTACACGCTGTTTAACAAGACCAGTAGCCGGCGCGAATGGCCACCGCCAGGTTCTTTTCGTAGGTGTCAAGCAAACTCACGGCCTTCGCCGTCGAATCATAAGGCAGGCTCATGCTAGCCCAGGCAACGGCTGCCAGCCGGCGGAACAGATACCCGATGACAACCATGCGCTCTAGCTGTGGTTTATCCATGTTGGGCCAGGCGGCGGCTACGATTTGCCGGTAAATCTCCAGGTTTATCAAGCTGCCGGCGTATCTGTCCCGCGATGGCGCCAGGTCGGGGGCCGGCACGCCCCATCCAGCCATCTCCCAATCTAGCGGGTAGATGACGCTCCCTCCGGCTTCCTGGCGTACGAAAACATTCTTCGGCCGGAAGTCGCCGTGAACAAGCGTGCAAGGGATTTCCTCGCAAGCTGCCGCGACCCGGTCCCAGCACGCGGCGATCTCGTCTAGCCGCTTCGCCGCCGCCAACAATACAGTTCGATCCTCCTCGCTCAGCACCGGATTTCCTAGATTATCCAGGATGTTTTTCCGTCCTGAGTCAAGATGGTTGAAATAATGACCCGGACCACGATCTGCCAGTCCGGCCGGCTTGACGACTGCGGCATTGGCGTGAAGTCGCCCCAACCAGGTCGAGACGGCGGCTTGCTGCTCGGGATCGCTGTGATCGATGCGCTGGTCGCCGATGTCTTCGAGAAATAGCCAGCACAACTGTTCGTCATCTCGGGCGTAACCGTAGTATCGAGGCGCCGACACAGGAAGTTGCGGTAGGATCTGTCGGTACAAGAAGTCCTCGACCCGCCCGGTGGAAAGATAGCATCTCTTGGCGATGACCGGCCGGCCAACAGTGCCGACCCCGTGCAACCTGAACACGGACCGCCTGCGGGTTGCTCCTTTCAGGGGTTCAACGTGGGAGGGCGCCAGGCCTTCACCGTTGAATCGCATCCAGGCTGAAACCGCCGGGTGCTGCATAACTTCTAGACAACTCATGTATCAACCATCTCCATCGTTATGGTGTGATGGTCCCGTCGAAAAGCTCATCTTTGACTTTTTCTGCCATGCCCAGCAATTTGAACACCGTCTCTTCGGAGAAATTGAAGCTGGCCGAGTCGCCCAATGATTTGATGGTTTTGTGCAAGCGGAAACAGTTGACGATGAATAGCAGTTCCTCTTCTTCTGGAACATGTACGCCATTGCGCGTGGCTTGTTGGCGATAGGCGCCTGTCATCTGCTGCAGCTTTGGTGGTCGAAAACCATCCAAAATGAATGCCAGATCGTACAAGGGCGCACCATAGGCGGCCAGTTCCCAGTCGATTGGACAGATCCTATTCGGTGACTGCACCAGGATGTTCTGCGGACGAAATGATCCGTGAACCAGCGTTCGCGGTTGCCTTACCATTACCTCGATCACCCGATCATAATCCCGCAGAATAGCCTCCAGGCGGCCGGCACATTCCGGCTTGAAGTAGGCCATCGACGCCCGGGCTAGCGTGGCTTTCGATTGGAAAAAGGTCGCTTCGTGCTGCATCAAGTAATTGTAGCTGGCGAGGCGATTTGCTGACGGCAAGTAATATCCATGCAAACGGCCGAGCCAGGCGGCTGCCTTGATCCAATCTTCCAATCCGAGCGATCGTAGCTCTACGGCCTCAAGGTACTCGATCAACAACCAATACCGTTCCTGCTCCGGATCCCAAATTTCGCCGAAGTAACCGGCCGTATCCAGCGCTGCACTATCAAGTAGCTCCTGGTAGACGCGGACTTCCCGCCTACGTCGCGCGGGCAGATCATCTTTTGGAAGCCGGGAAGTGGCAAAGTCTTTCAAGTAGATCTTCTTGCTATTCCCTGAGTCAAATTGCACGGTCAAAAGCCAGGCCGGGAAGGAGGTCGATTCGTTGAAGGGCTCACACTTGAGTCCGGCGATCTTCGCCATGGACGAAGACCGGGCGGAAGCGCGGTCTTTCTTATCGAGAACCAGATGTTCGCCCAGGATTGTCCTCAAGGCATCGGTGCCTGGTAGATCAGTTGTCATTTTTGACTTCCTGACTTCACAGAGGCAACCGGATTGTTAACCTGATCTTCAGCTTGCCCGGCCGGATCACCATTGCTTGTGGTTGGAAGCAGCGTCCCATCATTATGCGCGCCAGGCGTGCGCCGCAGCACCTCTTCCAGCCCGCCCTGTCGATACCAGGCGACCCAGCGTTGCAGCGTGCGGTAACCAACGCTCACACTCTCGCTCGCCGTGGCTATAGTCTCCCCGCTTCGCAGCAGGTAGAAGGCTTCCAACCGCTTTTGCATGTGAGGCCCGGATGCCATACGAAATCGATCCTCCAACTCTTCGAGACTCTCATGCCACTCGATTTTCAATGGACGGCCCTTTCGAATCTGACCGTTTCTCTCTGTCCCTTCGCTAGCCTGGCGGCCTACGGTCGAAAGCGTAATGGCTTCTGGTACGTCGGATCGAACATCAACCAGCCGCCCATCCTGGATGACCATCAACAAGTCACAATACGTGAGAGTTGACAGGCGATGGGCTATCAAGAAAGTCGTACGGCCTTTCATGAGCCGTACCATGGCCCTGATGATGCCGCTTTCGGTCTTGACGTCGACCGAGCTGGTCGGTTCATCCAGGATCAGGATGGGCGCGTCCTTCAAAAAGGCACGAGCCAAGGCGATGCGTTGCCGTTCGCCTCCGGAAAGTAGCATACCCCGCTCGCCGACTTGTGTGTCGTAGCCATCTGGAAGCTTGATGATGAAATCATGGGCGTTGGCGGCCTTGGCGGCCTGAAAGATCTCTTCTTCCGTGGCTTCGGACCGGGCGTAAGCGATATTCTCGGCGATAGTGGTTGAGAAGAGCACCGTGTCCTGCAAGACGATGGCGAACTGATTGCGCAGGTCGATCAGCTTATACTCTCGAAGATCGACCCCATCTAGCGTTATCTGTCCTTCTTGTGGATCATAAAAACGAGTCAACAGACCCATCACGGTGGATTTGCCGGCGCCTGTTTCGCCGGCAATACCGATGCGCTTGCCGGCCGGCACTGAGAAAGTGATGTCGCGCAAAACATCTTTGCTGCCGTCATAGCTGAAGGAAACGCTCTGGAAACTCACGCCACCGTTGGCTCGGGCGATGGCACGGCCGTCGACCGGATCGGGCACTCCTGAAGGGATATCCTCGAGGGCAAAAGCACGCTCGGCGCTGGCCAGGTGGGGTTGCAGACTGGCTGTCTTGCGGCTCACGGTTTTTAGGGGACCGTAAAGCTGCGCCAGGTAGCCCATAATCAACAACAGTTGTCCCAGGGTGATAATGCCAATGAACACGTGACGAACGCCCAGGTAGAGCACGATGGCGGTGCCAAGCGCTATTGTCATCGCCAGCAAAAGGCCTACCGTCCCTTCTGATAGTGTGTAGCGCAGGCGAGCACCCATGCCCATGCTAGATTGTTGTTCGAATCTCTGCTGCTCGCGATCTTCCTGTCCGAAGGCCATGACGACCCGCAAGGAGGCTAGCACTTCCTGTACCACGGAGAGGGCCGAACTCTCGACCCGCCTTACCTGGCGCGATTGCTGGCGAAGTCGGCGCCGGTACAGGCGGGCAATGAAGAATAAGATTGGTGAGATGAGCAGGGCGACCAGCGCCAGTTGCCAATCGAGCCTGAACATCACAATCAACATGGCCGCGAGCGTGACTGTCGCCGAGACAAAGGGGGTGACGCCGTCGATGGCTAGGTAACGAATGGCGGCCGAGTCATATTGGATGCGGTAAATAGAGTCGGCCGTACCCTGGACGTCATGATAGGAGAGAGATAATCGTTGCAGGTGGCGGAAAAGGTCGGCCCGGAAGTGGAGTACTAGCTTTTCGCCGGTATAGGCGCGAAGAAGATTACTGCTCAGGGTTTGGAGTTGGGTTAAGAGAGCAATCAGCAACACGAGCAGGGTGGCGAGAATCAGTAGTGCCTCTTTTGAGTCGGTGATCGTCGAAGGAAGCAAGACGTAGGCAAAATCGGGTAGCGGCTCCGAACCAATAACAGAATCGACGGCGATGGTCAAGGGTAAGGGGGTGAGAAGGGCCAGCGGAGCAGCCAGTAATCCAAGCAGAAAGATGGCCGCGATGTGTGCCCAGTACGGTCGCGTCTGGCGTATGACGCGCCCCATAATCTCAAGATCGCCGTAACGTTTATGCTCCATTAGAAGGGATCGTTTCGTATCTGTTCAATGGCGCGGAGGCTGGCATCCATGGCGGCCGCACAGTCTCCAACCGCCCGCATAAACAGGGCCGCAGCCAGCAAGCCCAAAAGGACGGACACAGGCCAGGCGCCTTGCATGGCGGACAGCAACGTTAGCACGGCCAATAAGCTCACTACAATCAGTACAATCGTCGCTAGTTTCGGCCACAGCCGGTAACGAATCATCTGCCTGCCCAAATCGTGATTCTCGCTAGCCATCAAGATTCGCAGCCCGCCCAGCAGTCCGCCGCGAATTTCCAGATCCCATCGGTCGAACTGACCACCTCGCAGAATGACCGCGCCGCGCTCGTGGTAGATGGATTCCAATCGCTCTAACCGGGCTTCCGGCGCCTGGTACTTCTCACGCCACATGGACAGGCTGCGCGGACGGGGAAGGGCGTAATTGGACAGTCCCCGTCTGCGCCAGGGTGTTAGGCCAGCCGCCAGGCGGCCCGCTAGTCGCGCCAGCGGCTGCAAGAGGTGTAATAGAGCCACAAGTGCGTGAAGCGCCGGGCGTTTCCATCCACCTGTCTGATATGCCGGGAACGTAGCTTTCCATCCGCGAATCACGGCATAGACGATTGGCGGTCCGGCCGCCACGATCAGCAACGGCAAAGCCAACAGCAAGGGCGCCCATAGAAGACCCATCAGCGTGAGTGATCCTAGCAGGACGATGACAAGGAACCATTCAGGCGCTAACATGAACGAGCCGAAGGTGCCTGGCCCGGTTTCGTAAATGGACTGGAAGAATCGACTTCCCCAGACACCATAGTATACGTGCCAGCGCTTGAACAGCCGGGTGTTCTCCAGGCCGGTACCATATAGCCTGCCATGCCAATGAAG
>CP070688.1:2675039-2681525 GCA_020353135.1 Chloroflexota bacterium
AGGCGAACCGCCGGAAAGGTAGCTGACCGTTAGCTGCAGGCCGAAGCCGGCCTGGCCTAGCTGGGCGGCCTTGAGCGGCCCGAGGGGCAGTTCGGTGCAAAGCCCGAGGGCGCCCGCGTCGGGGTCGTAGGCCAGGTGGGTCACCACGGCCGGGGCGCCGACGAAGTGGCCCAGGTCATCTTCGGCCTGGACCGTCGCCAGCAGGCGGGCGGCCGGGCCGAGGCCGGAGCCGAGGGCCAGGGCGGCACCGGCGGCGGCGGTTTGTTTCAGGAAGGCTCGTCTGGATATCATTTCGAACTCCTTTGTATACAGTGGTCGGTGGCCAGTGGTCATTGATCTACTAAACTTCGTTCGGTCGTGGTTAGTGGCCTACTGAACTTCATTCGGTACTTCGTTCGGTCGCCGCTGGTGGGCCGGGCGGACGGAGGTGGGCGATGGGCCGGCCGCTGACCAACCTGGGCTCGCGCAAGGCCGAGGCGCTGCTGGTTTACCTGGCCTGGGCCGGGCGGCCGGTCGGCCGGGATAGCCTGATCGCCTTGTTCTGGGGGAACTCGCCGCAGAAGAAGGCGCTGGCCAGCCTGAGCACGGCCGTCAGCGCCCTGCGCAGGCGGCTGGGCGACCACATCATGACCAACCGGCAGACGGTGGGCCTCAACCTGGAGAGCGAGATCTGGTTGGACACGGCCGTCCTGGGCCAGCGTATCGAAGAGTGGCGGGCGGCGGACGGTCAGGAGAGCACGGCCGCGCTGGAGGAAGCGCTCGAACTGTACCAGGGCGACTTCCTGGCCGGCTTTCACGCCCGGGACAGCCACGGCTTCGAGGAATGGGCTCTGCTGGAGGGGGAAAGATTACGCAACCAGGCCGCCGTGGCCCTGTCAGAGCTGGTCGAAAGCTACCTGGCCCGAGGCCAATTCAGGCGGGGCATCGACCAGGGGCGCCGCCTGGTGGCCCTGGACCCGTACCATGAGCCGTCCCAGCGGCTGCTGATGCAGCTGCTGGCCCGGAGCGGCCAGCGCAACGCGGCCCTGGCCCAATATGAAAGCTGCCGCCAGGCGCTGAACGAAGAGCTGGGCGTGGAGCCGGCGGCCGAGACTACGGAGTTGTACGAGCGCATCCGGCTGGCGACGCGCGGGCCAGGGCATAATCTACCGGCTCAGGCAACTTCTTTCGTCGGCCGGCAAACCGAGTTGGCCCAGATCCAGGAGCGACTGGCCGACCCGGCCTGTCGTTTACTGACCATAACGGGCGTAGGCGGCATCGGCAAGACACGGCTGGCGCTGCAGGTCGCCCAGGCCCAAAAGGACGTCTACCTGAACGGCGCCTGGTTCGTCGATCTGGCGCCGCTGGATGACCCGGCGTTGGTGGCCCGGGAGACGGCCAAGACATTTGGCCTGGGCGTTGGCGACGCCGGCTCGGCCGGGCAGGATGAACAAACCGCGCTGGTCGAGAGGATCGGCAAGGCGCTTAAGTCCAGGGAGTTGTTGCTGGTCCTGGACAATTGCGAACACCAGCTGGATGCCATCGCCCGGCTGTGCGGGTCGCTATTGTCCATCTGCCCGGAAATAACTCTCCTGGCCACCAGCCGGGAAAGGATCGGCGTGCCCGGAGAAACGATCTGGTTAGCGCCGACCATGACGTTGCCGGACGTTAGCGAATCAGATGGGGAAACAGGGCCGGCGATACGACGGGCCGACGCTGCGCGTTTGTTTGTCGAACGGGCGGCGGCGATGGGCCAGGATATCTCTTTCAACCAGGACAACGCTCGCGCGGTGACGCGGATTTGCCGCCGTCTTGACGGCATGCCGCTGGCGATCGAGCTGGCCGCTTCCCGCCTGCGTCATCTTTCGCTATTCGAGCTCGAATCCAGGCTGGACGACCGTTTTCGCCTGCTGACCGGCGGCAGCCGGGCGGCTCTACCGCGCCAGCAGACCTTGCTGGCGACGGTGCAATGGAGCTACGATCTTCTTGGCCAGGACGAACGGCGGCTATTCGACCGCCTGTCGGTATTTCGGGGCGGATTTAGCCTGGAGGCGGCCGAGGCGGTATGCGCCGGGGAAGGATTGCCGGAACAACGGATCCTGGAATTGTTGGGCCAGCTGGTGGACAAATCCCTGGTGGCGGCCGGCGGGTCAGACGAAGGCAGCGGCCGCTTTCGCCTTCTGGAAACCTTGCGGGCGTTCGGCAAGATGCGCCTCGCGGAGCGGCCGAATCGAGAGGCCATCCTTCGACAACACGCCCAGTATTATATGGCCCTGGCCGAGGAAGCGCAGTCGCAGTTCCACGGCCCGGAGCAGAAGACCTGGTACCGGCGACTGGACATGGAGAAAGACAACATGCGGGGGGCGCTGCGCTGGGCCATCGACTCAAGCGAGTTGGTTGGACCGCCCGATTTACTGGAAATCATGAGCGAGCCCTATCGTACCAGACGGAAAGCCTGAAGCTTTTTCGGGAGGCAAGGGATTATTGGGGAACCGCCTGGTCGTTAAGCTTTTTTGGCAATGTGGCGCTAGATCAGGGCGATTTCGAGCATGGGCAAACGGTCTTTGAAGAGGCGCTGGGAATCTTTCGAGAGCCGGAAAGCAAACTCGGCCAACGTACCATGCTACTGGGTCTCGGCAACGTGTCGGCGTTCCTGGGAGATTATGAACGGGCGGAGGAGTACCATCAAGAGAGTTACGATCTGGCGCGGCAGATAAACGACGAGGGGCGGACCACGGACGCACTCATGGGGCTCGGACAGGTGGCCAGGCTACAAGGGGCCTATGCGAGGGCAAACAACCTGCTGCGGCGGTGCCTGGCCTACTATTTCGAGGCTGGATTGGGGGGCGATCTGGTTCTGGCTCTGGAGCAGTTGGCCAGCCTGGCCCGCGCCCAGGGAAACTTCCGGCGAGCGGCGCGGCTGTTCGGCAGGAGCGAAGCCATGCGCCAGCAACTAAGCTACGCCAGATTTCCTTATCAGCAACCCGAATACGAGCGTGAGGCCGCAGAAATCCAGCAGGCTCTGGGCGAAGAAGCCTTCGCCGAGGAATGGGATAAGGGCGCGGCGATGGAGTTGGAGGAGGCCGTCACCTACGCATCCAGCTGACGCTCAAAGCGTTTCTTCGAGCTGACCCTCAAAGCGTTTACGCAGGGCCGCAGATAGCCGGCGCTTGCTATTCAGGGCCGAGCCAGAATGTTCGATAATTGGGCCAGGTTGCGGATCTGGTAGGTGATGGGCATGGGCGGGTCCAGGGCGCGGCCGGTGGGGTTGAACCAGCAGGTGTCGATGCCGTAGGCGATGCCGCCGGCCATGTCGGAGGAGAGGCTGTCACCGATGATGAGCACCTGCTCTTTGGCCGGGCGACCCATTCGCTCGAAGGCGATGTCGAAGATCCGCGGGTCGGGCTTGGCGAAGCCGACTTCCTCGGAGATGATCCAGTCGAGAAAGTAGCGGCCGATGGCCGAGGCGGCGAAGCGCGGGCGCTGGACGTCGGTCAGGCCGTTGGTGATGATGAAGAGGCGGTAATCGCGGCTTAATTGGGCGACCAACTGCTCGGCCCCGTCGACGAGGAATGTGCCTTTTCCCAACTGGCGGGAATAGGAGTCGCTGAAGGCGGCCGGATCGACCGCCAGCCCCAGCTCGTCAAACAGCAGTTCAAAGCGCTGCACTTTGAGCCGGTCCTGGGTGACATCGCCCTGCTCCAGGGCGTCCCACAACGGACCGTTGACCCGCCGGTAGAGATCACTGTAGGCGGGTTTGAAGGCCTGGCCAAATTGGGCGAAGGTCCCGGACAGGGCCCGGGTCTCGGCCCGATCGTAGTCGAACAGGGTGCCGTCGGCGTCGAAGAGCAGGGAGCAGTACAGCGTCATGGGAGCCTGCGGTAAACGTTGGAGCTGAGGGGAAGTGAAGGGAGCTGAGGGGAACTGTTCATGACGGCGGGTTGGCAGTTGGTCATAGGAAATGGGCTGATTGGGTTAGGATCCGGCCAGACGGCCGTAGGCGGCCAGGGTGCGCAGGGTGTTGACGGCGTGATAGCCTTTCCAATCATTCTCGGCCCGGGCCCAGGCGGCAGCGTCGACGAAGTCCCAGGACCAGGCCAGGTCCCAGCTGCCGTCGGCCGACTGGCGTTCGATTTCCCAGTCCAGGTTGGCGTCGACGGCGGCGCGATCGACCTCGGAAGCCAGGATCGAGTCGGGCGCCGGGGCGACCTGGAGCGGCCGCAAAGTGTAATCGGTCCATTGGGCGGGGTCTGATGCCAGCGCGTGGGGCACTGTCCGGCGCAGCTTGGAGACGACTTCCTGACGTAGATCGGCCGGCACGTTGTCCGCCTCGGCCAGCTCCAGGAAAGCCAGCAGATCGTGCATGTCCATGTCGTCGTCGGGTATGGTCCCCATGTGGGCCAGGAGGGAGCGGCTGACGGCGGCCAGCATCTCCTGCCCCGGGTCGAAGTGATAGAGGTGGCCGACGAGCGCGGCCCGGGGATTGACCAGGAAGCCGTCGAAGCTGGCTTCGGAGTCGGCGTAGGTCCACCAGGGGGCGTGAGGCGCATCTTCCACGGCCGGGGGCACGATGGGCCAGACGTCTCGGGCAGCGTCGTAGCTATACAGCAGGTAGCGAATGGCATCGGCGACCAGCGGCTCGCCGGCGGCCGCTTTCACCTCGCGCAGGATGGCCAGACCGGTCGAGGTGGCGATGGCCGAGGAGGCCGGGGTCCGCAGATCGGGCTCGAGCGCGTGGCCGAAGCCGCCGTCGTCATTCTGATAGGCGGCCAGCGCCTGAAGGACCGGCGCCGAATCGCCACCTTCGAAATGATAGGCGAAGCGGACCCGGTCGACCGGCCGGCCGTGGCTCATGATGTAAGCTCGGGCGGCGGCGAATGATTCAGGGGTCATGGTGAGCATGGTTGTTTCCCAGAGGATTTGATAAGGAATCGGACAGGATTTACAGGATTGGCAGGATTTGGGTCCAGCTCAATCCGGCTGATATCATCAGCCATGGAAGGCGGCAGGTAAATGCAGCATGTCTAGCAGGCGGCGAGGGGCGACATGAAGCGGCCGGCCGGGCCGTCCTCGAGCGGCTCAATTTTGTCACACTGCCGGAAGCGAACGTCGCGGCCACAATTGAAACGGCCTACCTGCTTGGCCTGGGCATAGATCCTTTCGCCGGCCAGGTGCTGGACGAACTCAAACATGTGGACCTTAACGGTCGGAACGTCCTGCTCTTCGACATCCCAGACGCCAAGGATCTGGCCGTCGACCATGACGGTATTGGTCACGTTGCCGTAGCCGTCAATGACCCGCTCGCGGTATTTGGGTTCCAGAAAGCGGCCGCGGTCGGCGTAGCCCATGACGTAGCCGTCGGACGCGGGCAGCAGATTGACGACGGGCTGACCATAGGCTTGCATATTGCGCAGCGCTTCGTAATCTTTGGCTAGCATGTGATAGGCCTCGGACCGGCCGCATATTCGGACAGGGACCAGAGAGTCGCGCAGGCTACGCAGGGCGGAACGAACCCGGATCTTGCCCAGACCGCTCCACCAGACGATGTCGGCGTCGGTGACCGGACCGAAGGCAGAGATGTATTCGCGGACGAGGTTGGCAATGGCCTCTTTCTCGCTCAGCGCCCCCAGGTCCATGTTCGGATAGACGTCGGGGAAGAGGCTGTAGCTGTGGTGCTGGTCGAGCCAACCGCCACGCGGCTTATCTCTGACCAGCAAGCCTGTATCGCACATGTAGTAAAGGACGGCCGAGATGTCCTTGTCGCTGACCAGGTTTGTCTTGATCTGGGCGGCCGTGAGCGGATTTCCGGCCAGCATCTTCAGTATCTTCTCGGACAACAGATCGTACTCGGCCAGGGAGACGCCGCGGTAAATCATGTAGTTCTCCGAGGCCTTGGCCACGTTGCTCCCGGTGGCGGCGTAGACCACGGGCAGGTTCTCGGCGCTGTGAATGTGAATCGTCTTGCGCACACAGCGGATCTTGGCCAACGTGTGCACGTCGTAAAGGGCCGTTTCCAGATCCTCTTTCTCAAAATTGGGCACCCTGGCCAGGAGGGAGATGAACGGCGTCCGGCCGCCGGTCGCGTGAAGCCCGACGACATCGCGAACGATGCTGGTCAAGGCCGCGGCGATGGGGCTTTCAGCCAGATGTTGTTTGGCGAGTACGTGGTGGTTGACCGTGTTTAGCTCGACGCAATCCATCATGGGGCCATACTCCGCATCCACCTGGAGCGCCGGCCGGACGGCAGACCCAGAGCCCTGCTCAGGCCGGCAAGCGGCGATTAATCCTGGTAGGCGTTTTGCTGCTGAAATGGTATCAGAATACCAGCATGCCGGCTAGCTCAAGAACGGTAAGGCGATGGGTGAAAAGTCGAGCGCGAAACGCTCAATGGAAGCGCTGTGGGCAGGCGCTAGGCCGTCTCTTTGATCTTGCCGGCGAAGGATTTGCGGAATTTGCGGACCTTGGGATCGATGACCGCCCGGCAATAGGGCTGGTTACGATTGCGGC
>CP070688.1:2681625-2684853 GCA_020353135.1 Chloroflexota bacterium
AGGTCCATAATGGCCGGAGAATCGTCGGCCGCCAGCTCCAGGAGCTCCATCAGCATATCGAGGACGACGCCAAACGGTTGGTCCTGGGTGTAGGAATAGGCTCTGCCCTCGGCGTAGTGTAGCTGTCCGTTCTGTTGAGACTCTTTGGTCTCTTGAAGCAGGCGACTCTTGCCGATGCCTGGCTCGCCGATCAACGCGGCGATGCCACCAATCCCCGCTTCCAGCCTGGCGGCCATCTCGGCAAGCCTGCTTAGCTCATCATTGCGGCCGACCAACGGCGATCGAATGCCCGGGACACTTCTGGCCGGCGCCGGTTGCGCGAGTTCCTCCACCAGTTCATAGGCGTTTACCGGCTCTTCAAAACCCTTTAAGTTCAAGGGCTCAAGCGGTTCGACCTGAAAACGATAACGGACCATCCGCGCCGTCGATTCGCCCAGCAGCGTCTTCCCAGGCCTGACCGCGCTCTGCAGGCGAGCCGCCAGGTTAACCGGTGGCCCCATGGCCGTATACTCGGAATGTACCTGCCCACCCATTTCACCCAACACCACCCGCCCGGTGTTAATTCCCACCCGCACCTCGAGCGGCTGATTAAGCTCGCGGGCATAGCCGGCGACATTGTGGTGAATCCGGGCCGCCGTCATCACCGCCCGCTCGGGATCGTCTTCATGGGCCTGGGGCACGCCGAAGAAAGCCATCAAGCCGTCGCCCATCAAACTGGAAACCGTCCCGCCGAACTCGTCCACAGCCTCGCTGATGCGGCGCAGGCAACGATCCAGGATCAGAAACGATGTTTCGGCGCCCAGCTGTTCGGCCAGGGCGGTTGAGCCGACCACGTCGGCGAACAGGATGGTGATCAACTTACGTTCGGCGGGCGGCGTACCTTCCGCCTGGCCCTCGCCCACCTCTTGGGCAGCTAGTTGTTCACGAATAGGCGCTATCGCGGCATCCACTACCGCATCGCCCAGGATCGCGCGCTGGGCCTCTAACACGGCGATGGCTTTCTCCAGTTCTGCTTTATCGGTCATGCCGGCCTGTGATGGTTCTGGCGCAAGGTTGTGCCATCCGATTCACGGCCATTATATCAGCATTTCACGGCATTCTGCGCGCTCCCCACCTTTATGCTCAGACACGTATGGGCCTCGTCGATCATTAGCCGTCGCTGATGACTTCCTTACATGTTTATTACGACCCCCTACCCGGCCGCTTTCCCCTGCTATACTGTTGGCCATGAAAAGCCTGTCCTCCCTTGCACACGGCTGGCCGATCGCTATTGTGGCCTTGTTGGCCGGACTGATTGCTTTCAGCGGCTGTGGTCCAGCACCTACGCCGGCGGCCGACAATGATGACCAGTCGGCGGGCCAAGAAACGGCCGCCACCTCGACGCCGGATGCCATGACATCTGCCACTGTCGAAACGCCAATTGAGACGGCGACCGCCAGCCCAACAGAGGCTGCCGTGCCGGCCGGTTCTCATCTGCCTGATGAGACGACGGTCGAACTGTTGACAGAGTTGCTGGACGTGAATGGTCCATCGGCCGAGGCCCTGGAGACGATCCTTGAGGCTGGCGACGAACGGTTCGTGGCCGTCCTGCTGGAGTTGATGCGCGCCCGGCAGATCGGCATCGTCCGCGGCGACTACGACGAAATCATCGCCACCATGGAGGAATTGAGCGGCCAGGATTTCGGCGCCGATTGGCCGGCCTGGATCGAGTGGTATGGCGGCGCCAATCTGGAACCGCCGCCCGGCTTCACCGGCTGGAAAGGCCAGTTGCTGAGCCGGATCGATCCCGGCTTCGCCGACTTTCTGCGCGACGACTTTCCCTCCCGCATCCGGGCCGAAGAGATCCTGTGGGGCGGCGTGCCCATCGACGGCATCCCACCCCTGGAAAACGCGCCCATGATCCCCGGCGCCGAAGCCGATTACCTGCTAGACGAGGAACCGGTCTTTGGCCTGCTGGTCAACGACGAGGCCCGGGCCTACCCGCTGCGCATCGTCGACAACCATGAGATGGCCAATGACGTCATCGGCGGCGTACCCGTCTCCATCGCCTACTGTACCTTGTGCGGCGCGGCCATCGCCTACGACGGTCGCAGGCCCGGCGACGAGACTATCACCTTTGGCACCTCGGGCTTTTTATACCGCAGTAACAAGCTCATGTACGACCGGCCGACGCGCACGTTGTGGAACCAGCTAACCGGCGAGCCGGTGCTAGGCGAATTGGCCGATTCGGATATCAAGCTAGATATTCTGCCTATCGTCTTAACCGAATGGGCTGATTGGTTTGATCGGCATCCCGACACCCTGGTCCTCGACCGCGAGACGGGCGTCTATCCGGCCGAATTCTACGAGCCGGGCGTGCTCTATGGCGAATACTTCGCCGCCGAAGAGACGATGTTCCCGGTCTGGCAGCGCTCCGATCAACTGGCGGACAAGGATTTTATATACGCCCTGCACTTGGACGGCGTGCCTAAAGCCTACGACGTCAAGACGCTGGCCGGCAAAGGCCTGGTCAACGACACCGTGGGCGAGACGCCAGTGGTCCTGGTGGCCGGGGACGTGATAACGGTCAATGGCCTTCACCGCCGGGCCGGACCGGTCACCTATACCAATGGCGGCGAGGTGCGGGCCTATGACCGGGGCGATGAGACCTTCAGCCCCGGGCCAGAGCCTGGTATACTCCTGGACGCGGCCGGCGGCCCCTGGCAGATAACTGAAGAAGCCCTTCTCGGCCCGGACGGCCAAACCGCCCCGCGGCTCAGCGGCCACCTGGCCTACTGGTTCGGCTGGTACGCCTTCTTCCCAGAAACCGAGCTGTATCCGGAAAGCTAAAGGCTGAAGGCTAGAAACAATAAAGGATTGTGTGGAAACATGGAAAAAGTAAGTAAAACCGATCAAGAGTGGCGCGAGCAACTCACCGAGCAGCAATATCGCATCTTGCGCCAGGCCGGCACGGAACGGCCCTTCACTGGCAAGTACGTCAATACAGAAGACGATGGCGTCTACGCCTGCGCCGCCTGCGGCAACGAGCTGTTCTCATCTGAGACCAAGTTCCACTCCGGCTCAGGCTGGCCCAGCTTCTGGGATGTCGTCAGCCAGGGCCACGTAGAGCTTCACGAGGACCTGAGCTACGGCATGCGCCGCACCGAGATAAACTGCGCCCAATGCGGCGGCCACCTGGGCCACGTCTTCGACGATGGCCCGCGCGACAAGACCGGCTTGCGCTACTGC
>CP070688.1:2684953-2687777 GCA_020353135.1 Chloroflexota bacterium
TTCAAGCGATGCTCACCTAGATCGCTAAAGGACAGCTCGCCGGGAAGCTGGCTGTGAGTCAAGGCCTGCGTGGCAGCAGAGACTAGAATCTGCCCACCGTGACCGGTCGATAGCAGGCGGGACACGTGGTTGACCGGGGGACCGAAGTAGTCATCGTCTCGGAGTTCGGCGGCGCCTGTGTGCAGGGCCACGCGGACCCGAATGGGCGTTTTCCCCCAATCTTGGGCCAATATGGCTACTTGAGCGGCACGCGCGGCTGAAAGCGCATCTACACCATCGCCAAAAACGGCGTAAAAGGCATCCCCCACGGTCTTGAAGACACGGCCGTTATGTTCTTCGATAGCGCGAGGAAGCAGCGCATCATGCTGCTTTAGCGCCGCTCGCATCGCTTCAGGATGCTGCTCCCATAGCTTTGTGCTGCCCTGGATGTCGGTGAACAGAAATGTGACTGCTCCGCCGCGCAAAGCCATTCCGGCATCGTCGAGCAACCCGATTTCCCTGGCCCTATCTACTGCCTCCGACCGGCTATGGACGCCCAGTTTGCTGTAGAGCTGTTTGTTGTACCATTTCACCGTGCCCTGAGCGAGGACAAGCTCCTGCGCGATCTCGCGATTGGACAGCCCCTCGGCAAGCAAACGTAAGATCTCCATCTCGCGCTGCGTCAAAGGCTCCAGCGAAAACTCATTACCGTCCATCTGATCATCTCCCCAATAACATCTGGGCCGGCCGAATTGAGAGGAAAGATTTCGTCACCATCATTATACCTGAGCTGCCGAACCTGGATATACCCCTCCGATTCACCCCTACATTCACCCACTGGAGGGGGGTGACAGCCCCCCTGGTTTGACCTTACATTGGAGGCAGTGAAAGAACAATGGCTGTAATTGGAGGTAATCAGAATGATGCACCATCCGTATGTCTTAGAGAAACTGGAACATGAACGTCGTAATGATTTATTGCGAGAGGCTGACGCCTATCGACAACTTCGTCAAGCGGCGCGCGGGCGCTCGATGCGGGCCAATCTCCTCAAGCGCATCGCATCGGTTATTGAAGGATTGCTTATCGGCCCTGACGGACAGTTAACGAAACAGGATTCGCGCCTCACGGATAAAGCGCTCACCGGTGGGTATCGGTAGGGCAGATATCACCAGAGTAGGTAGCGCCAGAGTAAGGATCTTCGACCTGGCCACCATCAATGTCGCCACTGGGAAAAGCTGACAGAAAAGAAATGCGGGAGAAGTAGCATGGATTCCTCATTAACCTATGAAATAATCGGTTACGTCGCTTCGGTGCTGGTTGCCATTTCGCTCATGATGAGCTCGATTCTCAAACTGCGAGTCATCAACCTTTTTGGTGCGCTCCTTTTTACGATATATGGGTTGTTGATTGGCGCCTATCCGGTCGCCGTCATGAACCTCTTCATTGCGCTGATCGACCTGTATTATCTGCGCGAAATGGTTTCGATCACAAGACGCTTCACGATTTCCGTTGTCCAGCAGGATTGAAGGCTAGTGAGGAAGCCCGGGATCTTTGGAGAACCGACGAAGCTTAAGCCAAACGCCAGAGACGAACAAACCAACGCCCGGAACGTAATCGTGAGAGCGCGAGTCAAGAAAGGTTTGGAGACGGAGGCTAATCCATGTCGTTGCCAAGAGCAAGGGCAATGGCATCCTCGAACGACATCGCTCGCCCCTCAGCCCAGGCCTTGTTGAATTCCATCTCACCAAGTTGCCGCCTCACCGAGTTTCTGTATCTATCGACTTCAAGCTTATCCGCTGGCTGGACGGTCGCTCCCATGGCTTCCAGTTGTGCCGCCGACGCCGCAAGCAATCGAGCGGCTAGTTCTGGTTTTCCTTGAGCACCAACGGGTCCTGCAATCATTGCCAAAGCGATAGCATTTGCGTACTCTAACTGGAGATGACTGATTAGATTTGAGGCCTTTGTGCAGTAATCAATTGCCCGGCCAAAGCTGCCCTGATGGAACGCAACATATGAGAGGTTGCCAAGGATTTTGGCTTCAATCTGTATGTCGCCCATCTCCTTGGCCACAGTCAGGCACTCCTCATAGAGTTGCCCAGCACGGCGGTAGTCGCCATCTAGGCGAGCAAGTTCGCCAAGCATATTCAGCCCGTTAACAGTACCAGCCTTGAGATCAAGTTCCCGAAACAGTCGCAAGCTTTCTTCTACGTGCGCGATGGCCTCCGTGAGCCGGTCATCAAAGAACATCAGATGACTACCCAAAAAGAGATGGGCCCAGGCACGATTTTCCTTGTCATTGATGTCACGGGCCTGAGAAAGCGCCTGGCGGGCAACTAGTTCGCCTTCAGCATGGTTTCCGCGAGCATATGCGATTCGGCTGGCGGCGTTTAACGTCTTTGCCATTACAGTGGGTGAGGTACTCCATTCGCATTGCAGGGCACGATCGATCCATGCAGAGCTTTCTGATAGTAGACCTTTCCAGTACCAGAACTCGCGCAGAGCTGCAACGAGACGAGCCCCTAGCTCTAGATTCGCGCCATCAAAGACCCAGTCTAAAACAGTGCGGACATTGTCCAGTTCGTCCGTTAGACGAGCATACCAATATTCTTGCCCGGGCCCATGCAACTCAATCTCCGCGCGCTCGGCAAGCGACGCGAAGTATACGGCGTGACGTGTCTTGAAGTCATCTACTTCGCCGCATTGAGCCAGCCTTTCACGAGCATACTCGTGGATGGTTTCCAGCATGAAAAAGCGCGTTTCACCGGTCCTCCCCTCCGCTGAATAGAGCAAGTTCTTGTTTAGCAGCGATTCCAGTCCATCCAGGACAACAAAAGATAGGTCTGAA
>CP070688.1:2687877-2695287 GCA_020353135.1 Chloroflexota bacterium
ACTATTTGCCTTGCTGGCCCTGCTTGGCCTGAGTTGGTGGTTATCGCCAACCGAGCATCAAGCCTGGGCCCAGGGCGGCAACCTGCTAACAAATCCCAGTTTCGAAGGAGATTACTCAAGCTATATCCCCGAGACGCCCCAGGAATTGGCCGATTGTCCGCGGAATATTTGTACCACCGCCCAGATGCCATCGGGCTGGAAGCCTTGGTGGATAAAAGAACGCCCCACCGACGTCAACCCAGAATACAAACCGGCCGAAACGAACGTCGGCGGCGGTCGTATCCATTCTGGCAGCCGGGCGGCGCAGTACTTCTCCTTCTGGTCGACCCACAAGGCCGGCTTGCGCCAGACGGTGACCGTGCCAGCCAACTCCGTGGTGCAGTTCACAGTCTTTGGCCAGGCCTGGATGTCAGAGGCGGACAAAGCGGACGTCTCCGACCGTTCGGGAACGCCAAATATGCGGGTCGGCATTGACCCAACGGGCGGCACCAATGTTTTCAGCCCGAATATCGTATGGTCTGAGTTTCAGCAGCCTTATGACGCCTACGCTCCGTTCGCGGTACAGGCCCAGGCCCAGGGCGACAAAGTGACTGTCTTCACTTACTCGGCGCCAAGCGTTAATCCTAACAGCCCCGAATACGGATTTAAGCACAATGACATCTATTGGGATGATGCATCGTTGGTAGCAACCGGCGGCGCAGCCCCGGCCGTGGCGCCACCTGTTAGCGGCGGCGGAGCAAGCAACGATCCCGCCCCGGCGCCGGCCGTCCAGGCCCAGTTTGTTGCGGCACCCACCGCAACGCCCAACGCGGACGGTATCATCTACGCCGAGGTGCAACCGGGTGATTCTATATGGGCGTTGGCGGCCAGGGCAGGTCTGACGTTGGACGAAATCCTTGAATTAAATGAAGTGAGCAAAGACACCCTCCTGCGGCCGGGCGATCTTATCATCGTCGGACACGGCGATCCGCCGGGCGAAGAGGCTCCGGCCGAAGTTGAAAGCGCGGGTGGCAGCAGCGAGGCCGCTCCATCTGAGGAGGTCGAAATTGCCGAGGCGCAGCCGGAAAGCCAGGTCCAGGCCGAAAGCGAACCTGCGCCGGCCGAAAGCGGGCAAGCCGAAGGCCAAGATCCTTTGGCTGTCTCCGTTTGTTTGAAGGCCTACGATGACCTCAACGCCGATGGCGTTCAGGATGCTGACGAGGCCTTGCGCCCGGCCGTGGCATTCACTATCAGCGATGGTCAGGCGGATGTGAGCAACTACGTCACCGACGGCCAGTCTGAACCGTTTTGCGTGGAGGGCCTTCACGCTGGCAGCTACCGCGTCACTCGTTCTGTCTTGCCGAACGAAGTCCTCACGACGCCCGGCGATCGGGCCGTCTCACTTTCAGAAGGTAGTTCGCTGAATCTCGAATTTGGCAGTTATTTGACCGAAGAGACACTGGCCATGGTCAATAATCCGGGCGAATCAGAGCCGGTCGGAAGCGAGCCAGCGGCCGACAGCGAGCCGGCGGCCGACAACGGCGATGGACTACTTACGGCGGTCGTGATTGGCGCCGCCGTCGTGGGCGTGCTGCTCCTGGTGGCTGTCGTGGCCATAATCATAAACAATCGCCGGGCGCACGCTAGTTCACCCGAGTAAGATCAAAGTATCAAATCAAGATGATGCGCCATGCCTTTTCATGTGCCGGCGCCGAGGGAAAATTCGAATGAAACGGCTGATCGTACGATTATCGCAGTTACTCTTGCTACTCTGTCTACTTCTCCTGGCGGTACGTCATGACGCCGAACCGACTTCCGCTGCGCCGGCGCGACAGTCGAATTTGCTGCCCAACCCGAGCTTCGAGGAACCCTACAGCGGCAGCGGCACGGCCCAGAATTGGTCTCCGTGGCATCAAGAGCTGAACTCCAACCCCAAACCTGAGAATTGCAGCGAGACGTACTCGGTCTTACCGAAGTGGTCGCCGGAGTACAATGGCAACATCATCCTGGACGGCGCCCGTTCGCAGCACGTTGGCAACCAGTTTGACACCTGGCGCGGCGGCATCATGCAGACGATTAACGTCAACCCCGGCTCCACCTATCGCCTCACATTCTTCGGTACTGGCCGCGCTTCCAACGACCAGTATCCCGCACCCAGTGACACTTCAGTCAACCTGGGGGTCCGGGGCGGCATCGACCCCAACGGCAGCGGCCTCTGGCACGACAGTGACATAGTTTGGGGTGGCTCAGGATCGCCTCATATGGGCGGCGGCACAGGGAACTGGCAACAGTTCTCCGTAGAAGCGACGGCGACCGGCAGTCAGGTGACGATCTTCATGCAGGGCGACACCACCGGCGCCGGCCAGTGCCGAAAACACCTCGACGTCTGGTTCGACAAGGCGGAATTGGTTGAGGTCGGACCGCCGCCAACAAATACGCCGCCTCCCCCTCCGCCACCTCCGCCGGCTACCAATACGCCGCTGCCGCCTACCGTGACGCCAACGCCGGCGATCCCCCCCACGGCGACGCCCGTACCGACCGAAACGCCGACTAACACTCCTGTTCCACCTCAAGGCGGCGTCATCTGCGTCAATGCCTTCGCCGACACCAATGCCAACGGTTTGCGCGATCCAGATGAAGGATATATGGCCGGGGTGACTTTCACCGTTGCCCAGGGCGATCAGGTTGTGGCCAGCGGTGTCTCTTCCGGAGCCAGCACGGCCATCTGCTTTCCAGGAATTCCGGCCGGCACATATGTCGTGTCCCAGCAGGTGCCGAGAAATGTAGAGATGACCACGGCCCAAAACGCGACAGTTGACGTTACCGATGGCTCGACCATCTCCCTGGAATTCGGCAGTCGGGTTGTATCGGAAGACTCAGGCGAGGCGATCGGCGAAGTCACGCCGGATTCCGGCGAAGGGCAGTCTCCAGATGAGGGCGACGGCAGCAGTGCGGGCAATGACGGTCCCAGCCTATTGGCCATAGTCGGCCTGGTGGCTATTTTGCTAGCCGTCGTCTTGCTAGTGGTTCTCATCGTGATCCTATTGCGACAGTCACGCCCAACCGAAAGCTAGCGCGCGTTGCGTGACCGCTGGCATGTGAATCGGGGCGGCCAGGTCTCCCTTGAGTAGGTAGCACATGACCGGTATTGCGTCACGCATTAAACAGACACCAGCCGCGAGAACGTGGTTCCTGGCGGCGGCTGTGCTCATTGCGATGGCTGCGGCCGCTCCTTTGTTTTTCGACGCGGGTTTGCTCAATACGCGCGGCGGCGGCGACAGCCCGTTCCTGTTACAACGCCTTCACCAACTCTCCGCTGCCGTGGCTGACGGCCACTTCCCGGTCCGCTGGATGCCGGACGCCAATTATGGTTATGGTTATCCTTTCTACAATTATTACGCCCCCCTTTCCATCTACATCGCCGCTTTGTGGCGCTTCTTGGGCGCCGGCTTTGTCCTGGCTATCAAGCTGGCCCAATTGTCTGGATTTGTCGTCGCAGCCTGGGGGATGTACCAGCTCGGCCGGCGCTGGCTGGGCAATCACTGGGCCGGCTTGCTGGCCGCCGCCGCCTATACGCTGGCGCCTTTCCACATGGTCAATGTGTACGTTCGCGGCGACTCTCTGGCAGAGTTTTGGGCGATGGCCCTATATCCGCTCGTCATTCTGGCCGTGGACCATCTGGCGTCAACAACAGTCACCCAGCAGGCGAATCACTCTGTCAGAAAGAGGCGACGGCTAGGGATAGCGTTGCTGGCCATTGTCTATGCCGCTTTGATCCTGAGCCACAATATCTCGGCCCTCATTTTCACACCGTTCCTGCTCTTGTACCTGGCATTCGATGGCTGGCCAAAGGCGGAGGAAGCCTACAACCAGGGCGGTCATCAGCAAAACGCCGCGCCCGCACAAAAATCGATTTGGCGCACTTCGCGCGGCAGGCATCTGACCTGGGCCATTCTGTCCTTGTCGCTGGCCCTGGCCCTGGCGGCCTGGTTTTGGCTTCCGGCCCTGGCCGAATCTTCAATAGCCCAGCTTGGTCCGGTGACTGAAGGCCACTTTCATTACGGCAACCATTTTCGCGACTCGAATCTGGTCCAGGGTACATTCCTCTTCAATTATGATACCGTGGACGGCCGTGCATTTAGCATGGGCCTGGTGCAGACAATCACCCTTGTATTGGGCGCAATCGCGTTGGTGCTTTACGGTCGGCGTCCGCCGTATTTCGTCAGCCGCGGCCGGCAGCTTTATATTTTCACCGGCCTACTATTGGCCACCTTCATGATCACTTCCTTATCCTCGCCCATTTGGGACAATCTGCCGCTGTTGTCTTTCACCCAATTCCCGTGGCGATTCCTGTCAATCCAGGCCTTCTTCGGCTCTTTGGCCGCCGCCGGGTTGGCCTTGTTGCCGGGCCGGCGCCTGATAGTTCCGCTGGTCGTGATCCTGCTGGCGGTATCTTCGTTGGCCGGACTCAGGCTTGACTTCCTGCCCTTGACCGACGCCGACATTACGGTCGAACGGCTGGCTCAATACGAATGGTACAGCGGCAATATCGGTACGACCATCAGCGCCGAATATCTGCCCGATACCGTCCAGCCGCGCCCTTGGACCAGCCAATGGCTGAATCGCGGCCAGCGCGATGAGCTTCAGGTCCTGGCTGGCGAGATCGTGGCAATAAAGCCGCTTAGCATGAGCAGCGCCAGGCAAGAGTGGCAGATAACGGCCGGGGACGCAGGGGCTACCGTCACAATGCCCACCATGGCCTGGCCGGGCTGGTCCGGGACCTTGGACGGCAATCGGGTCGATCTGGACGTCGCCGAAGGCTCAGGTCTGATCATGTTGACGGTTCCCGCAGGCGAACACACGGTCGAGCTCCAATTGGGCCGCACGCCGATAAGGTTGGCCAGCGAAATAGCGGCTTTGGCTACGCTGTTTATTTGCGCCTGGCTGGTGGTTACGTCGAAGCACTGGCCTTTTGGCCGGAAGGCTATCTACTTCGTGAGTGGGCTGCTGCTGCTCAGCGTCATTCTACGTTTACTGCCAGAAGCAGAGTTGCGAGCAGATGTTTTGAATTGGGATTTCGGCCAACTGGCCTATCTGCACCACGCCGACGAAGAGATCGTTTTCGAAAACGGAGCCAGGTTAGAGAGCTACAGCTACAGCAGCGACGAAGTGTCGGCCGGCGAGACGTTGCTAATAACCCTAAACTGGGCTGATGGAGCGGCCGAACAAGCCAATCTTAGTCTGACGACGCCGGCAGCGAATCGCGGTTTTCGTCCGCCCCCTTTCAGCCGACAGTACCAGGACATTAGGCTGGGCGCCGTTCCGTATAGCTTGGCAATCCCGGAGAACGCCCCGTCCGGCCTGGTATTACCTCGCCTGGCCATACCTGGGGCGAAGGCGCTGACGCCTTCGGGCTTACAGCGCGGCCATGTCTTCCTGCGGCCGATTCTACTTGGCGACAAACCGCAGCCAGCTGGTGTCGCTGAGGATTTGCTGGATGCGCGAGCCGTGCAGGTGACGCCTCGCGGCAGTGATCTGCTTGACCTTCAACTGCAGTGGCTTACCCGCCGGCCGCTCACGGAAAATTACAACTACTCGCTTCGCCTGGTCGACGGCCGTGGCGGTGAGGTGGCCAGCTCAGACGGACAGCCCGGTCATGGCTATCTTCCGAGCAGCGGCTGGCCTACCAATTTGTGGGTCGACGACTGGATCAGCATGAAATTGCCGCAGAGCCTGCAGGATTCAGCCCCTGAGGGTCCTTTTGCTCTCGTGATTCGTTTATACGATACGGCCAGCAAGGAGGCTGTACTGACCCGCTTGCTTGGCCAAATGAACTGGCAGGATGGGCAACTTCACTTCTCTCCTGGCCAACCGGTATTCGACGTGCCCGCGCAGGCATCGCCCCTCAGCGCTGGATTCGGCCGGGATGTCGGGCTGGCCGGCTACGCCCTGGATCACCACGAGGACCGGCTCAACCTGACCCTATACTGGCATGCCCGCGCGGCCATCCAGCTGGATCTGTTCCACTTTGTTCACGTCGAAGATGCCGACGGCCTGATCGTAGCTCAGCATGACAGCATGCCCCGCCGCAATACGTACCCTACCAGCCAGTGGCGAGCCGGCGAGGTCGTCGCCGACGACATGGACGTCGACTTGAGCGAGTTGCCGGCCGGCAATTACTCGCTGTATGTTGGGCTTTACAGGCTGCAAGACGGCCAAGCCCATCGCCTGCCGATTTCCGGCGCTGAAGACCAGGCCACGAGCGACCAACGTCTGAAATTATCCGAAAGGATCGTGGTCGAATAGTGAATGGTCTTTAGCCAGCAGCTGGCTTGCCAATAACTGGCTTGCCAGTAGTCAACTTGCCAGTAGCTGGCCGCTGGTAGTGATAAGAGGTTCCGGTCGTCAACCAGCCAGCGCGGCGACAGCCCGGCCTATGCTGTTCTTGGGGCTGATCTTAAATTGAACGTCCTCTATCTTGCCTTCCGCATCAATGATGAAGTGGCTGCGTATGATGCCCATGTACGATCGGCCGTACATCTTCTTCTCTCCCCAGACGCCGTAAGCTTCAGCCACCTGGTGGTCCGGGTCGGAAAGCAGGGGATAAGGTAGGTTCTCCTCAGCCTTCCATTTCGCCAGGGCGGCCGGTTGATCGGGGCTAACTCCGACGACGGTGGCGTTGCCGGCCTCTATTTTGGGGAAGTTATCCCGCAGACCGCACGCTTGAACCGTGCAGCCAGAAGTGCCAGCCTTGGGATAAAAGAACAGGACCAATCGCTGGCCGCGAAAGTCGGATAGCTTCACCGGCTGCCCCTCAGAGTCGAGCAACTCAAATTCAGGGGCTATTTCGGAAACATTTAGCATATTTCTCTCCCAATTTAGCAGCTTTAAGCTCTTAGCTTTCAGTTGACCGCCAGCCTGATAGCGCTGGCGACGTACTCATTGTAAGCAGACAGCAGGCGGCGCGCCAGGGGACCCGGCCGGCCGCCGGCCACGACCTGTCCGGCGACATTGACGATAGGGACAATCGCCCGAGACGAACTACTCAAGGCGCATTCGTCCAGGCGGCCTACCTCGTCAATGTGCACCGCCTCCAGGCGCACGGGAATGGCCAAATCCTCGGCTACATTAAGGACGATTCTGCGGGCGATCCCTTCTAATACACCTGAGCCGGCCGTCCAGAGAACGCCGCCTTTCACCGCATAGAAATTACTGGTCGTGCCCTCCAGGATAAAGCCATCCGGATCGAGCATGAGACACTCGTAGACGTCCGGATTGTCCACCAAATAAGACCGGCGCTCGCGCGCAAACTGAGCTAGCTTCGCCTTCGGCAACTCCCTGGTTAGCCGGTCGGCAATGGCCACGCTCACGCCAGAACGATATGCCGCTTCGGGTACCGGGTCGAAGGGAAATAGTCCGATCAACTCGCGA
>CP070688.1:2695387-2701943 GCA_020353135.1 Chloroflexota bacterium
AGAGATCAGGTGAACACCGTCCTGGCTGAAATGGACGCCGACGGTACCCTTGATGTGCTTTTCGAAAAATGGTTCTTGACCGAACCTGAAGATGAGGCAGCCGAAGCAGAAGAGGGCGCTGTTGCCGATTTAGGTGGAGCGGAACTGCGTGTCGCGGTTGAGAACGCTTACAATCCGTTCAATTTCTACGACACTGAGAGCGGGGAAGCGATCGGTTACGATTACGACATCTTCGCCGAGATTTGCGAGCGATTGAATTGCGAGCCGGTGTTCGTAGAGACTTCCTGGGATGCTATGGTGGCGGTAATGGGCGGCACGGGTGGCTTTGACACCTTTGACGTCGGCGCCGACGGCATCACGATCACGGAGGAACGGGCACAGCATGTGGACTTCTCTGACCCCTACATCCAGTTGAACCAGACGCTGCTGGTGCGAGCGGATGAAGACGGCTTTACCAATGCCGACGAGTTTGCAGCCAATGAGGACTTCCTGGTTGGCTCGCAGCCGGGAACGACGAACTACGACGTGGCCGTCGACTTGGTTGGTGAAGACCGCATCGTGGCTTACGATCAGTTCGGGCTGGCGGTCCAGGCGTTGATCAACGGTGATATAGACGCAGTAGTCATGGACAATGTTGCCGGCCTGGGTTACGTGGGCGCCAATCCCGATGATGTCCGGATCACCGACGATGTGCTGACCGGTGAAGAACTGGGCTTCATCTTTGCCAAGGGCAGCGAACTTAGAGATCAGGTGAACACCGTCCTGGCTGAAATGGACGCCGACGGCACCCTTGAAGAGCTGTTCAACGAGTGGTTTATCACTGATCAAGAGTAGAATCTGACCGAGCTGCGGCAGCGTTGAAGAAATGATTGAGCAGGGGGTACGCGAATCTAAAGCGTGCCCCCTGTGTCTAGTTGGGCAACATTCCCAGCCCACTTCCAACCTGAATCGAGGACTACGCCAATGACTGCTCGTACGTCTGCGCCTCCCGAATCGGATGATGCCCCAAAGCTCTTTCCGTCATTAGGCCGTATGAACGATTGGCCATGGTGGTTGCTCGTAGCAATTCTCCTCGGCCTTTTCATCGTACTGCTCATCATTAACAACGAGACCTGGACCAACGCGTTCAAATTTGTGAGCCAGGGTATCAGGACCACTATCACGTTGGCCCTGGTTGGTTACGCCATTGCTATTATTGTGGGCATGCTGATCGGTCTTGGGCGGGTGGCCAGCACTGATAGACTTTTTGGCGTCATTTACTATAACTTCGCCACATTTTACGTTGAGATTGTTCGCGGCATTCCGATGCTGGTGATCATCCTCTATGTCGCCTTCGTGGCCGTTCCGATGGCAGTCGACGGGCTGAATGCGCTTGGCGAGTGGTTGTTAGGAAATGGCTTGGAAACAGTTGGCACGGCCTTGGCGGAAGTAACGACTCGCAATTTCAGTAATGCTGCTCGGGTCGCGTTTGCCTTGGGCATAGCCTATGGCGCCTTCGAAGCGGAGGTAATCCGAGCTGGCATCGAATCAGTAGAGAAGGGCCAAATGGAAGCGGCTCGCAGTCTGGGCATGAGCTACATTCAGTCAATGCGCTACATCATCCTACCTCAAGCGATCCGCAGCGTCATGCCGGCCCTTGGTAATGACTTCGTGGCTATGGTCAAAGACTCGTCTCTGGCATCTGTCTTAGGCGTGCAAGACCTGACCCAGCTAACCAAATTGTATGCTTCAAGTACATTCATATTCTTCCAAACATGGAGCATCACCGCGTTCATATATCTGGTAATCACCGTTTCACTTACTCGCGTCGTCCGCTGGATGGAAAGGCGGCTTAGGCGCGGGCGAAGGTAAAGGAACTCAGTCATGAGCGACGAAATCATTGTGATTGAAGGGGTCGGTAAATCCTTTGGCAACCTGAAGGCTCTCGTAGATGTTGATCTACGGGTCAGGCGAGGCGAAGTCGTGGTAATCGTGGGCCCAAGCGGATCTGGAAAGAGCACGTTGCTGCGTTGCATAAACCACTTGGAAGCGCCCACAAGCGGGCACATCACAGTAGATGGCATGCTGATGACTGACAAAAAGAAAGATATCAACCGAATTCGCGCCGAAATCGGCATGGTATTTCAACAGTTCAATCTATTTCCGCACCTGACGGTTCTGCAGAATGTGACCATCGCTCAGAAAGTAGTTCGTAAGCGCAAGAAGGAAGAAGCGGAGGAGGTAGCCAGGGCGCAGTTGGAACGGGTGGGCATCCCCGAGAAGGCCGACAACTATCCCGCTCAACTTTCAGGCGGGCAGCAACAACGAGTAGCCATCGCCCGAGCCTTGGCCATGAACCCCAAGATCATGCTCTTTGACGAACCAACCAGCGCGCTAGACCCAGAAATGATCAAGGAAGTGCTGGACGTTATGTTGGATCTGGCTAAGGAGGGTATGACCATGGCCGTGGTCACCCACGAGATGGGCTTCGGCCGGGCTGCGGCCGATCGTGTTATTTTCATGGATGAAGGTCGGATCGTGGAAGATGGTCCGCCGGGGGTGATATTTGAATCTCCTGAGCACGAGCGAACGCAGTTGTTCTTGAGTAAGATATTGCAGCATTAAGAGTGGCGGATAGCAGGCGTCTCAGGCGTGATTGAACTCTGACACGGTGATGGGCTGCAAAGAGTGACTGAGTAGTGTGCCAGCCTGCAGCCCGCCCTTTGCTACTTGCCGACCCGCATTCCGGCTAGATTCTCAAGCGCTTTCACCAGGGCGTGATTGCCTTCGCCGCCCAGGCCTTGCGTCTGCAGAGAGCGGTAGAGATTGAAGACAGTAGCCGTGGCCAGGGCCGGTACGCCCATCTGGTCGGCCGCTTCCAACACCAGCCGCAAATCCTTTTGCTGCAAATCGATGGTGAAACCCGGCCGCCAATCCCGCTCCAGCACCTGTGGCCCGCGGTTACTGAGCATCCAGCTGCCAGCCGCACCTTGGCTGACGGCGTCCAGCGTCTTTTGCAGATCCAAACCGCCGGCTTGAGCGAATAACAACGCTTCTCCAACGCCCAGCATCGTCACGACCACAAGAATCTGATTGACCAGCTTAACCGTTTGCCCGGCGCCATTGGCGCCGACATGGGTGATCGTATTGCCCATGGCCTGGAAGGCAAGCATGGCCCGCTCGAACTGGGCGGCTTCACCGCCGACCATGATGCTCAGGGTGCCGTTGGCTGCGCCTTCGCTGCCGCCGCTGATGGGTGCGTCCAACATGTGGACGCCTTTCTCCGATAGCGCCGCGGCGATCTCCCGCGTGACCTGGGGACTGATGGTGCTCATGTCGATCACCAAGCTGCCTGGCCGCACACCGTGAATAACGCCCTCATCGCCCAAGATAACCGCCTGAACGTCTGGCGTATCGCTGACACAGGTGATGATGATGTCGCTTTGGGCGGCCAGTTGTGATGGCGATGCGGCCGGTGCGGCGCCGGCTTCGGCCAATGGCTCCATACGCGCCGCCGTACGATTCCAGACCCCGACGTCGAAGCTCGCTTTCAGTAAGTTGTGGGCCATGCCTCTGCCCATGATGCCCAAGCCGATGAAGCCAATACGCTCGCTCATTGTTCCTCCGGAAAGTGGTTACTATTTAGCGCTCGACGAACAGAGCATGATTGTCTGGCGGTGAGGTGCAGCTGTCAAGCAAGTTGGCCTTTTCTGTCTAGGCCATTTGCGCCGCCAGATTGTTGGGCCTACACTTCTTTCATGTCGCAACCACTAACGCTGAGCCGGCCGAAATTGGCCGACTTCGTGGCCTGCCAGCGCCGCTTTCAGCTTCGCTATGAGCGGCAATTGCCTTGGCCGGCCGGCCCGCTACAAGCTGAGATCGCCGGCGCGTTGGATCGGGGCCGTCGATTCCACCAGCTTCTCCAGCGCCACTTCATTGGTTTGCCTGTTGACGAAAGCCTAGAAGAGATGCCCGAGCTTGCCAGATGGTGGCAGCTCTTCAAGTCCCAAGGGCCGGAGCTACCGGTCGGAAGGCGCCTGCCCGAACTCAGCCTGACTGCGCCAATTGGCCGGCACTTCTTGACCGGCCGTTTCGATCTGTTGGTGGTTGGCGACCAAGGTCATCACATCTACGACTGGAAAACCGAATCGCGGCCGCGGTCGCCGGCGGCGCTACGGGACGATTTGCAGACTCGTGTTTACCTGGCTTTGGTCGCCGAAGGTGCGCCAGCACTAAGGGATCCGGTTTCGCCAGAGGCCATCACTCTGACTTACTGTTACCCGACCGATCCGCCGGTCGTCGCCTCGCTTGCCTACAGCAGGGCCTGGCATGAGGAAAACTGGGCGTTCTTGCGGGAGTTGACGATCGAGATTGAGGAACGATTGGCCCTTGGCAAGGACCTGCCCCTGACCGACGACCTGGCCGCGTGCCGGCGCTGCGCTTATCAGGCTTATTGCGGCCGGCTGATGGAGAGCAGCGATCTGGCCGATTGGCGAAGTAGCGCATCGCCGCCTCAGCTGGAGCCCAATACGCCCTGAGCGCCGTGAATCTGGAATCGTTTTACTTTCTCCTGACTCCGGCCGGCCAGTCCCAGCTCTCGATCTTGGCCGAATCAGATATAGACGCCGCCAACCATCTGCACCTGGCCGGCCACTTGTCACGCGAAGTAGGTCCGGAACGAGCCCATGCCTTGTTAGAAACGACCTTGCTCCGGCGCCGAGCGGCGGGCAAGTTCAGCCGGGCGGCCGAAATGTACTTCACCCGCGAGGCGTTACAGCAGGCGTCATCGGAGACGGTATCAGGATACCGGGCCAGGCGTTTCGCCGAGGCCGGTTATGAGCAAGTTGCCGACCTGGGTTGTGGTATTGGCGGCGATGCCCTGGCTCTGGCGGAATCGGCCGAGGTGATCGGCGTCGAATGGGATCCCATTCGACTGGCCATGGCCCAGGAGAATCTGCGGGTCTATGGTCGTGGGCACCGCTTTTTGCCCCTGCAAGCCGATCTGCTCGAGTTGAGCCCGTTGCCCGTCGAGGCATTATTTGCCGATCCCGGCCGGCGCGATGAACACGGCCGGCGTATCTTCTCGGTCTACAAATACCGGCCGCCGCTCACCTTCCTGGATGGCTGGCGAAAGATGGCGCCCCACCAGGCGGTTAAGATTAGTCCGGGCGTCGCCTACGAGGAGTTGCCGCTCGAGGCTGAGGTGGAGTTTATCTCAGTCGCCGGCGAGGTGCGCGAGGCTGTGCTGTGGTTTGGTGACCTAAGAGGTCCTGTTGCCAGAAGGGCGACTCTCTTGCCTGGCGAGTTTTCGATGACCGACGACATGCCGGCCGAAACTCCGATCCGCGAGCCCTTGGCCTATCTTTATGAACCCGACGGCGCGATCATCCGAGCCCACCTGGTTGAACAGCTTGCCTGCCTGCTTAATGCGGCCAAGATCGACAAAGACATCGCCTATCTAACGGCCGACAGGCGGCAAGAGACCCCCTTCGCCCGCTGTTATGCCCTGGAAGACAGCTTTCCTTTTCAGCTAAAGCGGTTGCGGGCTTATTTGCGAGAACGAGGGATCGGCCAGGTAACTGTAAAGAAACGCGGCTCGCCAATAGATCCCGACGAATTACGGCGCAGGTTGCGTTTGAAGGGGGAAAGGCAGTGCACGATCTTCTTGACCCGGGTTCAGAGGCGGCCGATGGTATTAATCGGTCAACCGGCGGCGACCGACCAAGGCCACGCTTCATAGCCGGTTAGAGCCCGGCCGAGTACGAATGTGTTCGGGGCTTGCCTGCGAGTTAGCCGGGGGAATCAGGAGCCAGATAGCGGCTCATGAGCCTTCGTAGCGCGCGAATGTCTAGCGGCTTTGGTAGGTAATCGTCGCAACCGGCCTCTAAACAGCGCTCCCGGTCGCCCTGCAAAACATTGGCCGTGGTGGCTACCAGGGGAACGTCAGCCAGGCGGCCGTCGGCCTTGAGCCGGCCTGCCAAGTCCAGGCCGTGCACGCCTGGGATGTTGATGTCCAGCAAGATGAGATCCGGTTTCTCCCTTGCAAGCAGATCCAGGGCTATTATCCCATCTTCGGCGCGCATTAGCTCGTAGCCTTCGGCTTCGACGACGCGCGCAATCAGGATCATATTTGACTTATTGTCTTCGACGGCTAGGACTCTCTGAGGCATATCTCTCCCGGTACTGTTACGATTCTCTTTGCCTGACTGCAGGAATGGTGAACGAGAATGTGCTGCCTACACCCGGTTCGCTTTCCACCCACATCTCACCGCCATGCAGCTCGACCAGGCTGCGGCTGATTGGGACGCCCAAGCCCGTTCCGCCCGCCTTTCGAGTCAGACTGCCGTCCACCTGGCGAAATTGTTCGAAAATGGCTGGGATATCTTCCTGACGAATGCCGATCCCGGTATCCTGCACCGAGACCAAGAGGGTTCCATTACGATCCTTTAGGGAAAGGGTAATCGAACCACTCTCGGTAAACTTGACCGCGTTACCCATGAGATTGAGCAGAATCTGAGTCAGCCGAGTACGGTCGGCGTAGACCGTTTCCAGACCCGGTTGGAGATCCAGGCTGATG
>CP070688.1:2702043-2704678 GCA_020353135.1 Chloroflexota bacterium
CAAGCAGGAGAAGAGCGCCAAAGGTGGCATCAAGGCCAAGCGGCTTCAGGCCGGCTGGAACGAAGACTATCTTGTAAAGGTGCTAACTGGGTAGTATGCGATTACCCTACGCACGGGTTGACAACCACACTCAGGTCCATATAATCCATTCATATTGATGTATATCGATAAGATTACTTGGATCAACAAATGGACTCCGTTACCTTTGCCAAGGCAATAGCCGACCAGACCCGCCAGCAAATCATGCGCTTGCTTTGCTGCGAGTGGTACTGCGTGGGCGATCTGGTTGAGCGGACGGGCGTCAGCCAGCCCACGGTCTCTCACCACCTGGGTATTCTACGCGAGGCCGGCCTGGTTACCGCCCGTCGTGAAGGCAAACAGGTCTTTTACACTCTCAACCAGGATGCCGTGGCTATTTGCTGCGGGGTCTTGATGCAGGATTTCGCGCCGGAGAGAGTCAGAATCGAGGAATAGCCGGCAACCACGTACTGGGCTACCAGCTCTCTGAGCCTACACATCACTTGACGCCGACATGTAGGCCCAAACACTTGCTTTCAATTGTGTTAATGGCTGGACAAACCTAAAAGGGAATCTCGTCCTCTTCTTGGGGCGCCGCGCCTTCGCCCCCGCCGTCGGCAGCAAAGCCAGTTTCATCGCGCCCGCCACCCATGAAACGAAATGAATCGGCGTTTATCTCGTAAGACGCACGTACAGTGCCATCCTGCCCAGTCCAGATTCGAGGTCCCCCACTATCTGGATCGGGGCGCATACGGCCCTCAACAAGTACCTGCCGACCTTTGCTGAGATACTCATTCGCGGTTTCAGCCTGGCGACCCCAAACCGATACTCGGAACCACACGGTCTCGTCCCTGGGCTCGCCCGTCGCCGAATCTGTCCAGCGACGATTGGTAGCCACGCTGAAATTCGTGACCGCTGTGCCATTGGGCATATAACGCATCTCAGGATCGCCGCCCAAATTGCCAATAATAATCACCTTCTGGTACATAGTTCTAAGCTCCTTACATACGCCGAAAACAGCCAAACTCCACTCTAAGAAATAGTATCACTTTTTGAACGTTAGTCAAGAACAAATGTTCGACACTCATTCTGCTTTCACACCCACCCACGCAGGCGCACCGCTTCGGCCACCCGGGCGACGGCCACCAGATATGCGGCGATGCGATTGCCCGTTTTTTTTGCTTGGGTCATCTGCTGGACGCCCCAAAAAGCGTTGGTCATCCGGTAATCCAGCCGCTGGTCGACCATGTGTTTGTCCCAGCGAAACTGGTAACCGTTTTGGACCATCTCGAAGTAAGAGACGGTCACGCCGCCGGCGTTGCATAGAAAGTCCGGGATGATGTAGGTTCCCTTGTCGAAAAGGATCCGGTCGGCTCGCGGAGTCGTCGGACCGTTGGCCAATTCGGCCACAATTCGGGCCTTGACTTCGGCCGCATTATGGCTGGTGATCTGGTTCTCGATGGCCGCCGGGATCAAGATGTCGACGTCGAGGGTGAGCAACTCCTCGTTGCTGAGTGCGTCGGCGCCGGGACAGCCGGCCAGGCGGCCGGTCACATCCATATGAGCCCGGACTAGCTCCGGCGCCAATCCCTGGTCGTTGTAGATCCCACCGTGCTCGTCGCTGACGGCCACGACTTTCAAGCCCAGGATATCGTTGGCCAGTCGGTGGGCGTGGGATCCCACGTTGCCATAACCTTGAATAGCGCACGTAGCCCCCTCGAGGGACATGCCGACGACCTTCGCCGCTTCGCGAATGGTGACGATGCCGCCCATGGCCGTGGCCGCCGGCCGGCCGGCCGATCCACCCAGCGTTTCCGGTTTGCCGGTGATGACGCCCGGCTCATGATGGCCCAATAGCGCCTCATACTCATCCAGCATCCAGGCCATGATCTGCGGATTGGTATGAACATCAGGCGCCGGCACATCCTGGTTCAAGCCCACGAAACGGGCGATGCCGCGCATGTACCCCCGGCTGACCGCCTCGAGCTCTCGCGGCGACAACAGGCGCGGATCGCAGATGACGCCCCCCTTCGCCCCGCCAAGCGGTAGATCGGCCACGGCCGTCTTCCAGGTCATCCAGGCCGCCAGCGCCCGTACCGTGTCGATCGTCTCGTCCGGATGAAAACGAACGCCACCCTTTCCCGGACCCCGGGCGTCATTGTACTGAACGCGAAAGCCGCGGAATGTTTCTGTCTGGCCATCGTCCATACGAACCGGTATGCTGAAATGAAACTCGCGCAGCGGTTCGCGCAGGAATTTGTGCATGGCCGAGTCCAGCTCAAGCACGGCCGAGGCTTCGTCAAGCTGCATCTGGGCGATGGCGAAGGGGTTCAGGATTTCAGTCACACATATCCTCCTCTGTCAAGCCATGTGCCAAAGATACAGTTAATGGAAGACCGCCGATGGCCGTCCAGAGCTCCGTTGGTCCGCCAGGCCAGGGCCGTTGTCTCAATGGCATATTGCGCAAGGTTCAAAGCAGATAGTCCAATTCAGCCAGTCGATTGTATCACCGGAAACGCTCCAGAGCCCCGTATTGCTGCATACAGAAAATGTTACTGAGCTGGAAAACGTTTCCTGGGATTCCCCGACTGTGCTATAATCTGCCGCTTTCCTTGGC
>CP070688.1:2704778-2714778 GCA_020353135.1 Chloroflexota bacterium
CGCCAAGGAAGTGAAAATCGGCCACGTAACCTTCGACCACGTCCAGCAGGTTCACTAGGCCATAAAATACAAAGCCCCAGGCGACGGCGTAATGGAATAGCGACGCAATCCGGCGTCGGTGGATGATGCCACCCTGATTCAGCAGGGCTATCAAAGAGTCGACGACGAAACGACCTTTAGAATCGATGGTGATCTGGCCCTGGCCGCGCAGGATCGTCCGGATCATCCGGCCGAAAGTCACATAGGCGGCATAGAGAGCGATAACGGCCAAAACAAAGAAGAGGACTTTTTCGACGGTTGTGAGCATGATCTCCTCGTTCCTGACAACACGATAGAATCGCGCCGGAACACACCCGGTCGGCGATTACCCGCAACTAGCGAAAGTTTATCATAGTTAGAATGGCCTCACAAAGCGGCCACCGGCCAGCGTATACTAGACGGAGAGTTGAAATTAGCCGCGCATAAGACGCCGGGTCATCGGGGTGAGGTATAATTGCGAGCCATGTCTGGCAAGTCGAGAGTGTCCCTTGTTTTGATCGGGTCTCTAGCTGCGATAATGCTGCTGATTGCCCTATGGCCCGACGCCTCTTCCCTGTACGATTTGACGGGCGAAGAAGCGCTGCCAGGGCAGCTGCGCGGCGTCGTGCATTGGATATATACGGCCATCCGTCCCCAGCCCGATCTGGCGCCGGGCGCCCAAGTCGCCCATGCGGACGTCAGACCATACGGCATGAACACCTTCCTGCAGCAGGAAGTACTGCCCGAGGTCAGGGAAGAGAGCCTCAGCATGTTGAACGAGGCCGGATTCGGCTTCATCCGCCAGCAGTTCGCTTGGGAAGACATCGAAGTCCACGGCAAGGACGATTTTGTGGACCGGCGAAACGATCCGGCCGGCGTGGACGCCTGGGCCAAGTATGACAACATCGTCGATCTGGCCGAACAGAACAATATCGAAATTATCGCCCGCCTGGATAACCCGCCGGCCTGGTCGCGGGTTATGACTGATACGATAGGTACCCATGCGCCGCCTGACGACTTTGACGACTACGGCGATTTTGTCGATGCGGTTGTCGAGCGTTACCGCGGCCGGATTACTTACTTCCAGCTCTGGAACGAACCGAATATCTATCCGGAATGGGGTGAGCAACTGGTCGATCCAGAAGCCTTCGCCGAGCTGTTGTGCACCGGCTACGAGCGGGCTAAGGAAGCCAATCCCGATGCGATCATCTTGGCTGGGGCCTTATCGCCAACCATCGCCCTAGACGGCCGCGATCTCAACGATCTGATCTTCTTACAGCGCATGTACGCGGCCGGAGCCGGGGAGTGTTTCGATATCTTGTCGGCCCAGGGCTACGGATTGTGGTCTGGTCCGACAGACCAGCGCCTGCGGCCTACCGTCATCAATTATCCGCACGCCATGCTGCTGCGCGACGTCATGGTCCAGAATGGTGATGCAGCCAAGCCGATATGGATCAGCGAAGCTGGATGGAACACCGTGCCCGCGGGGATGGCCGATCCATATGGCCGGGTCAATGCCGAACAACAGGGCCGCTACGCCGTTGAGGCTTACCAGCGCGCCCAGGCAGACTGGCCCTGGGTCGGGGTGATCAATTATTGGTTCTTCAAGCGCGCCTCCGACGCGGAGATCGACCAGCCCTGGTATTACTTCCGTCTGCTGGAACCCGACTTCACGCAGACGCCGGCCTGGGGCGAATTGGCCGACTACGCCTCTGGATCCGATGCCCGGCAAGTGGAGAGCCAGACTGGTCTTGCCGGCGCCTGGCAGTCGCTGAGGCCGGCCCTGGCCCTGGTCAGCGGCGCCATCCTGTTCTTCTTGCTGCTCCGCTTCCTTTCGCCCAGCCCAACATGAGCCGGCTGACGGAGCGACGTTACGCCACAGCAGCCATGGTCGTTCTTCTCTTGCTGGCGGCCGCCCTGCGTTTTCACCTTCTGGAAGTCCAATCTTTTTGGAACGACGAGGGCAACAGCGCCAGGTTGAGCGAACGATCGTTGGCCCTGATCGTCGAGGGTACGGCTAGCGACATCCATCCGCCGCTCTACTACGTGCTTCTGCGCGGCTGGCGAGAGGTGGTAAGTGAGACAGAGTTTGGCCTGCGGGCGCTTTCGGCCTTTTTGGGCGTCGGTCTCGTGGCCGCCGTTTACAGCCTGGGTCGCCAGTTGGCTGGGCCAATCGGCCACGGCGCAGCGATCGCCGGCGCTTTTGTGGCGGCCGTGAATCCGGCCCTCATCTACTACAGCCAGGAAGCCCGCATGTACGAGTTACTGGCCTTTCTGGCGCTGATTTCTACCCTGTTGCTTGTGCACTTCTTGGGCCATAAGTCGCGACGGTTTGGCCCGGCCATCGCCTTTGTGGTCGTGACGGCGGCCGGCCTTTACACCCACTACTTCTATCCGGCCGTTCTTTTCGCCCAGAATATGGTCTTCGGCATCTGGCTCTATGACCAAACGCGCTCTGGCAAGAAGCGGCTGTGGCCCGAAGCGCGGGCCTGGCTGCTCATGATGCTGACGACTCTTTTGCTGTACGTGCCCTGGCTTCCGATCTTCTTCAGGCAAACCGGTGGACGCGAAGGCAGCCGGCCCGCGCCCGGCGTCTTTCTAGAAGATAGCGCAACCTGGCTGACGGCTGGCCCAACCGGATCTCCTGAAGCTTCGGTCATCACATTGCTGGCCTTTTTCCTGTTGGCAGCGACCGGCGCTTATTTCGGCCGAACTGTCAAGCGATCCGGGTTGCGCTACACGACCACGCTACTCTCGATGGCCTTCGTCCCACTGCTGACGATGTGGCTGATCGGCGCTACGCAGCCAGCTTTTTTCAAATTCATGCTGGTGATCATCCCGCCCCTGTGCCTGTTGGCTGGCGCCGGTTGGTGGTGGGGCTGGCATGACGGCGTTCCGGAAAAATCTTCCATAGTGGATACAGGTCCATCGGTCGGCAAGATTATGCGACGACTGGTGGTCATCATTCTGGCCCTTCCGATCGTCTGGGGCTCATACCAGGCGCTGCGCAACATGTACTATGAACCCAATTACGCCCGGGCCGACTACCGGGCCATGGCCGCCCAAGTCGCGGTCGAAGCCCATCCTAACGCGGCCGTGGTGCTCAACGCGGCCAACCAGTGGGAGGTCTTCACTTACTACCATCAGGATGGCGCGCCCGTTTTCCCAATTCCGCGCGGCTACCCCGACCCTGCGATCATCGACGATGAATTGAGCGATATCATCGCCAATCATGGCCGAATCTATGCGATTTTCTGGGGCGAAGGCCAGCGCGATCCCCAGCGCTTGGTCGAGCGATGGCTAGACGCCAACGCCTTCAAGGCTCGCGAGGAATGGGTCGGCGACGTGCGCTTTGTCACCTACGCCGTGGCCGGCGAACCGGCCGGGAAGTTGGTCGAGGCGCCTGACCTGAGGTGGGCCGACGCCATCCAGTTGGCGAGCTTCACTCTCAGCACGACCGAGTTGCCGGCCGGCGACATCGTACAGGTCGCCCTCTCTTGGCAAAGCGACCGGCCGCTATCTGAGCGATACAAGGTATTTTTGCACTTGGTCGACAGCCAAGGGCGGATCGTCGCCCAACGGGATAGCGAACCGGGAGGCGGGCTGGCCTTGACCACCACCTGGCAACCGGGCAAAACGATCGTCGACAATCACGGTTTGTTGGTCCCGCCCGGGACGCCCAGCGAAGAATATACGCTGTTGCTGGGTCTTTACGAATTGGCCGATCCGGCCGCCCGGCTCATGGTTGAAACTTCCGAGGGATCTACTGACGCCGTTCCCTTAGGGACGATAATAGTCAACGAGGGCTAAAGGCCGCCGGGCATAAACTACCAGGCCAGGCAGATCACAAAAACAGGTTCTCGCCGTACGCGAAGAGGGCCGGCGCGCCGCCGGTATGCCAGAATAGGATGCGCTCACTGGGCTGGAACATACCCCTGGCGATCAAATCCAGTAGACCACCCATTGCCCGGCCAGTGTAAACCGGATCGAGGGCGATGCCTTCCAGGCGGCCGACAAGATCGATGGCCCCTCGCTCGAGGTCTCCCAGGACGCCATAACCACCGCCCAGATAGTCGGCGTTAACCTCGACCCGATCTACCAGCGACGGCCGGTCCAGGCCCAGGAATTCGGCCGTCGACTCGGCCAGATCAGTGACCAGCGCTTTCAGTTCCAGCTCGGGAACGTCGATGCTGATACCCAAGATACGCCCGCGAAAGCCATAGACGTGGGCGCCCAGGACCATGCCGGCCTGGGTGCCAGCGCTGCTGCTGGCCACGACCATCACGTCGACCGACTCTTCAGCCTCCGCCAATTGGTCGATCGCCTCTTTCATGGCCAGCACGTAGCCGGTGGCGCCCACGGCATTGGAACCGCCCTTGAGCACGATGTACGGCCGGCGGCCGGCGGCCTCCAGCGCTTCGGCCGTCTCGGCCATGACCTTTTCAGGGGGTCGATCACCCGCCCAACACAGCTCGCTGCCCAAGAGCCGATCCAGGAGCAGATTACCGCCCAATTCTTGCGGCGCCTGGCCGCGCAGCACCAGCGAACAGCCCAGGCCGTTCTGAGCAGCGGCGGCCGCCGTTTGGCGGCAATGGTTGCTCTGCGGGCCGCCGGTCGTGATCAGGTGATCCTTTCCTTGAGCCATGGCATCGGCCACCAGGAATTCCAATTTGCGGACCTTGTTCCCGCCTAGCGCCAGGCCGGTCTGGTCATCGCGCTTTACAAGGAGCTGCGGGCCGCCCAGGTGAGACGACAGGCGGTCCATGCGCTCAATGCGCGTCGGTAAATGGGCTAGATTAGCGCGATCAGGAAAATTCGGTTTCACGAGACCCATCCTTACCGTACGCTCGTCATCGGACGTTCGTCCGGGCTACGAAATAAATGCGCGCAGAGAGCCGGCCGCTGGACGATCGGGCTATTTGGTACCCGCCGCGCCGGACTTATAATTGGAGTCAAGTCCTAGTGCGACATGAGGTTAATCCTTGACGAACCAGCTGAAACAAAGTGAGTATCCGCCAGAAGATGTCCTTGTCAAGAGCGGTCTGCACCGGATGTTGGTGCTCTTCCACGGTCCGGCCGATTGGCCAGCTTGGCAAGTACTCCTGGCACTCTTAATTCCACTGGCGGCCGTCGTTCTGGCCTGGACAGCGATCTCCAGCCAGTTTGGGTTAGGGCTGCTGGCGGCCGGTTTGTTGGCTCTATTCTTCTTCGCCGACGCACTGCTCTTGCGAAGCCTGCCGCGGCGGGGCGTCTCCTATGGGCCCTGGCAGTCCCAGTTATTTGCTTTGACCATTCCGCGAACGACGGTAGCCCTTGCCTGCAGCCTGATCGCCGTCTTGCTGGGGCCGTTTTGGGGATTTTCGGCCCTGTTAGGCTTGCAACTACTGGGATCGGCCACCCTGGTCTATGGAACGCTCGTCGAACCTTTCCGCCTGGGATTGACATACCTTACCGTGGAGACGGACCGCCTGGCGGCCGAGGACGAACCGATCAGGATCCTGCACATCAGCGACCTGCACGTAGAGCGCCTGACTCGTCGCGAAGAGCAGCTATTGGCGATGCTAAAGGATGTTGAGGTCGACATCATCTTGATCACCGGCGATTATCTGAATCTGTCCTATGTCCGCGATCACCAGGCCCAGGACGACGTCAGACATTTGCTGGCCCAAATATCGGCCCCTTATGGCGTCTATGCGACCCTGGGCAGCCCGCCAGTTGATCAGCGGAATGTGATCCCGCCCTTGTTCGATGATTTGCCAGTTCTTCTATTGGTCAACGAAAGTCGGCTGGTCGAGCTGGATGGCGGCCGCCGCTTGGTCTTGCTGGGCTTAGATTGCAGTCACCACCTGGCCACCGATGCCATGGCGCTGGACCGGCTAATGTCCACCTCGCCAAACGGCATGCCCAGCGTCTTAATGTATCACGCGCCCGACCTGATGCCCGAGGCGGCCGCGCACGATATTGACCTCTACCTGTGCGGCCATACCCATGGCGGGCAAGTGCGCTTGCCGATCATCGGAGCCGTATTGACCAGCTCCCAATTGGGGAAACGCTACGAAATGGGGCTTTATCAAGAAGGTCGGACCCACATGTACGTGAGCCGCGGCGTTGGACTGGAAGGCTTGAGCGCGCCGCGCGTCCGCTTTCTGGCGCCGCCCGAAATCACCTTGATAACCGTTCACGGTCGCCGGTCAGCCTCTGACAGGCAAGCCGATTTGAATTAGATCTGCTAACGCGAGCGGAGGAGAGAGATTCTTCTGAAGCGGCTCGCCCGGCGACCCCAAATGCCAGGCTCCTGATATTTGCAAAGCGTAAGAACCTGACGGCTCCGCAACTCCCGGCCCATTCTTGACGTAGTTGAATAGTGAGGTGAGATAATCAGCCCAACCCGGGTCGACGGTTCGCTCGGGTGTTTGGGAAATATTGACAAGGGATCAAAGACAAGAAATGACGACAACTGCGGTTAAGACGAATATCAGACAGCCAGTGCGACAATTGCCATTCATCCTACGAGTGATATGGTTCTTTGTCCTGGGTTGGGAACTTACCGGCGCCTGGATTTTGATCGCCTGGGCGCTAAACATGACTATCATCGGCCTGCCGTTAGGCTTGTGGATGATCAACCGCGTTCCGCAAGTTCTCACGCTGAAGGCTAAGTCTGGCCAGTGGGAGACCGATTTGGCCACGGGAAAGACGCGTTACGTCCCGGCCGGGCAGGCGCCCTGGTTGGTGCGAGCGGTCTACTTCGTGTTCGTCGGCTGGTGGCTGAGTCTTCTGTGGGCGGCCGTAGCCTGGCTGCTGTGCATTACGATCATCGGGCTGCCGCTGGGCATCTTGATGCTGCACAGCCTGCCGGCCGTCACGACCCTTCAGAGAAACTAGGTTTGGATACGCTGGCCGCCTAGTAGCCCGGTTTTGTAAACCGGTTCAGAATGCAATTCCGCGCTGCAAACTGCCAGCTGCCATGCAGCCGGGTCTTGTAGACTGGTGTGGGATGCAATCCCGCGCTATATGCCACCGGCCGGCGACTATGACAGCGCGGCCCAGACTTCCAGCTTGGTCTTCACCCGGCGAATGACTTCGTTGGCAAACTCGTCGGTCTTAGCCGTGCCGCCAAGATCGGCTGTGCGGATGCCGTCGTAGACCGCTTCCAGAGTCGATTCGTAAATGGCCCGGCTGGCCCGATCGGCTTCGCGCTGGCCAACGTGGGTCAGCAAGCCGGCCGCGGCCAGGATCATGGCCATAGGATTGGCCACGTTCCTACCTTCGAGGGTCGGCGCCGTGCCGTGGGGCGCTTCGGCCATGACACAGGCTACGTTGCCCTCATCGTCCAGCGAAATCACCATTGACTCCGATCCGGCGATGGAGCCAAACATTTGTAAAACCATGTCAGACAGTAAATCGCCGTCCCGGTTCAGGCTGGGGATGACCAGCGGATCGCCGGTAGTCGCCAGCAGCAGGGCAAAGGTCGCGTCGATGAGTTGGGGCTCGTAACGAACGTCGGGATAACGCTCGGCCGCGGCATCCAACTCTTCTTTGAACATGCCTTCGTACACCGGGCTGACGGTGAACTTCGGCCCGCCAAACACCCGGGCCCGGGTATAGCGGGCATGTTGAAAGGCATATTCGGCGACGGCCCGGCATATGCGGCGGGTGATCTTCTCCGTCCGGTAGGCCACCTCGTCTGGCGCTCCTTCTTCGCCCTCGCGCCACTCCTTGGCCCCGTAGGCATCCTCAATGGCCATGCGCACCACGCTGATCGGCGAATAGACGCCGGCGATCGGCCGGACGCCCGGAATGCGCCGGCCGGTGCGCAGAATAACCTCGGCGCCGATCTCCTCGCGCAGAATACGATTAGGGCTGCCGACTCCGCCCTTTATCTCGGGCGTGATGGTGGCCGCCTTCAGCCCAAGCCCGTCGGTCAGCATCGCCTTGGCCGCCTCGTGGACGACTCGATTTTGAGTAGCGCGCCTATTCTCCAGGCTGAGATCGAAACGCTCGAATGTCAGGTCGATGTCGATGACGGCCGGGTCGATGACCCGCAGCGCTTCTTCCAATAGTTCTTGACCGGTCTGGTCTCCCTCCAAGACAATAACCGTTTTACTCACAATGTCCTCCTTGGGAAGCAGCTTTCAACCGTCAGCCTTGCCCGGCACTACGGCCCCGAAGATAGTCGAGGTAGCGGGGTATTACCACCATGTAAACCCAGTACCAAAACGGCCGGTTTGGATAGTCCCAGGCGCCAATGTGGCGCACCACCTGGCCCTTGAAGCCGGCTTTGAAACGCCAGACGCCCCACAAGGGATCCGATTCAACAAAATCGTCCGGTGCGCCCCAAAAATCGTAGACCTCGCAGCCCTGGTCTTTGGCCCAGCGAATCGCCTGCCATTGTAACAAATAGTTAGGCATGCGCCGTCTCTCCAAGTCCGTCGACGCGCCGTACATGTAAATCGCCCGCCGACCGTAGCGCACCACGATCACCGCCGCCAGCGGCTGGCCCTGGAGCTCGGCCACCAGGGGCTGGGCCAAGCCGGCCGCGTAAAGCGTTCGCCAGGCATCCAGGTAGTATTCGACCGGCCGGACGGCGAATCCATCACGGGCGGCCGTCGTCTGGTACATAGCGGCGATGAGGTCCAAATCTTCATCTGTTGCCTGGCGAACAGTCACCTCTTTTCGGCCGGCCAGGCGGATATTGTAACGAGTCTTCTGTTTCATCGCCGCCAGCAGATCGTCTTCCGATCGAGTCAAGTCCAATTCGACGGTATTTCGAAATTGGATCTGGTCATCAGAGAATCGCCAGCCGCGCTGCTTCAATTCGGACACGAATTTGGCGCCTGTGGGAGAGCGTCGCTCATCTTCCACTCCCCAACTCCGAACGACGTCAGGATCGATCTTGACAAAAATTGCCTTTTCAAGCCGGGCGATTTGCTCCAATTGGGCCAGCGCAACGCGGCGCAGCGCGCCATCGCCATAATCTAGAACAGGGCCTTTCGGAACGTATAGGACAGAAAATGGAGACCGCGGAATCTGGCGTTTGAGCAGCATGGCCGCGGCCAAAGGCTCCTGACCATCGAGCCGATCGTGAACGTGCAGCAGCAATGGCGTCGCCGACCAGCCCCAACGTGTCTTGAATTGACCCCAGGCCCAGCTCTGCAACGGGTGCGGATTCGGCAAGTTTCGCAACGCCGAACGCCAGACGCCTGAATCGGCTTGCGGCCGGAAAATGCTGTTCCGGTATTTCTCTTCGACGCTAGTCATGACAGTTGCTGAGTCAGGTCGTGATCTCTCGCCCCATAAATCATCGCCCGGCCGCGCGTCACCGATTGCGTCGCCACTGGTAAAGGCGGTACACAGTCTTGTTGTAGACCCGATCGGCCGTCCCCACGGTTCGCTGCAGCCGGCCGCCGAAACCACGTTTGAAGCGATAGACGCCCCACAGCCCATCATTGCGGCCGCGGAAGCCAGCCTCCAGTCTCTCCACGGAATAGTCGGGCACGCCCCAAAGGTCGTAAGCGCTGCAGCCCCGGGCCTTGGCCCAGCGCATGGCCGCCCATTGCACGGCGTAGGTTGGCATGCGCTGGCGCTCTTCATCGCCGGATGCACCGTAGAGATAGGCCGCCCGGTCGCCGGTCAGGAAGACCATGATCGCCGCCAGCGGATTGCTTTCATACTCGGCTATCCACAGTGATACGCCATCAGGCGAGAAGAGTTCGAAGGCCGCCTGGTAGTAGCGCGGCTCGTGCACCCCAAATGTATTGCGCGCTCCGGTGACCCGAATTAACTGGTTGAAAATGGGGATATCTTCGGCCGTTCCCTGGCGGACCGTCACGCCCTTTTTGGCCGACAGCCGGATGTTGTAGCGTGTCTTTTGCTTCATCCGGGCCAGGATTTCTTCTTCTGGCGGCTTTAAGTCGACGACCAGGGTCCTGGGCGGTTGGATGGTATCCGTATCCGGCAGGCAGCCTTCGCGCCGGCACAGGGC
>CP070688.1:2714878-2720769 GCA_020353135.1 Chloroflexota bacterium
GAAGCGCTTCTCCTGGCAACGGGCCGCAGACGAGATGATAGCGGTTTATCGCAGAGCCCTGACCGGATCATGAGCGATCGACTTGGCCGGCGCGCCGTGCGCAACCTCACCATTATTACCGATTTACTGTTGATCAGCCTTGGCTTCGCCTTTGCCTACGTCGCCCGCTATGAATTTCAGTGGCTTTTGCCAACGACCATAATCGTGCCCTACAGCGCATATCTTGGCCAACAGGCGCTGCTAACTCTCTTGTTGGTCATTACCTTTTCCCAGAACCGGGTTTGGTCTCGCCGTAGAGGTGAATTTTGGATTGACGAAATATCCAGAGTTGGCTATGCCACCGCGACCGGCATCGCCTTGATGATGGCCTTTACTTTCTTCTTTCGACCACTGGCCTTCTCCCGTTTGCTGCTGGTCTGGGCCCTGGTCTTCATCGTCCTGTTCATCGCTATTGCCCGCATGCTGCGACGTGTGATCCTGGAACTTTTGTACCAACGCGGAATTGGCGCGGACAAGACGGTGATCGTCGGCTCAGGAGAAGCGGGACGCAGTGTCATTCGCACTTTGCTGGCTCGGCCGGACTTGGGATTCAAAGCGATCGGCTACCTGGACGAGTCGACATCGCCAAATAGCGTAGGCTCCGGCCGGATTCCGCGTCTGGGCACGTGGCGCGATCTGGACACGATTCTCAATCAATCGACCGATGTGCGAACGGTCTTCATCGCCTTGCCGGGCCATCATCAGCAACAGATTGAGGAGCTGCTAGGCACCTGTCAACAACATGGCGCGATAGCCAGAGTGGTGCCTGACCTGTTCCAGCTCAGTCTAAATCGGGTCGATTTCAGCAACATGGCCGGCATCCCCATGTTGAGCACCCGGGAAGTACGCATCAGCACAGTCGGCATGTCGCTTAAGCGTGTGCTGGACCTGCTGATCGTGCTCATCTTGACCATTCCGGCCTTGCTGATCACCATCGTCACTGCCTTGGCCATCAAGCTTGAGTCGCCCGGGCCGGCCTTCTTCTTCCAGGAACGGGTTGGTTATCAGGGCCGGCCCTTCAAAATGGCCAAGTTCCGGTCCATGGTGCTCAACGCGGATGACCAGAAGGAAGCGCTAAAAGCCTATAACGAGGCCGACGGCCCGATTTTCAAGATGCGTGACGACCCTCGCCTAACTCAAGTCGGCCGGTTCATCCGCCGCTTTAGCCTCGACGAAGTACCTCAGCTATACAACGTCTTGATAGGAGATATGAGCCTGGTCGGACCTCGTCCACCGTTGGCCGAAGAAGTCACCCAGTACCAATCGTGGCACATGCAGCGGCTGGCGGTGAAAGGCGGCATCACTGGCCTGTGGCAGGTTAGCGGCCGATCCGATCTCACATTTGACGAGCAATGCCTGCTCGACATTTACTATATCGAAAACTGGTCGTTGGCGATGGACACGCGTATCTTGCTGCAGACGATCCCCCGAGCCCTCTCTGGCAGTGGAGCCTACTAGCGGTCGAAATCTTCAGGCGCCGTTGGCTGATCCAGGCGAAGCACTTCGCCGTGCAGATCGATGATGATCCTGAATCCCAACATGCCCATCATATTTCGAGCCTGCTCCGGAATGCCTTGGGCGATAATCTGATCCATGTCGACGTTGCGCATCGAAGCGTCGATGGCCGCCTTGGTGAAAAGATCGTCCCGGCCGAGAAACTTGAGCGCCTGCTCGACAGCCAACTCCTTGTTATCCTGCAGCTGTTCAAGAAACAGGCCCAAGACCTGGCGATCGACCACTTCTGCGTCAATATGGCGCCTGAAGCCATTGTCGTCGATCACATACACGGCGTCAGAGCCAATGGTGTCCGTTTCTACCAATAACTCCCGCTCATCGTAAACCAAACCCTCAAATAGCGCCTGTCGTGCCATGTTTATCGCCTTCCTGCGGCCACGCCTCTTAAATCAGCCTTCCCGGCTGCCGGGCGATCGGCGACTATTACCTGCACGCAACAGCACGTATTTCAACCGCCGCCGATTACTGCTACCATCATATTACTTCTCATGCCTGCTGCCAGGCAAGGGTATCGGCCTTGATGCTCGGCATCTGTGGGTTGGGGCCGGCGCCCGCTTATCTGGCTCTCATGGGAGCACGCATGCGCCCTGCGCCGTATTCCTCGCTAACTGCGACCGCGTCTCTCGACTCCTCTTCTCCTCCAGCGCGCTCCGTTTTACACGCCAATCGGCCGCCCGAACGTCGACGCGCCCACCGTGCAGGGCATTACCCTTGTGGTATAATCAATGCGTTTGGCTTACGTAGCCAACTTAGCTTCAATACACGAGAAGGTATTACGAATTGTTACGACCGCTTGACTGGGTACTGGGTCTCCTATCGCTCGACATTGGCATCGATCTTGGCACCGCCAACACGTTGGTTAGCATACGCGACCGGGGTATCGTCATTAACGAGCCATCTTGGGTGGCTATCAACAAGCGCACTCGCCGGCCACTGGCCATAGGCGCAGAGGCGCGGGAAATGGTCGGCCGCACGCCGGCCGACATCGTCGCCATCCGGCCCCTTAGAGACGGCGTCATCTCTGAATTCGAGATCACCGAAGCGATGCTGAAGTATTTCATCGACAAGGCCCACGAGCAGATGATCGTGCCTTTTCCGCGGCCGAGAGTAGTTGTCGGCGTTCCCAGCGGCGTGACCGAAGTCGAAAAGCGGGCCGTTTACGATGCCACCATCTCGGCCGGGGCTCGCGAGGCTTATTTAATTGAAGAACCGATGGCGGCCGCTATTGGGGCTGGTCTGCCCATTATCGAGACTCGAGGCAGTATGATCGTCGATATCGGTGGCGGCACCACGGAAGTAGCGGTGTTTGCCATGGGCGGCATCGTCGTGAGCCGCTCCATCCGCGTCGCCGGTGACGAGATGGATGAAGACATCGTCCAATATGCGCGCAGCAAATACAGCTTATTGATCGGCGAGCGCATGGGCGAACGAGTGAAGATTGGCGCCGGATCTGCCTTCCCTATGCCCGAAGAACAAACCATGACTCTGCGCGGCCGCAACCTTATCAACGGATTGCCTCAAGCGGTTGAGATCAGCAGCATCGAATTACGCGAAGCGATGGCTCCTTCAGTAAACATCATCGTCGACACCGTACGTGACGCGCTAGACGAAACCCCGCCAGAGCTGGTAGCTGACCTGATGGAAGTTGGCGTTTGCCTCGCAGGAGGCGGGGCTCAGATCCGCGGCCTGGCAGAACGGATAGAAGATGTCGTGAAGATGCGCGTCTGGGTTGCCGAAGACTCGATGACCTGCGTTGCCCGCGGCGCCGGCCGGGTACTCGAGGACTTAGACAACTATCGCCGCGTGTTGGTCGGCCTCGACCGCGGCAGCACGCACCACTGAGCCACATACCGCGGCGACGTCGCAAACGCCGGCCGGAAACCGCATACGCCCATACGATTGACCTGTCATGAACCTAGACGAAACAAGGGAGCGAATTCGCTGGGCGACTTTCGTCGTTTTGATCGTTTTGACCATCGTCTTGTTGGTTCTTGACAGCACGGGTGGCCTGGACGGGGCGCTCAATTTCCTTGAAGATCCCATCGCCTCGATCATGGGTTGGACCACAGCCAGAACTAAGACGGTGACCGATGCGCTGGCTGGGCCAGAAGAAATGCAAGAAGCCCAAGCCCAAATCGAACAACTGCAGGTCCAGGTTGAGATGCTGCAAAGGGAGAATGAGCAGCTGCGCGAGATTCAGGGCGAATACCAATTGCTGCAAGACCTCTTCAATCGAGCCCGCGAGACGCCTCAGTTTCGCCGTCAAACGGCTTCAGTCATAGGCAAAGACACTAGCCCACTCTTTCGAAGCATCATCCTCGATCAGGGTTCTGCTGACGGCGTTTTTGTCGGAATGCCGGTTGAAAGCGCCCGAGGTCTGGTCGGGCAGGTCTACCGTACGACCGATCATGCGGCCATGGTCATCCTGATTACCGATAATATCAGCAGCATCCCGGCCAGGTTGGGCACGTCCCGGGCCACAGGTATCGTGCGCGGCGGAGGTCTCGGCGGCGCGATGACCATGGACTGGATTGACCTGGAAGCCCAGTTGGAGATCGGCGAAACGGTGCTGACCTCGGGCCTGGGTGGCAAGTTTCCCGAAGACATGGTTATTGGTCGGGTAACAGCTGTCGAGCGGCAAGAGGCTGATCTGTTCCAGCGGGCGATAATTCAACCGGCCGTCGATTTCGGCTCACTTGAAATGGTTTTTGTGATCACCGATTTTCGAACCATCGACACCAGCATCTTCGACACGCTGCCGGACGATCTAGGCACGACACCATGAGCCCGGGCCTTTATCTGGCCATCCCGTTGGTCGCTCTGCTGGCTATCATCCAGGCCACCGTGCTGCCAGCTTTCCCCGTGTTTGGCGTCGCACCAGGATTGTGGCTGGTCATGGTAGTTGCCTGGAGCCTTTTGCGCGGTATGCGCGAAGGCCTGATCCTGGCTTTCATCGGCGGTATTTTTGTCGATCTCATCTCTGCGGCGCCGCTTGGCGTCACTTCGTTATCGCTGATGCTGTCCGTTGCCCTGGTTACGTTCTTGCAGCGCCACCTGCCCAAGAGTCAAGTTCTGATTCCGGCCCTACTGACTGCCCTGGCCACCATCGCATTTTGGCTGATTTACCTGCTGTTTCTCCGGCTTATCATGCCATTCATCATCGGCGGTCAGGCGTTTCTGGGCATCGCCGACCTGCGGCCAGGCGGCGGGCGCAACAGCGTTTTGAACGATATTGGGCGTGGTTATGGGCTAACAGCCCCGATCTTACGCTTTATCCTTCAATCGGCCATTATCCATGCCTTACTGGTGATTCCATTCTACTGGGCCGTCAATACATTACATCGGACCTATGGCCGGCGCCGGGTGGAAATCTGATCGGCCGTTAAGCGTACGCTGTGCGTTGGGTGAGAAAGCCGGTCGAGGCGCGACCGTGGGCCCCATGGTCACTAAAATCTAATTATGTCTCGAATTGGTTGGGATCGCGTAGAGGATTATGAGGCGCCCGAAGACGATACCGGCATGGGTGGCCGGTTGCTCTTGCTACGGGCGATAATCGTCGTCGTCATGATCCTGCTGGTCTATCGCGTTTACTGGCTGCAACAGACGCGGGGTGACGAACTCCTGACGCTGGCCGAAGAGAACCAGCTGGCGCGATTGACCATCGATCCGCCGCGCGGCGTCATGTTTGATCGCGCGGGTCGGCCGCTGGCCGTCAATGAACCCAGCTTCAACGTCACCATCACCCCGGCCTTCTTGCCGAACGATGCGGCCGAACGGCAGGCCATTTTCGAGCGTTTGTCAGTTTTGACCGGCGTGCCTGTTACTAATACGCTACAACGGCAGGAGTTGCTGGCGGCGGCCGACCCGGCCCTGGTCAGCATGTACAGTCGCCTCTCAGAATTGTACGGCGTGCCTGTGGAAGAGACCCTGGACGAAAGCGGCGTCGTGCCTGAACTGCCTGATAGCATCGAAGGCATCGTCGATACCTTCAGTTTCGCGCCTTACTTGCCCGCGCCAATTAAGGCCAATATCCCAATCACACTAGCTTATCGCATCGAACAGGAAAGTATTTTCTTGCCTGGCGTCAGGGTCATCGAGGAACCCATACGGAGTTACCCTAGCGACGAAACGACGTCCCACCTTATCGGTTATATGGGTCCTATTCCCAACGAGAATTGGCAAGACCTGGGCTATGAGCGCGATGACCGCGTTGGTTGGGCCGTACTGGAATCGTCAATGGAAATCGAGCTTGCCGGCCAGAAAGGCGAACGCCAAATCGAGCAGGACTGGACCGGACGCGAACTGCGCCAGATCGGGCCCACTGTCGAGCCGGAACC
>CP070688.1:2720869-2730417 GCA_020353135.1 Chloroflexota bacterium
AAGTGAGCGACAAGGTCGCACGGCGCTGCTGGCCGGCGTGTTATTTGGACTGGCAATCGCCAGCAAGTACCAGGCATGGCTGTTTGCGCCGCTGATCCTAGGGCTGGCACAGGCAAACGGGTGGCGAAAAAGCGAGTGGCTTCGCTGGCTGACAGGATTCCTGCCAATGCTAGGCTTGCTTCTAGCTTGGGATCTGGCGCGCGGCGGCCAACTCAGCCTCTTGGAGAACCAATTGCAGTCCTACGGTGGCTTCCGCTTGGCTTGGTCTTGGGAACTGTGGCCAAGACTGGAGGCCTGGGCTGGACAGTGGTCGCACGTACTAGAGTCCGCGGTGCTGGAGTTTATGCTGTTGCTGGCCATACCTCCATTTATCGCCTTATTGATCGAGCAGCACGATCGCCCGGCCGCCCTGGACCGGCTACTCGTATTGTTCGTGTTTGCCTACTTCCTGCTTCATTGGTTCGTCGCCGTGCCAATATGGGATCGTTACGTGTTGCCGATTTTGCCTCTATTAGGCCTCGTCATGGCCCGTTTCGTATGGCGTGTAGTTAGCTATGTGTGGCCGACGATTTCCGAATACGTCGAGCTACCGTTAAAGACGCAGCACTTGGTTTTTCTCATACCGCTAATCTTGATAGCATTTCAGGCAGCAGGCGTAGCCGACGCCTACAACGGCAATCTGCCCATCGGCGCGCGACGGGCTGCCGATCAAGGAGCGGCCGAAATCGGCGTGGCCCTAGAGGACGCGCCGTACGGTACGGTGTTATATGATCACTGGTATAGTTGGCAATGGCGTTATCATCTTTTTGATAAGAAGGTATTCGTCAGCTGGTTTCCCAATCCGGCCGCTCTGGTTGAAGAGTTGCAGGTCTTTGGGATGGATGGTAATCCGCGTTACATCGTTTTGCCAGACTCAGCCCAGGCCCTTCCGGTAGTCCGGGCGCTGAGCAGCGCTCAGTTTGACCTGCAGCATGTCGAACTGGCCGGTGGCCAGGGAGATGAGCCAGGCATGAATCTTTACCGTGTGCAGGGGCGATAAATTGTCCTTCCGATGATAGACCATGACTGACTCTGATCCTTTCGAGAAGCTACGAAGAGGTCGGACCGTCGCCACCGGCATTGCAATCTTGCTGTTGCTTGGCCTACTCATCGCCGTCTTCTTTAATCGCCTGGCGGCCAGCAGCCTAATCCTGGCCCGCGGGGACACGCTGCTTTATTTCTACCCGTATTGGGAGGCGGCGGCCGAAGCGCTGAAGGCCGGTAGGGTGCCATTGTGGAATCCGAGTTTGTTCATGGGTGTTCCTTTCCTGGCCAATAGCCAGGTCGGTTTCCTCTATCCTCTCAATTGGCCGTTTTGGCTGGCTCTGCCGACGCCTTATGCGGTCAGCTTCAGCATCATGACTCATCTCCTGCTGGCTGGTGCAGGCGTTTACTTGATGGGCCGGCGATGCCTCACTTTGAACAGGCCGGCGGCGCTACTGGCGGCAATTCTGTTTTCGCTCGGCGGCTACCTGACAGCACAGGCCGAGCACATTAATCAGGTGCAAGGAATGGCCTGGCTGCCATGGTACTTCGTCGTGCTTTGCCCCTGGCAGCCTGGGCACCTGGTAGGGCGCCAGGCCGCCAGAGTGATCGTGGGTCTATCGGCGGTCCTGAGCCTGCAACTGCTCACTGGACACACCCAAACAGTCTTCATCAGCCTGATGGCGGTTGCAATCTGGCTGGCGGCGACATTCGTTAGAGAGCGAGAACGCAATGAAGCGAGGCAAGGACCAGCCCGCGGGTTGGCACGCTTTGCCCACCAACTCTGGTCATATCTTGGCCCCGTTTTTCTTGGCGTGTTTCTTTCAGCCTGTGTGACGGCCGCCCAACTGTGGCCGACATTAGAACTTAGCCGCCACTCTCTGCGCCAAGGTGGGCTTGCGGTCAACGAGGTATTATCGTTTTCGCTGCAACCTCTTCTACTGGGGCAGTCGTTGTTACCGGCCTACGACCATTTGGTGTTCACGGAGTATGTGCTGGCTCTACCCGTCACAGCTTTATTGCTGGCGTTTGTCGGGGCAAGCAGCGCTCGGAGAGAGAAGCGATTGTGGCCATATCTGCTCCTGGCTGCGGTTGGCCTGTTATTGGCTCTGGGGCGTTATAACCCACTGTATTATCTGCTGGCCCGCCTACCAGGATTTGATCTGTTTCGAGCGCCGGCCCGCTGGTCAGTCCTGTACGCCCTGGCGATTGCCCTGTTGGCCGCCGCCGGCTGGCAGGTTCTGTCGACGAGAACGCGCGACGGAAAGGCAAGAATAACCAAAAGGGAAACTATGGCGCTGATTGCCGGCTTGTCGGTCACATTAGCCCTGATCGCCTGGAGCATTGTTTCGGCCGCCATAGCAGCGCGTATTCCTACGCCGGCCGAGGCATCGGTCGCGACACCTACAATTATGACCATCGTCTTCTGGATCGGAGAGATGATCCTAGCCAGCGCATTCATTTACGTGCTAATACGAGGCGGCCGGCAGCCGGTAATGGCGAAATGGGCCGTCCTGTTTGCGGCTGTAGTAATGCTCTTTCTTGGCACTAGAATGTTGCCCTACAACAATCCGACGACTCCTGAGGCATACTTCGATCAACGAACGCCAATCTCCCTTTTGCTTGCTGACGTTGAGTGCGATGATCCTGCGGCCAGCTGCCAGGCCGGCGCTGGGCGGCTGTTGAGTCTTTCAGATATCTTTTTCGACGTGGGTGATCAGGCTGAAATCGACACTATATATGAGGATCAACTAGGTGCGACGGCAAGGTTCGATTACACCGTTGCCATCAAGCAGAAGGAGATCCTAGGACCAAATCTGCCTCTGGCTTACGGGCTCCGGTCAGTCGATGGTTTCGACGGCGGCATCTTGCCCCTGAGTAGCTATGCAACGCTAATGCGCTTGATCATTCCGGAGGGCGCGGAGACCAACGACGGCCGCCTTCGCGAACATCTTGATGCTATCCCAGAGGAGCGCTGGCTCGATTTGTTTGGCGCGCGCTACATCATCACCGACAAGATTGGCGATGAATGGCGGAACGATGTCCTCTTCGATATGAAGCACCCGACGCGAATCGCTCAGAACGGCGATCCGGTGACCATCGGCCACGTACCATCGTTTGAAGCGACCGAAATCTGGTTAATTGCCGAAGGTCCACCAGGCAAGCTTAGCGTGACGTCAACACACGGCGATCAATGGTTGTTAACCCCTACGACAATTGAGCCGGGCCTGTGGCGCGCAACGCTCCCGGTACCGTCCGTCCTGGAAGATATGACGCTGAATGCCTGCCAGATGGATTCGCCGGCCGAATCATGCGTCGAGGATTGGTTCGTCCGCGCTCTGGCGCTGGTTGATTCACGCGACGAAACATTCACGCCAGTTGTGGCCGGCGAATATCGCTTGGTGCATTCTGGCGACGTGAAGATCTACGAAAACCAAGACGTAATGCCACCGGCACAGCTCGTTTACGATTGGCGATTTGTCGCCGATCACGCGAGTGGGCTGGAAATGATGCGTGGCGAAGGATTTGATCCTCGTCAATCAGCCGTACTCTTAGGAAACGGACCGGCGGCGCCGGGCACCGGTCAAGGCAGCGTGACTGTCACGCGCCACGATGCTGAGCGTTTCGAGTTGCGGTCAGAGAGCTCGGATACGGGACTTCTATTGCTCACAGAGGCATTCTTCCCCGGCTGGCAGGCATCGGTTGACGGCCGGCCGGTCGATGTTGTCCAAACAGACATCCTGTTCCGCGGCGTGTTTGTTCCGGCCGGAGTACACGAGATCGTATTGGAATTCCGGCCGGTTAGTTTCCGCGTCGGTCAAGTCATCTCGTTGCTGGGAGTACTGGCCTGGATCATCCTGTTCATCTACGCTTATTTATGGGTTCCTATTCGCAGCAGGCTGGCTCCAGGCTCGAATATACACAACTGGTGACCGTAGAAGCGGCGCCAGGTTCTACGCTGATTCTGCGGTGGCATTTTGCTCGCCGAATACGCATTGACTGCTGCCCCCCAAGTTGACAACAGCCTGGTATTCCAAGATAATGAATCGACCCTGTCGTTGCTAGATTGAATAGGCGGCATGGACTCAGTGCAGTTGCCCAGACAAAGGAATCGAGCGAATGAAGCCAGCGCCATTTGAGTACGTAGTACATGATTCTTTGCCGGCTGTCCTGGGTGAATTGACCGAGCACGGCGACGATGCAAAGCTGCTCGCGGGTGGGCAAAGCCTGGTGCCGGCAATGAATTTTCGCCTCGTTCAGCCGGCACTTTTGGTCGACATCAATCGCCTGAACGATTTGGCCTATGTACGGCCATTTGACGATGGCGGCCTAAGGATCGGCGCCCTCACAAGGCATAGGGCATTGGAGAAAAGCGCCGTTTTGGCCGAAAGGGCGCCGCTCATGCATGAAGCGATGCCCCATATCGCGCATCTGCAGATCAGGACGCGGGGTACGATCGGTGGAAGCCTGGCTCACGCCGATCCAGCGGCGGAGTTGCCGGTGATCTTGGTGGCGTTGGACGGCCGCCTGGTGATCCAAAACCAGGCTGGCAAACGAGCAGTTGATGCTGCGGAATTCTTCAAAGGCCTCTTCACGACGGCATTACAGCCCGAAGATCTGTTGATTGAGGTGATTATTCCGCCACTGCCGAGGCGGAGCGGCTGGGCGTTTGTCGAGTTCGCCCGACGCCGCGGTGATTACGCGCTGCTCGGCGTTGCGGTCGGGATCGAAATTGACGAGGCCGGAAATTGCCGTAAAGCCAAGCTGGTATATCTTAATGCTGGCGACGTGCCCATCGTAGCGACAGACGCGGCGGCGATCCTGACGGGTCAGAAACTGGGCACAAAGGTATTTGAGGAAGCGGCAGTTCAGGCGGCAGAGCATGAGTTGCAGCCGGTAGGCAACATCCACGCGTCGGCGGCATATCTGCGGCGGCTGGCCCATGTTTTGACAAAACGGGCTTTGGCAAAGGCCTCAAAAAGGGCGTTGACATCGGCATTGCGGTAGGTCATGATTGACCTGGAGATGTGCAGGAGCAAAGCGAAGTCGTTATTGGGGCAAGTAGATGGTCAAGGGTCACACGGTTAGCGTTGTTGTAAATGGCAAGAGTTATGAGCGTAAGGTTGAAGCGCGCCTGCTGCTCAGTGATTTCTTGCGACATGAACTGGAGCTGACAGGCACGCATGTAGGCTGCGAGCAGGGCGTTTGTGGCGCCTGTACCATTTTATTTGATGGTGAGCCGATTCGTTCCTGCATCCTCTTCGCCGTCCAGGCAGATGGCCATGAGATCCTCACCGTGGAAGGTTTGGTCAGCGATGGCGGGGACGACCTGGACGCGCTTCATCCCTTGCAGCAGGCATTCTGGGAGGCCCATGGCTTGCAATGTGGTTTCTGCACGCCCGGCTTCTTACTAACGTTAAAGGCATATCTGGCGGAAAACTCTGATCCGAACGAGTCTGATATTCGGGAAGCGATATCAGGTAACCTTTGTCGCTGTACAGGATACCAGCATATTGTCGAGGCTGCGCTGCTGGCGGCCAGAAAGATGAATGGCAGCGGCAACTGACATATAGGAGCATGAACGAATTCGCCGCGCAGCCGATTCTTACGCTGGTAAACGCTCTGCGTTCGGGTGAGCTGTCACTTCACGATTACCTCGACGAATTGCAGGTTCGTTTCGCGGAAATGGAGCCAAAGATCCATGCATTTGTCCCTGAAGACGATCGATTCGACCGTCTAAGATACGAGGCGCAGGCGCTCGTCGAACAATATCCAAAACCGTTAAGCAGGCCGCCGCTCTTCGGGCTGCCGTTCGGCATCAAGGATATCTTCCGCGTTGACGGATTCGATACCCATGCGGGCAGTGACCTGCCACCTAAGACTTTCGCCGGTCGTGAAGCCAGGGCGGTCACGATCCTGAAGTCGGCCGGAGCGTTGATTTTGGGCAAGGCGGTCACGACGGAATTCGCGTACTTCGGCCCAGGTCCGTCGAGGAACCCCCATAATCCAGATCACACGCCTGGTGGTTCAAGCAGTGGTTCAGCGGCCGCCGTAGCCGCCGGATTGTGTCCGATTGCCACAGGCACACAGACAATCGGCTCGATCGTCCGCCCTGCGTCGTTCTGCGGCATCGTCGGTTTCAAGCCAAGCTACGAGCGAATCTCGAGGTCGGGCGTCATACCGCTAGCGCCGTCTCTAGATCACATTGGCGTTTTTGCCAGCCATGTGGCGGGCGTCGAATTGGCGGCAAGTATATTGTGCCCGGACTGGCAATTGGCGGTTGCTGAAATGAAACCGGTATTGGGTGTGCCAGAGGGCGAGTATCTCGAAAAGGCGACGGCTGATGGTCTCGATCACTTCGAGGATATTTGCCGCGCTTTGGATGAAAGAGGCTACATCGTAAAGAAGGTGCCGACCATGAGCGGCTTTGATGAGACCGTGGCGCGGCATCAACTGATTTTGGCCGCCGAAGCGGCCCAGGTTCATGCCCATTGGTATGCGGAATACGGTCATCTCTATCATGAGGCGACGGTCGAACTCATTGAGCGCGGACGCGAAATCTCTGTTGGCGAACTGGCAGAAGCCTTGAACGGCCGGCAACAATTGCGACGTGATTTAACTTCGTTAATGGATGAGCACGGTCTAGATCTGTGGATATGTCCTTCAGCGCCAGGAGCGGCTCCCCGTGGGCTTGAGAGCACGGGAGATCCGACAATGAACCTTCCCTGGACGCATAGCGGCCTGCCGTCTGTGAATCTGCCGGTCGGGTTCGATGAAAACGGTCTGCCGATGGGTTTGCAGGTGGCCGGCCGTTGGTACGAGGACGAGGCACTTCTCGAGTGGTCGGCTCAACTAGAGATGTCTCTTGTTCACAGAGCATGAAGCACCGGCCAAAGCAGCCGAAGCCAGCATTCACGAATTACGAGTTGAGCCTAGGTTGACATAAATGACTGTATATCGGAGTGAAATCAGGGCTGGCGCCTATTATGATTCCGTGGTACTGATGCAATTGCAGCGAGCTCTTGCCGATCTGCCCGGTGTTATCGACGCGGGCGTTGTCATGGCCACGCCGGCGAACTGCGAATTGTTGGAAGCCAGTGGATTCACGGCAGTACCAAATGCTGGCTCCGATGATCTCTTGATCGTGGTCAAGGCCGAGGATGCTTCATCGGCTGACGCGGCCATCGGCCAGGTCGATGAGTTACTCACTCGGCGACGCGGTAGCACGGTTCAGTCGTTTCGCCCGCGCAGTTTGGAAGCCGCGGTCAAACAGCTGCCAGAAGCTGACTTCGTACTCGTGTCCGTTCCCGGTCGCTATGCAGCGTCTGTGGCGAGAGATGCGCTGCGCCTTGGAAAACACGTGTTTCTTTTCAGCGATAATGTATCGGTGGCAGATGAAATGGCTCTCAAGAACGAAGGCCGTGACAAAGGTCTTTTGGTAATGGGACCGGATTGCGGCACGGCGATCATCGATGGCGTCGGTCTGGGATTTGCGAATCTGGTTCGGCGTGGATCAATCGGCATCGTCGGCGCCTCGGGTACCGGCATGCAGGCGATATCGAGCGCGATTCATAATCTCGGCCACGGCGTCAGCCAAGCGATTGGCACCGGCGGCCGCGATCTGAAGCAGGAAATCGGCGCCATCACAACTCGTCAGGGTCTGACGCTCTTAGCCAGCGATCCAGATACAAGGGTCATCGTACTGGTGTCAAAGCCGCCAGAGAAGGGCGTAGCCGCCCAATTACTGACAATGGCGGCCGGTTGCAGCAAACCGGTTGTCGTCGATTTCATAGGTTACTCGCCTCCTGCGCGGCAGATGGGTCCGCTGCACTTCGCATCCAGTTTGAATGATGCCGCCCAATTGGCCGTCAGCCTGGCAGTTGGGACAAACCGAAATCCATCTGAAGTACGACAAACTGGAGATGAAGGAAGCGCTGGATTTCTCCGTGGCCTGTTCTCGGGTGGCACGCTGGCGTACGAGGCGATGTTGGGGCTGCAGGCATTTCTGCAGCCGCTGTATTCGAATATTCCTATCTTCGAGGAACAGCGGCTGGACGATCCGTTGAAAAGCCGAGAGCACACAGTGCTCGACTTGGGTGAGGACGTCTTCACCCAGGGTCGCCTGCATCCGATGATGGACAATGACTTGCGCCTTCGACGGATGGCCCAAGAGGTGGCCGAGGCGAATGTTTCGATGATCATGCTTGATGTCGTCCTTGGCGAAGGCGCTCACCCGGATCCCGCTTCGGAAATCGCGCCCGCTGTCGAGCAGGCGTTGGGCGAGGCTCGAAGGGCAAATCGGCCACTTGATTTTGTGGTCGTGGTTATTGGCAGCGACGCGGACGCCCAGCAGTTGGAAGCTCAAGTCGAGCGCATGTCCGAGGCAGGCGCAATTGTGTTTCAGGACACTGTCGAAGCCGTCAACTACGCCAGGATGAAACTGGCGCCAACTTACACAGATGCCGGTCAGCCACTTAAAGCAGGCGCATTTCAAGGTTCCCTAGCGGCTATCAATGTTGGCCTGGAGACATTCTACGATAGTCTGGTGGCTCAGGGCGCGGCGGCCGTTCACGTGGAATGGCGGCCGCCGGCTGGCGGCAATGAGAAGCTGCTAGCGTTACTAGAGCAAATGCGATCTTGACTTCCGGACCGGCTGGCAAATAGACATGATAAGGGCGACTGGCGCTGACGTGAAGATGCAAGGGCGCCGATACGAGGAGTAAAGGGAAATGGTAAACATCGAACAGGCTAATAATACGGCAGTTGAGCGAATGATGTCTGCCCGGCCGATCCTTACTCGCGTGATGCCAGCCCGCGATGTGATACCGGGCATGCGCGACAATTTGCTGCTTCACGCCGGCCCGCCGATATCATGGCAGCGCATGTCAGGCCCGCTGAAGGGAGCAGTCATCGGCGCTCTGCTCTTTGAAGGTTTGGTCGATGACGAAAAGGCGGCCGAGGTCATGATAGAGAACGGCGAGATAGACTTCGCACCATGCCATCACTATCGCACCGTAGGTCCTATGGCCGGCGTAACGTCGGCGTCAATGCTCGTCTACGAAATCGAGAATGTCACCCATGGTAACAAGGCCTACTCCAATCTCAATGAGGGATATGGCAAGGTATTGCGCTATGGCGCGTACAGCCAGGAAGTGATCGACAAGCTTCGCTGGATGAATGAAGAAATGGGACCGGCGCTGGCGGAAGGGCTTGGCCAGAGCGAAGGGCTCGACATCAGGGCTCTGTTGGCCGAGGCGTTGCACATGGGAGACGAGGGGCACAATCGCAATAAGGCCGGTTCCCTAATCTATCTCAAGTTATTGTCGCCTCTAATTGCTAGCAGCAGTTGCGATGATGAGACGAAGGCAAAAATCCTAGGGTTCCTTGGCGACAACGCGCTGAGCGTGTTGAATCCCGTCATGGCGGCCTGCAAGGCGATGGCCGACGCCGCCCATGGCGTCGAGGGCAGCACGGTCGTTACGACTATGGCCCGTAACGGCACCGACTTCGGCATCCGGGTGAGC
>CP070688.1:2730517-2736771 GCA_020353135.1 Chloroflexota bacterium
GATGGCTGTGATCGGCCTCGCCGCTCAGGTATTTTTCTGGGTCTTTGTCAAAGGAGGCCTTGCAACCAGGGGCGCAGAAATAGTAGGTTTGCCCGTTATACTCAGACGTCCATTCGGCCGTAGCTTCGTCGACTTCCATCTTGCATACTGGATCTATTGCCATATTACACCTCTTAGTTGTGCTTACGGATTGTAAGGACGATTAAAACACAGAATCATCAGGATTCAAGATTCGATATTGGCGTCGCGCCGGCGACGCACTTCTCGCAGCAACTCATCAGGCTTGAAATTGTATGCCGGTTTTTCGCGCACAGCGCCCGAGCGATAGGGCAGGCCGCCTCCGGCCAAACCGAAATCGACCTCGCCCTGATCGTTTAGAACCGCCTCGTCGGCGTGCAAGGCGATCACCTCGGCAATGAATAGGCTGTGGGAGGGCAGGCGCAGCTTCTGGACCACACGGCACTCGATATTGACCGGGCATTCAGACAGCAGCGGGGGTTGAACATGCGCGGCTTCTAACCGCGTGAGCCCTGTTTCGACCCACTTATCCGTTTCCCGGATAGTGGTCGTGCCCACGAAATCGCTGACCAACTCCATTGCCGGATAGGGGATGTTGACGACAAACTCGCCGTGACGGTCGATCATGTCGTGACTGGCGCGGGCCGGCCGGATGGAAATGGCGATCATCGGCGGCTCGGCGTTGCAGCTGCTTATCCGGTTCAGGCTAAAAACGTTGAAATCGCCACCGGCGCCGCAGGTGATCAGCACCACCGGCACCGGATAGAGCGTCGTATTTGGCTTGATTTGAATCTTATTGCTCATTAGACTCCTTGAAAGGTGTTGAACCGGTCTAACGTCCATCCGATCATTGAATGGATGAAAAACTCTGAAAAGGGATGGTCGTAATTGTAGTCAAACTTCTCGCGGAAACGAGTCTCGTCGTCTAGACCGGCCGGGGCAACCCGCATGCTGTGATCGGCGCCGGGCACGATGACCAACGTCACATCGGCATGGCCGGCTTCTTGCAGCTCCTGGGCGATTTTGTAGGCTTCCTGGACCGGTACGTTGACGTCCTGGTCGCCATGACAGATCAGGACGGGTTTGTTCAAATGGCGAAACTGGTCATAGAGCGGATATTCGAGTTCCTCTTTTAACCGCGTCAAGTATTGGCGGACGACGGCATCACCCTCCCGGCTTTCATAGACATCGTCGCCACGATGAGCGGCGGCCAGTATTTCCTGATAGTGCCGGGCGCGACCGTAAAAAACGCTCAAGTGCTCCTGGACCCATGCTTCCTCTTCCGGCCCGCGAGCGGCATAGGCCAAGACACGCTCGTAGATGAGTTCCATGAATTCGTCGATGCCCATGTGCACCCCGCCGGTCAAGATGTAAGCGGCCGGTTGATCGGTGTGGGCGGCCAGCAGGCAGCTGAAGTAGACGCCGGCGCTGCGCCCCATGACGGCGATTCGCTCTGGATCGACCTCGGGCTGGTCCTTCAAGAAGTCGAGTGCGCTTTCTGCATCCTGGACGTCGGTCATCACCGAGGTGTAGGAATCCCGTTCGCCCGGAGGATCGCCCGGCGCCCGGCCGCCGCCCGAGCTCTGTCCGACGCCGCGTTTATCCCAGTACAGGGAAGCGATGCCCGCCCTGGCCAGGCGATTGGCGATCCAGGGGTAGCGGCCGTGGGGCAAGACCTCGCCATCGGGCAATACGATGTCGCCATATCGATTCTGGGCGCCGGTGCCCATGACGCCCAGGATAGCCGGGTGGGGACCGGGATCCAACGGTAGAACGATCTCTCCAACCAGGGTTTCGTCAACGCTCTTGAAAGAAACCGTACGCCGGGCAACGTCTTTAGATCTCAGAGCGCTGTGTTTGTGACTGCCGGAATTACCATTCGACATAGGGGTAATACTCCTCGAGATTTGGACGGGATTAACAGGAATTCAGGACGCCAAGTTTAGCATACAATGGACATTGGATTAAGGGAATGTATTGACTTTGTTTCAAGCTTCTGTACAATTGAGAACCTGAGCGTATGTTCAGATATGCAACTAGGAGGAAAAGCATGACTGAAAAGCATGAAATTCAGCATGACTCTTATGGCTTACCTGAGGAGATGTTGACGGAGGTGGTGGCTACCTTCAAGGCGCTTAGCGACCCAACACGCGCTCAACTCCTGTATATCTTGACCCAGGGGGAGCACAGCGTTACCGAACTAAGCGAATATGTACCTGTGTCCGCTTCGGCCGTTTCACATCACCTGGCCAAATTGCGAGCGCTGGGCCTGGTACGCGTCAACCGAGAGGGGAACAAGGTCTTCTATTCCATTGACGATAGTCACGTCGCCTCTCTTTTCAAAGAAGCGCTTTATCACCTGGACCATGCCCGGCACAATTTACCCGATATGCCGTACAAAACCTATGTCGAGTACTTGAACGAGTAGATAGGGGCAGGCGGCCGGCAGTTAGAAGAGAAAAACATGACGAAGGAGCATCAAAATATGCCAGATGACAAGGCAAAAGCTCAACAGGAACACCAGCACGACGATCTAGAGCTTCCGGCCGAAGAGCAAAAGCATGACAACGACCATTCTCACGCCGAAGATCACGATCACTCACATAATGGCGAGCATGAGCATGACCACGTTGGGGATCATGACCACGGCGATGGGCATGCTCACGAACATGACCATGCGGATGGACACCTACACGTAGATCGCGGCGACCATGACCATGACCATGATGGTGACCATTCACACGACCATGACCACGATCACGACCATGATCCCGGCCATGATGGCGACCACTCGCACGACCATGACCATGAACATGATCACGGCCATGATCATGGGCACGAGCACGGCGACGGCCATTCTCATGATCACGGAGATGGACACTCACACAGTCATGGCCCGGGCATCATAGGCTGGTTTCAGACCGTCTTTCACTGGCACGGCCACAGCCAACAACAAAGCGAGTTGGCGGCCGATCAGGCCCTGCTCGACAACAAGGAAGGCGTCCGGGTTCTCTGGATATCGTTGGGCGCGCTGCTGCTCACCTCCGTGTTGCAGATCTTTATCGTCTGGCTAAGCGGCAGCGTCGCTTTGTTGGCCGACACGCTTCACAATATCGGCGATGGCCTGAATTCAATCCCGCTGTTGATCGCCTTATATCTCGCCCGCAGGGTTGCCACCCGGCGTTATACCTATGGCTACGGCAAAGCGGAAGATGTGGCCGGCGTCTTCATCGTCATTTCGATCGCCATCAGCGCGATCATCGTCTTTTGGGAATCGATCCAGAAATTCATCAATCAAGAGCCGATGACGAATCTTGGTTGGGTCGCAGTCGCGGCCATCATCGGCTTCTTGGGCAACGAATTTGTGGCTGTGCTGGAGATCCGCACCGGGCGCAAAATCGGCTCGGCGGCCATGGTGACCGACGGCCTGCACGCGCGGACCGATGGATTGACTTCCTTATCCGTCCTCCTGGCGGCGATTGGCACCTGGTTGGGATTCCCTATCCTGGACCCAATCATCGGCATATTGATTGGCGTAGCCATCCTATTCATCACCCGCGACGCCATTGTGGCCATGTGGTACCGTCTGATGGATGCGATTGAGCCTGAATACATGGATCGGGCCGAGGCGGTGATCAGCCGCCAGGCCGATGTGAAAGCCTTGCGCCGTTTACGTATGCGCTGGGTCGGCCACCGGCTTCATGCCGAAGTGATCGTCGCCGTCGATCCAGGTTTGACGACGGTCCAGGGCCATGACATCGCCGAAGGGCTCCGACACGAGCTATTCCACGAGTTTGCCACGATGTCTGACGTCATGGTTCATGTTGATCCCTGGGCGGAGGACGAAGAGAAATACCATAACCTTACCGAGAGTCACGATCCCGTCCCCGAACCGCTAACCAGCTAAGGGCAAAGATGAGCAGCAACGGTAGGCCGCAAAGGGCATTACTGGAAATTCAAAATCTAGTCACCCAGTTTGACACCCAGGAAGGGACGGTTCACGCTGTGAACGGAGTCAACCTGACCGTAAACGAAGGTGAAATCCTGGCTCTGGTGGGTGAATCGGGCAGCGGCAAGAGCGTCACCATGCTCTCGGTCATGGGCCTGATTCCCCAACCACCCGGAAAGATAGTTTCTGGGGAGATCTACTTCGATGGGCTGAATCTTTCGACTTTCAGCAACAAGCAGATGCGAGGAATCCGCGGCAAAGATATGGCCATGGTTTTCCAGGACCCTAACTCATCGCTGAATCCGGTGATGAGCGTGGGGCGGCAGATTACCGAGGCGCTGAAGCTGCATACCGATTTGAGCTCTTTAGAGGCGCAGGACCAGGCCATAGAACTACTCAATCTCGTCGGCATTCCAGAGGCTGAAAAGCGGGCCGGCGATTATCCCCACCAATTCTCGGGCGGGATGCGCCAGCGGGTCATGATCGCCATGGCTCTTTCATGCGATCCAAAACTACTCATCGCTGACGAGCCCACAACAGCCCTGGACGTTACGATTCAGGCCCAGATCGTCGAACTGGTGAAGAATCTGCAGCGCACCATGGGGATGGCCGTGATCTGGATCACCCACGATCTTGGGCTGGTGGCCAATCTGGCCAGCAGGGTGGCCGTGATGTACGCCGGCCGTATCGTCGAAGAAGGAAAGGTCGAGGATATCTACGCCCGGACCCGGCACCCTTATACTCAGGGCTTGCTAGAATCCATACCTCAACTAGGCGCAGATGTTCCTGACTCGCTACAGGAGATCAAAGGCACGCCCCCGGACCTCATGCGTGAAATGGCCGGCTGCCCATTCGCGCCCCGTTGTTTCCATGTCGACGAGTACTGCCTGGATGCCACGCCGCAGCTGTCGCACACCGATGTCGCGGGCCAGTTATCGGCTTGTTGGCATTGGGATGGCCTGATCAAGCCGGAAGATATAGCCCTGACGCCCGTTGATTCTGGCGGAAATGGCGCCGGCGCCAAACTTAGTCCGGACGGAAAACCGGCCGAGAAAGAAATAATCGTCCAGGTCGATGGCCTGAAAACCTACTTCACAATTCGCAAGGGGATTTTGCAGCGCAAGGTTGGCGACGTGCGGGCCGTGGACGGCGTGGACCTGGAGATCCGGCGCGGCGAAACGCTGGGCCTGGTGGGCGAAAGCGGCTGTGGCAAAACGACCTTCGGCCGGACTGTTCTACGACTCTACGAACCCAGCCAGGGCAGTATAACATTTGACGGACAAGACCTGACTTCTCTGGATAATAAAGAGATGCGCGCCATCCGCCAACGTATGCAGATGATTTTCCAGGATCCTTACTCATCTATGAATCCAGGTATGCGGGTCTGGGAAATCATCGGCGAGCCGTTGAAGGTTCATGGCAAGGGCAACAACGCAGAGATTAAAGCCCAGGCCTCCGAATTGCTCGAGAAGGTTGGCTTAAACGCCAACCATATCGACCGGCACCCGCACGAATTCAGCGGCGGCCAACGACAACGCATCGTCATAGCCCGCGCGCTGTCGCTCAACCCCGATTTCATCATCTGCGATGAGCCGGTCTCGTCTCTAGACGTATCGGTCCAGGCCCAGATAATCAATTTACTGGAAGAGTTGCAGCGAGATTTTGGATTGACCTACCTTTTCATCGCCCACGATCTGGCCGTCGTTCGCCACATATCGGACCGGGTCGCGGTCATGTATCTGGGCAAGATCGTCGAATTGACCGACCGTGACAGCCTCTATAGCCAGCCATATCACCCCTATACCCAGGCATTACTCAGCGCGGTGCCCGTCCCGGACCCGGCCATGGCTGGCCAGCGGAAGAAGGTGATCCTGAAAGGGGACTTGCCCAGCCCAGTTGACCCGCCCAGCGGCTGCCGGTTCCATACAAGATGCCCTATTGTGGCCAATGGTCTATGTAACGTCGAAGACCCCGAGTTTCGGGAAGTTGAACCCGGACGATGGGTTGCCTGCCACCTGGTGGAAGCTCCACCTGAGGAGGCTGTCTCCACCAAGTGGAAGTAACTTCCACCTGATGGAAGAAGCTGACAAGGAGAACACCTATGGCATAGATTTGGGAAAGAGGTTGTAGAGGGAATCTGCTGAAACCAGTTTCTATACGTTTTTAGGAGGAAGAAGATGAAAAAACTCTATTGGGTAATAGCGCTCGCCATTGGTTTATTTTTACTCGCCGCCTGCCAGCCGGAAACGGTCGAAGTAGAGGTAACCCGGGTGGTCACGGAGACCAC
>CP070688.1:2736871-2740074 GCA_020353135.1 Chloroflexota bacterium
CGTGAAACCAGTATTCAAACCCATTCCGGCGCTTGGCGAACACACGGACGCGATCTTGACCGAACTTGGCTACGAAGAGGCAGACATAGCCCAACTTCGAGCCGACCAGGTCTTGTGAGCTAAAAGAAAAGGAGAGAATGTGCAATGGCGATCAAGGAAGGATGGAGCGGCCGCGTTTATGAGGATTTTGAAGCCGGAGACGTTTATCAGCATCCGCTCGGCCGCACAGTGACGCAAACCGACAATATCTGGTTCACGCTCCTAACCGTAAATCCCAATCCCATTCATTTTGACGCCCACTATGCTTCTCAGACAGCCTTCGGCAGGCCGTTGGTCGATTCCACCTTTACCCTGGCTCTGGTAACCGGGTTATCTGTAAGCGATGTTTCACAGAACGGTATCAATCTGGGCTGGGACGAGATCAGGCTGCCGGCGCCGGTCTATGAAGGCGATACCATCTATGCCCAAAGCGAGGTATTGCTCAAGCGGGAGTCAAAGTCGTATCCAGACCGGGGGATCATCCAGGTTAAGACCACTGGCTATAACCAAGAGGGAACTACGGTCCTTACCTTCAAACGAAGCATCATGGTCTACAAACGGGGGCATGTGCCGCAGATACCCAGACCGAGTGTCAAATTTCGTGGCGAATGATCAGCCCTTTACCTGATGACCTGATCTTGGAACTGTTCGATTAGGCGCTGCAGCGCCAGAAGTTGCGTGAGCGGCGGTCCCACAGTTCCGATCCACTGGAACCATTCATCGATACTGCTCACACGAGTGTAAGGGCACTTCCGTCTCCGGCCGCTGTTTCGGTGTACGATGCGTCCATGAGACTAAGGTTCCTATGGATATTCAGCTCGTTCTCGCTATTGTTGGCCGCTTGCTCTACTGCCGCGCCTGCGACCTCGGAGGCACCTGTAACGAATTTGACTCCATCACCCAACCGTAATAGTACGCCGGCCGTAGACGAAGCGCCCCCAGAAGTTGACGACGACAATCCGGAACCTGAGGCGCCGGCGCTGGTCATCCAGCCTATCGAGCAGCTTGACCTGGATCGGGTACCGGAGGTGGATACAGGCCAGCACAGCGTTCCTTTAGACGAGATTATCTTTGATACGTTCAGGTCTACCAACCGGGCCGTTCCCTTGACAAGTGCCCAGCCGACCCTGATCCGATCTCTTAGGGACGCTATCCCGCCGATCTACGTACCGAGCTTCGACTCGGCCGCCGAAACTGACAAATGGTTGGGCGGTTCTGACATCGTGTTGGGTTATGCTGATGGTGGCGAGGCCTTTGCCTACCCGGTCAAGATCCTCAACTTCCACGAAATGGTCAGCCATGAGGTCAACGGCCGGGATATCCTGGCTTCCTACTGCCCATTGTGTCGCAGCGGCATCGTCTACGACCGGCGACTGCCCGAAACGGATGCGCCGCTGGTCCTGGGCAATACCAGCGCCCTTTACGAGTCGGACATGGTCATGTTCGATCACCAGACTGGCTCCTACTGGAACCAGGTCAGCGGCGAGGCCATCGTTGGGCCGCTGACAGGCCAACGTTTGTCCATTCTGCCAGCCCAAATGACGACCTGGGAGAATTGGAAAGAACTGTATCCCGATACGTTGGCCCTTTCGGAGGATACTGGCTTTGGTCGTAACTATCGTTCCGATCCTTTTGCCGGCTATGGCGAGACTCTCAACACCGGCGGCCGGTTCTTCTTTCCGGTTTCCGATGCTGGCCGCGATCCGAGGCTCGAACCGGGCGAGATCGTTTTAGGCCTTTCGCTAGATGATACTCGCCGGGTTTACTCACTGGGTCAACTAGGCGATGCGATCGTGCAAGACAAGCTTGGGTCGACCGACGTGATCGTCTTTAGCCAGGCCGAAGGGCCCAGCGGCGCGGCCTATCTGCCAGAATACGACGGCCGTGAACTGACATTTGTTCTTGAGGGCAACCGGATCAAGGATCAGGAAACCGAATCTACCTGGAACCTGGCCGGCCAGGCGATCGACGGCGAGTTATCCGGCGCCCAGCTTGAGCCACTACCCGCCCGGTCGACGTTCTGGTTCTCGATGGTAGCAAACTACCCCGATATTGAGTTGTACAGTCCTGGCGAACCGTAGTGGATGCCTGCCGGCACAACTCAGTTGCGCCTGATCTTATTCGGCGCCTGATCTCTTCAGATATTCGTAGCTCTGGAGAATGTTCTCGTCGCTGCTGGCTCTACATATTCACGAAGCATCCATGACGTCCTACTTACGTATGATCGAAAATGCTTCGGCAATTCAGAGCGAAGTAATGAGCCGATAATGGGAGGTTAGTTATCAATTAGCCAGCGGCCGTTTCGGATGGAACCTGGACAAGGTTCGCGATGTGCAGGCTTTCAATTTCAAGGTCGGACAGTGCGCCAAGACCGGCACCGGCGGCCTGCGCACTGAGTCCGATTTCGCGAAAGCGCTGGCCTTAGGCGCCGATGGCGTCGGCATCGCCAACTCGGCCATGCAAGCCATCGGCTGCCTGGGCATGCGAGCCTGCCATACCAACAACTGCCCGGTGGGCATCGCCACGCAGCGAGAAGACCTGCGGACCCGGTTGATAACGCGGCAGTCCGCTCGCCAGTTGAGGACTTTCCTAGAGGCCTCCGTCCACATGATGCGAGTCCTAGCTCGAGCATGCGGACATTCCCACTTGAATCAATTTCGCCTGGAGGATCTTACTACCTGGATTAGGGATATGGCCTACTTGACCGGCGTGCGCTATGGTGGTGTGACGCCGGCTGGCGGCGGGCTGCCAGAATAACGGTCACATCCAGATTGATGCCAAAGAGCCCCGACGCTTGAAGGCGTGGGGCTCTCCAGTTGAGACGGCGGCCTGCGCGGGTGAGCCTTGGCAGTTAGGTAATCCAGCTAAAATCAACTACTGCTTGGCATACCACTCGGCCATCGCCTGATAGCGGGCAGTATGGGCTTTGTCCGCGGCGCTCGTATGCCAGTCGGCCATGGCCTGGTAACGAGCGGTGTGTGCCGAGGCCTGGGCGCTTGTATACCAGTCGCCCATGGCTTCGTAGCGGGCAGTATGGGCTGCGGCCGCGGCGCTGCTTCCGGCGGCATAGCGGGCGCCCAAAGCGTTCCAACGGGCAGCGCTGGCGGCCAGGCTACGACCGGCGTCAAAGGCCTTGGCGTGATAGCGTTCGCCCAGGGCGCTCC
>CP070688.1:2740174-2744190 GCA_020353135.1 Chloroflexota bacterium
AACATGATGCGCTCAGACGTCTTCTTGCCGATGCCGGGAACGCGTTGCAGGACGGCCGATTCCTCGCGAGCGATGGCGCCCTTCAATACATCGGTGCTCAAGGTCGACAGCATCGACAGCCCCACCTTCGGGCCGACGCCGTTGACATCCAGCAATATCTGGAATAGGCGCAGCTCTTCCTCGTTCTCAAAACCATATAACGTCAATTCGGTCTCGCGCACGATCAAGTGAGTGTGCAGGCTCAATCGCCGGCCGGCGCCGCCGACCTTCTCCAGTACGGCGCGAGGCACGAACACGCGCACGCCTATACCGCCGACGTCGATGACCACGGAATCCTTGCCAATGCCGTTGACCACGCCGCTGACTGAGGCAATCATCTTCGCCAGGCTCCCCGCCCGCTGTCTGAACGGTTACTCGCCATAGAGTTTTTCATGCTGGTGGTACTGGAAATGGGTCAGGGCCACGGCCAGGCCGTCGGCGGCATCATCAGGCTTAGGCAATTCGTCTAGCTCCAGGATGTTCTGGACCATGAACTGCACCTGCTGTTTACTGGCGTTGCCGTAACCCGAGACTGACTCCTTGATCTTGGGCGGCGAATATTCGGCCGTCGGAATGCCGGCATTGGCCAGGGCCAGCAATAGAACGCCGCGAGCCTGGCCTACCTTGATGGCCGTGGTGATATTACGGCCGAAAAATAATTCTTCGACGGCGGCCTGATCGGGCTCGTAAGTCGCCAGCAGTTCATTGAGTTTCTCGTAAATGATCTGCAGCCGCCGGGCCGTGTCGCCATCTTTGGGCGAGGTGACGATCGCGCCATAAGTGAGGACTCTCAACTGGCCTTCGACCTCTTCGATAAGGCCATAACCAACCGTCGCCGTGCCCGGATCAATTCCTAGGATGCGCATGAAGATACCATAAGCTCTTGCGGACGGCCGGAACTCCGATTAAACCCAGTAAATATGACGATAAGATATCCGTCCAATCCGTGTCCATGAGCTGTGCTCAGGCGATCTGTGTTCCATTTTTCTTAGGCTGCTTCTAGCGCTACCATGGCCTCTTCGCTGATCTCCAGAGTGCTGTACACGTTCTGGACATCATCCAGATCCTCCATGAGTTCAACCACCTTCAGCACCTGTAGCGCCTGGTTGGTTTCGAGTTCCAGGGGATTGTTCGGATCGTAAATGACGCTGACCTCATCCAGCTTGTAGCCGCCATCTACCAGCGATTGGCGAACGACCTGCAACTGCTCAATTTCGGCGTATACCTCGGCGACGTCATCGTCAAATCGAACGTCGTCGGCCCCGGCGTCGGCCGCCACCAGGAATACCTCATCCTGGTCAATCTCCTCGGAAATACTGATGTAACCTTTGCGGGTGAACTGCCAGGAAACGGCGCCCGCCTCGGCCAGGTTGCCGCCATGTTTGTTGAAAACGTGCCGTACTTCGGCCACGGCCCGATTACGATTGTCGGTGACGACCTCTATGAGCATGCCCACACCGTGGGGCGCGTAGCCCTCGTAGACCACCTCTTCCAGCGCGCCGCCTTCCAGTTCGCCCGTGCCGCGCTTGATCGCCCGCTCTATATTGTCCTTGGGCATATTGGCTGCTTTGGCCTTGTCAATCGCCAGGCGCAGCCGCACGTTCGACTCCGGGTCACCGCCTCCCTCGCGGGCGGCAATCGTCAGCTCTTTGGCCAGACGGGTGAAAACCTTGCCCCGTTTCGCGTCGGCCGCTGCTTTCTTATGCTTGATGGTCGACCATTTTGAGTGTCCGGACATATCTCTCTCCAGGATTTGCTTGTAAGTGTCTGCCCATCTGTTCTGCGGCTGCCAGGCATGATGGCGGAAACACAGATAGTTCAGGAACTGCGGGTCGGTCGCAGGATGCGCATCAGCCAACCGCTTCCCCGATCCGATTATACTGCAAAAGCGGCGGGCCTTAAACACGCATTCTGGCACCTCACTCCTGGAAACTTTGTGAGGTAACACTATTAATAAAGGAACGCTGGAAAAGAAAAAATAGAATCAGTACCGGGACCGTTGCCACCGTCAAATACGCCATACTCGCACCATCCCGGCCGCCAAAATAGCCATGACCCACCATCAGCGTTCGGTATTTGTCGGTCTGGATCACCATCGTTGGCCACAAATATTGGTTCCACATGGCCAGGAAACGGATAATGGCCGCCGTGGCGAAAACTGGTCCTGATAGAGGGACAATCACTTTCGCAAAAACCTGAAACCAGTTGGCGCCGTCAATTCGGGCTGCATCGATCAGCTCCCCTGGGATCCGTTTGAAGAATTGGAAAAACAAGAAGATTGAGAAGGAATTCGCTAAAAAAGGAATTATCTGCACATGGTATGAGTTGAACCAACCAACAGTAAGTCCATCAGCACCAATCCAGGGCAGGTTATTGACCACCATCAACAGCGGAATAGCCACTGCTTCAAATGGGATGATAATCGTGGCCAGAATCACCGCGATAACAATCCCCTGTCCTTTCCACTTCATACGAGAAAGTGCAAAACCTGCCATCGAGTTCACAAATAGCCCACCCGCAACCGTCACCGTGGCGATCAATACCGAGTTGAACAAGAAGCGTGCAACCGGTGCTTGCCTGAACGCGAATTCATAGTTCTCCAAAGAGAGATCGCCAACCGGCAAGAAAGCGCGTATAGACGAGGTATCATATAGGAGCTGCGGATACGGCTTCAATGACGAAACAAGCATATAGACGATGGGTAGCGCGAAAATCAACGCCAGCAGAATCATTAACCCATAATAGCTAATCGCCCCCAGTTTAGTTATGCCAGGCCTTATCTTCTGAGGAAACATCGCCATTGTGGCTCTCACCCTATCTCGCAGAACCAGACAATCCAACCATATTATAAGCGATTTCCCGGCCGAACATAGTTCGGCCATGTGCGTCCCTAGCAGAGCTTTCGCATTCTCATAATTCAGAGTGACAGGCAATGGCTGGTCAATATTGCTTCCTGATAGCAAGCCGTGACTGCTTCCACCAAATGCCATACCAATTGTAACGAGTCACGTACTTCGTAAAAGGCCGGTCGTCACCTCCAAAGACCAATTTCACCAAATGTGAAACGGTCACGGTCGTCACTATTACTTGACATTGGTAGTATGACATGCTACCATGTAACCGGTTACATGTAACCGGTTACATCTCCCGGTATGTTGTCGTCGGCTTTCGCAGATCTGGGTCGCCTAAGGTGTCACAAGTTACTATCCGCGACGTCGCAAAACGAGCTAATGTCAGTATCGCCACCGTTTCTCGCGTGCTGAATAATAGCTCGGCCGTGCGGCCGGCCACCCGTGAAAGCGTCAATCGGGCCATACAGGAACTAGACTACCGACCCAATCTCACGGCCCGAATGCTGTCCCTGGGTCGCTCACTGTCCATCGGCATCGTCGTACCGTTGCTGACTCTTCCCTCTTCCATCGAGCGCTTGCGAGGTATCCAGCTCGTATTGGCTGATAGCGAATATGAGATGCTGCTGGTCAGTGCCGAGTTGCCAGAGCGCGTGGACGGCTCCATCGAAAACCTTCTGCGAAGGCAAGTGGACGGGGCCATCATCATATCACTCCGGCCGGCAGATCAACACGTTCCGCTATTCCAGCAAGGCGGCACGCCAACTGTGCTTATCGACGCTGAACATCCCCAGCTGGATAGCGTGCTCGTCGACGATATTGATGGCGGATTGAAGGCGACCAATCATCTGATCGAACTGGGCCATCACCATATCGCATTTCTAAGCGACTATCTTGTAAATCCCTTTGATTTCGTATCCATGCAGCGACGGTTTGACGGTTACCGGAAGGCGCTGGCTGGCGCCGGCATCGACTTCCGGGTCGACTACCATCTTCAGGGCAAGCTCGGTGGCCGCGAAGCGTATCAGAAAGCCATTTCCCTGCTTGAACTATCGGACCGTCCAACGGCAATTTTTGCCGCCAGCGATACTCACGCCGTAGGCGTTCTAAAGGCGGCCCACGATCTTG
>CP070688.1:2744290-2749125 GCA_020353135.1 Chloroflexota bacterium
CTGAACACCACCTCCGGCCGGCGATAGGTCGGCACGATATAGCGCGCCTCCCCGCTTATCACGTCCTCTGCATCCATAGTTTCCTCCATCACGATTTCCTCCGATCTGTCGCCTGTTCAAGCCCCGGTCTGCCTCTCTGCGCCTCGCTACCGGAACAGCGTCCCACTGCCAGCCGCCAGCCCGCTTAGGTTCACGATCCGCGCCCTGGGTACCCCCTGATCGATCACCGCCAACGCTGCCCTCACCTTGGGCACCATGCCGCCCTGTATGACTCCTTGCTCAATGAGCCGTTCCGTTTGTCGCGCGGTGAGCGACGGGATCGGCCGCCTTTCCTCGTCCAGAACGGCCGGTACGTTGGAGACGAAATTCACCACCCGAGCCTGCAAGGCGGCCGCCAGCGCCCCGGCCGCTTCGTCGGCGTTCACGTTATACACCTGCCCTTCGAGACCTAGAGAGATAGGCGAGACAACCGGCGTGATCCCTTGGGCGATCAGGCTCGACAGAATCGCCGGCCTCGCCTCGACGATCTGGCCCACGTACCCCAGATCGGCCGTCGGGTGTTGTTTCTTCACGCAGCGCAGCAGGCCGCCATCCACGCCGCTGAGACCTACGGCCTGAACCCCGGCCGCCAGCAACGCGACGACGATGGCCTTGTTTGCCTGCCCCGAAAGCACCATCTGGCTGACGGCCAGCGACTCGGCATCGGTCACCCGCAAACCATCTACCTTCACCGGTTTGAGGCCCAGACGCGCTTGCATGTCGGCGATGGCCCGGCCGCCTCCGTGCACGATGACGACCGGCTCATCTATTCCGGCCACAATGCCGGCCAGGCCCTCCAGAAATCCGATTTCGCTCAACTCGTTGCCGCCGATCTTCAGTAACTGCATCGCTTCACTCCTGTCTCGCCAATTTCCCCGGAATCTGCACTCAATCTTCTATCGTGAATCTCCAATCGTAGTTTCCGGGGAAATGCCTAGCTGAGCCCGGCCGTTTCCGGTAAGCCGAACATCAGGTTCATGTTTTGCACTGCCTGTCCGGCCGCGCCCTTGATCAAATTGTCGATGGCCGAAGTCAAAATCAGCATGCCGGCCGTTGGCGTCAGACCAATGACACAGCGATTGGTATGGATGGCGTGTGCCAGGCTGGCCATCTCTCCGGCCGGCAACACTTTCACAAACGGTTCGCCTTCATATGCGCCCTGGTAAAGCGCATGCAGCGCTTGTTCCGAAACGCCAGGTTTCAATGGCGCGTAAATGGTCGACAGGATACCCCGGGGTACCGGTAGCAGGTGCGGCGAGAAGATCACTCCCGGAGCGTCGTCCTGCCAGTTGGCCAATGCCTGCTCCATCTCGGGCAGGTGCCGGTGATCCCGGCCGATCTTGTAAGGTGAAAAATTGCCCGCCACCTCGACGAAGTGCGTATTCTGCTTGGGCGCGCGCCCGGCGCCGGACACGCCTGACTTAGAGTCGGCCACGATAGTCCCATCCGCCAGGCCGGCTTCCAGGAGCGGCCGGAGGGCCAACAAGATGCTGGTCGGGTAACACCCGGGATTGGCCACAAGACGGGCGCCGGGCAGCAGATCTCGCGCGAACTCGCTCACTCCGTAGACCGCTTCGTCTAGCAGATCCGGCGCCGGGTGCGTCTGGCCGTACCATTGCTCATAAAGCTGAGCGTCCTTCAAGCGAAAATCAGCGCTCAGATCGACCACCCGCGCCCCGGCTGCCAGGGTCGCCATCGCCGTTTGCGCTGCGGCGGCATGAGGCAGACAAAGGAAGACCACGTCTGCCTCCGCCAACGACGCCTCGTCTACGGTGACCAGTTGCACATCAGGACCGGACGGGTACAACGCCGACAGGCGCCGGCCGGCCGAAGACGCCGAGGTGGCAAAGACGATTTCGGCCAGCGGGTGACCGCTAAGGATCTTGACCAATTCGTGGCCTGTATATCCGCTTGCCCCTATTACGCCTGCTTTGACTTCCATTTAGCCCTCTGCCTCCGGGCAACAAAAAACCCGCCAGCCGTTGGTTCGGTCTGGCGGGTTACGAAGCGCGTTCTGTATGTTACTCTATTCAGGCAACTCCAAACACCAGACCTATGATCTGGCGGCGGCGACGCAAACGGCGCGCGATCTGAACAGCTACCTCAAACATGGTCGCGTATGGTAGCACGTAACCTTGAAATGTCAACCGATTGACGATTTTGGTGTTCAGCCGCTGTAATTCTTCAACAAGCCCATTTGGGCCAGCAACTCAAAACGGCGCACGATGAGCTCGGCATCTCGGATGCCACTCTCGAGCTCGACCAACTCAATGATATCCAGCGCCGTCCGCCGGCCGTCGGCCCAATACTCGGCCAGGGTGATCGCCGTACTGGCGCCATTCGCGCGACTCCTCAACAGCTGTTGCCAGGCCAGCCTATCCTCCAGCGGCAATCCGGCCGTCCCGCTGATAGGCGCTGCCGGGCCCCGGTACAATCGCCTTGGCACCATGTCGGCCGCCTTCTTCTCCCACTCGTCCGGTTCTCTCTCCAATGCCTCTTCTCGGCCGGCGTTACCGCCCAGTAGCTGCTCGGCGAAACGCTCTACCCGGCCGTTCTCCTGTTTGGCGGAGCGAGCCGCATCATAGTAAAGCACATCAGATAGGGAACTGGTTTTGCCGGCCAGGCCTATCAATTTCTGCAAGGCGACACGATGCCGATCCAGCCAGAACGCGACCTGCCTGTCCAGCATCATCTGCTCGGCCAGCACGGTCGACGGATCGGGATCGGCGGCCATCCTATTGATGGTCCCCTGAGCGACGCCGGCCAGGCGCCGGCGAAACCTGGCTAACATCTCGTGTGCCAGCCACCTCACTTCGGCTCTCCCGGCGCCGGCGATGAAGTATGCGTAGCCGGCGGCGATGGCGCCGGAGCGGGCCAGAGATTCTGTGCTCACCTTCTCCAAGGTATCGGCCGACGTGTGATAGTACTTGTCCGGCCATTGAATCAGCATCGGCATAGGCACGCCGATGGTAGGGTCCGAGAAAATATAGTGATCTGACCCGCCGGAGAATTTGGTGGTGGCGTAGCGAAACAAGGAATAACGATCCAGGCCGCCATGACTCTTAACATCCTTCAGGGCGAAATCGCGCAAATACTCAAGCAAATCCACCACGTATGATGGGCTCGCCTCGGGCGGCCGTTCTGTTACCAGGACCGATCCTGTTTGGGCCTGATACGCGCCGACCATGTCTAGATTAAGCCCGGCGATCATGTCAGGGATTTCGTCCTGATGCCGGACCAGGTAAGCGTACGATCCGGTCATCTCAGGCATCCACAGAAACCGAATGCCCCGCCGTGGCGGTGGCAGATCGCCTCTGCTGATGAGACCGTGCAGGGTTCTGGCCGCTTCCAGGTTAGCCGCCACGCCGGTCGCATTGTCATTGGCCGAGGGCTGGGGGTGGCAGAGGTGGCTGACTAAAACAACGGTTTCGGGTATCTGGCCGGGAATCAAAGCGCTCACAACCTCGAAGCTACCATCGTACAGACGTGCATCGATCTCAACTCGGACCTTGACCGGCCCGGCGCCGGCCGACGCTTGCTTGCGGATCACTTCTCGCAGCCAGCCGCCTTGGCGCGGCGTCAACACAAAGCCAAAACACTGCACTTCGCCCACCGCCCCGCTCCACCAGAACGACGTATATTGGCGAGCATCGGGCAGATCGCCCGCTTCTCGCACCGGCGGCGCGCTGCGCATGCCGTCGAACAGCAGGCCGGCCGCGCCATACCGGTCCACGGCCAATTGCCTCACCAACCCCACATCGCCGCGGGTTAGCACCATCTTGCCCGATACATCCACGCCTTCATAATCCGCTTCCAGCAAACCGTCCTCCAGGACGACCACTTCGACCTCGCCGCTGAAGGCTACGCTGCGCTGGATCAGCGACAGCTTCATTTCCCGGTAGTCGGCCAGCTTGCGCGCGTCGCCGGCCGGTTCAACCAAGAACAAAGTCGCTTCTTTCGCCTCCCACTCCTGAAAAGAGCGCTCAGTCCAAAACCTGGTTTGTGGGTTGGCTGGATAGGACTCGATGCTGGCTTTCAACCCGGCCCGCTCTAACTCATTCAGGACGTATTGCGCTGCTTCCCGATAGCCGGGGCTGGCCTGGATACGATGGTGCCGGATGATCTCGGCTACATCGGCCTTAGCCGCTTCACCCGAGAAGGTCTCGACGATTTTCTCCAGAGTTGCTGTGAACATGAACGTTAACCTTTCAATTGATTGACCTGAATCGAGTCGGCCATTAGGTGGTCCTCCCTCACGAAAAAACCCATCTGGAGAGTTGCAAATGGGTCAGGCTATGTATCGGTCCGGCCGTGCAAAGTGACCACCAAACGGCGCCGGCCGCCATGATTCCGATGCTCGCATAAATAGATTCCTTGCCAGGTACCCATGTTGAGTTGGCCGTTCAGGATAGGCGCGCTTACCGAACTGCCCAGCAATACGGCCTTGATATGGGCCGGCATGTCGTCGGGCCCCTCATAGGTATGAACATAATACGGCGCCCGCTCCGGCGCCATGTGATTGAAGTGGCTCTCCAGATCGCCGCGCACCGACGGATCAGCATTCTCATTGATCGCTAGCGAAGCCGACGTATGCTTGATGAAAATGTGAGCCAGGCCCAACGCAAAGCGGCCGATCTCCGGCACTTGTTCCAAGATCTCACCGGTGATCAGGTGGAACCCACGCGGCCTGGCCGCCAATACGATCTCTTTCTGAAACCATTCGTCCATCGTCTTACACATTGAATCGAAAGTAAATCACATCGCCATCCTGGACCACGTATTCCTTGCCTTCTGCC
>CP070688.1:2749225-2753410 GCA_020353135.1 Chloroflexota bacterium
CCAGAACATTTCATGCTCGTTTATCGATTTCAACCAAGCCGGGTATTTCTCCAGGCATTCATCGCTGGCCTCGGCTAGGTCCACGCATTGCTCCTGGTAGTCGGCGGCATACAAGGCGCCAACGGCCTTTATGGCCCCGATCATGACCGGCAGTTCGTGGGGCCGGTTGAGGCAGTTGTCCAGGAATCTGAGGATGATCGGTTCCTGGGAGCGGATGCGGCCGATGAGGTAAACCAGATAACGATAATAATCCTTTCGATCTCGCCAGGCCTGCGTATCGATCCGTTCCTGGCGGCGAGCATGGTATTCATCCAAAAGGGGCAGGATGACCTTTCTGGTAACTTCGGGCGGATCGAGTAGTGTCAGCGCTTCGGTCACTGCCCAACGAAGATCGGCCGGGATCGTGTCGTCAAAGAAAATCGCTATAAGATGTTCTTTGGCCTCCGGGCTGGCGATGTCACCCAGGGCATAAATGGAGACGGCGCAAAGGCCCCGGTGATCACCCATGCGCTGATGCAGTCGTGCTTCCAGTCCGACCACGTCTTGCCGCCTCCATAGATCCAGGACTTTGTACAATTCAGTGGCTACGTCAATGCTCTCGGCCGGGGTCTCGTTGCTCTCGGCAGCATAATATTCGGCTATCTTCTTAAGCTCTTGATGTTCAACAGACATGATTTCGGCCAGAGCCATAGCTGCCCTGAGGCGAACAAGATTGTCGCCGGCGTCAAAGATACGTCTCGGTTCCCTCTCAGCGGCGCCTGGTGACAGATCCTCGGATTGGGCCGCACCTTCACCATCCGCCTGATCAATGCCCAAGGTGATCCAGGCCAGGTTGTCGGCCGCCGCCGTCGCGTGAAGTTGGCCCAAATAATCGGCTGCTCGAGCCCGACGCTCGACCCGACGTTCAGTATCACCACTCAGCCTCCAACTGAGCGCATTGACGATGTTGTCGCGGATAGCCGGATCGATTCGGTCGGCGTCATCTTCCAGCAAACAGCGGGCCATCAAGAATATCTGCTCACCTTCCGTCATATCAATGCCGAAGTCAATGGCCCGGAGTAAATCGTTGGGATTATCGACCAGACCGCTGAGCAGCACCAAGACCGGTTCCCACCAGCGCAACCGCGTCAGTCGGCCAAGGGAAGCGGTGATATCGTCGATCACCTGGTTACGCTTGTCGAGGTCCATGCGGGCTATGGCCTGGGCGCAGCAATAAGCCTGTAAACCCCGGCGGGAGAAGCGAACGTCTGCTGGGGGTAAGCGCATGAGAATGTCGCAATTGACAAGATCTGTATACAGATCGTCCAGACTGTACTCGCGGTATCGCCGAACATCTCTCATGATGTCAAAGACCCGCCGTTCGTCCCAAATGCGATTGCGCTGCTGGTACATCTGGTAGGCCAACCGATAAAGAGATTCTTCGGCCCACTCCCGGCGGCCATCATCTTCGGCGACGTGACGGGATAGCATCTGCCGGAAAATGTTGCGCAGTACTCTCATCCTGGACCTTGGATAGATGCCATTGTTGGCCTGCTCGATCATCTTGATGAGCAACCACGAGCTGGCCGCCAGGTCGAAGAGGCTCTTCTTGGTCAACTCCTGGCACAGCATTTCTCTGGACGGCATCGCGGGACTCAGGAGGTACTCCTCCACGCGCCGCCTGGAAAGCGGCTGCATGATCAACAAATCGGTGGCCATGGCCAGTCGGTCGCTATCATAGTAGCGGCGATCAAGCGTCAGAATGTATTGATGGTGACGATAGCGCCTGGTGAAGGCACGGATGCCCTCCCAGGCTGTGTGGCGGTGCTGGGCGGTCATGTCGCCACTGCCGTCAAACAAGATGCGAAAAATGGCGTGCCCTGCTTGGCCCATCAACCGTTCATGCAATCCGTCACGGGTGAGATCAGACCAGTAAGGCGCCAGGCTATCGAAGACCATCCGCTCAACGCGACCGCTGGAGCCGGCGGCCGAGATAGGGTAATCGCGCAAGCAAACAAGGATGGGGATCACCCGTTGGCGCGAACCCGGCTTGAGGGACTGGCGGACCGTGTGGCGGCTTATGTTGTGTAGCTGGGCCGTCTTGGCGCCGCCCGGTCGCCCGACGAGCAGGGCAACCCTGGCCCGTTTCTTGGGCTGATTGACCACACCTGCACCATCGTCCTTCTTCGTTTCCATCTCGCCAATTGGACCGTCGCTGCCAAAAACGCTGTCGACCGCGTCAAGGATGCCGATGGCGGCCGCCGAACCGCGGGAATTACGGAGGATATTGCCAGCCTCTTGACCGCCGACCAGGTGAGCCACTTCGATAGGCAGCGGTTCATATGGCAAGTAGCCGTCGCGGCGGATATGTTCCATGGTCGCCCGTACCGGATCGGCTTTGAACAACGTAGCCTGGCGCATGAACAGCACCGGCACGCTCCAGCCGGCCTCTTCGTCATCGTGACTCTGGTAGCGAGCCTCGTTGAGTGCCCGATCTACGTCGCCATGGAGAAACAGGTTGCCGTAGAAACTGGCCGTGATTTCCTGGGCGGCTCCCATTTCGATCACATCCTGCATGGCGATCACCGCCGGGACACCATTGGCGACCAATTTAGGCGCCAGGCCGACCAGTGGCGAACCCTCGATCTGATCGGCGTTGACTCGCGCAGTTTCACAGCTGGCCAAGAACACGATCTGCAGCGATTCATGGTTGGTCACATCCCGGGTGAAGGTATCCTCGCTAATTCGGTCCACGGCGCCATTTTCGTCGTCTTCGAGATAGACGGCGGCCTGATAAATCTGTTCGTGACCGCCCTCGCCAGCATCTAACCCGGCTGAGTTGGTTACCCCCGGTGAGCCTTCCTCCCTTCGCTTTGAAACCCACACTTTTCCGAACTGGCCGTGGGCCAGCAGATGGAACACGTGAAAACCCCCTAAATTATCTCTCAGCGCCTTCAGGCTAGTTGGTCCGCTGATGAGCCCATCATCAGGATCCAGCGTTGACTTGATCGATTGGATCAGTTCTTCTGACAGATCTGTTTCGCTTTGGCCAGGCATAATAGACAGCTCGATCAGGCCCGTGCGCCGCAATTCAGCACAAGCGTCCAACATATTGCGTATCTCGGCCTCGACGTCGATTTTGGCCAGGCCTCTTCTTTCGATGCCAACTGGATTAGCCACGGCGAAGAGGATCTTGACCGGGTATTCGGTCGGCGGATCTTCCCCTACTTCCAGGGCCGTATAGCGGGAAAAGGGCGTCCGGGTATTGGTCGCGATCGGCTCCAACTGCTGCTTGTCCTCATGTTGGAGAACTTCCCAGCGAATGGCATGTAGTTCATGCGCATCTTGGTCGATCTCCAGCCTCAACCGTAGCCGGCCGTCGGTCTCCACGTGAGCATAGCCTAACGCCCGATCGTAAGCTTCGCGCACCGGGCCGGTGAACAGGCCATAATAGAGCTGACGGCCGTAGTTCTCGAAATCCAGTCTGTCTGCGGCTAGCACCTGCTCATCCAGATCAAACCAGCCGCCCCGGAAAGACACAGATCCCTCGCCCGGGGAAACGACCTCAGCCTCGACGGGATACATCTGTCGTTCCTCGTCGACGGCCCGAATCCGGATCTTTAAGTCGACGTACGCTTCACTCATGCCTCATTCCTTTGAAAATGGCTGTTAGCCGTTGCCTATTCATTCACAGTGGCGCGGCCCATGCAATGGGCGGACGCAGGTGAACTACTCTGAAAATGGGCCGCGGACAAGGGCTGCTTATTCTGGTCGAAGTTCGTTTTCATCCATGGTGGTGCGAGGCGCCACTGCTCACCCACAGAGCATCGTCCATGATACTACGCGACGATGCCGATAACCGCAATAATTCCAGGCAAACCCTGCAATATGTTCCACTTCAATGGAGTATGCTTTCTACGCAGTCATTAGTGATGCGTGTATAATTTACGCCGCGAGCCAGCCGCCGCGCTGGCTCGGGACGGGTTGAATTCTGTCCTATGGCAAGGCGAGCCTTGCTTTTCGAATCCCATGGCCAGGACCGCATGGTCTGGGTCAAGAACCCCTATGGAGGTACAACAATGAGTGAATTACTGGTATTGGTTTTCGACACGGAAGATGGCGCCGCCCAGATGGCCGGCGAGATCAAGAGCATGCAGAAACAGCAATTGATCACCCTGTCGGACGCGGCTACAGTCGTCCGGCCGC
>CP070688.1:2753510-2758199 GCA_020353135.1 Chloroflexota bacterium
AGATCACGGAGCCGGCCGGCGACTGATCATGGGGGAGGGTGAGCGTTTCACGATCAAGAAACGCGCGAGGAGTTTTGGCTACGCCTTTGCCGGCATCGGCTATGTTCTGCGGACGCAGCATAACGCCTGGATCCATGCGGCGATCACCCTGGCGGTGATCTTACTGGCGCTGTGGCTGGAGGTGTCACTCGTCGAGTGGGCGATACTTGTCTTGGCCATGATGGTGGTGTGGGTGGCCGAATTCGTCAATACGGCCGTAGAAATGGTAATCGATCTCAGGGCGCCTGAGCACGAATTCTTCGCCGGAACCGCGAAGGATGTGGCCGCCGGCGCGGTTTTGGTTGCGGCTCTAGGCGCAGCAGCGGTGGGGCTACTGATCCTCGGACCGCCGTTGCTGGAACGAATTTTCCGCTGAAAGCAGGCGACAACAGTACAGATCCTGCATTGTCAGTATCGCGTGATCGGGCGCGGACTTGCATTGACTTATTTGCCAGGCAGTTTCTCAATGGGAATGTCGCAAAGTCTGGGATTGTTGGCGTCGCGGGGGGAGATGATCGGGCTTTCGGTGGGCCAGTCCAGATTGATGTCGGGGTCGTTCCAGGCCACGCCGTATTCGTCAGCGCCGTCATAATAATTGTCGACGTAGTAGAGTAAGGTCGCCTCGGTCAGCGACAGGAAACCGTGGGCCACGCCGATGGGGATGAACAGGCCGAGCATATCTTCGTGGCTCATGTCGATCATCTGGCTGACGCCGAATGCGCCGGATTCGCGGCGTAAATCGACTAGGGCGGCGCGGATCTGGCCTTGAATGACGTGCCAGTAGTCGACCTGGTGATGGTGGTAGTGCAAGCCTCTTAATACGCCGGCGGCCGACTCGGATCGGTTGCTTTGCAGGATGTTCCAGTTTCTCTGGGGGAACCATTCTTTGCGGAAGATCTCTACGAATCGGCCGCGCGAATCGGCAAATGGTTTCAACTCGACAATGAGGACGCCTGGAATTTGCGGGGACTCGGTGATAATAGGCATAGAGTTGCTTATCGCTTGAGCAGATTGCTGAAAAAGAACCACAGATTGGCCGGCCGCTCGGCCAGACGGCGGACGAAGTAAGGGTACCAGGCGGTCCCGTACGGCACGTAAGTGCGTACGCGGTAGCCCTGGGCTACCAAGCTTTCTTGCAAGTTGCGGCGGATACCGTAAAGCATCTGGAATTCGTACTCCTCTGCTGGAATGGCTTCACGGGCAGCGTAGCCAACGGCGGCCTGGATCATTTTCTCGTCGTGGGTGGCGATGCCCAGGTATACGCCCCGGCCGCGGGCATCGTCGCTCAACAGCATCTGGGTCAGTTTCACGTAGCTGGCATCAGTGTCGGCCTTGTTGGGGAAAGCGATGTCGGGCGGTTCTGCGTAGGCGCCCTTGCAAATGCGCACCCAGGCGCCTTCTTCGATCAGCTTCGCGACGTCCCGCTCGCTGCGATAGAGGTAAGACTGGATGACAACGCCGACGTTGGCGTAGCCCATGTCGTCTCTTAGCGCGCGATAGATTTCGAACGTCATGTCGACCTATTCGCTCTCTTCCATGTCAATGCGCACCCGGTTGCCGTATTCTTGGGCTCGGGACAGGATATGGCGCATGTTGTCCAGAGCGATATCTTGCCGTATTCGCAGTCCAAGTTGACTCAGCTTGACAGAGACGTTGGCGTCCACGCCAGTGGCCTCAATGCGATCCAGAAGCCGGAGGATCTCGTCCCGCGAAGCGGCGGCCACGGCTTCGTCGGTGACGCTTTCGCCCAAGTAGTCGAGGGTAACCATCAAGCCCCGAGCGTTCAGGGCCTGGCAGGCGGCCATGGCTTCTTCGATGGTCTCGCCGGCTACGAAACGACGGGCGACCTGCCTGGCGATGGGCAGATTGCTGATCAACGCTCGGGCCCAGCCAGCCTGAGACAAATAGATGAGGACCAGGCGCAGCCAGCGTTCGCCAAACAAGTACAGTACGACGACTGCGAAAAAGATGGTGGCAAAAGATAACCCAAAAAAACCACTGCGGCGACGATTCTTGCGAAGCTTCATGATTCCGTTCCTAGTCAGGTGAGCCTCAGCGAGTGGCCGCCGTCCATGACAATAGTCTGGCCACAAATCATTTTGGCCTGAGGTGAGCATAAAAAGCTCACGAGGCCGGCCAGATCTTCAGGTGAACACAAACGGCCGGCGGGCGTATCCTGGGCCGCCTTCTCGATCTTCGCCTGGCTGGCGACGTCGAAGGTTGAGAAATGCTTGAGCGCGTCCGTTTCGACCAGACCGGGACACACGGCATTGACGACTATGTCTTGTGGCGCCAGTTCCACGCCCAGGTAGCGCACTAATGACTCAATGGCGGCCTTGGAGGCGCCAACGACCACGTAGTCGGCCATGACTCTGACCGAGCCCAAGCTGGTCAAGGCCACAATATACCCGCCGCCTCTCTTCTCCATGAGTCCGGCCGCGTACTTGGCACCGAATAGAAGCGAGCGAGCATTAATGTTCATGGTCCAATCCCAGCCACGAGGCCTTTGCTCCATGACAGGTCGATTAAAGCCAGAGGCGGCGTTGTGGATGTAGATGTCCAGGCGTCCGAACTCAGCCTCTATAGACTGAAACAGCGCGGCCAGTTGATCCATGTCGCCTACATTGGCCCTGGCGACAAAAGCCTGCCGGCCCAAACGGCGGATTTCTTCAGCTGTGTGTTCAGCCGGTTCGCGATTGCGGAAGAAATTGACTACCACGTTGGCGCCCCGCGCGGCCAAGTGTAAGGCGATCCCTCGGCCAATGCCGCGGCCGGAACCGGTGACTAGCGCGACCTTGTTGTCAAATGAGTTCACAGGGTCGTGCTCCATGCACAGCGAGTTCTAGGCGGGATTGACAGGTTCTACAGGATCGGATTGGGCTTGGCCCGATGGCCGGTCGATTGTTGTGCATAGTCGGTGAGCGCCTGGTCATGTTAAGTCTTGGCATCGTCGTTGGCGTAAGCGGCATGACAGAAATCCTGATGCCCAAATTGTAGCTTGTGCCGACCATCTGGCAATAGAATATGATAGGCAGTTGTTGGCTAGACGACTGATCTGCCGTACAATGAATTGTCGCCTGGAAGCACAGAAGACCGCGCATTCACCGCATGTTTCGAAATCAGTTAGTTTACTCCCTGTATCCATAGAGGTGGCTTAGTGAGCGACCAGCCCACAGTTCCAGATCTATCCCTGCTCGCCCCGGTGACGGCTAAATACTCCGGCCGAGGTCGGGATGCGTTGCTGCCAATGCTGTTCGACATCCAGAGCCTCTATGGCTGGCTGCCCAGGGAAGCCCAACTGGCGGCCAGTGAAACCCTGCGCGTGCCGGCGGCGGATGTGCATGGCGTGATCGAGTTCTACACGATGCTCTATAACAAGCCAACAGGCCGGCAAGTGGTCCGGCTCTGCGATGACCTGGCTTGCTCCTTGGCCGGCGCGGAAGCGGTCATTGAGGAGATAAGCCGGCAACTGGGGCTTGATCCTGGGGAAACAGATGATGATCGCTCGATCAGTTTCGAACTGGTTCCCTGCCTGGGCATGTGTGAGCAGGCGCCTTGTGGTCTTATGGGTGAGCGCCCTGGCGGAGAGCTGAAACCAGATTCGGTCGAGGCGTTCCTGGCCAGCCGGCACCCGGAACCCAAGGCTAAAGTCCATGGAGAGTTGCTGATCGGGCATTCGGGCATCGGCCGGTCGGATCCGTGCGACTTTGAGGCCTACTTGGCGCGACAGGGTTACATTGCCCTGGGCAATGCTCTGTCGAAGAGCCCCGAAGAGTACATCGAATTCATCGAGCACTGTGGGATCCTCGGCCGGGGCGGGGCAATGTTCCCATTGGGCCGCAAATGGCGCTTCACGCGAGCCGCACAAGACGAGACGAAGTACATCGTCGTCAATGGCGACGAGAGCGAGCCTGGAACGTTCAAGGATCGCTGTTTTATGGAAGAAGACCCGTTTGCCATTGTCGAAGGAGCTACGCTGGCGGCCTACGCGGTAGGGGCGAAGAAAGGCTGGATATTCGTTCGCGGCGAATACCCAAGGGCCTACACCAGGCTGCGCCAAGCCGTGGACCTCGCGCGGCGGGCCGGCTATCTGGGAGACAAAATTCTAGAGAGCGACGACTTCGGCTTTGACCTAGAAGTGCGCCGAGGCGCGGGAGCGTACATCTGTGGCGAAGAAACGGCCTTATTTGAGGCGATCGAGGGCAAGCGGGGCTTTCCACGCATCCGGCCGCCTTTTCCGACGACGAGCGGGTTGTTTGGCAAGCCGACGGCGATCAATAACGTGGAGACGCTGGTCACAGCCCGGCTGGTGACGCTAGTCGGCGACGAAACATGGCTGTCGCAGGGCACACACGACTCGCCAGGAACGAAGCTTTTTTGCCTCAGCGGTCATGTAGCCCGGCCAGGACTGTACGAGGCGCCCTTTGGTGCGACGATTCGCGAGCTCATAGACCGGGCCGGCGGCGTTCCCAACGAACGGGCGATTAAGGCGATACTACTCGGCGGAGCGGCCGGCTTGTTTATCGGCCCCGAGTTGCTAGATATGCCCTTGAGCTACGAAGATGTGCGGGCCAATGACGTCACTCTGGGTTCAGGGGTGATCATGGTCTTTGACGAAACGGCCGATCTCCGGCTTGCGCTGCGCCAGAT
>CP070688.1:2758299-2761792 GCA_020353135.1 Chloroflexota bacterium
ACCTGGTTTGTGGGTTGGCCGGATAGGACTCGATGCTGGCTTTCAACCCGGCCCGCTCTAACTCATTCAGGACGTATTGCGCCGCTTCCCGGTATCCGGGACTGGCCTGGATACGATGGTGCCGAATGATCTCGGCCACATCGGCCTTGGCCGCTTCACCCGAGAAGGCCTCGACGATTTTCTCCAGAGTTGCTGTGAACATGAATGCTAACCTTTCAATTGATTGACCTGAATCACGTCGGCCAAAAGATGGATTTCCTGCACGAAGACAGAATCCATCGGGAGAGTTCCAAGCGGGTCAGACTACGTATCAGTCCGGCCGTGCAAAGTGACCACCAAACGGCGCCGGCCGCCACGATCCCGATGCTCGCATAAATAGATACCTTGCCAGGTGCCCATGTTGAGCCGGCCGTTCAGGATAGGCGCGCTCACCGAACTGCCCAGCAATACGGCCTTGATATGGGCCGGCATGTCGTCGGGGCCCTCATAGGTGTGAACGTAATACGGCGCACGCTCCGGCGCCATATGATTGAAGTGGCTCTCCAGATCGCCGCGCACCGACGGATCGGCATTCTCATTGATCGCCAGCGAAGCCGACGTGTGCTTGATAAAAATGTGGGCCAGGCCCAACGCATAGCGGCCGATCTCCGGCGCTTGTTCCATGATCTCGCCGGTGATCAGGTGGAACCCACGCGGCTTGGCCGCCAATACGATCTCTTTCTGAAACCATTCGTCCATCGTTCTAGACATTGAATCTAAAGTAAATCACATCGCCATCCTGGACCACGTATTCCTTGCCTTCTGCCCGCAGTTGGCCCGCGGCCTTGGCCGCCGGCCAACCTCCGTAATGGACGAAGGTTTCAAAGGGCATGACCTCGGCCTTGATGAATCCCCGCTCAAAGTCGGTATGAATGACGCCGGCCGCCTGCGGCGCGGTCGAGCCCTGGTTTAGGTTCCAGCATCGGACTTGCTCCTCGTTCATGGTGAAGAAGCTGATAAGGCCCAGGATCCCGTAGCCAGTTCGAATGACTTGCTCCAGACCGCCGATCTCCGCTCCGGCCAATTCTAGAAACTCCAGGCGCTCCTCGTCACTCAAGCCGGCCATGTCAGCTTCCAACTGGGCGCATATCTTAATAACTTGTGATTCTTGCTCGGCCGCAACCTGGCGCGTTTCTTCGACATAGGCGTTGTCCTCGGCCAGGCCGTCCTCGTCGACGTTAGCCACATATATCTGCGGCTTGTCGGTCAAAAAGCGCATGTCGTGGCTGAGTGTCAGGAAGGCTTCGTCTTCCGGATCGGGATAACGAGCGATCATTTGACCTCGCTCAAGATGATCCTTCAGTTTCTGGGCCATCTCCATCAGCGGGATGGCTTTCTTGTCGCCCTTGACCTGGCTGGTTAACTTCTCTATCTTGCGTTCCAGCTGCTGCAGGTCGGCCAGGATCAATTCGGTATTGATGATCTCGATATCGGTCCGTGGTTCCGGATGCTCGCTGATATGCACCACGTTTTCGTCGTCGAAGCCACGCACTACGTGCACGATCGCCGCCACGTCGCGAATATGGCCCAGGAATTGATTGCCCAGCCCTTCACCTTGACTGGCCCCCTTCACCAGGCCGGCGATATCGACAAACTCAATCGTGGCCTGGATGAGATGCGTCAGGCCGGTCAGCTCGCCCAGCTTGTCCAGCCGGCCGTCAGGAACAGGAACCACTGCCCGGTTGGGCTCGATTGTGCAAAACGGATAATTGGCCGCGGCCGCATGCTGGGCTCTGGTCAACGCGTTAAAGACCGTGCTCTTGCCCACATTTGGCAGGCCGACGATGCCGATGCTAAGTGCCATTTTCGCCTCCCGGCCCTATTTTGGCACGAACGGCCCAGATTCACCAGATCAACTAGATTCATACTTCCCCAATAACTTTGAATCGGATTTCCCTGGTGACGCAGCATGGAGTTTCCGGGGAAGTTGTCGGCTCCAAGTTTCCGCGGAACTTCTTATTGGCTAGAATACCGGCGTCAATGTTATTTATCGTGATCGACGGCCAAACGGGCCGGGACTGAATGCCATCGGATGCCAGCAACGCTTGAGCTAACTGAAAGGCCGATTCCAAGAGACGGCGGAACATACGCCCTGATCCTGCAACTGTACGCCGGCCGGCTTCTCCAAGTCGGCAAATTGGGCGCCTTCAACTTTCCGGCCGGTCACTACATCTATATCGGCAGCGCCCTTGGCCCGGGTGGGCTCGCCGGCCGTTTAGGCCGCCACGTCGCCCCGGTCAAGCCAGACAGCCGCTTGCATTGGCACGTGGACTATTTGCGGCGCTGGACGACTATCGCCGAAGTCTGGTTCGCCGAGCACTCCGTCCAGCACGAGCATGATTGGGCCGTTATAGCCGGCCGCCTGCCGGGCAGCATTGTACCCGCGCCTCGGTTTGGCGCATCTGACTGCCGTTGCCCGTCGCACCTGTTTCATTTTGAGGACGCGCCAATTGCCGAACGTTTTCAAGCCTCGCTTGGCCTGCTTTTTCCGGCCGATCGGCCGCTGAGCGTCATTCGGATGGGCGAAAGAACAGAGCGTTGAATAGGCTGGCTACGCGAGTTCAGCTCTTGGTTATCAATCAGTTTTTAGATCATCTTTTGAGTTTGGGAGATGGTTATGTCTGCGGTAAAGCAAATGGTTGTGGATGCCTTTCGCGCCCGTTTTGGCGGCCCGCCGGCCGTCCTGGCCCGTTCGCCGGGCCGGGTCAATCTCATCGGCGAGCACACCGACTATAATGATGGTTTCGTACTGCCTATGGCCATCGATCGCGCCATCTGGATAGCTCTGCGGCCGCGAGCCGATCGTCAGGTCCACGTATCGTCCCTGGACTTCGAAGGTTCCGGACAATTCGATTTGGCTTCCTTCCAGCACGAAGAAGAAGGCTGGCTCGAGTATATCAAGGGCACGGCCTGGGCCTTGTCGGCCGAAGGGCACTCGCTGTCCGGCTGGGAAGGCGTATTCGCCGGCGACGTGCCGATCGGCGCCGGATTGTCGTCCAGCGCGGCGCTGGAACTGGCTACCGCCCGCGCCTTCGCCGCCGTGTCAGACCTGGCCTGGGAACCGGCCGAGATGGCCTTGCTGGGTCAAAAAGCGGAAAACGATTGGGTAGGACTGAACTGCGGCATCATGGACCAGATGATTTCCGCTTCCGGGCAGGCCGGCCACGCCGTTCTCATCGACTGCCGTTCCCTGGAGACGGCGGCCGTTCCCCTGCCCCCGGAGTCGACCGTCGTCGTTTTGGACACGGCTACCCGCCGTGGCCTGGTCGATTCAGCCTACAACGAGCGGCGGGCTCAATGCGAAGCGGCCGCGGTCTTCTTCGATGTGCCAGCCCTGCGCGACGTCACCACCGCCCAATTCGAGGCCCGCTCGGCCGGCCTTGAACCGCTCATCCGCCAACGCGCCCGCCACGTGATCACCGAGGACCAACGCACGCTGCAAGCCGTGGACGCC
>CP070688.1:2761892-2770876 GCA_020353135.1 Chloroflexota bacterium
GGTGATCGTTGGCGGGGGGTTTGGCGGTCTTTACGCAGCCAAGGCTTTGAGCGAGACGGCCGTGCGGGTGACATTGGTCGACAAGCGGAATTTTCATTTGTTCCAGCCGCTGCTGTACCAGGTGGCCACCGGCGGATTGTCGCCGGGCGATATCGCCTCGCCGCTGCGGTCGACGTTGGGCAAAGCGTCGAACGTCCAGGTGCTGAAGGCCGAGGTGGTCGACATCTATCCGGAGAAGAAGCTGATCTTCCTGCGTGACGGGCTATTGAACTATGATAGCCTGATCGTGGCGACCGGCGCCCGATACCATTATTTCGACCGGCCGGAATGGGCCGATCAAGCGCCTTCGCTCAAGACCGTGGAAGATGCCCTGGAGATACGGCGGCGGGTGTTGCTGGCCTTTGAAGCGGCAGAGCGTGAATCTGACCCGGCTAGACGACAGGCCTGGCTGAACTTCGTCGTGGTCGGCGGCGGGCCAACTGGGGTCGAGTTGGCCGGCGCCCTGGGCGAACTGGCCAACGGCACCTTGAGCGGAGAGTTCAAGAATATCGATCCGGCCGAGGCGCGGATCATCCTGCTGGAGGCCGGCGACGGCATCCTGGCTTCCTATCCGGACGACCTGGCCACAAAGGCGCAGCGGTCACTGGAGAAGCTGGGCGTGACGGTTAGGGTTAAGACGCGGCTGGTGGGCATCGACGACGATAATGTTACGTTGCGCGACCAGGAGAGCGGCCGGGATGAGACTTTGGCCAGCCATACGGTGTTGTGGGCGGCCGGGGTGCAGGCTTCGGCGCTGGGCCAAATTCTGGCCGAGCGGGTTGGCGCCAAAACCGATCACATCGGCCGGGTGATGATCGAGCCGGACCTGACAGTCGCCGGCCAGCCGGACATCTTCGTCGTCGGCGACCTGGCGCACTTCGAGGACCAGGACGGCCGGCCGTTGCCCGGCGTGGCCCAGGTGGCCATGCAGCAGGGCCAGTACGCGGCCGGTCTCATCCAGGATCGGCTGCGAGGCAGCCAGCGGCCGCCGTTTCGTTACAAGGACAAGGGCAACTTGGCGGTGATCGGCCGTAATGCGGCCGTGGCGGATCTGGGCTTCGCTCGCTTCAGCGGTTTTCCGGCGTGGTTGATCTGGGTCTTCATCCACATCGGTTACCTGATCGGCTTCGACAACAAGCTGCTGGTGCTGACGCAGTGGGCCTGGAACTACTTCACCCGCAAGCGCGGGGCGCGGCTCATCACCGGCGAGGATCCGTTTCCGCTGATCCAAGGTGGGATTGATGAGCGGCGTGAACCATTGATGCAGAAGCCAGCCCGGCAAACCCTGGCTTCGTAGTCCAGAATTACCGATTTCGTCTTGGAATTTGCAGGCTAGCCCCTTTCCGTTCATTCAAATAAAAATGCCACAATAATCTGGCCGCGACCGCTCTCCACGGCCGCCATTCATCACTGATTCTCCTCACCTCTTCCGGTGCTGGTCGCATTTTCCATCCCTTGACGCGCTGGATGGCAACCTCCAGTGCAAGATCTCCTTGCGGCCAGATATCAGGCCGTCCCAGGGCCATCAGTAGATAGATATCGGCCGTCCACGGCCCTATCCCTTTTACTTTCATTAGTCGTTCCTTCGCTTCCTGGTCCTCAAGGTTGCCTAATCCCGATAGCTCGAGACTGCCATCAAGTAATGCATTTGCCAACTCGCGGCCGTATCTAGTTTTTTGCCTGCTGAACCCGATTTGTTTTAGCTCTTCATCGGTGAGGTCCAAAAAACTCTCTGGCGTAATGGAATGAACTGCTTGCTCTAACCGGTTGTAAGCTGCCTTCGCCGACGCTAATGACACCTGTTGTTCGAGAATGATACGGATCAAAGAGTGAAAACCTTGCTCTCTGCGCCAAAGCGGCGGCAGACCGTACTTTGAAACGATCCCGGCAAGGTATTCATCTCTCGCTGCCAGTTCCAATACACCCTCTAGCAATGTGTGACGGGTCAATGGTTCCTTCATTCTGGGATTATGCCACCGACGATGACCACCGGCCTCGGATCCCTGTCTATGATTCTACCAGAGTCAGAAAATTCGGATCGTCGTGCAGCGAGGCCAGGTCGCCGTCTTGGGGCGCCCACTCTATGAGGTCGTCGTAGAGAGGCAAGGCTTCAGCCACGTTCTTCAGGGCCTTTTCCTTCTGGCCGGTAAGGGCGTAGTAGCAGCCAAGATTGTAGAGCACTGCGCCCCGCCATTGGTCGCTCTCGGATAGCTCAAGCTGCATGGCGGCCGCTTTTTCCTGCACGGCGTTGGCCTCTTCGATTTGGCCCCGGTTGACGAATAGCTCGCCCAGATGGGCCATGGGATGGTAGAAGTTACCGAGGCAGATCCGGCGCCACAATGGCTGGCCGCGCGTCCATTCGTAGCGCTCGGCGTCGGTCAATTGCTCGTCGCTCAAGCCGTTCACCCCGGACACCAGACCTTCATGCGCTTTCTCGACCAGCGCTTCGATCTCATCCCAGCCAGCTTCGCGGTACTTCTCCCAGAAGCGGGCATTGGTGGCGTTGAAGTCATCGCCATAGTCCGGCCGCACCCAGCTCTCGGGATCGACTAGTTCCCTGGCCGCTTCCGCAGCCCAGTGGGCCACGTGGGCCAGCACGTCCTTCGGCGACCAGTCATCGGCCGTTCCCTTTGCCTGTCGCTCCTCTTCGGTCAGACTGGTCAGAGAGGCCTTCTCATACTCGTAGGCAGAATCCAAGAGTCCGGTTATTCTCTCAGCCATGTCACCCATGTGGATCTCCTTTGACTTAGCTGGCAGTCAGCGTTCATCAGCTTTCCAACTGGGCCAGTATACCGTATGTGTTGACCTAGTTCGAGATTGGCGTGCGATCACCGTTGCTTGAAGGATCGCTGAAAGACGTAGGGTGAAGGACAATGGGAGGGCCAAGCTGTCAGGTAGCAAGTGGCGGGCGGTAGGTCGTTGTTAGATTGTCTTGGTTCGGGTCGCCACTCTGGGCTAAAATGGGGCATCTGCCGACCACCGAAGCTAAAGCCTGAGGCTCATGGCTCGATGCTAGAAGCTCACAGCTGATCGCCCACTGCTAGTCGCGAAGGAGACCCCAATGCAATTCGGCCTGTTCGAAGAACCACTGCGCTTTGAAAGCTTCGAAGAGCTGGTGGAGCGCATGGAAAGTATGGAAGATGATCCGTTATTCCCGGCTGGGACCAACATGGTCATTTATCGCGGCAACCCCACGGCAAGGTTGATGATCATCGGCGAGGCGCCCGGCACGGAGGAGGATCGCCTGGGCAAGCCCTTCGTCGGCAAGTCAGGCCAGCTGCTCGATCAGATCCTGGGCGCGGTGGAGTTCGACCCCGAGCAAGATGTGTTCATCACCAACGCCGTCTTCCGGCTGCCGCCAGGGACCGGCGGCAAGCCGCTGCGCAAACCGACCCCGGACGAGATCACCTTCTACAAGCCCTATTTGCTGGAGCTCATCCGATTCGTCGACCCGGTCATCATACTTCTGAGCGGCAACGCGGCCACCGAAGCGGTCCTGGGCGAGACCGGCATCACCCGGCTGCGCGGCAACTGGTATCCCTGGCACGGCCGGTGGGTGATGCCTATCTTTCACCCGGCCTACCTGCTGCGCAACCCGTCCCGCAATCCGGGCAGCCCGAAGGCCCTGACCTGGCAGGATATTCAGGAGGTTAGGCGGAAGTATGATGAGATTGTGGGATAGGTTGACTGCTTATGGGCCGGCGGCTATAATATTGTACGATACTAGCGATTCTAACGTATCGTACGAAACTGACGAAATGTGCTAAAGGGAATGAAGAACATGACAACTCTGGCCAGTGATAAGGCAAGGGCTAAGTGGCGTGACGTGCTGGATTCGGCCGGCAAGGGCGAAGATATCGTGGTCGAACGTTACGGCAAGCCGGCCGTGGCCATCATCGCCTATGATGACTATCTGGCCATCCAAGAGATGTTGGCAGAGATGAGGGAGGCTCGCGAGGCGCAGAAGGTGCTGGAAGAGTGGCGAGCTGATCCAGAATTAGCTCGGCCCTGGCAGGACGTCAAATCTGAGTTGTTAGCCGCCGACTGATAGAATGGCCGGCACTGGGCAATGGCAGGTGCTCATCAGCCGCCGGGCCGAGCGGGTGCTTCGTCGTCTTCCGAAGGACGTCCTAATCAGGATAAGCGCCGCCATCGACGATCTTGCCGACGATCCTTACCCTGCGGGTTGTAAGAAACTGACCGGTCATGACTTGTTCCGAATTCGGGTAGGGGCCTGGCGAATCATATACGCCGTTCAAGATGATAGACTCATCGTGCTGATCCTGACCGTTGCCTCACGGGGCGAGGCTTATCGAAGGCTATGACCCACTCCGAGCAGGCAGGGAGCCGCGGCGAACCGGGCTATGTCTGGCGGTCGGGGCAAGAGCGGCGGTTGGCCATGGTGCGCCAGTGGGCTGACCTTTCGGGTCGCGTTTTGGACAATGGCTGTGGATTGGGCACCTGGCTGGAGGCGCTGCGCCCGTACAGCCGGCATCGTTTTGGCCTGGAGCCGGAATTCGAGCGGGCAACGCAGGCCCGGCCGCGAGCGGAGGGCGTGGTTCAAGCCGTGGGAGAGCGCCTGCCGTTTGACGACGATAGTTTCGACGTCGTCCTTAGCAACGAAGTCATCGAGCACGTGGCCGACGACCGGCTGGCGGTGCGCGAGATGGTTCGCGTCGCCAAGCCCGGCGGCCGGATCGTCATTTTCTGTCCCAATCGCTGGTATCCGGTGGAACAGCACGGCGTTTACTGGCGCGGCCGGTACAAGTTCGGCAATATCCCCCTGGTTAACTATCTGCCAAATTCGCTGCGCGACCGGCTGGCGCCGCACGTGCGGGCCTATACCAGCGGAAGGTTGCGCGAGCTGATCCGCGGGCTGCCAGTAAGCGTCCTTCACCACGGCCGCATCTATGGCGGCTACGACAATATCGAAGCCCGCTGGCCCCGTTTCGGCAGAAATTTGAAGCGGGGATTGTACGCGGCCGAGAGGACGCCGCTTGCGGCCCTAGGCATCTCCCATCTGCTCGTTCTGCAGAAGCAAGGCCGATAGCAGACGGCCGCCATCACTGAGTACAAAATGTTTTCACCGGGGCTGGCCGGCCAACAGAATTGAAATGGGACGCGGACGAGAGATGAGCCCGCTTGACGCCATCTAGGGCGCTCTGTACAATCCGCTCCATGCCCGAATCGTTTACGAAATCGAACTTCAGTTACGGCGGCCAGGCGGTCATCGAAGGGGTCATGATGCGCGGCTCGAAGTCGTTGGCGGTGGCCGTGCGCAATCCCAAGGATGAGATCATCATCCACACCGAGCCGCTGGATCCGCGCATCTATGGCGGCCGGCTTGCGCGCATACCATTCGTGCGCGGCCTGACGCTGCTGTGGGATGCCCTTGGGCTGGGCATCAAGAGCCTCATGTTTTCGGCCGAAGTGGCCCTGGAAGAGGAGAAGGAGGAAGGGGCCGACAAGGTTTTTGAAGGCCCGGTCCAATGGGCGACGATCTTGCTGTCTTTGTCTTTCTCCGTCGCCTTGTTCTTCGTACTGCCGGCCTTCGTCGGCGGCCAAATAGAGAAGATGCTGGGTCTTGACCGGGCTCACCTGGTCAGCAATATCATCGAGGGGCTGCTGCGCTTGCTGTTGCTCATCGGCTATATCTGGCTTATCGGCCGCCTGCCCGACATCAAGCGCCTGTATGGCTACCATGGGGCCGAACATAAGACGATCAACGCATATGAGGCCGGCTCCGAGCTGACGCCGGAATCGGTGGCCAAACATTCGCTGCAGCATCCCCGGTGCGGCACGGCCTTTTTGTTGACCGTGGTCATCATCTCGATTCTGTTCTTCAGTTTGCTGCCGCCGATGTCCATCCCGGTGCGAGTACTGTCGCGCATCGTCTTCTTGCCGGTGGTGGCCGGCATCGCCTACGAAGTGATACGCTTCACGGCCCGGCACCAGGACAAGGCCGTCATTCGAGCCATAACCAAGCCTAACCTGGCCCTGCAGCGGCTGACGACGCGCGAGCCGGACGAAGGCATGCTGGCCGTGGCCATCGCCGCGTTCAAAGAAGTGTTGGCTAGCGAAGTTGAGCAGCCGGCCGAGCAGCCGGTGGCGATGACGGAGGTCCAGGCGGCCGACTGAGCGAAAACCAGGTAATACCGGCCAATCAAGAGTGCGATGGGAGTGGGAGCCCGCCTTAACAACACTGAGGAGGTATTCCAGATATGCGAAATAAGATAGCGTTTTACGGCGCCGGCAACGTGGGGGCCACGGCCGCTCACTGGCTGGCCAACATGGAATTAGGCGATTGCGTCCTGTTCGATATTTTCGGCCAGGTGGCGGCCGGCAAGGCGTTGGACCTTTATGAGGCTGGCCCGGCCATCGGCTTTGACTCTCGCGTCACCGGAAGCAGCGAAGCCAGCGCCATCGAGGGCGCCGACGTAGTGGTCGTTACGGCCGGCGTGCCGCGCCGCAAAGATCCAGAAACAGGCAAGTTCCCCAGCCGTGACGAGTTGGTCAAAATCAACCAAGAAGTGATGGAAGACGTCTCGGCCAACATCAAGAAGTATGCGCCGGACAGCATCGTGGTAGTGGTCAGCAACCCGTTGGATGCCATGTGCCACGTGGTGGAACACGTCACCAGTTTCCCCCGGGAACGAATCATCGGCCAGGCCGGAGCCCTGGATACGGCCCGGTATAAGACTTTCATCGCCATGGAGTTAGGCGTCAGCGTCGAGGATGTCCATGGCATCGTTCTGGGCGGGCATGGCGATACAATGGTGCCTCTACCGAGGCACACTTCGGTGGCCGGCATTCCCATCACCGAATTGATCCATGAAGAGAAATTAGCGGCCATCATCGAACGCACGGCCAAGGGCGGCGGTGAAATCGTCGGCCTGCTGGGTTACAGTGGCTATTTCGCGCCGGCGGCCGGCGTCGCCATCATGGTCGAATCTATTCTCAAGGACAAGAAGCGCGTACTGCCCTGCGCCGTATACACCCAAGGCGAATATGGCTACAGTGATTTATTCCTGGGCTTGCCCACCGTGCTCGGTCAAAGCGGCATCGAGAAGGTCATCGAGATGGAGCTAAACGAGAGTGAGAAGGCCATGCTGGATCACTCGGCGCAAGCGGTTCGCAGCGTGGTGGAAGTGTTGGGGTATTAAATGAAAGCGTTCAGCTTTCAGCTGTCAGCCCTCAGAAGCTAGAATGGACGCGTCGTTAGTTTTACATAACGGGAAGGTCTACACTGTTGACGAGGCGCGGCCGAGGGTTTCGGCGGTGGCGATCGCCGGGGGCTTTGTCGTCGCGGTGGGGGATGACGAACAGATGCTGGCCCTGGCCGGGCCGGAGACGGAAGTGATCGACCTGGCCGGCCGGTTGGCTTTGCCCGGTCTGTGCGACGCCCACATCCATTTCTACTACTGGAGCCTGGCCCGGAAGCTGGCGCCCGTAGCCGGCAGCCCGAGCAGGGAAGAGATGCTGGCCCGAGTGTGGCGTTGGATGGAGTCAGCGCCGGCCGGGGCCTGGATTGCAGGCTGGGGCTGGAATGAGAACTCGTGGCCGGATAGCTCGTTGCCTACGCGCCACGACCTGGATGAAATCACCGGAAGCGAGCGGCCGGCCCTACTGTGGCGGGTCGACATGCACGCCGCAGTGGCTAACAGCGCCGCCTTGCGCGCGGCCGGCATCGAACGGGGAACGCCTGACCCGGCCGGCGGTCTCATCGGCCGGGACGCGGCCGGCCGGCCGGATGGGATGTTGTGGGAATTGGCCATCAACCTGGTGGCCGACAAGATGCCGGACCCAGATCCCGATATCCTGGCCGCGGCCCTGGAAAGCGGTACGGCCGAATTGCACCGCCTGGGTGTGACGGCCGTGCATGATCAACGCATGAAGGACCACTATGACGGTCCCGTGGCCCTGGCGGCTTACCAGGCTTTGAACCGGGCCGGCCGACTGGCCTTGCGTTTGAACTGTAACGTGGCCGCACACGATTTGGAACACATCGAATCCCTGGGCCTGGCCAGTGGCTTTGGCGACGACTATTTGCGGCTGGGACATGTCAAGTTATTTACCGACGGCAGCATGGGCAGCAAGACGGCCTGGATGTTGGCGCCTTATGAGCCCGGCCTGGACGGCGACAGAACCAATACCGGCGTCAGCGTCACGCCGCCGGAGCAGATGGCGGCCGAGTTTCGCCGGGCGGCTGAAGCCAGCTTCCCGGTTAGCGTTCACGCAATTGGCGACCGGGCTAACCGAGTGGTGCTGGACATCTTCGAAGAACTCGGTCAATCCGCCCCCCAGCCGCCCATTCCGCATCGGATCGAACACGTACAAATACTGGACCCGGCCGACGCGCCGCGCCTGGCGGCCATGGGCATCACGGCCAGTGTTCAGCCGGTGCACGCCATCGACGACATGGAGACGGCCGAGCGCGTCCTGGGCGAGCGGGCGGCCCATGTTTATAATTTCCACACCCTGGCCCAAAGCGGCGCACTGCTGGCTTTAGGCAGCGATGCGCCTGTGGCCGACCCCAGCCCATTTCTGGGCATTCATGCCGCCGTTTGCCGCCAGCGGCCGGAGCAGATGGAAGCCGGTCCATGGTACGGCGCGGAAGCCTTGAGCCTCGAGCAGAGTATCTATGGCTATACGTTGGGCGCCGCGCAGGCGGCCGGCTGGCAAGAGACGATCGGCAGTATCAGTCCCGGAAAACGGGCTGATATCGCCGTCCTGGATCGCGACCTGTTCGCAATCGTCGATGCGGGCGTGAAGGATCGTGAGTTGGCCGATACCCGGGTGGTGATGACGATTTTTGACGGCCGGGTTGTCTATGCAGCGGCTGGCGATTAGCGGTCAGAGGTCAGCAGTTAGTGGTCAGTGGTCGGTTGTCGGTGCTCAGTGATTGGTGGTGGGATCGCGAGCGGTCGCGCTGCAAGTTCGATCAC
>CP070688.1:2770976-2774439 GCA_020353135.1 Chloroflexota bacterium
GCCGCGTCAGGTGACAATTACAAAGTCTTGCGTCAGGTGGAGCAGTACGGGCTCATGCGCTCGGTGGCTACGAGCACGAAGCCCGATTTCTATGGCAAAGTCACTGACAAACCAGGCTTTATTCAGATGCTGCAGGAGTTTGTCGCCGAGCTGAAAGCGGCCCGAATCCGGCCCCGCACCTTCCTGAAAGGCGTGGGCGCTATGGGCGACGAGCCGCGACTGCGTGAGCTGGGATTGATCTATGAAGCATACCAGTCCCGCCTGGATCAGGAAGGCTGGGCGGACTATGCCGGCCTGGCCTGGCTGGCGGCCGAGCGCCTGGTAGTGAGAGACGATGTGGCCGCCGACTGGCCCTTGCTCATCGTCGATGGATTCGATAGCTTCACCCAGGTCCAGTATGATCTTCTGGAGACCCTGGCTCCACGGGTAGATGAATTCGTAGTCACGCTCACTGGCGCATTTGGCGGCGAACAGGATCGTCGGGTGTTCCGTCGATTCCAGAAGACATGTCGCCGTCTTGAGGAGATCCTGGATGTAAGGGCTGAGCCGCTACCGAACCAGCACAGCCAACCATCTCCGGTTCTAGGTCATCTTGAAACCAATCTGTTTGAAGAAGCGGCCGGGCAGGTACCAGGGGCAGGCTTCGTCGAGCTGATCCAGGCGCCCAACAGGGCGGGCGAAACCCGGGAGGCATTGCGCTGGCTGAAGGAACGCCTGGTGTGGGAGGGCATGCGGCCGGGCGAAGTCGCCTTGCTGGCTCGTGATCTGGTCCCGTACCGGCCGTTCATCTTGCAGGTGGCCGAGGAATTTGGTTTGCCTGTCCGCCTGACTGAGGGCCTGCCGCTGCGGGAGAGCCCGATCGTCAAGGCGCTGCTGGATCTGCTACGATTGGTCTTGAACCAGCGCGAAGCGGAGGATTACAGTCCGGCTTTACCCCGCAAAGGCGTGGTAGCCGCCTGGCGCTCGCCGTACTTCGACTGGACCAACGCCTATCCAGGCAAGCATGCTCCCGAACCCATAGGCATCAGGCCGACCGACGCCGATGATTTGGACGCGGCTGCTCGCTGGGGGCAGGTGATCAGCGGCGAGGCTCAATGGGTCCAGGTGATGCAGGCCCTGACCGGCCGTGAATCAGGCGACAGGCTGGATGACGAACAAGACCTGCCGGACAACGTGGTTACCGGCCAGGCGGCCCGTGATCTGCAGGGTAAAGTCGTGCGGTTTCTGCAACGGCTTCTCCCGCCTCCTGGACGGCAACCGTATCGCCAATTCATCCGCTGGCTGGAAGATCTCATCGGCAGCGATCCGAATGCAAGCGACAAAAACGCCGATCCGACGTCGCTGAAAGTGGCCGAGCGAACTACCCAGGATGGGTCAGCGCTGGCCGAGCTAGAAACAGCCGCCCTGGCCGCCTTGAAGGACGTCTTGCGCGGGCTGATTTGGCTTGAAGACAAAGTGGGCGACGAGCCGGTGACGTTTGATACCTTCTTTAACGAGCTAACCGGCGCCGTCGACGCGGCCGTTTACCAGTCGCCGACCCGGCCGGGCCGTGAAGAGATCCTGGTTGCGAGCGTTCTGCGGGCTCGTGGTTTGCCGTTCAAGGCCGTCGCCGTGTTGGGCCTGGCCGAAGGGGAATTCCCGGCAACGCTCGGCGAAGACGTATTCTTGCCTGAAGCCGATCGCGATGCGCTGCGCCAGGATGCTAATCTGACTGTAGATTCGGCCATCGAAAGTGCCGAGCGGGAATTCTTTTACGAAGCGGTCACGGCGGCGTCGCAAAACTTACTTCTCACCCGGCCGAACCTGGCCGACAGCGGCGCTGAATGGCCAGCCTCGCCATTTTGGGAAGAGATCTGCCGCCTAGTAGAGGTCGAGCCGGACGAGGTGAAAACAGACAGTATCCCCCCGCCTCCACGGGCGGCCTCGTGGGCCGAACTCATGGAGAGCCTGGTCCGCCGTCCGGCATTTCACCCGGCTGCTTCCTGGCTGCGCTCAATCGATCCCGACCGCTGGCAGCGCCTGGAGCGGGCCGGACGCACATTTGGCGACCGCTACGGCGGGTCGGCGACCGCTTTTGATGGTGACCTGACCGACCGCGGAGCGCTGTTCGCCGATCAGCTCCATCCTGAATACCGTTGGAGCCCAAGCAGCCTGGAGAACTACCTGGGCTGCCCATTGCGCTTCTTCGTCGGCAAGGTGCTGCGGCTGGAGCCTCGGATAGAACCTGTCGAAGGGCTGGATGCCCGGCAGTTGGGGAGTATCTATCATGAGATCCTCGAGGCGCTTTACGAGGGCGTTGTGGAAGAAGACCGCAATGACCCGCAAGCGCTCTTGAGCGCCTTGCCAGCAGTCGCCAGCCCTATACTTGATGGCGCTCCCGCCCGGCAAGGTTTTCGGGAGACGGCCTGGTGGCAACAGACTCGAGAAGAGATCGTGCAAAATATCGCCCGTTCTGTTTTGGCCCTGGCCGAAGAGGCCGACCGTTGGGTTCCCCGCCATTTTGAGAAACGATTCTTTGGGGAACGCAGCCTGATGGTCCGTGAAGGCGAGGATTACTTCTGGCTGCACGGTATCGTCGATCGCGTGGATCAGGATTCAGGCGGCCGGTTGCGGGTCATCGATTACAAGACGGCCGGACCCTACAGTTACGGCAAGCGAGCGCTGGAGGAAGGCGAGAAACTTCAACTACCACTTTATGCCCTGGCAGCGCAAGATGCCCTGGGTTTGGGCGAGCCGGCCGATGGTTTCTACTGGCATATCAGGCACGCCGAACCCAGTGAGCTGCGGCTGGCCGATTATGGCCCTCAGGAGGCCATCGACACTGCGCTCCGATTCGCCTGGGCGGCCGTGAGCGGCGCCCGGCGAGGGCAGTTTCGCCCGACGCCCCCAGGCAGCGGCTGCCCTTCTTATTGCCCTGCGGTTGGCTTCTGCTGGCACTATCGGGCGAGGCGCTAGATCCCATGCATGCCATCGTCTCCCAGATAACGCCCAACGATGAGCAGCGCCCGGCCGTGCTGGCCCGTGGTCAAGACGTGGTGGTCACTGCCGGCGCGGGGACCGGCAAAACCCGCACCCTGGTGGCCCGCTACCTGTCGTTGCTGGCCGAAGGGATACCTTTGCGCTCCATCGTGGCCATCACCTTTACCCGCAAGGCGGCCCGTGAAATGCGCAACCGAATCCGGGCCGAATTACAGGGTTACCTGGCCGGTCCTGACCTGTCCTCCGAAGAGCGCCACTATTGGGATGAACTATATAACCTGCTGGATGCGGCTCGAATTGGCACCATTCATAACCTGTGTACCGAGATCCTGCGCGCACACCCGGCCGAGTTGGAGCTAGACCCCCGTTTTGATGTTCTGGACGAGGGTCAGTCGGGCATCCTGGTGCGTGAAAGCATAAACGAAGCCCTGGCCTGGGCGGTTGACGACCAGGGAGCGGTCGACCTATTCGCTTTCTTAGGCGA
>CP070688.1:2774539-2778030 GCA_020353135.1 Chloroflexota bacterium
GGCCGGCGGCAGAACGTCGGCCGGTTGATCCTGGCCGGAGTAAGGAATCGGTATCTCGTGTTCCCTGGCGTAACGGCCGACCGCCACGCCAGCCATCAGCATCGCGTCGCGGACGATGTCCCGGCTGCGCGACTTGGGCAGCGGCCGGATATGGACCCGGCCGTCCTCAACCCAGATCCTAACTTCCGGCAGGCTGATGCTGATAGCGCCATTCTGCTGCCGGCGCTCCTCGAAGGCCCGGGCCAACCGATCCAGCCCGGCCATCGGCGGCTCGTGAAGCTGCTCGTCCGCCTCTTCATAAGTCATCCGGCTGACCTTGACCAGGCTGGGGATGATCTCTACGCCCTCGATCTGGCCAAAATCGTCGAGATCCAGGCCAATAGACAGGGCTGGCGATATGTCCGCCAGGCCCAAACCTAATAATCGCGTCGCCTCAGACGGTAGCATCGTGACCGTGCCCTCAGGCAAATACAGATTGGTCGCCCGCTCTCTGGCCTCCAGGTCGGCCTGACTGTCCGGCGTCACAAGGGCGCCCACATCGGCGATATGGACCCACAGGCGGTTCCCGTCAAGGCTCAGGGCGTCGTCGGGGTCGCGGCTGCCAGCATCGTCGATGGCCAGGGCCGTCAAGTGCGTCAGGTCGCGCCGCGGTTCTTCGCTCAAAACGCCGACTGTTGTCGTCGGCGCGCCCCAGCCTACTCCGGCCCGTTGTGGATAAGGATTGAAGCTATCATCCCAGTAGCCCAGCTTCAGCAGCACGGCATGGGCGTTCTCAGGGCTCTCGGCCTGGCCTAATGCGGCCAGCACCCGGCTTCTTTCGCGCCGGCCGTTGGCAACCTCGGCGACTTCGGCCAGATAGGCCTCGTCTTCCGGCAGATAGTGACCGGCGGCCATACGCTCCAAAAATGCCGACCAGGCCGCCTGTTGGGCGGCCTTGGCCTGGCGGGCGGCCGTTTCGCCGGCCACGTGGCTCTCATCGTGGACGATTATCTCATCGGGCGTTCCGCCGAAGTACAGCCCATCGACCACGAGCGACCAGGTAGCCCAGGCGCTGGCCGGCGTAAACTCACCATAGGCCAGGTCGGCCAATTCGGCCAGGGTGGTCGTCTCGCCTTGCAGCAACTCCCAGGCCGTCTTAACTTCGCCGTTCGGCTCGCCCAAAGTCGACAAATCCGCCATTGGCCCAGGGTGCAGCACCAGCACGTCCTTGGGACGCACGCTCAGGATCTGGCCTTCGAGAGACTCGATTTCGATCTTCTTGGCGCCCGTGGTGATGACGCGCGCCGGCCGGTTCTTGTACAGGACCAGGCTTTGACGAGGCGGCGAGCTAACTTCCATCTAGAACGTTAATCCTCCTTCGGGCCAAGCAGACTCTCGGTGAATTTGCTCCAGGTTGATTCCGCCCAAGAAGCCATTTGGGCCAGGCCAAGTTCGATTTTGGCCGCCCCATAGGCGCCAGAGACATAACTCCAGTTGACCACATTCCACCAGGCTGCCACGTAGTCGGCTCGCCGGTTCTCATAGTTGAGGTAATAGGCGTGTTCCCACACATCCAGGCCAAGCAAAGGCGCCAGGCCTGAGGAAATCGGGTTGTCCTGATTATAGGTGGTCATGATCCGCAGCCTGCCTTCGACGTCCATGCACAGCCAGGCCCAACCGACGCCGAAGAGCGTCGTGGCCGCGCTGCTGAATTGGCTCTGAAACTCTTCAAACGAGCCAAAGTCGGCGGCGATGGCCTCGGCCAACGAGCCGGACGGGGCGCCGCCGCCGTCCGGGCGCATCGAGAGCCAGAAAGCCGAATGGTTGGCGTGACCGCCGCCATGGTTGCGAACGGCGGTCCGAATTTCTTCGGGCACCTGCCCCAGGTCGGCCAGCAACGAGACAACGCTCTTTGAGGCCAGCTCGTCATGCCCTTCAAGGGCCTTGTTCAGGTTGTTCACGTACGCTTGATGATGTTTGCCATGATGCAGGGCCATGGTCCGGGCGTCGATGTGCGGCTCTAGCGCGCTCTTGTCGTAAGGCAGCGAAGGTAATTTGTGAGTCATATTCCTCCTCCGAGACATCTATGGAAATGGGCTTATATGGCCACATTGAATCCTATCCGATATACGGCCGCCTCACAAGAAACGATCGGTATCTGTGGCCACGAATCCTGCGCCTTCAGTCTATAGGACATTATGAGCGCACAGTAGGCTGATCTTGCAAGTCAGCGGCGAAATGCAATTTCACCCTACTCGGTGTGTTGAGGCATCCGCTGGCTTCACCAGGTTAAATGCCTTATATCTGGTCCCCACCTTTGGCGGCAAATGAATGACACGGCCAGCACGCGCGATGAGTGAACAGCCGGGCGACTTTGATTATGTCAAGTTACCTCTGCCTGGTCGCCGTCGCCGCCCCGTCAATCCGTAGCGTCGGCCGTGGACCGGTCTGGGTCGTACCGGACGACGCCGGAGCACTCGTGAAGGCGACGTCATCTACGAACAGGTTGCTCACGTACAGGTTGTCGTTCTGGATCCGGATCTGCACGGCGACTGTTTGACCGGCCCACGGCGACAGGTCGGCCGAATATCTGACCCAGCCGCCGGTGTCTTGGGCGACGCAGAGATCATAGAAGTCGGCGATCGTGTCTCCGTCAATGACGACGATACCGTGATCCCAACCGCAATCGTCCTCCGAGTCAATCCAGTGCCAGTAGGTCAGATAGGGCGCCCCGGCCGGAATTGGCACGGTCTGCTCGACGAAGGCAATTTCGTTGTTCGCCCCGCCAAGCCATGCGGCCCAGAAGCCATTATAAGGCAACACGGGCAAACCGGTGGCATCAAGGATCAACGGGTAATTGAAGTATGAGTATTCCGTCCAACCAGTGCGGCCGGCCTCAAAATCGCCATTGACGATACCGCCGGATGGGCCATCATTATCGTGGATGGTAACCGTGGCCTGAGCGGGCGGCGCCAATGTCGCCCCCTGGGCGCCATGCAGGTTGACCGTGAAGGTCTCGGCGACTTCCTGCTTGCCGTCGTCGAGAATGGAGATGTTGACGTTCTTGCTGACCTGGCCTGGGCTGAAGGACACTTGCGCGCTTTTCGCGACGTAATCGCTCCCGGCCTTGGCCGATCCGTTGCTGGTGCTGTAGGAGACGCTCACCTGTTGACCGGCCGCCCGGCTAAGCTTGATCCTCACCGTTATGGCGCCGCCGCCTTCACCGGCGCTATATGTCGCCGAGCTGAAAGAGATATTTAACGGTTCGGCCGGATTCATCAGCAACGGTAAATGAATCTTGTTGGCATAATCCACCGCGGCGAGCTCGCTTAATGCGCGAAAGGCGTCGACGATGCCGGCGCCACAACTGGCGGTATCGCAGTCACTGCTGGCCGGGAAAGTCCGGGCGCTGTCTTGTAACGCGCTTAGAACCTGATCCGGCGTTAGCGTTGGCTCTCTAGCGATCATCAACGAGATCAATCCGGCTACATGAGGCGCGGCCATGCTTGTAC
>CP070688.1:2778130-2781403 GCA_020353135.1 Chloroflexota bacterium
GCCCCGGCCGAAGGTATCGAAAATCCTTATGATGTGCAGTACCTCCTGATGGGTGAAAACCTGGACGTCATGAAGATTCGGGACAGTATCGACGCCATGGGTGATTCCACCGTTGTCGTTGGCGACGAAAGTACGATCAAGGTCCATATTCACGTCAAAGATCCTGGCGTCCCCATCAGCTTTGGCATTAGCCAGGGACATATCACGGATGTCGTGGTCGAGAACATGCAGATGCAGATGGAAGATATTATCGGGACGACCGCGCCGGACGTCGCGGCCGCCGAGGAGCAAATGCCGACAGTAGACACCGGCCGTATCGGCGTTGTGGCCGTGGCCGCCGGCGATGGATTGGCCCAGATTTTCCAAAGTCTTGGCGCGGCGGGCATCGTCAGCGGTGGGCAGAGCAATAATCCAAGCACCGAGGAAATCTACGAGGTGGTGCAAGGGGCGCCGAATGACGAAGTCATTATCTTGCCAAACAATAAGAACATCATTTTGGCCGCCGAAGCCGCTGGAGAACTGAGCGATAAAAGTGTCGCCGTCGTGCCGACTCGCACCGTGCCGCAAGGGATCTGCGCCCTGCTGGCCCTCGATCGTTTTGGTCAACTGGAGCAGGCGGCCGAGAAGATGAGCGAAGCCTGCGACCAGGTGGCCAGCGGTGAAATCACCGTGGCCACCCGTTCGGTCGTATTGGATGGCGTGGATGTTGAAGAGGGCCAGATCATAGGCGTGGTCGACGGCCGTCTGCGCGTCTCGGGAACCGAGATCGACGAGGTCTTGCGGACCGTGCTAGAAGATATGGAGATGGATGACCGGGAGCTAGTATCGGTATATTATGGCTCGGAGGTTTCTCTAGGCGATGCCAAACAGGTGGCGACGAAAGTTCAAGACCTGTATCCCGAGGTCGAGGTTGAAGTGCTTGCCGGTGGCCAGACTATCTATCAGTATATCATCGGCGCGGAATGAGCGGGAACATTGGCATAGTCACCGACAGCACGTGTGACATCCCTCCGGAAACGGCGGCCGAACTAGGAATCGTCGTCGTACCCGCCTACGTCAACATCGGCGAAGAGAGCTACCTGGACGGCGTCGAACTGAGCCGCCAGGAATTCTACGAGCAACTGCCCTCCTATGCGCGGCCACCGACAACGGCCGCGCCCCCGCCGGGCGCCTTCGCCAGCGCCTACGAGCAACTGGCCGATCGGGGCGACGACGAGATCCTTTCTATTCACATTGCTTCTTCCTTGAGCGGTATGTTGAATGCAGCCAGGCTAGGCGCCCAAGACGCGGCCCGCGTGCAAGTCACCCTTTATGATTCGCAGCAGTTGACCATGGGTTTGGGCTTGTTGGCCATTTTGGCCGCCAAAGAGGCAGCGGCCGGGTGCACCATGGATGAGATCGTCGCTACTCTGGACGAGCGAGTCAAGCGCACCTACATTCTTGGTGTCTTAGATACGCTGGAGTACTTGCGGCGCAGCGGCCGGGTCAATTGGGCCCAGTTTGGCATTGGCACATTGTTGAGGATTAAACCACTGGTATATGTTCACATGGGCCAGGTCGAAATGCCCGAAAAAGTCAGAACAAGCAAGCGGGCCTTGACGCGTATGCTGGAACTGGCGCTGGCCCTCGGTCCGCTAGAGGATCTGGCTCTGCTGCACACTCATGGAAGCGACGAGGAGATACGTGCTTTTCGAGAGAAGACAGCGTTCCTGAACCCTGAAGGACCGTCGCCCTTGGCCGTCGAGTTGACGCCAGCCATCGGGGCGCACCTGGGACCGGGTGGCCTGGGCATCGCCTGCATTACAACTGGGCCATGATCCGGTCGCCGACATGGCGACGCCATTGAGGCGAAACCACCTGGAAGGGGCGGATTAGAGAGTTCAAACCTGAAATTATCAAACATCGTTATCGGCGGCTGGTTAGCAAGGCGCCGATAACCAACATCGGCGCCACCGTAGAGGCGCTGATGACCTAGGAAGCACCAAAGAGTATGGGACGAGCATTTGACAGCATAGAGAAGGTTATCGAGCTAGAAGCTGCACAAGGCTACCAGGATAAGGCAGTAGTCGGCGGAATGAGCAACTTCGCAGCGTTGTGGGTGAGCCAGGCTCGAGAAGAAGCCCTAGACGAGGCTGACCTGGCACTGATCGAACAGATTGCAGAGACCTTGAGCGGCTATGGCCAACTGCCGGGAACCGAGGCTCGGGCCAAGGCCATCACCTTGCTTGGCGAAAAGCTACGCCTGCGGAGTGAGCGCATGGGAACAGTGACCAAGGCAAAGCCGGTCGCAACCAGGAAGAAGAAAGCGCCAGACCCGGCAGCGTCGAAGCCGGCGATCAAAGAAGCGCCGCCCGTCGAGGATGAAGTAGACGACGAAGCCGAATTGGCGGCCGCCGATCCGGAGCAATTGCGCCGGCCGGTGAGCGATATTCGCGGCGTTGGGCGTGTTGTCGCCGGCCGGCTGGAGACAATGGGCCTGAGAACCATCAAGGACCTGCTGTATCATTTTCCTCGCCGCTACGACGACTATACGCTGTTGAAGCCAATCAACAAGTTGGCCTTTGGCGAACAGGTAACCATCATCGGTACGGTGTGGGAAACACGCCTCCGCCGTGCGCGCAAGCTCAAGCTTGTGGAGTCGGTCATCACCGACGGCACGGGCAAGGTTCAAGCGACCTGGTTCAATCAGCCCTGGTTGGCTGAGAAGTTGAAGGCTGGTCAGCAGATCGTGCTCAGCGGCACCGTGGACCAGTTCTTGGGCCGCCCGGTATTCCAGAACCCAGAATGGGAGTCGTTGGAGATGGAGCCGCTGCGAACGCGGCGCATCGTTCCAATTTACCCGCTGACGCAAGGTCTTACGGCCAACAAGATGCGCGAGATCATGAAGAAGGCAGTTGGCGAGTGGGCGAGCCAGGTCGCTGACCCCTTGCCGGCTTCCCTTCGCAAGCGGCTGGGTTACTCTACGCTGCCGAAAGCATTGCGACAGATCCACTTCCCTGACGACCAGGAGAACATCCACCGGTCGCGGCAACGCATCGCCTTTGACGAAATGCTGCTATTGCAATTGGGTATGCTAGGGTTGCGACGCGATTGGCAGGCAGCTCCGGGCCTGCCCATTCCCCTTGACGCAAGGGCGCTTGAGCAATTCTTTTCCGCTCTGCCGTTTCGGCTGACCAAGGCTCAGCAACGGGTCATCGCCGAGATCGCCACTGATATGCTGGAGGGCGTGCCAATGAACCGCCTGCTTCAAGGCGACGTGGGCTCCGGCAAAAC
>CP070688.1:2781503-2789465 GCA_020353135.1 Chloroflexota bacterium
AGATGCCCGAAGCCGATGTCGTCGAGGACGTAGAAGAGCACGTTTGGTGCCCCTTCGGGAGCCTGGATCGGCATGGGCCAGGCTTCCTCTGACTCGTCGATGGTTTTGCCCATCTTGCCCGGAAACTCGTCTTCGAGACCGTAATAAACGAATTTTGCCTTCTCGTAAACTACATAATCTTCTGCCATTATTGTCGACCTCCTTAGAATTCGTACGTCTGTTCTAATCCTCTAGTTGTCTCATTTATAAGAATGCAATGCCTTTAGTATTGCCCCTGTCACATCGTGCTTGCCGACGAACGAATCGGCGCCAGCGACCAAAGCCTCTACTTCAACTTCCGGCCTGGCCCGTTTGGGCTCCGGCCAGGCTGGTTCCGATTGATCGATAATCCGGCCAGGGAAGGGGGTGCCCGGCGAATACTCTTTCAATGTCTTTGGAGTCTCCTTTTTTGCGATATTCGATTGCTAGCCCACTATTCCGCTGAGCTTCCTTTCCCACTTGGCGGCTGGAAGTGCGTGACAATAATGAGAACAGGTTGATACAGGAGAGTTATTACCTCGACGCGCCAAACATCACGAGGCCGCCGGCCGGATGGTTACCGTATTGTTGGTCAGTTTTCGCACTGCTCAGCTGATCATAGGCCCGCTGCTTAAGCAGGTAAACACCATCCGATGCCATGCAGTATCTTTCTGAAGGAGAGAAAGCCAAAGTGAGCTTCCACCTCAAAAAGCTCGACCTGGGGCTTCGTTTCCCGGCGAAGCCCATGAGAGATACGAGTATAACTAGTCGCCAATCTTCTCCAGCCCTGCGAGTGAGGACAACATGCAAAGCTGACTAAAACATTATAGCATGAACTTCGATGAATCTACAGAGCGCGGACAAGGACAGCGCCTGCCCAATAGATCAAGAAAGCCTCCTCTTCACTCTCCGTGGTTGGCTCAAGGTCCCGGACTGAAAAGGCCCCGAAACACTCGGGGCCTTTTGTTAGGCTACAATTCTAGGTGAGGGAACAGGTCGCTCGCGTCGATTCACCTCCATATTAGGAGATGAATCTCCAATCTATCGATCGCGTCAGTCCGGGAATTCCACTTCCAGCGCATGCTCCATTCCCTGAGCCAGCCAACCATACTCCTTGCCGGGTGCATGATTTAGAATCTTCATGACGGTAGGCGCGGTGCTCTCGTCGGAGCCAGGAGGATAGTAAAGCACTCGTACATGGACTGCCTCACGTGTGATACTAAGATCATTGATCCAGCCGCTGTCCTGCCAACCATCATACGCATACCAGGCTGCAACCCTTGGTCCATCCACTTCTTGAACGACGTACCAGCCTTCGAGGGCTGCATCTTCAGATTGTTCAAAATCGATGCGCGTGGCTGTGCCAGATGCCGAAACTTCCTGACCTTCCGCGCCTTGTACAGGTTTATCCAAAGGCCAGAACTCAAGATCAGCCCACTCGGGCTCGGGTTCTACCTCAACCTCTCCCTCGGCTGCAGTTGATCCGACGGCCATCATGAGCATCAGGGCGACGATGCCGAACAAGATGCCTAAGCGTAGTACTTTCTTCATTTCCAGCTCCTTTTGTAACAAGCACGAACCAAGAAACACTAACCTGTCTCCCGTGACCAATTCTAACAACCTGACAAACCGGTGGTTAGCCCAGCGACTGAAGCGTTGACATCAAGGGCCCTCTCGTTGACAATCGCCTTACCAAGACGGCACTACCTTCAATTCATAGTTTATGATTGGAAGGTTATTGGCACATCCATCTTCTGGACCATTATCGGCTGGTACGTTTGTACGATTCCCGAAAGGTAGATCACGTATTGTTCCCCTTGAAGAGAGAACCACCGACAAGGCATCACAACAGCCACGTGGAGGTTCAACTTGACTCGCCAGGTCCCCTATGAAGTGAAGCGCTTGCGCGCTCTGGATAGCTTTCGACAAGTGAACTAATAGCCCTCCTTATCATTGCCATCAATCAAGTGCGTATATCATAACAGCTTCGTCTCTGGGTATCAAGGTAGGATCCAATGGATCCGCCAATGGCAAACGCTCCCCAGTTTCGTCAATATAGAGGCCAAGCCACAACTCATACTGCCCTGGCTCAATATCGTTCAACGGAATCGAAAGCGTGTCGGTGATGAACTCATTCGCTTCCCACCAATCGGTAGGGTAGGTCCAGTTTTGGGGAATCGTGTCTACCTGGCTGACGATTTCGTCCGTGCCTGCTTTTCTCAGGTGGGCAAAAACCTTATACGATTCCGGCAAACGTTGTAGTGCATGCCAGGTCAGGTTCACAACCAAGTTGTTTGAGTCGGACTCGGTCACAACATAGTCGACCAGAGAGATCGCTTCACCCCAGACCGCTTTGGGCTCCGTTTCAAGATCCATCTGCGCTAAATTAAACGTTCGGGGTAGAGCTGAGTAGGTAAACCCACCATCTGCGATATCGCTTGAGCTAACAACTTCATCCCCCGCAAATACTGAGGCCACGATCGAATAGTCGCCGCTTTCCAGGTACGGGCTAATCCGAAAAGTGTACGTTTCATACCACGTTGCAGGAATCGACTGCTGGCTTGCAAGTAACTCTTCTGGTAAGGGCTTGCACACCTTCTGTTTCACCTCGCCGGACTGATCCTCGACCGAAAAGCATACATCATAATCGGCCGGTATTTCCTTCTCGGCCGTCCATTTCAGGGTAATCTTTGCCTCACCTGCTTGAGACAAAGTCTCTGGCGTTTCATCAAAGGCCAGGAAGCTCAGCCCGTCTGCTGAGGTAGATTGGCCAGCTAACTCGCCAAAATTGCCCAACTCACATTGCACCACGATAACGTCCTCGTCTTCGTAGACACGCATGCTGTCTGGGACGTCGCCCAGCACATGGCTTGCCAGTGGATCAGCTTCGGCCGTCAGGAAAGCGCGGTATGCTCCGAAGGGATAGTCACCTACCTTGACTTGACTTTCCTCAAATGCCTCCTTGGAGACAACAACATAGTCTACTTCGTATTGACGGCAGAAGTTCAAAACACTGTCCAGGCTCGCGGCGTAGTAGGCTTTCAAAGTGTCCACTATCATGACCTGTTTGGATGCAGATATGTTTTCGCAAGTCCACAATGCTTGCCGCCTGGCAAACATGGGTATGTTATCGAGTACGCAAGAACCGCTGGCGAGCTTTGAATCCTTTGAAAGCGTCTGGACAAAATCCAGGTACTCTAGCTGCGAAGTGGAGATAGGAAGAAAGCCATGCCCTGCGTCGCGGCCAGTCACGTAGAACACGCCTGCGCCGGCAAGCAGGCAGACCACGAGAACGGTGACGAGCTGGCGAGACCACGAAGTAGACCATGACTCGTCGCCTGCCCGGATCGAACCAAAGATAACCAGCATTAGCGCGCCAACCGCGAAAGCGGAAGCGATGATCAACAGCCATTCTACATTCCGGTCAGGGATCGAAGTAAAGAAGGGGCTCAGTTCTTGCCTGGACAGGAGCGCGAGACCAACTGTCCATACTGCCAGAACAAGCGCTACGGTAATGCGTAGCGAAGGCGTCAGGCTCTTGAGCCGCACACGGGCTGACATTAGTGCCTGTTCCAGGTTTGTGACGGTAACGATAATGAGCACAATGGGCAGCGTTGCTCTCAAGTAGCGACTGGGATAATAGAGGGTCAGATTGGAAGCCAGAATAATAGCTGCCCAGGCAGCGATAAAGCAGGCAACGGCGGCTATGAGCAACTGTTTCAAGGGTTTTGGGAAGATGCGTTGCCGGCGAGGAGTGAGCAGCCATGAACCGAGGGCGAAGAGAAACAAGGCCAGAGTCTGCCAGAAGTTGCTGAATTTCGTGAACATCGCCCCCCGACCGACAATGAAGTACTGCTCAAAGAGGTGGTATCTACCCCCCGTTGTATAGAGCGGGTCATTCAAAAGGCCCCAAGTACCCACGTTCGCTAAAAGACTGCTCCAAAATAAGGTAGCGACTCTGGCCGCTTTGGGGACAACGATTAGCGAGACAACGCCAAGAACCAGAAACACTACTATTGTCTGCCACCCGAAGCGTAATTTTATCCTTCCGGCTCTTAATGCTCCCAAAATGGCCAGAATGAACGTAACCAGTGACAGAACGAATACCGGCGCATAAATAATACCAGAAATCGCGATGACTATTCCGGCCGCCATATAGCGTTGCATCATCAAATAGTAGATCAAGGCTAATAGGACAGGCATGGCAAAAGCTCGAGGCATTCCTGAAGCGACGCTAATGGAATCCGCTGAAGCAAGGTTAAAAACAACAAAGGTCATCGCCAGGGCAAAGCCGGTCCAATTCCCTTTTAGCTCTTGCCCGATTCGGAAGGCGAAGTAGGTCAGGAAAAGGATAAGAGGAAAGATCAGCAGTTTGTTGAAGAGGATTGGGGAGAAAACAGGGCTGGCCAGAAAGAAGAACAGGTGATAAGCGGCCCGCAGGCTACTCAAAATGTACAGCGGGAGCCTGACTTCGAGGTCAAATAATTGAAACTCGGTAATTCGATAAGTAGCAGGATTAACAATATCAGGATACAGATCCGGATCCTGGAATGCATTGAACCAATAATAGCCACGAAAATCATCCTGAGTGTTAATGGGATTCATCAGACGTGGCCATTGAACCCAAAGCGCCAGACCGACTGATAGAAGCAGCGCTAGAAGTAGTAAGACCCGGCCACGATTCAGGGTGGTTACCCTATTTGATGGGTTCCCTTTGCTAATCCTGTCTTCGCTTGATTCAGTCATGACATCAACATGCTTGAGAATACCAAGCACGGGGTGATTCTATTACTCGGCGACGAAGCCATGCAATTAATAATGCGCCAGTTCGCCGGTATCTTTCATCCGGCGGATGGCATAACGTAAGGCCCAGATGGAAAGGGGGGTAAACACAGCAGCAAAGCCAAGCAGAATGACGACATCCACTGCTAGATCGGCCAGTGAAGCACCGCCCATTAAGGCGCCACGAAGAGCCCGCAAGGCATAGGTGGTGGGAAGTAAATAGGAGAGGATTCGCAGCCAAGGTGGAAAAACCTCGACCGGGAAGAAAACGCCGCTCAAAATATAGGCTATGGAGCTGATAAACGTCGTCACTGGATCGCTTCGTTTGAAGACTATGGCGAACGCGGCCGAAACGATACCGAAGCTGGCGAAAATGGACAGGCTAATCAGCAAGAGTACCAGAGCCGATCCCCAATTGGCTTGAGCGAAGTCGGCGCCAAGCAAAGCGCCCACTAGCAATTGTCCAACGACGATCGAGGAGGCCTGGATCAACAGCCAAGAAGATGGTCCCAGGATGGATACCGTAACTGGCGTGGCCGTTACCAGTAGCGGCTCTATTGTGCCCATCAACATCTCTTCTCGTAAACTAGTTGAGAAAGCCTGGCTGGTAAGGGTCAGATATCGAAAAAAAGCACCACCTATGAGGGCAAAGGTAAAGTATGTTCCCTCGCTGATCGATGCCTGGCCCGACTGCTGCAGCAACACGTCCAGAAAGTAGAAGATCAGCATCGTCATCAGGCCGGACAGATAGCGGCCGAAGAAGTTGATCTTGTACGACCAGGCCAGCCTGAAGTTATGGTCTATCAAGAACAGCAGCTTGCCAACACTCATTGTGTTGGCAGGCCGTACATCAACGGTCTTCATCTTTAAGCCTCTGAAATAGCGTGTCGTCAGCACCTTCCATAGCGCCATCACTGAAATGAGCGACTATTCGTCTCAGCGATTGGTCGTCCACGCGACGGTAAGTCTCGACGCGACCATCATTATTGTGCACTGCTTCCATGACAGACAGCCAGGCGGCCTCATCCGCCAGGGCCACGTCATAGGCGGCCGTTGCGAGACCCTCCGAGACAAGCGTCACAGATTCCACGCTCGCAATCTGGCGCCATTCTCGGGCAATGCTGTCGATATCTCCCTGAACGACGATCCGGTAGAGGGCTCTGCGGGGGAGACTGGCCCCTAGCTCGGCTGGCGTGCCCACAACCTGTGCCCGGCCATCGGCAAGAATAACCACCCGATCGCAGAAATTGTCCATTTCATACAACTCATGGCTGATGTAGACAACAGTTTTCCCCTGTCGGCCAACAAGCTCCTGCTTGATCAGTGCCTTGACAAAATCACTGGTTTGCACGTCCATGCTTTTGGTCGGCTCGTCCAGGAAGAGTATTGGCGGATCGTGGACGAGGGCGCGAGCCATATTGAGACGCTGCCTCTGACCGGTTGAAAGTGCTTGGAATCGGGTATTCGCCTTGGCCGTCAGCCCAAACAAGTCGAGGACATAGGCTACTCTTTTGAGGATCTCATGCCGGGTCATATTCTGCATCGCCGCGAAAAAAGATAGATTTTGCGTGGCTGACAGGCGGCCATAGAATGAGCGTTCGTCGGCCGTCACCAGGCCGCAAGATGCTCGAACTTGTAGCTCATCGCGAATGATATCGAAGCCTCTGACTGTAGCGACGCCGCGAGTGGGTGCGAGCAGGGTGGTCAGCATGCGCACCAGCGTGCTTTTGCCGGCCCCGTTGGGGCCAAATAGGCCAAAGAGCTCGCCTGGCATTATTTGCAATGACAAATCTGTAATCGCGTGAACCGCATTTGGCTCGGCGCCATATACTTTGGTTAGACCCTGTGTCGTTATGATTGGTTCCATTGATGAAGGTTTGGTTCAGTGGGCTATTTGCACGTATCTCACACGCCGTCGATCATGGCCATTAAGGCGATCGACGTTGAACACCATGGAACCTATCACCCAAGCGCTTTTAGAATCAGCGCGCTGATATTCCACGATCCAGTCAGCCAATGATTATCGCTGTCGAGGGTAAGTATGGCAACCGCGGCCACCGAAGTCTTCTCTGCGGGAATCGCCTTGAGGGCATTAGCAGGCTTCGCCGCACCTATCTTTTGAATCCATCTGGTCTAATACAAAGGAGATCACGGAGATCACGGAATTGTTGACCAGCAGGGATTTTGGGCCATAATATGCGGTCGCTTTGTGAATAGAGTGACTCTGAGACAAGTCGACCTGAATCGATGTACCATTACTACGCCTTCGGCTTGAATATCGAATCTGAAATTGAGTGTCCCCTTTTAATCGAAGGTGACGGATCAGCGCCGGACCTGGTTGTGCGCCTGGGCCAGGTGCCGCATGAATTGGAGCAGGTCCAAGAATCGACGTCATGGTACCAGATAAGCGCCGGTCGCTTCCTGCTCAAAGTAGACCAGGTAGCCCGTTACCTGGTTTCCGACGGGCGCGAAATCATGGTCGAACGCCATCCGCTGGCCGACGACAAGGATGTGCGCCTGTTTCTTCTCGGCTCGGCGATGGGCGCGCTGTTGCACCAGCGCGGGGTTTGGCCTATTCACGGCAGCGCTGTCTCTACAGAACATGGTGCAGTCCTATTTGTGGGCGATAAAGGGAGCGGCAAATCTACCCTGGCCGGGGCATTTAACCAGCGTGGCTTCCAGGTGCTGTCAGATGATGTCTGCGCCATCACCGTTGGGGACGATGGCGCCGCCCAGGTGTGGCCGGCGTACCCGCGCATCAGCTTGTGGGCCGATTCGGTTACCAAATTGGGAAGTGAGCCAAGTCAACTGACACGGACGGATAGCTTTCAGGAAAAATACGTGCTGCCGATGCAGCATTTCAGCCGTGACGCGGAACTGATCCAGGCAGTCTATGCCCTGTCTAGGTCGGAAGATCAAGAGTCGGTGCAACTGACGACGCTCAAAGGTTTTGATAAAGTTCGGGAACTGACCACCAATACCTATCGCCTGCACTTTCTTTCTGGCATGCAGCTAGCGTCGCAGCATTTTACGCAAGCCCAGGCGCTGGCCAAGCAGGCACGCGTGGTACGAATTGCGCGTCCCACCCGACCGTTCCTGCTTGATGAACTGGCCGATACAATCTTGAGAGATTTTGACAAATGAAGAACTCAGATGCAGTAG
>CP070688.1:2789565-2795710 GCA_020353135.1 Chloroflexota bacterium
AGGAGCTTACCGGCGCCAACATTTCCTGATTTCAGCGTCCTTCCAGATGTGGCGCTGGGTTCCCTTTCGGTGGCTATTGTGGCTCTCGTCCAGGGCGCCGGTATCAGCACGGCTTACCCCAATCCTGACAAAACCAAGTCCTCGCAATCGCGCGACTTCATCGGCGAGGGTCTGGGCAACCTGGCGGGATCCTTCTTCCAATCGATGGCTACCGGCGGTTCGCTTTCCCGGTCGGGCATCAGCGTCAGCGGCGGCGCCGGCTCTCGCTGGGGCGGTATCATGGCTGCCTTGTGGTTGGCGCTGATCGTGGTCTTGTTCGGCCCCTTGGCCGAATTGGTGCCCATGGCCGTCATTGCCGGCCTGCTCTTCGTCATCGGGGCCGAGCTGATTATGGCTCGGATTCCCAGCTTCGTACTGGTTCACCGCACATCCCTGGGCGCGGCCGCGGCCCTCTGGCTGACTTTCCTGTCGGCGCTCTTCATACCCTTGCAGTGGACAATATTCTTGGGCGCCGGCCTGTCGCTGCTGCTGTACATCTGGGCCGCATCCCAGCGGGTCGAGGCTCACGAGATTACCAAGCGCGCCGAAGATGGCCGCTACGAGTCCCATGACATTCCTGAAAGTTACCCGTCTGGCAAGGCGACGATCATCTCCCTGGGCGGCATCGACTTCTTCGCCGAAGTTCCGATCCTGGACGAGGCGCTGCCCGATGCGCTGAAAGCCGAGAAGGCGGTCGTCATCCTGCGCCTGCGCGGCACCGAGCACATCGGCAGCACGGCCGTCAGATGGCTGGAGCGCTACAGCGCCGACCTAAGCGAGGGCGGCAACCTGCTGATGCTGGCCGGTGTGCAGCCGAGTTTGATGGAAGAGTTGCAAAAGGCAGGCGTGATGGACGCCATCGGACGGGAAAACGTCTTCGAGGCCCAGGTAGGCCTGGGCGCGGCCGAAGATGCTGCCCTGGAGGCGGCCGAGAAATGGTTGGCAAAGCCCCATCCCAAACCTGAGCCTGAGCAAGAAAAGAGTGATTAGGGGGCAGGTGGTGCCCTTGCTCAGACGCCTGACGCACCTGGCCCTAATTCTTCTCGCCGGCTGATACTGGCCGCTCACTTCGGCGTCAAGGTGATTGCGATAACAATCGCCTTGGGGATCACCGGCTTTGCCATCGCGCTGGCGGAAATGAAGTGATGACATCATGAGCTTCCTTGACTTCAAAACCAGAAATATGCCGGCCGATTTGACCTCGGGCGCAGTTTCGGCGCTGATTGCCATCCCCGATGCTATCGCCTCGGCATTGCTGGCCGGCGTCAACCCGACTTACGCTTTTGACGCCCTCATGACGGGAACGCCAATCGGTTCGCTGCTCAGTAGTTCCCACTTTATGAGCATTGGCCTGACCAGCGCCATGATGCTGGCCGTGGCCGATGCCCTGGTTGGCTTTGACGAATCGGAGTTTCTTACAGCATTGTTCACCTTGACCGTGCTGGTGGGCGTTTTCCAGTTGATCCTGGGCTTGCTCAAACTGGGTAAGTTCACAAGCTTCATCTCCAACACGGTTATGGTCGGCTTCCTGACCGGCGTCGCGGTCCTGGTGATCCTTGGCCAATTGGGCGATCTGACTGGTTACGAGAGCGAAGTTAGCAGCACGATCGGCTCGGCCGTCGACACGTTGCTTCATCCAGGCGAGTGGGATTTGCCATCCCTTGTTATTGGCCTGGTGACGGTCGCCTTGATACTGTTACTGAGTCGCACGCGTTTGAAGAACTTCTCTGTGGCCCTGGCCATGGTCATTGGCACGGCGGCCGTCCTCGTCCTCAGCCTGGACTCGGTAGCCCAGGTAGGCGATACGACGCCGGTCAGCGGGTCGTTTCCCACGCCCGTCTTGCCTGACCTATCGCTCGTAACCGAATTGGCCCTTTCGGCCGTGGCCATCGGTTTGATTGGCCTGATCCAGGCCTCTGGCGTGAGCCAGAGCATTCCCAATCCTGATGGCGAGTATCCGGACGCCTCAAGGGACTTTTCCGCGCAGGGCATCGCCAATGTGGTGGCCGGCGCTTTCCAGGGTCTGCCATTGGGTGGTTCATTAGGCGGGACTGGGCTGGTCATAAGTACCGGCGCCCGCTCGCGCTGGGCCAATGTCTTCCTGGGCCTGTTTGTGGCCGTTTTTGTATTGCTTTTCGCTTTGCTAGTCGACCTGGTGGCCATGCCTACTATCGCCGCGATACTGATCGTCGTCGGTATCCAGATCATCGACAGGGAGGAGGTCGCCGACGTTTGGCAAATTCAAAGCTCTAAACGGGCGATCATGGTCGTGACATTCATAGCAACATTGACCTTGCCCATCCAGCAAGCTGTCATAATCGGCGTCTTCCTGTCCTTCATCGACTACGTCTATAGCTCTTCACGAGATGTGCAGCTGTTCGTCCTGAGGCATACTGAAGCGGGAACTTTCGTGGAAGAACCGGCACCGGCCGAATTATCAGATGACAGCGTGACCATCGTCTTCGCCCGCGGCAGCACCTACTTCGCCGCCGCGCGAACTATTCAGGAGTTGTTGCCGTCAGCCAAAGAGGCCCGGCGGGCTGTGGTCATCGGCCGCATCCGGGGCACCACCCAGGTCGGCAGCACCATGGTCACCGTCCTGGAACGGTATGCACGGGAGCTGCGCGCCAATGGCGGCCGGTTGATGTTATCTGGCGTGCACGAGAACGTGAAAGAGCAGCTGCTACGCACCGAAACGACCGACGACATTCCCGAGGATGCTATTTTCATGGCCACGGAAAACGTGGGCGAATCGACAAGAGCGGCCGTGAGCGCGGCCAAGGCCTGGATAGCCCAACAGGCGTCCGATGCCACAGTAGATTCGGAAAAAGCCGATCGCGACCAATCAGGAGATTCCGCTAGAGAAGTATGAGGCGCGGTATGTTGATATCAGAGAATCACAATTGGGATTAGACAGGCAGACAACCCTTCTCAGGACACTTATCGAATTTGATGAACAACTGCAGGACGAGGGTATAATCCTGTGGTCGGTGGCGTTGAACGAAGAACCCTTGCACGTGGTCCGGCGCAGCCCATTCGGGGCAGCGTTGGGGCCGCGACCTCATGTTCGTCAACCTGGAGCAGGCAGTACAGGCTTACGGCGATCGACATCATGTACGATAGAAGTATCCTCGACACGATAGAATATCATCACTCTTTGCTTACGGACGAAGCGCGCATGCGGAGTTACTTGCGGGCGATCTTCAGGACCGTCAAGCCGGGCGACGTGGTGCTCGACATCGGCAGCGGAACCGGGATCCTGGCTTACTTCTCCTGCATGGCCGGCGCCAGACAGGTATACGCCGTCGAGCAAGACCCGGTCGTCGAATTAGCCAAGGCTATCCGCGATCACAATGGCTTTCAGGACCGGGTCATCTTCCTGAATGAGTGGTCCGACGAAGTAGAACTGCCAGAGCCGGTCGACGTCGTCGTGACCGAGACCATCGGAAACATCGGTTTTGAGGAAGGGATTTTGGGCTGGCTCGTCGACGCTAAAGAGCGTTTGCTGGCGGAAAACGGCCGGATCATCCCGAAATCCGTCGAGTTGGTGCTGGCCCCAGTAGAAATCCCAGACGCCTTCGGCTTGCTCAATGACTGGACCAAGCAGCGCTTTACACTTGACTTAGCTCCGGCAAGAAATCTAGTGACCAACAACCTGGTGTGGATTAGTCTACAGCCCAATATGCTGATGGGTCAGCCGGACACAGCGATCCTGGTGGAGACGTCCGGAGTTACAAGCTCAGATATCGATGGCGTTTGTCGTTTTGTCGCCAACCGGGATGGCGTCGTCAGCGGGATTGGCTGCTGGTTCAAGGCGGAGCTGGTGCCAGGCATAACGATATCGAACGAGCCGACTCAAAAAGGGTCCAGCTGGACCCAGATTCTCTTGCCCCTGGGTCGGCCGCTCCCGGTGTCGGCCGGCGATGAATTGCACGTCTGGCTACAGTCTAGCGCCAATGGCGCTCATTGGCAGTGGGGGGCCGGCAATGGCTACCAGGCGATTGAGAAGAATGGCCAGTCAACCTTATCCGGTCGGCTAGGGGGCGCTGCCAGCCAGAGCGAGTTGGAGGATACGCCTGCTCGTAACGCGGACGGGGTCGTCGACCTGTTCATTCTTCAAATGATGGACGGCTCGACCACGGTGAGGGAAATGGCCAGGCGCACGGCCGATCGATTCCCGTTGAGGTTCGGCAGCCTCGAACAGGCGCTGGAGCATGTTCAGTTGGTCTCCTACACGTATGGTAGGGGCAAGGCAGGTGGATAGATACACGATTCCGCGAGACCAGGTGGTGGTCCATCTGCCTTGCCCCTATACTTTATCGGACGATAATAGAAAGATGGAGGTGTTACGATGATGAGAGGTGGCGGCATGGGCAGGCGGCGCATGAGGATGCATCGCCGGATGGCGATGCGGAGGCGACGTCGACGCCGAAGAAGGCGGATATTATTGGTTGGTGGTCTGGTCGCCTTTGGCGCGTATAAGATGAGCAAAAGAGACGCCCAAAGAGTTGAGGAACACACAGGCAAAGCTCCCGAAGATATGACCGACGAAGAACTCGAAAGAGCGATGGACGAACTCAACATCGAAAAGCAGTATCGCGATGACAGCGACCAGGAGTATGTTGAGGACGCCCCGGCCCAAGAGGAAACAGGCGAACCGTCGTACCTTGACGAGTTAGAGCGACTGTCCCAACTCAAGGATGAAGGCGTTATCACCGATGAAGAGTTCGCCGAGAAGAAGAAACAACTCTTGGGACTGTAGCAGATTCACCTGTTCATGATCAAAAACTTAGGAGGATAGATCATGTTGCTATTTGGATGTTTGTTAGCTTTTGGCGCGGCTGTCGCGCCCCGCCTGATATTGATTCTGGCCTGGCTCTTCGGCCGCAGATGGGACGCCGTCTGGGACGGCAATTTCATCTTGCCTTTGTTGGGGATCATCTTCTTGCCCTACACGACCATCATGTACCTTCTGGTCTGGAGCCCGACCGGCCTCTCTGGCTTCGATTGGGTCTGGCTGGCCCTGGGCGTCATGCTGGATATCATGAAGTGGGGCCAGATAGCCCGCAATCGCGAGGGAATCCCAGGCCAGGAGTCCAGCGCACAACCGGCCACGCAACCGGCGGCCGCTGCGCCGGCCGTGGCAGCTCAACCGGCGGCCAAAGCAGCGCCCGCCCAGAGCGAGCTAGATAAACTGGCCGAGCTTCGGGACGAGGGCGTCCTTACCGAAGAAGAGTACCAGGCCAAGAAGGCACAGCTAGAGGACCAATAGCGGTATTAGCTGAGATTCCTGGCTTGATTTCTAAATCGATCGGTTCTCTCCAACCGATTGTCACGCAAGAGGCCCGTCTACCAAGGCGGGCCTTTTTCTATGGACCACGCTCAGTCGCCAACGAAGTCCCGATGAGCCATAGGCAGCAGTACGATGGCGTCGAAGTGCCGCTGAAGGGCACCCACATGGATTTCGCCGGAGGTGTTGATAGGGATCCTACTCTTGCTTAGCAATGGGTCATCTAGCGGCAGAAACACGATTTGTCCAGGCCAGATCCCGTTCATTACCCGCAGGATTTCATTTTTCGGCGATGCCGCCAGGTCAAAGTCCGGGATCCCGCTTCCCGGAGTGGCAATGACAGACGCGGCCGCGACATTCAGGGCGATTACGGATCCGCCGGTGACTTCGCTATTGTGAACCAGGTAGTCTCCCAACCACTCAATCTCGTCGCCCCACAACTGTTCCTTCTGGACATGGGTGACGCCAATGTTAATCAAGGTTCCGTGAGGCTTGCTGCCGATCCTGCGGTCAACCAGCCATTTGATGGCCTCTTCGCGTAGACGAACCGATTCTTCGTAGTCGCTCTCCCTGATGGCGCGAATAGTGACGCTTTTCAGCTCGACCTCGACCATCTCGACGACAGTGCTGTACCAATCTTCGCCCCAGGAGGCGATGAGCTTAGACCGGCCGGCCTCCAGCTGCGATGCTAACGCCTCGAGCTGGAGGTGGTGGCTTTCGTAGGTATCGTGGTCGCCTTGCAGGAACAGTGAAATCGGACCTGGATCCGGCAACTGTTGGGCCAACATGGCCAATACGGCCACCCATGATTCCGTG
>CP070688.1:2795810-2800835 GCA_020353135.1 Chloroflexota bacterium
GCGTGAAGCGACCGGCCAGCGGCTGCAGCCGGAGCAGGGACGTATGATCCATGCCCGGTCCGCCGTGCATCAGCAACAGTGGGTAGCCGTCGCCAATCACTTTCACGAACAGAGAAATGTCTCGAATGGGGATCAGGCCGTTGATTGAATCCGATGCTTCGACAAATGGCATGACGCCCGGCCTGGTCTCTTACTCAATACTTGGCTGCATAAGCATACCCTCCTATGGGGCTGCCGCCGCCGGTTGCGCCGCCTTTAGCCGCCCACTGCTTCTGCGACCAGCCTCCTAAAACCGGACACAAGTATAATCAGCTGGCACAGTCCGGCAAGCCGGACCCCTGAGCACGGCTGGATACGTGCCACCTATGTATGCGGATCATACTGACTCATGCCGATCTGGGCACCGCAGGTATCGACAAAGCGACCCAAGCTGTATAAACTGTGGTCAGACTCCTGGCGCAGCGGGCGGCTTCAATTACCTTTCTAAGTCTGGTTCCGGACGTAGCAAAACCGAGGTGCGAAATGCAAGAGAAAAAGAGTTCGAGCGATGTCACAGAAATCAATGTTGAATACCCCGAAGTAGAACGGCCGCGGCTACGCATCAGCGTGGGCGCCTGCCGGATGCGCATCGCGCCCGGCGATCAGAAGACCCTGGTGTCCGGAACCTATGTCGACCCGACCCGTTCCGTGCCGGTCAAGATCGTGGAAGAAGGAGACACCATCCGTTTAACCCAGGAACAGCGCTGGAGTGAAATCTTTGGCTGGTTCAGCGGCGTCCCCGAATTTGATCTTGCCCTGGGAACCAAGATGCCCTACCAACTGCTCCTGGAAGCCGGCGCCAGCGAGCATAAGCTGGATTTGGGCGGTTTGCCGTTGAAACGATTGGAAGTCAGGCATGGCGCGGGCAAGATGGACATCGACTTTTCGGCGGCCAATCCAGAGCCCATGTCCATACTCAATCTTGGCGCCGGCGCGGGCAGCATAAACGTTCGCAACCTGGCCAACGCCAACTTCGACGAGATGATCCTGGAGGGTGGGGCGGCCGCATACAAGTTGGGCTTCGGTGGGAAATTGCAGCGCGACGGGCACGTACGCATCTCCACCGGCGTCTCGTCCGTCGATCTTTCGATTCCCTCCTCGACCGCCGCCAAACTCTATTCAGAATCCGTGATGGGCACCGTTCATGTCGACAAATCCTTCACCAAGACGAAAGGCGCCTACTGGACCGAAGCGGCCGTGGCCGGGGAATCGCCGGCGTTGACCATCCGCTTGACCGTCGCTCTCGGGTCATTACATCTAAGGACAGGCTGATTCGGGCGGTCTTCCACTGAGAGACAGTGATTTAGGCTTCCAGAGAACGGCCGGCTGAGCATCGTCGTTTTCCATGGAATGTCACCATGGATGAAAAGGGGAGCCGCTAGAAGCTCAGAGCTAGTAGCTATTCTCGGAGGAAGGCAGCGCCAGCAATCTGATTCAAAGCAAACGCCGGGCATACTTATGACGCTCTACTTGACATAAAGTTGAGCGTCTCGTCTGTTCGCCTTGTGTAACCACTCCGAACCTGCATGTTACCGAACCGTCACATCCTTGTAAAACGGCCGCAACCGTAGGAGGATATAGTGACGGCATCGATAACTGCCTGGAGGAAGTTTGATGAGATTGCTGATCAGAAGAACGACGCTGACTATCTTGCTGCTATTGCTAACCATGACGCTCGCGGCTTGCGGCACGCTGGACGTCGCTTTGGAACCGGGGGTAACGCCTACCCTGGATCCAGTCCAGGCGGAGGCGACTTCTACGCCGGAACCTGCCGCTACGACCGAGCAGGAGCCTACGCCGACGCTGATCCCACCCACGCCTATGCCGACGTCGGAGCCGACCCTTGAGCTGCCACCGACGGCCGGGCCAACACCAAAAGAAAGTGAACCTTCGTCCTTGTGGGCTACCTATCGTGACGAGGAGCGTGGGCTCGGATACGCTTATCCCTGTTTCTGGCTTAACCAGGGTAGCACCATCAGCAGCTATGACGGCGATTTCGCCCTGGAGCATACCATCCGTGGACACTGGATAGACAGCCAGCCTCCGGACGGTGTGGTGAAAATAGACATTGGCGAGTTTGATTATGCCGACTACGGAATTGACGATGACGTACCACTGGGTGAGGCCATCACCATGGCAGCCGGCGACCTTCATGGCGACGGTCGGGCCGCCTTTGAATCGATCGAAGAAACCACCATAGCCGGCCGAACAGTCCAGCGAGTGCACCTGGGAGAGCTACCGGATTCCTGGGGCGGTGATCCCCAGCGTGAATCCTACTACTTCCCTATTGAGCCTGGTCGCTGGTTCCGCGTATTTGTTCTGCCAACCGAAATGATCCATTCTTCATCCGTTCAAGGGCTCCTGGAGTCGCTGGCCCTATCGGCCGATGAAACCATTACTATCCCAGCCTTTGATCCTGATGCTCCGGTAGAAGGTCGCGAGCTGTACCTTAGCAAAGAAGCGGGCTACTGTTTTCAGTACCCATCCGAGTTCGAGCTGGAAGAGTATGGCACCGGATCGGACGTCACCGCTGGGCAAACCGTCAGCCTGAAGCTGGAGCGGCCGCTTTACACCGTGGGTCTTACGGCCAGGGCCCGCATGGTCGGTCTACCGTCTACCCTAGAGGAAGGCGTGGATAACTTCCTGCTCGGCTTCTCTGAAGAAGCCGCGGCCGGGATCCGCCGCAACCCGGCCGAAGTGGTGGGTGGCGTCGATTTTCGTCTCGGCGACGAACCGGCTGAGGCTTTGGACGGTGTGCCCGGGCCGGTGAAGACCCTCGACATCTTTGCCATGCATGGTGATATGCTATACCAACTCACCTACAGCCCATCTCCTTTTGACAATCCCCAGGCCGGCGGCGACATCTGGGCCCTGAACAACGTGGTACAGCCCTCGTTCTCGTTCCTGCCCTAGGCCCGGAGTTGTTTGCCCAATACGGGGTTGAAGGGCTGCGCCAGCTGGCATGAACTCAGTCTGGCCCGGAAGGCGGCCGTGCCGCTGACCATCTTGGGCACGCCCGGCCTGGGAATCGGCGGCTGGATCAGCTTGGTTCGCCTGGTTCGCGCCGGCCGGAAAGTACTTGGAGAGTCGAGGCCTAACCCGCCCCGATATACCCTGGGACTAAATCGGGGCCTTGTACGATCGGTAGCAGCCTATTCGTGATGGACGCTCGATTGGAGTCCCAACCTCCGGCCGGTGAGAGCCACGACGTGACCCGCGCGGGAAAATAACGGAGAACATGAAAATGAAAACACTGATAAGTCCTTGCCTTTTAGGCATCAGAACACGGTGGGATGAAGATTGTGAAGAAATCGACGAGTTGATTGAACTTGTGAAATCAGGCCAAGCCGTCTTTATGTGTCCAGAGCAATTAGGTGGGTTGACTACGCCAAGGAAACCGGCCGAGATTGAGACAGGAAAAACCGCAAGCGATGTTCTAAATGGTGATGCAAGGGTCTTGACTAATACTGGAAAGGACGTGACCGAACAGTTTGTCGTAGGCGCGCAGCGGATTCTGGAATTTTGTCAGAGCTTGGGCGTTGAAGAAGCGATATTGAAATCCGGCAGTCCTTCATGTGGGTCCGAACAAACCTATGATGGTTCTTTTACAGACACTAAAGTAGTTGGCAAGGGAACAACTGCTGAATTGCTAGAACAGAACGGGATCAAAGTCTATAACGAAAAGAACTTTCGGACTGTGGAGAGATAGTCACAACTTCCTGGCCTTTGTGCCCGAACCTCCAATTGAAGAGCTGCGGATCTGTAAAACGAACGCGGCCGGGAAGCTTGCATCCGCCACAGGTGTGGGGGTGAACGGTTGACTGTGCTACAATGACTCCAGAACCCGGTTAGCCCACAGACAAACCAAACAGCACCAAGGAGGACCAGACAATGGCTCAATTCCAGATCGAGCACTCAGTTACGATCGACCGTCCCGCTGAGACGGTATTTCGATACGCTGTCGACGCTTCGAAGGCGCCTGAGTGGCGGCCTGACCTCGACGCTGTCGAGGATTTTTCCGGCGAACCAATAACGGTTGGCACCAGCTGGCGCGAAGTCTCCAAATTCATGGGGCGCGAAATGTCGGTTGACTTTTCGATCACCGCCTTGGAAGAAGGCCGGCGGGCCGACGTGCGAATGGACGGCGGCACGGTCACCGGCAACATGGTATGGGCCGTTAGCCCCGACTCAGAAGAGAGCAGCACATTCACGCTGAGTTTTGACGGCGAAGTAACAGGTTGGCTGGGCCGCCTGGGAACGGGCATGATTCGCAGACAGGCCGACAAAGACATGTCCGGGGACCTGGCAAGACTGAAGGAGAAGCTGGAATCCAGCTAGACCCCGCCAACTGAACTCAAGAGCAAAGACTCGTCAGAAAACCGATTTCGCCAAAAACTACGGTCGCCGCACCAGGCGAACTTCACCATACCCCGTCGCGAGAATCTGTTGCCCGATTACTCCGATCACAGGGACGTGATCATGCGCCTGACAGACAAGACGATCCACAAGAGTACATGAGGCAATAGCTGGGGGATAGTGGCGCCGGGGGCGCGGCCGGATGCCTGATTGCGGCCGGCCTGGGCGGAGCAGCGGGGTGGATCACCCTTGCGGAAGGCTCAGGCCTGGCAGGGACGGCCGGAGCGAGTGGATGCGGGGCGTTCGCGGCCGGACATGGGGGGATTGTAGCAGAGGGGACGTCGTGACAGGTGAGCGGGCCGCGGCTTGACATGGACTCAAAAGACCGTCTATACTGTGATTGGCCGTGATCGTTTGGGATCATTCGCAAACGGTACACAGGCGCAGTTTTTGACCCTTGCTTTACAGCTTTCAATAGAGCCAAACAATCTATCGCACGACGATTTTCTGGCCTGGATTCGGTCAACCTGCCTGCCATCTCGGCATTTGGTTGTGCGGACGTGAGCGACCAGGAAAGGAGGCATTTTTCGGTTAGTTGATTCTATCCCTTTGCCCTTGCAGAAACCCAAA
>CP070688.1:2800935-2804239 GCA_020353135.1 Chloroflexota bacterium
CCTCGGCTTCATCGTCGGCCTGATCTTCTCTCTGCTATCCTATCTGTTCTACATCGCCGGCGTGGCTATCCTGGCCGGTTCGGTCGGCTACGCCCTCGGCGCCGGCCTGATGTACGCCATCTTCGATGATCCGGCCGTCCTGGCTTTTGTCGTCGGCCTGGCCGCGGCCGTCGTCGTGGCCGTGGGCACGATTCTGCTCAACTTGCAGAAATGGGCGATCATCGCCATCACGGCCGCCGGCGGCGCTACCGGCCTCTTCCTCAGCGCCATGCTGTTCTTCGACGTCATCGAGCTGTCGCATTTGGGCGCCAACCCCGTCCAGGCCGTGATCAGCGACTCATGGTTCTGGTTCCTGATCTGGATCGGTCTGGCCATCATGGGCTTCGCCGTCCAGGCCGCTACAACCCGCAACTACGAATTAGAGGCGCCCGAAAGCGGCCGCTCCTGGTAGAAGAAGTCCGGCTTTTCCAGGGCAGCCTTCACTCGTTAGATAAGGTGAAAGAAAGCCAGACTTCTAAGCTTCCCGGACGCCTAATGCAAGGACAAGTCCTACTCCTACCAGAATCGCCATTCTTCCGCTAAAATCCTCGCCATGTCCTTGCGCGGAAAACGAATCCTGGTCACCGGCGCGACCGGTTTCATCGGCCGCAGCTTAGCGCTTCGCCTGGCCGGGGAAGAGGGCGCCCGGGTCACTGGCGCCAGCCGCCGGCCGGAACTTGCCGGACCGTTAGCTGAAGCCGGCGTGGCCTACAAATCCCTGGACATGGCCGACTTCGATTCCCTCGACCGCGCTCTGGAAGGGCAAGAAATTGTCTTCAACCTGGCCGTCGCCCCGGGAACCAGCACCGAGGAACTGGCCCAACGGGTGAACATAGACGCCGTCCAACACCTGGTCCGCCAGGCGGCTACCGTCGGCGTAAAGCGCATTGTCCACTTCAGCTCCATGGCCGCCTACGGTCCGCCCGGCGCGCCGATCGTCACCGAGGACCTGGCCCTGGACACCGAACAAGCCGCTCTATACGGCCGCACCAAGGCCCTGGGCGACATCCGCGCCCGCCAGGTGGCCGAGGAAATTGGCCAGGAACTGACGGTCATCAGGCCGGGCATGGTCTTCGGCCCGCGCGGCCGCAGTTGGACCGTTAACCTCTTTAAACTGGTTAAGCGTGGCGTGCCAGCCATCTTCGGCGACGGGACCGGCCACGCTCAGCCCATCTACGTCGAGAACCTGATCGACGGCCTGATCCTGGCCGCCGACCGGCCGGAAGCAGCCGGCCAGGCATTCAACTTCGTCGATCAGCCGTTGCCCTGGCGCGACTTCCTGGGTTACTACGGCGCCATGTGCGGCCGCCAGCCGCGCCGGCTGCCGCTAGGTCTGGCCCGTATCGCTCTCACCCTGGTCAAACCCTTTATTGGCCGGACCGAGTCAACCGGCGCCTTGCTGGCCTACTACACCAACAACTCCGTCTATCCCACCACCGGCGCCGAGCAGTCGTTAGGCTACCGGCGGCGATTCAGCGTCGAAGAAGGCATGGCCCACACCGAAGCGTGGCTGCGCGAATCAGGTTACTTGTAAAGCGCTGTCGGTGATCCGTGGTCAGTGGCAACAGAGGCCTGATCAACGAACTCAGAACTATAAGCGCTAGACTGACATGATCTGGATCGTCGTTATCGGGCTGGCGGCCTTCATTGGACTGGCGCTTTATTGGCTGGTAGTCTGGACCGAGGGCGTTTACCTTGGCCGGCGGGCCGTGGTCTGGATGTATGACGTCACCGCCCACAGGTACGACGGCATCAAGCAATTCGATCCCGTCGACGAGCGACAATCCATCGCCCGACCGCTTTTATCGGCCTTGAAGGGGCTCGACCGGCCGCTGCTCCTTGACGTGGCCACCGGAACCGGCCGTGTGCCGGCCCTGCTGCTGAATGAAGATGATTTCCAGGGACAGGTCGTCGGGCTGGATGCGGCCGCCAAAATGTTGGCCTTGGCTCGAGAAAAGCTGCTTCAGGCGCCGGCCAGCCGGCGCCATAAAGCGACACTGATCCAGCAAACCGCCGGTGCTTTGCCCTTCACCGCCAATAGCTTCGACGCCGTCACCTGTCTGGAGGCGCTGGAATTCTTTCCCGACGACAGGGCCGCCCTGGAAGAAATGGCTCGGGTGCTGCGGCCGGGCGGCTTCCTGATGACCAGCCGCCGCTGCGGTTTGGAAGGCCGCTTATTCTTCGGCCGCTACCGGACGCGCGCCGATGTGGAAGCCAGCCTGGCCCGGCTCGGCTTCGTCGGCATCCAATCCCACCTCTGGCAGGCAAATTACAACATGGTAACCGCCTGGAAGCGCGCCGCTCCTGACCGCCCGATTACGGCGAATGTGATATGATAATGAGGCCAATCAGAAGCGAGAGCAGCCAGGCCGACAGCTTGAAGTTGTCGGCTGAAGGCTGTTGTTCAAGGAGTATATTCAATGACGACCGTTCGTTGGGGATTAGTCTCAACAGCCAACATCAATCGCAGGGTGATCCCGGCCATCAGGCAATCAGCTCGCGGCCAATTGACGGCCGTGGCCAGCCGCGACATCGACAAATCGACGGCCTACGCGGCCGAATGGCAAATCCCGTCCGCCTTCGGCAGCTACGAAGCCATGCTCGCCTCGGACGAGGTCGACGCCGTCTACATCAGTCTGCCCAATCACCTCCACGCCGAATGGACGATTAAGGCCCTGGAAGCTGGTAAGCACGTCCTGTGCGAGAAGCCATTCGCCGTCACGCTGGAGGATGTCGATCGCATGATCGCCGCCTCCCGCCAGACCGGCCTGGTCCTGGCCGAAGCGTTCATGTACCGTCACCATCCCCAGACCAAGATCGTCGGCGACTGGGTCCGCGAGGGCCGCCTGGGCGACATCGCCCGCGTCTCGGCCGTCTTCAACTTCAGCGGCATGCAGCCGGACAACGTCCGCCTGAATCCCGGGTGGGGTGGCGGCTCGCTGTGGGATGTCGGCGTCTATCCGATCAGCCTGGCCCAATACTTAATGGGCGGCCCGCCCAATTGGGTTTTCGGCGACCAACGGCTCGGAGATAGCGGCGTGGACATGGTCTTCGTCGGCCAGATGCACTACGACGGTCAACGTATGGCTCAGCTCTCGAGCTCCTTCCAAACGCCTTTCCACGCTCGGGCGGAGATCACCGGCACAGAAGGTACGCTGACGCTGCAGCGGCCGTTCACCTTCATGGACGACGGTGGCCAGTACCTGTACTTCACCCCGCCCGACGGCGACCCGGAACCGGTGCCCGTGCCCGCTAAACCCCTTTA
>CP070688.1:2804339-2806976 GCA_020353135.1 Chloroflexota bacterium
ATTACTTTTATCGACTGCTATTGAAGGACCCGCAGCTGCTCCAATTGGTGCATCATCTACACGGATATCTGAACTAAATGAAACACCATAATCAGTTGATTTTGAAAAATATATATTTGTGTTATGGATTCCACTAAGCCTGTTATCATCCCACACAACATAGACATTATCCCCAATAATTGCTATGTCTGGCCACGTTTGATTTGTATTTGCACAAGAGCTAACAGCAGCGACCCCATTGGATATAGGCCGAAGCTTGTCAGCCGGAAAGCTTCCCCTGATTCAAAGCTAACACCCGGTCACATTGCGCCAGCATTGGCTGCCGATGGGCGATGATCAGCGCCGTCCGGGCGGTCATGAATTGGTCCAGCGCCTCCATCACCGCCCGCTCCGTCACCGCATCCAGGTGGGCTGTGGCTTCGTCAAGGATCAGGATCGGCGCGTCTTTCAAGATGGCCCGGGCCAAAGATAGGCGCTGCCTCTCGCCGCCGCTCAAAAGCAGGCCATTTTCGCCGATCATCGTGCCGTATCCCAGCGGCAGACCCTGAATGAAGTCGTGAAGTTGAGCCTTCCGGCAGGCGGCGATCATCTGCTCTTCGGTCGCGTCTTCCTTGGCCAGCCGCAAGTTGTCGCCAATCGTGCTATTGAACAGATGGGTTTGCTGTGATACGACGGCGATGGCCCGTCGCACGTCCTCCTGGCGATAGTCGCGTAAGTCCCGACCGCCCAGCAAGATCTGTCCTTCGTCATAGTCCCAGAAGCGCACCAACAGGTTGACCAGCGTGGTCTTACCGGCCCCACTCGGACCGACGATCGCCAGCCGCTCCCCCTGACCGACCTCGAAGCTAAGACGATGCAATGCCCGAATCTGGTCCGGTCCATAGCCGAAAGACAGGTCGCGAACTTCAAGACCAAAATGGACGGGCGCTGCCGCCGGCCGATCAGGGTCCTGGACATCAGGTTCGGCGTCGATCAGCTCGAAGAGTCGCCGACCAGCTGCCTGGCTCTCTTCCAGAACCTGCCAGGATAACGAAAGCGGCTGGACTGCCTCAAAGGCGGCTACGGCCGTCAGCGGCAGCAGCGCCAGAAAGATGCCCTCTATCTGCCCATCGGGCACCAGTGGTATGGCCAGCGTCAAAATTGTCAGCCCGGCCAGGCCGGTGAACAGCGCTGCCAGGCCATTCCCCATGCCGCGCACCAGGGCCAGTCGCTCCTGTGCCCGATTCAAAGATTCAGTCAGCGTCGCGCAGCGAGCCTGGAACGTGGCTGCCTGCCCATAAGCCAGCAAATCGGCCATACCCTGCACTTCGTCCACCAGGGCGGCGTTCAGTTCGGCCCGCAGATCGATCATCTCCGCCCCAGGCTGGCGGCTCAGCCAACGGGTCGCCAGCGGCAGGATCGCGCCCGCCAGGACCAGGAATACAAGGAGAACCAGCGCCAGCCAGGGGCTGAAAAGACCCAATAGCCAGCAAGCCAGAGCTGTCACCAGGATGGCTGCCAGTGGTGGCACGATGGCCCGAATGTAGAAGTTCTCCAGCGTTTCGATGTCGGCCATGATTCGCGTCAACAGATCGCCACTACGATAAGGCATCAATCGGGCCGGGGCCAGCGGCTCAACCGCGTCATAAAACCAGACCCGCAGATGGGTGAGGATTCGGAAAGTGGTCCGGTGGCTGATGTATCGCTCGACGTAACGCAAGACGGCGCGGGCGATGGCGAAAAAGCGTACGGCCGTGATGGCCAGGGACAGCTCGACCACCATCGAGGAGACGGCCGCCTTGGAGATCAGATAAGCCGACATGGCCATCAGACCCACGCTGGCGCCCACTGTGCCGAAACTGAGCAGCACGGCCAAACCGATCCACCAGCGAAATGGAGCCAGCAAGCGCAGCAGACGTCCTAGCGCGCTCATCCCAGTTCGCCCCGGTAAGACAGAACCAACTCGTGATAGCGGGCGCCTTGTTCCAGAAGCGCCTCGTGCTGGCCTTGCTCAACGATCCGGCCCTTGTCTATCACGGCGATTAGGTCGGCGTCGAGGGCCATTTGCAGGCGGTGGGCGATAATCAGTACCGTACGGCCCTGGGCCAACCGGGCTAATGCGTCCCGCACCAACTGCTCGCTGGCGGCGTCCAGGTTAGCAGTGGCCTCGTCCAGAATTAAGTAGGGCGCATCCTTCAGGTAGGCCCTGGCGATGGCCAACCGTTGTCGCTGGCCACCGCTGAGCCGGGAGCCGCCTTCGCCGATCTGGGTGTCATAGCCCTTGGGCAAGGCGCGGATGAATCCATCCGCCTGCGCCGCCCCCGCCGCGGCGACGATCTCGCTCATGGTCGCCAGCGGCCGGGCCAGTCGCAGGTTGTCGGCCACACTGCCGTGGAAGAGATGAGGCTTTTGCGGCACCCAGGCCACTTGAGATCGCCAGCTTTCCACGCCCAAAGAAGCCAGCGCTTTGCCGCCCACGGTGATGTTTCCCCTATCCGGCTCCAGAAAGCGCAACAACAAGTGAGCGACGCTGCTCTTGCCCGCGCCTGTCGGCCCAACCAAGGCCACCATCTTCCCCTTAGGAACAATCAGGGACAAACCACCAAGCGCCGGCCGCTGGCCGCCGTCATAAGCCAACTGAACATCACGAAATGCAAT
>CP070688.1:2807076-2813003 GCA_020353135.1 Chloroflexota bacterium
CGGCAGCCACGGCTCGGGCTTCTGTAGCCCATTATCGCCGCGAACGATGATGAAACTCCGGCCGTCGCCTAGGAAGAAACCCGGTCCGCCGGTCCAACCCGGCAAGCGCGCCCCAGCGACCGTCAGTAACTCGGGCGAGCGCCGCTGTTTCGTCGACGCCAGTTGGGTCAACGGGGTCACCTTGGGCAGGTCGCTTACCAGATCCAGCGGATGGACGCTGATCGGCTGGCCCAATAAACGCCGTTCCCACTCAAGCCGATCGGCGGCCGATTCAGGTTCAGCTTTCGCCCTGGCGAAGTCAAAGGTCATTTGCCGGGCGCTGCCGGCCCGGTTTACCAACTCGGCCTCGGCCAAAAGCGCCGCCCGACTCTCGCCTAAACCATCCAGGGCGCCACATTGGACCAGGTGCCGCACCTCCTTGCCCTGCAACGGGACGCGTTCGGCCAAATCTTGTAGACCCGTAAACGGCCGTTCTTCCCGCGCGGCGATGATCTGCCGGACGCTGCGCCGCCGCAAATCCCGCACCTGCCCCAGGCCCATATAGAGGGTTGGGGATTGGGGGCTAGGGGCTGAGGACAGGTTGCTGGTTGCTGGTTGCTGGTCGTCGGCAGTTTGTTGCTGGTCACTGACCACTGGCCACTGACCACTGGTCGGAGATTGGGGATCACCGTAGGTAAGCGTGAAGGCGCGGTTACTGAAGCTGACGTGGGGCGGGCGGACGGGGATGCCGAGACGGACGGCTTCGGCCATGTAGATGGCCGGGTGGTGAAAGCCGCCCCAATCGGCCAGCCGGGCGCTAAAAAAGGCCGCCGGCCAGTGGCTTTTGAGGTAGGCCGAACGATAACTAACGTCGGCATAGGCCGTGGCGTGGCCGCGGTTGAAGCCGTAACCGGCGAAGGCCAGCACTTGTTCCCATAGGGTTTGTGATTGCTCCTGGCTGAAGCCCGGCCCTGCCGGCGCCGGTCGCCGACAGCCGGCTTCAAATTGAGCCTGCATGGCCGCCATTTCATCCGCCTGGAATTTACTCATTCCCCGCCGTAGATGATCGGCTTGTTCCCAGCTCAATCCGGCGATCTCTGTGGCCACGCGCAAGATCTGTTCCTGAAACAGCAATACGCCCTTGGTGTCGCCCAGGATCGGTTCCAGGGCCGGGTGCAGATAAGTGACCGCTTCCTCCCCCCGATAGCGGCGGACGAAGGCGCGAGCCATGCCGCCGGTGGCCGGTCCTGGCTTAAAGAAGGCGTTGGCTACGGCCAGATCGAATACCGTCCGCGCCCGCAGTTGGCGCAATGTACGCCGCGCGCCGGCCGACTCGCATTGAAAAACGCCGATGGTATCGCCCCGGGACAAATTACCGGCCGTGACTTCGTCGTCAAGGGGGATATCCGCCAGGCGAAAGGCGGGATCGTGGTAAAGGCGGACCAATTCGGCCGTATCGGCCAGGACGGTTAGGGCCCTGATACCCAGCAGATCCAGCTTGGGCAGGCCCAACGTCTCCAGGTCTCCATGCCCAAACTGGGTGATCAAGAAGCCTTTTGGCGCCCACTGCACCGGCACATGATCGGTCAGCGGGCCGGGGGTAATAACAACGCCCCCGGGATGGATACTCAAATGGTGCGGCTGGCCGACGATCTCTCTGGCGGCCTTGATCACTTCGACTTGCTCCGGGTCGGCCAGTTTGTCCAGCAGCGCGTCCATGCCGTCCTTTCTGCGTCGTCTCGGATCCGGGTGCCAGCCGCGCGGCAATTGACTGACCAGTTGGTTGATTTCGGCCTCCGCTAGGCCATAAGCCTTGGCTGTCTCGCGCACGGCCGACTTCGGCCGCAAAGTGCTGACCGTGGCCACCAGGGCGACCTTGTCCGGATCATAGGCCTGGCGGACATAGGCCAGCACCTCATCCCGCCGTCGGCTGCAGAAATCCAGGTCGATATCAGGTGGATTAGCCCGGGCGGGATTCAAAAAGCGCTCGAAGAGCAAATCGTGGGCGATGGGATCGACGGTCGTGATGTCCAGGCAGTAGGCGACCAGCGAATTGGCCACGCTGCCCCGGGTGCTGACCGGAATCTCTTCCTGGCGGGCGAAACGAACGACGTCGGCCACGATCACAAACAGCGGCGCATAACCGGACTGGGCGATAGCCGACAGCTCTTTCTGAAGGCGCTCCTCGATCTCGGCCGGCGCTTCTGGGCCATATTTACGATTCATGCCCGCCTCGGCCAGTCGCGCCATGTGATCGTCCGGCGTCTGGACCTCGCTTTCCGTCGTGGGCAGGTGCAAAACCGGCCAAATCGGCCGCCCGTCCGGCAGAGCGGGTCGGCAGCGTTCCAGGATCTGGCCTACGTTCGCCAGGGCTTCGGGGAACTCTTCGAAGCGTTCGACGATTTCTTCTGGCTTTTGCCAGTGCCGGTTCTTGGTGCGCTCTGCCAATGTTTCATCATCGATCACTTCCTCTAACGAACAATTGCGATCGATGGCCGCCAACAGCCGCAAACGCGGATGGTCGGCCTCCTTCAGGCACAGAACCGGCTGGCAGACGACCGAAGGCAAGCCAAAACGCCGGCCCAGGTCGACGATCTCGGCCGCGATTTCCCGATCTTCGGCGCTGTGGATCTCCAGGCTCAGATAGGCATTTTCGCCGAAGATACCGCCCAGCCGGGCCGCGTAGCGCCTGGCCGCCAGCTGATCCCCGGCCCGTACAAATCGTTCCAACCAACCGAGCCGTCCGCCGCTCAAACAAATCAGGTCTTCGACGCTGGTTTTCACTTCGTCCCAGGTGAGCCCGCGCTCGGCCAGGGTTTCCCGTTCCGGCCGGCCCTGGATGAGCGAAGAAAGGCGGCACAGTGAACGATATCCGGCTGACCCGGTGGCCAAAAGGACTAACTGGCCCGCGGATGTAGAAAGGCCGGCGCTAATCACCCCGGAGGGTGGGGCGACCTTGAGGGTCATGCCCAAGATCGGCTGGATGCCGGCTTGCCGGCAAGCCCCTTCAAATTCCACGGCGCCATATAGAGCGTTGGTGTCGGTCAAGGCCAGGTGACTCAACCCATCTTCCACTGCCTGGGCTGCCAACTCGGCCGGCGACGCCGTGCCGCCGAGCATCGTGTAGTAGGAATGAACCTCCAGGTGGGTAAAGGCCGCCTGCGGCGGGGGCTGTCGATCGTTCATCAATGGCTTACTTCAGTCATCAGCGTTGGATCATGGTCAAATGTAAGACGCCGCCAGCCTGAGATTCGTCCGACCGAGCAGTGATCGGCAGGCGCTCGCCCGTCCCTCCGTCATACAGGCCGATGGTCACTTCATACTCACCGGGCGACAGGTCGGCAAGCGAGAGTTGGACAGAATCGGTCACAATCTCGCCTGCCTCCCACCACGTAGTCGGATAGCCCCAGTCTCTGGGCGCCGTGTCGACCTGGCTAACCACTTCGCCGGTCACCGGATCCAAAATGTGCACGAAAAACTTGTAGAATTCATCCATGCGCTCCAGGGTCAGCCAGCGTAAAGTCACCTCCATCATATCGCCGTCCGCCTGGCGCAATGCGTAATCGATCAGGGAGATTTCTTCGCCAAAGGTCGCCTGGATATCGCCAGGAAGGAACTCGTCCTCGCCGGCGAATACGCGCTCGACGGCCGTGAAGGCTACCTGGCCCATAGTCAACGGATCGCTGACCGGTTCCTTCTTTCCCTCGGGAACGACGACGGCCGTAACTGCATACTCGCCGCTCTCCAAGTATGGATCGAAGTTCAATGAATAGCTGACATCCACGACTTCATTCGCCTCCCAGCGGCCGGTGGGCCACTCCGGCGAAAGCGGATGACAGAATTCTCGCTCCAAATTGCTGCCTGGCCCGCTGATCTGGAAGCAAACATCATAATCTTGATCTAGGCCGGTCTCGCTTCCCCAGCGAGCGTCGATCGTTACCCAGCCATCCTGGGCGATTGAAGGCGGCCCGACGTCGGCCGACACCAGACCCAGTCCGGGGATGCCTGTCTCGTCGGCAACCATATCTCGGCTGAGCTGCCAATCAGTTCTGTAGACAACCAGGATATCATCTTCGTACACTGGCGGCAGGTCTAACCACTCTCGCCAGGCCGGCAACTGTTCACCCTTAAAACGCCGCTTATGCATGACCAGATAACGAACGTCCGCTTCATCTAGCTGCGCGAATTGGTCTGAGAAGCGAGTGATATCTTCTGGCGGCAGCGGGCCGCGATTCACGGCCTGCAATAGGGGCAGACTCTCGATGAAGGCGAACGCTTCGGCCGGCGGCCGGGCCACCTTGCCACCCACCAGGGCCTTGCCATGTTCAAACTGGTAGTGCATGTAATTCTCGTCGGCCACCCGCCGCTGCATCGGCAGATCCAGGATCGCGAAGTCGCCCTCTTCCAACGCGAGTTGATGGTACCAGTCGGGTACATCCATGGCGAAAGTCGGGGTTCTTGCGATGTATTCAAATAATATGAAGATGGCGATGGCCACTACGACCAGCGTTGCACTACGGCGACTCAGCCGGGGGTTCTGCTGAATAGCGGCCACGCCAAGGCCGGCCAACATGGCCGCCGGGACGACCAGGATCGCGTTGAAGCGATCTGGGTTGCGGATGATGCGAATGAAGAAGAAGTCGTCAACCCAGCGGTACGGCAGGGGCGCGATGCCTTGCCCGTTGAACAGCAACTCTGGCCCGAGGGCCAGGAGTATGTAGATCAAGGTCACCAGCAGCCAGAATCGGGCCTGTCGCCAGCGCTTGAGGACGGCAACGAGGGCCAGTATCAGGACCGTGTAGCCGACGAAGGTCACCGAGAACTGGTTGATCGTGAAATTGCCGTAGAAGCGCTCGAAGACCACTTTACCCCACCAGGGGTGGAAACGGCTGGGCACGATGTAGGCTAACAGATCGGTCTGCTTGCCATCGTCGGTGAAGATTTCCTCGGGATCGGCCCGCGTTATCTGGTCCATGGCGGGCGGCAGTAAAAAAGGCAACATGATCAAAAAGGCGGCGAAGACGGCGAGCAGCGTCAGGCCGGCCGTTCGCCGCGTCCGGCGCTCTGGATACATGACGATCAGATAGCCGAAAAACAGGGCGATCAGTGGAGCGCTCAGAGTCAGCATCTGCCAGCGTGAAATACCGATCAGGGCGACAAAGACGGCCGTTAGCAACGCATCTTTCAGGCGCTGCTGCTCTACGGTGCGCTTCAGGTACAGCATGGCCAGCGGTACCCAGGCGATCAAGCTTAGATTAGGTGAATTGTGATGGGAAAGGATGAACGGCCAGAAGGCGCCGATGAGCCCGGCTACGAACGCCGCTCCTTCTGACTGGATAAGGTCCCGCGCCAGCAGATAGATGGCGAAGCCGTTTAAGACCAAAACGGCCAGCATCATCAGCGAATAGGCGGCCGCCTCGCCGGCGACAAGCTGTAGCGGCAGCCACATGGCGATGTTAACCCAGGCGATATTGTGGGTCGTCAGGGGCGTGCCCTGCGGATAGAAGATGATGTCAGAGTGGAAGAGTGATGGCTCGCCGAACAGCGCGTCGCGTACCCAGCGCGCAGTCCACAAGTGAACCCAGACGTCGCTTTCGCTGCCCGGGATGTGCGTGCCCAAGCGGCCGGCTATTGGCCAGGTCATGACAATGGCCAGAACCGCGTAAGTTATGAGTACCAGTATATTCCGAGAAAGCGCCCGGCGTCGCGCGCGCCTTTTTTCTTCCTGCATCGTCTCTTGTAACCGATTTTCCTGCCGATATGCCTGGCAGCACTGGTTTTCCCCCTACCTATAACAAATATAGTGACATCTGTCACATGGAATAGTAGGTGATTGTCACTTGACCAGATGCCTTCATTTTCTGGATCATAGGGGAGATTAGAGATCACGTCGCGCGGCCGCTTGCGCCGGTAAGGGTCGCGCCTAAGTCAGGTATGTTTTGTTCAAA
>CP070688.1:2813103-2816813 GCA_020353135.1 Chloroflexota bacterium
CCAGGATGGTCACCGTGCTGTCGTCTACCGGCTGGCGCTCGACGATCGCTTCGGCCACTGCCCGGCCGGCCTTCTCCATCATCTCGTCGTAGCTATTGCCGGCGGCATCCGAAGCCTTCTCGGCCGCCACCATCTCCGCCACGCTAAACACTTTGATCATAATCCGCTCCCTTTGTTAGCGAACCTGGTTGTCTATGGAGAGGTAATTTTACCGCCCGCAACGAAACCGCAGCAAACAACGCTCTTGCGATGATGGAAGAATGAGTCAGTTAAGGAAAGAGCATGCATGGAGGCGGACCGTACGCTTGACCACCTCAAATCGAGTACACTAAAATATCTGCCATCGCGGCCGCCGCCGACCCATTTACGCGACGAAAAGGTCACAACTGCCATGAGACCACGTGCGCCGCGGCACACCACCATGAATGAAAACGCCAGCCGCTAACAGCTCGAAGCGAAGAGCTAAAAGCTATTTTTGGAGGAGATGGCCATGGATATCAAAAAAGCCGTCATCACCGCCGCCGGCCGGGGCCAGGGCACCTTACCACTGCAAACCCTCATCGACCGCGACGGGGTCACGAAGTCCGTCTTGACCATCATCGTCGAGGAAGCCCTCAGGGCAAAGGTCGAGGAGATTTGTCTGGTCGTCCGGCCTGGCGACGAATCCGCCTACGCCGAGGTGGCCGGCGACCATGCCGGCCGGCTGCACTTCGTCAACCAGGATGAGCCGCTTGGTTATGGGCACGCCGTTTTCTGCGCCCGCGATTTCACCGGCCGCGAACCGTTTCTGCACCTTGTCTGCGACCATCTCTACGTCAGCCGCACGGAAGAAGGCTGCGCCGAGCACCTGGTCCGCGTGGCGACGGCCGAGGCCAGCGCCGTTTCGGCCGTCCAGCCCACCCGTGAGAATCTCCTGCCCTATTACGGCGTGGTCGGCGGCCGTCGCGTTCCCGGGCGCAAGAAACTGTACCAGGTAGAAACCGTGGTCGAAAAGCCGACCCCCACCGAGGCCGAGCAACGCCTGGTCATGCCCGGCTTGCGCGCCGGCTATTACCTGGCCTTCTTTGGCATGCACGTCCTCACCCCGACAGTTATGGACATCCTCGAAGCGCAATTGGCCGCCGGCGGCCGGGTCTGGCTGTCGCAGGCTTTGGCCGAATTGGCCGCTCAGGAACAATACCTGGCCCTGGAGAAAAGCGACTGGCGCTACGACGTCGGCGCTCGTTACGGCCTGCTGATCGCCCAACTGGCGCTGGCCCTTAGCGGCCGCGACCGCGACCAGGTGCTGACCCGTTTGCTGGAGCTTCTCGCCCTGCGCGAGATGGGCGGCTCAGAAGAAGGTGTATAGGCTATGAGCGAACTGGTCCGCATCATCACCGCTGAGGATCCGGCCCAACGCGACCGGTCGTTGGACGCCTTTTGTCGCGACGCATCGCTCGAGCAACTACTGGTCGAATGTCAGGCTCTGGATCAGTTGCGACGCCGTAGCGACAATCTTTACATCCGCGTTCGGGCCCTTTTCTTCCTGTACGCCATTCACCGTTTCCACCTGCCGCTGAAAAGCGGCCTGTCGACGACCGGTTTGGCGCCCTATGAGGGCTATGTTCACCTGCTCAAGCGCCGATTCGAGGAAGCTATCGAGGTGTTTCTGTCCGTCCAGGCCGCGGACGGGCCGAGCGACGGCATTTCCAGCGCCCTGGCCGCCGCGTACCATAGTCTGGGCTTCCAGACCCTGGCCGACCAGGTCCGGCGCAGCGTGCGCTCGGTCAGCGGCAACCAATGGATGTTCCGCACCGGTCACCCGGCCGATCAGCCTCTGCGCGTCCGGCCCGAACTCATGACCCGTGACGAGCGAACCGGGCTCTTCCCCATCGTGCGCGAAACCACTCCGGTGCGCATGGATCTGACCCACAGCGGCTGGAGTGACATCTTCTTCCTGGGCATGGATTATCCTGAAGGGGCGCGGGTGATAAACACCTCCATCGATCTGGCCGTTCGGGCGCCCGATGGCTCCGCTGCCCCAGGCCTGCCCCGGCCGCCGGTAGAAGCTTATTTCAGAATTGTCGACCGGCCGATTTTGCGCCTGGTCAGCGTCGACCTGGGCGCCACGGCCGAGATCAGCAGCCAGCGTGAGATATTCGACTTCGCCCGGGATTATCTGGGCTTGCTCAAAGCGGCCGTCATCGCCGCCGGCATCGTGCCGCCGGGCATGGAGGGCGCCGAGCAGCCGTTGGCCGATTTAATGGCCCAATTGACCCGGCCGGGCTACGGAATCGAGTTAGTCAGCCGGGTCAATGGCATCCCCAAGGGCTCGCGCCTGGCCGTCTCGACCAGCCTGCTGGCCTGTCTCATCGCCTGCCTGATGCGAGCCACAGGCCAGGCTGCAATGTTGAGCGGACCTCTGTCCAATGAAGAGCGTAGATTGGTGGCCGCCAGGGCCATTCTGGGCGAATGGCTGGCCGGCTCCGGGGGCGGTTGGCAGGATTCGGGTGGACTGTGGCCGGGAATGAAATTGATCCGTGGCCAGAACGCCGGCCCGGACGATCCCGAATACAGCATCAGTCGCGGCCGCCTGCTGCCCAGTCACAAGATTTTCACCCTGGCGGAAGTATCGGCCACAACGCGCCAGGAACTGCAAGACAGCCTCGTCCTCGTCCATGGCGGCATGGCCCAGGATGTCGGGCCGATCCTGGAAATGGTCACCGAGAAGTACTTGCTGCGCTCCGAGGCCGAGTGGCAGGGTCGCCAACAGGCCATTCGTATATTGGACGAGGTGGTCGACATTTTAGCCGCAGGCGACGTGCGGGCCATCGGCGACGCCACCCAGCGCAATTTCCAGGGCCCGATCCAGACCATCATCCCCTGGTCCGGCAACCTCTATACCGACACCCTCATCGAGCGGGTGACGGCCGAGTATGGCTCCGACTTCTGGGGTTTCTGGATGCTGGGCGGCATGGCCGGTGGCGGCATGGGTTTCCTGTTCGACCCACGGGTCAAGCCGGCCGCTCAGAAGCGATTGGGGGCCATCATGGGCCAGACCAAGCGCGAACTGGAATCGGCCGTGCCCTTTGCCATGGAGCCGGTCGTCTACGACTTTGCCATCAACGAACACGGCTCGACCGCGGTCATGTGCGAAGGCGATGATGCCCTGATGCCGCCCGGTTACTACACCCAGACAGTGCCGGCCCTGCTGCGCCTGGAACCTCGCCAGCTGACCGCCTTTCGCCGGGCGGAGCTAGATCGCTTTGGCGAGGCGGCCCGCAACGAACCCGAGTTGGCCGGCATGATCCAGACCCTCTTTGACCGTCTGCTGCCCTATGCGGCCGAGACGCCGGCCGAAGAACAAAGCCTGGCCGCGTTGCTGGACCGCTACGGCTTTGACCGCCTGCAGCACGAGCAGATACGCTCCGACTTGCGCAGCGGCCGCATCGGCCTGGCCCAAAACCGCCTGCCGGTCAACAGCCAGATTGAGGATGTTAGCCCTGGCGACGTCTTCGACGCCACGGCCGGCGTCCCGGAACGCTATCGCGATATCGGCCTGGAAGCCCTGGCCGCTGGGGCGGTGGCCGTCGTTTCGCTGGCCGGCGGCACCGGCAGTCGTTGGACCAAGGGCGCCGGCGTCGTCAAGGCTCTCAATCCCTTCTGCAAGTTGGGCGGCCGCCACCGCACCTTCGTCGAGGTCCATTTGGCCAAGAGCCGCCAGACCGGCC
>CP070688.1:2816913-2823458 GCA_020353135.1 Chloroflexota bacterium
CGAAAACAAATAAGCGATCTCTTAGCGTCTGGTCAAAGCGACGTTGGTGGACCGGTAGCGTCCGCGCTGGCCCAGGACTTCGCGGCCATTGAATCACTTGCCAAGCGAATTCGTTCCTATGGCTGCATCATAAAGGATCTAAATACAGGACTGGTCGATTTCCTTGCCAAGCGAAATGGTCGCGAAGTGTATCTCTGCTGGCGTTACGGAGAGCCGCAGATTGCCTTCTATCACGAACTACACACCGGCTTCAAGGGAAGGCAACCGGTCTGACTCCGAACTGAACGGTCCAGCACTTCAATTCTGCTAGAAATTTCAAGGACGAAATGATGCTTTCGAGCGTTTGGCCGTTTGCCAAAAAGCATCGACGAACTTCAGATATTGTCTGGCTCGATCTTGGCGACTTGGGTGATCTCGTCAGTCCCAACGGCCCGCACGAGCAATGGCAAGACCATGGGCTGGGGCTGCTGCGCACGATCTTGCATCAGAACGGCATCCACACGGATCTGCTTTCGACCAGGGCCGTGACCTCGTGGGATCAGCTGCGGCGGCAAATGACCGGTTATCAGATGCTGATAATGAACGTGCGCAGCTACACCTTCCCGGTCGCTTATCGTTCGGCCCAGATCTTCAAAGAAGTCAATCCAGAAGGAATCATACTGACCGGCGGCATGCACGCCACCGTGGCCCTGGATGAAATGGCCGGCATAGATGAATTCGACAAGATTTGTCAGGGCCCAGGTGAAAATGTCATCGTCGATTTGGTCAGTGATCCCAGCGCCTTCCCGCGCGTGCTAATGGGCTCGGGCGCGAGATCGATGGCCGAGTGGCCGATGATCGATCGAGCTCTTTGGCCAGAACCGGCCAGTCGCAAATTGCGAAGGTCCTTTAACTGGCCATTGGAGCCTGAGTGTGGCTGGGGACCGGCCCCGGTGGCCACTATCATTACCAGCCGGGTCTGCCCCTGGCAATGTGTATTCTGTAATGAGAATTCGTATATTCCGAACATGGGTCGCCGGCCGGTCGAAATGGTCATTGAAGAGTTGAATTATCTCGACGAGCATTTCGGTCCGCTTGGTTCGTTGGTCATTCACGACTCCATGTTCTTCCAAAACCCAAGCTGGCTAGAGGAATGGATCGAGAAGTACCCGCGACTGACCAAACAGACCTGGCCCTATTGGGCTGCCGGCCGGGCCGACACAGTGCGCCAATGGCCGGAGCTATTCGAAGCGCTGGTCAAGGAGACCAACTGGGACACGATTTCAATTGGCTTCGAGTCCGGCAGCGATCGTGTCCTGCGCTTGCTGAACAAAGAGTGCACCGAAGAAGACAACTTCTTTGCCATCGAGTTGCTGGATAAGATCGCAGATGAAATGGAGCTTGAGGGCCGCAAGCCGCCGGTGTTCTGGTCCAACATCATGCTTGGCATTCCAGGCGAAACGCGGGAGGATGCCTTTAAGACCATGCGCATGCTGAAGCGAATGAAACGCGTGATGCCCTCGATATCCTTCTATGCCCCCTACCCAGGTTCGGCCTTGGGCCACCAGCTTATTGCAGAGGGGCGCAGCCTGATGTCCATAGATGATTATCATCGCTTCCCGGACGATGAGAAAGTGAAGGGTATCGATTACCAGTTCTATCGCGATCTATTAGCCGGGAAGTACGACGACGAGATCAATAGAGGGCTATCGGCCGCGGATCAAGCAAAAGATGGCGCCTACGCCGATGTCTTGACGAAGGCTTAAGAAATGAGCAGTTTTAGCACGCCACACTATATGTACTTGTTCGATCTTAAGAACGGCAAAAAGAAACTTGCCTACGGGCGCTCGCCCGAAGATGCACTGGAGATTCTCGGCTATCGCCTGCCGGACGAAGAGATGAGTCAGATTATCCGCGACAGTTACCAGAAGATATCTCAGCGCAAACTTCAAGATCATGTGCATGAGCTCGGTTGAGTCGGAGCGTGCGATTGAACCGCTCCGAGCAAGCGATCATTTCGGCCATTTCGCGGGGAGAGCTACTCAAGTCCCATCGTGAAGTTGATGGCAGCAAGATGTTCCGTCTTCACCAGGCAGACGGCCGCTGGCAATCCGTGAGCGCAAAAGATGTACGCCGACTACGAACGGCCGGGCTTATTGACAGCAACAAGAAGTTTCCGGTAGCGACGTTCTGGCTAACTGAAATAGGCAGAAGTCCGGTGGCTGCCCAGAACCGCTAGTCCCTTGTTAACCAACAGGTGAACAACTTCCCCAGAAACTCACTAACGTCCTACTCAGGTTTACGAGCCCGCAAGATTCCGCGAATTTGGCGACAAGTTACTTAGCAGAAACCTTACAGCAGCAGTCGCTGCTCATTAAACGGCTCGAAGAAAAAAGCGCCGCGACCCGGGTCGCGGCGCTGCTTGTTTCGGTGACTATCACGCCTATTCGCGCTCATCCATGGGCACAAAGTCTCTTTCGTCGTAACCCAGATAGATCTGGCGCGGTCGGGCGATGGCCTGCTCCGGGTCCTCGACTAGTTCGGCCCACTGGGACAGCCAGCCCACGGTTCGTGGGATGGCAAACAGAACCGGAAACATCCTAACCGGCAAACCCATGGCCTGATAGATGATTCCCGAGTAGAAATCTACGTTGGGATACAACTTCCGCTTGACAAAGTACTCATCCTCCAGGGCGATGCGCTCTAGTTCCAGCGCAATGTCGAGCAGAGGATTACGGCCGGTCACCTCGAATACTTCATGGGCCATTGATTTGATAATGGTCGCCCGCGGATCGTAATTCTTGTAGACGCGATGACCGAAGCCCATCAATCGGAATTCGCCGGCTTTTACCCGCTCGACGTATGAAGGAACGTTCTCGACGTCGCCAATCGCCACCAGCATGCGCAGAACTTGCTCGTTCGCGCCACCGTGCAACGGTCCGTAAAGGGCAGCTATCGCCGCAGCCATCGCGCTATACGGGTCTACCCGCGAACTCCCGACCGAGCGCATAGCATTTGTGCCGCAATTCTGTTCGTGATCCGCGTGCAGAATGAAGAGGACATCCAGAGCCCGCTCCAGAACCGGCTCCGGTCCGTACTTAGGCTCGGCGCGCTTGAACATCATGTTCAGGAAATTTCCAGTGTAACTCAAATCCGGATCCGGATAGGCGAAGGGAAAACCCTTAGTGAATCGATAGGCGAATGCGGCCAGCGTCGGCATTTTGGCAACCAGACGGGTCATCTGAAGTTGCCGCGATTCAGGATCCTCGACGTTACGCGCTCCAGGGTAAAATGTCGTGTGCGCCGCCACCATGCTTATCAGCATGGACATCGGATGAGCGTCATACCGGAAGCCATCGATTAGGCCCTTGGTATTCTCGTGCACCAGAATGTGCCGCTTAATAAAGCCCTCGTACTCCTCCAATTGCGCTCGCGTTGGTAATTCGCCGGCTATGATCAGGTAAGCGACCTCGAGAAACGAGCAATTTGTAGCCAACTGCTGGATGGGATAGCCCCGATAGCGTAGGATGCCCTTGTCGCCGTCGATGTAGGTAATTGTGCTCTTGGTGGACGCCGTGTTCTTGAAGGCCGGATCGTAAGCCATCAATCCAAAGTCGTCATCCGCCACCTTGATCTGGCGCAGGTCCATCGCCCTGATGGTGCCGTCCGCTATCGGAAGCTCGTAACTCCGGCCGGTACGGTTGTCTGTCACGGTAAGCGTCTCTTGGGTCATATTAGCCTCCACTCGATTAGTTGGTTTGTCTTGAGCGACGCCAGCCAGAGTCAGCAGTCGTCGCGATGTTCACACAATGCGTGGGTTGTCCAGCTAGTATAGCCAATTTTCGCGTAATTCATAAGCTGGCACCGATTGAGGCTCAAGCAGGTCTTTATTTCATGGATTACTAGAGTTCGTACATCTGATATAATTCGTCCTCGTACTAGAAGCATAAGCAGCCAAATAGACCACCATGCGCTGTCCTACTTGTAATTCTCGACTCGACGAATTGTCCCTTGGCTGTACTGAATGCGGCCAGATGTTTTGCCAGGCCTGTCATGAGACGGTGGCTGACGACACGGCGTTCTGCCCTCATTGCGACGAACAGCTGCTTATTCGGTGCGCTGGCTGTAAGCGAGCGATCAGCCGTTCGGCCGCCTTCTGCCCCGAGTGTGGACTGGCGCTTCAAACGGCAGGGCCTATCAAGGTCCCAGAATACACACGTATACGTAAGAACGCGCCGAACCAGGAAGACGATGCCTTCAGCGGCGAATGTCCAAATTGCAGCGCCGAATTGTATGTGGAGGATGGTTTCTGCAACGAATGCGGCCAGGCGCTGTGCGCGGCTTGCGGCCGAAGTATCGACGAAAGTGACGAGACATGCCCGGCCTGCGGCGTCAAGTTGTTCTTCTCTTGCCCTCTGTGCGATTTTGAGCTGACGGTCGGTACCGAGATGTGCCCTAACTGTGACGCCCTATTCCCCACCGCCTGTAGCCACTGCGGCGGCCCATTGCAGGCGACGGATACAAGGTGCCAATCTTGTCGCCGGCCGGTTGTGATCCAACGTCGCCATAGCGCACGAACCATCCATTCTTTCCTTGTTGGCCAACAACTGGTCCGCATGATAGCTTGTCCAGGCTGTGGACGGCATCTCAATCCGGCGACGGGTCCTTGTACTGCTTGCGGTGACAGAGTCTGCGCCGATTGCCAGTTGATCCTCATAGACGACGAAAGAAACTGTCCGCGATGCGGACATGCCGTCATGGCGAGCTCTTCATAGACTTATGCCCGGCGACAAAAGAAAAACGGAGTCGACAATGCACGAATTGATAAGTGGAACTGCTTTACAGACGCCATCACCGGCCGAACATTTGACTAGAAAAGATGCCATCAGAAACGCTGTTCGCCAGATCCTGGTGAGCGTCGGAGAAAGCCCGGACCGCGAAGGCCTTCGCAATACGCCGGATCGTATCGCCAGGATGTATGATGAAATCCTGGCCGGCTATTATGTGGACCCGATCGCCCTGGTGAACGAGGCACTCTTTGACGTCGAATACGACGAAATGGTGGTGGTCAAAGACATCGAATTCTTCAGCATGTGCGAGCATCACATGTTGCCCTTCTTTGGCCGCGCACATGTCGCCTACGCACCTTCAAACAAGGTAATCGGTCTCTCCAAGATCCCTCGCATTGTCGAAATGTTCGCTCGACGCTTACAAGTTCAGGAACGCATGACCCGGCAAATCGCCCAGCTGATCAACCAGATCTTGCACCCCTACGGCGTTGCAGTCGTCATCGAAGCCTCGCATATGTGTTCAATGATGCGCGGCGTGAAGAAGGAACACGCACGCATGGTCACCAGTTCCATGTTAGGCTGCTTCAAGGAGAATGAGATGACCAGGAACGAGTTCTTGCACTTCATCGAGGCTCCGAGAGTTACGATTTGAGCAGCCAGACAGACTATTGACTCGGAAGACACTCAAATAACCAGGCGATAGGCAACTGACCTGCCTGACGCTCACCCGATCCGATCCTTGTCTGTCCCTTGCTCTGCCAGACGCAGGAGAAGATCGACAGCCTCTTTCCGAGTCACTACCTCTCCGGCCGCTTGAGCCTCGACTAGCAAGCCTAAAAGGCGCCCCACTTCCGGGCCTGGCTCCAGATGCAAGATTTCCATCAATTGCCGCCCATCAAGCAGCGCCTCGGGCCGCACGGTTTCCCTGTAGTGCCGAAAGTAATGCTCCAACAATCCTGACACAACCTCCAATAATCGTTCCCATTGGCGATCGGGTCTTCCACGATCGGCGATCGCCAGGTGATCGGCCAAAGCCAGCATGATAATGTCCAGGCCGGCGCTGCCGCACTCGCGAAAGTAACGAAAGATTGCCCGGCGACTCAGTGATGGATTCCGGGCCAGGTACAACGGCCGCATGTGACCGGCGACTACCGCCCGAACGTGTCGGATCACTTCCCTACTCAGGCGCAGTGCCGTTAACCTGTAAGCGGCCAGATCGGCGCCCACTTCTGAATGGCCGAAAAACCGAGTGCGGCCATCAGGCTCAACGGAGATCATTTGCGCCTTGCCGGCGTCGTGGAACATGGCGCCAAGGCGCAATGCCTGCCAGCCGTCTACACCACCGTCAAGGCGCCGCTCGAAATGCTCCGCCAGCGACAGGCGATACGGAGCCAGCCGTTGATGCACTTCCTCCAACATTGACTCGGCCGGCGGTCGCTCCAGGGTAATCAGCCCCTCTATGAGGGAGAGCCAGCGTAATACGCTGCCGGTATGAGCCAGCGCCGACTCAAAATGAGGCGGCGTTTGCGAAATCTTTGCCAGATCGGCCAGTTCTGGCAGGACTTGCGGCAACAGACCAAGATCCAACATAAGTTCCAGGCCCCGTTTTGGAGAGTGGGAATGCATTACCTTCAACAGCTCATCGCGCACCCGTTCAATGGAGACGGTGTCCAGCAAAAGCGCCGCTTGCCGCACCGCTGTCCTCGCCTCCACATCAATCTCGAACTCGAAATCGACTGCATGCCTGACCGCCCGCATGGCTCGAACTGGATCGTC
>CP070688.1:2823558-2831171 GCA_020353135.1 Chloroflexota bacterium
AAGAAGCCTTTGATCTTGTCGATCAGATCGCCGAATTCGGCCGGCCCATTTTTGTTCTGTCTGGCGGCGAACCCCTTTTCCGGCCGCATATCTTCGACATCGCTCGCCATGCGGCCGACGCTGGCCTGATCGTCGCCTTGGCCACCAACGGGACCCTGATCGACAAGGCGGTCGCCGGCCAAATCAAGGACGCCGGCATTCGCAGGGTGAGCATCAGCTTCGACGGGGCCGACGCGGCGACCCACGATATCTTCCGTGGACCAGGAGCCTTTGATCTGGCCCTGGCCGGCATGAATCACCTGCGTGACGTGGGCGTGCCTTACCAGATCAATACCACGGTCGCCCGGCACAATGTCGACCAGATGCCCGAGACGCTGGCCCTGGCCCGTGAGATGGAGGCGGCGGCCTTGCATCTTTTCCTGCTGGTTCCGGTCGGTTGTGGCGTCGAGATCGCTGACGATCAACAAATCACGCCCGAAGAATATGAGGACGTTCTCAACTGGATGTACGACGCCGAAATGGAAGGCGGCATTGAGTTGAAGGCTACCTGTGCGCCGCACTATTTCCGCATCGTGCGCCAGCGCCAGGCCGAAGAACGGCGGCAAGGCATTTTCCGCGAGCGGCCCCAAAGCATGCATCGCCAAAAACACGCGGGCGGCTCCCACCCGGGTGGCCATCCAGGACGAGGGAACGGTCACCCAGGCGGCCGCCATGCCATGAACGCCATGACCAAGGGCTGCCTGGCCGGTACGGGTGTGTTGTTCGTCAGCCACCAGGGTGAGGTTTTCCCTTGCGGTTACCTGCCCGTTGAAGCGGGCAACGTTCGCCGCCAGCCCTTTCGCCAGATCTGGGAGCAGTCGCCGTTATTCGCCGATCTGCGCGAACCCGACCTGCTAGGCGGAAAGTGCGGCGTATGCGAGTTTAAGCGAATTTGCAGCGGCTGCCGGGCCCGGGCTTTCGGAATGACCAACGACTATTTGGGCGAAGAGCCTTTCTGCACTTATGAACCACGGGCCGTTGCCTCAGGGGAGATTGGAGAGATGAAGGCGTGAACCAGGCCGTTATCCTGCTGGCCTATGGCGGGCCAGACTCCCTGGATGATATACCGGAATATCTGCTGGATATCCGCGGCGGCCGGCCCACATCACAGGAGTTGATCGACGACATCACCGATCGCTACCGGCAAATCGGCGGCCGATCGCCCCTATTGGACATCACCAACGCCGTAGCCGATAAAGTGGCCGCTGTAATCGATCGGCCGGTCTATGTTGGCATGCGACACTGGTCGCCCTATATAGCCGACGTGATTGGCCAGATGGCCGCCGACGGCATAGATCATATCGTCGCCATCTGCATGGCGCCGCACTGCAGCACGTTGAGCATCGGCAAGTACCGGGAAAAAGTACAGGAGGCGCTTGACCAGGTCCAGGCTGATACCGGCCGGAACATAGGCCTGAGTTTTGTCGACTCCTGGCACACCCAGCCGGCGTATCTGGGCGGCGTCGCCGGCAAGGTGCGCCAAACGTTGGCCCACTGGCCTGCTTCTGAAAGCAAGCGCGTCAAAGTCATTTTCACTGCCCACAGCCTGCCGTCATTCATCCTGGAAAGGGGCGATCCCTACGACGATCAGCTGCGAGAAACGGCCGGCTTGCTTGCTGAAATGCTGGGATTGGCGGCTGATCGCTGGACATTCTCATACCAGAGCGCGGCCCAGACCGGGATGCCTTGGCTGGGCCCGCAGATCGAAGATCTGGTCCCTGAATTAGCTGCCAACGGAGAGCGCGACTTGCTAATCGCCCCCATTGGTTTCATCTCGGATCATGTAGAGATCCTTTACGACATCGACATAGGCGTGCAAGCTATCGCTTCGGCTCACGGCGTGCGTGTCGAGCGTGCGCCAATGCTCAACGCCTGCCGGCCTCTCATCGTTGCCTTGTCTGCTTTGGCCCGGACGGCTCTGGAATCGTCGGCCAGGGACGCGTCGGCCAAGGACGTGTCGGCCAAAGACGTGTCGGCCAAGGACGCGTCGGCCAAGGACGTGTCGGCCAAGGAGCCGTCGGTCCTGGGCCCGACGAGCCCTGTATCGCAGACTCACTGATTAAGAACGGGATTGTAGATGAACATAGTTGCCGTAGGACTCAACCACACGACGGCGCCGGTGGCGCTACGAGAACAACTAGCCTTGAACGATTGCGGCCTGCGCATGGCTCTGTCAGATTTGGCCGCCTGCCGTAAAATCCCCGCCAATGGAAGCGGCCAGGCGCGACTGTTGGAGAGCGTGATCCTCTCGACCTGCAACCGGCTTGAGATATATGCCGTTGTCGCCGGAAGTCAGGACGCAGGATGGCGGCGAATCGAGCGCTTTTTGGTCGAGCTACAAGGCTTGGAGCTGGAATCGCTGCGCCAGCATCTTTATTTGCTCGAAGGGCAAGCGGCCGTCGAGCAACTCATGCGCGTCGCCTCGGGACTGGATTCGATGATTTTGGGCGAGCCCCAGATTCTGGGCCAGGTTTCCAGCGCCGAAGCCGAGGCCCAAACGGCCGGCGCCTTGGGCCCGATCCTGTCCCACCTCTTTAACCAGGCTATTCATGCCGGCAAGCGGGCGCGAACCGAGACGGAAATCGGCCGCCATACGACCTCAATCAGCCACGCGGCCGCTCAATTGGTTCGTGACCGGGCAGGCGCCCTGGAAGGGGTCCAGGCCCTGATCGTCGGCGCGGGAGAAATGGCCCAGGTGGCCGCCCAGGCGCTGCAGGGGCACGGCTTGCGACAGATGAGTTTCATCAACCGCACTCATTCCCGCGCCGAGAGCCTGGCTCGTGATTTCGGCGGCCGGGCCTTGAATTGGTACCACCTGCCGTCGGCCTTGGCCATGGCCGACGTAGTTATTTGTTCCACCGGCGCGCCGCACATCGTCATCCATGAGAATGACGTGCGGCCGATCTTAGATGAACGGGCCGGCCGGCCGCTTCTTTTCGTCGACATCGCCGTGCCGCGGGACGTCGAAGAGAGCGTCGGCGACTTAACCGGCGTCCAGCTTTTCGACATCGATCAATTGCAAACGACCGTCGACGCTAACCTGGCCCAACGCCAGGCAGCCGTTCCCGAAGTTGAGGTGATTATCGCCCAGGAAGCGGAGCGCTATCATGCCTGGTTGCAAGGGCGCCAGGTTTTGCCCGTTTTGGTCGAGTTGCGCCAGAAGGCCCAGGATATCGCCGCGGCCGAACTAGATCGCCAGCAGCCCCATCTAGACGAATTGGACCCGATCTATCAAGAAAAAGTGACCCGGATGGTCTATCGCATCGTCAACAAGCTGCTGCACGAGCCGACCGTTCGGCTCAAGGCTTCAGCCGCCGAAGGCAACGGCGTCGAGTATGCGCAAGCCATCCGTGAATTGTTCGATCTGGACGTTACCACGACCTCCCAAACATCGCCGGCGCCGCCCCTGGATCGCGGCGATAGCGTTGTAGAAGTTACTAAGTCCGCCAACGGCAGCGGATAACTGATTCACCCAACCATGCCAGAACCATCGATTTCACGGCCGAGTTTTTGCCTGGGAACCCGGAGTTCCGAGTTGGCGCTCTGGCAGACCCACCATGTAGGCAGCCTGTTGCAGGAAGCTTGGCCTGGTATGGAGTTGGTCGTCGAAACCATTTCCACCAGGGGCGATCAGATCCTCGACACACCGTTGCCCCTGATCGGCGGCAAAGGCCTCTTCACGGCCGAATTAGAAGCTGCCTTACGAGGCAGGAGTATCGACGCCGCCGTGCACAGCCTCAAGGACCTGCCGACGGAATCGCCGGCTGAATTGACGCTTGGGGCCATTCCAGAGCGAGTCAATCCGGCCGACGCCCTGGTTTGCCGCTCCGGGCTTACCTTGGGCACTCTGCCGCTACGGGCGACGGTGGGCACCAGCAGCCGGCGACGGGCGGCGCAGTTGCTCTCGGCTCGGCCCGATCTGACCATCATCGACATTCGGGGCAATGTGCCGACCCGGATCCGCAAGGCGCTCGACCCAGATGGCCCTTATGATGCGGTCGTTCTGGCCTACGCCGGCCTGCAGCGCCTCGAACGACTGGATGTGATCAGCCAGGTTTTGCCCATGGAATTGATGTTACCGGCCCCTGGGCAGGGTGCCCTGGCGGTCCAATGCCGCGACGAGGCCGGATCGATCGACTGGCTGGCGCCGCTGGACCATGCGCCGACCCGGGTTGGGACGACGGCCGAGCGTGCATTCCTGGCCGGCCTAGGCGGCGGCTGCGCAGTTCCCATCGCCGCCTACGCCCAATCTGAAGGAGAAGAGATCCGGCTGCAGGGGCGGGTGGCAGCTTTAGATGGCTCGCGCCAGATCGACGTCGAGGGGCGTGCGCCGGCCCTTGAGGCAGGAGAACTGGGCAGCCGGCTGGCCGGCGAAGCGCTGGCTCTGGGCGCGGCCCGGTTGCTGGAGGAAACGGCGTGAATGCCGAAAATGGAACTGTGACCGCCGATCGTCGACCAGACGACGGGCTTCGACCGTCGGCAACCGGCTTGGCCGGCAAACGCGTGGTGGTGACCCGGGCCCCGCACCAGGCGGCTGAGCTGGCCGCTTTACTGCGGGAGGCCGGCGCCACGCCGGTCCTTTACCCGTGCCTGGCCATCGAGCCGCCTGAAGATTTACGACCGCTGGACGTTGCCTTAAATCGAGCTGCTGCCGGCGACTTCGACGACCTGGTGCTCACCAGCGCCAATACAGTCCACATCCTGGCTCAGCGCTTGCAGGCCCTGGGCATTTCGTTGCCGGCTTTGCCCGTTGCTGCCGTCGGTCCGAAAACGGCCGCTGCGGCCGAAGCCCTGCTCGGCGTAGAGGTGAAGCTGGTGGCCGGCGATCATGTAGCCGAAGCGCTGGCCGCGACCATTGCGGCGGCGCCTGGCCAGCGTATTCTGTTGCCCCAATCGGCGATCGCCCGGCCGGCGCTGGCCGATTTGTTACGGGCGACCGGCGCGGAAGTGACCGTCGTCGCCGCATACCAGACCGTGCTAGGGCAGGGGGGTGAGGCCGTTCCGGCAATGCTGGCTAACGGGCAGATCGAGATCCTTACATTTACGAGTTCTTCGACGGCCGTTAATTTTTTGAAACGGCTGGAGAACGAAGGTGGCGACCGGCGCGATTTGGCTGGCCTTTGCTTGGCGGCCATCGGTCCCGTCACGGCCGGTACGATGGCCGAATTGGGTATGCCGGCCGATGTGGTGCCGGCGAGCTATACTTTGTCCGGCTTGATAACCGCCTTGGAAGATTATTTCACGAATTGATACCGAGCATATGAACCAGACACCGACCTATCCCATCTTGAGGCCGCGCCGCCTGCGGCGCAGCCTCAACTTGCGAAGCCTGGTCCGAGAAACGAGCCTTACGGCACACGACTTGATCTACCCCCTATTTGTCCGGCCGGGGCGCGAAGTGCGGCGTCCGATAAGCTCTATGCTGGGCCAGTCCCAATTATCGGTCGACATGTTACCGGCCGAGGTGGAACAGATCGCGGAATTGGGTATCCCCTCGGTGATCCTTTTCGGCATCCCCGAGATCAAGGATCCTGTGGGCAGTGACAATTTCAACCCGGAAGGCATCATCCCCCAGGCCATCCGGGCCATCAAAGGGGCTGTCCCGGAGTTGGTGGTCATCTCCGATATGTGCTTTTGCGAGTACACCGACCACGGCCATTGCGGCATCATCAACGTGCCTGGCCATGAGCATTACGCGCCGGAATTGCCAGAAGGTTACCTGTTGAACGATCCGACCCTGGCCCTACTCGGCCGGGCTTCGGTCGTGCATGCTCAGGCCGGGGCCGATATCATTGCCCCTTCGGGCATGATCGACGGCATGGTAGGTGGAATTCGAGCCGCCCTCGACGAAGCTGGCTCCCAGCATGTCGCGATAATGAGCTACGCCGCCAAATACGCCAGCGCCTTTTATGGCCCGTTCCGGGATGCGGCCGAAAGCCCACCCTCGTTCGGTGACCGCTCCCAATACCAGATGGACCCGCCAAACCGGCGAGAGGCATCAAAAGAGGTGGCGATTGACGTAGCCGAAGGAGCCGACATCCTGATGGTCAAGCCTGCCCTACCTTACCTGGATATCCTGAGCGATGTGGGCCGTCAATATGATCTGCCTTTGGCTGCATACCAGGTCAGCGGCGAATACGCCATGATCCACGCCGCGGCAGCCAACGGCTGGCTCGATCTACGCCGGACCGCCCTGGAAAGTTTAATGGCCATCAAGCGCGCTGGCGCCGACATGATCTTGACCTATTTCGCCAAAGACGCCGCCCGGTGGCTGGCTGAAGAGTGAGCCCATGCGACCAGAAGAGCCAGAGCAACTTGATCTGAGCGAAAAGGGGCGGACGGCCGACGGCCGGGTCATTTCCTCCGATAAGAGGCTGTTCATGCAGCTGCTGGCTTACGGTGGCTGCCAAGACCCGGCGACGTTGATAGAAGCCCTGACCGATAGCGGCCTTGACGCGGTTTTGTACGTTGACATTAACGATCCGCAGGGAATAGGTTTGCTGACCATAAGCCGTGATCCCGGCGAATTCATCGGTCGGGTGAGACAGGTGCTTAACCGGCCGCCCTTCGTCGATCTGCACTTTAAGCCCGAGTACACCATGCTGGGCCGGACCTATGCCCTCGGCCACGAAGAGGACCTGGAGCAAGCCCTGATTCGCCGGCCGCGAGCCAGGGTTCACAATAGCGACCTGCCCTGGGCCATCTGGTACCCGCTTCGTCGCTCAGGCGCCTTTGCAGGACTGTCGGCCCAGGAGCAACGGGTTATTCTTATGGAGCACGGCGGTGTCGGCCGGGCCTATGGCCGGGCTGGTTACGGCTACGACGTCCGGCTGGCCTGTTACGGGTTGGACAAGAACGACAATGACTTTGTGATTGGTTTGCTTGGCCCGGAGCTATATCCCCTGTCGTCCATCGTGCAACGGATGCGCAAGACCAAGCAAACTTCAAAGTATTTAGAACGGCTAGGCCCCTTTTTCGTCGGCAATGCCGATTGGCAGAGTGAGGCAAACTTAAATGAAAGAAGTTGACGTGGCCAAGAGCCGTTTCTTACGTGCTTGCCGCCGCCAGCCAACGGATGCAACTCCGATTTGGTTGATGCGCCAGGCCGGCCGTTATATGAGTGAATACCGGCAGCTACGCCAATCCTATGGCATCCTGGAGCTCATTAAGACGCCCGAGTTGGCTTGTGAAGTGACGATGCAGCCCATCGAGGCTTTCGATCTGGACGCGGCGATCATCTTCGCCGATATCTTGCCGCCATTGGAAGGGATGGGGCTTAGCCTGGAATTCGTCAAGGGTGAGGGTCCGGTCATTCATAACCCAGTCCGGACAGGGGCCGATATCGACGCCTTGCGCACCCCGTCGCCGGAGGAAAGCCTCTCCTTTACCCTCGAGGCCATCACGCTGGCCCGTCGGGAACTAGACGGCCGCGGGCTACCCCTTATCGGTTTCAGCGGCGCGCCCTTCACTTTGGCTGCTTATGCCGTCGAAGGCGGCAGTAGCCGCAATTTTCGTTATGCTAAAAGCTTGATGATGGGCGACCCTGACCAATGGGACCGCCTGATGACCAAGCT
>CP070688.1:2831271-2834707 GCA_020353135.1 Chloroflexota bacterium
CATCGGAGACGCCATCAATATCGCCAATCGCCTGGAAGCGGCCGCCCCACCCGGAGGCGTTCTAGTCGGCCAGAGCACCTTCCGGCTGGCCAACGCCCAGCTCCACTTCGACTATGAGAGTTGGCCGCCTATCGACGTTAAGGGCAGCGACGTGCCCCTGACCACCTTTCAGATCCTGGCCGCCCACCAACGGCCGGCCCGCATTGCTCCTACAACCGTGAGCCGCGCTTCGCTCGTCGGTCGCCAGCAGGAGCTGGCCTTGCTGCAAAACCATCTGCGGGAGGTGGACCGGCTGCGGCAGCCGAGGGCGGTCACCATCGCCGGCGCGGCCGGTACCGGCAAGTCGCGCCTGGCCGTCGAGTTCAGGAACTGGCTGTTCAGCGCATTTCCGACGGCCCGTCTCTGGCTGGGCCGTTCGCTCAGCTATGAACAACATACCCCTTATTGGCTGGTTGGCGATATGCTCAGAAACGCCATGAACATCCGCGACGCCGACTCCGCCGGGCAGAGGATGCAGCGTCTATCAGATAACTTGTCGAGCCTCGGCGACTTGCCGGTACAAACGCTGCACGGCCTGGCGGCTATCCTGGCCCTCACTTTTCCCGGCGATACTCTAGCCGGCCTGGAACCGGAGGCCAAACGAAAGGCGATCTACGCCGCCCTGGTCGACTATTGCACCCGCCAGGCTGATCGTGGACTGCTGGTGATCGTCTTTGAGGATACCCATTGGGCCGATGATCTATCCCTTGATCTGATCGAACACCTGCTGCAAACTGTATCCGGCATCCCGCTGCTCATCTTGAGTTTGAAGCGCCAGGCGGTCGCCCAAAACGGGCGATCACAACGCCAGGCGCCGTCGCCGGTCGAATCGGAGCGGGCCGAGATCTCGCTCCACGATTTGAACCCCGAGCAGACGGTGGCCATGATCCAGGACCTGCTAGGGACTTTCGATTTGCCGGAATGGCTAACCACCATCATTACCGACCACTCGCAGGGCAATCCCTTTTTTGTCGAAGAGATCGTCCACGATCTGATCGAAGCTGGCGCGCTGCGGCCGGCCAATGGCAGCTGGCAAGTGGTCGGAGGCCTGAGCGACCTGCACGTACCGGACACGGTCCAGGGCGTAATAGCGGCCCGTATTGACCGCCTGGACCCTGCGCTAAAGAACACCCTGCAACATGCGGCTATGATCGGCCGGACATTTTGGCAACAATTACTGGCCGATTTGGTTGGGGCCGACGTGCGCGAGCAGTTGGTCTTTCTGAGCGAATTGGACTTCGTCCACCGCTTCGGCCGGGCGGCTTTCGTGGCCGATTGGGAATGGATTTTCCGCCACGTATTGGTTCGCGAAGTAGCTCATGACAGTGTGCTCAAAGAAACCCGCCGGCCGGTTCACGCCAAAATCGCCAGGTGGCTGGAAAGAGAAGGCGCCGACCGGATCGAGGAGCTGGCGCCTGCATTGGCCCGTCACTACGTCGAGGGTCAAATCTGGGACAAGGCCGTCAGCTACCTGGCAGCGGCCGGCGAACGCTCTCAGAATCTATTCGCCTTGAGCGAAGCACAACTTTTTTACGAGCAGGCATTGGCGCTGAGCGAAGCCCATCCTGAAGCGGCCGTCGAAGGGGAGCGGTTGGCGCTACTGGAGAGAAGAGGGTTCGTGCGCGGCCTGGCTGGCGACTTCGACGCCGCCATAGCCGACCTGGATCTGGCCTTGCGCGTTGCCAGGCAGGGCGCAGACCGCTCGAAAGAGCAGGCCATTTTGATCAGCCAGGGCATGATCTACCGGCGGGCCGACGACTATGAAAACGCCGCGTCGCGCCTGGGCATGGCCCTGGACGCAGCCCGCGAGAGCGGCGACCAGCGCAGCCTGGCCAACGTGCTGTTTCATCTGGGCAGCGTGGTTTGGAGCCAGGGTAAGAACCTGGAAGCCAGCGACTATCAGCAGCAGGCGCTCGACATCTGCCGCCAGGAGCAGATCGAGGATCTGGTGGCCGTTCAGGCCACTCACGGCCGGGCCGAAGCCTACTACATTTCCGGCCAGCTAGATACGGCCATAGAGCTCTTTTATGAGTCCCTGGCCCTGGCCCGCCAGATACGCGACCTTAGTTATGAAGCCGAAAATCTACAGATGATAGCTATGCTGCATGCCGGTCAGACGGGCATCACCAATTACGAACTTTGCCTGGAAATCGTCGAGCAGGCGCTCAAGATCAGTCGTGGCGCCCATCTCGATTGGCATACCAGTTCCACGCTGTACACTTTGGTCGAGGGTCTTGTGGGCAAGGGCGACTACCGGGCAGCTTTAGAATTTGCCGAGGAGGCTCGCGAATTGACTATGGCTATTGGCGCCATTCGTTTCCTAGCCCTGCATATGGACGTCGAGGGTCATATTTACTTGCATCTCAACCGGCCGGAACGGGCCGAGGCGCTATTTCGCCGGGGTCTGCAACTCAGCCAGGAAGCGAATACCTACCTCTGGACATCTCGCACCCAGTCCGGCCTGGCCATGGCCCGGCTCCGGCAGGGGGATCACCATGTCGGTCCTCTGTTGGAGGAAGCATTGGCGAACGCCCGGCTGATGGGGCAATATCTTTATGAAGCTCATTGTTTGGGGGGACTGGCCGAATTGGCGCTGGCGCAAGGCGCTTATGCGGACGCGGAGGAACACGCAGAAAGCATGTTGGCCTCAGCAGAACAGTGTGGATTACGGGAACAGGTAGCCATCGCTTATTGGCTCCGGGGCGCTGCCCGGCTGGCGGCGGCCACTCCGGTCGGCGAGCCGCCAGATGCAGCGGCCGCCGACCTGGAACAGGCCCACAGCCTGGCCCAGGAGATTGGCGCGCCTTTCTTGCTGCTTGAAACTCATGAAGCTCTGGCCAAGCTCCACCAGCTGCAAGGGGACCAGGCCCAGGCCGAAACGCACGCGGCCGCCCGGCGAGTCATAATACAGAGCATCGTCGATAATCTACAAGACGATGAGCTGACCCGGCGAATGTCGACGTAGCCGGAAATACTTGTTACACAAGAAGCCAGGCTACTTCACACCCAGGTAACGGCACAAGCCGATCACGATAACGCCCGGCTTCTCACAGCCAGTTACAGCGGCCAGTCGCGCAAGATACGCTCGGTCTCCTCGGAGTGCCCTGTCTCGTCCCGGACCATATCTTCCAGTTGCACCACCAGGCCTTTGTCACCATACTCGTCGGCTTCTTGGGCACGCTGGGTGTAATCCTTGCCCGCCTGAAGTTCGGCTGCCAGGACTGCTTCAAGCATCTGGCGATTATTTGCGGCCGGCGGCACGGGGACTGGCACCGTGACTGGCTCGCCGCCCAGAGCTACAATCTTATTGGCCAGAAACTGGGCGTGCATTTGTTCATCAACTACCTCGGCCAAGAAGAAGGAAACGAGCTGCGGCCGGTAAGGCCCGGTGGCCTTC
>CP070688.1:2834807-2838256 GCA_020353135.1 Chloroflexota bacterium
CGCCTTGTGGCTGCCGATCACGTTATTGGGCATTTACTACATGATCAAGTTTGGACTGGGTTGGTCGGACTTCGACCGGGCTACACAGCAGGTCAGCCAGGGAGAGACAGCTTCATGAACATAGCCGTCGTCGGCGGGGGTATTGCCGGCCTGTCTGCGGCCTACGATCTATTGGTCGCCGGGCACCAGGTCACTGTCTATGAAGCGGGCAACGTCACCGGCGGCCTGGCGGCCGGTTTCAAGGACGAAACCTGGGATTGGCCGTTGGAACATTATTACCATCACCTGTTCACCTCTGACAAAGACATCATCGACCTGGTCGAGGAGTTGGGCTTTGGCGATCGACTATTCTTTCCCCGGCCGGTCACCTCGGTCATTTACGGCGACAAGATCGTGCCGTTTGACTCGCCGAAAGCATGGATCACTTTTCCGGGCTTCAACTTGTTGGACATGGCTCGCTTTGGCCTGGTCAGCGCCTACCTGCGCTTCAGCAATCCCTGGCGCCGCCTGGAGCGGGAAACGGCTGACGTCTGGCTGCGGCGCTGGTATGGCGACAAGATCTACGAGACGACCTGGCGGCCGCTGCTGATCGGCAAGTTTGGCCCGTACTTCCAGGAAGCCAACATGGCCTGGATGTGGGCCCGCCTGAAGGTGCGCAGCCCGCGCCTGGGTTACTTCGAGGGCGGTTTTCAGGCTTTTGTCGACCGGCTCACCGAAGCCGTTCGAGAGCGGGGCGGAGAGATTCGACTCAACAGCCCGGTCCAGATCATCAGCCCCGAGAAGGATGGCCGGCTGTCGCTGACCTCAGGCGACCAGGCGGCGACCTTCGATCAGTGCCTGGTGACGACTTCGCCAGAGCTTCTGCGCAAGATGGCCCCGGCTTTGCCGGCCGACTACACCGGTCAGCTGGCCAGGCTCAAGAGCATGGGCGCCGTGGTGCTGGTTCTGGCGCTGAAACAGCAGTTGATGGACAAGACTTACTGGCTCAATTTACCGGCCGATTCGGCCGACAAGAGCCAGACCGACATCCCCTTCCTGGCCCTGGTAGAACACACTAACTACATTGGCCGGGAGCACTACGGCGGCGACCACATCGTTTACTGCGGCGACTACGTCACGCCCGACCATGCCTACCTGAACATGAGCCAGCAAGAGCTGGAAGAGTTATTCACCGGCGTATTGACGCGTTTCAATCCTGAGTTCCGGCCGGAATGGATCCGCCGCAGCTGGCTATTCCGCACGCGCTACGCCCAGCCAGTGCCGGCCGTTTACCATTCCCAGCATATTCCCGAGCAGCGGACGCCTATCCCCAATCTCTATTTCGCCAGCATGAGCCAGGTCTATCCCTGGGACCGGGGCACGAATTATGCGGTCCAGATCGGCCGCCGCACGGCCAGGATGATGCTGGAGTCGGCCGCCTAGCCACCTAGGGCGTCAACACGGTAACCATAAGCGGCGTCGAGCGATCCGAGCGCGGCCGGGAACTCGCGCGGCAGAGGCCTTTGCCATGGCGCTCACCACTAACCTTCGCTCAAGCGCGCGTTGAATTCGCGACGGATCTCCTGCAGCCCTTGACCGAAGGTATTATCTGGCTGATACGGTAACAAGCGTGTTGTCCTTGGTTGCTTCGTTGAGGTAGCAGAACCCGCAGTTTCGATTTCAAATAGACCTGCATCGCCAGAATCCGTCGCCACATTGCCAAGAGAAATGTCGTCTATGAATAGATTGCTATTCCAGCTATCATCGGTGAACGCCACGAAATCCAACTCCACTGTTTGACCGGCGTACGGACTAAGATCGACCCAGCGCTCAACCCACCATCCCGTATTATTGAGATCGCACAACCAGAACGCATCCACGACTTCATCTAGGTTAATGGCCACCCCAGCAATATCATAGCCGCAAACATCTTCTGACGCGATCCAATGCCAGTACCTGAGGGTAGGATTACTTGATGGTACCTTCACAGTCTGCCACAAAACGGACTCCTCATTGAAATCGCCGCCCATCCACACTGCCCAGGAACCACTATGAGGCGGCACGAGCAACTCGCTTGAATCGAAAATCAACTGCCACCCATTCGAGGAATATTGCTCCCAGGCCACTGGTCCTAATTCGAAGTCCCCGTTGATTATTGGAGTCGGCCTGGTGACAAGGGGCAAGTAGGCGGTATATGAAGCTGTAAAAGCTAAATCTGTTCTGTAATCTAGGGGCCGATCTGTAATATCAATGGCATCATCAGCCTGGCCAGAGAAACCAAGTTCGTTCCGCGCATTCTGATTGGGCCAGCCGACCGGGGGCTGATATGAAGTTTCTTGAGTTTCTTGTTGCGCGGCCACCGCTGCCGCCCAAATACTTAATCCAACCAACAGAACTATTAGAAGTGTTACTTTGATCCTCTTGGACATCATTTCCTCCTTCCAGGCTAAGTCCTCAATGTAACAAGGATGGATACCAGCAGTCTAAGATAGTATTGACCCGAGGATTTTGTTGCCGCCGAAAGATGCCGGTTGATCCTCATCATGCAAAGTCTAGTTGCGTCATAACCGAGAAAATGTGCGGCAGTGTGGCAATCTTGTGCGATCTTGTGCGATACCCGGCCCCAGCCCATAGTTAACGCCGCTACAACCCTAACCTATAGATCGCCATCGCACCATCCCCAAACTAGCAGTCGACCAGTAAATAGAATTCCTGCAGAGCAAAACTACTCCCACATACCGACTATGGTCCATCTCAACACACTTTGGTCCCAAGAGTCAAGTGCCACTTGTCACCACTCTATTAGATAAACGTCACCCGTGCGCCATTCTGGAATTTGATAGGCAAATATCAGGCCTGAGAAGGGGCGACATAGTACAATAGTAGCCTACTCGGCGCTTGTATTCGTCGTGTTTTCGAGTAGAGTTGAGAAACATGCCCGGCCGGCGGCCGGCGAAGCCAACGTTTAACCCGCGGTCAGAGTAACGGTCGCGTATGGGCGGCGCCAGTTTCAACTGCCAATCCAAACGGCGCCAAAATACCCACTATCCGGTGATAGGAGATTGTTGAATATGAAAATAATTGTTGTCGGAACTGGTTTTGTCGGCTTGACTCACGCCGCAGTCTGTTCCGAATATGGACACGAAGTTCACGCTTACGATATTTCGGAAGAGCGGATCAACGCCTACAAGTCGGGCGAGCGACGCCAGATTGAACAGCATGTCAACGAGCCCGAGTTAGCCGATGTCATCGCCGAGCAACTGGATCAATACTTGTTCTTCACGACTGACGTGAGCGAGATCATCGACGACGTGGACGCCATATTTATGTGCCTGCCCACGCCACCTATGCTAGATGGATCGACAGATCTGAGCTACTACCTGAATGCGGCCCGGCATCTGGGCGGACTGCTGGCCAAACGGACAACCGACCAGCGCATCGTCTTGGTGAACAAGAGCACCGTGCCAGTC
>CP070688.1:2838356-2841539 GCA_020353135.1 Chloroflexota bacterium
CCTGGCGAACCACCTCGATCTCTTTCTCCTCGTCATTCAGGCGAACCTTGAAGCGCATTGTTGATTTTTACCCGGTGTTAATCGACTAACCTGATGGTAAAGTCGGACTGTCATACCGATTAGTTTAGTCTATTGGCTCGGCTTATTGGGTAAGCTAATCAGCCCGGCTTATTGGGTAAGCCAATTAGCCTATTGGGTAAGCCAATTAGCTTATTGGGTAAGCCTCTTCACCCGCAACGTGAAGCCGTCTACGCTCTTGACGATGATCTGCTCGCCGCGGTCGATTTCCTCATCGGCGACCGCCCGCCATAGCTCGCCATTGATCAGCACCGTGCCCTGGTTCTGGCCAGCTTCGGCTTTCTTGCCAGGCGCCAGCGCAACCCGTACGGGGCCGACCGTTCCAACCAGCGCCTCGTCGCCGATCAACGGCTCTCTAGTTTGAGCTTGTAGCGCCTTGGCGACGATGAACAAGAAGAAAATCGAGGCGAAAGCGGTGATGCCGATAGCGCCGGCGAGAGATATGCGGGCAAACTGAGGCGTGCCAGGCGAATTGAACAGGACCAACAGGCCGGCCAGGAACGTGATCACACCGGCAATGGCCAACACGCCCGTGGCCGGAGTTTTGACCTCCAAGATGAAAAGCACAAAAGCTAGCACGAGCAATCCGAGTCCCAGCCAGTTGGCCGGGAGAGTGCCCAGTCCATAGAGACCCAGCGCCAGGCAGACAAAGCCAACGAAGCCGGCGACCCAGCCGCCGGGACTGGAGAGCTCGATCAATATGGCCTGCACGCCAATCGTCAACAATAGGCCGATGAGCAATGGGTTGGAAAGGGCGTGTAGGATTTGCTCCACCGCGCTCAGGCCGCTTGCCTCCTGTGCGGCGCCGGCCGTCTGCAAGGTAACTTCCTGGCCGTTGACCTCGACCGTCAAGCCGTCTAGCTCAACCAATAGGTCGTCTAGGTCTCCAGCCACCGCATCGATCAAGCCGGCCTCGAGTGCTTCGTCGGCCGTGACGGCTTTGGCGTCTTCAATCATGGCCTCGGCTAATTCAACGGCCGTTTCACCGCGACGGGTCGTCAGATTGCGCATGGTGGCCTTCAAATCTTCCGTCAGCTTCTGGTAGAGCGTCTCCTCTATGTCCGCCCCAGACCCGTCGACTGGCGAGGCGGCGCCAATGACCGTTTCCGGGGCCATGCCGGCCGCGTGACCGGCCAGCGTTATGAGGCTGCCGGCCGAAGCTGCCTGGGCGCCTGCAGGACCGACAAAAACGATGATCGGGACCTCGGCATTACGAAAGAACTGGACGATCTCCTGGGTAACGTCGACGGCGCCCCCGGGTGTATCCAGAACGATCGCCAGCGCCTCGGCTTCGTCCTGTTCGGCCTGAGCGATAGACCGCTCAAAATAGCTGGCCATCGTAGGCGTTACCGGGCCGCTGATCCTGGCTACCACCACCGTAGCGCCCTGGGCGCCAACCGGGGACACAACGAACCAAGCCGCCAGCAGTAAGAGCATGATAGCCAGTCCGGCTCTTGAATTGATCTTGCCTGCTTCAGTTCGTGGCGTCATTGTCTTCACAAACGGTACTTGCCCAATCCGCTCCCCGGCGGTTATCGACCTTTCTCAACTGGGGTGAATCACAATCCGGTAAATATGATACGGGATGACTTTGCCCCAGACAAGCGCTTTCGATGACCTCTAATCTGGTTGGCGATCGGCGCTCGTCGGCTACCGAAGCGCCTCCGGCATCGTATACAGCTTAAATTGCCATTGACTAGCCGGTCAGGTGGGCCGTAAAAAACGTTTCGACCATCTCTGGGTTATCGATCACGTACTGGTAGCCGCCGAAGCGGCTGGCTGAATCCACGAATAGTGGCTCTACCGGGCTGGGCGAGGCGGCGACCATGGCGGCGACGTTCTCGGCGCTGCCCCAGTTGTCGCCCTTTCCTTGGATAAACAGCACCGGTGTGTCGCCGCTGCCGGCGGCGGCGAAAATCGGCTCCACGGCCGAAAGGGGGAGCCCGCCCGCCAGTCGATAGGCGAGTTCGGCCAGGGGTAGAATTAGCCTGGCCAGCGGCCCGGTGAGCAGCGCGCCGTAGCGGCTTGAGAAGACGGTGGGACTGGTCGGTTGAATGGCGATGGCTGCCCCTACTTGCTTCGTTCTTGGCAGGGCAAACAGCGTCGTGTTGGCGCCCATGGAGAAGCCGATCACGCCCAGTCGTCGGGCATCGACATCATCCCGATCGGCCGCGTAGTCAAGCGCACCCAGTAGATCGTCGGCCTCTTGCAAGCCAAATGTGACTGGCGAAGAGGCCGCGCTTTGACCGTGATTCCGCAGGTCAAACATGAGTAAGTTGAAGCCGCGACGATGCAGCGCCAGGGCCAGGTGTATGAGTTGAACTGGCGCGCTACCAGGCAGATCGGTCAAGATGTTCTCGGCCGCTGTCCCCAAGCGGTTCCACGGCCAGCCATGAACGAGCAGTAAGGTAGCTTTAGGCTGCTGGCCGTTGGCCAATTTCGCCGGGATAAACCAGCCCGAAAGGCGCAGGCCGTCTCGTGCCGGGAACTGTACGTCTTCAAACGGCATACCTAGTTCGGCCGGCGTTGCCCACAGCCGCTGGCGAGGTGGGCTGATAATCATGCGCGCCATGTAGGCGACGACAAAGGTCGTCATGCCGACCAGGATACCGACTACTAGCAAGAAGAGACGTACGACGCTACGAAATGGTGCCATTGTTCACCCTCCTGCGATTCTTACCAACCCTTTGAACGGGCTGGGTCCGCCTACTAAATTATACTGGAAAGCGATCTGGAGATACCAGGCTCCGGGCCTAACATGGCCAAGTTGTATGGCAATCGTCAGTTATACCAGGAACATCAAGTGCAACGTCTTGTTGAGCGAAGCCACAACACGGTTCGGGCTAGGCTCTATCGCCTGCCGCTTCCTCGAAGGAATCGCAGTAAAACCAGGTGATCAGCCGGGCGTCAGACCATTCCTTCAGGGCGGCCATCATTTCTTTGCCGGCCTCGCTACCAAGGGCCTGGAAGAAACGCTCGGGGGACTCGAAATACAGTTCGTACATCAAATGAAAACGAGATTCACCGCCTGGCTTGCCAGTGACGCGGCCAACTTCGCTTTTGAGCAAGCCCGGCAAACGCTCGGCCAGGGGCAAGTGAGTGGAC
>CP070688.1:2841639-2844939 GCA_020353135.1 Chloroflexota bacterium
GATGGTTGGCCCAAGGACCGGCCGCCAGAACCACGACCGGACTCTCATAGGCGCCATTTGTGGTCTGTACGATTTTGGTCGCGCCGTTCAAATGAATGCCGGTAACAGCCGCGCCAGTTTTCAAATCAACACCCAACTCCTTGGCGCGTTGGGCGTAGGCGGTGGTGGTCAGATAGGGGTCGGCATACCCAGCCATCGAATCATAACCGATCACGTCCACGTCCTCAACCTGAATCAGCGGGTGGACCTTTCGTGCTTCGGCCGGGCTCATGATAGCTGTGTCGATACCATGGGCGTTCTGCTTGCTGAAGACGGCCGTCATTGGCTCCCGGTGTGCTTCTGGACCAAGGATCAGGTATCCGGTCCGGCGCCAGCCGACGGACCCGCCCACGATATCGTCAAAGTTGGCGAAGATCTTCAGGCTCTCAACCGCGTGGCGCAAATTGGCCTCAATAGAATAATGGGTGCGGACGATGGCGCATGATTTTGCCGTGCCGCCAGAGCAAATTTCCCCACGTTCCAGCACGACGACATTCTTGGCCCCGTTCTTGGCCAAATAGTAGGCGACACTACAGCCCACCACCCCACCACCGACAACGATGAAGTCTGCCGTTTCGGACATGTTCATTCTTCCCTTCTTACCTCATTTTTGGCTGCCGTTCTCGTCTTACATCCATGGAAACGGCGCATTTGACCTCGGCAGCGCCCTTTGTTCCTTAAAACGACTATAGGCGAAAGGCGCCAACAGTTCACCTGACTTGCCGGTTAGGATACCGGCCACTTGTTCGCCAACGCCAATCATTTTGAAGCCATGATTTGAATCGGCAATGACGTATACATTCGGGCGCATGAAGTCAAAAATCGGGAAGTTGTCGGCCGAAAATGCACCAACGCCCCCCGAAGATTTTTTGGAGGCAAAGCGTCGTTTGCCCTCGTAACGTTTCATACAGTGGGCCAGTGAGGCTACCCACAAATCATAAAACTTATCGTCAACGCAATAATAGGGGCTGCGCGTGCCATAGGGATCGACGTCGATATCAGGTCCGACGTCAACAGGTACCGCCCCGCCTTGGACGGAGTGCTTGTCACGCTTGACGTAGATACCCCATGGCTGGTCCCATACCAGCCTACCGTCTTCGCCATACAGAGTTACATCACTATCGACATGAATTAGGGGGGGTCGCTGACCATTATTAGTTATGTGGATATAAGGATTGACCTCGATCTCGCCCTCTTGTAAGGCTAGGAAACGCCATAATTCGGCACTCTCTCCTGTTCGATGGGGATCGGGTACCGTTTCCGGGAGCGCCAATAAACGCCAAAGCTTCTTGATCCACGGACCGACGGCGACGATTACATGACCGGCTTCCACGTTGCCCAGGTCTGTTTCAACGACGGCAACTTCGCCATTGCTGTTGAATTGAAAGCCTGTCACCTCTGGACCGACAAGCAGCTGAACATCTTCACGTTCTGCCTTGATGGCCAGGCCATGGATCGCCTGGCGGCTCCAGGCATGTCCACCACGGTGCTCATGCAAGAGCACTTCCAGTTTCTCGGCCTGCCAATCGTAGAAGATGTTCTGCATGTATCGTCTGACTTCATCCTCACCTACCACGAGCGTGGAAGGATAACCTAGCACTTGATGGCGCTTATGGACGGCTTCCAACCCTTCTCGCATGGGCGCGAAAGATGCGGTCAGATAACCGACAGAATTATAGGCAAAATAGTCGGGATCCGATTCCCAAATGTCCATACAGTGCATCATCAGGCGGGTCATCGGCTCCTGGTAGTAGTTACATCGAACGTTCCCGCAGGCAACGCCGGAGGCCCCGGCGGCAATACTACTTTTCTCGACCTCTAGGACATCTTCGCCGCTGCCCTGGTCACTAGCCTTCAGATACTTGGCCAGATGATAGGCTGTGGACAAGCCGTGAACGCCGGCTCCAACAATCAGGTATTCGACTTTCTTTGGTAATCCCATTCGATCTACTCCTGAAGAACAATTAATCCCGCCAGACTACCGCCTATATACCCCGGATTTACTCTGCAATCGATGCCACTTTAGCGCCGGCCAGCGAAATCAAATCTTCAGGATCGAGCTCAAGCCCAGCAAGTGGATCACCACTGCTAATATTGACCTTCCTGCAGCGCCTTATCGCCTCGTCAAAAATCACAGGTACATCTTCAGGCAAGCCCACGGGTGCAACCGCACCCTGAAGATAGCCTGTTTTTTGGCGGATCTCTTCGGCCGAGGCAAACCTGAGCCTGGCCCATTCGCCACCCAAATAGGCTCGGACGGCCTTAGGATCCAGACGAGCATCGCCAGTGACGCAAGCCATTACAAACCGTCGGTTCTTGTCTCGCAACAAGATAGACTTGACCATCTCCTCTTTGACTACGCCGCGTTGAGCGGCCGCCGCTGCCACAGTATAAACCGGTTCATCATGCGGTAGAAGGCGATAGGATACATTATTCGACTCTAGCAATCGGATGACTCTTGTGTCCAGCATGCTCATTGGTCCAATTTCTCCAGAGGATGGCCGAGAAGCTGGCATAGAGCATTGACGTCTGACGAATCTGTAACTTGCCAAATAGCCACCTCAAGCTCTCTTGCTCTTTCCTTTGACAAACAGGTACAAGCCAGCCAAAGGAACTTCTCACGTAGCGCTTCATCAGAAGGTGGATCTGCCACCCCCCAGATCGCTTCAACCTCGCCCGAGTCGAGAATCCTACCGTCTTCAAGTTCAAGCTGAACCTGGGCAAATCTCTCTGCCGGAAAGCGGGCACTATGAGCCGGATCTTCCACCAATTCGACCCGTTGTGCCAATTGCAATACGAGGGGATGGTGCAAACCTCGACCACTCAATTCAACCGGTCCTAACTGCCGATGAACCAGGGCCGTCGCTACTGGGAAAGGCAAACTGTACTGGGCCTCCTCAGTAGTCTGTGGATGAGGATTGGCCAGCTGGACGGCCTCATGAAAGGTGGTGACTCGAATACTGTGCACGGTTTCTGGATCGAACTCATACTGCTTTCGTAAGTTCAGAGCGCCGGTAACAGCTGGCTGAGCCCAGCGACAAATGGCGTACGGCTTGAAGTATTGCTCGGCGATTAGCCATCTGTCCCCCAGATCAGCCCAGAAGTCAGCGACCTCTTCTGCCTCCACCGTGAGCGCAGGCGCGCCCGTGAAGCCATTTCTGGCCAATATCGCTGCGCTAACGCCGGTCATGGCGCCCCAACCCGATCCATCTTTAAGCATGGTCGGGTGATCAATGCAGCGCATCATTTGCGAACGCGGGC
>CP070688.1:2845039-2849683 GCA_020353135.1 Chloroflexota bacterium
AGCAGTGATTTGGGGCGGACCGCTGATCGAAGTGATGCGGCGGCTCCAATTGGGCAAAAAGATACGGATCGAGGGCCCGCAGACTCACTTTAGCAAGATGGGGACGCCGGCCATGGGCGGCATCCTGATCGTCGGTTGGGTTGTACTTATCACTTTGGTTGTGAGCGCGGTGCAGGCCATACGCAATGTCGAGATCGCTGAAAGCGTTATTGTGCCGTTGGCTGTAATGGTGTCCTATGCGATTCTCGGCGCAATAGATGATTACCAGGGTTTCCGGCAGAGACCAGGTACCGGCATGCTGGCCCGCTACAAAATCGTCTATCAATTGGCCATCGCGCTGGTCGCGGCCGCGATACTTTATTGGCGGGTAAACGATGCCCAAGGTTTTGTGGCCGTGCCCACCGTGCCAGTTATCATTGACATTGGTCTTTGGTACGTGCCGATAGCGGTTTTCATTATCACGGCGACCGCAAACGCGGTGAACTTCACGGACGGTCTGGACGGTCTGGCCGGGATTATCGCCGCCACTGCCTTCGCCGCTTATGGCATAATCGCTTTTCTACAGGACCAGCAGTTTCTGGTCGCTTTCAGTTTCATCGTCGTCGGCGCCTGTTTTGCTTTCCTTTGGTACAACGCCCATCCGGCGCAAATGTTCATGGGCGATGTGGGCTCTCAAGCTCTGGGCGGCGCCCTTGGCGTCGTTGCCCTGATGTCCGGTCAGTGGTTGATTTTGCCGATCATCGCCTTGGTACCCGTTGCGACGACTCTATCGGTCATGATTCAAGTGGCTTCAGCGGTGCTGAGTCGACGGTTCCTCGGCCGAGATTTGCGGCCCTTCAAAATGGCGCCGCTGCATAATCATTTTGTGCTTCTTGGTTGGAGCGAGACCCAAATTGTTCAGCGATGGTGGTTGGTCGGCATCTTAGGGGCGATGGTTGGCATCGCCCTGGCGCTGATCTAAAGGTTCGGCCGGTGATTGTAGGTGGAAATGCTCGATGAGTTATCTGGCAAAAGGGTGGTTATTTTGGGCCTGGCAAGGCAGGGCAAGGCTCTGGCCCGCTTTGCCGTGGCCGCCGGAGCGGATGTCGTGATATCGGATAAACGGCCGGCAGATATGCTGGCTCCTGAAGTCGAGGAGATAGCGGACTTGTCTCTTGAAACGGTACTTGGCGATCATCCCATGAGTTTGCTGGAAGATGCCGATGTGCTGGCTATTAGCGGTGGCGTACCGGCCGATCTACCGCTTGTAAAGGCTGCGCGTGAGCGGGGTATCCCAATCACCAATGATTCGCACGAGTTCATGAAGCGTATTAAGGCACAGGTCATTGGCATCACAGGCTCGGCCGGAAAAACGACGACGACTTCTTTAACGGGGGCCATGGTTCGCGCGTCTGGCAAGCGAGCCTGGGTTGGCGGAAACATCGGCCGGCCTCTTATTTCAAAGCTGGATCAGATTCGGAGCGGCGACGTCGTGGTTCAGGAGCTGTCAAGCTTCCAGCTAGAGCAGTGGACGGTGAGCCCGCCAATCGCCGCGATTCTCAATATCACGGCCAATCACCTGGATCGGCACAAAACGATGTCCGCCTACGCCGAAGCGAAGGCCAATATACTGCGCTATCAGCGACCAGATGACATCGCGGTACTGTCGGCCGACGATGCAGGCGCCGATAATCTATCGAGCAGTGTGGCTGGGCGATTGCGCCGATTCAGTCTTGAGTTGCCGGTGGAAGACGGCGCGTTTGTAGGCCAGGGCAAGATTTGGCTCCGGGATGCGGACCGTGAGTGGGCGGTCTGTGACGTGGACGAAATACCGCTTCGCGGCCGGCACAACGTTCTTAACGTCTTGGCCGCAGCGGTGCTGGCCGATTCGGCCGGCATAACAACGGATTCCATTGTCCGCGCCATACGTGGCTTTGAGGCGGTTGATCATCGCCTGGAGTTGGTGCGAATACTGAATGGGGTGCAATACTTCAATGATTCGATAGCCACATCGCCCGAGCGAGCAATCGCCGCCTTAGACTCGTTTGTCGAACCCGTGATCCTGCTTGCCGGAGGACGTGACAAGGAAATGGTTTGGGATGAATGGGCGCGGCGGGTAGGCGAGCGGGTTAGAGTCGTGGTGTTGTTTGGTGAGCTGGCCGAAAGATTGGCCGAGATGTTGGCAGTGAAAGCGCCGGCCGGCCAAGATACCCCCAGAGTAATCCGGGCAACTGGGCTAGCCGAAGCCGTTGACGTCGCCGCCGTTATTGCGCAACCGGGAGAAGTCGTCCTGCTGGCGCCCGGCGGTACGAGCTATGATTCATATGTTGACTTTGCGGAAAGAGGAGAGTCGTTCCGGCGCTTCGTGAGGGCGCAGCCTGAGCAACATAGTGAGCGTACGGTGCAAGATGAGAACAGTTGACGCAATTTGCGAACGCGGAGCGAGGTAGGCGAATGGCTGGCGTTAATGTTATCAGAAAGAAACGAGGTCGTGTGCGATCCAACCAGGTGTTCCTGGTGGACTACTGGCTGGCACTGACGGCCGCCGGGTTGGTTGTCATGGGAATGCTGATGGTATACAGCACCACCTTTGACCTGGGCGTCCTGGCTCACGGCGAAGCGACCTACTTCTTCAAACGCCAGGCAATTGCATTGGCGGGCGGACTTCTGGGCATCCTATTCTTCATTAGCATCGACTACCATTGGCTACGAAAATGGTCGGTGTTAGTGCTCTTTGGCACGCTCATAATGCTCATAATTGTGCTATTGGTTGGCGACAAGATATTTGGGGCGCGCCGTGGTCTCATCGAAGGTTCGGTCCAGCCATCAGAACTGGCTAAGCTGGCCATTATCCTTTATATCACTCATTGGCTGTCGACAAAGGGCGACCGCATCAAAGACCTGACCCTGGGCCTGGTGCCATTTTCGATAATCACCGGGGCGGTTTGTGCACTCATCGTACTTCAGCCGGATGTCGGAACGTCCGGGCTTATCGCCATCATCTCATTGGCCTTATTCTTCATTGCCGGTGCGGATTTGAAGCAATTTGCGATCGCCGGGGGTCTCGGGCTTGGCATGTTCCTGGTCCTGGTTACCACTCTGCCCCACGCGGCGGCCAGGATCGAATCATTTTGGGACGCCTTGCGCGATCCAACCCAGGCCACCTGGCAAGTCAAGCAGTCGGTCGTGGCTCTGGGAACGGGAGGCTGGTTCGGCGTGGGTCTGGGAGAGAGCACTCAGAAGTTCGGCCCATTGCCCGCGGCCCATACCGATGGCGTGTTCGCGATCCTGGGCGAGGAACTCGGCCTGTTTGGCACGCTTCTCGTCATTACGATGATAGCTGTCCTGTGCTGGCGAGGGATCAGGGCAGCCCTTGGCGCGCGAGATAGCTATGGCTTCTTGCTAGCTATCGGCATAACGTTCTGGCTCGTATTTCAATCATTGATTCATGTTGCAGTTATCACGGCCGTCGTGCCGTTCACCGGTATGCCCTTGCCATTCCTGAGCTATGGTGGTTCGTCGATGCTGATTTCGCTGCTGGGCATTGGCATCCTTCTGAGTATTTCTCGGGACGCGGCCGTAAACGTCAAGGTGCAGCGATGGAGACCCATAAGAGAGTCATTACGTGAGAGTATTGATCTGCGGCGGCGGAACGGGCGGACACATTTTTCCGGCCCTGTCGGTCGTCAATAGCCTGAGGCGAATGGGCGTGTCGGGCGAGAACATTCTGTGGATTGGAACATCCGGACAGATCGAGGAAAGGCTGGTTCCAAGGGCTAACTTGCGCCTGGAAACGATCGCCGCCGGACCAATCGCCGGCGTATCATTGCTGGAAAAGATAAAGAATACAGCGAAGATGACCTGGAGTATCGGAGTGGCAAACCGCATCATGGCGCGCTTTATGCCGGATGTCCTGTTTATGACCGGCGGCTATGTCAATGGGCCGGTGGCTGCGGCTGCCTGGCTGCGGCGCATTCCGGCGCTCATCTATTTGCTTGATATTGAACCGGGAATGGCCATAAGGCGGCTGAGCCGATTGGCCGAGATCGTCGCCGCCACCACAGAGGCGTCCAAAGGATATTTTCCGGCCGGCAAGGTGGTCGTGACCGGCTACCCAATTCGTGAACAGTTGCGTGAGGCGGTGACGATTGGGCGCGAGGAAGCGCTAAGACAATTTGATCTATTCCCGGGTAGAAAGACATTACTGGTTACGGGCGGCAGCCGAGGCGCGCGCTCCATCAATCGGGCTCTCATGGGAATTCTGCCCGAATTACTGGACACGGTTCAGGTTGTTCACCTGAGCGGCACGTTGGACTGGCCGGAAGTGCAGGCCAACGCCGAACGGTTATCAGAAGAACAGCGACCGTACTATCGACCCTACCCATTTTTGCACCGGCGAATGGGCGCCGCATTTCGATCGGCCGATCTGGTCCTGGCTCGGGCCGGCGCAAGCATGCTCGGTGAATGTCCGGCATTCGGCCTGCCGGCGATTCTCGTGCCCTATCCATATGCCTGGCGCTATCAGAGGGTTAATGCAGAGTACCTGGTTGAACGCGGCGCCGCCATCATGTTGGCAGATGAGCGGTTGAGTGACCAATTGCTGCCAACGATGAGTGATGTGGCACACGATTCCGACCGACTCGAACTACTGGCCGCTGCCTCGCG
>CP070688.1:2849783-2853848 GCA_020353135.1 Chloroflexota bacterium
ACAAACATGCTCTGCAGGGATTCAGAATCGTAGAGCGGGCCCGTGCGCTTCAGGGTCGCGCCGTACGCTTCGACATCTATCGCCTCGATTAGCTCTTCGCCCGCCAGAACCATTTCAGTGTGCAGCAAATAACCTCCCAAAAATGCCACCACGATCACGACCAGTGCAAGATGATGGTATGTCCGATCATGGGACTCAACAAGAATAGGAATCTTGGACTGGCGGCGTGTCGCGAGTATCTGCGATCCCCATCCTTTAATTATAGACGCATAACGTACAAGTGGCGCATTTCCCGTAGACTCTGCTTTTGTGGTGAGAGATCTTGCGGATAAATTCTATGGTATACTGACATCCATAGATGGACTGCTGACCGAATTCGGGACGAGGGGGTCATTCAAAACTTGAAAGAGCTGAAAGCAAGTAAGTAATAGTCTAGGGAGGACAAGAATAATGAATAGACTAACGAAAAGTATTGTTATCTTCGCCCTGGCTCTTTTGCTGGCGGTGCCAGTCGTAGGGGCCGCGGGGCATCAGACCATCGTCGAGATCGCTGTTGAGGACGGCCGTTTCACCACCTTGGTAGCAGCAGTTGTGGCCACAGACCTGGCCGACGCGCTATCAGGCGGTGAATGGACTGTATTTGCACCAACTGATGATGCCTTTGCCAAGCTGGGTCTTGATGCCAGCAACGTGGCAACGGCGTTTAGCAAAGAGGAACTCACCGACATTTTGCTCTACCATGCCATGAGCGGTGAAGTTCACTCAGCAGAGGCAAAGTCTCTCGTGGGCGACATAACCATGGCCAATGGCCAGATAGCTGGCTTGAAGTATTTTGACGGCTCGCTCTATGTCAACGATGATTCTAAGGTAATCATTCCTGACATCAACGCATCCAATGGCGTTGTGCATGTCGTCGATACCGTCATACTGGGCCCCTGGCCACGCGTGGACGAAGATGCTCCAGCTGTTGGTGGACCTACAGAAGATGCGGCCGGCAATACGATTGTTGATATCGCTGTAAACGACGGTCGTTTTGAAACACTGGTCGCAGCGGTCGTCTATGCGGATTTGGCCGAAACGCTTTCAGGCGGTGAATGGACCGTTTTCGCGCCGACGGATGATGCATTTGCCAAACTGGACCTCAATGCCAACAATATCACCAGTGCCTTCAGCAAGGCTGAATTAACCGACATCTTGCTCTATCATGTGCTGAGCGGTGAAGTTCACTCGGACAAGGCATTAACATTGCTCGGCGACGTGACCATGGCCAACAACCAAATCGCCGGTTTGAAGGCATTCGAGGGCTCTCTGTTCGTGAATGATGATTCCAAGGTCATCATTCCCGACATCAATGCCGATAATGGCGTCATCCATGTTGTGGATACCGTCATCTTGCCGCCTTGGCCCAGAAATGGGGAATAGGGATTCGGCCGACTTCTTTTGATGATCAATTTGAACCCACCCAATAGCGAATTCGAATACACCAGTCCCCGCTAATTAGCAGGTCACAGCGCAACATGTAAAAGCTGTGACCTGCTTTTCCTGTTTGGCCTTCGCCTTTACAGACGGCCAAGAAATCGGCCAGCGTCGTGCTGGACGGCCAGTCTTTCCTCGTCATCGAGGTGACGTAACCCCAAAACATTAGGGCCGAGCCGGGGATTGGCGCGCAATCTCTCTTCATGCTGAATCAGAAAGTTCCAATACAGGGTGTTAAAAGGGCAGGCGTCGTCGCCGCTACGCTTCTTGTGATCAAAGTGGCATGCCCCACAGTAATTGCTCATTTTGTTGATGTAGTTTGCCGAGGCGATATAGGGCTTGGTGGCGACAAGGCCACCGTCGGCGTTCAAGCCCATCCCCAGCACATTGGGCGCCATCACCCAATCGTAGGCGTCGATGTAGGTCGAGAGGAACCACTCATTGACCTCGTTGGGTTCAAGCCCGGCCAGAAGGCTGAAATTGCAGAGGATCATGAGACGTTCGATGTGATGATTGTAGCCGGTCTGAATGGCTCGCCGCAGAACATGATTCAAGCAAGCCATATCGATTTGCCCATCCCAGAAGAAACGGGGCAAGGAATGTCGCGCTTCCCAGTAGTTCCATTCATGGATGGTCGGCATGAGACGCCAATATTGCCAATAGATATACTCGCGCCAGCCCAGAATCTGTCGTACAAAGCCTTCCGCTGAATTGATAGGGACGCTACCGGACTGGTATGCTGCTTCCGCGGACCGGATCAACTCCATCGGCTCCAGAAGCCCAAGATTCAGGTAGGCCGACAGCTTCGAATGGTAAAGATGGCTGTGCTGGCTGGACATGGCGTCTTCATAGGGCCCAAAATCAACCAGCCGACGAGCCATGAAGTCTTCCGTCGCTTGCCAAGCTTGTTCGCGGGTCACAGCCAGATCAAAACCCGCGCTGTCACCATGTGCCGTGCTCAGACCGGCAACTTCCTCCATCACCTCGATGGTTATCGCATCTGGCTCAAAGGTGATAATGGGGGGCGGCTTATTATCTTTTGGCAGGGGCTTACGATTCTCGCGGTCGTAATTCCATCTTCCACCGGCCGGTTCACCGCCGTCCATCAACACATCGAAGCGACGGCGCATCTTCCGGTAGAAGTACTCCATAAGATAACGCTTCTCAGGTTCCGGATCTGGGTATGGATCATATTGTCCGGTGAGGAATTGAAGGTTCGGCAAAACCGCCACCGGGATACTCAGCATGCGCGGCAATCGTTCTTGCTGGAAGCGACGGCCACCAAAGTCGTTGGCGGCCATGCAAATTAGGCGACCTGGCGAACGCTGGGCCACGACCTGATTCAACCCTTGGCCGAAAGTAGCCGCCTTGACGACTTCAACTTGGTATCCGCGACAGCGCAGATCGGCGGCATAGTGGCGCATGGCACTAAGCATCAACACCAACTTCTTGCGCTGGTATGGACGCTTCGCCAATCTCCCTTGGCTCTCAACCAGGACGACCAGTACTTGATCTCGCCCATCTTCAGCCTCGGCCCTGACCAGGGCAGGATGGCTGCGAAGCAACTGGTCGCCAAGAATCCAAACGACAGTCTCTTGACTCGCGGTCATCTGCTAGATTGACTGATTTCTATCCTGCAATGGATTGTTTACTACTGCTCAGACTACAGCCTCGCCAATCAGCCTGGCGTCACCGCCGATGCTAGAGACCAATGTTTCCTCAACGCCATCGACCATCTGCAGTCTCTCGATGAGCGTAGGCACCGCCTCTCGTTCGGCAATTATATGAACATTGGCTCCGGCGTCGATCGTAAAATACCCGGCGACAGCAGGATCAATGCGTCGCCATTCGCGCAGGGCATGAATCACATTTAGGGTACCCGCCTGCCAGTACAGAACACTAGGCGTCGACGTCATCGCCGTAACGTGGAGCTGTATGGCTTCTTCTTCGATGAGTTGACCGAGGGTAGCAAAGTCCTTCTCAAGAATTGCAGTTCGGACCTTTGCCAGTGATTCTTCAATGGTTTCCAAGCGCGCTTCATAAAAAGGGCTCGAGTGGGCCAGAGTATGCCCCATTGAGGAACCGTAGGCCTTGTGTTCATTTGATATGATGGCCACGATGTCAACCAGGTCCCAATGAGCGGCCGGCGCGATTGGTGCGGCATACGATTCCTCGTGATTCTTGCCTGGCTGCCATTCTACAAAACCGCCATCGATTGAGCGACAAGCCGAGCCAGAGCCCAACCGGGCAAGCCGTCCAAGCTCAGCCCTTGTCAAGTCCAACCCTAACGCGCCTGCGGCAGCCAGGGTAAGTGCTGCAAAGCCTGAAGCTGATGAGGCAATGCCAGCTCCAGTCGGAAAGCTGTTCTGAGATCTAACTTCCGCCTTAAGATCGAGATCGGCTACTTTTCTTATGTGATCAAGTTGCTTGCTAACTCTGGCCGTCGCCCTATTGTCGGCGACTCTTTCATTCAATATCAAACGATCATCCTGGATCCCTTTATCAAATTTGACGGTTGTGGTCGTATTGGCCGCATCGAGCGTCATTGAGATACTGCCGTTCATGGGAATGCGCAGGTCGTTGTCGAAG
>CP070688.1:2853948-2863588 GCA_020353135.1 Chloroflexota bacterium
CCGGGAATAGGACGACGACAGCGCGCCGGTCAGCCGGCCGCGAACAGCAAACAATTCCAATATCAAGTGAAGGAGAAAAATAAAGAAAATGGGAACACTGATCGCAATCACATATGACGACGAACAATCTGGTCGCGCTGCCTTCAACGCCTTGGGCGACCTGCAGAAACAGCAGCTTCTTCAGCTTGAAGATGCAGCCTTTGCCACAAAAGACGAGAAAGGGAAAGTAAAGATCAAGCAGACCCTTGAAAAACAACATACGGGCGCCGCTGCCAGTTTCGGCTTCTTCTGGGGCTTCCTGATCGGCCTCATCTTTGGCGGGCCGCTCTTTTGGGGTCTATTTACAGCGCTGTTGGCCGGCCTGTTTTCCAAGGGCACGGATCTGGGAATCGATAACGAATTCATGAAGGAAGTCAGCAACTCGCTGGAGCCCGGCGGGTCAGCCATCTTTGCCCTGGTCGTTAAGTCAACGCCCGACAAGGTTCAGGCCGAAATGAAAAAGTACGGCGGGCACTTAGCCCAGACGTCCCTCTCCGAAGAGGACGAACAAAAGCTCCGCCAGGCGTTGGAGCATGACGATGTAAAAGCCGGCGTGGAAGATACCTTGGATTTCGACGACGAATAAAATGCGGAGAAAGAACTGTAGTCGTTAGACAACTGGTCGACCTGGGGGTAGGCCTACTTCCGTAGGCCTACCCAATCTCAAGATCAGGTCATTGCCATTTCCATAGAAGCCCACCGGCTGAATCAAAGCCGACTTCTTTAGATCTTCTAAATCCTGAGTGATTCGTATGACCAAAGAACCCGAAAGAACAGAGCAAGATCAATCAGAGGCTGTGCGCTTGCACAGCACATCATACGATCTGTTTATTCTGTTTCTCACTATCTATTCGCTTATCGTGATGGTGCTCTTGCTGGTGCCCTGGCTCAGCGAAGCAGCCAGAACCACATTGCTTTTTATCGATACTATCATTTGCATCATCTTCTTGGGAGATTTCTTGAGCAATCTTCGCCGATCAGGGAGCAAGAGCCAATACTTCTTCAGGGGAGGCGGTTGGCTGGACTTGCTGGGCAGTATACCGGCGATCCCTATCTTCCGACTGGCGCGATTGGCGCGCCTCGCCCGGATTTTGCGATTCATGCGCGGCGAAGATCGACAGGATATCATTGACGAGTTCCTAGCCAATCGAGCCCAGAGTACCCTTTTCGTCACGATTCTGATCGCCATCGTCGTCCTATCTATCTCGGCTATCTTTGTGCTTCAAGTGGAGAGTCGCTCGGATGAAGCCAACATAACAACCGGCGGAGATGCCTTCTGGTGGGCTTTTGTCACCATCACCACAGTTGGCTATGGCGATTACTACCCGACAACCTTAACCGGCCGGATCATGGCCATGATCCTGATGACATTGGGTATTGCCATCTTTGGTGTCCTGGCTAGTTTCCTGTCGACTGTCTTCATAGCACAGGAAGAAGAGGAAATGTCAGACGAAATGATCGAATTGCACGGCATGCTGTCCTCGCTGCAAAGGGACAACACGGAGATCAAGAACCAGCTTCAAGCATTGAGGCAGGCGCTACAGGACGAGAAAACGCCTGATTAGGCTCGTCATGAAGAAGTCGCTTCTGTTATTTGTTACGACTCTCGCACTCGCACTCCTTGCCGGCTGCTCCGGAGAGATCTCCGCCGATCAGATAGATGCTGATCCTGGGACCGGGCCGGTATCCCAGTGGGTGGAGCAACTCGTCGATCAAACAGAATTGTCCGAGAGAGAGCTTCTCGGTCTAGCGGTGAGTGACTGGATAAACCTGGGGGTATCAATCCTGCTCGTCGTAGGTGGATATCTCCTGGGCATGGTGCTGGTCCGGCGAGTGTTTCCGCCCTTGCTCCAACGCACTTTTGGTGCGCCTGGGGAAAAGTGGCTGAAAGTCAATGGATCGGATATTACGTGGCTGATCGTCGTCCTCGTTCTCGGTCTGGCTACAAGACGGCTGAATTTCATCGACGATAGTCTGAAGGATTTCTTGGATGGCCTCTACTTCTTCCTGCTGTTGCTCATCAGCTTTCGCATTGTCTGGCGACTCATTGGCTTTGTTGGCGCAGAGTACCAGGAGCAAGCAGTTGTTGAAGGACGCGAGGCCGAGTTAGCGCCGGTCATTGTACTGATCGAGCGTCTTCTTCGCGCGGTTGCCATTGTGGCCGCTTTGGCCGTTGGGTTAGCTCAATTAGGTGTGAATATTGGCGTTCTTCTTGCCGGATTGGGCCTGGCGGGTTTAGCCCTTTCTCTCGCTGCCCAAGACACCATCGGGGACGGCATCGCCGGATTCCTGATATTGGTCGACCGGCCCTTCCGCATCGGCGATCGGATCGAAATAGAAGGCGCCGGCACATGGGGTGATGTGGTCGAGGTTGGCCTGCGCACGACAAGCATCCGCACTCGAGACAACCGCATGGTCATCGTTCCCAATTCCATCATTGGCAAGAACCAGGTGATCAACTATACGTTTCCCGATCCGCGTTACCGTGTCGAAACACATGTGCACGTTGCTTACGACACCGACATCGAAGAGGCCAGAAGAGTCATTATCAAAGCGGTGCGCAAGGTGGATGGGGTGCTCCCGAATAAACCGGTAGACGCTCTCTACATCGAAATGGGCCAATCGGCCATTGTGTTACGGGCGCGCTGGTGGATCGAATCATATACTGACACGCGACATATTTTTGACAGGGTCAATTCAGAGGTTCACAACGCGCTTGCTGAGGCTGAAATCAAGATACCCTACTCGACCCTCGACTTGAACGTCAACCTCGATCCGAATCAGCTAAATCCTTCTTCTGAAGAAATCTGAAATTGTTTAACTATCACACATTTCAAGGAGAAATACGATGAGTGAGTTAATTGTGATTACCTATGATACAGAAGATTCGGCCGGATAGGTTGATAGTCTGCCTTGATTAACGTAAGATTACCAAGGTTATCTTTACTCCGGCAGGTTTAAAAACTCAAACAAGGGAGAAGCAAAAAGATGAGTGAATTAGAGCAATCAGCGGAATCCTACGGTGATGAACTGACGCAACAGGGCGTAGCGGACCTGACCGAAGGTCTGGACGACCTGGAGCTTGCAGCTGCAGCGGAAGACGTATCAAAGGCAGCCATTGCCGCCGGCGCCAGCGATGTCACTCGCGGCGTGGATGAAATGATCGTAGCCGATCGCCTGGCACAGTTAAGCGAGATCGTCGGCGAGGCCGGCGTGACGGACGTGGCCGAGGGTCTTGAGCTTTTGGAGGCCTCAGAGGACGTCGATCTCTTTAGCGCCATGGTAGGCCTGATGAGCGCCGCAGATGTGGAGCGCGGCCTGGAATTGGCCCGGATCGCCGGAGAATTGACGGCCATTAGCGATGTGGTGGACCTGCTAGAAATGCCGATCCTGTCCGATATCCTTCAGTCACGAGGCTCGGCGTTAGAGGTGGCCGCCGTCGACGTGATGCTGCAGGCGGTGGGCACTCGGGCGCTGTCCGTAGCCATGAGTGATGAGGCTAAACGCATCTCTGATCTGGGCGCCGAAGAAGCGGCCGAAGGGTTGGCCCGATTGGCGGCATCAGCCGGCCTGGCAGCGACCAGTGATGAGCTTGGTTTAGCTGGAGCTGAACTAACAGCTCAAGGAATAGCCGAGGTTGAAACTGGCGCAGCTCTCGGAGATGCCGCTCGGGAGATGGCAGTTGAAGGTGTGGGTGAAGTCGCCGAAGGCGCCGCAGAGTTAGGCGCCGCGGCCGCTCTTGAAGATAGCGAACAAGACGAATAAGCAATTGAAGATCAGTATCGTGGCTCAACGAGTGGCCCAATTGTATTGGGCCACTCGAAAAGTCCACCTTTTAAGGAGTTGAGTGCTATGCCTGCAAGAAGAAGAACAGCCCGTCGGGCGGGGCGTCGTACAGCACGCCGCACTTCAAGGCGCACATCGAGACGCAGACGCTAGACCTATAAGAGGTCGGGAAACAAAACCAGCTAGCTCGAGTCATCACCAATTCAGTTCACATCATCCTGCGTTTTGTCCGCAGTCTGTTAGCGCTGCCTATAACCCCGCAATTTGGAGCTAAATGAGGTATTATGATGTTACCCTAGCGTCTGGCTACCTCTTTAACCAAGCTCCGAGGATCAACTTATGGCTAGTGAAGGACGCCCCATGATCAATTGGCGAGGGATAGCGATTACGGGACTGGCCTATGGCGGCGGGTTGATGGCCGGCAACATCGTCGCGCAGATCCTGTTTAGCTTGATTAGTCCTCTGCCGTATGGCTGGCTTGGCGAGGCAGCCCGGCTACTCATCGGGATCCTGGTCGTAATGATCGTCACCGGATCTGGCGCTGCGATAGGCGGCTTCCTGGGCGGCTGGACACTGCCAGTTATCGGCAAGCCAATGGGGAAATACGGTTACGCCTGGCGGAGCGCGCTCTCGGTCGGTCTCGTTTATGGGACATTCCTGGTCGTGGCCGTCTTCGCCATATCTTCGCTGACCGTACGGGACGCTGCCTTACTGCCGGTCAGTCCGTTCATGCAGGTCTATATGCTGGTGGGCCTTATCACTGGGGCGCTCATCGGATTGCTTCTTGGACTTACGACGGTGGGCTGGCGCCTCACCGGCTCATTGGTCCTGGCAGGAATGGCCGGTTTCGGGCTTGGCGGCGCCGCCCTTGGCGCGGCGATCTGGGCCTATTTGAACACTGCCCCTCCTGGCGCGATCTATGATGGTCAGTACGCCTATTTGATGATTGGCTTATTCATTTTTGGCTTGTTTGGAGGACTGGCCATAGGATTGGCCTACGATAGATTAGCGCGAAGGGCTTCGGATCATGCGCCTAAACCGCCGCGACGCTGGATTCGTTATGCCGCCTATGCCCTCGTAGGGCTCATTGCCCTCTGGCTCGCGATGCAGTTGCGGCCGTTCTTCGCATTTCTGCAAGATTACTTAACCCCAAGATGGGCCTTGGATACAGAGACCATTGCCGCAGATTCGGTCGGTACCCACTGGCAGGTGAGTTCGCCATTCCAAGACGAGATCGCCGAAGTTGAGGCGTTGGATTTGAGCGTAGGCAAGCCGGGCGCGTTGGCTCTGGCTTCGATTGAAAGGACGGACGCCAGCGCAGATGTGGCTCTGCGGATAGCGCAATTTGAAGGTGATGGAGCGGCCGCATGGGGACCGCCGGTCAGCGTCTCAGATTCGCCCTCAGAGTTACACGCAATCAGCGTGGCCGCCGATGCCACAGGCGATATTCACGTTGCCTGGTTGGAGGGCGACGATGGCGTCGCCTATTACAGTCGCTGTTCTAACGTCGATTGTATGGTGCCTCGGCCGCTCACAGATGCGGCCGTCAGTTGCTCCTCGGGATCGGAAGGTCCGGATGCTCTTACGATAGACGTGGCCGCCAGCCCCGATGGGACGGTCATGGCGGTCTGGTCCGATCCACAGGGTGGTCTGGCCTATCGCACCTTGCCGGATGGCGAACCAGATTGTGTGCCATTGCCGGGGGACGCAGCCACAGGTACTTTTTCGCTCGCCAGCCGGCCTGCATCCGGTTTCTCGCTTACACTCGCCGATCGACAAAACGCTGTCTGGCTGATGGAATACGCAAACGATGGTTGGGGCTCGGCGGCCGTTGAAATCGGCGCCGGCGTCCGACCCGATCTGCTGGTAACTGAGTATGGATCTGCACTCGTCGTGTGGTGCGCCGAAGGTGGCGGGGTTGAGTTGTGGAACGATGGGCAAACCGAACTGCTTTCGCAGCTTTCGTGTAAGAACAAACCAGCTATCGCCCTTGACGGGGACGGCCGATACCATGTCGTGTGGCGGTCCGATCAAGTTGAAGACGTGTTGGGCGAAGTGAAGCAGGACGAAGTCCTCTATGAAACGATTGGCGATGGCGAATCGTGGAGCGAACCGATGATCGTCGCCCGGCTCGAAGAGTCTTCTGACTACGGGATGGTCAGCGATCCGACCGGCGAATTGCATCTGGCCTGGAACGACCTGGATCCTGCGATTCACTATGCCCGGCAGCGGGCTTATGAGTGCGATCCCGGCGTGCTGGCGGGTGCCGAAGCCGGATTGTACCAGGTGGCCAGCCAGGGTGGATATCGGCCCCAAGACGATGTGATCCCCTTCTGCCAGAATAAGTACGAAGAGATGTTCTTCACGCCTACCGTCGACCCCGCGTTCTCCGAGAAAGAACCAACCCTGAACGGGGGATACGACGACTACGCTGAGTTAGTGCTGCAAGCGGATCACGAAGTGCTCTTCACGACGATGGCCTACTCCAAGGCCGTCAATCAGGATAGCCCCGGCGCGGTACAGGCCCAAGCTGTTGTCGATCTGTACGAGAAGGTAAAGGCCAATCCCGAGAATTACCCACGCGGAATGACTGTCCGGCTCCTGCTGGGTAATTCGCCGACAATCAACTTCGAACTGCTGGAATCTGATGGCGGGCTATGGTACATACTGGAAGATCTACAGGCGGCCGGATTGGAGAAGATGGTTGACCCGGAATTGGGATGGCGGGTGGAGGTTGGAAACTATTCGGGCCGCTATCCGTACAGCCATGTCAAGACCATGATCATCGACGGCGAGACGGTGGTCGCCTCCGGCTTTAATCATGAGTACAAACCTTTGCCCCAGGATCACCCGTCTGGTCTGGGCAAGGGAGACACAGATACAGCTTTGGTGATAACCGGCCCAGTCGCCCAGCACTCGCGGCAGATCTACGACCGGTTGTGGACGGGAGCCATTCAACGTTACTGCCCGGACCTATCGCTCAGTGAAACCGAATTACGCCTGACTTGCGAAGATTCGCGAGGAGTGCCGGACCATGCGCCGGAGGTTATGCGCTATTCACAGGCAGATGACGATGCGGTCGCCTTCTCGATGTTCAGGAGCCACGTGTATGACGAGGCGGACCAACAGATTTTGGCGGCCTTTCATTCGGCCGAGGAGAGCATTGACGTAGCCCAGGCCATGTTCAGTGCGGAGTTGATCTGCAACCTCAACCATTTCTTTGATGTTTGCGACTTCGGCCAGGCGCTTCCGTATATGGAGGCGTTAATGGACGCTGCGGAACGAGGGGTCAAGATTCGCATCCTGTTGACGCCCTACCCTACGCAAAATATCGAAAACATCATCGCCATGGAAATCTTCAATCACGAATTGGCTGAGAGGGGCCTGGGCCGTAACGTCGAGATTCGAATGTATGATCATTTGCTGCATTCTAAGAGCGCCTTGATCGACGGTGAGTTCGTGATCGTCGGCAGCCAGAATCTACATTGGAGCGCTTTTGGCGAAGAAAATGGCTTGAACGAGTACAATCTGGGTGTAGGGGACCAGGCGGCAGCCGATCAATACCGGCGATTCTTTGACTACATGTGGGAGCGTGCGCCTAGCCGGATTGAAACGGCCGCGTAAATCCTCTAGATCCCGGCCTCCCCACTTGCGGCCGTCTCTGATTTGGCCCATCCGGTCTGGCGTGGCTCGGCTGTGGGCGTCTACAGCCTGTGGCGCGATAGCAGTTTTACCGCCGGAGCGATCATCGACGGCCTGTGTCCTTCGCCCTTGTTTTTTGCCGCCGGCGGCTTTCTGGCTTACTTCAGCCGATCCGCCGCCGGGCACATCCGCCATCGCGCGTCAACTCATTGGGATCACCAGGGGATTGTTCAACAAGATCTATTTGCGCCGGTATTTTGAGCTTCGGCCGGATGTCCGGCGAGAGTTTGAGGCCTGGCGGGTGCTGGTCGCCGCCGCCCGGTTAGGGATGGCATTGAGCAAGAGCAGGAAACGCTGTTGGCGCTCGTCGATGCTCTATCGCTCACACAGAATGTGGGAGAACTACATGAAAAGCCAGGGCGCTGGCCATGGGCATGTGGGCGACCGGCGTGAGCCCACGTTATTTAGAGATGCCTCCCCCTGGCGCGGCCGCCGACGCGCCCAGGCCAGCAACTTCTTCTTGTGACTGCAGCGCCGGTTGCTGGGGCAGGCGCAAAAACACCATGGCTACCACGGCCGCCGCCAGCGAGAGTAAAAATGCGACCATGAAGACGCCATAGGGACCCAATACGCCGCTGCCGACGACGATCAGTAAAGGCCCAAGCACACCGCCCAGGGCGGCCGAGGATTCTTTGAGCCCCATGACCCGAGAGCGATGTCGTTCGCCGGCGATATCAAGATAATAAGCGCTCAGCGCCGGCATGAGCAGAGCCTCGCCAGCGCCGGAAATCACGGCCACGATGAGCATCATGTAGAATTCACTGGCAAAGACCAGGCCAATGTAGAAGGCCGAGTTCAGCAGGATGCCGGCTATGATGACTGGCTTGCGAGCGAAGCGGTCGCTGATAGGGCCGGCGGCCAACTGGCCAACGGCCGTTACCAGGGCATAGACGCCGACCACGATGCCGAACTGGCTCGTCGTCCAGCCAAGATCGTCGTAGGCGTAGAAGACCATTTCTGGTTCGATGAAGGCGAAACTAAAGACGATGATGAAGTCTATGAACAAGAGGGCGCCAAATACGGTGAGTGGTCGAGGCAGCGACGCCCAAAACGATTCTTGCTCGACTGCCTCATCCTTTTGCCGTCGTTCCCGGTCACGTACCTGGCGGGTACGCGTCTCAGGAACCATGACGACGACCATGACAAGACCCAGGGTGGCGATGACGGCCGAAACCGCAAATGGGGCGGCAAAGCCAAAGGCGTCGTACATGAACCCCCCGATGGCCGGACCGAAGATAAAGCCGGCCATGTAACTGGCCGAGACGATGCCCACCCACCGGGCCCGCTCCTCTCGTGGAAAGAGATCGCCGACCATGGCCATGGCCGAAGGGTAGAGGCCGGCGGTGAGGGCGCCTTGCAGAGCCCGCACCAGGATGAAAGCCTCCACGCTGGAAACCAGCAGATAGCCCAGGTTGGCAACGGCAAAAGCCAGCAGCGAAAGCAGAATAATTGGCTTGCGGCCGATGCGATCGGCCAGGGAGCCCATAAACGGGGCAGCTATGAAGTGGGCCAGCATGAAGGCCGTGGTCATCAGCCCCAGGACTTCTACTCCGGCGCCCAATTCGGCCAGTCGCCTGGGAAAAACAGGCATGATGATGCCGAAGCCGGTCATCACCAGGGCCACGCAGGCGGACAACAGAAGTATAGTCCGTCGGGCTTGTCCTGGGCTTGGTTCCGGATCTTCGGTTATAGGCCGGGGCAGCTGGAGATTCATTTAAGCATCATACGTCGTGGCCGTGATGTCGCCCCCCTGCCCGGTCCAATTGGTATGGAAGAATTCGCCCCGCGGCCGGTCTACGCGCTCGTAGGTGTGGGCGCCGAAATAGTCTCGCTGCGCCTGCAATAGATTGGCCGGCAGCCGTTCCCGCCGGTAGCCATCGTAAAAAGCCAGGGCGCTGGCCATGGCCGGCACCGGAATGCCCAGCGACACGGCCGTTCCCACCACCCGCCGCCATCCAGCTTCGGCTCGCTTGATCTGCTCCTTGAAAAACGGATCTAGCAACAGGTTGATCAAGGCCGGATCCGTGTCAAAGGCCGCCTCGATATCTTCCAGGAACGAGGCCCTAATAATGCAGCCTTCACGCCACATCAGGGCGATGGTCCCATATGGCAG
>CP070688.1:2863688-2866866 GCA_020353135.1 Chloroflexota bacterium
AAGGTGCTCACGGTGGCCAAGATGGATATTGATGAGAATCCGATGACGCCCGGCCGCTACGGGGTTATGGGTATTCCAACTTTGCTGCTATTCAAGGACGGCGAGGCAGTGGCCCGGATCGTAGGCGCGCTACCCAAAGATCGTATCATGGCCCAGATCTTGCCCCACCTGGAAACGGCCGCGGCCTAATGCTAGAACGTGGCCTGCCCGGCTACTTGTTATAGACGATCTTCAAACGCCCGTCCTCCTTTGGATGGGCGTTTTTTCTGTGCCGGGGCCAGGCTGACCGCTGAAAGCTGAAAGCTTTCTTCAGAGGAGAAACAACAATGCTGGATGTCGCGATCATGATCGAAGCTCAGAATGGTCTGAATTGGCCACGCTGGCAGAGGTTGGCCAAAGCTGTCGAGGATCTAGGCTTCGCGGGCCTTTATCGCTCTGACCACTACACCAATGCCAATGCGCCTGATAAGGATTCATTGGAGCTGTGGGTTTCGCTGACCTGGCTGGCAGACAACACCAGCCGGCTCGAGTTTGGCCCTTTGGTCTCGCCGGTATCATTCCGTCATCCGACCATGACGGCTCGCATGGCCAGCGCCGTCGACGACTTATCGGGCGGTCGAATGACCCTGGGCATGGGCGCTGGCTGGCAGGCCCGCGAACACGACCACTATGGTTGGGACTTGCTGACGGTTCCGGAGCGCTTCGCCCGCTTTGAAGAGGGTCTGGAGGTTGTGACGCGTCTTCTGCAAGATGGCGATCCGGTCGACTTCGACGGCCGCTATTATCGGCTGCAGGAAGCGGTCCTGCTGCCCCGGCCGGCTCGGGCGGGCGGACCGCCCATACTGATTGGCGGCAATGGTCCGAAGCGTACGTTGCCTCTGGTGGCTCGTTATGCCGACGAATGGAATGGCATCTTCGTCAACCCCCATAAATTCGCCGAACTCAGCGGCCATCTAGACCAACTGCTGCATGAACGGGGCCGACGACCGGCCGATGTTCGCCGCTCGCTGATGACCGGCACATTATTTGCCCGCAACCAGGCCGAACTCGAACGTCTGCTAGACGAATTCTCGGCCAAGCGCGATCGTCACTATTCGGCGGCCGAGTTGCGTGATAGTGGCATCGTCGTTGGCGCCGGGGAAGAAATCAAGGGGCAGCTGGCCGACTTCGAAGCGGCCGGCGTCCAACGCATCATATTGCAGTGGATAGATTTGGATGATCTGGACCGGCTAGAAGCGCTCGCTCAAGCGGCTCTGTAGCTTCTGCTATTCTGCAGCTTCCTCGTCGGCCGAAACGTCTTCCGGACCTTTTTCGGGGGCCGTGAAGGAGTCGGCCACTCTGCCGAGCTCGTCGCTGAACCAACGCAAACCCTTGGCCAAGCTGGATCGGGTCTTCACGCCGATATCGCCTGATTCGGCCCTGTCTTTGAAATCGGCCGCTTCTGATTTTGCTTTCTGAGCCGGCTCGCTGGCGGACACATCCTTGAGAGCCTTGTCGATTTCGCGGGCGAATGTCTGCACGCCTTCGCGCATCTCGCTCTCGAACTCGCGCCGTTCCTCGCTGTTCCATGCTGAGCGCATGGTCTCGCCAAATTGGCGGCCCAGGTTGCGCAGCTCGCCCACCACGTCCGGGGCCTCTTCTTCACTCTTGTATACAGTTTCGTCTTCCACCGGTATCTCTTCCTTGCTCAATCGGATCTTCACGTCTTCCATATCTTGGGCCTGTTCGTCATTCATCGTCGGAACTCCTTCGCTTCGTTCGGCCAGGTTGAAAGCCCGGCCGATGTCGTTTCGCTAGTCATGCAATCATACGCAGAAAAACGTCTTTCTGCACCTTTCTCTACGAGGGAGGGGCTGTTGTGGTTGCATTCAGCTGAGAACAAAAAAAGCCAGGCCCGGTTATTCGCCGGCCTGGCTTTTTGGCTAATTCGCCGAAACGAACCGGTCAGCCCAACTCGACGACGGCGCCGGCTTCTTCTAGCTTGCCCTTGGCCTCTTCAGCAGCTTCTTTGCTGACCGCTTCCATGACCGTGCTGGGAGCGCCGTCGACTACGTCCTTGGCCTCTTTCAGACCCAGGCCGGTCAGAGCGCGGACTTCCTTGATGACGTTAATCTTCTTCGGACCGATTTCCTTGAGAACGACGTCAAATTCGGTCTTCTCTTCTTCTTCGGCGACGGCCGCGCCCGCGCCCATCGGCATCATGCCCATGGCCACCGGCGCTGCGGCGCTGACGCCCCACTTCTCTTCCAACATCTTGGTCAGTTCCGCAGCCTCCAATAGGGTCAGGCTACCAAGTTCGTCGACCAGTTTTTCTAGATTTGCCATTTTCATCTTCCTCCAAGAAAATTGATTTCGTTTGCTGTTTCAGTTATTCGCGCCAATGGTCAGGCCGAGGCCTCCGCCTCATCCTGCTTGGCGTAAGCATCCAATACATTGACCACCTGGCGAACGCCGCCAGAGACGACGGTGGCCAGGTTGCGAGCCGGCGCCTGGAGCATGCCCACGATTTGAGCGCGCAATTCCTCCATGGACGGCAGTTCGGCCAGGGCCTTGACCTGTTCCGCTGTCAGTAATTCATCGTCCAGCAAGCCACCCACGATCGTGAGTTCCTCCTGGTCTTTGGCGAACTCTGTCAGCGCCTTGGCCAGCGTTGGTACCTCGTTCATCGCGAAGCCGGTCGCCAACTGGCCGACCAATAGCTCCTCGGGCAGCCCAAGGCCTCTTTCGGCCAGCGCCAGGCGGAGCAGCGTATTCTTCGTAACGGTGTACGCACCATCAGCCTGGCGGACTTGGGCTCGTAACGCCTGCATTTGCTTGACGTTCAAGCCGCTGTACTCGGTTAGAATGATGGCCTTGCTCTGTTCCAATAGCTCACTGTATTGAGCCACCAGATCTTCCTTGCGTTGCTTAGTTAATGCCAATGGTTTTCACCTCCTCATACCGATAATCTGTAAACATGGTCTGTGACATCTTCCCGGAAATCAGATTGCTGGTATTAAAGAGTTAGCAATCTCCAGTTTCCTGGGAAATCCCAACAAAAAATCCTCACACCGGCCGGTGTGAGGATTCGTGCGTTTCTCGTCTGGCTACGTGGTCGTTTTGAAGACGACGTAGTGAACGACGCGAGAACCTCCACCTCGGCTGGCAAAAATTAAGCCAGGAAAATGACGAATCTCGT
>CP070688.1:2866966-2869599 GCA_020353135.1 Chloroflexota bacterium
CTGGCATAATCGCGAATGTACAATGTACGCGGCCGTCCACCTTTGCCCATGACCGAAGCGTATCTGGCTTGGCCTTGGTCTACATTGCCCCGATTCAAGGCCACGACCTCGCTCAGTCTGGCGGCCGTTGAATACAGCGTATTTACTAGCGCGCGATTGCGTAGCAACGATAGACGCCGATTGAATCGGTCATTTGAGGCGGGCAAGGGCAATTCGTCGTAGTAGTTCACAATTCGCGGAATCGCTTGACGCGCCGAATCCAGGTCGATGACGGTCTCGGCCTGATTCCTTTCGACCTGTCGCCTTGCTAACTGTCGCTGTAATTTACCTAGCTGCGTGCCTGGGGGGAGCTGATCCTGACCGTCCAAAAAGTGCAAGTAGCCTGTAATGGAGGCCATGTAGGTTGTAACGGTGGATTGGGCCCGGTTGGCCAGCAACCAGTTTCGGAAGTTGAGAATGGTCGCTGTCGTGAGCTGCTCAGGCGACAACGGCGCATCGTCATCCAGGCTGAAGCCATCGCGCTTGTAATACTGGAGCCAATCGGCGAATAGCCGCAGGCCGCTGCGATAGGTAGTTTCGGTCTTCAGGCTTCGAGCGCCTGCTTCAAGGAGGAAACTTGTCTCCAGAAGCCAAATCGGGCCTTCTGGAAGCGGTCTGCCGCTTATAGGAAACTGCTTCGTCCGTGAAACCATCACCAGATGATAGCATACGCGCTGCGCCGGGCCTACTTGGACTTGGACCACAGATAGCATCATTCAATGTTGAGCTTATTACTAGCGTACTGGCGACAGGCAAGGGAAGGCCGGCGGCCAGACGCTCAAGAATGCTATTGGTAGTAAATTGAGATTATCTCCAACCCTTACTCTGAAAGACCTGTGTCCTTAATACCATTTCCTCTGTAAGGACCTCTCTGGCCACGCCAACGGCCATCGCCGGCGTCCTATCGACGTACTTGCTCTCGCCGAAGTATTGCTCAACTCTGCTGCGCAGCATCCGGTGGGGGCGGCACCAGTTGTAAACGGTCAAAGTCCACCAGCCGAGGGCCAGTTTGGCCTCCGAATGCCTGGCAAAGGCAAGCGTTTTGCGTCGTTGCACGCTGTTCATCATCCGTGCGGTGGCGTTGCGCCGCTCGATGATCGAGGTGTTCGCCTTGCGGTAGCCCAGTTCGAACAGTTCATTCATGACCCGGCCTCTTGTTCCATGGCGGTAGCGAATATCGACCGAGCGTAGCTTCTTGCCAGTGCGCGTCTTGACAACCTGGACGTGCGCTAATGAGCGTGGAATACGGTATCTCACCTTCGGCCATCGACCACGCCGGCCGTTCCTTGCTGGATAATGCGGTACACCAAATACCTCTGGAAACAGAGAGGCATAGGATGGCTCGCCGTCGGTGAATAGGACCACGCTATGTCTGTCATTCAGTCGTTGGGCGCCATCCTCCAGCAAGCGCCGTATCAGGGTCTTATCCCGCGGTCCCTGTTCATGGGCGATGACGAACTTGCTCAACGGGTCGATTAGTTCTGCTTCCCAAACCAGATTCTGCTTGTTACAGGCAAATCCCCAGCGTTCATCCGCTTGCAGGCTGCTCGCCATCACATCCCAAACCCGCTCTTCGTGATACTGCCGGCTATGTCCTCCTATTTTCCGGTTCAGTCGTCTTACCGTTTCTGGGTCCACGCCCACCAGGCGCGCCGTGCTCTTGAATGAGCAGCCTTCAGCCAAGTGTTCGGCAATTGAAATCGCTTTGGCTTCAGCGACCTTCACATTCCATAGGGCCGTGCCTTTCCGTTCACTGAATTCCTGTTGGCAGCTACGGCATTTCAGATACCGGATGTGTGCCTTTCCGTACACTTTGCGGACGGTAAGGTTGCCCCGATCTTTCTTGCTATACAGGTCGCAGAATTCGTTTACACATGCTAGACTGCTTATCGGAGGTCTTGTGAATTTGTTTTTGTCCATGCGGTAAGACTACCGCTTCACGAGACCTCCGCTCCAGGGGTGGTGAATAATCTCAGCGTACTACCCTGTCATCTTATCAATTATAGTTAAACTAATTTTGATTAGCTAAATAACTATCTGAACAGACACTTGTATGCTCTGCACCCATACCCATATTCTCCACTGGAGGATGCCCTTAGCCTCAAACATCAAGATTGACCATTGAACCATGCCCGGGTACGCTAAACTGTTCACTGAGACTCTTCCAACTCTGCCCGGTGTAGGAACTCATGAATATCGTAACTTATGACGATCTCGATCCCTTTGACATCCTCGACCTGAATGTCCTGTGTTTTAACTTTGCCTTGACGCCAGAGATGGTTTCCAAGATCCGGCGGCTCGATCGCCGGCCGTTCCCATTCTTCGCTCTCTATGCCGTGGACCAGGCCCGCGCCTTGGGCCAGGTAGGCGTCTTTCAGGTGCCACTGATGACGGCCCAGGGCCCGGTTGAAGCCGGCGCCATTTGGGCCATGTGTACCCATCCGGCCTACAGTCGGCAGGGTATCGGCTCCACGTTGATCCAGGAGGCGCACAAGCGGATGCGATCGGCCGGATTGCCCTTTTCGACACACGGCACCAGCCGGCACTGGGTAGCTCACCCATTTTATCGCCGCCACGGCTACCTGGATCTGGCC
>CP070688.1:2869699-2873646 GCA_020353135.1 Chloroflexota bacterium
GCTGTGCAACCTATTCAATTGGCAGGTCAGGCATGACGCGCTGCAGGTGGCGGATATCTTTCTCGATGCCTTGGGCTATGGTGAATCGGAGGCGCCGGAGAGGACGGCCGGAGAAGCTGACCGGCCGCGGATCGAACTGGAGGAAGGGCAACTGGCGGCATGGGCAGGCCTGTACTTCGACGCCAAACGAGTGGCGCTGCGCGAATTTAAGTTCCTTGACGGCAAACTAAAGCTGGGGGAATTGAGTCTACGTCCTCTGAGCGCGGATCGCTTCGTCTTTGAGGAAAGTCCCGATGTTCAGGTACTTTTCAAGGCTGCATCGGACCAGCGGCCGGCGCAGGTACAGATCATCAGTAGCACAACTGCCTACAGCTACCGGCGAGTGGAGCCGGCCGATCCCGCGTCGGTCGAACTGGCCGACTATGAAGGGCAGTATCATTGTCCCGAGTTGAATGTCTATTGGAACCTCATGCTAGACGGCGACCGTCTAATCGTCAGGCGCCAGAGATACCAGGACACTGAACTGACGGCTGTGTTCGCCGATGGCTTCAGGGATGATTGGTCGCCCGTCGTGGGTCATCCCAGATCCTACTTCATACTATTCGACAGAGGCGCCGACGGCGGCATCATTGGCTTTCGAGTGTCCGACGACCGCATGCGGAATCTGCGGTTCTTCCGGCAAACCTTGGATCGGTGAACAGGGTTGCCTCGATAGTTTCTTTTGTTAAGCTAATAAGGATTAGTTTAACTATGGTGCTCTTGCGCAATCAACTGCACTCCACCAGAGTAACCGCGGCGCCCTCGCCCCTCAGCCCCTCTTCTTCACCGTGCCCCCAGCGCCGCAATCCTGGCAGACCCTGCCTCACAGAACTCGCCTGCCGCGACCGCTACCGTGAAGCCATAATGAGCGCTCCGCCAACCTATCACATTTTGCTTGTGACTTTTCCCTCATTCCGGTATTGGCTGGCGTGCAGTCGGTAATAGAAGCCCTCCTCGGCCAGCAGCGACTGGTGAGTACCGCGCTCGATGATCCGGCCGCCGTCTATGACCAGCACCTGATCGGCCTTGCGAATGGTGCTCAGTCGATGAGCGATGACAAAGGCCGTGCGGCCAGCCATCAGCCTTAGCAGCGCCGTCTGCAAGTGCATTTCCGTGCGCGTATCCACGCTGCTGGTGGCCTCGTCCAGGATCAGGATGCGCGGGTCGGCCAGGATAGCCCGGGCGATGGCCAACAACTGGCGCTGGCCCTGGCTGAAATTGTGGCCCTGCTCCGAGACCTCGGTCTGGTAGCCCTGGGGCAAATGGCGGATGAACCAGTCGGCGTTGGCCAATTCGGCCGCTGCGATGACTTCTTCATCGCTGGCCTCCAAACGACCGTAGCGGATATTCTCCATCACCGTGCCCGAAAACAAGAACGTATCCTGCAACACAATACTCAACTGCCTTCGGATTGAACGCTGCTGCACCTGGCGAATGTCCCGACCGTCGATGGCGATCACGCCTTCGTCCACGTCGTAGAAGCGGCTCAAGAGCTTGATGATCGTCGTCTTGCCCGCCCCCGTCGGTCCCACCAGGGCGATGGTTTGACCAGGCTCAGTTCGCAGATTGATATCGATCAACACCGGTTTGTCCGCATCGTAGCCAAAGGTCACCCGGTCAAACAACACCGCTCCCCCCACCCTGTCCAGCGGCCGGGCATCCGGCCGGTCGGGCACCGACGGCTCGGCGTCCAGCACCTCAAAGATGCGCTCGGCCCCGGCCAGCGCCGATTGCAGCAGATTGTAGAGCATGGCGATACTGCGCATCGGCCGGAAGAAATTCATGATATAGACGACGAATGTGGCGATCACCCCTACGGTCACGAGGCCTTCCTGAGCCAGCCAGCCGCCCAGCAGCGCTGTGACGGCGATAGTGATGGTACTCATCGTGGTGAACATGGGCCCCAGGGCGGCGGTGATGATGTCCGCCTTGGTGCCCGAACGCCGGTTAGCGCTGTTAACAGTCTCAAATTGGGCCGTGGTATCTGCGGCACGGGCGAAGGCCTGCACCACGCGGATACCGGCGATATTTTCCTCCATCACCGCGTTCATCGCCCCCAGATTGTGCTGCACTTCGCGAAAAGCGATCCGGCTGCGGCGGGTGACCAGCGTGGTGACATAGAGCATCAGCGGCAGCAGGATCAGCGCCCCGATGGCCAGCGGCCAATTCAAGAGGAACATGGCTACCAAAATACCGCCCAACATCAGCACATTGGTTATGAACTGGATCAGACCGTTGGCCAGGACGCGATTTATGGCCTCAGTATCGTTGGTGACCCGGCTCATCAAGTCGCCCACCCTGTGCTGCTCGTGGTAGGCCAGGGACAGGCTCTGTAGCTGATCAAATAGCTCGGCCCGAATGTCGGCCACCACCCGCTGGGCGATCTGGACCATTAGCACGCCGTAAATGACGGCCGTCAGCCCGCCCACGACGAAGACAACCAGCATGATGACCGATATGCGGGCCAGGCCGGGAACGTCGCCGGGGATGATATAGTCGTCAATGGCCCGGCCGAGCAGAACTGGCGTCGCCAGGCTGGCCAGCGTGCCGATGATGACCAGCACGGCCACGCCGGCGAGTTGCCAGGTGTAAGGACGGGCATACAAGAACAACCTTCCGACGGTTCCTCGCGTATCACTGGCCTCTTCACCGGTTAGCGGCCCGCCGCCGTAGCCGAGACGAAGCCGCTCAGCCGTGCTTCTTCTACTCACGCTGCCCCCAGTTGCGACGCATATATCTCTTGATAAATGGCATTGCGGGCCAGCAATTCTTCATGTGTCCCCTGGTCTACGATGCGGCCGTGGTCCAGGACGATGATTTTGTCTGATTTCAAGACGGAGCTGAGGCGTTGGGCCACAATGAAGGTTGTGCGGCCGGCCATCAATTTCTCCAGCGCCGCCTGGATCTTGACCTCAGTTTCCAGATCGACCGAACTGGTGCTGTCGTCGAGGATCAAGATGCTTGGCGCGATCAGCAAGGCCCGGGCGATAGCGATACGCTGCTTCTGGCCGCCCGATAGATTTGCGCCCCGCTCTTCGATCGGCGCGTCGTAGCCGCCGGGCATGGCCGAAATAAAACCGTGGGCCTGGGCCTTTTCGGCCGCCGTTATCACGTCTTCCAGCGTCGCGTCCGGCCGGCCGTAGGCGATATTCTCTCGCACCGTCCCGCTGAAAAGCGTCGTTTGCTGCAAGACCACCCCGGTGCGTTTGCGCAGCGCTTCCGGCTCCCAGTCGCGCACGTCCACGCCGTCGATGGCGATTCCTCCGCCGGAAACATCATAGAAACGCGGGATGAGGTTCACCAGTGTGCTCTTGCCCGATCCGGTAGCTCCAAGCAACGCCACTTGCTGCCCCGGCTCTGCCTCGAAGCTCACGTTGTGCAAAACCGTCGGCTGCGGGGCGGAGCGGCCGTTTCCAAAGTCCGTTCCCGGGCCCGGATCGCTGCCATCGTAATGAAAGGAAACGTCGTCGAAACGCACCTGTCCTCGCAAGCGGCCGGCTACATGGGCCGATTCGGCCACCGGCAGCGCCGGTTCGGTATCCAGGACTTCCCAGATGCGCTCGGCCGACGCTTCCGCCCGTGTGAACAAGGTCAGGATATTGCCCAACAGCAGCAGGGGCGCCATGGCGATCAGCAAGTAGCTGTTAAAGGCCACCAATTCGCCCACCGACAGCCGCTCGCCGATGACGCTCAGACCGCCAAACCAGACCACTGCCACGGTACCCAGGCTACCAATAATGGTCAGCAAAGGTATCGCAGCGGCCATCAGCCGGCCGACCTTGATGTTCTCGGCCATGTAATCATCGTTAAATTGGTGGAACCGCCGAACCTCGTATCTCTCGCGTACAAAGGCCTTGACCACTTCCACTCCGGCCAGGTTTTCCTGCACAATGGTATTTAGCGCCGAC
>CP070688.1:2873746-2910573 GCA_020353135.1 Chloroflexota bacterium
CTAGACTTTGGCCCTTTGAATAAGCCTTCTGCGAAAGTAGGAGGCTTTTTTGGTTGGTATTGGGGGGGAAGACGATTGTTTTAGCTAAGAACGGGCAGCAGCAAAGGCTGCATGGCGTAAAGCCGGTTGAATCCAGCGCAAATCCCCCTTGGTTAGCAGGGAATCAGGGGTAACCGGGTGGAATTGGTGACTGCCCCAAAGAGCTGCTCGGTAGCCACGCCATAAGGTATTGAGCGACCAACGACCGCTACCGCGCCACCAACGAGTAGGAACAGGTGGCGAGTTGGTTAAGCCCCAACAACGATAGCCGGCCAGAAGCAACAAGGCATAGAGCCATGCGCTCCATTGCACCGACAAGATAGCGGCTTGAGGATTCCAGCATTGTTTGTTGCCTAAGCCGAAGTTCGACTTCAGTTCTCGATGGGCGACCTCCACCTCCCACCGTTGCCAGGTCCAGAATAACAACTGGTCAACCGGCAGCGGCAGCCGCCATGTGCCAGAGGCATCTTGGATCGCATTAACCAGAAAGGGCAGTGGCTGGCGGTAGGTACGTTTGTTGCCCTTGCCGCGCACGATGACCAGAAAGAGCAACCGCTGCGGCGCGCCTTTGCGCACGAACGGACCTGCGACTTTGACCTGTAGATGGCGCGTTTTCCCCCGCACCTGTAGTTCCAGGCGACGCCATCCTTTACGTTCACGCCAGTAGTCCGCCGGTGTTGGTGCCCGCTCTCCATATTTACGGTTCTTTCTGGCAGTCGGACCGGGTAGCGTCCACAACACCCGGTTCTTGGCGCTACGGGCCATTAGAATGACGCCAGCCGGCAGATGCTTCCACAGATTGATGGTGTCGTAATGACCATCAGCAACCATCAACACCTGTTGACCAGGGCCACCATGGGCCACCAGTTGCTCTTTCAACCAGACGAGAAACGCTCTGGCTGCTTCCCATTCCTTGCACGGTGGCGTTGCTGTCGGTTGCGACTGGGCGGTAAAGGCTGGTAGCCACTGCAGGGGCACGGCCCGACTATACCCGTTCTCAGCCGGCAGTAGCCAGCTTCCGTTGAACCAGCGCTGTGCGATATGTATCCCCCGCCTGAAGACTGGTGATTGTGGGTTGTGTAACCAATGCGCCCCTTCCATCTTGAGACTGCTACGCCGCGTCTGTGTGCCATCCCCAGCTACGACATACGGTTCATCCGGCCCAACATGGTTAAGCGTCTCGCCAAACAGAACTGTGCTCGCCTGCTCGTATGGAAAACGACCGTGACTAAACAGGCGATACCAACCGCTCCAATCTGTTTGCGTCCAACCCATACTCAGCAATAGTTGAGTCACCGTGTGCCGAGCAAACACAACCAGTTCAGCCACCACCAGCATGGCAGCACGTTGAAACACTCTTTCCTGGCCAAAGACATGTCGGTGTGCTTTGAGCAGTTCGATTAATTGGTTGAGAAGTTCACTGTTTTGAGGGATAGTATTCATTGGAAGAGCCTCGTTGGTTTGTTTTTTGGTGGAAACTAACCTTAAACGAGTGCTCTTCTTTTTTCAAGAATGGCCAAACTACAGGAGCCCGCACCGTGGCCGGTGCGGGCTTTTTGTTTACTCCCAAACGGTAAATTGCTAAAAGCCGGGAATAACTAGAACCTGGCCAGCTTCAATATGATCCAGATCGTCAATGTCGTTGGCCTGAGCCAGATCATCAATTGCGACATTGTAACGCAGTGCAATTCCAGCCAGAGTGTCGCCCGGCTGTACAACATAGGTCGCCTGGCCGTCTGCTCCGGGTGTGATTTCTTCCGGCGCTATCGGCGTCTCGTTCACGGCCGCCTCATCGTTTGACGGCGTCCAAGTTGGCGGGATTTCCATGGAATCTTTGAGTCGCGGTGACTCATCAATCGGATCGACGGTAGCTGATGGCCGTTCCCGAACGGGCGGCGGCGTGGGTAAGACTTCCCCAATTGACTGACAGGCCGTCAAGATCGACGCCAAAATCGCCAACAGAACGAGCTGCGATAGCCGGCAATGATATAGGCTTCTCATTGATCCACAGTTCCAGGTGGTGCAATGCCGCCACCCATTTCGCGCACAGCTTTGCATCCTGTCCTAGTAGCTGCCACCGCCAGGCCAAGAAAGAGCCAGAAGACGGTTACGGCATGATGGAAGTCGATGTTGAACAAGTAATGGTCGAAAATGCCTACGACCAGTCCGCCAACGAGGGCGGCGTGAAGTCCGATCCAGATCGGATCTAGCCTCTCGTTGCCTTTGAAACAGGCGCGATTGAAAAAACCGTAGCCAAAAACGGTCCCGATGACCGCCGCAAAAGAGACCAATCCTGAAACGCCCATTTGCTGGCCGATTGTCAGATAGACGTTGGCCACACCAAGATATAAGTCGATGTCCGGAGAACCGGCGAAACCAACGCCGAAGAGCGGGTAACGAGCAATGAGTGACATGGCGTCGCGATACTCGCCAAAACGCATTTGCGTGGCCAAATCTTGACCTTGAATGCCTTCGACAAAACGCTCCAGGTAACCTTGGGTCACCGGTAGAACCAGGAATAAAATCCCTCCGGCCAGCAAATACGGCAGAAGCCGACGATACCTTGCCAGAGCCACAAAACCAAGTCCGGCCGCCAATCCAACCAAGGCGCCCCTGGAGAAGGTCAATATCAGGGCCACGAATATCAGCCCTCCGGCGACAACAGTCCAGCGGCGGGGCAGCGCAGTTCGCTTTGCCAACAACTGCGGCGCCAACAGCGCCCCAATCATCAGCAACAATCCTCCAAGAGCATTCGGATCGACTGAAGTACCAATCGCCCGCTCGGCCAGCTCTGGATTCTCCTCGATATAGCGAATCACCAGCCCCCCCGGATAACCGACGCGCTGCAACATGTTCAAGATGTCATTGGCTGTCGTATCAGGCAGCAACCACAAGAAGATCGCCGCCGCGGCCGCCCCAGCGCCAGCCATTATTATGACCCCGATCATTCGCTCCAGGCGATCCCATTCAGTGAAGTAATCAATGACAACGAATACGAATCCCAAGCTTATCAGAAGCTCGGCGAAATGGCGTAATAGGTTTGTGGTCAACGGTCCGTTAGCCAGGCCGAAGATGAAGGCGAACACCGCCAGCACGACGAATATGATGAGAGGCAGGGTAACAGGCGCGGTAATCACCGATCGCTGCCGGCCGGTAACTAGCCTGAGAAACCAGATCCCAACCGTTGCGGCCAGGGCCAGATCCAATAGGGTTGGCGTAAGACCCAGATCCACCGGGATCGTAGCAAAGGGAATCAGGCAGACCACGATCACGATGGCCCAGAAGCCCACCTCGATTTCCCGCAACACGACCATCGCGGCCAATATTGCCAGTAATAAGCCTGCGGCCGCGATAGGACCGCCAAAGGCCAGAACTAAGCCGCCAACAACGGCCACGACACCGGCTGAAAGGCCAAGAACTAATGCTGGCTTGCTTTTTCCCAAAAGAGTGGCGGGCGATTTCGCCGCCTGGTCTCGTCTCACAGCCGAACCATAATATCACGTCGAACGCTCATTACAAGCAACACAGATCACAATCAGCGCTGCGCATGCCGTCAACGATCACTCAATGCGCACATCAGTCAGGGAGAAGAAATCTTCGGTCAGCCGACCTTCGGCCGTGATCGTCTGCAACCGGACAATCTCGCCATCCTCTGATCGAGTATACAGCCCGACGATCAATGGGAAAACACCGGCCGGCGCCTCCGAGCTGACATCCATTGCCAACGAAACCTCCTGGATTTCCCCCTTGGACCATTCGGAGGTGGGTAAAGTCAGATCTTGACTGGCCCAGCGCGTGGTATCCTCGTCCACAATTTGCACGAACATAGTGTAATCCACGTCCACTTCGCTCAGTGATCGCCAATATAAGCTCAACTCGGCCGATTCACCCGGAACCAACCGCCGCTCGTCCATAGTGAAACCAACTAACTCCAACTCATTCTCGAAGTTGACCGTCAGCGGATTGGGCGCTGAACCCGACAGCGGCGTCAGTCGTACCTGGGCTAGTTCGGGCGCATCCAAACCATCACTCGCCGGCAGTCGCTCGCCGGTTTGATAATCATATAGACCAACCGATAAAGTCAGATCGGCCGGAGCCAGCGCGGTACCTGGAAGATGCAGGACGTAGCGGTCTGTCACGCTTTCGCCCCGCGCCAGTAGACTGGTGGCGACGAGCCCTTGACCTGGAAACATATCTCTTTGCGCCACCGGAGAATTCACAGTCGGGTCATTGAGGTGGACAAAAACGCTCCAATCACGTTCCATCTCGCCCAAGGCCTGCCACCGTAGACTAACGGTCACTGACTCGCCCGGTCTGATTTCATCGGGTTCTAGACTGAATCCCTTTAAGCGCATGACCCCGCCATAGTCCAGATTCAAATCCCGGTACGTGTCGCCGGCCTGTGCGTCGATCGGTACATAAGCCGGGCCAATCCACAACAGCGGGGCGGCCGCGGATACAATCAACATGAACAGTGCCAGACTTGTAATGACAACTCTTGCCGGCTTCTCTGGCATCCAGGCTATCAAACCGGTTGCCAGCAGCGTGCTCAGTGCCGAGATTGAGGAAAAAACCAACCTACCTTGCGAGGACCAGGTTACAGTCGCCCACTGGATAAGGCCAATCACAACGGCTGCCGACCACAATACGCACAACGCAAGGGCAAAATGCCGTTCCACGAATGCCAAGGTATTGTAAACGACCGATGACAACTTCCTCGCCCTGACCTTGGTCTCGATCATCCAGGCGCGAATGATCTGGACTGAATAAACCACGAAACCAGCCACCGAGACCAATAGCACAACATTTAACAGTCGGTAGATCCAATCGGACATTGGTACGTTGAGCCCGCCAAATAGGCCCCAGAAGGAAGTCATGAAGCCCCAACGTTCATCCCACAACTGGGCCAGGCTGGCCGGATGGGCCCGCTTACCAAGCACGGCGATAAATGCATTCCAGCCCCTCCAGTCCCCGTATAGCTGAATATTGCGCAGATACCACCACCCGGCGATGAGCAAGATGGGTGTAAGCACCAGCAGAAATGAAAGCATCGATCGTCCAAGAGCTCGTAGGAGTTCGACCGGCGCCACATGACGGCCGTTCCGGCGCCAGCTATCCATGAACAGAGCGAAACCCGCCAGCGCCAGCAAGCCAATTGCCGAAATCTTAGTCAGGGCCCCCAGGCCGATGACTGCTCCCAGGAGTATCGGCCGGCCATATCGCGCCCAGCGGTTGTTGCTACCGTCTTGCACTATCTGAATTGACAACAGAAGTGACAGCGAAGCCAGAGGTATGACGAGGTTGTCGTTATTAACTGCCCCGCTAATGAACAAGAACATGGGCGTGAAGGCATTTACAGCCGCCGCGCCCAGAGCCACTTCAGGCCGGCCGGGAACGGCCGCGCTGGCTATCAAGTATGTGAGATAGACGGTAGCTGCTCCCAGCACAACCGAAATCAGGCGCGTGACCCTCACGGCTAGCTGCGTTCCAGTCCACGGATCGGCGGCGGGATCGTGAATGACAAGATTGACATTGCCGTCTTCAGTGATTATTCCATTGTCGACATGTGGATTCAGCCATCGGGCCCGTTCCATATCGCTCGTGTCTATCCAGAATGTCGCCGCGGCCGCCAGAAAATAATAGAGCGGCGGCTGACTGGCCTCCTGCTTCCAGGGGCCGGCTTCATCCGGATCAAAGACCTGCACCGGCAAGGGGTTACCGTCTGCCAGGTGACGTACCATCGGGTAGTGCCACAGTTCATCCGACGCCTCAAAGACAGGCGTCGAGACAGCATAAAACGCGCCCAGAGACACAAATAACAACAAGATTAGCCAGAGGATACGTTTTTCAATCAATGTACTTCTACGAGCCGCCTATGACGGTCTTGGGAGCAAGGACGGCGTCATTCGAATCGCTATTGTCGCCGCTTATGACGGCATGGTAGAGCTTCGTCGTCTCGACCGCGATCTTGTCCCACGTAAATAGACTAGACACTTCTTTGGCCCCAAGGCCTAGCTGCTCGCGCAAGGCTCCGTCGGCCGCCAGCTTCCGGATAGCATCGCTCAGAGCCGCCGGATCGTCAACCGTTGTTAGCCAAACGTTTCGCCCATGGACGAGCGGGGATGGATCCTGTTCCGATTTGGTCGTGATGAGCGGCCGTCCGTGGGCCAAAATTGCCATCAGCGTGCCCCGCCGTAGAGAAACACCGTCACGCTAAGGCTTGGCCATGATATCGCAGGCCATCATGTGAGCCGACAAGGCCTCTTCCTCCAGAAAGCCACTCCAGTGGATCCGGTCCTGAAGCCCCACCTCTCGTATCAACGCTTCGATTTGAGCAAGGTAAGCCGCGTTGGTTGGATCGCTGCTGCCGACTTTGCCGCCTATGAATTCTAGATGATAACGATCATCCAGTGTCGCCAGCGCCTGAATCAGCGAATCCGGGCCCTTGCTTGGATTAATGAAGCCGAAATAACCTATCAGACACTTCTCGCCATTCAGGCCCAGTTCGCGCCTTACAACCTGAACCTCGCTCTCGGCCGGCCGGTGGGCAGTTACATTGCTGCCGATAGGTATTTGTCGCAGCTTGTTCGCCTTGATACCTAGGGCAAGCAAATCTACGCAATCCCTTGCGTTCGTAGCAATGGCGCCATCGGCCGTTTTCGCCAGATGATGAACCACCCAGCTGCGGAGTCGGCCGGCCTTTGGAAACAAATATGGATGGCGTAAATCGTGGAATGTGACCACCGTGGGTGTCAGGCCGCGCAACCGCCAGGGAAGGAAGTTGATCGCCGGCACGCGCATGTCATAGGCTGCCGGCTGGTATTGTATGTTGACGATGTCCAGTTCATGGCGCAACACGACATCTGCCACCGCACCGTTGGCGGACCACCACCAGCGATTCACTCTAGCATGTAACATGGCATAGTCTATGTCATGAGGATCGCGAGGATTCCAGATATCACGCTGCGCACCTTCCGGCAAGGCGGCTCGGTCGGTGATCACGTGGACCTCATGACCGATCTTAGATAGTGCGGTAGCCAGCTCGCTAGTGAAGGCGCCCACACCACCTTCCATCGGCGGGAACTCACCCGTGACTAATCCAACCTTCAGAGTCATAATACAAAGCAGGACCGAAGCCATTGCGGCCGGCTGATCGACTTCAGTGACCGGCCGGCGGCAGCCTAGAACGAATAACCTGTACGTAGGCGTACATCCTCTGTCGACGCAACGCACGGCGGTGACCAAGAACGTACTTGCCCGTCTCAACCGCCAGTTGCCAGATGTAGTTCAATAGTAAGGCAACTCGCAAGAAGCCAGTCGCTCTTGGCCCGTGATACTTAGAGAAATAGCGTAGCTTTGCCCGCTGAAAGTTAATGTGCCGCTCAGTGACCGCCTGGTCGCTGCTCTGGCCTATGTAATGCACGATGTGCGCCGCAGGCAAATAGACGATTCGCCATCCAGCCTCCTTGATCCGCCGGCACCAATCCAACTCTTCCGAGTACATAAAGTAAGCTTCATCCATCAAGCCAACGTCCAGAATGACTTCGCGGCGGACCATCAAGCAGGCGCCTACCAGCCAATCGACCTCCACGCTCATGTCGTCGGCGATGTCCTCCATGTAAAATCGCCGCAAAACGTCTGTTGGCGCATGCGATTGCAGCCAGGTGCTCTCGAAGACAGCCGTGATCAACGTCGGAAATCGACGGCGCGACGACTGAATCGTTCCATCTGCATTCAACAACTGCCCGCCAACCACGCCGACATCCTTGTGATCTTCAAGGTAAGTCAACATCTGGGTCAGGGCGTCGTCCAGGACCACCGTATCGGGATTGAGTAACAACAGGTAGCGACCGTAGGCCATCCTCATGGCAAGATTATTCCCGCGCGGAAATCCGACATTTTCTGGGCATGCGTGCAGCCGCACCCAAGGAAACTCATCCCTTACCGTCTCTGGGCTGCCATCATTTGATGCGGAGTCGACGACGATGACTTCCAGATCGAGCCGGCCGCGGTTTTCGTCTACGGAGCGCAGGCAGTCAGCGAGCAACTCGCGCACGTTCCAGCTTACGATGATTATCGACAGGTCCAGTGTCGCCTTAGTTAGTATCGGCGTCGGTTCCTCAGGTTCACGCTTTGCGTCGCGCTTGGCGAATCTTCGCTTTTTCGGATTCATCCAAACACCGCTACTTTCGGACCAAAGAGCCTGGCGGCATTCGCGGTGGTTTGGCGCGCGAATTCGGTCTGAGTAATTTGCTTGACTTCAGCTAAACGCTCGGCTATGTATCGCACATAGGCAGGCTCATTTCGTTTGCCTCGATAAGGGTGAGGCGTTAGAAATGGACCATCTGTCTCTACCAATAAGCGATACAAAGGCAGTTGGGCGGCGACGCTGCGCAGCTCGTCAGCTTTCTTGAACGTAATGGGTCCAGTGAAGCCAAGATAATAGCCTAGGCCCATGGCAGTTTCCGCCGTCGACAATGGACTTGAAAATGAGTGTAATACACCGTTCTCTGTGTTGGTCGCTCGGCCTGTAGACCGCAAGAAGCGCAAAATATCATCGTCGGCCAGGCGATTATGGATGATGACCGGTAGATCAAGTTCATGGGCCAGGGCCAATTGGGCCTCAAAGGCCTCTTGCTGCACGCGCCTAGGGGAGTGTTCCCGAAAATAATCCAGACCGATTTCTCCGATGGCTACGACCGTTTCGTGGCCTGCCATGTGCCGGAGCCTGTCTACCCAATCGTTTCGCCACCCGGCCGAAGAATTAGGGTGTACGCCGACAGCTGCCAAGACTATCGAGTGCTTTTCGGCCAGTTTCACCACTGTATGGCAACCGTCTAGATCTATCGCCGGTACGATGACGCGACCGACGTCCGCGGCCCGTGCGCGGGAGAGGATTTCGGCCAGATCTTTTGAGTAAGCCTGGAAGTCAAGGTGGCAGTGCGTATCGATCAGTTGAGCCACAGCTATCGCCTCAAGACGCTATTGGACCATTCGATGATCAACGGTCACCGCTTGGATCCTACGTCAGCCGGCAAGTATAGCACAGCCAGTGAGGCCAGGTAGTTTGGCGCGATCAGTCAGGGAAGGTAAGGCAACGGTACCATTCTCGGCTATAATCGCCTCGGCAATGTTGCCAGAACTAACACATGGAGGTTTGCACCGAATTATGGCAGATACCTACGTTCCCCAACGGGCTATTTTCATCTACGCTCATCCTGACGACATAGAATTCTCGGCCGGCGGAACGGCCGCGAAATGGGCTAAACACGGCAGCGACCTATACTTCGTGATCCTTACCGACGGCAATGTAGGCACACACGAGGAGGAAATGACTACCGATCGACTGATCGAAACCCGGCGTTCCGAACAGCGAGCATCGGCCAAGATCCTTGGGGCCAAGGAATGCGTTTTTCTTGGCTATCATGATGGTCTGCTGCAAGCAACGCTAGAATTGCGCAAGGAACTGGTACGCTTGATACGGAAGTATAAGCCAAACGTGGTCGTGTGCGGCGATCCGACCAGCTTCTTCCCCAGCGAATCTCGGATCAATCATCCTGATCACAGGGCCGCCGCCACGGCCGCGCTAGACGCCACCTTCCCGGCGGCCGAGATGCCGCTGCTCTACCCTGAGTTAGAAGCCGAAGGGCTTGAGCCACACAAGGTCAATTACGTATACGTCAGCAATCCTAGCGATGAGCCAAATTACTACGTCGACACCTCTGAGTCGATCGACCTCAAGATCCAGGCCCTACGTGAGCACCGCAGCCAGTTGGGCGACTGGGATCCCGATGAGCCCATCAAGGCTTGGAACCGGGAAACGGGAAAGAAGGTTGGGTTCATCTACGGAGAACGATTCTTGAGGATTACGCTGAAAGAGCCGGAAATTGAATCGGAGGCCGGTTCTGCCAACGAGTAACTACGCAGTCTGGCACAGGATGGCGCTCGCCAATTGAACGCTGAACCGGTTATTGCTCATCTTTTTTGCACCAAGCGTGGAGGACCGCCATGAAGTTTCAAACGATCATAGAACCGTTCCGCATTAAGGCCGTAGAACCCATCAAGCATACCACTCGCGAACAGCGCCAAATGGCCCTGACAAAGGCCGGATATAATCTGTTCCTCTTGAAAGCCGAAGATGTGTTGATTGATCTGTTGACCGATTCCGGCACCGGGGCGATGTCTTCACAGCAGTGGGCAGGCATGATGGTCGGCGACGAGTCATATGCGGGTGCCAAATCGTACTATCGTTTCGAGTCGGCCGTGCGCGAGATCACCGGATTTGAATACGTTATTCCTACGCATCAGGGAAGGGCCGCCGAGCGCATACTCTTTGGTAACACACTGAAAAGAGACGATATCGTACCGAATAACACTCACTTCGATACAACCAGGGCCAACGTCGAGTATCGAGGCGCGACGGCTATGGATATTCCAATTGCCGAGGCCCGCCAGCCAGAGCTCTTTCACCAGTTCAAAGGCAATATCGACTTGGTTGAACTCGAAAGGTTATTGACCAACGATGGTCGCCGAGTGCCAATGGTCATGATCACGATCACCAACAACTCCGGCGGCGGGCAGCCGGTCAGTATGGCCAATATTCGAGCAGCCAGTCAGCTTTGCCACGAGCACAATGTGCCGCTGATCCTTGACGCCTGTCGATTCGCCGAGAATGCCTGGTTTATCAAGCTGCGCGAAGAGGGTTACGAGAGCAAGACGCCATTCGAGATAGCCCAGGAGATGTTTAGCTACGCCGACGGATGCACTATGAGCGCTAAAAAAGACGGTCTGGCAAACATCGGCGGCTTTCTGGCGCTGAATGACAGCAATCTGGCCAGCAGCTGCAAGAATTCGCTCATTCTCAGTGAAGGATTTCCAACCTACGGCGGGTTGGCCGGTTACGATTTGGAGGCGATTGCGGTGGGGTTGCACGAGGTTCTTGAGGAAGACTATCTGCGCTATCGTATCCGATCGGTCGAGTATCTCGGCCGCATTCTGACCCGTGAAGGCGTGCCGATTGTTCGTCCACCAGGTGGCCATGCCATCTACGTCGACGCCAAAACAATGCTGCCTCATATACCTCAGGAAGAATTCCCAGCTTGGGCGCTTTCACTGGCTTTATATCTGGAAGGCGGTATCCGCTCGGTCGAGATCGGCTCGGTGATGTTCGGCCGCCAACCTGACGGAAGCGAAAAGCCGGCCGCAATGGAGTTGGTGCGGCTGGCTTTTCCGCGCAGAGTCTATACTCAAAGTCACGTCGACTATCTAGCCGAGGTGCTGTGTTATGTCAATAAAATGCGCGCTGCGATCGTTGGCGTTCGGATGGTTGATGCGCCCGAGGTGCTCAGGCACTTCACAGCCCGTTTTGAACCGATTGGACTTTCGCTCATTAGCGACAGCTAAGAGATAAAGGCTTTAGTCATCGAGCGTGCCCATCGTTGCCCTTGTCTGTTCGTGTTCGTTTTGACCGCCCAATGTCTTGGCTGTACAATCCTCGCGCGCGTTGTCCAGCACGCGTTTTGGATGGGATACATCGTCAGGCCCACGTTTCGAGGCGATCATGTGAATTCGGTTCGCGCTGACACGGATTTCGCACTTGGAGCTATCCGGGCCGCCAGCTACGTTCAGAGGTATGTAAGATGACTAAAGAAAGATCGCTGCCCTCCCAGGATGGCAATCGTAGAATTTTGCTGAGCGCACTTCTGGCCGCACTGATGTTGGCCGTGCTTTTCCAAACCATCTCGGCGAATCTGGATGACCAGGAGTTACTGTGGATCGATCCTAGTGCTTCTGTCAGGTCAATGGAATCGGCCGACGTGAATGCGGTCGATACGCCGCGTTACTTGATGGATACGACGATCACCAATACGGAAACCATTTCGTCTTCCATCGCGACGATTTCGGGCACCGTGCCAACGATTGTCATGACAGAAACTATCTTATACATGCCGGTTGTAGCAGTCGCACCGCCGAACACGACCATTGGCGTGCTGGACGGTCCCGATTCAAACAACCGATGGACCGTTGGTTTCTGGCCGGAAAGCCCGTCCATATATTTAACCGGTTATGAAATACAGGAAGCCCAAGATTCGAGTTTCGTCGGCGCGACTCTCATTCAGGTCGATGATCCAGGCATTAACTCAATTGAACGAGAAAAAGATCCTTCGACCTCGAATATCTATTATTACCGCGCCAGGACTATGACCAGCGCCGGGCCTGGAGCCTGGTCCGACTCCATCGAGGTCGTCGGCAACTATCTGGATGGTTTTACAGATCGCGGGAGCGGCTGGCGAATGGTGCGTCAAGATACTGATGACATCGATCAAAGAGTTTACTACTCAGGCGGCAAGTTGATCCACCGCCAGCATGGGCGTTGGGATTATCTTATGTCGAGCCCTCTAAAACCGGCTCCTGAAGGCGCCTACCGGCTTGAAGCCAGAGTACGATTTGACGATCAGGACAATTTGCACACCTATGGCCTGGTATTTGGCGGCGACTGGAATGGCAGCAATTGCCCGAATAGCAGGTACACGAGTTGCTTCAAACACTACTACCGGTTGCTTGCCATCTGGTACTCTGATGACTCCGGTAAGTTACGCATCCAGCTGAAGCGTATTGACCGGCACGATCCGGACAGCAACGCTGGTCGCGGTACCACACTGATTGATTACAAGGATGTCAAGGTCAGGAAGCCGCCATCCGACTGGCAGAATTGGCGTGTTGATGTAAGCGCGAGCGGCAAGATCAGTATCTTTGTGAACAACAATCTCGTCGGCAGCGCGAGGGACACAAGGTACATACACAATCGTTACTTTGGCGGCTATTCGGCCACAAACGAATATGCCGGACTAAGAGTAGAATTTGATTGGTTTAGGGTCACTTCGCTGAATTGAGCTGACCAGAGTGCTGTGCTTGCACCCGCAGTCGCGCGGCCCTCGCTTGATGATCGAGTATTTCCTGGCGGCGATGAATGAACATTCACCGCCGCCAGAGTTCTGTGTGTAATCGCGGCAGCGGCCGCTGCATGACGAGTTACTCCCACTAAATGAAGAAGCTGTTCCGGCGCTACGACGTACTGATCTTCATTCTCTTTCTTGCGCTGCTGGTTGTCTATCTCCTGCTTGCCAATTATTATCATGCTCCCCGTGGCTACTACGGCACAGTCGATCAACCGCGTTTTGCCGATCCCTGGATCGCTCGGTCGGAAACCGTTCTCAAGGGGGGGTTGCTTTACCGAGACGTCTTTACGGCAACCCCTCCCCTAACCAACTTGTTGATCATCCCACCGTCGCTGATTCCAATATTGGTCGGCAATGTGAACCCATGGGCGACGCTGTCGTTCATGATTTTCTTCTCTTTATTCAATCTTTTTACGGCCTACGTGTTGCTGGCAATGGGATCGGGTAAAGCGGCCGGATTCTGGGCGGCCGTGCTCTTCTTGCTTAACCCATTAACCTTTGGCAACACCGTGCTGAGACGACAGGACGAATCGATCGTGGTCTTCTTCATAGCCCTGTCATTACTCTTCATCCTACGGGATCGAAATACCAGGGCGTCTATCACGATAGGCTTGGGTCTCCTGATAAAACTCAGTGCTGCCCTGGTCATACCCGTGGCACTTTGGCACAAGAGGGATTTGCGTTACTTAATCCTTCCTCCGCTGGTCTTCTTATTGGGGATGGCGCCCTTTCTGCTGCTGGCCGGCCGTGACGCGATATTCTGGGACTTTACGACCAGAGACGCCCAGCATCCATTCCAGTTCGACGGCGTAGGGCTAGTCGCGCTGTGGAATCGAGGCGCTGGTGAAACAGGGCAAATTCCCCTGGTCCCGATCGTAGCGATCATGATCGTCGGCGTCGGGATGGTTGCGGCCTTTTTGGCCTGGAAGCGTTTTGGGGTTCTCGAGGACATGATTGTGCTGGTCACTGCCGTTTACGTGCTGAGCCCAAAGCTGCACACAGGCTATTTCTCCTTGCTGGTCATGTTGATGGCCCCGTTCGTGCGCCGATGGTGGCAGATAATGCTTTACATTGTCTTCGGCGGCATGGCGGTCGTCGCCGACTTCTATAAGTGGCCAATTGTCGATTATCAGTCGGCCTTTTGGATCATGGCTGTGGTGCTGTCGCTGCTGGTGACGCTTACAATTGGCTTGATTCTGCGTCGGGACGCAGGCCAAGCTACGGGCTCGGTCATTCAGCAGCTGAACTGAGGTGCAAGCCTCCATGGTGCACGCGCCGGCGGGCCGCTGCTAACCACCTGCCGGTGCTTGGTAACAGATGGGATCAACCGTACTCCGACGCCGGCAGTATTTGACCGTGGAAATCCTCGCCTTCATCGCCATCATTGCGGTCACCTTGTTCTTTCGCGTCTGGCGACTCGCGGAGCTTCCGCCAGGTCTGCACTATGATGAAGCTATCGACCTGCAACAAGGCCTGCGAATCCTCAGTGGCGACTTCTTTCTATATGCGCCGGCGGGCTGGGGCCGTGAAGGTCTGAACTACTACATCATTGGTGGCTTGTTGTCTCTGGTGCCAGACAATGTGTTGGCATTGCGACTGGCAACGGTTATCTCCAGCCTGGGCCTGGCAGTGGTTAGCTATCTACTCGCCCGTCGTATCGCGGGCCGACTGGTCGCCTGGTTTGCTGTCGCCTGGCTCGCGGTTACATTCTGGCCGGTGTTTGTAAGTCGCTTCGGCGTCCGCGGTATGAGCCTGTCATTTGTCTTTGGCCTGACATCACTGATCTTTTGGTGGGCCTGGGCCACAACAAACGAGCAGCGGCGCCGAAAACTACTGCGTTACGCTCTGGCGGGTTTCCTCCTTGGACTGGCCGTTTACACTTACCAACCGTCGCGCTTCCTGCCCCTCATCTTCATTCTGTTCGCGATCTATCTTAGGTTGTTCCACAAGCAAAACTTCATAGAGAATCGGTTTGGTCTGGCCCTAATGGCAATTATAGCCCTGGTCACCGCATTGCCGCTGATGCTCGTACTCATCAGCGACTCAACTCTAGAGGCGTCGCGAACCTGGACCATCGCTCCGCTAACTGAACTCTTTGCTGGCCGCCCGGGCTATGTCTGGCGCAATGTTGTTGCTACAATGGGAATGTTCAGTTTTGAAGGAGATAGGCTGATCGCCGACAATGTTCCCGGCCGGCCTGTCTTCCGGCCGTCGTGGACAAGCATCTTGTTCTTCGCTGGCCTGGTTTTGGCGGCCTGGCGTTGGCGAAAACCGAGTAACGCCTTCGTCTTGACCTGGCTGGCTGTTGCCCTAGCTCCGACAATCGTGACGATCGGTGCGCCTAACTTCCATAGAACCGTCGCTGCCCTATTCCCGGTCGCATTCCTCTCGGCCGCGCCGATCGGCCAACTCCATTCCACTCTGAGCAGTAGTTCGAGCCGACTCCCGGCGTATCTGGCGACCGCTCTTGGCCTGATCGCTCTGCTAATGACGGCTTCGGCGACTTGGCAAGACTACTTCGGCGCCTGGCCGCGGACAAGACCGGAAGACATTGCGGTTCAATTTCACACCGACGTCAGAGAAATGGGATCGGTTCTCGCCGAAACTGAAGCCTCGGGAGCAATTCTCATAAACAGTAGAAACCTGGAAGATGCCCATCCGCTGATATTGGAATCAATTATGGACCGTGACGATATCGCAATCAGGTGGGTCGACACAGGGCAATCCATCGCTTGGCCGTCTGGTTATGATGATTCGCAACTCTTCTTGCCATACGATAAGTGGATTGATGGCGATCTATCGTCTCTCTTGGACTTGCCCGTGGAGCCACTTGCAGAATACGAGACCTTCGCAGTTTACGATGTCTCCTACTCTAATTGGTCGTTCGGATCCGAGAGTGTTCCTGTGCTAGGCTCGAAGAAAGAGGATGGAAGCGCCGCTTACGCTGGCGGGCAATTGAACTTGCCCGTTCTATTCGGCGAACATCTAGCACTGCATGGTGTACAGGCCCGGATCCCGCAGGACGACTCCAGCGCCTCGCTGACCTTGCTAACCAGCTGGCACATTCTGAAAGATGGCGAACCAGCTCCACTGGCGTTCTTCGCCCACCTCGTCGACGGTGAAGGCCACCTCATCGCCCAACATGATGGCCTTGGCTATCCACCGCACACGTGGAAGGCGGGCGATCGTCTGATACATATGCACCGGATCGGCATTCCAGCTGTAACTGCCGCGGGCGACTACATGGTGCGCCTGGGTGTGTACAACAGAGACGACGGCCATCGCTGGCCAGTGTCCGCGGATGGGGTCGCGGTTGGCGATCATACCAATATTGGCCCGATTCGGATTGATCATGCGCCCACCAAGGACTGACATGCTCACCAGGCGCCTGGTCATCGTCCTGCTGGTGCTCATCATGTGGGCTGCGCTGTTGGGCTCTCTCCGTCACACCTCGGCAACTTACGACGAACATGAATATATCTCGCGAGGCTACCTAAATCTGAAATCGGACGATACAAGGCTCTTGCTTCGCCATCCTATCCTGCTGGATAATCTCTCAGCTGCCCCACTCATCATTCTGCCGGATATTGAACTGCTGGATGACCCGGCGATAGAAGACGGCAACTTCCACCTTTATGCGAATAACTTTCTCTGGCAGGCAAATGCCGGAAGTGCCGACCTTATTATCTGGTTGGCTCGTTTGCCGAGGATCGCGATAGCACTCATATTAGCGGCCGCGGTCTTTGCCTGGGCCAATGGCCGATTCGGGTACGCAGCCGGCCTGGTAGCCCTGATTCTCTGCGTTTTTGATCCAAACCTGCTTGCCCACGGCCGGCTGGCCACCCCTGACGTCGGCCAGACCGTTTTTATATTCATGGCCACCTACCTGTGGTGGCGCTATTGGCAGCGTCCATCCAAAGGTCGTGGATTGGCCACCGCAGTCCTGCTTGGGCTTGCCCTGGCCGCCGGCTTCCCAGCCCTGCTACTGGTCCCGGTATTCGGGATCATTGCCGTCGCCGGCGGCCAGCCATACGAGGACTGGCGCGCCTTGAAACGCCCGCTGCTCGCCTGGCTGAGCGTCAATGCGGCGGCATTCATCACCCTTTGGTCCGTCTACCGCTTTGATTTTGGCGAACTACCTGGGCTCTCTGTTTCTGTACCGGCCCCATACTATTGGGCTGAGCTTGGAGATCTGATTCAACGCCTCGGGCGCCAAGACCTCGCTTATCTTGGCGGCGAAGTGTATCGCGGTGGGAGGCCCCTTTTCTTCGTCGTAGCGCTGATTATCAAGACCCCAATTCCGACGCTGATACTGTCAATTGCAGGCTTGACAACTCTGTTCGTCCGGCGGCGGGCTGCCCGAGACGTCGCCCTATGGTTGCTGCCGATCCTATACTTCGTCTTCTCTCTTGCCAGCTCCCTGAATATTGGTTATCGCCACCTCTTGCCGATCTTGCCTTTCCTGTTTGTACTTGCAGGTTCAACAATCGTACTGACCAAAACGCGATCGGTTCGCCTGGCGATTGGCGCTGGCGTTGCCTGGGTAGTAGTATCCTCGCTCTGGATTCAGCCCTATTACCTGGCCTATTTCAACCTACTGGGAGGCGGTCCTATCGAAGGCAAGAAGCACCTAGTTGTCTCCGATCTGGACTGGGGGCAGGATCTAGGCGGCCTCGGCGACTTCCTGGCTCAGAATGGCAATCCCGAAGTCTATTTGAGTTATTTCGGAACCGCTCCACCCGAGCGACATGGCATCCGTTATCGACAGCTGCCCTCATGGCCGCCGCGGGGCGATCCTGAGCGCTACCCATTTCATCCGAGCTACCCTTTGCCAGGACTGTACGCGATCAGCGCAGCCAACCTGCAGGGCGCGCGTTTCGAGAATGATCCCGACACCTACAAATTCTTCAGGCAGCGTGAGCCTGCGGCTAACGTCGGTTACTCGATCTACCTTTATGAAGTCCAGCTTCTTATTGACGATAAGGCGGCTCCAGCCAATTTGGTGCTCTCAGGCGTGACCCTTCCAGATCTCCCGGCCGCTCTATTTGAGAGGTGGTTTCATACGAACGATCTGCGGCCCCGCTGGGTTGACGGACAGAATGGCGTTGTGATTCCAGACGGCCAATTCAGCCTCGTTTTGCCCGCTTGCGATGCGCTCCACCCATTGCTTGCAAGTCGGATAGAAATCGAAAGTAAACAAAAGATGAAAATGGGCAGTTCGGGCAGTTCTTTCTGCGTCTACTCAATCGATGGCAGTGCGATCGCGCCAGCCGATTCATTGACCGGTCTGTCGCCCATATACGGTAGCACAGAACTCGTCCCAGAGATTCCTGATGCCATTCCTGCAACGTATCCGATTAGACTAGGCGACATTATTGAACTTCTGGGCTTCGAAATTGTGAGGCCGCATGGCGGAGATGGCTATCAGTTGACGGTCGCTTCCTATTGGCGCATTGTCCAACCGAGCGATAGGCCCTTGGCGTTTTTCCTCCACATGCTCGATCGAGACGGCGGTATCGTTGCTCAGCATGATGGCGTTTCCATAACGGCAGACTCTTGGCAAGCTGGCGACCTATTGATCCAATTGCACCCGCTAGCGCTTCCCCAAGATGCGGTTGAGTCTTCCGATTGGCTACAGCTAGGGCTGTATGACACAGAAACAATGGACCGGATTGCCGTAGAAGGCGGTTCGCTTAGCGGTCAACAGAGAATGCTCTTGCCGCTCAAGCCAATCGAACCACTGCCTTGATATAGGCAGTCACACAATTCTTCGGTTTCACCTATTCGCTACTTCTCAAGGGAAACAACTGACGGCAGCTCAAGACGACCTTCGGCCACGGTCTCTCCGAGTCCGTCAACGGCGTTCAGACGCTCTCCGGAGATCGGGTCATAGACCCCGACCGCCACGCCGTATTGACCGCTGGCCACTTTCTCAAGCGAGACGGCGATGTCGTCGACGACGAGTTCATTGAGACCCCAGAGTGTAGTTGGGTAGCGCCAGTTCTTGGGCATGGCATCACTCTGGGCAACTGGTACTCCACCGCCGCCTGGCTCAAAGATGTGAACAAATACCTTGTAATCAGTCGGCATTCGTTGCTCACCGCGCCAGAATAGCGTGAGGCGCACCTCCACGCCTTCACGATCCAGTTTGTATCCCAATAATCGCAGCGAGTCGCCGAACGACGCGTTGACTTCCGTCGCTCCGGGCGGCACTTCAAACGCGCATCTTTCGCTTTGTACTATTAGCTTGCCTAAGAACGCGTCCCTCCCAGTGGGTTCATTCCCCAGTAGCAGCCTGGCAATGAGACTATATTCGCCATCTTCCAGGCTGGAAGTATCGGCCCACTCGTAGTATCTATGTACGATGGCGTTTGCCCCCCAGCTGCTCACTTTTGCATCGTCGATCACGAATTGTTGCTGGTCGGGCGCATACTCGTTGCCGCGGCTGAGAGTGAGCTGAAGCCCGTATTCTTCAACAACAGAGGTTGATGTTCCCCAGATGAGGTCGACAGCTAGCGGAGTATCTGGATCCAGGCAATCAGTCGAGATCTGGCTGCCGACGATGCCCAATCCGGGCACTAACTCGGCTTCTAAGGAGAAATCCTGGTCAGCCAATGATTCGGTAGCATAGACGATTACCTCTCTGTCCTCGTACCAGGGTTCCACAGCGAGATAGTATCGCCACTTGTTCAGGTACCCGGGTTCGATATGAGCCTTATGAAGGACGATGAAGCGGACGCCAGTGTCCGCAAGGCTGATTAGCTGGCGGCTGATGTCGGACTGTCTCGGAGGAACCTGGTCAAACTGCATCATGCTTTCCAGCCAGGGCTGGTTCCGTAGATAGTCGAAAGTTCCGGCCGGGTAGCGAGACGCATGCCCTTGGAAGATCGGGCGCCCATGTACAGTTTGGGCATACATGTAGGGTTTTGACTTGAAGGGATCGACGGGCAGGTTCAGGATGGCAAATTCACCTGGATCGGCAGCTATTTCTTCATATACGGGAGATATCTCTGCTGATTGTAGCGGCATTGGGATGGCCAGGAAATCAATTAGAATCAGAGCGGCCAGGGCAGGCATTGCAAATTGTGCGTACCGTCGGCCTGAGCAGTTGGCTGCGACCAATTGCTTGGTGCCGTAGCCCGCCAAGATCGCTGTCGGTAAAGCGAGAAAAATGTTGAACCGATCCGGCTCGCGAAGCAAGATTGGAAAGACCAGCGGGCGAACCAAATCATATGGCATTGGTAGATCCAGTGAACGTCCGGCCACTCGAAGCGAAGGACCGAGAGCCAATAGCAAGAGCAAGACGCCAATCGCCAGCCACGGCAATGTCTGCCTGCGAGGACCCGTCCATATTGCCAGGATTAGCAGGAATATCGTCGCCAGCCCAATGTACGGTGAAATAGTCCGACGACTGTCCCGATCTTCATAATACCGCTCATACAGCGATTCGGTCTGATCGCCGATCAGGAAATGGGAACTGGCCGGCGTCACATAGGCCAAAAGATCTGTTTGGATGGCGCTTTCATCCGATGCGGATACCAAATCGGTCGGGTTACGATTCATCTCAGTCGTTAACAATATCATAGGAGGCAAAAGCGCTGTGAAGGCAGTTGCTGCAGCCAGGGCTAACACTGAAGCCGACCGGCGACTGAGATCTTGGCGCAGGCCTAAGAGCAGGTAGAGGCCTCCAACCAGCACCGCACCGATCAATAGCTGCCAGCGCACGTAGCCTACCAGGGCCAGTGCCAGACCGGCCCACATGCCGTCCTGCCAGCGCCGGTGCTTGACGGCTCGTGTCAGGAACAGCAAGAAAATTGGAATTGCCCACGTACTCATCAGATTCGGGTGGCTGGGTTGGGTTAACCGGTGGGGCCAGGCCTGATATACCAGGCCGGCAAGCAGCGCGATGCGTCTATCGCCTATCAATTCACAAGCCAAACAATATGCGGCCATGCCGCACATGGCCAGATTGAGCAGGAATACCATGTTGTAGGCAGCAACCCCGCCAACCACCGGCCGCAGCGCGAGCCAGCCGACGATATGTAGCCAGGCGAAATTGTTGAAGACCATGCTCAGGCCGTTAGGGAAAAAGAGAAGCTGGGTGAAGTAAGGCGAGTCTCCTGTTCTGAGCGCCTGCCCGGTCATCCAGCCGTTCCAGTAGTGCAGTAGGGAGTCTGTCCCGTCAGGCAGATGCGTAGACAATCTCGACGTCAACGGCCAGGTCAGCACAACAGCTAGAATCAGATAGCCAATGAATGGGAGCAAGACCTGGCCAGTTCTGCTTCGACTCAACCTCTTCATGTCTCTCAGAGACCTGACTGCCGACTTGGCTCGCGCCGAGGCAACTGCGAGATTGTCTTTCCGGCCATGTTGCCTTGCCTCACCTCAATTCACCTGTAAGATCGAGTGTCACAGAATCCCCTGCATGCTTGGCATCCTGCAGTCGTCGCCGTTCTCCTGTCACGGCGTCATACAGGCCGATACGCAAACTAGAAACGCCAGTCTCTTCTGGCAACTCGATCCAGTGCCAATCGGCGATTATCTCGCCAGGATTCCAGGTCGAGGTGGGTCGGAATCCGACGCCTGGAATTCCGTCATGTTGGGCAACTAAGTTGTCGTCGTCGTCAAGCAGATGTACGAAGGCAATAAGCTCCAGCTCCGGCCGCGATTCAGCGGCCCAGTATAGGCCAACGAGGAGCGCATCTCGGCCAACATCTAGCAGGTCGACATGTATCAGGTTAATACCAGGCTCAAAGACCGCGTTCGGCTCGTTTGAACCTGACGGAGCTGACTCACGGGGCAAATACATAAAAGCATCACCCTGATACGCGTAGCTGAAGAGAGCCGCGGGAACCCAATCTTGCCACAGGGCCTCACGCAGATTCGGCGATAACCGATCCTCCAGGTAGCGGCGGGAGACAATGATCGCCGCGACATCGCCTTCATCTAGCGTGTTTAGCATTTCAGCCTCCGCATCAGGCCAAAGTCGCGAATTCGGTAGATATCCTGGCAGAATGAAGTAACGGTTCGCCGGCCGCCGTCCTGAGTGATGATGGAAGACAGCATTTCCCAGAACCATGATTGGTTCATCTTCGCTGGTTATTGCCGCTGCTGCCTGCCCGATCCTCAACTCGTCATCGGCAGTCGGTGATGGATAGTCACTGCCTGCAATGGCGAAGGTAAGATCGGCCAGCCAGCCCGAAATCATGGCGATCATCAGGACCAAGACGCCGGCCGCCAGGGCCCTCTGCGCGCGCCTGCCCCTAAGCCATAGCCCGAACTGGTAAAGGCCAATCCCGCCCAGAAGCGAGGTGGCTGCCAGAACCGGCAATGCATAGTGTGAGAATCCGCCCCAGCCAAAATCCAGCTCTCGGGGAGTTAGCAAGGCCAAGATCTCGGCCGCCGCCCACAGTAGAGGCAGCCAGCTGGCAACACTGCGGCTGCGAAATATGGCAAACGCGCCCACAAGGCTCAGGATGACCAACGGCCGCCTAACAATCCAGCCGGTCAGGTTACCTCCCTTGTTGGCCAGGTCGGAGAACGGCGCCAGACGATCGGCCGCCGACAGCAGATAGAAGAAATCGTCCAACGCACCTTGCAGCGCCAGCCAGACAAGGGAGACGGCGATAGGTGTGACCAGACCGCCCAGCCAATAGGCAAGAGCTCTTCTTGGATTAGCAATCGCCGGCCGAAACTGTAGCAACAGCAGGTACAAGAGAAGAACGCCAGTCACGACCAGACCCGACTGCTTGGCCAGGATGGCCAATCCGGCCAGGAAACCGGACGCCAACCACCACGCTAGGCTTTCTCGATACACGGCCAACAGAGCGGCCGCGACCGCCATCGCGGCTGCCGCCGTCTGCCAGTGCTCTAGCATCGTGAAACGCGACCAGAAGATGGCCAAAGGCGCCAGAGCAAACAGAAGGCCAGCCGCCCACCCGGCAAGATCCGATCGGCCCCAATGGCGCGCATCGGCTATCCAGATAAGCCTCTGCGACAATCGCCCTGACAGAATAAGCGCTGCCATCGTTAAGGTCACGACGCCCAAGGTCAGGAATCGAGCAAGCAGGATGCTTGGTTCAGCCATGCGAAATGCAACGGCTAGAACAAGTTCCACACCCGGCGTTCGATTCTCAAATAGATCTCGGTACAGAACATCCCCTTCCACGAGCCTCTCGGCGATGGTGATATGGAGGCCTTCATCATTCTGCGTACCCAGCTCGTCGACACGTTGAGCGCGAATCAACATGGCCAGAAGTATGATGACGATCGATCCGAGTCGGTAGCGCACGTTCGTAATTCAGTGCGGTCAGGAAAGGCTGTACCTGTTTCGATCATGAACCGTGGCTGGTTCAGCGAACGAGATCAGTGTTACGTCTATCAAAGGCGGGTAGCTTAGTGTAACTCGTACGGCTTGTCAACAGCGCGGCCTTGTCCGGCTGACGTTGCCAAACTTGACATTTCGTAGCGTCAGGTATAATCGTCGGCATCGATGGGAAAAGCTGGGTAGCGGCTGACAATGCTTCATTCTTCTATGCTCGCATGAAACGATTCGCGCACTACGCATCCTTGTTACTGGGTATCGTGCTCGTCGTGGCAACCATTTGGGCCGGCCGTAATTCGCTCCTGGCGAAGGGAACGGAGACCGCCAGCGCAGAACCTGTTCCGCGTGTCTATCTTCCCTTTGTAAGTAATTTCAACGACGGTTTCGACATGGCCAACTTCATCGTCGGCGACGGCCGCCTATACGAAGTATGGCACAGCAGCGACAACCAGGCCCGGCACCAGACCCAGTTCGAGGGCGAGCGCTTCTACCACACCAAAGGCGAGAACTCGGCCGAGTGGGAGGAGCTGTGGATCGACGGGAACTACGTCTACCGGGGCACTGATACCAGTCCGGGAAGCGGTCTATATTATACCCTGCGCGATGATGGCCGATATGGGTCTAAATGGAGCCCTAGACGATGGCAGGTAGGCGACATCTACGAGCGGAACCCGTTCGTCACGTTCTACAACAAGAGCGACTGCGAGGTAACCCTTTACGGGCCGCAGCAGACCTGGCTGTTATTTGAAGCCTACTATCCCGAATACACATTTGACAGCAGCATTACAGTGCGCGAGGTTATTGTTCTAGCCTGGCTGACCGAGCCTGATAAACCGCCAGAAGAACGCTACTTCTACGCTCGCGACTTCGGTCTGGTGGGCTGGCAGAATATAAAAGGCGAACACAGTCATGTCAGCGAGGTTCACGCTCCAGGCGCGCGACCGGACAATGTTCGCGAAGTGATCCACTGCCTCGACACCGGCTACCAGCCATCGCCAGCCCTAGCCGACTACGCGCCATTCCCGATGGACCCGCCATACCGGGCGAAGTAGCTTGGCCTGATATCTGATATTGGCCAGGACGAGGCGCCTTTATTGCGAATGCCGGCTGCGTACGCCCAAGTGTAGTCGTCATTGCCTCCCCCGGCCGCCCCAAATATAATCCCAATCATGAGCACCGTGCCTCTCGGCGTGCCACAAATCGAACAAGGAGAAGCGGCGGAACAAACGGCCGAAATCGAGCGGCTGCATCGCGTCCTTGTCCATAACGACGAAGTAACCCCCTACGATTTTGTGCTGGTCGTTCTGGTCCGCTTCTTCAAGCTCCCACCGGCCGACGCCGAACAGGTCACCAGGACTGCTCACAATAGTGGTCTGGCCTTGGTTGCCGTATTGCCACTACCTGAGGCGCGAAAGCGTGTCGGCCGGGCACATTTTGCGGCCTCGCTGGAAGGCTATCCACTAACATTCACAATCGAACCGGAGTAAACTATGAACATCAATCTCAGTGGTGCTGGCCCCATCGGCCAGGCCAACATCGAACGAGACACAGCCTCGCTTTCTCCGTCCTACGCCAGGGAATATGCCCTGGTAGTAGACCATGCCCAGGGCTCCGAAATCTGGGATGCCGACGGCCGGCGCTACATCGACTTCATGGCCGGCGTGGCCGTTTTGAACGTGGGCCACCGTCACCCCTATGTCGTCCGGAAAGTGCAAGAGCAAGTCGACAAGTTCTGGCACATTTGCCTGGCCGACTTTTATTACCCCCAGGCCGTAGAATTGGCCGAGAAGCTGCAGGCCGTTGGTCCAATACCGGGCGGCCGGATTTACTTCGGCAATTCAGGCACCGAAGCCGTCGAAGCGGCCATCAAGCTGGCCATGCACCATACCGGCCGCTCCAAGTTCATCGGCTTCCTGGGTTCATTCCACGGCCGTACTCTCGGCTCGCTCAGCTTCACCTCCAGCAAAGCCGTTCAGCGCGGCGGCTACCAGGAGGGCGTCAAGGTAATACACCTGCCTTATCCGAACCCCTACCGGCCGTTGCTAATCGAGCAAAACGGCGGCGGTCAAGGCCGTGCTGTAATCGACTATCTGGAGAAGGTCGTCTTCCGCAATATGCTGAATCCGTCTGACGTGGCCGGGGTTCTGGTGGAGCCCATCCAGGGCGAAGGCGGCTACGTCGTTCCTTCGCCGGGCTTCTTCCCTCGCTTGCGCGAGTTGTGTGACCGCCATGGCATCCTGCTCATCGCCGACGAGATCCAGACCGGCGCCGGCCGCACCGGCCGTTGGTGGGCCCTGGAACACGAAGACATCGTGCCCGACGTCTTGTGCTTCGCCAAGGGCATCGGCAGCGGCATGCCCATCGGCGGAATCGTCGCCCGCAGTGAGCTGATGACCTGGGGACCTGGCTCTCACGGCAGCACCTATGGCGGCAACCCCGTGGCCGCAGCCTCGGCCTTGGCCACCCTGGAAGTGATCGCAAACGAGGGCTTGCTCCAACAGGCGGCGGAGACTGGCGAATACATCATGGACGCCCTATCCGAGATGCAGGCCCGGCATCCATCCCTGGGCGACGTCCGCGGCCGGGGCCTGATGATCGGCGCCGAGTTCGTGATCGACAAAGAAGCCAAAACGCGGGCGCCAGCGTTGCGCGATGACATCATCCAAACAGCCTTCGAGGCAGGTCTGCTGCTCATACCCTGCGGCGGGAACTCTATCCGCTTCACGCCGCCGCTCAATATCCCCAGGGAGTTGGTGGATGAAGGTCTGGCCATCTTCGAGAACGTAATGTCAGAGGCGGAACGGCGCCACTTATAGCGGAAAAGGCCTCGCCTGTGCCATGCTACCTATTGTGACAAACAGCCTGCCAAGGATAGGATTTTGAGCAAAATAGAGCAATTGATTAACAGAGTGTCTGGCGGAGTGTCGCCCGCCATGGCCACGCCGCTGGCGGCAGACGGCCAGACCGTGAAGCTACCTGCCGTCGATCAGCTTGTCGACTTCCTGATCGCTGCTGGGGTCAAAGGCCTGTTCGTCGGCGGTACGACCGGTGAAGGAATTCTGCTGGCAATGGAGCAGCGCCAGACGCTGCACGAGCGGGCGGTGAGAGCAATCGGCGGCCGCGTTCCGGCTCTCTTGCATGTCGGCGCCAATACTACGGCCGAAAGCGTGATCCTGGCTCGACATGCGCGCTCCCTAGAAGCCGACGCCATCGTCGCCGTGACGCCGACGTTCTATCCGGTGCACGATCCGGCGTTGGCTGCTTATTATGCCGATCTGGCGGCTGCCGCGCCGGACACCCCACTTCTGGCTTATGACATCCCGCACATGGCCGTCAACGGCGTCAGCCCAGCTCTTTTGGCCGACCTGGCCGCCAACTTGCCTACATTCGCGGGCATCAAGACCAGCAACGGTGACGCCCAGGTTATACGGCAGCTTATTGACGCCGCGGGACCGGGTCAACTCGTCCTGGCTGGCAATGAGCGCATCGCGCTGGGCTCCCTCTCCCTTGGCGCGGCTGGGCTCATCAGCGGGCTTTCTACGGCCGTCCCGGAGCCATTTGTCCGCCTGACGGACGCTTTTTTCGCTGGCGATATCGCCCGGGCCCAGGAGGAACAGAAGCGCATCAACGTCTTTTTGGACCTGATTCCACCCGGCGCTCGCATTGGCGCGCTCAAGTCACTTCTGGAACAGCGAGGCATCGACATCGGGCCGCCGGTTCCACCGCGGCCGGTTGTGAAAACAAAGGAGTGGCCGGCCTGGTCGCAGATTGCACAGCGCCTGGAATGAAGCGGGTACAACTGTGCGGCAACGCCTGATCCTCTTTGATATCGACGGTACCTTAATTGCCAGCAACTTCAGTGGCCGGCGAGTGATGGCCTATGCGTTGCACGAAGCTTACGGGACGGTTGGCGCGTTGGATGGCTACTCGTTTGCCGGCAAGACGGATCTGGGCATCGTCAAGCACTTGCTAACCGGGGCCGGCCTGGAGGATGCGCGGATTCGCTCTGGCCTGCCCCGCTTCTACGACCTGATGGCTCAGAAAGGAGAAGAGGTATTTGCCGGCGAGGGCCTTGTGCCCTGTTCCGGCGTAGAACCGCTTCTGGCGGCATTGCGGGCTGAGGCGCAGATCATGTTGGGTCTGCAGACCGGCAATATCCGATCGACGGCGTTTCAGAAGCTGCGCGCCGCCGGCCTCGAACCGGCCTGGTTCCCGGTCGCCGGCTTCGGCTCAGATTCGACCGACCGCACCGGCTTGTTGCCGGCTGCCTGGCGACGGGCCAATGAGTTGACCGGATACACCTTTACAGGCCATAATACCGTTGTCATCGGCGACACGCCCGGGGACGTTCTGGCGGCCCAGGCCAATAGCGCGTCCGTGCTCGCCGTGGCCAGCGGAACCTATTCAGTGGAGACGCTGGCCGAATATCGACCAGATTATCTGTTGTCTGACCTGAACGACACCCTGAGTGTCCTGAGAACCCTGACTGGAGCGGAGGGCGGATAGACCATGAGCAGCAAGCGCCGAGAAGTCGCATCGGTGATGATACGAGCTGACCGGCCGACTGACCTGACCTTCGCTGAGCTTTACACCTGGGTCATCTGGCAGTTCCCGCGGCCAAAAGGCGCCGGATTATGTGGCGCAGTGCGGCCTCCCATCGCCAATCACTCCTGGTTTCCGGCTCTGATAAAGAGTCGCGACGGGCAGGCCGTGGTCTATGGGCATGTGAAACGGGAGTTTGCTACCCCGGCCCAGGCCGCCGACTGGCTCGAAGCCCAGTCAACCTGAGAACAGGCAACTGACAGTAACCCATCAGCGCCCAAAACGCGCTGCAATTCTTACTGGAGGAACTTTGAGTCGCGTAATAAATACCAACAGCCCTGGCAAGGTACGCAATAGAAATAAGCGCACGATCGCCGAAATCTTGCGCCGTGTTAGCACCAAAACGACCTTTGATGGCGAGGTCAAGGACATGTCGGCGGCTCTCGTTTATTCGCTGCGCGAGATTCACGACAGCACCCTGGTGACCATCGAAGCCTGGGAGAAGCGTGGCTACTGGATGAAGGCCGACCGCTTTATGCGCGAGTGGGAGTGGTCAAACGAGATGGCGGCCAATCTCGAGGATGTTTTACGGAACGAGGCCTGGGACCTGGTACCAGGACTGTTGGGCGAGCTCAGCGCTCGTACGGCTGACGTTCAAGTCAAGAACATGACTCGAACGCCCTCACACTGGCGCGGCGCTTATCAGAAGCTGCTCTCTGAACCCCCGTCAGAACTCCCCTATTAGTCCTCGATCGAGGCAACCGAAATGCATCCGGCCGTTCACCGGTTTGCCCAATCCGGCCTACTGGGTGCAGTTGCCATGCTGGCCATATTGTGGCTGACTCCCGCTTGCGCCAGCCAAACCGCCTACCGACAGTTGCCTACGGTTCAGGCAGCGGAACCGATCATCACTCCCCCGTTACCGGCGATATCCGCTACACCGTCTCCGAGCGTGACGCCGGCGCCAGCGTCCACTAGGACGCCCGAACCGACGGCCGTGCCCACCGAACTCCCATCTCCAACGCCGACGCTGGGATGCGACCAACCGGGACAGGTTGTAACCGGCCGTTTCCCAAGCGCTCTGGCCTGGCCAGACCTTGCCTATCGCATTTACCTGCCTCCCTGTTACGGTCAGGATGGCCACGTCTACCCGGTTCTCTACATGTTGCCCGGTAATGTTCATGACGACAGCATTTGGGATCAACTAGGTTTAGATGAGGCGGCCGAGGCGGGCATTCAAAATGAGCTCATCCCACCCCTGCTCATCGTCATGCCCGAAGGCGGCCAGATCGACTCCCAGACTTCTGGCGGTCCATATTCCTTTGAGGGCGTCATCCTAAGTGAACTCGTCCCTTTCGTCGAGTCCAATTACTGTGCTTGGTCCGATTCAGCCGGCCGGGCTATCGGCGGCTTGTCACGTGGAGGCTATTGGGCGTTGGAAATTGCCTTCCGAAATCCGGCCGCATTTGCCAGCGCTGGCGGCCATGGCGCCGCTTTGGTGGACAGTTATGCCGGGCCGGCGATCGATCCTATTTACACCGCCTCATCTGCCGATCTCTCCGGCCTGCGCATCTATCTCGACGCCGGTTCCAGCGACTGGTATTTGCCTCACCTGCAGGTTCTGCACAACAATCTATTGGCCGCCGGCCGGGATCACGTCTGGAGGATCCAGGACGGCGGGCACGACAACGCTTACTGGGCAGCTCACGTCGCCGACTACCTAGAATGGTATTCTGAACCTTGGAGCGCAGATCGTGACGAGTATCCCCCATGTTTGGCCGGGAACGGCTAGATATGTGGTTGAAGCCGTAGAAGAACGTGCTCTTACGCGTCCCGACCGCTAAGTCGAATCAGCAAGGCCAACACCAGTGCTCCCAATAGCAGCAAAAGCGCAAGTTTGAACAGACCCGGCGCGAATATCGCCACCAGGCCAAATGCCAGACTGAATACGTAGTAACCCAGTACAATGACTCGAATTGGAACCCCTTCGTCGGCCAGACGGAAGTGAAGATGACCCCGGTCGCCGTAGAAAGGGCTTTTGCCGCGCCTCAGGCGATCCGCAACACGCCATATTCCATCCAGGATCGGTACGGCCAAAACCAGCAGCGCCGTGGCTATCTTGGCCGGTGAAAGGATAGACATCGTGGCCAGGTTGTAACCCAGAACATAAGCGCCGGCCGTGCCCAAGAAAATACGCGCTGGCGCGAAGTTGAAGCGTAGAAACCCAAGCAGCGCCCCGGCCAAAGCCAGAGGAAAAGCGGCCACAGCTTCCTGGCCCAGGCGCAAACTATGCCAGGCGAACAGCAGGGCAGCAATGGTGCCCACGCCGGCCGCCAACCCGTCCAACCCGTCCAACCAATTGACCATGTTGGTGATGCCGATCATCCAGATCAGGGTGATCAACAGCACAAGCAAGCGAGACTCTACCCAAACCACCTGGCCAGTCACCGGATTGGTGAATACCTCTATGAATATCATATGGCTAATGGCCACTGCGGCTCCGGCTATCTGAATAACGAACTGTAGCCATGGAGAAAGCTCGCGGAAGTCGTCTATTAGGCCGCCGGCGAAGACGATGAGGCTGCCCAGTATAACGCCTTGCAGGCGTGTCTCATCGTCGCCGGTTGGTGGCAGCTGCCAGTAAATGACGGCGACGCCAGCCAGGTAGGCAAGGATTACCGGAATCCCGCCCAACTTGGGCACGGGCGTAGAATGGCGGCGCCGGCCGCCAGGCAACGCCATCACGCCCCACCTCTTCGACAGACGCTCGGCCACAGGTGTAATCGCCAGGGCTACTAACAGCGAAGTGGCAAAGACGAGCAGATAGATCGCCATGTGATGAATACCGGTTTGGAGTGTTTAACTACTGGCTATCGCTAGTCCAACTAACGTTCCAGGGCTCTGTTGTTCTCAACCCGTTCCGAACTGCCGGTCACCGGCGTCGCCAAGGCCTGGAACGATATACCCAATTTGATTGAGATGAGAATCGATCTTGGCGACATGAATCGGCACGTCCAGATGCGCCTCCTGCAGGGTGGCTATCCCTTCTGGAGCGGCCAGGATGCCCACAAATTTGATGCGGTCCGCCCCCCATCTCTTGAGGATATCAACAGTGGCTGCGGCCGATCCGCCGGTGGCCAACATTGGGTCTAATACGAGGCAAACCTGAACCGTTGGATGCGTAGGCAACTTATTGTAATAAGAGACGGGTTTGAGCGTCCGCTCGTCACGGTAGAGGCCAATATGCCACACCTCAGACCCGGGCATCATTTCCCAGATTCCGTCCACCATGCCCAGGCCGGCCCGTAATACCGGGATCAGTCCGATTTTGTCGGTAAGGACGTGGCCCTGGGCCTGGCCCATGGGCGACTCCACGACCGCTTCCGCCAGCCGCAAATCGGCCGTCGCCTCGTAGCAGAGCAGCATCGCCAGCTCCCTAACCACTTCGCGGAATTTCTTCGGCTCCGTGGACTTGTTGCGCAGCAGGGTCAGCTTATGCTTAACCAATGGATGTTCTGACTCATAGACCATTTCCCACAGACCTCCTTGGCGTGTGGCGGGATTGTACGGTCAAAGGCCCGGACGGTCGAATGAGAGATCGAGGCAGGTCTGCCGGGATGCGCAAGTCGGCCCAGATGGCGTATAATGACGCCCGCCATGACCGACAGTGCAGTACCTGACAGACAAATCGGAGCGACGCGCAAGGAAGGCGAAAAAGGCCTTGAAGGCCTGTTGCGACCTCAGTACCTGGACCAATTCACGGGCCAGGAGAAACTGAAGGCCAACCTGTCGATCCTCATCGAAGCGGCCAAGGGACGTAAAGAACCACTGGACCACGTTCTGTTCCATGGCCCCCCTGGCCTGGGCAAGACGACGCTGGCCCATGTTGTCGCCAACGAGATGAACGTCAATGTTCGCACTACGGCCGGGCCGGCGGTCGAGAGGGCCGGCGATTTGGCGGCTCTGTTGACGAACTTGCGAGCCAGCGACATCTTGTTCATCGACGAAGTGCACCGTCTAGGGAGAGCCGTTGAAGAAATCCTCTATCCAGCCATGGAAGATTTCGCCCTTGACCTGGTCGTGGGCAAAGGACCTGGCGCCAAGAGCGTGCGCCTGAAACTGCCCAAATTCACCGTGATTGGGGCGACGACACGTCTGGCCTTGCTGACCGCGCCCTTACGAGCTCGTTTCGGCGCGCTGTACCGCATGGACTTCTACGCGGTCGAGGCTATCGAGGCGATCGTCGTTCGAGGCGCCGGCATCCTGAAGGTATCTATCGACGACGGCGGAGCCAAGGAAATAGCGAGTCGCGCCCGAGGAACCCCTCGCGTGGCGCTGAGGCTGCTGCGCCGCGTGCGTGATTACGCCCAGGTCCGAGGCGACGGCCAGATCACCCAACAGAGTGCGGCCGATGCCCTGGCTTTGCTGGAAATCGACGCCCTTGGCCTGGACGATCTAGATCGCCGAGTACTCCTGGCTATCATCGAGAAGTTCGATGGTGGGCCGGTCGGACTGGATACAATTGGCGCTTCGATCAGCGAGGAATCGGATACGATTATGGACGTTGTCGAACCATATCTGCTGCAACTGGGTTTCCTGGAGCGCACGGCGCGCGGCCGAGTGGCCACGCCTCATGCTTACCGCCATTTGAACATCCCTTTGAAGAAGGACGCCGACGGCGAGCCCCAACCTCGGCTGCTATAGTAGGCAACCGCGCCTGTAGGCCAAGAAGTATGACCGACTTGGGCCGACTACTCATAATAATCGGACTGGTGATTGCTTTCACCGGTCTGCTTCTCCTGATAGCAGTCCGCTTCTTCCCCTGGCTCGGCAATCTGCCCGGCGATGTCCGCATCGAAACCGGGAACTTCAAGTTGTATATTCCCCTTGCGACGATGATTCTGATCAGCGTCCTAGCCACAATCCTGTTAAATGTGGTCATTCGCATCTTCAGGCGCTAATAGACCCACCCGGGGCATGCTCAAGACCAGCGACTTCAAATACAATCTTCCTGAAGGGCATATCGCCCAAAACCCGCTCGAGCAGCGCGATGCCAGTCGTCTCTTGGTGTTCGACCGCGCCAAGGGGCGCCTTATCCATCGCCATTTCGCCGATCTGATCGATTATCTAGATCCTGGCGACATTCTCGTCGCCAATGACAGCCGCGTCCTGCCGGCAAGGCTCATCGGCCGGAAGCAAGGAAGCGGCGGGCGGGTCGAATTGCTGCTACTAGAGCGTGTGAGCAAGACCCGCTGGCGCGTCCTCGCTGGCGGCAAGCGCTTGAATCCAGGCCTCAAGATCGAGCTGTTAGACCGTGAGGATCGGCCATCCGGTCAGGCAGCCATGATAAGCGCCAAGCTGGACGGCCCTCAACGAGAAATCGAGTTCGACCAGGATCCAAGCAGCGCCATCGTACAACTTGGGCGTACCCCGCTACCGCCCTACATTCACGCCCCGTTGGCCGATCCGGAACGATACCAGACGATCTACGCCCGTCCGGAAGGCTCGGCCGCCGCCCCCACTGCTGGTCTGCACTTCACGTCGGATTTGTTATTATCACTACGCGAAACGGGCGTCCTCTTCGAGACGATTACGTTGCACGTCGGTCTGGACACTTTCAAGCCCGTTGAAGTGTACAACGTAGCCGATCATACCATCCACAGCGAATGGGCGATCTTGTCGCCAGCCTCAGCCCGGCGCATCAACGAGGCCAAGCTTGCTGGCGGCCGGATCATCGCTGTAGGTACAACCAGCGTCCGTGTCCTGGAAAGCGCTGCTCTTCGCTCGGCTGGAATTGGCGATAGCCTGGCTCAAATCAGCCACAGTGATGCCAGCGGCGAAACCACGCACATTTGCCCCTGGCGGCCGGTCGCCGCCTTCGAAGGCAAGACCGATTTGTTCATCTATCCAGGCTATCGTTTCCGCGCCGTCGACGCCATGATCACCAATTTCCACTTGCCAGAGTCAAGCTTGTTGATGCTAGTATCGGCATTTGCTGGCCAGGAAAAGATACTTTCAGCCTATGAAACGGCCGTCAAGCGGGGCTATCGCTTCTATTCCTTTGGCGACGCCATGCTGATCCAGTAGCCCAGGATGTCCCTCATTCTGCCAAGTCCGACCCAGGCGGCAGAGCCAGGTTCGTTTTCCATTTTGCTCTTTTCTTTAATGGCAGCCGTCATTCCGACGCTGTTCTTTGTCAGCCTGGTCTATTGGGTCGACCGCTATGAAAAGGAGCCGCTCTGGCTACTTTCGGCGACGTTTCTCTGGGGAGCAATTCCGAGCATTATGGCCGCGCTGCTACTTAACGCGCTACTTACCGCGCCGCCGACTCTCTACGGACCGCATATCGGCCAGATGGTGGGCGTTACGCTTATCGCTCCTGTGGTCGAGGAATCGCTGAAGGGCTTGGCGGTACTGGGGATCCTCTTGCTCTGGCGGCATGAGATTGATTCACTGCTCGACGGAATCATTTATGGCGCCATGGTTGGCTTTGGCTTCGCCATGGTCGAAAACGTATTCTACTTCATGAGCACCTACGCCGAGAGCGGTCAGCATGCTTGGGAGATGTCTGTTTTACTGCGAGGAATCGTTTTCGGTTTGAACCATGCCCTCTATAGCAGCATGATCGGACTGGGAGTCGCCGTTTCTCGTCTGTCGGACCGTCCAGCTGTCAAGGTTTCAGCTCCTATCATTGGCTGGCTGGCAGCCGTGACCGTTCACTTGATCCACAATCTTTCGGCCTCGCTGGGCGGCCTGGCGGTCTTTGTGACGCTTTCGAACGCCTGGGGCGGCGTGCTCGTGGTCCTGATCATCATAGCCTGGGCGCTGCTGCAAGAGAGGCGCTGGATACGGCATTATCTAGCCGAGGAGGTGCAGTTTGGCACAATGACGGCCGAGCAGTATCGTAACGCTTTCTCGAGCTGGCGAGCCTTGGCCCACCGTTATCATCTGCTGGCGACTGAAGGTTACGGTGCTTACTCGCGTGCGACGCACTTCTACCGATCCTGCAGCGAGTTGGCCTACCAGAAACACCATCAGGATACCTCAGAACCGGGACAGATGGATAGCATGAGAGAGAAGATCTCTACTCTCAGCCGGCGGATCAACTAGCGGTTTCGTGAGTCGTCGACTTCGCTACGTCTTGCCTTCTGACTTCAGCAATTCACCGATCTGTTGCCAGTGGAGCTTGTCGTGGCGAACGACCAGGTACAGCAATTCGTGCATGCTTGTATGGCCAAGGAAGGCATGACGACCTTGCCGCTTCCAGGCGTCAACGCCCAATGGCTTGAGCAATAGCAACGTCTCTTCTCTGGCGCTGACAAAAGAACGCATCGCGGCGCGCCCGTCCTCGAAGCAGTAGCCCCGCTCGTCAGCCCACTCGTCGGCCGAAACGCCAGGCAAGAACGCGTTTTCCGTTGAGATCAACAGACTAAAGCGAACCTGGTGTACTTCGCGCTCCACGTCGCGCAGGTGGCACATAACCTCGGTCAAGGACCACCCGTCGCCGGTTGGTTGGCGCAGCCAGTCTATACCCTCCATGGTATTTAGCGCGCCCACGTTGGCGGCCAGGGTGGCCATCTGCTCCAAGAGGCTCGAAACGGGAGGCGGTGCTTGCACTTTCTTTGAGGCGTCCTTTAAATCAACCTACCGCGCCGGCCAGCCAGCTTGCAGCTGTTGAAACAACTCCTCCAGCCCACCTTGCCCATCCGCTTTGACATCGCCATCGGGCGCCAATGCCGACACAGGTGGAATCCAGTAAGTGTACAGTCCTGTTCGAGTGGCCGGCACAATATCATTCCCCCAATCATCTCCAACCATCAAGGCCTGACTCGGCTCGACATCCACGGCCGATAATACTTCGAGGTAATAGGCGCTGTGCGGTTTCGCCGAATGCATATTCTCATAAGCCGTGACCAAAGCATAGTCAAACTCGTCAACGCCAACGTCGGCCCATGAAAGTCGTTGCTCGATGGCCCTCCGCGGGAACAGCGGATTGGTGGCGATCACAACCTTGAATCCCCGATCAAAGCACCAGCGCACCAGATGGCGCGCTATCGGCTTGCGCCTAGTTGTCCTCTTCAACCGGCCGAATTGCTCCTCGTAGAAGGTTGCGAAAAAAGGCTCAACCTCCTCTCTTAGCCAGCCATTGCGCTCGCAAAATACCCGCCAAAACACGTCGCGATTGGTCATGCTGCGGTCGCCATTATTGATCATCGCCTGGGTCGCGTGCATCAACTCCGGCAGAAATCGGTCTGCCTCAATAAGCGGCCGCGCATAATCAGAGAGCAACGGGAAGTAGTTCTGCAAGAATACATTCATGTCATTGCCCAGCAACGTGTCGTCAAGATCAAATAGTACCGCTTGCAGATCAGACATTACTCGTCCTCGCCAAATAGCTCCCGCAGCCCCGGGCGTTCCATCGCACATTTTGGGCAGCCGACTTCAGGTTTTTCTACGTCAATCAAGTGCCTGCTGCAAAACGCCTTGACCTCGACGCGCCTGTTAAGACCCAGTATCGCGCTCTTGATCGTCGCTTCCAAGACTAGATCCGGACTGCTGTTAGCCTGCAGAATATCGGGCACCGGGCAGTTGAAACAATCCTTGCTCTGCCAGGCGGGTGATCTTGGGTTATTTCGGATCAGTCGGCAATCCTCTTCCGAATGACCTCGATGATAATCCTGGTAGTAGAAGCGGCATTCGCGGCCGGCTGGTGTCAACATGGGTGTTCTATCTATCTGAATGCTCCAACAGAGAAACAAAAAAAGCGACACCCATCTGGCGTCGCTTTCAAGAATACGCCCGGAGAGACTCGAACTCCCGACCTTCTGGTTCGTAGCCAGACGCTCTAATCCACTGAGCTACGGGCGCAGGATCTTAAGACCTCGCCTTCGGACAAGCAATTCCGTACTCGTCAGTCTCAATCAGCGGGGTGGCAGGGATTCGAACCCTGGAGCGGCTCTTAC
>CP070688.1:2910673-2914257 GCA_020353135.1 Chloroflexota bacterium
CGGAACGCCAAGATTATACTCGACGGTCTGCATGGCCAGTTGCGCTCCGCCGGCCGGGTTATTTCCAGTTGACCCGTAGACGAACGCCGTGTTAATTCGGTCCTGTCCTTTGCCAGGTATCACTGCGTAAAAATCGCGCGGTATCGAGAGGATGGCCGCGCTGTCCGACTCAGGATCGACCGAGACCAACATCATCGTATCCGTCCGGGAGACAAAGGCTTCGCCTGGGCGGCGATCGATGCCCATGACCAATATGTTTCTGCGCTCGGTCTGCGGCGCCGGGGAACTGGTCGGAATGAGGGTCGGCGTGGGCTGGCCCTCTTGAACAACGGGAAACGGGACTTGCCCCTCTTGCGGTAGCGGCGTCAGGACGACGTCACTGACCGCTTCGGCCGCTTGGGCCAGGGGATTTAGCGGTTGGTTCATGAACGCTTCCAATGACAGGAAAGCAAAGGCAGAGACAATGATCGCCGTAATCACAAATGTGATGGCCAGGGCGAGACTCAACCAAAAGGGTATGACAGAGCGCTTAGAACTACGCAATTTGGACTCCTAAAGCATTAACGCTCGAGCAAAGCCGAATAACAAATGAGTAAGTAGAGAGATTCTATGAGATCTGTGATCCTATTGAGGAAATCTTCCCTCTTTAGCAAGTATTCAAGTTAGCTAGGCAAGCATTATATCCGGCAAACGCCGGTCTTGTAAGACTGTAAGCCGCTGGTTTCCTGACGCCTAGCCATCTATTAAGGAAGATTCCCGAAGAATAAAACAGAAAACCTTGATTAAAAGTTAGCACATCGCCTATAATCTAACCCATCACGCATCGGAGACTTTATCACACTCCGGCAATCGCGTGTTTGAGATTTCGCTCTCCACCGGTCCGCCCACGGCAAGCCTGTACGGATCCGGATCCAATGAACATTACGCCGTTCGGCTCGGATCTGTCGATCCGGCGAGATAAGGACTAGCCAATGTCTGTTGACCGCTTTGGTCGGAATATTAACTACCTACGCATTTCGCTGACTGACAAATGTAATCTTCGCTGTGTTTACTGCATGCCTGAAGATATGATTTTCCGGCCGCGACAGGAACTGCTGCAAGACGATGAGATCCAGCGCCTGGTCGAGATTTTCGCTAGATTGGGCTTCAAGAAATTCCGGCTGACGGGCGGCGAACCCACAGTTCGGGCCAATCTGGTCAAAATAGTTGGCGGCATTAGCAACACGGCTGGCGTCAAGACGGTGGCGATGACCACGAACGGCCTGCTGCTGGATCGGCTGGCAGAACCCCTGGCCGGAGCAGGGCTGAGCCGGGTCAACATCAGTATCGACACCCTGGACCCGACCAAGTTCAAGACCGTCACGCGTTGGGGCGAAGTAGAAGAAGTTTGGGCTGGCATTGAGGCGGCCGAAAGAGCCGGCATCGAGGTGAAACTGAACGCGGTCATCGTCAGAGGTTACAACGATCGCCAAGATCTGGTCGATCTGGCCAGACTGACGCTCGATCACGCGTGGCAGATCCGTTTCATTGAAATGATGCCTTTTGGCGATGTGAGCGATTTCCAGCTCGCGGGGGTCGTAAGCCAGGATGAGTTGATGGACACGATCGCCGCCGGACTGGCGCCTCTGGTCGCGGCCAATGGCGGTGAACTAGACGGCGAGGCGCGGCTCTTCCGCTTGCCGGATGCTCGGGGTGAGATCGGCTTCATCAGTTCGGTAACCCAACCTTTCTGCTCCGCCTGTTCAAGGGCCAGGTTGACGGCCGATGGCCGGCTGCGACTCTGTCTTCTGCGGGAGATGGAAGTTGACCTGATGAACCCGCTTCGGGACGGCGCTGGCGATCAGGAGTTAGCTCAAATCATCGAAGAGGCGATCTGGTGGAAACCCTGGGGGCATGGCCTGGACCGAGACGTTATCCCGCTCAATCAGGTAATGTCTGAAATCGGCGGCTAGCGGTCGGCAATCGTCATCTACTCATCGGCCCCAGATCGATCAACTTCATTAAGACCCCATTTCTTGTCCACCAGGTACAAAGGCCGGCCCTTCACCTCATCGTAAATGCGTCCCAGGTATTCGCCAATTATACCGAGCGAGATAAGCTGAACGCCCCCTAAGAATAGCACGGCAACCAGAGTCGTGGCCTGGCCGGTCAATTCCTGTTGCCGGCCGAAGAGGCGTAACGAAACCACGACCACGATTGCAATCAGGCTGATGCTGGCGACGATGAAGCCCAAATAGGTAGCCAGTTGTAAAGGGAAATAAGAGAAGCTGGTGATGGCGTCCAGGGCAAAGGGCAACATCTGTCTGACGCTCTTGAACTTTGATTCGCCGGCGAAACGGGCCTGGCGTTCGTAAGCCAGACCGCTCTGTCTGAAGCCCACCCAGGGCACCATGCCTCGCAGGAATCGGTTGCGCTCGGGCATTCTCAGGATGGCGTCAACTACCCGGCGGTCCATGAGCCGGAAATCGCCCGTATCCAGCGGAATGTCGACGCTGGTAATCCGATGGATAGTCCTGTAGAAGATCTTGGCCGTGGACTTCTTGAACCAGGTCTCTCCCTCGCGATTGGCGCGCACGCCGTAAACGACATCATTGCCTTCCCGCCAGCGTTCGATCATTTGCGGAATGACCTCTGGCGGATCCTGTAAATCAGCGTCTGAAAGCACGACGGCGTCGCCGGAGGCATGGGCCAGGCCAGCCGTTACCGCCTCCTGGAAACCGAAGTTGCGGGAGAAGCTGAGGCCCTTGACTCTGGGGTCCTCTTGATTCAGGCTGGCGATGATCTCGGCCGAGCGATCATGGCTGCCGTCGTCGACTAAGATTAGCTCCCATGTTTCGCCGAGCTCGTCCAGGGCCTGACGGGTGCGACGATAAAGCTCAGGAAGAACTTGCTCTTCATTGAAGACCGGAATGACAATGGAAATCACTGGTTTTGCCTGGTTCACCTTCGTTACGTTCCTACCTAAGATAGCGCCGTCCCCTCCGAGTAGTGGTCAACAGATTTAGCCGCACCTTCGTTGAACGGTATAAATAGATTTGATATTGATAGCCGGCAGCTATGCTATATACACCACCACGATTAAGCAAGCACCACTCATCTGAGAAGCTGAACGGCGCCGGTTCAAGACGTACGACTCACCGGCGATTGAATCGCTAGCGAGGCTAATAGGCCAACATGATCCGACGGATATAGGGTCGGATCATCCGCCGACGGCCGACGGCAGAAGATACGCGCATCTACGACCTTTGAAATCGCTTGCGAGACAAATATGTAGTCCAGGCAGCCGCTCCAGCCATCGGAACGGGTTACCAGGGCAGTGGGAAAGGTAGCCAGCGGATCATAGCCGCGCGTTTCGACGAAGGCAGAACGAAAACTCTGTTTCATCAACTTGATGGCCGGTCCAGTCGGAATTTCATTAAAATCACCGGCAACAACCTGGAGCGGAACCGGATTATGACTTTGCAGCCAGCCGGACAAACGCATTACTTGCTCGACCCGCGCTTCTTGGTCGGCGGCAATATTGTGTAAGTGCACGGCCACGAAGTCCAGCGTTTCGCGTGAAGGGAGTTCCACGTTGACGCGCA
>CP070688.1:2914357-2919256 GCA_020353135.1 Chloroflexota bacterium
CGCCAGCGACAACTGCCGTCCTTATTCCTCTTCGTCGGCGTGCCAGATGGCCGCCAGTTCGGCCTTTAGCTCGGCGCGCTCGCGCTGGTAGGTCCGTTCGTCGATCTCGCCGGCTTCGTACTCATCGTCCAGGTCGGCCAGCGCCTGCACTAAATCGTCCTGATCCCACTCTTCGCCAGTTTCCAGGCTCCAGCGACGGATCACGACCGCGGTCAGGGCGACGACCAGGAGCGCGGCCGCGGCGCCGATCAGAAGTTCGGTCGTATTGTCGCCAACCAGGCCGGCGGTCGCCGAACCAGTTTCACGGGCCTTTCCTTCAAGGGCCAGGGTGAGCTCGGCGCCGGCCGGCAGGTTGCTCTGGCCGTAGGTATTCATGGCGCCGCCGCCCATGTCCGTCTGGCCTCCGGCAACCCAGCCGGTCGTGTCGGCCAATTCCACGCCGACTTCGGGTAAAACGAGATTGACGCGGCTGGTAGGGTAATTAAGCGGATGGGAGAGAGTCGCCTGGTCGTCGTAGGGTAGTTCGTAGCTAACCAGCAAGGTCAGGCCACTAGGTCCCGGCCGCAATGGCAGGGTATCGGCATAACCTGATTCGGTCTGAATGATCTCTTGGGCCGGGATGAAGGAGTCTATCGAGCCAAAGCCACGCTGGAAGGAAAGTTGCTCCGCCCCGGCCGGCACGCCTATCTCGAAGGTGCCCAGCTCGGGCGCGCCGCGCTCGCCGACGAAAACGGTGGCGTCGTCGTTAGTGACCTGATACAGCTCGTTGACCTGCACGGTATCCGGGCCAAAGGCCAGAATGAGGTGCAGCTGCTGGATATTGAGGGCCGACGGATCGCTGGCCGCCTCGTAGACGGTGATCGGCATATCGAGCTCGGCTACGTCGAAGCTCACCTGGCCGAAATCACTGCCAAACTCTACATCGTCGTGGGTGACGCCAACCCGGAAGAACCACTCCTGCGGCACGTCAGTCAGATCGAAGGTGTATTGGCCATCGGCGTCGAGGGTCGAGGTCATCGTCAAGGTGATGTTCAGGTCCTGGGTAAAGGCTCTTAACAGGGCGCTAGACCCTTCGACCAGCGGCTCGCCGGTGGTGCCGTTGACGACCGCGCCGCGGATGGTAGCTTCCTTAACCGGCCGGAACGGGGCCAGCGAATCGGTGTATTCGTAGCTGAAGGTGCGCATGTAGTCGACGACGGACCACAGATCGTCCTCGCCGAGCTCGGCCAACTCTTCATGCGCGGCGATGCCCCCAGCCTCCAGGCTATCGAAAACGGCCTGGTTGCTGATGGCAAACCAATAAGCCGCCGAGCCCAGGTCGCCGGGGTGTACGGCCAGGTCTCCGGCCTCGGGGCCGTCGCCCTGGCCTTCTTCGCCATGGCAGGCCAAGCAATGCTCCAGATAGACATCCCGGCCGGCGCCAACCGACTCGATGGGCGTGCCAAAGGTGTAGATAGCGGCGATCACGTCCCAACGTTCATCGTCGCTTAGCGGTTCGCTGCTCTCCGGGCCGAAAGGCGGCATGCCCTGGGGAATACGGCCGTTGGTGATGGTGTCGAACATATCAGCCGGCACGGCCGTTCGCAGGTACTCTAGCGACCCGTGAGCGACGGGCGGATTGGGTAAATTAGCAGCCAGTTCGCCGTCGCCCTGGCCTGTAGGGCCGTGGCAATTGGCGCAGCGTTCGGCGTGAACGTTCAGGCCGGCGGCGGCGATGGGTGGTTCGGCCGGGACGGCTTGGGATTGTCCGGCCGCGCCGCCTACGAAGAGCAGCAATAATAAAAGAGCCAGGCCGGCAAAAATCAGGCTGGTACGGGCCTGGTTCAGCCGAGCCAGGCCGGGTCGTGCTTTTCGACTGGATTCGTTCATGCGTGCTGGGGTTGGGCTAGTTGATGACCGCAATGGGCGCAGAAGCGATCACCGGCATCGGCCGGCTGGCCGCACTGCGGGCAGAAGTTGCTGTGGCCGTTCTTGGCGGCCGGAACGGGTTCGTCCGGCGCCGGTACAGGCTTGGTTTTGGCCCGGCGCCGGGCAATGGCCGCTTCGATGGCGTCATATTCGGGCTCGGGCGACGAGTCGGTAACGGGTTCGTCGGCCGTCTTCAAATAAGCCTCGTCCAACTGATCAATGCGCATCATCAGTTCAGTGGCTTGGCCGATGTACGCTTCGCGCTGTTCCTGGTAATCAGCCTCCTGGAGCTTGCCCGTTTCGTAATCGAAATCCAGGTTACGAATCTCAACCAAGACAGCCTCTTTCTGCGCCTCCAGAGCCTGGCGTTCGCTCATCCGGCGCCGGCGGTGAGGATCACGAGCAAAGAGCGGGCGGGTCACAAAAAGACCAACTATTACCAGGAGCGCTAGCCCCAAAAGAAAAGAACCGATAGTCATGATATCTCTTTACCTGACAGGATTTATAGGATTGACATGATTAAGAAAGATTACGACGAAGTCGTTCACTGGTTCCTGAATTGTTAGCCAGTCGTCTCGCCGGCTAGCATTTGATCGATCAGGCCGGTCAACATCGTCTCGTTGACCGGGCCTAGTTGAATGTGAACGACGTTGCCTTCCCGGTCGATGAAGAAAGTCTCGGGCACGCCGGTGATGTCATATTTGCTTGAAATCGACGAACGCAGATCAGGGGCGTTCGGATAGGTGATGTTGTACTCTTCCAAATAGGCCAACGACTTGGGCTCAACGTCGATGTAGGCGACGCCCAGGAAGACGACGCCGTCGTCGCGATATTCTTTCCAGGTGTCTTCCAGCAGGTCAGCTTCAACCCGGCATTCGACGCACCATGAGGCCCAGAAATTGAGGACGACTGGTTGACCTTCAAAATCGGAGAGTCGAGCGGTCGGGGCGTCTTCCCATTCATAACCGTTGAAGAACTGCATCTCGAAATTCGGCGCCACTTCGTCCGGCCGATCGGTGGCCGAGTTCCTCATGCCAAGGAATAACACGGCGGCGAAGACCAAGACCACGGCGACCAGGACGATAAGGCCAAATCTGCTTTTCTGCGATTCTTCGGCCGGGGCGGCGTCGATAGTTTCTGTTGTCTCTGACATGGTTACATCTCTCGTAGTTCGGATTCAATCCGGGCCCGATAATCGTCGCCAGCGGGCGCATCCTCTTCTGGCATGGAGGATTCGATCTCCTGGGCGCCTGCCGCAGCGCTGTTTGCCTCGACGCGCAGGCCACGCACGTAGCGGATGAAAAAGAAGCCGCCTACCACCACGGCCAGGATGGGCAGGATCCAGACGGCCAGGGTGAAGCCTGATTGCGGCGGCTCGGCCAGCGCCTGGGGACCGTATTGAAGCTCGAAGTAATCCTTGATCTCCTGGGCAGTTTGACCTTCGGCCAGCTTGGTGCGGATGACCTCGCGCCAGTCGGCGCAGGCCTGCGTGGCGCAGACGTCGAGCGGCGTGCTTTCGCAAATCGGGCAGTATAGCTCCTTGGCTACTTCGTTGACTTCGTCGTCGGTCACGGGTACCGTCTGTCCCTGGGCCAGCGGCGGTAAGGCCACGGCCAGGATCGCCATGATAATAGAAGCTACCAGGATCAGTCGGGGAAGTTTTGTTAATCCACGCATGGCCTAATCTCCACTGACGCCCAAGGCATAACGGCGCGACTTCGCTCGTTTGCCGGCCATGACGCGCTGTTCGGCCGGATCCGGCCAGGCGGCGACCAAGGTGCCGGCCACGAAAATGAACGCGCCGGCCCATACCCAGTTGATGAGCGGGTTAAGGAAAAGGCGGAAAGTAGCCGCATCGGCGGTTGTCCCTTCGAAGTTCACCAGGATGACGTAGAAATCCTCGGTGAAGGTCGACCGGGCACTGGGGATGGTCATCGGCTGCCCGGTGCGGGTGTAGAGCTCGGTTCGCGGTGTGAGGGTACGGACGAACTGGCCGTCTTTGAAGACGCTCAGCGACGCTTCGGTGATTAACAGATCATCCGGGCCGGGGAAGCGGTCAATTGAGTCGAACTGCATGCGGAAATCGCTCAGGCCGGCCGATTCGCCCAGGTTGAGCCGTATCTGGGTCTCTTGTTGGTAGAGTTCGTTGCTGATGATGCCGATGGCCATGATCAGCACTCCCAGGTGAATGATGTAGCCGCCATAGCGGCGCCGGTTGCGGGTGATCAATGCCGACAGGGCTTTAAAAGGATTCTCGCCCTTGCTGCGCACGCGACTGAAAGCGGCCCTGATGAATTCAAGCACGGTCAACATTAGTGAAAATGCGACGATCCAGTAGCCCAGTAAAGCGACCCAATTCCGAACGCCGAGCAGGAACACGACGACGATGAGCAAAGTGGCGGCGACTAATGGCCCCAGCGCGAAACGACGTAGTTGTTTGATGCTAGAACGCGTCCAGATAGTCAGCGGCGCAATGCCCATGAGCAACAACAAGGCGGCGAAGAGGGGGCCATTTACCTTGGCGTAGAATGGCGCGGCAACAGTCACTCTCTCCCCCGTAATTAGCTCGGAAGGCACGGGGAAATAGGTGCCGATGAAGGTCACCACGGTGATGCTCAAGAACAAGAAGTTGTTGATCATGAAGAACGACTCGCGGGACAGGAAACTCTTGATCTGGTCGTCCGACTTCAGCTGATCCCGGCGCTCGTACACCCAGTAGATCGAGAATATGGACATGAAGGTCAGGAAAGCCAGCAGCCACCAGCCGACATTGGACTCGGCAAAGGCGTGCACGGAGGAAACCAGACCGCCCCGGACATTGAGCGTGCCCAAGACCACCAGCAGGTAGGTGATGATGATCAGGGTGACGTTCCACCACTTGAACATGCCCTTCTTTTCCTGAATCATGACCGAATGCAGGAAGGCGGTGCCTGTCAACCAGGGCAGCAGCGAGGAATTCTCAACCGGGTCCCAGGCCCAGTAGCCGCCCCA
>CP070688.1:2919356-2924066 GCA_020353135.1 Chloroflexota bacterium
GGAGCGAACAATGATGGCGAGAATGCCTGCTTTGACGACGGCGCAGATGGTCGAGGTGGATCGGCTGATGATCGAGGAATACGGCATCTTGCTGATCCAGATGATGGAGAATGCCGGCCGGCATCTGGCCGATATGGCCGGTCGGATGTTGGGCGGACAGCTGGCCGGACGGCGCATTGTGGTCCTTTGCGGCCGGGGAAACAATGGCGGCGGGGGCATGGTGGCCGCCCGTCATCTGCACAATCGGGGGGCAGCCGTCAGCGTGAAACTGGTCGGTGATCCGGCCGGCATGAAGGAAATCCCAGGCCATCAGTGGAATATCCTGCAGGTAATGGGCCTCAGCCAGGCCGACCACCCCACCCTTTCCGAAGCAGATCTAATCGTTGACGCTATCATCGGCTATGGGCTGAGCGGCAATCCACGGGGCGAGGCGGCCGATTGGATCACGCGGGCCAATAGTGCAGGGCGGCCTATTCTGGCCCTGGATGCGCCTTCTGGCCTGGATACGACGACGGGAGCGGCTGGGGATCCATGTATTAAGGCTCAGGCCACGCTGACCCTTGCGCTGCCCAAGGTTGGCTTGACGACGTCTGAAGCGGAGGCCGTGGTTGGCAAATTATACCTGGCCGACATCAGCGTGCCGCCGGCGCTCTACAGGCGTCTGGATCTCGACGTTGGGCCGCTGTTTGAAAGCGATACGATCATTGCTTTTAGCGGTTAGCTGCCAGCTGCAAGTTGGAAGCTGTCAGCTTTCAGGGGGCGAGCGAGTCTAATCCTGAAGTTCCTCAAGTTGTGATAGCCGTTCCAGCAGGCGTTCGCGGCAGCCGGGACAGTGGGTTAAGTGGTCGCGGGCCAGTTTCTGTAAGCGGTCCAGGCTGTAAGCGGTCCAGGTCGAGGCCTAGCTCGGCGCCCAAAAGCAGTAAATCCATGAGGGCGAAGCAGTCGGTGCAGCTGAAACTTTCGCCAGGCTCCAGTTTTTTGATTCTGATCAGCAGTTGCCATAGTTGAGAAGACATGGATGTAGCATAATCGGCGCCCCACATGCTGTCGGTAGGGGGGATTCGTTCGGCCGTTTCCTTCAGGGAATTTTAATCCAGGTGATGCCTTCAATTTTGATTTGGTTTACACAGCCGCGGCTTGTTACAATCCAGGCAGGATTAGTTGAGCCAGGATGGCGACCGAATAAGAGCAGAGGTTAGAATCAGGCTATGAGTGACGAAAGTAGAGCGCTTATACCGGTTGAAGAGAAGACGGTCGACGTCTATGGCGACGAGGTGCCGGCCGTGCTGGTGCAGGTAGACGAGAGCGGGCGGCGATTGGTCTACGTGCCGGTGCGGCCGATTTGCGACTATTTGGGCGTGGCCTGGTCGGCCCAAAGGCTACGGATCAACCGCGATCCGGTGCTGTCGGAGACAACGGAGCGCGTGATCGTTACGATCACGGACTCGCGGCAGACGATGGGGCGGGAAATGCTATGTTTGCCGCTGGATTACTTGAACGGCTGGTTGTTCGGCATCAACGCCAATCGGGTCAAAAGCGGCATCCGGGAGCGCCTGATCCGCTACCAACGAGATTGTTATCGTTTACTGGCCGATGCGTTTCTGCAACCGCCGTTGCCGGCCGAGAAGACTCCGGGAGCGACGGCTTTGTTCCAGGTTCGTGAAATGGGTTTGGCTATCGCCCGCTTGGCCGAAGAGCAAATCGAGTTTGAGTCGCGCATGTCGACCACGGAAGATCGCGTTGATCAGACCGCGGTAATCGTGGGCGACTTGACGCAGCGGGTAGCCAAGCTGGAAACGCGGATCGCGCCGGGAAAGGCGGTGACCGATGATCAGGCCAGCCAGATCAGCCAGGCGGTGAAGGCGGTGGCCGTGGTTCTCACGAAGCAAAGCGGCAGCAACCAGTTTGGCGCTGTTTACGGCGAACTATATCGCAAGTTCGGGATTACTAGCTATAAACTGCTGCCGGCCAACCGCTTTCAAGAAGCGATGGACTACCTGACTGATTGGCACCAGAGTCTGGTGGGCGACGAGCCCTTCTGAAAAGCCGTCACGGCAACACCTCTGCTGTTAAATTGGCGACAGTTGGTGGATAATAGATCGTATTGCCAAAACGTTTCCCGATCCCCACATGTATAGCTTGTTGCTGGTTTAAAACGACGACTACTTCTGATCGTTAAGGAGATAGACGATGAATGGAAATACCCGGAATCTGGTGGGACTGTTGATGCTTGTCGCGATACTGTTTTTGGCGACGAGCTGCGATATCAACACCTTAGAGATCGGTCCGTTGCAGACCGATTCTGAAACGGTGGAAATCGGCGCGGCCGAAGAGGCGTCGGTCGAGCTCTCCTTGGGCGCCGGCCGGTTGGAAATCGGCGGTGGAGCCGAGGATTTCATGGACGCCCAATTCACCTACAACGTCGAAGCGTGGAAGCCAGAGGTCAGCTATGATGTCAGCGACGGCTTCGGCCGCTTGACGGTTGACCAGCCAGATACGCGCGATCTTCCGTTGGACATGGGCGAGATCCAGTATGAGTGGGATCTACGATTCAATGACAGCCTGCCTATCGACATGGAGATCACGATGGGTGCAGGAGACGGCCAACTTGAGTTGGACAGCCTGATGCTGAACAGCCTCAGGTTTGAAGGCGGTGCTGGCGACATTGAAGTAGACCTGAGCAGCTCGACGGTACGCGACCTGGATATCAGGATGGGTGCCGGTGATGTGAGCGTTGACTTGAGCGGCGACTGGCAGCAAGATTTATCGGCCAATATGCAGGGCGGCGTCGGCCGGGCGACGGTAATTCTGCCCGGCGATGCCGGAGTCCGGGTAGATGTCCGGGGTGGCTTGGGACAAGTTAACGCGGCCGGCTTCCATCAGGATGGCAACGTCTATACTAACGACGCCTATGGCCAATCAGAAGTGACTCTGGAGGTCGACATCGAGGGCGGCGTTGGTGAGATCAACCTCGAGTTGGCTGAATAGTAATCGCGGCGCAAATCGACAGGGTTCACAAGATTTGCAAGAAAACCGTGTTCGTAAAACGGTAAAAGGATAATTTTCGTTAAGGCCGTTACGCGGGCCGCAGCCTTAGGTTGCGGCCCGTTTTATGTGTGAGCGTCTCGAGTTGCGGGGCGAGCAAAACTCTAATAGAACGTACTATTGGCAATGGGCCCCACCCTTCATATAATTCCACGCCGAAACGGAGAGGAAGAAGTTACTCATCCATGTGGCAAGATTATCATACGACCAGGAACGGCCGGGCGCACTCAGTTATTGGCAACGTAAAAGTTTTGCATGACCTGGAAAGCGTTGAACTTGGCAACCGGCGGGATATCCTGGTCTACTTACCACCAAGCTACGAATCTGGCGACCGTCGATACCCGGTCTTCTATCTGCACGACGGCCAGAATCTCTTTGACGCGGAGACCAGTTTTGCCGGCGAGTGGCGCGTGGATAACACGATGGAGGCGCTCGGCCAGGAGGGCGTCGAGGCCATCATGGTTGGCATCCCCAATGCGGGGGAAGAGCGAGTAGACGAGTATAGCCCTTTCCATATGCCGAAACTTGGCGGCGGCCGGGGCGATTTGTACCTGAATTTCCTGATCGACCAGGTTAAGCCGTTGATCGACGCCGATTTTAGAACGCTTCTTAGTCCGGCCGATACCGGGATTATGGGCTCGTCCCTGGGCGGCCTGATCAGCCTTTACGGCTTTTTTCGGCACCCCGAGACCTTTGGCTCCGCCGGGGTCATGAGCCCGTCGTTGTGGTTCGCCGACAATGCCATCTACGACTTCGTGCACAAGGCGCCGTTTAATGCCGGCCGGCTCTACCTGGACGCCGGCACCCGGGAATACGGGGGCGACAGCATTTGGTCCTCCAGGCCCTTTCACTCACGGCGCTACTATGCCGGTGTCAGGCGAATGTACCGGTTACTGGTCAAAAAAGGGTACCGGCCGCGGCGCGACTTGCTGTACGTCGAAGAGAAGAAGGCCGGTCATGATGAAGAGGCGTGGGCGCGCCGGTTGCCGGCGGCCGTTCGCTTTTTGCTAAATGGATCTACCACTACCGAAAGGCGGGAAAAGGTAGAATAGTCTTCTCTTCCTTCGTCCATTGGACATCTAGCTTCCGATGAAGTCGGGACAAGGCCTCAGCCGTGTACGGAAAGGGAGCGGCGAATACAGCATTGCCGACGTAGAGGCTCAGGGCTGTGAACAGACGTTGGCGCCGGGTCGCCAAGTGGCGCGGCCGGTCCTTCTTGTCGAGACCAGCGCTGAGCATCCAGATCAGCATGGCCGTGGCCGCAGCGGCATACTCCATTTGGTGGGCGGCCGCGTCGGGCGCTATAGGAGCGAGCGCCTGTAAGTAGATCTCTTCAGCCTCGGCTTGCAGTTCAAGGGGAATCAGGCTGCCATTGAAGCAAGAAAGATGGGAGATTCTGAAGTAGGCCGCTGAGAGGAAGGCGTTCCGGAATGCGCCCATTTCAAAATCATAGAAGCGCATCCGCCGGTCGCGGTAAGCGACGTTGCTGGGGCAAACATCGCCGCGAGTGTAGACCCGTGGGCCATCCGGTTTTTGCAGACAGGCGATGATCGCCTGGGCTTCTTGTTCAAGTTGAGGTGAGGCACGAAGTTCACGTTGAGCAAGCATCCGGCGGAACCAGGCGAAGTTATCCGCATGCTGATCCATAGCCAGGGGCCGATCGTA
>CP070688.1:2924166-2927240 GCA_020353135.1 Chloroflexota bacterium
ACCGACTGGTCCTCCTTCATCTATGGCGTATTCGCAGGAATCTTGCCCTGGATCGTCATTGTCATATATTTCGTGGGATCAATTAACTCGGGCGATGGCGAGGCCAAGCCACCGGCGTTCGTCTACTTCATCATCCCTACACTGTTCATTTTCTTCAACATCTTCGCCATCAACATGGTGCTCCAGTACAAGAAGGTCGGCCGCTGGAGAGACTACCTCTTTGGCGAGCGGTTCTATATCATCCTAAGTTTGACGGCTAAGACCGTCCTGGCCTGGACTATTTTCGCCGGAACGCTGGCGCCAGTATAGAGCGACAAGGCAAACTAATCAGGGCAGGTTTTCTGAATATCGTCCGCTAGAGAAGTGGCCATCCGATCACTGAAGTTCCAGGTATGGTAGCTTTGGGGTTTCAACCGGATGGCCACTTCTGGTTGTTTTCTGCCTAGTAGCTGCAAGGCCAGATCATTGTCGGCGCCGCCCAAGTAACGTACCAACAAGCGTTCTAGGATTTCTATTCCGCGATCTTCTTCTATCGATGCCACTGCCCGTCCCCGAACCCCGCAATAAGGTGGCAGGTCCGAAGCGACTTCGAAGGCACAGCGCGACTCACCTTTTAGGAATGCAACCACCCTGGCGGCCTTGGGTGTCGCACAGAAAAGGCTCCCATCCTCATACAAATACCACAGCGATAAGACAACGGGCCATCCTGACGTGGATACGCATGACAATCGAAGCGGAATTTGAATCTCCTTCAGATACTGTTCAATTGAGCCATCGGTAACCATTTCATCCTCCTATATTTGCACGTTTGCGAGCTCGGGCATAGGCATCGAGCGTTTCCCGGCGCGCTACGGCATGATCGACGATAGGTTGCGGGTAATCTCGGCCAATAACGCATCCAGTCTGTCGCTGGATTTCGTAGGGCATCTTCCACGGTTCGTGCACATATTTCTTTGGCACCCGGTTGAGCTTGGGCAGCCAATGGCGCACGTAATCGCCGTTCGGGTCAAACCTCTTGCCCTGTAATACCGGGTTGAAGATACGGAAATAGGGCGCGGCGTCAGTGCCGGTGCCGGCCGTCCACTGCCAACCGCCGTTGTTGGCTGCCGGGTCACCATCCACGAGACGTTGCATGAACCACCGCTCGCCCCAGCGCCAGTCGATCAGCAGATCCTTGACCAAGAAGGAAGCCACGATCATTCGCCCTCGATTGTGCATCCACCCACTTAGATTGAGTTGGCGCATGGCCGCATCGACAATTGGATAACCGGTACGGCCGCGACACCAGGCATCAAACTGCTCCTCATCATTCCGCCAAGCGATGTGGTCGTACCCAGGCCGGAAGCTGCGTTGCAGGACGTGCGGAAAGTGAAACACGATGGACAGGTAGAATTCGCGCCAGATGAGCTCGTTTAGCCAGGCTTCGGCCCCCTGGCGGCTTTTCTCATCGGGAGCGGTCGCCCGGTTTTGCAGCGCCGCGATTGCAGCCTGCCTGGCAGACAACATACCAAAGCGCAAATAGGGCGACAACCTAGACGTGCCATCCAGGTCGACGCGATTCCGTTGATCAGCATATAGACGGATTGGAGCGTCGCTATCGGCAGCAAATGCCGTTAGGCGGCGCTGGGCCTCTTGTTCGCCTGGTGGAAATGGCACAGCTTCCGTTAGCTGCGGCCGATCGGGGATTGGCAGACCCTCAATGCCGATCGGCGTTGGAATGCGTTGTGGCGCCGGGAGAAGGCTCTGCCGATCAGGGGAGGGAAGTTCTTTCCACCGCCGGCTGTAGGGCGTGAAGACCGTATAGGGCAAGCCATCGGACTTGGAAATCATCTCCGGAAGATGGATGGTTAGACCTTCGACTACTTCCAGCCGCAATTCATTTTTAACGACAAGATCGCGACGACTAGCGTAGGGCGAAAAATCCTCTTCTGCAAAGATGGCATTCGCTTTCGTTTCTTGTTGCAGCTTGGCAAGTTGCTGAAGCGGCCGACCTTGTCTAACGACCAGATAGCTGCCCCGTTCGCGCAGTTCCGTGTCCAGCTCCTTTAGTCCGCCCATCAGGAAGGCTATCCGCTTCTCACCCGCATGGGTCGAGGATAGCAGTGCGGGATCCAAAATGAATACGGGCACAATCGTTCCCCGTCTGGCCATGGCAGCATGAAGCGCTCGATTGTCCGTCAGCCGCAAATCACGTCGAATCCACCACAAGTTCACTATCGTCACTTGTTCCTCATATGACCTGCCCTTCTACCAGCCGACACCTATCCACAAAACAGCCGGAAGCTTTGCAAAAATTAGACAAAGCTGAATACACTTGTACAAAATCTTGACAAATGGTGTTCACAAGAATACTATTCGCCCAATTCAGCGGCGCGCAAGATCAGCTGCTGTACCGATTGCAAAAGATTCAAAGCTAATGATCACAACTGGCTAATCGTATCGCTAATTGGCCAAATCGGACAGGAGAACTCTATGGACAGATCACAAAGACACAGGCAGTACCTGGAAGTTTACCGCCGGCAACTGCGGCGCGAACTGGACGCCATGGGTTACGGCCAGGCGCCAGAAAACGCGCGCATTGTTGGACGTCAAAACCGTACCGGGTTGCCGTCATGGCTAGTGGTCACCGCCCTCATTGTGGCCACTTTGGGCCTTGCCAGCACCCTGACCTAAGTCTACTACGCTTGAAGGCGTTGTGCTGGACAGGCTGATTTACTGAGTAACGACACATCAAGTAATAGAAAGTCAAAGGAGACTAAAAATGAAACGCTTTACATGGTTAGGAATATTCATTGTACTATCTTTGGTTCTGGCAGCGTGCAGCACCGCGGCCGATCCGACCGCCACACCTGTTCCTGAAGCGCAAGAAGCGCCGGCCGAAGAGCCAATGGAAGAAGCTGAAGAACAAATGGCGGAAGCGAAATCAATTGTTGACATCGCCGTTGAAGACGGTCGATTCACCACATTGGTTGCGGCTGTACAAGCCGCGGGATTGGCCGAAACCCTGAGCGGTGAAGGCCAGTTCACCGTATTTGCCCCAACAGACGATGCATTTGCCGCATTGCCTGAGGGTA
>CP070688.1:2927340-2930403 GCA_020353135.1 Chloroflexota bacterium
GCATTCGCCTGGCCGAGGCGTATCTGTTTCAGGAAAAATGGGCCGATGCTATAGCGGCTGCCAGTGAAGCGCTCAATTTAGCCCGGGAATCTCAACAGTTCGCCGTTGAAGGGGAAGCCTGGCGCGTATTGGGCAGGATAGCTGAGAAAACGGTGGCGCCTGTTCCTGTTGGCTCGAGCCAGCATGAGGCGGCCTCATGCCTGGCGGAAAGCAAGCGTTTATTTCTGGCGGGTGGCCAAGACGACAAGGCGGCCGATGTAACGCAGCACCTATCAAATCTAGCGGCAGAATAGACGATCCGCAGGCGAGACCTGGCTTTGCGGACATTTTGCGGACACCTTTCGGGTAAGCTACGGTCAATGGTCGCCGTAGCTTTTTTGGGGCGGCGCGAAGATACGGCCACCAGGTCAAGCCCTTGTACAGAACAGGAGAGGGACAGGAAACACATTTGCGTTTTAGCGCCGCCGAGGAACCGTCAGGTCCGTCCAACATGCAGATCGTCTGTGATGAACCATCGAACACGATAGACCGTCTGAAGTCCGGGGTGGCTGATGCCCAGGCAGCCGGTGTATTTAGCCAGCGGCAAGCCAGTTCACTTAACCGCAAGCTAAACCGGGCTGGCAGCCTGGTCCAGGACGGCCGGTATTGGCTGGCGGCCCTGACTCTAGACCTGTTCGCCCTGCAGGGACTGCTGATCGCCGCCCCCGGCGAATGGGAAATTGAACCAAACATCGCCCTTGACATGGGCCAGGCGCTGCGAGGTTGGGCGGCTCCTCCGGATTGAGCCAGGCTGGCCTGGCCCCCATAACTATCGGGGTCAGGGCGCAGGCCATAGCGGAACTGTTGGAACCAACTGTTGGGACCAACTGTTAGAACTAACTTGGGCTTTCTTCAGACATGCGACTATTCATCTCTGGTGGGAAGCACGAAAGCCGAAGCGGGTTCTTGTTCCGGGCAGACGCTGTCTTAAGCATGCAGTCATCAGCTTTAATCAGCCTTCAGCGTAGCCCGGGACCGACACATAGCTCTTGTCGCCGGCCGTGAATGGAGGACGATCCTTAACCTGGCGGCCCGATTTCCCCGAAAGCGCCACAGCTGTCATTGTGAACAATTTCCTTAACTTGACATCTGCTACCTGCCCTTTTATGCTTTTCATGCACAGGATAGAAACGGGGTTCGGAATCGAAGCCTACTAGCAACTCAATTTGGACGGGCTGCAGCCAAGCGCTCATCAACCCCCTCAGCTCCCAATAAGGACTGGACTTAAGGCGAAGCGGTTGCCCTTCCCCTATGGGTAAGCTGGGTTAGGCGCTGGATCATGGCGAAGGTACGCTTCAGTGGAAAGGTAGATGACTGAAGGGAGGAAAGATCAAATGGCACCGGCAAACATTCCTGACGAGATGTACGCGGCTGTGCTCGATTCCTACTCCGGCGCTGACGCATTGCGTGTGGAGAAGCGTCCTGTTCCCCGGCCGGGAAAGAACGAGGTTCTGGTCAAAGTGGCGGGGACATCCATACACCCGGCCGATTTGGAGTTCATCAAGGGTGAATATGGTTATTTTGAGAACCCAACGCCAGTCGTACCCGGCATTGTAGGTTGCGGCACGGTAGTCGAGGCGGGAAGCGGTTTCATGGCCCGTTACCTGAACGGCAAGCGGGTTCAATGCGTGAGTAAAAGCTTCTACCAGGAAGAAGGTGACGGCGCCTGGGCCGAATACATGGTTACCAGCGCGGACTACGTCCTGCCGCTGGACAAGGCGGTGGATCTTGAGCAAGGCGCTACCGGGTCGGCCATAAACGCGCTGAGCGTCATGGGCATGATGGACATCGTCAAAAAGGGCGGCCACAAAGCGATTGTGCAAACGGCGGCCGCCAGCACGATGGGCCGATTGGTTAGCCAGGCGGCCAGTCGCGAGGGCGTAAAAGTGGTCGACGTCATCCGGCAGGAGGCGCAGGTAGAGTCGCTCAAGGAGCAGGGCGCGTCTATCGTCTTGAATAGTCGTCATTCTGAGTTCGAGCGACAACTGCAAGAGGCATGTCATCGATACGATGTGCACCTGGCCTTTGACGCGGTAGGCGGGGCGCTAACGAGACAATTGCTACAGGCGATGCCTGAACGCAGCGAGGTGATCATTTATGGCTTGCTCTCGGGTGAACCAGCACAGGCGGATATGAAGCAGCTCGTCTTCCAGAAGAAGCGCATAAACAACTATTTTATCGTCTCCTGGCTCGAAGGTAAGAATCTCATCCAGAGCTTGCTCCTGTGGCGACGGGCCCAGAAATTGGTGGCTTCAGACCTGAAAACCGATATTCGGGCGCGATATCCACTGCAAGAGATCAAACAAGCCGTCGAAGAATACCAGCGCCAGATGACAGGGGGCAAGATGGTTTTAATACCTGGAGAGGGGAATGCTTCAATCTCCTGAAGAGCCGGTCAGGATAAGGGGCCAGGAAAGGCCATAAAACCGATGGCAAGTTGCGGTCGAAATCGCGGCACGTCACCACCCGCGCTCGTCACCTTCGGCGTTGCGAACAAAGGAAGATCCATTTAGGGTCTCGTTCAACGGGGTCGCTGGACCTTCGAATCACAGCGGGTCGAAGCGTTTGGCCGGCAAGAGGGTCTACATTTTGGGCAGGAGCGCGTCATACTGGGCTTGATCGGCCGGCGAGCGTTCCGTCTGCGTTGATTCGCGCCAGGCGGCCGCTCCCTGCCAGCGAGGCGTCGCTGTGTCAAGGGCAGGCTACTATCCCGCGCACCCGTACACCGACACATGGCTCTTGCTGCCGGCCGTGAATGGCGAGCGGTCCCACCAGGCCCATCGTTCGCGGCGCTCCAGACCGGCCAATTGGGCCATGAGGTCGAGCTCGGACGGCCAGGCATAGCGCATGAAATGGGGGGTTATCCGCGTGCCGCCCTCGTCGATCACGATGCGTTGGAAGGCGACGGTCTGTAAGACAGGATCGTGAATCGCGATTTCGAACCGCGCCGAGTCGATCCTGGCCCATGAGCCCTTCATGCGCTGCCCGTCCTCGAAGCCGGAAAGGTCGGGCACCACCGTCTCC
>CP070688.1:2930503-2934487 GCA_020353135.1 Chloroflexota bacterium
CTCAACCCGAACCGCCGGCCGGGCCGCGCTCAATTTTGGCGTACCATTCGCCGCATACGCTGCTTTAGCTGATACTTCTGCTTGTTTCATGAATCACGCCTCCTATCTTTAGACCGCTAGAATCATAGCCACCTCCCCGATTCTCGACTGCAACCACGCTTACACTAATATCTCGTTTGTGCCACACTGAATCTTTTTCACTACTGAACAAAGGTCAGTACTGAGCAAAGGTCAGTACTGACCTTTGTTCAGTATGGATCAATGTTGACCTGGTCTGGCGCCGCCATTACACTGTAGAGGTCAGGAGCCCGCTGTGAAGGGTCTAGAGGATGCCGCGCCAATCCTGACCTACGTCGATCCCTCTCTCATATATCACTTCGCTAGCCAATGGCGGCTGAAAGCTGACAGCTGAATGCTGTCAGCTTGCACAGGAGGCCACATGACGGATCAATATGCCGAGGTAAACGGAATTAGACTGCATTACCGCGACTGCCCTGGCGGCGACCCCCCATTGCTGATGCTCCACGGTCTGACCGCCAACGCTCATAACTTCGACGGCCTGATCGACGTCGGCCTGAGCCCCAGGTTCCGGTTGCTAATCCCCGACCTGCGCGGCCGCGGCCTTAGCGACAAGCCTGATAGCGGTTACACCATGGCCGATCACGCGGCCGATATCCTGGCCCTGCTCGACGTGTTAGCCTTTGACCGGGCGCTGATTTGCGGCTGGTCCTTCGGCGGTTACCTCTCCTACTACCTGGCCGCCAACCACCCGGACCGGATCCACAAGGTAGTGAGCATAGACGCTCCGAGTACACTTCACCCTGATACAAAAGCGATGCTCCAGCCCTCCATCGACCGCCTGGACAAGGTCGTACCATCCTTGAAGGTGTTTCTCGAGGCCATGAAGCAATTGCCCTTCCTGGACGGCTTGTGGAATCCGGCCCTTGAAAGCTACTACACCGCCGACGTCGAAATCCGGCCCGACGGCACTGTCAAGCCTCGATCCAGCCCAAACGCAATCGACGAAGCGGCCGACGGCGTGCTGGCCGAAGATTGGCCCCGGATCGCGAGCCAGGTCCGGCGGCCAGTTCTTTTCTTGAACGGCCCGGCCCCCTTTGGCCCGCCCGGCAGCCCGGCCCTGGTCTCCAAAGAGCGGGCCATGGAAACGGTGAAGCTGCTGCCGAACGGCCGCTACGTACAAATTCCCGGCAACCACATGACCATGGGCTTTGGCGATGGAGCGCAGAAGATGGTGGACGAAATCACCGCCTTCATCCTGGAGTGACGCCTGGCGCCTATCCGCGTCGTCGTCTCCTCGCTAGGCCATCGACCAGGCCATGGTGAATGTTAATCGCTGCCGGCCGAACGTCGACCTCATCGTTTCCAACTCTCGTGACCCAACGCTGTGCTTACCTCGCCAATCATTCAACCAACGGACATGGTCGATCCACTCTTCGGCTTCAGTTACCTTAAGCAGCCGGTCGAGTGCGGTTATCAGTCCAGAGAGAGTCCATGTGGAGTTCTGATTGTTCCCTACTCGTAGCGAAAGCGGAAAACGCCCACGGCGAAAAAGACGACCGCGAAGCCGACCAGCACGGCCGCCTCTAATGCGATGCCCTCCAATCCCTGGCCGCGCAGGATGATATCGGTCAGCCCCTGCATGGCCCAGGTCGTGGGCAGGACGTGCACGATGGTCGCTACCGTATCGGGGAACATGTCGATCGGAAACCAGCATCCGGCCAACAAAACCATGGGCATGCCCAAAGCGGGCGAAAGGTTGCCGGCCTGGCTTTGGGTCTTTACAAAAGTGCCCAGCATCGTGCCGAAGGCCACGGTGGCCAGGCCGAAGGCGACCAGCATCACCAGTAAGGCCTCCGGCGACTGGCCCCAATCTACGTTCATCACCCAGATGCCGAAGCCGACGAGGATCAGCATCTGGATGAAGTTGACCGTAAACTGGCCGAAGATCGTGCCCCCAAGGAAGCTGGACGACCTCGTGGGCGTCGTCACCAGGCGCCGCATTGTGCCCTGAACGCGCTCAAAGACAAACACCGTCGCCGCGATGCCCAGGCTGGGTATGAAGGCCCAGGTGACAAGTTGGCCGGCCGAAGCGAAGGAGGCCGCAGCATCTATATCCTCTTTCTGGGTCACCTCCACCCTGGCCGGTGCCGAGGCGAGTTGCTCCTGGGCCATTTCCAGGCTATCGGCGAAGTAAGCCTGATGCTCTGTCTCATTGCCAAAGGGTTGGACGCCGGCCGCGATCAGCACGCTGGTCTGGGCCACGCTCAACGGCCGGCCGACCGTACCGACGGCCGCCATCACCGTTTGCTCCACGGCGTTGGCATCCATATCGCCCTCCTGTTTGCGCAGCTCGACCTCCGTTATTTGACCGTCCAGAACCGCTGCTTCGAAACCGGCCGGGATGATCAACAGCGCTGGCGCATCCTCGTCGGCGAAACGTTCCTCACCTTCCTGGCGATCGACCTCGACGACCACGATGGCCTCAGACGCCTTAAGCTCGTCCAGCACCGCCACGGCCGTCGCGCTGCCATCCTCTTCCACCACTAGTAGATCGATCGGCGCTTCCTCGCCGCCGCCATACACGAATTCTGCCAACAGGAAGGTGAATATCACCGGCAGGATCAGGAATTGCATAAGGGATCCTGGGCTTGAGAAGCGAATCAAAGCGTCTTTCCAGGCAATTGCCGTAATTCTTCTCATGGCTAGTCCTTTTATTCTTTCAGAAACGGTAACCTGGCGGCCGAAAGAGGTCGCCTTCACCGTTCTCTCTGATTATTTAGATCCTCGCCCGCTGGGTGCGCCGGAAGGCGAAGATGGCGATGGCGAATAACACGGCCATCATCAATAGCAAGGCGGCAATGTTGACCATTACGTCAGCCATGTCGCCGCCGCTGGCCAGCTGTTCCAGGCCGTCGATGGCCCAGGCATGAGGCGTTATTTTGCTCAGCGAGGCCATGATGCCCGTTTCGGCGACGCTCATGGTCAGATTTCCACCTAGGATGCCAAAGATGAGCGCCAGCGCGCCGCCCAGGGTGATGACCTGTGTCGCCGTCGTGGCCACTGCGGCTAGCAAAATACCCCAACCTGTGGCCGCCGCGGCCGTGGCCGCGATCAGGGCTACCACGGCCAGCGGATCGCCCCAGTTGACGTCGAGCAGCATCGCCGTCGCGAAGATGAGAATGGTAACCTGCAAGAAACCGGCCAGGAATATACCCAGCGTCTTGCCGCCCAGAATCTGGCCGGCTCGCGTCGGCGTGGCCATCAGGCGCGAAAGCGTGCCCATCTCTCTCTCTTGCAGTATGCTGCGCCCTCCCATAGTCACCGTAAACATCAGGAAGAACACCGCAAAACCGCTGGCGGCGACGAACATGGGATTGAGCGGTTCCTCCTCGGCTTGACTCATGTCGCTGGCCTTCAGAACGATCAACTGGCTATCCACCTGCTGAACCATGCGGCCAACCGTTTCCTCGGCGAAACGGGCCGTCTCCTCAGGCGGGATAAGATTGTTCTCCCTAAGTTGGGTGACCGCGACAATGCCGCCTGCGACAAGTTTGTCTATTACGTTCATATACTGGGTAACGACCGAAATGACGGTGCCCGCGCTGTACGGCTGCCCCGGATCGGTATAGACCTCGATCGGGATCGGCTCGCCGGTGACGATGCCCGTATCGTAATCGGGAATGATGCCGGCCGAGAAGCCGGCCGGGATGATCACCGCCGCGGCGAACTCCGCCTCGTCCACCCGCTGGCGGGCATCGTCCTCGTCCTTGCTGGTGTTGACCAGGAAAAGATCCTCCCTGCCCGGCGCCTTAAACGCTTCCATCAGCTCGGCGCCCAGGACGGCTCCTTCTTCATTGTCCACGATGACGACCGGAATGTCGCTGATGCCGCCCCCGTCGTCCCCGAACAAGGTTCCTGTGATCAGCCCAATTGCCAGGGTCATGATCAACGGCGCGGCCAGCA
>CP070688.1:2934587-2960209 GCA_020353135.1 Chloroflexota bacterium
GATATTGGTCTGGCAGCACGATCCGCTCCAGCCGCCGCGCGGCCATACCCCGGCCCGGGGCGTCTTCAACCTGGAGCGCAATTGGCGCCATTTATCAGCCCACATGTTCGGCTGGTTGCCCTTCTTCACGCTGGCTTTTGCCTGGATCGTTTTCGCAGGCGGCCGGGCCAGGCGATCCGACTGGTTGTTCCTGTCCACGGCCGTCGCCCTGATGGTCATCCATATCTTCTATTGGGCGGATGGCGTCGCCTACGGGCCGCGCTACCTCTATGCGGCGCTGCCCTCTCTTCTGCTCCTGGTGGCCCGCGGGATCCAGGTGACTGGCGATTGGATCGGCGGCCGGGCCGGCCGGTGGGCCGTCGGATTGATCGTGGCCGCTTTCATCGCGGGCGGTTTATTAGTCTACTTGCCCAACGTATTGCCTGACCTCACCGATTACAACTTCGTAGGCAGGACGGACCTGGCCGCCGTCGAGGCCGCCATCGACGAGCAGGCGCTGGTCTTCGTCGGCCAGAGCAACGGCGACTGGTAGGAATATGGCAACTACTTCATCGGCAACACGCCCTGGCTGGACGGCCGGATCATTTATGCCCGGGATCAGGGTCACGCCAGCAATGCCCGGCTCCAGGCCCACTATCCAGATCGAGCGCCCTATTTGCTGCAGGACGGGCGGCTGCTGGCGATCGAGCCAGCCGCTTCTACGGACTGACCCGATCCTAGCCGTCCCTCCTTACTCACAATCCATCTCGTCGTCGCAGCAGCGCCGCTCCCTCAAGAGTGCCTGGCTCCAGAGAGATCGCTCTTATTTGGCGCTCCGGCCGAGCAGAGTCGCCAGCGCCCTTATCAGGGCATCAACATCCGCCGGCACATTGTAGCCTTGGATTGACAGGCGTATGAGCTGGCGATCTGCCCACTTGAGACATGGGATCTGGATCCGGTATTCGCCCAGCAGCCGTCGTTTGAGCTCCGGTAGATCGGCTTCAGGTGGCAGGGTGGCGACGGCCATCTGCTGGTAGAAGCCGGCGTCGTCGGGATAAAGCGCCTCCAATCCGGTCACTTCCCGGATCCGGGCCAGCGCCTCTTTGAGCAGCGCCTGGCACTCATCGCGCACAGTTCGCCAATCGTTGTCGGCCTGGAATTGGATGGCGTCTGGTACGGCCAGGTAAGCGGCCGGATCGCTGGTACCCAGCCACTGCAGGTAGTCCAGGTAGTCGCTGCCGAAGGTGAAAGTCCGTTGCGGCTCCCAGCCCCAACCGACGACCAGGGGCTCGATCAATGCCTGACGTTCCGGCCGGGTAAATATGAAGCCCGATCCCTTGGGCGCGCATAGCCACTTGTGGCAGTTGCCGACGTAGAAGTCGGCGCCGATCTCGTTCAGGTCCAGCGGAATCTGCCCGGGCGCATGAGCCCCGTCGACCAGTGTCAAGATGCCCGCCTGCCGCGCGCGACCGCAGATTCGCTCGACCGGCAGCCGCAGCGCGGTGGTCGAAGTGATGTGGCTAATGAAGATGAGCCTGGTCCTCTCGGTGACCCCGGCCCAGAATTCCTCGACGATCTCCTCGGCCGTGCGGACAGGCAACGAGATAGGTTGTCGAAGGTAGTTAAAGCCGCGCTTCTGGCTCAAGAACCGCCAGGCCCGATCGCAGGCCCCATACTCATGATCCGTCGTCAGTACCTCGTCACCCGGTCCCAAAGTCAACGACCGGCCGACCACGTTGACGCCAAAGGTAGCGTTTGGGATATAGACCACGTCCTCGGCCGCGACCTTGAGAAAGTCGGCCAGCGGCTGCCGGGCGGCCTCGAATAGCTCCGGCATCTGGTCGTCGAGAAACTGCACCGGCGCCCATTCGACCCGCCGCTGCCAGTCCTGGTAACTCTCAAACACAGGTCGAGGCGTGGCTCCAAAAGAACCATGATTGAGAAACACTACCTCTGGATCAAGCAAGAATTGTCTCTTCAGGTCTCTCATGCAAGCGCGCTCTTCTTCTTCCTTCGTGAACGCTGCAAGTCGATGCCGATATTGTAGGTGAAGCAGCCCCAGCGTCTACTGACTACTATGACTAGCTTGTCTGCGCTATCTGCCCTTTTCTTCGATTATCGGCCGCACCTAGCTTACCCCCTTTGTGTCCCAAAGGTTCTGACGACGGAGACTCTGTTCTGATGTAGCCAATTCCGGGAGCGGGGCTACCTTTGCCATTGACCGCGCCTGCTTGCCGCACTTTCACGGGCTTTCGGTCCGATGCGATAATGGCCCAAACCGGGCTGGAAAGCCCTCTTTCTAACCTGCGCTGTTTGAGGGCCCTCTCGAACACAAACATCGCGCCTAAAAGCAAGATGATTCCTAACACATTGAAGGTCATGCCGAAATCGAGTTGCCTGATGAGTAAGCCTGCCAGTAGCGGCCCTAGCACTTTACCTGCATTTCGCAGCGCGCCGATCATGCCCATACCCGCGCCCAGATTACGGCCGTCGATCTGGGCTGACACGAGCGCAGTCGTGGACGGGAAAATGACAGCCTGGGACAAACCCATGCAACCGGCCAGCGCGAGCAAAGTGAGGCTGGTCTTTGTCCAAGGGAGCAGGGGCAAGGTCATACCTAACAGCAACATCCCCAGACAGATAGCCCACAAGTAACCCAGGCGATCTCCGAAGCGGCCGCCAAGCGGCTTCAAGATCATATACAGCGCTTCTTGCAGGGCAAAAAAGAGGCCGACGACGGCTACGTTGATGCCGATTGACAAAGCATACAGGGGCATAAACGCCTTTGTCGCGTACAAGGCGATAAAGGCCATCGCCTCTAGCCCACCCGACAGCCAAACAGCCGGCGTCCGGCTAGAGGCACGAACCGCATTTTGTACTTGGGATCTAAGCGAGGAGCGTTTGCCATTGGAATCCCGCGAGGGTCTAGACTCGGGTAAGGCAAGAATGGGTAGGAAAACGGCCGCACTCAATAGTCCGATAACCGTGAAAACGGCCGCGGGCTGCATCCTTAGCAGCATAAATCCGGCCAGCGCCGGGCCGACGATGTAGCCGGCGCTACGGGCCATGCCAAACCAACCCAGCCGCTCAGCCTTCGATCCCGGCGACTGCTCTGTCACATAGGCCAGCGTCACCGGCCCGTAGATAGCCGTAGCCGTACCATGGATAATCCGCACCAAGAACAGCTGTGTTGGCGTATGAACGAGCCAATAAGTGAAGGGCATCAGGGCAAAAAAGGCCGTTCCTACCAAGAGCCACAATCGCCGGCCCCATCGGTCTGAAAGAATGCCAATAAAGGGCTTGAGGATCATGCCAGTAAGCGTGGAAACGGAGACGATGATTCCCAAGAAAGCGTCGCTGGCTCCCAGGCTGGCAGCAAAAATGGGCAAGAGGGGTGTCTTGCCCATCTGGTAAGCAAGACGGGCGACTAGATCGGCTATAGTAATGTTAAGGAAGCTTCGGTCTCGTATCACGATGGCCAGATGACAATCGCAGGAACGTCAGCTTGCTGCGCCAGGCGGTTGAATGCCACCACGTCATGGTCTAAAACGGTTTGAAATTGAGTCAGCAACTCGTCGATCCGTGACGACAGGTGATCGAACACTTCGAACGTCTGCCGGGTAGGCGCCGTGTCGGCGCTAGACATGACGTTGGGTAGTTCGGACAGTCTATTCACTGGCATCGCTTCAAGACTCATGAAGTCACTGTCTGTTAGCGCTTTGGTCTGGACAAGCTGCTCTTCAATCGTCGTTAGCGCCGCTATCAGCGCTTCGGCCGCCTCTCTGGCCTGGATCAATTCGTCCCTGTCTGCCAGGCGCTTCAGCCAGCCATCCGCCTGTTCCCGGACATCGCGCAGCTGGTTAATCGCCTCGTTCGCCTGTGATAACTTGTCTCTAATCTGAAGAAGCAGCTCAAACTTCGCGTCGAGGTCGGCTTGTGAAGCCGTTACTCGAGGGTCCTTGAGCAATTTGAAGTCGGCCACCCACGAATCCTCGCCATGCGACAGTTGCACCTGGTATTTTCCCGGTGAGGCCATAGGCCCATCCACCGGAACGGACTTATCATCTTTGATTCGAGTCGCATCCGGATAGTGCATGTTCCAAACAAAACGATTCATACCAGCTTCGGCCGGTATGATCGGTTCTTTTGGTGTGTCGCCATCTTCGTCATCGGTTACCGGCTTTTGACTTGAGAATGTTCGAATCGCATCGCCGCTGGCGTCCTGCAGCGTTAGGGTCACCTCCCCGGCCGGCTTCTCCTTGAAGTAGTAGTTGATGACCACGCCCTCGGGCGGATCCTCTCCCGCATCGAGGAAGTCATAAAGCCGTTCGCCAGCCTCCGACTTACGGACATAATAGGTTGCATTCACCCCCAAGGTGACGTGATACTGTTTGCTGTCTTCAGGCGCCTCAAAAAGCCGGGCAAAGATGGGGATCGGCAGCCGGTGTGTGTCCCTAGGTTTCAGAAGCGCGGCCCCGCCGACGGGCTGGAGATTCACCAGCTGATGCAGCGCCGTCAGGTCGTCGAGAATCCAGAAGGAGCGGCCGTGTGTGGCGGCGACTAGATCATTTTCTTTCACGACCAGATCATAAATCGGCACAACTGGTAGGTTGCCCGACAACACCTGCCAGGTGGCGCCATCATCAAACGAGACGTAAACGGCAGTCTCCGTACCGGCATATAGTAGTCCTCGCTGGGCCGGATCTTCCCGTATGACTCGAGTAAAGTCGTCGTCGGGAATGCCGCTGACTATTTTTTCCCAGGAACGGCCGTAATCGTTTGTCTTATAAAGGAAGGGGCGGGGATCGTCGAGCTTATAGCGCGTCGCCGCTAGATAAGCGCTAGCCGGGTCGTGAGGCGAAGGTTCGATCATGCTAATCAGCGTCCACTCCGGCAGCTGTTCAGGCGTGATGGCCTCCCACGTTTCACCACCGTTCTGAGAGATATGAACCAGACCATCGTCAGAGCCGGCCCAAAAGACGCCGGCTTCGTGCGGCGATTCAGAGAAAGCATAGACCGTGGCGTAGTTCTCTGCGCCCGTGGTATCTTTTGTAATCGGGCCACCGGAAGCCACTAATTTGTCTGGGTCGGCGCGCGTCAAATCAGGACTAATGGCTTCCCAACTGCGACCTTCATTCGTCGAGCGAAAGACTATATTACCGGTAGCATAAAGAATATTGGGATCGTGGGGCGAGAAAAGAATCGGGTACGTCCATTGAAAGCGATACTTCCATTCAGCTGCCCCCCAACCGTCCATGCTTTCCGGCCATACCGTCACCAGGCTGGTTTGCTTGGTACGATGATCGTACTTCTGCAGTGGACCACCGCCGCCCGGCGAGCTGCCGATTGCCCCAACGAAGACGATATCCGGATTCTCAGGGTTGACGGCGATATGGCCGCTTTCACCTGTACCGGCGGGATAGCAGTGTGCCCAGGTAATGGCGCCTTCCCCTGTCCGGCTGGGTACGCTGATGCTGGAATTGTCCTGCTGGGTGCCGTACACCCGGTAGGGGAACTGGCTGTCCACGGCGACATGATAAAACTGAGACGTCAATTGATTGTAAATCGAAGACCATGACGCACCACCGTTTAAGGAAACGCAAGCACCGCCATCATTGCCCTCAATCATAGTTTGCGGATTATCCGGATTGATCCACAAATCGTGATTGTCCCCGTGTGGCGTACTGATTTCAGAGAAGTTCTTTCCGCCGTCGGTAGACTTCCACATCCGTAGATTCAACACGTAAACTGTATCGGCGTCCTGAGGATCGCCGTACACGTGACAGTAATACCAGGGCCTGACACGCAATTCCCGTTTATCGGTCAGCATTTGCCAGCTTTCCCCACCATCGTCAGAGCGGTAAAGGCCAGCCTCCTCGGCTTCCACAAGCGCCCAGACGCGCCCCGTTTTGGCGGGAGAAAGGGCGACCCCGATTTTGCCTTTGATCCCCTTCGGGAAGCCTTTGTTGTCGCTTAACTTCTGCCAGGTATCGCCGCCGTCCGTCGATTTGTAGAGACCGCTGTCTGGTCCGCCACTGGAGAGGGTCCAGAAGTGGCGATAGGTCTCGTAGATGGACGCGTATAGGATGCGAGGGTTGTTGGAATCCATGGCCAGATCAACTGCGCCGGCCTTGTCGCTAACATGTAACACTTTCTCCCAGTTCTGCCCGCCGTCTTGAGAGCGAAAGACACCGCGCTCTTCGTTAGGTCCAAATGCATGGCCCAAGGCAGCCACATAGACGAGGTCAGGATTCTGTGGGTGAATACGAATCTTGGCAATGTGGCGCGTGTCGGTCAGCCCGACATTGCGCCAGCTATCCCCTCCATCGGTGGATTTGTACACGCCATCTCCATGAGAAACGTCAATACGGATCGTGTGTTCGCCGGTGCCGACATAGATAACGTTGGCATCTGAGGGGGCAACGGCGATGGCCCCGATGGCGGCCGTTTTGAAGTAGCCGTCGGAGATATTTCGCCAATACTGGCCGGCATCATCGCTTTTCCACACGCCACCGGCACAGGCACCAAAGTAGAAGACGGCCGGATTCGCCGGGTGTCCGGAGACGGCGACGACGCGCCCGCCCCGAGGAGGGCCAATGCAGCGCCAACGAACAGTGCTTAACAAACTGGGATCAAGAGACATGAGTTATTCCTTCAAGTAGATATGGCAGAAAGTCGGAAACACCTGGCTGACTAACATATCTCAAATTACCAAATCATGCATTCTTGCAAAGGCACAGACAAGATGGTCCTCGACCGCAAACCGTGATTGGCGAATAGCGAACCGACGCATGGCAACTCTCCAGGTAATTCGAAGCGTAGGCCAGGAAGGGGCGACCGGCGAGGTGCGTTTTGTACGATCTTGTTGGCGGCGTTTTTGCCAAAAAAAGGGGAAGGCCCGGCAGAGCCGGGCCTTTGAAAAATAGTGGGAAGAGGATATAGGGAATAGACTCGTATCTACTCAGCATTATCGATCATTACCTCGAGTATGTAAATGGGACCTATGGCCTATTTTTCCCTAACTTGAGCCTGTCTAACGTTCGAGGGGTCCATATGGCGGGCGCCAATCTGCTCCCGGCCGGGCGCCGGCTTGAGCCAACTCCGATGACCCACCCTACCGGCCGATCGCGATTGATCAGACGATATACGGTGAGCTAGCCCCGGTCTTGGTCATTCCTTCCTGGTCCAACGTCACGTTGATGCACGCCGGCCGGCCGCTGGCAAAGGCGCGCTCCAGGGCGGCGACGATTTGATCCGGCCGCTCTACGTGTTCGCCAAAACCGCCCAGGGCTTCGACTACCTTGTCATAGCGGGTTGGGGCCAGGGAAGTGGCCACCGCTCGCTCGGCGCCGACCATCGACTTCTGCGGGCCGCGGATCTGGCCCCAGCCGGCGTCGTTGCCGACGATGCTGACGATGGGGTAGCCAAAGCGGACGGCGGTATCGAATTCAAAGCCATTCAGGCCGAAGGAGCCGTCGCCGCTGACGATCAACACCTTCTTCTCCGGATGCAGATGTTGGGCAGCGATGGCGAAGGGCGCGCCCACGCCCAGGCAGCCTAGCGGGCCAGGATCCAACCACTGCCCCGGCCGGGTCAACTCGACGACCTTGGCGCAGGCACTGACGATATCGCCACCATCGCCGATTACGATCAGTTCCTCATTCAGGAAGTCGTTGACCGCCGCTGCGAAGCGGAAGTGATTGACGGGCACGTCGTCCAGGGCCTGCCAATCGGCCAGTTGGCTCGTCTTCGGCTCTTCCAACGCCCGAACCTGGGCCAGCCAGGCATCATAGCGGATGCCCTGAAGACCCTCGGCCAGGGCTTCAAGCACCAATCTGGCGTCGGCCAGCAGGGCCACATCGGCCGGCCGGTTATGGTTCAGCTCCTGGGCATCATTTTCCACCTGGATCAACTTAGCCTCGGGGTTCCAGTCCTTCTTGCCGTACTTCAAACGGAAGTCCAACGGCGTGCCGATGAGCAGCACCACGTCGGCCTGCTTCAAGGCCGCCGAGCGGGAGGCTTTGAAGCAGTGGGGATGGTTCATGGGCAGCGTGCCCCGGCCGGCGCCGTTGGTGAAGACCGGGATACCCGTTTGATCGGTCAACGCCCGCAGCGCGTCGTGCCCCTCGTCCCAATAAACTTGCGTGCCGGCGATGATCAGCGGCTTTTCGGCCGCTCGCAGAAATTCGAAAATACGCCGCAGGTTGGCCACGTCGGGCATCAGCGCTTCTCGCTCAAAACGGGCCCCAACCTCTGGGGCGTCGACCACGTTGAACAAAATATCGAACGGAAGTTCGACGAAAACCGGCCCCGGCCGACCGTTCAAAGCCAGGCGAAAGGCCTCGGCCAGGCGCTCGGGAACGGCCTCCGTCTGCTCGACGGTGAAACTGGCCTTGGTGATCGTCTCGAACAGGGGCGTCTGGGGGATCTCCTGCAAGGCGCCCATGCCCTTGGTCTTCAGCGGCGCCGCCCCACCCAGCAATACCAGTGGACTGCGGGCCTGGTAGGCGTTGGCCACGCCAGTCAGGGCGTCGGTGACTCCCGGCCCGGCCGTCACCAAGGCGACGCCGACATTTCGAGTCAGCCGGGCATGGGCATCGGCCGCGTGGGCGGCCGCTTGCTCGTGGCGAAAGTCGACGATGTCGATATCGTGGTTCAAGCAGCCATCATAGACGGGCGCAATGTGCCCGCCGCACAAGGTATAAATAGTCGAAATGCCTTGGGCCGCTAAGGCTCGGGCCACCAACTCACCACCGTGGGCTACATTCATGGTCTATACCTCCATCCACCTTCTGGCCTTCCTGTCTCTGCCAACGATTGATTCGGTAATCGCTACCGATCTGACGGTCGCTACCGATCTGACGGTCGCTACCGATCTGGTGGTCGCTACCGATCTGACGGTCGCTACCGACCCGGCAGTCGCTGCCCATCTAGAGATCGCTGTACAAGCATCAGCGTGATATCGTCGAATTGGGGTGCTTCGCCCGCGAACTCGTGGACGGAAAGGGAGATCAGCGAAGCCATATCTCGCACGGCCCGGCCGGCCAACATGCCTTCATCCACGGCGTCCAGCAGGCGCTTTTCGCCGAACTCCTGGCCATCAACATTTTGCGCCTCCGTGACGCCGTCAGTATAAGCGATCAGGATATCGCCGGGGTTCATCTGAACCACGTTCTGCCGCCAACCCATTTCGGGAAACATGCCCAATGGTATGCCGGTGCGACTCAGCTCTTGCGGTGCAACATTGCGGCCGTTGTTTATCAAATAGGCGGGATTATGCCCGGCGTTTGCGTAGGTCAATTGGCCATTCGACGCGTCTAAAACGCCGAAGAACACGGTCACGAATTGATCCGATTCCGTGTCCTGAAGGATTCGTTCGTTTGTCATCTGTAGCGCCATTTCCGGATGGTCGGGATGCTGCATGGCGTAAGTACGAATGAGGGTGCGACTGAGGGCCATGTATAGGGCCGCGCCGGTCCCCTTGTCGGCGACGTCGGCGACGATGATGCCTATCCGACCGCCATCCAGGTCCACGAAGTCATAGAAGTCGCCAGATGTCTGGCGCGCCGGTTCCAGGGCGGCTGAGATTTCCCAACCGGGCACATCAGGCAGGCTGTTTGGCAGGAACGTCGCCTGAATCTCTCCGGCCACTTCAAGTTCCCGAGCCATTTTCACCGATTGCACGGTTTGTTCGTACACCTCGGCCCGGCGCAGGGCGGAGGCTATTTGGGCGGCCAATGATTGGACGGCCGGCAGGAAATCCATCACGTCGCCATAATCTTCTCGCTTGAGGACATAGATGCCGCCGCGAATCTCGCCGTCCTCAGCCACAACGGGCACGATTAAACCCTTGCGCGTGATCCGGCCCAACCGTTCCTCGGCCAGGCGCACTTGAGAAAGCTGGTAATATGGCTGCGATCCTTTCTGGGCCAGTTGCCGCGCCTTGTCAGTTTCAGGGAATTCAGATGTGGTCTCGGTCTGATAGAGGATCGTATCCGGATCAAGCCAAATATATAGCAGCGACCGCGGCAACATGCCGGCCAAATGCTCGCTCAGCAATTCGGGCAGCGCATTTGGGTCATCCGGCGGCGCGTCGATGATCGATCGCCCCAGTGACTCCAGGACAGCCAACTCCTTAGAGCGCTGCTCGCTGTGGGATGCGGATTGACTCAGGCGGTGGGCCAACACGGCCGACAAAAAGGCGGCGATCATGAAGAACAGGTAGGCGCCCAATCCATGGTCGCCGTAAAGGCCCGCGGCCAGAATAGCGAACGGCAAGGCCACATAGGACATGTTGATGCCAAGAAACAGAAAGCGGATAACTGCCAGAGGCCTGGTGACGATCTCGCCCTGGTAAGCAGCGTATATCGCAATCAGTCTGCGAGCAAAGGGAATTATCAGAATTGAGACAGTTACCAAATAGGCCAGTGAGCCAACCAGCGCCGCCCAGAAGTATGAGGTCTGCAGGCCAGGGAATGGCAGCACGCCTCCTAACCATTGGTAAACGGTCAAGCCTACCAGCGTGCCAAGGATGGTGAAGGTTAAATCACTTACGTAATTCCGGAATAAACTCCAGCGATAGTCTATGCTGCTTTCGCGGCGGATTCGATTAACGTAGATGACGCTTGAAAGAATGATGTATATCCATAGAACCGATGGGCCGAAGATTAAGGCGCCGGACCAGGCTACCATCGGTTCCAGGGTACCGCTGGCGGAGGCGAAGAACGACGCCGTCATTTGCAACCGTAGTTCGAAAGTATAGCGAGTGAAAATGGCCAGGAGGATGAAATAGACTACAAGCTCCGGCCAGCTTTGAACCAGGGTGGCGACGTCGGTGAGCCAGACAAGCCAGATTAGACTTACGATCAATAGTGGCAGCGTTGTCAGCAGCGCGCTGATGTCCAGGAGCCGGCCGGCTCTGTCCAAACCACTTGTTTCTTCGATCTCCGGCCGCACTCTGAGCGCCAGCCGATCCACCCAATTCTCTTTCATAAGCCCAATCGTGTGCCTTCTTGCCAATGTGTGCTACGCACATAGCGTGACGCACATAGCGTTACGCACATAGCGTGACGCAGCGCGCGCATTCTACTCGGAGAGCGTGGTCCGGGCAATTGCCCGGTGAACAATGTCCCTAATCCATTGGCCATTAGCTGCCAGGAAGGAAACAGCAGCTCTGCTTGCTTCCACGGTAACGGTCACTAAGCTGAGTGGCGTCGACCGTCGTGATGTCCGAAATAGTGTTTGAGGCTACCGCTGGCTCCCCAGGCGGCACACGCTCTGCCGCTGGTCAGCTGATGAACTTCATGTAGTGAGGGCGGATTGTGTCCTGCTTGCCGGCGAAGCTCTTTGCTCCCATCCCATCAATTCCACAAATCCTGTCCGATCGTCCCGATCCGTGCGACTCCGCATGCCGTTCTTTAAGCGGCTATCATGGCCTTCAATCGCTTGAGAAAATCGTCGATGCTGAAAGGCTTGGTGACAAAGTCCTCAACGCCCGCCTCTGCGGCCGATCTCCTGGCAAAGGTCGCGCCGTAAGCTGTCAGCACCATGATCGGTATGTGAGCGCACGTACGGTCCCTGCGCAGCCGCTTGGCCACTTCAAAACCATCCATGCCTGGCATGATTATGTCAAGTATTATGACGTCCGGCTTATGCTGCTTGGCCTGCTGCAGACCGCTGGTGCCGTCATCGGCAGTAAATACTTCAAAGTCATTTTTGCCCAAGACCTTGGTCAATATATTCTGCAAGTGCGGATCGTCGTCGATCAACAATACCTTCGGCATGTCGACCTCCTGTCGTATATCAGATAAATGCTGTGTATGAATCAAGACTGGCGAAATAACTAAGGCGCAGATTACTGCGCCTACCTATTCTAAAAGAGCGTTAAAAGGCCGGAAAAATACCTCTCTTTCACGTTCCGCCAACAGAACTGTCGCCGCCAGTCAGCACTGGGCAGGGGTAGTCGGCCCCCTGGGCTATGGCTACGGCTGTCGATTTGGAAACAAAAGGGAAACGGCGTCACAGGCGCTCGGCTGAACGGCCGAGGCGAGTTTGTATGGAGCTGTGAAAACGATCAATCTGATGGCGGCCGGCGAACCGGGCCAACTGTCAATTCAGCAGATTATTGGCCAGTATGGCGATGCCGATCACAATGACAACAACCATTGATAGCTTCAACCAATCAGGGACAGCTTCCCAGATGGCGAAGGCGACCTCGCGCACCATAAGCAATATGACTCCCGCCGCGAACAAGATGGCCACCACCCCCAATGGCGCTGTGGAATCCATCATGTCCGGACCCTCCTATGGCGGTTTGTTAGCACAGGCGGGTAGTACTATAGTACTGGCGGGGGGCCAGAGTCAAGTGTTTTAGACATAACGAAGGAAATTGCCCGGCAGCCAAACTCAGCTCCGCAAATAAGGGCCGGCCACGAGATTTGTCGGCTGGCGACGAAGGGGCGAGCGCGGCCATGGGTATATAGTGCTATCGGCGGGGATGGCCGAAGTCAGTATGATACATGGACCAAGTCGGCTTGTGAGCATCATCGTTTTCCATAGGACCAGCGCCGTGCCAAAGATCATCAAAACAGTGAAGATTCCCGCCGGAGCCATTGGGCATAGTTTCAACGTTAAGAGTTGGAATTCCGTGATGGGCCCAGGGATGATGGACACGATCATCGATGCATGGACGGCAAAGGGTTTCAGGCTCGTCAACGCAACGCCGATTGGGGGCAGTCGGGATAAGTCAGCCGAGTATCTGCTCACCTTTGAGAAGGACCTGCGCCGATACCACGGGACAGCGCGGCAGCAGCGGTTATTCTAGCAGGCGGCCGCCTACTCCAGGTTGAGAGCCAGTAGATTTACCAGGATGTGCTTTTGGCGTGATCGTGCGGCCGGGCGTGGGCGGGGAGGCACTCCCTGGAAGGCTAGCTAACCAGGAGCATAAGGCCGAGCACGATCCCAGCCGAGACGAGGGCCAGGATCAAGGTTACCGCCAGTTTCCGGGGCGAGCTGAGATTGGGCCATGAAGGGCGATGCTCGGCGATGCGCAGGAGGTAGGCCGCCAGCTGAGAGGCCAGGAAGGCGGTAATTAGCGACCCAGCCCAAACGATGATTTGCTGGTTGCCGGCCGGGGCATCTGAATCCGCACCGGGGAGCAAGGCAAAGGCTGCAAGGAAACCGACCGCGCCGCTCATGACGGCCGCCAGCCTGGATGGTGGGACAGAGGCTAGCGTGTTCACGGCCGAGGTCAGGTATTCAGAGAAGCTCATCTCAAAATGCGGCAGATGATATCGGTTCAAACCAACCAGACTGGATTTCTTTGGAGCGTTGCCCTTTCCAGTCAATTTTAGACTCCTTTGCCGGCCCGCTCAAGTTCTGGCGCGATAGGATGTTGTAGTTTCTGCTCTTCAGCCAGGTGGCAGGGCTCAATGGAGGCGATAAGGGCGGCGCCCAGTTGCCTCAGCCGGTAATACTTCTGTAAGATTTACTCAACCCGGCCGTAATCTCACCTCGATATTCTCTGAGACCAGGAGATATAATTAGCTATGTCGATCCCACTTCCGCTCAAAACAGCCGTGTTTCTGGCTATCGCCCTGGTCTCGGCCGCCTGTGCTGCTGACTCGGAGCCGGCTGCCGACGCTGAACCGTCGAGCTATCCGACCGCCGCGCCAACCGAAGCACCCGTCCCGGCCGCCAGACCTACCGAAACGCCACCAGAAACGCCCACACCCCAGCCGGCCGTCATCCTGCCCGATCTGGGCCCCGCGCCTGACATCGCCAACGAGGTCTGGCTCAACACCGACCGGCCGCTCAACCTGGCCTCGCTCAGGGGCGAAGTCGTCCTAGTCGAGTTCTGGACCTTTGGCTGAATTAACTGCCAGCGGGTGATCCCCTGGGTCAGGGGATGGCATGATAAGTACGGCGATGAAGGACTGACCGTGATCGGCGTCCACTATCCCGAATTCAGCTACGAAGAAGATGTCGACAACGTGATAGAAGCGGCCGGGCGTCTGGACGTCACCTACCCCATCGCCATCGACAATGACGGCCGGACGTGGCGGGCCTACAACCAACGCTACTGGCCTACCCGCTATGTCCTGGACAAAATCGGCCATATCCGCTATACACATATCGGAGAGGGCGCATATGAAGAGACCGAAGCCGTTATCCAGACGTTGTTGGCGGAAGGATGATGGTGGAAGGATGAAGGATGAAGCCAAATGCTGAAGGCTGTAAGCTGAGAGCTTCTTGGAGGAGTCAGTCATGAAGAGACTAGGCATATTAACTGGAGCGCTTGTCGGGGGGTTGCTAACCGCGGCCCTGACCGGGTTGATGTTTTTGGGCCGCCAGCTTTTTGGCCTACCGCTGGTTCCTTACGAATTGTTCAACTGGTTCTCCCGCGAGCTGCCGGGCGACGTGGTCACTTTCGGCATCGACCTGATGATCGACACCATGCTCTTTCTGGGCGTCAGCGTCGTGGACACGGCCAAGACGGCCGAGCGGGCCATGGCCATCGTCATGTTCGTTTTGGGCGGCGCCCTGGCCGGAGCGGTCTACTTCGCGATCATGCGCGGCCGGAGGATCAAGCCTAGCCTCTTCTCCGGGCTGGTCATGGGCGCCATATTCGGCCTGCCCAGCATCGCCATTACCGTGGCCGCCGACAGCTCGACGACCAATCTCATCCTGTATTCCGCGGTTCTGGCCGCCCTTTTCCTGGCCTGGGGCGCGGCGCTGGGCTGGGTTTATCGCCGCCTGGAGAGCTTTGAAGCGCCGGCAGAAGCGGCCGTCGTCGAGCCCGCGGCAACTGAAGGTGGTTCGGAAGCGGAAGAAGTGGACGAGGTCGAACGCCGCTCGGTCGAGAAGATCGGCCGGCGGCGCTTCCTGGTGCAACTGGGCGCGGTCACGGCGACAGTCACCGTGGTCAGCGCCGGGCTGGGCGCCGTTCTGGCCACCAGCGAGCGCCGCCGACAGGAGGAAGCCCTGGCCGGCACCATGGCCCACAAGGCCGAAGGCGGCTCAGAGTCGCCCTTCCCCAACGCCAACGATCCCGTGGTGCCCGTGCCCGGCACCCGGCCGGAATACACGCCTATCAAGGACCATTACCAGGTCTTTCTGGAAACGGAGCCGACCATCATCGACGGCGCGACCTGGATCTTGCCCATCACGGGCCTGGTCGACAATCCGCTGATGCTGACCATCGACGACATCAGGAACAACTACGAGCCCCGTCATCAATACGTGACCCTGACCTGCATCTCCGGCCGGGTCGGCACTGGCCTGATCAGCACCACCCAGTGGACCGGCGCCAGCGCCCAGGATGTGCTGGCCGACGCCGGCCTGCAAGATTCGGCCCGCTACCTATTCATCACCAGCGGCGACGGCTTCTATGAGACCGTCGACCTGGATCTGATCGCCAACGACCCGCGGATCATGTTCTGCTACGGATGGGACGGCAATGCTCTGCCCACCGGTCACGGTTATCCGCTGCGCATCTGGATCCCCGACCGCTACGGCATGAAGCAGCCGAAGTGGATCACGGCCATCGAGGTCACTGATGAGTACCGGGAAGGCTACTGGGTCGAGCGCAATTGGGACGAGGTTGCCCGGGTGAAAGCCACCTCGGTCGTCGACACCGTCGCCGTCGACCATATCGTCGACGACGGCGGACAAATGCGGGTGCCCGTCGGCGGCATCGCCTACGCCGGCGACCGGGGCATCTCAAAGGTCGAAGTGCGCGTCGACGGCGGCCCCTGGCAGGAAGCCCAACTGCGGGCGCCCCTGTCGGAGACGACCTGGGTCATCTGGCGCTACGAGTGGCCCTTTGAAGCCGGCGATCACACCTTCGAAGTGCGCTGCGCCGAAGCCGATGGCACGCCCCAGATAGAAACCGCCAAAGCAGCCCGGCCGGATGGCTCTTCCGGCATACACGTGCTGGAAACCACGCTGTAGCAGGCAGTGGTCAGTGGACGGTGGTTAGTGGTCAGCAACGAGTCGCGAGAGTCCAGCTGATTCCCGTTCGCGAAGCGGTCGCCTTGCGACGTCCCTGATCCTCGATCCCTAGCCCCGGTCCCCCTGCCATAAGAACTCACCATACGATTTCCCTACGCAGAGATTAATGGCGCTTTAGTAGCCGTGACCAACAAGGGTGACCTCCGACCGATTCGGTAGACCTTGACCGAAAGGCAGGCGCGTCGGGCCATCTAGTCAGGCGCGGCCTGCCCTATGCAATAACGCTCATCGATCGAGGCATGGTTCGGTCGACAAGTGAGCGATTGCCCGTTGTTGGAGGTTCGTATGTTCACCTTTATGAGCGGCATCGTGCTAGGCGCCTTCATTGGCTCTGCAATTGGCTTCATGATCTTCGCCATATTGGCAGACGATGGTCGGAGCGATCTTTGAGTCAGATGGCCCGGGCGCGGCACAAGCGCCAACCCGGCCGACGATGACCTTTCGCGGTAGTCCCGCCGCGTAAGACGCACCATCTTCATCATTCCCAGGCAACATCGAAGAGAGGATACCGCCAGTGGCTGTCTATAAGGCCATCTGGGAATACATTTCGTTGAATCACTACTCGAAGCCGAGCGCCCCGGCCGGCGAAGTCGTGCGTGGCCGGCTGACCGCGGCCCGGCGCTTGCTGCGCCCTGAAACCTACCGGGCCGGCCGTGATCGCGGCCGCCTGAGCGCCGCACCACCCTACCTGCTGAATCGAGCCGCCCCAGCGCCCGACCTCGAGCAAATGGTGATCGCCCTACAAGGCGCGCTGCACAACTGGTTCTTCACCAGGGATCCGAAGCGCAGCATCAAGGTGGTCGTCGGTCCGCCGGGCAGCAACGTCGACCGGACGGTAGCCGCCTTGGGCCGGCGCAAGGGTTGGCCTATCGTCGGCCCGCCGACGCCGGCCGAGATATTGTCCGGCGGCGACGCCTGGCTCGACAATATCAAGGGCGACGCGCTGGCTCCGGTCGTCATCCCCAAATTGGGCAGTTGCTACCTGCGCCATCACGATGGCCTGGCGCTGATCGGCCGCCTGCTGGACTGGCTGGCCTCAACCCGCCGGCGCTGTCTGATGGCTTGCGATAGTTGGGCCTGGGCTTACCTGGTGAAGGCGCTGCAAATAGACGCCATGTTGCCGACGCCGTTGACTCTGGCGCCACTCGACGGCAACCGGCTGCAATTCTGGCTGCCCACGCTGGCCCGGACTAACGGCGGCCGCTTTGTCTTCCGCGACGCGGGCAACGGCGAGGCTATCTTCATGGTCGCCTCCGATTATGCCGACCTCATCCGCCGCAACGCCACGCCGGGCAAGATGGAAGCCTTCGGCGAGGGCGATGGCGCAGGGGCTCTGGTCAAGCAACTGGCCGCTTACAGCCGCGGTCTACCCAAGATCGCCTGGACCTGGTGGCGAGAATGTCTGCAAGTGACGCCTGAGGCCAAGAGGGAAATCGAGCGCACCATGGATCCGGCCGACGATTGCTACACGGTCTGGGTAAAGCCCTGGTCGCAATTGCCTCTGCCCGTGGCGCCCCACACGGCCGGAACCACCGAGTCTATCATCCTTCACACCTTGTTGCTGCACGACGGCGCGCCGGCCGAATTGCTCGAGCTGCTGCTGCCGCTGTCCCACAGCCAGATCAGGCACGCCCTACACCAGCTGCGGGAAGTTAACCTGGTAAAACTCACGGCCGACGACCACTGGCGCATCACCTTGCTCGGCTACCCGGCCGTCCGCGGCTTCATGGAAAACGAAGGCTATCTGGTCGACGCGTTTTAGGAATTGAGCTGTCGGCAATCAGCCTTCAGCTGACAGCTGAATGCCGAAAGCTAGAAACTCGAGGCTAGCGGCTAGCCGCTCTAATATGATTCAAACCAGCGAACTACTTAGAGACTTCACCCAGATCGACTTTGTGAGCATCTTTCTGATCGCCGTCGTCGCTTGGGGCCTGAATCGCTTCGTTCATTGGTTCTTCCCCTGGCTGGCCGAGCGCGCGCCCAGTCGCTTTCGGCTCTACCTGCTGCCGGCCGTGCCCCTGCTGAAACTGACTATCATCGCCGTTACGATCCTGAGCATCGTGCCGTTAATCATCGATCCGACCCCGGAACGCTTGCTGGTCGCCATCAGCGCCGCGGCCATCGCCCTGGGCTTCGCCTTCCAGGAGTACGCCAGCAGTCTGATCGCCGGGGTGGTCACGGTTTTTGAGCGGCCGTATCGCGTCGGCGACTGGGTCCAGATCGAAGACGCTTACGGCGAAGTGATCTCTGTTGGCTTTCGGGCGGTCCAGTTGAGGACGCCTGACGACTCCACCGTCTTAATCCCGCACAAGAAACTGTGGGACGCGACCATTTACAACGACAATAAGGGCAACCGGGAACATCTATGCGTGGCCGACTTCTATCTGCACCCCGAGCACGACGCCGAAGAAGTGCGCCAGAAGTTACGCAAGGTAGCCCTGACCAGCCCCTATCTGCACATCAGCCGGCCGATCTCGGTCCTCGTGCAAGAGAAGCCCTGGGGCACCCATTACCGGCTCAAGGCCTATCCGATCGACGGCCGGGAACAATTCAACTTCATCACAGACCTGACCGTTCGTGGCAAAGCGGCCCTGACGGGCCTCGAAGTCTCCCCGGTCGTCGCCCCTATCGCCGCTCCATAGCCCGCAGCCTCGAGCTACGAGCTTCGAGATATCAGCAACCAACCGCTAGCCCCTGGTCACCGCCTCACGGCCACATTCTGCCACTGCGGCACGCCTATCGGCGTTAGGACGTAATTCTCCAGATGCGGCTTCACCAACACAGCGGACAAGCTGTGCACCAGGAAGACGGCCGGCGCATCGGCCACGATCTGCCGCTCGATATCGCCATAAAGGGCCAGGCGCGTCTCCACGTCATTGTCCACCCGCGCCTCTTCAAGCAGCGCGTCGACGGCCGGTTCACCGTAGCGGGTTAGATTCTGCCGCGATTGGCTGTGAAAGAGCACGTCCAGGAAATTCTCGGGATCGGGATAATCGGCGCACCAGCCGGAATTAAAGATGTGGCCGGTATTGCCTCCGTAAAGCTCGTCCAGGTACTCGTAAGGATCGAGCAGCAGTGGCTCAACCGTGACGCCCAGGTTCTCCTGCCACATGGTGATCAACGCCGTGACGAACGGCCCGACGCCGCCATAACCAGAGGTATTGAAGGTAACGGTCGGGAATTCGGCCGGGTCGTCATAGCCGGCCTGGGCCAGCAGCGCCCGGGCGGCGGCCGGATCATAGGCCAGGTCGCCAACTTCGCCGCTGTAGCCGGGCATGCCGGGCGGCAATGGGCCGGCGGCCGGCAGCGCATTGCCGTTGTACAGGCCGTCGATGATCCTTTCTCTGTCGATGGCCTGGCTGAAAGCCTGGCGTACCAAGGGATCGTCGAACGGCGGCCGGCTGTTGTCGAAGCCGACGTAGGTGGTGCACATATTGACCCCAACCTGGAGTTCGGGAAAGAAGGGGCTGTTCGGATCCTGGACCCTTTCCAGGCTGCCACCGCCAACGCCGACCAGGTCGATCTCATCCAGTTCGTACATGCTCATCGGTATGCCGGCGCCCATCAGGTAGACCACGTTGCTCACGGCCGGCGCCCGGTAGTGATTCGGATTCCGGGCCAGGATCATGATCTCGTCATCTTCCCAAGTCAACAAGGTGAAGGGCCCGCTACCGTTCGGCCGTCGCTGCCAGTCGGGTTGGTCCACGTTGTGCCGGTCGACCACATAGGCCACCGGAAAAGTCAACTTGGAGAGGAAATACGCTTTTGGCGCGTCGATGCGAACTTCCAGCGTGTGATCGTCGACGGCCCGCAAGCCGCTGATGTGCTCGGCCCGGCCGGCCAATACATCAGTCACCCCGACGACGTCGCCCAGGTACGTCTGGGCCGTATCGGAAGCCAGCTCAGGAGCGACCGCCCGCTCCCAGGAGTAAATCACGTCTTCGGCAGTGACCGGCCGGCCATCGTGGAAGGTTGCCCCAGGTCGTATATGGAAGGTGTAAATCGTACCGTCGTCACTGACGTCCCAACCAGCGGCCAGTTCTGGCTCGACCTGTAACTCGGTATTCAAGGTGACCAATCCGCTGAAGATAGCCCCCAACGGACCGCCAGGGCCGCTGTGACTCACGGCCGGGTCTAGCGTTCGAGGCTGGCCACCGCTCAAGTAGAGCGTCTGGTCCTCGTCCAGGTCATAGTTAGCGACCGGATTCGTGGCCACCCTGCCAGAACCGCCATCTTCAGGGCTGCCGGGCAGCAGCCGTCCCACGCTGTTGCAGCCCAGGACCAGCAGGATCAGCGCGGCAAGAATGAGCAGCCTTCGGCCGGTTAACCGCTGGAAGAGAGACCACCGCCCGGTCATGGTCGCTCCTCGCGCCGGCCTCGCCGGCCGCGAATCGTGACCAGGCCGCCGAACAGCAGCAGCGGCGCCAGGCCAAGCGCGCAGAGGCCAGATGAAGAGCTGTCGTTTAGCGGCGATTCTTCGCTAGATGAAGATGCTTCGTCACTTGCGTCGGCCGGCGATGCTACGGTGGGCGTCGGCCAGCTTTGGGCCGCGCCCAGCGGATTGACCGTCGGGACGGCCGCGGCCGCGATTGACGTCGGCGTGGGCGGGATGGCCCTCGCCGGGGCACCAATGGCCGCTCGCCAGGCCTCTTCCAGGCCGTCGGCATTGAAGCCATAAACTTGCTCCAGGGCGTCATCATAACCGGCCGCGTCGGCCAGAGCCAGCAGAAACTGCTGCATCTTTTCCTGGCCGTAGCTGTCCAACAAGTAGGCTACCAGACTGTAACTCTGGCTGTATGCGCCGGTCGCTTCGCCGCCCCGCGCTGGAAAGGCGCCGTTGAGAGTGCGCACCGGCGCGAAGGCATCGAACTCGATGCCCATTTCGACTTCGCGCTGGGTCGTGTCGTCCGGCTCACCTTCGGCGTACACGGCCAATCCTTCACTGAGCCAAGTAGGCAGGCCGCCGCCCAGGCAACTTTCGGCGAACTGGCCTATGACCAGGTGGGCCAACTCATGGCGCACAGTGCTGCTGCCCCAGTCCTCTGCCTGGTCCGGCTCCACGCCGATCAAGATCGTATTGTAGTCGTCAAAGGCCGCTCCTCCGACCCAATCCTGTCTATAAAGCATCGCCTCGCGCATATCGGCCGTGTTCCCGTAGATGAAGAACGTCACCTCGCCGTCCAATTCGATGCCGATGTCTCGCTCCAGGCGATCTAATCCGGCCACGGCCGCGTCCAGCAAGATCGGCCCCACTTCGTCGCCCTCATACCAATGTAACTGGATGGGCGCCTCATCGCCGGTTCCCCCAGCTTCCACAGTGCGCCACTCGAACCGGTCGTCGGCGAAGGTCACTTCCTGCCTGGGGGTCACCGTGACATTGCCGGCCGGGTCGGTCAACGTCCAATGCCACCACAGTTGGGCGCCGGGCGGCGGGTTGCCCGAACGGCTCATCACCCAGGTCCATTCCAGATCGGGGCCGTCGACCTCGACCGGCACCTGGGTTCCCGCCTGTAGACAGCCGCCGCGCCCCAAATGGTAGGTCAACTTGGCCGCGCTGATAGCCGTATTTTCGTCCAAATTTAGGCGAAACGTGACCGATTCAGGAAAGTCTACGATGGCCTCGTCGTTCAAGATGACCGGTACCTCGTTTTGGGCCGCGGCCGGCGGCGCGTTGGAGACCAAGATGGTCACAGCGGCTAGCAGGACCGCACTGAAGAGAACAATGGCGTATTTCATGATGCTACGATTAACCACCTCGGGGCGTTAGAAAAACAATAGGCCGGCCGCGCCGTGCGCTAAGCCAGCCCAATCAACGATCCTATTCCTATTTGCCCCCAGCGACGAGCTAACCGCCTCTGAACTAAACCAACGCTTATCTCTCTTTTTATTCATCCCTCAACTAGCTTCGATGCCGCTGAGTCAACCAGGCCACGGCCAGCACAAGGGTGATCGCCCCACTGGCGGCGATGAGCAGCAGAAATGTCGCGCCGGCCGGCTCTTCCTCGGCCGGGGGCGTCGCCGATGATGGCACACTGCTCTGAACGGCAGGCGTGCTGGTAGAAGCCGCCTCCACCAGGGTTTCGACCGTCGCCGTCGCCGATGCCGTAGCCGGCCGTGTGGACGACGGCGACGGTTCAGGGCCGGGAGTAGGGAGCGTTGCCGGCGACTCCGCGGGCGGCGACGTCTCAGTAGGCGAGGGCAAGTCGGCACGAGACGGCGTCTCTACTGGCGCAGGTGTCTGGGTCAGGACCAGGCTGGCGGCCGGCGTCGGCGTCGCGATTGGCAATTCTATCTCGGCCTCCTGGACCAGGTAACTCGTATAGCCGCCGATCATGCAATAATCGCCAATGGAGTGGCTGCACGAGGCCGGCGCCAGGTCGATCGTGTACAGGCCATTTGTCGGCGTAATAACCTTCTTGGTGCCCCACATATTGACCAACGTGGCCAGTTCGGCCGTAGCCGGCACCTCGGCCTGTAACCATTCCGGCAGACGCGAGAAGACGACAGTGGTCGACTGGCCTTTCCCGTCGTTTCTGATTTGATCGACCCTGATTTGACCGATCTCATCCCAGCGCTCGCGCTCGGCCCGCACGGACCCGTCCAGGTAATCGACGGCCAGCCGGAAGGTAGCAAAGGCCATCCGCTCGCTGCCGTCCAGGCGCACCAGGCCGAATGGCTCTGGATTGGCCGCCTTATCGCCTTCGGTATCCTTCAACTTGTACACGGCGATGCGCTCGGCCCCGGCGGCGAGGCCCAGCGCCAGCGCCTGGGGCATGAAAGACGCCTGCTCAACCTGGGTAACGGATAATGTCCAGTCCTCTACCGGCCAATCCGGATCGTCCTTGAGCGGAGCGTTCGTTTCGGCCAGCCAAATCGGCTGCGTCAATCCACGCTCGCGCATGATGTCCGAGAAGAAGCCCAGCAATTCGTAGATCTGGCCCGGCTGGAAGTACAGATGGGCAGTGGCTACGTCGAAGTAATGATTGTAATCGGCTGCCTCGGGATCGCGCATGATCTCGTCCAAGAGGCGGGCCATGTACTGTTCGGTCTCCGCATAATAATCGGCCCAGTAGGTGAAGGCGGGTAGATGAATGACCGCCGCCGGGTTGGCTTCCTTGGCCGCCAGGTATGCCACCCGCTGCAATTGGGCGAAGTCGGCTACCGTCCCATCCCAGGTGTGAGCGATCTCTGTCTCCTGGATATCAGGCTCGTTCCAGACGACCCAATGATCGATCAGGCCGGCGTACGTCGAAGCTGCTCGTCGCACGTACCCGGCCCAGGTATTGGCCGGATCGTTGTGGTCGAGCCACAAGCCCTCGGGTAACCCGTCTTCGGCCAGAGCCCACTCAGGGATGCCAATGAGCAACCCGATCGCCATGCGCCCAGCCGCGATTTCGCTCTCTAGCTGCTCCTGGCTTATTTCCGGCTCCCAGTCACCGGAACCCTCAGGTTGCACTTTCGCCCAATGAAAGGGCACTCTCGTCCATCCTACGCCAAGCCTGGCCGCATGCGAGGGCGACTCATAGCTCTCGACAACGCCAAAGCGCCAGCTGGTGTCCGGCGGCTCTGGTTGGTCGTCCTGAAAAGCCAGCAACGGCCGCAGCGACGTAGCCAGCGCCAAGAGCAGTAACAGCCCAAATACGAGGCGGTTCCTAGGCCGGCCGGACAACGCAGTTAACATGCCGACAGTCCAGCCAACTTACACCCCCGGCCCATAATTAAGGATCAACAGTTCCTTGACCGGCCCCCGGCGCTCGGCCTTGCTGTTGATGCTGCGCAAGGCCTGGATGGGTACAAGACGGTATTCCAGACGGTCATACAGCTCGTAAACTAGCTCCGCGCTTGAGTTACTTAACATAACTTGGCATCCTCGGCGCGTCAGCCGCTCGATGACCCTGGCTAACCGGCGCTGGTCGTCCAGGTCAAAGCCAAACCGATTGTAAGCCGTGAAACTACTCGTGTCGCTCAGGGGCACATAAGGTGGATCGAAGTAGACGAAATCGCCGGGCCCGGCCGGAGCGACGACCGATTCAAAGTCGCCAACGGCCAGCTCGGCTCCCTGCAGCGCCTTAGATGCCTGGCGCAGTCGGTCCTCATCACAAATGGTCGGATTGTCATAGCGGCCGAAGGGCACGTTGAATTGTCCTTTTTGGTTTTCACGATAGAGGCCGTTGTAACATGTGCGGTTGAGGAATATCAGCCTGGCCGCCCGTTGCGCCAGGGTCAATCCGGCCGGATCCTGGGCCCGAATCCGATAGTAATAATCAACTTCATTCTTGTGGGCTTTGAGAGCTTTGATGACTGATTCGACGTCTTGCTGGACGGCCCGGTATACCTCAACCAGGTTCTGGTTGACGTCAGCCAGACAAGCCCCGGCCGGTTGCAAGTGGAAGAAGACGGCCGCGCTGCCGATGAACGGCTCATAGTAGCGGCCTATGGTCGAAGGTAGGGGGAAGTAGTCGGCGTACTGGCCTAACAAGCGCCGTTTGCCGCCGGCCCACTTGAGGAATGGCCTGGCCCTTTCAACTGGGGTGTGGGAGGCGTGCTGAACCGTCTTCATGATGGGCTAATTGGTGCTGCCAGCGCCGCTCCGCGGCGGCCTAAAGCGCTTCTGGCTGGGTCAAGTCGACGGCGATACGGGTATAGCTACCTTCGGAGGCCATCTCGATTTCCAGGCCGGAACTTTGCAGCAGGTGCCACAGCGGCCGGTTGCCCCGCTGTACCGTGGCCGTCAGGCGCCGAACGCCCGCTTCCCGAGCTTGTCCAACCAGGAAGCGCAACATTTCGCCGCCGATACCCTTTCTCTGCATATCGTCGCGCACGGCCAGCGACGCTTCGGCCGTCTCGTCATCCAGACGGACATAGCGCACGCCAGCCACCGGCGCGTCATTTTGGCCGGGCAAATCGGCGAATACCAGCCAAGCCCCATCGCGTTCTGGGTCAACCTGGGACATCCGCCGCGCTTCGGACCATACTAGCTCGGGATCCGGATCTGGCAAGGCCAGGTTGAAGCGCAAGAAGCGGCTCTCCAGTCCCATGTGCTCGAACAGATCAACCAGGTGGTGGGCATCGCCGGCCAACAGCGGCCGGAAGCTGACCACTAGGCCGTCAGCTGACCGGTAAGTGTGGACGACTTCTTTATCCATAACGAGATTACCAATCCATGACGCAGTGCATCATAGGTTTAGCATAGCACAGCCAGGGAAGGGGGGCAAGGGACGAGTGGCAAGGCTAGAGAGGTTCTTTGAAATCGTACAGGCCGTCCTGCAAGCGCCAACCCCGGCCGCAGGCCGGTTCGGGACAGGCCAATACTCCCCCGGTAGGTTCGTTCAAGGTCGAGCCGCACTCTGGACAGGCGAAAAAGGTCCCTGGTTCAGCCGGCGCTCCTCCAGCTGGCGACTCGCTGCTGACAAAAACGGATGGGGTCAATTGCCACCAGTCGCCGCTCCATTGGGCCACGCTATCCATCCTGACCAACAGCGAAACTGGGGCGATCTTTTTGATCACTGGCAGGCGATAGTGGGAGACGGTCAACATGCGTTCGGGGCAGAACTCAGCCCTAACCAACTCCTGTCGAATCCAACGCGGGTGAAAGTCGAAGTTCAGCTCCACGAATTCCACCGGCGCCAACT
>CP070688.1:2960309-2973940 GCA_020353135.1 Chloroflexota bacterium
CCATCGTCGGCCAGGGCCTGGCCTGGGTGACCTGGTTGTTCCTCAACTACACCATCGGCCGGGTGCGTTTTTTCGCCTCTTTGCCGGCCGCCTCTGCCGAGGTCAAACTCTCGCTGGCCGGATTGGTCGCCCTGTACCTCCTTATCTTCGGCCTGACCTGGTTTGCCAGAATGGGCCCCGACCGGCGCCGGGGTTTACGTCTCCGGCTGAGCCAGAATGTCAGCCAGCGCCTGGCCCTGGCCGGCGGCGCCGTGATCGCCGTCCTGGCCGTCTCCTGGGCCTTGAGCCAGCCCGACGGCCGGTTACACGTGGCTTTCTTCGACGTAGGGCAGGGCGACGCCACCTTCATCCAGACTCCCAGCGGCCGGCAGATCCTGATCGACGGCGGCGCTTATCCCACCGTCCTGCACGACCATCTTGGTCGAGAAATCCCCTTCTGGGACCGTGACATCGACCTGGTTATCGTCACCCATCCCGACGCCGATCACGCCGCCGGCCTGCCCGGCGTCTTCGATCGCTACGATGTCGGCCGGCTGATCACCAACGGCAAGTTCGCCGACGAGCGTAGTTACCAGGCCCTCCTAGACGCGGCCGCCGAGAATGACGTCCTCATTCACAATGCCCTGGCCGGCGAAATCATCATCATCGAAGATGGCGTTCAAATCGAGATTCTTAATCCCACCGATAACCGGCGGCCAGTAACTGACGACCAGCACGATAACGACCAATCCGTGGCATTGAGGCTGCTCTACGGCGACTTCTCGCTGCTTCTGACGGGCGATGCGGGTCAGCCGGCCGAATCGCAGATGTTGCGTGGCGGTTGGGATCTACATTCCATCGTCTACAAGGCCGGCCATCACGGCGCCAAGAGTTCCAGCAGCGCCGCCTTTCTCAAGGCAGTGCGGCCACAGATCATGGTCGTGTCGGCGGGGAGTGAAAACCGGTACGGCCATCCAGATGAGGAGGTGTTGCAACGGGCGGGATCCGCTAGCGCGGCCGTGCTACGGACCGATGAGCTGGGATCGATCGAAGTCATTACAGATGGGGAGCAGATGTGGTGGGAGTCCCACCAATGAAATCAGGAAGGCTTAGAGAACATGAGCAAACTATCTCACAGCCAGCTTCGGCCGATGGCAAATTAACCGGTTAGATTCGGCTGCCGAACGCTTGGCCCAAGGCCACCGCGTTTCTGGCGTCCCCTGCAACGATCGGTTATGTACTCTTCTTCGCCATCACCCAGTACTGGACCTGGCCGCCGTGTTCTTGAACCTCTGACATTCTCACCGTGAAACCGGCATCAATCACCATTTGCCGGGTTGCTTCACGATCAGGATGGCTCCAGAACATTTCGGCGCCGTAGAAATCTCCAACGCCTTCCCACTCGCACCTTCCGCTGCAAAAGAGAAGGATGCCGTATTGCCCAAGCAAGCGGTTGAACCCGAATAGAACCCGAAGGTGCTCCTCTCTGGGAACATGAAAGAGACTATAGAATGCGCAGATTCCATCGAAACAGCCCGCAACGAACCCCAGTTGCCTCATGTCCATCTTTACGAGCTTCACCTCCGGTACGTGGCCGCTCGCCAGTTTGAGCATGTTAGAAGAGACATCCACACCGGTCACGTTGAAACCCGCATCAACCAGGAACCGGGCCACAGGGACTCCTGCACCACACCCAACGTCGAGCACATTGCCACCAGGCGTCAAGAGGGAAGAAAAGCCAGCTAGCAACTCATCGCTCTTAAGCTTGTCACGCCGTTCGTGATAAGTGCGGGCGATGTCGTCATACGCACCCTTAACTATCTCCGATGGATCAACACCGTTCTTCATAATCTAGATGGCACAAATGCAGCGCCGCTTCCTTCCCGTGCAAATCCGTACCCTCATAGCAAAATGGTCATTGTAATTTGTGAAGATGGGAACAAGTCAGGTTAACAGTAAGCCGGGGTTAGGAAATAAGCAAGGTAGCGAAACATTGGGGGCTGGTCATTGAGAACGCCCGTTGCCCCCCAGAATGGCGCCTAACCCGCCTTCCAGTCGCACCATGCCCGAACGACCGCCTGCAGCGCCTCGCGCTGATTTGCTATGTCACTCTCATCCGTAAGACGCATGGTCCTGACAAGCGCTGCATCTCCTTGCAGCACCGGATGATCGCCTGGGATCTCGGATCCCCTGTGGAACATCAGGCTCACGAACTTCTTGGCCCTTGGTTGGAAGCTCACGAGATTGCCCTTGAATTCGAAAGTCGGCGCCTTCCACTTGATCGATTCCGACATCCGTTGATCGGCTTCCAGAATGAGATACCTGACGAGAAGCATTTCTTCTTTCAGGGGATGGTCCAGCTCCTGAAACCATTCGTCTACGATGGGACTTGTATTACTCAAGGGTGATCGTTCGTCCACGGACATGATTCCACCTCACAGTGTTGACATCTACTCATCAACCACGTTAACCGTGCTCTGGCGCCGGCGATTAACTTCCAGCCTTAAAACGTCCGGCCGCGAATAATGACCGGCCGGATCGAAGTTTTGCCGCTCTTCCCGTACTCTCTTGTGGTCGAGCGCGGCCACGATCAGCCGTTCCTCGTTCACGACAGGTGCCACAACCCACTCCCCATCCGGGCCGGCGATGCACGAGCCGCCGTCGGCGAAGATCTCTGAAGAACCGGCCGTGATGGCCGCGCTGTATGGCATATCATCCGGGACATCGGAAGCGCGCATCAAACCTGACACCGAGAGCACGTAGGAACGGCCTTCCAGGGCCATGAAGCGGGTGATGTCTCGCGTATTACGTGCGCTGCCCGGCCAGACGGCCACGTGCAGATTTTCCCCCTGGCCATAGAGCGCCGCTCGCGCCAGAGGCAGCCAATTCTCCCAGCAATTGAGCCCGCCCACGGTAAACGCTCCCAAGCTGTGAGTTCGTAGACCATGGCCGTCGCCTGGCGCCCAGGTCAATCGCTCCTCGTAGGTAGGCATCAACTTGCGGTGAACAGATTGAATGACTCCCTCAGGATCTATGTAGACCAGGCTGGCGTAGACGCTGTGCCCGCCCCGATCTTCGGGTCGCTCAATGCAACCTAACACGACGGCCAGTTCATGCTGTCGAGCTACTTCACACACCGGGTCAAGATGGCCGGCTTCGATCTGCACGGCATTGGCCAGATAATGGGCATGGATTTCTTTCTGCACTGGCGAGTTGAAGCGCGCGCCATCGGTCCGCTCAATCCAGAATGGATAGCCCGGCAGAACTCCCTCTCCGAAAGCCACCAGCTTGCAGCCGGCCTCGGCCGCGTCACGAACGTATTCCAGGACCTTGGCCAGTGTTCGTTCTCGGTTTAGCCACACAGGCGCGATCTGGGCCAGCCCGACTTTCAAGGTATCTTCTTGGTTACTTCTGCTCATATTTTGCAGGCCTTTTGAAGAGAAAGCCTTCAGCTTTCGACCTTAACTGCGTGCTAATGATGCGCAGTCATGTTGTTCTGGGTTCGTTATGCAAGTGAATACCTGTGAAGTATACCCTATGATAGAGTACGAACCGATGACAAGCAGGCGCGGGCGCCCAGAAGGCATGTCAATTGCCATGGTCAACTGGCCGGTCTTGATCAGTTGTTGGCCTGCCGGGCACTCGACCGATACTGGCGCGATTGCTTTGCGGCTTGTCATCATTAATCATGGCGATCATGAATTTCGACTGGCGAGGAGTTGATCTTTTGTGACCATTTCTGGTATTATGTGGTCACATTAATGGAGACGGCATATGGATTCGAACATCGGAATTAGGGAGTTGAAGGCCCACTTGAGCGCGTATCTTCGACGCGTAAAGGCCGGTGAGACCCTGGTCATTACCGAACGTAACAGGCCGATAGGTCGCATTGTGCCGATTGGCCAGACGACTAAAGAACAGTTGGCCTCCCTGGTAGCTGCCGGCGTTTTGAGCTGGAATGGGGAGAAATTACCCCCCCTCGAACCAGCAGCGCATACAAAGGGGGAACGCTCTGTTGCCGATCTACTTGTGGAAGATCGTGAATGATCCTCTACCTGGATGCCAGCGCCCTGGTCAAGCGATATGTCATGGAGTCAGGTTCGCCAGCTGTGGCGGAGGCCATAAGCAGCGCCGACGTCGTCGGCACTTCGGTTATCAGCCGGGCCGAAACCGTAGCTGCCCTGGCTAAGGCGGTCCGTGTCAAGGCGCTGCCCCACGACGAGGCGGCCGCGGCCGTTCAACTTGTGCGGGCTGATTGGTCCAAACTGGTCCGGGTGCAGGCGACGGAAACGTTGATAGCCCGGGCCGACGTCCTAGCCTGGGAGATGGGCCTGCGAGGTTATGATGCGGTGCAGCTTGCTTCGGCTCTGACCTGGCGCGACAGTATGGAAGTCGATGTTGTGATGGGGACTTACGATCGGCAACTGTGGCGAGCAGCGCAGAGCCAGGGTCTGATGCCATTTCCTGCACAGCTTTGAGCACGACTCAAAAAGGATTCGAATCGCTCTCCCGGCAGATTATCAGCGTAGGACAGAGGCGCCCCGCTTCTTTGGCAAGCGGGGCGCTACTTTACATACAGCTTGACTGGGATCAGGATCCCGGGATGTACATCAACAGCAACTGGCCAGACTCGCGTTTCAGAAGAATCTCGTCCACTATTTCCTCGTCCACATTCGTCCCGTGCCCTTGCACGTCCAGAAGCCACCAGCCCTCGCCAATCCAACTCGAAGCGTCCACGATGCCACTCGATTCCCAGTCCTCGTCATTGACCATAGCTACGACGTTCCAACTGCCAGAGGCGAAGTCATGGCGCCAGATTCGGGCGTCGTCGGCATCTTCCTGGACCATCAAGCTTGCCCGGCTCGTTTCCATGTTGTCCGGATTAACGAAAGGTACATAAACGTCGCTTTCTGGCGCGTCGGCGTCGGCCAACACGGAGAAGCTGTCCACCTTGCGCGGGTTATTCTCGTTGAACTCCATTTTGAAGATCCGGCCGTTGTCGGCTTGACCCACGGTGCCGCCGGGACCACGCGTCATCCGGCCGGTTTCCGGATCAGGTACGATGCGCGTCCGGCCAGTGTCGGCGATGTAAACCACCCGGTTGTTGCCGCGATCATAGGCCAGGTCCTCCAGGCGTATGAATTGGAAGATATTGTTATCATTAGACCAATTCTCGAGCGCATCCTGCGGCGCCTCCCCGGTCAAGCCGCGGGCGATCTTCTTGGGTACCCGAACGAACTCACCCTGCCACTCATCGCCGGGCTGCAAGTCGAGGTAGTCGTTAGCGCCGTTGAAAGCGTCGGTTGCATTGACGGCCCCCTCTTCGGTTCGCGTCACGCGGAAGGCCCACAGGCTGCCTTTATCCTCCGTGATGTGCGACTCGTGATTGGCTAGATACAGGTAAAGCTGGGCCGACGGGGCGTTGAAGGTATCGTCGGTGGTGAGCAATGCCAACTGATTCCATCCTCCAGGAACGACCACCGTATTCTCATGATTGAGCCGGCCGAGCCCGGGAATGACCGTCGACTCGCCCGTCGCCGTATCCAGAGTCACTGCGTAGCCGGCCTGCCGCTGTCCGCCGAGAGCCGGGTCGGGACCGTAAGGAGCGCCGGCCGGCACGTCAATGATGTCATTCGACTCTTCGCCGGTGATGAAGGTGTAATGCTCGAACCCTTCATCCGGGCCGGCCATGAATGCCGAGCAGAATCGAATGAAACCATCGTCGGCCGAGATGGCCACCGAGGCATCTAGCACGGCGCCCAGGTTAGGGCCTGGCGCTGTACTCAGCGTAAGCTTGGAAACAGAAGCGTCTTGAAAATCGGCCGCTGACCGGAATGGAACCGTGGACTGTTCGTGGTTAACATACACGTCAATCGTGCCCGGCATTGGCCCGGGCGCGATGCCTATCCCGTCGGGAATACCTTCAAATGTGAAGTCGCCAAGTTCTTCGCCGCTGCTGATGATAGCCTTGACCATCGACCCGGCCGGCGCATCTGACGACAAAGTGATGAAGGGCTCTTCCGGGGTGAGGAAACCGTCGTCGCTCGCCTCGGATTGCCCAACGGCCACCACGACCAGTAACAACAAAAGCAACAGGGTCCCCAGACGGGGCTTCAATACAGGAAACATCTTTTTACCTCCTAACGATTCTACTGTGCGGGTTCTGTTCAGACTCTGCAAAACAAGGTGGCCGGTTTCGTCACTCGCCACCCGATGCGCATTTTGCGCAGGGCTTACCCAAGTTGGTACCAGCCCAGGTCGCTATCATGGTAAGGTCAGAAGGGACAGTTGTCAAATTCAAGAGTTATTTCACAGAGTTGGACGCGGCTGAGTTTAGCATTGACAGCACCGGCCGCGAGCTACGGCCGGTATAGGTCATCACGGGTAAGCGGCACCTCGGCTCGCCCACCGTCGCTCTTGGAAAGTAACGCCTGGTAGACATTTATCCCGCCGCTCTCGAAACCCTGGACCGAAGCCGACATATACAGCCGCCAGGTACGATAGGTGCGCTCATCTTTCAGGGCCACGGCCTGGTCATGATTGGCCTCGAGATTGGCGATCCAATTGCGCAGCGTTAGTGCGTAATGCTCGCGTAAACCTTCGACATCGCGCACCTCAAAGCCGCAACGCTCGGCCGATCGCAGCATTTCGCTTATCCAGACCAGCTCGCCGTCAGGAAACACATAACCCTGCATGAATTTGCCCCGCTGCAAGAAGGTCCGTTCGAACCAGGTGTCCGGCCGCCTACGATGGGTGGCTATGGCGTGATTGAGAAAGAGGCCCCCTGGCCTGAGCGCCTTGCCGGCCGCCTGGAAGTACTCATCCAGCTTATCCCGGCCGACATGTTCGACCATGCCGACGCTCACGATCTTGTCATAGGGCTCGTTCGGGTCTATGTCGCGGTAGTCGAGCAACTCGATCTTGGCGCGACCGTCCAGGCCGGCTTCAGATATCCACTTGCGAGCAAAATCAATTTGCGGTTGGCTGAGGTTGATTCCCGTTGCTTCGACGCCATATCGTTCGGCCGCGTAAACCACCAGTCCACCCCAGCCGCAGCCGATATCCAACAGCCGCTCGCCCGGTTTCAGGCGCAGCTTGCGGCAGATATGATCAAACTTCGCCGCTTGTGCCACGTCCAGAGTCGTCTCGGCCGTCGCGAAGTAGGCGCAGGAATAAGCCATCCAGCGGCCGAGAAATAGGGCGTAGAAGTCATTGCCCGTATCATAATGATAAGTGACCGCCTCTAAATCGCGCTCCTTCGAATGTTCCCGGCCGCGGAGCTGGAGAGGCCGGCGGCCATCCTGAAATTCTTGTGTTGGCGTCCCCTTGGGCAATGCCCTCGCTTTGCGCAGGATCGACATCCATTGGCGCCAGGTCAGGCTCTCGAAGTTACTGGCCTGGGCCATGAGTGCTACCATGTCACCCTCGACGTCGAATTCGCCGCCCAGATAGGCTTCGGCCAGAGTCAGTTCGCCCGGCGGCAGCAGCATTGCCCGCAGCGCTCCCGGGTGGGTCAGCACCAACGTGAATGGCGAAGCTTCGCCGATGCCGTCTCTCAAGGTTCGGCCGTTCCACAGCCGAACCTCAAACACCCGGCCGCCCGCCCCGGCAAACAGCTCCTCGATCAGCGAAACCGTCGTCTCTTCGGCCTGGCGGTCAACGGCCGGATCCAAAGACAGCGCCGAGTCAGACATCGTTTACCTCTCTAGTGTCGCCTACCCCCGGCCGTTCGAACGGCCCAATACGAGACAAGCGTTTTGCCCGCCGAGCCCGAAGGAGTTCGACAGGGTGATATTGACCTCCGCTTCGCGAGCCACGTTGGGCACATAATCGAGATCGCACTCAGGATCCGGTGTATCATAGTTGATCGTCGGATGAATGACGCCATTATTCAGAGTCATCACGCAGGCGACAGCCTCCATCGCTCCCGCCGCTCCCATCATGTGGCCGACCATCGACTTAGTTGAGCTAACCGGAATATCGTACGCCTGCTCGCCAAAGACCGTCTTGATCGCCTTCGTTTCGGCCACATCGCCGGCCGGAGTGCTTGTGCCGTGAGCGTTTATGTAGTCAACATCCGTGATGCTTATCCCGGCATCTTCCAGGGCCCGCTTCATCGCCAGGGCCGCACCAGCGCCATCCGGATCTGGCGCGATCAAGTGAAACGCGTCATTTGATGTCCCAGATCCCAGGACCTCGGCGTAAATGGGCGCCCCTCTGGCCTGGGCGTGCTCCAGGCGCTCGAGGACAAGTAAGGCGCACCCGAGTCCGGCGATGAATCCTTCCCGGTTTGCGTCAAAAGGTCGCATAGCCCGCGTCGGGTCGTCATTGTAGCTCGTGGCCAAGGCCCGCATGGCTACAAAACCGGCCAGAACTGTTTCGGCTGCCAGATGCTCTGTTCCGCCAGCCAGCATGACGTCAGCATCGCCCCGTTCGATCACCTTGGCCGCTTCTCCGATGGCCTGGGTACCCGCCGCACAGGCCGTGCAGACGGTGGAATTGTAACCCCGAAGGCCGTGATTTTCGCTGACATAAAAGGCCGGCATATTCACCCAGAACCTCAGGACTTGAAAAGGAGTGAGGCGACCCGTTCCATGATCGAGTTGCTGGGTGGCCAGTTCTGTCTCCTCCATCGTGCTGCCGCCGGCCGTGCCGATTATGACGCCGACCCGGTCGCGGTCAATCGATGCCAGATCAAGCCCGGCGTGCTCAATTGCCTGGTCCGATGCCACGACCGCGATTTGGGCCGCGGTAGGCATCCGTCGCGCCTTGCTTCGGGGGATGAAGCGTTCAGCATCGAAACCCTTCAGTTCGGCGTTTACCTTGCAGGGATAGTTGCTTACGTCCACGACGGTTAGAGGGCCAGCGCCCGATCGGCCGGCGACCAGACCATCCCACGTCTCAGACACCGTATTGCCGAGCGGCGTAATTGCGCCCAGACCGGTGATGACGACCCGTGTCCTTGCCGAACGGTCATGCGGCCCTTGTCCGGAATCAATTGCTTGGCTTTCGTCATGCAGGTGCATTGTTACCTCCTCGAGGCGTTGTCACCAGGTTACGTAAATGCAAACCGACCACGTGAGGTGGGGAGAGGCTGCGCCAGGGCGATCGGCTGATGTGGCAAAACAGGCTTGCAAGATCAGGCAAACATTATAGCCTATATGCCTTTTCATGTCTTGCGACGTCGGTCATTCCACTAGATAGTGGCCCGATTACAGCGGTAGCCAGGCGCCGATGCCCATCTCCAACGCTCGCGTGTAAATGAGCGGCGCGGTGGCCATGTCGTCCATAGCCAGGCCCAGGTTGGCGGCCATCGTTCGCTCCTCGGTCGACTCGCGCCCGATTTTCTGGCCAGTGGCCAGTTCGCCCAAGTCAGCATGCACCGGCGGGATCTTGGCGAAGTATCCGACCTCCTGATAGTGGCGGAGTTGAGCCAGGTCGTCGGTGCAGAATTTTGCCGCTTCTCTCATGGCCTCAGGATGCCAGTAGGAGTCGAAGTCAACCAACGAGGCAAAGGCGCCCTCGTCAAGCCAGCCGGCCTGGATGGTCTGATGCGGTTGCTTTAGAATTGGTCCGGCGGTCACCACCAGATCACAGCCCTGAACGGCAAGCTTCGGTTCGTCGACGACGATGACTTCCAAATCAAAGCGTTTGCCGATTTCTTCAGCGTACCGTCGGGCGGCTTCCGCATCGACGTCATAAGCCATGACCTTCTTCAATGGGAACAGTACGTTCAGCGCTTCGACGTTGGTCCGGCCTTGCACCCCGCAACCCAATATGCCGGCGACGCTCGATTCCGGCCTGGCAAGATACCTGGCCGACAAAGCTGTGGCCGCGGCCGTGCGCATGGCCGTTATCCAGACGCAATCCATCACCGTCAGGGGCAATCCGGTCTCGACATCATTCAAGATGAGCAGGCCGGTGATGTAGGGCAGCCCGCGCCGGTAATTATCTGGAAAGCCAGCCACCCATTTGATGCCGGCCGACTTCATGGTCGGGATGTAGGCCGGCATGGCGTGGATGAAATTGTCGCCATGCCCGGGGTGAATGCCTGGCTTGGGCGGCATCTCCACTCGACCCTGGCCCTTTTCTCGGAACGCTTCCTCCAGCGCATCTATTATCTGGGCCATCGACGGCCCGGCCGATTCAACATCGGATCGGGAAAGATAAAGCAGCCTGTTCTCCGGCATAGACGCCTCCTGGCCTCAGATTACAGTACCATCTGGGATGACGGCGTTCTTGGGCACGATCACGATGCCCTCCTTGGCGACCCAGTTGTCGTGCTCCTCGTTCTTCCGATCGGGCATACTGCGAATGATCACGTGCCGGCCGATCCGGGCGTTCTTGTCGACGATCGCCCCCTGGATCACCGAATCCTCCCCGATGCCAATGCCTGGCTCATCCGCCGGCAAGCTTTCGCCTTTCTCGGGTCGTTCATAGTAGTCGGACCCCATAATGACGCTGCGCTCAATCGTGACGCCATGGCCGATGATGCTGCGCAGGCCGATGACCGAGTTGCGAATTGAAGCCTCCTGTATGCGGCAGCCGTCGGCCAACAATACGTTGGTCAAGCTGCCGCCCTGTATCTTGGATGCGGCCAAAAATCGGGGGCGCGTATAAATCGGATGCTTCGGATCGTAAAGATCATACTTGGGCAGCGGCGCGGACATATCTAGATTCACTTCGTAGAATCGACGCACCGTCCCGATGTCTTCCCAATAGCCATCGAAAGTATAGCCAATTACCCGCCGGTCTTCAATGGCCCCAGGAATGATGTGCTTGCCAAAATCGGCGCCGGTATTTTCCTCTAACAGCTCGAACAACGTCGCGGTGCGGAACACGTAAATGCCCATGGATGCCATGTATGGCTTGTCAGGATCGTCGCCGCTGACCAGATCATCCAACAACTCGTCCGTTTGCGGTTTTTCGACGAACTGGCTAATGCGCCCTTCGTCATCTAACTTCAAAATGCCGAAGCCAGATGCGCTGGTCCGGTCCACCGGCTGGACGGCGATAGTCACATCGGCATCGCCATCGACGTGCCGCTGGACAAAGGCCTGGTAATCCATGCGGTATAGGTGATCGCCGGCCAGAATCACGGTGAACTCGGTATCGGCGGACTTGATCTCGATGATTTGTTTGCGAATCGCGTCGGCCGTGCCTTGGTACCACTCGCCGCTGTGCGAGGTCTGTTCCGCGGCCAAGATCTGCACCCAGCCATGCGTGAAGATATCCCGCGTGTAAGTGCGGTGAATGTGGCGGTGCAAAGAGACCGAGTTGTACTGCGTTAAGATGGCGATGCGCTCTATCCCGGCATGAAAGCAGTTGCTCATCGGGATGTCGATCAGGCGGTATTTGCCGGCGAAAGGCACGGCCGGCTTGGTCCGGTCTCGAGTCAAGGGATAGAGTCGTGTGCCAGCGCCCCCGCCTAGTATCACGCCTAAGACGTCCTTCATATTCACCGTTGCACTCCTCCTCAGAAGATTGCCGCATACTTTCAGCCAACAGGTAAAGCTGTTGGCGGTTAGCATAGTGTTTCATGAGACAGCGCGAACACACAATTAAGCGTTGCGCATTTGAACTCCTCTCGAACGAGGAACCTCGATGTCTATTATCGCACGATTTCACCCATCACTCGATATTATAGACGATTCGCGGTCCGGCCGTCAGTATTGACCCCTTTATACTCTGAGCGGACACAATCCTTGCTGCCAATTTGTCGAAGTCCGAGTGAGCCTGTACCGATCAACGAAGGGCGTACCAGGCCGCTCTAGTCGACCTTGCGCTTACCTACCTTACGTACGTATGTATTGCCGCCGCGAGGGCGGCAATGCTACAATGCAGGTTACCGAACTGGCCATTCCTTATGCCCATGCCGGAGCAAATCGCGTGCTGCAATCACTATTATCGACCAAGCTAAATGTACCACCGGCCCGCCGGCTGCTCGTGTCACGGCCGCGCCTGCTCGATCTTCTGAATGGCGGGCTGGAAGGCAAGCTGACTTTGCTTTCGGCGCCGGCCGGCTTCGGCAAGACAACCCTGCTGGCCGAATGGGCTGCCCAGAGCCCGGTCCTGATGGCCTGGGTCTCGCTGGATGAGGGCGACAATGATCCCGAGCGATTTCTCTCTTACCTGCTTTCGGCCGTGGAGACGATCATTCCGGGTCTTGGACTTGGCCAATTAGGCTTGGCCATGCGCCAGTCAGCCCAGCCTTTGCCACTGAAAAGCCTGTTGACGACCCTGGTCAACGGCATCGCCGACAACGGCCAGCCGCTGGCCATCGTCCTGGATGACTATCATCTCATCCAGGACGATCAAGTGCACGATATCATCGCCTTTTTGATCGGCTATTTGCCGCCCAATGCCCACCTGGTTGTGGCCAGCCGGGCCGATTTGCCATTGCCGCTGGCCCGGCTTCGAGCCCGCGGCCAGTTAACCGAGATCCGGGCCGACGACCTGCGCTTCACGGCCGGGGAGACCAGCACCTTTCTCAAAGAAATGATGGGACTCGAATTGGATCCCGAAGATGTCACGATCTTGGACAGCCGCACCGAAGGCTGGATCACCGGCTTGCAGTTGGCTGCGCTGTCACTGCAGAGGACCGATCAACCGGATCAAATCATTGCCGGCGTCAGCGGCGCGCACCGCTTCATCCTCGACTATCTGGCCGAAGAGGTCCTGGCCGGCCAGCCAGAAGATGTGCGATCATTCCTCCTTCAGACCTCGATCCTCAAGCGTCTCAGCGGACCGTTGTGCGCAGCGGTTACCGGGCAGCCGGAGGCCCAGGCTATGTTGGCCGATCTCGAAGCGCGGGATCTTTTCGTCTTCGCCCTGGACGATCACCGACAATGGTATCGTTACCATCACCTTTTCGCCGGCTTTTTACAGGAGCAGCTGGCGCTCCGCCAATCGGAATCGATAGTCGAGTTACACCGTCGAGCCATCGCCTGGTACCGGTCTGAAGGCATTGTCTCCGAGGCCATCGAACATGCCCTGATCATCGACGACTATGACCTGGCGGCTGAGCTCGTGGAAGGTGAAGGCCGGCGGTTGCTGGTTAGCGGCGAGATCTCCACCATCACCCGCTGGTCGGCCGCTTTGCCCGACGAAGTAATCGAGAAACGCCCCAGACTAGAATTGACCCTGGCCTGGGCCCAACTCATGCATGATCCGATCGCCTTTTGGCACCACTATCCGGCCCGAATTGAAACGCTGGTCGAACAACTGACCGACGGCATGGCCGATTTGGTCCGGGCGACGGCCGAAAGCGCGCCCGGTTCGCCGCGGCGACTGCTGTTGGCCGAATTGGCGATGCAACAAGCCTTTCTTGTCCGCGCCTCGGGCGACTTAACCAGGACGGCCGAGCTGTTCGAGGCGGCCATTGACGCCCTACCAGACTCAGAGGCCTTTTTGCGCGGCTTTGCCACGGCCGGATTAGGTTCGGTATACGTCCGCTTGGGCGACGTGCGCAAGGCCGAGTTGGCCTTCGCCGAGGCCGAAATCGACGGCCGCATCGCCGATTCTCCTTTTGGGCAGGTGATATGCATCGCTCTGCAGGCGGCTATGATGACCGAGCAAGGCAAGCTACTAGATGCGGCGGCGACATATAGGCGAGCTATCGCCATACTGGACGGCCAAGGCACGCGCGCAGT
>CP070688.1:2974040-2991476 GCA_020353135.1 Chloroflexota bacterium
TGGCTGCTCTCATCGAAGACTCAGGCTTGAGCTTCGTTGAACTGGCCGAGAACATGCGGGCGGCCTATGAAGCGGCCGTCGACCAGGCGGTTGAAGATGGCGTGATTACAGCCGAAGAGGCTGAAGCGTTACAGGAAGCACGTGCAGCCAGAGGTCTCTTTGGCGGACACGGCAGCGGTGGACGTGGCTTTTGCGGCCGGGGCAGCTTCCCCGGACGAGGCATGCAAGGCGGCAATAGCGGCTTCCGCGGCTTCGGCCAGCCTTTCAGCGCCCCAGCGCCGACCGGCACAAGCATCTGATCCATGCTTAATTACGTAGAAGCTTAACGAAGGCTCAATACAAGCAACGTAATGTAGGAAGGTTACGTAAGAACGAATCGTAGGAATGTAACATAGCTTTGTAGTGTGATATAGAATGGCCGGGAGCGTGACGCAAGTGACGCTCCCGCGCCTCTTGCATTGTTCTGAAAGAAATTAAAACCCGAACAGAATTGGAGTTAAAGACGTGAGAATCGTTTCTCAGCTACATATCTTCTTGCTGGCCAGCGTGATGATATTGGTCTTGGCCGCCTGCGCCCAGAATCAGGAATCGAACCCGGCGGCACCGGCCAGCGCCGTTGATACCGACGAAATCGTGGCCACCGTTATGGCCCAGATCGAAGCGGATTTGGGCGAGCCAGCCCTCGCTGACGCGCCACAGAGCGAACAGGCGTCGGCCGATTTCGACCTGGGTACCGTGGTTTCAACGGTCGTGGAAGAGGTTGAAGCCCGGCTGGCCGAGCGGCAGCCCCAACCGGTGATGAATGAGGAGCCGACCCCAGAAATCACTGGAGACGCCCTTCAAAATGGACTCATCGATCTGTACAGGCGAGCTAATCCGGCCGTCGTCTTCATTATTGTGCCGCCGATCGGCAGCGGTAGTGGTTTCGTATTCAGCCAGGACGGATACATCGTGACCAATAATCACGTTGTGGAGAACGGCCGGGAATACGAGGTCGTCTTCGCCGGCGGAGAACGCCGTGACGCTGAACTGGTTGGCGCCGATGTGGATAGCGACCTGGCGGTAATCAAGGTCGACGCACTGCCCGATGGCGTCCAACCGCTGCCCTTGGGTTCGTCTGATGATCTGGCCGTTGGCCAATTCGTAGTGGCCATCGGCAATCCTTTTGGCGAGCAAGGATCCATGTCCTTGGGCATTGTCAGCGGCCTCGGCCGTTCTCTGCGTTCGCAGCGCGAGCTGCAAACGGGCAGTTCTTACTCCCTGCCGCAGGTAGTGCAGACCGATGCGCCGATCAATCCCGGTAATTCTGGCGGCCCGCTGCTCAACTTGGACGGCGAAGTGGTAGGCGTCAATTCCGCCATTGCCAGTACCAGCGGCAGTAATTCAGGGGTGGGCTTCTCCATCCCGGTGAAGGCCGTCAGGCGGATTGTGCCCAGCCTGATAGATGACGGCTCCTTTGAGTATCCGTATATGGGCGCCGCCTTTGAGGATGAAATTTCCCTGGATGACCAGAACACCTTTGACCTGCCGCAGACTTCAGGCGCCTATGTGGTTTCGATAACCGATGGCAGCCCGGCCGACGAAGCCGGTTTAAGGGCGGCCAGTGGAACAACCGGCCGCGGGGGCGATCTCATTATCGCCATCGACGAAAACCCCATCGTCGATTTCGACGATCTCAATAGTTATCTGGCTCTTGAAACAGTCGTGGGCCAGACGATCTTAATACGTGTGCTACGCGATGGCCAGACATTAGATCTGCCGCTGACCCTGGGCGAGAGGCCTTAGGAGTGGCGAGCGGACAGTGGGCAGTGGAGAGTGGACAGTGACCAGCGGGAAGTGGCGAGAGGCAAGTAGCATTAAGCAAGCAGCAGGTAACAAACAAAAAGGCGTGTGGCGGACTGGTTTTGGGATGGGGTGCAGGTTCGCTAAAATAGAGTCAGTAATCAGCTAGAGGAGGCATTCACAAGTGAAGAATTTCGTCAAAATACCGATACTGTTGGCTTTGGTGACCCTGGCTCTGACGGCCTGCGGGCTCTTGCAAGAACCTGAAGAGGCCAGTGGGACCATTGAGGCCATTCCCTTGGAAGTGGCAACTTCGATGCCCGAGGTTGAACCGGTCGAAGAGGCGCCGGTTGAGGAACCGACAGAGGTTATGGCTGAAGAGCCGGCGGCCTATCCGGCGCCAGAAGAACCCGCGACAACTCCAGATACTGAAGATGCGGCCTATCCCGCGCCAGAGGAAGCGGAGAGCAGTTCATCAGAATCCGAAGCCTATCCAGCGCCGGAGGCAGAAGCTGAAGCGCCAGCGAGCGTCTTGCGCATCTATGAAATCAGCCAGGAAGATTCCCAGGTGCGCTTTGAGCTAAACGAGGAACTGCGCGGCCAGCCGAAGACTGTTGTCGGCGTCACCGACCAGGTTGCCGGTGAAATGGCCGTCAATCTGAGCGATCTCGCCTCGACGCAGGTGGGCGTGATCCGGATCAATGCCCGCACATTAGCCACGGATAACAACTTCCGCAACCGGGCCATCCAGAACGAGATCCTGGATACCGGCGCCCATGAGTTCATCACTTTCACGCCTACATCGGTTGACGGACTGCCCGCCAGCGCGGCCGTGGGCGAAGAAGTGGCTTTCACGATTTCCGGTGACCTGACGATTCGCGATATCACCCAGCCGGTTATCTTCAACGTAACCGCAACCGCAGTTTCCGAGGGCGAATTAGCGGGCACGGCCAGCGCGGTGGTCTTGCGGGCCGACTTTGGCCTGGAAATCCCGAGCGTGCCCAACGTGGCCAACGTGGAAGAAGAGGTTGAGCTTTATATTGACTTCGTAGCCTTCGAAGATTAGATGACACAAACGATCCTGGTTGTCGACGACGACAACGAACTGCGCCACCTGGTCAAGTCTTACCTGATCGAAGAAGGCTTCCGGGTAGTCACGGCGGTCGATGGGCGGCAGGCGCTGTTCGTCGCCCGCGAAGAGAAGCCCGAACTCATCGTCCTCGACTTGATGATGCCCGAGATGGGCGGCTACGATTTCATGCGCGCCTTCGCCAGGGAAGCGGACACGCCGATCATTCTCCTGACGGCCAGGATCGAAGAGGGGGACAAGGTGCTGGGCCTGGAACTAGGCGCAGACGATTATGTGACCAAGCCTTTTAGCTTGCGCGAGCTAACTGCTCGCGTTCGAGCGGTTCTCAGGCGGGCTGGCAAGGGTCCAACAGAAGCCGAGATCCTGCGCTCGGCCGATATCACGCTGGACGTGTCAGGACGGATTACTACCGTCGGCCAGGAGAGAATCGACCTGACGCCGTCTGAGTTTGCATTGCTGGCGACGTTGATGGCGGCGCCCGGCCGCACCTTCTCACGCCTCGAACTGCTGAATCACCTGCAAGACTCGGCCTACGAAGGCTACGAGCGGACGATAGACGTGCATATTCGCCGGCTGCGGACCAAGATCGAGCCCGATCCGCGCCGTCCGCGTTACGTCGAAACGGTCTTTGGCTTTGGCTACCGCTTTGCGGTAGAAGACGGCTGATGCGCTCGCTGACGCTCAAGCTCACCCTGGCTTTTCTTTTTGTCAGCATCGTCGGCGTGGCCTTGATCGCCATCGTGGTCCGCCAGCAGACACAGCGCCAATTCGACCAATTTGTCCTGGATCGCTATCAGCGTGACCTGCTGGACGACTTGTCAGCGTATTACCGGCAGAATGGAAGCTGGCAGGATTTTAACGCCATCGTGATTCGCACTCCCGCACGCCGGCCGGGGATGGCGTCTAATTTTGTCCCGGCCCCAGTCACCCTGACCGATGTCGACGGTCGCGTGGTCTTTGGTGGACGGCGCTACGAGTTCGGGCAAGAGGTGGGACGAGAGGAGCTGGATAAAGCCGTTCCGGTTGAAGTGGAAGGGGATACCGTTGGCTGGGTCCTTTTCACTGGCATTGGCGATCAGACGCTCCGGTTACCAGAATCACTGGAGTCGAGATTCTTAAACAGAATCAATCAGGTGATCCTGTTCGGCGCTGCAGGCGCGGTGTTCGTTGCCCTGATATTAGGCATATTCTTGGCCAGAACGATCTCGCGGCCGGTCCAGGAAGTCACCGCGGCCACGCAGATCGTGGCCGGGGGCGATCTGGGTTATCAGGTCCCGGTCCGAACCCAGGACGAATTGGGCGAGCTGGCCGCTTCCTTTAACCAGATGAGCGCCGATTTGGCCCAGGTAACCGAGCAGCGACGCCAGATGACGGCCGACATCGCCCACGATCTGCGCACCCCCCTCAGCGTGATCCTGGGTTACATGGAGGCTCTGAGCACTGGCAGACTGCAGCCGAAGGCCGAAACTTTCGACGTCATGTACGCCAAGGGGCAGCATTTGCAACATCTGATCGACGATTTACGGGTGCTGGCCCTGGCCGACTCTGGTGAATTAACCCTGACCCGCCGGCCGACTGAAGCGCTGGCCTTACTAGAGCACACCGCTCTGGCCTACCAGGTGCAGGCCCAGGAGAAGCGCATCCAGTTAACTGTCGACGCGCAAGAGAATCTGCCGCCAATAGACGTCGATCCGGAGCGTATCGCCCAGGTTTTAAATAACCTGGTCAGCAACGCCCTGCGCCACACGCCGGACGAGGGCGAGATCGTGCTGTCGGCAGAATTGGGCGGCGCGGCCGTGCTGCTGAAGGTCCGCGATAACGGAGCCGGCATCGACGCCGAAGATCTGCCCCATATCTTCGACCGCTTCTACCGGGGCGATAAATCACGCCAGCAAAACGAGAACGGTGAATCGGGCCTGGGACTGGCCATCGCCAAGTCCATTGTCGAAGCCCACGGTGGCGCTATTTCCGTGGCCGCGCCGGCCGGTGAAGGGACGTCATTCATCGTCTCGCTGCCTCAAGCGAGCGCCTTGCCACGAGCCTAGTTGACAACCGGAACATGAGAATCTTTTGCTTTGACGATGGCTTTGGCGGGATGATCGATGACTACGGCAGCAAGAACGTGGTCTTTTCGCGGATAGCGCGCCTTTCTGGCGATGCGTATGTAAGCTCCATGCACGTAGGGCCTAATGGCGTCATCGGCTATCATCAAGCGATGATGCCGCAATTGTTCCTGGTTGTGCAAGGTGATGGCTGGGTGAGAGGAAGAACGGCCGAACGAACACGAATCCGGGCGGGGCAGGCAGCCTTCTGGGAGACGGGAGAGTGGCATGAATCGGGGACCGAAACCGATATGTTGGCGATTGTAATTGAAGTACAGGACGAGGAGTTTGATCCTGCTGAATTTCTGAGCAACTGTTTCTGAATTAACGGACCAGACTTGCCTACACTTAGGTGGCGGAAGTAGTGAGTTTAGGGGAAAAGCTGCCATCGAAGCGGCTTCGTTCCGCTCAATCTGCCGTGCCCTTCACGTGCTGATCGAAGAAGTCGATCGAGCGCTGCATGGCCGTCCAGAAATTGGCGTAGATATTGTGATTGTCGCCTTCATACAGGTAGAGTTCGGCCGGCCGATCGGCAGCCAGGACTTGCTCGTATAGAACTTCCGAGAATTCGGCCGGCACCGACGCGTCGGTCGTGGCGTGGTGCAGTTGCAGTGGGCCCGAGAGATCGCCGACGTAGCTGTTGGCCGATATAGCCGCCCAAAACTCGGGATTATCCTCCACCGTGCCGTAAGTCTCAAACAAGTCGGTCCGCCAGCGGCCCCGACTCGCCCAGGTCGGATTGGGCGTCGGCGTCGGTCCGTCGCCGGCCCGGCGCCGCCAGCGATCGAACAGATCAGGATAAGAGGCAACGACGCCGCCCCAAATCACGCCGGCATCAATCTCGTCCGAGACCACCATGGCCCGAAGGGTGATGAATCCGCCCATGGAGTGGCCCCACATACCGATCCGGTCCGGATCCGCCTCGGGGAGCGACTTGACAGCTGCCAGGCCATTGAGGACGTCAATCGTGTAGCCCGGGGAGCCGTAACCGCCGCTGGCCCGACCCTCTGACTCTCCATGGCCGCGATAGTCGGAGCGGAAGACGATGTAGCCATTGCGGGCAAAAGCGTCCTGATAGTCGACGTAGCGTTCGGTGGTCCGGTATTCGTCGGGCGGGATGTAGCCGTGATTGAAGATGATGATCGGCCAGCCGCCGTCGGGTGTTTGCCCCCAGGGCACGTTCAACAGGCTATAGATCTTGTTGCCCTCGGAATGGTAGGAGACGAGAAAGCGGCTGTAGTTGACACCGGGCTCGAGCGTCTGTTCGAAGCTTAGTTCGCTCCCGGGATACTCATAGCGGCGCATTACCTCGATCATTAGCGGATGAAGGGGCGTCGGCGTCGCGGTGGGTGGGGGTGTATGGGTCGGCGACGGCGCCGACGTGCCCGTCGATTGGGGAGTTGGCGTGGCGCTAGGCTTGGCCGTTGGGCTGGGTGGCACGGTGACCGGTGGTTGTGCTACCGGTTGTTTGGCCAGGTTTTGTTCAGTGGCGGTTGGCGAGGCGGCGGCTGTGACCGGAGTTGATTCGGCGTCATCAGCCCGGTCACAGGCCGCCATGAATATGATGGCAACAAATGCGGCCAGGAGGCAGCCAACTTTGTAGGCGCCTGCTATCTTGGCTGGCATATTATCTATTGTAATTTGCTATTCTTGTCCTAACCACTGATTGGCCAATTGCTCTGGATCGAACTGGTCCGCGTTGGCTAGCTCGCCGAAGGCTTCAACCAGCGCCGCTCGCACAGCCTCGACGTCGCCGCCATCCGCTTCAATGAAATCCGCAAGAGTTTGCCCTTCGGCAAATGTCGCCTGGAATTCTTCGATGCTAAGACCGGTCTCTTCGCCGATCACCTCGAAAACTGTTTCGAACAGAAGGCCCCGGTCGGCCGGCGCTTCGCCGGTTTTTGTCTGCATCATGCGAACGACCGCGCCGGTCAAGAAGCGTTCCTGCATATCGCCAAGGCCGCTTTCGGCAAACTCTGCCCTGCGGGTGGCGATGTCGTCTTCGCTGAAATTGCCGCCAAAGCCACCCGGTCCACCACCGGGCCCGCCGCCAGGTCCACCTCCAAAGCCGCCAGGTCCGCCGCCGAATCCGCCTCGCAAAGTGCCGCCTTCGTCCTCGCCACGTTGACCGCCGAAACCACGGAAGCCGCCGAAGCCCAACTCGTCGCTCTCCACGAACTCTGTCAAACTCTCTTCAGTCAATTGCATCTCGGCTATGGCCGCCACTTGCTCGGCCGACATGGAGCCCTGAACTTGCTTGACGACCGCGTCCAGCTCCGCCTGGGCTGTCGTCTGGCTGTTGCTCAGGCTTTGCAGAGCCTGCCACAAGGGCAGTAAATCGGCCGCCTGCTGCTCGCTCACGGCCAATTCGCCGTCATCTAGCTTCAGTGTACCCAGGGCCAGCTGACCCATAGGCGAGAGGGCGTTGTTGAAGTCATCGTTTATCTGGGCAATTATCGTCTCAACTTCATCGCTCCCGGCGTCCATACTCTCATCTGACTCTCTCTGTACTCGTTCGTCTCCGCCGCTGGCTTGTCCATTTCCGCTATCCTGGCTACAAGCCGCCAGCCCAAGCACGAATATCGGCCCGAGCAGCATGGCAAAATACTTTCGTTTCATTAACTGTCTCCTTAAATATAGCTCTTGGCTCCGAGCCTCAAGTGGTTAGCATTTTCGTCTATTGGTGGTCGGCGCAGCCGGCGTGAACTCCTTAGAATATCAATTCCAACCTTCATCCTTCGTCCCTCGGCCTTTCGATCACTCATGCCGCAGCGCCTCGATGGGATCCAGTTGCGCGGCTTTATTGGCCGGGAAAAAGCCGAAGAAGATACCCACGGCCGCGGCCGAACCAAAGGCCAGCAGGATGGAAGCGGGCACGATGACGGTGCGCATATCACCGGTGGCGCCGAATAAAAGCGAACCGCCGATGCCGGCGACGACGCCAATGAAGCCGCCGACCAGGCTGAGCATCAATGCCTCGGTCAAGAATTGCAGTCGAATATCGGTTGGCGTCGCCCCAACCGACTGGCGAATGCCGATCTCGCGGGTGCGTTCGGTGACGCTAACCAGCATGATGTTCATGATGCCAATGCCGCCGACCAAGAGGGAAACGCCCGCCACCCAGGCCAGCAAGCTTCGAAAAGCGGCCGTTGTCGCTCCCTGGGTCTCGATGATGTCGTTTTGGGTTTGGATGGTGAAGGGTAGTTCTTCTAACGTGATGTCCTTGCTACCGGCCAGCTTTAGTTCGATCTGGGTGATCACCTCGTCTATTTCGGCTTCTTCGTCAATCTGGGCGTAGATGATACGCACCCGGTTGCCTACGAAGCGCGCGAACTGGGAGGGAATAAATTTGGCGAAAACCAGCGAAATGGGCACGTACAGTTGCGCATCAAAATCGGTATTGCCGACGATGCCTTTCTCATCGGCAACGCCAATGACGGTTACCTTGGTCGTGCCCAAGGTGAGCGGCTGGCCGATCGGGTCGGCTTCGCCAAAAAGCTCTGTAGCCAGGCTGGCGCCTAGGATGGCCACCTTGGCCGTCCGGTCTAGCTCGGTCTCGTTGAAATAGCGGCCGCTGGCGATATCCACCTCACGTACTGAGGGGAAATCAGGCGTAGTGCCCAGGATCTGAACGTCCTCCAGGGTGACGCCGTCAGCCTTTACAGTCTGCAGTGAGAATTGCTCCACTGAAGTGCCGACAACGCCGCCGACTTGTTCGACCAATTCGACGTCGTCATAGACCAACATGGGGCTATTGTTGTCGGCTCCGGGTCCGCCGCGACCGAAACCGGCTTGGATGAAAGCCAGGTTGGCGCCCAGGCCTTCGATCTGCTCGGCGATGGACGCCTCGGTGCCGGCGCTGATGGAGATCATGATGATCACCGCCGCCACGCCGATGATGACGCCCAACATCGTCAGCAGCGAGCGAACCTTGTTGCGAATCACGCCTTCCCAGGCGATACGCAGGATTTCAATTGGGCTGATAATCGTACCGCCGATTGCTACGCTGGTCGCATCTGCGCCACTCTGAATGGGAACGTCTATCTGTTGCGTCGTTTCCATACTGGATTCTCCTAAAGGCAAGCCAATAAAAAGGCAGGTTGATTCTTATCTTGAACCCTGGCTTGCCAAGGCCTTGCCGTTCTGTTCTATGTAGGCGATCTTGCCGTCGCTGAGCAGAATAGTGCGCTCGGTTTGCAGGGCGATGTACGCTTCGTGGGTTACCATGACGATGGTCCGGCCGCGGGCGTGCAGCTCGAGCAGCAGGGCCATGATCTCTTCGCCGGTCTGCGTATCCAGGTTGCCGGTGGGTTCGTCAGCCAAAATGAGCGCCGGGTCGTTTACCAGGGCTCGGGCGATGGCCACGCGCTGCCGCTGTCCACCGGAGAGCTCCATCGGCTCGTGGTGAGCCCGGTCGGCCAGGCCCACCGCTTCCAGCGCCGCCATGGCTTGTTCCCGCCGTTCACTCTGGTTCAGGGAGCCGCCGTTCGAGGAGCGCTTGTAGACGAGTGGCAGCATGACGTTGCGCAATGCGCTGGTGCGGGCCAGCAAGTTGAAAGATTGAAATACGAAGCCGATCCGCTGGTTGCGAATGGCCGCCAGCTGGACCTTGTTCATGTTACTGACATCCATACCGTTCAGGATGTAGCGCCCCTCCGTCGGCCGGTCCAGGCAGCCGATGATATTCATGAGGGTGCTCTTGCCCGAACCTGATTGGCCCATGACGGCCACGAATTCACCTTCGTAAATTTGGATGTCGACGCCGTCGAGCGCCTTTACCTGGATGTCGTCCATGCCGTAAACCTTTCGCAGGGCATAGGTCTGAATGATCGCTTCTTTGGTCATGATGGTCTTCCCTACCGTCTTCGCTTACTACGCGCCTACTGGGTCTGGACGATGCCGGTGGTGACCGTCTCGCCGGCTTTGAGCCCAGATACGATCTCGGCGAAGGAGAAGTCCATCAGCCCGACCTCCACCATGCGCAGAACCGGTTCGTCGTCTTCCATGACGAAGACAGCGTACTGGCCGGCCGTTAACTCGCGCAAGGCTTCGACCGGTACCAGCACCGCGTTTTCCGCCCGGCCGCCAATGACCTCCACGGTAGCGTTCATGCCCACAGGCAGCGTCTGCGGCTTGGCGAACGAATCGGTGTCGAGCTGGACCAGCGCCCGTACGGCCGTCACCCCGCCCTGGTTGGTCAACTGGGGATCGATTTGGATCACCTGCCCTTCGAAAACATCATCGGGCAGGGCATCGAAGATCACTTCCACGTCATAACCAAGGCCGACCATATTCATGTCGGTTTCGTCGAGGAAAACCTCAAGAATTGGTTGCTCCAGGTCGGCCAGCGTGATCAGGCCGGCGCCAGCACTTTCGCCGACCGATGCGGAAACAGCCATGATGGTACCGTCCATCGGGGCCAAGAGGGCCGTTTCGTCTAGCGCCGCTTGGGCCGCTTCGAGATTCAACTGCGCCTGGGCCAGGCTTAGCGCGTTCGATTCCTGGTTCAACAGGGCCTGTTTCAGGTTCAATTCCGCCTGGCGCACGGTCGTTTCGGCCGCTTCGATATCATCTTCGGAGGGGTCGCTCAGGGCCGCGTCTAGCGCGAGCTGCGCGTTGAGAATACTGGTCTGGGCATTGGCCGAACTGCTGCTAGAACTGCTGGAGACGCTGCGATTGTAGTCGATCTCGGCCAGGGCCAAATTGTCTTGCGCTCGCGTCAAAGCATTAGTTGCCGATTCCCTGTCGCGCTCGATTCGCTCGGCCCAGGTTTGACCGGTGCAAGGCTCGCGCTCACCCGGGTCGCATATCGGTTCATTGTACTGGGTCTCCCAATCACGGCCTTCAGACCAGGCGGCATCATAATTCTCTTGGGCCGTGGCCAGAGCAGCCTGAGCTTGCTGCAAACTGATCTGCGATGTCTGAATGCCGTAGAAACCAGAAGCTTCCTGGCCCACGGCCGCGTTGTATCCCGCTTCGGCCGCTTCCACGTTGGATTCGGCCAAGGCGATTTCGTCTTCATCCGGTTCCCAATGCAGTAGATCGTCCAGCGCACTTTGGGCTTGAGCCAGGTTGATTCGGGCCTGCTCGATGCTGATTTCGTCGAAACTGATGCCGGTATCCGTGGTCGACGCGTCGGTCTTCATCGCCGCCTGGTTCAACTGAATCTGGGCGTTGGTCAGCGCCTGTTGGGCATCGGCGTCGTCCAGGCTGGCCAACACATCGCCGGCGACGACGTCGTCGCCCACGACAACATGTAGTTCTGACAAAGTGCCGTTGGTCGGGAAGCCAAGCACGACTTCGGTTGCCGGGACGATGGTTCCGGCGGCCGTGGCCGAAATGACGATATTGCCCTGACGGGCGACTGAAGTTTGCATCTCCTGTTCCTCGTCGGCCGCCTCGGTTGAATTGGCGTTGATGGCAAAATAGGCTGCCGCGCCGCCGGCGATGATGATCAGGACCAATCCGATTAGCCATACCTTTCTATTACGTAGCATTTTCTGCCTCCTGGGGCTGGTACGCCGTTTATCGCTTCAGCCGCCCAATTCTCGTAGCTCACCACATAAAATTAACAGGAAGTTGTTACAAAGTTTTTGCGATGTTGTTTAGAAAGTGTGGAGAAGATGAGTGATGGCCTTCATGTTGCCGATGTTCATGACTCTACGTTGGTGCAACACGTGTCAGCTGATACCATGTTGCTTCTGGCCCGGAATCAGCATCCGGCTGACGAAACGACGAAGTGATTCCACTTCAAGCAACAGGCCCACACCCCAGGCGAGGTGAAGTGATGAATAGACACTTGATACTGCCCAGTTTGCTGATGCTCATGATACTATTGGCGAGTTGCGCTCAGGAGACGCCTGCGCCGGCGACAGTAATACCGGCCGAGCTAGTCGCAACAGCCGCCGAACCCACGCTTGAATCGCAGCCAGAGGCCACGCAGAGTGCGCCGAAGGAGTCGGCGCCGAGCAATGCGGAGGAAGATTCTCCCGAAGATCAGGCGACCGATCCAGCGCCACCCACGGCGGAACCGACGACCACACCGCAGGCAGAGTCTAGCGAATCATCAATCGAGCCGATTGAGGTTACCTACTTCACGCCGTCGCAGGGCGAGGGACCCTACTATCCGCTGAACAAGCTAGAGGATCGCGATAACGATTTGACGGTTGTGGACGGGGCAGATGGAAGCCCGGCCGGCGAGGTGATCGAGTTTGATGGCCGGGTATACGATGCAGCCGGCATGCCTGCACCCGGCGTGGTCGTAGAGATCTGGCAAACGGATAGCAGTGGTGTGTATCTACACCCAGGTGATCCGGGGACAGACCAACGTGATATCAACTTCCAGTTCTATGGGGAATCGATCACGGCGGCCGATGGCAGCTACGGATTCCGCACCATCTTGCCTGGTCACTACGAGCCGCGGCCGCGGCATATTCACGTCAAGGTGAAACTTGATGGCCAAGAGCTTCTGACCACTCAATTCTACTTCGAAGGCGACTCTGAACTGGCGGGCGAATCGATGTTCACTCAAACAGGCGGCGATGGCGCACATCTGGTTATAAGCCTTGAGGAAGGACAAGATGGCAGCGGCCGGCCCATTCTCGTCGGCAAGCGAGACATTGTACTGAGCGTGGGGTTGTCGAATTAGACAAGCCGGCCGCCTTTTTCTGGCAAGAATCGATGATCATGGTGTCTAATAGTGGACCATTCACAAATGCCGCCAGTCGGGCATATTGCTAGGATTAGTCCTCTCAAGGTCAGCGAGTCGTGATCTCAACGAAAACCAAAGCTGATTTATCTCTTGCCGAATTTGTCATCATCATCTCCCTGATGATGTCCCTGACAGCATTGTCCATCGACGCCATGCTGCCGGCGCTGCCGCAAATGGGCGTTGATCTGCACGTCCGAAACGCCAACGATCGCCAACTGGTCGTCTCGACGATTTTTTTAGGTCTGGCTATTGGGCAGCTATTTATTGGGCCGTTGTCCGACAAAACAGGGCGCAAGCCGGCCATTTATGCAGGATTGGCTTTGTACATAGCCGGCTCACTGATTTCTGTTCTGGCTATCAGCTTTCCGATGCTACTGTTCGGGCGCCTGTTACAAGGAGCTGGCCTCTCGGCGCCCCGGGCGGTCGGACTGGCCCTCGTGCGTGATCGCTACGAAGGCCGGGCCATGGCCCGGGTGATGTCCTTTGTCATGAGCGTCTTCATCCTGGTACCCATGATCGCGCCCGCATTTGGACAAGCCATTTTGCTCTTTGCCGGCTGGCGCGCCATCTTTGTCAGCTTTATGGCCCTGGCCTTTGTCACGCTGGCCTGGTTCGGATTACGCATGCCCGAGACTTTGGCCCCGGAAAATCGCGCGCCGTACTCAGCCACAAGAATCATCAGGGCAACTCGCGAAATCATCAAGATTAGGCCCGCGCTTGGCTATACCGTCGTCGCCGGTTTTGTCAGCGGCGCGCATCTGGGCTACTTGAGTTCCGCCCAACAGGTTTTTCAGGAACAGTATGATCTCGGCGAGCTTTTTCCAATCTTCTTTGCCACTGTTGCCTTCTCGATTGGATTGGCCTCGTTTCTTAATGCGCGGCTGGTGATGCGCTTTGGTATGCGGCGTCTGGTCAGAAGCTCGCTTCTGGCCATCGTGGGGCTGTCGGTTGCTGCTCTTGGGATTGGACTATTGAGTGCCGGTCGGCCCGCTTTGTGGCTTCTGATGGGCTATTTCATGCTGACGTTTTTCTGCGTTGGCATCCTGTTTGGCAACAACAACGCTTTGGCCATGCAGCCCCTAGGCCACGTCGCCGGCATCGGCGCCGCTGTGGTCGGGTCGCTTTCGACCTTCATCTCGGTTCCGCTGGGTACGACCATCGGCCGGAGCTACAATGGTACCGTTATTCCGCTCATCACTGGTCTTGCCATACTATCCGCTCTTTCTCTCGTCGTCGTGCGCTGGGCCGAATCCTCTCGAGGGCTTTCTTCCGACCGGCCACAGCCTATCTAAACGGGCGCTGGGCGTACCTCGGAAAGACCAGCCACAGTAGCCTGAGGTGGGGCAATCGTCACATTGTTCATCTCTCTAAACCTGGCGCCAACGGCCACGTAATAGTCTTGACAAAGCATAATAGTTGTATGTAAAATAACTAGTAGTTATTATATGAACAACTATTCTCCGTGAAGCGTGGGATGAAGGGGTAATCTTCCATGACTGCCACATTAGCTGATACTATCTTCGCAGCCACCATCACCGCATTGGCCAGTGGCTTTGGGGGACTGCCATTTGTATTTGTGCGCGATTTTCCGCGCCAGATCGCGCGTATGGGCTGGGCCGTTTCGGGGGGATTGATGCTGTCAGCATCGGTATTTAACCTGATCATGCCCGGCGTAGCCGATGCTGGCATCACGCCGGTGGCCATCGGTATCTTCCTGGGCGCAGGAGTCATGGTCCTGGCTTCGCTATGGTTAAACGGCCGTGAATTTCATGTCAGCGGCATGAGCGATGCTGGCGCCAGGCGCAGCATTCTAGTGTTATTTACGATTTTCATCCACAGTTTTCCTGAGGGGCTGGCTATTGGCGTTGCCTTCGGCTCGGGCGAGATCGGTTTGGGTCTGATCATGGCCGTGGCTATCGCCATACACAATATACCCGAGGGCGTCGCCGTCTCTCTACCGTTACGCGCCGAAGGTGTGAGCGGCTGGAAGTGCGTGGGCTGGGCCACCGTCTCTGGCGTCCCCCAGCTTCTAGCCTGTATCCCGGCTTATTTGGCGGTGGTCGCTTTCCGGCCGATCCTGCCTTACGCCTTTGGGGTGGCGGCCGGGGCCATGATTCTGCTGGTCATTAGCGAAATGATCCCCGAAAGCGTGGAGAAAGAGAGCCAGCGCCTTTCCAGCGGCGTGGCCGGCATGGCCGGTTTTTTGGCCATGATGCTGCTGCAGAACGTGCTGGTCTTTTAGATTGGTCGCTCTCATTTCACACGTTTCGCCGCAAAATATGTTGTCGGCGCGCGCCCACATTGGGACGGTGTAGATGAGCGCAGTACAAACTCCGGTCCCTTCGCCATGCCTGCGGTCAGAACCGCGCGTGAAAGGGGTTCTGACCGTAAAGATCCTGGCAATTGAGCCCGAGCTTTATGGAGCGAAGCCCTAGAGATTCAAGCTCATCTTGACGAAGACTCGGCAAAGGATTGGTAGAAAGCCCTGAGGATCGGCTTAGGCAACCCGGTACTCTTTAGCGGCCGCCGCCGTACGCTTCGATCTCGCACACGGGGCAGTTAAACGTTGTATCGCCGCCAGCGCATGAAAAACAATAGTAATGGCCGCAGTCAACGCACCATTCCCAGTTGACAGCTTCAGCACAGGTCTCGCAGTGCCGACCGCAGCCGACACAATCGCGCCATTCTTCGCCGTCAAGACGGAACCATTCCCCGCATTGCTGGCAGTTGTCAAAACCCAGCGACCGGGCCAGCGCCAGGTCCTTGTTTTCAACTGCTCTTCTCGCTCGCTGCCAGATATCCATGATGAGATCTATTATAGCATCCCGCCGAGCGTCAATTCACAAGGCCAAGCCAGGCTATTCCCAGGAGGGTAGCTCATCCATGCCGGCTTGCCTGGCCAGGGAGGTCATCATTTGGTCGAGTTCGCCTTCTTGCCCGGCCGGCAACTGGGGTCGTTCATAGGCCGATACTAACTCGTCCACCCGAATCCTGGCCCGGGCAAAAGTATCCGGCCGGCCTTGATCCTGCCAGGCGCGCAGCGAGCCGCGATCGACGACGGTCGACGGCAGATGCTGTTCTTTGGCAAATAGGCGGCGGGTTACTTTCTGTTTCAAAAAATCGGCTTTAAATTCGATGCCGGCGAACATCTCAGTGGCCAGCGTTTCCGTATGGACGTGCATGCCTGCCAACAGCCGCCTGGCCATGGCGATGGCTTCGGCGTCGACAACCAACTTCTCGGGACTTATGCAAGCCAGGAAATCCAACATGCCGGCGCCTGAGATCATATTGATGCCAGCCTGGGCCCCGACCAGGGCCGTCAAGCCGCTCTCCAATCCGGCCTGGGCATCGACTACCTTGGCGTCGCTGGCGCCCATGTAAGCATGGGTCGGCAAGCCCAGGCTTTTACCTACCTGGGCATAAGCGGCGTCGATCATGGCCGTCTCGATGGCTCCCATGGGCGTCGTACCCTGGCGCATGTCGAAGACGGCCGGCGCGCCACCCCAGACCACCGGGGCGCCCGGTTCGGCCAACTGGTGAATCGTGATGCCGCTAATGGTCTCGGCCGCGTGCTGGACGACCGAACCCAGCAGGGTCACCGGCCCGGCCGCGCCGGCCAGGGGCATGGAGACGATCTCGGCCGGGACGCCGGCCTGGGCCAAATCGATCAGATTCTGCGATCCGAAGTCGCTCCAGATGAGCGGCGGGGTCGGGCAGACATCAAATACCGCCCGTGGTTTTTCCCTGAGTTGCTGCCGGCCGCCGGCCACGATGGCCAGCATGTCGACCATCCGCCCGCTGGTATCCGAAGAAAAGGCGCCGGTCACAACCGGCTTACTCGAATGCAGAAGCACCAGGTAGAGTCGGTAAATGTCGCCGATATCTTCGGGGACTTCGTTGCAGACTACGGCCGTCGATTGGGCGTCATACTGGGGCAGTTGCTCGGTCACCTTGATCAGGCGCACCAGGTCGGGCGTGACCGACGGCCGGTGCTCCAGGGTCTCGTGATCGAGGATGCTTACCCCGGAAGAGCCGGGATCGAAGTGGACGGAATCGCCGCCATAATTCACCGTCGGTCGCTCGGCTGCGTCATACAGGTAGAACTGGGACGGCGCGCTTTCCAGCGCCTCTCGGGCCGGTCGCTCCGGCAGAGATACAACTTTCGTAACCTCGTCGACCCGGGCGCCGGCCCGGGCAAGTAGCGCCCGAGCCTCGGGTGACTGGACCTTAACGCCGGGCGATAACAGCAGCTGGAAAGCCTCATCCAGCACACGTTCGATGAGCTCTGGCGAAAGCAGTCTTAGTTGTGTTGGCATGCCTGTAACCTTTTGGGCTTAGCGTGATCTTGAACAAATCACTTTCATTTTCCTGGAAACTACCGGCTTAATGTCCCACTCCAATACCAATGGAGTTTGCATGACATCGCTAGACTTCGACGCTGGCGATGATCCGGCTCAACTCGGCCGACAAAGCCGGGTCCAACGGCTCCGGCCGGTGCTCGGCTAGAATGCGACGCGCTTCTGCTGTGGCCCAATCGACGGCGCCGTCCTCTTGTTCTTGCCAGACTTCATACGGCCGGCGGTCCATGTATTTCGGTAGCCAAAGCTCGCGCATATTCTTTTTGGTGTGTTTCTGGGTCAGGAAAGTGCCGCCCGGTCCGACGGCGTCGATGACCTCCAGGGCCAGGCTGTCGTCGTCGACGACGATGCCGGCCAGCACCTGGCGCACCATGTCGAAAATCTCGCAATCCA
>CP070688.1:2991576-3001770 GCA_020353135.1 Chloroflexota bacterium
CGGAGGGCGGGCTGGGCGATGCTGGCTCGATACCGCGCTTCCGTTCGCAGCGGGCAGTCGGTTTGCTCGGATATCTAGCGTCCGAGCGACGCACCATCGCTCGAGAATTTCTGGCTGCTTTCCTGTGGCCCGACGAGGCGCCAGGTGCAGGGCGCAGAAAACTTCGCCGCGAGTTGTACAACCTGGTCAAGATCCTGCCGGGCTGTTGGGAAACGGACGCCCAAACAGTGCGTTTTCTGCCGGCCGATAATACAAGCGTCGACGTTTTTGCGTTGGGGCGGATGGAGACGGAAAGACGCTGGCAAGAGGCGGCCGATCTGCTGGGTGGCGAGTTTCTCGAGGGCCTGTATCTAAGCGACAATTCAAGGTTTGAAGCCTGGTTGCTGGTTGAGCGGGAGCGCTGGCGAGAGCGATCTCGGATGATCCTGGCCCGTGCCCGCGACGAGTTGATTCAGCGTGGTCGTTACGCAGAGGCCTTGGGTTACGGCCAGCGTTTACTGCAACTCGCGCCCTGGGACGAGGAGGCACACCGGCAGGTTATGCGCTTGCTGGCCTGGACCGGCCAGCGAGAGGCGGCCATGAGACAATTTACGCTCTGCGAACAAATGTTGGCCGAGCAACTATCAGTTGAGCCTTCCCGGGAGACAGTGGATCTATTGCGACAGGTCCAGGCAGGGGAACTGGCGATCCCAGCAGCACCTCCAGCCTTCCTCACAGAGAAGAAGGCCAGGCGCGATGATTCTGCCTCACTTTTCGTGGCCCGGGAACGTGAATTGGCCTGGTTAAACCAGGCCCTCGACAGCGCCCTGGCAGGTCAGGGAGGATTAGTCTTTCTCACGGGCGGCCCAGGGCGTGGCAAGACGGCTCTGATGGATGCCTTCGTCCGGCAGGCCATGAAAGCCTATCCGGATTTGTTGGCTGCCAAAGGGAATTGCGACGCGGGTGCGGCCGACCCCTACCTACCATTTCGTGACGTGATGGCCATGCTCACCGGAGATGTGGAAGCCAGATGGTCGGCCGGCGCCATCAGCCGGGAACATGCCCGGCGCCTCTGGGAGGCGCTGCCGCTCGTCGCCCAGGCGCTATTGGCGCATGGACCCCACCTCTTGCCCATCCTATTGACAGAGACCGCGCTACTGAACAGAGCAGCGGCCGCTGAACCTGCGGGGGCGCCCTGGTTAATGCAATTGCAAGAACAGGCGCAGTGGTTCCAGGGGGAAACGGCCGATGTGGATCAGAGTCACCTCTTCGAGCAGTTCACGAACGTTCTGCGGGCCGTGGCCGAGAAACAACCCATTTTACTGCTGCTTGATGATTTGCAGTGGATGAACGCCGGCTCCGTTGGCCTGTTCTTCCATTTGGGCCGGCGACTCACCAGAAGCGGTAGTCGAATCCTACTCGTGTGCGCCTACCGGCCGGAGGAGATCGTGCGCGATCTCAGAGGCGGACGGCATTTGCTGGCCAAGGTACTGAGCGAATTCAGACGCAACTTCGGCGATGTGTGGCTGAGTTTGAGCTGGGCTGATCAGACAAGGGGGCGGCAATTCGTGGACGCCATCGTCGACAGCGAGCCTAATCGATTGGGCAGTGGATTCCGGGCCGCCTTGTTTCAGCACACCCTCGGTTATCCGCTGTTTACCGTTGAATTGCTGCGGACTATGCAGGACCGTGGCGACCTGATCAAGGACGGGGATGGATGTTGGAGCGCAGGGCCGGAATTGGATTGGGAGGTGCTCCCGGCGCGCATAGAGGCGGTGATCGAGGAGCGGATCGGTCGATTGGAGCCGAAACTGCATGAGCTCTTGGCCGTGGCCAGTGTGGAGGGGGAGAATTTCACGGCCGAAGTTGTTGCCCGGGTGCAAGGGCTGGGCCAGCGGCAGCTTTTGGGGCATCTATCTCAGGAGTTGGAAAAGCACCACCGCCTGGTGCGGGAACGGGAGGAGGTCGAAGCCAGCCAACAACTTCTGTCACGTTACCAGTTTGCCCATGTCTTATACCAACGATATCTTTACGATGGCCTGAGCGCCGGAGAGCGGCGGCTCATTCACGGCGCGATCGCCCAGGCTCTTGAGGCGCTTTACGAAGGACAGACAGATGAGAAAGCGAGCCAGTTAGCCCACCATTTCCTTGAAGCAGGGGAGCGTGAAAAGGCCATTGAATACAGTCGCCTGGCGGCCCGACGGGCCAAGGCCGTTTATGCGCACGACGAGGCCATCCAGCATTTGCAGACAGCGCTTGATCTACTCGAAACCGGCGAGCGGGTCGAGACGCAGTTGGGCTTGCTAGAGGAATTAGCCGACGTCCACGGCGTGTTCACTACGGATACCCAGGCCATCTCGTACTACCAGTCTGCGCTCGAACTGTGGTCCAGTCTTGCAGGCGCAGACAATATGATTGCCGTGCGCCTGCATCGTAAGATTCTCGAATTTGCTTTTCAGCTCCACGGGAATGTCGTTCGTGAAGTAACTGACCCGCTGTTCCAGACCCTGGTAGCCTCGCGAGCCTATCTCGAGGCCAGGCTGCCATTGGCTCAGAATGAGCAACCGCAGCTGGAATGGGTCCGCGTGTTGGCCTCCCTGGCCAATGAATCCGATACTGGCGTTCGCTCGTCTTCGGCGCTAGATAAGGCTGAAGGCCACGCTCAGGTGGCCGTGGAACTGGCCGAACAGCTAGACGCGCCAGAGGAGCTGTCTGATGCGCTCGAGGCCCTGGGCAAAGTTTATTTTGTACGTGGGCGGTTGCCTGAGCAACTGGAGGTTTCACGCCGGCGACTGGCTTTGAGCCATGATCCACGCTTCGGTGACTTGCGAAAAAGAAGCTATATCTTGGAAAGCCTTAGTGATGCTTTGATAGCGGTCGGCGAATATGATCAGGCCTTACCCTTGTTACTGGAGCTAGAAAACCTGGCCATTCAAATTGGAGCCATTGCCGACCATTCTTGGGCCTTGGGTCTGCAGGCCCTATGCCTATTTCGCCTAGACCGCTGGGAGGAAGTCTTCAGGCTAGAGGAGAAGCGACGAGATCTTGAACGACGCTATTCTAGCGAACAACTCGGCGGAGGACACTGCGTTATACTCTCCCTAAACGCAGCCGCACATGCCCTCCAGGGCGACCTAAATCAGTCCCGGGCCCAGCGCGAACAAGCCTATGAGTTCATGCTGGGTGGCGCTGAAGGGCCCCCAGGCACCTGGGGACGAACCGAATTTTATTGAATGAGCCTGCCATTGATGGCCGAGGGCGAGTTCGCTCTGCTAAAGGATTATTTGGAGGTTGCCGGCAGCAAGCCCGTTTCGGCGCAAGGCCTCTTATTTCACGATACTGAACTGTACTCCATGTACCTTGATTCGGCTGTACAGCAGCGCGACGAGGTCGCCCTGCGCAAATACGCGCCGCTTGCAGAAGTGACGGCCGCACGTGACGACCATATCTTGCATCAAGCCAGTGCCCATCGGGCCTGGGGGGTGCTGCAGCGGCTCCAAGGTGAATTCGCGGCCGCCGAAACCCGACTACATCAAGCCCTGGAACTGTTCGAAGGACTGGAGACGCGCTGGCAAATCGGCCGTACCTATTATGAGATAGCCGAGCTGGCGCTCGATCAGGCCGATCCATCCAAAGCGGAACTCTACTTCACGCGAGCTTTGGATTCATTTGAGCACATTGGGGCCGATCCAGATGCGGCGCGGACTCGCCAAGCATTGGAATCGCTATTGTCGCCTGGTCAAGCAGCCTAGCGAGCCTCTCCGTCTTCGATACCCTAGGACTTCAGTGCAGCGGGAAGTCCGGCGGCCCAGGCCCGGATGGCCGGCCAGTTGCGCCGGTCGCCGGCCGGCGCCTGTACGATCACCATGGCGAACATCACGGCCCACCAGGGCAAGCGGCCGTACTCTAGCCGGCCGCCAAAAACCCCGATGCTCACGGGTTTGTTCGGCCGGGTTGCCTTAAGAATTGGCCCAAGGTACTTGGAGAGTCTGGTGTAACGTTCTCTAAAGGTCAGTCGGTCTGCTTGCCCGGGTGCTTTGGGTAAATCTTCGTCCACATAGACAGGCAGGCCGTCCACGTCTCTTTCACCGGTTTCCGTCAGGCGCATGGCCAGGACAAACACGGCCAGCGGAATACGCTGAAACGCCTGGCGGTGCTTCTTGAGAAATCTCCGGGCGGCGCGGTGCCAGCCCATAATCATCGGCCCGCCGACCACGACAGCGTCATAGCCCTCAAGGTTTTCAACCTGGCTGAGCGGCAAGACATCCACTTCAAGCCCTGCGGCGATCATCTCTTCAGCCACCGCCTGGGCCACTTCGGCCGTCGACCCGGCCATGGTGGCGTAAGTAACGAGGATCTTCGTCACAACTGTTCTCCCGATCTTACGACCCTTGACTCCCATTGCCGCCTGGCCCGGCGGCATTACCATTGACGCGCAGGAAGCCGAACGTCCTGAATATCCTGCGCATCAGCCCGTGGCCGAAATCGGGCTTAAGGAACTGATTGGGGCAGCTACCTGGGATGACCGTGATGCCGTTTTCGCGGCACATTTGCACTGCGTCTTGTGACACACTAGTCATGCTTGCGGCTAAGCCTGGCTTGGTGCCCATCATGCAGTGCATCCACACGTGCTTGACGTCCAGATCCACGCACTGCTGCACGATATCTTCGGTGACGCTGGGGTTGGTCAGAATGAAGACCGCATCCGGTTTCTCGGGAATCGAAGCCAGGTCTGAATAGCACGGATCCCCTTCGAAGGTCGTCAGCCTGGGATTCACCCCGCTGACGGTATAGCCAGCTTCCTTAAATCTGTGATAGGCTGCGTTACAGCCTGTCTCCCGCTTATCGGAAACGCCGACGACGGCGATCTTATCCTGAGCGAGAAACTCTTGAACTAGCGTATCGATCTTCATCATAACTCCTGTCTTCTTACCTCAAAATGCCGGCCGTCGATGGAAGACAGCCAGGGCGCTCTGCCAAACATCATTCCCGCTACGACGGAAGATGCAAGCTGGAAGCCTCGCGTTGGCCAGAACTGAATTGTTGCCGCGTCGGTTCTGAATACCATTCCCACCTGGCGACCGCACGAAATCCATGTAGCCTGTTAGACATTATCGAATTCAGTGCTGTATCAATCAACTGATATTGATCACAGTTTGCAGTATGAAGAAGATCACCAACTTCGCCAGTGCATGCTCAAACGGCCGTAATACAACGAGGGCCGAGACGCCGCTGTTATCTCTGGACAAGGTTGGAGCTCAGTGAGTCTTCAGGGTCACGTTGGCCAACGGCGTCGGCCGGATTCAATTAGCTTGAGAGGGGTCCTGACTGCTGCAGCCGTTTCGACACTAATCCTCAAGGCGGATTTGGCAGAGATAGGAACGATGCGGGACCGAGCCGCTGACAGGGTCGAACGCCTCGCTGCCGATGAGAAGATTGACGTTGGCGCCCTCCGAACTAAAGGGATCATACCCTGGCGCACCGATCTCCGGGCAAGCCTGCCACCAGCCATGCTGGACGCAGATGACATCTGGCTCAATAGAATCGACCAGCCGGGCCCGGGCCTTGACACTCCCCTCCGGCGTCTCAATGCGAACCCACTCCCCAGGGCCGATACCACGCTCGGCGGCCGTTGACGGGTGCAGCTCCACTTCCGGGTCTAGCGCTTTCTTGCGCAAACTCGGCAACCCGCGATGGTGGCTGTTGCAGAATAGATTGTGCTTGGCGCTGGTGAGGATCAAGGGATATTGCTCGGCCAGGTCCGGCCGCGAATAGGGGCTCATCAACGGCTCTTCATATTGGGGTAAGGGTGGGTAGCCATGCGCCAGCAATGTCTCTGAATAAAGCTCTATCTTCTTCGTCGGCGTGGGAAAGCCTTGCGGGATGCTGTCCGTCTTCTCGGCGAACTTCCGGTAGCGGGTTTGCAGCGGAACCCGCACGCCGCCCGGCTTTTCGCGCAGCGTTTCCAGCGAAACGCCGGACGGGTCGAGTTGATAACGATAGGCGGCCTCGACGTCGCCGTCCCAAAAGTGCTCGCCAAGACCTAACCGAGTCGCCAACCCGAACACAATCTCCATATCGGATCGAGCCTCGCCGCGGGGTTCGACTACCTTATGCCGGAGCTGTACCAGCGATTGGGCCTCCTGGCTCACGTCAAAGCCGATCTTCAACGCCTCACGTTCGAAAGCACTGGCAACAGGCAGCACGATGTCGGCCATTTCGGCCGTAGGGTTCATGAAAAGATCGGCGTGGACATAGAAGTCGAGCGCGGCCAAAGCCTCGCGTCCGCGCCAGCCGTCGGCATGGGACAGCAGCAGGTTGGCGCCGAATCCAACCAGGCCACGTACCGCGTGCGGCTGTTGCTCCAGGATGCCCCGGTAGATTTCTTCCACCGTGAGGTGCTGAAACCGGGAAGGACCTAGCGGACGTTCTTGAAGACCCAACCCGCGCGCCTGCTGGTCGGCCGATAGCAACTCTCTACCTCCGATATCGTTGGAAGGTACGGCCGGAAAGCGGACGTTACCTCCTGGAGCATCCAGGCTTCCCGTCAGGGTATGAAGCTGAGCGATGGCCCGCGCATTCTGGGTAGCGTTCGAGTGCTGTTCAACGCCGCTCCAGATATAGTAGGCAACCGGGCGCGCTTCCCATAGCAGGCGTGCGGCTTGCTCGATCTGGCCGCGCTGGACACCACAAATCGACTCCACCTGTTCCAACGTGTTACTCCGGCAGACTTCCGTTACCAGGTCAAAAGCCGGCCGACAGACAACCTCACCCTCCCGCACCTTCATCGTACGCTCGCCGAAGAGGGATAGTTCAACGCCTTCCCTCTCATAGCTAACGCGGTCTGAGTCGTAGAGCAGCGGCGCCCCCTTCGCTTCATCCCAGGCCACGTAGCATTGGGCACTACCCCCGGCAACAAGATCGCGCTGCGTCAATAATCGGCCGTTGTCCCCACGCACGAGTAATGGACCATTCGTCCAGTCGCGAATGAACGTCTTGTCATACCAACCCCGATCGATCATTACCTGGGCGATAGCCAGGGCGAGCGCGCCATCTGTACCCGGCCGGACTTGCAGCCAGAGATCGGCTCTTGGTGCGAGCCCGGCGCGGCGGGGATCAACCACCATCAGGCGGGCGCCCCTTTTGAGAGCAGCCATCGAGGTAACCGCGTGGTCGAGCCGGGCGACGTTGGGATTGTAGCCCCAAAACAGGATGCAGCCGGCGTTATTCAGGTCAGGCATATAATGGCCGGGAACGGAGAAGCCAAAGGTGTACATTGGGGCAAGGTACCGGGCCCAGCCACACAGATCCACCGAAACGGTGACGCCCGAACTCCCATATGCGCGATGCAGCCGCCAAATCCAGTCTTCTGCGTCAACTGATGAAGACGTGGACGGGGAAGCCAAGCTGAAAACCACGCTCTCCGGGCCGGATTCCGCGGCCAACTGGCGCAGATTGGCCGCCGTAAGGTCAAGCGCCTCGTCCCAGCTGATCTGCTGCCAGCCCGGATCCGGATCGCCCTTTGGCCTTGTACGCTTCAACGGATACAGTAGCCGGTCTGGATGGTAGACCAGTTCCGGCGCTGCTCGTCCCTTGGCGCACAGCGCCTTGCCGGTTGGGTGCGAGGGATCAGGTTCCAGGGCGGTGAAACGGCCGTTCTCGACGACGGCGGTCGCACCACAGCGGGAGATGCAAAGAGCGCAGTAACTGGGTAGTCTCTCCGTCATGGTCATCACAGCCTCTTACTCGAATTCATGCCGATAAGGATAAATAGAGGTAAGGCGACGAATATCAGGGGGTTTTCGGCCGCGAGTTCTTCCAACAAAGCCGCTGGGTCTTCCGTGTAGGGCTGTTCTGCGCCAAGGAGCATGATCGTCAATAGACTTATCACCAGATACCCGGCGCACGCTTCGTCAGCCCACGCCATGTGGCGGATTAAATGCGCTATCTCTGAGAGTGATCACTCGCTGTCTATCAATATGCTGTGGGCCAAAGACAGTCCGAATTCTGTTCAATGCGTTGCTGGCTGGATATTCTGGGGTTCTGTGCGAGCAGCTGTGTATGGATTACCATGGGCCACCAGAGCGGTGTAGGTCGCTGATGCCGGACGACATGATTGACGTTCGCGGCGGCAGTGACTATTTTCCTCCGTTCCAGGCAGAAAACAGCATACACTGTCAGAGGGCGCAGGTCAACAATGTGAATAAATTCCCAAAGCTGACGCATGACACCCCGGCGTTGCGCCGGGCCGAGATGAGCAAAGTGGCGCAACGGACAGGGTTACGGCAAACTTAAAGGTGGGCTGTCGATCGACAGTCCTTTATCATGGCGCCCTGAGTACAAATATGACTTTTTACGGAATTATCGGAAACAATCCACTGGCGATGATGTTCATCGTCATATCGTTACTGAACGTGTATTACGCCTTGCGTATCGGCGGCAACATCCGCGGGCGCTGGGCCGATTTCCAACGCGAGCCTCTGCAAATGTGGCAAAAGCGGCAGATCGATCAAGCCGCTTTCTTTCTGGGTATTCCACTGGGAGTGCTCGTTCACGAACTGGCTCATGCCCTGGCTATCTGGTTTTTTGGTGGCCGGGTGGTCGACGCCGGCTACGGCTTTTACTGGGGCTATGTGTCTTACCCGACCGCGGGCTTCTCCCCCGAGCAGATGTGGTTCGTTAGCCTCGCCGGTACTATTGGATCACTCGTTTATGGCGTCGTCGTCTGGCTACTGTTCAGACGGATTCGACGCAGTTCCTACCAATACTTCGGCTTGCGCGTGCTGCGCGTGCATTTGATCTATTCATTGGTCTTCTACCCCGTATTTACCCTGGTCACGAGAATCGGTGACTGGGACGTCATTTACGATTTCGATGCCACGCCGTTACTGAGCGGCCTTACTTTGGCAGTCCACGCCGGAGCGCTAGGCCTGTTCTATTGGGCTGACCGGCGAGGCATGTTCGAAATGCCAGGCTTCAACAATCTGGCCGAACAGCAAGAATTCGAGGAGCTGAGAGCCCGGGCAGCGGCGAACCCGCAGGACGCCCAGGCCAATATCGAGTTGGCCGACGCCTACCGGCGCAGTGGTATGACCAACCTGGCCAAAAAGGAACTCAAGGATTTCCTGCGACAGAACCCGAATTCGGCCGAGGCCCATCTACAGATGGCGGCCATCTACGCCGAGAATAAGCGACAGGTACCGAAACGGGCCCGGGACAGCGCGCAAAGGGCTCTCACCCTTGGATTGAGCAACCCGCGAGGAGTCGCATTTGCCAATATGCTGGTCGGACAATACAGCATCGGGGTCGGCCAGACGGACAAGGCCATCGACCACTACAGCCAGGGCATCGCCGCCGCCCGCGAGAGCGGACAAAGCGAAACGGCCGGCCAGCTTTACTATCTGCGAGCGGTGGCCTACCGGCGTAAGGGGCAATACACGGCTGCTTACGGCGACATCCAGGAAGCCATTACCCGAGCCAGGCACGCTGGACAGGGCCAGGCGTTGAGCCACTACGAAGCCGAGTTGGCCACCATCCAAAGCGAATCTGGAACGAATAATTAACAATTAATGGAGAATACGGCATTGTTAATGGAGGGACGCCTTGGCCAAAGGTGATGACATTGAAGAGCGGTTGGTTGAATTTGCAGTTCGGATTATTCGGGTAAGCGGATCGTTACCGGATACGTCGGCCGGACGCCATGTAGGCAGCCAGCTGTTGCGAAGTGGTACGTCGCCAGCAGCCAACTACGGGGAGGCCCGCGGAGCTGAGAGCAAGCGAGACTTCGTTCACAAACTCAAGATAGTCTTGAAAGAGCTGAACGAGTCGAGGATCTGGCTTAAAATCATCGTTCGTAGCGCGCTCATTCCGCCCGAACGACTAGAAGAGTTGCTGGATGAAAACGACCAACTCTGCCGTATCATCAACACCAGCATCCAGACAGCACGCAAGGGATCAGGCAATTAACAGTTCACGATTCACAATTCATTATTAATTGCTAATCTCCATTCTCTCGCCGGCCATCATGAGGCCTAGTACCTCGGCCGTGATGTCCTTGTTCTCCACGATGCCCATGATCTCGCCGCCGAACATGACCACACTGCGATCGGATAGGGCCCGGATTTCGTCCAGGTCTTCTGAGATGAGCAGGGTGGCCAGGCCTTCGGCCCGCTGCAGCAGCAGTTGATTGTGAATATACTCGGTGGCTCCGATGTC
>CP070688.1:3001870-3019598 GCA_020353135.1 Chloroflexota bacterium
CAGGACTTTGCCGCCGAGTGGGTCAGCGCTTCAATTCACAACCCGGGCTTCCCGACGGCCGGCGGTGACAGGATACCCCTGACCGTGAGCCTGACTTGGTCCACGAAACAACTGGCCAAACTGGTGCAATGGAAAATGCCGGGCGCCGGCGTCCATGTCCTGGGAATCGAGCCGGCCAACTGCTACGTCGAGGGCCGGGCAACCGAACGAGCCAGCGGAGACTTACAATTCCTGAAACCGGGCGAGGTCCGTCATTACGATTTGGCGCTGGAGGTTCTTCTTCCAGGCGCGGTTAACGAAAGCGAGTCTAACGCTGATGAATCCTGAAACGCAAGCCAGGCCGTCGCGAATCGTCAATGCCGTGGCTCCTATTCGAATTTGCGACAACGGCGGCTGGACCGACACCTGGTTCGCCGGCCGCGGCCGGATATTTAACATCGGCGTCTACCCCTACGCCGAAGTCCAGATCGAGGTCTTTCCCTTGGACGCGTTATCGGACCGGATTGTCATTTACGCCGAGAACTACGGTGAGCGCTACGCCATCGAACCGGACAGAAAAGGCTGGGTGCGCCATCCATTGCTGGAAGCGGCCATCGAGCTGATGGGCGCGCCTGACGATTTGGCTTTCCAGGTGACTATTTTCTCCGAGGCGCCCAGCGGCGCCTCGACCGGCACTTCGGCTGCGGTTACCGTGGCCCTCATCGGCGCCTTGGACACGTTGACGCCCGGCCGCCTGACGCCGCACGAGGTCGCCTATAAAGCTCAATCGGTCGAGACCAACATGTTGGGCCAACAAAGCGGCATACAAGATCAGCTTTGTTCGGCCTACGGCGGCATCAACTTCATCGACATGTATAACTATCCGCTGGCCTCGGTGTCCCAGATCCAGGTGCCTAACACCACCTGGTGGGAGTTGGAGCGCAGATTGGCCCTCATCTACCTGGGCAAGTCCCACAGCTCTTCGGACGTACACGTGAAAGTGATAAAGGGCCTGGAGGACGCCGGGCCTGATTGCCAGGAACTGAACGACCTGCGGGCCACGGCTGAGCCGTCGCGCGACGCGGTTTATGCCGGCGACTTCCCGAGCTTGGGACGAGCAATGATCCAGAATACCGAGGCCCAGCGTAGACTGCATCCGGACCTCATTAGCCCCGATGCGGCCAAGATCATCGACATCGCCCGCGAGCATGGCGCCCTCGGTTGGAAGGTAAACGGCGCCGGAGGAGACGGCGGCTCGGTCACCCTGCTGTGCGGCGACCGTTCGTCCGTCAAGCGGGCGCTGATCCGTGAAGTGGAATCTGAGAATCCTCTTTATCAAGACATACCTGTTTATCTGAGCCGATTCGGCTTGCGCATCTGGCAGAGAGAAGCATTGAACCGGGCAATTGGGCAGAATGGACAGGATTAATACGTTGGAGTGAATGATGGAGAAATACGGCTATCGTTTCTCATTTGGTCCTTGGAACATCCACGAAGGCGCCGATCCCTTTGGGCCGCCGGTGCGCCCGTCGCGCTCCTTTGAAGACAAGCTGGATGTCTACAAGGAACTGGGCTTTGACGCTGTACAGTTTCATGACGACGATGCCGTGCCCGGGCTGGACCAGTTGTCGCCGGCCCAGATAGCGGCCGAGGCCAGGACCATGGCCGGCAGGCTGGCTGACAATGGTTTGGTGGCCGAGTTCGTCGCGCCAAGATTGTGGGAGCATCCAGACACCGTCGACGGCGCCTTCACGGCCAATGATGCCCAGGCGCGGGCTTATGCCATCGACCGGGCCAAGAAGACAGTCGACATCGGCCGGGAGCTGGGCACCAACCTGATGGTCTTATGGCTGGCCCGCGAAGGGACGTATCTGCGAGAAGCCAAGGACGCGGTTCGGGCCACGGGGCAGCTGCTCGAGGCCATCAACACACTGCTCGAATACGACCCAGATCTGCGCATCGCCGTCGAGCCGAAGCCCAACGAGCCGATGGACCTGGCCTATATTCCGACCATGGGGCATGGTATGGCGCTGGGCATGGCCAGCGCCGACCCGGATCGGGTGGGCGTCTTAATGGAATCGGCCCATGCTATCCTGGCCGGCCTCGATCCGGCCGACGAGATCAGCTTCGCCATGGCCTTCGACAAGCTGTGGAGCGTGCATCTGAACGACCAAAACGGCCTGAAATTCGACCAGGATCGTTCCTTTGGGGCCGTGGACTTGCGCCGGGCCTTCAATCAGGTCCGGGTGCTGGACGACAATCGTTTCTGGGAAATCGGCATGGTCGGACTGGACGTGAAAGCCATGCGCACCCAACCGGCCGAGTTGGCCACCAAGCACCTGCGCAATAGCCTGAACGCCTTCTTGCGCCTGGTCGAACTGGTTCGCGCCATGGACCGCGAGACCATGGATGAGCTCATTGCCGCCCGCGATTATGAGGAGCTCGACTGGCTGATTGTCAGCAGCTTGCTCGGGGCATGAGGACGATTCCCGATGTGAAGCCGTAGAGGCGGACGAATCATGAGGACAATGGCCGACAATCAAACCATCCTTCTCATCGTAGCGGCCGTGGTAGCCTTCATCATTGGACTCTCCAAGGGCGGCCTGGGCGGGGCGGCCGGCGCCCTGGCCACGCCCATGATGGCCCTGGTTCTGCCGGCCGATAAGGTCATCGGCCTGATTTTGCCCATTCTCATGGTGGCCGACATCTTCGCCGTCGCCCTCCACTGGCGGCGCTGGGACGGCCACTTGATCGTGCTGCTTTTGCCCGGCGCCATCCTCGGAGTGACGATTGGCACGCTATTCATCACCAACGCGCCCACGGAGCTGCTGCGTACCTTGTTGGGCGTCATCGTTCTTCTTTTCGCCCTGTACAAGATATTTGAGAAGCGTATCCTGCGCACCATGGTCTACGAACCACGCAATTGGCACGGGCTGCTGGCGGGCACTATCACCGGCTTCTCCTCCGCCCTGGCGCACACGGGCGGCCCGCCGGTGAGTATTTACCTGCTGATGCAGAAGGTCACCCCGGCCGTTTTCATCGGAACATCGGCCCTGTTCTTCTTCATCTTGAACTGGATCAAAGTACCCTATTATTTCTACGCCGGGCTGTTTGATTTTGGCCAGCTGAGGGAAATCGCCTGGATTCTGGTCCTGGTGCCGCTGGGCGTATGGACCGGCCGCTGGCTTGCCTATCGGATCGACCGCCAGACCTTCGAGAACATCATCGTGGGCTTGCTGCTGGTGAATGGCGTGTTGTTGATCGTGTTGTAACGGAGGAACTGATCGAATGGAATTGAGGGAACAGTGGGAGCTAATTAGAACTGGCCCAAGATTCGGGCATTTGTACGTCATGGTTGATGGTTTGGAGAATGTAGATGGATAAGAACTCAGAACACACGAAGCCAGTGCGGGCGGCGCTTATCGGCTGCGGCAGCATGGCTCGTTATCATCTATTGAATATATTGAATGAACGGAATAATACGGTGATCCCGGTGGTCTGTGAACCGTCGGCCGATCAATACGATGCAACGCTGGAGGTCTTTAAGGCTGCCGGACGACAGGCGCCGCACAACGAGCCAGAGCTGGCTAGGCTGCTGACTGATCATGCGGCCGGGCTGGACGCCGTTTTTATCATCACGCCCCATGTGTATCATCTCGACCAGGCAGTCGCCTGCCTGGAAGCGGGACTGGACGTGCTGCTGGAGAAGCCGATGACCATGAACGCGGCCGAGGCCCAGAGCCTGATCGAAGTTCGCGATAAGACCGGCCGGCTATTGGTGGTGGCTTTCAACGGCACTTTGTCGCCCGAAATCCAGAAGGCGCGCGAACTGATTGCCGCCGGCGAGGTGGGCCAGATCTGCAGCATCAGCGCCACGGTCTGGCAGAATTGGCGCGAGCTGACCGACGGCACTTGGCGCCAGGCGCCGGAGATGTCCGGCGGAGGCTTCCTATTTGATACGGGGGCTCACATGCTCAACACGGTGTCCGACCTGGCCGGCCAAGATATCGTCCAGGTCGCCGCCTGGCTAGAGGACCGCGGCACGCCGGTCGACATCGACGCCGTCGTCTTGGCCCGGCTGGCTTCCGGAGCGATGATCACCCTGCACGGCTCCGGTAATACCGTTCCTTCGGTTGCATCCGATATCCTGCTCTTTGGCAGCCAGGCTATTTTGCGCACCGGGGTCTGGGGCGAGCGCCTGCACATCCAGCGCTACGGCGAGGAGGAACTGACGCCAGTCCAGGTGCCGGAGAGCTCGGGCGCTTGGGAGCAATTCCTGGCCATCAGGTCCGGCCGGATCCCCAACGTCTCGCCGCCCGAACTTGGTCTGCGCATGAATCGCTTGTGGGACGCGATCCGGGCCTCGGCCGCCCAAGACGGCGCCGTTGTCGAATGCGGATCCACAGTTAATTCGTAGCGCAATCTTCCAGATTGCGGCCTTGAGCAAGGGCTAAGAAATCAAACCAGGGGTATGTTATACGGGAATCAGGAGAGTCTTCGTCGATGACATCATTACCGTCAGTAACGATCTGGAACGAATACCGTCACGAGCGTGAGAATCCGGAAGTGGCCCGCATCTACCCGGCAGGGATCCACGAGGCCATCGCCGTTTACCTTCGCGGAGAAGGATTCAAGGTTGCCACCGCCACCCTGGACGGGCCCGAGCACGGCCTGACCGAGCAGCGCCTGGCCGAGACCGGTGTCCTCATCTGGTGGGGCCACATGGCCCACGATGAAGTCCAGGAAGCCATCGTCGACCGGGTCCAACGACGGGTCCTCGAGGGCATGGGCCTGCTCGTCCTCCATTCAGGCCACTTCTCCAAGATCTTCAAACGCCTGATGGGTACCAGTTGCGATCTGTCCTGGCGCGAGGCCGGGGAGAAAGAACGCCTGTGGGTCGTCGATCCCGCTCATCCCATCGCTGATGGCCTGGGTCCTTATTTCGAGGTCCCCATGGCTGAGACCTATGGCGAGCACTTCGACATTCCGCCGCCCGATAACCTGGTCTTCGTTAGCTGGTTCCAGGGTGGGGAGGTCTTTCGCAGCGGCTGCTGCTACACTCGCGGCCGGGGCAAAATCTTCTACTTCCGCCCGGGCCATGAAACCCATCCCATCTATCACCAGCCCGAGGTCTTAACTGTCGTCAAGAACGCCGTGCGCTGGGCCGCGCCCGGCAACGGCCCTGCGCCCGGCTACGGCCACCGGCCAGCGGCCCTGGAATCTTCATCTTGAGCGTCATGATAAACTATATCTGTAGTAAGGCCTGCTTCCAGGTCACTGGGACAAATCGTAATTGGAGTTTGAATAAGCCTCCGATTATCCAATACGTAGATATATCGACGATCGCCGTCAGCCCGGCTGACGGCTAATAGCTGAAAGTTAAAGGCATTCCAAGGAGAACCATGACCGCACCTATTGCATTACAGCTTTACACCGTACGCGATCTGCTGAAACACGATTTTGAGGGCGTCATCCGCCGGGTCGCCGGCATCGGCTATGCCGGCGTGGAGACGGCCGGATTGCCAGAGGGCGTTTCGGCGACAGAGGCGGCGGCGCTCTTCGCCGACTGCGACCTGGTCGTCGCCGCGGGCCATTTCCCATTGCCGCTGGGCGACGACGAACAAACCGTACTGGAGACGGCCCGGCAGCTGGGAATCCAGCGCATCGTCAGCGGTTACGTGCCGGCCGAAGAATACGGCGATTTGGCCTCAATCAAGCGCGTTTGCGCTCGCCTCAACGAAGCCCAATCAGCCGCCGCTTCTGCTGGCCTCGAGTTTGGCGTGCACAACCACTGGTGGGAATTTCAAGCCGCCGGCGACGTCTATCCATACCAGGTCTGGCTGGACGAGCTGGACCCGGCCATATTGTTTGAACTGGATACTTATTGGGTCCAGAGCGCCGGCGCCGATCCGGTGGAGATGGTGGAGCTGTTTGGCCGTCGAGCGCCTTTGCTGCACGTCAAGGACGGTCCGGCCGGACCCGACACCGATGCGTCGATGACCGCCGTGGGCGACGGTCGCCTGGACTATCCGTCCATCGTCGCGGCCGCCGATCCCTTCGCCGAATGGCTCATCGTCGAGTTGGACCGTTGCGCGACTGACATGATGACCGCCGTCGAGCGAAGCTATCACTACCTGGTGGGGGAGGGGCTGGCTCATGGCCGCTAGAGCGAAAGTCGGTTTCATAGGCTGCGGCAATATCTTCGGCGCCTACGTCAGGGGCTGCCGCGCCTTCGAGATCCTGGAAGTAGCCGCCTGCGCCGACATCTTGCCCGAGAAAGCCCGGGCCGCGGCCGCGGAACACGGCGTTGCCAAGGCCGTGAGCGTCGAAGAGCTATTGGCTGACGACTCCGTCGACATCGTCGTCAACTTGACTGTGCCGCTGGTCCACGCCCAGGTCAGTCAAAGCATCCTGGACGCCGGCCATCATCTGTACAGTGAGAAACCCCTGGCCATCGACCGGGAAGACGGCCGTGAAGTCATGGCCTCGGCCGGTGAAAAGGGACTGCTAGTAGGCTGCGCGCCGGATACTTTTCTCGGCGGCGGCCAACAGACCTGTCGCAAGCTAATCGACGATGGCTGGATCGGCGAGCCGGTTGGGGCGACGGCCTTCATGCTCTCCCGTGGCCCGGAGAGCTGGCATCCCAACCCGGCCTTCTTTTACCAGCCCGGCGCCGGTCCCTTGTTTGATATGGCGCCCTATTACTTGACGGCTTTGGTCCATTTGCTGGGGCCGATCAGGCGGGTGGCGGGAGCGACGCGTATCACTTTCGCCGAACGAATCGCCACCAGCGAAGCTCGCTTTGGCGAACGGCTGCCAGTCAGCGTGCCTACGCACTCGACCGCCCTTCTCGACTTTGCCGGCGGCCCGATCGCGGCGCTAATTACCAGCTTCGACGTATGGAGCAGCACGCTGCCCAGGATCGAGATCTATGGCTCGGAGGGCACCCTGATCGTGCCCGATCCCAACATCTTTGGCGGCCCGGTGCGGCTGCGGCGGCCGGGTGACGACGACTGGCGCGACATGCCCCTTAGTCATAGCGACGCCGTGAGACGGGGCGTCGGCGTGGCCGATATGGCTTACGCCATCAAATTCGGCCGCCAGCATCGGGCCAGCGGCGACATGGCCTATCATGTCCTGGACGTCATGCAAGCCGTCGAGGAATCCAGCACTGGCGACCACCATATAATGGTAGAGAGCGATTGCCCCCGGCCCAAAGCGCTGCCCCTGGGCCTGCTACCCGGCCGGCTGGACCAGTAAGCGATGAAAACTATGTTATCAGAATAAATTGACATAACCGCAACGACAAGCGGCAAGAGTGACTGACAGTTGAAGGCTGAAGCTGACAGCCAAGAACCATGAGCTAGTAGCTCGATGCTCGAAGCTAATTGCTTCCTCCCTGGAGGGTACCAAGATGGCGCAACAAGAGAAGATCACGAGTTTCATGGCTGACCTGGCCAGGAACTCGAGCGGCGATGTACGGACAGACGATTACAGCCGCCTGCTCTACAGCACCGACGCCAGCATCTACCAGGTGATGCCTTACGGCGTCTTCTTCCCCCAGAATGACGAAGACGTCCAGGCGGCCATGACCCTGGCCGACAGTTATGAGATGCCTGTTCTGGCCCGAACGGCCGGCAGCAGCCTGGTTGGCCAGGCAGTGAACGAGGCCCTCATAGTCGACTTCACTCGCCACCTGGACGAGGTCCTGGAACTCAACGTCGAAGAACATTGGGTGCGCGTGCAGCCGGGCATCGTCTTGGATGAATTGAACGCCTATCTGCGGCCGCACGGCCTGCAATTTGGACCCGATCCGGCCAGCAGCGACCGGGCGGCCATGGGCGGCATCGTTTCCAACAACTCCACCGGCGCCCATTCCATCTTGTACGGCATGACCGCCGACCACGTGCTGGAGATGTCGGTAATCTTGAGTGACGCCAGCGCAACGCGCTTTGGCCCGCTGGAAACGGCCGATTTGGAGCGGCAGCTGCAATTGGATGGCCTGGAAGGCGACATTTACCGCGACATCCTGGCCCTGACCGGCGACCCACAGAATCAGGCCGCGATCCGCGATCGCACGCCTAAACACTGGCGGCGCTGCGGCGGATACAACCTGGACCGGCTTATACCCGAAGACGGTCTGGCCTTCAAGGTCGCCCGCGATCCTCGATTCAACCTGGCCAAGCTGGTCTCCGGCGCGGAAGGCACGCTGGCTGTGATGACCGATATCAAGCTCAACCTGGTGCCCGTGCCCAAGATGACCGCCCTGGCCATCGTTCATTTCGACGATCTTAAAACGGCCCTATCGGCCGTGCCGGTGATGCTTGAAGTCGGCCCGACCGCCATTGAGTTGCTCGACAACCTGGGCCTGACCATGTGTCGAGACGTGCCTGAATACGCTCGATTGCTCTCGACCTTCATCCAGGGCGAGCCCAATTGCGTCCTGATCACCGAATTCTACGGCGAGAGCGAGGCCGAATTGCGGGCCAAGGTGGAGCGGCTAGAACAACACATGAGCCAACAGAAGGCTGGCAATATCAGCATCACGCCGGCGTTCAGTGGCGAATTGCAGACCAATGTGTGGACGGTGCGCAAAGTGGGTCTGGGCCTGATGATGAGCATAAAGGGCGATCACAAGCCCATCCCTTTCATCGAAGACGCGGCCGTTCCGCCCGGGCGCCTGGCCGAATACGTGACCAAGGTGGAAGGATTCTGCAACGACATCGGCACCAATGTGGCCTACTACGCCCACGCCAGCGCCGGCTGCATCCACATCCGGCCGCTGATCAATGCCAAGCTGGCCACCGAGGTAGCCAAGCTGCCAGAGATCACCCGATTCTCGGTCGACCTGCTTCGGGGCTACGGCGGATCTTACTCCAGCGAGCACGGCGACGGCCGGGCCCGCAGCTGGCTCAACGAATACTTCTTTGGGCCGGAACTCTTTGGCCTGTACAAGAACGTCAAGCGGGCCTTCGATCCGCGCGGCATCTTGAACCCTGGCAATATCGTCGACAGCGAGACGATGACCGAGAGCTTGCGCTTCGGCGAGAACTATTCGGTCACACCCATCGTGCCCTATATCGACTTCACCGAGGACATGGGCTTCGACCGGGCCGTGGAGATGTGTAATGGGGCGGGCGTCTGCCGCAAGCGCACTACCGGCACCATGTGCCCCAGCTTCATGGTGACCCGCGAGGAAGAGCACAGCACCCGCGGCCGGGCCAACGCCCTCCGGGCGGCCATATCCGGCCAACTACCGCCCGAAGCTTTCACCAGCAAGCGAATGTACGAGGTCATGGACCTGTGCGTGGAATGCAAAGCCTGCAAGGCTGAGTGCCCGTCGTCCGTTGACATGGCCAAGATCAAGTTTGAATTCCTGGCTCAATACTATGAAACCAACGGCACGCCGCTGCGGACGCGGCTATTCGGCCACATCGGGACCATCAACCGTCTGGGCAGCGGCGCCCTGGCCCCGCTGGCCAATTGGGCCACGGGCAATGGCGCCATTCGTTCGGCCGTCCAATCTACCTTGGGTATTTCCGACCGGCGCGAGATGCCGCCTTTCGCCCGCCACTCCTTCGACGACTGGTTTAAACGGCGATCAAAGCGCCAGAAGAGCCAGGCCGCCGGCCGGTTAGTGCTCCTGGTCGATCCGTTTACCAATTACAATTATCCGGAAGTCGCAGTCGCGGCCACCGAGTTCTTCGACGCGGTCGGCTTGGCGGTCGTTTTACCCGGCGTGTGGGACGACGGCCGGCCGTTCATGTCCAAGGGCCTGGTCAGGCAGGCCCGAAACGCGGCCCGGCGGATGGTCGATCACCTGGCGCCGTTGGTCGAAGAGGGCTTACCGGTGGTAGGCCTGGAGCCCAGCAGCTTGCTATCGCTGCGCGACGAGTATCTGAGCTTGTTGCCCATCGATCCCAAGGTGAAGCTTATCGCCCAAAATGCCTACACTTTTGAGGGATTTGTCGCCAGGTTGGCCAAGGAAGAATGGCTGGACGACGTGGCCTTCACCGACGAGGCTCGCCACATCTTGCTGCACGGTCACTGCCACCAGAAATCTCTAGTGGGCATGGGCCCCAGCAAACAGGCGCTTTCCTTGCCGGCCAACTACACCGTCGAGGAGGTTGACTCGGGTTGCTGCGGCATGGCCGGCGCCTTCGGCTACGAGGTCGAGCACTACGATATCTCCATGCAGATGGCCGAGCGACGTTTGCTGCCGGCCGTGCGCCAGGCCAGTGCGGAGACGCTCATCGTGGCCGCCGGCGTGAGCTGCCGCCAGCAGATCAAACATGGCGCCCAGCGACAGGCCCTGCACCCGGCCGAAGTGCTGCGCCAGGCACTGGTCTAGTCTGGCTATCGTTTTGACACTACATGCGAATCCCAGTATAATACACATATAGCAAATATATGTTATAGATTTGAATACGGTGAGCATATGCCGCAACTACATTTTTACGTTCCGAAGGAAGTTGCCGAGAGAATTCAGCATGAGGCCCACGCGGCCAAGAAGAGCGTTTCCAGTTACCTGGCAGAGCTCGTGAAACGCGAAATGGCGCCTGGTTGGCCGGAAGGGTTTTTCGAGGATGTGGTGGGAGGATGGCGCGGTGAAGAGTTGCATCGCCCGCCCCAAGGCGAATATGAACAGCGCATTTCACTGGACCCGCGACAGCAGCGCCCGTAGATGTACCTGCTAGACACAAACGCTTGCATACAAATCCTTAACGACAGTTCACCATCGCTAGTAGTTCGCCTTCGACAACAGAGCCCAGGGGACGTTTATCTTTGCTCAGTCGTTAAGGCAGAAATGATGTATGGCGCCTACCATAGTTCTCGGGTGGCCGAAAATCTGCGTTTGCTGCATCGGTTTTTTGAGCCATTCATTTCTCTTCCCTTTGACGACAATTGTTGCGACGCCTACGGCCGGATCCGCAGTGATCTGGCGCGAATCGGCCAGCTCATTGGACCCAACGATTTACAAATCGCGGCTACGGCCGTCACCAACGACCTGACCCTGGTAACTGCAAATACAAATGAGTTCGGCCGCGTGGCAGGGCTCTCCATCGAAAACTGGGAAATACCATAGCACTGAACGATTTTCCCGGAAACCTATAACCGGTCTGCTCAAGGACACAAGCGAGCAAGTTTCAGGGAAAATGAAGCGAATGGCCGCCCTAACGGGAGCTTCCAACCAACCAAGATCTTGACGACGATCTCTTCGGCCTGGAGCCGCCACTTTTCCTCTCAACCTATGAAATCCGGCACTCCGCTCACGGCTATCAACCATTAGCGGAAACTGATAGCCTGTGCAAAAAATCACAAATGTCGTGGCCAAGTCCAGGTTGGTAGTTTATGATCTCCGAAATTCTAGACCGATTGGTCTAAATACGGATCTATTGCAATCATATATGTATTTGTACAAGGAGAGAATCGTGATTGAAACGACAAAACAGATGGCCGAAGACCAGCCCGGGCCGGCTGCCCTGGCCACCGCGGAGGCAATCGCCGAGTGCCCTGTGAATCACAGCTATTTCTCGGGGCGAAAGACGGCGCAGGTACCTGAACCGGCCGGTTGCCCGGTGGAACAAACGGACGACGGCGTCTGGCATATCCGCGACTACGACCTGGCCAAACAGATCCTACGTGGGCCGGCCGCCAAGCAGGCTGGCTTCAAGGTCGAGCTGGCCGATCAGATGCCGGGCATGGAGCAGAAGCCGGTCTTGTTCCAAGACGGGCCAGACCACCAATCCCAACGCCGGCAGATCGCCCGCTTCTTCACGCCCAAGACGACCAGCCAAAAATATCGGACCATGATGGAGAATTACGCCGACACACTCGTCGCCGGCCTGGACGATGAGGGCCAGATTGATTTGAGCGATGTGAGCCTGAAGATGGCCGTGCGCGTGGCGGCCCAGGTCGTCGGCCTAACCAATAGCCGCTCGCCGGGCATGGCCGGCCGTCTGGACAGTTTTTTGAGGTTCGATCCCGGCGAAGGCGCGGGCTTCTCCTGGCGGCCGGAGCAATTGGGCGCCTTCTTAAAGACCAACTACGCCATGCTGGCCTTTTACCTTCTGGACGTCCGGCCGGCCATCCAGGCCCGCCGCAAGAAGCGCCAAGAGGACGTGATTTCACACCTGCTCGACCAGGAGTACAAAGACCGCGAGATCTTGATGGAGTGCGTGACCTACGGCGCGGCCGGCATGGCTACCACCCGCGAGTTCATTTTGACCGCTTCCTGGCACCTGCTGGAAAACCCGGAGTTGGCCAGGATCTACCTGTCGGGTACCGAAGATGAGCGTCACGATCTGATGCGCGAGATATTGCGCCTGGAGCCGGTCGTCTCAAACCTCTACCGGCGGGCCACGGCCAATATTGAATTGTTGCACGACGGCCGGTCGCTGATCATTCCCGAAGGGGCGTTGATCGATTTGCACATCTACGGCATCAATTCTGATCCCACCGTGGTCGGTGAGGCGCCGGGGGCCATTTGCCCGGGACGACCGCTTGAGAAGCGCGCCCAGCCGCCGGTGATGGCCTTCGGCGACGGCCATCATCGCTGCCCAGGCGCCTTCATCGCCATTCAAGAGACCGACATCTTCTTGCGCCGGCTCTTCGCCGTCGACGGCCTGCGTCTTGTCCGCGAGCCAACAGTCGATCGTAATGAGCTGATCAAGGGCTACGAGATCCGGAACTTCGTCGTCGCCGCATCCGCGTAGGGTTAAGGCAGTCGGGAGAACACCCGGTTCCGCGAGACGTCGTTTCGCCCGACTGCTTACCCGGACAATGTCTGAGGAGGAATACCACGCCATGGCCCGAACGCTAGAATTCGACCCCGAAGCGGCCCTGAACAAGGCCATGGAATACTTCTGGCTACATGGCTACGACGCAGGAAATATGCGTGATCTGGCCTCGTTCATGGGCATCAGCAAGGGCAGCTTCTACAACACCTATGGCAGCAAGAAAGAAGTCTATCTGGCGGCCCTGAACAGCTACCTCGAGGGGGATTACCAGCTGCTGGCCCAGATGCTGGCCCAGACCCCGCCGGCCGCCGAGTTGTTGCCGGCCTTGTTCGCCAACGTGACCGCTCGCTTCGGCGATAAAGACAAGCTGCGCGGTTCCTTCCTGGTCAACGCGGCCGTCGAACGAGCGCCCCACGATCCGGCCGTGCGACGGGCCATCGCCGATCACTTCGAGCGTTTCCAAGGGCTATTGGCCGGCTACTTCGGGCGTTTGCAGGAGCAGGGAGGGCTTCCACCCCGCTTCGAACCGCAGGTATACGCTCAGGCTCTCATCAGCACTCTTTTCTCCATTGGCGTTTTATCCAATCTAAACCTCGGTCAGCAGGCTACGGACAATGTCGTCATGGTCGCCCTGGCCATATTCGAGTGATGATCCTGACATTGGAATCATCGTGCTTATGGCATGATGGCTCCGCCTTGACATTGTTCGTCAATCTGCTATTCTGGGCGTAACCTTTGTCTAAAGGGCGAGTGACCAGGGGCGATATGCGGCGATAATTCGTTGCCTGCGCCCAAGTTCGGCGGAGAGGGTAACGCCGGCAACAGGGAATCGACGGCGCGAGCACCAACTGTGATAATTCTATAATGCCTATGCCACTAAACCGGGCGGAGGAAAAGGCGTTGTTGACCACAACACAGTACTATTATGTCCTGCGCCTAATCGTGGAAAATAGCCATCGCTGAATCTGAGCATAACTCTCCTATTATGTCTCCTAATTGTCACCCAAATGCCACCAAGTTGACATTCGTTGTTAACTACTTTACAATGGCATCGAAAGTGTGGCACAGGTTAATCCTTCCAGCCTGAGATATAAGAGGATCTGCTTTCGGTCTTGACCAGCTGGAGCGAGGAGAAGAGGATTCCGTCCCCGCACAATCCGAAACGCGATGAATTAGGGTTCAGAATCTTGTTCCCTATCTAAAAGGCCTGACTCCACTAATGTGAGAAACCCAGGCTACAAAAGCTTATGTGGCGCGTTCACTGAAATGGCCAATGAATCTTTCTAGATCCATACAAGGAGGTGGTTCAAGCCGATTGTGAATCGATACGAGGCGTTAGCCCGTCCTTTCAGGTCGCCCAGGTCTTGACCGGTTTAGGGGCGGCTCTCTATGCTTTATTGGTCTCTTGCCTTGGCTGGAATCCCTCTGGATCGGTGAAGGCACCTTTGATAAGGAGTATTTGGAGGAAAAGATGAAGAGAAAATCGTTGTTTATTCTGCTCGTCCTGGCCGTTGGCGCCATACTGGTTGCCTGCCAGGCCGAGCCAGAGACCGTTGAAGTGACCCGTGTCGTCACCGAAACCGAAGTGGTCGAAGGCGAGACCGTCGAGGTGACTCGAATCGTCGAAGGCGAGACCGTCGTCGAGGAAGTTGAGGTCACCCGTGTTGTCACCGAAGAAGTGATGGTTGAACCGGAGGAGGAACCGGTTGACCGGGTGGGTGGCTGGCTGGACACCATCGTCATTCTCGAAGAGCCCAACCAGGATTCGGGCGTTGCCCGCCTGGCGGCCGGCGACATCGACGTGTACGCCGTCGACATCGGCGGTGCGGCCCTGGTCCTGGCTATTGCCGATGCCGGCAACATCCAGACCAGGACCCAGTACGGTCTCTATGATGAGCTCTTCTTCAACAACGGCGTCTGCGCTGACGAAAACGTCCTGAACCCGTTCAGCAACGACAAGATTCGCGAGGCCATGAACTGGGCCATCGATCGCGACTTCGTCGCCGATGAGCTATACGCAGGGCTGGCTGTGCCGAAATTCACGGCCATTTCCGAGGCCGGCGCTGACCGCAGCCGCTTTGCGCCCGAGATCCGCACTGAAGAAGCGAAATACGCTTATGACTTTGACAGGGCCAATGAGGTCATCACGGCCGAAATGGAAGGCATGGGCGCCGTCATGGAAGACGGCCTCTGGACCTTCAACGGCGAGCCGATCAACCTGATCTTCCTCATCCGCATCGAGGACACCCGGCTTGAGATCGGCAACTACATGGCCAACCAGCTGGAAGAGATGGGCTTCACCGTCGAGCGCGTCGAGCGCACCTCTGGCGAGTTGAGCCCAATATGGATCAGCTCTGACCCGGCCGAGTGCCAGTGGAACCTGTATACTGGCGCCTGGAGCCAGACGGCGGTGGACCGCAGCAGCGTCGACAACTTCGACTTCTTCTACAACCCGCGTGGCGTGCCCTGGCCGTCCTGGCAGGTTTACACGCCCAATGAAGAGTTTGATGAATTGTCCCTGCGCTTGTTCAACAGCGACTTCGCCGACTTGGAAGAGCGCGGCGAATTGGTAGCCCAGGCTCTGCCGCTGGCCAACGAGGAGTCGTCACGGGCTTGGATCACAAGCCGCACGACGATGGTGCCGTTCTCTGAGGATGTTTCGGTGACCACCGACCTGGCGGGCGGCATTAGCGGCAGTGGCCTGTGGGGGAAGACGATCCGCTTCGCCGACGAGGTCGGTGGCTCGATGAGCATCGGCCTGCCGAGCGTCTTCACCCAGCCCTGGAACCCCATTGGCGGCTCCAACTGGGTGTTTGATGCTATGGTCCAGCGCGGCGCGGGTGATCCTGCGTTCTACACCGATCCGAACACCGGCCTGCGCATCCCCAACAGGGCCGCAGGTGGTTCCGTGGTCGTCGAAGAGGGCTTCCCCGCTGGCAAGACCCTGGATTGGGTTGAGCTCTCCTTTGCGCCCGAGATCGTCGTCCCGGATGATGCCTGGGTCGATTGGGACGCCGAAAACCAGGTGTTCCTCACCGCTGGCGAGGTTTACACCGAACCGGTGAATTCCACTTACGTGAGCACCGTTGTTTACCCCGATGACATGTTTGACACCGTTACCTGGCACGATGGCAGCCCCATCAGTGCGGCCGACTTCGTCATGGGCATGATCCTCACCTTCGACCTGGCTAACGAGGCCAGCCCCTACTACGATGAATCCCTGGTTCCGGATCTGGAACAGTTCAAGGATGCCTTCAGGGGCCTGCGCATCGTCTCCACCGACCCGCTGGTCATCGAGCATTACGGCAACGACGCCCAGCTGGACGCCGAAAACAACATCTATAACTGGTATCCTGCTGATGAAGGCGGCGGTTCCTACGACTTCGGCGACGGCGCCTGGCACAACCTGGCCATTGCGCTGCGCGGCGAAGAGAATGGCGGTTTCGCCTTTACGCCTGACAAGTCCGAAGCCAACGAGATCGAGCGCACCAACCTGGTCGCCGGTCCTTCGCTGGAGGTATTTGCGACCGAGTTGGCCGCGGCCAGTGAGGAAGGGTGGATACCGTACGCGGCGACGATGGGCGACTTTATCTCGGCCGAGGATGCCGCTGGGCGGTATGAAAACCTGGCCGAGTTCGCCCGCCGTTATGGTCACTACTACGTGGGTACCGGCCCCTACTTCCTGTCGGGTGTCTTCCCGGTGGAAGGCCAGGCCGTGTTGTCTCACTACCCCAACCATCCGGATCCGGCCGACCGCTGGGACCGCTTCGGAGCGCCGCCCGTTGCCGAAGTTGAGATCGACGGCGACAGCCGGGTGGTCATCGGCGAGGAAGCGACGTTCGACGTATTCGTCGACTTTGAGGGTGAGCCTTACGCGGTCGATGACATCGACGCCGTTACCTACTTGCTGTTCGACGCCACCGGCAACCAGGTCGAGGTCGGCCAGGCCGAGGCGGTCGAGGATGGCCTGTGGTCGGTGACGCTGAGCGCGGACACAACCAGCGGCCTGGAAGAAGGCTCCAACCGGCTTGAGGTCGTGGTTGCGTCCAAACTGCTCGCCCTCCCGAGCCTGGGCGCGTTCCAGTTCGTCACGGCTCCGTAGCAGGCTCTGTAACATAGCAGACACTGTTGCACGGTTCATTGACACGACTCCGGCGAGACAGTGGTTCGTTCAACTGTCTCGCCGGATCACCAGCTAACCTCTCGCTAGCGAGAGGTTAGCTGGCTAGAAATTCGCCGGCGAGAAGTTCGTTGGCGAAACGCTGGCATTGTCGATGAGCCGTGTTAAAATGGTTAAAACGTAACAGGAGGTAGCATCGAGCTACCTCCTGTCACTATATCGACGGTCTATTGGTTTCAGAGGAAAAGGTGACCCATGAGCCAGGAAGCGCTCCCTGTCGAACAAGAAGCTATCCCGGGCGACTTCGATATCAATGCCGAGGTGGATGTTGAGTCCATGGAGTCCTCTGCCCGCAAGGCCCGCAGGCAGGCTTGGCTGCGCCTGCTGCGCTATACGGGGACGAAGCTGCTGGTGCTTTTCTTCACCGTTGTGGTCGGCGTCTACATCACCGTGCTGATCGCCAATATGGGCGGCCACGTCGACGAAATCCGCCGCGGTACGATCCGGGAAACGGTTGTTTTAGAAGCGAGCGTTGACGAGCAATTCAGACAGCTACCCGAGGAGCAGCGAACTGCCATCATCGAAGAAAGGGTGGCCATCCAGGAGAGGCGCTTTGGACTAGACCAACCTTTTTTGATCCGCAGCTTTACCTATCTCAGGGACGCCATCACCTTGAATCTTGGCTTTTCCGAAGCGCTTTCATCCGACAGCGGCTCTCGCATGGTGAGCAATATCATCTTGGAGCGCCTGCCTTCTACACTGGTGTTATTTGGAACCGCTAACTTGCTCTTGTTTTTTGTCAGCCTATTTTTTGGGCTGAGCCTTTCGCGTCGTTATGGTAGTTGGGCTGATAAGATAGTCTTGACATTAGCCCCGACCTCGGCCGCTC
>CP070688.1:3019698-3037391 GCA_020353135.1 Chloroflexota bacterium
AGCGACACTCATTTCGGTCGCGCCACTAGCGCTCGGGCTTGTCAGGTATAGTAGGGTTGAGCCAAGCGCAGCGGCGGCCACCGAGGCCACCAGAATTGCCAGCTTGGCCGTCTCTTGGATGAGAGGCTCGCCTCTGAACGCCGCGCCGCTGATAAATAACGACATGGTGAAGCCAATGCCGGCCAATATGCTGGCGCTGAAGAATTGATGCCAGGTCACACCGCCGGGCAAAGTGGCAAGGCCCAATCTGACAGAGCTGGCGGTCAACAACGTGATGCCCAGCGGCTTGCCGATCACCAATCCGAGAATGATACCCAGGCTAAGGGGCGTCGTTAACGTGCTGACGCTATCTGGATCGATGACGACGCCGGCGTTTGCCAGGGCGAACAGGGGCAAAATGAGATAGGTCGTCCAGGGCGCCAGTCTTTCTTCAAGTCGCTGCGCGGGAGATTGCATCCTCTCAGTGATCTCTTCCAGCGTGCTGACGGCTGCTTGGCGCCGGCTGTCAACTTGCTCACGCCATTGAACCGGCAGCTCAAAGCTTTGCAGCAGCGTGACGACTTGGGCCAGGAGCGTGCGCATGTTAACCGGGCTGCGGGTGGGTATTGTAATCGCCAACAATACGCCGGCCATTGTCGGGTGCACACCAGATTGGAGGAATGCCAGCCACAGCCCAATGCCAAGAATCACATAAGGCGCGGGTGAATAGACGCGAGCTCGATTCAGACCTATCAGACCAATAAGGAACACCGCCGCAATGCCAAGTGCGACCAATGAAACATCCGAGGTATAGAATATGGCGATGACGAGAATCGCTCCCAGATCGTCGGCAATGGCCAGGGCTGTGAAGAACACCTTGAGCGCCAGTGGCACGCGACTACCCAACATGGTCAATATACCCAGGGTGAAGGCTATATCGGTTGCCATCGGAATGCCCCAACCCTGCTCGGCCGGACCGCCTGCGTTGAAGAGCAGGTAAAGCGCGGCCGGAAACAACATGCCGCCTATTGCACCGGCGACAGGCAACGCGGCGCGCCGAGGCGAAGCCAACTCTCCGGCCGTCAATTCACGCTTGATCTCCAGGCCGACCACGAAGAAGAAGATGACCATGAGGCCGTCGTTGATCCAGTGCAGCAGGCTTTCGGTCAGGGTCCAGTTGGCAAGAGTGATCGATAGTTCAGTCTCCCAGAAGTGAACGTATGTCTCGCCCCATGGAGAATTGCGCCAGAAGAGGGCGATTAAGGTGCAGATGAGCAAGACGATTCCGCCTGACGCGGCAAGGCTGGCAAATTCCTGTGTCAGTAAACGAACTCGCACCCCTAGCGGTTTTTGAACCAATTCAACCAGGGATTCCAGGTCCCAGGCGCCATCGTACCTCTCGCCGTTGAGAAAGAAGGTCGGCGTGCCGTTTACGCCGCTACGAATACCTCCGGCGAAGTCATTCTTCACACGCTCGGCAAAAGAATGATCGTCAAGATCGGCCTGGAAGCGATCGAGGTCAAGTCCTAACTCGGCCGCGTAGCGAAGAAGATGAGGCCTGTCCAATTCGTCATTTTGATAGAGCTTGTCGTGCATCTCCCAGAACTTGCCCTGGGCGCCGGCCGACTCGGCCGCTTCGGCGGCGAGCTGGGCGTCCGGGTGCATCGAGGAAACAGGCAAGTGACGGTAAACGTAGTGTAGCCGATCGCCCAGGCGGGCTTGCAGTTCCCTTATGTTATAATAGACCAGACGGCAGTGGGGGCATTGATAGTCGCCGTACTCCACCAAGGTCACCAGCGCGTCAACCGGTCCCTGGAAGTGATCGTCGGCCCGCGCCGGCTCGACGAGCCGAGCCTTTTCCGTAGTCGTATCTCCGGACAAGATGTCCTCTCTATCTAATACGCGCTGGAGCCAATCCGGGCTAATCGCTTCCGTTCAGCGATTCCAGCGCTTCAAGAATACCGTTTGCGCCTGGATTTACCCCCCGCGGTGCAACATATCGCCAGTGAATCCTTCCTTCCGCATCCAGCACGAATAAGGCTCGTTCAGCCACTTGGTCTTGCTCACTGTATACACCAAACTCCTTGGCGGTCTCGCCGGCCGGATCGTCGTCCGACAATAACGGGAAGTTCAGATTGAGCGCCCTGGCAAACTTCTGATGAGACGCGTGATCGTCCACAGATATACCGACTAGCTGAGCATCGTACTCTTCAAACATGGACAGGGCCTCATTATAGAGCGCCAACTGGCTGCTGCAGACTGAACTGTTGTCCTTCGGGTAGAAGACCAGCACCACCGGTCGGCCGCGTAATTTGCTGAGCTTGAGGGTAGTTCCACTATCTGACTGCAACGTGAAATCGGGAGCTGCCTGGCCGGTCGCCAACGGAGCGTCGATCGTATCTTGTCTTGCTTTTCTATATTTTAGAAGGAATTTGATCACGGGGGTAAAGATGCCTAATTCGATTTATGGTCAATACAGTTTGCGCTTTATTGTCTTGGACGGGATTTCGTACAGTCGGGTGCCCATTTCCTTAAGCGCTACGATTGTGTCTTAGTCTGTCAAACGAGGCAAATGATAGCATTGGCGTATTAGATTCTCGTTAGGAAGAGTTGAGTGGAGTGCTCTCGGCATGAGTTGTCCACCCTACTGGGCGACTCGCTCCACTTCTAGTTTGACGCGGTAGAGGCGATCACATCCCGAGGGATTTGTCACAAATGAGAGCCGGCTGGTGTTATGAAGAGTGAGCCTTATAATTGAGAAGGTGAAGTCTTGTAGATACTGATAGTTACAGACATCAATCTTTACGAAGGTAAAAGGTAGAGTTACCAAATATGAATACCAAGCTGCGAACCGTTCTTATTGTCCTGGTCGTCGTATTACTTCTGGCCACCGCTGGGCTGGTAGCGGCCACGGTCATTCCCAACGCAGAAGATCTGCTGATAAGCTCCGCGGAAACCCTAGAATATGTGACCAGTGGCTACGCCGAAGTAGATTTTCAGGCCGAGTTGCCAGAGCGAACCATCAGCGGTTCCTTCGAGGCCTGGGGTAAGCTGAACGTTGGCCCGAATGGCGAGCCGGCCGGTCGGCTGCGAATACTAAGCGCTGATGCGATCGAGCATGTTGGCATAACGTTTGTTTCTGACGGCGCTCAATTCTGGCTTTACAATCCGCATCTTAACACGGTCGTAGTTGGCCAGCCAGAGGAGCTGGCCCCGCTTCTGGCCGAAAAGCTGGCGGAGTATGAATCTCAATTTGGTGGCCAATGGGACCATGGCGGCGAGTTCGATCCCGATTCTGTTACCCATCCCCAAACGCCGGCCGAGGCCGTGGCCGAGTTACTGCTTTATTTCACCGCCGAGCGCGAGGGATCAGGCCAGATCGGAGAAAACGAAGCTGACATCGTGCGGCTTGTGCCCATCGCTGAACAGATGCCGGAAGAAATCCGGCTTGCCGGCGGCTTCGTTAACCTATGGTTGCGCGCTGACGATCAATTACCCCTGGCGGCCGAATATGCCGAGAGCTCTCTCGGTCATGTCAAGATTGAAGCTACCGGGGTCCAGATCAACCAGGACATCGAAGAGACTACCTTCACCTTTGACATCCCTGAAGAGGCCACCGTCCTGGAAGCCGCCGATCTGCTGGCTGAGATGGAGCCGTTCAGTCAACCGGTCGACCTGGCCGAAGCTGGTGCGCTGGTACCGTCCGAACTGCCGGCCGGCGCCGAAGCATCCGGAAGCGAGTTGATCGCCGGAGCGATAGTCCAGCGTTTCACGTTGCCGGACGGCAAGTCCTTCGTCATCGCTCAGGGATCGGAGGTCCCACAGGATGTCCCGGCCGAGGCTTCCAGCAGTGAAACCGTGACCGTGCGCGGCGTTGAAGGGACGCTACACGTCAACGATGAGGCGACGCGCTCGCTGCTCGTCTGGCAGGAAGAAGGCGGTTATTTGCTTGTCGGCGGCGATTTGAGTCCAGAGCAGGCGCTTGCCGTCGCCGATTCGCTGCAATAACGCGCAATTCTGTCATTGCCCCTGAGGACGTGGCGCACAATCCGAGCGTGAGCCGATGGCGCCGCAGCCACTATAGACGCCTCCAAGCCACCTATCATGACAGATTCAATTCGAATAGAATCTCTTGAACGCTCCTTCAAGCGGGGCGATTCAACTGTCCAAGCTCTTCGAGGCCTAGATTTAGCCATCGCCCGAGGCGAGTTCATTGCCCTCGTCGGACCCTCTGGCTCTGGCAAGTCGACCTTGCTCAATCTGCTGGGTGGTCTCGATCGTCCAACGGCCGGCGAACTGTGGTTAAATGGCCTGGCATTGCATGACGCCACGGCCGAGGAACGGACTCGCCATCGAAAAAAGCGGCTAGGTTTCGTATTCCAGAGTTTCAATCTGCTTCCCAGGCTAACGGCGGTCGAGAATGTCGCCGTACCGCTCATGTTGGCTGGACATCACAAGGAGTCCCGCGAGGAGCAAGCGCGTGCGTTGCTCAAGCGGATTGGCCTGGGCGATCGTTTCGAGCACTATCCAGCGGAACTTTCTGGTGGCGAGCAGCAACGGACGGCCATTGCCCGGGCTCTGGTGCATCGGCCGGACCTGATCCTGGCTGACGAACCAACCGGCAATCTGGATTCGACCACTGGGAAATCGATCATGAAGCTGCTGCGCGACCTGAATCGCGAGCAGGGAATCACCCTCGTAGTTGTGACCCACGACCACGAGGTAGCTGGCTACGCCGATCGGATAGTCCGCCTGCGCGATGGACGGATAGAACAAGTTGAGACCGGTCGGACTGTGCACGACGAGGCAGCCGTTGCGGAGACCACTGAGTCTGGGACCGTGAATTCGTCACCCGGCAAATTTACGCTACGTGATACGATCATGGCCGCGTTGCGCAATTTAAGACGCAGACCGGTGCGAAACATTCTGACCGCGGCCGGCGTGCTTATTGGCATCGTCACCCTGGTGGCCATGGTCTCCTTCGGCGTCGGGGTGCAGCGCGAGGTGCAGCGCAATTTCGAAACCGTGGGCCTGGAGAACCTGTTCGTGCAGCCCCAATACGGCGAGTCAGACGGTTTCGATCCCTTCGCCCGGCCGGATCCCATCGTGCCTCTGACACCTGCCATCGTCAAACAAATCGAAGCGACGGAGAATGTCAGAAGTGTCATGCCTTCCCTTTCTTTGCCGGTCGGCATGGACATAGAACTGGCCTGGGAAGGTGAAATGATACCGGTGGGTATCAGCGAGAGCGGCGGTACGCCTTTTCGTTTTGGTCCGCCCGGGCAATCGGATATTCTGGCCGGCCGTGACATCGTCGTGAGCCAGGAAGGCGCGATGCTAGTAAGTGGCTTGGCCGACCGGTTGCTAGCGGAAGGCGAGACATATGACGAATTGATCGGCCGCGAAATCATACTGACTCTCACGCTGCCGCGCGGCGAGTCGGCCGAATTTCCCATGCCGATAAGCGGCGTACAAGGTGGTTTTGGCAGTCGCTCCCTCGACGTAGGTCTGCGCGAGCGAGAAGCGATGAAGACCTGGTGGTTTGACGATCCCGGGTTACTAGAGCGCGAAGGATATGACCAGGTGACGGTGCAGGCGATCGATCTCAGCGCTGTGCCCGCCGTAACGGCAGCCATCGAAGAACTCGACCTGCGGGTTCAGTCCCTGGAAGCGATATTGGATGTGGCCAACCAGGTCCTGGCGTTGTTGCAGGCCCTGCTTGGGTCAGTTGGCGCCCTGGCCCTGCTGGTGGCCGCCTTGGGAGTGGCCAATACGATGATGATGGCCATCTATGAGCGGACGCGGGAGATTGGCGTCCTCAAGGCCTTGGGGGCATCGGCCGGCGAGATCCGGCGTTTGTTCACCGTCGAAGCGGGCATGATCGGTTTGATTGGCGGTTTCTTTGGGCTGGTGGTCGGCGCCTTGTTGGGCCGGCTCATCGATTGGATCGCTCACCAATACTTGATCAACGAAGGTGTGACTGGCGTGGGCGCACTATCCGTTATCCCACCTTGGCTTGCGTTGGGCGCATTGCTTTTCGCCGCCCTGATAGGCGTTGTGGCCGGCCTCTATCCGGCCGCGCGTGCTGCCCGTCTGGATCCGGTTGCGGCCCTGCGGCACGAGTAAGTTTTTAGTTCAGCGGCACGTCACCGCACAGGTGAACGGTGATGCCCATCTCGGCCAGCATGGCCGCCTTAGCCGCCAGCGCCTTGTCGGCCGTCACGGCGTCGTCCCCGTAAGCAACATTCAGGTGATTGGCTTTGTGCCGAGCCATCATTTGGTCGCGGCTGACTCCGTGCAGCACGGCGTGCATGATCGGCCATTGAGGCGTGGTAGCCAACCAACGCCGCTGCGTTTCTTCCTGCGGCAGTGAAACCACTGTCGCCCGGCCGAGATCGGCGTGCAGGCGACTGTCCTGGATATAGACGCGACTCCACACTATCTCTCCCGGCTTGCTGATGCCTTTCAGCGTTCCGCCGCCCAGGTGGAAGTACATCGGCGGTTGGCGCTCGCTGTGTGCGCCGGCGTAGCCGCCGATGAAATGGGACGCCGGCGCTGCGCCAGAGATGAGGAAAACCCAGACGAAGTCATCTAGGCCTTGTCCCTGGTAGTATTCACCCCAACGCAAATCGTGCAATGTGGTGGCCGGATCGAGACCCATGGCCCGCCAGATACGGTTGGTCACCAGGGCATCCAGGCCTGCGCCCTCGTCGACCTCGTTGAAGTGTGGCAGCGCCTGCCCGGCATATAGCTCTTTGCCTCCATCCCAATCATATACAGGCGGTCGGTCGACGTTGTTGAGCAATCCCTCGGCCAGGTCTGATGCAGGTGCCATGTCTTTGAGACCCTGCTGGTACTGGATGCCGATCGCGTCACAACCGAATTCGGCCGCGATGCGCACGGCCGCGATATACATCTTGAGTTGCTGCTGTATCTGGCGATCAGTTAGTTCTGCCGCTTCGTCGGAGCCAGTAATGAAAGTCATGCCTCTTTTTGTCAACCATTCTCGCGCGGCAAGGGTCTCTTCATCCCCGACGCGCCGCATGGCCGCAACCAACGCCGACTGGCTAAGCCGCTCCTTGTATATCCCAGTTGGGTTCAACAGCTCATCGTCGATGATCGCGTTGTACATGCCCATGCAGCCTTCGTCGAAGACGCCAAGGATGGCCTTTTCGCGAGCCAACTGAGCTGCCAGAGCCTGGCCCAGTTCCGCTTCCGTGACCGGTATCGCCCGCACGTCCAGGTCCCGGCAATGTGAGGTATCGTGATTTATCTTGCCTTGCTTCAGCCACTGGCGAATGCCACTCCGGAAGAAGTCGTCGTCGAAATCTTGGCTCCAGAGAGTACTATAGGCGACTCCAGCCTTGGTCAGGCAACCGTTCAGATTGAGCATGCCGACCAAGCCTGGCCATTGGCCGCTCCAATTGGCGATCGTCAGTATCGGTCCCCGGTGTGTGCGCAGGCCGGCCAGCACGTGGTGGCTGTACTGCCATACCGCCTCGGCCACCACCAGCCTGGCCTCAGGATCGATGCCCCTGAACACATCCATGCCCTGGCGCTGGCTGGCGATGAAGCCATGGCCGGCCGCGGCATCGTACGCATGGGCGCGCTGCAGTTGAAAACCTTCCATGGCGAAGGCGACGGCCAGCTTATCTTCCATCGCCTTCTGGGCCGGCCAGCAGTTTTGATTGGCAGCCGGCCGCAGATCGCCGCTGGCGACCAGGATCACGTCTTTATCGCCCACAGCCTTAGCCTCTATTACTTCCGGTATACGATACCCTGTCACGCGTTCCCTCTCCTTCTCTTCGAAGCCTTACTTCACCCCAAATCGCCGAATAGGTGCACGCGATACGCCGTCGCACAAAACATGCGGCTGCCTTCCTCATGGAAAGCGGCCGACTCCGGATCGGCCTACATTTATCAAGCCCGGCAGGCTTGTAGTCGGATGGTCTTCGTTTCGTAATCGCTGTTACCTCGATCAGTGGCCGTCAGATCCACTGGCTGCGTCGCACCGTTGATCAACTCCGAAGCCGCGGCGTCAATTCAGTCTGCGTAATCCCAGCCAAAATCGAGATCTAGAGCCTGTTCACCTGGATCAAGAAAGAATGTATAGCGGCCGACGCCGGTAGCCGGCCAGGTCCAGTTGCCCGGAATCAGGAAGTCGACATTGTCTTCGCTCAAGGCGTCCATAAATATACAGTACATGCCGGTTTCCAGATTCTCGAAGCGATATAGGCCATCGTCGCCGGTCGTCGTCGTACTCAAGATCCTCGCGGCCGGCGGCAGGCTGCCATCGGCCGGGCAGGCCTCGGAAGCAAGGGTGATCGAGATCTCGTTCAACACATCTTCACCAGCGTCCAAGGTCCCGTCGGCGATGAAGATCCCGCTATCCTCGGGGAATTCCAGACAACCCACCCCGGGATCACTATTGAGGCAAAAGTCGTCCCAGACGACGCCGCCGATGGTACCCGAATTGGGTGCGGCTGTGGCCGCAGGTTCAGCCTGCTCTGAGACGACGATCCGTAGCCAGAACGCGTCTTCTATAAAACCATCAATGCCGAACGGTTCACCTTGTGCATCGGCTATCTGCCAGTTGCCCCGATACGTGCCTGGTTCGGCAGGGGCGATCATGTCAATGGCCACTTCCAACGGCTGGCCTCGAACTACTGACTGTTCAAGAGGGATGGTTTCCGGCGCCGACATCTGGTCGCCGCCTACAAAGACGACGCTGTAATCCGTGGTCCACGGGCATGTGCCGTTATTGCGCAGCAGCCACTGCTTCGTGAACTGCTCTCCTGGCCCGAATGCCGTGTCGTCCGGGATGTTCAAATCTTCCACGAATTCGAAGCTGTTCTCGCAAGATTCGAGATCTACTTCGACGGCCGGTAGGAAGTCATAATCCCAACCAAAATCGACCCCTAATATATCAAATCCTTCTACTACAACAGCCTGTTGGGCCTGCCCGTCTTGCGGTAAGGTCCATATGCCGGACAGCAAGACGCTTTGGTTTTGCTCATCGGTGTCGTCGACTGATACACAATAATTGCCATTGACGAGCTCAGAGAAGTTATAGGAGCCGTCGGCGTCCGTGAGGGCAAATTCCGTTGCCGGCGCAGAGCAATCTCCGGCGGCGATGCCTACCCGTACGCCTTCGATGCCTGATTCGTCCTCCTGAAGACCATCGGCCCGGAATCCGCTCTCCTCGGAAGCGACGCAACCAGCGGCCGGCTCGCCCTGCGTGCTCCCTGTGCCGGCGCATATGTCGTGCCAGACCTGGCCTGAAAGTGACGCCGTCTGAGCTTCCGGCTCCACCTCGCCAGGTGCCGCCTCTTCAGGCGGCGCTTCAACCGTGAAGGTGCCTTGTAAGCCATGTGCCGATACGGTGTACGAGCCGGGGGCAGTATCCGTCAGGGTGACAGTCTCGTCGAAAGGAACCAATGCCTCAGTGCATTCCTGATCCGCTTCGGATGGCTCTTGTACCGATATTACGGCGATAGTGTACACGTCCCCTTCCAACTCCGTAACGATATCGCCGATGGCAGCGCATTCGTTGGAAAGCGTACCTCGCAGTCGAACACCGACCTGGGCCGGATCGTCAGCGATGCTGACGATCTCCAGGCTGTCAACATCGGCCAGACGCACTGCCGATTCGGCTAGCGGCGTTGCCGTTGGCGGGACAGAAGTTGGCATCGGCGTCGCCGTTGGCTCAGGCGTAACGTCGGCCGTTTCCGGAGTCGTTTCGTCTTCTTGACCCGTGCAAGCACCTATGGTCACGACGAGCAGGACCATCAGTAGTACAAACAGCGAAGTCCTAAGGCTCATGGCGGTCTCCTCGGAATGTGGGACGCGGATTGGGACTGAGTTGATTATGGTTGGACCTAATCTCTACTCATGGTGATACGCCTCGGCGCATGTACTCTCCTTCCAATGAAGAGAAGATACGCAGCTCAATACAGACTACCACATCATGAAAGGGAACTGAAACCTTTTAGCCTAGCACTCATATGGGCCTGTTAGCCTAGGCCAGGTGATTACCGGCAGTTGCGAGCAGATGGAAGAGGTTGGAAAGCTGATATTCAAAAAAAATGCGTCCCGCGTCAGATGACGGAGCGGGACGCCTAGCGCTGGTACGCGCAATGACTAACCTGTCGCCATCACATTGGACTGTTTTGGTCCAGCTAGCCGGCTGACCGATAACGCGCTTGGAACACCGTTACTTCTAGTAGCCGGGCGGCGGCGAAGCCGGACCGGCATATTCGATAGCGCTGAAAACTGCGCCTTGCGGATCTTGAGCTACTAGAAACTTGCCGATATCCCCGGCCGGAGTCTGCGGAACGAGTATATTGCCATCCAGCTCACCAATTTTGGCCACGGTTGCGTCGATGTCTTCCACCAAGAAATAGATCGACCAATTCGGCGGCACGTTTTTCATCTGCTCGGTCATCTGCATCATGCCCGCCTGCATGCGGTCGTCAACCTTGGAGACCACATACCCGTTTTCGTCCACATCGTAGGTCCAGCCAAAGACCGCGCTATAGAAAGCTCGAGCGGCATCAATCGCCGGCGTATGCAGTTCATTCCAGGTCAGGGTGTTGGGAATATTGACCAGTTGGGCGCCGATGTGAGTGCGAGGCTGCCATACGCCAAATGCCGCCCCTGTTGGATCCTGGATCATGGTCATGCGCCCGGCGTCCATGACGTCGAACGGCGGAAACATGATGCTAGCGCCTGCGTCGGCCGCCCTGGCAGCGACGCCGTCGACGTCGTCATGTTTGACATAGGAACTCCAAAATGGGGGTATGCCCTGCTCTTGCATCCCCGGATCCAGCGGGCCAAGTCCGGCCACATTGTAGCCCTCGAGCTGGGCCATTGAATAGACTGTACCTGAGTCGGTGGGAGTATCCTGAAATGACCAGCCGAAGAGGCCGCCATAGAAAGCCTTGGCCGCTTCAGGATCGGTTGTTCCAAGATCTACCCATGAGAATACACCATCAGGATAACCAGATACGACTTGCATTTGTGATTCTCCTTTCTTAACTATGTGAGTACCAAATCGCCAGAAGCGAACCTGCATTATAGCATGGCTAGAACAAATGGTCTAGTACTTTATCGATTCGATATTCAGAGAGTATCGGATAGTTGATGGATTGGTAGTTGTCTCAGCTTCGGCTAATTCCCCGTCCATTTCCTCGGCCAGGCTTAAGGCTAAGTGAATGGCCTCGGCCCAAAGCAAAGCAACGGCGAGGAGATAAATCACCACCAGTAGACGAATCCAGCCGAGAAACGCGCTCGGTCTAGCGGTGAAGTTCTCGGTCCAGGAGGAGTCGGCGTAGACGGCCGCTTCCTTCTGCAGAGTATCGGCCGCCTGTCGTGACTCTTCGCTGCACGATGGGCGAGGACCGAGCTCATCGATCAGTCTACCCGTCAAATCCAATGCCTGATCCGCCGCATCATCGAAGTTCACGTGCATCATAGAAGCCCTTCGAGGCTGATTTTAGTATGGAACTGTTGAGCGCGAACCCGCCCTTTGTTAACCTGGCGACGACTCAGGCGAAGGATCTTTGTGATAGAATGATGAGATGTAGGAAGTCGTCAGTCGCGGAAATTCAAGATTGGTCAGAGCATGAGCATACACTCGGCGCCTAAATCCCCACGCAGATCATTGCTGTTCACGCCGGGTGACAGCTTTCGCAGGATGAAGAAGGCGGCCGGTCTGGGAGCGGATGTGGTGATTCTTGACCTTGAAGATGGTGTAGCCGTCAGCCAGAAGGAAGAAGCCCGGCAGAATGTAGCGACCGTCTTATCCGAAGTAGATTTCGGCCGGGTTGAGCGCTTCGTTCGAGTTAATCAGCCTGATAGCGACTTCTACGCGGCCGATTTGCAGGCCGTGGTTGAAATCGGAGTGGATGGCATCGTTCTCCCCAAGGTGGAATCGTCCCGGCAGCTTCAGCGCCTTGACCAGCGCTTGACCACAGCCGAGCGATCGGAAGGGTTGCCAGCCGGCGGGATTCGTCTCTTCGCGCTCATAGAGACGGCGCAAGGGGTCATGAACCTCAACGAAGTCAGTCGGAGCAGCGGACGACTGGACGGCTTGCTCTTCGGCGCGGAAGATCTGGCCGTCGACCTGGGGGCAAGTCGGTCCCCGGCCGGCTGGGAGGTATTCTACGGGCGCAGTGCTGTGCTCACGGCCGCCGCCGCATATGGTCTGGAGGCAATCGACACCGTCTACGTGGATTACCGGAACACGGCCGGCCTTGAGGAAGACGCTTCCTTTGCCCAGCAGCTGGGCTACACGGGCAAGATGGCCATCCATCCCGGGCAGGTCGAAGTGCTGAACCGTGTCTTCTCCCCAAGTGCGGCCGAAATTGCCCGGGCCGAGAGATTGATCCAGGCGTTCCAGTCACATGTCGCCGCCGGATCCGGGGTGTTTGTTTTGGATGATCGCATGGTTGACATGCCACATGTGCGGGCGGCCGAACGTCTACTCGAAAGAGCCCGGTTGGCCGGACTAGCTGGCGAATAAGGTGGCGCATCACTTGTTGGGTCGACTTCGCTAAGCAGCGTAATAGAGCAGGTATGGGAAATCAAATGCTTCGCGAGATTCACGTCAGCGCTATTCAGAACGCCGTTCGAGAGATGATCGAAGAGTCGGCCTACTCGTTGCCGGACGACTACCTGGCAGCCATGGCCGAAGCCCAGGAGCGAGAACTGTCGGCCATCGGGCGGTCAATCATCCTCATGTTGCGTGACAATGCCGCCTATGCCAGCGCCGAGCGAGTTCCCACCTGCCAGGACACGGGCATGGCGATATTATGGTTGGAAGTAGGCCAAGACGTTCATTTTACCGGCGGGGATATCAATGTTGTATTGGAGTCGGCCGTGCGCGACGCGTATCGACCACTGCGCAAGTCGATCGTATCAGATCCCCTGACGCGAAGTAACACCGGCGACAATACGCCGCCCATTGTGCATTTCGAGCTGGTTCCCGGTAATCAGGTAAAGATCACGATCATGACGAAGGGTTTTGGCGCCGAAATGATGAGCCGGCTGCAGATGTTCGCTCCGTCGGTCGGATTGAACGGCGTCAAACAATTCGTCTTGGAAACGGTCGAAAAAGCCGGTCCAAACGCTTGCCCACCGGTGATCGTCGGCGTGGGCCTGGGCAGCTCTTTTGACGGTGTGGCCATGCTGGCCAAGAAGGCGCTATTACGCCCGCTGGACCAACCTAACCCGTCGCCTCATCTTGCTCAGCTAGAAACCGAATGGATGGAGGCATTCAACGCCCTGGGCATTGGTCCGCAAGGCTTTGGCGGCGCCGTAACTGCGCTGGCCGTCCATATCGAAAGCTATCCGACCCATATCGCCGCTATGCCGGTAGCTGTGAACCTTAATTGCTCCGCGCCGCGACGGGCGACGATCACGCTCTAAACGGTCATGTCCGAAATCCGGGTTACACTTCCCCTCGACGAACCAACAGCTATATCCCTCAGGGCTGGCGACCTTGTACGGCTGAACGGCCTGCTCTATACCGCTCGCGACGCCGCCCATAAGCGACTTATAGCGGCATTAGAGCGCGGCGAAACATCTCCCATTCCTCATGTCGATCAGGTGATTTATTACGTGGGTCCGTCACCGGCGAAGGAGGGACAGGTGATCGGAGCGGCCGGTCCAACGACCAGCGGGCGGATGGATCCCTACACGCTTCCGCTATTGAAGTTGGGTGTGCGAGGATTCATTGGCAAAGGGTTTCGCTCGGCCGAAATAAAGGCGGCTCTGGTCGAACATCAGGCGGTATATCTGGCAGCCGTCGGCGGCGCGGCCGCGTTATTGGCCCGGCATGTCGTCCAGAATCGGATCGTCGCCTACCCCGGCTTGGGTCCAGAGGCGATCCGCGAATTGATAGTCGAGGAGTTTCCCGTCATCGTGGTCAACGATTGCCACGGCGGAGACGCATACGAAGCCGGCCGGGCTCAATATGCCGCTTGAATCTGGCAAGCGCCCAAGGAGAGATGATGGAAGGATCACACGAGCTGCATGACGACTTGCGCCAAGGTATGCGCCAGCTGTGCGCACGCTACCCAGATGAGTATTGGCGGGAGTTGGACAAGAGTGAAGCTTATCCGGCCGAATTCGTCCAGGCAATGACGGCCGCCGGCTATCTGGCGGCGCTCATCCCTGAAGAGTACGGCGGCATTGGCGTTGGCGTGACCGAGGCCTCGATCATCCTGGAAGAGATCCACCGTTCAGGGGGAAACGCTGCCGCCTGCCACGCTCAAATGTATATTATGGGCACCCTGCTGCGTCACGGATCGAGTGAACAGAAGCAGAACTTCCTGCCCAAGATCGCCAACGGCGAGCTGCGCCTGCAGGCCTTTGGCGTGTCAGAACCGGACGCCGGCACAGATACCACGCGCATTCGGACCACGGCCATTCGGCAAGGCAATCACTACCGTATCCGCGGTCAGAAGATCTGGACCTCCAGGGCCCAATACTCCGATTTGATGGTCTTGCTGGCCCGCACAACGCCTCTGGAACAGGTACAGAAAAAGACGCAGGGCTTATCTGTCTTCTTGATCGACCTGCGAGAGGCGATCGGTAATGGCGTCACCATCGAGCCAATTGAGGTCATGATCAACCACCATACGACGCAAGTCTACTTCGACGATTTACTGATACCGGCCGACGGCCTGATTGGCGAGGAAGGGCTGGGCTTTCGCTATATTCTTGACGGTTTGAACGCCGAACGCATTTTGATCGCCGCCGAATGCATTGGCGACGGCTACTGGTTTGTCGACCGGGCCAAACAATACGCCAATGACCGCGTCGTCTTTGACCGGCCGATCGCGGAGAATCAGGGCATTCAGTTCCCAATTGCAGACGCCTATATCAAGGTTCGGGCGGCCGACCTGATGCGATTCGAAGCCGCGAGACTCTTCGACAGTGGACAACCATGCGGCGCAGAAGCCAACATGTCCAAGTTGCTCGCTGCTGAAGCCTCATGGAAAGCAGCCAACGTCACGATGCAAACCTACGGCGGCTTCGGTTTCGCCAGGGAGTATGATGTGGAGCGCAAATTCCGCGAGACGCGCCTTTACCAGATCGCCCCCATCTCAACCAATCTTATCTTGTCCTATATCGGGCAGCACATCCTGAGCATGCCCCGTTCATTCTGAGGTCGAGAGACGATGTTGCCATTGGCTGGAATCACCGTTGTTTCGCTGGAGGTGGCCGTCGCCGCTCCTTTCGCTTCGCGCCAATTAGCCGATTTGGGAGCGCGGGTGATCAAAGTCGAGCGGCCGGGTGTTGGAGACTTCGCCAGAGGTTATGATCAGGAAGCCAGGGGCTTATCAAGTCACTTCGTCTGGACCAATCGAAGCAAAGAATCGCTAACGCTCAACCTTAAGACTGAAGCCGGCAAACAGATCCTAAAAAAGCTGCTAAAACGGGCCGATGTCTTTATACACAACCTTGGCCCTGGAGCGGTCGATAGGCTGGGATTCAGCGCTGAGCGCCTGGTCGCCGATAATCCACAGTTGATAAACTGCGCCATTTCAGGCTACGGTGCCAGCGGTCCGTATCGCGAAAAAAAAGCGTACGATCTACTCATTCAGGCCGAGGCGGGCTTCTTATCGCTCACCGGTACGCCTGAAACACCATCCAAGGCGGGCGTGTCCGTTGCCGACATCGCCGCCGGGATGTACGCCTACAGCGGCATCCTGACCGCCCTCCTCACCCGCCACCAGACAGGTAGTGGGTCGACGATTGAAGTGTCGATGCTGGAGGCGCTTGGCGAATGGATGGGCTTCCCGCTTTATTACGCTCTTGGCGGCAAGTCGCCGCGCCGGCATGGCGCCAGCCATGCTTCAATCGCCCCCTATGGTCCGTTTGCCGCCGGCGATGGCGGATATGTCATCCTTGGCGTCCAAAACGAATATGAATGGCAGCGATTTTGCGAGACCGTTTTGCAGCGGCCGGCGCTAGCGAAAGATGAACGCTTCGCCGGCAATCCTCATCGCGTGGCCCATCGCCATGTTCTACAGGAGCTGATCGAGGACGTTTTTTGTCGATCAACGCGCAGTGAAATCATTTCCCGTCTGGAGCAAGCCGGCATCGCCAACGCCGAAATGCGGACGATGGAGATGTTTCTCGACCACCCACAGTTGGCGGCACGTGAAAGGTGGCGAGAGGTTTCGTCGCCTGCTGGAGATCTTCCGGCGCTTTTACCGCCGGCAACGATGTCCGGCGTGAAACCAGTATTCAAACCCATTCCGGCGCTGGGCGAACACACGGACGCGATCTTGACCGAACTTGGCTACGAAGAGGCGGACATAGCCCAGCTTCGAGCCGACCAGGTCTTGTGAGCTAGAAGAAAAGGAGAGAAGTCACAATGACGATGAAAGAAGGATGGAGCGGCCGTGTCTATGAGGATTTTGAAGTCGGCGACGTTTATCAGCATCCTCTCGGCCGCACGGTAACGCAAACCGACAATATCTGGTTCACCCTTTTGACCGTGAATCCCAACCCCATACATTTTGACGCCCACTATGCCTCCCAGACTTCCTTCGGAAGACCGCTGGTCGATTCCACCTTTACCCTGGCCCTGGTAACTGGGTTGTCGGTGAGCGATGTTTCGCAGAATGGAATCAATCTTGGCTGGGACGAGATCCAGCTGCCGGCACCGGTCTATGAAGGTGATACCATCTATGCCCAGAGCGAGGTATTGCTCAAGCGGGAGTCGAAGTCCAATCCAGACCGGGGGATCATCCAGGTCAAGACCACTGGCTATAACCAAGAGGGAACTACGGTCCTCACCTTCAAAAGAAGTATCATGGTCTACAAACGGGGGCATGTGCCGCATATGCCCAGACCAAGTGTCAAAGCTCCCGACGAATGAACAGCCTTTACCTGATGCGCTGATCTTGGAACCGTTCCACTAGGCGCGATAACGGCAAAAGATGCGTGGGCGGCGGTCCCGTAGTTCCAGTCCCCAGGAAACATTCATCGATTCGGCCCGCACGAATGCAAGTTCACTTCCGTCTCCGGCCGCTGTTTCAGTGTACGATGCGTCTATGAGACTCAGGCTACTATGGACAGTTGGCTCGTTTTCTCTGCTGTTGGCCGCCTGCTCCACTTCAGCGCCTTCGATCTCGGAGGCACCCGTAGCGAACATGACTTCATCACCCAACCTTAATGACGCGCCGGGCGTGCATGAGGCGACGCCAAAACTTGCCGACTGCCCTGAACTAGGAGCGCAGGCACCCGTCATTCAGCCTGTCGAGCAGATTGACCTGGACCGGGTTCCGGAAGTTGACACAGACCAGCACAGCGTTCCTTTGGATGAGATCATCTTTGATTCGTTCAGGTCTACCAACCGGGCCGTACCCTTGACGAGCGTCCAACCGGACCTGATCCGATCTCTGAGGGATGCCATCCCGCCAATCTACGAGCCGCGCTTCGTATCGGTCGCCGAATCTGACAGATGGTTGGGCGGTTCTGACATCGTGCTGGGCTATGCCGATGGCGGCGAGGCCTTTGCCGGTTATGGCGAAAGCCTCAATGCCGGCGGCCGGTTCTTCTTCCCGGTTTCCGATGCCGGCCGCGATCCGAGGCTCGAACCGGGCGAGATCGTATTAGGCCTTTCGATTGAAGATACTCGCCGGGCTTACCCGCTGGGCCTGCTGGGCGATGTGGTTGCGCAAGATAAGCTTGGGTCG
>CP070688.1:3037491-3050946 GCA_020353135.1 Chloroflexota bacterium
ACTGTCCAGGGTCTCGGAATAGTACTCGTGCCGGTAACGGGAAGGCGCATCGGCACAGGGGTTCCAGCCATCTATGAGGGCTGCTACTGTGTACTCACCGAAGGGAAGGGCGCCCAAGCCGAATCGACCAAATTGATCAGTGCATGTGGCGCGATCGTTCTCTCCGTCGGAAACCCACATGTCAGGCAAGGGTGTTATGCCGTCGGCGGCATAGACGGTGCCGACAATGACGCCGGCTCTATCCAGGGTGAAGTCGATATTGGTGGCGGTGTCGTTCGACTCGCTCAGGACGATGGGAATGGCCGTATCACTGTCCATGGTCTCAGAGTAGAATTCGTGCCGATAATGAGAAGGCCCATCGGTACAAGGGTTCCAGTCGTACACAAGGGCCACAATCTTATACTCGCCAAAGGGAAGGCCGCCCAAGCCGAATTGTCCAGATTGGCCGGTACAATTAGCGTAATACACTTCTCCATCGGTAACCCAGATATCGGGTAAGGGTGTGATGCCATCGGCGGTATAGACAGTGCCGGTTATGACGCCGGCCCTATCCAATGTGAAATCGATGTCAGTGACGGTATCGTTCGATTCGCTCAAGACGATGGGTGTGGCCAAATCGATGTCCAACGTTTCGGAGTAGTATTCGTACCGGTAACGAGAGGGCGCATTGGCGCAGGGATTCCAGCCGTCGACGAGGGCTATCATCTTATACTCACCCATAGGGAGGTTCTCGAGCGTGTAGCGGCCGTTTTCGTCCGTACACGTGGCATAGATGTTGTCGGCGTCGGAGACCCAAATATCACTCAGAGGCGTGGCGCCATCGGCGGCGTATACGGTGCCGGTGACCATCCCGGTATTGTTCGGGCTGGCAAGATCTTCTGCTGTTTTTCCAAAAGATTTCACTACTTCGGCCGCTGGCTGCGCGGCGGCCGCCCAACCACGGATCCCCGCAATCAGGGTGGCCAGACACAGTAAAGCTACTATTAAAGAAAAGAGAATGCGAAAATAGCGCTGGGACTTGAAGCTCTCCATCATCTCCCTCCTATGAAGTCAAACGTATGCAAGCAGATCAACAGGGTGATCTGCAAGGGCACCTACCCTCATATTAAGAGGTCCGCCCCCTCCATTGCAAGTGGCTTTTGTCACCTCAGTAGCTGATAAGTGTCACGGGATGGTTGTCTTGGAATCCAATCAGGGAAAACTTGCATGTGGGTTGACACGTACCCAGAAGCAAGGCTTCTATCCGTTCAGTGATTGATTAGAAGGACGCCACCATAAATCTTGTCCCGGGCGATCAGGGTATAGTGCGGCGACTGTTCAAGCGATTGAACGCGTATGTTCGGCAGAATAACGGGCAACTAATGGACACTTTTCAATCTGAGGTTCTGGGCGATAATAGCATTACCATTCCACTCGATTATTGGCTATTTGGCAAGCGGACAGCTTGGACGTGACGGTGCAGAACGTTCATGGAGCAACATCTTCACTATTGTACGACGCCTGACGGCACTCACCTGGCCTACGCGACGGTTGGTCATGGCCCGCCGCTGGTTAAGGCTGCCAATTGGCTGAGTCACCTGGAGTACGATTGGCATAGCCCGGTCTGGCGTCATTGGCTAGAGGGTCTGGCCGAGAGCCATGAACTTATCCGTTACGACGAGCGGGGCTGCGGTCTTTCTGACTGGGATATTGAAGACATCTCTCTGGAAGCCTGGGTACAGGATCTGGAAACAGTGGTGGATGAGGCTGGGGTAGAGCGCTTTCCGTTACTGGGTATTTCCCAAGGCGGACCTATTGCCATCACCTATGCTGTGCGTCACCCGGAGCGTGTCAGCCATTTGATTCTCTACGGTTCGTACCTGCGCGGCAAACTACGTCGAGACAATTCGGCCCGAAAGCTTGAGGAAGAACAAATGATGGCGGACCTGGTGCGGATTGGCTGGGGGCAAGAGAATCCCGCGTTTCGCCAAGTCTTTAGCATGATGTTCATTCCCGAAGGGACGCCCGAGCAGTGGAGCTGGTTCAACGAACTACAGCAGGTATCCGCGTCGCCAGAAAACGCGACTCGCATCTATGAGTGCTTTGGAGGGATTGACGTGAGTCATCTAGCCGCGTATGTTCAGGCGCCGACCCTCATCTTGCACGGCCGGGAGGACACCCGAGTCCCTTTTGCTGAAGGGCTTCGGATGGCATCGTTAATCCCAAACGCGAAATTTGTCGCCCTCGAGAGCAAGAATCACATTCTACTGCAGGAAGAACCTGCCTGGGGACGCTTTTTGCAGGAAGTTCGCGCCTTCCTGGGTGTCAAGCAAGAGGATGTCACCCAATTTGTACGCAACGAGGAACACGGAATCATCGATCAATACCGTTCAGCCGGCATCTTGTTTGCCGATATGGTTGGCTTCTCCAAGTTGTCGACCGAGATGGAGTCATCCGAGATGGTGGTGCTCTTGAATCGTATCTATTCGCACTTCGACCAGATTGTGGATCAACATGAGCTGGAAAAGATCCGGATCGTCGGCGATGAATATATGGCCGCCTCCGGCGTGCCCCGGCCGCGCTCCTATTACGCAGAGGCCCTGGCCGAAGCGGCCCTGGATATGCTGGCGTACCTGGAGTCATTGCCGCCGGTTAACGGCCGGCGAGTTACCTTTCGCTTTGGTCTAAACATCGGTCCAGTGACCACTGGGACGATAGGTAACGTCAACCTGCAATATGATCTCTGGGGCGACACGGTCAACATCGCCAGCCGGATGCAATCGCACGGTCTTCCGGGAAAGATCCAGATCACGGGCCAGCTGTACGAGCAGATCGAAGACCGTTACGTTTGCCAGCCGCGGGGAAGGATCATGATCAAAGACAAGGGCGACATGGAGACCTGGTTCCTGGTCGGCCGGAGAGATGGCGAGAATTAACTTAGGGGCAGGGCCAATCATCTCCATTGGGCAATAGAGTGCCTTAGGAAGTCTAAGATCCATCCAGGAAGCTATTGTGCTTCCTCGCCTTTCGATCTAAGATGTGGTTAGTTTAGGGAAGGAGGTGCCAGATGCGACGCTTTTCTTTGCTTTTCTCTATTGTCCTTTGTGTCGTGTTTTTCCTGATTCTTACTGGAGCCGTTGTCCGCTCTGACTGGTCGCCGCAGATCGCTGCCAACCAGGCGAGTTCGGCCGTCGGTACGGCCTTTACCTACCAGGGCTACCTGACCGATGGCGGCGCACCGGCCGACGGAGCCTATGATTTCTTATTCGTTCTGTATGACGATGAAGATGCCGGCAGCCAGCTTGGCCCGTCGATCGAAGAGCATGATCTGCCGGTGAGGGAAGGCTTCTTCACGGTCGATCTCGACTTTGAACGAGACGGCGACACGGTCTTTGACGGGACGGCGTTGTGGCTGGAGATACAGGTTCGGCCCGGCGAGAATGATTCGGATCCGTATAGCACGTTGGCGCCGCGGCAGTCGCTGGCGCCAACGCCTCATGCCATATACGCTTCGCGGGCGTCCTGGAATGGCCTGATTGGGGTACCGTTCGGGTTCGCCGATGGCGTCGACGACGACACGACCTATGCGGCCGGGCCCGGTCTGGTTCTGAGCGACACGACTTTCGCCATTTCGGCGACTTACCAACTGCCGCAGAGTTGCATTCAGGACCAGGTCGCTACCTGGAGTGGGACCGGCTGGTCCTGCTCCGATGTTGGCACCGGCACGGCCGGTTGGTCGTTAAGCGGCAACGCCGGCACGACGCCCGGGCCAAACTACCTGGGCACGAGCGACGATCGGGCGCTTGAGCTGCGGGTCAACGGCCAGCGAGCCCTGCGCCTGGAACCGGGCGCAGATAGCCCTAGCTTCGTTGCCGGCTACGGCGGAAACAGTATAAGCCCGGCCGCCGTCGGAGCCACCGTCGGCGGCGGCGGGCGTGATCTGGCCACGAACCAGGCTGACGGCGACTACAGCACTGTGGATGGCGGAGCCGGCAATACGGCCGGGGGTTATGCCTCCACAGTGGGCGGCGGCGAGGGTAATTCGGCCGGCGGCAACTACGCGATAGTCGGCGGCGGGATCTCAAACACCACCACCAGCAACTATACGGCCATTGGCGGCGGGCAAGATAACTCGACCAGCGCTGTCGGGGCCACGGTGAGCGGCGGCCAAGGCAATGAGGCCTCAGGCGCCTACGGAGGCGTGTCCAGCGGGGCCGTGAATTCGGCCGCCGCTAACTTCGCCGCCGTGGGTGGCGGCTATTACAATGCCGTCGGCGGCGCCTATGGCACGGTAGCAGGCGGCGGACCATCTGATCTGGGCAATCCGACCACCAGCAACAACCAGGTCTACGATGATTATGGCGTCGTTTCCGGCGGAGGGGGCAATGTGGCCGGCAGCGACGACGGCGACCCGGCAGCCTCTGTCGCGGCGACTGTTGGCGGTGGAATAGACAATGCCGCCGGCGCCACGTACGCTACCATCGGCGGCGGACATGGTAACTCGGCAAGTAGCGACGGGGCTACCGTCGGCGGCGGAGACGGCAACAGCGCTACCAACCAATATGCGACCGTCGCCGGCGGTACGTTTAACTCGGCCGGCGGGGCCAATGCGACGGTTGCTGGCGGGAAGTTAAATGTCGCCGGTCAGCGTTCGGCGACTGTCGGGGGCGGTGAATCGAACATTGCCACAGGCGCCTTTGCAACCATCGGCGGCGGCTCAGGTAACCAGGTCGCCGGCAATTACGGAGCGATCCCCGGTGGCGTCAACAACTATGTCGGCGCTAATTACGGCTTCGCGGCCGGTTTTCAGGCTCGGGCTGAACACGAGGGAAGCTTTGTCTGGTCAGATTCTACGCCGGATATCTTCGTCTCAACTGGCCCTGACCAGTTCCTGATCCAGGCTGCCGGCGGAGTTGGCATCGGCACCAATGCGGCAATACCAACTCGAACTCTCACCGTTGGCGGCAGCGCAACCATTCTCGGCGAAGGTCGGTTGGCAGCGCGCGGTGTAGTCACCGGAACCGATGAATTCGATTTCGCTAAAGGACTTCAAGAACCTTCGGCGATTGACTCGGCCGGAAACTATATCTATGTGACCGCCGGCGCCACCAATACCTTGACGATAATTGATGTGTCAGATCCAGACCATCCACGGCCGATAAACTATACGACTTCCGATTTGCACCAGCCCATTGACGTCCAGGTAGCAGGTGGCCTGGCCTTTGTCGCCTCCGAGCTGAGCAATCGGCTGGTCATCATAGACGTGTCAGATCCCTCTAATCTCAGGTCCATAGGATCCTCGGACCGTTTGCTGGCCAAGCCTCAGGCCGTTCATGTTGTGGGCAACCATGCCTATGTCGCCTCTCATGGAGAGAATGGCACTGGTCTGCATGATGGCCTGGCGATATTTGACGTTTCGGATCCGACCGAGCCCCTGAACCGCGACTTCGCCGATGCTAACCTTGAGGGAACCAGCGACGTCTTTGTCGCCGGCGACTACGCCTATGTCGCCAGCCAGGACAACGATCGGCTGGTTTCCTTCGACATCTCCGATCCGGACAATATCGTAGCGAAAGGATACGTGTCGGATTTCCTGGTCGCACCAACCGCCGTACAAGTCCGGGGAAACTACGCCTACGTCTTGGGCGGTGGTTCCCACAATCTGATCGCCTATGATATCCGGGTTCCGGACAGCATGGCCTATGTCGGCCAGGCATCCACGAGCTTGCGCCAACCCGAATCGTTCTATCTGGCGGGCGACGACGCCTATGTGGCGTTTGCCGGCGAGCCAGGCACCGGCGCGCATAGTGGCCTGGTCGTGTTTGACGTTTCCGATCCGGCCGCCATCCAGGTGCTTTCGGTGATCGATATGAGCGACAGCCAGCCATCGCCAGAAAAACCCGTGGCCATCGCCGGAAGCGGCCGGCACGTCTATGTAGCCAACGAGGCCCATCATTCGGTCACGATATATGATGTGAACCATCTGGCAGCGCCGGCCGTCACCGCTGGCGTCGTGCGGGCCGACACATTGGAATCACTTGGCGATACCCAGGTCAACAACAATCTGAGCGTGGGAAATGGGCTGAACGTAGGCCCAGGCGGGACCCTAATTGAGGGGCAGCTATCAGTGGCCGGCCGGGATGACAACTATATCCTCGGCAACCTGAGTCTTGGCGCGGCCGGTCTCGTTCATTCCGACACCGAGAAAACGCAGGTTATGTACCCCACCCAACAGTTGGACGTGCATGGGGATGCTCGATTCCGGGTCAACGACAATCATAGCCTGATGATGGCCAGCCCGCCGACGAAAGGGGCCTTCTTCGACTTCACAAGCAACACTTTCGGCGCTTACTACACGCCGACGGCCAGGATCGAGTTCTTTGTCCCCGATCCGTTCACCGGCACGACGCACACGACCGAGGTAAAGATCCTGACCCAATCGGCGTCAGATGATCAAGTCCGGGGGCGCGTGACCATAGGCGAGGAGATTGTTTTTCACCATGTCGATCCGGCCGAGCCCGATCCAGAGCTCAATCTCAGGACGACCATAACCCTGACCAAAAATGGGCACGTCCTGCCTGGTGCAGACGCTGCCTACACGCTTGGCGATGAGGACGATCGCTGGGCGGCGGTATTTGCCGCAAATGGTACCATTCAAACTTCCGACGGCCGTTGGAAAGAGAACGTATCTGATTTAGAAGCCGGGCTAAATGAAATTCGGCGGCTGCGGCCGGTGACCTTCAACTGGATCGGCAATCCCGAAGACGGCCAGCATTATGGCCTCATCGCCCAAGAGTTGGCCGAGGTGTTGCCGGAGATCGTCGCTGGGGGCGGAGATGCCGGCCAACCTCTGGGCATGAATTACGCCGAGATGGTGCCGGTTCTGGTCAACGCCGTCCAGGAACAGCAAGCGCAGATCGAGAGCCAGGCGGATCAAATCGCGAGCCTGGAGGCGCGTCTCTCGGCCCTGGAGAAAGGGCGTGACGGGCCGGGAATGGGACCGGCGCTGGGCGCTGGATCCAACCTGTTCTGGCTGGGAGGAATGGTTTTCCTGGTGGTGATCGCGGCCGTCGGCGGCCGGCGTCGTCTGGGAGGCCGGTCATGAATCGACGAGTGGCTGTTATCGTAATCCTGGCCGCCATCTTGCTCGTGGGCTCGGTGGTCGCGGCCCAGCATGGCGAGTTCAAGATTCCCTGGCATAGAGTCGCCGGAGGCGGCGGGACGTCCGTCGACGGCGATCGCTTTGCCCTGTCCGGCACCATCGGCCAGGCTGAAGCAGGCGAGTCTTCTGACGGAACCGCGTTCGTCTTGCGCGGCGGATATTGGCATGCGTCCGGCTCCGGTCCGGACGAAGTGAAGCTATTCGTGCCGCTGGTTCTCCGGCCGGAGTGAAACGCAAACGTCGGGCAAAAACCCCGCAGGATTACGAATCCTACGGGGTTTGGGGATTACAGACCATAACGTGACAGCAGGCGCAGAATGTGCTTCATGATTCTGCGGATGAAGAGCACCGAGCGGTACCTGATCTTCGGCGGGAAAGCGGGATCCATTTCACTGCTGATGAAGCCTAGCCAATTGGCATAGGTATAATATTCCTCGCCGACATCCATCATCTTGTCCAGAAGGTCGGGTACGTTGGACCAATCTTCGTAGGTTGACTTGTCGCCAATCCACTCGACCTCGGGTAAACCAAAGGCGGTCGTGGCCAACGTGAAAATGCGACTATCCTGCGGGTCCAAGCCCATCTTCTTGGAGCCAACCCATTCCACGGCGATGATGCTCTCGCCGCCGATGATAGTTTTCGTGTGCCGAGGCGAATAGTCGGCCTTCAGACCCATCAAGCCGTCGGCGCTCCAGTAAGCGTCTATGAGGCCGTAGTGACATGGGAAGTGCTTGAGAGCTTCGATAGTCGGCCAGTCGAATTCGCGGATCTTGTGATATTCCTTGAACTTGTTCTGCAGGGGCAGGCAGCCATAGATGTTCTTGAGGGTGAGGGTCGAATAGCTTGAGACGTGAGTCTTGTTCTTGGCGAAAGACACGCGAAAATCGGCGTCACGCCAGGCGGGGCCGACCCAGTGTTTGCCCAACCGGCCTCCGTAATCATAGGGCTCCATTTCCTCGGTCAGATCGGCAATGCGGTAGCCCTCACCTGAATAGCCAAAGAACGTGGCCACCGTATGCACATCACGGTGTTTGAACCAGTTGCCGAATACGTTTTGCGACTCGACGATGGCGACATTCGAAAAACCCCGGCCGACGATGGCATCGATTAGATACTCTACCAATTCCGGATCGGTGATGGTTGAGGGATCGTCCCGCGAATAGGCCATCATGATGTTGGGCTTGATGGCGATGAGGAAATCCCCCTGGTTCTTGCCGGATTCGGACCAGCGGTGGTCCAGAAGCTCGAAGAAGCTTGATTCCTCTAGAACCTGCCCCAGGGCGGCGGTCTTGTCGTCGTCTTTGACGACTACAACTCTTGAGAGCGTCTGCTGATCCATGACTGCCAGCCTCCTTATCGATTGATGCCTGTCATCGGCCGTGATCAAGGGCAAGGCACTATTAGTATAACGCAAATAGCCAAACGATTGCCTGAAAACCGGGTCATCTCTTGACCTTCAGAAGCTGGCTTGCTCATCCGGCGAGTTGTAGTACCGTTGGGACCTCATGGACGAGCAATTGATCCACCTTGACGTACTGTGCGTGGGCACTGCCGCTTATGACCTGATCTTCTCGATAGACGATCATCTAGGGCCTGACGAAAAACGGGCCGCCAGCGACCTGGTCCGCTGCGGCGGCGGCCCGGCGGCCAATGCGGCGGTCACGATCTGCCGCCAGGGTCACAGCGCCGCCTTCGCCGGATATCTTGGCCGCGATCTGTTTGGCGATGAGAATCTCAGGGAACTGGCGGCCGCCGGCGTGCGTACCGAACTCGTGGCCCGTGGCCCCCGGCCGACGCCTCTGTCGGCGATATTGGTCAAACCCGACGGCCGGCGTTCGCTGGTGTACTTCCGGGGTGCGGCCGGCAATCTGGCTTCAGACAGCATCGACTTCTCGTCAGTCTGGCCGAAAGTGATTCTCTTCGACGGGCACGAACCGCACATTTCCATACCCCTGGCCGATTTCGCTCGAAAGCAAGGCATACCGATCATCCTCGATGCCGGATCGGTCCAGGAGGGAACAGTTGAATTGGCGAAACGGTGTGATCATCTGGTCTGCGCCGAGAGATTCGCCACTGACTACACTGGCGCGGAGAATGAAGAGGAAGCCCTGGACCGGCTGGCAGGTCTGGCGCCGACTGTGGTTGTTACCCTGGGCGATCGGGGAGCAATCTGGGCGAGGGGTCAAGAGCGTGGCCGCCAGCCGGCCTTCGCAGTTGAGGCGATCGATACGACCGGGGCTGGCGATATTTTTCATGGCGCCTACGCCGCGGCGCTAATCGAGCGTAGGGATTGGTTGGCCACGCTGCGTTACGCGAGCGCGGCGGCCGCCTTGTGTTGCACCAAGATCGGCGCCCGCTTGGGCGTGCCGTCGAAAGGGGAGGTCGAGGCGTTTCTTGCCAGCGACCCGCCGGTTATAGGTGGCGGTTGAGGAAGTCGACCACGGCCGGATAGGCGACGAGCTTGTTCTTAAGTTTGTGAATGCCATGACCCTCGTCGTCGAATACCAGGAACTCAACTGGAACCTCCCGGGCTTTCAGCGCCTCGACCAACTGCTCGGCTTCGCTCAGGGGAACCCGGGGATCGTTGGCGCCGTGAATGACCATCATGGGCGCGACGATCTGGTCCACCTGGTGGATGGGTGAGATGCTTTCCAGAACCTGGCGGTCATGCTCCAGGCTGCCATACTCAGCTTCGCGGTGGGCGCGTCGATAATCGCTGGTGTTTTCCAGGAAGGTGACGAAGTCGCTGATACCAACGACGTCGACGCCGGCAGCCCACCAGTTCGGGTAGTTGGTCAAGGCGGCCAGGACCATGAAGCCGCCGTAGCTGCCGCCGTAAACGACGATGCGTTCGCCGTCGACATCCGGCCGCTCCCGTAGCCACAGGGCGGCGTGGGCCAGGTCGGCCACTGAATCCAATCGTTTCTCCACGTCGTCCAGGTGGCTGTAATCTTTTCCGTACCCGGTCGAGCCACGCACGTTTGGAGCCAGGACCGCATAGCCGTTCTGCACGAAATACTGAATGAAAAAATGGAAGAAGGGCTTGAATTGCCACTCCGGCCCGCCATGGACGAAGACGATGACCGGCAAAGGCTCATCAGTCACGTCCGCCGGCTTATAGAACCAGGCCGGTATGGAAGGCACGCCGTCAGGCCGGTCGCTGTCGAAGGTCGGATAATGGACAAGCTCCGGGGCGATGAAATCCGCCAGAGGTAGGCCGCCGTGGGATGAACGAGTGACGGGCATCACGCGATCTGAATCCAGGTCCCAAATGAAGACGTCCGACGTTCGAATCGCGCTGGTATAGGAAAATGCCAGCCGGCGGCCATCCGGGGAGAATTCCAGGTACCAATCCGACAAGGCCACGACGCCGGGCGCCTCGCCGGGCAGCGGCGCCTGGCGCTTCTGTCCGGTGTTGAGGTTCAGCAAGTATAGTTCCGATGCGCCCTGGACGTTCACCGCATAAGCCAGGGATTGACCGTCGGGCGACAGGGCCAGGTATTCGGTATCCCAATCCAAAGCCAGCAGTGTTTCCAGGGCCGGCTTGGCCGATGGCGCGGCTCCCAAATCCAGACGGGCCAAACGCAGGAAGTCGCTATCGAGGTCGGTGTGCATGAATAGCGACCGGCCATCGGCCGCATAACAGATGTCGAGATAGCGGGCCTGGTCAGTTGACGGAGTGATCGACCGGACCGAACCGGCGACCAGATCGATCTCAAACAGTTCATTGTGGAATGAACTGACCATGCGATTGGCAGCTATCCGATGACCATCGGGCGAGAAGACCATCTGGCCCAGAAAACCAGGCCGGTCGTTCTGCCAGACCATCTGCGCCTGGCCGTCGAGGGCCTGAACATAGGCGTCGAAAAGACCGGGATCGCGCCGATTAGCCCCGAACGCAATCTGCCGGCCGTCGGCTGACCAGTCGCCAAAGATGTGTACGGCCGCTTCGTGACCCTCTGTCAGGGGGAGGTCGGCCGAACCGTCGCCAGATAGCAGGAAGAACTGGGAATTTTCGTCGCCGCCGGTGTCTTGGGCGTAGATCAACCGGCCGTCCCCGGGGCGAGGCGAAAAGGCGACTCGCATGACCCGGCTTTCGCCAAATGTCAACTGCTCTGGCCAGGCAATGCGGCCGGAATCGAAATCTGGTTCGATCATCCAGGCCTGCGGCACGCCGCCGATGTCGGCGATGAAGGCCAGGCGCCGGCCGTCCGAAGAGAAGCGTGGCCCATAGGCCGAGCGGACATTCAAGAATCGGTTAATTGAACTATTCATATCGTCTGTGGGTGTAGGAGCGTTTTGGCGTGGTTTAGCGGCCGCGACTGAAGAGACCGCCGCGCCCCTTGGCGCTCTGGCCGGCCAACTCGCCTTCCAACTTGGCCAGTTTGGCTTCGGCCGTGGAGGCTCTCATTTGGGCGTTGGCCCGGGCTTGCCGTTCCTCTACCAGCATCTGCTCGAGCTTGGCTGCGTGTTGGACTTCCTTTTCCAGGGTCGCCCGTTCTCTCTCCAAGTCAATGCGAGCGCCTCGTTCTTCGGTCAGCTCGTCGGACAATTCAGCCATCTTATCGGCCCGAAACTCCAGGGCGCCGATCTTGCGCTCCATTTCGATGCGAGCGGTCCGTTCTTCGTCCAGGTTCTTGAGCTGCGAGCGGGCCAAGTTGACCTCGCTTTCCATGACTGCAACCTTGCGTTCCAGCTCAAGCCTGGTCTTGCGCTCGACCTTCAATTCAGCCAATGCCTCTTCAGCCCGGGCGGCCTGGGCTTCCAGGCGGTAATGCTGCTTTTCCAGTCCCTGCCGTTGCCGTCGTTCGTCGGCCAATTCCGTTCGCAGTCCCTCGATGCGCTTGTTTGCTTCCTGGAGCAATAACTCGACCGAGCTCAATCCGCCGGCGACTGTTTCGGCCGCTTCAAGCGGTGAAGCTGGCTTGTCGGAAACCGATGCAGGCGCATCCTGGCTGCCTGAGGTCGAACCAGGATCAAATGTGTCAACGCTCTCCAAGGGATTGGTCGCTTTGTCTCTGGAATCTGATTTGGACTTTCTAGCCATCGTACACTCTGTTAACCAGATTTTGATAGGCAACCGTCGCCGGGTTGCGTTGATAGGGGTCAATTTCGAACACCGTGGTTTGATACGCCGGCGCTTCGGCCACGATCTGGCTGCGAGGAACGGGATCGGAGACCAATGAGCCATGCTTCTCGCGCAGCGCGGTTAGCATTTCTCGATCCAGACGCTGGCGTTCCATGCAGAAGGTAGGCACGATCGAATGGACGGTCGTGTTGCCGCCTCGTGTTTGCATGTCGCGGATGTAATCGAGGTTTTGCCCGGTGCCGGCCATGCTTAGATAGTCCGGCTTGACAGGCACGACGGCCGAATCGGCATATTGGTAGACCGCCTGCGCCAGTAAGTCGAGTCCCGGCGCGTTATCCAGGATGACGAAGGCGAATCGCTCGTTGGCCAGGACGAATCTACGCCGTAACAAGGCCAGCAACCACTGGACCTTGCTATCATAGCCGGCGATGACATACTCCAGCGATTGACTGTATATGGATTCCTTGGCTGCTTCCAATTTGTCGGAAGAAGGAAGCAGCCACAGATTGGGTCGCGGGTAGCCATCGGAAGAACGGTCGGCCGAAATCACGGCCTGGTTCAGGCTTTGCCGGCCTAGCAGGACTTCGCCAACATCTGCTTCGCCTGGTTCCACACCCAGGGCGCGGGCGCAATGCCCCTGGGCATCGAAGTCGACCAGCAGTACGTGGCCGTCGGTGTAGTAGTAGCGGCCCTGATGACGGAATAATTGCCCGGGGTCAGGCACTTTGCCCAGATCACTGGTCTTGACGAGGCGAATCAGCTTGAGCGAGAGACCGTGAGCCAGGCTGACGGCCGTGGTCGTCTTGGCTACGCCGCCTTTTCGATTGATGATCGCCAATACCTGGGCTGATGCTTTTGTGTCGCTGGCCATTTATCCCTGTCTCATTCGTAACAGCTAGGCCGATTTTACCATAAGTCCCCCGCCGCTTACAGCGCCGCTAAAGGCTCAGCCGGTCGGCAAGCAAGGCGCTCACGGACAGGAAGGGTAGAGGTCCCGATCGTCCGGCCACAATGTCAGATGCCAATCGAGGTATTCTGGCAGATGTTCAGCCCAGTAGGCATCACTGTGACCGCCCGGATTGACGCGGTATTCGTGGGCAATGCCAGCTCCGGTCAAAAGCTCGTGCAACTGGTCCTGCCCGGTCCGCAAGAAATCTTTCTCTCCTCTATCCAGCCAAATGCGGGTGTTCGAGAGATCGGCCGTGGCATAGGTGGCCAGGGGATT
>CP070688.1:3051046-3072107 GCA_020353135.1 Chloroflexota bacterium
AACTACCTGTATTATACGTCTGAATGTAGCGCCGTGTAAAGAGTTTGGTCATCAGGATTATTGATTCTTTCAGCCAACCATCCGTCCGGTAATACTTCGTCTGATAAGATCGGTCAATCCGGCCGAATCGAGATAAGATAGGGGTCGGCTTGGACAAGTCAGAGACAGTACGCCGTAGCGCATCAGTGAGATTCAGATTCCCAATGCGACATAGTCGGCAGAGGAAGACCAAGTGGATTTACTCGACCAATTGACGCGGATCGGTTTCACTGAGTACGAAGCCAAGGTTTATGTGGCTCTTCTGCGTCAAAATCCAGCTACAGGTTACCAGCTCAGCAAGAGTTCCGGCGTGCCCCGTTCTATGGTCTACGAAACCTTGAGTCGCTTACACGGCCGCGGGCTTGTCCTGGAAACTGTCGAGGGTCGAGCGACGCTTTATCGGCCCTTGCCGCCTCAAACGTTTCTAGATCAACATCAAAGTGACCATGAACGATTGGTCGGCGCCCTTCGCCTGGGGCTGGAGGAGTTGTACAGTCATGCCGGCGATGACCGGGTGTGGTCGGTTCGCGGCCGGCAGTCCGCCTTGTCGTATGGGTCGCAATTGATTCGCCAGGCGGATTCGGCCGTGTTCCTGGTGTTGACCGACGAAGACCTGCAGGTCTTGCGAGACGAGATCGTCTCACTCTGCCATCGCGGCTTGGACGCGAATGTGTTGCTGACCGGCCAGGGAAAGCTGGAGTGCGGTCGGGTAGCCCACCACCCACCTTTGGAAAGCGAACTTCAGGGATTAACCGGCCTGTTACTGGTGGCCGTAGAGAACGGCGAGGTCCTCATCGCCAGCACGAGCGTGCAGCATGAGATGCGAGCCACTATCACAAGCAATCCTGACCTGGTGTTGATAGCCCGACAGTTCGTCTGGATGGAGTTGTTCACCCAGCGCATCTATACCAGACTAGGGCCAGAATTGCTGGCCAAACTTGACGACGAGGACAGGAAGATCTTCGAGAGCCTGGCCATTTAATAGATAAGGAGGAGAAGGATGAGTAGCCAGAAAGACTATAGCGGAGAAGAGTGGCAGGCGGTCGTCACGGCGCCGTTATCGGCCGGCATGTTGGTGATTACTTCAGACCCGGCCGTTTTCGGCTCCATGAAAGAGTCGGCCGTCATCGCGACGACGATTAATGAATATGGTCAATCATCGGAGACAGAGCTAATTCGCGAGATCGGCCGGGCGATGACGGGTAATGATAAGCCCCAGATGCCTGAATTGCCAACCAAGGAAGGCCCCAAGGCCGTCATGAAGGAATTGGTGAAGAAATGTCACGGCGCGGCTCGGATTGTGGAAGGCAAGTCGCCGGAAGAGGTCGAGGCGTTCAACGCATATTTGATAGACATCGCCAAGAAGACGGCCGAAGCGTCCAGGGAAGGAGGCTTCCTCGGCATAGGCGCCACCCGCGTCAGCGCTCAAGAGAAAGCGGCCATAGATCAACTCGCGGATGCTCTGGGCGTGACTTCGTAGGTAAGGCTAGCCCAGGGCAAGGAGCGACCAAGCTTCAAAGCGGCGCATGGAGAGAAGTCGAAAAGCCGTCTGCCTGCTTTGCGCCGGACGATCTCAACAGACGCCGAATACATCCTCTAACGAAGCCCGGGCCAACACTTCCCTTCGCGCCTCTATGTCGCCCTTGTTCCAGCGGACAAGCCGGATTTCGCCGGCTACCAACTCGATGCCGGTGATGCTTCCGTCTGGGTAGCAACAGCAGCCAGTATTGTAGTAGCTCGGCTTGAGCGGCTGGCTAACCTTCTCCAGGGCGAATTGCCCCTTCATCGCCCGCTTGACCCAGGCAAGTTCTTCCTCGAGCTCGTCAAGAACGCGCTTAAGCGCCTCATCGGCCGGCGCGATTTTTAGCATTGCCCGGGCAGCGACGATCTCCGCTTGTAGCTGCTTGTCGTCGACCACGGACTCAAACACCGGTCGGTGGGTATGACCGGCGATGAGAATCATGTTATCTTGTTGGGCCGACCAGCTATACATGGCGATGTTGTGACTCTGACGCAGGCGCCAATTGGTCGCCGGCGTATTGGATGGGATTCTTGTCAGTCGCTGAAACGGCCGCCAGAGATACCTGACCATTGTCCGGGAAAAGTCGGCGAAGTAGTCGCTCTTCAGCGTGCCTTGATGACCATGGACAAGTACAAGCTTGCCTAGCCGCTTATCGCCGTTCCTCAGGGTGACCAGCAAGCCTTCCCGGACGTTCAGGGGTGCGCCGCCGTAGACAGACGCCAGGTACCGTTCAACCTGCTGCTGGTAGCGCCAATTATCGTCGTGATTGCCCCAAATCCTTTGATATCGTCCCTCGGCGTGGAATTGAGCTTCCAGCGCGAATGTATCAGGATAGGCTTGTATAACCGGCTGCGGACGCTCTTCCCAAAGTTCCTCTACATCACCCAACGTCAGCAATGTATAGCCCATGCGATTGTAGTAGGCGATGGCCCGATTATAGGTTAGTTCGGCGGCGAAAAAATCATCGGCCCCGTCCCGAGATCCCTTATGCTGATCCGAGAAGACGACGAATTGATCGCTTTGGATGTCGACCTGCAAAATGTCGCCAGCAGCCACAATCCGGGCAAGCGCCGCATCCATTGCTTTGGCGACCCGGGCGTGATCGATTTCTTTCAACGTGGGCAACCTGCCATATCTGTCCAGAAAGGGATCAAGGTAGCGCCCTTTGGGTTTCTGATCGCTCATCCTTCAGCCTCTGCTTAGGGGTCGCTTCTTTGTCCTGACGATAGTGCTGCACGATATCCTATCTGAGAGGTTCCGCTTGTTGGCGTTTGATTGACATAAGGCTATTCACCGACGGGATGACATGATTCTACAGTAAAATCGTGCGGTAAACCCATTCGGCCGGCTTTTATTAGCGAAACTATCGATCTGTAAAGCGGTTGACGGCGCGATTGTGCTCAGCTTAGCGATCAGAACGCAATGGAGTTGGCAGAGCTGTGGTTTTCAGCATGGTAAAGTAATGGTGGTGAAGAAGAGATCCTACTTATGTGTATGGAGGCCAACATGAAGGATCACAAGCAGGACGTCACCGTTTACGTGAGGCGTGATCGATTTTCGCGGGCCACCGGATGGATGGCGGCCAATGTTGGCCGCCCTAGTGCGGCGCTCTTGTCGAGCTTTTCGGCGCGAGCATCCCATCGAGCCGTCGTATATTACAGGCGGTCCAGCACCCGGCTGGCAGGACTTGTGTTAAACAGGTTGGATGGCTTATTCAATTCGGTGCCTGGACGTACCTAGTTGGCCGGCCAGTTCGGCCAAAAGACAACACACAAAGAGAACGCCGGCCATCCGCCGATAGGGCTTTGGCGGCCGGCCTTCTGACCGGGGCGAGCCGCTCACACAGGAACGATTGTTGACGACACCATGGCTGGGGTGAAAAATGCTGTTGCAGCAGCTTTCGACAAGTGAGCGCTGCCGCCGGAGTCAATCCTATGCCATGTGGTAAACGTCACAAGTGAGCCCCGGGACGGAAAGGGCCAAGACTATACGCATTTTGCTGCTGGCTGACACACATTTAGGCTTTGACTCCCCGCAGCATCCGCGTGTACGCATGCGCCGTCGCGGTCCTGATTTCTTTGCCAACTTCAAGCGCGCGTTGAGGCCGGCTATGCGCGGTGAAATAGACCTTGTAGTTCACGCCGGAGACTTGTTCTTCCGCAGCAAAGTGCCGGCTGCGCTGCTCGATCAGGCCCTCACTCCCTTGGCCCAAGTAGCTCAAAGCAGCATACCCGTATTCTTGGTTCCCGGCAATCATGAGCGATCGCGCATTCCGCTTCACCTGGCGACCGCGACGCCAAATCTGCACATCTTCCACCGGCCGGGCACCGTCGTCCTGAACTTGGCAGGAACGAAGATAAGTGTTTCCGGATTTCCCTTTGCTCGTCACGTTGGCGAAAGGTTCGATCAGCTCTTGGGCGAATGCGAGTATTCGGCCGTGGAAGCCGAATTCCGGCTGCTGTGCCTGCATCAAAGCGTGGAGGGGGCGAAGGTAGGTGTGCAAGGCTATACCTTTCGAAGAGGACCAGAGGTGATTAGTGGTCAGGACATTCCCGTCGCCTTTCACCTTGTCTTGGCCGGTCATATCCATCGTAACCAGCTACTCACACAGGACCTGGCCGGCCGGCCATTGCCGGCGCCGGTAGTTTATCCGGGCGCTATCGAGCGAACTTCATTCGCCGAGCGGGAAGAGACCAAACACTATGCCAGGGTCGATTTGACTAGAGTGGGAAATGGGACAGGGGTTAGGGTAGAGGTAGAGTTCGTGCCCTTGCCTACCAGACCGATGGTCGATCTAAGAATTGATGGCGGAGGTCTCGACGCCGACGGACTGATGGATCAATTGAGTAAGGAGCTCGGTGCCCTGGATCCCCACGCGATTGTCAGGGTCAACTTCGCCAGCACGCTGGATCCCAAACTTATACCGTTGGTGAGTTCGGCCGCGCTACGGTCACTTGCCCCGGCGACCATGAATGTCTCGCTTGCCGGCCGGACTTGAAGCTGAGGACGCTGTTTCGCCCCATCGGACGTCAAGGAATCTAGTCTCGTGGAAGTCCTGAAGCTGAGCCTCGGTACTCTTCCAGGTCGCCGAGTTCTCGGCCGCGGCTGAAGGGTGCAGAGACAAAACGACCGGCCAATTTGCGCCGCGTGAGCCAGGCGATTCGCGCACCGTGTTTGTCGTTCTCCAGAACCTTGCGAGCAAGCCAAGGCGTGACGGTGGCGACGTCATCCATGATGACGCCGAGAGCACGCTTTGACTGCTGCCATAGCTCGGGTTGGCCTGCGAACTGCTCGATCACAAGATCGGTCGGTACCATTCCCGGACTGAGAGAGCCGACCACGATCGGCGTATTTTGTGTCTCCAATATCAAAGCGTCGGTGAAGTATCGAATGGCCGCCTTTGTCGTGCCGTACGCAGTCATGCCCTCTCTTTTGCGGCCGGTGCTGCCCATTCCCTCCATGTTATAAAGAGCTCCGTAGCCCTGGCTTAACATCCCCTGAATGGCTACGCGCGCGCCAAACATTGAACCCAGCAGGTTCGTAGCGACGACGCTGCTCGTTTCCTCAGGAGCCACTTCCCAGAACTCCCTTAGAGGACTAGCAATACCCGCGTTATTGATCCAGATGTCGACCCTTTCAAAGCGCTTTATCGACTTGGTCCAAAGATCCTGGACCTGGGCGGGCTCTGCTACATCACACGCCCAGCCAAGGATTAGCTCCGTTTCGTGTCGATCCTGCAAAACAGTCGTCGCCGACTCAACGCCGGCCCGCGTTCGGCCGCTTATCACGACGCTGCATCCCATTTCGAGAAATGAATCGGCCAGACCAAAACCTATCCCACGTGTACTGCCGGTTATTACCACAACTTTCATGGGTCTCTCAGCTCCCGCCTGTCCGGTCATCTAGCAGCAATCGCCCCTCTGAGATCCATTCTACGGTCACACCTTTGCCGCAGCCGCCACAATATGCGATCCATTCCTCTTCCACTGTCTTCTGTTCTACCTGAAGTGGCTTGTCGAGCGAATAGCGACCTTCCTCATCAGCCTGGCCGATTTGCTCGTAGCGTGACTGTTCAGTCCAGTTGTGGCTAATCGCAAGAACTGTACTACCGCAATCACAAATGTAAGATGTTTCTTTGCCCATTCTGATATGGTTCTCCCATGGTAAGTAATCGACGGATTAGCGTTTGTATTGAAGTATGTGAATGGCCGCCATTTTCTATCGAATCGGGGAATTCTATTAACCCACTTGACAGCCGTTTATAATACATTCAAGTTAGAACGCAAGCACAGTGATTACAGGATAGGAGGATAAGTCATGTCGATGTTCGGTGTTAATTGGGGTAAGCCCAGGTTTACGACACTGATGAAGAATGGTCCATCCAGCAATAGGCTGGACGTGGCCATCATGGGTGATGGCTACACGGCCGACCAGCAGGAGATGTTCAATAGAGATGCCCAGGAGGTCGTCGACGAATTTGCCAAAGTCGAGCCGATGCGCACCTACATCAAGCACTTCAATTTTCACCGGATCAACGTCATTTCGGACGAGTCTGGCGCGATAGATCCGCACGTTGATCCGCCGGTTGAACCAAAAACCGCGCTGCGCACCTTTTTTTCACCAGTCGCCGAGCGCAGATTGATTGGTCCGGATCCCTGGGTCATGCTGGTCGCCACCAGGTCCGGTGTACCGTGGGACAAGCTGCTGGTGATCGTCAATACCCCGCGGCGCGGCGGCGCCACCCTCTTGTCGATGACAGTGGGCTATGCCTCCCGTAATTCCAGTGATTTTCCCAGGATCATGATCCATGAAGCCGGGCATATTATCGCCAAGGTGATCGATGAGTATACCGGTGAACTGCCGGATATCGACTTCGCCAAGGACTGGTCACTGCCGAATATTTTGCCCTGGCCAAACGTGGATACGAACGCCAAGCGGCCAAAGTGGTGGCGGTGGCTGACGCCTGACGTTGAGCTTCCAACACACGATTCAACGAGCAATCGGAGCAAGGTTGGCGCATTCCAGGGCGCAGCCTACGAAAACTTCGGCGTTTACCGGCCGCAGAGAACATGTATGATGCGTCGTCATAGTTCAGGTTTCTGTGTCGTGTGCACTGAGCAATGGCTGCGGGCGATCTATAAACGTTCGAAGATCGCCGACGGCTTCTTGCCGAGGTTCCAACGGCCGCAGCCACCGCTGGCACGAGACGGCGGTCGACCTGTCACGTTTCGAGCCAAGGTCGTGCGACGCGAGGGCATCAAGACGACCTGGCGCACGAAGCGCCTGGAGCACAGTACGTGGCGGCAGCGCAAACAAACGACCGATTATGCCGATTTTCGCGTCCGGCTGCCGGTCAATAAGCTGTTTGGCCGGCCCATACCCACTGCCTGGGCGGTCGAATGTACACTGGAGGACAGCACTGAGCGCATCAGAACGCCCGCAATCCGCAGATTGGCCAAGCAAAGTCATGTCTGGTACCTCATCGTCTCCTGAACCTGGCGGCATATCAGCTTCTTTGTGAATGCTGATTTCGTGTTGGGGTCGAAGCGGGTAAAATGTGTTCTAAACGGTGACTTTGGCGCTGTCCGGCCGATTTGCGCGAGTGTATTTTCGGAGGCTGATGTGAGAAGCTTAGCATTGTATGTCACTGCCATGCTGTTGGTTGCGGCAACTCTGGTAGCCTGCAGTGGCGATTCAGAAGTGACGCCAACTGAAGAGACTCCTCCGGCAGAGGAAACCGCGATGCCCGAAGCTTATCCCGTCGAGGAACCTACAGCCATGGCGACGGCCTATCCGGCCCAGATAGTCCCCACGATACCGCAAAGCGACGCAGGATATCCTATTCCTGAACCACTGCCTACAAAGGATCCGTATCCCGGCGGGCTGGCGGTCATCCTGCATCCGGTTGGCCAGCAATGTGAGGTGCCCACTTTCCCTGAATTGGCGGATGCCACGGCTGCTCTTGAGGATGCCGGCATTACGGTGATGGCGGCCGAGAAGATCGCGTTGGATGTATGCGCTGCCTGCAGCTGCCCGACCAGCGAGCATTATCGCGTGCAAATCAGTCCAGATGATCTTTTGAAGGCTATCGAGCTCGGCTGGACAAGAGGATAGGCCTGGTGCTTCGCTTTCTTACCGCAGGCGAGTCGCATGGTCCGGAATTGACGGCCATATTGGAAGGAATGCCGGCCGGCCTTGCGCTGGATCTCGATGCGCTAGACGAACAAATGGCCCGGCGCCAGAAAGGTTATGGTTCTGGCGGTCGGATGAAGATCGAAAAAGACAGTCTGCACATTACGTCTGGTTTCATGAATGGCCAAACCAGTGGCGGTCCAATCGCCGTTCGCATCCGTAATTTGGATTACGCGAAATGGCGCGAGCGAGACATACCGCCCATGACCATCCCGCGACCAGGCCACGCTGACCTGACCGGGGCCGTCAAATACGGATACCGGGAATTGCGCCTGGCCCTCGAGCGGGCATCGGCCCGCGAGACAGCCGCACGGGTAGCAATTGGCGCCATCTGCCGCCAATTGCTGGGCGCTTTCAACATGGCTATAGGCAGTTACGTAACGACCATTGGCGAAGTCGAGGCGGTTATACCATCCGACCTGGCCTATGCAGAGCGATTTGCCTTCGCCGAAACCAACGACGTTCGCAGTCCTGTAACCGATGCCGTGGAGCCCATGCGTCGGCGTATTCGGGCTGTCATGGAAACCAAGGACACGCTGGGCGGTGTGTTCGAGGTGGTTATTTTAGGCGCCCCCCCGGGATTGGGCAGCCACGTCCACTGGGATCGACGCCTGGACGGCCGCTTGCTGTGGTCGGTGGGCTCGATCCATGCCGTGAAGGGAGTCGAGATTGGACCAGCCTTCGCCAACGCTGCCCAGACCGGATCTGAAGTGCATGACGAGATATTCCGCGACGAACGAGGGAATCTCATCAGGCGCACCAATCGTTCCGGCGGTTTCGAAGGCGGGATCACGACCGGCGAGGCGATCGTCATTCGGGCGGCCATGAAGCCGATCTCTACGGTTCTAAATCCGCGGCGGTCGGTCGATTTGGCCAACGGATTGGCGGCCGAAACCGTTTACGAACGCTCTGATTTCTGCGCCGTGCCCAGGGCGGCCGTAGTCGGCGAAGCGATGGCCGCAATTACCATGGCTGATGCGGTCCTCGAGAAACTTGGCGGCGACTCACTGGACGAAATGAGGACTCGTTTGGCGACGCTGCGCCGGGCCAGATTGCAGGATCTACCGATGGACGACGAGTCGTGGCGGTTTGGCTACGACGTGTAGGCTATTTCCCCGGAAACTGTCTTTTTGAGACCAACAATGGAAATATCCAGTAAGTTTCCGGGGAAATCCAATAGACCGTGGTCTATTTTCGGATTTAGTCTTGCAGATACTTCCGCAATACCGTCTGCAGAATGCCCCCATTGCGATAATAGTCTACTTCGACTGGCGTATCGATACGACAGGTTGTCTGGAAGCTAATTTGAGAGCCATTCCCTTTGACGGCTCGAATCGTGATCGTCGCCCCTGGTTTTAGCTCGTCGTCCAGGCCTACAGTCGAGTAAACCTCGCTGCCGTCAAGGCCCAAGGTGGCCGGACTCTCGCCGGGCATGAACTCTAAGGGCACGACGCCCATACCAACCAGATTACTGCGATGAATTCGCTCGAAGCTTTCGGCGATGACCATCTGGTTACCTAGCCATAACGTGCCCTTAGCGGCCTGATCTCGAGAGCTACCAGTGCCATAGGCCTGGCCAGCCAAGACCAACAAAGGCGTGCCGCTCGCTTTGTATTTCAGTGAGGCCTCATAGACTGACATTACCTCGCCTGTTGGCAAGTAGTTCGTCCAGCCGCCTTCGGTTCCTGGCGCCATCTGGTTGCGTAGTCGAATGTTGGCAAAAGCGCCGCGAGTAACGATCCGGTCATTGCCGCGCCGTGAGCCGTACGAATTGAAGTCGCGCGGTTCGACGCCGTGTTCCATCAGGTGCTGGCCGGCTGGACCGCTACGGGCAATAGCGCCGGCAGGTGAAATGTGATCGGTCGTGACCGAGTCGCCCACTTTAATCAGCACTCGGGCGCCTTCTATCTCGCGAATGGGCTCTGGTTCAAGCGTCATATCTACAAAAAGAGGCGGCTCGCGAATGTAGGTTGATTCGGGGTCCCATTCATATAATTCGCTGCCGCGACTGGGAATCGCATTCCAGGTCTCATTACCAGAAAAGACGCTGCCATACTGCTCCTGAAACATCTCGGCCGTAACCGATTCGGCGACCGACTGTTCCACATCCCGGCTGGTGGGCCAGACATCGCGCAGATAGACCGGTTGGCCGTCAGCGCCCTGTCCCAATGGCTCGTCAACCAGATTGATATCTGTCGTGCCGGCCAAAGCATAAGCCACCACCAGCGGCGGCGAAGCAAGATAGCTGGCTCGCACTTGTGGATGAACCCGACCCTCAAAATTGCGGTTACCGCTAAGAACAGATGCTACAACCAGATTGCCTTCATCCACCGCCCGCGCGACCGCCTCGGGCAGCGGGCCCGAGTTGCCAATGCAAGTCGTGCAACCATAACCAACCACGTGGAAGCCAAGTTTCTCCAGATATGGCGTCAATCCGGCCCGATCCAGGTAGCTGCTCACGACGCGGGAGCCTGGGGCCAGGCTGGTTTTGACATATGGCTTAGCGGTCAGACCCTTTTCCACGGCGTTCTTGGCCAGCAGGCCAGCGCCTAGCATCACCGAAGGATTGGAGGTATTCGTACAACTGGTGATGGCCGCGATCACGACGGCGCCGTGCCCAATTTCTGATTGGTGGCCGTTTTCTGCCACCATGGCCGTGCGACCGATGGCATCTTCTCCCAGTCCGAAGCCGCGCTTCTCGTGGGGAGCGCGTAGCGCTTTGCGAAAGACGGGCTGCATGTCCGACAACAGGATGCGGTCCTGCGGCCGATTTGGTCCGGCCAGGCTTGGCTCTACGGCGCCAAGATCCAGTTCGACGACGTCACTGTAAAGCGGATCGGCCAGATCATCGGTACGAAACAGACCCTGCTCTTTTGTGTACCTCTCAACCAGGTCAACTAGATGTTTCGGCCGGCCGGTGCGACGCATGTAGCTTAACGTTTCCTCGTCCACCGGGAAGAATCCCACCGTGGCTCCATATTCCGGGCACATATTGGCGATCGTCGCCCGATCTGGTAGGCTCATGGTGCTTAGGCCCGGGCCGAAGTACTCGACGAACTTGCCGACGACGCCTTTCTCTCTGAGCATTTGGGTTATGACCAGCACCAGGTCGGTCGCCGTGGCCCCTTCTGGTAGCCGGCCGGTGAGTTTGAAGCCGACCACTTCGGGGGTCAACATGTAAATTGGTTGGCCCAACATCACCGCTTCGGCCTCAATGCCGCCGACGCCCCAGCCGACTACGCCCAGGCCATTAATCATCGTCGTGTGCGAGTCGGTGCCCACTAAGGAATCCGGGAAAGCGACTTCGCCGCCGCCTTCCGGACGGGTCATCACGACCTGGCCGAGGTACTCAAGATTGACCTGGTGCACGATGCCTGTGGCGGGCGGAACCACGCGGAAGTTATCGAATGCCTCCTGGCCCCATTTCAGGAATTCGTATCGCTCCCGATTGCGCTCAAATTCACGCTCGGCGTTGAGCAACAGCGCTGCCGCCGAACCAAAGGTGTCAACCTGGACGGAGTGGTCGATCACCAGGTCAACCGGCACCTGGGGATTGATCTGGCTCGGATCGCCGCCGAGCCGGGCCATTGCGGCCCGCATCGAAGCGAGATCGACGACAACCGGCAGGCCGGTGAAATCCTGCAAAATGACACGTCCAGGTTTGAAAGGCAATTCCGAGCGAGCATCGTCGCCAGTCCCCCACTTGGCCAGGCTGGTAACATCCTCGGGCCCTACCTGGTAGCCGTCGCAGGTTCGCAGAACGGCTTCAAGCAGCACCTTTATTGAGAATGGCAGGCGCTCAATCTGCGCGATTCCATCTTCCTGCAATTTGTCCAGACGATAGTAGTAACGGTCGTCTCCAGGTAACCTGGTCCGCGCGCCGAAATGATCGAATAGTTCGCTCATTTTCTCACCTCGTAGAAGTTGTCTATGACCGTGGGTCTTTGCTCGGATTATACTCGATACTTCCTCAGCTGAAACCGAAAGAATGCCGAATGGCAAGTGTAACAGAATTGCTCCAGAGACCTACGGTGGCCCAAAGGTGCGAATCGGAGCTCAGCTAATGCGTTCGTGGCAAGCGTTCTATCTCAAAGGTATCAGTCACTCGCGAGTAGCTCGCTCCGGCAAGCCGGCCGATCGGTTGGAGCGCCTCGAGCGAAACGTATCCGTCGACATAGATGTCATCACGAATGTGAATGCATTGAACCTCGCCAAACACGGCCGAACCCCCGCCCGGTTCCTCGCTAATGGTAACGATTCTCTGTAGCCGACACTCAAAAGCGACCGGCGCCTCAGCCACGCGCGGCACGGCGATCGTTTCACTGGCGGCCGGTGTCACGCCTGCCCACTCAAATTCGGATTCGCTAGGCGGCAAGTCGGTGGCTGTCCTGTTCATTGCCTCAGCCGTCACCTCGTTGGTCAGGTTCACGACAAACTCCGGTCGCTGCTCGATGTTGCGCAATGTATCCTTTTTTGATCCCGCTTGTCCGGCCACCAACGGGCAGAAAATCAATGTCATAGGATTTCTGGAGCCGACGGTGAAAAATGAGTACGGCGCAAGGTTCAAAGCGCCGCCCGCGTCCATGCTGCTGACCCAGGCGATCGGTCGGGGCAATATAGTACCGATCAGTAACTTATGGTTCTCCTTGGCGCTCAGTTCATCTGGCTTGAGTATTATCGTCATATTCTAATACGCTGAGGGTCGCAGACACATCAGGCCGCGTCGGGCAGCCAGCTGTAGGCGTAAGATTCGTCCTCGATGTTCACAGCCGCCTTGGTCAAGCGCAGCGGCCGGAAGGTGTCGACCATCACGGCTAATTCTTCGGTGCGATCCTTGCCAATCGAGCCTTCGTATGTACCCGGGTGCGGGCCGTGCGGGATACCATTCGGATGCACGGTGAAAGAAGCGCGCTCGATACCCTTTCGTGACATGAACTGGCCTTCGACATAGTAAAGCACTTCGTCGGAGTCAACGTTTGAATGGTTGTAAGGCGCCGGAATAGCCAGTGGATGGTAGTCAAACAAGCGTGGAACAAAGGAGCAGAGTACAAAACCCGGTCCATCAAATGTCTGGTGAACCGGCGGCGGCTGGTGCACCCGGCCGGTGATCGGTTCAAAATCGGCGATATTGAAAGCGAAGGGCCACAAGTGACCGTCCCAGCCGACGACGTCTAGAGGATGATGATCGTACACAAATCGGGTGATGGTTTGGCGAGCCTTCACTCTGACCTCAAATTCTCCGGTTTCGTCAAAGGTCGCCAGTTCATCCGGCGGCCGGATATCTCGTTCGCAGTACGGTGCGTGTTCCAAGAACTGGCCGTAATTATTGAGGTATCTCTTAGGGGGTGCAACATGGCCAAACGCCTCAACGACGAGATGGCGCTGGGGCACGCCTTCATCCGGAACCAACCGCCACAACACGCCGGTCGGAATAACCAGGTAGTCGCCGACGTCAAAGCGCAGGACGCCAAACTGGCTCTCCAACATTCCTGTTCCCTCGTGGATGAAGATCACGTCGTCGCCATGAGCGAATTTGTACCAGTAATTCATCGCCTCGGTCGGCCGGGCCAGATGAAGCACGACTTCGTCATTGCCCATGAGCGGGATCCGGCCCTGAACGGCGTCGCCTCCTTCAGGAACATCGGTCGAGCGCAGATGGCGAGGGCGCAATGGTCCTGGATCCTCATACTCGATCTCAACCGCCATATGCTGATCGATGCGTCGTATCTGCGTCGGCCGGTGAAGATGGTAGAGAATCGATTGGACGCCGGCAAAGCCATGAATTCCCATGACTTCTTCGTGGTATAAGCTCCCATCAGGCTGACGATACTGTGTGTGGCGTTTGTGGGGAATCTGACCCAACTTGTGATAATATGTCATTGTTCCTCCCGCGCTTTGTATCCAAATGTGCAAGTATGTTATGGCGGCGAAGTGACCGGCTATTCCTGGGCGATCTGACCCAGGCTCGTCACAAATTCCCGCGCCGGGCCTGTTCGCGTTCAATAGATTCGAACAGTGCCTTGAAATTGCCCTTGCCGAATCCCCGCGAACCATGTCGTTCGATGATCTCGAAGAATAGCGTCGGCCGGTCTTCAACCGGCTTGGTGAAGATCTGCAGTAGATAGCCATCGTCATCGCGATCGACCAGAATGCCAAGTTCGGCCAGTTTATCGACTGGCTCATTAATCTTGCCCACCCGGGACTCTAGCTCTTCGTAGTAAGTAGTCGGCACGTACAGGAACTCGACGCCGTTTTCCTGAAGTTTCAGTACGGACTCGATGATGTCGCCAGTTGACAGGGCCAGGTGCTGCACACCAGGGCCAAAATAGTAGTCCAGATATTCCTGGATCTGGGATTTCCTCTTACCCTCTGCCGGTTCGTTGATCGGGAACTTCACTTTGCCGGTACCATCCTGCATGACCTTTGACATGAGGGCCGAGTATTCGGTAGAGATATCCCTGTCGTCAAAATGGACCATCTGTCTGAAACCCATTGTATTAGCGAAGAAGTCCACCCAACGATTCATTGCGCCCAAGTCCACATTGCCGACGATGTGATCGATGTGGGCCAGGCCGTAGCCAACGTGCCGGCCATTGGCTTTGTCGTTGGCGGAAGGCCGGCGGGCGACATATCCGGGCGCGAAAGATCCGCCATAATCGCTCCGATCGACGAACTTGATCAAAGTATCGCCATAGGCCCTGATAGCCGAATAGCGTAGCACGCCGTGCTCGTCCTCTTCTTGAACCGGCAGTAATGCGCCGGTCGCGCCACGCGTCGTGGCTTCTCGGTAGGCGTCGGCCGCATCGGGGACAGAGAGGGCGATGACCGCGGCGCCGTCGCCGTGCAAATATACGTGGCGTGATATTGGGTGATCGGGGCTCAGGGCAGTCGACAGCACCAGGCGAATTTTCCCCTGCTCCATGACATAGGACGCACGCTGGCGCTTCCCTGTCTCCAGGCCGCTGTAGGCCGTGTTGGCGAAACCAAATGCGCTACGGTAATAGTGCGCGGCCTGCTTGGCATTGCCAACGTAGAACTCGACGTGATCGATGCCTTTAATAGGCAAAAAATCACTCATGATTCCTCCTTGTATTTTCGCACAGTCTCCAAATGCAACCTCGATCAGCAGAATCTGTGCAGCAGTCGGCCGAGCCGTCCGATGCCTTCGAAGATGACTTCTGGCGCACAATTGGCGAAGCTCAATCGCAGGCAGTTCTTGGCCATGTGCGTCGTCGGGTCAGGATTGGCGTCAAAAGCATTACCCGGGATAAAGGCCACGCACTCTTCCTCGACTGCCCTGTTCAGCACAGCCGCCGTATTCACATGAGCCGGCAATTCCACCCAAATGAACATGCCGCCCGATGGCTTTGTCCAGCGCGCCGCCTGGGGAAAATGCCTGACCATTGCGTCGAGCATGGCGTCGCGACGCAGACGGTACTCGCGCCGCAGCATTTCGAGATGGCCCGGCAAGTGGCCTGCATCCAGGTAAGCAGAAACCGAACGTTGTGTTAGCGCCGACGACTCTAGATCAAAGGCCTCTTTGACCACCGTCAATTTGGGCACCAGTTCTTCCGGCGCGATCAGCCAACCGAGGCGTAGAGCTGGGGCGAGGATCTTGGAAAACGATCCCACGTAGAAAACCCACTGGTCATCTAGCGCTCGCATCGGCGGCGCCGGCCGGTCGTCGAAGTACAGAAAGCCGTACGGATCGTCTTCGACAATAGGGAATCCATGGCGCTGGGCCAGATCGACCAGGGTCTGCTTTCGTGACCGGCTCAGGCTGACACCCAGTGGATTGTGCGCCTCAGGGATAGCGTAAAGATAGGCTGGCCGTTCACCGGATCGAAGATACCGTTCCAGCGCGTCCACCGCCAATCCTTCGTCCAAGTCTGTTGGCAGTGAAAGCACATCGGGCTGAAAGGGCATAACTGCCTGTCGAATGCCGCTGTAGACGAGGCTTTCAAGGGCCACCCGGCCGCCCGGATTCAGCAGCAGGTGGGTGATGACGTTTAGCGCTTGTTGTGCTCCCGTGGTAAGGAAAACCTGTTCTTCGGTACAGCAAACGCCCCGGTCGGCCATCAGCCGAACGATATGCCTTTTGAGCGGTGGATACGGCGGCCCATATTGCAGCGCTCGAGCATCGTCCGCCAGAACCCGCTGAACGGCTACTGCATACTCTCGAGCAGGAAATAGCTCCGGCGCCGGCAGGCCGCCGGCAAAGGAAAGAATTCCTGGCCGGGAGACAGTCGCGATCATCTCGCGTAAGATGGAGCGCCTCATACCCTGGGCCCAAGTGGCCAGTGTGATTTCCGGTGCGGATACCGATGGCATTGTCGCCGGGTAAAAGTTTGACATAATCTACGACCTAATGTGTTGTCATCGATGCTGGTGCCTACTCACCTGGCTCAATGTCCAGGGGCACTGCCGTTGTATTCTTGATCTCGCTAAGGACCAGGCTGGTTCGCAGTTTGTCCATGCCGGGTATTGGCGTCAAGGTCTCCACCAGAAACCGCTCAAGGTGTTTGCGATTGCGAACTATGACTTTGAGTAAGTAATCGTACTCGCCAGTGATATGGTGACATTCCATGACTTCGGGCAGCGTTTGCACGATTTCGCGAAAGCGATGGACGGCTTCTGGCTCGTGACGCCGCAAGGTCACCTGTACAAAGCAGAGCATATCGAAACCTACTGCCTCGCGATCGACCAGGGTTACGTAGCCATCGACGACCCCGTTTTCCTCAAGCTTACGCAGACGCTTCTGCACGCCCGGGGGTGAAAGGTCGATGCGCCGAGCCAATTCAGCATGGGTCATCCGGGCTGTCGATTGCAGAAGACCGAGGAGTTGGCGATCCGTGGCGTCGAGTTTTTTTGACATTTGAGACCCAGGTGCAAGGACTGAATGAATATGAACAAATTATACGGATTGTGGATAGATTGTGCAAGGAATTCTGGATGTTTGTTTATTTTCGACACCATTCGACCATTTTCCAGGTGGCGTTGGCGTCAGCAGAGGCATCGAAAATGGATATTCTCAGGTACGAGCGGAGGTCAAAACCAAGCTCCTCGCAGATGGTTCCGACTCGCCTCTGTGAACGACCGTTAAGGGAGCCTAGCAATCTGCGCTTTTCGCGATAAACTAAAGCGTCATCCGGCTGCGGTCGTTCGGAAACCGGTCGGATAGTAACGGTAACGAGACTCGGCCAAGCCGGCTGTTGTGGGCGGGTGACCTGCGGTTTACGCGCCTGCCTGATCGTCCAATAGGAGTAAATTGTGAAAGGCAAAGAGACGACGATGTTTATTGTGATCGGCATTATCCTGCTGGCGTTTGGCCTGGCGGCCTGCGGCCCTGCCCAGGATCCCGAACTAGAAGCGGCCACGGCCACGGCGAGAGCGGAAGGCGTCCCAGCCGCAGAACAAGAGGCCGAACTGGAAAGAGAAGGCGAGGCCGTTAGCGAAGCCGCCGAGGAGGCCGCTTCGCAAGAGGCGGACGAGCTTCAAGCGCCTGAGAGCGAGGAGTTCGACGTATACGCCGGTCTGAACGATTCTGACTTCCAGACAACCGAGAGCGGGCTACAATATACGGTTCTGGAACAAGGCGACGGCGAACAGGCCCAACCCGGGCAGGTCGTTGCCGTTCATTACACGGGATGGCTGGAGGACGGCAGCTCCTTCGATAGCTCAATTGATCGAGGGCAACCATTCAGCTTCGCCCTCGGACAAGGCATGGTCATCCCTGGCTGGGATGAGGGCCTTGCTCTGTTGCATGTGGGCGACAAAGCCCGGCTAATTATTCCAAGCGAGCTTGCCTACGGCCAAGCGGGCCGGCCGGGGATCCCACCTGATTCGACGCTGATTTTTGACGTAGAACTCGTCAGCATTTCCGAGGGGGCGCCCGAGTCGCCAACTGAAGTCGACCCGGCTGACTTCTTCGCTACTGATAGTGGATTGCAGTACTACGATCTAGTTGAAGGCGATGGTCCAGCCCTGGAAGAAGGGCAGACGGCGCTTATGCATTTCTCGGTCTGGTTGGACGATGGCACCTTCGTCGACAGTTCCCTAAATCGCGGCCAGACAATATCCATGATAGTCGGCGGCGGCCAGAACATCGTCGGCTGGGAGGAAGGCTTGCTGAACATGAACGTAGGTGGCATGCGCCAGATGATCATTCCTCCCGATCTTGCCTTCGGCGAGGCTGGCGCCGGCGGCGGTCTCATTCCTCCGAATGCCACTTTAGTCCTCGAATTAGAGGTGACAGAAGTTCAGGATCCGTCTCAATAGCCTCCGGTTTGGCTTCTGGTATGATAGAATAGCGCGGGGAGAGAACTGCGCTAGGTAAGGTCAATAAAATGAGAGTGGCCTGGTTGGTGTTGAGCGCGTTTTTCTTGCTTGTTTTGGGCAGCTGTCAGCAGGAGGCGGCAACCAGCACGCCTGCCGCGGCCGCTGTCATCGAGCGGCCCAACCTGGCAGCCAGCGTATCTTTGCTAACGCTGGCCCGCAACCCTGTCGCCTACGAGGGTGAGGCCCTATTCCTGTCGGGCAATTATCGGCCGCTGCCGTTGCCCGTCTGCACGGATGAAACCCATCTGTCTCCGGCCACATGGGTCCTGACCGATAACAATGTTGAGGTCATGGTCGCGGGCTTTGACGGCGCATTGCGCGAGCTAGTCCCTCCCGGTCAGCCGCTTGAAGTGGAAGGAAACTGGCAAATATGGGAAGGTCCGGTTGGCTGCGGACGGCGTGCGCCGGCCCAGACGATCTGGTATCTGCAGCTAACCAGTATCCTCTCGCCCAATCCGTTGATAGCTTCCCTGCTAACAACGCCGGGTGCAGCTACGCCGGCGTCGGTCGAAGCGACGCTTGATGAAGTAATGCTGACCTCGGCGATCACGGCGACGATGACGGCCACTAGCGTGCCTACAACCGTAATCCCGACGGCGACGCCTACTTCGTTGGGCACGCCCACGGCAAGCGCGCCGGCAACTCCCACACCGACGATATCGGCCACCGTCGTCGCCACGGTAACGCCTTTCCCGACGTTTACGCCCACCATTACGCCTTCGGTTACGCCAACGGGGACCGCAACGCTTACGACAGGTACGCCGACCGCCACGCCAACCGCCACTTCCTCCAGCGGCCCAACGCCAACACCCACCGTCGACAGCGGCGGCCCTATCGTCGTCGACTACGATGACTTGAGCAAGCGATTCATTCGCCCGAGCGCCAATCAGGTATGGCAGTTTGACGGCAGTAGCGATTCGCCGATTGTACTAAGCGTCGCCCCTGCCAATAATCTGAACGTCGCGCTCGAGCTATTTGACCCAGCTGGGGAAAGCGTCAGTACTTCCAATCTTGGCGGCAGCGGCCAAGTCGAGATGATCGACGAGACTGATCTGCCTGGTTCCGGAGTATACACTCTGGAAGTCACGTCTATTGGCCGTACGACCGGCAGTTATGCGCTTCTGCTGCAAGATGACTCTTCTCTACCCTTCGCTTCCTTTCAGGGCATCCTACTCTACGATCAGGCGCGAACCGGCACTGCGCCGGCCGAAGTCCAGCATCTCTGGAATTTTGAGGGTGTCGCCGACGAAACGGTGAATATTCGCGTCACGGCGACAACGCAAGGTGACCTGCGGATCTTCCTGAATAATCATGAAGGGCAAGAAGTTGAAGACGTTAATGAGAACCGCTTCTCGCTCGACGATCGGGAAGAGATCCTCGATTATCGCCTGCCGGCGACAGGACTCTACACACTGGGTATCGTCGAGAATGATCTGGAACCGATTGGTTATTCAGTCGTGATCGAATCTGCGCCATGAGGCTCTCACAGCCCTAATGAAGGATGCCTACTAATCTTCCAGCGGAGTACTATGAGGCCGAGGAGCGTTATCGCGCCGCGACCACACCTGCTGAGAGAATTATCACCCTGGAAGCATTGATCAGCACTGTGCCCAAGCATAAAGGCACGGACAAGTTGCGAGCCGACTTGCGGCGCCGTCTTTCCAAACTCAAGGAATCAGCCGAAACACAGAAAGGCGCCAGCCGGCATGTATCCGCCTTCCACATTGACCGAGAAGGCGCCGCCCAAGTGGCGGTGATTGGCCCAAGCAACGTCGGGAAGTCCGCGCTGATTACCGCTCTGACCAACGCCTCCCCTGAGGTTGCTCCGTCCCCTTACACAACCTGGAGACCAACGCCAGGCATGATGGACCTGGATGGTGCACAGATTCAGCTTATCGACACTCCGCCACTGGATCGCGAGTACGTTGAGCCAGAGCTTCTGGATCTCATAAGGCGGGCTGACTTACTGTTATTGGTCGTCGACCTGCAGGCCTTCCCAATCGAGCAACTGGAGATTTCGATGGCCATATTGCTCGAGAATCGTATCGGGCCCGAGATGCGGCCTGATCTGGCTGAACCTGGTCGACCTACGGCCGCCAAGCCGTTGTTTGTCATCGCAAATAAGGTCGATAGCGCCGAAAATGACGAGGACTTCGAAGTCTTATGTGAGCTTCTGGAGCATGAGTGGCCTTTATTGCCCTTTTCGGCCGTGACTGGTCGCCACATGGAACAGTTGAAGCGAACCATCTTCGATCACTTGCAGATCATTCGCGTCTACGCCAAACCACCAGGAAAAGAGCCAGATATGGAAGCCCCGTTCGTCATGCAAAAGGGTGACACCGTAGAGGAATTCGCGCGCAAGGTACACCGCGATTTTTATCACAAGCTGAAGTCGGCGAGAATATGGGGCAGTGGACTTTTTGACGGTCAGGTGGTCAGTCGCGACCATGTTCTCAAGGATGGCGATGTGATAGAACTGCGCATCTAAGATACAGCACCTTGGGCCATGGCTACCAAAGTCAAATTCGATCCCAAAATCATAGGCGCCGACTTCACGGCTGGATTGACGACCGCCTTGGTCACGATCCCGGATGGTCTGGCCTCTGCCATTCTTGCCGGTCTAAACCCGGTCCATGGCCTTTATGCGCTCATGGTGGGTATGCCGGTAGCGGCGCTGACCATGAGTTCGCAATTTATGTACGTAGCCAACACGGGTGCGCTGGCCGTCGCCACCGGCGACGCTTTGAGCGGTTATGGGCCTGACGAGTTAGCAGGCGCTCTGGTAGTACTGGTCATCATTGTGGGCTTGGTGCAGATGGCGCTGGGTTTGCTAAAACTAGGTGGCATCACTCGCTACGTATCCAATGCGGTGATGGTCGGCTTCATGAGCGGCATTGCCGTCAGCATTATCCTTGGCCAGCTTAGCGATTTCACAGGTTATGAAAGCGAGTTCGGCAATCGGGTTCTGGC
>CP070688.1:3072207-3089917 GCA_020353135.1 Chloroflexota bacterium
CGGACGGCCTTCCAGCGCGATCGGGATCGCATCATCCATACGACGGCATTTCGGCGACTGGAGTACAAGACGCAGGTGTTCGTGTTTTATGAGGGCGATCATTATCGGACGCGCCTGACGCATACGCTAGAGGTTACCCAATTGGGCAGATCCCTGGCCCGAGGGTTGGGTGCCAATGAAGATCTGACGGAAGCGATTTGCTTGGCTCATGATTTGGGTCATCCACCGTTCGGTCATGCTGGCGAGTATGCCTTGAATGATCTGCTAAAGGATCATGGCGGATTCAACCATAACACCCAAAGTTACCGGATCGTGACCCTTTTAGAGGAGCGCTACCGTCACTTTCCGGGCCTCAATCTGACCTATGAAACGCGCGAAGGCATGATTAAACACGAGACAGAATATGATCGGAGCGACGCCGCTGATTATGAACCGGAGAAACGCGCTTCACTAGAAGCGCAAATAGCGAATCTGGCGGATGAGATCGCCTACAACGCCCATGACTTGGAGGACGGGTTGAGAGCCGGCTTGTTTGGCCCAAGTGAGCTGGAACCGCTGGAAATCTGGCAGAGACTTCGCGAGCAAATTGGCTGGAATGGCCAGCCCTTTGACCCCATAACGCGACGTGACGTGATTCGCGAGTTGATCGGCATCATGGTCGGCGACGTTATCGCCACTGCAGCGGCCAACCTGTCAGACAGGAGGATCGACTCTGTGGATATGCTCCAGCGCCAAACGTCCAACGTAGTCGGCTATTCGGCCGAGCTAGCCGGACCGATCCGGGCGCTCAAAGATTTTCTTCTCGAGCGCATGTATCGTCATTATCGCTTGATGCGGATGCAGGCCAAGGCGGAGCGCTTCATCGTCGAGATGTTCGAGGCATATGTGAACGAGCCGAGAATGTTGCCAACCAAAGTGCGTGACACTTTGACCGGCGCCTCGTTGCATCGAGTGATCGCCGACTACATCGCCGGCATGACTGATCGCTATGCTCTGGAGGAGTGGGAGAAGCTCTTCGATCCCTACCGGCGGGCGTGATTGGAAACAGGGAGCAGGCGGTAGGCGGCAAGTAGCAAGGGACAGATTCGTGGCAGAATAAAAAACAGGGGTCTGGTCGACCAGACCCCTGTGTCGTTGTGACGGCTGGTAAGGCTCTGTCTAACCGCGGCTAGAAGTCCAACATGTCGTCGACACGCTCCTGGACGTCGGGTTCGGCGAACTCGCCTTCCTTGTTCCAGGCGGATAATTCGACGGTGAAGCGCTCAAAGAAGCTCTGCGGTGGTAACGCACCTGCACCGTATTCGAGCTCAGTGATGGAGGCGTTGACGATGAGCGTGGCCGTCTCCAAGGCGATGGTTTCGTTCGGCCGGGCCAGGACGGGCTCGCCCTTTGGCGCCAACTTAGCCTTGATCGCTTCGTCGAAGAAGGCATGATCGCTCATGATAACCTTGGTCACCGTGCGAATGTCGTTTTTGTCAAATAGCCAGACTTCAAAAGCGGTGACGTTCTTCGGTACATCGGCGCCCAATGTTTCAGAAAGGCCGACGCCGCATTCACCCAAAAAATCGCCGTCGGCGTTCTCGATGCTGAAAGATTCGTCAAACGTGTCATTGCCGCGTGTAAAGGTGGTCTGGAAGCGGGCAAGCGGGGTAACCTGTTGCTCAACCGCGGCTGTTTCTACCGACGCCGTTTCGGCTTCCGCCATCCCGTAATCATCTGGCGGTTCACCGGGTGCGTCGGTCCCGCGCCTCTGCCAAATGATCAGAATCGCGGCAACGACCACGGCCAGAATCGCCAGCAGCCCGCAGATGAGCGCAATGTAGCCCAAATTACCACGACCGCCGCCGGCCTCTTCTTCCTCCCCTGATGTCGCGACGTCCGTGCAGCCGGTGCCATTCAGGGTCAGGGCCAGGGCATTTAACCTTAGCGCCTCATCAGAATCGGCCGTTTCATTGGCGAGTTCGCAGATCTCTTGATCGGCATTCGGCCAGTCCGAAAAAGTCTGCTGCATGCGATCCTGGTTTCCTTGAAACGCAAAGAGATCGGCCATCGCGATGATATAGGTCTGCCTGTCACTTTCGCTTATATCTTGTGGCTTGGCCCCGGTATATTCGACTGGCCAGATGACCCAGCCAAAGAGAAATAAACCGATGGCCCAGCCCACGAGAAACGCGACGATCCCGACTAGGATGTAACGACCTGTATTGCCTTCCATCTGCCACCTACCTTATTGACCCATAACGGATTCTCTAATCGGTGCGTTCTAACAAGCTAGGTTGGTGTCCACTGGCACACATCGCCTGCCCCTACAAAGGCGGGCGCACAACCCCAACGAAACGCACCTTTTTTAACCAGGTGACATCCCCTCTGCGGGGATTATCTTACCATAACTCACCAGGCCGCACAAGCAATTTTATGTCTAATTGGCTATTTTCGGCATATTTTGCGTGTGGTATACTTTTCGAGTATTGACCACCGGCAGATGGAGGCCCACGTTGGTTGACAGTCGTTCCCGGTACGAGGTAGCTCTCAGGCAGGGACATTCACATAGTTGGGAGCAACAATGGCCAGAGGCCATTGTTGAGTTTGAAAAGGCAATTGAAGCGGCCGAACAGGAGCCGGCTCCTTATGCTGGCCTGGGCATGGCTTACGCTGAACTAGGCGACCTGCAGCACGCGCTTGACAACTACAAAGTGGCCGCGCGCCTTTCTAATGGCGACATGATTTACCTCAGACACGTTGCCCAGGTTCAGGAAGAACTGGGTCAGAATGCTGAGGCGGGCCAGACCTATATGGCCATTGGCGAGATCCAGCTCAAGCGTCGTAACCTGGACGAGGCCGTTGGCAATTGGCTGCGGGCCGTGCGACTGGCGCCCAAATTGCTCGGCGCCCATCGACGTTTGGCCGCAGTCTACAAACGACAAGGCCTGACTCGTAACGCCGTCCGCGAGTACCTGGCTGTAGCTCGAATCTATGCCGGCCGTGGGCAAAGAGAAGAGGCGTTGAAAGTCTGCCAGATTGCCTTGGGGCTCGATCCACGTAATGTCGAGACGCTGACATTGATCAACCTGATCCAGCACGAGGAGTCACTCGAGCTATTCGGGCCGGACGATGAGTTGCTAACGTCCGGCACTGCGGTCGAAACTTCGTCGGACACTGAGTATGTACAGGAGGCTGAGCCGGCCGCGGATCGCGCTAACGGGCGACCGGCAATAGGAGACGCCGGCAGCGGCTTGCTTGAGACGGGCCGGCGTCTGGCCCAGAGCCAACTGGCCCAGGAGATCTTTGGCGAAGAGATGACGCCTCAATCTTCCGAGCCGGCCGATCTTACGCGCGACACTCTAGTTAGCCAGGCGCTTGATCTTCAGACAAGGGATCTGGACGACGAGGCGATCAACAGCTATGAGCAGGCGCTTGCCAAAGGCGCAGACGGGGCGGCGATTCATTTCTGCTTGGGCGTCCTGTATCATGGCAAAATGCGGTATGGGCAGGCCAAGCGCGAGTTTCAGCAGAGTATCGAAGACACGTCATTAAGGCCGGCCAGCTATTATGCGATTGGAGAGGCTTACCGGAGCCGCGGTAATCTGCGCCGGGCTATCGAATACTATGTTGCCTCCCTGAGGGCAATTGATTTGAGTTACCTTGGTCCGGCCGATGCCCAACGTGTAAGCGATATGTACGCTCACCTTGTCAGTGAATTGCTCACCGAGGCGGAGCCGCGCGCCGCGACAGAGTTTGTCGTTTCGCTCACCGGTTTCCTGGGTCAAAATGGGTGGCAACAACGGGTAGACCAGGCCAGATCCCGCCTGGATCGATTGTCGGCCGACGGGCAACCGCTGATTCTGGGCGAAATCCTGACCGCAGGCTCGTTACAGGTACTCGAGTCGTTGCATCTTAGCCAGGAGTATGCCGAACAAGGCAAATACGATAGTGCGGTAGAAGAAGCTTACCGGGCGATACAACTGTCACCCTTCTATCTGGCCGGACATATTCAGTTAGCTGAATTGATGGCTAAACAGAATCGGCTGCAGATTGCCATTAGCAAGTACCTCACAATTGGCGATACGTGCCGCATGCGAGGCGATCATAGCGGCGCGTTGGCCAATTATGAACGAGCGGTAGAGCTTTCGCCCATGGATCTGGTAAACCGAGCCCGGTTGATAGAATTGCTTGTCGAACAAGGCCGTATCGACCGGGCTCTGGAACACTATGTGATAATGGGCGAGGCTTTCTACAACCTGGCTGAAGTTGATAAGGCCAGGGAGACATATTTGGAGGCTCTGAAATTGGCGCCGCGGGGCTCGACCGAATATGAGTGGCGTCCCCGTTTCATACAGGCTGTCGCCGACATCGATATTCAGCGTTTGGACTGGAAGAGAGCCCTTGCGGCCTACAGCGAGTTGAACAGGAGTAAGCCTGACGACGAACGAACCGCCTTGACGCTCATCGATCTGTATTACAAAGTAGATCAACCCGAAAGCGCCGTGCGTCAACTGGATCGATTCCTGGTTCAACTTGTGCGGAGCGGTGAGGGAATCAGAGTTTTCCAGATTCTCGAAGATTTGATAGAAATGCGACCTACAGATGCTGACGTGGTTGACCGCCTGGTTCGCCTCTATCTGCGACAGGGACGCAATCAAGAAGCGCTTGAGTTGCTTGACAGCCTGGGCGAGGCCCAGCTTGATGCAGGCGAGCATCAGGCGGCGATCAAGACGATCGAAAACATATTGGCCCAGGATCCGCCAAACGCGAGCAGTTACGAGCAAATACTTCAACAACTGCAACAAGAAGAGGATTGAAGGAGCCGCTTCGCCTGGCCAAGGCCTCCAGTTCATCACTCTTTGTTAGGATGTAATACCAACATTCGTGATTGAACAACTAACTTATTATCTCGGCCGCTTTGCAGAAAACCCGGCCAATCATATCGTAGATATCGTCCTGGTAACGCTGGCCATCTTTGGCATCTTGATGCTGATTCGCGGCACGCGAGCGGTTCCACTTCTACGCGGCGTCATCATCCTGGTTGTTCTGCTGGCCATCGTTTCAGTCACGCTCATCAACTTGACCGCCTCGCGCTGGCTCATCAGGACGATTCTTCCGGCGTTGTTGGTTGCGGTTCCGGTTATATTTCAGCCAGAATTACGACGCGCCCTTGAACAATTGGGCCGGGCAGGTGGCTACTTCCGCCTGTTTCGTAGAGCGGTCGACACGACGCTCGTCGACGCCATATCGGCGGCCTGCCAGCAGCTTTCTAACCGTCGGGAAGGCGCGCTCATCGTGATCGAACAAGATACGGGTCTGCAAGAGTATATCGATACGGGCATCGTATTGAATGCCGAACCATCGGCTGAGTTGTTGATGACTATTTTTAATAAGACTACGGAACTGCACGATGGGGCGGTGATTGTGCGCGGTGCTCAGTTGGCTGCTGCAGCCTGCGTCTTGCCGCTGTCGACTCGTAGCCTATCTGATCGCCAAATGGGCTTGCGGCACAGGGCGGCGCTGGGTATCAGCGAAGTCAGCGACGCGGTTGTGGTGGTCGTTTCTGAGGAAACGGGTCAAGTTTCTATCGCCCATAATGGGCGCGTTATTCGTCGCCAGGACCCATCGCGTCTGAACGCCATACTAAGCGCCTTCTTGCAGGGCCAGTCCGGAGCGTCTTCCTAGAACTTAAGTAATCGGGACCAAGTTCGTCGAATTCTCAGGTATCCAAGATGCGTCTAACACGAGCGCTGCTGTCAAATCTAACCACGCTGCTCTTAGCTGTCGTCGTGGCGCTCTTCATTTGGGCCACGGCGATAAGAGCTGATGATCCAGTAGAGACGCGAACCATCGAGATTCCGGTTGACGTGATCGGCAAAGCGACCGATGCAGAGGTAGTTAACCGGCCGCCTGAGTCGGCCTTGATCACGATAGAGGGTCCGATCTCGGCCCTGGATCACACGCCATCCAGCGAATTCCGAGGCGTGATCGATCTGACCGGTATACCTTATGGCGAGGCAGAATTAGAAGTCGAGGTCCAGGGCGAGTTCGAGCAAGTTGAGATCGTCTCCATCTTTCCTGAGGCAATCGAGATCCGGCTGGAACAAATCATTAGCCGAGAAATCCCGGTCGAATTGCAGGTGCGCGGCGAACTGCCACGGGGGCACCGGCTAGGTAATGAACGGGTGGAACCGGAGAGCGTTCTGGTGACCGGTTCGGCCGCCCGGGTCGACCAGCTTGCCCAGAGCAGGGTTATTGTATTCATAGATGACGCTCGCGAAGACATCACCGAATTGCGTCGCCCGACCTTCTACGATGTGGAAGGCAATGTGGCCAGCACAGCCGGTCTGACCATTAGCCCACAGGAAGTCGAGACAATCGTGCCGGTTGTCGAGTTGGCCGGATTTGCGGAAAAACCAATTAGCGCACTGTGGACAGGCGAACCTGCGCCAGGTCACCGCCTGCTGGATGTCAAGGTTGAGCCGGCCAGTATCCAGGTGACTGGAGCTCCGGCGGAGCTGGACACCTTGATCGTTCAGACGGAGCCCCTTGACATCAACGGCCTTACAGAATCGTTGACGCAACGTGTTGCCCTGGATCTTCCCGAAGGCATCACGCCTATCGACCTGCCGCCGGTATTTGTGACGGTCGAGGTCGTACCCATTCGGACCAGCAGCGTAGTCCAGAGCCCGGTGGAAGTGCGCGGGCTGGAGGAAGGACTCGAGGCGACCGTCGAGCCGCAAGAATTGCGCGTATTCATGTTTGGGCCATTACCAGTCCTCGAATCGCTGGCCGATGACGACGTCCGGGCGACAGTCGATCTGTTCGGCCTGATCACCGGCACGCATGTCCTGGATCCGCTGGTGACGGTAGCGGCCAATGAGGTCGAGGTGCGATCGACACAACCCGCACAAGTGACGGTAATAATCACCGGCGCGATCACCACGACGAACGAGATCACACCTTCGGCGACTTTGATGTCCGACCTGGTAGCAGAAAGCGGCATTACCATACCAGCGAAAGGGGCGAGTGATTCGACTCACAATCCAGGCCATCTGCAAGGCTTTGAGTTAGCGCTGCCGCCGCCAGGCCAGATGCCCGGCCGAAGAGGTATCGTCGCGTGAGTTATCGGGCACTGGTCGCCCTGGTCGGCCGGCCTAACGTTGGCAAATCCACCTTGTTCAACCGCATCGTCGGCCAACGGTTGGCGGTTGTGTCGGAAGTGCCTGGAACAACACGAGATCGTCTCTATGCCGACGCCGACTGGGCCGGAGTTGGCTTTCTATTGGTCGACACTGGCGGCCTGGAAATCACGGAAGGCCGGCATACGGAGCCGCTATCGGAGGACTCAGAACGATTTCTGCCTTTGATTCGCCAGCAAGCGAGCATCGCTATCCAGGACGCCGACGTCGTCGTTCAGGTAGTAGACGGCCAGGCTGGCGTCACGGCCGCCGATCGAGAAGTCGCCGACATTCTGCGCCAGGCGAATAAGCCAGTCATCATTGCCGCCAACAAACTCGAATCGACCAAGCTGACGGATCAAGCCTATGAGTTCTATGAGCTGGCTTTGGGGGAGGTCTTTCCCATCTCGGCTTTGCACGGCACAGGCACCGGCAATTTGCTTGACGCTATCGCGTTGGCAATCCCGCCGGCTGATGAGGAAGAAGAGGATGACTCTATCAAGGTGGCCATCCTCGGCCGGCCGAATGTTGGCAAGTCGACGTTGCTCAACCAATTAATAGGCGAGGAACGGGCCATCGTCAGTCCCATCGCCGGAACGACGCGCGACGCCATCGACACCAGGCTGGCGTGGGACGGCGAATCAATCACGCTCATCGACACGGCCGGCATCCGGCGGCGAGGCAAGATCGACCCTGGCGTTGAGAAATACAGTGTTCTGCGGGCCGTCAAGGCGCTCCGACGGGCGGATGTTGCCTTGCTTTTGATCGACGCGGAAGAGAGCATGACGTCCCAGGATGCGCACATCGCCGGCATGCTGGTGGAGGAGAACGCCAGCGTGGTCGTCCTGGTTAACAAATGGGATGCCATCGAGAAAGACACTTACACGATCAACGAATACACCGCTCAGGTACGCCAAGCGCTCAATTTCATGCCCTATGCGCCCTTGATTTTTATCTCGGCCAAAAGTGGGCAGCGCGTGGAAAAGATATTGCCCGAAGTGATTGCGGTCTACGAAGCGCGCTACGAACGGGTGCCGACGGCTCAGTTGAATCGCTTAGTGCGCCAGGTGATCGGTCGCCATCCGCCGCCCCAAAAGGGAGGCGTTCGCGTTAAGTTCAATTACGCGACGCAGGCCAACGTCGATCCGCCGACCTTCGTCTTCTTCGTCAATAAGCCTGACTGGGTCCACTTCACCTACCAACGCTATCTAGAGAACCAAATTCGGGCCGAGTACCCGTTTCCGGGAACGCCGATCCGCCTGGTCTTCAGAGCGCGCAGCGAAGACCGCTTCAGCGAAAAGATGTAGGCTTCGAAGCCGGTTCAAGACCCTGGACTGAAGAGATAAGACAAGGCGCGGCCGAGCGATCCGCGCCATAGTCCCCAACTATGACCTTCCGGCCGTTCGTCAAGCCGGTGGTCGAATCCAGCTTGCTCGATGGCCGCGGCTAACTGGCGGTTGGCCTCCAGGATATTCTCTGGTCCGTTCCCGACTTCGACGGCCGTTTCATAGGCACCGGCGACCAGGTAAACCCTGGGGGGAACGTATCCTGCCTGTCCGGCTCGCCGGCGGCCGACATCCTGGATGAGAGCTTCCATGTCGTAGCCGAAACGGCCAGATTGAGCTGCGGCCAGGCCAAATACGTCGGCATGGTTCACGGCCGCGTGTACCGCGGCTAATCCGCCCAGGTCGTTGCCAATTATGCCGGTCGTGGCCGGATCGGCATTAGCGTCAAATCTTTCTTGAACGTAGGGCGCCAGTTCTTCGGCCAGGAAATCGGCATAAGCGTCGTTGAGAGCGTGTTCCTGGTCGGCGTTGATGGGTGCGATGAAGACCGTCAGCAGGGGCGGAATCTGGCGTTGGGCGATCAGACTGTCCAGAATGGCCGGCGCGTCAATCAGATTGAGATAATCGGTCCCGCCATTGACATAAAGTGACGGAAGCGGCTGGCCGACGATTTGTCCTGGCGGCTCATAGATCAGGAACGTTCGCGTCTGACCCAAGTGCTGGCTATCCAGGGTATGGGAAGTGACCGTACCGGAAGGGATTGGTTCCGATGGCGGCGCCAGTTCCGCCGGCGGCTGATAGGCCGGCATGCGCAACTCGGAATTTGGCCCTCCTGGACTAGGGATCGTATCCGGATTGAGCGGATCCAGGCCCACCGGCCGTCCGTCCACCACGAATTGATAGTCAAGGCGGGCATCCGGTTCGAAGTTCGCCCGCCAATACCACAGATCTGTGCCGTCGAGCCGAGTCATCGCCGGCGCCTGCTCGACGTCCCAATCGTTCATATCGCCGTGGACTTGAACTACCTGGGCGGCGCCGCGATACAGAAAGATGGCCTCGTCGCCGCCGGTAACCGGCGTCTGGACTAACTGGCCTATGTAGCGGTTAACAAGGTCCTGTCGTTGGTCTGGTCTCCTAGCCTCAGCCTGGGCCAGGAGGTGATCGAAGCCAGCCGCTGAGCCGGGTAGGGGTGTAGGTGTGGCCGTGGCCTGCAGTGTCGCCGTAGGCGGCGGAGGTGTTTCGGTTGGCAGGGCCAGCGGGTTGCTTGTTTGGCAAGCCGCCAATACCAGCATCAAACAGCAGCAGGTCACGAGAGGCCGGAGGACACGCATGGTTCTGGAGACCAATTGTACATGGTCGTTTGCCGTATGCCATAGGCAGCGATCCGCAGACGTCGTCAAATACCTGAACGGCACGCTTTGGACTCAGACCGGGCAATCATTCGCGAATCGTCCTGGCCTGGGCTAAAATGATCGCATGAAGGTTTTTCTGGACTCTATCGGCTGCCGGCTAAATCAGAGCGAAATTGAGACGATGGCCCGCCAGCTGTTGGCCAATGGCCATGAAGTCGTCTCAGACCCGGCACAGGCCGACAAGGTTGTGATCAATACGTGTGCTGTCACCGGGGAGGCGGCCAAGGACGCGCGCAAGATGACGCGCCGCATCCATCGCGTAAACCCCACGGCCGAGATCATGTTGACCGGCTGCTACGCCACGGTGGCACCTGAGGAGTTGAGCGTCGTCGACGGCGCCGGTCGAATCGTGCCCAACCAGGGCAAAGAACGGCTGGTTCAGCTCATCGATCCCCAGGCCCAGTTGGCCTTGCCAGTTCACGATCGGGAGCCCATTCTGCGCCAATTTCTGGCCGGTTCGACGGGCAATACCAGGGCATTCGTCAAGGTTCAAGACGGTTGTGATAATCGCTGCACTTTTTGCGTGACGACCATCGCCCGAGGCCAGGGCCAAAGCCGGCCACTGGGCGACGTGGTTTCACAGATCCAGGCCCTAGCGGCGGCCGGTTACCAGGAAGCGGTCCTGACTGGCGTACACTTAGGCAGCTACGGCCGGGATCTAGGTAACGGATTGGATTTGGGCGGATTGTTGAAGGCTATCTTGCAGCATACGGATATTGCCCGGCTGCGAATCTCTTCATTGGAGCCCTGGGATATCGCGCCCGGATTTTTTGAATTGTGGGCCGACCGGCGCTTGCTGCCCCACCTGCATGTGCCGCTGCAATCAGGCAGCGATAGGATCCTGCGCCGAATGGCTCGCCGAACGACGCAGGCCTCATTTCGCGACCTGGTTATCAGGGCACGCGCGCGTATCGCCGATCTTAACCTCAGCACTGACCTGATCGCCGGCTTTCCCGGGGAGACGGAAGCCGATTTCGCGGAGAGCCTGGAATTTGCGGCCGAAATGGAATTTGGCCGACTACATGTGTTCGGTTACAGCAAACGGCCGGGTACGGCGGCGGCGACGATGGACGGTCACGTGCCCGAACCGGTGAAGAAACAGCGCGTTCAGCGCCTATTGGCTCTAGGAAGGCGACTCAGCCTGGCCTTTCATAGGCGCTACGAGGCCAGCACCCGCGATGTTCTGTGGGAGACGGCCGTCGCCGCGGATGATCGGGGTCTCAAGTGGATCGGTTACACGGATAACTACATTCGAGCAGCGGCGATAGGGGCCGCAAACCACTTCAACCAGGTTACGCCGACGCTGCTCTCTGAAGCGCGGTCGGAAGGCATGGAGGGCAGCATACTTCCAGAGTCGATCCCGGACGGACCGGCTTAGGCTACGTGGGGCGTTCTACCGCAAACTGCCTCAGAGTTTATTGGGCGGCTACTTGAGTTCGCCGGCAATATGGCCCATTTTGCTGACGTCATAGCCCGGCATATTGGCTACGCTATCTCGAAAAGCGGGTTCGTGGAGCAAGGACAGTAACGGCTCCAGCAGATCGCTTTCGTAATGCTGCCGAGGGATGAGCAGATCGTAGCGCTCCTGCGTCAAGGGTACGAAGTCGAGCTGCAAGGCCCGGGCCGCTGCACGAATGCCCAGGCCGGCGTCGGCCGCGCCTGAAGCGACGGCGGCGGCCACAGCCAGGTGGGTATATTCCTCTCTGTCGTAGCCGCGAACTTCCTCGGGTTTGGCGGTCATCAGGCCAAGCTGGTAGTCCAATAGCAAACGAGTACCTGCGCCGCGCTGCCGATTGACGATGCGCAGGTCGGGATTTATCGCGTCGGACCAGCCGGCCAGGTCTTTTGGATTGCCGGCCGGTACTATCCAGCCCTGTTCGCGGCCGACCAGCGTCAGCATGACGATCTCTTGCCCCTGCAGATAACGGCGGACATAAGGGCTGTTGTATTCCCCTGATTCAGGATCGAGCAAGTGGGCGCCGGCCAGGTGCGCCTCGCCGCGCCGCAGGGCGATCAGTCCGCCTAAGCTGCCCACATTGGCTGAGGCCAACCGGGCTCCTTCCCCTCTCTCGGCCAGAAACTGGGCCAGCAGGTCGAGCGTCAGGTCATGGCTGCCGATGGCGACGATGGTCCTTTCGATCTCGGCCGGCATCCGGTATAGGCGAACGGTCACGGCCGCACCCGCCTCAACGCCTTCGCTGAAGCGGGGAATCTGGATCAGGCCGTCGGCCCGAACCAGTGATGTGATCACGCCGGCTCCGCGGCTGATGGGCGTGGCCATGATGCGCTCGCCGACCTTGCCAACGGCCACCCGCACGAAGTCGTCATCGCCGGTGTGGGAGGCGATCTTGCGGGTCACCGTCGCTTCTAGGGTGGGCGGCCGGTTGGCCGGCTGACCAGCCCAACGGGCTAGTAAGGGTTCAACAAAGATCTCGCCTGTCAGGGCGGCGCTGACCGGATAGCCAGGTACACCAACAATGGGCACGGAGACCGGGCTGACCTCTGCTGCATCGTCCTCTGCCTGGGGCTCAGCCAGGCCCAGAATCACCGGGTGCCCGGGTCGCACGGCCACGCCATGAACCAGCAAGCGACCCAAGGATCGCACAACGTGAGCCGTGTAGTCCTCGCTGCCGGCCGACGATCCGGCGTTGACCAGGATCAGGTCATGATCGGCGGCCGCTATCCGTACCGCTTCCTGAATAGCCTCGAAGCTATCGGGGGCGATAGGCCACCGGGTCGCCAACGCGCCCCAGCCTTCAACCTGGGCCGACAGTACGATGCTGTTGTATTCGATGATCTGCCCGGCGGAGATGCCGTTTTGTGCGACCTCGTCCAGGCTCAACAATTCGCTGCCGGTGGGAATCACGGCCACCCGCGGCCGGCGATAGACGGTTACGGTTGCATGTCCGGACCCGGCCAGGGCGCCCAAATCTACCGGGCGCAGGCGATGATTGGCCGGCAGGACCAACTCGGTAGCTACCATGTCTTCACCCATGGGTCGCACGTGGTGCCAGGGCGGGACCGAGGATCGGATCTCTATGCCGGCCACGCCCCCAGGATCTTCGACTTGTTGGGTATGCTCGATCATGATCACGGCATTGGCCCAGGCCGGCATTGGCTGGCCGGTATTAACCGGCAGAGCGGGACGCCTCTGGCGGGGATCTGTTTCGTCGACGCTTAGCAGATTCAATACCAGGGGTAACGTCTCGGTCGCGCCCTCGGTGTCCCGTGCGCGCACGGCATAGCCGTCCATGGCGCTGGCATGATAATGAGGCGCGGATAGGCGGGCCCACACAGGCTCGGCCGTGACCCGGCCGGCGGCGCCGGCGACGGGCACGATCTCAGATGGGAAAGGCTGCCAAAGGTCGGATTCCTCCAAGGCGGATGTGAATGCCGCCCAGGCTTCGTCAAGGGGAATATCTTCGAGGTAAATGTTTCGTTTCATCGTACTTAATGCGGACAAGTGACCGGCTAGCCCAGGATCAGCCAGATGGCGGCGGCGATGAGGCCTCCGACCAGTGAAGCGAGCAAATTAACCAGGTCATTGTTAAGCCATGACCAGCCCCGCAGCGGCCGGGTCTCATGGCCGCACTTGTGGATTTTGCGCTCGGTATCTTTTTGGCAAACGTCACAATAATAAATCTGCTGCACGGTTGCGCCCAGCAAGCTGTCGAACAATGAGCCGCCCAGGCCGCCGATCGCGCCGGCTAAAAGGGCGACGCCCGGCGCTAAATTACCTGGCAACAACGCAGCCGCAAGGCCAATAATGGCCCCTCCGGCCAACGAGACGGCCGTGCCTAAAGGCGATACGCCGCCTGAGGTGCCGACCTCCACCGGCCGGCCGCTGGTTATAAGCCGCGGAGGTTTGCGGGCCAGAGTGCCCAGTTCGGTGGCCCAGGTATCGGCCGTTACCGTGGCCATCGCGCCGACGAACATCGGGTACCACACTGGCGAAGGCGCGGCGGCGTTCAGAACGGCGATCAAACTTCCCAATCCGCCATTGGCCATGACCTGGCCGATGTCGCGCCGGTGCCCCTTGTCGAATTTTTCGGCCGCGGCCTTTTTCTCGTCTTCCTTAAAATGGGAAAGCAGACTTGAACTAACGAAGAATAGGGCCAACAGGAGGCCCCAGGCCAGGCCGCCGAAACCGAAGATCAAGGTGCCGACGATCAAAGCGCCGGCCGCCCCGGATTGGGACAACGATCCTCGCCAATAGAAAAGGGCGACGACAATCAAGCTTAATATGAAGGCGATGGCGAGGTCTTCGGTCACGTTTGCGTAGCCGTCGCTAAAGGTTCAGCAACAGGGCCAGCGCCGGTACCCAGGTGGCTAACTCGATGAGGACGATTGCGCCCCAGATGGTATAGGCGATAGATTTCTCGCCTCTCGCGCCATAGTAGAAGTACCCTAAGGCGCCGGCCAATAACCAGGCTATGAAGCCTATGATGGGCAGAGTGAACGCATTCGATGGGGCGCCGAAGCGATCTGCGTTGCCTGAATTGCCGCCTGAGGCGGCAATAGCATCGGCCAGCCGATCGGAGGCGACGAAGGCCAGAACGAACAATAGGACGTTCAGTATGAGGGCCAGTCCCAGTGTGCCCAGGGCCGCGCGGTCATGCCAAATGGCCTGGCCGGTCGGTTGTGTGGTGCTATTCGCCATAGGGCGATAAGTTTACCATAGCAAACGGGGGCTTGACGAGGCAATACGCAGCGCAATATTCTTAATTGAACGGGGATTCCTATTTCGCATTCTGACTGGAAGGTGCTACCAAAGGCCGCCCGACGCCTATAGCATTTATAGGCTGGCGGCGAGCAATTCAGGCTCGCCGCCAGCTTCTCGGCTTGCCGACTTCGACACGCTTACCGGCGTGGCAGATCTATTTGCGGAACAGCTCCCGGACCAGGATATTGCGCTGGATCTGGCTGGTGCCTTCGTAGATCTGGTAGATCTTGGCGTCGCGCATCAATTTCTCCACCGGGTATTCAGACATATAGCCGTAGCCGCCGAACACCTGGACGGCGTCGGTGGTGACTTTCATGGCCGTATCGGCGGCGAAAGCCTTGGCGTAGGCCGCTGCGGTTGTATTGCGCTCGCCGGCGTCAATGGCCCAGGCCGACTTCCAGACCAGCAATCGGGACGCTTCGACCTCAATGGCCATGTCGGCGATCATGTGGCCGATTATTTGATGCTGCCACAAGGGCTTACCCCAGGTAGTGCGCTCCTTGGCGTACTTGACGCATTCGTCCAAAGCGCGCTGGGCCACGCCGACGGCCCCGGCGGCCGTGCCCGGCCGGCTGCGGTCGAAGACCTTCATGGCGATCATGAAGCCAACCCCCTCCTCGCCCAGAATATTTGCGGCCGGCACCTTGACGTCCTCGAAGACGACCTCGGCCGTATCTGATGCGTGCTGGCCCATTTTGTCAAAGGGCTTGCCGACGCTTACGCCTTCCCAATCGCGATCGACGATGAAACAACTCATGCCGTTATACCGTTGGGAAGGATCGGTGTAGGCGAAGACCGTGTAATAATTGGCCACCGTGCCGCCGGTTATGAACATCTTGCGGCCGTTCAGTATATAGTCGTCGCCGACTTTTTTGGCCGTCGTCTTGATCCCGGCCACATCAGAGCCGGCCTCGGGTTCGGTGGCGCAGTAGCCGGCCATCTCTCCGTCGGCCATGCGGCCGCCGTAAGCCTTTTTCTGTTCCTCGTTGCCGGCCACAAGAATAGGCGCGATGGCCAGGCCATTGACGGCGATGGCCGTGCTGATGCCCGAACAGCCCCAGGACAACTCCTCGCCGACCAGGACTTCCTCGAACAGGCTGAGACCAAGGCCGCCGTACTCTTCCGGCACGCTCATGGCTGTCAGCCCGATTTCCTGGGCCTTCTTAACCACCGGCCAGGGAAATTCGTGGCTTTTATCATAGTGCTCGGCCACCGGCGCAATCTCGTTGCGGGCGAATTCGCGGGCCAAATCTTGAATCATCTTTTGTTCTTCTGTCAGCTTGAAGCTGACGGCGCCATTGTTGCTCATAGTCATGCTCCTCGTACCGTTCTAAATGGCCGGCTCCCGCCAACACCATCGCCGGCCGGAAAATCAATGACCCAGAAGGACGTTGACTCGTCCATCCTAGGCGCGTAGCTCAATCTTTAGGATCTTGCCCGTCGCGTTCATGGGTAGCGTGTCGCGGAATTCGATCAGGCGCGGGTATTTGTAGTCGGCCATGTTTTCTTTGGACCAGGCGACAAGCTCTGCTTCGTCCATTTCTGCTCCCTCTACGGGTACGATGAAGGCTTTAATCTCCTCGCCATAGCGTTCGTCGGGCACGCCGATGACGGCCGCCAGGCTCACCTGGGGATGGCTCACTAGGACTTCTTCCACCTCGCGCGGGTAGACGTTGAAGCCACCGCGAATGACCATGTCCTTGACCCGATCGACGATATAGTAGTAACCATCCTCGTCCACGCGGCCGATATCGCCGGTATGGAACCAGCCGCCTCGCGTGGCATCGGCCGTGGCCTCGGGCCGGCCGTAGTAACCCTTCATGACATTGTGACCGCGGATCACGATTTCGCCCAACTCGCCCTGGGGCACGTCGTTATCCATTTCATCGACGATCTTCATTTCTATACCCCAGACGGGCAGCCCAACCGAACCAGGTTTCCGTTGGCGATCGAGACGGTTGAAGCTAGCCACCGGACTGGTTTCCGACAGGCCGTAACCTTCCTGGATCTTCACCTTGAATTTCTCTTCGAAGGCCTTCATGACCTCAACTGGCATGGCTGCGCCGCCCGATGCGCACAAACGCAGATTCTCCGCGATATGAGCCAGGTCATATTTATCGGCCGCCGGATAGTTCAGGAGCGCCCAATACATGGTCGGTACCCCGGCGAATACGGTCACGTTGTCGCGCTGCATTATGGCCAGGGCGGCATCGGGATCGAAACGAGGCAAGAGCGAGATGGTTGCGGCCGTGTAGAAGCCGGAGTTCATTTGAACTGTCTGGCCGAAGGAGTGGAAGAGAGGCAATACAACCAGGTGCACGTCATTATCAGTCTCGCCAAATAAGGTGTCGGCCAGGCGAGCGTTCATAACCATGTTGCTATGGGTGAGCTCGGCGCCCTTGGGTTGGCCGGTTGTGCCACTGGTGTAGAGGATGACGGCCGTGTCCTCGGGGTTGGTTTGCACCGTGTCAAAGACCGGACCTTGCTTGGCCATGAGCATACCCAGGGTTGATGTCCCTTCGATGGGCGAAGCGGCCGCCGGATCGGCGGTCATGATGAAGAAATGCTGGCAGCTGTCCACCTCCTTGAAGCCCGCGTGACCCATAACTCCCATAGGTAGCTGCTCGGTACCCTCGAAGCAGAAATAAGCCTTGGCATTCGAATCACGCAGATGGTAAGCGATCTCGCGCCCTTTTAGCAGCACATTGAGCGGCACGACGACGGCGCCGGCCTTGAGAATGCCATAATAGACAATAGGGAAGTAAGGCAGATTTGGGCAGCTCAAGGCCACCTTGTCGCCTTTCCGGATACCCAGCTCGACCAAGCCAGCGGCGACCTGGTTGGCGGCCGCATTCAAGGCCTTATAAGGTAGTTTCATTTCATTGAAGATAACTGCCAATCTATCCGGATGATCGCGGGTGGTGTCTTCCAACAGTGTTGCCAGGTTTAGCATTGTCGCATTCCTCCTAACTTGAACGCAGCATTGACAAAAACGATCGCGGCGACGCGATCGGACATCTACGGACGTTATGTCCGGTCGGACGTTATGTCTGGTTCGACTCTGTGTCTGGAACTTCCCCTCCTTTGCCTGCGGCGGCCGGATTCTCAGGTGTCTCGGTTAATGGT
>CP070688.1:3090017-3101839 GCA_020353135.1 Chloroflexota bacterium
ATCTTGTGGAGCTACAATTCTGCCGGAACGGAAGTCGATGAACTGGCAATCAGCGAACTGGCTCAACAAGTCAAAAATGGAGAAGTGTCGGAACTTCGTGTTTCGGGCGACGGCCGCGAAGTAACGGTCGTTTATCACGCTTCGCAGCGCCCGGAAGCTCGAACGCAAATAAGCAACGTCAGTTCGCTCGAAGAGGTGCTGGCGACTTATGGCGTCGCCGAGAGCGACTACTCGGGCAACGGCGCGATCATCATCTATGAGACGCCAAGTCAGTGGGGCGGCCTGCTGAATTTACTCGGCATTTTCCTGCCTGCCCTGTTGATAATCGGCTTCATCTATATCATCATGCGTCAGGCGCAAGGCTCCAACAACCAGGCGCTCTCCTTCGGCAAGAGCAAGGCCCGCATGTTTACCGGTGACCATCCAACGGTAAGCTTTGACGACGTTGCCGGCTGTGACGAGGCAAAAGAGGAACTGCAAGAGGTTGTGGAGTTCCTCAAAGAGCCCGATAAATTTGTCAGTTTTGGCGCCCGCATACCCAAAGGCGTCTTGCTGGTTGGCAGCCCGGGCACAGGTAAGACCTTGATGGCCAAGGCTGTATCAGGCGAGGCGGGCGTTCCGTTCTTCTCGATCGCCGGTTCTGAGTTCGTCGAAATGTTTGTTGGCGTGGGAGCCAGCCGCGTGCGCGATCTTTTTGAACAGGCTAAGCGCCACAGTCCGTGCATTATCTTCATCGATGAGATTGACGCAGTAGGACGCCAGCGGGGCGCCGGTCTCGGCGGTTCTCACGATGAACGCGAGCAGACTCTAAACCAAATCCTGGTCGAAATGGATGGATTTGGCACTGATACGCACATCATTATACTGGCGGCCACCAATCGGCCGGATATTCTCGATCCGGCGCTGATGCGTCCGGGTCGCTTTGACCGCCGGGTTGTCATAGATCGTCCAGATGTTCGCGGCCGCGAGGCGATATTCAGAGTTCACATGCGCGGCAAGCCGTTGGCTTCGGACGTAGATGTAAACATTCTGGCAAAGGCAACTCCCGGATTTGTGGGTGCCGATATTGAGAATACGGTGAACGAATCCGCTCTTCTTGCCGCTCGACGCAATAAAAAAGTCATAGGAATGACTGAATTGCAGGAGGCCATCGAACGGGTGCAGCTGGGCCCCGAACGCAAAAGTCGCGTGATGAGCCCAGAGGAAAAGGAAATCACGGCTTACCATGAAGCCGGCCACGCGATCGTCAGCCACTTCCTACCGCACGCGCAAACTGTGCGCAAGGTCACCATTATCCCAAGAGGTATGGCCGGCGGCGTCACCTGGTTCATGGAAGATGACATGTATTTCTACAGTCGCTCCAAGTTCAGGGCCTTGATTGCTACGGCGCTAGGCGGCCGCGTGGCTGAAGAAATCATCTTTGGTGAGATCACCACCGGAGCCAGCAACGATCTTCAGCAGATAACCAAAATGGCCCGAGCCATGGTCACCCAATATGGAATGAGCGATGAACTCGGCCCTCGCGTCTACGGCGACAAACAAGAACTGGTCTTCTTGGGCCGCGAGATTAGCGAGCAGCGCGATTACTCAGATGCTATTGCCGAGAAGATAGACCGGGAAGTGCGCGAAATAATCGATAGCGCCCATGCTCGCGCCATGGAAATACTCATGGAGCAGCGTGATACGCTTGACAAGGTCGCTAAGACTCTCCTGGATGTCGAGACGTTGGAAGCGGCCGAGTTCGTGGCCTTGATCGAAGGATCCGAACCACCCCAGTCCGAGCCCGGCGGCACTCCTGAACCAGAACCATCTCAACCGGCAGTAGGAGAGCAAGCTGAGTGGAAGCCGCCCAAGTCGCTTGATTTGCCTCCAGCGCCCTCTCCAGCCTGACGAGCCAGGACCAGGACGTCTGTGGTTCGCCGGGTCTTCGATCTCTGGCCGCTGACAGGCAGCCAGCGAGTGACCATAGTGCGTCCGGCAGTGTCCACGTTTTGCTCCGTGACCGATACTGGAAATGACTGAGCAGCTGACCGACTTCCTCGCCCTCGTCAACGACATTGTGCAAGCGGCAATCGTCATTTTCGGGGTAGCCGTCTTTCTATATAATCTGCGGTATTCAATTCGTAGCCGAGTTACGCGGGCATTTAACTCGCTGCTTTTCTTCGTGGTCATCGTGTACTTCACCGAGCTTCTGGTGACCAGGGCAACGGTTCCGCTTTCGGTCGAAATATGGATCCGTTTGGGATGGATCGGCATCGCCATGGTGCCAGCGGCACAATTCCATCTGGCCGATGCATTGTTGGTTACCACCGGTGATGTATCCCATCGCCGCCGACTGCTAGTGCGTGTCTGGTACATAGTCGGTGTCATATTCTTTTCACTGGCCCTATTCACCGACTTACTCGTTACCGACTTGGTTCCGGTGGCTCACGCGCCACACCTAAGCGCTGGCGTATTGTTTCCACTGTTCACGCTCTATTTTTGGGGCATTAGCGCTGCGAGCATCTATCATGTGTGGAAGGCGCGCCAAAGGTGTATAACCCATACTACTAGAAAGCGCATGACTTTTATCCTGGCCTCTTTTATGGCCGCCCCGCTTGCGGTATTCCCCTACCTAACCTTCAGCGATGATCCTGACCTACAGATATCCGTCCTATTCTGGCTTGTGGTGATAATAGGCAATGTTATGGTGAGCATCATGTTTGCCTTCATGACCTATTACATCGCCTATTTTGGCGCGCTGTCTCCTGATCGTGTTGTCAGGGTCCGTCTTTTTAAGTTCATGGCCCGTGTTCCTCTCGCAGCAACGCTAGCATTAATCGTGTATGTGATAATGAGTTCGCTCAACACCGCTCTTGGTTTGTCCGGCGAAACGGCCGCGGCCCTGGGCGTGGTCGCGACGATAATTCTTGTAGAGTGGGCCCTTCACGCATTCAAGCGGCCGCTAGAACGTCTTTTTCAGCTGACAGATGAGCCAGAAGTCCGCCGCATTCAGCAGTTGAGCGAGCGAGTATTGACAACACGGGACATGCGGCAGTTTCTCGAGAGTGTTTTGGCAGCGACGTGCGAGGTCCTCAGGACGCCAACTGCGTTCATCGCGGCTATCACCCCTGACGGCGCCAGGCTTGAAGCGGTTGTCGGGCCGTTCGGCAGTGATTCGGAAGATTGGAAAGCCGAATGGCGCCATTTAGCTGAGAGCGCGGCCGGCACAGGAAATGGAGGTGCGAGCCTGGAAACTAGCGGCGACTTCGTGATTTGGGAGGAATATTGGATCCGGCCACTGCATCGTGCGGGTGATTCGTTACTACTAGGGATTTTGGGCGTCAGGGCGCGGGGCAGCTCACCAGACTTTAGCGACATGGAGTCAGAGGCTTTTGAACTGCTGGCCGAGCAGGCGACCGATGCGCTGGAGGACCGCCTGTTGCAGCAGGAGGTATTCGCCGCCGTAGAGGGATTGCTGCCCCAGGTTACGGATCTGCAGCGGCGCCGAAGCGCGGCGACATTTGGCGGGGCCCCGGCCTTGACGGCCACGGATTCAGATTTACTGCAAGACCCCGATTTCAACGCCATGGTCCGCGACGCATTAAGTCACTATTGGGGCGGTCCGAAACTAACCACCAGTCCTCTACTGGACCTCCAGGTTGTACAAGAGACGGCCGATAAACAAGACGGCAATCCGACCAAAGCGCTTAGACAAGTTCTGACCCGAGCCGTTGAACAGCAGAAACCCGAGGGCGAGCGAAGCATGACTACGGCCGAATGGATTTTGTACAATATCCTGGAGTTGAAGTTCATTCAGGGCCAGAAAGTGCGCGATGTCGCTAGAAGGTTGGCCATGAGCGAATCCGACCTCTACCGCAAGCAGCGAGTAGCCATTGAAAACGTAGCCCGTACCATTTCAACAATGGAAGAGGACGCTGTTGCCAGTCAGAATCAGTCTGATAATGGCGACGCTTGAAACTTTGCACGATCTCCAGTTGATAGCAGCGGGCGCATTTGGTTACCGTAGCGGCGAGCTCAGCTGCGAGTCGGTTCCATTGAGTGAAATTGCCAGTGAATTTTGTACGCCGACGTATGTCTATACGCAGTCCGGATTAGTCGATACGCTGCAGGCATTTCGTGCTGCTGCGCAGCGCATAGACGGCAAGTGCTTAACATGCTTCGCGGTCAAGGCCAACGGTAGTCCCGCTTTGCTGGCAATCATGGCAGAACAAGGAATTGGAGCGGATGTCGTAAGCGGGGGCGAGCTCTACCTGGCCGAGGCTGCTGGTATCGATCCGCAGCGCATTGTATTCTCAGGTGTGGGCAAGACCAAGGCGGAGATTGAGGAAGCCATTTCGGCTGGCATTCTGGCGCTACACGTCGAATCACCGGCCGAAATGGAATTGGTTGCTAAGACAGCACGCGCTTTGAAGCGGCGAGCGCCTGTTGCCGTGCGCGTTAATCCCGACGTGCACGTCTCAACCCACGCCGGCGTCGCCACCGGTGAGAAGGGCCACAAATTCGGCGTTGAAGCCCGGGTCGCCCAAGATATGATGCGAGCCGCTGCTGATAGCCCGTGGCTCCGGCCAATTGGGCTTTCAGCCCATATCGGCTCTCAAATCGCTTCGATTGATCCTTTCCGGCAGTCGGCCGAAAAGCTGGGACAGTTGGCCGATTTGCTGACCGAAGACGGCATACGCTTGCGATACGTCGACGCGGGGGGTGGATTGGCAATAGACTACGGGGCTGGCTCCGGCCCCGAGATAGCCGAGTGGTTGGCGACTGTCTCCGAGCCGATTGTAGGACGCGGCTACGATTTGCTCGTGGAGCCAGGTCGCTCAATCATCGGCCCAGCCGGAATTCTACTCACCCGAGTACTCTATATGAAGGAACAGTCGGGTCGACAAATCGCCGTCGTCGATGCCGGAATGAATGATCTGCTGCGCCCTGCGTTATACGGCGCCCAACATCCCATCGTTCCCGTCAATCAACGCGATACGGCCGAAGGCCAAGCGTGGACGACGTATGAAATCGTTGGTCCCGTCTGCGAATCGACTGACGTTCTGGCCACGGATCTATCGTTATCAGAACTGCGGACCGGAGATCTGCTGGCGGTGCTTCAGGCCGGCGCCTATGGCTACGTTATGAGCTCCAATTACAATGGCCGGGGACGCCCGGCCGAGGTGCTTGTGGAAAAGGACCGCTTCCACTGCATTCGCCAGCGGGAGCACTATGATTCCTTGCTACTTGGCTGCTCCTTGGCGTAAGGACCGTCGCAGCATGGTACGGGGCACACGTAGTTCGATTGGCTCAGTCCATGTGCACTCTCATCGGACCACAGAGAGGCCACAACCTTGATAGACGAATTCATTCCGGTTGGAAAACTTCCGCCAGATCTGTTGGCTGAGTTATTAGCCGACACGCCAATTGAAGACGATTCGGTCGTTCTCGGCCCTGGCCCCGGGCTCGACTGCGCCGTACTTGACCTAGGCGAAACGATGCTGGTTCTAAAAAGCGATCCGATCACATTCACGGCCGACGATCTCGGCTGGTATCTGGTTCAAATAAACGCCAATGACATTGCCACCACTGGCGCTACGCCTCGCTGGTTGCTGGTGACTCTGCTGTTTCCAGAGAACGCGACTTCTGAGCACCTGGTAAGATCAACCTTCAAGCAATTGTACGATGCCTGTGCTGAGAATGACATAGCGCTGATCGGCGGTCACAGTGAGATCACGCATGCAATCGACCGGCCTATTGCCATGGGAACGCTCATTGGCGAAGTCAACCGCGAGTTGCTGGTCACACCTCAGGGCGCCGCACCTGGAGATCGGTTGTTATTGACGAAGTGCGTCCCTATTGAGGCCGTTGCCATCCTTGCCCGGGAATTTGAGGAACGATTGAAGGGAGTACTGAGTGAAGACGAAATCGAGTTGGGTCAAGCGTATTTGGTGGATCCTGGAATAAGCGTGTTGCTGGACGCGCAAATAGCCGTTTCCTCGGGCCGCGTAAACGCCATGCACGATCCGACCGAGGGCGGTCTTGGCGCGGCGCTCTGGGAACTGGCTGATGCGTGTGGCCACAGAATCGTCGTCGATCTGAAGCTAGTACCGGTTCCGTCTCTGGCAAGGCGCATCTGTGATGAACTTGGCGTCGACCCCCTCCTTGCCATCAGCTCAGGCGCCCTCCTGCTCTCGGTACCCAATGAAGATCACGGAAGGACAGTGGCAGCGCTCCGCGCTGCCAATATACCTTCTACCATCATCGGACGCGTTGAGTGTGGAGAGCCCGGCGTATGGGAATTGACACAAACAGGCACTCAATCGCTGGACCGGCCGTTACGCGACGAAATCGCCCGCCTCTTTGACTAGCTGCAGTTGCAGACACCCACATACCATTCAAGTATCGGTCCACTCACGCTAGCTGGCCTCGATCGTCTCTGACTCGGCTTCCTCGGGGAGCTTTCCAGAGCGCCGAATTGGCTCCAGCACAGTTTCGCGCAGCATGGCATCCACAATACCGCTTTGCCGTTTGACGATGATTACAGGGCAATCTGCGCCCTCGGCCACCTGTTGGGCCACGTTGCCCATTAGCAGGTTGCGGAATCGTGGTTCTTTGGTCGCCCCTATCACGATCAGATCGGTGTTCGCGGATGCCTCCAGGATGCCATCTACCGGCGTTTCTGCCTCCACCATCTGTTCCACGAACGGAAAATCTAAGCCGTGTTTAGCATATCGGAATGCGCTTCGCGCTCTCGCTTCGCCCTTTTGTCGGCTAATGCCGCCGACCAGGACGTTCAGTATTACAACTTCTGTTTCCTCAGGCGTATTACGCGCCATCGCCAGCGCCAGGTTCACGGCGAGTCGGCCGTTTGGACCACCGGCAATAGGTACGAGGATCCGGCTCAACGATTCATAGGGTCGGTGGCGGAAGATAGCGATATCGGCCGGAGGATTTGCCACGATACGATCGATGACGGAGCCAAAGAGTTGTTCGTTCGTACCTGATCTACCTGGCCAGCCGAACAGAATCATATCGCTAGAGTCTTCTGCCATGGTTTTCAGTATGGCATCCGAAACGTCGCGGCCAAGCCGAATCATCGTATGGACCGGCACATCAAACTCCCTCGCTTGATCGATGACCATCTCTAAAGGGGGGCGACCCTTTCTGAGGAAGAAGCGGCCGTCTGAGAGACTGAGCTGAGGTGGGACCTTAACGACATGCAACGCGAGAACGCCGCCGTTGTGCTCCTTGGCCATGGCGCTGCCAAGCCTGCCAAGTTGCTCGGCCTGTCCAACATCGGCTACAGGTACCAATACCGAGTAATCCACGGAGACCAAGGTTTCTTCCATCAGGATTTCTTTAGGTCTTTCGGTTTCCTCCTTCGTCCGGAAGTAGCCCCAATAGAACAACATGCCGACCACGATCCAGGCTATAGAAATCAAGCCTACGCGGCCGATTTCAATGGCTAGGAATATGGCCAAGAATAGATTGGTCACGATTCCAATCACGGGCGGCACGGGGAAGAACGGGACGACGAATCCTCGCTTGAGGTCGGGTCGCCGACGCCGCAATGTCATGACCGTGATATTAACCTGGGCAAACATCAACAAGAACATAATGTCGGCTGCCGCTGCAACCTCTTCAATTGGCAGTGCCAGTCCCATTGCGATTATCAGGATTGCTGACAGAAAGATGGCCCAGTAAGGCGTGTGTTTCAGCGGATGTATCCGGCCAAAGACCGACGGCAGATTGTGGTCTCTACCCATGGCGAACGAGACGCGCGAGGATGAATATATCGTCGCATTGAGGGCCGACATCGTGGAGGCCAGTCCGCTAATGAGGATCAGAATGCCCCCAGCCGGCATAAACTCCTCGGCCGCGCGCACGATGGCCACCTCTTTCTCATTGGCCAGATATTCCCAGACCGGTAGGCCGCCAGTTTGTGTCACTGCGCCGATTGATACGAAGGCAACCAACACATATATCACAACGACCACACCTATAGAGATGAAAATCGCCCGGGGCACGTTGCGCATCGGATTGATGACTTCCTCCCCGCTCTGAGCAATGATTTCGTATCCTTCGAAGGCGATGAATGTTAAAGCCATGGCCAGGAACACCCCGCCAAGCCCATTTGGCATTAGATCCTCTTTAAACACATTAAGCGACTCCGGCCGCTGGATCATCGCATATAGGCCGAAGGCGATGAAAACGACGAGGATCAGAACTTTCGCTATGGTCACGACATTGCCGACTGTTCCCGTTTCGCTGGCGCCGCGGTAGTTGATGAATGAGAAAAGGGCGACTATCAGAATCATGAAGATCAACGTCATCACTGCTTCCGAAAGACCAAACGTAGGCAAGCCGGCAAGACGCCATATCTCGACTGCAAATCGCCCAAATCCTAAGCCGTAAAGCGAGCAGGCCACGGCGTGAGCGAACCAACTCATCCAACCGGCTAGGAATCCCTGCGTGCCGCTCATGCCCTGCTTGACCCAAAGATAACCGCCTCCGGCTTCCGGGAAGCTTGAACCTAGTTCAGCGTATGATAATGCTGTAAACGTGGTGACAATTCCGTTCAGGAGAAAGGCGATCGTGAGGGCCGGTCCCGCGTGCCCGGCTGCAATGCCCGTGAGCACAAAAATGCCGGCGCCAATCATCGCGCCGACGCCGATCATTGTGATGTCTAGTAATCCAAGCGTACGGCTAAGAGTTACTTCTCCAGCCTGTGACTGAGTAGCCATTGGTCCTCCAAATGTACTCGCAGGGGCGGATTTTACCGGATGATTGCCGGGTTGGTCAAAGAAGTTCCAGCTCCACGCGAATTGCCGGAAGATTCCGGCTGGTCGACCGTTCTAGCTTCGGCACTGCTGATCTCAACGCAGGGCCGTTGGGTTCCGGAAGAAGCGACGCACTCGGCCGCACACTACTCTATTCCGAATTTGCGCTGGTAATACTCGCCTCGCTGCCTCTGACCGCCTTGGAGCGTATCCCGAAGCGCTGCCTCATCTCCGTTTCTTAACAGCTCTGAAAACCCGCTAAGGTCTCTGCCATAAGCCTCCAGGTGCTCCAAAACTGCCTGCTTGTTGGCCAATAGAATCTCAAGCATCATTTCAGGTTCAGAGCCTGCCAGGCGCGTTGTATCGCGGAGCCCACTTGCGCTTACCTGCCACAGTCGATCGTCCAGTCGGGCCGCTTCCCAAGCCCGGCCCATGAGCAATGACGCCAAGACATAGGGCAGATGACTGGATACGGCCACCAATCGGTCATGTCGCTCGGCCGTCATGACCAGTGGCTCCGAACCGATTGAGCGCACCAGGTTAAGCGCAGTATTCTCAATAGAGGCCGTCGTCCGTCGATTCCGGCACAGAACAAAGGTTTGATCCCTATACAAGTCGGCCCTCGCTGCCCCGAAACCTGAGTGCTCACGTCCGCACATAGGATGGCCCCCGATGGTGGAAAACTGGTCGGGCAGACTCTCCATGGCCTGGGTGATTTCGCTCTTGGTGCTGCCCAGATCAAGCACCATGCAACCACCGGGTCTTACAACAGGCAAACCGTTGAGGAGTGTTACGATACTCCGAACCGGCACTGCCAGAATGACCAAGTCGGCCGAAGCAATTCCTTCACTGATCGACAGCCTTGCATCGTCGACCACGCCTGTTGCCTTTGCTAGACGGCATGATTCGGGATCCCGATCGACGCCTGTGAGCTTGCCCGCCGACCCGCGCAGAGCCATCGCCAACGAACCGCCCATCAGCCCCAGCCCAACGATCGCTATGTGTAGATCGGATAGCTGCACGTCTTCCAAAAGCTTTTGCATCGCGCCTCGATTCTCTATACGAGCATTGATAAGTTCGACTATTGTACTGGAAAGGGCCACTCAGAGCCCTGCAAATATCCGCTCACCAGGTCAAGTTTGGAATGTTGGAACGAGTTTGCTACCAAACCACTCAAAACCTGCTAAAATCACGAGTCGCGTGTGGGTGACCCCGGGCAACCTTGGCAGGGCGCGAGATCAATAACCTGATTCTAATCCTGCCATCGGACGGCCCAATTCTACGCGTCTAAATCACATTATTGACAACCATTCATCTACTTAGGAGTCTAATTGATGTCTTCGGACTTCATTTCTCAGGGCACGGTGGGAGAACTTGATCCGCATTTGAAACGGGTGATAGCCGCCGAAGACCAACGCCAGCTGGAAAAGATAATTCTCATTCCTTCAGAAAGCATCGCAGCGCCGGCCGTTCGCGAGCTCATGAGCTCAGGTTTTGGCAATATCTACGCCGAAGGCTACCCGCGACCCGACAGCCGCCTACAGACCGAAGCCGAAATCCTTGACATTGAGATGGAATTGGCTCGCTATCGCCGTTTCAGCGATCCCCGCTATTACAAAGGCGTCGAATACGCCGACATAGTCGAAGCCCTGACCCAGAGAAGGGCGGCGAAGCTTTTCACGGCCAACGGCGTCACGCCAGAGGAACTCTACGTCAACGTGCAGCCTCTCAGCGGCTCTCCAGCTAACTCAGCTGTATACAGCGCCTTGATGGAACCTGGCGACACGCTCATGGGACTTGACCTGATTCATGGGGGTCACCTTACGCACGGCAGCAAGGTCAGCCGGTCTGGAAAAGTCTACCAGGCAGTGCCCTACACGGTTGACCTCGAGACCGAACGCCTGGACTATGACGCCATCGAAGCCCTGGCCGTCGAAGCGCGCCCGAAGGTTCTTGTGGCTGGTTTCAGCGCCTATCCGCTGCTGGTTGATTGGCGGCGCTTCCGCGAAATCGCGGACAAATGCGGCGCCTATCTAATGGCCGATATCGCCCACATTTCCGGACTCGTAGCGGCGGGCGTGCATCCGAGCCCAATTGGCATCGCCGATGTCGTCACCACCACCACTCACAAGAGTCTGTGCGGGCCGCGTGGGGCGATGATCATGACTCATCGAGCCGATATCTCTCGACGCGTCGATCGCTCCGTATTCCCAGGAGAACAGGGAGGACCCCACCTCAATAACATGGTTGCCCTGGCGCTGGGTCTGAAACTGGCAGGCGGCGAACGATTCAGAGCTTTGCAGAGAAGAATTGTTGCCAACGCCAGTCGGCTGGCAAGAAATCTATCTGAGCTTGGCATTCGTGTCGTGTCCGGAGGCACGGAGAATCACCTGCTGCTCCTTGACGTCAAAAGCGTAAGCCACGACGGAGTACACTTGTCAGGTGATATGGCATCTCGAATTCTTGACGTTGCGGGCTTTGTCACTAATAGTAATGCGATTCCCGGTGACCGTGGCGCCTTCTCCTCTACCGGGATTCGGATGGGAACCGTGTGGATCAGCCAATTAGGTTTTGACGAGCCCGAAATAGATCTCATGGCCGAAGCTATTGCCGGCGTTCTCAAGGGTTGCATTCCTTTCAGCTATGCCGGCCGCGGCAGGCGTGAACTATTGAGAGCCAAGGTTAGGAAAGAGGCCTTGGACGCCGGCCGGGCGGCAGCAGCCAAGCTGACCGGGCATCCCAGGCAGCAGCCCATCACCGATACTATTGAGGTGCGTGGACCAGGAGCACATGCATTCCTGAATCAAGTGCTGACAAGTGATCTTACTGGCCTCGAAGAGGGACAAAGCGCTGACAGCCACCTCTATGGCCTCGAGACTAGCCTGCCCTGTACCGTCCTGCGGCTAGACGACCTGAAGTACCTGATTCGATTTCCTGATGACAGTTCGGCGGCATTTGCAGCTGGGTGGTTGGAAGATCTGTCTGATGGGTATGTGTATTTTGAGGATGTCTATGCGAAAATCATTGGCCCGGTCGCCATCGTTCCTTATTCAGGGA
>CP070688.1:3101939-3122817 GCA_020353135.1 Chloroflexota bacterium
CCACCTGGAAACAGATCGTGCGGGTCGAAGTATTCGTCTCTCGTTATTGTTTGGCCGGTGGCGTCCTGGACCGAGACTTCATTGACCCAGGCGCTACACCTGCCCCACAGCATAGTATGGGCGAAGGGACCGTCACCCTCGTACACCAGATCGGACACGGTGACTATATAGGGTGGGCGGCCGCCGTACGGATGTATGATCAGATCGCATTGCCAGTCGATATCCACGTACTCGCAATTGACGACGCTCAAATTTCGATCCAATTGTTCGACCAATTCTGAGGTCGCCGTAGCCTCTGGCGTAGCTGTATGCACCGGCGTGGGTGTCTGCGGTTCGAACGTGGAAACCTCAAATGTAAGTGGCGACCCCAAGGGGTTGCCGGAGGCGTCGAGCAGCTGCCAGGTGCTTTCATAGCGACCCGGCGAACTCGGCGCTCGTAACTCAATTGTCAAGGTCGCTTCGTCCCCTTCAAGTAACATATCGTCGACGATTACCGGGCCAGCCTGACCGAAGTCCTCTCCTTCGACGTGCGTCCACTCAGCGCCAGCCCCCACCGGACAAGGGCCGTCATTGGCCAACACCCAATTCATGACGAAATTCACGTCGACCGGCGTGCTGCTGCTGGCTTCATTCTGGAACGTATAGCTGTTGACCAGCGCCAATTCAGGCTCGCAGGACGAGATAAATGTCGCCGTCAGGTCAGGGGGCAGTGTCGCGCTCGGCAGAACGGTCGCCGACGGCATAGGCGTCTTGGTCGGTTCCGCAGTTAGCGTGGCTGCGATCACGGCCACGGCCGTCGCGCCAACATCAGGCGTATCTTCCGGTTCAATCGTCGGCGTGGTTGACGGTTCAGGCGATGGCGTCTCGGTTGCCGCGGCCGCAACCAGGGCATCGTCCGGCTCTGGCGTGGCTCCATCAAAACCGCCAAAAACGAAGTAGCCCCCGGCTCCGGCGGCGATTATTAACAATAGAATAACCAGGATAATACCAAGCCGGCTACGCTTCTTCTCGGCAACCGGAGCGGCTGGAGCAGGCGGCGGAACAGCCACTTCAGTCAAACCTGGGTCCCCGGCCTGCGCAAGGCGCGTCGCGTCAACAGTCCCGGCGCCTCGAGAGGCTACGACAGTGGCCGACGCCGCCGCTGGCGCCAACTGCGTTGCATTGGCTGACGTCGGCTTGACTGGCGGTGGTGGCGTCATTCGCTCGGCGCCGGTACTAAGGGCCGCCGCCGCCAGATCGAGATCGCTACTCTTTGCTGCGGTCTGCAAATCCCGGATCATCTCGTTGGCCGACTGGTAGCGCTCAGAGGGATCCTTGGCCATCGCCTTGACGATGACTGCTTGTATAGAACCGGGAATGTCGTCGTTCAGATCCGTTGGCGGCGGGATTGGTTCGTTAACGTGCTTCAGGATAACTGCTAATGGCGTGTCTGCATCGTACGGCAGGCGACCAGTTGCCATCTGGTAATAGAGAACACCCAGCGCGTAGAGGTCACTGCGCTCGTCGCCGGGCTGGCCCAATCCCTGCTCGGGCGACATGTAGGCCGGCGTTCCGACCATCGCTCCGGTGGCGGTGAATGTCGGTCCACTCAGGATTTTGGCGATGCCAAAATCGGTCAATACTGCCCGACCTTCATCGGTCAACATGATATTGCCCGGCTTAATATCTCGGTGAACCATGCCGCGACCGTGAGCGTAGGCTAGCGCATCTGCTACTTCCAGCACGACCCGTGTCGACGCCGAAAGCGGCATTGTGTCTCCCGCACCTGTCATGGCTGCGATACGGTCCTTTAGCGTGCCGCCACTCACAAATTCCATAACGATGTAATACATGTCGTCAAAGACATCAAAGTCGTAAACGCCGACAATGTTGTGGTGATTGAGAGCAGCCATGGCCCTTGCTTCTCTCTGAAAGCGACCCACGAAGCCTTGCTCTTCGGCCAGGAAAGAGTGCATGACCTTGATTGCCACGTAGCGGTCCAGGGTTTCCTGGTACGCCTTGTAGACCTCGGCCATGCCTCCGCGACCCAAGATCTCGGAGACATGATATTTACCGACTGTCCGGCCTATTAGCGATCTAGATGACATGAATCCTGTGGCTCTTCACTTCGCTACTTCACAAGTTGCTTCTGAAACCGGGAACTGTGCCGGGCTATTGATCACCGGGAATCGATAGCTTAAAAGATCTGGTATGCCGATCGCTTATCAGTCGATCGCCCTGCTCGCCGACATAGTAAAGAATCGCCTCAACCTCGTATGGATCCTTTCGAGCTTCATCCCGCAAGTGTAAGGTCAGGTTGAAATTGGGTTGCATGGCCTCTATTACGCTCAGGCTGGCGGCCTCCTCGCCATCGGCGTTCCAGACTTGAACCAGGATAGATGGCCGTTCAATGAATGGCGTGAGGTCGAACCCGATTGCAACGCGCCGGCCGTCTTCATACACGTACAATCCCAATCTGTTGAACCGCACCTCTTCTCGAGAACGTGGGCCCCCGTCTAGATTATCGTGGAATTGGACGTGCATGAGTCGATTATATCTCGTTCTGCTTCCGCACAACAATCATCTCGTGGTTGGATCAGGGCGAACCGAGGGTCGGTCCTGCATCGTGCCTATCTTCTCCAAGGTTTGCACTAGAATCACCTGCCACTCTCTGGTAGTCAGTCCGCGGCCGAGCCAGACACCCTTGCGACTTACCTTAACATCTGGCCCCAATTGCCGCTGTAATATCAGCCGGCCGACATGTTCAGAAGCAGGCAAGCGGATCTGCAGCTGCCCGGACTCAGATGCGACAGACAATACGCCGGCCGTAATGGCGAGCACTTTTATGCGCAGTTGATACAAGAGATTGTCTACCGGATCCGGAATCGGCCCAAAGCGATCGGCCAATTCTACCGCCATATCCTCGATAGACTGTAGCGAATCCAGGACGGCCATCCTCCGGTAAAGACGAAGCCTCAACGAAGCTTCCGGCACATAATCCTGCGGCACATAGGCTGGCAACGGCAAATCGATGAGCACCGACTCTGGCAATTCGGTAGGAAGCTGTTCACCATCACGGGCAGCGCGGCGGCGCTTTACCGCCCGAGTAAGCAATCGCGTATATAGATCAAAACCCACCGCAGCAATGTGCCCACTTTGCCTCGCTCCAAGTAGATCTCCGGCGCCTCGAATTTCAAGATCGCGCATAGCGATGTTGTAGCCAGCGCCTAAATCGCTCTGCGCGGCGATCACGTCCAACCGTACCTTCGCATCGGCCGTAAGTCCATGCCATTTTGGATGCAAGAAATAAGCGTAGGCGCGCCGTGCACCTCGACCTACCCGGCCGCGCAACTGATAAAGCTGGGCCAGTCCGAATTGATCGGCGCGCTCGACGATTAGCGTATTGGTATTTGGTATGTCGAGACCGCTCTCAATGATGGTCGTGCTCAGCAGAATGTCGACCTCGCCGTTAACGAAGCGCAGCATCACATCTTCTAGCTCGCGCTCGCTCATCTGGCCGTGACCGATGGCAACGGTCGCTTCGGGTACCAGGTGTACGAGGCGGGTGAAGGCGTTGTTTATCGTCTGGACTCGGTTATGGACGTAAAAGACTTGCCCGCCGCGATCGAGTTCGCGCAGGATGGCCCGCCGCACGATCGAATCTTCCAGCTCACCCACGTAAGTCTGCACTGGCAAGCGATCAGCTGGCGCCGTGTCGATCTGGCTGATATCCCGCACGCCTGCCAGGCTCATGTAAAGCGTTCTGGGAATTGGCGTGGCTGTCATGGTCAGCACATCCACCTCAGTCCGCAGTTGCTTTAACTTCTCCTTATGGTTAACGCCAAAGCGCTGCTCCTCATCTATGATCAGCAAGCCCAGGTCTTTGAATGAGACGTCGTCAGAGAATAGTCGATGCGTCCCAACCACGATGTCGATTTGACCTTCGCGTAAGCCTTTGACAATACGGTCCTGCCGTGAAGTTGTGCGGAAGCGCGAGAGCATCTCAACATTTACTGGAAACGGCCGTAGCCGCTCAAGAAACGTATTGTAATGTTGTTGAGCTAACACTGTCGTAGGTACCAGGATCGCCACCTGCTTGTCATCCATCACGGCTTTGAAAGCGGCTCGCAGCGCAACTTCGGTCTTGCCGTAACCCACGTCGCCGCAGATCAGCCGGTCCATCGGGTACGGCCGCTCCATATCCGACTTAACTTGAGCGATGGCTTCCAGCTGGTCATCTGTTTCTCGATAGGGAAAGCCAGCCTCGAGTTCCGCCTGCCATGGCGCATCCTGGGCGAAAGCATGCCCCGCAATCGTTTCTCTCGCCGCGTACAGATCCAGCAGATCTTCGGCCAAGTCGTCGGCCGCCTCTTGAGCCTTCGCCTTGGCCCGTTTCCAGCCTTTTTCTCCAAGTCGGTGCAGCTTGGGAGACCGATCGTCCGGTCCTATCCATTTGCTGAGCCGGTCGGCATGGTGCGCCGGAACATAGAGCACATCGCCGTTGCCAAAGTTAACCTGCAGGTACTCCCGATTCGCTCCCCCAACTGACCGTACAACCAGCCCCGCGAACTGGCCCACGCCAAACTCAAGGTGGACCACATAGTCGCCGGGACCCATATCGGCGTAGTATGTCTCTGGCGCCACCACTCTCGACTTCAATCGGCGCCTGGGCACGGGTCGGGACCAACCAAAAACCTCGGCGTCACTCAGGACGTTCAATAGAATGCGGTCGCCTCTGGCCGACGTTCTCGTCCCCGCCTGCTCCTGGTCATATAGAACAAATCCACCACCAAGACTACCCTGCACAAATGAAAGGCTGCCCGGCGTCGGCCTAACAGGTACTGAGTCCATGACATCGGGCTGCAGGCCTGGTTCAATCGATGCCGATGAATTGTCCTCGTGCCAGAGTTCAGCCAAACGGACCGCTTGTTGGCTCACCACCACCGTCGTCTCGCCGAGCGTTCGGGCTGCCCGCAGCCTCATCAGGAACGGACGTACCTGGCCTCCGTAACGAGGACCCGGCTGGATCACTTCAGATAGGTCCGAATCTGAAAAAGCATCGTCCTCCCTGCCCTCTCCCAGCACCATCACCGTTCTGTTCAGTACCTCGTCCGTCAGCGCCTGCCAATCGAACAGCGGCGAGGGATAATTCGGCGGTATGTCAAGTTGTTCATTCGCAATCTGGTCGGCATGGGTGTGAACCTCTTCGGCCGCCGCCAGGTATTCTCGCAGATCGTCAATCACAATCAAAGCGTCTTGGGGCAAGTAACTCAAGAGTGACGCCGGCTGCGAGTAGACCATCGGTAGATAATACTCCAGGTTTGGCGTTGCCTTGCCGTCGGCTAGCGCGGGAACATCGTCTCGCCAACTCGGCAGGTCAGTCGACTCTTCGACGATCGATCTCTCTAGGTGCTGTCCGACCTCGACCACGTCTCCCGGCAACAATTCGCGCCCTGGCGGAATCACGATATGATCAAGTTTACTACGAGCCATATCTTCAGAGCGCTGGGTCGCCGGGTCAAACGCCCGCAGCGTTTCGACCTGGTCGCCGAAGAGTTCGACGCGGGCCGGGAAGGAAGCTCCTACCGGATAAATATCCAGAATTCCGCCCCTGATACTGAATCCGCCCTCCGCCTCGACGGTGCTGACCCTTTCGTAACCCGCTCTCTGCCAGCCTGTTACGACGCTCGTTAAGTCGAGTACCTGGCCCGTTCGTATTATTCGGGTAGCTCCCGCGAAGCGCTGTCGGGGTAGGGTTTTTTGGAGCAGTGCCCGGGCCGAGGTGAGTATCAGAAGTCTCGATGATAGGCCGCCTAGCATTGGATGCTGGTCCGCCATGAGTTTGCCGAGAACGCCCAGTCGTTGGTTGCGCGAGCTGCTGCTCCACGGGCCGCGTTCGAACGGCAGCGGCGTCGGCTCAGGAAATCGCAGTGCCGGCATCCCATCTGGGAGCCAGGCATCTAGAACTTGCTGCCACATTGGCACCGCCTCTATGCGCCCGGTCACCAGCACTATGGTCCGCGGCCGGTCCAGGAACAACCTACTCAAAAGCGCCGGCCTGGCCGTCGACAGCAGCCCCAGCGGCGCACGACTGCGACCGCTATCCAGCTCATTCAGCAGTCGTTCGTATGCGGGCACGTCTTCGAAAACGCTCAGCAAGCTAGTTAGTTTCATTCCTTTGTTCGGCCCACGCAATTTTGTAAGGACAGTTCAGATCCTTCTTCTAGCTGTCTTCCAGGGATCGATTATGCCGGGTCATAGCCAACTCGATACCATCGCTCAGGTACGTCTCTATCGCCGCAACGGCCACTTCCATCATGTCGTCGACGATGGGCTCTTCATCGGCATTGAAGTCGCGCAACACGTGGGCAGCGGCCTCCATTTTGCCCGGCGGCCGACCGACCCCCAGGCGCAATCGCGGGAATCCGCCGCCCAGCTTTTCGATAATTGACTTCATGCCGTTGTGTCCGCCTGAGCCGCCTTTCTCTCGCAACCGCAGAGTACCAAGGGGCAAGTCAATTTCATCATAGACAACCATCAACCTAGCCAGAGGCACATCGTAGTAATTCACCAGAGAACCGACCGCGTTTCCGCTCTTATTCATGAATGTTAGGGGTTTTGCCACAATTACCGCATGGTCGGCTATACGACCTTTGCCTACAATCGCTTTCATTTCAAGGCGCGACATGCTTATCTCGTGCCGCGCGGCCAGTCGGCTGGCGACCTTGAAGCCAATATTGTGACTATTATTCCTGTATGCCCGGCCGGGATTGCCCAGACCGACGATCATGAACCGTTCCATAACGCGGCTTGTCTCTGATCGCTCCATCGAACGTGTGCTTCACTCGTTTCGCTAATCATTTGAGTAACTACTGATACCAACGTTGGCGAATGATCCGCCGCAACCTGCGCCAGGCGGCCCTCAGCAAAACGTAGAGTGCCAGGCCAACAAAGACGTATATAACTATCGTGACGCCAAACCAGAATGCCCGGCCGAAGCCCGACGTCTCGATGCTGGTGATTCTGTCGAGCAGACCGCCTTGCTCATCAGAATCGCTACCGCCCGTCGAATCGGACGCGCCCAGGAGGCCGCCCGCCGGCGTGGGAGGTGGAGCTGGCGTAGGAAACGGCGTAAGCGTCGGCAGAATGTTTGACTCAGAGCGTCGAGTCAATTCAAGATCGTCAACGCTGGGCAATGTCGGCGTCAATTGTAAAGTCTGCGTAAGCGTCGCTGTCGACGATGGCGTAGCCGAAAGGTTGGTAATCAGCAGTTGGCTTACGAAGAACTCATCGTAGTTGTAGTCTTCGCGGACGACTCGCAGACGCAGCCGATAACGGCCATCAGGGAAGACCGGCGACACCGGCTGGCCCACCGTCGTGTCCCACACCGCCAGCGCATCATCCCGCACTGGCTGATCGCCCTGAGCGAAAACGATCCAACCTGACCCAGGTCTCGAATCCTGAACGAAGGCCAACTCATAGCGCAAGAATTGCGGATGATCGGCCGTGCCCCGGATGACGACGATGCCGCTAACCTCATCCCCATCAGCCGGTTCATAAATGCCATTACCCACCTGAGCATGGACACCATGAACCAGGACCCAGGAAAGGCTGGCAATGAATAGGACCTTCAGAATAGCTGCCCTAAATGAACTTCTGATCATGTGACCTGATTTGGTCCGGCTCTCATGCATCAGAACCGACCTCGACAGGGCCAATACACCAAACAGCAAAGTCTAACACAAAGGTCAGGCATGGGCGAACGTCCTCAGCGGCAAGCGGCCCCAGTTAATAAGCGCCATCTGAGAGTTACCAGGGCATTCGCCAGGATGGCTGACCTGTGCCTGTTGCGCCACAGCATGCTTACTGCCATAATCGGGCGCTCAGTCGGCGGTCTCGTTCCCCGAAAGCTATCTCACTTTCCAAGTGAAGATTCCGGGCTGCAACCGCCTAGTTGGCAGGACAATGCCCTGACCGAGTATTCAGTTCGACTTGACTGACGAATGCGCGCGCTATTCAAGCGCGTGCTTGGTAAGTGTCTAAAAGCAGACGGGCTGTTCGCGGAATTTTCGGCCGGTGCGCGAATTGCTGGAGAGTGATATGAACGCCATTAATCGGTTGGCCAAGGTCGTCTTTGGCCCCTACCTCTTGTTATCGATCATTATTGTTTTGGCGGCTTGCGGACCAGCCGGCGGCGTCACAGATAGTTCCGAATCTGATGGAGACGCGGCGAGCGAGGGCCGGAGCATTCTGAACGCCGATGAACCGGCCGATCAGGATGTGCTGCCGACGGCTACCCCGCAGAGTGAAGAAGCTGAAACGGCGGCTGATGCGGATGAAACGGAAGAAGAAACGTCGGCCGATGCGGAAAAAGTCTCTGTGTCAGATGCCTCCGAGCAGCTGGACAGTTCAGGCTTGCAGGTCGGCTTCACAGAAGACGGTCACCCTTACAAGGGCGACCCGGATGCGCCGATAGTAATTAAGGAGTACTCGGATTACCAGTGTCCTTTTTGCTCCCGATTTGTAGCTCAAACGTTACCGGAATTGCTGGACAACCAGATTGCTGCCGGCGAAGCGCTGCTGATTTTCTACGACTTCCCGTTGACAAACATTCATCCCCAGGCCACCTCGGCCGCCAATGCCGCTCGCTGCGCTGGTGAACAAGGTGCGGTGGCCTATTGGGACATGCATGATCTGCTCTTCGCAAACCCTGATGAATGGTCCAATCAGGACGCTGCGACTGCATTCGTCGACTATGTCAAAGAGCTTGAGTTAGATGTCGATGCCTTTGAAGAATGTGTGGCCGAAGATCGTTATGCTGCGGAAATCGAAGCCGATCTCGACTCTGGGGCAGCCCTTGGCATTTCGGGGACCCCAACATTCGTCATCAATGGCCAGCTGCTGGTTGGTGCCCAACCCCTGGAAAACTTCAACTCGGCCATCGCGACGGTCAAAGAAGGCGGTCAGTTAGCCGGCGATGAACCGAGCCAGCCAGTACAGCCCGCAGCCGCGCCAACGCCGGCCGCTTTCAACGAAAGCTATGCCGGAGCAATGGGCGATCCCGATGCTGCGGTGACTATCGTCGAATTCACTGACTACCAATGCCCCTTCTGTTCGCGCCACTCAATAGAAACCATGCCTCGTATCGTTTCTGAGTTCGTCGAAACGGGCCGCGTTTACTACGTCCTGAAAGACCTGCCGCTCGACCAACTGCATTCCGATGCCCGGGCCGCGGCCGAAGCCGTTCGCTGCGCCGGGGATCAGGATGGCTACTGGGACATGCACGACGCCGTATTTGCTAACCAGACGGAATGGGCCGGACAGGGTGAGGCGGCCAAAGAGTTATTCGTCAGCTACGCGGCCGACATCGGCCTGGACGAATCGGACATGACAGCCTGCCTTGAGAGCGGTCAGCACCAGGAAGATGTGGAACTCAATGCGGCCGAAGCCAGAGCGTTGGGCGTGACGGGCACGCCTATGTTCTTCGTCAACGGCTATCCGTTAAATGGCGCGCGGCCTTTCGAGCATTTTGAATTGGCCGTGCAGTATGCCGAAGAGGGTCGCTTAGCCGAAGCATATGCCCCGGCGCCACAAGAACCCCAGGAGCCGGCCGGCCCGCCTGAACCGGTTGAGGTGGAAATTGGCGATGCGTTTGCTATCGGCGATCCTGACGCGCCGATAACCATTGTCGAATTCACTGACTTCCAGTGTCCCTTCTGTGTGCGCCATTTTCAGGAGACTTATCCCCGAATCGTCGACGAGTATGTCGACGCCGGTATCGTGCGCTACGTCTTCAAGGATTTCCCGCTTTACAGTATTCATCCCCAGGCGGCCGAAGCAGCCCAGGCCGCCCGGTGCGCCCGTGAACAAGACGCTTTCCTGGAGATGCACGACCTGCTGTTTGAGCGCCAGCCGCAGTGGGGTAGTGGGCAGTCAACTGAAGTGTTCGTCGGTCTGGCCGAGGAGTTGGCGCTAGACGCGTCTGCCTTTGAGCAGTGCCTGACTTCAGGCAAGTACGAGGAGGCCGTCGACGCCGATTATGGCCAGGGGGTGCAGCTTGGCGTGACCGGAACGCCAGCGTTCTTCATCAATGGTTATGGCGTCAGCGGCGCGCAACCATACCAACTGTTTGAACAGGCGATTGAGAGTCTGCTAGCCGAACCGGGAGGATAGACAGAGAGGTCAGCGCCTCGTGTACCAGAACCAGGCTGAGGGCCAGGATGCTTGTCCTGGCACTTCGGTGCTTCCTCGCTCCATTCGGGTCAATTTGAAACAACTGGCGAAGACCTGTTCAAGCTCTTCCCGGGAAATTCCGCCGGGGCCGTCATCTTGATCCCCTTCATCTTCGCGTAGGCGGGCAAATAACATGAAATCGCCGTCCGGCCTGACAAGCCTGCAAAGCTGATCCCGGTAGCGGACCAGATCTTCTCCGTTCATGTTGTGGCAACATCCGACATCCAGAGCGAAGTCATAAGGCCCGGCCAGATAATCAAGGTCGGTCGCGGCCGAAATGTGAAAACGAGCCTTCACCCCGACCGCTTTGGCCCTTCGAGCAGCCTCGGCAATCGCATCGGGAATAAAATCGATACCGTCGACCTTCCATCCCAGTCCGGCCAGATAGATCGAGGCCCGGCCATAGCCGCAGCCCAGATCAAGCGCCCGCCCTGGATGCAGGCCAGCAACATGATTCACCACCTCAGGGGGAGGTAAAGGATCGTCCCAGGGTACGTCGCCCGAAGCATATCGCTCGGCAAGACGTTCATAGAGTTCTCTTGTGGAATCATCCATTGTGGCGAAGCCTTCATCCTCATTGTGATTGGCCGTCATCTCCAGGACAATCGTAGTCAATCGGAAGACAACAAGAAGTGCTCGTTCAGAGGGTCCTGGTAGCCGGCCGGGATATACTCGCCAGTGTTGCGCATCAGGCGATAGTCGCCTCGAAATTCGCCCCTGGCAACCCTCTCAATCATCTCCAGCAACCGGTCAACATCGTCGGCGCCATTGTAACAGCCGAAACTTGCCCTAACCATGCCTGGCATTTCTGACTTGTCGCCTTGTAACATCTGTTGCCGCCACGTTGATGCCTCTGCTTCTTCCATTTGCAATAGATGAACGACATATGGGTGAGCGCAGAAGCAGCCACTTCGTACGCCTATGCCACCTTCATAGCCTAGAATCGCCGCCAATAGGAAGTGCGAGACGCCTTCCAGGTTGAATGGTATGGCGCCTACCTTCTCACTGGCTCGCGCCGGGTTCGTTTCTCCGTAGACGCGCACCCCTGGAATGCGACCCAATCGCTCCAGCGTGTAGGCGATCAGTTTCTCTTCATGATCGGCCACTTTGTCCATGCCGATCTCCATCAAGACCTGTGCCGCGGCCGCCATTGCCACCGCTCCTACAACATTGGGGCTGCCTGCCTCGTCTCGGTCTGGCATGCCAGCCCAGTGCACATCGTCCAGCGTAACCACGTCGACAGTGCCGCCGCCCGGATATTCAGGTGCGCTCTGCAGGAAAACTTCATTTGGCCCAATCAGGGCCCCCGTTCCGAATGGCGCGTACATCTTGTGCGCCGAAAGAGCCACGAAGTCAAGGTGTTCAGGGTCGTCATCGGCCTTCATGTCTACCTGGCGATGCGGCGCAAATTGGGCAGCGTCTACCAAAATAAGCGCCCCGGCCTCATGGGCTTTGCGGGCCAATCGATGAATCGGCTGAATGAAGCCGCTGACATTGGAGGCCCCGGTCACCGCCACCAGCGCCACCTGTCCGGCGTACCGCCGCAATTGCCGGTCGAAGTCCTCCTCATCTAGCCGACCTTCTGGCGTAACCATGATGTGAACGACCTTCGCTCGTCGTCGCCAGGGCAAGTCGTTGGAGTGGTGTTCCATTTGAGTCGAAAGCACGACGGAGTCCTCGGCTATCGGCAAGCGATACGATAGCTTGTTTACAGCTTCGGTAGTGTTTTTGCCAAAAATGACCGTGTTCGTTTCGTGATTCGCGCCCACAAAGCGGGCGATGACTTCGTGCGCCTGGTCGTAGGCCACGGTGGAAAGTCGCGACTTGAAGCCGGTTCCTCGGTGCACACTGGAGTAATAGGGCATGAACCGCTCGACGGCCTCCATGACGTCCCGCAGGGCTGGAGTGCTGGCCGCGTTGTCCAAATTCACATAGCGAACCAGCCGGCCATCAAGTAACGGTACCTGCTGGTCGAAGCCCACGATTCGACTCCTTAAGTCCAGATGCTCGCTTTGCACTGCTTCACCGCTCATCAATTGCTCCTTCGCTCAAAAACTCCACTAAAAGCTCATTGACGCGATCCGGTTCATCATGGTGAACCCAATGCGTCGCTTCCTCCAAAAAGACCAGCCGACCGTCATCACAATACTCTATGCTAGGCTGAGCCATTTCGCGGCCCATGGCGATGTCGCCCGCACCCCATATCATCAGTGTCGGCACGCGAACGCGGGGCGATGCCCGGCGACTCGGCCGCGCCTGTCGGAGCGCCCGATACCAGTTGATCATTGCCGTCATGGCGCCCGGTCGCGACCATGCTCGACGATACATCTGCAAGTCCGCATCGCCGAAGGAGCCCGGTCGGCTGGTGGCCCGCAATGATTTCAGGCCCAGCCGCCAACCCCGGGCCCGCAGCACCAACTCAGGAATCGCCGGAATTTGAAAGAAAGACATGTACCAGCTGCGCCACATCTGAACCCGATTCTCTCTGCGGTGCCGCTGCATCACCGATCCGTGTGGACCGTTTAGGATAGCCAGGCGCTCGAATCGATCCGTAAACAGCCGGGCCACCCACCACGCCACGGCCGCTCCCCAGTCGTGGCCGACCAGTTGCACCCGATCTCGGCCGCTGACTTCGATCAGCCCAATGACATCATCGGCCAGTAGATCGATTCCGTATGCGCCGACGCCTTTTGGCTTATCACTCAGGTTATAGCCCCGCTGATCGGGGGCCCACACGCGGAAGCCCGCCTCGGCGAACGCCGGGATCTGGCGCCGCCAGCTATACCAAAACTCCGGGAAGCCGTGCAGCATCAGCACAAGCGGGCCATCTTCCGGACCGGCCATTACTACGTGCAAGCGCACGCCATTTATAATGACATAATCATGGAGCAGTTCCACTGTCATGTGCTCTGATTTCCTTGTAGCGACGGCTATGGAAGGCAGCTAATTGCGCCACGTTAAATCGAGGACGCGCTGCCAATTTCCGTGGCCGATCTTGCGTAGGTCAGCCTCGTCAAAGCCTGCATCGCCAAGAGCGGCTATTAGCTTGGGCAGTCCGGCCGCATCGCCCAGCGGAGCCGGCATTCGCGCCCCATCGAAGTCCGAGCCCAGGGCCACGTGGTCGATGCCGATGCGATCGGCCACATACTGCACATGGTCGACGATAAACGATAGCGGGGTATCGGCATCCCCTTTGCCATCCGGCCGCAAGAATCCAACATGAAAGTTTATACCCACAATGCCGCCGGAGTTGCCGATGGCATCAAGTTGTTTGTCGGTCAAGTTACGTGTCGAAGCACAAATTTCGTGAACGCCAGAATGAGTCGCCACCAAGGGTGAATCGCTGAGCGCTGCTACGTCCCAAAAGCCCTTCTCATTCAGGTGTGACAGGTCGATCATTACGCCCAGTTCGTTGCATTCCTTCACAAGCGCCTTGCCGGCCGCCGTTAAGCCGGGGCCAGTGTCGGGCGACTTTGGGAACTCAAAGGGTACGCCATGAGCAAATGCGTTGGACCGGCTCCATGTTAGGCCGATAGATCGCAAACCGAGATCATAGAAATCGATCAAGTTGCTCAAATCGGGATTAATTGCCTCCGCTCCCTCAAAATGCAGAATAGCGGCCAATGCTCCTGAGGCAAAGCATTCGCCGATTTCATCACTATCGCGGACAATTTTGAGTTGGCCATTCGCCTCGTTCTCGAGCTGTAATAGCAATTCGATCATCCCTTGCGTCACTTTTTGGGCATAGGCGGCTTCAATCGGCCTGGGCTCAGGCGGCGGATCGGCGTCGGCAGCACTCGGCTTAGCTCTTTTCTTGCGGGGCACGAAGATGGCGAAGAAGCCGCCACCGAAGCCGCCTTGCTTGGCCCGAGGCAGATCCAAATGGCCCTTGTCACTCAGCTCAAAGAACGAACGGCCGCCTCCTCTTGAGGGCATGTATAAATCGAGCAGGGTGTCGTTGTGACCATCAAATACCAGGATCTTGTGCGATTCACTCATTTCAGAATTAACCTCAATCGACTGCTGGAACTATGCCTGCGGCGCTCCGAACGAGCCATGACCGGCTCAAGTGGGCTAGATCGTGAAAAGCTGGCGAGACCAGTTTACATCATTGAGACATGGGGACAAGCTGACTGTCACTTGACGTTTGCTACTTAGTCAAGCGGTCGGCTAAAATCCATGGTCATGTTACTAGCGATTGACGTAGGCAATACTAATATCACCCTTGGGCTGTACGACGGAGAAACATGGCAAAGCCAGTGGCGACTGCGGACTGTCCATGATCAAACTGTTGACGAATACGGCGTCTACCTCAACGCCCTGCTGCGAGAGGCCGGCGCCAATGGGCAGGTACGCGCGGCCGTCCTGTCCAGCGTCGTTCCGCCGCTGACCAACACTTTCACGGCCGTGTGTCGCGACTACTTGGGCCAGGCGCCGCTATTGGTCGATTCTAGCGCCAAGACTGGCATTGGTATCCTGACCGAGAATCCGGCCGAAGTGGGCGCCGATCGCATCGTCAACGCCGCGGCCGCCTTTGCCCTATACCGTGGCGCATGTATCGTTATTGATATGGGCACGGCCACCACGTTCGACGCGATCTCGGCTGACGGGGACCTGATCGGTGTAGCTATTGCGCCCGGTCTTGGATTGGCGGCTGATGCTTTGTCAAGCAAGGCAGCCCAATTGGGGCGAGTCGCGCTCGAAGCCCCGCCGGCGGCAATTGGCCGCAACACGGTACATGCTATGCAATCCGGCCTTATCTTTGGCTATGTCTCATTGATTGAGGGCATGGTCCGGCGAATTCAGGCTGAAATGAAAACTAAGCCGATTCAGATCATTGGCACTGGCGGGCTTATCACTCGCATTGTTCCCCACACAGATATCGTCCATCATGTGGAGCCATGGCTGACGCTTACGGGGCTGCGGGTCATATACGAGCTTAACTCGGCCGATGACCGCTAAGCTACAAACCGGGTCGCCCCGCCGCGTGCGGCATGGCGCGCGCTTGCCCATGATCCTCGGGAGGGGGCTGTCGCCCTTGCCAGCGGTTGCCCTAGTGTTATTGCTGATCGCCTGCCAGGCTAGCCCTCTCGATCCACCGCGGGCCGCTACTTTGACCGCCCAGGCCGCTTTGGCCCCGACCCACACGCCGACACCTCTACTATCTACCGCCCCCACGGCCACTCCCGGTGGGGCAGAAGCGGTTGAGCCTTCACAAGCAGATCCGCTAGCATCGGAGCCCGGTTCAGCGCTTACATTCTGGGTTGGCGACGCCGGGGGTTCCGGCGTCGAGATGCTGGAGCAAGGGGCCGCTGACTTCTCGGCCGAAACCGGAATTCAGGTGGAGGTTGTTCGGGTCGCAAATCGCCTGCTACCCGAACTAATGGCCAGTGCTGTCTTATCCAACACACTGCCCGATCTGGTCTTGCACCCGGCAGAGTTGAGTCACGGATGGGCCGACCGAGGCGTCCTCGATTCGGAGGCCGCAACGGCCGTGCTTCAGAACTTGGGACGAGAGACTTTTGACACTGACGCAGTGGCCCAACTCGAAGTCGACGGCAATGACGGCCTGGTGGCAGCGCTGCCGAGTGACGGATGGCAGCAGCTGTTGATCTATCGTACGGACTGGTTTGATGAGTTGGACTTGCCGCCGCCGGCGACCTACACGGATCTGGCGGCTGCGGCCGAAGCCATTCATGAAACCGACTCGCCGATTTCCGGGCTCATTGTTCCTACCGATTCGTCGCTGGTCAGCACCCAGCATGTCTTCGAGCACTTGGCGATCGCCAATGGCTGCCGGCTGGCCAGTCCCGAGGGCGAAGTCACTTTACTGCAGCCGGCCTGCCTTGAGGCCCTGGAGTTTTATAGGGCCTTGATCAATGACTACAGCCCGATCGGCCTACAAACAGACATCAGCGCCTTGAGCGGCTATCTATCTGGTCGCACAGGAATCATCGCCGCGTCTCCGGCCGTCCTGCCGGCCATCGCCGGATTATCGGTCACTGACCGGCCTTCCTGCCCACAGTGCACGGTGGCCGACTATCTGGCCACGAACTCTGGCTTAGTCACCAAGGTTCAAGGGGCAAGCGATTTGGCGACGCCGGCCAATTTCTCATCCATCACTGCCCTGGGAATCACAAGTGCGGCCGATCGTCCAGCCGCAATGTCTTTCGCAGAGTACTGGTTTGATGAGCTATACCCCCAGTGGCTGGCGGTTAATCCCGAGCTCAAAGTTCCCATGCGTGTTGGCACACAGAACGACGCGACACTTTTCGTGGATCAGTGGTCTCAAACGCCGCTTACGCCGGATGGCGCAACGCTGGCCGATATTTATGGGATCGATATCGCGACCCGGTTGAGCCAAGACGTGGCTGCGGCCGATCGTTGGGGCCTGGCCAATCAGCAAGGTAGCCTGGTAACGTCTCTTTATGAGGAGTTGCTCATTGCACCCTTGCTGCAAGACATGCTCAGTGGCTATTTCACCAGTAGTCAGACAATCGTCGAGATGTACCTGGCGGTCGTGAACACCATTCCAGGATACGACTTTCCGATACAGGTGGTTCCTACACCTACGCCGTAAGCCATCCGCCCATCCGCCCTTCCTTGACGTCCGCCGGTCATGGTGCTATCATGCCCCGGTCATGAGTGAAACCTTGGTCCGTCTCAGCTATTTCGCCTTTTATAGCTCTCAATCGCCGCTCTGGCTGTGCGCGGAGGCTTCCTTGGTTCACTAACTAGTAGAACAGGCAGGAAACGACGATAGCGCAGGACGCGGCGGTAAGCGCCGGGTCCTTTTTTGTTGTTTGTTGGCAACCCGTAGTTAGGACGAGATTTGGTTATGAACGCTGCAGAGATTTCCCAGAATGGGCAGGAACAACTCGAAGGTCCATTGTTGTGTCGCGGAATACGTGGGGCGACGACAGTAGAGGAGAACACGGCCGAGGCAATTCTTTCGGCAACCCGAGAATTGCTTTTTATCATTATCAGGGCCAATGACATCGATGTCGACGATGTGGCTAGCGCCATATTCACCACTACCAGGGATCTTGACGCCACATACCCGGCATTGGCGGCCAGGCAGCTGGGGTGGTATGATGCGGCGCTTCTCTGCGGTAATGAGATGGAAGTGCCGGGTGGCCTGGAGCGCTGCATCAGGATTCTTGTGCACTGGAACACGACCCGCGGCCCAGACGACATCGTCCATGTCTATCTGCGCGGTGCGAAGAATCTGCGGCCGGATCGTAACGAGTTGCCGGAGATCCCAATTGAGGATATAGAAGCGGCGGTCAATTTCAAGAAGTTGGATCTCTAGCGGTTGGCGTTTGGGCCATCCAAGTTGTTAGAGACAGGGACAACAAGATGATGATCGTAATAATGAAGTCTCAGGCCAAAATGAGCAACATTTCGGCCGTCATAACCAAGGTAGAAGATGCCGGATACCGGGTTCATCTTTCCGAAGGCGAAGAACGGACGATTATCGGGATCATTGGTGACGGCCGGCCCATCGAACGCGACCAGCTTGAAAGAATGCCTGGAGTCGAACGATGCGTTCCCGTCTTGGAGCCCTTCAAATTGGCCAGTCGTGATTTCAAACCCACTGGCACGACTTTTCCCATCGGCCAGCATATGGTAGGCGGCGATGAAGTCATCTTGATGGCCGGACCATGCTCGGTCGAGAGCCGCAGCCAAATAATTGAGACCGCTCATGCCTGTAAGGAAGCCGGTGCTCATATCTTGCGCGGCGGAGCCTTCAAGCCGCGCACGTCACCCTATTCCTTTCAGGGCTTGGGCGAAGAGGGTCTCAAGTATTTGGCCGAGGCCAGGGAGCAAACCGGTTTACCAATCGTCACCGAGGTTATGGAGCCAGCGCTGGTGCCGCTCGTCTGCGAATACGCTGATATCCTACAGATAGGCGCTCGTAACATGCAGAACTACGCCTTGCTGCACGCGGTCGGAGAAGCCCAACATCCGGTAATGCTCAAGCGCGGCATGAGCAGTCTGATGAAAGAATGGCTCATGTGCGCCGAATATATCCTCAGCCATGGCAACGCGCGGGTAATGCTCTGCGAGCGGGGTATCCGGACCTTTGAACGGTACACGCGCAACACTTTCGACATCAATGCGATTGCCGTGGTAAAGCAAGTTTCCCACCTGCCGATCATAGCCGATCCTAGTCATGCTACCGGCAAATGGGAATATGTGGCCGCCGCCGCCAGGGCGGCAGTGGCCGCAGGCGCCGACGGTCTCATTATCGAGGTTCACCCGCGCCCGGAAGAGGCCCTTTCCGACGGCGTACAGTCGCTGAAACCCAGGCGATTTGGGCAATTGGTCGAAGAGATGAAGCGCATTGCCGAGGTAGTTGGGCGTCGCATCTTGTAGATAGCCTGGTGGGTCTCCGGCCATCTTGTCGCACTTGCCGCATTCAGTATAATCAGCACCACTTAGGAATCGGAGCAAATTGATGCCACGAGCAGTATTTCCCTTCACCGCGATAGTCGGCCAAGAGCGCATGAAACGTGCGCTCATCCTTAACGCGGTCAGCCCACAGATAGGCGGCGTGCTGATCCGCGGAGAGCGCGGCACGGCGAAGTCGACGGCCGCCCGGGCGCTCGCGGCTCTGCTACCTGATATCGAGGTCATCGGCGATTGCCATTTCGGATGCGATCCGTGGCGGCCGAACGAGTGGTGCGACGATTGCCGCGTTCGTCATTCAAACGGCCAGCTAGAAACATTGACCCGCCTGACCTCGTTTGTCGACCTACCGGTCAGCGCCACGGAGGATCGTGTCGTCGGCACATTGGACATCGAACAGGCCATTCAAAAAGGCGAGAAACACTTCGAACCAGGTGTATTGGCTTCGGCCAATCGCGGGCTGCTCTATGTGGACGAAGTCAACCTACTGGATGACCACGTGGTCGATCTGTTATTGGATTCAGCGGCTATGGGCGTCAACGTGGTTGAGCGTGAGGGCATCAGTTTTAGCCATCCGGCCAAGTTCATCCTGGTTGGGACAATGAATCCTGAAGAAGGCGACATACGGCCGCAACTGCTCGATCGATTCGCTTTCTCAGTTCACATAAGCGGCCTGCTCGATCCTGAGCAGCGCATGCAGATCATGGAACGACGTATTAACTTCGAGAGCAATCCGGATGAATTCCGCACTCAGTGGCGCGATCAGGAGCAGCAGCTTTCCGACCAGATCGCCCGCGCCCGCGAACAGGTTCATCATGTGCGCTATACCCGGCGCAATCTGGCGGCTATCGCCGCCCTGACGGCTTCCATGAAAGTGGATGGTCACCGCGCCGATCTGGTGATCTTGCGCGGCGCGCAAGCTCACGCGGCCTTCCATGGCCGTAACGACATCATCGAAGAGGACATCATCCTCGCCGCTGAACTTGCCCTGCCCCACCGAATCAAGGCCCAGCCATTCCAGCAATCGGCCATTGGCGCCTACGAACTGCAAGAACGATTGGAGGAAGTGACCAGCGAATGGGGTGAAGGCGAATTCGGCGAAGAGGCAGAACAGTCCGAAGAAGTCCCGTCAGGTAAAAAAAAAGCTTAGATAGCGAGGAGTCCTCTGAAGGTTCAGATGTCTCCCAAACGGATGCCGGCCCCCAATCTGTGCCCCAATCGGCCCAGGATAGTCAATGGTGGGAGGGCGGTCAAGACGTAGACTCAGGGCAAGAATTCATGGCCCGTCGGCTTGACACGCAGCTCGACCGCCTGACGCGCCGTTCAGCCGGCCGCCGATCGCGCACAAAGACCGATCGCAAGCGCGGCCGGTATATCCAGTCCCGTTTACCTACCAAGGACAAAGTAACCGATCTAGCCTTCGACGCGACGCTGAGAGCGGCCGCACCCCACCAACGTGATCGAGATCGCTCACAGATGGCCTTAGCGCTTAAGAGGCAAGATTTGAGGGAGAAGGTAAGAGTGCGGCGCTCGGCCAACCTTGTCATGTTCGTAGTCGACGCCAGCTGGAGCATGGCCGTAGCCGAGCGTATGGAGGCAACCAAAGGGGCGATCATGTCTCTCCTGACCGATGCCTACCAGCGGCGTGATCGGGTGGGATTGGTTGTCTTCAACAAAAATGATGCCCGGATGGTTCTGTCGCCAACCAACTCCGTTCAGCTAGCCCGCGATGCGCTGGCCGACATCGCGGTGGGCGGCAAAACTCCTTTGTCGGCCGGATTGCTCCTGGCCTTCGAGGTCTTCCGCAAAGAAGCGCATCTCCATCCGGATGTCATGCCGCTCATGATATTGCTCACCGATGGCGCCGGAAACGTTAGCATGTCCAATCTCCCTCCCCAGGAGGAAGCGCATAAGATCGCCAGGCTCATTAGGGACAATGGTATCCGATCTGTGGTGATCAACATGGAACATGCGGCTTTTGACCAGGGCCTGGCTCAGTTACTGGCCGATAACCTGGATGCCCCGTGCAACACGTTGGACGATCTACACGCCACCGCACTATACCAGAAAGTGCTGGAGGTCCTGGACTAGCGTGATCCAACCGGGGTAAGCGGCTGGCGATCAGCGCCCGAAATGCATGGGCATTATGATATGCAAGAAACTATCGTCGCCAACCGCCTTTAATACGCCAGGTTCAGTCGATCGGGTCGTCTCCAAGGCCACTTGTGGTGCATCCATAACACCCAATACCTGG
>CP070688.1:3122917-3132666 GCA_020353135.1 Chloroflexota bacterium
AGTCAGGACGTGTCGTTCCTTCCAGAATCCCGGGCGACTCCCGGAATTGGCGCCGAACCTCTTCGACCATGTCCCCGGCCGCCCGGCCGACGGCTCGCATGGTCATCGATGAAAAGTAAAATGCCGTGGCGGCGCCGGAAAACACGCCGATGAGAACGGCCGGGTTGATCATGGTCACATTGAAGTAACTCATGAAGTCCGACATAGTCCACTCGGCAATGGATCGACCGGCCAATACCGGCAAACTCTCGTCTCCTCCGTGCAACGTCAGGCCCAGGCGAACTTCTTCCAAATAGGCCGCCAAAAGGGCCAGCGAAGTTAGGGCGGCCGAGCCGATGGCAAAACCCTTGCCGATCGCCGCCGTCGTATTGCCAACCGCATCAAGCTGATCTGTCCGCTGGCGAACCTCCGGCCCAAGCCCCGACATTTCGGCGTTGCCGCCGGCATTATCGGCAATAGGACCGTAGGCATCAGTGGCCAGCGTGAATCCCAATGTCGACAACATGCCCACCGCGGCGATTCCCGCTCCGTAAAGGCCCATGGTTACATTTGTAGTACCGCCCATCACATAGAAGCTCACGGCGATACCAACGACTATGGAGACGACCGGTATGCCGGTTGACTCCATACCTACGGCCAAGCCCTCAATCATCGAGGTCGCCGAACTTGTCGACGCTTGTTCGGCGATATTTTGTGTAGGCTTGTAAGCATGAGACGTATAGAACTCAGTCGATCGGCCGATAACCAGGCCCACGACCAGTCCGACCAGTATGCTGATCCACACCGCCCACTTATTAGGCAAATCAAGGATAAATACCACCGGCAGCGAAAGAATGGCTATGCCCAAGGAACTGCCATAGAGACCGCGACCCAATGCGCCGATCAACTGTGACTGGCTGGCACCCTCATCCGCCCTCACAAGGTAAACGCCGATGATTGATAAAACTATGCCAATGGCGGCCACGGCAATCGGCGTAGCCAGGTAGCGCAATTGAAGCTCCATGACCTGCTGCAGGGTAGGATCGGATCCATCAAAGAAAGTGGAAACGGCCGCGGCCACCGCAGCCACGCCCAAGGCGGATGTTGCCAGAATTGAACCGGCATATGATTCGTAGAGATCGGCGCCCATGCCGGCCACATCGCCCACATTGTCACCCACGTTATCCGCAACGGTAGCCGGGTTGCGCGGATCATCTTCCGGGATGCCGGCTTCTACCTTACCCACCAGATCGGCGCCCACATCGGCCGCCTTGGTGAAGATTCCGCCGCCAACACGAGCGAACAAGGCCTGTGTCGAGGCGCCCATGCCGAAGCTTAACATTGTCGCCGTGATTTGCACCAGTGGATTTCCGGTAATCAGAAATCCAAAAATGCTCCCGCCATCCTGAACGACAGCCGGCACGGCATAATAGAGTATAAGAAACCAGGCGGTGATATCCAGCAACGCGAAGCCTACCACCACCAGACCCATGACAGCGCCGGCCCGTAGCGCTACCTGCAAACCGCCGTTCAAACTTTGGCTGGCTGCATTCGCGGCCCTGGCAGAGGCGTTGGTGGCAGTCTTCATGCCGATATAACCACAGAGGGCAGAGAAGAACCCGCCGGTCAAGAACGCAACCGGCACTATCGGATTTTGCAGCCGCAACAGAGATAACACCAGGAAGAGTACAAAAAGAATAAAGAAGACAATGCCGACCACTCGGTATTGTCGGGTCAGATATGCTGTGGCGCCCTCACGAATCGCTTGGGCGATGTCAATCATTCTCTCGGTGCCCTCGCTGCGCCGCATGAGTTGGCGATAGAAATAGTATGCGAATACAAGGGCTATGAGCGCCGTAATGGGCCCCAGCCACCAGATCAGCGGCAGCGACGCGCGCACGGTTTCAGCGCTTTGCGCGGACTCGCTAGAAATCATTACTTCCTCCATTAGCGATTAAGAGTCACGACAATCGCCCCCCGGTTCTCTACCTGTCAAAGATCGGGGCGAAAAATAAGCGGGCATAACCCGCTTTGGTTTACACGCTCTATTTCGTGCTTCATCTTGAAGCAATGAGGTAAAGAACGAGTCGATTGTAACGAATGTCACAAACGATGTCAAAAAGGCGCCGGCCGGTCCGGCACCCATGCCGTTTGAACTGGATAACAAAAAGACTCACCCGTGACAACTAATCGGCCAGCGTTGACAAATCACCCAATTCCTCGCCGAGGACCTCGGCCTTAAGAACACGGCGCATGATCTTTCCTGAGCGTGTTTTAGGCAAACTGTCCACAATATCGACTGTCGTCGGCTTGGCGATAGGGCCCATCTCATGCCCAACATGATCCTTCAATTCTTTCTCCAGTCGTTCGCTGCTCTCGAAGCCCTGACGCAAGATGCAATAACTCTTGATGATGTTGCCGCGCAATTCGTCCGGCACGCCGATAACTGCGGCCTCGGCCACGGCCGGGTGGCTGACCAACGCGCTTTCAATTTCGGCTGTGCCCAGTCGATAACCTGAGACCTTAATAACGTCGTCGATCCGGCCAATCACCCAGATGTAGCCATCTTCGTCCTTTTTGGCGCTGTCGCCCGGCAAGTACCAGCCCTGGTCGGCAAACCTGCTCCAATACTGTTCCACATAACGGTCTGGATCCTGGTACACCGTCCGCAACATGGCCGGCCAGGGCGTTTTGATTACCAAGTAACCTTCCTCGCCGGGTGGAACCGGATCGCCCTCTTCATCCACGACGTCGACTTCGACGCCCGGAAACGGCTTTGTGGCCGAGCCAGGCTTCAAAGCCATGCTCGGTATGGGAGTGATCATGAAGTTGCCCGTTTCTGTCTGCCACCAAGTGTCCATGATCGGACATCGCTCCTGGCCGATAACGCGATGGTACCATCGCCACGCCTCCGGATTGATCGGCTCGCCAACCGTCCCTAGCAAACGCAGACTGGAAAGATCGTGCCGCGCCGGCCAGCTTCTACCAAATCGCATTAGGCCGCGAATCGCCGTTGGCGCCGTGTAAAGAATGGTGATCTGGTATTTGGCCACCATTTGCCACCATCTATCCGGATATGGATAAGTAGGCGCGCCTTCGTACATGAAACTGGTCGCCCCCAGTACTAGAGGAGAATAAACAATGTAACTGTGACCCGTTATCCAGCCCGGATCGGCCGCACACCACCACACGTCGTCTGGCTTGATATCAAAGACCCATTTCAGCGTGGTGGCCGTGCCAACCATGTAACCGCCGTGGGTGTGCAAGATCGCCTTCGGCTTGCCTGTAGTCCCGGAAGTATAGAGGATGAACAGCGGGTCCTCCGCATCCATGACCTCGGTCGGCGACTTCGGATCGGCAATCGGCAAATTCATCAGTTCGTGATACCAATGATCGCGCCCCGGCACCATTTCCACATCCTGACCTGTCCGTTTTACACAGATAACGGTCTGAATGGTCCCGGCCCGATCAACCGCCTCATTGGCAATCTGCTTCAATTCGATGATCTTGCCTCGTAACCAGGCGCCGTCGCAAGTGATGAGTACTTTCGATCTACTGTCCTCGATCCGGCCGTGTAATGCTTCTGTCGAAAAGCCGCCGTAGACCACCGAGTGAATCGCGCCGACCTTGGCGCAGGCTAACATCGCTATCATGAGCTCGGGCACACGTCCCATATATATGGTGACCCGATCCCCTTTGCTAACGCCCATGGCCCGCAACACGCTGGCGAATTTGCAGACCTGGTGATTCAACTGTTGATAAGTGTATACGCGCGTGTCGCCAGGTTCCCCTTCAAAGATCAGCGCTGCCTTGTTCCGAGTCGCCGTTCGCATATGCCGGTCCAGCGCGTTGTGAACCAGGTTGACCTTGGATCCAACAAACCACTTGTAAAATGGCGCGTTTGAATCATCCAGCACCTCGTCCCACGGCGCGAACCACTCGAAGTTCTCGGCCGCGATTCGACCCCAGAATCCGGCCAGATCTGCGACAGCTTGATCATTGACCTCATCGTAATCAGGAACATGAGCCTGTTCTATGGTTTCAGGCGATGGGTAGAATACTTCACCCACTAATTTGTCTTCGCTTGACATCTGTGCGTCCTCCTCACTTGACCAAGTCGAGATTGACCCCTAGTATAATTATGTTGTCCTGAATGCAAAATCGGTTGAAGCGAGTGAATCAATGGCCAGTACGCACCAACTCGAACCGGGCCGACTCGTTAGCCTGGCAATAATTATCACGGCCGGCAGTAAGTCATTCCCAGACCGTAAGGCTGCCTAAGTTGCATTCGGGGCATTGTGTAACGACCAAATTTGGGTATCGAGCTGGTCGGACTGCAGAGCCGTTACCATGTTCCGAATTTGAGCCAGTTGCCAATAGAGTTTCAGGACACTGCATGGTTGCGGGCGGAGAGGATGGCGCCATTCGCGGATCTTCCGGGGAAACCACTCTGATCCCCCCGCCCGTATGAGGATCTGGCTGGAGTGACTATTGAGTAATAGCGTGGCCACGTCGGTGACTAAGTCAAATTGGCCTCTTCGGATGAGTCAAGTTCATTCTCATCCGGCATCGATTCCAGTTCGACGGCCGCCAATCGCTCCTCCAACAATTCCGCTTCTTCTCGTTCGTCTTGTTCTTCGAGTGATGGCCTATCGCGAGCGGCGACGACATCTTCGGCCAGAATCAGCGGCGGGCCGACTTGATACGGGTCGATGTGATCGTTACCACAATAAGGGCAGAGTTTCCAATGAAGGTCCATCAGCGCGTTACAGTCCGGGCATGCCTTGCGCAGACGGGTATGGCAATGGGGACAAATCATCCAGTGCGGATCGACGGTCCGCGAACAACCTGGACAAGCCGGCCGTTCTTCGATCTCCTGCAGCAGCGCTTCTTCTTCCAATGCCCGCTCGTAGGCTGCAGCCAGAGTCTCGCGCGGCCTAAGAATGAAATAGACCAGCAGGCCAATTCCGGGCAACAGAGCTACAACCAAGGTTGCCAAGATCTGCGCAAATGGATCTCGTGAGCGCGAGCGCATATCTCGAAAAGTCCAGATGATCAAACTCAACCACACGGCCGCCAGCAGCGCGCCACTTGTGGCAAAGCAGACAGTGGCGTAAGCTACGATAGAATCGAGAGTGGGAAGCGTCATATCAGTTCTCGTCCAGACTAGACGGCCAAAGGATTATAGCAATCATTGACACCTCGCGCGAAGCTGCACATATCGCCGCCTAATATCTCTTGGCCGCTTCCCAGTCGTAGTATAATGGTTCTGCTGCAAGGATGGGCAGCGCTCATTGTTCGATAAGGGAAAGCATCGACGGCCAACCGAATGAAAGATGAAGTGAGGGACTCAGAGCATGTCTGATAACGCTCCGGAAGGCAAAAAGAACTCAACAGTAACGAAAAAGATAAGCATCTTGGACATTCTGTCTAAGAAAGGCCGGGGCGCACCCGTCACTATGATGACCGCCTACGACTATCCGTCGGCGCTCTTGGTTGACGAGGCCGGCATGGACATTATCCTGGTCGGCGATTCTCTGGGCATGGTTGTATTGGGTCTGGATAATACAGTACCGGTAACCATGGACGAGATGCTGCACCATTGCCGGGCCGTTGCTCGCGGCGCCCGCCGCAGTTATCTGGTGGGCGATATGCCGTTTATGTCCTATCAAGCCGATTCTTCTGAGGCCATCAGGAACGCTGGCCGTTTCATGAAGGAAGGACTGATGGACAGTGTAAAGCTAGAAGGCGGGCGCGAGGTGGTCGATACCGTGGCAGCTATCATCAATGCTGGTATACCGGTCATGGGTCATATCGGCCTTACGCCGCAATCAGCATCCAAGTTGGGCGGCTACCGCGTTCAGGGCAAAAGCGCGGCCGATGCCATACGCCTCCTGCACGACGCTCAAGCGCTTCAGGATGCTGGCTGTTACTCAATCGTATTGGAAGCTGTTCCGGCGCCGGTGGCCCAGGCTATTTCTGAACGCCTGAATATCCCGACGATCGGCATCGGCGCCGGCGTCGGTTGCGATGGACAGGTGCTCGTCTACCATGATCTCGTCGGTATGTTCGATCGTTTCACGCCGAAATTCGTGCGGCGTTACGCCGAAGTGGGCGAGACGATATCATCGGCCCTGCGCTCGTTCGTCAAGGATGTAGTAGACAGGAGATTCCCGGCCGATGAGCATACCTACAGCATCGACGAAGGCGAGCTGCAAAGGCTTTACGAGCTACTGGAACAGCAGGGACATTAGATAACGAAGTTAGGGGCGCAGGCACAATGAGGATCGCCATCATCGGTACTGGGGCCATGGCAAGTCTTTTTGCCGCCCGACTCGAACCTCTGGCGGATGTCATCATGGTCGGCAGTTGGGCCGAGCAGATACAGGCGGTTCACCACAACGGACTCATCTTAGAGCATCCTGATGGTCGTGAAAGCCGGCATTTCTTCGCCGCAACCACCGCGGCCACGGAGGAGGCGCCGGCGGATTTGGCTATCGTAGCCGTCAAGAGCTGGCAGACAGAGCGAGCCGCTCAGCGCGCCCAACAGGCCTTGTCGTCCCGCGGTCTGGCTCTCACGCTTCAGAATGGGCTTGGCAACCTAGAGAAAATCAGAACCGTTGTTGGCGCCGATCGCGCCGCCATCGGCGTTACGTCGGAGGGCGCGACGATGTTGGGGGTCGGACGCGTACGCCACGCCGGCCGTGGTCACACCTATTTCGCCCTCAGAGAAGACACCCGTCTCCGCCTTGAAGATACGGCCGCCCTATTCGCCAAGGCAGGGCTGTTGACTTCGCTTGTCGACGACGCCCAGAGCCTGATCTGGGGCAAGCTGGTCGTAAACGCCGGTATCAATCCTCTGACTGCCTTGATTCAGAAACCGAACGGCTATCTTGTGGAGAACTCCGTCGCATTTGATGTTATGAGCCGGGCAGCAATAGAAACGGCTGCTGTTGCCGGTGCGATGAACATTGAATTACCTTATCCGGACGCCGCCGAGCGGGCGGCCGAGGTTGCACGGGCCACTTCCGCCAATCGATCCTCTATGGCCCAGGACGTCGCTCGAGGCATGCCAACTGAGGTAGAACAGATAACGGGCGCCGTCGCCGAACTTGGTCGACGGGTCGGGGTGATTACGCCGGTGAACGAGGCCCTACTTCTACTGGTTCGAGCCCAGATTGAAACTGGGTCATGGTCATCGTCGATAGCCAGCATACCGGACGAACTGCAACCGCCCTTCCTCGCACTGGCATCATTGGAAAAGCCTGGATGATCGTCACTGCCAAAATTGACCAGGTGCGGGAGATGCGTTGGTCCGACCCTTCCCTGTCCTGGGGACTGGTGCCCACCATGGGTTATTTGCACGTGGGCCACCTTTCCTTGGTGCGCCGGGCCCGATCCGAGAACGACCGGCTGGCCGTAAGCATTTTCGTCAATCCGTCTCAATTTGCGCCGGACGAAGATCTGGCCCAGTATCCTCGCGATGTGGAACGAGATCTCCAACTTCTGTGGGCTGAGCAAGTCGATCTGGTTTTTGCGCCGGCCTCCGCCGACATGTATCCGCCGGGCTTCCGGACGCAAGTCTCCGTCTCGGAACTTACATCGGGGCTAGAGGGCGCTTCGCGGCCAACCCATTTCCAGGGCGTAACCACTGTAGTAGCAAAGCTATTCAATATCTTTGAGCCCACGCGAGTGTATTTTGGCCAGAAGGACGCCCAGCAAGCCGTCGTTATTCGTCGTATGGCGCAGGATCTGGATTTCAATCTCGAGGTCGTCGTATGCCCGATTGTCCGCGAGGGCGACGGCCTAGCCATGAGTTCACGCAACGCAAGATTATCAACACAGCAGCGCGAGGCGGCCGGTATCCTATATCGCGCCCTGCGCAATGCCGAAGCTCAGCTGCTGGCCGGCGAAAGAGACGGCGATAAGCTTCGAGTGTCAATGACGAACACCATTCAGGACCAACCGTTGGCTGGCCTGGATTATGCCAGTGTGGCTGACCCTGAAACGCTCGAAGAATTAGATCTTGTCGAGAAGCGGGCGATGTTGTCTCTCGCCGTATCCTTTGGCGACGTGCGCCTAATCGACAATCTGGTGGTAGAGCTTTAGCCCCAATCAGACTTGAATCTGGCAAGAGATCGCCGTCACAATTGGGTGGGCAATTCTATTTTCGACCGCTTAATGGTGACTCCAGAAGGCGATCTCGCCGTCAGCAATCAGCTGAACTGAACCACGGCCGATTGGTACGACCGCAATTTGTGAACGGCCGTCTTCAACCAGCGGAATGACCAAAGCATCGCTGTCTGGCGACCAGATCCGGTGGCTGAGCGAATACTGATCAAAAAACGGAAGGAATCGGCGCAATAAGTGGCTCGTCGGTATGAAGCGCGCCAGTCGTCTCTGATTGCCGCTAGCCACATCCACGGCCCAAAGCTCCAGCCGTAATTCGCTCGGCTGCGTCTGGGCCCTGGCCACTATTCGTCCTACAGACCTGGCCTTGGCCAGTCGTTGACCGCTGTCGTCTTCTTGCGGTAACGTGAGATACGCTACAGTACGGCCGTTTGGCGACCAAAAGAATGCCAACGCATTCTCGTTACTGAGCAACTTGCTTTCGCTTGTGGCCGGATCTAGCAGCCGCAGTGGCCCACCGCCCAGGCGTGCGCCCAGCCTCGGGCTAAGATAGGCCAACAGGTCACTTTCTGGACTCCAACTCATTGCCAGTTGACCAATATGGGCTTCGAATACTTCCCTATCGCCACTTTCATTTTGAACCACTAGGCGGCTGCGGCCCTCGTCGTCCAGCGCGGCAAACGCCTTGTAAGCGCCGCTTGGTGAAATGCCGGGTGCCTGAAATGCGCCGGGTTCGCCGAAATCACCGCCAGCCGTCTGCCCTTCCAGGTCGATCAACTCTAGCCGCGCGTCATCGCCCGAACGCCCACTGTGGATCAGCAAACTATCGGCATTCGGCGCCCAATCCCAGTAGACCGGCTGGCCGACGGCCAGCTTTTCCACCCCGGGTAATCTCTTCTCTGCTCCGGCAAGGTGCAGGGCTATGCCTTCAGGATGACTGGCCAGAAAACTCACATACCGGCTATCTGGCGACCAAAAAAGGTAGAATGGCGGCTCCTCTGAGTTCTCATAGATTTGGGTTATCCCGCTATGGTTTGGGCCACCACTCATATCGTCGAGCACATAAACTTTGTCACCGCCAATCACGGCCAGTCTTTTGCCACCAGGCGCCCATGCCGGGAATTCAAAACGCCGATTCATTGCCGTCAGCCGCCTGACGTCTCCGCCATTCGGGTTAATTGTGGCCAATTGATGGTCTGGCGTGATGAAGGCAATACGATTAATCGTCCCCTCATCGCGCCCGACGGAAGGCAGTCGAATCTCGGTCCGATCTGAATACCAGCGATGGAATACTGCCACCGGCGTCGCCAAGACGCCAAACAGCATCACTAGCAACAGCAGGCACGATCGCCAGTTGCCGAGAAACCTACTGGGCGCCTTTTCTTCTTCTGTAGGGTTCTGGCCTTGTTCCATGCTATTCGTTACTCGACACTGGATATATGAGTCTTAGAGATAAGCCGATAGTCAACATTCCCATCGCATCACTTAGCGGTCAGCACAAGACCTTAATCATCACCTTATCACATTCTATAGCAGCAATAGGTTTATCCCAACGGCTCACTGTGGTAGATTTGTGGCCATTAACCGTACTCTAAAATGAGTTGAAATGAACACGGATCCAATCACAGAGAAAGAATCAT
>CP070688.1:3132766-3144480 GCA_020353135.1 Chloroflexota bacterium
GGGTTTCAGACCTCTTCGATAGCCTGACCGCGATCAAGACCGGGCCTGATCAGGCCCGGTCCTTCATTTCGGTTGGCTTCAGGGCGGCGTAAATGAAACCGTTAACCGGCGTGGGCACGCTCGCTTCCCGACCGTAGCGCACCACTGAGCCAGTCATCGCTTCTAACTCGAATAACCGGCCGGCGGCGACATCGCGCTGCATAGAGGCCGTCGTCTCGTCAGGCATGGCCCGAATGAAGGCCATTGCTTCGGCTACGACGGCGCGTTCCAGGGCGACCCCCTTGGCCCGGGCTACAGCCTCGATTTCAGCCATGCAGCTCTGCAACATGGCCATGGTTTCGGGGCTGGATTTGATAGCGCCGGCCGGTAATCTGACCACGCTGGCCAGGCCACTGTAAGCCGTAATGAATAGAAACTTGGTCCACATGGCGGCTTTTATGTCCGTCGACAATTCGGCCGTGAGACCGGCCCGTTGCAGAATGCTCAAGATCGCCTCGCTCCTTGGCGTCCGTCGCCCATCCCACTCGCCGAAAGTAATGCTCTGGAACGGGCTGCTTTGCTTGACGACGCCCGGTGCGGCGATGAAAGAGATAACCCTGCATAAGCCGCCCAGCGCTTTCTGCCGGCCGAAAAGTTCGACCAGGCGCTCGCTCGCCCGAATACCATTCATGAGCGGCAGCACGATGGTTTCCGGGCCAACCAGGGCGCCTATGCCAGCCAGGGCATCTTCCAGCTGGTAATCTTTGACGCAGACCAGTACCAGGTCGGCCGGACCTGGCTCCTCCATCCTGTCCGTTGCACTTACCGGCGAGACCCGAAAGTCACCGTGAACGCTTTGCACCGTTAAGCCGTGGGCCAGCAAGGCCGCCAAATGATCTCCGCGGGCAATAAAGGTCACATCCTGGTCCGCACGAGCCAGGCGGCCGCCGAAGTAGCCGCCCACGCCGCCGGATCCGACGACGACGATCTTCATAGGGGTTAAAGCGGCGCGCCGGTCATGCCGCCGTCAAACATCAGTGCATGGCCGTGAATGAACGATGCGGCCGGCGAAGCCAGCCAGGCGGCGGCCTGGCCAAATTCCTCTACCAGACCCATGCGCCTCAATGGAATATTGGCCGCCACTTTCGCTGTCTCTTCTTGTATGCTGCTTTTGTTCTTGGCCGCCCTGTCGGTCAGTAGCTGTTCAACGCGCCCGGTCCAGGTGAAGGTAGGGTTGATTGAGTTTATGCGGATTCCCCTGGGGCCCAATTCATTGGCCATCGACTTCAACATGCCGATGACGGCCATGCGTAGGGAATTGGACAAGATCAAATTGTCGATCGGTTGCTTAACCGAAATAGACTCGATGGCGACAATGCTGCCTGACTCTCTGTCGAGCATGTGGGGCACGACGGCGTAGCATAGCCTGACGGCGCTCATCAAGGTCAGTTCAGCCGCCCTTGACCAATGATCCGGCGTCAGGTCCAGGAAATTTCCCGATGGCGGACCACCGGCATTGATGATCAGGATATCGATCTGGCCGAAACGATCGAGGGTGCTTTGCACCAGGCTGTCAATATCCTCCTGGCGCGTCAAATCGGCCCGCAAGGCCAACGGTTCGGCCCCGGTCTCACGTCCTAGCTCGGCCGCCGCCTGGTCGACAGCTGGACTTCGGGCGCAGATGGCGATCCGGGCGCCCTCATAGGCCAGTTGGCGGGCGGTCGCCTTGCCCAATCCCTTGGAGGCCGCGGTCACCAATGCTACCTTTCCTGCAAGTTGTAGGTCCATCCTGGTTCCTCCTGTGGATTTATGCGGACATAGTATAACAAGGTGGTCGCCAATCCTTAAAATCGCGTTCTTATATCGCTTCGCATCCTGGCTTATGTTATGCTTTGGAGCCTGCTGAACAACTGTGATTTGCTGCTGAGGAATAGTAATGCGTTCTAGGTTATTGCGAGGCTTTTTACTTGTGGTAGTTCTGCTGGTGGTAATCGTCGGTCTGCTGGCCATCCTGGCCGAACCGGCCGAACCACAACCTTTCTTCACCGCCGGGCCGGCCCGGCCGTGGGTCATCGCCCATCAGGGTGGCGACGGTTTATGGCCGGGCAATACGATGTTTGCTTTCGAAAACGCGGCCGAGTTGGGCGTTGACGTGCTGGAAATGGACATGCATAGCACGGCCGACGGCGTCCTGGTCTTGATGCACGACGATACCGTCGACCGCACGACCGATGGCAGCGGCCGGATCGACGACATGACCCTGGCCGAACTCAAGGAATTGGATGCCGGTCACGACTGGACACCGGACGATGGTCAGACGTAACCCTTCCGTGGCCAGGATGTCGCCGTGCCCACCCTGGATGAGGTCTTCACCGCTTTTCCCGACCGGTTATTCAATATTGAGATTAAGCAGGCTGAACCCTCCATCGCCGATCCCTTCTGCCAGAAGATCCGGGAGCATGGCCTGGTCGATCAGGTGTTGGTCGCCTCTTTCAGCCAGGAAGCTCTGGATGAATTTCGCGTCATCTGCCCGGAAGTAGCGACTTCAACCGGCGAGATGGACGGTATCAAGCTCTTGGTCCTGAGCAAATTACTGCTCGAAGCCGTCCATAGCCCGCGGGCCCAGGCGGTCCAGGCGCCGGAGGAGCGCTTCGGCCTACGCGTATTGACGCCCCGAACGGTCAGCGCCTCCCACAATCGGGGAATGGAAATCCACGCCTGGACCATTGACGAAACGGATGACATGCGGCGGCTATTGGACATGGGTCTAGACGGCCTCATCACCGACCGGCCGGATCGTATGATGGCCCTACTTGATCGATAAATACGTCATTCAAAAACTTGAGTCCGGTTTACGCATAATGCAAACAGGAAACTTGTTCTTTCGTTAGCATTATGCTAACATAGACATGTGTACAGGATTCGCTTTAGTAAGCAGGCGGATAGAGCCATGCGCAGGATGCCCTCAGGAGTTTCTGCCCGCATTCGCGAAAAGCTCATGCAGATCGCAAAGGACCCATATGGCAGCCACGCTAACGTAACCAAACTGGAGGGTCGATCCGGTTATCATATGCGAGTTGGCAGTTGGCGAGTGCTGTACGAGACCGAGAATGAACAGCTAATCATACTTGTATTGAGAATTGCGACCCGCGGAGAGGTATATAGATGAGTATACAGGTGATACAGAAGAACGGGCAGCCGGAATGGGCAATTCTACCTTACGATCAGTACTTACAGTTGATAGAGGCGGCCGAAATGCTCCAGGATATTCGCGATTATGATGCCGCACGAAAGGCCTTTGAAGAAGGTGAAGAGCTAGTTCCAAGCGAGATCACCTTTGCCATTCTAGACGGCGAGAATCCTATCAAAGTATGGCGTGAATACCGTGGTTTGACTCAGCAGCAATTGGCTGACGCGGCCAGCATCAGTAAATCGTACCTGTCTCAGATCGAGACTGGCAAGCGTATCGGTAAGGCCGAGGTGTTGGCGGCGATTGCCTCTGGTCTGGGCTTGACATTGGACGACATTCTCAACTAATATGCTGCAAACAACAATGGAGGCGCTTTGGTGATCAAGCGACAACCACGGCATCAAGTCACTCAATCTTTGGTCGACGTGGCTATGGGCCGCCGGGCGGCCGATATGCTCATTCGCGATGGCCAATGGGTAAATGTACACAGCGGCGAAATCATTTCCGGCACCGACGTAGCCATTTGGGGCGGCCGGATCGCCTACGTTGGTCCTGACGGCGAATACACTGTTGGCGAGGGAACGCAGGTGATAGAGGCCGGCGATCGCTACCTGGTGCCGGGCTTGTGTGACGCCCACATGCACGTCGAGAGCGGGCTGGTCACGGTGACCGAATTCGTGCGCGGCGTCGTCCCCCACGGCACGACCAGCATGTTCGTCGATCCCCATGAAATAGCCAATGTGCTCGGGCTGGAGGGCGTGCGGCTCATGCATGACGAGTCGGCCGGCCAGCCCATCAACGTCTATGTGCAGATGCCCAGCTGCGTTCCCAGCGCCCCTGGCCTGGAAACGCCAGGCGCCACAATCGGCCCGGATGAAGTAGCCGAGGCCATGACCTGGCCGGGCATCGTCGGCCTGGGCGAGATGATGAATTTCCCCGGCGTCTGCATCAACGACGACCAGCTGCACGCCGAAATGGCCGAGACCATGAAGGCGGGCAAAGTCATTGGCGGCCACTATGCCTCACCCGATCTCGGCCTGGCTTTTCACGGTTACGTGGCGGCGGGACCGGCCGACGATCACGAAGGCACGCGGGTCGAGGACGCCGTGGCCCGGGTTCGTCAGGGCATGCGGACGATGCTGCGTTTAGGTTCGGCCTGGCACGACGTGGTCAGCCAGGTCAAGGCTATTACCGAACTGGGCTTGGACAGTCGTTACTTCATACTGTGTACCGACGATAGCCATTCAGGTACCTTGGTCCATGACGGGCATATGAACCGGGTGGTGCGCCACGCCATCGAGCAAGGACTGAAGCCGGTCACGGCCATCCAGATGGCCACATTGAACACGGCCGAACACTTTGGACTGGAGAAAGACATCGGCAGCATCACGCCAGGCCGCTACGCCGACATCATCGTCAGCAGCGACTTGCCAACTTTGCCGGTCGAGGTCGTCATTGCCGCCGGGCAGGTCGTGGCTGAGAACGGCCAGCTCACTATTGACCTGCCGGCCTATCCATATCCGAAACTGGCGGCCGGCACGGTCCATCTGCCCCGACAATTGACGACGCTAGACTTCGACGTACCGGCCCCCAACCCTGAGCCGCCTACCGTTCGGGTGATCGGCGTGATCGAAAACCAGGCCCCGACACGGGCCGAAACGCGCGTGCTGCCGATAGATAGGGGCGTGCTACAATTGGACTCGCGCCAGGACGTGGCCCATCTGGCCCTTGTGGAGCGCCATAAAGGGACAGGCAAGGTGGTCAACGGCTTCGTCTCCGGATTTGGCTTTGATAAACCTTGCGCCATTGCCAGTACAATATCCCATGACAGCCATCACATGGTGGTGGTAGGCACCAGCAAGGGCAACATGGCCCAGGCGGCCAATCGCCTGGCCGAGATCGGCGGCGGCGTGATCGTCGTGCGGGAAGGGCAGGAAATCGCCCTCGTGGAGCTGCCGATCGCTGGGCTGATGTCGGACGAGCGAGCCGAGGTCGTCGCCGATAAGGCGGCGCGTATGGTCCAGGCATTTCATGAATGCGGCTGCCAACTCAACAACGCCTTTATGCAGTTGAGCCTGCTTTCGCTGGTAGTCATCCCTGAGCTACGCATCTCCGATTTGGGAATCGTCGACGTAAACAAGTTCGAAATTGTGCCCGTAACCGTTTCCTGATCGGCTGGCCATATGCAACACTGCGCCCATTTTCTCCGGAATCTAACCCCCATTGCCGCGTGGATAGGCTAGAGTTTCCAGGGAAATTCGGGAGGGCAACCGCCATTCAACCGGGTCCAGGCCAACTTCCAACTTGAAAACCTTAAAACTAGTTGACAATGCCAACATGATGTGTCAAAATTTGTCATACAACCATACCACCTGACAAATTTAGTTCCCGTCGCACGACCAATGATTAAGCGCAGTCCCTCTTTGACCGGCCAGGTCAAGGCTCATATCAAGCAGCAAATCCTCGACAACGCCTATGAAGATGATCGCGTGCCGGCCGAGATGGATCTGGCAAACGAACTCGGTGTTAGTCGAACCACGGTCCGCGATGCACTCAGCCGCTTAGAGAATGAAGGGGTCATCTATCGCAAGCAGGGCGCCGGCACCTTCGTAAACCGGCCGGGGTTGCGTATCCGCTCACGATTGGACGAGATCTGGTCATATGAGGCGGTGCTGCAGGCCCATGGCTACGAGCCGTCCACGCGAGTGTTGGATGTGAACCGCCAGACGGCCGATTCTGGGCTGGCGGCCGACCTAAACCTGGACGCCGGACAACCCGTCCTGCTGATCCGCAAATTGTTCCTGGAGGATGAGCAGCCGGTCATCTTGACCCGCAACTACATCCCGCTTTCGCTGGTGGGCGAACCGGCGGAAGGGGACACGTTCGTGGTGCCCATATTCGATTATCTGAGTGACGTGGCCGGACAGCACTTGAGTTACTATCTTTCGGAAATCGTGCCCGTGATGGCCAGCGACGATCTGGCCCAAACGTTGCACGTCTCGTCGCCGACGGCCGTGCTCTCTTTGGAGGAGGTCGGTTACAACGAGGAAAACGAGCCGATCTTGAAAGCATATTCTTACTTCCGTGACGATCTTTTGCGCCTGGGTCTCATCCGGCGCAAGGTTTAACGAACTGGGCCTGTAGCATCCCGCAGGCTGTCTTTACTTTTTCTACCCATAAGATAAGGAGATTTAAGATGAGAAGTTTTGCTGGTCGAGACATTTTGTCTATCAAGGATTTTGAACGCCAGGAGTTCTTTCGCGTATTTGAGATCGCCGAAGACCTCGAGCCCATCGCCCGCAATAGGCGCAATACTGATTTGTTGCAGGAAAAAACCCTGGTAACCGCCTTTTATCAGCCGTCGACCCGTACCCGGCTGGCCCATGAGGCGGCCATGATCCGCCTCGGCGGGCAGGTAACCGGTTTCGCCGACGCCAAGATGACCCGCGCAGGCGACTTCTACCAGGAGTCCATCAAGGATACGGTCAAAATGCTGGAATTCTACGGCGATGTGATCGTCATGCGCCACTTCCAACAAGGCGCGCCTCACGAGGCGGCCAAATGGGCATCGGTGCCGATCATCAACGGCGGTGATGGCTGGGGCGAGCACCCGACCCAGATCTTGACCGATTTGTACACCGTCTTGCGGGAAAAAGACCGCATCGACGGCCTGAAGTGGCTGGCAGTTGGCGACATGCGCATGCGCACCATGCACTCGCTGGCTTATGGTCTGAGCCAATTCGACTGTCCCATCACCTTTGTCTCGCCGCCGGACATGTCGTTGACGGACGAGTTCAAGGCCGATCTAGCCAACTACAGCCTGGACTATCAGGAAGCTGAACACGTCGAGCAGGCTATCGCCGATGCCGACGTCATCCTGGTCGAGCCGGTGGTGCAGCCTGACTATACCAAGTCGCGCGACGAGCGTACCGGAGAACTCGACCTGACCCCGGCCAACTACAAGATCACCCGCGAATTGTTGACCAGCAAGGCCAAATCAGACGCAATCCTGCTGCACTCGCTGCCGCGCATGGACGAAATCCCGGCCGATGTCGACATCACCCGCTGGTCCCGCTACTGGCAAGAAGCGTTCAACGGCGTGGTAATGCGGATGGCGTTGTTGGCGTTGGTACTCGGTGTCACCGAGTAGTGGCTGGTTGCTGGTAATTGGTTGAAGGAGCACTCAAGATGCAAACCTACTTACACGGACGTGACCTAATTAGTGACCTCGACTTCTCGAAGGAGGAAGTTGAAACGATACTGGATGTGGCTTGGAACTTGAAGCGCAAGCGGGCCTTGGGCGAACCCCATGCTTATCTGCGTGACAAGGTGCTGGCAATGCTCTTCTTCTTTTCCAGCACGCGCACCCGCGGCTCGTTTGAGGCGGGCATGGCCCAATTAGGCGGGCATGCGGCTTTTATCGAGAGCCGTACGACCCAAATCTCGCACGGCGACACCGAGCGGGAAATGGGCGAGATCTTCGGCCGTTATTTCGACGGCATCGCCATCCGCCACGTAGATTGGAATATCGGCAACCGCTATCTCAATCTTGTAGCCGAGGCCTCCCGCGTGCCGGTCCTCAATATGCAATGCGAGATCTACCATCCGCATCAATGCCTGGCTGACATCATGACCATCATCGAGAAAAAGGGCCGCGACCTGCGCCGCAAGAAGATGGTCGTCTCCTGGGCCTATGCTTCCTCGTACTTGAAGCCGATTTCTGTGCCCCAGTCGCTCATTCTGCAAATGCCGCGCTTCGGCCTGGACGTCGTCCTGGCCCACCCGCCTGAATTCCAATTGATGCCCGACATCATGGATCAGGCCAGGGAACAGGCCCGCAAATTCAAGACCGGATTCGAGGTCGTGGACGACATGGAAGAAGCCTGCAAGGACGCGGATATCATCTATGCCAAATCGTGGGGCCCGCTGCTCACCACCCATGATCCGGACGAGGGTAAACGAATCCAGGACCAATACACGGACTGGATCGCCGACGAGGCCAAGATGGCCCTGGGCAAGGACGACGTGATCTACATGCATCCTTTGCCGGCCGACCGTGAGATCGAGGTCAGCAACGCGGTCATCGACGGTCCTCATTCAGTCGTATTTGACGAGGCCGAGAACCGTATGCATGCTCAAAAGGCGGTCATGGCCCTGACCATGTAGCAACTTTCGGCGTTGGCTGTGCCGGGCCCGGCATAGCCACGTCTTGATGGAGAGTGTCATGATGTCCGATAAGAAGAAAGTGGCCGTAGTCGCCATTGGTGGCAACTCGCTGATAATCGACAAGGCCCACTCCACGGTGCCTGATCAATATGAGGCGGCCGGAGAAACAGCCCGGCACATCGCGGTAATGATCAAAGACGGCTGGGATGTGGCCATTTCCCACGGCAATGGCCCCCAGGTCGGCTTCATTTTGCGCCGTTCCGAGCTGGCATCTCATGAGTTGCACGAGGTGCCTTTGGATGTCTGCGGCGCCGATACGCAAGGGGCCATCGGCTATGCGCTGCAGCAAAATCTCTACAATCATTTTCGCGAAATGGATATTGACAAATCGGTGACCACCGTCGTCACCCAGGTGGAAGTGGCCGCCAACGATCCGGCCTTCGAAAGTCCCTCCAAGCCCATCGGCTCCTTCATGGATGAACCGACGGCCGTGCGCCGGCGCGATGTCGACGGCTGGGATGTGGTCGACGACGCCGGCCGCGGCTGGCGGCGCGTCGTCGCGTCGCCTTTGCCTGTACGCATCGTCGAGGAGCCGGCCGTACGCCAATTGCTGGACGCTGGCATGGTCGTCATCACCGTTGGCGGCGGCGGCATCCCAGTGGTGTCCGACGAAAACGGCGATCTCAAAGGCGTAGCGGCCGTCATCGACAAGGATTTCGCTTCTGGATTGTTGGCCGCCAACATCGGCGCCGAACTGTTCGTCATCAGCACTGCGGTCGAGAAGTGCGCCCTCAATTTCGGCCGGCCGGAGCAGTCATGGATCGACCATATGACGGTGGCCCAGGCCAAGGTGTACCTGGCCGAGGGCACGCACTTCGCCAAGGGCAGCATGGCGCCCAAGATTCAAGCGGCCATCAACTTCGTGGAGGCCAGTGGCGGCGAAGTCATCATAACTGACCCGCCCAACATCGCCCGGGCCCTGGCCGGCGAAACCGGCACCCGCATCAGCGCCTGAGGGCAAGGCGGATAAGGTATGAAGCACATTCTACACTTGAAATGCCTCATCTGCGGCGAGGAATATGCCCCGAATGAGGTCGAATATGTATGCCCGAACCACGGCAATGATGGCATCCTGGACGTACGCTACGATTACGAGTTCATTGGCCGCCACTTCAGCCGCGGGACGTTGGCACAAAGCCGGGACTACAGTATCTGGCGCTACAAGCCCCTGCTGCCCGTGCGGCCCGATGTGGCCGTTCCTCCCCTGCGGGTAGGCTGGACGCCGCTTTATTCGGCGCCACGCCTGGCGGCCGACGTTGGCCTAGACCAGCTGTGGATCAAGGACGATGGTCGGCAACCAACGGCCTCGTACAAGGATCGGGCCAGCGCCGTGGCAGTGGTCAAAGCGCGCGAACGAGGCGCTGAGATCGTGACTACCGCCAGCACCGGCAACGCCGCCGCCGCCTTGAGCGGCTTGTGCGCCAGCGTCGGCCAGAAGAACGTCATCTTCGTGCCCGAATTGGCGCCCCAGGCCAAGATCGCCCAGCTCCTGGTCTTCGGCTCGACGGTTTTGCTGGTCAAAGGCACCTACGACGACGCCTTTGAATTGTGCCTGGCTGCGGCGGCCGAGTATGGCTGGTACAACCGCAACACAGCCTACAACCCATACATGACCGAAGGCAAAAAGACGGCCAGCTTCGAGATCGGCGAACAGCTGGATTGGTCTGCGCCGGACGTCATCGTCGTCAGCGTCGGCGACGGCAACATCATCGGCGGCTTACACAAAGGTTTGAAGGATCTGCTGGCTCTGGGCTGGATCGATCACATGCCCCGCCTCATCGGCGTCCAGGCTGAAGGCAGCAACTATATGTACCAGGCCTGGAAGAGCGGCGAAGATGTTCTTACCAAGCCGCCCATCCAGGCCGACACCCTGGCCGACAGCATCAGCGCCGGCCTGCCGCGCGACCGGATCAAGGCCCTGGCCGCGGTGACTGAGACAAGCGGCGCTTACGTGAGCGTGAGCGATGAAGAGATTCTGGCCGCCATTCCAACCATGGCCCGCGGCAGCGGCGTCTTCGGCGAACCGGCTGGGGCGGCCGCTTACGCTGGATTGGTCAAAGCGAAGGACGAAGGACTGGTGTCGGCCGGCGAGCGGATCGTCGTCCTCAACACCGGCAACGGTCTCAAAGACGTGGCCGGGGCCATGAAGTCGGTCGAATTGGCCGGCACGGCCGCCTATCGCGTCGCGCCCGATATCGACGATTTGCGGCGGGTGATGAGGGAACTGTAAGCATTAGAAGCCAGGCTTATTGCAGACCATCAACAGGTCTGGCAAGGTCAAAAGCCTGGCTTCTTCGCGAGCGAAATCTCGTTCACATTAATCCAAGAGGACAGACACATGATTGACTTAACCATAAACGAAGAAGGCCTGGAACGAGCCGTACAGCAGGCCCGCGAGCAGAATATCATCATCCCCACCTTCAAACAGATGGAAGACCCAAGACTGATTCCGGACAAGATAAAGACCAGGCTCGACGACGTCGGTTTGTGGGATCTCAATCCCCTCAATCTCTTCCGCATCACCTGGCACAACGAGCCGCTGGCCTCCGGCGGCGAGTTCGGCGGGGTGAACTACCTGGAGTTTCCGCCAGAAATAACCGGCGTTGAAGCCCGAATCATCACCCTGATCGGCAAGTGGTTCCCAACCGGCGCGCACAAGGTCGGCGCCGCCTTTGGCTGCCTAGCGCCTCGCCTGGTCACAGGCCAATTCGACCCAACCTCACAGAAGGCCGCCTGGCCGTCCACCGGCAATTACTGCCGCGGCGGCGCCTACGACTCCCACCTGCTGGCCTGCGATTCAATCGCCATCTTGCCCGAGGGCATGAGCAAGGAACGTTTCGACTGGCTGGCCACCGTGGCCGGCGAGGTGATCAAGACGCCCGGATCCGAGAGCAACGTCAAGGAGATCTTTGACAAATGCTGGGAACTGCGCGCTTCGGGCGAGGACATCGTCATCTTCAACCAATTCGACGAGTTCGGCAACTACTTGTGGCACTACAACGTGACCGGCCGGGCCATGGAAGAGGTACTGAACGAGATCATGGGGCCCGACGACCGCTACCGGGGCGTCACCCTGACCACCGGATCGGCCGGCACCATCGCCTGCGGCGACTATCTGAAGCAGGTCTTCCCCACCAGCAAGATCGTGGCCAGCGAAGCGCTGCAGTGCCCGACGCTGCTCAACAACGGCTTCGGCTCACACCGCATCGAGGGTATCGGCGACAAGCACGTGCCCTGGATCCACAATGTGAAAAACACCGATATGGTCGTGGCCATCGACGACGAGGCGACGACCAAGGTCAAGCGTTTGTTCAATACT
>CP070688.1:3144580-3154642 GCA_020353135.1 Chloroflexota bacterium
GCCTTGCTCACGCTGTAGACGCCCATCATCAGGCCCGGTTGAATGCCAGTCACCGAGGCGACATTGATGATCTTGCCGCCGGCGCCTTGGGCCTGCATTTGGCGCGCCGCAGCCTGGCACAGCCAGAAATAACCTTTGACATTGACCTCCAGGATCTTGTCCCAATGAGATTCTTCGGCCGTCAGAATTGGGCCGAAGTGAGGATTGGTGCCGGCGTTATTCACTGCGATGTCGACCCGGCCAAATCTGTCGACGGCCGTCTCTACCATCTTCCGGGTATCCTCGCGCCGGCCGGCATGGGCCATGACGGCCACCGCTTTGCCAGGGAAGTCGGCGTTGAGTGCTTTGGCGACCGGCTGGATATTTTCTTGTCGCCGGCTGCCGATGACCACTTTGGCCCCGGCCGCTACATAGGCTCGGGCGATCGCCTGGCCAATACCACGTGAGGCGCCACTGATGACGGCTACTTTACCTTCCAGCCCCAGATCCGTCATTGTGCAACCTCCATATTAGCTAATCCCCACGGAATCGATCCCGCATAGTAACCCCCCAACGAAGAGTCATTCCTTAGTATCGCCACGGTCACTTCAACTGCTGGCGAGTGTAGCCTAAAATGCTGCGGGCCACAATGAGCAAGTTAATCTGTCGCGTGCCCTCGTAGATGTCGTTGATCTTTGCATCGCGCATCCATTTTTCGACCAGGAGCTCGCGTGAATAACCTAAAGGCCCAAGCAACTCGACCGCTTTTTGCGTGATCCAGGTCGCTGCCTCTCCGGCATAGGCCTTGCACATGCTGGCCTCCAGGCGATTGGACCGGCCGTGATCCATCATGGAGGCCGCCCTTAGCGTCAGCAGCCAGCCAGCTTTGTGCCGGGCCTGCATCTCAATCAAGTCGCGCTCGACGGCCGTAAGACTGTGCTTGGCCTTGGTGTAGTCGACGCTGATTCCCTCGTCGGCCAGGCGGTCGACAGTGAATTCCAGCGCCGCCCTGGCGACGCCCATCGCGCTGGCCGCAACCACCGGCCGCGAAGCGTCAAAGGTTCGCATCGCTCCCTTGAATCCCTTGGTGCTACTCTGGTCGATACGCTGGACATCAGGACTGCCCAGGATATTGTCGTAGGGTATTCTTGCATCTTGAAGCACGATGGACGCCGTATCGCTGGCTCGGATGCCTAGCTTCTCCTCTTGCTTGGCAATCATCACCCCCGGAGTGCCCGCCTCGACGACAAATGGCTTCATTCCGGCTCTTCCGGCCGAGGAATCAACCGTAGCCCAGACAATCACAATACCGTCCGACTCTTCCAGCGCCAGCGAGGCGCTGGTGCAAAAGATCTTCTCGCCGTTGAGCACCCACTCGCCCGACGCTTCATCTAGCGTCGCCGTGGTCCGTATGGCGCTTGTATCAGAACCGGCGCTGGGTTCAGTCATGGCCATAGCTCCCCACTTCGGGTCACCCTCGGTGAAGCGGCTTAGGAACCTGATCTTCTGTTCGCGCGTGCCCACCGCCTCCACGGCCGCGCCGCCTAATGCCGGGTCGGGCGTGCATAGGTATTGACCGGCGTCACCCCAGCTCAAGGTCTCCACCAGCATTACCAGCCTCAAAATTGCTGTTCCCGGCCCCCGTCGTTTGACGCCGGTTCCGTTGGTGCTGCGCTCGAGTTGGCGTTTGTTCTGTTCGCGCAGTACCGGCCACATGACGTTGATATATTCTGTGGGCCGTTCGTGCTCGTGCTCATCATAGTAGCGTGACTTCGCGCGCATCACCTGTTCGGCCACCATTTGGGCCATTTGTAGTTGGCTCAATATCTTCTCTGGAATCTCAAAGCTGATCATCTTGTCTCTCCGCTATACCATTGCCAGCCCGTCGAACGAGGCGAAACCTCGGGCATTCCGCAACCATAATTCGACGGGATATTCGCGAATGTAGCCGTGGCCACCGAGCGTTTGTAGCGCCCGGTCGGCAACTCTTAATACCATGTCGTCGACGAAGTGTTTCATGACGGTCGTCTCGGTTGTCGCGTCTTCATCACGGTCTAGTTTCCAGGCTACCTCCCATACCATCAGGCGAGCAGCGTCAACCTCGATGGCCATTTCCGCCAGCATGAAGGCGATGGACTGGCGATGAGCTATGGGCTCGCCAAACTGAACCCGTCCTCGGGCATAATCTCGAGCGTAGTCGTAGCCTGCCTTGGCCACACCAACCGCTGCCGCACCCAGCGCGACGCGACTGTGACTAAGGATGCAACCAAAGTCGATTCCGGTTTCGCCGCCGAGCCTGTTCTTGATCGGCACACGGCAACTGTTTAGCTCCAGACCATAAGTAGCTAGAGCTCGAACTCCCATCAGTCTTTCGCGCTCTCCGATTTTCAGCCCCTCAGCGCCAGCCGGGACTATGTAGGCTTGGGTTTCCCCGTTTTCGGCCGCGTAAACCAAGAACGTATTCGCCTCGTTTGCAAGGGCAACCATGCGCTTAGACCCATCCAGAACAAAATGGTCGCCGTCTCGTTCGGCGGTCGTCTTTAGGGCACGCGGATCAAACTGCACTGACGGCTCCGTCAGAGCGGCGCTCACCTTTGGCGGTGCCTCATCGCAGAATGCGGGCAAATACTCCGCCTTCTGCTCATCAGTACCTGCCAGCAGTAGAGGCAGCGCGACGAGACCGGGAACGCCGATTTCCAGAGCTACAGCCAGATCGCCGTAGGCGAAAGCCTCCATTGCCAATGCGCCGGTAACGGCCGAATAGTCGCCGAAGCCACCATACGCTTCGGGAATGGCGGTCGGCAAAATGCCAAATTCCCATCCGGCCTGCGTGACATCGGCCGGGATGTTTCCGTCTTCATCTGCGTCGCGATAGACTTTGCGCACCTGGCCATCGGTGTATCGACCTATGGCCTCCACCAACATCTTCTGCTCTTCATCTAACTCAAAATCCAGCATACTAACCACCCTTTACTTGTAGCTTTTGTAATTGCCTTGCTCCCACAATAGCTTGAGGGGTTCAGGTCATATTTAGGCGTACAATCTCATCGGTCATTCTTGCCACCCGAGCCATCGCTTCCACGTCATGGACACGAACGATATCCGCTCCCCGGTCGATGCCTATGGCTATCGTGGCCGCCGTTCCCTCCACTCGCTGGCTCGGTGGCAGGTCCAGGGAGTAGCCAATAAACGACTTGCGCGAACTGCCCAGTAAGATCGGATAGCCAAGCTCTTCGAATGCGTCGAGTTCGTTTAGCAACTGTAGGTTCTGCGAAACGGTCTTGCCAAAACCGATACCGGGGTCGACGACGATCCTAGATTCGGAGACCCCTGCCGCCAACGCCTCGTCGACACTCTGTTTCAGTTCTCGTTTGATATCAGCTATCAGGCCGTCATATTGAACGCCAACATAACGGCCGCCCAGTTTATCTTGCTGTTCAACGCTTTTCGGTTTACTACGATTGTGCATGAGCACCAGGGGACATCCGGCTTCGGCCGCCAGATTTGCCATACCGGAGTCCATTCGCAGTCCCCAGACATCATTGATCCAGTCCGCGCCAGCGGCCAGAGCCGTTTCTGCCACACTGGCCTTGTAAGTGTCTACTGAAATGGGCACATCCACTACCGATCTCAGGGCGGTAATGACCTGTTCAACCCGGCCGCGTTCTTCGTCAGCGCTAATCGGCTGACTGCCCGGCCGGGTGCTCTCGCCGCCAACGTCCAGGATATCCGCTCCGCCGGCCACAAATTTCTTCGCCTGGCGAACTGCTGCGGCGACGAAATCGCCCCCCCTTGCCAACCCGTCGCCGGAGAAGCTATCAGGTGTCACGTTAAGGATGCCCATGATATAGGTCTTGACGCCCCACGCGAACCAAATCGGCTTCCGCAATGTGAAGTCCGGACCGATCAGCCGTCTGACAGTGTCTTGATTCACCTCCGCCGCAATCTCAGCCACGGTTCGGCCGGAACGTGGATCGCGATAGTTGGCCGCGATCTCGACCAGTGGCGCCAGTACAAATGCCCGCTCCTGGAATCTCGGATGTGGAAGTGTTAGTTCATCCCCAGCGTAAACCTGATTTCCGTAAAAAATCAGGTCGATATCTATCAACCGGGGTCCCCAACGTTGCTCTTCTTGTCGCCCCAGGCGTCTCTCTATCGCCTTGGCTTCACTCAAAAGAGCCTCAGGCGCCAGGTTCGTTCGCGCCGCCAGGCAGAGGTTTATGAAATCTGGTTGGTCTACAATTCCCCAGGGCTCAGTCTCAAAAAGGGGCGATATCGTTTCGATAGCCAGCACCTCCCCCAACTCATCGACTGCCCGCTGCAGATTCTCTCTACGCCGGCCGACATTGGCGCCAAGTGCTAGATAGACTCGGCTCGACATAAGCAAAAATGTACTTGTGAATCAATCATTATGACGCACTGCGTTATCAGTCTAAATATAACACGCTGCGTCATGAGTGTCAAGCATTCTCAGACGGGCGATGGACTTCGCCTCGGCCTTGGGGAACTGGACCGTGGAAGTCGGCTCGAATGCCATCTGATATACTTCGACTACTATGCTGAAATGGCTCGCCACCCTGCTTATCGGTCTCATTGGGCTTATCCAGGCAACAACCGGATTTGCCCAGGATGCGCTTCCCCAAACGCAGCACTTGGTTGAGCCCGGCGACACCTGGCTGGCCCTGGCTTTACGCTATGGCGTCGAGGTCGAGGCGCTGCGATTTGCGAATCCGCACCCCAATCGCCAGAGGCAACCGGCTATCGGCCGGCTGGTCACGATACCTGCTCCTGCACCGGTCGAGATTAACGGGACTATCATTTCTGGAAGCGAGGGTGGCGTGCTGCAAAGGTCCGCATCGCTGGGCGCCGATGTCTGGCAAATCGCTTTACTCAATGACATCAGGAGCCCTTACTTACCGCTGCTGTACCGGCCCATATTCGTCCGAGCCGGCGACTCTCCGCCCAAGGAACTGCCAGCAGCCGTAACATCGATGGAAGTCAGCCGTCTCCCGGCCCGGCCCGGTCAACCGCTAGGTATCCGTGGCGAGGTCGAAACCCCGGCGTCGCTAACCATTCATTTGTCAGACATCCTGCTGCCTGTCTTTCAGAACAATCTCCAGTTCGTCGCGGTGGGCGGCACCGGCGCTTTTCTTGAGCCGGGTGATTACTCGCTCAGCATCCGAGTTGTCGGCGAGCCCCTTTGGTCCCAACCCTGGCTCGTGGAACCAGGTGACTGGACCTTTGAACAGATAACTTACACTGGTGCGGCCGCCGAAATCGATGCTGAAGCAATCCGGCAGGAGCGAGAGCGACTGGCGATCATATGGAACCAACTTGGCGATCAACCGCAATGGTCAGGTCCGTTCGCACTGCCATTGAATGACTTCCTTGAATTCAGCTCTCTGTACGGCGCGCGCCGTTCCTACAATGGCGGGCCATATGATCGCTACCATGAAGGTCTGGACTTTAGCGCCTACGGTGGGACTCCTGTTTATGCTCCGGCCGCCGGTACGGTCGCCATTGCAGAGGAACTGATTGCGCGAGGCGGCGCTGTCATCCTTGACCATGGGCTGGGCATTTACAGTGGCTTCTATCACCTATCAGAGATTCTGGTCGAACCCGGGCAAACCGTCACGCAGGGACATCTGCTCGGCCGCGTCGGCAGCACCGGACTGTCTACCGGCAATCATCTGCATTGGGACTTGCTGGCCGCTGGTACATGGGTGGATCCCATGGCCTGGATCGAACAAGACATGGCCTGCTGGTTGCTCGAAGGATGGGGCGTTTCTTGTAATGGGTAGATGGACACTCTACCACTTCTTGCGACTGTTTGCCGGCCGTGAGCAGGTTAATGACAGCGAAATAGAGCGTGCCCTTGCACTGCTTTTGAATTATCAGGGTAAATGATTATGCCTTCTTTTGAGCTGCCAGTTCTTACAGGCGATGTTCTGATCGCCGCGGCAACTATCTTTCTGCTCAGGGTCGTGGGTGTGACGCTGGCCACCGTCCGTGTATTGATCACCCTCCGCGGCCAAAAACTGCCGGCCGCAATCATGGGCTTCTTCGAGGTCCTGGTTTACGTATTGGCCTTAGGCGCGGTAGTGAACAACCTCTCGAATGTCTGGAATTTGCTTGGCTATTGTCTGGGCTTCGCGGCCGGCACTTTAGTCGGCATGACAATTGACGACTATCTTGCCCTTGGTTACGCTACGGTAAGCGTCATCTCGCGCTACAACAGCCAGAGCGTGGCCGAAGCGGTACGGGAAGCCGGCTACGGCGCCACGGTTGAATGGGGACAGGGTCGCGCCGGTACCGTTGGCGTGGTCAGAATCACGGTCCGACGGCGAGAAGTAAGCTCGGTGGTTGACCTAGCCGATAAAGCGGATCCAGACGCCTTTGTGACAGTCGAGGAAGCCCGCTCGATACGCCGAGGCTACATGCGCACAGCTCGCCACGAACGTTAGGCTGTCTCCGCCCGTTCAGTTAGAAAGCAAACGCCTAGTAGCGGCCGACCGAAGAGTCGATCTGGAGAGCGTAGGCTTCAATCCCTCCGGCCATGCTAAATGTGTTCTGCCAACCAAGTTGCCTGAGCCAGGCCGTGACCTGGGCGCTTCTCACGCCTGTATGACAAAAGACCACGATTGTAGCATCCCTGTCATCAAACTCCTCCGTCAACGCCGCTTCTCGGCGTGCGGCCAGGTCGCTAAGCGGGATCCAGAGGACATCATTTCCAAGATTGGCGAGTCTGAGCTCCATTTGCTCGCGGACATCAAGCAGAACGAACGCGTCGCCACGCTTCCGCTTGTCAGCGACTTCCTGGACCTCAGTTTCCGGTGCACCATAGATGTTTGGCATAATAAGTGCTCCCGCCTCAGCCGCCACGCCAGGCGGCAGCAATAAGCAGCGCCCAACCGGCCAAAAATGCCGCACCGCCAATTGGTGTGACGGCCCCAAGCCAGCGCGTGTCAGTCAGTACCAGCAAGTAGAGCGATCCCGAGAAGATTATGACGCCGGCGATAATCAGATATCCGCCCCAGTTCACCAATGAACCCGGCCATTGGCTGACCGCCCAGGCGACCGCAAGCAGAGCCAGGCCATGAATCAGTTGATATCGAACGGCCGTCAGGTAGGTCGCCCTAAGATCAGGATGATCGACGAAGTAATCCTCTAGGCCGTGCGCGCCAAAAGCGCCGGCCGCGACACCCAACAACATGATGACCGATCCGGCCATGAAGAAGAATCGTTCCATGTTACGTGTTACCCAATTTCGATAAAGCGACGCCGTCGATTATCACTTTGCTGGCTTAACGCCTACCGGATCACTTACCAGCTAGCAGCTCGGCGACGACGTCTATAAGACGTTCGGCAACGGCGGTCTTGTCCAGCAGAGGCCAGTTGTCCACTTCACCTGACGCGCTTAGGACCGCGACTCGATTCGTCTTGACGGCAAATCCGGCGTCGGCGGCGCTGATGTCGTTAACAACGATCAGATCAAGACCTTTTCGTCTTAGTTTGCCGCGTCCGTGCTCGAGGACATTCTGCGTCTCGGCGGCAAAGCCAAGGGTTATCTTTGGAAAACCAGTCCGCTCCTTGACCTCTTTGACAGCCTCCAATATATCGGGATTTCGGCCCAGGCTAATCGTCAGTCCCTCATCGATGCCGGATTTCTTCTTAATCTTATGACTGGCCGTCGCCGCCGGCCGAAAGTCCGACACGGCCGCTGCCATGAGCAACACGTCACACCCGTCCACGGCCTGCACTACTGCGTCACGCATCTCAACCGCCGTTGTTGTCGAAACAAGCTCGGCGCCCACCGGCGCTTCTTCTGCAACCGGACCGGCTATCAAGGTCACGCTAGCGCCAGCGTCCAGCGAAGCCTGTGCCAGGGCCAGACCCTGTTTTCCACTAGAGCGATTGCTCAAAAATCGTACCGGATCCAGCGGCTCGCGGGTCGGACCGGCGGTGACCACAACTTTCCGGCCGGCAAGGGCTCCATCCCTTCCCAATGCTCGGCGAATGTGCCCTACAAGCTGCAAAGGCTCAAGCAGCCTTCCTGCACCCACAAGTCCTGATGCCATTCGCCCTTCAGCCGGACCGGCGAAGATAACATCGCGCTCCTGCAACAGCGCGATGCTGGTTTGTGTCGCCTGATGCTCATACATGCCGCCATCCATGGCCGGGGCAACCAGCACAGGGCAGCGAGCCGCCAGGACTGTCACCGTTAACAAATTATCGGCCAAGCCATGGGCCATTTTGGCGATGGTGTGCGCCGTTGCCGGAGCAATCACCAGCAGATCAGCCGACTCGCCCAGGCGAACGTGCCCGACGTGTTCGTCCAGATCCCACATATCGCCATGGACGCGGCGCCCGGTCACCGAGCGAAATGCCATCTGACTGACAAATCGAGCGGCCGATTCTGTCAAAATCACCTCGACTTCGGCCCCTGCCTGAGTCAGTTTGGAGGCCAGATCAACAGCCTTATAGCAGGCAATCGAACCGGTCACTCCCAGCACGATTTGTTTTCCCGTCAGTAGCTCGACCGTCATTGCGTTCAGTTCCGGTACTTCTCTTTCAGTGCTCTTTCCACCTGGCGCTTCGCGTCTCGCTTCGCCAGTGCCTGTCGCTTGTCGAATCTTTTCTTACCACGCGCCAGGGCGACCTCTATCTTAGCCCAACCATTCTTTAGGTATAGCTTCGTAGGCACCATTGTGAGGCCCTTGGTTGTTAGCGCTTCGGCGATCTTATCCACTTCGCGTCTGTGCAGGAGCAGCTTTCGCGGCCGGGTCGGGTCTTGCTTTTCGTAGCCCGCACGATCATAGGGCGCAATATTGGCCTCAAACAGCCATAATTCGCCACCCTTGGGCTGGACGAAACTGTGGCGCAGGCTAACCTTATTTGCTCGCACAGACTTAATTTCCGGGCCTGTCAAGACGAGGCCCGCTTCAAAACGCTCCAGTAACACATAGTCGTGCCTGGCTCGCCGATTCGTTGCGATGACTTTGTTGCCGCGATTTCTCATAGCTCACCAAATGCCGCTAGTCATAGATAAAGGCCCGCTTGCCAATCCTGCCCCTTGCAAATGGCCTGGTTCTGTACCTAATCAACGCCCCTCCAAAATGAGTCTGATTGCGCGTTGCAATTGTGTATCGGCATCGCCACCGAATTCTTCCGGGGTTTCTACATGAACGTCTGGTTCCACGCCTTCGACGCTGATTGAACGGTCATTAGGCGTATACCATCGAGCGATCGTCACTCGCAATTCCGACCCATCCGAAAGCGTGTGCGTTTGCTGCACCGAGCCCTTACCGAAAGTTGTGTCGCCAACCAGTGTGCCTCTTCCTCGATCTTTGACGGCGCCGGCCACAATCTCAGAAGCGCTAGCGCTGCCTGCATTCACCAACACAACCAACTCAATCTCTTCCGCCAGATCGCCGTCTTCCGACTCAAACACCTCTTCCAATTCGCGGCTGTCACGCTCATAGAGCACTACTCCGTCATTCAGGAACAAATCGGCCACTTGCACTGACTGTGACAAGAAACCACCTGGGTTATCGCGCAAATCGAATATCAGCGCTTGGGGTTCCTGATCGAGCAACTCCCTTAGTTCTGATTCAAGCTGCTCGGCTGCGTTCCCGCTAAATCCGGTCAGGCGCGCATAGGCAATATTATCTTCCAACATCTCGCCGGAAACGATCGGAATCTCAATCCGCTCGCGGGTGACAGTAAGATCAAATGGTTCATCCAGCGATTCGCGTACTATTGTCAACGTTACCTGCGTTCCCTCAGGCCCCTTTATTTCGGCCGTGATTTCATCCAGCGATCTACCTAGCACTGATTCACCGTTGACGTGAGTTATCAAGTCGCCGCTGAGCAGTCCCGCCCGATCGGCCGGCTGATCCTCGATGGGGCGAACGATGACCAGGTAGCCATCGGGATCGAGGTCGACGAAAGCGCCAATGCCCTCGAAGCTGCCATTCAGTTGCTCACGCATGTGCGCGGCCATGTCGGGAGTTACGAAGCGTGTATAGGTATCATCAAGCAATTCAAGCGAGCCTGCGATCGCGCCGTAAGTCACTTCTTCCT
>CP070688.1:3154742-3168680 GCA_020353135.1 Chloroflexota bacterium
CCCGCAATCTGATGAGCGACCTCGGCATGCCTTTGGCCGCCATCATGGCTGGCATTATCGCCATTCCAATTGGATTCGCGGCCGGCTTCTTCTTGACCGGTTGGCTGGTAGGTTTGTCAGAGACGGCCGTCGAAAACTCCTGGATCGGCCTGGTGGTTTTGCTAGTTACGGTCGGGCTGATTTTTGCGCTCCTGCGTTTAGGCCCGCGCATGTTTGACGAGGAGGATCCCCCACTGGAAACTAGGATCTTGACCGGCATCCGGGTATTGCTGGTTCTGCTGCTGGCCGTTTTTGCCACGGCGGTCCTGGCCCAACTGGGCGTGATAGCCGGCCTCTGGATTGACGAAAACCTCGGGATCCTGAGCTTCGTCGGCAATTTCATTTTCGTCTGTTCAGATGTCTTGCGGGTCTTCTTGCCGTCGTTGGTCGGCTTCATAGTCGCGCTGGTCGTCGCAACCTACGCCAGTCGCTACGGTCAGGAAGCGACTTTCCATCTTAGCGAATCGGTGGCCCGTCTGCTCACCGCGGTGCTGACCGCACTGGGTGGGGCCATATTGATCTTCGGCGTGCTCTACGCCCTGTGGTGGATTAACTTCTTGGGCTTCTACGAGGCGCTTGCCGAGGAAGACGCCATAGCCACCTTGGGTATAGCCGCCTTGATATCCGGCGGCGTACTGGGCCTATTGTCGCTAATTTCGAAATCAAAGCGGCAGTACCCGGTTGGCATGGTGACCTATACGATCACGCGCACGATCCTTAATACTCTGCGGGCCATTGAACCGGTCATCATGGGCTTCGTGCTCGTAGTCTGGGTCGGCATCGGCCCCTTCGCAGGTGTCCTGGCGCTGATGCTCCACTCCATCGCCGATCTGGGCAAACTATTCTCCGAACAAGTTGAGAATATCGACCAGGGACCGTTGGAAGCGGTCACGGCCACTGGGGCGAACCGGTTACAAACTATCAATTTCGCCGTCATTCCCCAGATCGTGCCCCACTACATCGCCTTCATTTTCTATCGTTGGGACATAAATGTCCGCATGTCGACCATCATCGGTTTCGTGGGCGGCGGCGGCATCGGCCTGATCCTATTCCGGGCCACCAACCAGCTGCGTTATCGCGAGGCGGCGGTCATGGTCATAGCCATTGCCTTGGTCGTAACGATCCTGGATTACATCAGTTCACGCATTCGGAAACAGATCATTTAAGGTCAGCAGAACCTTGGAAGCTTACCCATGAGCGAACTCACCGCCAAAAGAGCCGGCCGGAATCTGGTCAGAACCATCTTGATCATACTGGCCATCCTGCTGGTTTACGCTATTGCCGTGCAGGCCACCGACATCAGCCTGACCAAACCGCTGGATTCGGAGCGGCAGGAAAGCCTGATCCGCGTCCTGCGACTTCTCGCCGACCCGGATATCGTCAGAACTGATGAGGTCACAGGAGATGTGATCCTCAGCGAAGCGACCAGGATTACGATCGAGCGCATCATCGAAACGATCTTCATGGCCCTGCTGGCCTCCACTATCGGCACGATCCTGGCCGTGCCCATCTCGTTTTTGGCCGCGCGTAACTTGATGGAGCCCATTACGGCACCCCTGGCGTCCATCATGGCCGCTATCGTCGCCGCGCCCATTGGCGGCTGGATCGGCCTTCGGATTACAGGTCTGTTAACCGACCTGGCGGCCGAGGTTACAGACCAGCTTTTGATTGGGGTGATCGTGCTGTTGGTCACGGCCGGTTTACTGTGGCTGGTCCTTCGTCTGGGCCGGCCGATGGTCAGCGTCGACGAGCCGACAACTGGCGAGAAGGTGATCGCCGCCATACGAACGCTGATCATCCTGCTCCTGCTGACCTTTGGCATCGCCGTATTCGCCCAAATCGGCCTGGAGATCGGTGCCTCGCTGGAGGAGAACCTGGGACCTTTCGGCTTTTTGGGCAACTTCATCTTCGTAATCTCCGACGTGCTGCGCCTGTTCCTGCCGGCCGTCGCCGCCTTGCTTGTCGCTGTCGTAGCTGCTTCGTATGGCGGCCGCTATGGACAGGAGGCGGTGCTGAGCTGGAGTCAAGCGCCGGCCCGCCTGTTGACGGCCGTCCTGACTTTCGCCGGCATGGCCATCGTCATATTCGCCGTCGGTTCAGCCTTGAACTGGCTGTACCAGTTTGATAATCCCGAGAACTGGACGACCATTCCGGCGTTAGTCGGCGGCGGAGCGTCCGCGATTGGCTCGCTGGCCCTGCCGCCTAAACGGCCGTTCAACATCGGCTTCGCCATCTACACCGTGATGCGCAGCATCCTGAATGTCCTGCGAGCCATTGAGCCGCTGATCATGGGCATCGTCTTCGTGGTTTGGGTCAGCCTGGGGCCATTCGCCGGCATCATGGCCCTGACCTTGCACTCCATCGCCGCCCTGGGCAAGCTTTTCTCTGAGCAGGTCGAGGGCATTGACGACGGGCCGGTGGAGGCTGTCCTGGCTACCGGCGCCAGCCGGCTGCAGATGGTAGTTTACGCAGTCGTCCCCCAAATCGTGCCACCCTTCACCGCCTTCGCCCTTTACCGGTGGGACATCAACGTGCGTATGTCGACCATCATCGGCTTCGTCGGCGGCGGCGGCATCGGCTTCGTTCTCAGCCAAAATATTCAGCAGCTGCGCTATCGACAGGCCGCCGTCATGATGCTTGCCATCGCCATCGTCGTAGCCACGCTGGACTACGCCAGCTCGAAGATCCGCAGCCGAATTATCTAGTCGTCGCGACTCGGCCGCCGGCATTGATATGCCGTGCACGTAACCCAAACCGGCTCTAACCAATTCCACATGCCTTCCGGTAAGGGCGCCTGGACCGCCAAGCATTGCAGCCGGGACCAGAGAGACTCCCCTCTGCTCCTTCGCTCCTCTGCCCCTCTGATCGCCAGCCTCTCGCCCCAGCGACCGACCCCCGGTCCCCAGCCCCGTACGCGAAGCGGACGCTTGTGACATCCCCGATCCCAATTTTAGGAAGAGATAAGAAACCCTTGGGAGCCTCGCCAAGAGATAATAAGATACATCCGAGAAGAGATTTGTCCTTCGCCCGTTAAGGTCGGCGGCAAGTCGGGGAGATACATTTCTCCAAATCTATGATAACAACATGTTAGACCTCGCCGTAATCATCGTAAGCTGGAATGTGCGCGACTACCTGGCTGATTGCCTGCGCTCGGTATATACGGATCTCGATCGCTGCGACTTGCGCGGCGAAGTCTGGGTGATCGACAACAACTCCACTGACGGCACCCAGGAACTGCTGCGCGACGTCTTCACCAACACCCAGCTGATCGTCAACGAGGACAATCCTGGTTTTGGCGCAGCCAACAACCAGGGCATGTCGGCCGCCGCTTCAACTGACCATCAAGGTCCCCGTTATTTCCTGCTGCTCAACCCCGACACCCTGGTCCGGCCGGGCGCCTTGGGCCACCTGGTAGGCAGCATGGACGCGCTGCCCGAGGCCGGCCTGGCCGGCGCGCGGTTGATCTACGCTGACGGCCGTTTCCAGCAAAGCGCCTTCCGCTTCCCTGGCCTGGCCCAGCTGACCTTTGATCTCTACCCGCTACCTGATCGGCTATACGAAAGCCGCCTCAACGGCCGCTATCCCCGACGGCGCTCCAAACCCAACTCCTCTCCTTTTCCGGTCGACCATACCCTTGGCGCGGCCATGATGGTTAGGAGTGATGTGGCTGAAGCTACCGGCGGTTTTGACGAGTCCTTCCACATGTACTGCGAAGAGATCGACTGGTGTTGGCGCATCCGCAGCGCCGGCTGGGCCGTTTATAGCGTGCCCAAGGCCGAAATCGTCCACTTCGGCGGCCTGAGTACCAGGCAAATCCCGGCCCGATCGGTCGTCAATCTGTGGCGCAGCCGGGCCCATCTCTATCGTCGCCATCATGGCCGCCTGAAGTTCGCTCTCGCCCGGCGCCTGGTCAAGGCCGGCATGAACCGCAAAGCCGCCAAGGCCAGCTCCCAGGATCTACAGACCGCCTATCGCGAGGCGGCCGCCATCTGGCAAAACTCCGTGCGCCCTTGAGGCGCTTCCTCAGGCATGGACTCACCTTCGCCAGGTAATTCTTCCACCCCGGCCGCTGCTGGTCGCTCTATCACCTTAGCGGCCGTAATTCTAACCTACAACGAGGCCCGGCACATCGCCGAATGCGTCGACAGTTTACGCTGGGCCGACCAGGTTGTTGTCTTCGATTCATTCAGCGAAGACGAGACGATCGAACTAGCTCGCCAGGCGGGCGCGGCCATTGGCCAGGCGACGTTCGAGAATTACGCCCAGCAGCGCAATGCCGCCCTGGATTTTGTGGCCTCAGGCGGGGACCGCCTCGTGGGCGTCGACTGGGTGTTTTTTGTAGACGCCGACGAAAGAGGAACAGTTGAGCTTGGGGATGAGATTCGCCAGGTCACTGAACAACGGCCGGAAGCGGGCTGGTTTGTCCCCCGCCACAATTACATTTTTGGCCGCCTAACCACCGGCGCCGGCTGGTACCCGGACTATCAATTGCGTTTACTGAGACTTGGCAAGGCCAATTACGAGCGGCCGGTGCACGAGGTGGCCGTCGTCGAGGGCGACATTGGTTACTTACGAAATGCCCTGGTCCATTACAACTACGACGACCCGGCCCATTTTCATGCCAAGCAACAGAAGTACACCGATTACGACGCTACAATACTCAAACAGCAGGGCATCAGGCCCAAAGCTTACACCCCGTATTCGCAGGCGTTGCGGCAATTCTGGTGGCGGTTCGGTTCCCTCAAGGGCTATCGAGATGGCCCGCACGGTTTTCGCCTGAGCGTTTACCTGGCCTATTATGAGTGGCTGAAGTATCGACGACTCGCAGCCCTCTGGCGAACTACCTAATCTGGGTCGGTCCAGAACAGGGCCTCAAATTGGCCGGCCGTATTCGCCGATGAATCAAACCAGCTGAGTTTCACGCCCGCCGTCCCGCAGCAACTCCCAGGTCATCGTGTCCGGGCGCAGCCGGATCCGCCGGACGCCGCCTTCAGGAAACATGATCAGCACATGCCGGCCGAGATGGTCCTGCCACTGTCGCCCCTGTTCGACGGTCAGCCAACGGCCGTCGAAAAAAATGCGCCGGACCTTCAGCGTTCCATCGGCCTCAAACTGGCAATCTACCCCGATCTGACTATCTGGCATTAGAACTTCTCCTGCCACCCGAACCCCAAAATAGTTGGCTGATTTTGCAAATCAGCGGCGAAATACAATTTCGCCTCTTCTGCTAGCCAATTTTGCAAATCAGTGCTGATTCTACGAATCAGCGGTGAAATGCAATTTCGCCTCTACTGTTGGCTGATTTTGCAAATCAGCGGCGAAATGCAATATCGCATCTACTGCTGACTGATTTTGCTATCAGCGGTGAAATGCAATTTCGCCTCTACTGTTGGCTGAATTTGCAATTCAGCGGTGAAATGCAATTTCACCCTACCCCAAACTCAACGCCGGTACAATGAAGCGAAACAGGGCCAGTAGATCCAGAGCGACCAGGGCTGAAGCCAATCCCAGTGGTAGCAGGTAGGCCGTTTCCGGACGCCGCTTCCGTAACGGACGCAGCAGCACAGTCCAGGCGATGGCCACGGCAATGCCTATCGGCACCAATGCCGAGAACAAGTACCGACCCTGGTGCTGCACGAAAGTCAGGTTGTAACTCAAGTAAACGAGCAAACTCATGGCGAATGTGCCGCCCAATATGAGCAGCGCGCCCAGCCACCAGGATGGACGGGACGATTCGTCGTCATCCAGCCGACTGCGCCGGAGCGCCAGCCAGGCCAGGCCGCCCAGGGTGAGCATAGTGAAGAGCAGCAGCGGCCGGTAAACCCAGGCCGGCATCACGACGCCCATCCAGCCGAATTGGCCCCAGAAACTCTGGAACGTCGTCTGCAAGAAAGCCCGAAGCGTGCCGACCAGGCCGCGCTCGGCGATCCACTCGGCCGTCCTCGGCTGGCCAACCACCACTGCATTGTGAGCGACCGTGCCCAAGACATCCAGGCCGCCGTAGACAGACAGGTTGCGGATCCACCAGCCCAGTCCGATTAGAAATGATATGCCAAAGGCCAGCAGCCCAGCCAGCGCCAGATCGCGCCACCGTCCCCAATACCGCCACAGCAGGACGGCCGCCGCCACCGGGGCCAGCATGTAGACGGTCACTTTGGTCAGGAAACCCAGGCCGAGTAGCACGCCTATCAGAAACCGCAAGCCAAAATCAACGCTCCCTCCCCCTTCGGCTTGCTCATTTGAGCGACCGGTGGCGATGGCGACCAAAACCAGCACGATGGCCGCGATTAAGAGCTCGGCCAGGCTATCGTTATTAACGGCGGCCATCATAGCCACATGCTGGGGCAAAAAGGCGACGAAGGCGGCCGCGGTCAAGGCCAGCCAGTTTCGGCCTGGAAAAAGGCGCCTGGCGACCACATACGTCAACAAGACCACGCCGGCGCCCAGAAGCACAGAAACCAGCCGTAACGCCTGCAGCCGGCCATCGGTCAGCCGGAAGACCGGTGTTTGCAGGAGATAATAGAGCGGCGGTTGATAATCCTCATACGAAAAGGGAACGACCGAATAGCGAGGATCAAAACGCGTGGAAATAACTTCGCTTTGGTAGATCTGGGCGTAGTCGCCGGGCTCGATTACCGGCATCCGGCCGGCGGCCAGTTGCCGAATGTAGTTGTAGTGAGCCGGCTCGTCGGGCGCCTGCCAGTCCGGTGTGTAAATGGCGTAAAGGCCGGCCACAACCAGATAAACGAACAACAGTACGACCACAGGCGCCAGGCGTCGCATATTCACATGATAGCTGATTTTGGCCTTTGAGCTACCGCCTATTAGCGCTGGCTAAACCGTTCCGCCAACAATATCGCTTCTCGCCAAGCAAAGACTTCGACCAGCGGCCTGGCCGCTCGCGGAAAGCGATCCACAGACCGAGACTACTGCCCCAGTCTGGCCAATTCTTCCTCGACTATCTCGGGGTCCAGCTTCTTGAACAGCGGCGAAGGTTTTGGCAATTGGCGACCGGCCGGCGCCAGGCGGCGCTCCCAGCGGCCCACGGCCGAATCGCCGTCGTAAGTGAGGGCCAGATGGCCGCGAGTGCTTTCCTGGTACGTCCCTACCTGTTGGACGCCAAAGAGTTGGCCTTCTTCGCCGAGCATCTCGTGTACTTGCTGGCCAGTGAAAGGCAATACTGGCGCAAAGAGGATCTTGAGGCCGCTGATGGCCTGGATGGCCACGTAAAGCGCCCGGCCGGCCGCCTGCCGATCGTTCTTGATCGTTCGCCAGGGACCGGTCTCTTCCAGGTACTGGTTGACCCGCGTCGCCAGGCTCAGCGTCTCCTGGACGGCGGCCCGGAACTTGCAAGCGTCGTACAATTCGGCGATCCGCACAAGACCCTCGTCGACGGCGGCCAGCAGCGCCTCGTCGTCGGCTGCCAACGGCCCGGGTTCAGGCACCCGGCCGTCGAAATAGCGCTGCGTCATGTTGAGCACACGGTTCACCAGGTTGCCCCAATTGGCCACCAATTCGGTATTATTGCGCTCCACGTAACCCGACCAGGTCCAATCGCTATCCCTGGTTTCGGGCATCGTCACCGTCAGGTAGTAACGCAGTGGGTCCGGGTCGTGGCGGTCCAGGGCGTCCAACATCCACACGCCCCAGTTGTTGCTGCCGCTAATCTTTTGGCCTTCCATGTTCATGAATTCGTTGGCCGGGACATCGTAAGGTAGATTCAGTTTCTTGTGCTGGTCCTCTTCGTACAGTCGCTCAACGCCCTGCAGCTCGGCCGGCCAAATGATGGCATGAAACGGGATATTGTCCTTGCCCACGAAATAGTAACTGCGGGCGTCCGGATCGTACCACCACTTTTTCCAGTCCTCCGGCCGGCCCTGGTTCTTGGCCCATTCAATCGAGGCCGACAGGTAGCCAATGACCGCCTCGAACCAGACGTAGATAACTTTGCCTTCCCAACCTTCCACCGGCACCGGGATACCCCAGTCCATGTCCCGGGTCATGGCCCGGCCATGCAATCCTTCGTTCAAGATCAGATTGCGGGCGAAATTGATGACTTGCGGCCGCCAATGCTCCTTGTCCTCGACAATCCAATCGGCCAGCCCATCGTCAGCCAGGGCGGCCAGGTCAAGATAGTAATGCTCCGTGTCGCGCAACTCCAGCGCGCTGTCGTCGAGCTTGCTATGCGGCTTGATTAGCTCGCTGGCGCTCTCAAACAGGGTATTGCAATTGTCACATTGATCGCCTCTCGCCCGATGGAAACCACACACCGGGCAGGTACCTTCGATGTAGCGATCGGGCAGGAACCGTTCAGCGGTCGGCGAATACATCTGTGCTGTGACCTTGCGATACATGTATTCACTGTCCAGCAAAGCCAGGAAGATATCCTGAGTAACCTGGTGGTGATTCTCGGTATCCGTGTGGGTAAAAAGATCATAAGTCAGTCCCAGGCGCTGAAACAGGGCTAGGAAACGACCATGGTAGAAATCGAACACCTCGAGGGGCGTCTTACCTTCAGCCTCGGCCTTTACAGTCACCGGCGTGCCGTGACCGTCGGAGCCAGAGACCATCAAGACGTGATTGCCGCGAAGTCGATGAAAGCGGGCATAGATGTCGGCCGGCAGATAGGATCCGGTCACATTGCCCTGGTGTATGTCGGCGCTGGCATATGGCCAGGCAACGGCCACAAGTATATGTCGCGGGCTATGTTTCAGTTTACTCATTAATCGTCAAACACTTCCTCGGTCTCTTCGTCCAGTTCGACTTCTTCCTCATCCTCGCTGGCTTCGGTCAATAACTCGGCCAGCAACTCAAACTCGTCTTCGCTAATCGGCACATAGGCCTGAAGATCGCCCAGCAGCTTCTTGATATCGGGCTGGCTCTCAAATTCCACGCTGTCAATGGACACCGCCTTTTCCAGATTCAAGGCCCGCGCGTCGACGTCGAGCGGGAAAAGAAGAACCGGGTCCTCCGCATGGGACTCCGGCGGGTGATCTCTACGTGTTGGCTCACTTGGTGGACCGGTCACGGTTCCTACGGCATAGAAAGTCTGGCTCTCAATCGAGAAGTAGATGAGCCGATCGCCTAGGGTGATCCTCACTTTCGGCGCTTGCCTGACAGTGACGTGCTCTTTCCAGCCCTTGACCCCAAGCTCTTCCGCCTTCAATGAATTGGCCGGGCGGACGAAATACTGGTTAGCCGTCTTCGCCTTACGCCGCGAAGTACGCGCCGTCCGGCTACTCTGGATCTCTTCCTCGGCCAGGATATTCTCCCAGATGCGGCTCTGGATAGCCATGTTGAGCTCGGCCGTCGTGCCGTCCGCGTATTCCACCGTCATCTTGGGCTCATTCACTTCTATTACCGTATACGTCCCGTTGCGGTTTGCATACTGTCCGCCCACTTCAAACATATACTTTATCTCTCCGTCCCTAAGAATGAATAACAAATCTGGTAGCCGCCTGGGCCGGCATCGACGATTGTGGCCCAGACTCGGCCGGCGACCTCGAATTTTCAGCCGTGCATGGTACCGCTTTGTGACTAGGATTGCAAGTGAAAAGCGGCCAGACTACAACCAGGCGTGAGCTCCGAAGCGGGAATGGTCGCCGCCGGCCTGCGGCGCTCGTTCAAATCGGCCGAGCAATAAGAGGTGGACGCCTTAGGCGCCGCTATCGCCGGCCAGGCTCTCTTCCTGAACTGCCTGGCGACCCATGAGAAAAACGCAGACGAGCAGAATAATGAGGCTGGCGATTTGCACGAGGTGGAAGCCGTCGGCCGTCAACGGCGTGTTGGCCCGGAAAGCGTCAAATAGCAGGCGGCCGCCGGCATAAATGGCCACCGTCAACAAGAACAACTGACCTTCGTAGCGGCGTCGATCGACGAATCGCCACCAGATAACCAGGGCCAGAACGCCAACCGCGATCTCGTATAGCTGTACCGGGTGACGGTGAATGCCGAAGACGTCGATAGCCCAGGGAAGTGAAGATTCTTGCCCGTAGCCTGGTCCAGCCGCGAAGTCAGACAGGCTCAACACTATCAAGGCCAGAATAAGTCCAGGCGCCAGGGCGTCCAGCGTGGCTGCCGGCGGCAGTTGCTTGGCCCGCGTATAGAATAGGCCGGCGAACAGGGCGGCGGCGACCCCGGCCCCCCAATTGAAGCCGGTCGTCAGCGGCCAGAATATGCTTAACAAGTCATCCTGGTATGCCGGCCAGTGCAAGACGACGAACACGAGCCGGGCGCCGACGAACGCCGCGCCCATCATGATCGCCACCAACGTATAAGTCGCCTCGACATTCAGTTTCAGCCTTTTGGCCGCCCTCTCGGTGACGCTCAGAACGATCCAGGCGCCGACGATGAATACCAACCCGGCCGTGGGCAGAACGAGCGGACCAATGTCAATCGTGGGCAACATGACAGTCTAACCGTCCGCGATCAGTCGCTCAATGCGATCTTCCAGGACCGCTTGATTGACGATTCCAGTGAACACTTCGGCGACGAGGCCCTCTGAATCAATGAATACAGTGGTCGGCAAGGCCGACACGCCGTAGGTGCGATTGACGCTGTTGTCCTGGTCGACCAGCAGCGGATAGCTAATGTTCAAGGCGTTGCCGAAATCGCCGACGATTGAAGCTGGCTCGCCTTGATCGACGCCCAGGACCGTGGCCTGGCCATTATATTTAACGCTGGCCGCCTGGAAGTGAGGCATCTCGGCGCGGCAAGGGGGGCACCAGGTAGCCCAGAAATTCAGGACTACCGGCCGTCCTAGATAGTCGGCCAGCGAGATCTCCTCGCCAACCGTACTCGTCAGGGTAAACTGCGGCGCAATGTAGCCAGCAATGGGCGCCTCGGTCAGCTCTTGCCCTCCAGTAAGCGACGCGGCCGGCTCCTGAGAATAGGCTACCCAACCCAGGCCCAGCAGGCCCAGTCCAATGAGCAAAATCGTCCAGCCAAATCGTGATTTCAGCATAGCATTCTGTCCAGCGGCTGCATTTTGGCTTAAAAGCGACCTAGTTGCTGCCGACTACTAATCGATCCTATCACATGCAGACGCCTTGCGTTGTAACCAGTCTCACCGAGGAAATAGCCAGACCGAAAATCGCCGAATCGACGTTGGGCCATCTGGCGCCGAGGCATAGATCAAGCGACATCGTTCAGCGGCACTGGCGCCTGCGCGCCGGCCGTTTCGGGTGTGCCGGTCAAATCGTACACCGTCGCGCCATCTATCCGGACCGGCAACATTGCGCCTACCGGCGCTTCACCCTCCAGGATGACCAGGCCATCGATTTCCGGCGCGTCACGGTAGCTCCGGCCGACGCTGATCCCGTCACCTTGCCCTTCGATGAGCACCGGCAAAGAGCGGCCGACCATGGTCTGATTGATCTCCAGCGAGATCTGCTGCTGCAGCGTCATCAACTCGTCGCGCCGGGCCTCTTTGACCGCTTCGTCGACTTGCCAGGAAACGGTTGCCGAAGGCGTGGACGCCTCAAATGAGTAGGTGAACACTCCGACCCTATCAAAGCGCAAGTCGCGGACGAACTGCTTCAGGCCGTCGAATTCAGCCTTGGTTTCGCCAGGGTAGCCGACGATGAAGGTCGTGCGCACCGCGATGTCGGGCATGGCCCGCCGCAGCTTTTCGACGGTCCGGTAGACCCACTCTACGTTGGCCGGCCGGCGCATGCGTTTCAGCATCTCCCGGTGCCCGTGCTGCAGGGGAATATCTAGATAGGGCACAATCTGGGGCAGCGTGGCCATCGTCTCGATGAGTTCGTCGGTGACGTAGCCCGGATAAGCGTACATGATCCTTATCCAGGGTATGTCTGGCGCGGCCTGAGCGATGCCTCGTAGGAGTGAGCTAAGGCCGTTCTTAAGCCCCAGATCATGGCCATAATCGGTGGAGTCCTGGGAGATGATCACGATCTCCTTCACGCCAGCCTCTTGCAGGCGGCGCGCCTCATCGAGAATTGCCTCTTGAGGCCGGCTAACCAGCGTACCCTTTATCTGGGGAATCGCGCAAAACGAGCACGGCCGCCGGCAACCGTCAGCTATCTTCAAATAAGCGCTCCCGCCTTGTCGCGCCACCCGAAGCACGCCTTGTTCGTCGTGGCCGACGGTTTCTGCCTGGTCAGGAAGATGGTACAGTGGCTCAGGGCGTTTATTGGCCCGCAATCTCTGAATGAAGGGGACGATGTCCATCCACCGCCGGGTGCCAATTACGCCATCTATGCCAGGAACATCCTTCACCAACTGGGGCCCAAAACGTTGCGACAGGCAACCGGCTGCGATGAGCATCTGTCCGGGCTGTTTTCCGGCTGCCAAATCGCGCAGGGCATCCACCGACTCCTGGCGTGCGCTTTGAATGAAACCGCAGGTATTGACGATGAGCACCGCCGCGTCGCTCGCGTCGGCCGTACCCCTGTAGCCGGCCCGATCGAGCAATGTGGCCATGCTTTCGGAATCGACCGTGTTCTTGCTACAGCCTAAGCTCAGCAGGTAAAATTGTTTTGATTGTGGGTCTGCGCTCATCCGCTTTGTGTCGTGGTCCAGGTCTCGTCGACGACCTCACCGCGGCCGCCCAGTTTGCCCAAGGGCACATCGTTTATGGTAACGAATATGCCAATGGCGTTGCCGGTCAGCAACTGCGCCTCCTGCAGCGCCTCCCAAATGTATGGCTCGTCCCCTTTGCGGGCCAGTCCCTCAAACACCACCTCGCCGTCAACTGTGACCCGCATCCAGGTTCGCTCGGTCACGTCCAGGCGCATCTGGATCGTCTCCAGAGTAGCCGGCAGAGTCGGCCGGGTGGCAGTCGGCGTCGGCAAGACGATTCCCGCATTACGGCTCGTGGAGGTAATCACCTCGGCCGCGCCGGGAATGGTCGCCTGCTCTGAAGTGGGCGCTGGCGTAGGTTCCTCGGCGTTGGTGATGCCGCCCACGACCTCTTCGATGCTGTCCGTAAGCGCTTCGCCGCCATCGCCATTTCCCGTCAGCATGGGCACAAAGCGAATGGCGACGATGGCGATGGAGATGAGCAGGGCCAGAATGATGATGATCCGCAGGCCCGAGCCCGAACCACCCCGACCGCCTCCGCCGATATCGACGTTGACCGGATCGAAGAACACCGGATCTTCCGGGGCGTCTAGTGGACCCAGCGCCGCGAGGTCCTCATCGGGCGTTTGTTGTGGTGTGGGCTCCAGCCGCCGGTCTTCTCGATTCAGTTCATAACGGTCAAGCAGCGGTTTGGGGTCGAGGCCCAGGTAACGAGAATAGTTACGCAAGTAGCCGCGAACATGAACTTCGCTGGGCAACACATCGTACTGACCTTCTTCGAGGGCCTCTAGATAGCGACTATTGATCCGAGTCGCTTCTTGCACATCGGCCAGGGTCACCCCTTTGGCCTCACGCGCCTCACGAAGAAGAGTGCCTAATTCGTCCACAATAATATGATTCGCCCATCAAAAAAAGGCCACTGGACCGGGTCCAGTGGCTTCTTCGCATCATAGATTTGTCTACGGGCGGCGCCGCTGGCGTCCATGTCCCAGACAGGCGATCCTCAGTCGTTCTCGGTCGCCTCGTCGGCGGCCATCGGCTCAGCTTCGTCGATTCCTTCTTCGGATTCGGCCGCTTCCTCGTCTTCAGCCTCGTCCACTGTTGCCTCTTCAGCTTCTTCGGCCGCGCCTTCAGCAGCCTCTACCGCCTCAAGTTGCTCTTCTTCCGGGACCTCTTCTTCAAATTGCTCAATGGTCACGGTGATCTGAGGCTGATAATCCCGACTCAAGCGAACCGTGACCTTGTGATCGCCGAGCTGGCGCAGTGGCCCGCCGACGATCTGCCGACGTTCGACTTCCGTGCCCAGTTCCTCATTCAGCTTCTCGACGACGTCGGCGGTGGTAACAGAACCGTAGAGTT
>CP070688.1:3168780-3178744 GCA_020353135.1 Chloroflexota bacterium
TATAATTTGGAGGATTGGGAGATTAAATGGATTGCTGATCATGGGGGCATTGTGGGCGTTATCTTCATGAATTACTGGTTGCAGCCACATCAGGGAAAACAAGGGCTTAATTATATTTCGCGGACCATTGAGCATGTCATAGAAGTAGGGGGTGGCAAACCGAAGGGAGAAGATGTGATTGCCATCGGCACTGACTTCGATGGCTTTACCGATCCGCCAGATGAGCTTGCCCATTACGGCCAGTTGCCGCAGCTGACCAAGCGCTTGATGGCGGAGTATTTATCGGCCGGACAAAACGGAGATAAGTATCCGGACTATCTCATCGAAAAAATACTAGGCGAGAATGCTTTACGGGTGTTGCTGAAAGGTTGGGGTAAGAAGAGGCAACAATGAGCAGCCATAAAGATCGTCCATTTCAGCAAACAGAACGTCGTCAGAACCTTTGGGACACACAGAATAATTCATAAACCCAACAGGAGATTAGCGAATGTCAGACCACAACTACCTTTTCATTAGCGACTTCCACGTGAGTCAGGGTCGCGACCCCGAGACAGGTAAGCTTTCTCGAAACGAAGACTTCTTCTACGACGATGCCTTTGCCCGATTCCTCGTCTACCATGCCAAACTTGCCGAGCGTTATCAAGACGACAAATTTTACGAGAGGCCGTGGGTTCTGGTGATCAATGGCGATCTGTTTGACTTCTTGCACGTGACGAGGATACCAGATCCGGAAAACCGCGAACTACTGGAGAAAACTATTGGTAAATCTGAGCTAACAGAAAACGAGAAAGATTTCGGTCTTGGTACAACTAGCCGGGAAACGGCATGGAAACTAAGACAAATATATATGGGTCATCCATTGCTATTTCAGGCCTTGGGCTGGTTTCTGGCCTGCGGCAAGCATAAGATCGTCATACTAAAAGGTAATCACGATATCGAACTCTATTGGCCGGCCGTTCAAAAGAGTTGTCGTCAGTTGGTGGTTGAAGCCTATGAGCAATGGGACGACAAGACAAAACGTGGATTGCTGCCAGACTCTCCTCTCCCTACGATCGAAAAACCACTGCCTTTGAAGGCCGATACGGTGTCCCAACGTATCGAATTCCCCAAGTGGTTTTACTACGAGCCTGGTCTATTCTATGCAGAACATGGGAATCAGTACGAACCTGCCAGCGCGGTCGACGATTTCCTGGAACCGATTTTGGAGGAGGACAAGAACAAACTCCCAGAAGAACAGCATATCAAGCTTCCAAGGGGATCCTTCTTGATACGCTACTTCTTTACCCAAATCGAACAGGTGCATCCCTTTGCCGACAATATCAAACCGGTGGGTCGTTACATTCGATGGTCCTTGACGAAAGAGCCCTGGGCCACATTTCGTTTGATCATAGCGAATCCATCAAAGATTCGCCGAGCTATCATGGAGTTGAAGAACAAGCCGAATATCGAAGCAAAAGAGAGCTTCCGGCGGGTTGCAATGCCTCTTGACGCAGACCTGCAACGCAAATTACTTAGCCTACGATATGAGCACCAAAAGAAGGTAAAAGAAAGCCAGTCGGAAGTGACACGTGACACGTTTGGAGGAGTGGCGTTGAACTCCGCAACTATCTACCTTGTGCTGCGGGCCATTCGTGATTTTGTGCGCGGCCGATACGGCGCGATGGCCAGCAACCTGGTTGCCGCTGCCGCCGCTTTCGTTGGTGGTACCAGGCTTTCAAATCGACTGGACTATGTTGACCAATACCAACTCCTACACGAGGCTGCCGCTGAAATCTGTTACTTGCTCAACCGACCGGGCCAGGATGAGCCCGCCAGTGTTCGCTATCACATAATGGGACACGATCACACGCCGGAAGTGATGGAAATCGACGATCCAAATAAGGACAAAGAACGAATCCCTTACAGACAATGGTACATCAACACCGGAAGTTGGCTCCCGACGATTGGATACCGCCCCCAGCTGATCCGCGAAAAGGTCCAGCTAGCATTCTTCCGCCTCATACCGGGTCTATATGACGACGATCATGACGTGCCCCAGCTTCTAGAGTGGCAACCGGATAAAGGCGCTGTCGTGCCCATCCAGCTACTTGAACCATCTTATCATGGAAAGACCAAGCAAAACGACAAAGGATGAGCATCCATTGAGGGCTTCGTCGACAAACCCATCCAGAGCAATGGCAACTTGTCAAAATGCCCAACGCTCCGCTTATCCGCCTCCAACTCGATATTTTGGATGGGTCAGACAACCCTTACCGCTTTGAGTCTTTCCTTAACGTCGTCGCGGAAGCCCAGACCAGGATCGTGGCTCAATTGACCAACCGGGATCAACTATACCTGGCCTTCTATGGGACAGACTGGATCATTGTTTCACGAAGGACATCCCCCACGGTGAAGGACAATGGCAGCGGCTCGATGAACCGTGGCCAGAGGCGCAAATCTTTGGTCCTATGTCCTTGACTCCGGCAGAGTTTGCCCGTCAACAGCCCTTGAGGGTGAACCTAAACAAGCCGTCTGTTTCGTCGCCTGCCAGCGGTGAAACATGCTAGCTTGATCCTTGTAGCTGGGCCAGCCACTCTGCTTCCAGTGTTTCCAGCGTCTTCCCGTAAATGCCTTCGTAATCGGTCGGCGAGGGCAAAATCTCTCCCTCATCCGTCACCTCTGAGGCGGCCGTGGCCATCAGGTCCACAAAAGGTTCCCAACCGTATGTATCCACTAGGTAACCCACGAAACCCGCCCATTGACTGTAGAGTAAATCCCGCTGTGCCAGGCAGTCAGTTGGCGTGATGTCTTGCGCCTGGGGATAGACGCCAAAGACAGCTGCCTCGGCCAGCGGGACATAGGTCTCCTCTGCCAGATAGGCGCGAATCATCTGCGGCAGAGATTCGGTCTGATGCCAGGCTGTCCAGTACTCGCGCGTAATCCATGTAGCCAACCCCTCGTTCAGGCCTGGGTCGCCGCTAAGCGGCCGGTTGAACCCGGTCATGTGAATTATATGGACCAGCTCGTGAGCCAGGACGCCCAGAATCTGACTCTCTTCGGTCTGATCATCGGCGTAGATGAGCATGCGCGGCCCAGGGTCTGTGTAGAAGGCCGACCCTCGGGCCGGGCACGTCCTGTCGTCTGGCGGGTGGAACGAGAGGATAATGACGTCAGGCGAATCGGCACCCAGGTCGGTGCTCACCTCAGAGTAAATATCCTCTGCTATCGTGGCCCAACGCGTTACGTCGACCGGCCGGTAATTATCCTGAACGTAGAAGGCGAAATGTTCCGTTGACAGTACCTCCCGACCTGGCAAGGGGATAGTCGGTATAACCTCTGCCAGCTCGCTCGGTCGACTGACAATGACCTCTGCTATCCGAGGCGTGGGCCGCGAAGTCGCAGTTGGCACAGGGCTCTTTACCGTACTCGTCGCACTTGGCGCCTCTTCGGCAATGCTGCATGCAACTAGGCCAAAGAGGGCCAAGTACATGATCGCTACTGCCAGAGAAACCCTTGCGCGGACCGGATCACTCCTTAAGCACGCTGCCCGGGCTATTGGCTCAATACTGTTTAGCGTTGTGACTTCTCCCTAAGTAGTTCAAATTAGTAAATATGAATCTTTCAGAGTGTACGTCGTCAAAACCTCTGGGGCACAAAGGATGAAAAACTAAGATTTGTTGGCGAGCAAAGATGGTGTCTGTGATCGGATTTATGCCTAATTGGTGTCAGCGCGCGGCCGACGATAATCGGGTTGTGCTGTGCAGTCTACACCAAGCCAGCGACTGGCTCAACATTGTGAAGCGGGTAACAATTGGTGTCAGCTCTGGATCGCTTCCGTGCTCGTCAGCGGCCGCCAGGGTTCAATCATCTCTAGCCGCCGGCCGCATGACTGAGCCGCAGCTGCTGCCCGGGAGACAGGTCGAAGTTGCCCGAAACAGCACTCGCATCAGGGTCATTTCCTCGTCGACGAGATGTTGCCGCAGATCGTGTTGGCCGGGGGGTAGCTCGAGTTCGGCAAAGACGGGCGACGGCCGGGTTCGGGCAGGAGTTGGCTCGATCGACGCGCAAGGGCGAAATGGGAGATTATCAGTCAGGCGGACTCGCTCTCATTTTCGACCTGCCTGTCCTGGTCAAAGGCGATGGATACGGCCGTTTCGGCGACGGCATCGTAAGCCCCAGCCAACCAGCGCCGGGCTTCGGGCAAAAAATCGGGATCGCCCAGCCGATCCAGGATGGGATAAGGTGTTTCGGGCGACGAAATGTGGGCGCGGAATTGGGCCAGCTCCGGCCCCGACATCCAGAAGGTGGCCAGCGATTCGGCCAACGGCGGCGCTGGGGCATATTCTGGCTCGGGCAAAGTTTCGGGGGCGACCCCGGTACCCAGCGAAGCCAGGATCTCCTCTTGGTTTCTACCTCGCAGGCGGAACAGTAAAAACGGGTCTGTATCGAACCGTTCGGCCAGAATATAGTGAACGGCGGCCAAATGTTTGCAGACGGCGGCCCAATCAGGACAGTTGCAATCTTGTTCGAGCTCTAACCGGCCGGGGAAAAGCGAGACGTGGACGGACGTGAACGCCTCCTCAATTTCCAGGGGCATTTCGCCGGCAAGCAATTGGGCCGCAAACAGCGGGCGTTCCGCCAATGCCGCGACAACTCTCGCCCAATCGGCGTCAGACAGGGGCTGCAACTCGATGGCGATCCTGTATGGTGTTCGTCGCGAACCCTGCACGCTGGCCGTAATCTGGCCCCGGCCCTCTTCCAATTCCAGTACCTGTCCCTGGCGCGCGTACCGCCGGCCTCTTTGCAGCCGCCCCGGGTCCATCACCTGTTCCATGGCCTCGAGCCACCGGCCGGCCCACCAATTCTTCACGAAGGCGCCGCGCTTGCTCCTGGCCTTGATACCTTCGTCGGTTTTAATCGTCGGTCTGGCGTTGTAGTACCAACTCATGGTTCGTTTAGAAGGCGGGAATCGCCTACCTCCTTCCTGCTTGTTTTTGTCGTAACTTGACCATTTCGCGTAATTCGGCCGTAGACATCTCTGTCAGCCAATTCTCGCCGCCCCCGACGATACTTTCAGCCAGGGCCTTCTTCTCTTCGATCAGCGCATCAAGGCGTTCCTCCAACGTGCCCAGGCAGACGAATTTATGCACCAGGACGTTCTTGGTCTGGCCAATGCGGAAAGCCCGGTCAGTGGCTTGATCTTCCACCGCCGGATTCCACCAGCGATCAAAATGGAAGACGTGGTTGGCGCGGGTCAGGTTTAGACCGGTGCCGCCAGCCTTGAGCGACAACAGGAAGACCGGCGGCCCGTTGGCGCTTTGAAACCGTTCGACCATGGCCGCCCGTTTCTTAGCCGGGACGCCGCCGTGCAGATAGAGCGCCGGGACGCCAAATCGTTCCTGGATGTATGACTTTAGCAGCCCGGCCATCTCCGTGAACTGGCTGAAAATGAGCAGGCGGTCGCCTTCGGCCAATACTTCGTCGAGCAAGGCATGGAGACGGCGCAGCTTGCCGCTGCGCTCCTGGTCCTCAGAAGGATTGTAAGCCTCGGTTTCATGCAGGTATTGGGCAGGGTGGTTGCAGACCTGTTTGAGCTGGGTTAGCATGCTCAAAACCAACCCTTTGCGGGCGATGTCACCTTCCCCTTGCTCGTCGATAACCGCCAGGGCGTCACGGACTACCGCTTCGTACAGCGTCGCCTGTTCTTCGCTAAGATGACAATAGACCTTCATCTCTTGTTTGTCCGGTAGATCCTGGATGACGTCGGGGTCGGTCTTGACCCGGCGCAGAATGAACGGCCGCGTTAAGGCCCGCAGTCGTCGGGCCGCCTCGTCATCGCCATGCTTCTCAATGGGGATGGCAAACTCCTGCCGGAATTTCTTCTGGCCGCCCAGAAAGCCGGGGTTAAGGAAGTGCATGATCGACCACAATTCCGACAGGCGGTTCTCAACCGGCGTTCCGGTCAGGGCCAGGCGAAAATCGGCCGCTAAAGTGCGAATGACCCGGGCTTGTTTCGTACTGGGGTTCTTAATGTTCTGGGCTTCGTCCAGCACCACGCCAAACCAATTCACCTGCTGCAGCGCGTCACTATCTCGCCTGGCCAAGGCGTAGCTGGTTAAGACCATATCCACTTCCTGGGTGGCGGCCCGCAGTGCGGCGCCCTGGCGGCGGTCGCTGCCCTGATGAATCAACGCCGTTATCTCCGGCGTGAAGCGGCCGCGCTCCTGATCCCAATTGGTCACCACGGACGTTGGGCAAATCAGTAGAACCGGCGCCGGCAGCGCGCCCATTTCTTCTTTCAGCCGTTGGATCAAGACCAGCGTCTGGATCGTCTTGCCCAGTCCCATGTCGTCGGCCAGGATCACACCCAACGCCCAGCGGCGGGCGAAGTGAAGCCAGGAGTAGCCATATCGCTGGTAGGGCCTTAACGTGGCCGATACCCCGGCCGGCGTTGGCAGCTCTTCCACTTTTTCATCCCCCTGCATCTGGTTCAGCCAGCGAGACAGCCAATCGTCCAGGGCCACATCCTCGACCGGCAGGCCATCATGGGTTTGCTGCTCGGCCAGGCCCAGCGCTTCCGGCAGCGACATGGTCCCCTCCAACTCCTGCTCCTGCCAGAAGCGAATAGCGGCTTCGATTTGTTCCGGGTCCAGTTGGACCCACTGACCCCGGATCTGGACCAGCGGTGACTTGAGGGCGACCAGGGCGTCAAACTCCTGGCGGGTGAGAGCCGTATCGCCCAGCGATAGTTGCCACTGATAGCGAATCAGGTTGCTCAGGTTCAGATGACCGGAAGAAACCACCTCCGCGGTTTCCGGTGACGACCGGTTCAGTTTCAGGCGGACGCCCAGCCGCATGCCAGGCTTGTTCCACCAGGGCGGAACCAACAGGCCGAAGCCGGCTTGCTGCAGCTGGGGCGCGCAGTCGCGCAAGAAAGAATAGGCTTCGGCGGTGGTTAACGAAATCGTTTCGGGGCTGCGCCGTCGCAGGCTGTGCTGGATGGGGTCAAAAAAGCGGGCGGCGTAACCTAAGCCGGTTAACAAACGCTCTTGGGGCCGATCAAAGCGGCGGTCCAGTGCGTCCAGGACGCCGCCCCTGGCCTTCCACGCCTCGCCGGCCGGCACCAGCAGGCTGGCATCGTCCCGCGCCTGTAGAAGATAGTGGAGTAGCCAGGTCGCCTCTTCCTGGCGCGTTTCCGTTGCGGTCTGTTGGCCGGGCGCTTCAAGGCGGAAAGCTACGCGGTAATATTCGTCGCCGGCCACGGTAAGGGCTCGTTCCCAGGCCCGGTAGCTGCTGGCCAGATGCTGCAACTGGGCCGGCGCTGCTTGTACCGTCGGATCGGGGGCGAATAGGGCCCTCAGCCAGGCCGCCGCCGGCTCGCTCCCGATCGGCAGGGCCAGCTCGCGCCCGGTTGCCCATTGGCGGGCGGCCGCGTCAACCAGGTGGTTAAGAAAGGTATCGAGAATGGCCCGGGCGGGTATCGTCTCATCGGGATCGCCGGCCGCGGCGCGACAGATGGGCGGCATGGCCGCAGCCAGTTGGGCCAAACGGCGGGCTTCCTCTTCACCGTCGAGAACCGGTAACCAGCGCGCTTCATAACGCAACTCTTGCTCGTTTCGCACCTCGATCAGGGCCGGCCGTACTAATTGCCGGGCCAGCATCTCCAGGGTGAAGAGGAAAGCGGTCTGCCAGAAAACGGCCGCAGCGCCCAGGCGTATCTTTGGCGGCAACGTCCGCTGCTGCCAATAGCTGAAAAAGTGAAGCGCCTGATCGGCCTCCAGGCGGAGACCGGGGATCGACCATGGTAGTAGCGCCGGCGGATTATCGTCGGGCTGCCAATCGTGGAGCAGTTCCGGCGAGGGAACAGGGCCGTGGAAATCGGTGGGCAGCCATAAGGTCAAGGTATCTTCTGGCGCGCCGCCCCGCAGGCCTGCTTGAGCCAGCAGCTTTCGCAGCTCGCCGGTGTCCGTGATGAAAGGATGGGGTTGGGCTGCTTTCTTCCGCCGATCGCGTTTAGGCTGGCCGGCAGCGGCCGTCTCCGACCAGATGATTAACCGGCCGGCAATGCCCGGTTGGGTTGGTGCAAGCCAATGAAGATGTAAGACCTGCATAGGTTTTCCGTCCAATCAATTGGCAGGTAAGTCCAGGTCGGATTGTATACCGGAAGGGGAGATTTGTTCAGGTTTAGCTGCAGGTGGAAGGGGCGCAGCTACTTCAGAAAAAGTGGGCGCCGTACAAAAACCGCGCTCTGTACGGCGCCCACTTCGTTCACTCATGAATAGAAGCTACTTGAGCGTTTCGAGGAAAGCGACCAGGTCGGCGACTTCCTGGTCTGTCAGGTCGCTGCCGTAGTTCTGGTACATCACGCCGGGCGAGAAGCCATCGGTGATCACCGCGTTGGGATCCACGATCGATTGCTCCAGGTATTCCGTCACCGACACGCCGGAAACGGCCGTCTCGGCCTTGGTGGCGATGCCAACATGGGGCGGGCCAACCAGGACGATGTCCGCTTCTATGGAGTGACAGGTGATGCAGCCGGGCGCGCTGGCCGCGCCAATGGCCGTTTGTTTATAAAGCTCTTCGCCGCGAGCCGCGCTGGCCTCGCCGGCCGGTTCGGAGTCGCCGCCGTCATCGCCGCCGCAGGCGACCAGGGCCAGGGACAGGGCCAGAGTCAAGAAGAAGAGTAGGGTAAATCGTCGCATCGTAAGAACCTCCTTGAAAAAGAAATGGGACGCAGATTGCCTCAGCACAGCTCAAGGGCACAGCTTTCACAGATAATGATCTCTATAGGACAAGCGATATTGCCATCGATAATTGTAGCTGGAGAGGGCTCCCGGACAAAGATCGACGTATTGGAGAATACGATTGTGACCCACCGTACTTGACCGCGAGGGTTCATTTGCCGTACAATGTGTTCATAAATGTGTACACAAAAGGAGTCTGGCCGATGCTTTCGTTAGGGGTGCGAGAATTTAGAGAACAACTGAGCCAGGTGCTGCAACGGGTGCGCGAGGAGGGCGAGGTGGTGGAGATCACCTACCACGGCCGGGCCATCGCGCGCCTGGTGCCGGCCGCACCGGCCGCGCCTTCGGCCGAGGAAGTGGAAGCGATCTTGTCCGATCTAGACAGCCTGGCGGCCGAGATCGGCCGTCAGTGGCAAGGCGAAACATCGGCGTTGGAAGCTGTGCATGAGGTGCGACGGGAGCTATGACGGCCGTCGTCGACGCCAGCGTCTTTGTCAGCGCCCTCTATCCCCAGGATGCATTTCATCAGCCCAGCCGGGAGTGGTTAGGGCGACAGTTATCGGACGGCGTCCTGCTCGTGGCGCCGATAATTGCCTTGCCTGAGGTTGGCGGGGCTATCGCCCGGCGCACGGCCAATCCGGATCTCGGCCGGCAGGCTGTGTTACGATTGCAGCGGTTGCCCTACTTCCGCCTGGTTCCGGTCGACGACCGGTTGGGATTGCAGGCGGTGGAGCTGGCCGTGGATCTGCGACTACGCGGAGCAGACGCCGTTTATGTGGCCGCAGCGCTCCAGTTACAGATCCCGCTGGTCACCTGGGATGGCGAGCACCGGGAACGGGCTGGCGGCCGGATAGCGGTTCAAACGCCGTACTGATCGCGGATCTTGTTTTCTGCAGACAGCACTGGGTAGACAACGCCGGGTCAATTCCTTTATACTTCGCTAGAGTTGCACAGTCCTCTGTAATTGAGTCCGCTCAAGCTATCTCGTTTTCGGGATGCTACGGCTTGTACTTTGGAGCAGGTAGATGAATGACGCACATGCCAGGCTGCACAGCTTCATCGTTTCGCATTACAGTTTGGAAGAGTTTCAGACACTGTGTTTTGCTCTTGCCGTTCCCTATGATGACCTGCTGGGCAAGGGGCTAAGCGGTCAGGCGCGAGAGCTGATCCTCTATATGGGGCGCCAGGAGCGTCTTGCTGATTTGGCGGATCAACTAAAGAAGGACCATCCTGTTCTTTTT
>CP070688.1:3178844-3192185 GCA_020353135.1 Chloroflexota bacterium
ATACCAATGAGGGACAATCCGTCTGGGCAGCCCAAGGGCAATGCGCAGATACGACCAGAAAAGCCAAGCGCCGGCAACCAGACCAGCAACTCCCAGTCTGGTGGCGAAGTCCAAGAAGATGTTGTGGGGATGGCTCAGATTCGGTTCTCGCCAGGCCGCGTCGAGAATGTAACGGCCGCGATACTCGTACAGAAAATTGTCAAGCCCCACGCCAAGAATAGGGTGTTCCAAGAACATATTCAGACTGGACTGCCACAGATTCATGCGAAAGAATCCGGTCGCCCCCTGAGGGTTAAGGCGGCCCGCCAGCTGTGGAATCTGCAGGGCGACGAGGAAAGTCACAAGGCCGACAAGGACGAAGCCTAACAGCCACGGCCACAGAGGGCCAGGGCGCGATCTGCGCCAGAGGATCAGAATGGCCAAAAGTGAGGCCGGCAGTCCCAGGAACAAGGCGCCTTTACTGAAACTCAAAATCATGGCCAGGCCAATGGGCAGCAGGGCAAGCGAGTAGGCCATCCGGCGCCGACCTTTTCCCATCAGCATGACGGCGATAAGAATTGGAACCGTTCGTCCCAGGAACAGGGCGACGTTATTCGGCGATCCGTAGACCGAACGTAGCCGCATGAGGCCGCCTTCAGAAGTGATCAGGTTTTGTCCGGTCGCGTATTGCCAGAGCCCGATTACAGCCACGACAACGCCGCCGAGGACAAAAGCGTCCAGAACCGTCCACATCTCGCCCTCGTGCAGCCAGATCCAGCGAAGCAACAGGTAAAAGATTGCTGATTCCATGACCAAAACGCGCCACTCGTTGGTGGCCACATCCAGTCGGCTGCTGAAAAATAATGACAGAGTGGCCACGATAACAAAGGCGAAGAAAGCAAAATCGACCGATCGCAACCTGAAATCGGGGTTCTCTACCCGACGCGGGACTTCCGTCGCTATTCTTTGGACCACAAGCCTGAGTAGAAATGCCGCCGCAGCTACCAGGAGAAAGATCTCTAGCGGCGAGAAGCGGTAGCCTAGAAGCGGTTTCGGTTTAACAAAGAAGGGGATGGTAAAGGCTACCAAGGCCAGGCCCCACTGGGGACGAAGATAGATCAGCCCAAACAACAGCGCCACGGCGGCAAAATAGACGAGAAATGTAGGGGTGAAATAGAAGGTCGAGGCGGCAGCGGCCGTGAGCGCTAACTGCCCACCGTCTCCAAGCCGCCGGAATAGACCGGACGCTTGTTCACTCCAGGTCAACCAGCCGGCGATTGTCGCCATGACGGCCGCGGAAGCCGTCAAGAGCAGTTGCCATCGCTCGCCCATACGCCGATAGCCGGCGCTTAACTGACGGCCAAATGAACCCCAATCGGTTCGGCGACCCTGCTGAATGGCCAGCAGAGCAAGTATCATCGCCACGACGGCCAGCACGATCAGGACAAGATTGAAGGTCGTGTCGGGCGGCCGGTAAGAAACGCTGAAGCCATTCAGCGACCATTGGTCGGTTCCTCGGTGGGCGGTGACTGTCAAGGTGTGTTCGCCAGGCGCCAAGTCGCTAGCCACGATCTCAGTCGCTAGATACGCTTCCAGCGGATCGGGTGCATTGAGGACCAGCGAGGCGCCACCATCGTCGGCAGGCAGTTCATTGGCCGGCCGGCCGTCGATTGTCACATAGAATCGAGCGTGGTAGTCGCCTTTGCGCACGCGCAGACCCACATCCGTTCCCCAGAATCTGAGGGACACAGTATCGCCAGTGTCGCCGACGTCAGCTCCAAATTCAGGCGAAAAGCGCCAATTACCTTCATACTGCTGTCCGGCGGACTCGGGGATCGAGTAATGAAAACCCGGATACGCGAGCTCGTCGCCGGCTAAGAAGTCGGAAACTGCCTCCGCAGTGCTCCGCCCGGCAATGCTAAATCCCCAGTGAGGATCATCTGGGGGCTCATCCGGCTGCCAGTTCTCAAGGAACATGATGCCCATCCACGGCCATTCGCTGCGAGCACGTTCCAGGGCTGTTACCGTCCACTGAGCCTGATCTTCTTCATCAACCTGGCCCCATATTGACGGTTCCCCTTGCCACGTTTCAGGCAGAGAATTCCAGCCCCAATTGGCGGCCCAAATCGGCTTTTGGGTATCTCCAAAACGCTCCATGACTTCGCGTAAAAGGATGATACGGCTGAAATTCAATAGATCTTGCTGAACCCGGCGATCAACGGGACTACTGTCGAAACCGTAAGGCTTGCCGGCAACGACGTCAAATGCATCGCCTGCGCCGGCCTGGTAAAGCGCTTGCAGATAGAGTGGGTCGGCCAGATTCATGCCGCCAGTTTCGACCGTCGGTGCCAATGGGGCCGCGACTATAACTGCCGACGGATCGGCCTCTCGGATAGCCTCGGCAGCAGCCGACAGCAGGGCAGCATACTCGGCCGGATTGACCGGCTTGTTTCCCCAATGGGAGGCTAAATTGGGCTCATCCCAGATGATGTAGCGGTCAACGTGGTCTCCGTAACGCATCGCAAATTCGCCGGCCCAGGCCGCGTATTCGGCTAGATCGGCCGGCGGCGCGAAGCCCTGGTCTGGATCGCCGTCGAGTAATGGAACGAGCGTCAGATCGCTAGCTACAATTGCCTCCACCAGACGGTCACTGGCGGTCCAGTCGAACAAGTCGTCGTAGTAGAAAGGCTGCTTCAAAGTTCGAAAACCGGCAGCGCTAATCTGATCGAGCGTTTCCGGCAACGCCCTTGCCGTGTATTGACCCAGATTGACATTGATGCCGGCCTGAAACTCAGACTGGCTTATCGGTTCAGGGAGACCAGTTGGAATTCCACGGTGCGCGAACGAGCGCCAGGCGACGATCGCCCAAGCAGCCAACAGGACTATCGCCAACGCGAAAAGAATGATCAAAATGATGAGCGGTGACCGGCGGCCATTTGGCCTTATTGACGAGCGGCTCATAACGCGATTTGGCCGTACCGAGGCAGTTTACCATTACTCCGATATTCCGATTCCAGGCCTGACGGGAATCGGAGTGATGTCGACGGGCAGTTCTGACTGGGGTTGAGCTTCGCTTGGCGCCAAACCGTAGGGTGCTCTACTGGGATTGCTGGCGATGCTGTCGTCCTGAGTGATGCGTTTAACCTCGCCATTCTCCAGATCATACATGAACAGGTCGCCGTCATAAACGAAGGCGATAGTACGGCCGGCCGGTCCCCAGGCCATTGCGTTCTGCTCGCGAGGGAAGCGACTATTCTCGCCGGCCGCTGGGTAGATCTGGCGCGCATTGCTGCCGTCTCGATCCATGAGCCAAAGAGTATATGAACTACGTACACTTTCGACCGGATTGGTCGCTCTCAGAAAGGCGATCTGACTGTTCAGCGAGTTATCATCTAGTAGATCCGCCTGAAATGGGGACCAGCTGGGATGACCCCAGATTCCCGACTGTTGTACAAAACGTGCGTCCGTGCCATCTTCAACGTTTATTACCCAGGTGTCGAATAACAGCGCATCTGGATCATCTCCGGCGTGCCTAGTGAAGGCCAGAAAGGCGCCGTCTGGAGACCAGGATAAACTGGGAACCCAGACCCAATCAGCCTGCGTATTGTACTCGGTGAATGCGCGGAGCTGCAGACGCTGTTCCTCATCTTCGTCTGCCTCTGTGTCGATCAGGCCCACTTCGTCAGCGTAACTGTAAGCGATGTACCGGCCTTGCGGTGACCAGGCATAATTGCCCCCCCACCAACCGTAGGTGGCCGGATATGCTTCGACGAGCAACTCTGGGCGAATGATTCCTTCCTCAGGCGATCGTAGATCGGCCAGCCACAAGTCGTTGTTAGCCTCCCAGCCTGGCAGTAATTCGGTTGGAGTTCCGGTTGTAAACGCGATTTGCGCATTCTCTGGCTTTTCCGGATTCCAGTCAGCCCACAAGACATTGTCGACGTCCAGCGGCTGTGGTTCAGCGTCGGGCGTCGTTTCAATTACCCACAAGTTGTTGAAACGTTCTGTATCTGTGATGGCCCGTGTATAGAGCAGGTGACTGCCGTTCGGCGACAGCGTAAATACCCGGCGATCAAGATCGCTCCCGGTATCGAGCTGTTCGGGAAATGCGCTTGAGCCGCGCAAGACAATGCTGTTGCCGCCGGCGATATAGGCCAGCAGGCCTGCGAATTCGACCCGCCTGGGCGCCGAGCCGACCCCTATCATAACGATTTCGTCCCGGGCTGGCTCAATAATCGTCACCCGGCTTTCCTGGCGACCAAACTCGAGCCCGTCATGATAGACAATTCTGACGGTCAACTCCTGGAGCCCGGGCCGGCCTGTCTGGACAATTATCGGCGGATCATCGGACTGCATTGATTCACTACGGACGCTTCTTCGCTGATAAGGGATACCTTGCTCAATGATCTCGATGCTCTCGGTCACGCGCGTAATCTTGACCAGCAAATCCTCAGTCAAGGGAGTGAAAAGGGGCGGATCGATTAGATCGGCATCACCTAGCGTGACTCCAGATTCTTCCAGCAACTCGCGGACGTTGGCCGATTCTGAGGTTAGACTAAACGTCTCGCCGTCAGTCTGAAGGGTTACGGGTACCGGTCCCTGATCGACGAACTCGGGCGCCGGTGTGGCGCATGCAGATATGGCTATTGCAGTTGAAAGCCCCATCAGCAGAATTGCTATGTATCCTATCTTCGCCGCCCAACGCGTCGACTCGTGTAGTGACCTGTTCATCTGGATTAGCGTGCGGCCGAAAACCGCCTGGAGCGTCTCCGATGAGGCGTTGTGGTCTGGCGCACTGGCGTAGTGTAGAGCCTCAACGTGCAACACAACGGGTTACAGAAATCGGCGGCGTATGTGATTCTCAAGTTGCTTCATCGGTCAAGAAGGAAAACTGTCCGGCCTGCTCCCAAAGATCGCGAACCTGTGGGGATAGCGAATTGGCAACCTGGCTTTGCAATTCCTGATCAATAATCATCCTCACGCCGGAAAAGACTGCCATAGTAGGATAGACCGCGAATTCGCCATTGGAGTTGCCGCTGCGCCGGGCTGCTCGTTGGAGAAACTCTTCGCTGCTCAGATTGGGGTCTCGGAAGTGCAATAACCAAAACACGTCCTTCAAGGACCTCGCCAAATCGTCAGGCAGTGCTTTGGCCAGATCGCGCTTCGTCTTGCGGTTCAGGGCCGTGCCAAACGTGCGCAAGACGCCATCACTCCAGCGGCGCGCATGTTGCTCGGTGCGCAGCTTGCCGACCTGGAGGATGTGAGTGTAGTAACTGTCTAAATCCATCGTCTTATCCTTAATCAACGGTATCTCTTCGCGGGCTGGTTTTTACCCCGGCTACTCAGGTGCGTCAAGCTGATTGACGATTTGGAGTAGATTGTTTATACTCCCCTTTCGTTTTGCGAAATTCCGCAAACATCCGGTGTCTGGGCTGCGAGATGAAGCTGGTCAGACAGCGGATGTTTTAGCGAACAATGGGATTGTTTTTTGAGGTACTAAGTCATGTCAGAGCGAGCAGAATTTACAGCCGAGAGCCGGGCAATGACGGGCAAGAAGGCGAAACAGCTACGACGCCAGGGCATCATTCCGGCAGTTATCTATGGACAAGGCCAGAATCTAAACATTCAGGTTGACAATTTGACGCTGCAGCGCGTGCTGCGCGATGCCGGAACGACGAATCTGATCGATATCAGCATTGGCAAAGAGAAGCACACCGTCCTGGCCAAGGACGTCCAGGTCCATGTTACTCGAGGCGACCTAATCCATGTCGATTTCTACGAGGTAGACATGACCGAGAAGCTGGTGGTTGAGGCTGCCTTGGTGCCCGTAGGCACCGCCGCGCCGGTAAACGAGGGTCTAGGAACCACGGCCATGATCATGGTCTCGGTCCAAATCGAGTGTCTACCGGACAATCTGATTTCTGAGATCGAGGTCGATATGACAAAGATCGAGACCCCCGACGATGTGGTGATAATTGGCGATCTGTCGGTGCCGGAAGGTGTGGCTATTCTGGCTGAACCGGACTCTATCGTGGCTCGTTTCGATTACGTCCAGCTAGAAGAGGAAGAGGAAGAAGAGGTAGAGGATGAGGAATTGCTCATGGCAGCCGCAGCCGACGAGGTAGAGGTGATCGCCAAGGGCAAGCAAGCCGACGAGGAAGAGTTCGAGGAGTAAGCGCCTCGCCACAACGTGGCCAGCGGCGGGCAGGCGACTGGGCCGTTCGCCGGATGGTCATCTACGAATCAAATTAGTAGTCTTGCAGGAGGGCCGGATACATATCCGGCTCTCTTTGTTTTTTCTTAATGTTCGACCACTTCATCAGCCGGGGCTAGAATCCAGAAGATGGGCAAGCGAACACAGTTCGTCATCTTGATTCTCATCTTGCTGATTGCCGCATTTCTGCGTCTTTCGAGCGTGGATTGGGACGAGTACAACAACTATCATCCCGACGAGCGTTACATAGCCTGGGTGGCAACAAGCATCGAATGGCCGGAAGAATGGCAAACAGCCTTTCAGCCCGAAGAATCCACCTTTAACCCATTTTACTGGCCGCCGGGAGCGAGTAGCGAAGGCCTGGTGTTAGAGCAAGATGAGCCGCGTCGTTTCGCATATGGTCACCTGCCGCTTTACTTGGGCGTTGCCGCGACCCGTCTGGCAGAGGGGATAGGCCCACTATTGACAACACGTCTTCCAGAAGCTTGGCTGCTAACAAGCGACATTCTCAACGGCGCCGGCCAGATTGAATTCCGCCACCTGACGGCTGTCGGCCGGGTCCTCACAGCCTTGTTTGATTTGGCCACCGTAAGCTTGGTCTTCTTATTGGGGAAATGGCTGTTCAGTCCATCCGTCGGTCTGCTGGCGGCCGCCTTGTTGGCCGTCAACGTGATGCACATTCAACTGGCCCACTTTTTTACGGTTGATCCATATCTTACCCTCTTCGTCGTAGTCACCATAGTTCTGCTCGTAGCCGCTACGCGCGGCAATTCAGACCGCAATTGGCGCACCGGCGCAATTCTTCTGGCTGGAGCAACCATTGGCCTGGCGGTCGGGTCGAAGTTTGGCGGGACGCTATTGGTCCTGCCTCTGGCGGTCGCGGTAGCCCTTCAGGTCCAATGGTCTACCGGCCGGCGCGTTGCCATGTTGGCGGCGGCCGTCGCCATTGGCCTGTTCGTGTTCGCGCTGACTAATCCATTTGCGATCTTGGATGTCTCATGCGAGAGCGGCGCCGCGCTGCACATCGGCCCAGTCAAGGTGCCGGAGCAGTTACAGAACTCATGCTATCTGCAGAACATTGTCAGTCAGGGAACGATGGTCCGGGGTACGCGGGACGTGCCCTATGTGCGACAATACGCTGGAACGACGCCTTATCTCTATTTCGTCGAAATGCAGGTTCGTTGGGGAATGGGGCCATTATTAGGTCTGGTTTCATTTGCCGGCCTCGTCTGGGCGGTTTGGCGGGCGTTGCGACTCGCCGTGTCCTGGTGGCGCGCCGGTCGCTCTACGGTGACTATGCTGGAGTCTTACCAGTTGGGGCAGGAACGGTTCCCGTTTACCCAGGGTGAGCTGGTAGTACTGCTCTGGACCGTGCCCTTCTTCTTGACGACAGGGGCCCTGGCCGTAAAGTTCATGCGTTACTTGCAGCCTCTGACGCCGTTCCTAATGTTATATTCTGCGGCAATGATTCTCAGCATCAGGATTAAGACTGTGCGTCGCGTGAGCGCCGCGTTATTATTGATCGTGACAGGACTTTATGCTCTGGCGTTCTTGAATATGTACCGCCAGCCCCATCCCTGGGTGGCGGCTTCCAAATGGCTGTATGACCAGGCTGCGCCGGGCTCTTTGATTCTTAGCGAGATGTGGGACGATCGCTTGCCCGACAATCTGACCGTTGACGGACAGGATTTGCGACGTGGGATTTTTCAACTGGGAGATGTCAACTGGCTTTCTGGAACCGAGTCGCACGACAGCCTGGAGAAGCTGAACTGGAATCTGGCTTTGGTAGCCGAAAGCGATTATCTCGCGCTGGCTTCCAACCGTAACTATGGCGTTATTCCGAGGCTGCCCGAGCGATATCCGTTGTCTAGCCAATTCTATCGGCTCTTGTTTGATGGCCAGCTCGGATTCGAGGTAGCCTACGTCGGCACTCGAATGCCAAACCTGCTAGGTTTGCATCTAACCCCAGATTCTTTTAGGTGGCCGGATCTCGGCGCACCGATTGAAGTTGAGCAGTATCTGGCCGAGCAATCTGGGCTGGCAATGGGAAGATTTGACGAAAGTTTTACCGTCTACGATCAGCCGTTGGTGATTATCTTTAGAAATACCGGGCGCCTGTCGGCAGAGCAATTGAGTGAGCGATTTCAGGTCCAGTAGCTGCTAACCGGTTATTATGGGTCGCACGAGCAAATGCCTGAAACAAGTAGCAGCATGACTCCGGGGACGGCAAGTGCGCCGCGCGCCTCGCTATATCTGACTGTCTTCGTTGCAGGAATGGCCACACTGGCCGTCGAGTTCACCATCAGCCGGATGCTGCAGACGGTGTTTGGCACCTCCAATATCGTATGGGCCAATGTCATTGGCCTGGTGCTTCTCTTTCTTACCCTGGGTTACTTCCTCGGCGGAAGATTGGCCGACCGCCATCCGCAACCAACACCTTTCTATTGGCTGGTGACCGTCGCTGGGTTCTGCTGCGTCTTTTTTCTACTGTTAACCAGCGTCGTGCTGCGCCAGGTGGCATCGGCCCTGGCAGCGGTGAATGTGGGCGCGGTCCTGAGCTCATTGATCGTTGTCTTTCTGTCGCTTGCCGTGCCCATCACGCTGTTGGGCTGCATTTCGCCCTTTGCGATTCGGCTTGGCGTACGGGATGTTAGCGAGGCCGGCCGGATCAGCGGCCGGATCTACGCTGTATCGACTTGGGGCAGCCTATTGGGCACCTATCTTCCGGTATTGATCGTCATTCCCCAGGCGGGTACGCGAGCGGCCGCGGTGCTGTTCGGCGTGGCCTTGCTCCTGGTAGGCCTTGTCGGTTTATGGCGGGCGAGCCGTCGTCCGCCGTACGCCTCGTTGCTGTTTCCGATTGTCCTGATCCCATTTACCCTGCTTTGGACCCAGGGTGGCATTAAGGCGTATCCTGATCAGATCCACGAACAGGAGTCGGCCTACAATTACGTGCAGGTCGTGCGCCGGGACGACTGCAACTACCTGCTCCTCAACGAAGGGCAAGCGTATCACTCGTTCTACTGCGATGGCGGGCGCGTACCGCGCATCTCTGTCTGGAGCATCATGTTGGCGGCCCCATTCTTCAATTCGCCGTCGACCCCACTGAAACTAGAGAACATGGCCGTGGTCGGCCTGGCCGCGGGCACCATCCCAAAGCAATTTTCGGAAGTTTTTGGACCAATTCCTATCGACGGCATCGAATTGGATCCGGCGATCGTGGACGCGGGTCGAGAATACTTCGAGTTAAACGAGCCCAATATCAATGTTATCCTCGGCGATGGCCGGTACCAGCTTAACCAACTCGATACGCGATATGATCTCATTACCCTGGACGCTTACAAGGTTCCCTATATACCCTGGCATTTAACGACCAGGGATTACTTCGCCGAGGTTGAGGCCCATCTGTCGGACAGCGGCATACTGGCCATCAACGTCGGCCGTGGTCCCACAGATCGCCGCCTGGTCGACGCGATTACCAGCACGTTGCTTACCGTCTTTTCGAGCGTTCATACGATAGACGTACCAGGGTCACTGAACACCATCTTGGTGGCTACAGTCCAGCCCACCGATAGCGCTAACCTGGCCGAATGGCTGGCGACGATTGAGGCCGAAGACAAGCCGCTGCTGCGCCAGGCGCTTGAAACGGCGCAGGCAAACCTAGTTCCAACCGTATCGGGAGATATCGTCTTCAGCGACGAACGGGCGCCCGTCGAGACGATCATCGATTCAATTGTCATCCGTTACTTGCTCGAAGAAGGGCCGGCCGGTCTACCGGGTTTGGGCGGTTGACATGCCTATTCTTGATCACGCCAACAGGCGCCGCCAACCAACATCATGCGTCATGGAGGAGTAGTTTGAAGAACATCAACTGGGCCAAAGTAGTGCGCTGGCTTGTCGTCCTGGCCATGCCATTCTTGTTAACCCTGGGTACCTTGCGTTTGATCATTGTCTGGAACTCACCCAGCTACCCGAGTTTCGAGTACGGCCGCATCGCGCCAGATCGTTATGGCTTTACAGATGAGGAACGCTTGGAATTGGCAGAAGCCACATTGGGTTATTTGCGCAGTTCTGAACCCGCGGATGAGGCTATCCGACTGCTCGAAGAGTTGCGGCTACCTGGCGGCGACCAGCCACTCTATAACGAACGGGAGATTGGTCACATGCTAGATGTCAAGGAGTTGACTGACCTCTTTAGCCGGTTGATCTGGGTGGGGGCTATCGTCGTGATCGGAGGCTTGTTATATCTCCTATTGAAAGGGGAGAGGCGCAAAGAAGGCTACCGGGCGCTTATGCAGGGCGGTTTGTTCACCACCGGGTCTTTACTAGTCGTAATTGTGCTGATCGGCCTTTCTTGGAACTTCGTCTTCACCCAATTCCATGAGATCTTATTCCCGCCGGATACCTGGACCTTTCACTATTCCGATTCCTTAATCCGCTTGTTTCCGGAGAGATTCTGGTTTGACTTCGGGCTGCTATGGACGGGCGCTGTGTTTCTGGAAGGCATCGTTCTGGCCATCCTGGGCTATTGGCTGCTCAGGCGGTCCGGTTGATCACGTCCGCTTTACCGATTCTCCAACACAATCTCGACGAAACTTGTTTGGTAGGGATGGACCCAGAATTCAATTTCAATCTCGTCGTCCCCGGTGCCGGCCGTTAGCTTGTAATAGCCGGCATGTACGTCATCAAGGGCGAAATTCTCGTCCCACGCATCATCCGGGTTCACGCTGTCGTCGGCATAGCTGGTCGTCGCCGCGTAGGGTGATGGGGCGTCAATGCGACGAAGGCTAATCGGGACGTTGCGGGCTGGCGTACCATTGGGATGGGTAACGCGGCCGGCGACGACAGCCCGATCGGGGAAGGGATAGAGCCACAATAATGGATTTCGCGTGCTCCCGTAGTCGTTGCCGCCGACCCGAACTTCGAAATGCAAGTGAGCGCCATCGGCGACTCCGCTCGCTCCGGATAGGGCGATAGTGTCCAAGGCATTGACTCTATCTCCAACCTGTACCAGGATTTGAGACAGGTGTCCGTAGAGGCTATAAACGGGCCGGCCTTCTAGTCCAGTGTCATGCTGAATCACTACGACGTTGCCGTAGAAGTTGTTGCTGGCGCCTAGCGGTTCGTCGTCGTCCCGGCCGGCGGTTACGACCGTACCGCTGGCGGCGGCCATTACGACGGTGCCGGCCGGGACGTTGAACTCCACGCCGTGATGGGCCCGCAACTCTCCGCCGCGGGTGCTGCCGTACGGATAAGCTTTGTCGGTCCAGACCGTTGATCCCTCCGGCACAGGCCTGCGCAGCCAATAGTGTTCCCAGTCAGGCGTCTTCGGCAAAGCTGGCGGCGTAAAGGTGGGCAAAGGTGTCTCGGTTGGCGGGGGAACGGTGGCCTGCTCGGCCGCGACAGTCGCTTCTTGGGTGATTCGCGCCTGGGCGCTGGCAGTCGCGGTTTGGGCTAGTTCACCCTCGCTGAGCGGGCTGAAAGAGCTTCTTTCCGCAGAGACGGATACGGTCACGATAACGGGCGGCGGGGGCGGCAGTGTTGACGGCGCCTGACTTGAGACGGTCGTCGGAGCGAGGCTGACCACGGGCGCGCCCGAGTTGGGTTGGCAGCCGACTAGTAAACCAAACAACACACCTGTCAGGACCAGAAGAGCCTGGTTTGGTGTTGGCAAGAGGCATTTATAGCGGCCCCAGACGTCGTTTCGTCGTGACGCCAACTAGAATCCCCCTCGATCGGCCGCAGCAGCAATGGCTTGGGCCGCCAGTCGTTCTGTTTCGGCTTCAAGCGTTGCCAGTTCTTCGTGCCAGGCTTGGGCCAGGGCCCGATTGCCCAGTCCGACGCCATTGATCTTCACGTTCATGGCGGCGACTTGAACGGCGGCCCGAGCCATGACGGCCGCCGCGGCCGCATCGGTGACGGCGTTGGCGTTGCCGATCGCCGTTATTGACACGGCGATCTCGGCCGCGTCCCGGCTTCGCCTAGCGACAGTCAATGGCACTTCTCCCGCCTGGCGAGTGGCCTCTTCAATTGCCAGCGCCTTATCTTCACCAGACAGGCTTTTGTCGCGCCAGGCAGTCATCAGTCGCTCAAAGGCGGCTGCATCTTGACTGATGGCGGCCGTCAATTCATGCCTCAGTCTCGCGGCTTGTTCGAGCAGACTCTCGATCTCGGCCTCAACCGAAACGTATTTCTTACGCCCATAGGTTAGATTGGCCACCATTTGCGATAGGGAAGCTGATAGCGCGCCGGCAAGCGCGGCCGAGGAACCTCCGCCAGGTGTGGGCGTCGCTGCGCCGGTAGCTTCCAGAAACGGGTAGGGCGTGTAGTCGTCGCTCATGGCGTCGGCCAGACGAATCTCCAGTACCTGATCGTCTTCCATGTCGTCGAGCTGGAAGTACCATTTGGCTGCCTCCAGGAACGCTTTTTGTGGCGCCAGGCCGATTAATTCTGCTTTGGTGATCGTCAGGCCATGGCGGGCGGCCTCTCTGCGCACCATTTCCTGGACCGTGTGTATAGGGGTCTTGCTGAAGTCGGTCAGATTCATGCTTACTTGAGCCTGGCCTTCTACAAGGAAGCCCAGGGCTTGAACATGTCTCAAACCGCCGCCCGTGAAACGAACAGATTTGGCGATCTTATTGGCGATGGCCACGTCGTCGGTATTGAGATAGATGTTGTAGGCGATAAGAAATGGGCGCACGCCAATCACTGTGGCGCCTGATTTTGTGGGGTGGGCGGGGCCGTAATCAGGTGCTCGTTCGGGGACGGTCGCTACTTCGTCACGCCACAGCTCATACTCGCCGCGCCGAATGGCGGACAGTCTCTTACGGTCTGGGCGGGTGGCTGCTTCGCCATAAAGGTAAACGGCGATGCCCAACTCTTCGCCCACTCTCTGACCAACTCTCCTGACCATCTCAACGCACTCTGCGATGGTCACGTTCTTCACCGGCACGAACGGGCAGACATCGGTTGCGCCAAGCCTGGGATGCTCGCCTTCATGCTGATCCAGATCGATGTGAACAGCGGCCCTGGCAATGGCCTGGAAAGCCGCTTCCTCCACGGCGTCAGGACTGCCGACAAAGGTGATGACGGATCGATGGTGATCAGGATCGGCACTGACATCCAATACGTGGGCGCCCGGCACCTGG
>CP070688.1:3192285-3231076 GCA_020353135.1 Chloroflexota bacterium
ACGCGTTGGCCTCATACCACTGGCTGGCCTGGCGATGCAGGACAGGGATGCGATCTGGGTAGCTCTGCTTCAAGCGAACATGAAGCAGGTCGCGGAAGAGGTGATGATATCGATACCATTGCCGCTTATCATCCAAGGGCACAATGAACAGGTTCGCTTGCTCCAACTGTTCCAGAACAGCTTGAGAGTGGGAACTAGAGAGAGCGGTATGGCCAGCTCTCTCCCCAGCCCCTGACCCTTGATGCCCGGAACCCAACACCGCATCGCAAAGCGGCCCGCTCATGCGCTCGAGGATCGACGTTTCTAGCAGGAAGTCATTGCTGCCCTCAGGCCGCTGGGCAAGTACTTCGTCGAGCAGGTAATCGACGATGTAACGGCTGCTGCCGGCGAAGGCGGAGACAAAAGCGCGCCGATCTCCCTGGTCCATTGCCTGCATCGAAAGCGCCGCCAACTGTAGGCCGGCGATCCATCCTTCAGTGCGATTTTCAAGAGCGACGATATCCACAAGTGAAAGACCCAGCCCCATCACCCTGTTCAAGAATTCGGTCGTTTCTTCCAAGGTGAAGCGCAGATCGGCGCTGCGCAATTCCGTGATCTGGTCGTTGGCGCGCAAGCGGGAAATCGACCAGGGTAGATCGGCTCGGCTGCAGATGGCCAGATGGAGCGGCGGCGGCAGGTGGTCAAGGAAGAATTGCAGGATGTCATGCGCGGCTTGGGCCTGGATGACATGGTAATCGTCGATAACCAGCATGTAGCAGCAATTACTCAGGGCTCCTGCCTCGGCCAGAGTCGCGATTTCGTTCACGACCGGGGTCAGCACTGCGGCCGTTGGTGGGGGTTGTGGGGAACTGAGCGAAGCCAGCGCCGTTTCGCCAATGCCAGGAATGATCTTCTGCAGAGCGTTCAACAAGTAGCCCAGGAATTGAACCGGATCGTTTTCGCCTTCGTCCAACGACAGCCAGCCGAATTTCGGATTCCGGCAAACGACCTGGGCATCGTGCGCATCAGGTATACGGTATCGCCACTCGGTTATTAGCGTGGTTTTGCCGAAACCGGCCGGGGCCGAGATGAGCGTCAGCTTTTTATCTTCTGCCAGCCCCTGATTGAGCCGTTCGATGAGCCGCGGCCGGGAGACGAGGTTCGGCCGTAGCGGAGGGGTATATAGTTTCGTCTGCAGCAGAGATACAGGCACTAGATCATTATATAGGAAAACGGCGGCCGGAAGACAACAGATTGCGGCTGATGCCCAGGTTCCTAATCGGCGATCGTCAGCTTCATCTTCTCATTGTACGTCTGGAATCCACAACGGATGAAGGCAGCCTTCGCCCCTTCGTTTTAATCCTGTCAAATCTTTACCGGGAGTTGCCCATACACGACCCACGTATCATGATCGATGATTACCGTGCCATGTACCTGGTGCGCTTGAAATATCTCTTTCAGGGCGGCCAGCATCGTCTCGTAAAACGGATCGCCCGGCTCGAGGGCCGGGCCATTGGAGAGGATCCGGCCGAATTCGCGCCGGGCTTGCTCAGGATCGAACCAGTGGAAGGCCTGTCCGGCGGTCACGAAGTCCACGGCATGATCGGGCAGGGTGGTCACCTCGGCCGTGGCGGCAACGCTGGTGAAGCCAGGATAGTCCTTCAGATAAAACCCCCCGCCCGCCCGCATCGCCGGGTCTGGTTCAACGCCGAAGACAGGATTGCCGTTCTTGAGAAACAGCTCCGAGAGAATACCCATGCCCGATCCGATGTCGGCGATGATGTGCGTTTCAGTCAGTTGGCATTCGGCTTTGAGTAGTTCAAGGACCGCTGCCGGGTAGCGCGGCCGGTACTTGATGTAATTGTCGGCCCGCTGGGAGAAACGATACGTTGATTCTGTCACCGGGCCTCGCTGATTTCGAGCAGGTGGCCATCCGGATCTCTGAAGAAACAGCGCACTTCGCCGCCCCAACCCGTCGGCGGGGTCAAAAAGTCGGCCCCTCGAGCCCGCAGCACGTCGTACGCCACCTGGCAATCAGGGACGCGGATGGTCATGGCATGGCTGACTTCGTCCAGGATGTGGGTCAGCGCCATGCCTTCAGCTGGAAAATCCATCTTGACCATTTACTCCTTTGATGCGGCGCTGTTTATCATCCGGCCGCTGCCGTCCTGCGCCTGAATTGCCAGTAGAGTATGGCGGCTACAATCGTCCAGACGATAACGCCCATGATCCCCGTCTCCGGAGACCAGTTTGGGGCGCCGGTCAGGTAGGGTGGGCCGCTGATCTCGGTCGAAAACAGGGCGCCAAATGCGCTGAAGGCCAGGTTGTAGCCGTAGTGAATGCCGATCGGCACCCAGAGCGAACCCCCGGCCAGCACGGCCGCCAGGGCCAGGGCGGTCCCAAAGGCGGTAAAAGTGAGTAGACCGAATACCAGCTGGTAGATCAGCACATCGTCGGCGTTCATGGCCGGTAGGTGAAATATGGCCCACAGCGCGGCCGATGTGATGGCCCCGACGATGATGGTCGTGCGGCCGCTCAAGACCTGAAAATAGCCGCCGCGGAAGATGAGCTCTTCGCTGGCCGCTATGAGCGCCGTCCAGACCAGGGTTCGGAATATCAGCGGCGGCAGGCTGCCGGTGATTTCCCCCTTGGCCGTGATGGTCGCCGAGTTAGTCACGGCGACGATGGCCAGAAACAGCAGCACGATCCCGACGCCGGCCAGGATGGAAAGGACCAGTTGCAGGGGCCAACGGGCGCCCTTGGGAAAGCCCAGAGCGCGGAACGGCCGGTCGTCCAGTCGCCACAAGCCAAGCGTCCCGAAGAGCAGGATGGCAAGTGATAGCGGTGTGAGGAAAGACAGCTGGCTCAGATTTTCCCCGCCGACCAGGCCGGCTAGAGCGATGATGTAGAGTCCTATATAGCGGTTCACTACTGGGTTCCTTTAACCAGTCCCTGGGCCCTTCAACTCCATCTTGATGCCGCCGGCGAAACCGGCGATGATGTTGTACAGGATCGTCAAGACGGCCCCGAAGACGAAGCCGATGGCCCCATAGAGAATGGGGAAACAAACGGCGTACAACAGGCCGATTATTACGCCGCCCCCGCCTATGCCCAGATCCTCCATGGCCGCGGCCAAACTGGCTACGCTCAGTAGCGTAGCGCAGGCAAAGAGTAGGCCAATGATGAGTCCCAGGGCCGCGTTCAGCAAGCCAAACATCACAGCAGTGGACAACACGCCAATCCGTCGAATTTCGACCATTTGATTTTCCTCCATTTGAGTGAACGCGAACAACCAGTAACGGAAGTTATTATAACGGGTGTTTATTCCAGAAGGACGGCTGAAATTGCCGGCCGAATAGGTATCATGGGAGATACGAGGCGAAAGCTCCATGCCCGTTACCGACGACGGGGCCATCGAGAAATGGGTTTGGCACTATTTTGGCAGGAAGTAAGTGACGTAGGGGGCAGTTGCGCCCGCTGTGGTTGGGGATGCGGGGCCTAAAGGCCGGTCTGAATAAGCCAATCAAGGAGTATAAGTTTACGGGTATTCGCTTGCCGGCCGCCGTTCACGTTGGGACGTACTGGCCTCGGCTGGAGCGCCTTCTCGATTCGCTATTACCAGCGTGAGTCAATATAATAAAGAGACAGTTGCAGGGAGAGCAATGCGCAGTTGTCATCTATACCAGGAATGATCCTGCAAGAATTATCCTGAGCGGAAGCGATCGAGATTCCTGGTTGAGAACCGGCACGTTTAGGAGGGTCGCGCATGGCGAAGTATTGTCCACATTGTGGCGTTCGGGTTAGCCGGCCGGAGTTTCGGTTCTGTACCGTTTGTGGCAATTCGCTTGATAAGCCTGCTTCACGGCCGGGCGCTTCTCCTGCACTCCTTATCCAGCAACTTGGCGCTGCCCCGCGTCCAGTGCCCATCACCAAGCCACTGGTCACCATCGGCCGCGAGCCGACCAGCGACATCGTCATCCCCAACGTCATCGTCTCCCGCCAGCATGCTGAGCTCAAAGAAAAAGACGGCGCTTATTGGATTGCCGACACAAAGAGCACCAATGGAACGATGGTCAACGGGCAGCAACTGGAACCTTTTCAGGAGCGGCAACTGAAAAGCGGCGACATCATCCGCATAGGTGACGATCGGGGCAACTCGATTAGCCTGGCCTATCAGGATGGGGCGGAAGCTGCTCCGATAACCGGCACCGTAAACCTGGGCACGACCACCCTGACTCATCTGACCGTTTCCTCTCTCGGCCGCGACCCCGAAAACGATATTCACCTGGACCATCCGTTCGTTTCCAAGCGCCACGCGGAGATTAAACCCGCGGCATCGGGAGGATTTGTCCTTCGCGATCTGAACAGCACCAACGGCACATTTGTCAATGAGCGACCGCTGCGGGGCGAGCAACTTCTGCGGGATGGCGATTGGGTGCAGATTGGTCCTTTCAAGCTTGCGTATCAGAACGGCGAACTGACTCGCTTTACGCCTGGTGGCAATTATCGCCTGGACGCGCTTTCCCTCGGCCGCGAAGTAACGATAAAGACCGACTTGTCGTTAAGTCGGTTGTTTGGACGAGGCGACTCTGCGTCCCAACTTCGCATCCTTGACGACATCAGCTTATCCATCTATCCCAAGGAATTTGTCGGCCTGGTTGGCGGCAGCGGCGCCGGCAAGAGCACGTTGTTGAAGGCGCTCAGCGGTTTCTCGCCGGCCAATCAAGGCCAGGTGATCGTCAACGGAGACGACCTATATACGAATTTCAGCGCCTACCGCAGCATCATGGGTTACGTGCCTCAAGACGACATTATCCATGGGCAGTTGACTGTGCGGGGCGCTTTGACTTATGCTTCCCGGCTGCGCCTGCCCGATGCGACTCCGGCAGAAATCGAGCAGCGTATTCAGAAGGTCCTGGCTCAGGTTGAAATGAGCGAGCACGTCGACAAGCAGATCAACCGGTTGAGCGGCGGACAACGCAAGCGTGTGAGTATCGCCGTCGAGCTTTTGGCCGAACCCGGTCTTTTCTTCCTGGATGAACCGACTTCTGGCCTGGACCCTGGGCTGGAGAAGAAGATGATGAAAACGTTGCGAGAGTTGGCTGATGATGGCCGCACGATCGTGCTGGTGACCCACGCCACGGCCAATATCGACCAGTGCAATCTGGTCGCGTTCATGGCTTATGCTCGCCTGACCTACTACGGTCCGCCAGAAGACACAGAGTCCTTCTTCGGAACCGGTAATTTCGCCGATGTATACTCGCTGCATTTGAACCCGGCCGATGCGTCCGCAAGCCGGCACCAGGCATTATGGTCCTCTGTTCCGCAATCTGGATTGGAAACGGTTGTCGGTCCGCAAGCGCAGACGGCCGAGCAATGGGCGGATCAATTTCGCAACTCGCCACAATACAAAAAGTATGTCGCCGACCGCCTGGGAGCAACGGGCGCAAAGCTCCAGCCAGAGCAGAGCTACCAACCTTCCAGAAAACAACGCGTTTCGCCGCTGCATCAATTTTCTGTTTTGGCCCGCCGCTATCTGGATCTGATAAGCCGGGACCGGCTCAGCCTGATCATTCTCCTGGCTGTCATGCCCGTTATCGGGCTTTTGCTACTAATCATGACCGATCCTTATGATCTGGTAGGGAAAGGACCGGAGGCGATAACGGCCGAGATCCAAGAATCTATCGACGAGAAACGGCTGGAGGAAGATCCGGCGCTTATCGATGAGCAGTTCCAGGGCACGTACGTGGTGGCCGGATCCGCCCAACGCCTGCTGTTCATGCTGGCGCTGGCTGCGAGCTTGTTGGGTATCTTCGCCGCCGCTTATGAGATCGTCAAAGAGCAGGCTATCTATCGCCGGGAACGGATGATCAACCTCATGATCGTTCCCTACCTCTCATCCAAGATAATCATTCTGGCATTGTTCGCTTTGTTGCAGTGTTTCCTGCTTCTGCTCGTGCTTGGAGTGCGGGTCCATTACCCATCCGAAGGCGTTTTCATGCCGGCCACGGCCGAGATGTATGTGACTTTGCTGCTGGCAACTATCGCCAGCATCAGCCTGGGATTGCTCATCTCGGCCGTCGTGAAGAGTGAGAATACAGTCATTTACCTGATTCTAGTCGTTCTATTCATCCAGATAATCTTTGCTGGCGCGATCTTCGATCTACCCGCTGCCGCAAAGCCCATCTCCTATGTTACGACCACGCGTTGGACACTGGAGGCGTTGGGCAGCTCGGCCGACATGCAGGCGCTAAATGAGAAAGGCGTGACCTGTGTCGAGTTTGAGGACGAACAAATGCTCTTAATGGCGGGTGAGCCGGAAGCGCCCTGCATCGAGGGACAGATGAAACAGCCGGCCTTGTCGACCTTCAACGTAGACTATGAACGTGACGTCGGGCATCTGCTGCTACGATGGCTTGCATTATTGTTATTTGCCGTGATCTTCAGCAGCTTGGCCGGCATCCTACAACGGCGCAAAGACGTGATATAGGAAAGCATTATGCCGACCACGTGTCCCCATTGCAGCAACGAAATCAATCCCAGCGACCAGTTCTGCCCCTGGTGCGGTTCTAATCTCCAAGACGAGAAGGCTGGCGCCGAACCGGCGACAGGACGGGCTGGTGAATTACAGCCAGGTTACGTTCTGCGTGACCGCTACCAAATTGAAGGCTTGCTCGGCCGGGGTGGGATGGGCGCCGTTTATAGGGCCCGCGATCTGCGTTTGCCTGGCAAAGCATGGGCTGTCAAGGAAATGACCGAAGCCGGGCTTGAACCAGCTGAACGGGTTGCCGCGGTACAGAACTTCGAGCGCGAAGCCCACCTATTGGCCCAGCTGCAACATCCAAATCTGCCCCAGGTGGTCGACTTTTTTGAGGACGGCAGCAGCGGCCGTCACTACCTGGTCATGGATTTCGTCGAAGGCCAGACCCTGGAAGAGCTGTTGCTGCGAGAGGGCAGCCCCTTCCCGGAGACGGTGATCAACGAATGGACTTTTCAACTCTGTGACGTCCTGGGTTATTTGCACGGGCAGAATCCGCCCATCATCTTTCGCGACCTGAAGCCGGGCAATATCATCATCGAACCGTCTGGCCAGTTGAAACTCATCGACTTCGGTATCGCCCGTTTCTTCAAGGGCGACCGCAGCAGCGATACACAGACCTTTGGCACCTTCGGTTATGCACCGCCAGAACAATATGGCCTGGGACAAACGGATGCTCGCTCAGACATTTACGGTCTCGGCGTCACGTTACTACGTCTCTCCACCGGCTATGATCCGGCCATAGATCCGCTGAATCTGCCGCCGGCCCGGCAGGTCAATCCAGCCGTGTCAGCCCGGCTGGAGAAGGTGATTCAGAAGGCTACCCACCAAGACCCGGACGCCCGCTACCAGTCGGCCGCCGAATTACAAAATGCGCTTTTGGTCAGCGAGACCAAGATACCCTGGTTGCCTATCCTCATTGGTCTGGTGGTTGTCGCCGCCATCCTGGGCGTGTTGCTACTGGTCACGAATGACGATGAGCCGGAGGAAGCCGGGGCGACTCTAACCGCTACGGTTGATCCGGCGTCCGTGGCCGAAGAACCAGAGCAGCCAGCATCATCCACGCCCACAACCTCGCCCACGGCGACGGCTTCGGCCACGGCTACGGCCACCGAAACCCCGGCGCCAACGATCACGCCGACGCCTAGCCCAACGATCGCGCCGACGCCCGACCTGGGTCCCGAAACACTGGTCCTGGGCCAATCGGTGAGCGGCGCCGACATAGAGGCCGTCCGTTTCGGCAGTGGTCCCAACAGCATCATCTTGGTAGGCGGATTACATGCTGGCTTTGCCCCTGGCTCCGTGTCCGTTGCCCAGCGGGCCATCACTCACTTCGGCGAGAATCCAGATGAAGTCCCAGCCGAAACAACGATCTACGTCATTTCTTCCCTTAGCCCTGATAGCCCATACGATCCCGGCGAATTGCCCGGCCGCTTCAACGGCCGAGGCGTTGACATTAACCGCAACTGGGACTGCAACTGGACCCGCGACGCGCGCGTGTTAGGACAGACCGTTAACGGCAGCGGCGGGTCGGCGCCGTTCTCTGAGCCGGAAACAATGGCATTGCAAGACCTTATCGACGAGACCCGGCCGAGGGCGGTTGTTTTCTGGGAGGCCAAGGCGACCGATGGCCTCTCGTCGCCTGGCTCTTGTGGCGCAAAGTCTGTCGTCTCCGGCCAGCTAGCTCAAACCTATGGTTTGGCCGCCGGCTATAAAGTCGCCGATTTCGAGGAGTTGACCAACCAACAAATAACTGGCGACGCCTCGAACTGGCTAGATAGAGAAGGTATTCCATCAATTGCCGTACTGCTGCCAGAATACACGGCCGTGGACTGGAACAACAATCTGGCTGGCATTCGGGCCGTCATTCGCGAAAGCAGCCGCTGAGATAAAGCGCCTCGCGATGGATCGCTTTCGCCGCTTCTTGCCTTTCCTGGTTCTGATTGTATTGTTGATCAATCTGGGCGCAGGTTATCTCCTGATCTCACGATTGGACGTCTTGGACGGCCGGCCAACACCTACGGTGGCGACGAGTCAATCAAAGCTGCCTGACGATGCTACCGCTTCATCGACGCCGGTTGCCCTCTTTACCTTAGCTTCGTCGCTAACGGCAACGGCTATCACGGAAGTTGTCACCGCCTCGCCGTCGGTCATTGCTTCAGCCACGCCGCTGCCCCCGCCGCGCGAGACCCCTGCGGCCGCGATTGCCCCGCCGCCCAGCCCACGGCCGTCGCCGACACTCATCCCGGTGGCCATCACGTCCACCATTGGTTATTCAGCGGGCGATAGACCCATTGTAAGTTACCAATTCAACAACGGCCCAAAGAAGATCGTTTTCATCGGCGGGATTCATGGCGGATACGAGTGGAACTCTATCTTACTGGCCTACGAGGCGATCGATCACTTCCGGCGTTACCCGGGCGAGGTACCTGGCTCTGTTACCATGTATATCATCCCCTCAGCCAATCCGGACGGCCAGTTTAGGGTGACTGGCCGGCAAGGGCGCTTTGAGCCCGGAGACGTGATCTCAGACACCTTCCCTGGCCGCTTCAATGATAAAAATGTGGATCTGAACCGCAACTGGGATTGTCTATGGCAGCCTTTCGCCAGCTGGCGCGACCAGACAGTGGATGCGGGCGATACCCCCTTCTCTGAGCCGGAAAGCATCGCTTTGCGTGACTTCTTGCTGGCCCAGCAACCGGAAGCGGTTGTTTTCTGGCACAGCCAGGCCGATGGTGTATATGGTTCCGGTTGCCCTGAAGTTTATGAGCCCGCTCTACAGTTGGCCCAGGTCTATGGCTTGGCGGCCAATTATCCAGTGCACGACATTTTCGATGAATACACGGTATCAGGCGACGCCGGCGACTGGCTGTCCACAGTGGGCGTACCGGCTGTAACGGTCGAGCTAACGACTCACGAAGGGCTCGAATTTCCCCGCAACCTGGCCGGCATGCGCGCTGTGCTGGCCGAGTATGCCGAAGATACAGAACAGTAAACCCCGTGAGCTAAACCTACTCACCTGATTGCGCGTGCCAGAAATAGACCCAGTCAGAAGTGGCCAGCGGCCGCTCGCCGTCTGGGCCGTGAACGGCCAGGTGAAACTTCAGATTGTGCTGCCCTTGGGACAGATGTAATTCCGAATAAGGGATGAACAGCGCGAAACGCCTGAAACTCTGGGTGGTTTCTTCGACGGTAAAAGCGCGCCCGGCCGACACCACGCCGCCGGATGAGCGATAGCGATCGTTGAAATCTCGCAGCGGCCGGTTAGCGACGCCGTCAAAATAGAAGTAGGCGGCGATTTCCACCACTTGATCCTGCAAGTTGGCCACGTCAAAGGAGACTTCGATTTCTAACCCGGGCTCACCATCGCGGACGGCATCGTGGCTGAAGCTAACATCGTCGATCACGGCCGCCGGCCGGGCCGGGTTGGCCTGTGAGTAAGCGAAGTTTAACCTGACTGGCGGCGAGAGAGCCTGACCACTCTGGGCGTCACTTATATCGACTTCCAATTCCAGTGCGTAACTACCCAGGGCTAAATCAAGTTCGGCGTAAGGCATGAACAACACTTCATCAGAATAATGCGCCCAGGAATAGGCGGGGATGAAATCCATGATGGCCGCGACCCGTCCTTCCGCGTCGCCATAGCTTTGGTTGCCGTCGAGTAGGTACTGTCCAGTGCCACGGTCCAGGAACCGGGCTCGAACATGTCCGGCCTGGCCCTGAAATCCGGCGATATCAAAGCCGGCATGGATCACCATTCCCTTCTGGCCGGCCTGGAAAACATTATGCTCCTGCCACAGAGTATGAATCGTAGCCTGGGGCGCGCCGGCCTCCTCGCTGGCAGCCACGGCCGGCAGCTGAGGCATCCTGAGGCGGCCGTAGCCGGTGGCATTGTCAAATCCGGCTGGTTCCAGGTCGACGCTGTTGCCCAGCAGATAGTCGCGCACCTCCGTCGCCGATGATTGGGGGAAAGCCTGCCAGACCAGAGCCGCCGCGCCCGCTGCGTGAGGTGCGGAAGGGGATGTGCCAAGAAAGGCCCCGTCATAACTAGCCGTTGTGATGCCGGTAGGCGCGCTGAGATTGGGTTTGCCCCGGCCATCATTTGTCGGCCCACGAGAAGAATAGGCCGGGATTGCGTCGTCGCGCCAGGTCGTCGCGCCCACCGTCAACGCTTCGGCCGCATCGCCTGGTGTGTTCAAGCTGCCGGCCGGCATGGAATAGCTAAACTCGACGCCATGCCCCAGTAGGTTCAGGCGACCAGGATAATCTGGCTCATTGCCACGGACAGCTACAAAATAACTGCCCTCATCCGCCAGGCTGGCGATCAGCAGCTCGTAGGGTTCGTCGGCCGCCCGGCCACCCTGGACATTACGCTGGCTGGCTACGATCTCGGGCGCTTCACCTGGCGCCGCTTCCTGGAGAATATACAGATCGTAGTCCTGAGTAGCGCCACCCCAACTGTCGTTCCAACTCAAGCCCAGCCCGGAATGTGACTGGCCTGCTAGCGCCGAAAAGGGCATGGCCTCACCGCCGCCGGGGAACTCGTGCCAGCCGTCGCCATCTGTGTCGGCGAAGACAAGATTCAAATGGGCCAACGCGTGATTGCCGGAAGAGTTGATCCACAGTACGTTCTCGTCGGCCGCTTTCTGGACCAGGCTCGCTAATTTACCTGTACCATCCATTGGGCCGACGATAGAGCCGGCCGAATAAGAGATAATGTCGACTTCGTTAGCCAGTAACCAATCGACCGCCCGGCCTAACCCCTGATACGTGCCGGCCGTATAAGCCAGGTACAGCGTCGCCTCTGGCGCCATGGCGTGGACGACTTCGGCGCAAGCCGTGCCATGGACATCGGTCCTGTCGTTCAAGAACGCGCGCGTAAAATCGGGCGAGATGTGAACCCGCTCTTCTCCCGGCAGCGTGTTGCCTAACAATGTTTGATAGCCGCCAAAACCATCGGGATCGATGATCCCGACCTTCATGTCCTTTCCAGTCAACCCGGATGCGTGCCAGATATCAGCTTGCGTCTTGCTAACCCCCTCGTTCTGTTCCGTCGTCTGTTGGTTGGCCGGCGTGTAATCCGGGGCGCGCACGCTAATGACATGTTCCAGGTGGGCCAGTTTGACCAGCTGAGCCAGCGCTTCCTCCGAGGTGGCCAACTCCACCAGGCGGTCTAGCGGGATGCCGATCTCTACCTCGTTCTCAAACTGTAGCAGAATGCGCCCGCCAACGGCGACCACTTGAGGCTCGATAAGGCTTGCATCATCGGTATCGAGGATGAGCACCAGCCGTAGTTCGTCATCAGCCGTGAGCAGACGGCGTTCCCGGGCCAATTGCTCGGCCGAGGCGATACCGCCTTCTTCGTATGCTATGACGAAATCAATGTAATTTGTGTCCAGGTTGAGCGCTTCCAATAGACCGCTTCCGCGCATGAACACTTGCAATCCAGCCAATCCCTCCTGCCGGTAGAGTTGCAGCATGTGCCGGTAGGCTGTCTTGAGTTGATCCCTATTCGTCAAGTCCATATTCTTCTGAAGCTCGGCCAGTTCCGGGTATCGGTCTAGCAATTCTTCAAAACTCGGCGGCGCTGTAAGATCTGGCCCTGGGGCAGGGGCGTCAGTGCCAGCCGGCAGCACGATTTCAGGCGCCGGTGTTGGTTGGGCTGCCTCTTCCTCGCCGCCAATTGAGCCAGGATCTGTGGCTTCAGGCGTGCTCAAAACGGCCGGCGGTGGCTTGGCCGGCGCCACGTTATCGATCTGCGTCTCTTTTGTATTGTCGCAGCCGGCGATCAAGAGCCAGCCGCCAGCGAAAACCAGCGCCAGCTTCAGCGCCCAGGATCGCCTGAAATACTGCAAAATGCTCATAAACAATGATTTCCCTGGCCCATTAGCCGTCGTTTTTGACATCTATTCGCCGCTTATTGCCTGCCGGTAAACATCGACCTCACCGCCGCGATCCGAGCTGAATACAATCCACTTTCCGTCCGGAGTAAAGGACGGTACCTGGTCGCGCGCGGGATGGTCGGTCAAATTCCGCAGGTTGCTGCCGTCCGGCCGGATAGCATACACTTCGTAATCGCCGTCACGATCGCTTTCAAAGGCGATCCACTGCCCATCTGGCGAGAAAACGGGCGTGGCATCGCGCGCCGGGTGCGTGGTGAGACGAACCGGCACGCCGTCAGGCCAGGCGACCAGGTATATGTCCTGCCCGCCTGCCTGGTCTGATTGAAACGTCACAAAGCGGCCATCCGGAGAAAAAGTCGGGAACGTCTCATCGGCCTGGCTATCAACTACCGGCTGGTCATCGCTGCCGTCGGCCGACATGGCGTAGACGCCCAAAGTGCCATTTCGCTCAGACATATAGACGATCCATTGGCCATCCGCACTAAAAGAGGGATATTGGTCCAGGCCCGGCCGCGAAGTGAGTTGTTGCCGGCTGCTGCCGTCCGTCGCCATGCTGTAGATCTCCCAATCACCGCTTTCGTTCGAGGCATACACGATGAGCCGACCGTCAGGTGAGAAGTGGGGGTGGTAATTGTCGGCCTCGTTGACGGTTAAATTCCGGGGCGCTCCACCTCCAGATGGCTGGCCATAAATCTGCCAGCGGTCGATCGGGTTTGCGCTGAAGACTAGCCTCTCCTGATCCGGCGAATAGACCGCCACGTATTCCTGGCCATCGCCGCTGGTTACCTGCACTACGCCTTCGCCGGCCAAAGGTGGAATCGTCGGTTCCTCGGTTGTCGTCGGCGAAGGCGTCGGGCCTGGCGTGGATGATGGGCTGGCTGTGGGCCCGACCGTTGCCGTCGCCGCTGTGGTTGCCGTCACAATGCTCGGTTCGCTGGTGGGCGACCCAACTTCGCCTAGCATTGTTGCTAGCGCTGGGGTTTCCGTGCCGTCTGGCGTATTTTCCGTATTATTCCGCGCTACGACATAGCTAATGCCGATCGCTGCCAGCAGCAGGATGAAACCGGCCGCCGGCAGTAGGAACCGGCGGGAATCAACTTGCCGTGCTGCCCCGCTGGCGGTCAGAGCCTGCCGCATGGCCGCCGCCGACTGAAAGCGTTCGTCTGGCTCAAGCTGGGTAGCGATGCTAATGACGGCGTCCAAATCTGAGGTGGCATCCAGGAATTGGCCCAGCGGCGGCGGTCGCCGGCCGGCGGGCAATTGGCCCGCATCGAAGCCGGTCACCATTTGGTGCAACACGACGCCCAGGCTGTAGATGTCAGACCGAGCATCCGTCTGCCCGCTGTACTGTTCGGGCGCCGCATAGCCCAGCGTGCCCAACTGCTGCGTGTCTTGGGTCTGGCCCGATCGAAAGTAACGCGCGATGCCAAAGTCGATGAGCTTTACCTGGCCGTCAGGCAAGACCATGATGTTATCAGGCTTCAAATCGCGAAAGATGATCGGCGGCCGGCGGCCGTGCAGATAGGCCAGGACTTCACAGATTTGCTCGGCGATGCCAATGGCCTCCTCAACCTGCAATCGCCGGTTGGGTCTGCCGGCCAGGTAATCGCTCAACGTCCGGCCGGGCACATAATCCATGACCAGGAAGGCCGTATCGCCTTCGACAAAGAAGTCGCTCACATCGGTCAGGCCCGGGTGGTCAAGAGAAGCCAGCAACGACGCTTCCTGGCGGAAGGCGTTGAGACGCCAGCCGCGATCGGCGGCCGCTAACTGGGTCATCGACAGCGCCTTGATCGCCACCGGCCGGTTAGCCAATCGCCGATCGCTGGCCAGGTAAACCTGGCCCATCCCGCCCCGGCCCAGAGACCGGCGCAGTTCGTAACGATCTTGAAGCAAAGCGCCCTCGGAAAAAGCGTTCATGCCCCTCTAGTCAATCCCCGGTTCATAGTAAGGAGATATCTCAGGAATGAGGTTCTCCCCTTGCGACCAGGCTTGCAAATATGGATAGGGCGATAGTTCTCCACGTCTTACCGCCCAATCACCAGGGAAGGTTGGGTGAGAAATCCCGAAGTGTAGATGGGGTACGAGGCCCCTGGCATTGCCACTATTGCCGACAAAGCCTAACAAGGTACCCGCTCTCACTCGACTGCCATCTTCAATGGCGCTGGCCACCTCGTCCAAATGAGAACCGTAATAGCGAACGCCGTCGTCGCCAAGCAGGCTAACATACCGACCCCCACGAAGAGCTGGATCATTGGTCGTTGGATCCCACGTATCTGTGCGGCTAAGCTCGTCGATGATCCCACCCGTAACAGCAACGAATTCCGAACGATAGGGGGCAACGATATCAGTCGCCGGATAATCATGATGTCCTGGATTATAGCTGGCCGCCTCTGGTGGCTGAATCGGAAAGACATAAACAAATTCCGTCGCCGAGAGCGGTCCAGGGCTGGGCGTTAAACTTACCCCAGCGGCGACCGGGGCCAATGTAGCGGCTAGCGTAGGCGTGTTTCTTGGCGTCAAGGTTATCGGAGTGACGGTCGGGATGTGGTCGACGGTAAATGGCGAAACAATTGGCGCAAGAGTTACTGTTGGGGCAGCGTTAGGCGTTGCTACCAAAACGCTCGACGGGGTTGGATCAGGCACCGCGGGTGAAGTCACCGCCGCTGCTTGTCTTGGGCTAATGTCGCTATCGCCAAGAATCGCGCATCCGGACAGGCAGAGAATAAGAGCCATTGACCTGATTGATGCTTTCAGAAAGCGCATGATTCTATTATCCTACCAGCCGAAAACCTGGATTTCGGAGATGGCTGTGAAGTCAGTGCGATGTTCCTCTTTGCGCGGATAACTGCTGAGGATCCTGATTTCTAGCCAGTTGGTGCGCCAATGATTAACCTCAAATGACTGCCAGGAGCAATCATTGACCAACTCCAGTTCCTGGCGCTCGCCATCAGAACCCGTTAACAAGATTCGCTGCGGTATGCGGTTTTTTAGACACCAATTGATGGAGCGATCACAGGGATCGCGTTTGGCGTAGCCAGGCATGATATTAAACGATGAGAGCGTGATTTCTCGGTCAAACATTAATTGAATCGTTGCGCCTTGTCCATCTCCTATCACCCGCCATGCAGTCTCATTCACACCATCGGTCAAATTGCGCGGGGAATATGAAGTCGAATTGCCGCAAGTATCGACGCCGCTTCCAGCCTGGTCCGATGCGCTATTGCTCGCCAAGCCAGCCAGGTTCGACGGTAGGGACGTCGATTCAGGTGACGGTGTTTCAGTTGCTGTCGGCGACGCTGTTGGCGTCGGAGATGCCGCCGGTGTTGAAGTTGCTGTTGGCGCAAGTGTTAGCGTCACCGTAGGCGTGGTCGTTGAGTTTCCGGCCAATGCGGTAGTCGAGGTAGGTACAGATGCAGTGCCTGCGCCTTCAAACAGCCACCAGACAGCTACGCCCACGGCAATGATCAGCAGCGGAATAAGACCAACGATGGGGCTTACCGGGAATGGGCGCTTCTGTTCTCGCAGCGCGGCCGCCATCGATGCCGCATCTGGAAAACGACTGGCCCTCTCCATGGCCATGGCCTGTAACACAACCGCTTCTGTTTGAGCGCTGACCTGAGAACTTAGTTGGCGTGGCGGCTTGAACGTTCTTGGCGTAGCCATGCGCCTGCTGGCTGACGTCGGCGCCTGGCCAGTTAGCGCATGGTACAGCGTGGCGCCCAGGCTATAAATGTCACTCCAGGGTCCGGTGTGACCCGGCTCCATTTCGTACTGCTCGGGTGGAGCATACTCCGGCGTACCCATACCTAACACAATGGTGCGGGTGATCGGATCAGCCGGATCCCACATTTTGACCAGGCCAAAATCAACCAGCACGGCCTGGCCGTCCGGCTTGATAATGATGTTCGGCGGTTTGATATCCCGGTGAATGACTTGCCGGCTGTGGCAATATGCCAGGGCGTCGAGTAGCTGGCCGGCCCACACCAGGACCTGCGCTTCTGATATGGCTCCCTCGCGGGCGATGAGTTCGTGCAAGCTCTCGCCCTCGACGAAGCGCATGACCAAGTATAATTTGCCCGCAGCCTCAAAATAATCGAGTACGTCGACCAGGTTGGGATGATTCAATTTCGCCAGTGTCAGGGCTTCTTCTTGAAACTGATCATATCCCCGGGCTAGATCAGCCGAAGCCCTCGTTTGAATAACGAATTCCTTGACGGCGACCGGGACTTTGAGGCTCAGATGCCAGGCTCGGTAGACGACACTCATGCCGCCCTGCTGCCCCAGCGTGGAGACTATCCGGTAGCGATTCTGGAGAATGGTGCCTGGCTCCAACATCTTCACACCCTACCTGGCCCAGGCCGGATAACTGCCCCGGGTTGTCAAGCGGGTCGCACCCGAACCGTCGGCATTCATGATATAGATATGGCTGAAGTCGTCGATTTCCTGGGTGAAGATAATCTGATCGCCGACGGCCGACCAGCGAGCGCCCCAATCATAGTTGGGGCTGTTGTATATCAGTCGCTGGTTGCTACCGTCGGCATCCATGACGAAGAGAGCCGGATCTTCGTTGCCCACAATGGACAGGTACAGAATGGAACGGCCGTCGGGCGACCATTCCGGCGACCAGTCACTGTGGCCGTTATCGGTCAGCTGCTGGTGATTGCCGCCCGATATATCGCTGGTATAGATTTCCCAGGTGCTACCCTTCACCGTTCCGCTGTTGTAGACCAATTGGTCATTCACAGACCAACTGACGTGCCCTTCACGTAGATCGGTATCTGTCACCTGACGCAAACCACTGCCGTCGGCCGAAATGATATAGATGTCATAGTCGCCGTCGCGATTGGAGACGAAGACGACTTGCCGGCCGTCAGGCGACCAGCTAGGCAGGTGGTCTTCTTCCGGATGGTGGGTCAAGCGGCGCAAGTTGCTGCCGTCGCGATTCATAATGTAAATCTCCCAGTTGCCGTCCCGGTTGCTTTCAAAAACCATTTGCCGGCCATCGGAAGAGACGGCCGGGAGCTGGTCGTCGGCGTCGTTGGCGGTCAGCTGGGTCACATCGCTACCACCGCTCATGTCCATCGCATACAGTTCAAAGTCGCCATCCCGGTTTGACTGGAACACAATCTGCGGCGCCGGTTCCGGCGTGAACGTCGGCGAAGGTGTCGCCGTGGGCGTGGCTGAGGGTGTTTCGCTAGGTGTTGGCGATGGCGTAGTAGTTGGCGGCGCGATTGCGCCCGGCTGATCCACTTCCTCGTCTATTTGCTCCGGTTGGCTTGAGTTGGTCGCCATTGGCGCTGGGATCCCACTGAGTCCTGATTCCGGCGTGGGCGTTGTTTCCCCGCGGTCGAATACGCCGGCCAGAGTCAGCCCACCCGCCGCCAGCAGCAGAATGGCGATGATGAGCGCCGGCCAGATCCATTTGCGCCAGAGTGGCTGCGTTTCGGTCGCCTGGACTTGGGGCCAGAACAGCGTGTCGGCCGTCCCCTGCAGGGCGCGATAAAAAGCGCCGGCCGACGCGAAGCGCAGCTCGCGGTCCATTTGCAAGGCCTGCTCCACGGCCGCAGCCACGTGGGCAGAGACAGAAGGCGCCAGCTGGCGCACCGGCGGGAAGTTGAAGGGTGATGAAGCCGGATCATGCCCGGTCAGCAGTTGGTGTAATACGGCGCCCAAGGCGTAAATGTCGCTTCGGGCGTCAGCCTGTTCCAGGGCATATTGCTCCGGTGCGGCATAGCCGGGCGTGCCCAGAGCCTGGGTATCTTTGGTCTGGCTAGATTTAAAGTGGCGGGCGATGCCGAAATCGATGAGCTTCAGCCGGCCGTCCGGCTGAACGATGATATTAGAGGGCTTGAGATCGCGGAAAATGACAGGCGGGTTCTGGTTGTGCAGGTAATCCAGGACATCGCAGAGCTGTTCGGTCCAGATCAATACCTGCTGTTCACTAAACCGGTTGCCAGGCGTTCGTTGCCACGCGGCATCGAGGTCTTCACCCTCAATGTACTCAGTGACCAAGTAAGACCGGCCGTCGCTATGGAAATAGTCGCTAACTGCGGCGATGCCCGGATGGTTAAGCTGGGCCAGGATCATCGCCTCTTGTTCAAATCGCTCGGACGCCCATTGCCGGTCGGCGGCCGACAGATTGGCCGGATCAAATTCCTTGATGGCCACCGGCTGGTTGCCCAGTCGAATGTCCCTGGCCAGGTAGACCGTGGCAAAACCTCCTCCGCCTACTCGCTGTTGGATGACGTAACGATCTTCTTTCTTACTACCTGGTTCTAGCACTTGATCAACCGTAGCTATTTCCTTGACATGCGGGACGAGAAAAGAATACTGGATGTCGTCCGAACCACTCAAATGGGCTGAATGAGTTCGCGCCCCATGTCATAGATGATCCCGTAGAGAGACCTGATTTCCTGCATTGGACAGGAGGGTCATCGCAGAGTTGCCGGTTACTCATAATGCTCCACCGTCAAACCAACGAGATTAAGCGCCGGATCGTAAGATAGGGTGCTGCTTTCTGAAAGGTCCGTTATTCCAATGGCCGTCAACCGGCCGTCCGTGCAATCAGGCGGAACATCAAGCGCGAGCAAGTCAATGTGACCTACAGCATCGCTCCATACTTCCGTGATCGCGCTGGCCCAGGAAACCACGTTATCGGCCGTGTGCCACTCACGGATGTTCTGGCCTAGCACCAGGTCGGTCACGGAATCAGGCCCTCGACTACAAGTGATGATGACTTGCCCAATAGTCATCCCGCCGAAGCGTGTGTAACCATTGCCACTGTTTATCAGAAGATGGACCCGTCGAGCTCCAGATACATCTAGCGGAATCTTGATGGTTGCCGGCAACGTAGTATGTGACGCGGTTGAGGCACTTGTCTTGAACACTTGCCCGTTTAGCAAGAACGGTACGCCGCCCAGAGTCATTGATCCCCTGGGCGGCGAGCTGAAATCTAGCGCTTTGTTGGTCAGGCCGTCCAGGGACGCCGTATGATAGACAACCGCCGCAACGTGAGTAGGCGCCATCCGTTGGCTGTCTACATCTTCAGCTGATTGAGCGCAGCGAAAGCCATAAGCATCAGTTGACTCGTCAGGCGCTTGCCACAAGCGGAAAGTTGCCCGATTGTAGATGCCGGAGCTTGTCCATGAGCCACCCCGTAGCACGCGTACTTCTCCGCTCGCCGGTCCCGTGGGATCACTCTCGTCGGAAACGGCATAGTAGTCCCGGCTGTACCAATCGTTCGCCCATTCGTAGACATTGCCACCCATATCTAACGCCGTATAAGGGCTGGCACCATCTGGATAGCTACCCACTGGCGCAGTATGGCGGTAGCCGTCGTCGACGGCATCGTCGGCCCAGTCCACTGTCAAGCTCCGATCGGCGAAGTTCAACAGGTCACCGGCCGGGCGCTTGTTACCCCATGGATATCTTCGGCCGTCAGTCCCGCGCCCGGCTTTTTCCCACTCCGCTTCCGTGGGCAGGCGACGACCGACCCACTTGCAGTAGGCAATTGCATCGTTCCAACTCACCTGGACCACCGGATGGTTATCCAATCCAATTATGGCGCTGTCTGGACCGTGTGGATGAAGCCAATCTGCGCCAGAGACAAAAACTCGATCATTATCGTCTGACCAAACCAAGCTGCCGCCATTTCGCTCGGCATCTGTCGCGTAACCAGTGTTTCTTACGAATGTGGCAAACATGTCATTGCTTACTTCTGTCCGGTCAATCCAGAAGCCGCTAACAGATACTGCGTGTTGCGGGCTCTCGTCATCGTCCGCGTCAGGGTCGCCTGGGAGACTGCCCATTCGGAATTCTCCCGGCGGAACAAAGACCTGAGTCATCCCATCCGCACCCAATGTAAAAAACTCATTGCCAGGCGTTGCATCTGGGATCAGGCTATCTGTCGGCGACGGCGAATGCACGGTATTTGGCGGAGGCGTTTCAGATGGTACGGGCTCTTCGGCTGTCGGAAGCGCTTCAGTTGGCGCCGGTAAAGAGGTGATTGATGTCGCCGTGCCCATGGGTATGATCGTTGGATTCTCAACCAGCTCGGCCGTCAGCGTAGGGCCGAGTGTGGCGTCTTCTCTAGCCAGAAACCACCAGCCGCCGGCTCCTAGCGCGACAATCAATAGCAGGATGCCGCCGGCGATGATCGCGACCGGATAGCGGCGCTTCTTTTTTACCAGGGAGGCAGCCATCGCCGCCGCGTCTGGGTAACGCTTATCGCGCTCCATTGCCATGGCGTGCAAAACGACGGCCTCGGTTTGAGCGCTCACTTGCCCGTTGAGGAGCCGAAGAGGTTGGAGTTCCATTGGCGCCACCATGCGTTGGCTGGCCGTGGGCGGCGCCTGCCCGGTCAGCGCATGGTAAAGGGTTGCTCCGACGCTGTAAACATCGCTCCAAGCTCCAGTGTGGCCTGGTTGGCTGTCATACTGTTCCGGAGGAGCGTATTCGGGCGTACCCATGTTTATCATGATGGTGCGGGTGCGCGGATCATTGGGATCAAGCAGTTTCACTAGCCCGAAATCGACCAAGACCGCCTGGCCATCGGGACGCACGATGATGTTGGCCGGTTTGATGTCCCGGTGTGCCACTCCCTGATCGTGACAGTAGTCCAAAGCGGCGAGTAGTTGCTTCGCCCATTCCAGCACCTGCATCTCAGGTAGCGGGCCCGCCTCATCGATGAGGGATTGCAGACTTTGCCCTTCGACAAACCTCATTACCAGATAGGCATTGTCTGCCTCTTGGAAATAGTCGGTCACATCGACCAGGTTCGGATGGTCGAGCCTGGCCAGGACGTGGGCTTCCAACTGGAATTGCTCCTTCCAGTGATCCAATGGTCGCCCATCCAGAGTTATCTGTGGGGTCATTTCCTTGAGAGCAACAGGTACCTTCAGATTAAGATCCCAGGCGCGGTATACGACGCTCATACCACCCTTGCCCAGAACGGAAACGATCCGGTATCGATCCTTGACAATGTGTCCCGTTGCAAGTGTCATATGGATCCGCCCCCTCCGTCCGATCTACAATTCCTCGGGCCAGGTGGCAAGTATCAACGTTCCCAGGGACGTGGCCACCATGAATTGGCGCGAAGCGTGGGCGCAGAGCATCGTTTCCTGATCGGCGGCGTCCAAGCGATCGTTGTCGTTCGTACACAAGGTGAAGCCATATACAGCGCCGTCCCTGGGTGTGGCTCCCATCGCCCGCCAGGGGATGGCGAACTCCATGTCATAGCCGGCCGCTGTCTGGCTGGCTGCTACCAGCGCGCCGGGGATCGAACCAGACCGGTTTTGTGGTAGCCACTGGTGGGTTTCGGCCGGTATCTCGGCGAAGTTGCCCGGTGACACACCCAACTGGGAGTCGTCGCCGTCGAAGTCGTCCACAGCGAAATCACCAGCCAGATCGGCGTCGAACTGGATCTCCAGGCTGTCACCTTCATAGACAAACCGGCCGGTGCCCATCTTGCCCGGATGGTCGTCGACTCGGTTCAGAGCCACGTACAGAAAGTTTTCATCCCAGGCCAACCGCATATCGGATGACAGATCGCTTTCGCCCTGCCAGTTGCTGGCCCCGGCTACTGGGGCAACTACGGGATAAGAAGGTACGATGGCCCATTCGTCCAGGGTGCCGTCGATCTGGATCGGGGTCTCGGCCCGGTAGGCGAAGATAGCCGGGTCGTTAGGCCGGACGCGAGCAGCATTAGCCAGGTAAGTGGCTTCTAGTTGGGCCCTGGCGACCGGATCGGCCGCCGGTCCCGAAATCGCCGGCGTGGGCTGGCTGGTGGCCGTCGGCGCCGGTATGGACGTGGCCGTTGGCATGGGCGTAGCTGTTGGTGCCTGGGTTGGAACAGCGGTGCTTGTCGCCGTGACTATTGCCGGTCCGTTGGCGATGGTCGTTACCTGTACGGGATTAAGCGTGATCTGCTGGTCCATTGCCGGCGTGCTGGTTGAGGCGATCCCTGGCTCAGCGCCTTCCCAGGGCCGGATTATCAACACCGCACCGGCGACGACGAGGATGATAACGGCGACGATGATAGGGATGAGCGGCGGTATTCGCCTGACCGGGACCGGCGGCGGGGCTGTTTCGCTAATGCCCAGGGCGCGAGCGAAAGCGCCGATCGATTGAAAGCGTGCATCCGGACTGACCTGGGTGGCCTGACTGATTGCCGAAGCGACCCGGGCTGACGCTTCCGGATTCAACTGCCGTACCGGCGGCAAGTTCAGCGGCGTCAAGGAGGGATTGTAGCCGGTCAGCAACTGATGCAGCAAAACACCCAGGCTGTATACGTCGGAACGGATATCGGTCTGACCCTGGCCATATTGCTCTGGGGCGGCGTAGCCTGGCGTCCCCAATTGAACAGTATCGTGCCCCTTCCACGGTTTGAAGAAGCGGGCGATGCCGAAGTCGATCAACTTCAGCCAGCCATCCGGCCGGACCATGACATTGGCCGGTTTCAGGTCGCGAAAAATTATCGGCGGATCCCTATGGTGCAGATAAGTGAGCATATCCACCAATTGGCCGGCCCAGACCAATACCTGGCCCTCGTCAAACCGGTCCACCCGGTCGATAGCCTTCTGCAGGCTTTCCCCCTCGACAAACTCCATGACCAGGTACCAGTAACCGCTCTCTTCGAAGAAGTCGCTTACGTCAGCGATACCCTGATGGTTTAGTTGAGCCAGTACTTGGGCTTCCTGCCGAAAGGCGGTCACGGCCCATTCCTGGTCCGAGGCGGGTAGGTTGCTGGGATCCATCTCCTTAACGGCCACTAACCGGTCGCCCAGACGAGTGTCAGCGGCCTGGTAAACGATGGCCATGCCGCCCCGGTCGATCATATCGACGATCCGGTAGCGGTCCTGTAGGAAATCGCCCGGCAGAAGCATCAGAGCGCCGGTCCTTTAGGCATCATATCGACATTGTCTTCCTATCTGGTCATTAAACGACTAACACGGACTACAGAACCGGACTTCAAGGCCTCAACTCCAATCTATCTAGGTAGACTACGCCATCTGTGATACCACCGTTGCCCAAGTAGAATGCATAGTTGTCAATTGCAGCAAGATCGATCAACCGGTCCTGCACCGAAGAGTGTTCAGCCAAAAAGAAGGAACTTTCATCTAACGGAATGCAAAATTCTCGAGCAAGAACGTTGCGCAATTGAATCTCGACTTTCCAGACTTCACCGTTCTGCTCGCGAAATTGCAGTACTAAATGACCAGAGAAATCGTTGTTACTTATCCACATACATATGTGCGTGTAGTTCCGCCAATCCATTGGTAACATGTTCTGTCGCTCCATGCCTACATAATCACTGGGAGGAGCGTTGCGGATTGAATAACTCATTGCTAAGGCGTATTGTCCTGAAGCAGCATGGGGAGGCCCTTCCAAAGAAGGAACCAGAACGTTTCCTGGTGCATTAATCCAATAGTTCTGGCCCAAGGCATTGACATCCGAATACTCAAAATCCTCCAATTCCAGTGCGTTGGGCAATGGGACGGTCGTTGGCGGTGCTGGCGTGGTCGATATGGGCGTTGGCGAAGGCGTATCGGTGGGCGTCGGCGTCGGCGTATCAGTGGACGTCGGCGTATCGGTTGCTTTCGGCATCGGCGTGACAGTCTCTGTAGACGTTGGCGTCGTGACCGCTGCGGCGATAGTCTCTGCCGTGGTCGACTGCTGGGCTGCCACTGTCATTGTAGATTTCGGCGCCGTGGAAATTTCCGTGGGCGTTGCCGTCAGATACTCTGTTGGAGCGGTCATTGTAGTAGCGGCAACCTCAGATTCCTCGTTTGCGAACGGCCACAATCCAAGCAATCTAGAAGCACCCAAGGCGATAACCAGCGCCAAGATAATACCTGCGAGGACGACGAAGACTTTTCTGGAGCGTTGGTTCGCTCTCATAGCCAACGCAGCTGCCATCGATGCTGCATCGTGAAAGCGTCGTTCACGTTCCATGGCCATGGCTTGAAGAATTGTCGACTCTGTTTGGGCGCTCACCTGCGGGTTGATTTGGCTCGGCGTTCTGAACTCGCTAGGCGCTACCATGCGTTGACTAGCGGTAGGTGGTGCGAGTCCGGTCAATGCATGATAAAGCGTTGCTCCCAAGCTGTAGATGTCGCTCCAAGGGCCAGTATACCCAGGCTGACTGTCATACTGTTCTGGTGGTGCGTATTCCGGCGTGCCCATGTTCATCATTATTGTTCGTGTGCGCGGATCATTGGGATCGAGCATCTTCACAAGGCCGAAATCGACCAATTTCGCTTTCCCATCTGGCCGCACAATTATGTTGGCCGGTTTGATATCCCGGTGAATTACACCATGAGCATGACAATAGCTGAGTGAATCGAGCAGTTGATCGGCCCATTGCAGTACCAGTGATTCCGATAGTGCGCCTTCTTCATCAATAAGGGACTGAAGACTCTGTCCTTCCACAAATTTCATCACTAGGTAGGCTCTGCCCGCCGCGTGAAAGAAGTCGGTTACATCAACCAAGTTCGGATGGTCAAGCCTAGCCAGAACCTGGGCTTCTAATTGGAACTGTTCCTTCCAATGGGCCAACGGCTGGATATCCAGCTCTGTTTGCGGTGACAATTCCTTAAGTGCAACCGGCTTCTTCAGAATAAGATCCCAGGCGCGGTAGACAACACTCATTCCGCCCTGACCAAGGATAGAAACGACGCGGTAGCGCTCCTTGAGAATATGTCCTGCCGGTAGTGTCATGGTTATTCCTTAGCCTTGTTCCTAGTCACGTTGTCAGCCCGGATTACTAGAATTGGTGACTCTGAAGTGCCCGCCACCATAAACTAGCATATGGCGCGACTGTCGAACGCACCGTTATCATGCGGTACTATTTGTTCTCCAAGTGTTATTGTCGGCAAAGAAGAGATACAGCTGTCCTCCGTGGTCTAGAAGCGTACCATCAGCGAAATCCTGCACCAAAACTGATTCACTCCATTCATGATTAATAGCGTCACCGAGGCCATTGCGCACAGAACCGTGGGTACACCATGTCTTCCCAAATCCGCGCTTAGGAGTTGGCGGGCTTTCCGGTGTACCGCAGCTGAACTCCGGCTGAGACTCCCTCCAAGCATCTAGATACTGAGCCCAAGCCCCAGTGTTATACACGACGTAAATCATGTCGTTGTCTTCACGCCAGAACATGCGCCCATGATCGAAAACCTCTTGGACTATGTTTACTCTCCGACCTTGGTTGAGCGGACATCCCAGTCTATCAGCCCATCTCCGATAGTCACTATCGAAACTACCGTGAACATTGATTGAGCAACGCGTCGGTGCCGGTGTGGTCGGTGTGAGTGTAGGTGAGGGCGTATCGGTGGGCGTCGGCGTGGGCGTCGATGTAGCGGTGGCGGTCGCGGTCGGGGATGGTGTCGGCGTGGAAGTCTCGGTAGGTGCTGACGTCGTGGCTGCCGCGGCGATGGCTTTGGCCGTGGCCGACTGTTGGACGGCTGTTGTTGCCGTCGAGTTGGCGGCCACGATCTCCGTCTGCACTACGGCTGTTGTTTCCGCGATAGCCTGTTCCGTCTCTTCGGCATCGTTGTTTGATCCGCCAGTATCCCCCTGATAGATTAGGAAATAGACTAGCGCCGCCAGAGCCAGCGCCAAGATAGCAGCGCTGGCAAAAGCCGCGGTCTTGTGCTCGCGTAGCCATAGTCCGATGCCGACCAGGGCCGCGCCGTTCGAACCAATTTGGTCTTGCGGCGTTGCCGGTCCCGGCAGCGGCGCGCCCAAAGCGGCGGCGAAAGCCAGCACGGTATTGAAGCGAGCATCGGGATCCATCTGCAATGCCTGGTCAATGGCCGCGGCGACGCTAGCCGACACATCAGGTCGCAATTGCTGTACCGGCGGCAAATGCATGGGCGAAGTGGTCGGATCGTAGCCGGTCAACAACTGGTGAAGCAAGACCCCCAGGCTATAGACGTCTGAGCGGGGATCAGTCTGGCTCTGGCCATACTGTTCGGGCGCGGCATAGCCCCGCGTGCCTAATTTGACCGTATCCTCCTGTTTCTCCGGTTTAAAGATGCGGGCGATGCCAAAGTCTATCAGCTTGAGCTTGCCATCGACCTGAACCATCACATTGCTCGGCTTCAAATCGCGAAAGATGATTGGCGGATCTTGCCCGTGCAAGTAAGCGAGCATATCGGCTAGTTGGCCGGCCCATGCCAGTACCTGTTCTTCGGAAAAGCGATTGACCCGATGGATGGCCGCCTCCAACGTTTCGCCGGGCACGTATTCCATGACCAGGTACCAATAACCGCGTTCCTCAAAGAAGTCGGTCACTCTGGCAATGCTGCGATGACTCAGCCTGGCCAGCACCTCGGCTTCCTGCCGAAAAGCGGTTACCGCCCAGTCCGGATCGTCCGGCGATATCGCGGCCGGATCCATTTCTTTAATGGCCACCCGGCGATCGCCCAATCGGGTATCAGCGGCCAGGTATACGGTGGCCGTGCCGCCCTGGCCGAGGATGTCGACGATGCGATAATGACCTTCCTGCAGTTTTTCGCCGATATCCAACATTGGCCAGCTCCTCAGCCTATTCGATATTCACCACGATGACGCTGATATTGTCCTCACCACCGCCGGCATTCGCTTGCTCGACGAGCCGGTCGCATGCCGCTTGAGGGGAGCTGGCCGTGACCAGTGTCTCGCCGATAATCGGGTCGCGCACCATCTCCCACAAGCCGTCGGAACAAAGCAGCAACTGGTCGCCCTTTTGCAGTCGCTTCTCAAATACGTCAACCTCAAGTTCAGGCTTGTCGCCCAACGAGCGATAGATTTGATGACGGTCGGGATGGCTATACAGCTCGTCAGGCTGGAGCCGGCCGGCCTGAACCAGGCTGGCGATCAGAGAATGATCCTGGGTGATTCGCTCAAGACGGCCGTCGCGCATCAGGTATGTCCGGCTATCGCCCACGTTAGCCACCACCACCTGGTCGCCGATGATCATGGCCGCGGTCATGGTGGTGCCCCGGTCCGATGCACTGGCCTGCCGACTCTGGTAGACCAGCCGATTGGCCTGATGGATCAAGGCCATCAATATGCTGGCCGGTTCGCCTTCCCGGTCGAGTCTTTGGGTTTTGCCCTTCAAGCTGGGCAACAGTCGTTGTTCGATGAAATGCATAAAGGCCTGCCGAGCCGAGCCCTTGCTGGCCAGCTCGCCAGCCATATGGCCGCCCATGCCGTCGGCGACGATATACAGTCCAATTGGCGCCGTCTGGCCGCTCTGATCCAGGCTGTAGGTCAGTGCGGCGACAAAATCCTGGTTCAGGTCGCGCACCAGGCCGGGATGAGTCGCATTGCCGGCGCTCTGCCGTAATTCACGTTCGAGAACTGGTACTTCTGCGCTGCGAGCCAACTCGTCCAACATCGTTTCCACGTCCGGATAAGCGCCGCTGGCCCCCCGGCGAATGATCGGCCGCAGCCCGCTGGGAGCGTCGCCAACCTGTCCTTTGGGGTCTAAATCCCGGCCTGTAGCCAGATAGTAAACCAGGGCTGCCAGCCAATGAATATCTTTCTGTACGGTGCTCTGGTCCAAAACCTGGCCCAGCGCCGGGTCGGCCAGCCAAGCGGAGTTGTCAGGCAGGATCAATATTGCTTCGCGTCCGGCTACACCATGTTGCCAGCCGCCCAAGCCGGCCGTGTGCAAGTTGGCCAGGCCGTTTCCTACCTGCAGTGTCCAATCAATCGCCTGTTGTAATGGCCGGACGGGCGCCGGCACTTTACCCAGATTACGCCAGCCTAATCCCGGGTGGTCTACGACTGTGTAACAGCGATCGCCCGCATAAACGATCTGAAGTAGCCCCAGAACCTGGGGAGTTCCCTGACGGCTGATCCGGAATACGCGCTCCTTTGTTTCCTGGTCCAACCGGGGCCGATCTACAGCCTCCCGGATCAAAAATTGGATTTCGTCGCTTTCGGGCTCGGCGGCATCGTAATAAACGCAGGTGGTCAACGGGTAGGCCTGGACCGTCCGGTACCGTTCGGCGATCAGGCTTTCAGGCGGCAAGGATACTGGCGCCGATCTGGAGGTGACTTCGCCCGGGCTGCCTGTTTCTCCGGCCGGTGTCGCGCCTTCTTCGAGGGAACCGTTCAACATCCGCTTGACCGAGGCAAGAATACCGGGTCGCTCCTGGGCATCGGCCTGATCCTCGGCTGCGCCGGATTCAGCCAGCGACGCCCCGCAATTAGGGCAAAATCGCGCATCGGGCCGATGTTCTTGCTTGCAGGAGGGGCAGGTCAGAAGGTCATCGGTTGGTTGCTGCATCATGGTAACCTTTTTAGCGACGCTCCCACCGGCCGTCTTCATAGAAGATGAAGATCGCGCCGTAATCAGTGCCGATCATAAAACCGCCGTCGAAAGCCTGCATCGTGCCGCTATAGGCCCGTTCGGCATCGGTGGCATTGCCTAATCTACTGCGCAGTTCGGGGATGTCACACCACATAGCGCCAAAGCCGCGTCTTGGTGTTGGCGGCGACAGCGCCGGTGTATTAGCGTCAGCGCAGGGGTAATCGGGGTCGCCCTCTTGATGAGGTTCGTGATAATAAATCCGCCAGGAGCCATCGTTATAGACGGCAAGCGCCTGGGCGTGATCGATAGGAGCGCGCCAGAACATCTTGCCGCCCTGGAAATTTTCCTCGACCACCTGGTCGCGCAACGCGCCGCCAGTCGCGCAGCCGATCTGATCTTGCGCCTGGGACCAGGCAGAGGCGAAAGGGCCGCCGACGGCCGGGCAACTGGGCGTCGGCGTTTCCGTCGGGGTTGGCGAGGGCGTCACGGTGGGCGACGGGGACGGCGTATCGGTCGCCGTCGACGTGCTGGTTGGCGAGGAAGTTGCCGTCTCCGACGGCGGCGCCGGCGTCTCGGTGGCCAGGACAACCACGGGCGAGGTGGCCGATGCGGCCGTGGTAACCTCGGCGACAGGAGTAGCGGTTGCGCCAGGTGTACCTCCGCCGATCAGGGCGACGATGATCGCGGCAATGAGCCCTAGGGCCAGCACGGCGATAATCAACCAGATCCAGGCCGGGATCTGTCGCTGAGCGACCACCGGCGGCGTGGCCGCTCTTTCCGATCCCGACAGCGCCCGGGCGAAATCGTCGACATTCTGAAAGCGCTTCTGTGTATCGATCTCCATTGCTTTGAGGGTTGCTTGTTCGACCCGGGGCGCGATTTGCAGATTGTGATAATGGGGCGCCGGCAACGTGTCGCTACCGGCCAGGCGTCGCACGCTCTCGGGCGGCTTTTGCCCAGTTAGCAAGGTGTAAACCGTGGCGCCTAAGGCGTAGACGTCGGAACGGGCATCGGTCGTTTCGTCGCCGTACTGTTCTGGTGGACTGTAACCCGGCGTTACCGCCTTGGCGCCGATAGTCGTTCTCAGATGAGGATCATAAACTTTGGAGATGCCAAAGTCGACCAGCATGGCCCGACCGTCTGGGGTAATGATGATATTGTCGGGCTTGATATCACGGTGGATTATGGCCGGCCGGCGGGCGTGCAGATAGCTCAGCGCGCTACAGACTTGCTCGATCCAGGGCAACACTTCCTGCTCGGTCAGTGGACCGCCGCGCTGGGCCAGCAGCTCTTCCAGGCTCTGGCCGTCGACGAAGTCCATGACCAGGTATTGGCCTTGGCCGGCGATGGAAAAATGATCAATCACCCGAGGCAGGTTTGGGTGGCGCACTTCTGCCAGGAGCAATGCTTCGTGCTCGAATTGCCGCAGCGCTTCCTGGCTGGTGTCCAGGTTTTCCTTGACCGCGCACGGCCGCTGCAAGGACATGTCCCAGGCGCGATAGACGGCTCCGTAACCGCCCTGGCCTATGAGTTTAACGATTCGATAACGCCCGTCCAGTATCTGTCCCGTCTGTAATGGCATCGCACGCTTTCCGTATCGCGTTATCTACAGGTTAACTGTCGTTCAGGCATCGTAACCCTTGGCGCCAACCACCAGGCTACATGCGGAAGATGGTAACCACGCGGCCGAATCGCACTTCGTCCCCATCTTGGAGCAGGCGCGGCGAACCCGGCTCCAGTTTCTGTTTGTTGACGAAGGTGTAATTGACCGACTCCAGGTCTTCAATTAGAAACTGCTCGCCCTGGCGCGTGATTCGGACGTGTTGGCGAGAAACGCCGCCTTCGTCACCACCGTAGGCGCCCAACTCAATGTCGGGGAAATGACTGCTGATAGGGTCTTCCCTGCCGACAATGAACTGGTTCTTATTGGCCGGAAACTGCAACGTGGTATTTGAGGGTTGGACGACCAGTCTCGGCATTACCGGCGTGGCTTTAGCCTGGGGTGGTTCTTCCAAGGCCGGTTCAGATGAGATATCCATCGTCGCGCCGGTCGGCGCTGCATCTGCAACTTGCAGGCGCGCGCCGCAATTATCACAGAAAGTGCCGCCTGGAACCGCCTGCTGGCCGCAATTGGGGCAGGAAATACCTGCCGGATGGGCAGCCGATTGAACCTGGATCTGGCTGAGTGCCGTACCGCACTGTTCACAGAAAGCCTGGCCTGGCGCGGCATGGGCGCCGCAATTAGGGCAGATAATCTCTTGGGACTTCGCTGGAGTGGATGCCTGAAACGCCGCTCCACAAGTATCGCAAAATGCGGCGCCCGTAATACGCTCTGCGCCGCAATTAGGACAGTTTGTTGTACTCATGCCATCCTTCCTTCAGTAACCGGCGACACAGGCGCCGTTCCCCGCTCATCACTAGCTGCCAAGTAAATCGCTCATATCCAATCGACGGGTTTCAGAGACCAGCCGCTTAGTTTGGCCTGGCGACAAGTGCTGGCCGGTCTCCATCTGATCGGCCGCATCTTGGGCTCGTCGAGCCAAATCAAGCTCGCCGATGTTTAGCAGCCGGGTGGCAGCCGACCGCAAACGTTGCGTCCGGGCGCCAGCATCAAGCGCCTCCCGTTCGTCCAGTGCGCGGGTCATCATCTTGAAGGCGCTGACCTTTTCGACGATGTTCATGATCCGGCCGTCGTACTCGTGCAGCGCCGCCTGGTCCGTAGAATAGGTGACGATCACATCACGACGGCATTTGACGCCTAGGCGGCCATCGGTTGGCACATCGCAGGTGACCTCGGCCTGGGCCAGGCGGAACCGGCCGGGACTCCGTGGTGGGAAATCTAATTCCACCAACAGACTCTGACCCGCTATTTGTAGGTCGCCCAGGCCTACCTGGACATCATGCTCGCCGATGGCCTGCGCCTCCAGCCGGTCGATGAGCGGCGCGACCCGCCACACCTGTCGCGGCCGCACGCCGGTCAACAAGCGCAGGATCACTTTTACGTTGGTAACCCTTGTGCCTTGCATTGCCGCTATCACCTGCCGGAAAGCATCCACGATTTTCTCCGGCGTTTCAATGTATTCCCAGTTGCCGGCCGACAGAGTGGCTATGTCAGCCAGCAAGTATTGGTTCCACTCGTCGCCAAGGCCAAAGGCGGTGATGGGAATGCCCATTGATCCGGCTTGCTGGGCCAGTTGCCGGCACAGGTGCTGGTCTTGCCACGTTTCGCCGTCGGTTAACAAGATCATCCGGCTCACGAACCCTGGTTTGTGGCCTTGCTGCAACTGCTGAAGACCTTGCTCCATGCCCAAAGACATCTTTGTACCGCCTCGCTCGTTGATCGCTTCGATCTGGGTGATGATAGCCCCTTTATCATCAGCATGCCGGCCGGGCACGATAACGTCGGTTGATTCATCAAAGGCAATGATCGAGACGAAATCGGCCGGTGAGAGTTGCTCGATAGTGAGCCGGGCAGCCGCCTTCAGATCCTGAATTTTCTCGCCCTGCATCGATCCGCTGCGATCCAGTACCAGGGCCAAGTTGAGCGGCATGTCAGGTGTTTTCGGCCCGACATGACTCGCCGGCAGGATCTCGATGAATACGTAGGCTAATTGATCCGTTGCCAGAGATGGGAACCGTGGCCGGTTAAGTGAAATCTCTAACTTCAAAACCTCGTCCATCAAGTGCCTCCCACGCCACCAGTCGCTCAAAGGCGGCGGCGCTCGCTCATGCCTCAAGTGCGTCCATCGGTTGGCCGCAATCTGGACAGAAACGAGCATCGCCGCGCGCAGTAGCGCCGCACACGGAACAGAACTGGTGAGTCGTCTCGTGGAAAGGCACCTCTTCGCCGCATTGTGGGCAAAAGCTCATGCCGTCGTCCAGGACAACCCCACAATGAACTCTGGCTGGCTGGTTATCAGGCTCCGGGAGAGTAAGCACTTGCTCGCCGCAAGACGGGCAAAAAGTCGCCCCCGGTCGCAATAGACCGCCGCAATTAGAACAACTCTGCGCGCTGCTGGCTACCACCGGTTCAGCCACGTGCGGTTTATGGTCGTCAGTTGCCGGCGCGAGTTCGGAACCGGCGATCAAGGCTGCATCCGTTTCCTCATCTATATCATCGAGCGTCGGGAATTCCTCGTCCTCACTCTCGGCCGATGCTTCATAGTTCTTCTCACTTAGCCCGTGTGCTTTTGGTACTTCACTTATTACGCCAGACTCTTCCTCAGCCAACTCTTCCGGAGGTGGTACGACCGCTTCTATCTCAGTGGATTCTTCAGTGGCGATTTCTACTGCCTCGTCAACTTCCATGGCCACAGCAACCTTTCCGACCACGACCGGTTCTTCGGCAATGAAATCGTCCTCAGGCATTGTCTCTGATATGGTTTCGGCGGGCACTTCTACAGCTGCGACAACTTCGTGGCCATCCACCTCTGCAGCCGCTATTGCCAGACCGCTAGGTTCTTCCAGCGTCTCTTCCGCTGCTTCTGTTTCGTTAGAAACCGGGGACTCTTCCACCCCCTCGATGAGCCAGCCACAATTTCCGCAGAATTGAGCTCCTGGCTCGAGTGGCGTCTGGCAGTGATCGCACAGCGGACCACCGGCCGGCACAATCGGTTGCGGCGTTTCATCAGGTTGCTCCGGGTAGCTAGCCGGATCGCTGGATTGAATGACGGCCGGCGCACCGACCTCGACCGCTGCCGACGTATTGTCTAGCGGTTGTCCGCAGTCTCCGCAAAAGACTGCACCGGGCGTTAATTCCGCGCCGCAGAGACCGCACCGGGACACGCCCAGGGCCTGGTCCGCAGCGCTATTCCCGCAATGAGGGCAGAACTCTCCTTCATCGGTTAACTCGCCGCCGCAAGACTGGCAGTTCCGCTCCTTTTTGTCTGGTTCTTGTTGCAGGGCTTGTTTCTGCCGGTTGAGCTCTGAAAGATAGGATTCGCCCTCCAGGATCCGGCGACATGACTCTGCTAAGCTAGGCTCAACCAATTTACCCTGATGATAGAGTTCGATGACCTGCTGTCCGATCGAGGTGACCCCCGAATGGAGTTCCTGTTCTAGCGCGTTTATTTGCTTCTCCAACTGCCGGATCTGTCGCTGGCGATCGACCTCGCTGCCGACATCGCTCATCAGATCCCCGGCTCGCTGGCGCATTGAGCCAAATAAATCCTGCATTTCGCGTACTCCTTGGTGCTCAGGTGACGGATTGCCTATGATATTTCCCCGAAAACTCTGGCCCTTCTGTTTAGGTGCAGGCCAGAGTTCTCGGGAAAATCCAAGGGCTAACTTCGCGGCGCTCAGCTCTGAGAAGACCCGCAGAAGGGGCAGAAGCGGCTGTTAACCTTGACTTCGCGGCCGCACTCGATACATGGTTTCATGCTGGAGGCGGCGACGCCTGCGCCCGGCGCATCACCAGGTGGTTGATACGTGCCTGGACTATCTGCCGCTGGTGGTTGATAGCCGCCAGGTTGTGCGGGCGGTTGATAAGACCATCCCTGGGCCGGAGCTCCTTCGCCGCTTGCCTGTACAGGCGGCGCAGCGGCTGGCTTCCGAAATGATGGGACCGCGCCCTGCAGTTTCTCTACCTCATCTTCATCCCCGAGATTGTGGTAGATGGAACAGCTTACTGACAGGGTGAATACCCACGGAAAAACATAGATCAATCCGGCAAACAAGGCCACGGTGCTCAATCCCATAATGAAGCCGGCAATGTCCATAGTGAAACGCGGTTCTTCGAAGCTTTGGAAACCAAAGAAACCCTGGGAACCCAACAGCGAGCCTAGAGGTTCTGGTAGGCTGCCCAACACTTCGCCGAACAACAGCTGCGGGATGGAAGAGACGGCCGCACCGGGCAGGGCCAGGGCTCCAAAGGGGTTACTGGTCGCAATCTGGCGCATAGTATCCTCGCCGACCCCGGCATTCATAGCCCGAAGTGTGACGAAGCGTCCCGCGACAACCAGAAACCACAGAACGGCGAGGGTAAAAACCACGATGATCAATGCTATCGCGAAGTAGGTAACCAACCGTAAGGGTGAATGCCGCACAATAGCCACGACTCGCTGTAACGTTTCGACAACCCCGCTGCCTCGCGCCGCTACGATGGGGAAGATCAGCCACATACCGGCCGCCAGCCCGATCAAGAGCAGTATGTTCACGACCACCAGGGGCAAGAAAGCCAAGGAAACAAGCAGTTCGCCAAGATAGGGGATCCGCCCTAGAAGCAGCAAGAGCACTTCGATCACGATAATCAGCAGCGCTAAGACTAGCAGAGCCAGCGGCGAAAAGAGAAAACTGACGATGTGGCTCCAGCTAAAAGCCAAAGCTTCTGAAGCGGTTGGCCGGGCGCCCTGAGTTAAGTCTTGCCAACTCATATGGGCGATGGCGCCAGAAAAAAGCGCATAAAGCACCCACGAGGCAAGCGCCCCCAGAATCAAGAAGATGGCACTGACAACGACTTCATCGCTGACGGTGACTCCCAAGAAACCGAAGAGAGCTCCAGCCAGGATAAAAGCCAGCGCCCCACCAAAAGCCAGGCCCAGCTTGCGCCGGTCTAGAGCTACGTCGATGGACCTCATAATTGTATCAAAACCTGTGGATTGCATTATCAGCCTCCTGAATTTACGATAGAATGCAGTTTCTCCGAGTATTTGATATAGATACGTTTGAAAGCTGCCAAACCTTACCCCGGATTTCAAAAACTCGTTGTACTTGCCTGGCTAGAACTGGCACAAATCTCGACTATCCACTCATGGTGCGGTGCCCCAGTAACTCCAAACTTAAGCAATCTGGCTGTTTGGCGCAAGGATAGATCATCACCTATTTGGCGTGATAACAGTCACGAAAAAGCGCAGAGGCAAGACACAACAACATTTCGATAGTACAATGAGGCGTACACTGGCCAAAGCAGTAAGGGGATGTCGCTAACGATTCTTCCAAAGCCACGTGCCAGGTAATTCCGATCGATTTGTCGAGAGTGTGTTTTGCTCCGCCATCTATACACGGCGGATGGACCAGTGTCATGTACCTTTTAGTAGCCGATGTATGGTAAAGTGTGTAACATGAAAAGCGCGGAGCTTTATGCTGCTTGTATAAGCGATGAACAGAATACCATGGAAGATGCCTACAGCCAGTTGTGGGTGTACCTGTACCAGGTTGCTTTGCAGGTAGTTCGTGATCAGCCAAACTCCCCGGACCTGGCTCAGGACTGCGCTCAAAAGGGACTTATTCGCATCTACGAACGCATTGATGAATGCAAAACGCCGGTCACTTTCCTGGGTTGGTCGAGGACGATCGTCCGTCACATTGCCCTGGATAGCTTGCGGCGGCGCAAACGCCTGCGGCCGCTGGATGATGATCGCCACCCGGGGTCACGCCAGCAGTGGATCCAAGACGGCCCGTCGCTGGAAAGGCAGGTCTTGGAGCAGATGACTTGGCGGGAAGTTCGCGAGTTGGTTGACCATGCGCCGATCAGCGACCGTTCGCGCCGGACTATCATCGGCCGCTATTTCGACAATCAACCTGATGAAACCCTCGCCAAGGCCGAAAGTCAATTAGAAGGAAGAAAAGTCCTGCCGAGCCAACTGCAGGTAACTCGATCAAAGAACCTTTCCAAGATGCGCAACTGGCCCTTGCTGCGGCGCACGTTATAGAAGAAGAGGCTATTTGCGGGAAATACGCCAAATTCGAGGAAAGGTTTGCCTGACCTTGTACGTCTATGAGTAGATAGGACTAATTTTATCAATTATGGCCAAAAGGTTTAGCATGGGCAGCGAAGACGAGCGGCGCCGATTATTTATCCAGGCGTTACAAACGGAAACGAGTGACAAGGCTTGCCAGAAATGCCTGGATCAACTGGATGCCTATGTTGCCGCCCAGTTGACCGGTGAGGATTACCTTGCCCTCTACCCCGACGTTGCCCTGCACCTGGACCTATGTTCGGAGTGCGCCGACGCTTACGCCCGGATCTATGAGTTAGAACTGGCTGAACGAGAGGGTAGCCTGCCCCGGCCGGAGCAAATCCCGGCCCCCGATCTATCTTTTCTTAGAACCGGGATGGAAGCGGTCGAACCGGACAAAGGAAGTCAGGCTACCGGCCTGACGCTTTGGGATCGGTTGAAAGATGCCTTGGCCCCGCTGGATCCGGCGAACTGGGGCGCCCGTCCGGCCTGGCAGCCGGCCCTGGCGCTGGGGGTTGTCTTGCTCATCGCCGGAATCATCGCCCTGCTTTTGGAACCCGGGTCGACCGATCGTTTCGAGGTGGCCGCCGAGACCCCAGCTCCAGAGGCCGAGACGAGAGCCGCCGTAATTGCGGACGCAACTGATCCAAGCCAGTTGGAGCAGACGCCAATCGAGCCAGATGCGACCGCCGTCGCTCAGGTTAGTCCGGTGGAAACCCCAACCGGCGACATCAGCTTCTCGGCCGACTTTCCGCCGCCTACACCAGAGTCAACTGCGGTGGGAACGCGCGATGTGGATCTGGAATCACAGGTTATCGGTCATTCAGTATTGGGTGCGCCCATGGAAGCCGTCAGGTTTGGTGATGGCTTGAAGAATGTTGTATTTGTCGGTGGCCTTCATGCTGGCTCCGCACCTGGCACAGTCACTCTTGCCCAACAGGCGATTGAATATTTCACGAACAACCTCGAACTAATTCCGGAAGCGATCACGCTCTATATAGTTCCTTCGGCTTCCCCGGACAGCCAACCCAACCCTGGCGAATTGACGGGCCGGCTCAACGCTAATGGCGTCGATCTTAATCGAAACTGGGACTGCAATTGGGTACAAGATGCCCGCATCCGTGGCCAGACAGTGCCTGGCAGCGGCGGTAGTCGCCCTTTTTCCGAACCTGAGACTGAAACGCTCGCCCAATTTATTCAAGGTGTCAAGCCAGACGCCGTTGTTTTTTGGCAGGCCAGGTCTTCAGACGGGTCTGTAAGCCCGGGCAGTTGTGACCGTCAGAGTATAGATTCCAGCCTTTTGGCGGCGACATATGGGCTTGCAGCTGGTTATGCAGTTGCCGATTTTGAGGGGGCTTTCGATCAGAGGCTAACTGGCGCCGGTACAGACTGGCTTGACGGGCAGGGGATTCCAGCTATTTCGGTTCTGCTTCCTGATTACGAGGTTGTGGATTGGAATAGCAATCTTTCGGGTATGTTGGCAGTTATGAACTCGTTTGCTGAGTGATACCCCTGGCCGCTAGCCCGGGCACGTTACAAGTAGGGCAGCGGCCGTCAGCGTGTCTGTATTGCCGCAAGTGTCGCACTCAACCAACCATCCTGCGGCCGCCTGCGTGACGGCCGTCTCCGCAGAGCGATTGGCTACCGGCGGGACGCTCGACGCCCTGGTCAACATCGTGCCGCTAATTCGGCAAAGCGTTTGGTCTTGGGAAACTGGGGCCTGGCAAACTGAACAGTTCATTGTCACTGGACCCTCTGAGCACCTTGATATGGAAGCGGCAGCCACCACGTACCGGTGTATTCCCCTGGCGAGCCGGCGACAGGTTCTAGTCTCTTGGCCAGAAGCTCCGCGGAAGCCACCTGATCTAACCAAGCCTCTACCTGGTTAGGGTTCGGACCCAGCCCCGCTTTGTTGCATCGCCAGTCGCTCGCTATGGTTTCCACCAAAGCAGTCGTGTCTATGAATGGTTCATTCGATGTTTTGAACCGGTTGCTGAGGTATTGCGGCAGCCATTTGCTGAGAAGCGTCGAAATTAGCGCCAGTTGATGATCCTGATTAAGCGCTACGATGACGTGTTGGTTGCGCGTGTGGCGTTGGAACAGACCATCGTCAATGGCTTTGTCCAGGGACGCTCTTCCCGCCGCTCCCAACTTCAGTCCATCCGATATCTCGCGCGGTGTAGCCCATGGTTTATTGTGCTGGTGCATCCAGGTGGCAACGCGTAGAATGAGCTCGGCATGGGGGTCTGTGGGCCACGCTTCTGAAAGCTCCGAACGCCTGCTATAATTCTGCTTCTTCCGCCGGTGTCGCTGCGTCGGATCCAGATAACTGATATCCCCCTAGGCAGCTCTCTTCAACTCTATTCCGTGTCCCCCTATCAGGGACAGA
>CP070688.1:3231176-3239640 GCA_020353135.1 Chloroflexota bacterium
CGTGCGCGGCATCGGTTTGTATTGGTCAGGCGGCGCCCCACGCGGTTATCTGCCCGATAATTTCCGAGCGCTGGGGCGGGGTGGATTTGAAGATTTTCTAGGGCTGCGAGAGTTCCCATATGCGGTGATCATTCTGGTCGTCATGGGCTTTCTCTATTGGCTGGTCATGCATCGTCTGAACTACGGCAAGCAGCTCTTCTCTATTGGGGACAATCCACGTGCGGCGCGGCTGTCTGGCGTTGGCGTTGAGTCGGTCCGTATTACGGCATTCATTATTTGTGGCGCCTCGGCGGCGCTGGCCGGTATCTTGATTGGCGGCCGCGGTGGTGTCTCCATTTTGGCAGGCACTGGACTTGAAATGCAGACTATCGCCGCAGCCGTTTTGGGCGGAACTATATTGCTTGGCGGTCGTGGAAGCATCCCGGCAGCGATGGCGGGCGCTCTGGCCTTGGAATTGCTGTTTACACTCTTGAACTTGATGGGTCTGCCTAAACCGTTGCGTGACGCCGTCCAGGGTTTGATCATTATCGGGGCGGTCGCCTATATGGCTTACAGCTCGCGCCGCACAGAATAGCAGCGCGAGGCAAGAGCGGGTAGCAATACTATAAACAGTGATTGGTTGATAGATGGAACTGGATCAGCAATGAGCAAGGAGGTGGTTACGAGCAGAACATTCAGTGTCACAACGGGAGGCGTGCCCGCTTGCTTTCCACGCCGCATCATTAACTAGTAGAAACATCACAACAACTGTGGAGGAGAAATCCAATGAAGATGTACCGAGGTTTGATTCTTATTCTGATCGCTATCTTTGCAGTCGGCGTCCTGGCAGCTTGCGGAGGCGATACAGAGGAGGAAGCGGAAGAGCCGCAGGTTGAAGAACCTGCCGAAGAAGCAGCGGAGGAACCAGCAGAAGAACCGGCGGAAGAACCAGCAGAGGAGCCAGCAGAGGAGCCAGCAGAAACTGGCGCCGGTCTGGGAATGGACGCGGCCACGGTGGCCGAGCAGTTCTTCAGCCAGGAGGACCTGGATGACTCGATTCGCTGGATGGGATTAACGCCAGAGGGTCCTGAGGGCCAGCCGTGGCTACAGTACCTGGAGCCGGATTTCGTCGATACTTCTGAGTTCGCGAAAGAGGGACCCTATACATTCTGCTTCTCCAACGCAGGCGTTAACAACCCCTGGCGCGTTGTCGGCTACACCAATATGGAAGTCGAAGTAGAACAACATCCTGAGATCGAGGAATTCATTCACGTCGACGCCGAAGGCAGCGATGAGAAGCAGATTTCCGATATCCAGGATCTGGTCGCCAGTGGTAACTGTGACGTGCTGATTGTATCGCCAAACACCACGGCGGCTCTGACGCCGGCCGTGGAAGAGGCCTGCGAAGTTCTGCCGGTGATTACTTTCGATCGCGGCGTTCTGACGGACTGCACGGTCAGCCACATCACGCCAATCGGTGGTTATGCCTTTGGAATCCTGGGTGCGCAGTTCCTGGCCGACAACCTGGAAGAAGGCGCCAAGGTTGTAGCGATTCGAATTCTGCCTGGGGTCGACGTGTTGGAGACTCGCTGGGCAGGTGCGAAGGAAATCTTCGAAGAGGCCAATCTCGACGTTGTTTCGGTTGAGTTCGGCGATGGCAACAACGACAAGGTGAAAACCATTATTACCGACGCCATTCAAAAGCATGGTCAAGTTGACGGTGTGTGGATGGATGCCGGTGCGACGGCCGTGGCGGCTCTCGAGGCTTTCGAGGATGCCGGCCAGCCTTATCCGGTCATCAACGGTGAGGACCAGCAGGACTTCCTGGTGAAATGGCAAGAAGAAGGCATCACGGGCATTGCCCCGACTTTCCCCACCTTCCAGTGGCGGACACCCATTCTGGCAGGTTTGATGATCATGAATGGTGAGGAGATTCCCGATCCATGGATCCTTCCGCAGCCGGATGTTAACCAGGGCAATCTGGATCAGTATGTCGGTGCTAACGTCAATATGCCTCCATTGCACTATGCCATGTGTGGCTGCGAGGAAATGCCTGGGTACCCCGAGCGCTGGGGCGGCTCTTCCGAGTAGTCATTAACAACTGTTTGGTCTATCGTGTCTAGTCTGAGATGGTAGATCGATACCTGGTGTACTGGCTGGTTAGCACGCCAAGTGTGTGTGAACCAGCCAGTACACAGTCCAAATAAGAGTGGGAACTATGATCGAAATTGGCTTTCATACAGACGCGTTTAACAGTAGTTACTGGAGCTTCGAGCAGTGCCTGCAGTGGGCTCAGAAGAATGATGTGCATTACATCGAGTGCGGCACGATAGACGGCGTAAGCTGGCTGCATGGTCTGGGCTACCAACCCCACGTTGCCTTACATGAGGACCCCCTTGCTTTGCGGCGTAAGATGGATGACTACGGCGTGCGCTTCTCGCAGCTGGACGCGGCTTATCCTGTTTCACTGCCCACCGGCCCTTCGTTGGGCGTTCGTTATATTCAAAACACCATCCGTTGGGGCTACCTGGCCGGCTGTCGCCACATCGACACCACCGATCACATGTTCAAACCCGAGAGTCTGACCAACGAAGAAGCCATGGAGATGATGAAGCGAGTCTACGGCGAGGTCCTGGAGGACGCGGCCCAATACGACATGATCATCAATATCGAGCCCCATGGATACTACACTACCAAGCCCGAGTTCATGGAACGCATGTTGAATTTCTTCGATACACCGCACCTGCGCATGAATATGGACACGGGCAACACCTTCATCGCCGGTCAAGACCCGGTCGCTTTCTTGGAACGCTTCAAGGGTCGCGTCAGCCATGTCCACATCAAGGATGTGAGTGAGTCGCTAGCAGCGGCTGCCAGGGGTGAACTGACCGGCATCGCCGTCAGTCAAACTGCCATCGGCGACGGCGTCAACGTAGACAACATCAAGGCTTGCGTAGACATCCTGGTTGACATCGGTTACGAGGGCGTGTTCAGCCTTGAATGTGAGGGCGAGGGCGGCCCAATGATCGAGAGAAGCTTGGCCTGGGCCCGTGAATTAGTCGATGATGCTAATAAGCGCCTGGAGGCAAAAGCCTAATCATCCAGGCCGGAATTGCCAAATAGATAGAAGACAAATGGCACGGAGCCCACGATCTGAGCTGCCGTGTTTGACTCTTAGAGGAGCGCAAAGCACATGTCCGTAAAAGTAGGGCTCATGCTAGAGGCCGTTCGCCATCAGGACAAGCCCTTCGCCTGGGGTGTCGAGAAGGCGGCCGAGATAGGTTACGAGTACGTCGAGCCGATGCTGCACACCGGCCGCGAATTGTTGAGCGAAGCAGGTTATTATCACAGCGTTTCCCAGCTTGAGGATCCTTTATGGGTGCGCGAGGTGATCGAGAAGCACGGTTTGAAGCTTTCTGGCTTCTCTACCCATGCCCCGCTCTGTAAACCCGAAATCAGCCTGGAATGGCTCAAGATGTCGATCCGGTTTGCCCATTACGCTGGCGCGCCGGTAGTCAATACCGACGAAGGGCCGAAGCCGCCCTGGACCAGCAAGGAAATGGATTACACGTTGATGACCTACACCCTCACCGAAGCGGCCATGGTTGCCGAAAGGCACGGGGTGAAGATCGGGCTAGAGCCTCACCAACAGTACAGCAAAACGCTAGAGGGGTTGGACAGCATTTACGAACTGGTGGATTCACCGGCCATAGGCATCAACTTCGATACCGGTAACTCTTATCTAGCCGGTCTTAGCGATCCTTATGGCTGGCTCGAACACGTCAAAGATCGGGTCGTACACATCCATGCCAAGGACATCAGCATCCAGCATTCCGAAGCCGAACGCGGCAAAGTGACCGGCACGCCGGTCGGTTGCGCCTGCGGCGACGGGGTGATCGACTGGAAGCAGATCATCGACATCATGAGTGATGTCGATCGAGATGTCGTGCTCAGCGTGGAGTGCGGGACAGTCGACCAGGCGGTTCGCAGCTTTGAGCACCTGACGGGCCTGCTTTAGTAAATTACGAGCGGCCTACAAGACCGTCCCTGAGCCCTCCTGGCTGACGGCTCATGCGCGATGGCCGGGGAAGGTCATCTTCAGCGCGAGCACTGCCGTATCATCAGCCTTGAGACGATTATTGTGGCTCAACTTGTAATCCCAGGATAACAGGATGATAACATGGCGAAGAAATACTTGATCGGCGCTGATCTTGGAACCAGCGCTACCAAGGCCGCTTTGTACCAGACCGACGGGACGTTGGTTGCCGAAGCCAGCGCCGAAGTGCCCATCTACTACCCTCGGCCGGGCGTCGTCGAACAGGAGAATGACGATTTTTACCTTACGGCCGCCAAAACGATTGGCCAATGTATTAGCGCCAGCGGTATCGATCCGCGCCAGGTACTGGCTATCGCCTTTGACAGCCAAATGGCCGGCGTCGGTTCGGTTGACGAAGCATACCGGCCGGCGACGCGTTTTGATTCCTGGCTGGATATGCGTTGCCAACCATACATCGAGGAGATGGACAGGCAGCACGGAGACCTGGTTACGCGTCTGACCGGCTGTGCGCCAACCTGCGATCATGGTCCCAAGATGCTGTGGTGGAAAGAAGAGCGGCCGGCGGAGTATGCCCGAACGCGAAAATTCCTCATGCCCGCCGGATACGTGGCCGGCAAGATGGCCGGCATACGCGGCGATCAGGCCTTCATCGACTACACCTTCATTCATTTTTCCGGTTTCAGCGATGCGCAAAACGGGATCTGGTCCAGCCAACTGTGTGATCTATTTGGCCTTGACATCGACAAGCTGCCCGAGATCGTCGAACCCTGGCGCGTCATTGGCCAGGTGACCGATCAAGCCGCTCAGGAATTTGGCTTGGCGCCGGGAACGGCAATCGCCGCCGGTTGCGGCGACACGGCCGCCAATGCATTGGGCGCCGGCATCGTGAAGGCCGGCATGGTCTTTGACGTGGCCGGGACGGCCTCGGTTCTGGCAGGCTGTACTAATGCTTTTGTAGCCGACGTGGAGAACCGGGCCCTATTGACCATGCGCTCAGTTATCCCCGGCTTATGGAATCCTTTGGCCTACATCGCCGGCGGGGGACAGGCTTTGCGCTGGTACCGCGACACATTCTTCGACAGCGAGCTAGGTGAGGCACCGGCGCCCACGGAGGACGAACTCTACAAAGAAATGGCCGCTCTGGCCCGGAACGTTCCAGCCGGTTCCGATGGGCTTTTCTTTTCACCCCATCTTGGCGGCCGGATCTGCCCGGCGACACCTGAGATGCGCGGCGCGTGGATCGGTTTTTCTTGGGGGCATACTCAGGCGCACTTCTATCGGGCCATATTAGAGAGCGTTGCCTATGAATACGCCTACTACCTCACTATTCTGCGTCAGGCCATCGCCAACTTGCAGCTTACAGAGACGCGCGTCGTCGGCGGTGGCGCCCGCAGCGGGCTCTGGAACCAGATCAAGGCTGATGTGCTCGGCGTGCCCTACCAGCCGATGTCCGGCTCAGAATTTGGCACCTGGGGCGCGGCGCTGATCGCCGGCAAGGCCGTTGGCATCTACCAGGACCTGGCCGAGGTCGCCAGTCGCCATGCCCGACCCAGCGGCCCACCAGTACCGCCGCGGAAAGATCGACAGACCCAGTATGGACCGCTCATCACGCAATATATCGACCTGCAACGGACCCTACGCGATACCTTCGTGAATCTGGACAGAGTCAACTCGCCTGAATGACAGCCATGATCAAAAACTGCATTTCCATCCCGAATATCCTGTCAAATCCGCCTAAGGAGAAGTCCAGATGACTGTACAACTTCGAATCTGCATGCTGGGCGCCGGGCGCGTCGGTCGCCTTCACTCTGGCACCATCACCCGTTACGTACCCGGCGCCACGATCACAGCCTTAGTAGATCCGGCGGCCGAGATCCTCGAGCAGACCGGCGATGACTTCGGCATTAGCGGCCGTTTTGCATCGCTAGAAGAAGCGCTGGACAAAGCATCGTTCGAGGCGGTCATCATTACCACGCCCACTTTTACCCATCGGCATCTGGCGGTCCTGGCCGCTGACCATGGCAAACACATCTTCCTGGAGAAGCCCATGGCCCTCAGCTTGGCGGCCTGTGATGCCATCATCGAAGCTGTTGAGCGCAACGGAGTCATCCTGCAGATGGGCTTCATGCGTCGCTTTGACCCAGATTTCGCGGCCGCGGCCGAACGAATTAAAGCCGGCGAGATCGGCCAGCCGACCATGATCAAGACCTTGACCCATGGACCCGGCTTACCGCCGGCCTGGGCCAACGACATAAGGACATCCAATGGTATGCTGGCCGAAGTGACCAGCCATGACTTCGACACCGTGCGCTGGCTGATGGGGTCCAACATCGAGCGAATCTACGTCGAGACCGCCAACTTCAAAGGCGACGACCGGGGCGCTACGGCCCAACATTTCTACGACAACATGTTCGCCACCATGCGCCTCGAATCTGGTGCGTTGGGCAACATCTCTGGCGTGTGTCCCTGCGACTACGGCTACGATGCCCGGGCCGAAGTGATCGGCACCAAGGGAATCATGCTCGTCGGCGAGATGCGCGGCCAGGCGCTCACCGTCTGCATCAACCGCGAGCAAGGGTTGGTAACGCCCATTTTCAGGCGCTGGCCCGAGCGTTTCGCCTGGGCGTACATCAACGAAATCCAGGCATTCGTGGCCTGTGCCCAGAACGGGATGGCGCCTAAGGTCACCGCCGAAGACGGCCGCTGGGCCGTCGCCGGCGTTCTGGCGGGTACTCGTTCCTTCCTGCAGGGAAGACCGGTCTACCTGAAGGAGATCTTCGAGGCCGAGAATCCCGCTCCCTGGCTGACCAGCGAGTGACGAGTCGCGGAGAGGACGTTATGCGAGCAGCCGTTTACCATGGACCAGAAGATATCCGAGTTGAAGAGCTGCCTCGGCCGGCTATCGGCCCTGAAGAAGTGTTGCTGAAGGTCCTCAACGCCAGCATCTGCGGCACCGATATTCGCATTTACCATGGTCACCATCGAAAGTTTCCCCCAGGCACCGTGCGCACACCAGGCCATGAGATGGTCGGCGTGGTGGCCGAGCTCGGCCACCACGTGAAAGGTTACACCATTGGCCAGCGGCTTTTCATGGCTCCCAATATGGGCTGCGGCCATTGCCGGCAGTGCATTTCGGGCAACAACAATATCTGCGCCAATTATGACGCCATCGGCGTGACCATTGACGGCGCCTTCGCCGAATACCTACGCGTGCCGGCCGCCGCGGTCTTGCAAGGTAACCTGGTGCCCATTTCCGAGGCTGTCGATCCGGCCGTCGCCGCGCTCATAGAGCCTTTCGCCTGTGTGCTGCGCGGCCAGGATGCCGTCAGCGTGCATGATGGCGATACAGTACTGATCATGGGCGCCGGGCCGATCGGCATTATGCACGTCAAGCTGGCCAATCTCAAGGGGGCGATCAAAGTCATCGTCAGTGAGCCCATCGCCGAGCGGCGCCAACAGGCGCTGCAACTGGGCGCAGATGTGGTCGTCGATCCCGTGGAGGAAGACCTGCTGGCTGTGGTTACGGCCGAGACTGGCGGCCGCGGCGCGGACGTCATCATCACCGCCGCCCCGGCTCACAAGGCCCAGGAAGCGGCCTTAGAAGCGACGGCCATTGGCGGCCGGATTAACTTTTTCGGCGGCTTGCCCAAGGACAATCCCTTCATTCGCTTCGATTCCAACCTGGTTCACTACAAGGAGTTGGTCGTCACCGGTACGACGGCCTGCAGCACCCATGATTGCCTGCGCGCTGCCGAATTGGTTAACTCGGATCGATTGGATCTGGCGCCGCTGATCAGCCGGCGACTTCCGCTGGAAGAAGCGCCGGCCGCCTTCGCCGCGGCCCAGGACCGCAAATTGCTGAAGGTCGTATTGGTGCCCTGATGTCAAGCGCGACCCTATATACCGTCACCGGGCCAGCCCAGACCAAGGAAATCGGAATCGTCGATGCCCACTCCCATCTATGGATCGACGCTGTAAGCGGCGCTGACTCAGATGCGCCTCGCCTGGACGATGAAGAACTGCTGCTTGCCGGACTGGGAGAGTATTCTCGGGCCGGTGGCTCGGCCGTCGTCGATTGCCAGCCAGCCGGTTGCGGCCGGGACGCTAATCGTTTGTTACAGCTGTCGTCGGCCAGCGGCGTCAAGATCATCGCCTGTACCGGGTTCCACCGCCGGCGTTACTATGGCCCTGATTACCCCTTGTGGCGCATGTCGGCCGCCAAGGCGAACGAGTTCCTTATGAGCGAAGCCCAACAGGGCTTGCTCGAGACCCGCGACCGGCCATATACCGTTCGCCCGGGCCTCATCAAGATCGCGGCCGAGAAGACCCTGGCCGATTCGCCGTTGGCCCTGTTCGAAGCTGCGGCGGCCGCCTCCATTTCAACCGACCTGGCTATCGAAATGCACACTGAACGCGGCGCCGGCGTCG
>CP070688.1:3239740-3260001 GCA_020353135.1 Chloroflexota bacterium
GACGTCGAGATGGTGTTCGCCGTCCGACGATAGCGTGGTAATGATGATCTGGACCTCGTTTCGCATTCCTTTCGGGAAGAGCGGCCGCAGCGGACGGTCCGTCAGGCGACAGATAAGAATCGCCTCTGTAGTAGGCCGGCCCTCACGACGGAAGAAGCTTCCGGGAATGCGGCCGGCCGCGTACATCTTCTCTTCATAATCCACGCTCAACGGGAAGAAATCGAGTCCCTCTCGGGTTGATTTCGACATCGTTGCCGTGGCTAGCAGCATGCTGTCGCCGACGCGGGCGGTGACGGCGCCACCAGCTTGCCCGGCCAGTTTGCCGGTTGAGATGGTGAAATCTTCTCCACCTATCTCCGTAGTGAACGTGCGTTCGTTTGACATAACAAAAAACCTCCAGCTGAGTAGGCGACCAGGTAAACGGCCTTTAGGAACAACGCCGAGAGCCGCCGGGAGCTTTTTCCTGGCGGCTGACAACGCTGACATACCTGACGGCAGACAGACTCATCCGACGTATCTCGGCTATTTACCTCGTTAATGAATTGGCGCTGGAGGGATTAGGGACTGGGGACTGGCTCGCAAGAGACATACGACGATCTGCCTCAATGCGGGACAATGCCCAATACCTAATCCGCCACTCCAGGACCAAATGTCGCAAAAAAGCGCGCGACCCGTCTCAGACATGGCCACGCGCTGCCAATAGATTTATCTGCGCAAACCGAGCCTTTCAATGATGGCTCGATAGCGTTCTGGGTGATTTCTGCGCAAATAGGCAAGAAGACGACGGCGCTTGCCAACCAGCATCAACAGGCCACGGCGCGAGCTTTCGTCATGCTTGTGGCCAGCCAGATGATCCTGCAGCTGCTTGATGCGCCGGTCAAAGATCGCTATCTGCACTTCGGGCGACCCAGTGTCGCCTGGATGTGTCGCAAATTCCTCAATTATCTCGGACTTCTCTGCCACTGATAACGGCATAGTTTATACTCCTTCAAAGAAACTGCCCGATGGGCCGCCGCGCCGAAAGCGTCGAACCCTCGAGCCGCAGTGATTATAGCTAAGTCGCCAGCAGCGCGCCAATCGGCGCTGAAACACTCTTGCCGAGCAAAATGATTTAACATAAACTAACGAACATGGACGCAATTGATTTTCGATCGGACACTGTGACCTGGCCAACCCCTCCAATGCGGGAAGCCATGATGGAGGCCCGTGTCGGGGATGACGTCTACGGTGAAGATCCGACGATCGACGAACTCGAGGCCATGGCGGCCGAATTGACTGGCAAGGAAGCCGGGCTATTTGTTGCCAGCGGTACAATGGGCAATCTAGTGGGCATCCTGGCCCAGGCAACACGCGGCGAGCAAGTGTTACTGGGCATTGACGCCCATTGCTTCCGAAGCGAAGCCGGCAGCTTGTCGGCGCTCGGCGGTGTCGTTCCCAGACCGATGCCGACAGACTCCACGGGCCGGATGCGCGTCGCTGAACTTGAGCAAGCCATCAGTCCAGATGATCCACACTATCCACGCAATCGACTGGTCGCCCTCGAGAATTCATACGGCGCTAAGCAGGGTATGCCTTTAGCTGCCGACTATTTCGCCGGAATCCGGTTATTCGCCGACAAGCACGGTCTGTCGATTCATCTGGACGGCGCCAGGTTGTTCAATGCGGCCGTGGCGCTAGGCGTTCGGGCTTCCGATATCACGCGCCATGTTGATAGCGTCAGCTTCTGTTTAAGCAAAGGCCTCTGCGCGCCAGTAGGTTCGGTGGTCTGCGGTTCGACCGCGTTCATAAAAGAGGCGAGGCGCATTCGAAAAGCCTTGGGAGGAGGCATGCGCCAGGCCGGTATTCTGGCCGCCGCCGGAATCGTGGCCCTTAATGAGATGACTGATCGGCTGGTAGAAGATCATGAGAACGCCAGGCGGTTGGCCTTGGGGCTTGCAGCCATACCCGGCATCGACCTCAATCCAGAAGAAATACGAACCAACATTGTTTTCTTTGAGCTGTCAGAAGACGTGCCCTGGACGGCAGCTGAAATAGCACGCGAATTGCGCGAGAAGGAACGGCTACTGATAAGTGTCACCAGCGAGCGCGGTTTTCGGGCAGTCACGCACTATTGGGTAGGGCCAGACGAGGTTGCAATATTGCTTGGTCAACTGCAATTAGCTTTGGCGGGTTGATGATCGTTATGGATTAGCGCGAACAAGCGATAACGCCCGAACGGTCGCCACTTGCGTATCAAGGATGCGACCCGGAGTCACATTCTATGTTGATGGCGGACAATCCGGCCCGGAGAAGATCATGACAAGTCTGGTCGGCCAGATTATTGGACATTATCGCATTGATAGCTTCATTGGCGATGGGGGAATGGGGACGGCTTACAAGGCCTATGATCTGAGGCTTGAACGGCCGGTGGCCATCAAGGTAATGCACGAACATTTGGCTCGCCAGGACGAATTCCGAGCTCGATTGTCGATTGAGGCGAAGACGGCGGCGCAACTCGATCATGCATCCATAGTCAATGTGTATGAGCTCGGTGAGCAGGGGACCGGATTGTACCTGGTTATGGAGTTTATAGGCGGTGGTAGCCTGCGCGAGCACTTGCAGCGGCTTCAAATGCGCAAGCGATTCTTGCCTATCGATCAAGGCCTGCAGATAGGGCTGCAGATCGCTGGGGCGCTTGACTATGCTCACCAGCGTGGCGTCATACATAGGGACGTGAAGCCGGGCAACATCATACTCAAGCAGTTGGCCAGGCCCGATCGGCAGCATGAATATCCGTTCAGAGCGATCTTAACTGATTTTGGCTTGGTCAAGCTGCTCGACGGCGAGTCGATAACGAAGAGCGGGACGACGTGGGGTACTCCGGCATACATGTCACCCGAACAATGTGAAGGTCGCCAGCTTGGCGGTCGGAGCGATCTGTATTCGCTGGGCGTTGTCCTGTATGAGTTGACTACCAGTCGACTGCCATTCAAGTTTCAATCTTTATCAGAGGCGATAGCCGTGCATCGGCGGGGGCTAATGCCTAGACCGGCCGAGGAATTGCGGGGTGACGTACCTCGAGTAGTCGTTGACCTTTTGGATAAGTTGCTGGCGAAAGATCCGCGACGTCGGTTTAGCTCTGGGCAGGAGATGGCCGGGGCGCTCGCAGAAGCGTTAGAGGAAGTATGGAGGCGGCCGACCCGGGCCAGCGCACCGCTGTTTCGTGACCCGGCTGCTGAGAAGAAAAGGCGTCCGGGCAGCAATTACCAAGTACGAATCACGGCCGCCGACCGGAACGAACGCGTGGCAAAGGTCGAAGCGCCGGAAGTGACGATCGGCCGTGACGATAGCAATGATATCGTACTGCAGGATGATCGTATCTCTCGCACACATGCAAGACTCAAGTGGAACGATGGCACATGGGTTTTGACGGATCTGGGCGGGCTGAACGGCACATGGTTAGAGGACCAACGCCTCATAGTCGGTAGGGCTGTGTCGCTTACCCTGGGCGCTGCTTTTCGTATAGGACCGTACTTACTACGCCTGGAGTTGGCTGACCCGGCAAGCGACTCGCAGGCCGGTTTCACAGATGATGAAGATACCCATCTGCCAGGGGCAGACAAGATCGAGCCACTGCGAGTGGTGCTCGAACGCGAACAATCAAAAGTCATTCCAGGCCACGAATCGCAATTAAGAGTTGAGATCGTTAACAGCGGTTCAATGACCGACAGAGTAAGCTTGCGGGTTAAGGGTGTGCCCGATAGGTGGGTTCGACTACCTCTGGCTGATACACAAATCGGACCCGGGCAGCACATCGAACTACCGATAGTCTGGAAGCTACCTCGCAGGAATGGCATCCCGGTAGGAAGGCAACGATTCCGAGTGGAGGTAATCTCGCAGAGGTACCAGGGACTTATTCCGGCGGTCAGCGGCAGCTTATCCATTGAACCGTTCGAGGTACTCACTGTATCAATGAATCCACGGACGCTGGTCCTGCCCGGGCACGTGCAACTAGAGATCGGCAACCAGGGCAACGCGACGGCCGAAGTCAGCGTAGTTGGCCACGATAGCCAGAATGAGATCCGGTATGATGGTGAGAGCGGTCATACGCCACTTAAACCGGCCCAATCAACGCAGATTGGCATAGAGATGAAGGCCCGCAAACGTACTCTCTTCGGGGAACCTGAGTTCATAGATTTCTCAGTCATAGTCGGATCCAGGCGCGGAAGCAGGCGAGAGATCACCGGGCGGGCAGAAAGCAGGCCCTATGTGCCGACCGGTATCGTGTATTTGGCTGCATTCGTGCTTGTATTCCTCTGTGTCATCTTGACATTCATGTTGCTCATCCCGTTTGACCGTTCAAATCAAGATTTGACTTCGACGGTAGAGAACGCACTTAACTCTACACGCCAGGCGCAAGCCGGCCCTGTCGGGACGCCAACATTACCGGCGGTTGTGGAGACAACTCCGGCCGCTACTGCGACACCGCCAGTCATTGTTGATAGCGACGGCGATAGACTCAACGACGATCAAGAACTGTCACTTGGAACGAACCCGGAGAGTCCCGACACTGACGGAGATGGATTGTCTGATGGCGATGAGGCCTTGACGCGGGCGACCGATCCGTTGAATAAGGACACTGACAACGATATTCTGTCGGACGGCGATGAGGTTAATCTGTACGGAACGAGTCCCCTAATGGCAGATACTGACGGCGATGGCGTGAATGATGGTGTTGAAGCCGCGTCACAAACCGACCCGCTAGACGCACTTGATCCACTGCCGACCGATACGCCGACCCTGGTATTGCCCACCAACACGCCAACTCCGGTGCCGCCGACGGCCACCCCGACGTCAACCCCAACCAACACGCCGACGGCTACACCAACAGCAACCGCGACTGAAAGTCCGACGGAAACGTCCACGGTCACGGTAACGCCGACGGCCACGGCCACTGGCCCACCCGCGGCAACTTCGACGGTGGCCACGGGCTTTGAGCTTGGTTGCAGCAGCGCACTGCCGAACCTGGACGGCGTTGTCTTGTCCGAGGAGTGGGGCAACACGCCAATGGTTTCTTTTACAGCTGGGGCTGACGCGTCCTGGCTCGTGAGTGGGTACATGAACTGGGTGGCAGATCAGTTGTTCATGGCTTTTGTCGTCGACGACGATCAGACTGGGGACAGCGAATCGCTTTCACTCTTCATCGACGCTGATGGAAGCGGTGGAGATATCGGCGCCGAGGATAGGGCGTACCGGATCGGCCGGGATGGACGCCTTAGCACGGGCGTTTGGGTCAATTCCAGAACAGACGGTTCAATGTGGAACTGGGTAGAAGTGAATGAAAACTGGGTGGCGCAAAGTGGCGACGGCCCGGACGGACAGTGGATGCTGGAACTGAGGATGAATGCGGCGCTTGATGCGCCTGGGTTGCTTGCCGGAAACCCATTTGGCCTCATGATTAGCCTGGGTGACGACGACAGCCAGGGTCTATGGCCAGAGGGCGGGCAGACTCAGGAACCGGACACCTGGCAGGCTATAAGCAATGATTTGTGCAACTGAGCGCGCGGCACAGGGAACCTGACAGAGGTTGTCTGCTTACTCTTGGCGATGCAAGTGGCAGTATTCCTCGCCTGGCTGAGGCCGATTCTTGCACTGGCGGCCGCTCTTCGTTTGGCCCAGACAGCGCTGGTTAATTGGCGTTTCTTCAAGCTGCGCATCTGCCTGGCGAGCCCAGGTAACCAACTGCATCAGGCTGTCAAACTCAACATGGATAGCCTCCACGATGGACTCAGGATCAGGAGTGAGGCCCGCGTCGCTGGCGATGCCCACCAGAACCTCACCTGCGTAGCTCAGGATGCTCACCCCAAGACCCAGGCGCCCGGACTGGGGTACCCAGAACATGATGCCCTTGATTGGTTTGCCGGCGAAGTAGCGGACTTCTTTCGGGCCGGGCACGTTGGTCATGACAGTGGTGGCTTTCTTCTCGAATATCGATACGACGATATCTTCGACTTGCGGCCCGGCCGCCCCCATAGCGTTTAAGATGCCGAAAGTTACCAGCGCCTCTGGCGTTCCTTTGATCGTATCCATGCGGCGCTTGAGCTCAATCAGGCGATCCAATGGATCGTCGATACCTACGGGCAGGGAAAGAAAGACTAGCCCAAAGGTGTTGCCGAGTTTTAGAGGTTCGTCGGGCGGTCGAAGATTTACCGGCACCACCGCACGCAGATTCAGTCCGCCGATGGTCTCGCCACGGCTACGCAAGTAGCGTCCCAGCGCCCCGGCCACTGCGGTCAAAAGGACGTCGTTGACGGTGCCGCCGGTTACCCGGCCGACGGCCTTGACATCATCCAGGGGAATCGGAAATGACCAGGCGCATCGCTTTTGCACGCCAAGCGACCCTTTGAGCGGCGTTGGCGGGTCAGGGCTTAGCAGGAGAAGGTTGGCCAGCGCGGCCGCGCCCTCGGCGCCCATTCTCGCGGCCGCCCGCCTACGTTCGCGGTCGGCCAGCATGTCCAAACCCTGGCTCATCAGTCTTGCTCCATATGTCGCAGCGCCACCTGCCGGAGCCGTGTCCTGCCCAGAGGAGCGCCCGTCCTGGTCGGCGGTCATTGGTTCAGATTCGTTCTTCACTTCGACCGTATCGTCGGTAAGTGATAGCAAGACGCGCATTAGGGCTATGCCGTCGGCGATGCAGTGGTGCAGCCGGCATACCAGGGCGCAGCCGTCGCCAAAGCCCTCCACCAGGTGTATTTGCCAGAGGGGTTTGCTGAAATCAAGAGGTGTGCTCATAAGGTCATTTGTCAGCTTTTGCAGGGCGAACTGATTTCCTGGAGACGGTAGAGCAATGCGGTGGAGATGAGCGTCAACATCGAAGCGGGGATCATCGATCCAGATTGGCGCCATGATGCTCAACGGGGGCTGGGCAACCTTTTGTCTAAATCGACGGAATTTGAGGAGTCGAGCTTCAATTACGGCTCGCAATGACTCAAACTCGATAGGCTCGTCAAACATGAAAATCCCGCTGATCATCATCAGGTTTGTCGGATCTTCCATGCGTAGCCAAGCCGTATCTACCGGTGACAAACGATTTTTCGATATCCTAGAACGAAGCACAGGCTGACCTCTTTGCTCAACGATGCCGACTAATAAAGCGGATTGTAGAGTGGACTATTTGGTTTGGCAATACGTACGTTCTCACGTACCTGCGTACGTGACTAGCCCGGGTTCACTAGCGCGGTAAAATAGAGACGGAAAAGTTACGCGCCACGCATGACAGGTGCGTAACTGGGCCAGGTAATTCTCGATCTTTCCAGAGGTAGTGTCACGTGTCGGAGAAGACTCTTGCTATGCTCGTTCTCGAAGGGCAGAAAGTGCCGTACCACGCGAACCACTACCCATCCTCGCTGCGCGATGCTGAAGAAATCGCTCATGAAATTGGGGTTGAACCAGGAAGGGTATTCAAGACGCTAGTAGTGACGCGGCCGGCTGGAAAGCCGTTCTTGGTCATGTTGGCTGCGGACAGGCAGCTTGACCTGAAGAGAATGGCCAAAGCGGTTGGCGAGAAGAAGGTGAAAATGGCCAGCCAGCGCGAGGCCGAGAAGATAACCGGCTTGCAAGTGGGTGGCATATCTGCGTTGGCGCTTTTGAATCGTGGATTCGCCGCATGCCTGGACAGCGATGCGAGGAAGTTCAAAAGGATCCATATTAGCGCCGGCAAACGCGGGGTTCAACTGGAAGTACCCGTGGACGACCTAATTCGAATTACATCCTCCCGCCTCATGTCTGTGTCGCGCTAAGGCTTGCCTCGGGCCACGACCGGCAAGTGGCTCGTATGTGGTCTAGCCTCCAGAAGCGTATCGAGGATAACAGGATCGGTCACGCCGTCTTCGACGATCGCTGTCGCCGGCAGCCAGGCGGGCCTGACCGCGAACGGCGCCTTCATGACCACGGTGACGGTAACTGCCTCTCCGGGCTGGAGCCAGCCTTGCCAATCCAACTGGCTATCTGTCAACATCACTTCTCCCCGTGGTGCATGAGCCGTATCGGTAATTGGTGTAAGAGATTCAGGCAATTTCACCCTGGCATCTAGCAATCCTGCCGTATGTCCCTGATTAAACAACTCGAGTTCGTATGTTACCAACTGACCTGGGGCCGCTATGCCAGGAGTTACCAGCATTCGCGATGCGGTGGGATCTGGCGCCTCTAGCCAGAACGGCACAGCGCGTTCGAGGAGCAAATCGTGGTCGTCATAATGAATCTGTACCGAGTTTTCGATTCGCGCACCGGGCGACAGGCCTTGCCGCGCAACTGCCTTATATGTGATCTGGTGCTGTTGGCCAGGATCCAGATGGCCGCGCCAGGTAAGCTGATGTCGATCCGGGTCATAATCGATGCCTTCGCTAATTGTCGCCAAATCGACGTTCAGGCTAAAAGGCAGTGAGTTCGTTACAGCTACCATGCTGCCGGGTCCGGCCGAAGAGTAGCGAAGCGTCAGCGTGAACGTCCGCAGGTCAGAAACGAGCCCTGATCGACGGTCAACTTGGAAGGAGGACTCGCCCAGATCGCTCAGCCAACCAAGAATTCGATTCATCGACTTGGCTTGACTCACAACGGGCAAGGTCTCAAATGGTAGCCCCCAAAATACCGTGCGCCAGTCAGAACCGGAATTGGCGACCCCGGCCGCATAACCCTGATCGTGCCATAGCGATACGAGGGTTCCCGGAGCGGGTACTAGACCATCGCTATAGTTATTGTAAGGGTCATATTCCAAACTTAGTGGGCCAACCAATTCGGCGAATGGCGAATCGTACGCGCCGCCGTAGGCGACTGTAGGCGTCACCGTTTCGGCGTAATCTACAACGCCCAGGTAGTCCCGGGTAAAGGCGTCTGACTGATGGTAATAGAGATAGTCTTGGCTCGTCAGAAACAATCGTCCACCTTGTTCGGCGTAGGCGGAAAGGGCTTCACTCTCTTCGGCCGTGATCGGCCTGAACCAGTCGTAGCCGGTATACCACACGACGAAGTCATAGGCGCTGAGTAAATCCAGGGGAGGACTGGCGGGCGCGATGGCTCTGGATTCAATCTCCCAGAAGTCAAAATCCAGGTCGGCCGCGCTCATCGCTTCTTTAAATTCGGGAGCTTGATCGTACCAGCGGTCGTCGTCGACCATCAATATGCTCCCAGGTGTCTCCAACCGAATCTCAAGCGTGCGCTCATATTCGGGGAAGTTCAGCGAGGAAGCAACTAGTCTGAGAATCTCCAAGCTGTCTGGTGGCGCGTCCTCGGGGATATCGATTTCCAGCGCAGTCGAGCCACTCTGACAAGGCCCTAGCTCCATCGTGTCCGTGATGATCTTGGCTGACCAGGCCGGCTCTGCAAATTCCAACCTGATCGTGTCAGTCAACGTTTCGCTGAGATTAACAACCTGGATCGGATAGCTGCGGCGGCCGCCTGGCGGTACGAAATCTTCAATAATCGGCCGATCGAAATGAACACCGACGGTGGATTCCGGTTGGTCAAAATAATCAAGTGTTCTGGCGATCAAGTCGGCGCGCTTCACAGAGTCCCTGACATTCTGTAGCCCAAAACCGAAGTGAGCGAGGTGAAATGGATTGCATTGATCGGCGAGGAGAACAGCTGCAGTCCCGTCAGCGTACCTCAGACCGATCTGCGTAAGCGCCCCAGGGCGGGGAAGACTGGCATCAGGTGCCATTTCCGCGCCGTCTTCGCTCGTATCTTCAAGCACAAGCTGCAAATCCTCAAAAACCGATCCCACCTCGCCGGCGAGCTCAAAAGGCGCTTCAGCCTTGCCAAGATATAGACCGCGCAGCTGAGTGTGCCACCATTGTTGGAAATGAGCCCAGTTCTGGTCGATGACGGCTGTATTCTGCCCGGCGACCAGGACATTGCCGCCATCGGCAAGGTACTCTGTAAGAGCACCGCCAGCATCTATCGTTCCTGGCGAATCTTCCGGCGCTGACCAGATGATCACCTCATATTGGGACAACAACTCTACTGTCGGCCGGTCCAGGAAAGGATTTCTTACTGATAGCGTGGAGAAAGAGAAGTCGTTGTCCCGCAAAGCCGTAGCATAGATCTCCTCCTGGCTATTACCGTACCATTGGCCGCTGTCGATCAACAGGATTCTAGGCGCCGACGGCAACAGAAAATCATGGACCAGGTCCTCATCGGCGGAGAGAGTGACGCTGAAGCGGCCTAGACGATGACCGCCGACCCAGGCTACCAGCTCATATTGACCGGCCGGTAGTTCGGCCTCATAGCGCCCATCGGCGCCAACAGGAATTGCCTGAGGTCCTTTGTCAACCCGAATTTCACCTGACAAGGGTAAGCCAGTTTCGAGATCCAGCAATTGGCCGGTTATCTTTCCGTGTGGTAGGCGCATCAGGATTACGCTAAGTTCAGTTTCGCTGCCGTAATTTATCGTGACATCCTGGTTGACATAGGTTTCATAGCCGAAGGCGGCGATTTCGACACGATAGGTCCCTGATATCAATTCGGCTACGAATGAGCCGTCACTGTCAAAGGTGAAGCCAAGCTCAATATCAGCGGGCGTCGTTATGGTGATGGCTGTGCCAGGCAGAGGCGCAGCACCTTGCACGACGCCATGCAACCGCCCGGCGACCACAATCGACGAAAGCGACGCGTACGCGTCAACTTGCCCCCAGCCGTAGTCATCGTTTGGCAGGACACGAGCAGGTCGGGTGGCGGTAGCGGTTAATACTCGTGTGGCCTGAGCTGGGCTAAGCTGGTCATCGGCCGAAAGCAGCAGAGCATATAGGCCGGCAACGTGAGGCGCCGACATAGATGTGCCATTCTTGTGTCCGTATTGGCCACCTGGTAAGGATGAGAATATCTGCATGCCTGGAGCAACAACCGTGGGCTTAACCTGGCTGGTCCAATTCGATGGCCCACGGGAAGAGAACCATGCGACTTGGTCGATGTCGTCTGAAGCTCCGACGGCGACGACGCCCGGATAATTGGCCGGTGACCTGATACTGCCTGTTGCAGGGCCGCTATTGCCGGCCGAGAAAACGGTGATGATGCCGGCCGCGTGCAGAGCGTCGACATCAGGGAAAAAGTCTTCCAGTTCCGGGTCGGCGGACCAGGATCCGTTGACGACGTTTGGACCTGATGAGGGATCGCCGCCCGGGGCGAGTAGCCACTGGAATCCAGCGTGGATATCGCCAAGATATCCATAACCGCGCTCGTCGAGGACACGCACTGCCATCCACTTGCTTCCTGGCGCCACACCAATTCCATTCCGGCCACTGGCTGTGCCGGCGACATGCGTACCGTGGCCATTCGGATCGAACGGCTCCGGTGCGCCATCAATGGCGTCGAACCAACTTGAATCGGGGGTAGGTGACGCCACATCGGTGGCGCCGCGGTAGCTACCTTTCAGGGCAGGGTGAAGCCAATCAACGCCAGTATCCATAATGGCCACTGTCACGCCCGTTCCGGTAATATCAAGTCCGGCCCAGACGTGACTCACCCTGGTGCGCTCCAGGCTCCAGGGAAGCCCAGCCGGAATCTCGGCCAGGCTGCTCTCCGTCGACGTGACTGGGCTTAACAACTGAATCTTAGAATCCGGGCCTACGCGAGCGACGTCGCCGCGGCCGGCCAGGGTGGCGATGGCTGGCGCTGTCGCCGAAACTTGCAGTGCATTTATGATCCACAAAGAGCGATAGGAGCTAACTTGGCCGTCGGCTTCATGGCGCTGCAACTCTCTCACAATAGCCTGTTGCGATTCTGAGGTGCCTTTCTGCAAGGTTTCAGCTACCGCGGTGCGTCTCTCGATGCCGGCCTCGGGTAGGTCGGCGAGATTATCGTGGGCAGTGTCCTGCATGTAGATGATGACCCGAAATAGCTCATCCTCGTCTGTGAGTTGCATTGCTGTAGCTAGTGGTGGATCGATCTTTGCCGATATGCGGGCCGGTCGAGCGGCCGAAGACGTGTGGTAGTCAACCAGAAATGCAACTAGGCCGAGCGTGCAGATGCTCAACAAGAGTATACCCAGCAACACGCCGAACCGGGTCCTTGAATTGGGTTCCTTGAACTCTTTGCCGGAACCCAGCGACAAGACCAACAGACGTTCCGTCGACGGCTCTTCGGTTTGCTGATTCCTGCCGGTTTTGATGCGCAATTCTTTGCCTTTCATGCTCCCTGTTCTTCAGCACTGGGCAGTATTATATCAGCCAACGACCACAACCAAGCTTGCTTCTGAGGCACGGTTAACCAGAAGAATTCTCTCCGAGTCAGCATTCCATGACCATGGCTGGTCCGATTCATCAGTAGTTCGCTAGCGTTTCAACAGGGTTATAATCCGGGCGACGAGGGCGACCACCGTATAGAGCAGGCCGGCGATGACCAGGCTGAACTTAATGGCCGCGCACCACCGGGCAATTTGGGGCCAGGGTTCGGCTGGCTGATTGACCAACATGGCAAATAGGGCGAGATTCTCGGTGGCGTCGAGCGCAGCAGCCAGCCATTGCCCCCAGGCCAAGGCGACGGCGATGATTATGATGAAGCGTGCTTGAGCCAGGCCATCAGTGAGCCAGAGGACGACCATGGCGATCGTCGTCGAGTATAGGACCAGGTAGAGATAATCTAGTCCAAGATTGATACCGGCATATGTCTGCGCTGCGGCGTCCCAAGAGTCGATTATCAAGGTGGCCGTGACCACATCACCAGCGAACTCATATGAGATGATCCCAGACGGCGCGGCTCCAGTCATGAGGGGCCGACCGGTGACACTCAGGGCTAGCATGGTCGACAAGGTGAGGGCCAGAAATAGCAGGAAGATCGCTAACCTGTTGTTCTTCGGGATGCTGATCAAAGGATGTTTCATAATACGCCAGCCCCGGACGAATTTGGCAAGCGGTTACTCCCGACGCACGGCATTGATGAGAAATAGAGGCAAATGGGCAATGTGCTGCCAGCCAGCCAGATTGGCGGCCGCTTCTTCGGCAGCGGTCAAGACGGCCGCTTCCTCCGGTTCCAAAGGTAGCTCGCGCAACATCTCGAACCGAAGAGGGGAAGGCGGCTGTAACTGGTCCAGAAGACGGACGTTGACTTCGAAGCCCTGCGTTTCGAGCAATCGCGGCAGCCGCCGGCCGACGTCACAAGTGGCGCCGCAGCGATTCAAGGCCGCGCGCCAGATTTCGGCCATGGCGACCTCTGGAGGATATTCTATCAGCCCGAAATAATCGGGTTCGATCGCGCAGAATTCCCCACCTGATCTAAGTGTGCGCCATATTTCGCCAATAACGCGGGCCAAATCGCCAACCCACAACATAGTAAACTGGCTGAAGATCAGCTCAAAGCTCTTGCCAGGGAAAGGCATCTCTTTCGCATCACCTACTATACGAATCGCAGAAGACGATAATGGGATTTCGTGTAGAGCTTGCTGTGACAGATCCATAGTTACAGGCAAGCCGCCGCCGCGGCGGGCGAGCTCGGGGGTAACAGCTCCGCTGCCGGCTCCTAAATCCAGGATACTCTGTCGACGGGCAATGGCCGCGCGCCGTAACAGGCCGGCGCGAGCCGGCGCCAGCCAACCAGCCTGGCTCTTGAGCAGAGTGGCCGATGGCAGCGAGGGAGAACTTGTAGACATGTCCGGGGTCTCTTTGACCAGACTACCAGTGCTTCAACCGAGTAAGCAACAGCAAGGGCTTGACTTCAATGTCGTGCTAGCGGCCGCCGCCAGCACAGGCGCAGGCACATGCACAGCCGGCGCAAGCGCAGGCGCAACCGCCGCCCGAACTGCCGCCGCCGCCGGACGATGTGGTCAATGCTTTGAAGATATCGCCAGTGACTTTGTCGGCGCCGCTGAGATTGACCATGCCCGCTGGAGCTTCTACTTGCAAGATGTCCGGCGATATGGCCGAGGCCATGCTGCCCATGGTGTTTTCGGTCCATCCGGCAAACGAAGCGGCCACGTCGCCGAATGAGGTCCGGCCGCCCGGTGATGCAGGAGATGACTTGCCTGGGCCGGCCGGGATTCCTAACCGATCACTGCTGGCAAAAGGACGCACCCAGATCGGCCGGTAATGGTAGCGTCTGGTGGTCAGTATCGTCGGGTACGCTTCGTCAAGAAGCAGCCACTGCAAATGGCGGTCGACGTAGCGCTCTAGTTCGGGCACGTCGCCAATGGACTGGGCCTGACTCATGGCCCGGGCGATGATCTTTCGATAATACTCTTGTGTGTCTGAGAGATCGAAGCCCTTCATCCGCCTGGCGGTGTGCTCAATCAGCGCCTTCATGGGTTCGCTCAAATCCAGCTTGTGAACAGGTTTTCCAGGGCTTTCTTCAATGCGGTCGATGAAGGCATGCTCGTAGCTCCGCAGCACGATTCCCAGACGCTGAGCGACGGCGAGCCGGTGTGCACGGCGTTTCTTGCGGCTCATTTTAGCCGCCTCATATTCGGGTCTCACCTCGACCGTTAACGGCGAATCTTGGACCTGAGCGACGACGCTCTTTTCAAGCAGGCCGAAAATGATCAGCATAAGGACTTTGTTCAGCGGCAGCTCCAACAGGATAGCCGCCTCGGGCGCGGTCAAACCTCGCTTTATGCCGCCCCCTTCAACCTGGGCAATTGCCGGCAGATAGCGTCTCTTTCGGCGAGAGATGTACGTTTCGTTCAATGCAAACAGCACAATGCTCGCCGGCAAGACCAGCAGGATTGAAGCCGGCTGGACCACCAAAACGGCCACAATGCCGATGGCCAGAATGACGAAGACAGAAATCCCGGTGCCGCCAGAAAAGCGGAAAAAGGCGATCGCCATGAGCAGCAGAATGGCGCCAGCCAGGAAGAAAGTGATTCCTGGATGATCTTCGAACCACTTGTTGGTCAAGTCGAGCAAGCTTTGGGCGATGACCCGGCTCATACCCCGCTGCGGAAACGAAACGCCAACCGGGAACGTCCCGGACGGTTGTACGTTTTCCCACTGCCACACTGCGACCGGATGCTCCTCAAAGATGACCTTGTTGGTAAACGGTACATCCTGGAAGAGGACTTCTTCGGGAAGTATATCGGGCAGCATGTGGACCAGGATCCAGACATTGCCGTTGCCGGTCAAGAATTGCTGGTCAAACCAGGTTGTGCCGATTTGCAGGGAGGCGTAGTCATCGCGCGTCGTGTCCTGGTAAACCATGTCAGGCATTGTCGCTTCGAAGTGGATCGTTCCGGTTCTGCCCTGACCGATGGCCCGGTCGTGCAAATGGATCTCGACGCCGTCCTCCACGTACTCAGAAACCCGGATATCATCTAGAGTCGCCCCGTCAATTGAAGCGCTCATGTTGGTGAAGTCGAATCCACCATGGGGCAAGCCAATGTCGACGATGTCGATAAGGCCGCCTTCGTTCTCGAATGTGATGTCGTAGACGATTCTGGCTGAGGCATCAGGCAACACAAAGACCTGCATTCGCAACTCAGGAACATTGAAGCGATAGGACTGGGCAGCATCGATCGGCCCAACAGCCACCAGCAAAAGAATGAGGGCAAGGAGTAGCACTCCGAACCGGCTGGCGGCGAAGTGCTGTAGCGAGCGGCGATATGACTGATCGGCTTTTACAAAGCTCATAATAGTTAGCCTCATGCGTTCAGCGCCCAGCCGGCCGGTTCACGCGGACAGTCAGCCGCACAAATAATCAATCCAGGACATTCCTCGCAGCGGGTGGGTCGCTCGACGCGCTCGCGATATCTGACGAAAGCCTGATTGGCCCAAATCCTATCCCAATCGCCCTGTAGGAGATTTCCGGCGGCGACGTTGGGGCCCCGAGGCGAGATGATGTCGCCATTCGGCTCCACACGAATCGAGACGTCGGCCGTACAACGTGGACCAAGCTGTACCTGTTCGGCGATGGTCAGGGCCGGGTCGCGCTGCACTGGCGGCTGCCAGATAAAGCGAACGTTCATTTCGGCCGCCGTTTCTTCGACCAGGTCGGCTATCTGGGGCAGGGCTGAAGCCAGCAGGGCGTCGGATCGCTGATCGGCCGCCATGTCATTTTCGGCGACTATGACCAGGAAATTTGTGTTACCGACTCCGATCTGTTGAAGCAGATCAAGTGTCGATTCCAAGCCGGCAATCGTGCTGCCAACCAAAGGCACCTCTGCCACCGGCGCGATTTCGTTGGCCTGGATCGACTCAAACAAAGGAATTGATAGGTCATGGTCGCCAGAACCGCAGAGCGAGTCGTGCGTCTCGGCGTCGGCAGCGGCAAAGATCAGACAGCAGTGATCCAGACCGGCCATGGCCATGTTCTCCAGAAGTGCGGGCCGGTTCAGATCGGTGGCCCGGCCGCGCACACCGGCGATCATGCCCAAGTCTTCAGCCCTCTCAATGGCTCGGACCAGCGTATCGGGATCAACCTCGGCTTGGGCCAGGAATGTCACATGGGGAATAGCCGCCCGCCACAGATGGTCCAAGATATCAACTATGTCTGACGTTGGCGAAACGACTACATCGGCCTGGAATGGGGCCATCAATGTCGCATCGTAGGGCGATATTGCCGCATCTTCAAGATTCATCACCGGATAGTTGTCGCCGGGCGCGACCAGGGTCGCGATCATGGCCGCGACCCGCTCAAGATCGGCTTCCATTGTTTCCTGAGTTGCTCCGTGGAAGGAACTTTTGAGCTCAGCGATTATTGTCTGCTCGTCAAGGTCGTCGAGCAGGCCCTTGGCGATCACGACTCCAGCCGGCGATAGGTGCAAGGCAGCGCTGGCATTGGCCAATAGCAGGCCCGAGCCGCCAGGATCGACGCGCAGATGGAATCTGGTGTAGGCGCCGTCGGAATATTCCTCCTCACCGGAAGAACGCATGTAGTGATACAGGCCTGCCTTGACCGGATCAGGCGGCACAGGGCGGGTCGGGTAGAATAGTCTTGTTAGCAAATCGCTCTTGCTCATTGAGAATCCTCAGACGCTGCCATATTCTTGATATCGCCGAGATTCACCAGGCTCAACCAACCGCCGCGGCCGCGCGTGCTACCGTTCGCCGAACCGGGAGACGGTACATATCCAAAGCTTTCTCCAATACGCGATGGTCCATTTCCGGCGCAACTGCCCGAACAGCTGGCCGCAACAGGCGCGACATGATCGGCGTCGGCCAGCCCAAGATGCGCTTCGCGCTCCAGCCGGCAGCCGCCGCCGCACAAAGGTAGATCTGGGCATGACCAACACTTCTCTGGCAAACCAGTTCCACGCGGGTCCGCGTTCCGATCGCGAAACGAACGAAACAGCGCGCCCTGCCAGATTGACGACCAGGGATCGGTCAGAATATTCCCAGCGGCGGCATAGTACGATTGACATGGCAGAACATCGCCATTTGGTTCGACGCAAATTGAATACTCGGCGGCGTTGCATCGCTTGGCGCCAAGATCAAGTTCGACGGGCGACATACGGCAATACTCAGTCGGCGTATACCAGAGGAATCGCATGCCCAGGTTGGCAGCTTGATCGCGAATGCGAATCAGCATGGGCGGCATTTCGGACTCAGGGATTGCGTTCGGATCAAACAGTCCGCCACCAGAATAGATCATGCCATTCATGGCGAAAGTGCGCAGGCCAAGATCGAACAGGAAGTCGAGAATCTCGTCGGTATGATCCTTGTTGCAGCGCATGAGGGTTGTGTTGGTAATGCAATGAACGCCCGACGCCAGGGCATTTCTAATACCGCGCACGGTCTGGTCGAAACTTCGAGCATTCATGATCGCATCGTGTACTTCAGGGCGGTTTGAACCCAACGTGACTTGGACATGATTTAAACCGGCGTCGGCAAGGGCGCCCATGTAGGGGTCCTTGGCGATTCGCCGGCCGTTGGTATTCAGGCCGGTCACCAGGCCTAGCGAGTCCGCATAGCGTATCAGTTCGGGCAAGTCCGGGTGGAGCGTCGCTTCGCCGCCCGTGAATATGATGTGGGGCACGCCCAGGCCATGTAGACGGCCAAGCACTTGGCGCCACTCCTTCGTGGTGAGCGACGGCATGGAAAAACGTTCAGGTTCGTTGTAGCAATGGCCGCAGGCGTTATTGCAGCCGTAGGTGAGGGCCAGATCCGCTTTGTAAGGGGCCAGGGCTGGAACGCTAAAGAGAGGTGCGTTTTCCAGGGCCGTCAGAGCGCAGGTCGGGCATTCTCCGCCAGGGACACGGAGCCGATCGATCATGCTGTAGATGGCCTGGAGGTCTTGTTTCAGGCGCTTACGCTCAGAAGGGCCAATGCGCGGCAGAAGTCGCGCCTGAGCTTGATCTAGAGGGGTATTGTCGAGCGCAAGTTTGGCCATTTCGGCGGCCGTCTCATTAAGGTGGATAACGTCAGTCACGTCGACGAAGAGCACGCCCCGGCCGTCGTCGTCGATGCGCAGGTGTATTCGACGTCGGTCTCCGTCGCTGCCAAATCGGTAGGTAAACAAACCTGTTTCGGGCACCCGTGCGCCTTCGGCGAGACTCATGAAGCCGGTCAGATCCTGGTGCAGCGACCGCATAATCTGGCGGCCGGCCCCGGCAATCGTATCGATCACCATTTTGGCTCCTCCTCAAATTGATAGGTCGCGCCACAATGGCCGCACTCAACGAAAATGGCGCCAGCCTTTACCTCGATCTCTTCTTTGCTCAGCGGCGCATTGCAGGACCGGCAACGAATCTCTTCAATGTCGACGTCACCGCTGAGATCGATCTTTTGAATGGTGGTCGTCTGGCTTGGTCGGGCCTGGACACGAGTCAAGTAGACTATGGCGATTGCGGCAAAGATGAGGAAGGCTCCGACCACTAATCTAAGAACCTGTCCTTGGTTTCCGGCGAGGAAGACAAGTCCCAGGAGTCCTACAAAGGAGGCGATGAGGTAGGCCACAGCTTTCACGCGAACCTCCAGGCTTAACAGCGAGCAATAACCGCGACGTTTCTATCACGATTGGCTCGAAATGGCTAACGACTTGGCCAGATTATACACCGTCAGGCCAGGCCAGGGGCATAGGAAGAGGGTAAGTGGGAAACAAAAAGAAAGGCCTCACTATCTGGCGGCCTTTCTCAGAGTCTAGTGAATTAGTGCAGGTTGGCGCCCGCGCCCAGTCGAGCCAGCGCGCAGCGCAATATCAGCCTGAATCGACAGTTGCGAACTTCAAGATCCGGCTGTTATTGGCGTCAGCCACGTACAGATTGCCTTGACCATCGGCAGCAAGGCCATTTGGCAGACCAAAACCGTCGGCGTCCGGGCTATACCGGCCGAATCGACCAAGATATTGACCTTCGAGGTCGAAGGTCAGCACGCGGAAGGCCTCGGGGTCGGTTACGTAGATACGGCCATTCTCGTCGATAGCGATATAGGGCTTGTTGTTGATAGAGTCCCCAGACCAGGCATCGACGGGCCACTCGGCGACCGGCTGCAGAAAGGCATCTAGCTGCTGTATACGGCCGTTCCAGGTATCCACGACGAAAATCGAACCGTCGTCAGCAGCAGCGATGCCGACCGGTTCGAAGAACTGACCGGGCGAGGCGCCATTGCCGCCCACAGCCCGGATGAAGTTACCGTCAGAGTCAAACAGCTGGAGGCGGTGATTGCCGGTGTCGGTTACCAGCAGGTTGCCGTCAGCTAGAATGAGGATGTCGCGCGGCCCGAAAAATAGGCCACCACCAGATTCGGGCGATTCGGGCGAGCCGCTCTCGCCTATAGTCTCGAGCCACTGGCCTTCATGAGTAAACTTCTGTAGTCGATGGTTCCAGGTATCGGCCACGTAGACATGTTCGTCGTCAACGGCGACGCTCCAAGGCTCGTTGAACTGACCTGGTCCGTCGCCGAATTCACCCCAGGAGCGCAAGTAGCGGCCGTCGGCGTCGAAGACCTGAATGCGATGGTTGCCCGCGTCGGCGATGTAGAGCGTATTATCAGGGCCGACCGCTACATTTCGAGGCAACGTCAACTGTCCTTCCTCCGTGCCGGGGCGGCCGATCATGGTGTCAGGCTGAAATGGGCGCTCGCCCTCAGCGTACGGATCGACTGGCGGCTCAGAGGCAATAGCGTCGACGCCGTGATCCCAGATATTGGCCAGGGTATCTTTTCGGATGTACATGCGCAAGTCGTGTCGCGGCTGCCATTGACCACTTGAGAAGTCGCCTCCGAAGACCTGGCCATACTTCTGATAGTCGCGATAGAAGAAGATGTCCCACAACGCCTGTCTAACCTCGGGATTGCCTATGCCGCGGCGGAACTCAGGATCGGCTTCGGGATCGCCTAGCACGGAATTCCAGTTGAAGTTGCGATAGGCTT
>CP070688.1:3260101-3292905 GCA_020353135.1 Chloroflexota bacterium
AGGAGACATAGGAAATGTTTGACGAAAGTGGCGATCGTAAGCTGTGCATCATCTGCTCCAAGGGCAGTCTCGACATGGCATACCCTGGACTGGTGCTGGCCAACGCGGCCTTGATGGAAGGCATCGACGTGACCATGTTTTTCACCTTCTGGGGACTGGACATGATCAACGACGAAAAGATGGACGACCTCAAGTGCACGCCTTTGGGCAATACGTCCATGGGAATGCCGAATGGCATGGGCATTCCAAACGTGATGGCCGTGCTACCAGGAATGACCGGTTTCGCTTCTTCGATGATGAAGAAGGAGATAGAGAAGCTGGACTTCCCGCCAGTGCGCGAGTACCTGGAAACGATTCACGATGCAGGCGGAAAAATGTACGGTTGCAAAATGTCCATGGACATGATGAAACTGACCAAGGACGACCTCTACGAAGGTGTTGACGATGTGGTCGGCGCCATGGAGTTCATGGAAATGAGCGAGGACTCCCAGGTTCTGTTCATCTAAGCTTACAGGAAGATACAGTCCAGTCGCAAAGCCAGCCAACCTTGCGATGCAGGGTTGGCTGGCCTTTGTTTGCATGGGGGAAGAAAGAGGCCCCAGTCCGGGGACTGAAGCCTCCTGCAACTCATGCCGACCAAAGCTGATTCAGAACGTTGCTGGCAACAATGTTTCAGCGGCCGGCGGCAGTGGATGGTGTCGGTGTTTCAGCGCTAGGATGACACTGCCTCGAGTTCTACGACCGGGTAACCAGCCTCGGCCCAGCCGCCGAAGCCGCCCTTGAGACTGCGAACGTCTTCATAGCCATAGGTCCACATGATGACCATGGCCATGGTCGAGCGGTGACCGCTGCCACAGTAGATTACGACCGTCGCGTCTTTGTCAGGCCACTCCGCCCGTCGTTCTACGAACTCTTCCAGCGGGATGTGGATGAGATTCGGCGCGTCGATCACTCCCTTTTCGTAGACTTCGGCCTGAGTCCTGACGTCGATGACGTATAGATCCGGGTCTTCGGCGAGTTCCGTGTTGAGTTGCTCGGCGGTCACGACGCCCCAGCCTTCGGGGATTGCGCTCATGGCCGCATCAACCAGTCCGAGCAGGGTTGGATCAGGCTCGGCGGCGTTCAGAACCATGGCTTCGGCCGCTGCGCCCTCGATCACCGGGTAACCGGCTTCGACCCAACCGCCGAAACTGCCGTCCTTGAGGCTGAGGACGTTCTCCCAGCCCAGAGCGCCCAATTCGGTCATGGCGATGGTGCAACGCCAGCCACTTCCACAGTAGCTGACAATGGGCGTGTCGAAGCTGGGCAGCAGGTCTGTGTGTTGACCCAACTCACGCAAGGGGATATTGACCGCGCCTTCGATGTGGCCCTTCTCCTCTAGCTCTTCAGGTTGACGAACGTCCAGCACAAAGGGCGGGGGATCGCCGGCCAATTGCTCATTTAGTGTGTCCAGACCGGTGGCGTTGTACTTGACCATGCTGGCCAGGAATTCGTTATAGGCACCGTCCAGCGCCGACATGCCGCCGGATACCGGAAAGCCTTCGGCCGCCCAGCCGCCGAAGCCACCTTTCAGGCTGTGAACGTCTTCATAACCATAGGTCCACATAATGGCCATGGCCATGGTAGAGCGGTGGCCGCTGCCGCAGTAGATGACGATTGGCGCCGCCTTATCGGCCGGCCATTCCGCTCGCCGTTCGACGAACTCCTCCAACGGGATGTGGACAAGGTTTGGCGCGTCAACCACGCCCTTTTCGTCAACCTCGGCCTGAGTCCTGACGTCGATGACGTATAGGTCAGGATTCTCGGCGATTTCCGCGTTGAGTTGCTCGGCAGTCACGACGCCCCAGCCTTCTGGGATAGCGCTCATGGCCGTATCGACCAGGGCGAGCAGCGTCGGATCAGGCTCGGCGGCATTCAGAACTATGGGTTCGGCCGCTGCGCCCTCGATCACCGGGTAACCGGCATCGACCCAGCCGCCGAAGCTGCCGCCTTTGAGGCTGAGCACGTTCTCCCAACCTAAGGCGCCCAATTCGGTCATGGCGATGGTGCAGCGCCAGCCGCTGCCGCAGTAGCTGACGATGGGTGTGTCGAAACTAGGCAGCAGATCCGTGTGCTGACCTAACTCACGCAGGGGGATATTGACCGCGCCTTCGATGTGGCCCTTTTCCTCCAATTCCTCAGGCTGACGAACGTCCAGAACGAAGGGCGGGGGATCGCCGGCCAATTGCTCGTTTAGCGCATCCAGGCCGGTCGTGTTGTACTTGACCATACTGGCCAGGAATTCGTTGTAAGCATCGTCGAGCACAGACATGCCGCCGGAAACCGGATAGCCTTCGGCCGCCCAGCCACCAAAGCCGCCTTTCAGGCTGCGCACGTCTTCGTAGCCGTAGGCGCGCATGATGGCCATGGCCATTGTCGAACGGTGACCGCTGCCGCAGTAAATGGCGATTGGCGCCGCCTTATCGGCCGGCCACTCGGCTCGCCGTTCGACGAACTCCTCTAATGGGATATGGATGAGGTTTGGCGCGTCTACCACGCCCTTCTCGTCGACCTCGCCCTGCGTTCTAACGTCGATGACGTACAGGTCTGGATTTTCGGCTAACTCTGTATTGAGCTGCTCGGCCGTGATGACACCCCAACCCTCGGGAATCGTTTCTAAAGACTCGTTAATGACGGCCACCAGAGCCTGATCCGGTTGGGCCGCGTCGAGAACCATGGCCTCGGCCGCAGGGCCTTCGATCACCGGATAGCCGGCTTCGACCCAGCCGCCAAAGCTGCCGCCCTTAAGGCTGAGCACATTCTCCCAACCCAAGGCGCCTAGATCTGTCATGGCAATGGTGCAGCGCCAGCCGCTGCCGCAATAACTGACGATGGGTGTGTCGAAGCTGGGCAGCAACTCGGTATGCTGGCCAAGCTCGCGCAAGGGGATGTTGACCGCGCCCTCAATGTGGCCCTTTTCTTCCAATTCCTCCGGCTGGCGCACGTCCAACACGAAGGGCGGCGGATCGGCCGCCAATTGCTCGTTGAGGGTATCGAGACCGGTGGTATTGTACTTAACCATAGAAGCCAGCATGGCGCCATAAGCCGCGTCCAGATCCTCTAAACTGGCCAGGACGACTTCATCGACAGTCTCAGCCTCTTCAGCCGGCGCCTCTTCCTCGGCGACAGCCTCTTCTTCGATGTCCTCTTCGGCCGCCGGCTCGGTAGGCTCCGGCTCTGGTTCGGGTTCCTCTGTAGGTTCGGCGACAGTCTCGGCGACCGGCTCTTCCGCTGCCTCCTCCGTCGCCTCGTCACCGCCGCAAGCGGAGAGGAGCATGCCCATGGCCAAGACCAGGACAAGTAACCAATACAACCTGATTTTCATAACATCTTCTCCTTACAATAGTTTATCTACACATTCATTTATCGGCGCGAAGCCGTCCAGGACGGCCGCACTGACTAAGTTCCCTTATTGTTCTTCCGGCACGGCGTCGACGATGACTGGCTGGTTGGCGTTCATTTCTTCAGGTGCTACCTTGTCGGCCGTCAGGAAGAGGTCGGCATTGCCGTGGCAGCTGTTGCACGTTTCTGTCTGTGGAGTTTCCAACTGTATGTTGTGAGGCGTCGCATAGCGCCAGGTCGATTGGGCATCAAATTCGGGCATCAAGTTATCGCCGTAGAAGGCGAAGCTGTCGGGATCCACGGGCACATGGCGAACCGGGACGTAATCATAGGGACGCTCTTCGCTCTGAAGCGGATTGCGACCAATGAAAAATGTCAGGTAGTGGTCGGACGTCTCGAAAAACGGCCGCCCAGTCGTCTCGCTAAGGGCCACGTGGCAACTGTCGCAGCTCGAATAAGCTACCGAGTGACACACCTGGCAAGAGAGGGTGTCGCCATGAGCTTCATGATACATGTTGGAGTCGCCAATCGACATATGGCAATCGGTGCACTTGGGTTCCTCGGGTCCCTCGTAGCGATGGGCAATGGGCATCTCCATGCCGCTGTCGACGTTGCCATGCATCTCGCTCGCCGTATGGCAGTCGGTGCAGACCATGCGCTCCTGACGAAAATGGACATCGGGCTTCAGATCTTCACCTTCATTCTTACCCAAGAATTCGTTGCCAACGCGGCTGCCATGACAGGCGGTACAAGTTCGAGACATGGGCGGCGTGCCGGCGAAGTTGTGGCCGTCTAGCAAGCCGCCGCCGACGCTGGATGGTTGGCTGACATGACAGTCGCCACAACTGGCGTGGCAACTGGCGCAGTGGTTACCGAACATCTCCTGCATTTCGGGATGATCGGCCGAAGCGCCGCGGGCTTCCAGGATAGTCCAGTAGCCCGCCTGGGTAGCGTGCAGGCTGACCGACTGCAATTCGACTTGACTTTCGTGACACTCGGCGCACACGGTGGCCTCGCCAGCGCTGGGGCGGGCGTTCATGTCGCTATGAGCCGTATCCTTGGCCGGATTCTGTTGACCGCCGTGACATTTTGTACATTCGATCTGTCCGTGGTCGGTCGTAGGAAAGGTTTCGCTGTCGACCAGAACTTTCTCCCAAGGCTCCAACGGAGCCACCTCGCCACCTCAGCCAACACCTGAGGACTCGCTTGGCACTTCTTCCTCAGGCGCAGCCGTTTCAATCAGTTGATCCTTGTCGCTATGGCAGGCCAGGCACGCGTCAGTTTCCTCGACAACCACCTCTTCGGTCGCGGTAGGCTCTATCGTGGCCGTGGGAGCCAGGGTCTCAGTGGGAGTTGATGGCGCCTGGGTATCCGTCGCCGTTGGCTCTACCGGCTCTGGGGTGTTTGTGGCCGTCTTTTCAACGACAGTCGTCGGCGGCGAGATGGCTGACTGCTCGGTCGGCGTCGGCGGTTCTTCTTGGCCGCAACCGGCGAGCGCTATGGCCAGAACGAATATCAATAGTAGATATTTGCTCCAGATCGCTTTCATAACTTGATTACCTTCCTCTAACTTCGACTCGCAGCGAGCAGGCGCAATAGGGCGTGTGGGACTCGGATTGGTCTTCCCCATTGACGACTAATCGTTGGCTTACCCGGCACGGGTTGGAGTGGCTTGACGCCAAACTCCGTTTGTGAAATTTGTAACAACCGCCTTGATTATATAAGTAAACGAGGGGTTAATTCAAGCTTAGAATAGGTTTTCCTTATCACTTTCGCTTATCTGTAAAGATAAGAAAAACCAATAATTCCTACTCCGTGGTATAGACAGGCGATATTCCAGGTGCGGACTCGGGGGTGGGTAGGAGACAAAAAATGGGCGAATCCTTAACGATTCGCCCTTTGGTGCCTAGACTGTCTGCAGAACAAGGGAAAAGCTTTCTTGGGGTTACAGTCGCTATTCTTTGACCTGTACCGCCCAGGGAATTGATTCGCCCATCAAATAACGATGGATGTTCTCGGCCGCGGTGTGAGCTGCGGCAATGGCAGTTACGACGAGGTCAGGGCCATGCACATTATCGCCGGCGGCAAAGACGCCCGGCCGGCTGGTAGCGCCACACGCTTCATCGGCCATGATCAGGCCCCACTTATGGGTGGCCAGCCCGTCGGTTTTCTCGCCCAATAACGGATCGGGCCAGTAACCGACCGCTAGGACAACCGTGTCGATCTCTTGAATGAACTCGGATCCCTCGATAGGGACTGGCCGCCGGCGGCCAGATCGATCGGGCTCGCCCAATTCCATACAAACGACATTCATTGCCCGAACCCGGCCGTCACTATCGCCCAGATATTCCACCGGCGCCTGCAGATACTTGATATTGACGCCTTCTTCCAGGCAAGTGTGCCGTTCGACTTTATTGCCGGGCATTTCGGCCTCTGTCCGGCGGTAGATGATGGTGACCTCCTCGGCCCCGAGGCGGATGGCGCTTCGGGCGCAGTCCACGGCCGTGTCGCCGCCGCCAATGACTGCCACGCGATCCCCGACCCAGGGCTTCTCGCGCCGGCCAGTTGGCAGCATATCGCTGGGCACATTGGCCCTGATCAGGAAGTCGGTCGCCGTATAGACATACTCCAAATCCTCTCCGGGCACGTTCATCGTCGCTTCAACGCCGGCACCGGTGCCAAGAAATACGGCGTCGTACTCTTCCAACAAGTCGTCAATCATCACATCTTCGCCAATGCGGGTATTGGTTACGACGCGAACGCCGGCCTTTTCCAGGTCTTCGATCTTGTGCATGACCACTTGCTTATCGAGCTTGAAGCTGGGGATGCCATAGATCAAAACGCCGCCAGCGTAGGGCCAAGCTTCGAAAATAGTGGCTTCATGTCCCTGCTTTATCAAATCTTCGGCGACGGTGATGCCGGCTGGACCTGATCCCACGATGGCCACTTTTTGGCCGGTCTTTGTTTCCGGTACTTCGATGTCTAGGACGCCTGCCAAACGCGCCTCATCGGCCACGAATTCTTCCAGCTTGCCTATCGAAATTGCGCCGTACCGGGTGCTGAGGGCGCATCCAACCTGGCAAAGATTTGGGCAGACTCGCCCGCAAACCTCGATCAGTGGGCTGGTTTCATTTAGGACCAATGCAGCCTCAATGAACTCGCCGTGGCTGATATGCCACAACATAGCCGGCAAATCGTTTCCGGCCGGACAACTAAGTGTGCACGGCTGCGGATCCGGACACTGCAAGCAGCGCGCCGCCTCGGCCATGGCCATTTCTTCGTCGAAGCCAAGGACCGCCTCGTCAAAATCCAAAATGCGGTCTTCGACCGCCCGCTTCAAGTAGCTTACCGGTACACCTCGCGCTCTTTCCTTTCGATGGATGTCCCGGAAGGCAGATTCACTAAGCGTCATTCTATAGACCTCCCAAACATGCGTGTGCAAACACAAAAGAAAAACAAGCACATTCCTCACTTGAATGCGCGTCTCTTATCAGGTACTGCTCAGAACCTTGGGTCATCCGGCCGTCTGAGCTGAGCCGGCCCAAAGCTGCGTTTTTCGTGATGTTGGCGAATCGGACCAAATTTGCTTCAAGGTTGTGGCTTTTGGCAGAGGAATACGCCGAATCAAACCGCACAGACGCGGGACTAAAGAGAATATCAGAATCAGTTCTTAGGTATCCAGGGGCACGGTCAGTCGCCTCGCGGGGGGCGCGGCGGTTCGATTTTGAACGGTCCTTTGGGTTTGAAGAAGCTGCGACCGACCGCATGGCTGAGTTCCGATGATTTAATCACTCATTGAGTGGCAATTGCCGGAGTTCACGCCAGCGATCGATTGCTCCGGCCCGGAAAAGGGCCGGGTCGAAGTCTGCCAAGGCTTCCCAGCCCTCAACGCTGGCCAATTCGCGCTGCTCTTCGCTGAGCTCAATTTCGAGTACCCGTGCATCGGTATGCATTTCGATCGTCAACGTCTCCTTACCGTCTTCGATAATGTCCCGAATGCACAGCCGGTCCGACCCTTCAGGGTATCGGATGAAGGCGGCCGAGCATCGGGCGCAAAACGGCAAGCTGGCATCGCACAGATCACGATCGATGATGACTTTCATAGTCTCCTCCAGATTCTCCGGTGGCGTCTCACACCGTCTTCGAGAGTTGCGCTTCTCGAGCGACAACACTAGATTGCTGAGCAAGCGCATCAAACCGCACTTCGCGCATTAGGTCCAGTAAGTCCATGATGCGCGGATCGGTTATGCTATAGACGACTGATGGCCCGTCACGTTCGCTGCGTACGAGCCCATGCTGCTGCAAGCGCCGAAGATGGCGTGATACGGTAGGCTGCGGTATTTCTAACCGTTCAGCCAATGCCGTCACATGCCTGGGTCGTTCAAAGAGGGCATAAATGATCAGGATCCTTTTCGGATCGCTTAGGGCGCGGCACAGATTGGCATGCAACAGATTCAGTTCTTCCAGGGAAGGGTAGTTCATCTTACGCTTGTTCCGTCAGTCGCAGCTAATGATTCCCGGTCAAATATCCCATTAATCGTGTCAAAATCACGCAACGTATTCACGTATCCGAATACATGACGGAAGTATAAGACAGCGGCTCATACAGCGTAAGAGACATCTGTCACCTAATCGGTATGACAGGTGTCACCCCCTATAGCCAATCATCCAGATCAGCGCCTGGTTCCACATCCGGAAACGATCCCTCGAGCTGGATCCAGGCCAGATCCAGCACCTTTTGGCGAAAAGGTTCGTACCTTAGCAGAGCTCGCCAGCGCCGTTCGGCATCGATCGGTTCCGCCGCTGTGTTTTGGCCGCGCATGGCATCTGACAGAGAATCGCCTAAGATGTTGCCGCCCAGGTTTTCTTGCAGGTGGTCGGCCAGAACATCTCGCAGTGACTCGCGAGCTAGGCCCTTGGCGAGCTCTGGAAGTGCGTCAAGCACTAGTTTCAGGTCGCGACGGTTTAGCCGGCTGAGCTCCTTGAGTTGCTCCTCGGTTGCTTGCGAACGAACGCGCTTCAGCGCCTCTGTGCCGCTGACCCATGTGTCGTACTCCTCCTCGTTGAGGTGGTGATAGCGCACTTGAATCTGGTCGGCGAAGTCAAGCCGCATTTTACATCTGTCTTTGAATGAGCTGAAGGTGATCATGCCAACGTTCCTCTGTGGTACAATTCTCGACTGTTCTCCACTTGATCTACACACTCCATTATAGGACCGTCGATGAAGACTGGAAACGGCAGGCAAAGACAACTTGGCGTCTGGCTGCTGGCTGCCAGACCGCGCACGCTTATCCTGGCCGTGGCTTGCGTCGGAATGGGCGTGTTGCTGGCTTCGGCCGATGGTGTATTCGCGCCACTCATTGCCGGCCTGACCATAGTTACGGCTGCGCTGTTACAGATCCTATCGAATCTGGCCAATGATTATGGCGATTCGGTTCATGGCGCCGACCACGAGGAACGACTAGGTCCCTCACGGACGGTGCAGTCAGGCCAGATTTCGGCCGGCGTCATGAAGCGGGCGATCGGGCTGTTGGTAGGAGTAACTGCCTTGGTCGGTATCGGCTTACTGTGGTTGGCGTTGGGCGCCGCAGGTATCGTGATCATGGTCGCATTTCTGTCGGTAGGGGCGCTGGCGATATGGGCGGCCATAACCTACACGGCCGGCCGCCTGCCCTACGGTTATGCCGGTCTGGGTGATTTGGCAGTGTTTCTCTTTTTCGGCTGGGTCGCGGTATTGGGTAGCTATTACTTGCAGGCTCTCGATCTGGGGCTGGATCTGTTGCTGCCGGGCACGAGTTGCGGATTGTTCGCGGTCGCCGTCTTGAATGTTAACAACATTCGCGATATTGACTCCGATCGACTGGCCGGAAAAAGGTCCGTTCCCGCACGCATCGGCCTTCGGCGGGCACGAATGTACCATTGGTCGCTGCTCACTGTCGGCATGTTGGCTGCTGTAGCCTATGTGCTGGCCGACTACAGTTCAGCTTGGCAGTGGTTGTTTCTGTTAACGGCGCCAATGTTCATACTTAACGGACGAGCCGTCTCACGACTTCCGCCGGCCGAGCTGGATCCTTTATTAGGTCAAATGTCGATGTCTACTCTGTTGTTTGTAGTCTGTTTCGGGATAGGCCAGCTGTTGGCCTGATCTACTTCACTGCACGAACCGCCAGGGGCAGAAGCTCTTTTCCAGGCGATCGACCGTGAAATAGAGTCCCAGGCCTAAAATACTCATGGCCAATACGCCAGCGTACATGGCTGGATAGTTGAAAAGCGTGTTGCCATTCAGGTAAATGTAGTAGCCGAGACCCTGCTGGGTAGCGAAGAGCTCGGCGATGTAGAGCACCGCGACGGCCGTGCCTACTGATTGGCGCAGGGCGGTCAGGATGGCCGACAGGCTGGCCGGCAGATAAACATAGCGAAACAGCGCTCTCCGGCCGGCGCCTAGACTACGGACGGACAGGAGCGTCTTCGGTTCGATGCTGGCTGCGCTGTCGCGGACCAGGACCAGTATCTGAAAGAATAGGATCAGGAAGATGATGATGATCTTGGGCAAATCGCCGATTCCGAAAAGCAGGAGGATAACCGGGACTAACACGACTTTCGGAATGGGATAGAGCATGTATATGATAGGTGAAAAGAGGCGGTTTAGCCGCTGGCTTTGTCCCAGCATCAAGCCGGCTGGGGCGGCCAAGGCGACCGCAAGCAGGATGCTGGCCAACACCCGCCAGGTGCTGACTAGGAAATGCCCGGTCAGATCATCGCCAAGTCCTTCGACGAAGGCCGCGCCCACTGTCACCGGACCGGGCAAGATCGGCTGGTTCACCAGGAGCGCCAACGCCTGCCAGATCAATAGCAGGGCCATGGCGCCGAGAAACAAATCACGTCTTCTCATGGTTGGCTGTCCAGATGACCGCGCAAATCGCCAATCATGGCATAGTATTCCGGTCGATGCCGATAGTCAGGATCGCCGGCGCCCGGATTATCTATGCAAGCCGGCTGGCGATTGGGCGGTTGGTGTAAGACCATGATCCGCCGCCCCAGAATAGCCGCTTCTTCGATGGCATGGGTGACGATGACCGTCGTTAAATCCGCTTCGGCGCGCAGTTCGAATGTCTGGTTCTGCAGATTCTCGCGCGTCGGCGCGTCCAATGACGAAAATGGCTCGTCCATCAACAGTAGATCGGGATTGAGGGCCAGGGTACGGGCGATGGCCACCCGCTGTCTCTGGCCGCCAGAGAGCTGGACCGGATACTTGTGCTTGTGCTGCTCGAGATTCAATCGCTTCAGCCAGTATCCAGCCCGCTCTTGGTGGTCGTGGAACGCATCATCCGTTGGGGCGTGCCTGCCATCGGGGCCGTAAAATCGGCGGATGTTGAGGCCGAGCATGACGTTTCTTTCGGCCGTGGCCCAAGGCAAGAGACCGTAGTCCTGCAGAATTAGGCCGGTGCGCGGCCGGGGCCCTATCTGGATCTGGTCTGCGATTTGAAGTGTGCCCTGCGTTGGCTGAAGAAGCCCTGCCAAAAGGTAAAGCAGCGTTGTCTTACCGCAACCGGACGGCCCCAGGACGGCCCACGCCTCACCGCGCTCCACTCGCCAGTTCAGCCCTTGAAAAACGGGATCGTGTTCGGGGTAAGCAAACGTGATGTCATCAAGTACAATCATCGACTCGGGCAGTTGACGGTTCAAACACAAAGATCGTTAACATTGCGCACGTCAACTATACCTCAATCTCTGATTACACGGCATCCGGGCAGGGTTAGAGGCGCCGGTTGAAAGTGACCAGCGCCCTGTAGCAATGAGCATCTAAGGAAGGAATGTTTCGTCTACTGATTCTTCGTAGTTGAGCTCGCCTTCGACATAACCCTTCTGCAAGGCCCAGTCGAGGACATCGTCCCACTGAGTTAGCGGTGGCACGCTGGCCGTTGGGAAGTCCGGGATGGTGAAGGAGCCGACCAGCGGTTCTGGAACCAGGCCTCGTTCAGACAGCAGGCCGCTGAACTGTTCTTTGTCCTGGTTGATGTCTTCGACGGCTTTCTCCAGGGCGGCCAGGAAACCACGGACGGCATCTTCATTGTCACTCACGAATTCATTGCGGAAAGAAATGACGCTATGCCCATATTCAGGGTACTTCGAGTCGTTGACGATGACCTGGGCGCCGCCCTGAACGGCCAGCGATGCCAGTGGATCGGGTAGATTCGCCGCCGGAAGTTCTCCAGAGCCGAGCAAGGCCATGCGATCGGGAATACGCGGCACGGCGACGGTGTTGATCTCTTCCTCGGTCAGCCCCTCGGCCTGCAGAAGGCGATCTGTGGAGTACTCGATGATGGTTCCTTCGGAAATGCCGATATCTTGACCTTTCAAGTCGTCGACGGATGAGATGCCGCTTCCGGCCGACGCCAGGACATAGAATTGCGGATATTCGGTCGTTGGTACGCGAGCGTAGCGAACGATACTGATTTCCGGTTGCTCGCTGTTGTAGAAAAGGGTCGACAGGACTTCGTTGATCATGCCGTCTGCTTGTCCAGCCTGGATCACCTGATCGCGTTCGGCGGCCGAGGTGACCGGGATGAATTCGACGACCAGATTCTCATCTTCGAAATAGCCTTGCTCCTGGGCTACATACATTGGCAAGGCATCCAAGATGGGAAGCACGGCCATCCTGACAGTTGACGGCTCGCTCTGGCTGCCGCAGCCGACCAGGAGCAGGGCAAGGACGGCCACCAGGGCGATCTGCCACCACCTGAGACGCAGCCCTGTGACTGACTGCCTATCGTTTAATGCGTTCATCTATATCCTCCATACTGATACGAGTTAGTCGGCGACTCTGGCCATGAAGTAGCTGTCTACCCAACCTCCGCCGCCATAAGTGTGAAAAGGTTTTCTTCCTTCAACTTCAAAGCCGAATTTCTCGTATAATCGAATTCCGGCCGGATTATCGGTATGCACGATGAGTTCCACGCGTGTCAGATTCAGCCAGCCATCGGCCAGTTCCATCGCCCGTTCCACGAGCCTCGAGCCGATACCCAGACCCCAGTAGTCCGTATGGACAGTCATGCCCAATCCGGCCGCGTGGGCCCGGCAGCGCTGAGAAAAGCGTTTCATCGTGATGATGCCGACGACTTGCTTGCCGGCTACGGCGACGAGACGTTGCAAATCGACGGACCGTTCTCGGATGCGCTTGTTCGTGAGCCACAGTTCCTGGCTAGGCATCTGCAGCGTGGTCCGGCAATTCTCTGGGGCGCGATATATCTCGTAAAGTTCGTCGGCGTCTTGCTCGGCCAATGGACGGATCAACAGTTCGGACACTTTGCGGCCAGAAGGTATTGGAGGCTCGGGCGCCGGTCTGCGGCCGGCGTCACCTCGGACATCAAAACCGCGCAGGCGAGCCATTGATACCTCGTCCTGAAACTGGCCCTCGCCATAGATAGCTTTTTTCCGGATCCCTTCTTTGACAAAGCCTGCTTGCTGAAATGAGCGCTGAACGGCAGGGATATTCTTTGGCACTTCGGCCTCTAGTCTCTTGAGGTTTAGCCATGAATCGGCAATATCAATCAGGGTTTTAAGTAGATCCGCGCCTATATCTAAATTTCGCCATTCTGGAATAGCCAGCAAACTGATCTGGCCAAGATGGGCCACTCGCGGGTTGGCAGGGCGCTCCAATATCCCCAGACCGACAGGCTGGCCATCGCAAACCGCGACCAGGCGATGCTGATCGCCCTGGGGTTGACTAACGAACTCTTGGAATGCCGGAAACTCTTCGGCCGGTTCGACGTGGCCACAGGACAGTAGTGACGGCACGCATAGCAAGTCGTACAGTGGCCCGGCATCTTTCGGATGCAACGGACGGATTAGGCAAGAGCCCGAACCGGACGATCCCGGATCAACCTTCATACGAGTTCTCGGTTAACATCGACGAAAAATCAGATCTGCGCACGGTGATGCATGGTTTTAAGCAAGAGGATTTGGCTACGATCGACCTAAAGCGAATCTGACGTCTGATCATCCTCAAAACCGTAGGAGGACCACTTCTTGTCGACCAGGGCTCTGATCTCCGGTGACATGACCAGTTCCTGTGGCCAGCCTCTTTCGTGGCCATCTTCTTTGTCCTTGGCCGTGGCGTCGATACCGATCTTGCCGCCAAAAGAGTCACGAATGCTCGAGTGATCCAATTGGTCGGTTGGTCCGTCCACGATGGTTACATCCCGGCGCCAATCCACGTTGCCCAAGACACGCCAGGCGACCTCCGACAAATCATGGACGTCAACGCCCGCATCCACGACGACGATAGCCTTGGTGAGCATCATCAGACCTAATCCCCACAGGCCATAACAAACTTTGAAAGGATGGCCCGGGTAGCGTTTCCTGATGCTGACGATGATCAGGTTGTGAAAAACGCCTTCGGCCGGCATGTTGACGTCGACTATCTCTCCCTGAAAAAGCTGCATGAGTGGCAGGAATAGGCGCTCAGTGGCCTTGCCCATCCAATAATCTTCCATGGGCGGCCGGCCGACGAGAGTCGTGGGATAGATGGGATTCTCGCGGTGGGTGATGGCCGTAACGTGAAAGGTCGGAAAATAGTCGGCCGGCGTATAGTAGCCCGTGTGATCGCCAAAGGGACCCTCAATGCGCTGGTCGGACGGATCGACGTAACCTTCGATGACAATCTCGGCATCGGCCGGAACTTGCAAGGGTTGGGTAATGCACCGGACGAAATCAACCGGCTTTCCTCTCAACCAGCCGGCCAGCAGGTATTCGTCAATACCCGGTGGTAAGGGGGCGCTGGCGCACCACATCTGGGCCGGATCGCCTCCCAGCACGACAGCGGTTGGGATGCGCTCTTGGCCCAACTTGTTCGCTAACCGCTCATGTTCAGCGCCGCCCTTGTGTCGTTGCCAATGCATAGCGGCCGTCTTCTGATCGAAGACTTGTACGCGATACATGCCTACATTGCGCTGATTGGTCTGGGGATCGCGGGTGATGACTTGCATTAGAGTGATGTAGCGGCCGCCATCATCGGGCCAGCACTGCAGGGCCGGCACCATGTCCAAAGATGCGTCGTCGACGTGAATCACTTCCTGACAGGGACCCTTTCGAACCCGGCTAGGCTTCAAACCGACGGCGCGAAAAGCGGAAAACAACTCGGCTACTCGACCCAGACTTGCCCCCATGCCCTCGGGCAGTCTCATGTCAATGAGCGTTGCCAGATTGCGGCGCAAATCCGCCAGCGACTCGACGCCCAGCGCCATCGCCATGCGCCGCTCATTTCCAAAGGCATTGATCAACAGGGGAATGTCATAGCCTTCGACTCGTTCAAATAGGAGGGCTTTGTTTCGATCGGCCGGTCCTTTGCTGATCCGGTCGGTGATTTCACTGATTTCCAGATCACGGCTGACGGCGGCACTTACACGCACCAACTCGCCGGCCGCGTCAAGCCGCTCAATGAACTCGCCGAGGTTCTTATATGCCATCGTGATTCCGTCTCAATTGACCCTGTGGCCAGAGTCATGCGCCGTGCTTCATTACGTTCAAAATGTTCTGAACGTTTAAGTGAATATTATCACAAGCGTACCTGCAGGGCAAAAGCGAGTCACGCCCGCGGCGCCACGTCGAATCGTTACATCCTGAAGGTGCCGTAGCGGTCATCGGGCAACGGCGCGCTAGAAGCCACCGAAAAGGCCAGGGCAAGGGCAGTGCGGGTCTTGGCCGGGTCCAGAATGCCATCATCCCATAATCGGGCGGTGGCATAGTACGGGTCGCTCTCCTGGCCGTATTGTTCGAGCACCGGTCGCTTGAATTCGGTCTCAATCTCGGCCACTTGATCCGGATCGGGATCCTCCAGCTTGGCCAGAGCGCGCGACCGGCCGACCGTCCACAGCGTATTGGCGGCCGATTCACCGCTCATGACGCTGATACGACTATTGGGCCAGCTAAAGAGGAAACGTGGATCGTAGGCCCGGCCGGACATGCCGTAATTGCCTGCGCCATGACTGACGCCGTGCAGCAGCGTAATCCGCGGCACGTTCACGTTGCTAACGGCCATGACCATTTTGGCGCCATCTTTGGCGATGCCCTCATTCTCGTATTTCTTGCCGACCATGAATCCGGCGACATTCTGCATAAACAGTAGCGGCGTTCCCCGCTGTCCGCACAGCTGAATGAAGTGAGTTGCCTTTAGAGCGGACTCGCTGAAAAGCAGTCCATTGTTGGCCACGATACCTACTGGTATGCCCAAAATGTGGGCGAAACCGCAGACAATAGTCCGGCCGTAACGGGCCTTGAACTCACTTAAGCGCGAGCCGTCGACGATCCTGGCGATGATCTCGCGCACATCGTAGCTAAGTCGCGGATCGGCCGGAATCACACCATAGAGTTCGGCCGGGTCATACTCGGGATCTTCGGCGACTTCCAGGCTCAGGGATAGTGCCTTGCGGCGGACGTTCAATTTGCTCACGATGTCTCGCACCCGGGCCAGCGCTGCCTGCTCATCCTCGGCGAAATGGTCGGCCACGCCACTCAGCCGCGTGTGTACGTCCGCGCCGCCCAGCTCCTCGGCGCTTACTTCCTCACCGGTGGCCGCCTGCACCAAAGGTGGACCGGCAAGAAATATCGTGCCATTTCCTTTGACGATAATGGTTTCGTCGGACATTGCCGGGATATAGGCGCCACCGGCAGTACAGGAACCAAGCACAACGGCGATTTGGGTGATTCCTTTGCCGGACATACGAGCGATGTTGAAAAAAATGCGGCCGAAATGCTCGCGGTCGGGAAAGACATCGGCTTGCAGATGGAGAAACGCACCGCCAGAGTCAACCAGATAGATGCACGGGAGCCGATTTTCCTCGGCGACATACTGGGCGCGCACATGTTTCTTTACGGTTTCCGGGAAATACGTGCCGCCTTTGACTGTTGGGTCATTGGCTATTATCATCGCTTCCAGGTGCGCGACCCGGCCAATGCCGGTGACGATCCCAGCCGACGGCGCTTCGCCATCGTACATATTCCAACCGGCCAGCGGCGAAAGCTCCAAGAATGGGGCGCCGGCATCGAGAATGGCATCGATTCGTTCACGCACTAGCAGCTTGCCGCGTGCCCTTTGGCGGTCAATTAGTCGCTGCGGCCGATCGAATGCAACAGCGTGCTGCCTAGCGGCTAATTGCTTGGCTAAGTCCTTGTTATGTGCGTAATTAGCCTGATACTCGGCGCTGTTACTCTTCACGCGGCTGACGATTTGGGCCATGGTAAACGTCCTATAATGTTCCGGCGCCGGGCCCGGTACCCTTGTTGAGTTATCTGTTCAAGTACAGCATGTTTTATCGTTTTTGACTGGCGGTGCAAGATATGGACTCAGATGACCTGCAAATATTCCTGGACGATGAGGCGATAAAGGCCGAGATCGTGCACCTGGCTTTCAACACGCCCACAGTCGAGGCGGCCGCGGATGCGGTAGGTTGCCAGCCAAAACAGATAGGCAAGTCTCTTTTGTTTCTGGCAGATGGCGCTCCTTATCTGGTGATAGCCAATGGCACTACCAAGGTAGGGTATAGGGCTCTGGCAGATTATTTGGCGATTAGTCGCAAACGGCTGAAACTTGCCAACGCGGCTCAGGTGGTTGACATAACTGGGTATAAGATCGGTACTGTGCCGCCATTTGGACACCCCGAGCGCCTGCCGACGATTATTGAGTCGCGCGTGATGAATCAGGAAGTCATCTACGTTGGCGGTGGAGCAATTAATGCCCTGATGCGCCTGTCTACGGCCGAATTGCTGCGCGTTAGCATGGCCGAAATCGTATCTCTACCTCACCCGTCCGATTTACCGTAATCGTAGATCGCTGCGACACGTTTACCTTCGCCAGCTCCGACCCCTGTTAGTGTAACCTTACGGAAATCCCTTTAGTTGCCGAACTTCCGGCTATGGTTTGATCACCAGTTTGCCAAGGGTGCGACCCCTGGCCAAGTGTTGAAGCGCCTGGAGGCCGTCGCTCAGCGGGTAAATGGTGTCGATGGCTGGACTGAGTCGACCTTCGAATATCAGGCGCATTACCTTCCTATAGGCTGATATGGGCCCCATGGTGGTGCCGATGATCTGCAAGTGTTTGCCAAAGATGTAGCGGTTGTCAAGCTCGACAACTGGACCGCTGGTATTTCCTACAGTCAGCAACCGGCCGCCTTTCTTCAGCGACCGCAGAGAGGTAGGAAAAGTGGCCGCGCCAACGTTGTCTACCACCACATCTACTCCCTGGCGCTGGCTGGCCTCATATACGGCCTGGCCCCAGTCCACGTCACGGCGATTGATAGTGACATGAGCACCGAGCTGGCGGGCCAAGTCCAAAGTCCTGTCGTCTGATCCGACGACATAAATCGTACGAGCGCCGGCGAGACGGGCCACGTCAATGCAGGCCGTGTTGACGCCGCCGCCAGCCCCGATAACCAGAAGATCCTCGCCGGCCCGGAAGCAACCCACCTCAATAAGAGAGTGCCAGGCCGTAACGTAGACGAGTGAGGCGGCCGCAGCGTCTTCAAAAGATACGGAATCGGGCATCAGAAGCAGATTGCGGACGGGCACGACCTGGTATTCGGCGTAGAAACCAGGAATGTGTTCGCCAAAAAGTGCGAAATCATCACATAGATTATCCTGTCCATTCAGGCAATACTCACAGCTGCCGCAGCTGCGGGTGGGGTTGATAGCGACCCTGTCGCCCGGTGCAAAGCCCACAATATCAGGACCTATCTCGGCCACTATGCCAGAACCATCGCAGCCCATGATATGGGGAAAAGTTAGTTTCAGACCTCGCCAGCCCTTGGTGACCCAAAGATCAAGCCGATTGAGGGCGGCCGCTTTGACCTCCAACAGAACTTCGCCCGGGCCTGGCTTGGGCGTCGGAACATCGCCATAGACTACGTCCTGCAGGTCTCCATGTTTTTTCAGAACAATTGCTTTCATACTAGCAACTACTCTTCCCAGAGTTCATCCAGATTGTCCTTGTAATAGTCGAGCGCGCCAGCATATTCGCGCAGTTGAGCGCTGTTGCTTGTACGGACAAGCAGATCCAACAGCAGCGAGACGGCTTCCTCATACTGATCGTTGCTGTAGTAAGCCAGAGCAAGGAACGCCTGGGCCCCGTCGCCTTCAGGGAACTGGTCGTTGGCCTTCTCCAATATTTCGACCGCGTCGTCGAAATCGCCGACCAGGCGCTGGCTGCTGCCCAGGCAGATCATGCATTCGTATAGCGCATCGCCTACGAGTCCTTGCTCAATGGCCTGGCGATAGTAGGGTATGGCTTCAGGCTCAAGACCCATGACGTCGTATGAACCTCCGGCCTCTAACAAAACGACCGGGTCATCTGGGAATTCTTCGAGCAGCTCTAGCAATAGATCCTGCGACTCCTCTAATTTGTCGTCGCGTCTCAGCTCCTTGGCCCTTTCAATAGTTTCTTCTATGTCCATCTGAGAAATCCTTCGATGTTTTTGACTGTGTCCAGGTCGATGGACCATGCGCGGCCACGACCAAGTGTTGACAATGAATGATAGACAGACCAGCCCAGATCGCAAGATCATGTGGGCTTGTGCCCTCGAACGCAAGTGAGTAAACTTAGTCAGCGGTGTGGAGTTTATGATGGTGGAAATGTGTTGAGCCATTAATAGGAGAAAATCAATGCAAGACTTCGGACCATATCCAAGTGAATATGGCGTAGAGAACCATGGCATAGTGAATGCCAATACGGTCTATTGGCATCAGACAACCCCGATGCTGTACGAGCAATCCATTCGGCGGCGGGAAGGCGACTTGATGCACCTGGGCCCATTGGTGGTGCGCACCGGCGACCATACCGGCCGGTCACCCAACGACAAGTTCATTGTCAAGGAACCTAGTACCGAACAGGAGATCTGGTGGGGACCTGTCAACCCGCCAATCGAACAACAGAAGTTCGACTATCTCTATCGCCGCATCCAGGCCTACGTCCAAAATCGCGACATCTTTGTCTTTGATGGTTATGCCGGCGCTGACACGCGCTACCAGATGCCGGTACGAATCATCACCGAGTTCGCCTGGCACAGTTTGTTCGCACGCAACATGTTCAAGCGAGAGTTCGTGCCTGAAAGACTGGCCGCGTTTAAACCAGAGTTTACGGTCATCGACATGCCGATGTTTCACGCCGATCCTCGCTACGATGGCACTAACAGCCAGACTTTCATCCTGATTGATTTCGGCAAGAAGCTGGTTCTGATTGGCGGGACAGCATACTCAGGTGAAATCAAGAAGAGCATTTTCTCGGCGATGAACTATTATCTGCCGCGCCGCGGTGTTCTCAGCATGCACTGCAGCGCGAATTATGGCAAGGACAAAGACGATACGGCCCTGTTCTTTGGCCTAAGTGGGACGGGCAAGACGACGTTGAGCAATGACGTCAGCCGCACATTGGTAGGTGATGATGAACATGGCTGGAGCGACGATGGCATCTTCAACTTCGAGGGTGGCTGTTACGCCAAAGTAATTCGGCTAGACCCTGAGGGCGAACCAGAGATCTACCGGACGACACGTAGATTCGGAACCATCCTCGAGAACGTAGCCTATTCGAGCGACTTGCGGCGGGCGGACCTGGACGATGATACGCTCACCGAGAATACTCGGGCGAGCTATCCCATTACCCACGTCAGCAACGCGGATCGGACCGGGCTATCCGGTCATCCGCGTGACGTAGTCTTCTTGACGGCCGACGCGTTCGGCGTGATGCCGCCGGTCGCCCGCTTGACGTCTGAGCAGGCGATGTATCATTTCTTGAGCGGCTACACGGCCAAGGTCGCGGGCACCGAACGAGGCGTGACCGATCCGAAAGCCACTTTCAGCGCTTGCTTTGGTGCGCCCTTCATGCCCTTACACCCGAGCAATTACGCCGAGCTTCTTGGCAAGAAAATAGAGCGCCATGGCAGCCGGGTCTGGCTAATCAATACCGGCTGGACCGGCGGACCATACGGAGTTGGAAGCCGGATGAAGCTGGCCTATACGCGGCGTATGGTCACGGCCGCCCTGTCGGGTGAATTGGACGGGGCTGAAACCAGCGAGGATCATTATTTTGGTCTTCATGTTCCAGTTAGCCTGGAAGGAGTACCCGACGAGGTGCTGCGGCCGCGCGATACCTGGCAGGACGGCGATGCGTATGACCAGCAGGCGGCCAAACTGGCGGGCATGTTCAAGGATAACTTCGAGCAGTACGCTGGAGGCGTCTCGGAAGCGATCCGGGCCGCCGGTCCGAAATAGGCTGGCAACAAGTTCGTGGCCTGCTAAAGAAGGGCTCGATTCAGCTGTTGGAATGTGGTGCAGGCAGCGGCCGTGCTCGCTGTCTACACTTGAGGTCCGCTGAAACTCCGAAGGATGTCCTCGATTGCTCTACCTGTAGAAGGTGTCTTGTATGCTCGCGGCGAACGTATGGCTTTCATGCTTCGACCGGGCGACAAGCGTCACGTAATCCGTCTAGGGTTCATCCTACGAGGCGCCGAGGAGGTCTTGTTTCCTGAGTCGTTGTTGGATGATTGGGGGCACGAAATATCGACGGTGGAGCTTTATGACTGGGCGAGAGAAAACGGGCCGCATTTTCCACGGGCTGAGATCTTCGGCTTCGACTTGACCGGCGCGCCGGGACAATGTTTCGTCAGAGAGGTTGATCTAATGGCCGGCTACGCCTGTTATCACTTCGAGATGCCTAGTGCGGCAATGACGAGCGGCGCGCGATTGGACGCTATCCTCTTACCAGAACCGGGTTCCGGTCGACCGCGTCGCCTGCGTACGCCGGCCGGCGTTGAAACGCCTCTAGCCGACGCGAGCGTTGAATGGTGGGTTGTAGACTTTGGCGGGGCCGGGCAGCCAGACCTAGCTTTTCTCGACCAATTGGATAGCCAGCAGCCCGCGCAGTGACTAGTGGGTAGCGATGACTCTAGTACCCTCGGCCTATTCAACTTGACATAAGCAAATTGACATAGTATCTCGCGTCTGCTAGAATGCGAGCGATAGCCGATGAATAGGGTTTGTAAGCGGTTCCTGGGCGGCGCCTGATCGCCGGGAATAGTGACGGCCTGGACTGGTTGACTAAGACCGGTGGAAGTCGGCCCTACCACGAGTCGGGGCAGGGGTTATTATCCCGGAAGCGGTTGATTTACCCGACTTGAGCAGACGAATTGGATCGATGTCTCTCCAGGGCCAGAGTCCTCGAGAGACTTTTTTTGTGAAAGGTAGGTTCAATTGAAGGAGTGAAATCGAAAAATGCGAAAACTGAGAACTGTCCTGCTGATGACGCTGCTGTTCGCGGTGCTGTTGGCGGGGACTGATTCCAGGGACGCAGGGTTAACTGTCGTAGAAGGTGGTATGAGCCAGACTGGGGTGTCGGGGCCGAGAACGGCACTGTCACCGGTGTGGGGGAGTACGATTCGACAGTGGTCGGCGCAGATCGAAAAAGAAGCCCAGGCGAGCGGACTTGACCCAGATTTTATCGCCGCCGTAATTAATGCTGAATCAAATGGCAAGGAAGATGTTGTCAGTCGCATGGGCGCAGTCGGTCTAATGGGTGTAATGCCTACCGGCCCTGGTCTGGAATGGCGCCCTTCGCCAGAAACCCTGAAGGATCCCGAGATAAACTTGAGCTGGGGTGTGGCAATCCTGAGCGAGATCGTTAAACAGTCCGGCGGTGATGTTTCGGCCGCCTTGGCAGCCTATAGCGGCGGCTGGGATCAGGTCGACAGTCGAGTACCACAGGAGTATGCGGCACAAGTGCTGGATTATTACGCCCGGGCGATTGCCGTTCGCAGTAATGTTTCGCCGGACATCGCGACTCAGTGGACTGTGGCTACTGAAATCGATCGCGGCCACATTCCGTTGGAAAGGTTGATACTGAATGAGCAGCCGCTATCGGGACTTCGTACTTATGGCGAGCACATCATATTCCAGTTCAGTGATGGCGATGGAAGAGCCTACTACGTCAAAGGATTCGCCGTGCCGCTGGCTGTCGTGGTTCCGCTGGATACAACCCAAGCCATGTCGGGTAGCGACACGGTGGCGACGCAATTGATGGCCCGGCTTGGCTTGGCCGAAGCGAAGATAAGCGAGAGCAATCCAGATGTAATTAAGGCTTGTCTGCCAAGCCTGAGCAGGCTTCGCGGGCGATTGGCCACCCGCTGGTTCGCGCCATCGGATTGTCCATCCTGGCACAGATAGAATAGCTATCGTTCTCTAAAATCGGAAATCATGGGAATCAGGGAATCTTCGGTTAGGGAAGACGTTCAGATAACTTTGCCAGATGGCCGGGCCTTTAATGGCCCCAGGAACAGCACGGCCGAGACCTTCATTTGTGAGGCCGACATAGAGACAAACGGTCGCGTAGTAGCGGTGTTGATAGATGGCCATCTCAGAGAACTGTCAACACCTGTCGTGCGTGATTCATCTCTGGTACCGGTAACAATGGCTGATTCTGACGGCGTCCGGATATATCGCCGGTCTCTAAGCTTCCTGATGATCGCTGCTGCGGCCGATGTTCTGCCGGGAGACACCGTGACCGTGCATCACTCTATGCCATTCGGCGGATATTACTGCGAGCGCAACGGCGGCCGGCGGCTGTCTGGCCAGGAGCTGGGCCGACTTCGAGATCGCATGTGGGAATTGGTCAAAGCGGATTTGCCGATCACTCGTGTGCGCGTGCCACTGGACGAGGCCTTACAGTTGTTTCGCAATGCTGGCGATCAGGAGAAGGCCGATCTTTTCGCCAAGCGGCGCAAGGACTACCTGACCCTTTATGAGCTGAGTGGTGTACGCGACTACTTCCACGGCTTTATGGTAGCCAGCACTGGCTATCTGGATCTGTTCGAGCTGCGACAATACGCCAATGGTATCATCCTGCAATTCCCTAGACGTCATCAGCCCGACCGACTGCAGCCTTTTCAGGACGAACCGCGCCTGGCGCGAGTTTTCCGCGATTATGACGAGTGGTTGTCCATTATCGGCGTTCCCAGCGTTGCGGCACTAAACCGGGCCATCAGGAATGGCCGGACCCAAGAAGCGATCCTTGTGGCCGAAGCACTGCACACTCGGCAACTGGCCAGCATTGCCTCTGAAGTAGCGGCCTACCGGCCGAAGGTTCGGGTGGTCATGATTTCCGGGCCGAGTTCGGCGGGAAAGACGACGTTCAGCAAGCGCCTCGCCATTCAGCTCATCGCCCTAGGCATTACGCCAGTGGCCATCAACATGGACAACTACTTCGTCAACCGCGAGGATACGCCGCGTGATAACAAGGGAGACTACGATTTTGAGGCCCTGGAGGCCTTGGACGTACCCTTGTTTAGGCGACAGGTACAATCTCTGTTGAGTGGAGAAACAATCGAGCAACCGCGCTACAATTTCCATACGGGACGTCGCGAGCAGGGCCCTCCTCTCCAAATCCGGCCGGATCAATTGCTGCTCATCGAAGGCATTCATGGTCTGAATCCCAGATTAGTTGAGGGGATTTCGTCCGGATCAGTATACAGGATCTATGTCTCGGCGCTAACACAGTTGAACCTAGACAAGCACAATCGCGTACCGACGACGGATACGCGCATGTTACGGCGTATCGTGAGAGACGCTGCTCACCGGGGCTACAGTGCGGCCGATACCATCGGCCGTTGGTCCAGCGTTCGCTACGGCGAGAAGAACTACATTTTCCCTTATCAGAGCAACGCCAACGTGTTTTTTAATTCGGCTTTGGCCTATGAGCTGTCTGTTCTCAAACCTCTGGCCCAGCCTCTTCTCCTCCAGGTAGAACCTAAGACTCCGGAGCGCATCGAGGCCAACAGGCTTCTGGCGTTCCTGCAATGGTTCGAGCCGATCAGTCGTGACAACATCCCCAGCGACTCGATATTGCGTGAATTTATCGGCGGTTCGATTCTCGAAAACTTCGAACCCTGGCGCCAATAGACCGCAATTGGGCCAAACGGTCAGACGTTACCGCTGGTCAAGGCTCCCTTCACCTCGGCGATGGCTTTCGTGACTTCAATTTCCCTCGGGCAGGCATTGGTACAGTTGAAAATGGTGCGGCAGCGCCATACACCGAATTGCTCACCTAAGATCTCTAACCGATCTTCATAGGCCTCGTCGCGGCTGTCGAAGATAAAGCGATGAGCCTGGACAATGGCGGCCGGTCCGACATAACGATCATTAGCCCAGAAGCTTGGACACGAAGTGGTGCAGGCCGCGCAAAGGATGCACTTGGTCGTATCATCAAACCTGGATCTGTCGGCCGTTGACTGGAGACGCTCACGTTCGTTCTCCGGCGCGACGCCTTCGTTGACGAAATATGGCTTGACTGAACGATAATGGTCAAAGAACGGCTCCATATCTACGACGAGGTCCTTGACCACCGGCAAACCCAAAATCGGTTCAACCTGAATCTTGGCGGTATCGGCACCTTCTTTCGCCAGGCGACCCACCAAAACCTTGCAGGCCAGCGCATTGGCGCCATTGATGCGCATGGCATCCGAGCCGCACACGCCGTGGGCGCAAGAGCGTCTTAAGGTCAGCGAACCATCAATTGTCCACTTCACCCGGTGCAACACGTCTAGCACTGAATCCTTTGCATTCACATCTTCAATCGAATACTTGCCCCACCATGATTTGTTACCCTGCTCTGGGTTAAATCGCCTGATTCGCAGGTCGACTTGCATGTCTTACTCCTTAAAGAGTGGCTTACAAATGTTGGCCGTTGGTCGTTACCCTTTTGCTGATGGTCGGGCGCGGCCCACGGTAAAGGGCGGGCGCCTAGTGTCTTCGCTTCGGAAAGACAAGATTTTCATGATGTTAGTTTTTGCTCAGAAATCGCCTCCGCATTTTGCCCCGGGCTAGTAGACGCGCGGTTTGGGTTCATAGCGACCGAGGGTTACCAGCTTGTACTCAAGGCGATAGGTATCGCCATCTCGGAACAAGAAGGTGTGCTTGAGCCACTCGTCGTCGTTGCGTTCCGTGAAGTCGTCTCGGGCATGGGCGCCTCGGCTTTCTTGCCGGGCCAGGGCCGAGACGGCCGACACCTCGGCCAATTCGAGCAGACAACCGAGTTCCCAGGCTTCAAGAATGTCCGTGTTGAACTGATGACCCTTATCGTCAATCTCTATTTGCTCGAACTGCGTCCTGAGAGCGCGCATGTCGCTGACGCCTTTTGAAAGCGTCTCTTCGGTCCTGAAGACGCCCACGTTGGCGGTCATGGTCTCTTGCATGGCCGCTCGCAATTCGAACGGCCGGGCGCCTCCGCTGCCGTTACGGATGCGCTCAAATTCGGAAACGACCTCCGCGGCCGGATCGTCGGGCAAGGGCAGCAACTCGCTTTCCTGGCAGTACTCGGCGATGTGCCGGCCGGCGCGCCGGCCGAAAACGACCAGATCGACCAGTGAGTTAGTTCCCAACCGGTTGGCGCCATGCACGGAGACACAAGCTGCTTCCCCGGCCGCGTAGAGGCCGGGCAATATCGTATTCGAGGCGTCGATTACGACCCGGCCTTCGACGTCGGTTGGGATGCCGCCCATGGCGTAATGAGCCGTCGGCTGGACTGGCATAGGCTCTTTTACGGGATCGACGCCAAGATAAGTACGCGTGAAGTCGGCAATATCTGGTAACTTCTCCTCAATGTAGGCGGCGTCAATACGCCTATCCTCGCCAGCCTGCTCGAAATAGTGATTAACGGTTTCGGGTCGAACGTCGAGGTGGACATAGTTACTGCCACCGATACCGCGCCCAGCCTGTACTTCCAGGAATATCGCCCGACTGACCACGTCGCGACCGGCCAGGTCCTTTATGGTTGGCGCGTATCGTTCCATGAATCGCTCCCCTTCGCCGTTAATCAACACGCCGCCTTCGCCACGAACGCCCTCGGTGATCAGAATACCCAGCCGAAAAATGCCGGTGGGATGGAATTGGAAGAACTCCATATCTTCCAGAGGAATTCCGCGCCGCAAGCAGATGGCTGCGCCGTCGCCGGTCAACGAATGGGCGTTGGACGTTACCTCCCAACAGCGCCCCCAGCCGCCAGTGGCGAAGAGCACCGCCTTACTGTGAAACACGTGAAACTCGCCGGTGGCGATCGAGATTGCTACCGCGCCTCGAACCGTATCGCCGACGCGAATCAAATCAACGACATGAAACTCATCGAAGAAATTGACCTCGTTCTTAATACATTGTTGGTAGAGGGTTTGCAGAATCATGTGGCCCGTACGATCGGCCGCGTGGCACGCGCGCATGACCGGTTTTCCGGTGTCATTGTTGGTATGGCCGCCAAAGCGCCGCTGTGAGATCTTCCCTTCGGCCGTGCGATCAAAGGGCAACCCCATGTGCTCTAATTCGATGACGGTCTCAATTGCTTCCTGGCAGAGCACATCTACAGCGTCCTGGTCAGCCAAATAATCAGACCCTTTGACGGTGTCGTAAGCGTGCCATTCCCAACGGTCTTCTTCCAAGTTACCGAGAGCCGCGCCTATTCCACCCTGAGCGGCGCCGGTGTGCGATCGAGTCGGATAAAGTTTGGAAATGACCGCCACATTGGCATCGCGGCTGGCATACAAAGCGGCCATCAGACCAGCGCCACCGGCGCCCACGATGACCGCGTCAAATGTATGAGTCTTGACCTTATTATTCATTGTTGCTTCTTCTCTAGAGTTCTTAACCAACTTGGCCACAATCCGGCCGTATCCGGTTACTTGAACGGAGTTTACTCGGCGGTCGCCATCACCGACTCCGGACTGAACGAAAAAATGGCTACGGCAGACCATAGTACGGTGACGATGATGAGTACGACGATTACCCTGGCCACTATCATAACCGTCCGCGGATTGTGAATATAATCCTCCAGTACCTGCCGCAACCCATTAAAACCATGGGTGATAGCGAAAATGAGCAGGAGAAGATCGTAGGCCCGCCAGCCCCAGGATCGCCAGACGTCGGCGACCACCTGTAGGGTCAGATTATGCACATCGCGAAACACATGTTGAAGAAGCATATGTCCCACTGCAAGCAGCAGGAGCAATACGCCTGATAACCGCATAAACAGAAAAGCGTATCGCTCAAGATTGCTTCTAGGCTTGAAGTGACGGGTGGTAGCCATAGAACTTCCTTCTCTTCAATATGCAAGTTTCCTCTATAGTCAATTCAGATTAGGGGGTGGGAAAAGTCATGCAGCTCTGGCCAATCTCCGCTAACTCGGTACAGTGACCGATCGTGCGGCTGAGCATGAACAAGGCAATGGGCGTGAACGTGAGGCCAAACAGAACCCAGACGGCGACGGCCGACCGGCGCTCATAGCGCCACCATTCTGGCTTGAAATCCAGCAGCGTGATGCGAATGCCATTGAAAGCATGAAAAAGCACGGCGCCCATCAGGCCGATTTCTCCTAGACTAAAGGGCAGCCACTTAAAGACCTCGACGGTGTAGCTATAGGCTTCTGGCCAAAACGTGGCGTTGGCTGTGTCCCACACATGGATTATCAAGAACAACAGGATGGCCAAGCCAGATAGACGGTGGGAAATCCAGCTCCAGTGCCCCCAAAGACCGCGATAACGCAGCGCTTCGCGTAGCGTGAGCTTCAGCGTGGATTCTGATTGCATTGTCTGCCTCCGCGAGAATGGTTTAAGAGTTCTGGATAGTGTGCCAAGCCTGACAAATCGATACGCTAATTTCAACTATAGCACAACCGAGCCAATCGCGAAAAAGCTGCAGCCTGAGTAACGGCTAGATGCCGTTCACTGATTCCTTGCCAGCAGGTATTGCGCCTGTTAAACTTCACTCCAATGATACGCCCATTTCAATTGCGAGACTTGGGTCTCGTTCATCGGCTTGGCGATCGAGGCGTTGTATTTCAGACGCAGGCCGCGCTAACGACCGTTCCGCATCCTGTACGGCACGCCCTGTTTAACATGCTGATGGGTGGAAACAGCACAACCTACATCTGGAAGTCGAAAAATCCCGACGCGGCCGCCTTCGTTCAGCTTAATCTGGAGGAAGGCCAGCCAAATGCCCATTTGGCCAGCATCGGCGTCGAGGTGGCTGAGGGTGAGCCGGATGACCAAAGCCCATCCGACGAAGACATATGGCTACCCTTGTTGGACCAGTTGGTGGTTGTTTCAGGTCGGCGAGGGGTGCATAATCTCATTGCCGAGGCGGCCGAAGATGGACCTGAGTTGCGGGTGTTGCGACGAGCCGGCTTTGTCGTCTACACTCGTCAAGATATATGGATAAACGACCAGCTTGATCCGAACGGAACAACTGGTCTCCTGGTTGAACGAGAATCGATTGATGATTGGGATATCAACGTTTTGTACTCGAGTATTGTGCCTGGCATGATCCAGTCGGTGGAGCCCGGTCCGCCCCTGGCAACCGGCCAGAATTGGGTGTTGCGCGAGGACGGTGAATTGACAGCCTATGTTCACGTCTGCTCGGGCCCTGTCGCCAACTGGATGAGACTATTCATTCATCCGAATGCGCGTACCAAGCCGAAAAGCATCATCGAGGCGGCGTTGCAGACGCTATCTCCGACGGCAGAGCACCCGGTTTTTTGTTGTGTGCGCCGGTATCAGAGTTGGCTACTGAGTGCGCTGGAGAAGGCCGGATTTCGGCCGTGGGGCAGCCAGGCTGTGATGGTAAAACACATTGTTCAGCGTATTGAATCTCCGGCTCCGGCGGCTAAAAACGTCATTGAACCTAAGGCCGTGCCAGGATCTACTACGCTAATTCAGGGCATGAGCAGCGGCAACAGCCGAAACGGGCAGTAGGAACACATTTCTATAACTTCATGAATGAAAACCAGAGACAATTAATCGAGGATTTGCGCATGCTCCTGGCCATCGTGCCCGGTGATGTGCGCGCCGCATTGGAGGAAATCGGCCGCGAGGATGAGTTGCTCGAGGTCGTCTTGGATCTTGGGCGACGACCGGCCGCTCGCTATGTTTGGGGCGAGAAAACGTTGCGCGAAGCTGAGGTCACCAGGGAAGAGATCGACGGTGTCGTCGCCAATGTCGGCGATTTCGACGACGACAATCGCGCGGGCATCGCGCGTACGTTGCATCGTATCGCGGCAATACGCAACCGCCGAGGCGAAGTCGTTGGCTTGACCTGCCGCGTCGGGCGGGCAGTGTACGGCACAATCAACATCGTCGCCGACCTGATCGACGATGGCGAAAGCATTCTGCTACTTGGCCGTCCCGGCGTCGGCAAGACGACAATGCTTCGCGAAATGGCGCGCGTGCTGTCGGAGAAAAAGCGAGTGATCATCGTCGATACCTCAAACGAAATCGGCGGCGACGGCGATATACCGCATCCGGCCGTAGGCAGGGCCAGGCGCATGCAGGTGCCGAAGCCGGCCTTTCAGCATGAGACGATGATCGAGGCGGTTGAGAATCACAACCCCGAAGTGATCATTATCGACGAGATCGGCCGGGAGCGAGAAGCGGCCGCGGCCAGAACAATCAATGAACGAGGCGTACAACTCATCGGCACCGCTCATGGCAACACTATCGAGAATCTGCTTCTCAACCCGACCTTATCGGATCTTGTGGGTGGGATCGAAAGCGTTACGTTGTCTGATGAAGAAGCGCGGCGGAGAGGAACTCAGAAGACGGTTTTGGAACGTCGGGCGCCGCCGACTTTTGACATTCTAATCGAGATTCAGGATCGTCAGCGGCTAGCGATTCACCGCAACGTGGCGGCCTCGGTCGACTCAATGTTGCGTGGCCATCCGCTTGGTCTTGAACTGCGCTATCGTGACGAAGACGGCGAGATCCAGGTAGAACAAGAAGAGGCCTGGAAAGTGCCCGCGCCTGAATTCGCGCGTCGTCGCGACACCAAAGGACAGAATAATGGCCGGCAGCAAGATCGCCCGCGCCAGGTAAAAGGCAGCCAGACGGAGCGGAGATTTGCCCAAAGCGACCGTACTGCGACGCAGGCGAGGCGCGGCCCCAGGACTGTCAAAGTATTCGCCTATGGCGTGGCCAGGAACCGCTTGTTACAAGCGGCTCGCACTCTAAACGTGTCCGTGGAAGTTGTGAACGACCTCGATCAAGCTGAGGTCATGGTCACCCTCAAAAGCTACTTTCGACGGCAGCGCAAGCTGATTATCGATGCCCAGAATCGACGCATTCCTGTGTACGTTTTGCGAGCCAACACGATTACGCAGATGGAGAATTTCTTGATCGAGGCTCTTGGCCTGGAGGTGACGCCGACTGATCCATTTGAACAGGCTATTGCCGAAACTGAAAAGGCCATCCGTTTGGTCCAGTCCGGGCAGAATAGCGTTGATTTGGCGCCGGTAAGCAGTGCAGTCCGGCGCTATCAACACCAGATGGCTCGTCAGGCTAATCTCGTCTCGCACAGCTATGGCAAGGGCGCCAATCGTCATGTGCGGATTTTCAGAACGCCTCGCAACCAGGATGCGGCGCTCTGAGTGCAAAGCCACACCTGGCAATGTTTGTAACATTCGAGGGCTCGGAGGGGAGCGGGAAGTCGACCCAAATTGCTCTGTTGGCTGACTACCTGCGAGGAAAGGGCTATCGCGTGGCGACAACGCGTGAACCGGGCGGAACCCTGATCGGCGAACAAGTTCGTGGTTGTTTACATGATGTGGCCAACCGGGAAATGACTGCTGCGGCCGAGGTATTGCTTTATTCGGCGTCGCGCGCGCAATTGGTGGAAGAGGTGATCCGGCCGGCCCTCCAGGAGAGCTATGTAGTCCTCAGCGACCGTTATGCGGATAGCACCCTGGCTTATCAAGGTTACGGCCGGCTTCTAAATCTGGATACGCTTGCCACAATAACGCAGTTGGCCACCGGCGGCCTCAAACCTGATTTGAGCCTCTTTCTGGACGTCGACGTTGAAGAAGGTCTTACGCGGCGGTCGGAAGGCGGTGAAGAGATGAACCGCATGGATCTGCAGACGTTGGCCTTTTACCAAAGGGTAAGGGAGGGGTATCTGAGTATGATCGCTGCCGAGCCTGACCGCTGGGTAATCGTGGATGCCAGCCGCGCTGTGGAAGCCATTCAGGAAGATGTCAGACGGCACGTCGAGTCGCGTCTAACCGCACACACCGGTAAATAGGGCACTAGAATTCATCAATGCCTGGACCTGCACTGTCGGACAGATCAGGCATCGACTCCTCTATCGATTCGGGCGACTGGCCGCTTTCCAGGCGCTCCACAACTTCAGTGAATTCTGGCCCCAAATCCTCGCCCATTTCCTCTGACATGCGGCGCATTGTCTGGCCCATTGCACGAGGATCGTCTTGATCGAGTCCGGCCAACAGTGTATCAGGGTTCATCGAGTCTAGGCGCGACTCCTCTGATTTGCCAACGGCGATTCGGCCGATCACCCGTCTAAGGTTCGCGCCGCCACAATGGGTACAAGCGGGCGCTGCCAAGTCGTATTCCTCATAAGAGAAAAACAATCTGACCGGCCGATCACAGTCGTAACAACGATATTCATAATATGGCATTTGGTCCGGCGCGCTCCTTTCTATGACCTTGTAACAAGACCCTGGTAGAATTGGATAGTTGTTGTACAGTGCAAGTTTCGATTAGGCTGTGAACATTATATTGGGTGCAGAAACAGGTGCAAATTTGGCTGACATTGATCCTTATGCAAGATCCGTCTACCCACTGCTTATAGTCATTTCCGGACCCTCTGGCGTGGGCAAGGACACGGTGGCCAAGCTGATGATGGCCAACCAGGACGCGTTCTACTTCGTCGTAACGGCCACGACTCGGGGGTCCAGAGCTGGAGAAGTTCATGGACGCGATTATTTCTTCATATCGCATGATGACTTCGCGCGCATGATTGAAGAGGATGAATTGCTGGAATACGCCATTGTCTATAACGATTATAAGGGTGTACCAAAACAGCAAATCCGCGATGCGCTGAACAGTGGTCGGGACGTGATCATGCGGGTTGACGTGCAAGGCGCGGCGACCATTCGCAAACTGGTAGCCAATGCCATATTCATTTTCTTGACTGCGGAATCAGAAGAGGCGCTTGTGAATCGGCTTCGCGAGCGCAAGTCAGAAACGGCTGAAGGGCTCAATCTGCGCATCGCCACGGCTCGCCAGGAGATGAAAAGGGTCAAAGAGTTTGACTACTGCGTGGTAAATGCCGAGGGCCAACAGGAAGCGGCCGTAGCCACTATCTTGTCAATCATTGAAGCTGAGCATCATCGCGTCGAACAGCGGAGAATCTCGCTTTGATGTTCAACGGTTTGCTGCGGGTAGGGCTCGCTAAATGATCATGCGGGTTGACGTGCAAGGCGCGGCGACCATTCGCAAACTGGTAGCCAATGCCATATTCTTTTTCTTGACTGCGGAATCAGAAGAGGCGCTTGTGAATCGGCTTCGCGAGCGCAAGTCAGAAACGGCTGAAGGGCTCAATCTGCGCATCGCCACGGC
>CP070688.1:3293005-3301356 GCA_020353135.1 Chloroflexota bacterium
CAAGAGGGACGAGAAGGACGAACAGGAGCTGAGCAAGCAGGAGGAAAAATCTGTTGAAGAGAAATGGGACCGGGACCCGTTAGGAGCGCTGGTCTGGGCGCTGATCTTGATCTGGGCCGGCGTGGTTCTACTGGCCGGCAACTTGGGCGCCTTCGACCTCATGAGCGAATTTGCCGAACGACTGCCTTTTGGCGGAGGGGCTGATCTTCCGGTAGAGATCGATTTCTTTCCGGTGGAGGCCTGGAGTGTCTTCTGGATAGGCGCTGCGGCCATACTGCTGCTAGAGGTAGCCATCCGCGTGTTGGTCCCTGCTTATCGTAAGTCGGTGGTGGGAACGCTCATCCTGGCCGGCGTCTTCGCCGGATTGGGACTTGGTACCTGGTCCTGTGTCTTGCCGCTGATCCTGATCGGCATTGGCCTGTCCATCATCTTGCGTAATTTTCAGCGAAACGGCAAGAAGGGAGAATAGCCTACCGCCTTTGGGCGACCGGCACTGACTGGCCTACAGTTGGTTAAGGTTCATCGTAGACAGCTCTTGCCAAACATAGCGCAGGCTCGTCCATCGACTTTCGCGGCCGATGCAGCGGAAGTACGGCCGTCGAAAGGCCAGTATCACGTCGCCAATCCGATATCGGGGTAGGATCGGCGTGGAGACGATCAATTTACCCAGCTCGCGCGGGCGCATTTCGTGCAGCATTTTGACGCCCGATCTCGTCTCAACCTCGAAGAAGAATTGGTCATAGTTGGGTACCCAGGCCCGGTTGACATCACGCTGCTGGCCAAACATCCCTTCGGTGGCTCCATAGATTTCGCGGATCACGACCGAACCGTACAAGGCCCTCAAGCTAGGTCTGTACCGCGTATTGATGCCGGGTGCGCTTCCCAAGGTCATGATTTGCGGTCGCCACAACTGCTTTGGGTAGCATTTGTGTTCTTTTCGCAAGTAACGCGCGAACTCAAGGGCTGTCTGGCATACGCCGCCGACCAGGGTAATGTTCTGATCGCGACACTTAGCCAGCGCCAACTCGAAGCGCTTGGCCCAGGCGCTGAGCGTTTTACTGCCCCCGAGAGCGTCAATTTCTTCTTGGGTCGGCGCCGATTCTATCGGCGTGAAGGTTGAGACATGCTTGGCATAGATGCCCGAACTATAACCGTACTCAATCTGGCGGTCGCCAGCCTCGACCTGGCCAACGGCCGATGGGAAATTTAGATTCAGGTTCAAGCCATCGAATAGATCATAGCGGTCGTTGCTGTGTACATAGTGCATCATCGCCCGACCGGCGCTGACTCGCTGGCGCAAGTCCGTCGGCGTCATGGGGATGAATTTTGACTCCCCTTTGGTGGTACCGCGGGTGATCGCCCAACCTACCGGTTCTTCGGCCAGCAACAGGTCAAATTCACCGGCCATCACCCGATCGATGAGTGGCTTGTACGACTCGTAATCGGTCACCGGAAATGCGCGCCGAAAGTCGTGGATGGACTCGACGTTTGCCGCTCCGTGGCGACGGCCGTATGCCGTGCGGGCATAATCCGTTAACAGGCGATGCAAAACGCCGTCTTGCGCTGCAGCCGGATTTTCGACCGCTTCGTGCCACGGCCGCAGAAGGGTCTCGAGCATTCGTGAAACGGCATTTGGTTCTGGTTTCATCAGAAATCAACCTGAGCCTGTAGTCCGGGGATAACGTTTCATCACCCTTCGCCTGGCCGGTCGTCGAAGGGCCACTAACGGATCTCTGTTGCCGATGATAGTTAAATTGCCTAAACCGTCAATGGCGCGTAGAGTAAGCCCATGACCGACGACGCCAGGATTACCTATGTGGGGCATGCCACACTGCTTATAGAAATGGACGGCGCTCGGTTGCTTACCGATCCGCTGCTCCGCCAGTACATTGGTCCTCTGCGACGTCGCTTCGCTCTGCCTAATGATGTGATTGAAGAGGTTGACGCAGTACTAATTTCTCATCTACATGGGGACCACCTCGATTTACCATCTTTAAAGCGGGTTGGACGGGACGTGCGAATGATAGTCCCCAAGGGCGCGGGACCTTATCTAAAGGTACGCCGCTTCCGTCGCGTGGAGGAAATCGAGAGAGGTGAATCGGCCATGATTGGTGGGCTAAGAATTGAGGCCACCCGAGCCGATCATGGCGGTCGGCAGTTACCCTGGGTACCCTGGGTTGAACCGCTAGGATACTTGATCGACGGTAGTCATGAGATTTACTTTGCCGGTGACACAGACCTATTTCCTGAAATGGCATATATTGGCCAAGAGTTAGACCTGGCCTTCTTGCCGGTTTGGGGATGGGGACCCAATCTAGGCAAGGGGCACCTGGACCCTTTCCGGGCCGCGCGAGCGCTCGAGCACCTGCGGCCGAAAGTGGCCATTCCGATCCATTGGGGCACTTACAGCCCGGTTGGCCTGGAGTTGCTGCGGCCGAAGTTTCTTACCCAGCCGCCGCTTGAATTTGCCGAACATGCCGCCGAACTGTCGCCGCCCATGACGGTGCACGTGTTGCAGCCAGGACAATCGGTCTCGCTCGGTGAAATCATACCCAGCGTGTAACGTCGGGCGTCTAACGCCCGGTGCCCGACGCTTGGCGTCGGCCGGTAGGAATATGGTAATAACTCAGACGTAACAAAGGCGTGAACTCGGTTTGCCGGACGGTTATCGATAGTCGATAATTACTCTGGTTGCCGAGTGCCACTAAGTGATGACTGATTACAGCCAATATGCGGACGAAAGACTGATTCTGGCCTGCGAATCGGGCGATTCGCAGGCTTGGGACGCTTTAGTTGAACGCTATCAGCGATTGGTCTACACGATACCGGCCCGATACGGCCTGACCCCGGCCGAAATTGACGACGTTTTTCAATCCGTTTGGCTTTCCCTTTTACGCAATCTCAAGAATCTGCGCGATCCTAGTAGAGTGTCTGCCTGGCTGGTAACGACGGCGCGACGCGAGTGCTGGGAGCGGAGGCGCGGCTCCGACTACGAACGTACCGTAAGTACCGATCTGGATACGGTGCTGACGGATCAAGAAGGTGACGAGCTATCCCCAGAAGAAGTTGTTGCCCAGTACCGTGAGCATGAGGTGCTGAAACAAGCCATGGGACAATTGGGAGACCGCTGTCAGGAATTATTGTGGTTGCTCTACTTCGACGCCGCAATTCCCTCCTATGCAGATGTGGCCGAGAGGCTCGAGATGCCCATTGGATCGATCGGCCCTATGAGAGCCCGATGCTTGAAAAAGCTGCGAGGGTTACTAATGGGGGATATCTAGCTTGACCAAAGTGTATCAGGGTCGATTGGATTCTCTCTGTATGTACGAGGATGTACCGGTCACCGAGTAGTGACATGATGGACGATAATCGCGAAGAAAGCAAACATCTAACGACAGAGCAGTTACTCGATTATATCGAGGAGCGGCTTTCGTCTGATGAGATGAGGCAGGCGGAGACCCACCTCGCCGGCGATTGTTCATCCTGCCAGGACGAACTGGCATCGCTGACTCGGATGCTGAATTTAATGACGCGGAACATCTGGATTGATGCGCCCGTCCAGCAGCAAGCATCAGCTCGACAGGTCTATCGTGATCACTACTCGGCCATGCGAGAATCGGCCAAAGGTGAGACCCGCGAGAGCTTCTCCTTCGGCCAGTGGCTGCAATCCCTTTTCGGACCTAATCGGCCACTTGTGTACGCGGCGATCGGCATACTGCTGGTAGTGTTGGTGGCTGGGCTGTTGCTTCAGCCATGGTCAGGTCAGTCCGACGGCGCAACGGCTGAAGTCGCCGCCTATCAGGGTACCGTAGAAGTCCAATCTTCTGACGGCGACGAATGGCAGAGTGTCGAGAGCGCCGAGGAAGTAAGCACGGGCGACGACGTTCGCACCGGCGAAGATTCGTCGATCGTTTTAAGCTTCCCCGACGAAAGTAAATTGCTCATGTCGCCCTACACTGAGATCAAGATCGTCACAATGGACCTTGACGAAGAAAGCGGTGACCAGGTTATCGTTCTGCAGCAACAAATAGGCCGGACGCAAAACTTCGTACAGCCGATGCCGACGGCGGCATCTCGCTATGAGATTCAGACACCCGCGGCGACGGTTACTGTATGGGGCACCTCATTTACCGTTGATGTGGAAGCTGATGGAACAACGCGCGTTGCTGTTACCGAAGGACAGGTACAGGTCGAAGCCCAGGGAATGACGGTCGTTCTAAACGCCGGCGAAGGGACGACGGTCGAATCCGGCAGTGCTCCTTCGGTTATCGAGCCCGTTCCGACTGATCCGATTCCGAGCGAAGTGGCGACACTGGTTTCCACAGCAGTCTCCCCGGCCATTCCAACGAGGACTCCCACTGAAGCATCCGGCGAGTCGAACGGGTTAAGAGAACCGACGGTGACGCGCCGCCCGACAGAGACAGTTGGAAGCCAGCCGACGCCGACCCCAACGTCAACATCACCATCGTCCACGGCGCCTACGCGAACGTCAACACCGTCGCCGACGTCAACACGCGAAGCTGCCACAAATACGCCGGTGCCACAACCGACCTCGACGCCACGGCCGACGTCGACACCGCGGCCGACGTCGACGCCACTACCCACGTCGACACCTGTGCCTACCGACACGCCGCAGCCTACACCAACCGATACACCTGAGGGACCGCTGCCTACGGCCACTCCGCCTCCACCTCCGACGGCTACTAATGTGCCGCCGCCTACGCCAACGCCTACGGAGACGCCCAAGACTCCGCCAGGACAGACCAAGACGCCTCAACCGCCAGGACAGACCAAGACACCTGACCCTGGCAAGAACGGCCACACCAAGTAATAGAAGCGTTCCCCTTTCTTTCTTGAAGTCACAGCCAAGTCGGGCTCGCTCGAGCAGTTTCGATAGCGTGTGCCCCTACCTTTCGTCCAACCGAGTTGAGCGCTGTACAATCTGCGCTCGACTCGATGTAGTGAAGGGCACTTACAGCTATGTACCAGGATAAAGATCTCGTGCATTTGGGCCGGACAGGGTTACGAGTTACTCCCATTGGTCTGGGATTGGCCGCTCTCGGACGCCCCGGCTATATCAACCTTGGTCATGCCGATGACCTTAGCCGTGATTATCGATTGTCGGCCATGGAAGCGCACAGCCATGAGATGCTGGATCTGGCCTGGGAACTGGGCGTACGCTACTATGATGTTGCGCGATCCTACGGCCGGGCCGAGATGTTCTTAGGCGCGTGGCTCAAGGCCCGCAAAATAGCGCCTGGTTCGGTCACCGTAGGTTCAAAGTGGGGCTATACCTATACCGCTGACTGGCAGGTTGAGGCGCATGAGCACGAAGTCAAGGACCATTCCCTGCCCGTTCTGCGGCGCCAGTCGCGGGAGAGCCGGACGATCCTGGGAGAACATCTCGATTTGTACCAAATCCATTCGGCGACATTGGACAGTGGCGTATTGCAGAATACGGTCGTTCTTGGTGAACTAGCCCGGATGCGAGACGAAGGAGTCGTCATCGGCCTTTCTTTGAGCGGCCCGCGTCAGCCCGAGACATTGCGCAAGGCGATGAGCATACGTGTAGATGGCCAGCCCTTGTTTGGCGCCGTGCAGGCTACCTGGAACCTGCTTGAGCCATCGGCCGGGGCCGCGCTTCAGGAAGCGCACGACGCCGGACTGGGCGTAATTGTCAAAGAAGTGCTGGCCAACGGCCGGCTCACGAATCGAAACGACGACCCCGCCTTCTGGGCGAAACACCAGCAATTGGAGGAGTCGGCCGGCGGGTTGGGTGTTGGCATCGATGCGCTAGCCCTGGCGGCCGTATTGGCCCAACCCTGGGCGGACGTGGCCCTGAGCGGTGCGGCAAACGCCGACCATTTGCGATCCAATTTGGCTGCCGCCGAGTTGGAATGGGATGAAGAGATGGGTGATCGCCTGCGGCCACTGGTCGAGCCGCCAGAGGACTACTGGGCTACCCGGGCCAAATTGGCCTGGAACTGACCCGAATCCGGCGCCCAAGAGATGATTAATAGATATCGGGCCGGCGGTCATCAAAAACCGGGATCCTGGCCCGAATGCGATCCGCTTCGGCCAAGTCGACTTCGGCCGTGATCAGCTCTTGGTCCTCCCCGCCTTCAATTACCGTCTCCCCCCAAGGATCAATTATGGCCGAATGGCCGAAGAAATCATAGCCATCTGTTACGCCTACTCGATTGCAGGCGATGAAGAAAAGCTGATTCTCGATAGCTCGTGCTCGCAACAAGGTGCGCCAATGAGCCAGGCGCGGCTGGGGCCATTCTGAAGGCAAAAAGATGATCGTGGCGCCGGCCAGGGCATAATCGCGAAATAGCTCTGGAAAGCGCAGATCGTAACAAATCGCCAATCCGGCCATGCCCCAAGGTGTATCGACCAACGCCGTCCGGTCGCCCGGAGTCAAGTAGCGCTCTTCGTCCATCAGGCGGAACAGATGAAGCTTGGTGTAGTCACCCAATCTCGTGCCGTCTGGCCCAAACAAGACGGCGGTGTTGCCATAGCGGCCGGAAGCGATCAGCGACAGGCATGAACCCACGATGTGGATCCGGAACTCGGCCGCAAGAACCGCCGTCTGGGCGAAGATACCCGCTTCAACAGGCGCCGCGTGATCCGCGGCATTCTCGAGATCGTAGGCGGTGGACCACAGTTCTGGCAATACGACGACATCAGAACCACTCTGCGCCGCCTCGGCGACCATGGCCCTGGCCGTGGCCAGATTGTGCTCAACCTGGCCGAGGGCAATATCCATTTGTGCTAACGAGATGACAATATTCATGCCGGATTTCGTTCGGCCGTCTCCATGGCGGCGACCCTCGCCGCCAGGGCGCGGACGCGCTGCGACATCGTGCGGACAATACGATAGGCCAGCGAAGGATCCTCGTGGATGCGTTTTAGGAAGTTCTTCTCGTCAATCGTGAGCACCCGGGCTTCGCCCAAGGCACGCACGGTAGCCATCCGCACTTCACGCTCGAAGATGGCCATTTCGCCAAAGAACTCTCCTTCGCCTCGAGTGGCGATGAGGACTTCTTGCCCTCCTTCTTCTACGATTATCTCCACCAAGCCTTCCTGGATGACGTACATGCACTCGCCGACCTCGCCCTGCCGAACGATGTTTTCCCGGTCTTTGTAAACTTTGCCTAGGGCCCCTGAATTAGTCATTATACTCTTCCTGGTATGAAGCAGTACCTGTAAGAACTCTGCGTATATTCAATTAGCTGCCGCCTCGTCCGATGGCGCCATTCGCCAAGGCCGCGCCGGCCTCCCACAAGAACTTCAGGAGGAAGGCCGGATGCAGCGAGCGTAAGAATACTTCCCGGTACGGCGCGCTGCCCGTGAAAGTGTCCCAGAGTATCGTGCTCATGCGTCTCGCCTTTGGAGCTTTATGTTGTTCGGCGGCGACCATTTTCAGTACCGCCCGGCGGGCAAAACGCCAGCGCTGAATCTGTCGCACAATCACGAAGATGAATTCGCCAATGCTATTGTCTGCTGCGATCGCCTGGCAGGCAGGCTGATAATGTCGCCGGAAGTCGCTTGCCGCCAGGCCCTGGTAGAGAGCTGTCGTGGCTGCAGACTTGGCCGCCCGGTAAGCGGCGCCAATGCCGTCCTTGTACAAACGCGTCGTTCCACAGTCGCCTAAGAAGACGAGTCTGTCGGCAAATGGATTCTCTGCCCCTTTGACGTTAATCCGCGGCGAGCAGAAGCAGGCCGGCTGGTCCCAATTCCAGTCAGGCGGGAAGCATTCTCTAACTTCGGGTGCCTGAAGAAAGGCGCCTAGCAGCTCATTGTCGATCTCCTGGCCCAATAAGCAAACGGTCGCGTAGTTGCCTTTGGGAATGATAGCCGCGAACTCGAGCCGCGGAATGTCCAGCAAAAAGACATGCATGGCGCTACCCAGGTATTGCTCAATTTGCTCTTGACCCAAGTTGTACTCGCGAATGGCCGTCTTTGTCGTCTGCGGCGGCCGGTAATCGAATTCGAACTCTTTGAACATACGTCCAGCGGCCGCGTTAACGCCGACGGCGACTCCTACAAGATCGTATGGCGGTAGTTCCTGACCTCGGACAGAGAGTCGCACCCGACCATCCTCGAGGCGGCGCACCTGGCGCACACGGGTCGACCGGATTCGGGCACCCCTGTCGGCGGCCATATTCAGTAAATAGCCGTCGAAGCTCAACCATTGGGAGTCTTTGACGTCGCGTGGACCGGCGCCCCGGTGTACGGCGGCAATGCGTTTCTCATTCAAGGGCGTCTTAATATCGGTACTACCGGCATCTGTATGCATCGTGTAGGCATCGATGCCTCTCTGCACAACGGTGGGCGGTAGATTGATG
>CP070688.1:3301456-3314313 GCA_020353135.1 Chloroflexota bacterium
GAAGCCGCGCCGGAACCCAAACGGAATCTATGGATTGAAGGGGGCACACACTACGACTATGTCTACGTGGCCGGCGAAGAATACATCAGCACCATTCAGCAATTCATCGCCGGGCTGCCTAATTGATCCGAACCCCGAAATAGGTAACGACCAGTTCCTCTTCTCCGGTGTTGACGATCTCATGGACTGAGGACGTCGCAACGGTACTGACGCCTGCTGACCGAATAGCGGAAAGATATATCATCATCCGCAGAGGAAAGAACAAATACCATCTCGTGAGATGGATAGTCTAAGTGCCTGGCAACATACTGAGTTGATAAACGTCACAATATATTTGGAGGTACCCAAATGTCAGAGAAGATCAAAGTTACCTATTCAACCCTGGCCAGCCCGAGCCCGAGGCTGGATGAGCTTTATGACGAAGCTGTGAAGCGAGTCAGGGCTGAGTTTGGCCAGACTTTCCCTATGTATATCAACGGGGCAGAACGGCAAGCGGCCGAAACTTTCACCAAGGTCAGCCCGGTTGACACTGACTTGACGATGGCCCACTTTCAAAAGGGCGTCGAAGAAGACGCCAAGGACGCGATTGCTGCGGCGCGGGCCGCTTTCGATGGCTGGCGCAAGACACCGTGGCAAGAACGGGTCGCGATTCTACGCAAGGCGGCTGATACGATTAGCGACCGCCTATTTGACATGGCCGCAATCATGTCGCTCGAAGTGGGCAAGAATCGCCTTGAAGCCCTGGGTGACGTCGAGGAAACTGCCGATCTGATTCGCTATTACTGCGATCAGATGGAGGCTAACGAAGGGTTCACAGTCCCTCTATTATCTGAAAGCCCCAAGCATCACAATCGCAGCGTTTTGAAGCCCTACGGTGTGTGGGCGGTGATTTCTCCCTTCAACTTCCCTGGCGCTCTGGCCGGCGGACCATCCGGCGGCGCTCTGGTTGCCGGCAATACCGTCGTCTTCAAGCCGGCCACCGATACTCCTTATACTGGCTGGCTGCTCACCACCTGCTTCCGCGACGCAGGCGTACCGGCCGGCGTGTTCAATTTCGTCACTGGAGGCGGCCGGACGGTCGGCCAGACGATCATTGACAGCCCAGAGGTTGACGGTATCACCTTCACCGGCAGCTATGATGTTGGCATGCACATTATCCGGACCTTTGCCAATAGTTCGCTTCCCAGGCCGGTCATCGCCGAAATGGGCGGTAAGAACCCGACCATCATCAGCCAGAAGGCCGATCTCGACAAGGCCGCCATCGGCGTCATGCGCTCGGCTTTTGGCTTGCAGGGTCAAAAATGCTCTGCCTGCTCCAGGGTCTACGTCCACAGCAGCATTCGGGCCGAATTTGAGCAGAAGCTGCTCGAGTTAACCAAGAAGATCAACGTCGGCGATCCCACCCAGAAATCGAATTGGATGGGCCCAGTGATCAATAAAGGAGTATACGAGGACTACCAAACTTTTTCCGCAGAACTGAAAGAGTCGAGCAATATCCTCCATGGCGGAAACGTGCTCGAACTTAATGGCTTCTACGTCACGCCATTGATCGCCACCGACGTACCCGAGGATCATCGCCTGTGGAAGCTTGAGATGTTCCTGCCCATCGTGACCATTGCCGAGTTTGACGACCTGGACAAGGCGATGTCCAAAGCTAATGACGTGGAATACGGCCTCACGGCCGGCTTCTACAGTGAAGACGACGACGAAATCGAATGGTTCCTCGACAACATCCAGGCTGGTGTGCTTTATGTCAACCGAGAGAGCGGCGCAACGACCGGCGCCTGGCCCGGCTATCAGGCATTTGGTGGCTGGAAAGGCAGCGGATCGACTGGCAAAGCAGGCGGCAGCCGGTATTACGTGCAGCAGTACATGCATGAGCAAAGCCAGACTATTGTCGACTGAATTGGCTTGACAAGACGGCTCGAAGACCGGCGGCGCACTCAGATTCTGTCCCCGGTCTTCGACCTAAACCAAGAAAAAAAGATGAATACAACTAAGCTCTGCTCCATGAAGGAAGCGGTGGATCGACATGTGGCCGACGGTGACACGGTGGCCATAGAAGGGTTCACCGCTTTTATTAGTTTTGCGGCGGCTCACGAGATCATTCGCCAAAGAAAGCAAGATCTGACACTATGCCGCCTGACACCTGACCTGGTATATGATCAAATGGTCGCCGCCGGTGTGGCTGGTAGGCTCGTCTTCAGCTACCTGGGCAATCCTGGGGTGGGCAGCCTGCACTGTGTTCGCCGGGCAGTTGAAAAAGGTTATCCAAGGCCGATTGCGGTCGAAGAATACTCGCACTTCGGCATGGTCGGCCGTTACTTGGCCGGGGCAAGTAACCTGCCTTTCTTCCCGCTGCGCAGCTATGCTGGAAGCGATCTGCCAGCGGCCAACGAGCGCATTCGATTCGTCGAGAGTCCCTATGGCGACGGCCAGATAGCGGTGGTTCCACCGTTAAAACCCGATGTCGCCATTCTGCATGCCCAACGGGCGGATGCTCTTGGCAACACCCAGCTTTGGGGTCTGCTTGGCGTGCAGAAAGAGGTGGCTTTCGCTGCTCAAAAGGTCATCGTCGTCGTCGAGGAAATCGTTGACGAGACGACAATCCGACGCGATCCGAATCGCACACTCATTCCCGGCCTCATAGTCGATGCGGTCGTATACGAACCTTACGGCGCACATCCTAGCTACGTTCAAGGGTACTATGATCGTGACAATGCATTCTACCTGGCCTGGGACAAAGTCTCCCGCGATCCCGACAAGACGGCCGCTTGGCTCCAGGAGTGGGTCTACGACGTTTCTGATAGGGTTTCCTACCTGGAAAAGCTGGGCTCAGAGCGACTGGCAAGCCTGGATCCCGGCGAAATGCTTGCCGAACCGGTTAACTACGGGCGTTACGCTTGAGGCGTATCGCTTGATCTGAGACGGGAGAATCAAAATGGAGTACACACCATCGGAGCTGATGATCGTCAGTGCGGCCCGCGCCTTGAAGGGAAGTCGAGTCGTATTTGTCGGCGTAGGCTTGCCCAATATTGCCTGCAATCTTGCCAGGAGAGGCCACTCGCCAGATCTAGAATTGGTCTATGAAAGCGGGATCTTCGGAGCCCATCCGGCTCGTCTGCCGCTTTCGATTGGCGATCCGACGCTAGTAAGTGACGCGACCTCTGCCATAAGCATGGCCGATCTCTTCATGCTCTACTTGCAGGGCGGGCTGGTCGACACTGCCCTTCTTGGTGGAGCTCAAATCGACCGCTTCGGCAATCTGAATACGACCGTCATCGGCGATTATCAAGAACCCAAGGTCAGGCTGCCTGGCTCCGGCGGCGCTTGCGAGATCGCCTCAAATGCAGGCCAGGTACTGATCATCATGCGGCTCAAGCGCCGGGCGTTCGTGGACAAGATTGACTTCGTGACCAGTCCCGGCCATCTTGCCAGAAGCGGCGATCGTGCGAAGTTGGGGCTAGCGGGCAGCGGACCTACTCTCTTAATTACCGACAGGGCCCTGTTTAGGTTTGACGATCTTGGCGGCGAAATGACCCTGACTGAACTCGCTCCAGGTGAAAGCGTCGAGAGCATCCAGGGCGCAATTGGCTGGCCCCTGAAGAGGGCGACTAGAGTTGTAGAAATGACGCCGCCAGAGGAGCAAGAACTTCTGATGATCAGGCAAGAGCTTGATCCTGAAGGACTTTATCGCTAAACAAGCCCAAGTTAAAAACTGGAAATAAACTGCCGATTTGGTGGCTTGCTTACAGGAGCAACTGTGTGAACGACTACACATTCCCTACCGGCAATGTCTTCTATCGCAAAATGGGCCACGGCCGGCCGATGGTTGCCTATGGCGAAGGCGTCTATCTATATGACCGGCATGGCAAAAGATATCTGGACGGTTCAGGAGGTCCCTTCGTCGTGAACGTCGGCCATGGCCGGCCTGAAGTTGTGGAAGCTATGCGCCGGCAGTTGGCCAAGGCTGCCTACATTCACGGAATCATGTTCACTAGCGAACCGCTAGAGCAATACGCGGCCGAATTGGCTGAGGTCGTCAACGTACCCGACCCGCGATTCTTCTTCTTGAGCAGCGGCAGCGAAGTCGTCGAAGCAGCCATGAAACTAGCCAGGCAGATCCAACTAGCGCGTGGAGAGAATGAACGCCATCTAATCGTCAGCCGTCAGCAAAGCTATCATGGTATGACCTTGGGTGCTCTGAGCGTGAGCGGCCGGCCGGCTCTCAGGAAACCTTTTCTGGATATGATGTGCGATATGCCTCATGTGCGTCCTCCCTATCCTTATCGTGACCATCTGACTGGCGAACAGGCCGCAGCCCGCTTGGAACAAGTATTCCTTGAGTACGGCCCGGAGCGGGTAGCGGGATTCATCGCCGAACCGATTAGCGGCGCCAGCCTGGGGGCCGTTATCCCACCGAAAGACTATTGGCCAAGGATCAGACAGGTATGCGACCGTTACGGCGTATTGTTGATCGCCGACGAAGTGCTTGTCGGCTTCGGTCGGACTGGTAAGTGGTGGGCGCTGGAACACTGGGATGTCGCGCCGGACATCTTGGTCAGCGCCAAAGGCGTTGCTGGAGGCTACTTCCCATTTGGTTTTGCGGCGGCTAGGCGCATTGACGTGCAGCAAATCCGCGACTGCTTGGGCGATTTCAACCATGGCGGCACCTTCAGTCATCACGCGGTGGGCGCCGCCGCCGGGCTGGCCACGCTGCGCATCATTAAGGACGAAGAATTGGTGCAGAACGCCGCCCGCTTGGGCGCCTTATTGGGAGCCAAACTCCGAACGGCATTGGGTGATCTACCCCAGGTCGGCGACATTCGAGGCCGCGGCCTGCTATGGGCGATAGAGATCGTCCGCGACCGTCAGACAAAGAAACCGTTCCCGGCCGACCAGCACGTCTCCTGGAACATCTGGCAAAGAGCTTTCGAATTAGGACTCATCGTGTACTATTCGCAAGGATGCGCCGATGGCGTCAACGGCGACCTTATCTTGGTCGGCCCTCCACTGATCGTCGACGGGCACCAGATTGACGAATTGGTCGCTCTTCTGCGTAAGGCATTCTTGGATTACTTCCAGTAGCGACCATCAGCCGAAAAGTTATGTTATAATTCTCCCTAGTCGGACTGTTTCCGCCTGGTAGTAACCTAACTGATGTCGTTCTTTCAGCAGCTCATCGAGTATCTGAGCCGGCCGCCTGACAGCATTGTTTATCACATCGTAACCTTGTTGGCCCTTCAGGCGACGTTAGGGTTGGCTTGGTGGCAGGCTCGGCGCAGGCCTGATGATGCCTTTACTCGTCGTCTAGCCTGGGCCTCCGGAGCCATTCTTCTCTTGCGCCTGATCGTCCTGCTGGCCGTCTTTGCTACTGCCAACCTAGTCGAGGCGAGCATGCTCCTTCCACCCCTTGAAGCTGCGGTCGATGCTTTGACGGTTGCTGTTTTGGTATGGGCGCTCGCTCCACAGCCGAGGACCTTGCCCTATTTGGGTAGTGCGCTGTTGCTGGTTATCGTCATCATCATCGTCTTTATCTATGTCTCCTTTGCTCTGGAATGGCAAGAGCTGGTTGAATCGGGGACTGCTGCCAGCAACTACTCGGGAACTGAGCAAGCGGCCGTCTGGAATCTGTTGCAAATGGTCCTGCTGGTCCTGGGTGGCGTAGCGATTCTCATAACCAGAGAAGAACAATGGTCGCTGCGATTGGCCATATTGGCCGTGCTATTTGTCGCACATACCCTGAGCCTTTGGTATGGTGATACGCTAACTCCCCAAAAGGTGGAGGTTTCCTATTGGACCCGGCTTGGATACATCATTGCTTTTCCGATGCTGGCTGTTTTAGCCTACCGGCACAATCTACAACACCTGCTTCCATCCAGTCACCTGGGGCGGCCTGTCGTCGAACAGCTTGAACGCTCTTTGAACCTATCGCGTAAGGTATCGGCGTCCCTTGATACAGATCAGACCATGATCGATGCGCTCACTATGGCTAGGGACCTGTTTCCAGCCCAATTCCTAGCCATTGCCTTAGTCGACAGGGATCGGACGCAACATCTACAGGTGGCGGCGATATTCGATAATCCTGAGACCAGCGCCGCCCGAGAAGTGCTGGCAACACGAAAATGGGCGATGAAACGAGACGATTGGCCGAGTTTTGCGCTGGCGCTAAGACAGCGCGAGCAGGTCGAACTGGTGCCTGATGGCCCGGGCGCCAGGCAGCTTCATGAGCTCATGCGCGAGCTGGACCTTGACGAACCTGGAGCACTATTGATCGAGCCACTGTACTTGGACTCGGCCGAGATTGGATTGCTCATGCTCCTTTACGGCCAACATGCCACCTCCTGGCCCGACGATCAGAAGCGCTTATGCCACGCTCTGGGGCAATACTTGGCTCAGGCGTTTCATAATGCCGACCGCTACCGAGCCAGTATGGTCGGCGAGGCGCCCAAAATCGAGGAAGAAAAAGCCGATCTGCTGAAGGAACTGAACGTGCTGTCTAAGGAACGCAACCAGGCCCTAAGCCGCCAAGAGGAGTTGAGCAAGCAGCTCGAGGCCAAAAGTGATCTGCTGGTTGCCGAGCGTAGAAAATCGCGCGAAGCAACCGGGGCGCTTGCTGTTGCGGCTCAGAGACACGCGAAGTCGCTTCGGCTACAAAAAGAGATCGTTGCTCTTCGGGAAGCGCTTTCGGAAGCTGAGCTGGCTCTGGCGAGTGCCGCTGCCGGCGACGCTGGCCTCAGCGCAGAATGGGTAATGCGTACGGTCACTCGCTACTCCGGAGAGCTTGAACAAGCCCATGATCAGATCGATGCCCTCGAGGCGCAGCTTCAAGAGACTCACAGCAGCGAAGGGCTAGAGGAAATTGCGGCCGGAGTCAGAGGATTGCGAACGCCCTTGACTTCTATCAGCGGCTACACTGATCTACTGCTTAATAGCAACATGGGGTCAATCTCAATACAGCAAGAGAATTCGCTGCAGCGCATGCAGGCCAACGTCGAGAGCATGATCAAGACCGTCGATCTGATGAATGCCTCCACCAGAAGATTGCTGACGTCTCAGACGAGCAAGGGCCTGGTCCAAGTGCGCGGCGTTATCGAAGCAGCGTTAAACAGTGTCGGTCCGGTCTTGCAGGCCAAGGCATTGAGAATAGATCTGAGCATCGCTGATGATTTGCCGTCGCTGCTACATTCGGGGGATGGATTTCACCGGATAGTTGTTCAAGCACTTACGGGTGCTTGCCTGGTTTCTTCCACCAATGGTCGTTTGCGAATCTCAGCCCAGCAGTTAACATCGAATGGCAAAGACCGTGAGCCTGCAAACGGCCGCCGGTTCTTGCGCCTTGTGATTGGAGACGAGGCCGGAAGGCGCAGCCATGATCTTTACTCGCAGGCCATTGGCGATCAGAGGTCGCGGCCGTCATCGCAAGATGGCGTTGATCTATCTGAATTATCAGCAACGGTAGAGAACACTGCGAGCCTCGCAACCGCTCATGGGGGAAGGAGTTGGCTTGATTTCACCTCGAAAAATGGCAGCGCAATGACAGTATTGCTGCCACTTTCTGACCCTAGCGCCGCCGAGAATTGATAGGCTCCATGTTCCGAGAGAATGGCGGCAGGCAAACGGGAGATAGCGTTTTCACCAGCCTGCTAATCGTTGCTGGCGTCGTCGTCACCGTATTTATGGCGATCATGCTATCGTTGGCCGATGATCGGCAGGTGCTCTTGCCGGCCGCGCCTGAAAGCCCCACAATTGTCGCGGCGCTAGCTACTCAAACGCCAATTCCACCAACCGCCCCACTGCCGACCCCCGCCCCAACCATTACGCCATCTCAGACCCCTTCCCCGTCGCCAACGCCTGGCGTTGAAGCAAGCCCAACGTCTACCGCGGTGGCCGTGGCCGTTTTGGATTCCGTCGTTTGCGGAGCTGTTCCCGGCGGCTGGGTGCTCCACACTGTGCAGGCTGGAGACACGCCCTACTCGCTCGCGGCCATGTCAGGTGCCACGGTAAGCGAGATCGCCCATGCGAACTGCCTCGACCTAAGCATGCCCATCCTTGGGGGGCAATTATATCTGCCTTCTGCGCCTCCGACGCGTGCGCCCTGCGGCCCGCCCATCTGGTGGGCAAGATACATGGTGAGTCGGGGTGAGACGCTGTACTCTCTGGCCCGCCGTCACGGCACCACTGTCTTCGCCATCAAACAAGCCAATTGCCTGGAAAACACCACGATCTACGCAGGCAGGTTCCTTCTCTTGCCGCCACCGATCGCCGTACCGACGGTTCTGCCAACTGCCACCGGCACGCCAAGCGCAACGCCTACAGCTACATCTACGGCCACACGCCCGCCAAGCCCGACGAATGCGCCTACTGTAGCCCCAACCGCCACCCGAATACCGGTCATCATTCCTTCGCCCACCTTACCGCAGACGACAACCCCAACGCCTCCCGCTACGACGACCGCATCTCCGACCCCGAGTGCCACGCCCACGCTACTGGCCACGCCGACGGCAACCCCTGCGACGCCCACAGAGACGCCGACAGCCGAGCCTTTGCCGACCGATACGCCAGCGCCGACCGCGACGGATACTCCTTTGCCAACGGTAGCACCAACGTCAACGGTGACCTCGACACCGACCCCGGAAGTAACCCACACGCCCTCGGCAACCCATACCGCGACGCCGATCCCAACCGTCGACGATCTGACGCCAACGCCAACCGATGCGAGCGACGCCGCCTTTACTGACTAACCAGCTGTGTTGGACTTGAACGTCCGTGTGCTATAATCCCTGGCTGGTTTCGAGCCTGGCGGCGCGATACCAGGCGGCCCCAACACTCAGCGGCATTTGTCAATCAGTCTTCAGATATGATTACCGATTCTGCTCGCTGCAACGGCCAAAGATGTCGATGGCCGCAGTTGGATGCAATCTTTGGCTAGGAGATTTAGTAGATGTCAAATTCAGAGGACCTGCGCCGGTCAATTATGGCGCAGGTTACTGATTATTACCGTCAGGTGCATGAAGGGAACGAATTTGTGCCCGGAACAACGCGCGTGCAGTATGCCGGCCGAGTGTTCGATGAGCGCGAACTGCAAAATATGGTGGGCTCTGTCCTCGATTTTTGGCTAACGGCTGGTCCTGAAGCCGAACGGTTCGAGGAAAAGCTCGGCGGAATACTAGGTGTCCGTGAAGTGATCCCGGTTAACGCCGGTTCTTCGGCGAACCTGGTTGCAATCTCCGCCTTGTGCTCAAATCGCCTACGCTATGGCCTGCGGCCCGGCGATGAGGTGATCGTTCCCGCTGCCAGCTTCCCGACGACCGTTAATCCGATCATACAAAACCGTCTGATCCCGGTCTTCATCGATAGCCGCCTTGGCGACTACAATCTGGATCCCGAGTACCTGGAGGCTGCAAGGTCGGAGCGCACCAGGGCCGTTATGTTTGCTCACACATTGGGCAATCCGGCCGACCTGGATGCCATTACTGAATTCGTGCGCAAGCACAATCTATACCTGGTCGAGGACTGTTGCGATGCTCTTGGCAGCACTTGGGATGGCAAGCAGGTAGGCACGTACGGTCACTTTGGAACGCTGAGTTTCTATCCGGCCCACCATATTACCACCGGGGAAGGCGGTGCTGCTTTCACTAGCAGCCGTCGTCTGGCCAAGCTGGCGCGTTCGGTCCGAGTGTGGGGTAGAGATTGGTGGTGTGGCTTCTTCATCCCGGTGAACGGCATATGCGGGTTGCGCTTTGAGCGCCAGGTACCGGGCATGCCGGGCCATTACGACCACCGCTACTTCTATGCCGAGATCGGCTACAATCTGAAACTCACTGATCCTCAAGCGGCCATCGGCCTCGCCCAACTGGAGAAACTGCCGGACTTCGTCGGCCGTCGTAAGGTCAATTTCGCCTTCCTCTACGAAGGCCTGACCAGATTCACGGATTATCTGGCGCTACCGGAATGGCATGAGAAGGCGGATCCCTCCTGGTTTGCCATGCCGGTCCTGGTTCGCGACGAAGCGCCCTTTACGCGATACGAAATAACCCGTTACCTGGAAAGTCACAACATAGAAACGCGACCGCTGTTCGCCGGCAACATCCTCAAGCAACCTGCCTATCAGAGCATTGACTGCCGGGTAGTTGGCGACATGTCTGTTTCCGATCAGATTATGCGCGGCGTCTTCTTCATCGGCGTATACCCAGGACTGGACATGCGTCGCCTCGAATACATGGTCGACGTACTGGAAAAATTCTTTAGAGAGCTGTAGACACTCCCATTAGGAAAAAGGCGGGCGGCGCCCATCGCATCGTGCCATGAAGAAGTTATCAGTCATTATTTGCTGCTATAACGAAGCGGCGACAATCAAGGAAGTCATTGACATAACAAGGGGCGTTGACCTTGGCCAAGGCTGGGAGCGAGAGATCATAGTTGTCGATAACTTTTCAACCGACGGCACGCGAGAGATCCTTCTGTCAATAAGCGTACCGGATGTGACGGTCATCTATCACGAGAGCAATTTGGGCAAGGGCGCTTCGATCCGCACGGGCATTTCTGCCATGAATGGCGCTTACATGATTATTCAGGACGCTGACAGTGAGTACGACCCCGCCGAGCACGCCCGATTCTGCAGACTGGCTGATGAGACGAACGCGGCCGCCATATTTGGATCGCGCGTACTTGGCGGAGACGTCAGGTACAAGTATGCCCATGCTTATCTGGGCGTTCGCATCTTGACCACCGTGACCAACCTCCTGTTTGGAGGACACCTTACTGACGTGGCCACCGCTACCAAGATGGTGCGCGCGGACGTCATCCAGTCGCTCAACCTAACATGCAGCGGTTTTGACCTCGACTTTGAAATGCCAGATAAGATCTTGCTGTCCGGCAAAGAGATCCTGGAGATTCCGATTAGTTACGATCCGCGCACCTATGCGGAAGGGAAGAAGATCAAAGCAAAAGATGGCCTGAAGGCGTTGCTGATAATGCTGCGCGATCGGCTGGGTTTATCCGCTGTCTTGAAGGCTGACGCGGCGGAGGCCTCGGTGAGTCCAGACGGCGCCGAACATTCTGCCTGAGTCAATCAGCCGTCCCAACAGGCATGACAGCCCAGATGAACCGGAATACAGGCTAGCGAGCGTTAATCAATAGGGCAACTATGAAGGTCGTTATCACAGGCTCAATCGCATTTGATTATTTGATGTCGTTCCCCGGTCGATTTAGCGATCACCTATTGGCCGATCAACTGGACAAGATCAGCGTCAGTTTCCTGGTGGATTCAATGCGGCGAATGCGCGGCGGCATAGCCCCCAACATCGCCTACACGAATGCCTTGCTGGGTGGTCGGCCGGCGATAATGGCCGCCGCTGGCCGAGATTTCGCCGATTATCGCCAATGGCTTGGAGAGCAAGGCATCGATACATCCGGTATCGTCGCATTCGACGATGTGTACTGCGCCTCGTTTTTCGTGAACACTGACCAGGAGCAAAATCAAATAGCCAGCTTTTATACTGGCGCTATGGCGCTCGCCGCAGAGTTATCCTTTTCAGCCAACGCCCCTGGCGCCGAGTTAGCAGTCATTTCGCCGAATGATCCCGGGGCAATGCGCAACCACGTGACCGAGTGCAAAGAACTTGGCATTGCTTACATCTATGATCCTAGTCAGCAGGTGATTCGCCTGTCGGCCGATGATCTATACCAGGGCATCGATGGCTGCACATTGCTAACCGTCAACGAGTACGAACTGAGCATGATTCAGGAAAAGACCGGCATCGGGCTGGACCAGATCCTGAAGATGAGTGGCGGTCTTCTGCTAACGCTAGGAAAGAATGGCTCACGCATCTACGTTGACGACAAGCTCCTTGAGATTCCGGCCGTACCACCGCGCGAGATCGTGGAGCCAACGGGCGCCGGCGACGCTTTCCGGGGCGGATTGCTGAGAGGTCTGCAGCTTGGCTTGCCCTGGGATATCATCGGCCGAATCGGCGCACTGGCCGCTACTTACGTCTTGGAAAACCTGGGAACACAAGGCCACGACTACTCGCCTCAAGAGTTTGTTGGCCGTTTCCGTGAAAACTTCGATGACCAGGGAGCTCTAGATACTATTCTGACATGAGGAGACCTTAACCATGGACTACGATATCAAGAATCCGAATCAGGCGACGGGCGGTCGTCACAGGATAGAGTGGGCCGAGCAGGAGATGCCGGTACTGCGCAGTATTCGCGAAAGCTTCGCCAAGGAGCGCCCATTATCCGGCACCCGGATCAGCGCCTGCCTTCACGTAACCACGGAGACAGCTAATCTGGCTCACACCCTTCAAGTCGGCGGGGCTGATGTTGTCCTGTGCGCCAGCAACCCGCTCAGCACTCAGGATGATGTGGCCGCCAGCCTGGTCAGTCATTATGAGATCCCAGTCTTCGCCATCAAGGGCGAAGACAACGCAACCTATTACGACCATATTCGAGCCGCATTGGACCATCAGCCCAATATCACGATGGATGACGGCGCCGACCTAGTCAGCACGATCCACAACGGTCGAACTGAGTTACTTGACGCAATCGTCGGCGGCACCGAAGAGACCACGACCGGTGTAATCAGGCTTCGCGCGATGGCCAAGCAAGGACAGTTGCGCTTTCCGGTAATAGCCGTGAACGACGCCCTGACCAAGCACATGTTCGACAATCGGTACGGTACCGGCCAATCGACACTGGATGGCGTCATCAGGGCGACCAACGTCTTGTTCGCCGGCAAAACCGTGGTCGTAGCCGGTTACGGTTGGTGCAGCCGCGGCATTGCCATGCGAGCTAGTGGCCTGGGCGGAAACGTCATCGTGACCGAGGTCGATCCGCTGAAGGGTCTCGAAGCG
>CP070688.1:3314413-3333485 GCA_020353135.1 Chloroflexota bacterium
CGCAACGCCCACTACACTTTCGACGACGCGGTGGCCGATTTTCCGCTGGAAGCTATCAACGATCGGCCGCCAAACGTGCCATACACGCCCTGGCATATCGTCGAGCACTTGCGCATCGCCCAGTGGGACATCCTGGAATTCATGCGCGATCCGGCCCATACCTCGCCCGAGTGGCCTAAAGGCTATTGGCCGGACCCAGAGGCAGCGACCGATGCCGCCGGCTGGTCGAATAGCCTGGACGCCTTCCGCGGCGACCTCGCTGCCGTCCAGGAAATGGTCCGCGACGGATCGCTCGAGTTAACGGTCGAGATTCCCCACGCCCCCGGCTACACCTATTTACGTGAATTTCTACTGGTGGCCGATCACAATGCCTACCATGTCGGCGAATTTGCCATTCTGCGCCAGGTGATGGGCACGTGGCCAAGTTCTTGACATAAATGTAATCCTGCCATAGGGCGGCGCTCAAAGGTGTCAGCCCTCAACTTGCAGCCTTCAGCTGATACCTAAGGCATGATCCAGGAGTCAACAGTAACTGGCGCATGCCGACAACGCTCATTTGCTGCCAAAGCGGACACTGAGAATCCGTGTAAATCTACGTTCTATATCTTTAGGAGCGATGTGTGCCGATTCTGGAAGTTGAACTCGTCTTACGACCTGACGAACAGCTCAGTGGAAATTTGACCGCCAGCATTGCCAACGCTGCGGCCGAAGTGTTCCGCTCCCGGCCCGGCCGCACTTGGGTCAAGCTGCGAACCCTGGCCCCCGAAGCCTACGCCGAAGATGCCGACGGACTACCCCTCGAGGTCTACCCGGTCTTTGTATCAGTTCTCAAGGCGGAAATACCGCCGGCCGACGAATTGGCTACCGAAATAGCCGGCCTGACCCGGGCCATCGCCGCTGCCTGCGATCGGCCGTCCCAAAACGTTCACATCCGTTACGAGCCCGCCGTAAGCGGCCGGATGGCGTTTGGCGGCCGCCTGGTCTGACCACTTCGCCTAACGCAAACCTGTCAAATGCCGGGCGATAACCATGCGCTGGATCTCGCTGGTGCCTTCATAGATCTCGGTGATCTTGGCGTCGCGGAAATAGCGCTCGACGGGCAGCTCCTTGCTGTAACCCATGCCGCCGTGAATCTGGACCGCCTCGGTCGTGGCCCACATGGCCGTCTCGCTGGCGAACAGCTTGGCCATGCTCGACTCCAGGGTATAGCGCCCACCTTCCCTCATGGCCCTGGTTTTGGCTAGCGCAGCCTGATAGACCAGCAGTCGGCTGGCCTCGACCCGAGTCTTCATGTCAGCCAGTTTCTGCTGAATCATCTGGAACTCGCCGATCTTGCGACCGAAGGCTTCCCGCTCGCGGGCGTAAACCACGCTGGCGTCCAGGGCGGCCGTGGCGATGCCCAGAGCCTGGGCGGCGATGCCGATCCGGCCGGCGTCTAGCACCGTCATGGCGATCTTGAAGCCCTCGCCTTCCTCGCCCAGACGGTTCTCTACCGGGCAGAAGTAGTTGTCGAAAGTAAGCTCGCTGGTGGCGCTGGCCCGGATGCCCAGCTTTGGCTCCTTCTTGCCCCGCTCAAAGCCGGGCCTGTCGGCCTCGACGATGAAGGCGGTGATACCGCGATGCTTCTTTTCCGGGTCGGTCATGAAGAAACAGACGATGATGTCGGCCACCGGGCCCGAAGTCACCCATGATTTGCGGCCGTTGATGACGTAGTGACGGCCGTCGTCGCTGAGCACCGCCCGGCTGCGCATATTGCCTGCGTCGCTGCCGCTCATGGGCTCGGTCAGGCTGTAGGCGCCGATCTTTTCGCCGCCGGCCACCGGCGCCAGGAACTTCTGTTTCTGCTCCTCCGTACCAAACTTGACCAGACCATGGCATACCAGGGAGTTGTTGACCGACATGACCGTGCCGTGGCTGGCGTCAACTTTGCAAATCTCCTCCAGGGCCAGCACGTAAGCCAGCGTATCCATGCCTACGCCCCCGTACTCTTCGGGCACTTCGATGCCCATGAAGCCCAACTGGCCCATCTGGCGCACGGTATCGAGCGGAAAATCACCCGATTCGTCAAACTCGGCCGCAATGGGCGCGATGGCTCGCCGGGCAAAATCCCGCGCCGCCTCGCGCATCATAGCATGTTCCTCTGTGATGTAATCAAACATGGTTCCTTCCTTTCCGCTGCGAGCTCTTAGCTTCTAGCCCTTAGCCTTTGGCTTTCAGCCCCCAGCCTCAGCCAACCAGTTCCCTGCAGTTCCCCCAGTTTCTCCTCTGCTCCTCTGCTCCTCTTCTGCCCTTACTCCTCCACCCGCTCACGAACAGCCTCGTAGAAGACGGCGAAATCTTTGGCTGTAAGCTCGATACCTTCGGACCAACGCCGTTGTTCCGCCAGCCAATACGGCCCATCTTTACCTGCGAGAACGTCAACTGGTATTTTGGGCCGGTCGGTCGACTGCCGAACAGGCAGCCGCCTGCGTTCATAGTAGTCGGCCGGACTGATGCGTTGAAACTCGCCGCCGTTTAGCAGCGCTTCGGCCTCCTTTTCCTTCATATAACCATATACGATCAGCTTCACCTCGTCTTGCTGAAGCTGGCAGGCCAGGCAAAGGTGCTTGGCCGACAGTCGTCGCTCACGGCCGCCGCGCGGATAGCCCTTCAGCGAGAAATACCAGCGAATGGCCCATACGCGGGCCGACCAGTCTATTCTGGCATGTTTGCCTTTCGGCAATGTAGCCTCTAGGCTACTGTCGTTCAGAACAACCCGCCGGCCGCTGGTCCAATAACGCTTCATGATCGACTCACCGGCGCCGGCCACCGCCAGGGCGATGAGCAGGGCCAATATACACGTGACGGCAAATGCGTAAGTCGACACAAACTGGCCTTCGAAGAGCGGACCGCTCAATATGGCGTTCACGATCAGGAAGGTGAGGGAAAAAGCGATCAGCACCGTGGCCATCACCCCGGCCCGAAGGCCAGAATGCTCCTGATCGGCATTAAGCACTATTGATTGGGCGTCGGACGAAGTCATAACAACTCACATAATGGCGCTTCCAACAGATAGTATCCACAGTTGCATTTCTGGCAAGGTACCGAAAATGGCCTAAATCTACTATTGTGGAAACCTACGAGTTTAGTACTATTTGAAGAGAATGAATGTGATGTTTAGGAACACTGAGGTTCCAGTGAATTATTGCTTGGGTGGCGGCCAGGATGTCAAGCTGTATTTTCTATGGGACCGGCGAGAGTTCGGTCTAGAAGAAGCCAGCTATCCGAAAGAAAGCAGCTATCTGACTGAGCAATCGCCAAAGGGAGGGCAGAAATGAATCGCGGCAGAACGTTAACCCTAGTCCTGAGTATTCTTTTACCCATCTTGCTACTGATCGTTTTGGGCCAAAACATGGTTCTGGCCGCCGGGGAGCCAGACCCGGTACAGGCGCGCGCGTCGAGCGACCAATCACCGGCCGAGACGGCGGTGACCGATTCCGTACTGGCCCCGCTGGCGGGTGAAGCAGACCTGGGAATCGTCAAGGCCGGCGATCCTGTATCCGTGATCGCCGGCGAAAAACTGACATACACGCTGACCATCAGTAACAACGGTACCACAACTGCTACCTTCGTAGTGCTGACCGACACGCTTCCTGCAGGCCTGATTGACGCGGTTGCATCGAAGAGCCAGGGATCCTCATGCTCTGCCGGTCCGGATTTTGTCTGCCCGATGGGCGATCTGCCGGTAGGCGCCAGCGCCTGGGTCACCATAGTTGCGACGGTCAATGCCGGCTTCACCGGTACGCTGGAAAACAAGGCCGGGGTAACCACCGTCACGACGGAAACCAATACGGTCAACAACTTCACCTCGCTTGATACCGACGTACTGACCTCGGCCGATCTTTTCATCGGCAAATCCGATCAACCTGATCCCATCGCTCCCGGCGACAGCGTTACTTACACGCTGACGATCACAAACAATGGCCCCTCTGACGCGGCCGGCGTCGTGGTGACAGATACATTGCCATTGAGTACCACGCTGGTGAGTGTAACCCCCAGCGCAGGTGTGTCTTGCTCCGAAGGCGCCACGACGACTTGCAACCTTAGCGTGCTGCCGGCCGGCGACACGATTACCGTGTCAATTGTAGTTTCGGCCGATGAAGGTTTCACTGGAGTCCTGCAGAATGATGCCGAGGTCTCAAGCTCGACGCCCGATCCCGATGACGGAAACAATACAGCCAGCGAAGACACGACCGTTCAAACGGCCGTGGACCTGACGATAGATAAGAGCGCTGATCCAGATCCGGCCGTTGCCGGCGCCAACCTGACTTATAACCTGGTGATCACCAACAGCGGCGGATTCCCGGCCAGCAATGTCGTCGTCACCGATGTGCTGCCGGCCGAGACCACGGTGGTCACTGCCACGGCCAGCCAGGGAAGCTGTGTCCCCGGCAGCACGGTCACTTGCACTCTTGGCGTGATCGGCGCGGACAGCACCGCTACCGTCGCCATCCAAGTAATCGTCGACTCTTCGGCGACCGGAACGCTGGTTAACACCGCCAAAATATCAACCGAAACGAATGAAAGCGACGAGACCAACAACGACGTCGAGCTTGTTACGCCGATTAACATATCGGCCGATATGTCGATTGGCAAAGTGCCCAATCCAGATCCGGCCGTGGCCGGGGGCCTTCTCACCTATAGTCTGCTCGTTAAGAACGAGGGGCCTTCTGACGCAACCGGGATCACCGTCGCCGACACACTGCCTGTGAGCACAACCTTCGTCTCGGCCAATGTGATTCAGGAAGCGGCCATTATCCAGTCAGTCGACACCTCTCTTTGGGATCCCTTCAGTCCAGATCCGGCCGGTATCACCTACATTCCTTCAGCCGACCGACTGATGGTCAGCGACAGCGAGCTTGAGGAGGATCCCTTCAATCTCACCAACAATCTATTTGAATCCAGCCGTCATGGCGCTCTTGTCAACTGGGCGAGTACCCTAGACTATTCAAGGGAACCAAACGGTCTGGCCTACGATCCTGACTCTGACACGCTGTATGTATCAGATGACGCTGTAGCCCAGGTACATGTGGTTCAAAGAAGTAGCAACAGCCATTTGGGCTCATTCTCGACGTCTGCCTTCGGAAATCCTGTCCCTGAAGGCCTGGCTTATGACACGCACCGTAACCATCTTTACAGCATTGACGGACAGTTCGCCAATCGTGCGGTATTCGATATATCGCCGGGAATTAACGGCGATTTCTTGCCGCCAGGCGACGTCATCAGCTTCTCGCTGCAAAGCAGGGGAATCTCAGATCCAGAAGGCATCGCCTACAATCCTGAGACTCAAACCATTTGGGTCGGAGACTTCAGCCGCGCCCGGGTCATTGAGACCACAATAGATGGCACTGTCTTGCGCCAGATCAATTTCACGCCAGATAACATCCGAGTTTCGGGCTTGACGATCGCGCCAAGCAGCGCCAATCCAGCTGTGTTAAGCTTGTACATCACAGATCGTGGGATTGACAACGACCAAAACGACGAAAAGATATTTGAAAACGATGGTAAGCTCTACGAGCTCGTCTTCCCATCAGCCTCAAGCCCAGGTGGTTCGTGTATCGAAGACGCTGCCGTCGTCGATTGCGACTTGGACGACATCCCGGCCGGCGAATGGGCGCTGGTATCCATCGTCGTCCAGGTCGACCTGCTGGCTTCTGGCTTCTTGACCAATACGGCCACAGTCAGCGCGGCGACGCCGGACGGCGACGCCGGCAACGACACGCACACCATCACCACCCCGATCACGACGACGGCCGATCTCAGCCTGACCAAGTTCGACGATCCAGATCCCGTGGCGGCCGGAGAACGTCTCACCTACACCCTGGTCGTCAGCAACAGCGGCCCGTCGATCGCATCAATGGTTAAGCTTGAAGACACTTTGCCGCCTAGCACAACCATTTCCTCCACCCACTCGAGCCACGGACTTGGCTGCGACGATAAACCGAACCTGGAGTGCCAACTTCTCGACATTCTGCCCGGCACCCAGGCGACAGTCACGATCATAGTCGACGTCGCGCCGAACGCGCCGCCTTCTCTAACGAACATAGCCGAGGTCAAGAGCTTGACGTTCGATAATCTCATGGCTAACAATTTCGTGTCGGAGACCACCACGGTGACGACCTCGGCCGATCTGGCTATCGCCAAAGCTAACTGGCCCAATCCGGCGACGGCCGGCGAGACGCTGACCTACACTCTGGTCGTCACCAATCTTGGACCCTCAGACGCTATAGGCGTGGTTGTTACCGACACCTTGCCCGGCGGCGTGAGCTTGATTACAGCCAATCCCAGCCAGGGAACGGGCTGCAGCGCCGGCAGTGCGCCTACCTGCACCCTGGGTTTCATCCCGCCCAATGCGACGGCATCGGTCACGATCGTCGTCAGCGTCACGTCGTCTGTCAGCACAACCTTGATGAATGTCGCCGACGTGGCCGCGGCGACCGCCGACCCATTCCCGCAGAATAACCACTATGAGTTGTTGACGGCCGTCGAGTCCGTCGCCGATCTATCCCTGGAGAAGCTAGCCACGCCAGAGCCGGCCACTGCTGGAACGGCGTTGACCTATACGCTAGCCATCTCCAACGCCGGCCCCTCAGTCGCTTACGGCGTCGTTCTGACGGACTTCTTGCCACCCGGCGTCAGTTACCTGTCGGCCACCTCCGCTCATGGCATCGACTGCAGCGCCAGTGGCCAGGTGACGTGTCAACTAGACCCGCTGGCCGCCGGTCAAGAGATCCTCATGACGATGCTGACTGCGGTGGATCCCAACCTGACCGTCGAGCAGTTCACCAACTACGCGGAGATCGCCAGCCAGGGCACCGATCTGAACGAAACCAACAATACTGATAGTTTCACCTCCACCGTCCAGACAGTCGCCGACCTGACGATAACCAAGACAGCTTCTGTTGATCCGGTTGCTGCCGGCGAAATTCTGACCTATACCCTGACCGTCGAGAATCTCGGCCCGTCTAGCGCTATCAGCGTGACGGTAACCGATACGCTGCCATCGGGCGTAACCTACCTGTCCCTGGACGCCGAACCGCTGGGTGACTGCGCCGGGGGCGCCGTAGTCACTTGTGAATTCGCCGGCCTGGCGCCGATGGCCACAGCGGTGATAACTATCGGCGTTCAAGTCGACCCCGCCACGCTAGGCACGCTCGAAAACACGGCCGAAGTCTCCAGCTTTACCTCTGACGGAGATCCCGAGAACAACTCCTTTACGCTGTTCACGACGGCTGAAGCCGGCGCCGACCTGAGCATCGGCAAGGCAGGTTGGCCTGAAACGGTCACCGCTGGTACAAGCCTGACCTATACGCTGATAGTTAGCAACAGTGGACCTTCAGACGCGGTGAACGTCGTCATGACGGACACCTTGCCGACGGGCGTTACTCTGCTCTCATCCGACGCTGGTCAGGGCAATAGTTGCGGCGGCGATGCCGTGGTAACATGTACCTTGGGCACGATGGCGCCTGGCGCGCAGGCAACGATCACCTTGCGTGCCGGCGTTGCTTCCAGCGTTTCCGTTAGCCTGCACAATGTCGCCGAGGTGGCGGCCGATACGGCCGATCCTATCCTCGACAATAATGAGGCTACTGTCGACACGGCCGTCGTGACCAGCGCCGATGTCTCTCTGACCAAGGAAGCGTCGTCGGAACCTGTCTATGCCGGCGCCATGCTGACCTATACCTTGACGATAGCCAATGCCGGCCCATCAGACGCGGCCAACGTCGTCGTCACCGACACTTTGCCAGGCAATGTAACCCTGATCGCGGCCGAGTCCTCTCAGGGCCCAGCCTGCGATACGGACGGCCAGGTGGTCTGCCAACTCGGCATGGTACCGGCCAATCAACAACTCCTGGTAACGATCACGACCTCTCTCGATCCTGCCCTATCTCCGCAGTTACTTGTTAACCGGGCCGGCGTCAGCACCGACACATCCGATCCAGATGCGACCAATAACGGCGACATCCTCACTTCGACGGTTGAGACGGCGGCCGATCTGGCAGTTACCAAGGCAGCCTCGCCCGAACCAGTAACGGCCGGTGAGAATCTTACCTACACCTTGACCGTCCACAATCTTGGACCGTCCAATGCGTCAGGAATCTGGGTTACCGACACATTGCCGCTCGAGGCTACGCTGGTCTACTCTGACGTCTCCCAGGGTGATTGTACCGGCACGACCCAGATCGTATGCGATATCGGCGACTTGTCGGCGCTCGCCTCGGCTGAAATCACCATCGTCGTGACGATCGACGCTGGCGCCTCAGGCGTGATCGAGAATGTCGCCGAAGTTAATGGCGACCAACAGGATCCTGATACCGAGAATAATCTGGAGACGGTTCTCACCAGCGTGAATCGAGAGGGTTCGCTGCCGCTGAGTTTGACCGACGATCCCGATCCGGTAATCGCGGGAACTATACTGACCTATTCGCTGGTCGTGACGAGCGCCGGCCCATCTGATGCGACTGGCGTGGTACTGACCGACACCTTGCCTCAAGAAGTCCAATTCCTGACGGTCACGCATGACGTCGGGAATTGCGAGCAAAACTTGGGCGTGGTCGTCTGCAACCTGGGCAACATGACTGTTGGGACCGAGGCCGCTCTGGAGATCTTGGTCTTGGTAGACACCGATGCTTTGGGTGAGATAAACAACCAGGCGGTGGTGACGGCCGATGGCGCAACTCCCTCCGCGCAAAACGTAGATACGCTCGTCAATGCATCGGCCGATCTGGGCGTGACCAACAATGCCGAGCCGAATCCGGTAATCGCCGGAGGCCAGATTACCTTCAATATCGACGTGATCAACAACGGCCCGTCGATGGCCAGACTGGTGGAGGTAGTCAACGACCTTCCTGCAGGTACCAGCTTCAACACCAGTCCTGACTGTGTCCCGTCCAGTGATGAGATCATCTGTTCGCTCGGCGACATGGACCATACCGAGACCGTTTCTACATACTTCGTAGTCGACGTGGCCACTGATGCCATCGGCATTGCTCTGAGTGAGGCAACAGTACAAAGTGAGACGTTTGATCCCGAGATCGGGAATAACAACTCCTTTGCCAGCACAAAGATAGTTGCTCCGCCGGTCTACTTACCGCTTATTCTGTACCGATAATGTTAGATAGCTGGTAAGCGGGAATACCGCGGTTGGTTCCAGCCGCGGTATTCTCGCTCATGCGTTAATCCCACTTCATCATCTGAGTCGTTCATGCCCACCCCTTCTTCATGGGCATAAACCACAGCTGGCATCCAGTCCGCTTTACCTCCTGGCATAGTTGGCGAGCCATGCGCCCTGATATATGCTTGACTGCAGCGCTAAGCGCTTGTTAGCATTTTTGGAGGTAACTAGCCGATGCCAGGCCGGCAACATACACCAGATCTATGGGATGAGATACGCCAGCAGACTCGGAATAGGACCATCTATGATCAGGTCGTCTCTTACGCCTTTGAGTACCTTGAGTCAATCGGCGAGCGAGAAGTTTTCCCGCCAACATATGCGCTACAGCGGCTGGCCCAATTCGAAGAGAAGCTACCTGAAGAGCCAGGCGATGTCCCGAACATCTTGCGGTTACTTCACGAGGCTGGTTCGCCGGCCACGGTCGCCCAGGGTGGCGGCCGCTACTTTGGCTTCGTAAACGGCGGCCTGATTCCCGGCTCGTTGGCCGCGCGCTGGCTGGCCGACGCCTGGGACCAGAATGCGGCGCTGCACGTGATCTCGCCGATTGCCTCCAAGCTTGAACAGCTCTGCGAAGAATGGTTGGTCGACTTACTCACCTTGCCTCCTGGGACGGCGGCCGGATTCGTCAGCGGCACTTCCATCGCCACAATGTGTGGCCTGTTGGCCGGCCGCAACATCTTGCTCGATAAGCTGGGCTGGGATGCTAACGAACAAGGCGTGTTCGGCGCGCCGCCTATTCGGATTGTGATGAGCGAGCAGGCCCATGGCACCGTGCGAAAAGCGCTGGCGATAATCGGAATCGGACGCGACAACATAGAGTGGGTTCCTGCGGATAACCAGGGACGGCTTAACCCGGATCATCTACCCGCGCTTGACGAACGCACGCTGCTAATCCTGCAGGCGGGCAACGTCAATTCGGGCGCCTTTGATCCATTCGTACCGCTGTGCCGGGAAGCTCGGCAGGCCGGGGCCTGGGTTCATGTGGATGGTGCCTTTGGCTTATGGGCGGCCGCCAGCCAACAAACGAAGAGTCTGGCGCGGGGCATCGAACTGGCCGATTCCTGGTCAGTCGACGCGCACAAGACACTCAATGCTCCCTATGACAGCGGCATCATTCTGTGCCAGGATCGAGCCGCGCTGGTCAACGCTATGCAGGCCACTGGTTCTTATATGCAGTTCAGTAAGGATCGGGATGGGATGCTGTTCACGCCTGAGATGTCTCGGCGAGCCCGGGCCATTGAACTGTGGGCCTTGCTGAAAACGCTCGGCCGGCGCGGCGTCGACGATCTGGTCAGCCGGCTATGCCAGAACGCCAAGCTGTTCGAGCGCGAACTGAATAAGTGTGACTTCAACATCTTGAACGATGTCGTCTTTAACCAGGTCCTGGTTGCCTGCGAGACCCCTGAGCTCACGGCCAAGACGCTGGCAAATATTCAGACCAGCGGCGAGTGCTGGTGTGGCGGTTCGGAATGGCGCGGCGAGCCGGTCATTCGTATCAGCGTTTGCTCTTGGGCCACGACGGCGGAGGACGTCCATCGATCCGTGCGAGCATTCGTCGAGGCTCGGGGTTTGGCCAGGCAACAGGAGGAAGCGTAAGGCCTTCAATGTACGCTGAGCTGGCCATCAACGTAGAAGCGCCGCTGGAAGGCACCTTTCACTACGAAGTGCCCCGGGACCTGGCCGAGAGCCTGGCAGTCGGCCACCTGGTGGAAGTCGAGTTCGGCCGCCGGCTGGCCCAGGGCATCATCCTGGCCTTCGACGATTCGGCGCCGGTGGAAGAGACAAAGCCGGTCATCGCTCTGATCGACGCCGAGCCGGTGGTCCGGCCGTGGCAGATAGAGTTGGCACTCTGGCTGAGTCAGCAGTACCTGGCGCCGCTCAATGCCTGCTTGCGGCTCATGCTACCGCCCGGCCTGACCCGCTGGTCCGACGTGACATATGACGTCAATCCTCGCTGGGATGGGACCGGCCGGCTGACCGAAACGCAGAGGTTGCTGATCGATCTGCTGCGCGAAAAGGGCGATCTACGCGGCCGGCAGATCGCCCGGGCCATGCCCAAAGGCGTCGATTGGCGGAGCGCGGCCAGGCAGCTGACGCGCCGCGAAATCTTGCGCCGGGCCACTATCCTGGATCCACCCCGGATACGGCCCAAGACGATTCGCACGGCCGAGCTGAGCGCCGCTGCGGACCAGATCGCCGCCGCCGCGACCCATTTCGGCCGCCAGAACAAAAAGGCGGCCGTCTTGCTTCACCTGCTCCTGCTAGACGATCCACTGCCGGCCGAAGCGGATGTTCTAGAAGCGACCGGCGCAGGGCCCGAGCATCTGGCCCTGTTGGCCGAAACTGGCTTCATTCAAAGGATCCCCGGCGAAGTCCTCGTCATTCCGGCTGACGGCCCAGAGCCAGCCAGCGCGGACGAAGCGCTTTTGTTGGCCCAACTGCCCGCGCCGATTTCGGTGTTGAGCGACCCTTCTGGGCGGGAGGAACTTGAACGGCAGGTGGCTGCCCTGGTCGAACGAGGGTTGGCCGAATTGTTGCCGCAGCCGGCCACGACTGGACTGGCCCGGTTCCGCTCGACCACGACTCGCGAGCTTTACCGGCTTCGCGGCGCAGAGAGATTCTATGATATCCTGAATTATCTGGGCCAGGCTGCCGCGCCGACGCCTGTGGGCGCGATTTACGCCACCTCCGGCTGCAATTTGAGCCATTTGCGACGCTTGGCCAAAGAAGGGCTGATCCGTCTCGGCCAGGAGCGGATTTGGCGTGATTCGCTGGCCGACCGCGACTTCGTGCCCGGCGAGCCGCCAAGATTGACCAGCGATCAGGTCCAGGTCTGGAACCAGATTAAGGCCACACTGCGGGATCAGGAGCGATTGGCCGACGAAGCCCAGATTCGGCCAACCAGCCAGGGACAAAAGCAGGCGTCGGCCGCTTTCGTGTTGCACGGCGTTACCGGCAGCGGCAAAACCGAGATCTATCTGCGAGCGGTGGACAAGGCCCTGGAGCGCGGCAAGCGAGCCATCATCCTTGTGCCGGAAATCGCCCTCACGCCGCAGACGGTGCGCCGCTTCGCGGCCCGGTTCCCCGGGAGGGTAGCGCTGCTGCACAGCCGGTTGAGCGACGGCGAGCGTTACGACACCTGGCGCCGGGCTCGCCAAGGGCTGTTCGACGTCGTGGTCGGCCCGCGCAGCGCCTTATTCACGCCCTTGGAGAACCTGGGCGTCGTCGTCGTCGACGAAGAGCACGATCACAGCTATAAGCAGACGCCGCCCGTGCCCCCGCCCTACTACCACGCCCGCGAGACGGCCGTGCAGTTGGGACGCCTGACAGGGGCGACGGTGATCATGGGCAGCGCCACGCCAGACGTAGTCAGCTATCACCGGGCTCAGGCTGGCGCCTACCGGTTATTGGAGATGCCCAGGCGCATCATGGGCCACCGGCAGCGCATTGAGGGCCAGTCATCGCGGCTGAGCCGGGAGAGCACCTATGAGCAGACTGCCGGCGACCCTGAGGAGACGCTAACCATCCCGTTGCCGCCGGTCCAGATCGTCGACCTGCGCCAGGAATTGCGGGCCGGAAACCGGAGCATCTTCAGCCGGGCCCTGCAGCAGGCGATGGATGAAACCTTGGAGCGGGGCGAGCAGGCCATCCTTTTCCTCAATCGCCGTGGCACCAACAGTTTCGTCATGTGCCGCGACTGCGGCCTGGTGCTGAACTGCCCGCGCTGCGAAATGCCCCTGACCTATCACCGGCCGGGCATGATGTTGGAATGCCACTACTGCGGCCGTAAAGAGCCCCAGCAGGAGCGCTGCCCCCGCTGCAACTCTCACCGGATCAAGTATTTCGGCCTGGGTACGGAGGAAGTCGAGCGGCTGGTTGGCCAGGCCTGGCCCGAGGCCCGTATCGTCCGCTGGGATCGGGACACCACCGCCGGCCGCGACCGCCACGAAGAGCTGCTAGCCAGCTTCATCAATCACGAAGCTGACGTGCTGGTGGGCACCCAGATGATCGCCAAGGGGCTGGACTTGCCGCTGGTGACGCTAGTGGGCGTCATCTCGGCCGACGTCTCGCTGGGATTGCCAGACTATGGCACCGGCGAGCGGGCCTTCCAGGTGCTGGCCCAGGTGGCCGGCCGGGCCGGGCGGGGACTGTTGGGCGGCCGGGTCATCGTCCAGACATACCAGCCTGAGCATTACGCTATCCAGGCCGCGGCCGATCATGACTACACCCGTTTCTACCTGGACGAGATCCGCTTCCGGACCAAGCAAAAATTGCCGCCCTTCAGGCGCATGGCCAAACTGGTAATCGCCGATCCAGTCGATAGTCGAGCCGAACACCAGGCCCGCCAGCTGGCCAAAGCGCTGCGGCTGGAAGCGCGCCAAAAGGCGCTTAGCGCTACCGAATTGGTCGGCCCGCTGCCGCCCTTCTTCAACCGGCTGGACGGCCGCTACCGCTGGCAGATCGTCATCCGCTCGCCCGATCCTAACCGCCTGCTGGCCGGATTTCACATCCCCGCCCCATGGGTCGTGGATATCGATCCGGTTAGTGTATTGTAATTGAGACGCCTCAGGTTTTGGAGAACGTACGGGGTCCGTCACTGCTATTGATTCGGCGCAACTTCTGGTCTAGACTGTGGTCTAGGAACCGGTATCTTGATTGGCGGACGCCAAAAGGGGGTATTCCAATGACGACGATTCGAAATTGGGACGGCAGCCAGATCTGGCGGCCGGAGCAGATTCACAGGCCGGCCGACGAAGAAGCCGTCATCGCCTTGATTAAGCAGGCGGCCGAGGAAGGCAAACGACTGAAGCCGGTCGGCAATGCACTGTCCTGGTCGGATATCGCCGATGTCCCGGCGCTGGCCATCCAATTCGACAACATGTCCAGCATCCTCGATGTGGACCGGGACGGCAAGAGCATCAAGCTGCAGGCGGGCGCACCCCTGATGCGCGTCAACGAGTCGCTGGCCGATCACGGCCTGGCCCTGGACAACTTCGGCTCCATCGTCAAGCAGACGGCCGCCGGTTACATCGCCACCGCCAGTCACGGCACCGGCATCCGGACACGCATCCTGTCAACCTATGTCGAGAGCCTGCGCCTGATCGACGGCCTGGGCCAGGTCCACGAGCTGGACGCCGGCACCGAACCGGAGTTGTTCGCGGCCGCCCGGGTCAATCTGGGCTGCCTGGGCGTGGTCACCGAGCTGACTCTTGGCTGCGTCGAGGCCTTCGATCTAGAGGAACGGCTCGAGCTGGTCGACTTCGACAAGGCTTTGGCCGATCTGGATAGCACCCTGCGAGACAACGACTACTGCAAGTTCTGGTGGATGCCATGTACGGACCAGATCCAGGTCTATGCCTTCAAAAAGACCGATCGGCCTCGGGGCGGCGCCGGCTTCAACGGCTTCCTGGATCGGAGTGGGATCTCGGGTGTTGCCTTTTCCGGTCTGATCGCCGCCGGGCGGTTCTTCCCGGGCGCCATCCCGTCCATCAACAGAACGGTCCAGAATGTCGCTTTCGGCCCACATTCGCGCGTGGACCGCAGCGACAGGATCGTGACCGTCCCCAGCGGCATCCCCAAGCACCAAGAGACAGAGTACGCTATCCCTGTGGAATACGCGGCCGAGGCCATCGACCGGCTGCGGAAGATTGTGCTCGGGGCCGACTATCGGGTAAATTTCATCGTGGAAGTGCGCTTCGTGGCCGCCGACGACATCCCCATGAGCCCAACCAACGGCCGGGACAGCTGCTACATCGGCCCCTATGTCGCCAACGAAAAATGGGCCGCGCCTTACTTCGCCGATTTCGAGGAGATGATCGGCGATTACGCCGGGCGGCCGCATTGGGGCAAGAGCTTCTCGTTGGCAGGCAAAGCGATTCGCGCATTGTACCCTGCCTATGACGACTTCAATCATCTGCGTCAGCCATGCGATCCCCATGGCCTGTTCCGCAACAGCTTCGTCGACCGGGTATTTCCAGGCTAGTGAAACGATGCAATTGTAGTTTCGACTCTTTTTCAGTTAACGTCCTGGGACAACTTCGCTACCCTGGTTGCCCCACGGCTTGAAACGCCCCGCTTACTTGCTATAATTGTCATATGTATATTATCGGGTAATGTGAATAATCGGGTGATTTCGCCCAGGAGACTCCTATGCCGGCGCCAGCGGAAGTAGTCGTTCACCCACTGCAGCGCACCATCGCCGTAAGTTTGTTGCCTGTCCACAACGCCATCTATAGCTTGACGCTCATTGTAAAAGCGGATCGGGTTTCGGGACTTGGCCAATGGGTCATAAATACCCACGACGCCCTGACTCCTGCCGAGCTGGAGAATCACCGCCTTGTGATCGAGGGCTTTCATTTCGCCCTCTTTCCCAGGCGTGACTGGCCCGCTTTCGAGGCCTACCTCGATCGGCTAGAGTCGATGGATCCTGGTGCCTTGCGCGATCGTCTGCTGGGCGCCTATTTCGAAATGCCGGACCTTCGCGACGACCCCACGCCCTATCACTCAGTCGAACAAGTGCTGCGCAGCCCCGATGACTACGTCGACTTCCTGATCGGCCGTTTTGGCGAAGAGTTCATCGAGCCGGCGATTGAAAAGAAGGCCTACTCTTATGTGATCGACCCAGCTGCTATGCAGGCCCTGATCGTTTCTCATCTTCGTATGATGTGGGAACGTTTCTTGAAAGCGGAATGGCATCGTGTGCAACCTATGCTTGCGGATTCCGTGGCCGCCTTTGGCGCGACTGGCTTGAAGAACATGTCCTTCCAGGAAGCGGCCGGGTTTGTAACCGGTCAGCAACTGTCAGAAATTAAGTGGCCCACGCTTGAAGAAGCCCATTCGCGTCTCGTCTTCGTGCCCTCGGCACATGTCGGTCCATACGTGGGCAAGCTCCCTCACGGTGACGTCTTCGTCTTGTTTTTCGGCGCCCGTTTGCCGAAGGGATCGACGATGTACGCCCCCGATCTGAGCCGCAACGAATTGGTGGTGCGACTCAACGCGCTTGCCGACGATACGCGTCTGCGCATCTTGCGCTACGTAGCCGACAATGGCGAGCAGCGTTCTCAGAAGATAATGTCTGAGCTTGATCTCACCCAGTCGACCGCCTCGCGACAACTGACACAGCTCTGCGCGGCCGGATTTCTAGACAGTCGCAACTGTGAAGGCGCGAAGTGTTATTCCCTCGCCGACGCGCGCCTGCGCGATACGTTCCGGGCTGTTCTCGCTTTTCTGGCAGTTTTACCGTAGCAACCGTAAGAGTTCTGTAACGAATCCTTAAGACACCATTATTCTTCGTCGAACATACTTCGCTAAGTGTCCAAACAATCGGTAGCTGTTTGACCTTACTCTGTACGGGAGATTGATTTTGGCGAAAATCATGGAACTACTCGAAAGCACCGGTGATGGCGCTTTTGCCGTAGATACAGAACTAAACATTGTCTACTGGAATCAAGCAGCGCAGGATATTCTGGGCTTCGACAAGAGCGAATCAATTGGTTACCCGTGCTACCAGTTGCTGCAAGGTCTCGACGAACGCCACCGCCTGTTCTGCGAAGCCTATTGTAGCGTAGCGAAAGCCGTGTCCAGGCGCCAACCTGTGGCAAATTACGATATCAAGGCGCTTACGAAAAAGGGGGAACGGCAATGGCTGAACATGAGTATCGTCGCCTATCGCGAGCAGGAGAAGGAAGAGAAAACTTACATTCTTCACCTCTTTCGCGATAGCACAAACAACAGAGATATCGAGGCGCTATTCAACAGGGTACTGGATGTGGCCCGGAATGGCGCCGATCCATCACCCGCGTCTTCTTCGGCCAGAGAACCTTCCTTTGACGAACTGACTCCCCGCGAACGAGAGGTTCTGCGCTTATTGGTAGATGGCCATGGCACCCGCCAGATAGCTCAGACCCTATTCATCGCCCCCAACACTGTCCGCAACCATATTCAGCATATCCTGCAAAAGCTTCATGTTCACAGCCGCGCCGAAGCCGTGGCTTGCGCTTTGAGGTACGGGCTCGTCGACTGAGCTGCTGAACGAGCCGCACTCGCGACTTCGAAAAAAGCGCAGCTGTGTTTGCTGGGACCCGAGAAATGCCATCAGGCCGGATTGTGAACCATCGTCAGAACGGTAATATGCCTGTAAGGAGAATTAAGCTGGGCACAAGAATTTTGTGCCACACTAAAATAGTGATACTTTTGACAACGCTGGGCTAAAAAGTCTTCACGGGGTCTACTAGCTGACAGAAAGCCTGGAATGTGCTGGAAAAGGAAACCATGAACAAAAGAACGCTCATCATTATTGTAGGGATAATTGGCCTGGCGGCCGTCATCGCCGTTGGCTGGTATTTGGGTTCCCCTCTACTCATCGACAATACGGTGGACGAAGCCTTTCCCTTCGAAGCGCCGGACGAGGCCGCCGTCGCGGCCATGCCAGAAACGGAGAGGATGGATTTGGAGAAGGAATTCATGGCCGCCATGCCCGATATGGCGACCATCGAGAGCCTGTCCGAGGAGGATCGAGAGGCCGTCGCAGATCAGGTCATGAACACGGCCGCGGTCGTGATGATGGACAAAGCTGTAACGGACGACATGATGGCCGATGAGTGGACGGCCGTCGCCCGAGGTGAATTCGTCGGCGCCGACAGCTTCCACCAGGGTTCAGGCAGCGCGATTATCTATCAACAAGGGGACCAACGCGTCTTGCGCTTTGAAGAGTTCTCGGTAACCAATGGGCCGGACCTGCATGTGATCTTGACCAAGCATCCATCACCGACGAGCCGCGAAGATGTTGGCGAGGATTACATCGACCTCGGCTCGTTGAAAGGTAACATGGGCAACCAGAACTACGAGATTCCGGCCGGCATTGATCTTTCAGAGTACCAAGGCGTGGTCATCTATTGCGTTCCCTTCCACGTCGTGTTCGCCACAGCGGCATTAGGATCATAGACGCCGTCACGCACTGCAATGTGTCTATGGTGAAGTACGTCGCGGCCGGATCGGGCAAGTTCAATTACAACGGCGACGCCCAGACCGCGCCGATCGTTCCGGGAGTGAGAGGGCGTTTGGTGTTTCCGATACCCTGAGTTCGAAGGGCGTAACTCCCAGAACTGTTTCTACCACCGCTAATGGGACGCCATTCTTAGACCTGTGTAGCACTTAGCTCGGGCGGGTGCGGACCCGCCCGAGCTTCTTCCAGCGATGTTGAAGTCACCCTGCCGGGCCGGGTGAGCTAAAACGTCGCAGGTTTCAGAGACCTACGACTTCTGGGGGAGTACCCTCGGGCCGACTCGAACGGCCAACCTACGCATTAGGAGAGCGAGGGTAAGCGTGTCCATTGTGTGTATTTAGAGCATTCTAAGGAGGTGGTTTTCCCCCTGTGAGCCACCAAATATTCCTAATGAGCATTGTGTGAATTAAATGCTATCGTATAAGCTACGAATAAGCTACGATTTTATCAAACTGCTCAGCCGCTTCATCCTGAAGCGATGGGATAACGTGAGAGTAAGTATCCAACGTAAGCGAAATTTGCGAATGTCCGAGTCTTTCCTGAACCACTTTCGGATGAACGCCGGCTGCTAATAATAGCGTTGCATGGGTATGGCGAAGGTCATGGAATCGTATCATCACCAAACCTTCCTTCTCTATCACTTGCTTAAAGTGTCTAAGCAAGTTTCTTGGAGAAATCGGTTTGCCTGTAGAAGTCGTGAAGATCAACCCATCCTCCCTACCCCACAGGTGCTCTTCAAGATATTTCTTTGTGCTCTCTGGTATGGTGACAGGACGACGTGCTTTGTCGGTCTTCGGTTCAGTAACAACCAGTCCTTTCCCACGAATGGTTGAGACCTGGTGTCTTACATGTAT
>CP070688.1:3333585-3356648 GCA_020353135.1 Chloroflexota bacterium
AGGACCACCAGCGTGTGCGAGAATGTTTTGCCGCTATTCGACCACAGAGCGCTGTGCATCGGCGGCGCTTTTACACCCCTGGGTACATAGAGAAAGGTGCCGCCCCGCCAGAAAGCGCCGTGCAACGCGGCGAACTTGCCCTCATTCACCCGAACAGCCTCGGTCATGAAATGCTTCCTGACCAGGTCGCCATGTTCACGCACGGCCGTATGCATATCGCAAAAAACGATCCCTTGATCCTTGGCCACCTGGTCCAACTCAAACTGGACCACCACTCCGTCAACTTCCACCAGGATGCCGCCGGTGGCGTCCTCGGTCAACTGCTCACCCAGGTATGCCGGCAAGTTGTTCGCCGCGCCATTGCCATTCAAGGATGGACCAATCTCGTCCAGCTTCAGACGCCGGATGTTGGTTAGACGCCAGGGCTCGTCTTCGGTTGTGGGCACGGGCAGCTGTTCATACTGCTCAAACGCCTCCAAGCGGAAGTCGCGCATCCATGCCGGTTCGACTAACACATTTGAGAGTTCTACCAAAGCCTCTCGTGTAAACCTCGTCATCTATTCCCTCATGCTATCGCCGCGTCCTTTTGTTCACGACGTATGTTGATCAGTTTTCCGCCAATGTATCCCCAATGGACCCAACCCATCTGGTCAACAAAGGCCTGCCGGGCAAGGCGGCGCTAGCCGATCGAACCTTCCATTTGTAGTTGGATCAGCCTGTTCATCTCTACCGCGTATTCCATCGGCAATTCTTTCACCAGCGGTTCGATGAATCCGTTCACTATCATCGTGCTGGCCATCTCTTCGCTGAGACCACGGCTCATCATGTAGAACAGCTGCTCTTCACCGATCTTGCTAACCGAAGCCTCATGACCGATAGTCACATCGTCCTCGTCGATCTCTATGTAAGGGTAGGTGTCAGAGCGACTCTTGTCGTCCAATAGCAACGCATCGCAGACCACATTCGATCTCGAACTATGCGCTCCCTCGTGCACCTTCAACAGGCCGCGATAGGAGGCCCGGCCGCCGGACTTACTCAACGACTTCGATATGATCCGGCTTGACGTATTGGGCGCTACATGGACGACCTTTCCGCCAGCGTCTTGATGCTGTCCTGTCCCGGCGAAGGCGATCGATAGTATTTCGCCGTGCGCGCCTGGCTCCATGAGGTAAACCGCCGGATACTTCATCGTCACCTTCGATCCCAGGTTGCCGTCTACCCATTCCATCGTCGCATTCTCGTAGGCCTTGGTGCGTTTGGTCACCAGGTTGTACACATTGTTCGACCAATTCTGAATTGTCGTATACCGGCAACGACCGCCTCGCTTCACCACGATTTCAACCACGGCCGAGTGTAACGAGTCCGTCGAGTAAATTGGCGCCGTGCAACCCTCTACGTAGTGACAATAGGCCCCTTCGTCGATCACGATCAAGGTCCGCTCGAACTGGCCTACATTCTTAGCGTTGATGCGAAAATAGGCCTGCAGCGGCATCTCGACTCGCACGCCCGGCGGAACATAAATGAAGCTGCCACCCGACCACACGGCCGTATTTAAGGACGCGAACTTGTTATCGTTGATCGGGATAACCGTGCCGAAGTACTCCTTGACGATCTCCGGGTGCTGGGCTAGGCCTTCATCCATTCCCAGGAAGATGACGCCCTGCTTCTCCAGCTCCTCCTTCATCTTGTGGTAGACAACCTCAGACTCATATTGGGCCGCTACGCCGGCCAGAAACTTCTGCTCCGCCTCCGGAATGCCCAGCTTGTTGAAAGTATCCTTGATGTATGGCGGCACATCCTCCCAGTCGTCGCCTTGGCGCTCCGATGGCTTGATGTAGTAATAGATGTCGTCGAAGTCAATGTCTGACAGGTCAGCGCCCCATTCCGGCATCGGCCGATCTAGAAAGTGCTGGTAGGCCTGCAACCGGAGACCTAGCATCCATTCAGGCTCGCCCTTCGTCCGGGACATGTGCCGGATCAGGTTTTCGTCTAGGCCCTTTTCGGCCTTAAAGACATAATCTTCAGCATCGGCGAAGCCGTATTTCTCGGCGTATTGGACATTGACGCCGGCGACCACTTCCTTTTCCGCTAATTCGCGATCTACTGTCGAAGCCATGCCTTATGCCTCCTTCGGGGCGCCGTGTTTCTTTCGCAGCCAATCATAGCCCTTCTCTTCTAACTGCAGGGCCAATTCGGGACCACCGCTCTCGACGACGCGGCCCTTCAGCATGACATGAACACGATCCGGCTGGATGTAATTCAGAATTCGCTGGTAGTGGGTGATGACCAACATGCCCATCCCCATCGAGTCATGCAGAGAATTTGCCCCTTCGGCCACGATTCGCAACGCGTCGATGTCCAGGCCTGAATCCGTTTCGTCAAGGATAGAGATCTTTGGCTCTAGTGTTGCCATCTGAAGGATCTCAGCCCGCTTCTTCTCGCCGCCAGAAAACCCTTCGTTCAGATACCGCCCGGCGAAACTATGATCGATGCTGAGCTGGTCCATCTTCTCCTTGAGTAGCTTGCGGAAAGCTGGGATAGGAACGCCCTTGTCATCCGGATCTACTGCTCTACGGCGAGCATTGAGTGACTGTCGCAGGAAGTTCGCCACAGTCACCCCCGGAACGGCAATCGGGTACTGGAATGCAAGGAAGAGGCCAGCTCGCGATCGCTCATCGGCCTCCATGTCCAGTAGATCGAGACCGTCAAAAATGACGTCGCCTCCCGTTACCTCGTACGCGGGATGCCCGGCCAGGGTGTAAGCTAGCGTGCTCTTTCCCGAACCATTCGGCCCCATCAGGGCGTGAATCTCACCCTGCTTAACCAGCAGATCAATGCCGTTCAAAATCGGCTGGTCTTCCACACTAACGTGCAGATTCTTAATTTCTAGTGCGGTTGTCATTCGATACGAATCTCCTTCAAAAACATGAACAAGTTGGTCGGTCAAGCGTTAAAGGCTGACGCCACGACGTCCTGCCCATTTTGTCACTTCTTTTGATTGGCAATCTATCCTTTGCCACGGTGCGCCAGAGTATAACACAGCCCCCAGTCGTCGTCAATATTTATAATATTTATGATAAAAATATGAACATTGACAGTCAAGTCCGCGCGTGCTATAATGCGGTCCGCATGGGTGGATTTTAACGTGAATACCTCAACTGACAACGGTAAATCCAGTACCAGGGACGTCATACTTGAGGCGATCAAGCAGGCCAATGAAGCCACTGTCGACGATCTGGCTAAGGCGGCCGACGTCTCGCCGGTGACCGTTCGGCATCATTTGAACTCGCTTCAGGCTGAGGGCCTGTTGCGGACTCGTAGCGTGCGCCGCAAAGTTGGCCGCCCCTACTACGTCTATAGCCTGAGTGACAAAGGCCACGAACTGTTCCCCCAACGCTACGTTCGATTGAGCAGCATGTTGCTGGATGAATTGAAAGCGCGTTTTCCGGCCGAAGTCGTCACCGAGATGTTTAATGACGTGGTCGACCGCCTGGCCGCCGAGCACCAGGACCGCCTGCATGGTTTGAGTTTTGAGCAGCGACTGGACTACCTGGTGGAGTTGCTGGCTGCCGAAGGCTTCCTGGCAGCGTGGGAGTCGACGGCCGAAGGTTACCTGCTCAACGAGTATAGCTGCCCCTACTACTCGGTAGGACAAAAGCACAGCGAGGTATGCTCGTTTGACAAGCAATTGATGCAGGTTGTACTGGCCACCGAGATCGTCCAGAATAGTTGCATGCTTAATGGCGATCCTTCTTGTGAGTTTACGGTTCAGGTACCGGCCGGCGAGCCAAATTAAGACATCTCGAAACGGCGATTGACTGTTGGCTAGCTAATTACCAGGGGACTCTCCTAATGATAAGCACAAAAGAAGACGAGATTAGAGAGGCGCTTCGCCAGGTAATCGACCCGGAGATCGGCCTCAATGTGGTGGAATTGGGCTTAATTCGTGAAATTGAGACTTCAGAGGAACAGACCAAGATCACCATGATCATGACCACCCCATTCTGTCCCTACGGCCCGGCCCTGATTGAGCAGGTGCGGATTGCCGCCGACACTGTCTCCGGTGGCGGCTCTGTGGTTGAAGTAGGCACTGAGCTGTGGGATCCATCTATGATGGAAGAAGGGGCAGGTGGAGACTGGGGGCTCTTCTGACAATCATCTTTTACGCTCGTACGCTCAACCTCGGTTGTCGTTTAGGCCCTCATGCTGAGGGCCTTTTTAGCTTCTGGCCATTCTGACATGCGCGCCGAGAATTTGGCCGGCCGCTTCTATTTGTACGATAAGACGTACGATTCGCTGTCAGCCATCCTCGCTGGCTGGGGGTACGGAGATTTCCATGCCAGGCGCCTCTGGGAGTGTCTTTATGTCAATTTGTCGACCAGCATTGCCGATTGCGCCTATTTGCGTTCCGATTTGGACCAGCAACTACAACGTTTCGCTTACCTTAACGGGCCCCATTGCGTTGCAGAAGCCCGTAGTCAGGACGATCAAACTGTCAAGTACCTACTGCGCCTGGACGACGGTCAGACCGTCGAGACAGTGTTGATGCGTTACCCCGGCCGGACCATCGCTTGTATCAGCACCCAGGTTGGCTGCGCCATGGGCTGCGTTTTCTGCGCCACAGGCCAAATGGGCTTTGTTCGCCACCTGAGCCCAGGCGAGATTGTGGCCCAGACCATGTACGTCGTACGCCAGTTGAGGAAGCGGGGCGAGCGACTGCGCAACATCGTTCTAATGGGCATGGGCGAGCCGCTCCACAATTACGAGGCCACTTTGACTGCTTTGTCAATCATGATGGATGACAGAGGTCTGGCCATTGCGCCAAAACACATCACGCTGAGCACGGTGGGTCTGCCAGACGGCATCAGGCGCCTGGCCGATGATGCCGCCCCGGTCAATCTGGCCGTGAGCCTGCATGCGAGCAGTGACGACAAGCGATCAGCGCTCGTGCCAGTCGGTCAACGCTGGCCATTGGCGCAGATCATTGACGCCTGCCGTTACTACATCGCCAGGCGCGGCCGGCGTATCTTCTTCGAATGGGCCTTGATAGCCGGCGCCAACGATAGCACCGACGAAGCCCATGAGCTCGGCCGGCTCCTGCGCGGGTTGGACGCGCACGTCAACCTCATCCCTCTGAATCCAACTGATGACTATGGTGGACGGCCTAGCGACTCGACAACCGTGCGCGAATTCCAGGCCGTCTTGACGGCTTATGGATTGCCTAGCACCGTCCGCAGGCGGCGCGGGATCGATATCAAGGCTGGTTGCGGCCAACTCCGAGCCCAGGTTGACGGGCCGCCTGCTTAACGCAATACCGTTGACGTCCAGTCTTCTATCCAGTCTTCTCGATTCACATCTATATCCTCGGCGTCCAGCGTCGCCGGTTCGGCCGATAGTTTGGCCCAGCGCTCGAATACCTCTGGTAATTTGGCCTCCTCGTTCACTGGAAACACGAACATGTTGAGCGGGATGTCCTCTTGAAACTCCTTCGCCAGGGCAAAATCAACGAACGCCTCAGCCAACTCTCTTCTTTCGGTTCCTTTCAAGATGCCGATAAACTCGACCTGACGAAAGCACATGCCGGACGCCGTGATGCTGGCCGTCGGCGGTTCGTCTACGGGCGGATCGGCGAAGATTACTTCGGCCGGTGGACTGCTGGCGTACGAAACCACCAGCGGCCGGTCGCCATCGCCGGCGGCGCTGAAATGACCGAAATAGGCATCCTCCCAGCCGTCGGTGATCAAGACGTCGTTTTCCCGTAACTCCCGCCAGAAATCCAGATATGTGTACTCGCCTTCCTCGCCAAAAGTGTCAATCGTCGCCAGCAAAAAGGCCAGTCCCGGGCTTGACGTAGCCGGATTCTCCACCACGAACAGTGATCGATATTCGGGAGCCGCCAGATCTGTTAGTGATCCGGGTGGCGTCTGTCCTCGTTCGTCAAACCACCCCCGATCGTAATTCAAACACACGTCGCCATAGTCCACCGGCAGCAACCGGTGACTATCATCTTGCTTGTATTCGTCAGGAACTTGGGCAAGAGCCGGCGAGCTGTAGGGCTCGAAGATATCGGCTTCAAGGGCCCGGCCTAGAAATGTATTGTCAACGCCGAAAAACACATCGGCCAGCGGATCGTTCTTGGCTAGTATGGCCTGGTTCAACGCCGAGCCGGCGTCGCCTGCTGGCAAGAGCGTCACCTGCGCATCGTACTCTTCTTCAAACAACTCCAGAACGCTCTCGCTCAGTGCGAAACTATCATGGCTCATCAATACCAGTTCGGCCGGCTCGTCCGCACCCGAATCACCCATATCGGATTCTCCCGAGCAACCGGCCGTCATCAGTAAGATCACAACTACGTAAAGCGTTACCTTTTGCATCGTATTGCTTCCTCTTATTGCCAACATGAAAACGGAACTGTCAGTACCATCATTGACATAGGTGCTGTGCCAGCTAGTCCAGACATCCTCTAACGCTTCCACCTTCTGTCGGTATGAATGCATAGCAGCGTACCTGCCCCCACTTCAACCTGCGCCGAATCGGTGGTCATGACGTTGCTGACGCCCCGTGACTTTCCGAACTCCAGATGCTCGTCCTTTAGTTCCCAGCGCAGGCCCTTCGTACTACTGACGAGTACGTCCCCTTGGAGTGGCAGAAGGGAGAGGAGATCCCCGCGCGCTCCTTTTATACGGCTCCTGTTTGCGTCGATGACCCACGCCTGCTGATGCGCCTCGACAATTCTGACTTTCCTGTTTTGTAGCAGTGGATCGGTCAACATCAGCACGTTGGCCAACAATTGGTCGAGCCGACCGCCGAGCGAGCCCAAGATCAAAATCTCCTCATTGTACTTGGTGGCGGCGTAGTGCAATGCCAGTTCAAGATCAGAGGCGTCCTTCTCTTTCGGATAAACAACGAATTCGACGGCTGCCGCGCCTAATTCGTCTAGCACGGCCGGCATTATTGAGTCTAGATCGCCAATCACAACGTCCGGCATTCGGCCTAGGGCCAGTATATGGTGTACACCGCCATCGGCAGCGATTATCGCTGTCGCAGTTTCCAGGTAAACTTCTGCCCACCTGGCCGGACCCAACTCGCCGTTTGCGAAAACTAGGATGCTCATCGATAGTCGCCTCAGGTTGCAAACAAAAAGACCGCCCTATCCGGGCGGTCGCTGGCTCTGGCTAGAATTCGTCTCCAATGATTCCTACGCCGGCATTACCCGGATCAGGTTCCGCAGGTCCGCGACAATACAGGCCGCGCTCTCAGCCAGGCATATCCCAGCTCCCTGTTTCTACTGCATCTCTCATATTATTATAACAGAGCTAAACGAACTTTGCGATTTGCGGGCAGTAAACTATCATTTGCCGAAGTTCCGACCTCCGGTAACAACGACGGTACCTGATGGAATCCAGAGAAGCTAACAGGACATTCTTCGGCGAACTAGCCAGCGAAATAGGACAGATATGGCGGGCCTTTCTAATTGGTTTGGACCGGGCTGGCGTAGGTTTCCGGAATCAATTGCGCCGCCTGCGTGGCCTTGAAGTTGACTACGTAGTGATACCCTTAAGCGGCTCGCTCCCAGAGCGATCCCGGCCGCCACGCGGATTCTTGCAGCGCCGGTTGCCCTTGCCGGCGCCTCCACTCACCATGGAGATGCTCAACTACCAATTGGGGGCGGTCGCCGACGCCAACAACGTTAAAGGCGTCGTCTTCGTATTTCAGGGTCTGGTCGCCGGGCTGGCTACTCTACAGAATCTTCGGCGCGCTATCCAGAGAGTGAGCAAAGCTGGCAAACACACAGTGGTCTATTCTCCTTATTTGGACCTGCCTCATTATTTCGTTGCCTCCGCTGCCGACCAGATAGTTGCGCCGCCCATATCCCGCTTTGAGGTATTGGGCATGCGCACAGAAACGATCTTTCTAAGAGATGCTCTCAGCCGGGTTGGGATCGAGGCCGATGTAGTCCAGATCTCACCTTTCAAGACCGGGTACAACGAACTCGGCGAAAGCGATATGACGCCCGAGCAGGAACAGCAACTCAACTGGCTTCTGGACGATGCCTATGACCAAGTCACGTCCGCGATGGCCGCCGGACGCGGTTTGTCTAATTCAGAAATCAAGGACCTCATTGATGGAGCGCCAATGCCGGCCGAAAGGGCAATGAGCTCCGGGCTGATTGACCACATCGCCTACGAGGATGGGTTACCTTACTGGTTGGCAGAAAACAGGCAAGAGCCAGCAACTTCGAAACCGGCCGCCGATCGTCAAGATGAGCCTGTCGAAGAAGAATCTGAGCGGGCTCGCCCTAAGGCCAGAATGGCCGCCTGGTCCGCGGCCCAGTCCATACTTCTGGAGAAGCCTCGTCGGCCGTCGCGCAACTACATCGGCGTCGTATCCCTGGTCGGCCGGATCGGCATGGGAGCCAGTCGCAGCTCTCCCTTACCCATTCCCTGGTTCGGCGATGCAATAAGTGGTGAAAGCACGATGAGTAGGTTGCTGCGCCGGGCAGAGAAAGACCGGCGCCTGGCCGCCCTCATCCTCCGTGTTGACTCCGGCGGTGGTTCGGCCCTGGCATCCGATCTGATCTGGCGCCAGGTGCGCCGACTCGCCAAGCGAATACCGGTTGTCGCCTACATGGGCAATATCGCTGCCTCCGGAGGTTACTACGTCGCCGCCGCCGGCGGGCATATCATGTCGCAGCCCTTGACTTTGACCGGCTCGATTGGCGTTGTGACGCTACACCTGAGTACTCAAGGGCTTTTTGAGCAGCTTAGCGTCAAGCGAGTCGCCCTTAAGCGCGGCGAGAAGGCAGATCTCAACAGTGGTATGGCCCCACTGAGCGAAGAGGATCGGCAACTACTGTGGTCAGAAATCGCCGACATCTACGAACGGTTCAAGGACATAGTCGCCGACAGTCGCGCGATTCCCGTAGATGACCTTGACGAAATCTGTGGCGGCCGGTTATGGACTGGTCGTCAAGCTTTAGAGAAGAAACTGGTCGATGGGCACGGCGACTTTGCGGATGCAATTGAGATGGCCGCCGAAATGGCTGGCTTGCCATTTGACGATCACCATTATGTGCCCGTCTACAATCTTCACCCGAGCGGCAGCCAACATATACTGCCCAAGCCTCTCGACGAACCAGAGGCGCTATTAAAAACCCTATCCCGTGAGCAGCTTGCTCAGGACTTGAACAAACCACTGCTAATCTTACCTGTTGAAATCACATTTCGCTGAGTATCTGCGACCGGGGAGTCGCCAATGATATTTGGATGAGTGGCTGGAAGATAGAGAGGTACTTGACATGACCCAAGAATCAGATTTGACCGGCCTGACCCACCTTGGGCTTGGCAAGACCCGGCCGAACAAACAACTGGAAACTTTCCCGAATCGCCACCCAAACCGCGACTATTCTGTCGAATTGACCACCGACGAATTCACCTGCGTCTGCCCGGCCACGGGCCAGCCGGACTTCGCCAGGATTACCATACGATATGTGCCAGATCAGAAGATCGTCGAGTCGAAGTCGCTCAAACTCTATTTCTGGTCGTTCCGAAACGAAGGAGTGTTTCATGAGCACGTTACCAACGTCATCTTGGACGATCTGGTCGCCGCCTTGGAACCTCGCCGGTGCGAAGTCATGGCTGAGTTCGGTGTGCGAGGCGGTATCGCCATTAACGTGCGGGCCCAGTACAAGAAAGAGTCGGCTTGAGTGCTTTGCCTCCGGCGATGAGCGCTAGCCTGACGTAGGCCCGTGCCACGTACGCCTCATCCCGGTCAAATCCACTCACCTAACGAGGAATCGCTATTCATGAATGATGATCCGCTGAGAATTGATGCCCGAGTTACGCAACAGGTGCTGGTCGGATTCCTGAAGAACGAGATCACCAAGGCAGGCTTCCAACGCGCGGTCCTTAGCGTCACGGGCGACCTTGACACGACTCTGGCCTGCTACCTGGCTGTCAATGCGATTGGCCCGGAGAGCGTAGACGCCATTCATATGCCCGCCTCAAATTCACGAGCTATGCCTCCAGCCGGCATCGAGCTACTGGAGCAAGAGCTCGGCATCGTTTGCCAGGTCGTCGACGTCAAGCCGCTGGTTGACCTGGTCCTATCAGATTCAGCGGATTCCAGTACCGCGCGTCTCGGCGACGTCATTGCCCGTGTTCGAATGACGGTCTTATACGATCGAGCCACTGTCACAAGCGCTCTTGTGATCGGCGCGAGCAACAAATCCGATCTTCTGCTCGGCCTTGGTACAGTTCATGGGGACCTTGCTTCGGCCGTTAATCCACTGGGTGATCTGTACCGAACTCAGGCAAGGCGATTAGTCGCCGAACTCGGTTTGCCGGAGAAGCTTTTGAGGATAAGCGGCGATTCGGACCAACTCGGTGCCCATTTGGGTAGCGCGGTTTCGCAAAATACGTATGGTCAAGTCGATCCTCTGTTATACTTGCTGTTTGACGAGAGATACTCGGCCGAAGAGGCTGCCGGGGCCGGATTCGACGATGAATTGATCAGCGAGGCACTGAGCCGATTCCGTGGATCGCATGCGCAGCGCGCGCTGCCGCTAATCCCAAAACTGAGCGGCCGCACCGTTGGCCACGATCTTCGATACTTACGCGATTCACACACTTGAGCATATCGCACTCTTGCCCGCAACTCCCGCTCTCTACCATGACCCGGCCAGCCTATTTGAAATCCAGAGCTCATCGAATCACTCCCCTACTGCTGTTGCTGTCGGCATTAATCGCATTGCTGGCCGCGCGAAATGCGGGAGCTGGCGCCTGGCGGGCAGCGGTCGATCCAGCTGTCTTGGCCGCCTATCAGGAGGCCGAAGAAGTAGAGTTCATTGTGTTGCTGACCGAACGGACAGATTTAAGCATGGCTCGCGAGCAAAGCTCAAAGCTTGCAAAAGGACGTTTCACTTACAGAGCCTTGCGCGAAACAGCCAGCGCCTCGCAAGCCGATCTACTGGCCGAACTGTCAAATGCCGGACTATCCTCTGGCGTAACTTACCGCCCTTTCTGGATCGTCAATGCCGTTTGGGTCAAGGCGGACGCAGATATTCTGCGGCAACTGGCCCAGCGTCAAGATGTGAAGTACATCTACGGCAATCCGCGTTTACCGTTCGATGCTCCGGTTACCCAGGATCCAGGTTTAAATCCCGACGCGACTGAGACAGTCGAATGGAATCTCTCCCTGATCGGTGCGCCGGAGCTTTGGCAACGGGCCATCGACGGTCGAGGAGTTGTGATCGGCGGTCAAGATACTGGCTACGACTGGCGTCACGATGCTTTGATAAACCAATACCGTGGCTGGGACGGCCAAAGCGAAAATCACGACTACAACTGGCATGACGCCATCCATTCGAGCGACGGCGTCTGCGGCGCGGACTCAGATGAACCTTGCGACGATCATGGGCATGGCACACACACAATGGGGACCATGGTCGGCGATGATGGCGGCAGCAACAAGATCGGCGTGGCCCCGGCCGCGCGCTGGATCGGCTGCCGAAACATGGATAGAGGCGTGGGCACGCCGGCCACCTACATTGAATGTTTCGAGTGGTTCATCGCCCCCACTAAAATCGATGGAAGCGACCCGGAACCATCCATGGCGCCCGATATTATCAACAACTCCTGGAGCTGTCCGCCTGACGAAGGCTGCAACGATCCTGGGATCTTGCAGGATGCGGTTGACGCCGTGCGCGCGGCCGGTATCCTGACCGTCCAATCGGCCGGCAACAGGGGACCGGGTTGCGCGACAATCGATACGCCGGCCGCTATTTACGACGCGTCACTTACCGTCGGTGCCACCACATCCAGCGACCACATCGCCAGCTATAGTAGTCGTGGACCGGTTCTGATAGATGGCAGTGGGCGACAGAAACCGGACGTCGTTGCTCCTGGTTCTGCGATCCGATCAAGTTACCTGAACGGTGGCTACAATACTCTCTCCGGAACAAGTATGGCCGCCCCTCACGTCGCAGGCCTGGCCGCTCTGCTCATTTCGGCCGTGCCAAATCTTGCCGGTCAGGTGGACCGTCTGGAGAGTCTAATCCTGGATTCGGCCGTGCACAAGACCAGCTCCCAGACCTGTTTCCATTTGCCTGGCGATCAGGTTCCCAACGCCGTCTTTGGTCACGGTCGCATCGACGCCGTCGCGGCCTTGCGTCTCACCCTGCCCCATAAGATCATATTGCTCATGATCCACCATAATTCCCCAATCGGTTCTACAGATGCAATGTACACGAGATAGCGATGGATTGCGTACTGGTAGCCGGTGGCCGGCCTGAGCCAAAAGATCCCTTATATGTCGAAACGCAGGGCGAGCCCAAGGCGCTGTTGGAAATCGACGGCCGCCCCATTGTCGAACTTGTGCTGCAGGCGTTGCATGGAGCTGAAAGCATCGATCGCGTGGTGCTGGTTGGGCTGGATGCTGACGTTAATCTAGACAAAGGCCAGCCGCTGGAAACAATCGCCGATCAGGGCGGTCTCGTCGCCAACGGCCTGGCCGGATTGTCCCGTCTTCTGGAGCGCCGCCCGGAGACGAAACACGTTCTGTTCAGCTCGGCCGACATTCCGGCGGTCAGCAGCGACATAGTCGACGACATCGTCGACGGCTGTCGCCCATTCGAAAAGGCAGCCTATTATTTCATGGTCGACCGTCAGACGATGGAAAGAAGCTACCCTAATTCGGCGCGTACCTTCGTGCGGCTAAAGGACATGCAGGTCGCCGGTGCCGACATGTTTATTGCCGATGCACGGCTGGCCAGTGAAAATTCCCAGTTGCTACACGATATGGCTGCCGGCCGAAAGCGTCCCTGGAAACTGGCCAGGATAGTCGGCCTTGGAACTTTGTTGGCCTTGTGGCTAAGTAGGCTAACTTTGGCCGGAATCGAGCACCGCGCGGAGACCGTGATCGGCCGGCCCGTTTCGGTGCAGCTCACGCCCCACGCTCAATTGGCTATGGACGTTGACAAACCAGAGCAATTGCAGCTATTGCGCAAAGCAATGGCCTCGACGGGGCCAGAGCGACGCTTAGACCACCCCCTGGCGCGAGGTACGCAGTGAGCTGGCTACACTTCGCTCCCGAGAGCCTCGAAAATCACCCAACACATTAGAATGGCCTCCGTCACTGTGCTATACTACCGTACATCATCAGTTACTAGGAGTGAGCACGGTAGCAGATTGTCCTGACCGATCTTCGTGAGGCTGCCGCTCAGAACCAATGTTGTCTAAAGTCGGATCGTCTGGTTGTCGAGGGTGCCTATGTTTGCCCCTGACTCGTCGCTACATAGGCAGTTCTACTTACACTCGTGACCAATCGAGCGCCCTTGGCTCTGAAGCCTGATTGCTGACCATGACTGAACTGCTCTACTATCACGACTCCTATGCCATCAACTTCCGGGCTCGCGTAGTCGAGCGCTTGAGCAGCGATGGTCATCCGGGGCTCGTGTTAGACCGGACCTATTTCTACCCAGCTTCAGGCGGGCAGCGGCATGATATCGGTCACATCAATGGCGTCCCAGTTCAGGACGTCGCTATACGTGACGAGGATGGGGCAGTGGTTCACCTGCTGGCCGACCGTCTGCAGGCCGAGAGCGTAGAAGGAAGGGTTGACTGGCCAACCCGATTCGATCATATGCAGCAACACACTGGCCAGCACATTTTGTCCCAGGCTTTTGTCCAGGAAGTCGGGGCGGCGACCATAGGCTTTCACATGAGCGCCGAATCGAGCACGATTGACCTGGATGCAAAAGAGCTGTCCGCTGAGAAGATCTTTGAGGCCGAGCGTCTGAGTAACGAAATTGTATGGCAGAATCGCCCGGTCACCGTCCGCTTCGTCGATACCCACGAGGCTCAACAGCTGCCGCTGCGCAAACTGCCTGAAGCGAAGGATGGTATACTGCGCCTGGTGATCATTGACTCATTCGACATGTCGGCCTGCGGCGGCACCCATGTGGCCCGTACCGGTGAAGTGGGTTTGATAAAGGTCACTAAAACGGAGCGTCTGGGAGGAAAATGTCGTATTGAATTCTTCTGTGGCCAACGTGCGTTGACCGACTACGATCGGAAAAACAAGATTTTGGAACGATTGTCAGGCGAGATGACGACCGGCTATTGGGAATTGGAGAGGTCGATTGCTAAGCTTCGCGACGAACTGAAATCTGCTCGCCGATCGCTCAAGCACAATACCGATCAACTGCATCACTTCGAAGCCGAGAATCTCGCCAGAGCCGGCAATCAGATCGGCGACGTTCTTGTCATTAACAAAGCATTTAATCATCGTGATCCTCGAGAGTTGCGCTCTCTGGCCGGCCGCCTGGCAAAGCGCGACAAGACCGTTATCTTAATCGGGCTTTCCGGACCAAAGGCTCAGTTGATATTCGCCCGGTCCGACGACATGGAAGTGCCCATGAATGCCGCGCTGCAGGAAGCTCTACAGTTGCTTGGTGACGCATCCGGCGGCGGATCAGCGACATTCGCTCAGGGCGGCGGACAAAAAGCCAGCGAACGCCAGATCCTCGATGCCATGCGCGCCGCCGAACAGTTCGTTCGTTCCATGTTGACAGGATAAGCATCGTCATGAAAGAAATCGCTGACGGCGTATTCATTGAAACAGCGTATGAGGGCGTGAACGTTGGCGCCATCTTGACCGGCGATGGCGTCGTTTGCATTGACATGCCTTCATATCCTCGCGACGCTCGAGACTGGACGAACCGTGTCGAACGACTTCACGGACGTGGCGTGATGTATCTAATCCTTACCGACTATCACGGCGACCGCGTTCTTAACACGCGTTGGATGAACGCGCCAATCGTAACCCATCAGGTGGTCAGCGATAAGCTCAGCGGCTATGACAGACGATACCCTCAACAATTGCTCGACAGCTTGGTCCAACGCAATCCTTTACTGGGACGAGAACTTACGAGCAGTCCGGTGGATCAGGCGGCTGTGAGCTTTAGCGAGATGATGACGCTACATCCGGCCGGTCGTGACCTCACCCTAATCAGCGCCGCTGGACCCACTCCAGGCAATATCTGGGTCCATTGGCCGGACGGGGGCGTCCTCTTCATTGGCGACAGCTTGGTTGGCGGGACCCATCCGCCGCTCAGTGAAATGTGCCTCTACGACTGGATCGCTAGCCTTGAGCGACTGGAGGCCGGCATAGATGATGTCAAGACTATCGTGCCCGGCCGTGGCGAATCAGGCGGGCAGGAGTCGATTACAGCGCTTATGTTGTATTTGCGACATATTGCCGAGGTAGTGGATCAACATTTCGCCGCCGGCCTGGAGCGCCGGGAATTGGCCGGCCGGGTCCACGAGGTCAAACCCCATTTCGCATCCCATATGCTCGCATCATCGCCGTCGGTCGCGTCGATTCGCACACCGACGCCGGAGTGGATTGACCGGCAGGTCGCTCTAGGTCTGCAGCGCGCTTATGACGAACTCCTGACTGCCTCAGATGTGCCGCTCGTTGAGAAGTGAGACATGGCAGTCTCGCAGACGGCCGATGCAGCCCAAAATGACAGATTAGGCTGCCAGGGAGTAAATGAAGATGTCTAACTCTACACATGCCGCCACCGAGGCCCTGCAGAAAGTTCCGTTCTTTGCCGGTTGGAGCCAGGCCGAAGTCGGCGTTCTGGCCAACCGTCTCGTTCTCAGGCGATTCGGCCCGGACCAGGTTATCTTTCATCTGGGCGATCCGGCCGGGTTACTTTACATAATTACCAGCGGCAAGATCAAGATTTCACATTCGTCCTCAGATGGTCAAGAAGCGGTACTGGCGATTCTTGGCGAGGGCGATTTCTTTGGGGAACTTGCGCTGCTGGATGACTCGCCTCGTTCGGCGACGGCCGAAACCATTGAGCCCACAGAAGCTCTCACCCTGCACCGTGATGACTTCCTGAAGTATATAGATAATAATCCGCTATTCTCACGCCATGTACTCCACATCCTGGCTAAGCGCATCAGGCATCTGAATAAACAGATTAGCGACATATTTTTCCTTGATTTGCCGGCCCGATTGGCCCGCACCCTGATCCTGCTGTCGGAACAGCATGGCCAGGCGACTGCCGACGGCGTGGTGATTACGATATCCCTGACTCAGACAGATTTGGCAGAGATGACCGGTGCGACTCGCGTCAGCATCAACAAAGCCCTCGGGCGCTTCCGCCGCGCCGGTTGGGTGCGCGTTGAAGGCCGCAGCCTGACCGTCATCGACCGTGACGCCCTCGAAAGACTCATCCAGATTTCAGGCGGTTAGAGGAGTTGACTTGCCCATGACCGAGCGTGAAACCTATCAAGTCGAAGTCGCCGGACTTATCCGAAATATCCCGCTTTTTGAAGTGGCTCCTGGTGTTCGCATCGCCGTATTCAACATGCTCGGCGACACTCATATTGTGAAGGCGGCCGCCGCCTCGCTGGCCGATCGCCTGCGCGAAATCGATGCCCAGGCGCTGGTGACGGCCGAGGCCAAGAGTATCCCGCTTATCCACGAAATGAGCGCCATCATGGGATTGCCTTATATTGTCTTGCGGAAATCGTACAAAGGCTATATGGGCGAGGCGCTGAGCGCCGAGACTGTTTCTATAACAACAGGCAAGAAGCAGACGCTCTTCCTGGATCAAAAGGACCGTCTGTTGATCCATAATCGGAACGTCATCATCGTCGATGACGTGGTCAGTACCGGCAGCACATTGCGCGGTATGACTGAAGTCATAGCATCGGCCGGAGGACGCATTGGTGCTGTGGCTGCCGTCTTTACGGAGGGTGACGAGGACTGGTCACATGTTATTGCCTTGGGCAACTTGCCCATATTCCGCGAATGAAGGCCGCCACCCTGGCGATTTTCCAGCATCTGTTCGCCTCCGTCGCCGAGCAGATGGGCGTCACCCTGGGTAGGACAGCACTCAGCCCCAATATCAAAGAGCGCCTTGATTATAGCTGCGCGCTCTTCACCGGCGATGGGCAGTTGTTGGCCCAGGCAGCGCATATCCCCGTGCATCTTGGCGCGATGCCCGCCTCGGTGAAGGCGGCCATTGATCATTGCCAGCCCCATGCTCCTGGGGACGTGATCATCGTTAATGATCCGTACCTGGGCGGAACCCATCTGCCCGATATCACCTTGGTCTCGCCCGTATTCGGAGCGCTAGCCGACGATCACGAACCAGATTCGGCTGAGCGCGACACGGAGCGACCGAGTTTCTTCGTCGCCAGCCGTGCCCATCACGCTGACATTGGCGGCATGTCCCCCGGCTCAATGCCAATATCCAGTGATCTATTTCAGGAAGGCCTCATCATCCCACCTGTGAAGATCGTGGAGGCCGGCCGGCGCAACGAAGCGCTGTGGCGGCTCCTCCTGAGTAACGTCCGCACGCCCGAAGAAAGGGGCGGTGACTTACATGCCCAGCTAGCGGCCAATGACATTGGCCGGCGCCGACTTGTCGCCCTGATCGATCGATACGGACTAGACGAATGCTTGCGGCAAGCGCGGAATTTGATTCGCTACGCCGAGCGAATGACGCGCGCCGCCATCGGGCAAATACCCGATGGCCAGTACAGTTTCACAGACCAGTTGGACGACGACGGTCAATCACCAGAACCTTTGCCGATCAGAGTAACTGTAACTGTACGCGGGGAAGCGCTTCATTTTGACTTCTCTGGAACCGCTGACGCCGTTGCCGGTAATTTGAACGCCGTGCCCTCAATCGTCGTGTCCGCCGTCGCCTACTGCCTGCGTTGTATTGCCCTGGCATCGTTAGGAATCGCACTGCCGATGAACCAGGGGGCAATTGAGCCCATAGAAACCGTACTCCCGGAGGGATCATTGCTCAACCCGCTACGGCCGATTGCAGTTGCCGCCGGCAACGTCGAGACGTCGCAGCGAATCGTAGACGTGGTATTTGGCGCCTTGGCATTGGCCCTTCCCAATATGGTGCCGGCCGCGAGCCAGGGCACCATGAACAACTTCACCTTCGGTAGCCTGCACGATTCCGGTAGAATGGAAACGTCCTCCGAAACAGGCGCTGGCCTGCAGAAGGCTCCTTTCGCCTATTACGAGACTATCGGAGGAGGCGTCGGCGCCGGACCGGCCGCGGCCGGCGGCCACGGCATGCACGTCCATATGAGCAACACTCGCAACACGCCTGTTGAAGCTCTTGAATATAGCTATCCGCTGCGCGTCGCCGTATATGGTCTGCGTCGTGGGTCGGGCGGCGCCGGATTTCACAAGGGTGGAGACGGGCTTGTCCGAACAATACAGTTCTTGGCCCCGGCCAGGGTCACGATCGTTAGCGAACGTCGCGAGTTCCCGCCCTATGGCCTGAACGGCGGGCGGCCTGGAGCGCCCGGCCGCAACACCCTGCAGCGTGACGGCCGACTCTCACCGTTGCCGGGAAAGATAACCCTGGATCTGAAACCGGGCGATGCGGTTCGCCTCGAAACACCTGGCGGCGGTGGGTGGGGCGCGAGCGACTAACGATCGCCGAATACACAACCATTATATATTCGTCACTTCGACAAGGTATTCTCATGTCTTGCCGACGAACTACCACCCACCGCCCTGGAATATTGTCGGTCCCTGATCGGCCTTTTGCACTCTGCCTAATTCACGTATTAGGCGGGCTGGGACACCGGCGACGACGGTGTGCGGCGCAACATCCTTAGTTACCACGGATCCAGCGGCGACAACTGCTCCCTTACCAATGCGCACTCCGTCGGTAACAATTGCTCCCGATCCCAACCAGACGTCGTCCTCAATGACGATACCTTCGGCCGTGATCCCTTGTTCTATGAAGGGCCGGTTAGGATCGTCGAAGACATGGTTCACGGCGATAATCTGCGTGTAAGGCGATGTATAGACGCGATCACCTATGGTTACGCCACCTTGCCCGCGTATCACCGTATACTCACCGACTAGACAGTCGCGGCCTATGCGAATACCTGAGTGAGGCATGTCCCGGAAATTGTATACATGAAGCACCGAGCCGTGCATGACGATGCTGTTCTGGCCGATCTTGATCCCGTTCGGGCAGGCATGCAAATAACTGCCGTGATCGATATATACGCCATTTTCCAAAGTTATGTTACTGGCGAATCGCAGGCGAACACCGTTTTCAATGGCCGCCAATCCATTCATTCTTAGAATCGGGCGGTATAATACCGCCCTCATCCCTATTCCCACGATAGTAGGGATCCACCCGGCCAAAACAAGCACTGTTTGCTCGAGCAAATATCGCCAGGCGCTGGCGGCTTGTCTGTTCAGATAAAGTGAAATATGGGACCACATAGAATCGGCCGGTATATTTTGAGGGATTATACCTGTTTGGGCGTACTCCGCCCCTCCAACATCAGAGAATTCTCAGTTCGGCCGGCCAAAAGGAATCCAGTGACATTGTGGCCGCAGTGGCTCGCAACATCTATGACTCAAGAGTACAATCAGCCAGCGGCCGGTCCCTTCAAGCGTTCGCAGGCCGGTACCGAACAATGGCTCGGAGCACAACTAATTTGATAGAAACTGTTGTCCGCCGCTTTGGCGCGCCTAGCTGGTTCATGGTCCTCTCTATCGGCGGAATCATGTTGGTGTCCACCGCATGCCAGGATGTTGCGCTAGCCGACGTGACATCACCACCAACGGCTTCGCCAGCGCCAACTATTGACCCAACTGCAACACAAATGCCCATCGAACAGCATGACGCTATGCCAGTGATGGCGCCACCTACGCTTACACCCCGTCCTACATCGACGCCAATACCAACGCCATCGGCGACGCCTACACCGACGTCGACGCCAACTCCGACGTTGACGCCAACGCCGACTCCGATTGGCGACTGCGCCGATAGAATTCCCAATGATGGCTTGACCACGTTGGTAACACTCCAATACGGGATTTCCAAAGACTATGTGCCGCCCAGCTTGGCGCCCCTTGCGAACCATTTACCCATTACTGTGACGCTTGGCTACCCGACCCAGATGAGAGAGATTGCAGTTGAGCCACTTACCCAGATGATTGCCGCCATGCACGGGTCTGGACTGCGACCGACAATAATATCTGGTTATCGCAGCTATGCGGCTCAGTCCATTGCCTGGAATAAGTGGCAGACCAAGCACCCGGACAGAGTTTCGATCATCAGCGCGCCGCCTGGTCACAGCGAACACCAGCTTGGCACAACGGTAGACTTCGGTTCACCCGAGTTGCCTGCGCTGGTGGGAGATGAGGACATAGAATTTCATACCAACTTCTACATGACCGCCGAAGGCCAGTGGCTAGCCGGACACGCCCACGAATATGGCTTCGTGCTTAGCTTCCCGCGTGAGACCTTTGAGTTGACAGGTATGTATTACGAGCCTTGGCACTTCCGTTATGTCGGCGTCGAGCTAGCCGCCAGGCTAAGAGAGCAGGATCGATCGCTCATTAGTTACTTGCTCGACTCCGAACCACCACCATGCATTCCTTGAAACCGAGCGTCCGTACAGCCCGGATCCTGCTATCTTTCACGCTTCTGGGCCTGGGTCTGTTAGCACTTATCTCCGCATGTCGGGGCCAGAGCGGTCCGTTGGCCGAACAATCACAATCCGCATCTATCAATCTGCCGCCAACCATGGTCGCCAAAACGACAGAGACGCCCGCGATGCCGGTTCCGACTGACACCGGCACGCCGGTTCCGACTCCTCCGCCGACCCCTGTTCCCACGCCTACGCATTGGCCACAGGTTAGGTTGTTCGCGCCCGCCCATCTGACCGAGAAAGCGGCCGCGGCGATTCAGCAGATGCAGGCGGCCGGTCCCACGTGGAACTGGCGGCTGATCGACGTGGCTGACTCGGCCGACGTCCACCTCGTCGCCGGCGACCATGGGATACCGGTTGGTCAAAGAGCTGTGGCGCTGACCGTGCCCTTCACGGAGGACTGGGAAGGTGTTGGAGCATCCGAAGCCTATGACATCCTTGCCAACGCTCGTGAAGGTGTCTCAATCATGGACTGGGCAGAGATGACGCCGAATCGCAAAGCGCTTCGCGTCGATGGCCTTCTGCCGCATGAACCTGGCTACCCACTCCAGCAGCCTTGGTCACTGGTGGCCTTGGCCGATTTTCAGCCGGCCGCGCACCAACTGGCTCGGTCGCTGGGAGATATCATAGATCACGATGCGGTCATTCACCTAAGTGCAGTGGGCGATTTGATGCTAGACAGGGCGCTTGGATATGCGATTACCAGTGGCGATTCAAGCTTCCCTTTCAGAGCCGTAGCTACAGAGCTGGCACAGGCCGACATCACCGTGGGCAACCTCGAATCAGCCCTTGGCGATCGCGGGCAGCCGGCGGCCAAGAGTTACACATTCCGCGCCCCACCTGCAGCGGCAGATTCTCTGGCTAGTGCTGGCTTCGATTTACTCACCCTGGCTAACAACCATGCCCTGGATTACGGACCCGAAGCGCTCATTCAGGCAATGGAACTATTGGCCGAAAGTGAAATAGCCATTGTCGGCGCCGGAGTTGACGAGCCGTCAGCTCGCCGGCCGGTGATCCTTGAGCACATGGGTCTGAAGATCGCTTTCCTCGGCTACGTAGATGTGCCAATTGAAGTGAGCGGGTTCGACACTCGGGAATGGTCGGCGACCGGGTCGACGGCAGGACTTGCCTGGGCCGATCTGGGCCACATCGGTCAAGATGTTGCGGCGGCTAGACAACAGGCCGACACGGTCATTGTCCTGCTTCATAGCGGCCATGAGTACGTCCAGCCACCGAGCCCTGCCCAAGTAGAAGCCGCACATGAGGCCGTCGATGCCGGAGCCGACCTGGTAATTGGGCATCATGCTCACGTCCTTCAGGGAGTGGAATTTCGCGATGACGCGGTCATTGCTTATGGCCTGGGCAATTTTGCCTTTGAAATCGACGGTGATCCTTCCACAGCTATCTTGAATGTGTGGCTAGATACCGGCGGCGTTCGCCAGCTTGAGTTCTCGCCGGCCATCGTCCAGCAGGGCGGCCAGCCAAGGATCGCCACGTCAGAAGAAGCGACAGAGATACGCCGGATGGTCTACTACTTGACCAGTCTGCTCAACGAAGCGCCCTAGTCAAACGCCGGTTCCTGGCTGTCCACCACAAGGCCACAACAAGCATGAGACCAAATAGGCCCGCGCTCATCCAATAGAGACTGCTTATTCCAATCAATGGTATAAGGGCATAAGCTAAAGGCGGGCCAATTGCGCTGGCGAAATCGCCAACAGTGTATAGCAGGCCCAATCGCCGCCCCTGGCGCCGTTGAGGGGATAGATCACCTACCAGGGTCGTCGAAAGACCCTGATTTCCACCGCTGGCTATGGAAACTAAAGGTAATCCTATCAAGATAGACATCGGCGCGCCGATTGCGAGCAGGCTAAAGCCGGTTATGCCTGTTGCCAGACCGCCGCTGACCACTCTCCAGCGGCTCTGTATTCTGTCGGACAGACCACCCGCTGCGGGTGCCGCCAGCAATCCTAGCACGGTGCTAAGCCCAATGCCCAAGCCGGTTATGGTCGTCACGCCCACCAATCGCCCGAAGACCGAGACCTTCGCTCCCAGTATTTGAGATAGAAATAGTCCAAAGGTACCAATAAATACACCGGCCATCACAAATCGATTAACCCCCAGCAGACTTGTCGCGGAGAACAGTTGCCGCCAATCCGTGACGCCGGTCTGCCTGCGAACGGTCGTGATGGCGTGCTCCGAGCTCGATGATAAAGAGTCCCGGGAAAACGTCGACGTTTCGGGAAGCAGAAGCAGGGCCACCATGGCACCGGTCACAGATAGGCCGGCGGCGATGCCCATTGCCCGGTGGTAGCCAAGCCAGTCTGTGAGAGCGCCGCCAAGTATCGAACCCGTTGCGGCGCCAAGGTAGAACGAAACGAAGTAGATGCCAACGCTTCGACCGCGTCTGTGCTCCGGGCTCACATCCAGAACTATGGCATTTCCGCTTATCCATAATCCGGCCCAGGCCAGACCCCATAACAACCTACCTGACAACAATGGCCAAAAGCTGCCAGACAAAGCGTAGATGGCCGTCGACAGGGCGCCTAGAAACACGGC
>CP070688.1:3356748-3367905 GCA_020353135.1 Chloroflexota bacterium
CACCTCGGGACTGATCGTCATCGCCAAAAATGATCGCGCCTTATTGTATTTGCAGCAGCAATTCAAGGAGCAGCGTGTAGGAAAGCGATATCTGGCCCTGGTGGATGGCCTTTTCCGGCCGGATGAGGTGCTCATCGACGCGCCTATCGGCCGAGATCCGAGCAATCGCAAGAGAATGGCTGTCATCGCGCCCGGATCATCGGCCACGTCAAGGCCGGCCCAGACACTGATCCGTATTGAGCAGCGCTATGAGGACAATACCTTGCTAGAGTGCCGGCCGCGGACCGGCCGTACTCACCAGATAAGGGTTCACCTGGCCTACGCAGGTTATCCAATTGTCGGCGACAAGTTTTACGGTCGCCGAAAACAAAGGATCTCCGTCGCCAGGCATTTTCTACACGCCGCCAGCCTGACGATTCGGCACCCCTTGGACAAGCGGGAAATGGAGTTTGAAGCGGAACTGCCGTCCGAGCTTAATGCGACGTTGGCGAAATTGAAGCCTGATAACTAGCGACAGCTTCGGATTGACCGGCCTTCTTGGCACTCAAGGTCAACTTGGACAGGTGTCAGCCTGCCTCGCGGTAAACTGGGAGGGCGAGGTAAAAGATACTGCCGCGCCCGACTCCGCTTTCACACCAGGCCCGGCCACCATGGCGATCGGCGATGGATTTGACCAGCGCCAGTCCGAGCCCTGAGCCCCGGATCTGATCCTCGCCCGAGTTATCAACTCTGTAGAATTTCTCGAACAATCTCAGGCGATCGCGTTGGGAAATACCAGGTCCGTTGTCGGCGACGGCGACCACGACCTCGTCTTTTCCGGCCACGGCCCGGACCACTAGCCGGCCGCTGTCCGGAGCATACTTGATGGCGTTGCTGACGTAGTTGGCAACAGCCTGACGCGTCAGAGCGGCGTCGCCACAAACAGGGGGTAGATTGCCGGCAATCTCGCTGACCAACGTCAGTCCTGCAGCTGCGGCCGGCTGCCGGTACTCTTCGACGATGCTTTCGATGATTTCTTCCATCCGCAGCCGAATCAAGGTCAACTCAATGCCGGCATCAAGGCGCCCCAAATCCAGCAGAGCTTCAACCAGGGCGGACATTTGATCGATGCCGCCCAGTATTTTGCCTACGTATTCTTCTTGCTTTGGCTCGAGATCTCCGACCATCGACAGCATCGTGGCGTAGCCCAACATGAATGTCAACGGGCTGCGCAAATCGTGGGATACAGTGGCCACGAAGTCAGACTTCATGTCGTCCAGTTCTTTCAAATAGGTGATATCGTGCAGCACGGCAACGCGGCCGATGGCATCTCCGTCATTACTGTAGATGGTCGATGCGCTGGCCACTAGGATCTTGCCTTCGTCAATCGGGACCTCTAGGTTGCTTGTCTTCTCTGAGGCCAAGGCCAGCGCCTTCACCAGTGGCTCTGACGAGATTACGTCGCCGACCGGCCGGCCGATCACGTCGGCTGTGCTCAGGCCAAAGTAACGTTCCATGGCCGGATTGACGAGCAGCACCCGATGACCTTGATCGGTCACAATCACGGCGTCGGATGTGCTGGCGAGCACGGCCGCCAGCCGGCGGCGGCCACCCTCGGCAGTAGCATATAGGCGAGCGTTTTCGACGAGAACCGAAGCCTGGCTCGAAAGCGTACGCAGAAAGCCTATTTCGGTCTGGTCAAATACGTGCGCCTGTCGGTAGCTCAGCCAAAAGATGCCCTGGAACCTCCTTTTTGAGACCAGGGGAAAGGCGATCAGAGCGCTGGGCTGCACTTGCGGTCCGATGCCATTCTTAATCACAGTGGCCGTCTGTTCGGGAGTGGATAGTATTAACTCCTCATGTTCCTTTAGTAGGCGCATGACTTGCTCATCATAACGGACCATTTCAGCGCTGGCCGGGCCCTCACCAAATGTTAGCGGTTTTCGACCGCCCTGGTTCACGACGATGACCCGGGCACCGGCGGCTCCAGTTCCTCGTAGAGCACCTTTTAATACTGATGGCATGCCGTGACTCAGATCAATGCTCTTGGAAACATCCTGGCTGACGTCGAGCAGAAGAGAAAGCTCGTCAAGGCGACGCTTCAGTGATATTTGCATTTGGCCAAAGGCTTCGCTCAGCCGGCCAATTTCGTCGTCTCCGTGTGTAGCGATGGATGTATTGAGGCTGCCGCTGGCGATTTCCTGGGACGCCTGGGCAAGATCTGTGAGTGGTTGTGTGACACTTCGTCCTAGTAGAATCAGAAACAAGCCAAATACGAGAAGCGCTACGACCAGCACAATCTCTAGTCGGCCGGCGATCTGCAGCGCTTGATCCAAGATTGCTTCATGCGGCACGGTAATGACCACGGTCCACGGATGATCGGGACCGGTTTGATGATAGACCAGCTGCCGCGCGTTCGTGCTGGCCTGAAGACCTACATACGCTTCGCCCAAAGCTTGATCGTCAGTGTCGATCTTTCGGGCGTCGCCGGTCGGGACCGCCCACGGCTTTAGAACACTGGCCGCGTTAGGATGGCCTACTATCTTGCTTTCCTCATCCAAGACGAAGCCCACCCCCTGGCCAAGGGTGCCTTGCAGGGAAGCTACCAGTTCCTCAAGGGAGAAGCCAGGCACTCGGCCCACCAAGGCTGATTCCGGCCCGTTAGCGTCGGGAGCGATCGGTATGATGAAACTAAAGAAAAGCTGGCCATCTTCCCCGACCTGTGCTGGACTGATATATGGCGCTCCGGCGCCTGATAAATTGTCCAATTCTCTGCTTTCGAGCCTGGTTAACGACGATGAAACATCGTCGTCGGGATGATGGGCTTTGATCGACTTGTTCTGATCGACCAAGATCAAGGTTCGGAAGATATCCCCAGCACGGAAGAGCTGGAGCAATCGCTCTTTCTGCCTTTCTCCATCGTCTGTTAGCAGCGCTTCGTCCCCAGTGGCCTCGACCAGCAGATGTTGTCGACTGTTGAGGAACGCTGGGATCATGGCCGACGCCGCCTGAGCATCGCGAGCCATCTGGTCGATTGCTAGATCGGTCGCTAGCTTGAGGGCTACATTGAAGCCAAAGAAGAAGAGCAGAATGCTAAGCGGCGCCGCGAATACGAGGAAAGTGGCGACCAGTCTAATGTTCAAGCTGTCGCTAAACGGCGACCCTCTCTCGTGGCGCTGTCGCTTGAGCTGGGGCAGGCCGAACAGAAGAAGGGTGACGATCACTCCGTCCAAAACCGCCACAAAGAGCAGCGGCCAAAGGTATGCGCGTGTCGTTGAGATCGCCAGATCGAGCGCCTCAAGGACCGTTGCGCTGGCGTTAGCATAAACTAGGGTGCTCAAGCCAATGAGAGGTAGCAGTAAGATGGCGGCGAACAGGCTGCTAATGATTGGCTGGCGCAGCCAGGCATACAGCCAGCCGCTGTAATTCTGTTGCATTAATGTCGCCGCCAGCACACCGGCAAAGGCAAGCTGAAAAGGGTCCGTTACTTGATGCGTTTGCCACAGAGCTCGGCCGAGTCCGCCTGCCAGCCCGGCCAGCAGCGCTGCCAAAGGATTAATGGCTGCTCCAGCCAGCAGAATGGGCACTAACCCGAAGGGCGCGACCGTCTCTACGGGATTCTGGGCGCTGGAGAGAGGCGGCAGTTGGCTTTCGCTCGTTAACGATATCAAAAATCCCTGGCTGAAGAGGAATGAAGCAGCCACCAGTCCCAGGACGAGCAGCCACCGGCGAGAGCCGAACTCACGGAAATCCCGGCGCCGAACATAGACAATGCCCAGAAGGATCAAAACATAAATCGCCAGTACGGCCAGCCCGGCGGTGCGCTCCGGTAGCGCAATGTATGGCGCACCGGCTGCTCCCCACGGCTCAACGTGCATGTGTACCCTCTATCAGCCAAGGTGAAACGACCTGATTGAACCGACTAGCATCGAAAAGGGGGCCAGCTAAATTCACGGCTTCGGTTTGGCAAGCTGCGACGATCATGATCCTTTATCGGACGCAACAGCTTGAGATCTTATGTCACGTTGAACTGCAACATTATGGAAACTGAGAGGATTATATCACCGGCAAAATACAGCCGCAATTCGGCGATCAGGCGCACGGCCAAATACGATTGTCCCTGGGTCGCACTGTCTGCGGGGCACGGGTGGGATCTCGACCTGCGGCAGTGATGTCAGCGATCATAGTCTATCCGGCAAACCATTTGTCAAAGTTCGTTTTTCTACTATCATCTTCAGACGTCTCTGTTGGATGGGGATGTGTCAGAACCGAGCAGCGCCACTACATGGATTCTCGTCGCAAAACTTACGCCATTCTCATTGCCATTATCTTGCTGTCAGTTCCTTGTTACTGCCTAGGAATCGTTGCCTATTTGCAGGCGCCGGGCCAACAGCCCACACTTCCACCACCGGTCATTACGGCCACGCCGTTGGCTACGGTCGAAGGCATCGAGGCCACCTTTACGCCGTCAGCTACGGCCACGGGTACGCCCCAGCTGGATACGCCCACCGCAACGGCCAGCCCCACCGCCTCGGCTACAAGCCTGCCCACGGTCACGCCTACGGCAACGCGCACCGAGGAGCCGTCGGCGACCCCATCTCCAACGCCCACAAATACACTAACGCCATCCCCAACGGCAACAGAAACTGCGACGAGTACGCCGACTCCGACGGCGACCGCCTCGGCGACGGCGACCTTCACGCTGACGCCAAGCGCCACGCCGACTCTGACGGCGACGCCTACTCTGACGGAAACGGCTACAATTACGCCGTCTGTCTCGCCCACGGCTACGGAGACGCCCACAGGCACGCCGGAGAACAACTCGTAGAGGACGAAACATATGATAGATATCGGAGAAGTGCTAAAGCAGCTCAGCGAGACACCAGGTCCTTCAGGTTATGAGGGACCGGTCGCCGATGCACTTGAAGCTTTGTGGAGCCCTTTTGTCGACGCTATGAAGCGTGACCGCGTGGGTAGTTTGTTGGCGACGAAGCATGGCGAAGGAGACGAGCCGCGGCCCAAGATCCTATTGGCCGCCCACATGGACGAGATCGGGCTCATGGTGAAACAGATCGTCCAAGAACCTGACGAAACCGGAGGCAACGGCTTCCTTCGTGTGACATCGGTCGGCGGCGTAGATGTGCGTCATTTGTTTGGGCAAATGGTCGTGGTTCATGGCACGGGCGAGAAGGGCGGAGACGCCGTGGGCATTATGGGCGCGCTTCCGGCCAGGATGTTGCCGGAGCCAAAACGCAGCAAAGCATTCGACTTCGAGGATTTGGTGGTAGATATCGGCAGCTCATATGAACAGCTGCTGACTATGGTTAATGTGGGCGATTTTATAAGTTTTCGCCAGCCTATGCGTGAGTTGCTCAATCGCCGTGTTACCGGGAAGGCACTGGACAATCGAGCGTCTTTGGCGGCCATGACTGTCTGCCTGGAGTACCTACGCGGCCGGCGGCACTCCTGGGATGTGATCGCCGTTGCAACGGCTCAGGAGGAGACCAGTCTATTGGGCGCTTTCACAAGCGCCTTCGCCGAAGAACCTGAGGCAGCCATAGCAATCGATGTTACCTTCGGCAAGGGCCCGGGCGCAACAGGCGAATTAGCGTATGAACTTGGCGGCGGGCCGGCCATAGGGCTTGGACCCAACTTTCATCCGGGAATGATCGAGACCATTAAGGAAGCGGCTAGGGCACTGGAGATGAAAGCGCATGATGAGCCGCAGGCGCGGCCAGGAGGCACTGACGCATACGCCTTGCAGATCGCGCGCCAGGGCATACCCACCGGGCTGGTCTCAATTCCGCTACGGTATATGCATACGATGGTTGAGTCAGTGGCCTTGGTTGACATCGAGCGAACCGGGCGCCTGCTGGGCGAATTTGTGGCTCGTCTAGATGGGAGTTTCCTGGACAGAATTGCCCGTGAGATGATGGACGATGAATGAATTACTCAAACAGCTAACTGAGGTCTATGGTGTATCGGGCGACGAGAAACAGGCCCGGCTGCTCATTCGAGATCTGGTTGCCGAACATGTTGACGAATGGAAGGTCGATACGATGGGCAATCTACTGGTCACCAAGAAGGGCGACGGTGCGTCGCCATTGAGAGTGATGGTCGACGCCCACATGGATGAAGTTGGCCTGATGATAACCGGCATTGATCGTGATGGTACTCTGAAATTTACCGGGGTTGGCAGTTTTGACGATCGGGTCTTGCTTGGCAAGGTCGTCCAGGTTGGACCGAAGAAGCATACTGGGGTGATAGGCGCGCGGCCGATCCATTTGCTCAAACGGAGCAGCATCACGAGCGTCGTGAAGATCGATGCTATGCGTATCGACATTGGCGCCAAGAACAAGGAGGACGCGGCCAAAAGGGTCAAGCTAGGTCAAACGGCGGCTTTCGTGACCAAATATGAAGAGTTTGGCCATCACGCGATTGGGAAAGCCTTTGACGACCGGACTGGCTGTGCTGTGCTAGTTGAGCTGCTGCGCGGCCGCAGGTTTCCATTTGATCTGGTCGCCGCCTTTACGGTTCAAGAAGAAGTTGGCCTGCGCGGCGCCGGCGTCGCCGCGTACCGCCTTCAACCTGACGCGGCCCTGGTTTTAGAGTGCACTCCGGCTTTCGACTTGCCCAACGAAGACGATGTGAGCGCCAATGTGAGTCTGGGACGCGGGCCCGCGATCTACGTGATGGACCGAGGCACAATTCAGGATCCGCGACTCGTGGCGCACATCACCCGCACGGCCGACGAGAAACAGATACCTTTTCAGATTCGCCAGCCCGGCGGAGGCGGGACAAATACGGCGGCCATTCAGCGCGCCGGAGCTGGCGTGCCGGCGGCGACGATAGCCACGCCGGTTCGTTACGCGCATTCGCCGGTATCAATGATAAACCTGGAAGATTTCGCCAACGTCGTCGAATTGGTCGACGCGAGCCTGCGTAGCCTCAGGCCCCATCAGCTGGCACTAGAGTGACGCCGCGCGACCGGGGACGAGTCCAAAGATAAGATGAACATTCAGGAGGTCTAGCATGGAAACGCTGATTCGAAGGCTGGTAGAAGCTTACGGCCCTTCAGGATTCGAAGTAGATACAAGGACACTCATCGAAGAAGAGGTAGGAGACTACGTCGATAAGGTAAGAGTCGACGCTATGGGTAATCTCATTGTTCACAAGAGTGGCGATGGCACAGGCATGAAGGTGATGATCGCCGCTCACATGGACGAGATTGGCGTGATGGTTACACACGTTACCGAGAAAGGGTTCCTGCGCTTTACCAATATCGGTGGTTTGCGACGGCAAACGCTAATGGGCGCCCGGGTTATTTTTTCAAGCGGGTTGCAAGGCGTGATATATAGTGAAAAGCTGGAGTCGATTAAACAGGTACATCCGCTTCAAAAGCATTACATTGACGTTGGGGCGACTGGGCGTGACGACTGTCCTGTAGAAGTTGGCATGGCCGCTGGGTTCTCTCGCGACTTCGTCACTCGCGGCGGTCATTACATCTCCAAGAGTATGGACGATCGAATCGGTTGCGCGGTAGCCATCGAGAGCCTGAAGCGCTTGACATCTACGCCGCATGAGCTGTATTTTGTTTTCAGCGTGCAGGAAGAGGTTGGTACAAGGGGCGCGGAGGCGGCCGCCAATGCTCTAGCGCCTGATGTCGGCATCGCGGTAGACGTAACCATGGCCGGCGATACGCCTGGTGCGCCGATAATGGCCGTCGAGCTTGGCGATGGACCGGCCATCAAGGTTAAGGATTCGGGTATGATATCCCATGCTGGCTTAGTGCAGCACATGAGAAAGACGGCTGACGAAGCAGGCATACCCTATCAATTGGAAGTTTTGGAGGGCGGCAGCACTGACGCACGCCCCATGCAGATTGCTGGCGCTGGCTGTGCGGCCGGATGCCTATCAATCCCCTGCCGCTATGTTCACAGTCAGAGCGAAACGGTCGACGTCGAAGATGTCGAGAATTCCGTCAAATTGTTGACCGAGATGCTTTCCAAGCCTATTGTATTATGACCCGGCGTGAAGTTCCTTTGGAGTGAGTATTCAACAGGCGAGCGCCAAACCAACACAAAGTCATTGTCGGGATCAATTGCGTCCCAGGGAGCAACGCTTCAAACGCAGCGACACCGCGAAGGGCCCTTAGGCCGAGGCGGTCAAGAATAGCCCAACTGATAGGCGCCGCCAGGATGTCAAGGCCGAGATCCAACAGGTCAATGGCGATGACAATCGAGAGCGGTGTGAGCAGAAGCGTTTCAGCGAAGGTCGCATCGTCCGGGATATCCAATCTCCGAATCCGGCGATAGGCAAAGATCAACACCAGCGCGCCCACCAGGCCGGCCGCTGCCATCAGGCCCAAGATTGCCAACGCAGCGAATCGTAGATCTTCAACACTCATAAGCATCCTATCCTTTTAGCACCTGCCAGACGAATATGGCCAGGATGAGCATTCCGCCGCTAAACTGAATTACGGTGGCGACTCCCCAGCCTGCCAAGCCGCCAAGGCTAGCCCGGATGGCCAGGTTCCAGTCGCGCTGCTTTTGGTATTCGCCAAGCAGCACACCGGCGCTGTAACCCAGTATCCCGCCAAACAGGCTGCCGATAAGAGGGGCGACGAAGCTTAGGGCGAAGAAGCCGATGATAGCCCCCACGACGCCGTAGACCATCGATAGAAATGAAGCGCCGCCTCTCTTAGAGCCAAACAGGGACATCCAGATATCGGCCGTGCCGGTGGCGAGGGCGATCAACGTTATAATGGTGAACGTGATCCAGTCTATGGACTGGAATCCGTCAAGGATCGCGTAAGCTAGCACGGTGAGCCAGATGAGCAGAATTCCGGGCAGGACGGGCACGATGACGCCTACTATGCCGATCAGGAGGAAGACCACGGCCAGCCCAAACAGAAACGCTTGCAGTAATGTGCTCAGGTCCACAACTTCGTTTCCTAACGCGCCTTCTATGCCAGGTTCCCCAACTGTCCGGGGTTGTAATCGCTATAGCGAGCGATAGTCTCGGAGGAAGCGGTCAAAGACCGTCGCCAGCGAGGTTCTTAACTTTGGTAGCTGCGTCAAGCCGGCCTCGATGAGTTCTTCATCCGATAAATCTTCCATCGTTGGCCAGGTGTTGTCATCATGCCTTAACTGTTGCAGTGATTCGCCGAGGAAAGGCAGCCATCTGCCTAGGACATGGAGACAACGTGCTGCGGGTATCGCCTGCCGCGTTGCGCGGGCATCAAAGCGAGTGCCGAGCTCTCCTCTCATGGCTAGAATATAGCTATCAATCATCGTTTCTTCGTTCACCCGTGAGCGCCGCTCATCCGCAAGTAGTTCCATCTGATCGATGAACGTCAACAGATCGTAGACGCCCGGCCCAATTGCCGTCTTCTGCCAGTCTAAGAGATAGTAGTCATCGAACAGAGTCAGACACCAGCGCTTTGCCGATGGATCGCCATGCAGTAGAGTGGAAGGAAGTTGCCGCAACGGGTAAAGCATTGGCAGTGGATCATCTAAGAGATCGGCCAGTGCCGCCAGATGCTGTTCGTCGACTATACCGGGCCATCCATCTACTTGTCTTAAGACATAAAGACCATCACTGGCCTCGGCCAGCAACGGGGTCAGCGGGCCGGCCGTTCGTTTAGCGTGTTCCGTCAAGTGACGCCGCTGACCCTGTAACCACCTCTCTATACGCGCCATCTGGTCGGGCAGTTGCTCGGATCGTTGTTCGTCGCCGCCTTCTCCCGGGATCGAGGCGGCCTCAGCCTCAGCTTCTCCCAGAAAATCCGGCAAGCCGTACTGGGCCAGGACCTCGCGCTTGCCCCAGAAGGCGGCGTGCAGGGAGGCCAGATTGCCGATGAGGATGTCGACGTCGTTACCGGTCCAATGTTCTGGCGGGTGATCATTCTGGACATCAGTCAATACTAGCCAGCCATCTTCTACCCCGACGTGGCTGAACCAGCAGGTGGGCGTGAAATGAGGAAACTGGGGCGCGAACGCCTCGTAAAACAGAGCCTCAACCGGGTTCGTCCGCTTGCCAATGAGGCTGAAAGGCTCATGATAGCCTGCCAGGCTGAGCAGGAAACGCGATACATCCTTGGTGGCCGGCAATGGCTCCTCGCCCACTGCGGCGACGATGATATCAGTGGTCTCGGTGTTTTGCGTCAGCAACAACGTCCAAGCCCGCGGATTGCGGTTCTTCAGATCTTTCAACTCGACCATAAGTGGCAGACATTTTAGGCAGGAAATCACATTTGGCAAGCTGGTCTAATATATATTTCAAACGACATGCAGCCCAGGTATAATGACATCATGCTGCTAATCTTGACCCACGAGAATGCTGATTTTGATGCCGTTGCTTCTCAGCTGGCGGCCAACAAGCTTTATCCTGAGGGCGTGCCACTGCTTTCGTGGCGAGTGAATCGCAACGTTGAGCAGTTCCTGGCGCTGTACTGGGATGCCTTTAAGTTCGTGCGCCCAAAAGACTGGCGAAGACAACGTGTCCGACGCGTCATATTGGTCGACTCTTTGACCCTGCCCAGCGTACGCGGCATTCGGCCGGACAGGGTGGAAGTGCAGGTCATCGATCACCACGAATTGACCGGCATACCACAGGAGAATTGGTCTTATCATGTGGAAGCGGTTGGCGCGGTCACGACGCTTCTGGTTGAGATGCTGCAGTCGGCCGGAATGGGTCTAACCGTCAATGAGGCAACACTGATGCTTCTTGGCATTCACGAGGACACTGGTTCGCTACTCTATGACACAACCACCCTTCGTGATGTGCGAGCGGCGGCCTGGCTGCTGGAGCAGGGCGCCCAGGTCTCGATAGTGCGCCGCTTCTTGGATATTCCTTTGTCGGCTCAACAGATCCAGCTCTATGAGCGCTTGCAAGAAAGCGCGCAGTGGCCACGCGTAGAAGGGCAAACGGTAGTCGTGTCGGCCGTGGAAGCGCCGGAAGGATTTGACGACGAGATCTCGGCCGTGGCCCACCGCCTTCGCGATGCTCTCATGCCCGATGGCATGATTCTATTGGTTGAACTTAAGTACAATCATGTCCAATTGGTGGGCCGGTCAGGCACTGATAACATAGACGTTTCTGTGATCGCTCGAGCTCTTGGGGGAGGCGGACATAGCCGGGCGGCCGCGGCGACGATCATGGACCGTACGCTCGACG
>CP070688.1:3368005-3391869 GCA_020353135.1 Chloroflexota bacterium
TGTTGATGGTGTCTGGCAGTTTTGCCGACACAACCTACACGGTCCAGCCGGGCGACACGCTATCCCAAATCGCCCGATCCTTCAATACCTCTGTGGCGGCGATCGTCGTCGCCAACGACATATCGAATCCCAACCTGATTTATGCCGGTCAGGTGCTGGTTATCCCAACGGCCGGTGGCCAGCCTCCCCAGCCGCCAACGCCGACACCACCTATAGAAGGTGGCTGTACCTACGTTGTTCAACCAGGCGACACCTTATCGTCCATTGCGGTGCGATTTGGCACGACGGTCCAGGAGCTCGTCGTATTAAACAATATCTCCAACCCCAACCTGATCTATGCTGGTCAGACATTAAAGATATCGACCAGTTCGGACTGCGGCCAGCCGCCGACGACTCCGCCGCCGACGACCCCGCCACCTACAACTCCGCCACCATCCGGCGGAGGTACATATGTGGTCAAACCTGGTGACACCCTATCCAGCATTGCGGCGCGCTATGGGACGACGGTCCAGGAATTGGCGACATTGAACGGCATTTCCAATCCAAACCTGATCTATGCTGGCCAGGTATTGCAAATACCAGGGGGATCGACAGGTGGTCCGCCGCCTCCTCCGCCTCCGCCCCCGCCACCACCGCCTTCAGGCGGCAGCGGATTCGCGCTCGGCGGCCAGACCCAAACCTTTGCCAATGCCGACCGCATGAAAGATGCCAAGATGACCTGGGTCAAGCTGCAGCACAAGTGGGCGCCTGGCGATGATCCCGGAGCAGTTGCGGGCATGATCCGCAATGGGCACGACAATGGCTTCAAGGTTCTACTGAGCATTACCGGCAAGAACACATATCCGCCGCCAAACGGAATTGACATTGGGGCATTTGTAGATTTCCTGCGAGGCGTGGCGTCGTTGGGCGGCGATGCGCCTGACGCCATCGAGGTCTGGAACGAACAGAATATCGACTTCGAGTGGCCAGCCGGCCAGATCAATCCGACCACATATGTTAACGAGATGTTGCGGCCGGCTTACAATGCAATAAAAGGCGCGAACGGCAATATCCTGGTGGTCAGCGGCGCTCTTGCGCCAACCGGCTTTGATAATGGGCACAATGCCTGGGCTGACGATCGCTACATACAGGGTATGGCAGCGGCTGGCGGAGCGAACTATATGGATTGCATCGGTATTCATCACAATGCCGGCGCCACATCGCCCAGCGCACGTAGTGGCCACCCGGCCGGTACTCACTACAGCTGGTATTTCTTGCCCATGGTTGAGTTATATCATGGCGCATTTGGCGGTGCCCGGCCGCTATGTTTCACTGAGATAGGCTATTTGTCGGGCGACGGCTTTCCTGGTCTGCCACCGAATTTCTCCTGGGCTTCTGGAACGAGCGTTTCCGAACATGCCCAGTGGTTGGGTGAGGCGCTCAACCTTTCGCGCCAGGGTGATCGAGTCCGCATGTTCATCGTCTTCAACGTAGACTTCACGCTTTACGAGACCGACGGCGACCCTCAGGCCGGCTACGCTATCATCCGGCCGGATGGTAGTTGCCCGGCTTGTAGCACCCTCAGCGCAAACGCTCCATAGCTCCGTTGCGCCGCCACTCTAGCAAACCTTAGCAAAGGCGCGGTGAATCCTGCTTGGACTTCTGAGTAGAGGACAATCCTAACTGAATAAGCGGTTGCACATCCGTGGCCTGATGGAACTCCCTACTGTGGTGGTTTGACTGAGGTTCGCGAAACAATCTGACCTTAGATCGCCTGCGCTTCAAGGGAACTTCTGTCGCGGTTGTCTTGAACAGAGGAAGAGTGAATTATGGATCTTCGCAGCATTTTGGCGACGAAGAGCCGCCAGATCATTACGATCGAGGCGGAACAAACCCTGGCCGAGGCACTGGAGGTATTGCAACAACATAATATCGGGGCTTTAGTAGTGCTCGGGCCAGAGAAGGGGGTAGCGGGGATTATTTCCGAGCGAGATATCGTCCGGGTCGCGGCCGGCAACCGAGATTTCTTCGACCTCAAGGTTAAGCAAGTGATGACCAGGGACGTCGTGCTCGGGATTCCAGAGGACGACGTGATCCACGTGGCCCACGTAATGACTGAGAGACGATTCAGACACTTGCCGGTTGTGGATGCCGATAAGCATATTATCGGCATTATTTCGATCGGGGATGTTCTCAAGTCTCAACGTGACCAATTCCTGGGGGAAATCGACACGCTAGAAACCCAGATTCTTGCCGACGACTGATCGGCGACATTGCCGCCGCTTGTTGACAGGAGCACAACATGAACCAAGTAGGTACAGAAGCACAGCCATTGCGAGTGGCCGTTATTGGCGCGGGTCCGGCCGGCTTTTATACGGCTGAGAGACTCTTTAAGCAGAAGGATCTGGTCGTCGAAGTCGATATGTTTGACCGGCTGCCTACGCCATATGGTCTCGTGCGGGCCGGCGTGGCGCCAGACCATCAGAAGATTAAGTCGGTCACCAAGGTGTTTGACCGGGTTGCCGGCAACATAGGCTTCAGGTTCTTCGGCTACGTGGAGATCGGCCGTGACATTGACTTGGCCGACTTGGAGAAACATTATCATCAGATCGTGTATGCGACTGGGGCGCAGACCGATCGCAGGCTGAATATCCCAGGTATCGACTTGGCCGGCAGCCATGCTGCGACTAGCTTTGTAGCTTGGTACAACGGCCACCCTGATTATCGAGATCTGGAATTCGACCTTTCGGTTGAAAGCGCGGCGGTGATCGGCATCGGCAACGTGGCTGTCGACGTGGCCCGGATCCTTTGCCGCACACCTGATGAATTGGAGGAGACTGATATCGCCGATCATGCTCTGGAGGCGCTGCGCGCAAGCAGAGTCAAGGACGTCTATATGCTTGGCAGGAGGGGACCTGCACAGGGGAAGTTTACTTCACCAGAGCTCAAAGAATTGGGCGAGATGAGCGACGCCGACCTGATAATCTTGCCGGAAGAGGCGCAACTGGACGAACTGAGCGAACAGTCACTGGCAACAGCCGATCGGGGTACCTTGCGACAGGTGGAAATCATCAACGACTTCGCCGGGCGCCCGGCCTCGACCAGGTCACGGCGCTTGCATCTGCGGTTCCTGGTGTCCCCGACGGAACTGTGTGATGATGGGGATGGCCGGGTCAGCACTATGCGAATCGTGCGTAATGAGCTTTATGCTACAAGCGCCGGTACTTTGAGATCCAGGGCCACAGATAATCATGAGTCGATTGATGTCGGCCTTGTATTTAGGGCGGTAGGCTATCGCGGTGTGCCCATTCCCGGCGTGCCATTCTATGACGATTGGGGCGTGATCTTGAATGTGAATGGGCGAGTGGTGGAAACGGACACGCAACGGCCCAGGATCGGCCACTATACGGCCGGTTGGATCAAGCGTGGGCCATCGGGTGTCATTGGCACCAACAAGCCCGACGCGGCCGAAACCGTCGAACAGATGCTTAGTGATCTGTCCGAAAGTCGCTTGCTGAAACCGCCGTCGCCAACGGCCGAGGCGGCCGGCAAGCTGATAAAGGATCGCCAGCCGGAGTTCTTCAGTTTCGACGATTGGCGACGTCTCGATCAGCTTGAGATTGAACGGGGCCAAATGATTGGGCGGCCGCGGGTTAAGTTTACCCGAATCGCCGACATGTTGGCCGCAAAGCAGTCGTGAGCGGCTACAACGTCAAAGAATACAACGCCGGTCGCCCGGACGTGCAAACCTGAGTATGGTTGTCACTATCTATACCGATGGGGGAGCGGACCCCAATCCTGGCGTTGGTGGATGGGCGGCTATACTCCGTGCCGGCGATCGAGAGAAGGTCTTATCCGGCAGCGATCCGTCCACAACCAATAACCGAATGGAACTGACTGCCGCCATAGCTGCGCTGGAAGCATTGACACGTCCAAGCCAGGTTGCGCTCTACACTGACAGCGAGTATCTGCGCCTGGGTATCACCGAGCGGATCAGTAAGTGGCAATCCGCCAACTGGCAGCGAAAGGGAATACCCATCCCCAACGTCGACTTGTGGCAGGCGCTGTGGGGACTGACCCAGCAACATGACGTCCGGTGGCATTGGGTGAGGGGCCATGCTGGTAATCCGCTGAACGAGCGGGTCGACAAGTTGGCCAGAGACGCAAGGTTGGCGCTGACGCCGGCCGTCTACCTTGGTCCAGATTCAACGTGTCTGTACGTCCGGGGATCATGCAAGGGCAATCCAGGTCCAGGCGCATGGGGTACAATTCTTGAGTTTGGCCAGGAGACCCAGCAAATGAGCGGTTCCGAATCGGCGACGACCAATAATCGCATGGAGCTCACGGCCGTTATTGAGGGCCTAAACATGATAGCGCCCGGGGATGAGGTTCATGTGATCACAACCTCAGATTACGTCTTCATGGGCGCGACTCGCTGGATTCACGGATGGCGACAGCGGGACTGGAAAAAGAAGGACGGTCAGAATGTCAGCAACCGAGATCTGTGGCAACGTCTCGATGGGATGGCGACGGTACGAGACGTTCACTGGTTTAGCGCCAAGGGAGCAACCGAACAGTTTGAGCAGGGCTTGGACGAGGCTGCTAGGCTGGCCAGACAGGCGCTGGAGATGGAACGCTGATATTGACATTTAGTGCCTACTTGGTAAAATGCGCCCAGATAGCCGAAGTGGCGAAATAGGCAGACGCGCTACGTTCAGGGCGTAGTGAGCATTACGCTCGTGTGGGTTCGACTCCCACCTTCGGCACCTTCAGCTTTGAGACGTCTAACATAGCAAAATGCCCACCGTCCCAAGATACCTCGTCTCATAGATAGCCTTCCGTGTGCTCGACCACTGAGTCGGGCCGTTTTTCTATAAGTAACTCATTTGAGGATAGCCGCACAATCGGTACAATCTTGCATCTTGGTGTCAGTTCAAGGGGTAGTTTGATGAACGTCATTGTCATTGCCAGCCTAATCATCGCCGGTACCGTCATGCTGGGCGCTCTCCTGGCTGTTCTGTTCCGGGGATTTAACCGGGCCGTCGTTAATGAACAGCAAGCGGCCGAAGTGGAGAAGGCCGGTTATAACCAGGCTCTGACCTACGGTTACATGATTCCTGTCGAAGCCGATGCGCAGACGCAAATGAAGGCTGCGCGCAAAGAAGCGGCCAGACGCGCGGCACTTGTGCCGCGTGGCGCCAACGTGGGCATTGGCCAGACAAACGACGGCGCGGTGCAGACCGCCTATCAGGGGGTTAAGGATGATCCTGTAACGGCGGTCAAGATCGCCAGCATTCATACTTGGGAAGGGCTGCGCAGCGGTTCGTCTTTCACGCCAGGGCAAACCCTAACGCACGCCGACGCTGTCACGGTCCCGCCAACAAAATCGGCCAAGGATTTGGTGCCTGGCGAGGATTACGAGGTCATAGAGATCACGGAGGATATGATGCCGGCCGAGAAGCGCAAGGCGCGTATCGCCAATGCCAAGGCAAAATCGGCGGCCGTCAAAGCGTTGAAAGCGGCCGGGGCAGTAGCTCCCGCCGCGGCTACGACGCCAGAAGCGCCAGCGACAGCCGCCACTTCAGCGACAGCGGCAGCCACGGCGGCCGCCGATCCGGCGGTAGCGAAGGAGCCGGTTCCCGGCATTGACTACGAAGTAATCCCGATTACCGATGAGATGTCGCCGGACGAGGTGCGCCAGGCCCGGATCGCCAACGTGAAAGCCAAATCTGCGGCCATGAAGGCATTTAAGGCGTCGGGCGCGAGCGCGGCCACTACGCCGGTACAGCCTGTGGAACCGAGTCCAGCGCCTGAGCCAGCCGCGGCGCCTACTGCTGCGCCCACTGACATAACGCCCCCTGAGCTGATAGAGATCACTGACGACATGGCGCCGGATGAGGTGCGCAAGGCCCGAATTCAGAACGCCAAGGCCAAATCAGCTTACAAGAAAGCCCTTAAGGAAACTGGCATCGATCCCTCTACGATTGCCTAGTGACAGGGGCGCCTGGCAGCAAGTGCCTGGCGGCAAATAACTAGCCCTCTACTCTCTTCGATCCAATCGGTGAACAGAGCAATCGACGGCCGGCGTGCCGGCAAGGTTCTGTTCGTTTACCTCAGGTTGCTATGCTACAATTCGTATAGTGTTAGTAGATTATCGTGTTCGACAGCGAGAATACCTGCTGGCCATCAGCCGCGCGCTGACGGCAGAGTTAGATCTGGCCGACGTGTTGCGCATCATCATCCAGGCGTCGGTAGACTTCATTTCCGGCCGGGCCGGGGCAATCGTGTTGGCCGATCCGACAACGCACTCCTTTCGCATCGCGGCGATATATGGTCTGCAACGAGAACATTTCGCGAAGTACCTGCCGCTGGAGCAGGGGATTCGCTATGAACCCGGTAATGAACAAACCGTCATACCTGAATTGACGCGTCACATGCAGTCGGTGGCAAAATCAGCCGATATTGGCGTTGCCCAGGTCTTGAGACTACCGATGCTGAGCGGCGATACGCTCATCGGCATGATCTATGTCTTTCAGGCTGGCAGTTACCGTATCAGCGGTGACGCGGCGAATCTACTGCAAAGCTTCGCCGACCAGGCGGCTATTGCCGTCAAGAATGCCCGACTATATCAGCAAGTAATTGACGAGAAGCAGCGCCTGGACGCAATCCTTGAGCAGAGCGCTGACGGGGTTATGATCCTCGATCACGACCTGCGCATCACCCGATTCAACCCTTCGCTGAGCCGCATGACCGGCTGGCGAGCTGAAGAGGCCATCGGCCGATCCCATCAGGACGTCATTCGCTGGAATTCATTGCGGACTGAACTGGCACTGGAAGCGGCAATGGCCCATGGCTGGCCGCTGCCTGGCGCGTCGTCGTTGCTCGTCGAGGGTGAATTGAAACGTAAAGCGGGTGACAATGCTAGCCTGGGCATTACCTACGCGCCGCTGCTCAATCAGTCCGGCGTGATGACGAATGTCATAGCTAATTGTCGGGACCTGACCCGCTACAGGGAGGAGGAGGAACTACAGAAGACTTTCATATCTGTGGTAAGCCACGAACTGAAGACGCCAGTATCGATTATCAAGGGTTACGCTGGCACACTAGGCAGGCCCGATGCAAGTTGGCCGGCTGAGATGATCCAAGAATACGCTTCCGTGATAGACGAGGAAGCGGATCGCTTAACTGAACTCATAGACAATCTGCTGGAGGCGTCTAGACTGCAGTCTGGCACGTTCCAGCTCGAAATGAATGACGATATAGGATTGCCCATCATGGCGGCCGAGGTCATCAGTCGTTTTGGCAGCCAGACGCAAAAACACGAGTTCGTGCTCGATTTCCCAGATGACTTTCCAGCTGTGACCGGTGATGAACGGCGCCTGAATCAGGTGCTTTATAACTTGGTCAGCAACGCAATTAAGTACTCGCCGGATGGCGGCCGTATCAAACTGTCGGGCCAGACCTACGGCGACTATGTGACCATTTCTGTGCGCGATGAGGGGATTGGTATTCCTGCCCACGAACAGCACCGGATATTCGTCAAGTTTAGCAGGTTGGACAACGCCCTGAGTCGAAGGACTGAAGGTACCGGACTCGGTCTGTTTCTGACGAAGGCCATTGTAGAGGCTCACGGGGGGAGTATTTGGTTTAGTGACAACGGCGACCAGCAGGGAGATGGTGGTCCAGGAACGACGTTTACCTTCTCATTGCCCCGCCAAAACGTGCAATAGGTCGCGGATCTTGTGGTCTTCTGAACCTCTGTGCTGAAGTACCTGGCCCAATGGGCCAAGTCCTTGAGGAGTAATTATGCAAACACAACTTACCTGCCCAGCGTGCCAATCGCCGTTTATGGGTGACGTCCACCAGATCGTAGATGTCGGCCTGCATCCAGAAATGAAGCAGCTGTTGCTGACAGGGGCGCTGAATGTGGTGCAGTGCCCTGCGTGCGGCACGCCTACCAGGGTAAGCACGCCATTCTTATACCATGATCCCGAACATGAACACTTCTTAGTTTATGTCCCCATGGAAATGGGCGTTGGCCATAGTGAACAAGAGACGATCATTGGGCAGCTTGTGCGGCGGGCAATGGACCAGTTGCCGGCCGAAGAACGTCGTGGCTACATGTTCCAACCGCAGACAATCTTAAGCATGCAGACGCTAATTGACACCGTACTTGAATCTGAAGGCGTGACGCCTGAGATGCTTGCCCGCCAACGCAGTCAAAGAGACCTGTTGCAGACGCTTCTGGATTCGGACCGCAAGACAGCCGACGAACTGATTGCCGCCCACACTGATGAGATTGACGAGCAATTCTTCGCCATGATTGGCTTGTTGATCGAGACGGCCGAACAGTCTGGTCAGAATGAAACCCTTCTAGATCTTATGAATCTCAGGGCGAAACTATACCGAGATACCAATACCGGTCAGCGCCTAGAAGCACGGCAGCTCGCCCTACACGCGTTCAATCAGGAGGCCAAAAATGCTGAGGGGATTTCACCGGAGTTGTTGTTAAAGCATGTCCTGGCCAATCGGAAGGATCCCGATATCGTAGAAGCGCTGGTCATGTCTGCAGTCCCAGCCCTCAATTACGACTTCTTCTTGCTGCTTTCAGAGAAGATCGAGAAGCGTGAACGATCCGGAATCGACGCCAGCGAGTTTATCGCCTTAAGAGACCGGCTGTTGGCATTGCAGCAAGAGATTGAACGCCAGTCAAGGCAAGTTCTCGAGCGAGCCTCTCAAACCTTGCAGTTTATTCTGTCCGCGGAGGATCGTCGGCAGGCTGTGCGCGATAATCTGGACAAGATTGACGACGGTTTCATGTACGTATTAAACGCGAGTATCAGTCAGGCTGAGGAGAGCGGCGACAGTAAGCAGGCAAGCGTCCTGATTGCCATCTATGAGCTGATTCGAGAAGAATTAGAACCAGAACTACCCCAAGAGATCAACTTGCTCAATCAGATCATGAGCATTGAAGATGATACCGAACGCGGCCGGCTAATTGACGAAACGCCAGAGATGCAGACACCTGAGTTCCTAGAGCTGGTGCGGGCAGTTGCCGACCAGGCAGCTGACAGCGGCCGCACCGATCTGAACGAGCATCTGAAGAGGGTGCAGGCGATGATTCAGGCCAGGATGACCGCTTGATAGGTTAATGCGGATCGTTATCGAGCCTGAAGCCGTGGCCACGTATGGTGACCACATATTCGTAGTCGTCAAGTTCGACCAGTCGATCTCTTAGCCGGCGAACGAGAGCGTCTATCGCCTGTTCGGTGACGCCGATCCCGTCGGTTCCCGGCCAAACTACGTCGACAATTGTGTCGCGATCAACGACGGCGCCGTTGGCATCGTAGAGCGCTTCAAGCAGGCGAAATTGGGCCAATGAGAGCGGGGGAATTAGTTCCTTACCCTGGATGCGCACAGCTCTCTGAGCCTTGTCCAGGGTCATATTGCCCTCTGAAGGCGGTTCCTCTACCGTCAAGGGAATTGTGGCATCGGTACCAACGAAAATCAGCTTAACTCGCAGGGCGATCTGGATTTCATCCCCGTCGCGCAGATTCGTCGAACCTTGAACCCTGGCGCCATTTAAATGCGTACCATTCTTGCTGCCCAGATCATGCAGAATATAGACGCCTTCCTCACAGGTTATCCGTGCATGGTGGCGCGACACCTGACGTTCCGGCAAAACTATTTGGCAATCATTCCCACGTCCAATCAAGAACTCGTCAACGTTTACGGTCCAGCGTTCACCGGCCAGTTGGCCCTCCCTGGCAATGAGTATTGGATTGTCATTCATGGCAGATGTGACCTCGCGCGACTAAAGTCATCAGGCAAGAATATAGCCGAAGTCGCCAATCCCGTCGAGTGTTAAAGAGTCGTGTCCAGGCGAAGCTACGGTATAAAGCTCAAATGCACTATAATTGCAGATAGCGAGTTGAAGCGCCGCATTCTGAAGCATGATGTTCGGTAAATTCGAGGTTGGAACGGTACTACGGGACCGTTATAGTCTGAAGGAAGTCGTCGGCCATGGTGGCATGGGCAGCGTCTACCTTGCCGAGGATTTGCGTCTACCTGGTAGGCTATGTGCCATCAAGGAAGTCAAACCTGAGTCCAACGCCTCGCCAGAAGCCAGGAGACAAGAACACAATCAATTCCTGCGTGAAGCAAGCTTGCTGGCGCAACTTGACCATCCCAATTTGCCCAAGGTCTCTGACTTCTTCTCTGAAGGGGGGCGCGACTACCTGGTCATGGATTACGTGCCTGGTAAGAACTTAAAGGAATTGATCGACGATAGCCGGGTCCAGGGGCGACAATTGGACGTGAAAGTGGTCGACAATTGGGCCCAACAGATCATGGATTCGGTTAGCTACCTTCATGACCAGGATCCACCGATCCTGCACCGGGACATTAAGCCCTCCAATATCAAGTTGACGCCCGATGGACGCATCAAACTCGTGGATTTTGGCCTGGCAAAGGTCATGGCCAGCGACAATTCAAGCACAATCACAGTGATTCAAGGCCGAGGAACGGCCTACTACACGCCTTTGGAGCAGTATGGGGCTGAGAGTGAGCACACAGATGTTCGCTCTGATATCTACGCGCTTGCTGCGACACTCTACCATCTATTGAGCGGGGCGCCGCCGCCAGAGGCGAAGGAACGATTTCTGAACCCGGCAGTGATGCGGCCGCTAGTCAATCTCAACAGGAATGTTTCGGCCAAAGCGAGCGACGCCGTCGATTGGGGTCTGGAAATGCATCCGGAAGATAGGCCTGCCCGCGTAGAGCTATTCCGACAGGCATTTAACGGAAAGGTCAGTCGTGGCGATTTAGACCGCGATCGGCGGAACGAGGAGCAGATTAGCTTGGGAGAGGCAATCGGTCAAAACGGGGCGGTTGTGCTAATCGTCCTGGCATTGTTTGCCCTAGCGTTAATGGTAACCCTCCTGTAGTGAAATCTACCTCGAGACTGGTCTTGACACATCTCAAGTGGCCAGCTATATTTCGGGTAATTCATTCCCCTATCCATATATCATTTCATGAGGTATCATTCTCTGGCGCGAGGTGCTTGTGAGTTGGCAGATAGCGAAACAACAAGCAAGCGTTATTGCTTGTAGGTGACGGATCGGCCGGATGATCGACGCTCCTCGCAAAGCTGATTTGAGAAGAGGCTTTCCGCGATGACGCAATGGTCGAAACTTAAGGAGGTGGCCGCGTGGCATCTGTAACGTATCAAAACGTGTATAAACGATTTGGTGATTTTGTCGCCGTGAACGACTTAAACATCGAAATTGCCGACAAAGAGTTTGTGGTGTTCGTGGGCCCGTCTGGCTGTGGCAAGTCAACCAGCTTGCGAATGCTGGCTGGTCTGGAAGAGATCAGTGAGGGAGAAATCCTGATTGGCGATCGCGTTGTCAATGATGTCCCACCGAAAGACCGTGACATTGCCATGGTGTTTCAGTCCTACGCGCTTTACCCACATATGTCTGTGTATGACAACATGGCCTTCGGATTGAAGTTGCGCAAGACACCTAAGACGGAAATCGAGCGACGGGTGAAGGAGGCAGCCGACATCCTAGGATTGGCACCGCTACTCGATCGCAAGCCAAAGGCATTGTCCGGTGGTCAGCGCCAGCGAGTTGCCGTTGGCCGGGCAATTGTCCGAGAGCCGGATGTCTTCCTCATGGATGAGCCGCTTTCTAACCTTGACGCGAAGCTCAGAGTTTCGGCCAGGGCCGAGATATCGAAACTACACCAACGGTTGGGAACGACCTTCATTTACGTCACGCACGACCAGGTGGAAGCCATGACCATGGGTGACCGGATCATGGTCATCAACGAGGGTGAGCTGCAACAGATCGACTCGCCAAGAAATCTCTATAATACGCCCAACAACGTATTTGTCGCCGGTTTCATTGGCAGCCCAAGCATGAATTTCTTCGACGCGACATTGGTGGCCGAAGATGGCAAGTTGTATGCCGACGCAGGTGATTTCCGGATACATGCTCCCGAGGATCGCAAACAGGCTTACGGTGACTACGTAGGTCGCGAGGTTATCCTGGGGGTCCGTCCCGAGAATATCCATGGTTCGCCTTACATTCCGCCCAATATTGATGCCGCACCGATAAAAGCCAACGTTGACGTTGTCGAACTCCTGGGTCACGAATTGAACCTTTTTGTTACATCAGGGAAGCATAGCTTCGTGGCAATCGTCGACACTCGACTGGCGCCCTCCGTGGGCAATGATGTGGAATTGGTGATCAACGTGGACGCCATGCACCTCTTCGACAAAGAGAGCGAACTGGCCATTCGGTAGATCGAGCATTGTCAGAGCTAGTAGTATTCAAGGCCGCTGTCTGACAGGCAGTGGCCTTTTTTTCTTTTTGTCTTTGGGGGAACGGGCCAGGTGAGGGCCCCAAAAATGCCAGACGCAAATTTCGAAGTAGACCAGTCGTTCAAAGTCCAATTTGTGTGGCAAATCCCGGCTGGCGATTTTTTGCGGGCTATCTTCGACGTTGACGTGCTGGCGCTGGACCCGGTATCAGGGAAGTACGTTGTTTTGCTCAAAGATTTTCTTGCTGGACGGCAGGAGAGCGCGGACGGCGAAATGCGGCCGGTCAAAGAGGTAGCAAAGGAGTACTGGGCGCTAGTAGCCGGACTGACCGGCCGCCGAATATCTCTGGCTTACGAGGCAGATGACGGCCGCCCATTGTGGCTCAGACTTGAGACATTGACGGGAGAGCACAATTTCTTCAGACGGTTAACCGAATTACCTCCCCAACTGGCCAAGCCGCTGGCAGAAAACGCAAGGTTTCAGGAAGGCGACGAATTAGCTCCGGAATAGCCGCTGCCACATATTGGTGTTGAGTAGTCCGTCCGGATCATAACGGGACTTCAATGCTGCGAAGCGCTCGACCGTCTCGTCACCTAAGTAACGGCGTACAGTTGTTGGCCGTAGCGTACTATCTTTGGCAAAATAGAAACGGCCTCCAGCGTTCAAAACGATCTCATCTAGCTCAGCGGTTAGGGCCATCAGTCGCCGGCGATTTCGCGATGTAACTTGGAAGTCCATGGCCAACGAGTAGCCGTCTACGCCGTGGCTGATGAGGAAGTCATCGGGCCTGTGGCGCTTGAGCACCGTAAGATAGTTTGGCAAGCCCCTGTGCTGGCATAGGCCCAGCATTTCGCCGAAGGCGTCGTGAGCGGTCTCGACGGGAATAAATCTCTGATACTGAATGAGCCCGCTGCGGCCGTACGAACGTTTCCAATTAGGTACGTAGTCAAGCAGGAAGTGGAATGCCACGTGCGACTGAACGAAGCGGGAGCCGTGGGTGAAGCGAGAAGCCCGATATTTGCCAAAATTGACCAAGCGCGCACCTAGATTGTTCATGAACGGCCGCATAAAGCGCCACATGATCGAGCGCGGAACGAAGCCAAACATCGTATCCGAAAGATGTTGGTTTTCTAGCCGGAGTGTCTGCTGGGGATAAGGGTCAGCGCCAGGTGGCAAGTACCTGGCAACGTGAATCTGACCCCGGCCTAGCGATCTGCCGCCGGCAAAAGCATCTATCCAACCAACCAGATAATCGGCCTGGGGCAGGTATTCCTCAAACTGCTCCATCATCTCTTTGAGGTTGCGGCTGGCCAGGGCCTCCACTTCCAAAAGGCCCGAGTACACTCGTTTGAGGCTCAGGGTCAGAGAGGTGAATGCGCCAAGCATGCCAAAGCCGCCTATCGCCGCATAAAAGAGATCGCTGTTCTGTTCGCGATTACAGGTGACGATTTCACCCGTGGACAGCATTAGTTCAAATTCGTAGATGTGGTCGCCGACGGTGCCGGTCTTCCAAGCGTTCTTGCCGTGGACGTTCATGCCGGCGCATCCGCCCAGCGTGGGCTTGGCTGTGCCAGGCACCACGGCCGGCCACCAGCCGTCCTCAATCACATGTTCCCAAAACTGGCGGATGGTCACTCCAGGTTGGACCTGGATGCGTCCGGCCTGGGGATCCCAGTCGAGCACCCGGTTCATGCGCCTCAAATCTAGCATGATCTGTTCGCTATTGAGAGTGGCGTCGCCATAACTGTTACCAGAGCCACGAAGGCCGACTGTGCGGCCGCTGGCGGCCGCCACATTGAACACTTTGCCCAGATCCTCCACAGTCGCCGGCCGGTAAACATAGCCCAGCGCCTCGGATGCTCCGCCCCACGATTTTACTGTCTCCAATCTGGCGGCCGGCAAGGCTATGGTCGGATCTTCCAAGCCCAGGCCCTCGGATAGACCACGGGCGGTATTGAGTTCCTCGTCAATTCTCATGATAGCTAGATTTCAATCTAAAAGCCGCCGGTCACAAACTGAGTCGGCCCGGGCTGGGCCGTTCTAGATGTTGAGGCGGCGGAAAATAAATGACGGCGTATGAGTGATGATCAGGCTCACATAACGCCATCGGCCGGGGACATAGACAGTTTGTTTGCGACGTCTAATGGCCTTTAAGATCTGTCGCGCGGCTTCATCTGGGCTTATGACCCACATGGCGCTGCTTGCGTTCTCAAGCAATCGCGTTTCCACAAAGCCCGGCCGGATCGTGGTGACCGTCGCGCCATTTTGCGTCAGCCGATTGCGAAGCGCCTCCAAATAAGTATCAAGACCGGCTTTAGTGGCATTATAACCTGGGTTCATGCGCCGGCCGCGAACGGCAGCGAGCGAAGAGATTCCCACGATGTGGCCACTGCCGGCCCGCTGAAAGCGAATCGCGGCCTGGCCCATCCAGGCCATGGCGCCCAGCAAGTTGATTTTGGCCATAGCCTCGTCTTTGTCGAAACTATACTCATCTGGGGTCATTGTCGGCTGAACCGCGGCACTGTAAATGACGAGATCCAGTCCGCCCAGATCGGCCGCAATCTTCTGAAAGAGCGCTGGCACGGCACCGTAATCGGTAACGTTGTGGCTATAGTAGAGAGCTCGTGGGCCCGACTCAGATTCTTCGTTGATCTCCGCACATAGCTCGACTAGGAGCGCTTCGCGCCGAGCGACAGCGGCTACAAAATAACCATTCTGGGCCAGCAGCCTTGTAAGGGCTGCGCCAATACCGGACGAAGCGCCTAGCACCAGGGCGCATGGTCTTGGTTCAAGCGGACGAGCGGCGGGCAATGTCTGATTGGTCATACAGCACTTGTCAATAGCTGCGATATTCTAGCATAAATCGTCAATAGGGGTGTTTAGTGTTAGACGGCTATCAGCTAGCGCCACAATTCACCCGCGGCAATGAAACGTTTTATCTCAAGTAGATGGGATTGCTGTAAATCCAGCCCCTTTCCTTACCTAGATAAACAGTGCTGCATTCGACTCTGAATGCCCCAGGCTCACTTGGCAAATGGGTGAGACTCACGTCGTTTTCACACTCTTGCACCATTTTCCCGTTCTGCAGAAGGCGTATGCGACACTTAGCCGGCGCCACCACCTGCAATGTGGCCCCGGTATCCAGTTGCACCTCATCCCCCATGATCCCTTTTGACCGGCTTTGGCCGCTAAAGCGAAAGCCCTTGGTCGATCCAGCCATGTCGTAAGCTACCCAGCTATTGCCTGTTCCGATGGCGGCCATAATGAGGGCCTTGTCATGACTCAGGTCGCCGTTTAGTTCTTCCGGCAGAAGGAGATGCAAGTTGACTGTCCGAAAAAGGAACTCGTAGGGGAATACTGTCCTTGTCAACGGACCCATGCTGAGTCGAAATGCATGGGCATCACTGCCGCCTATGGCCGCGACATGTTTGCCTTGGCTCAGGAGTTCATCCCACTTGTCGAGCGTCCGGCGATCGGGACCGACGACGTACTTCTGAGGGTTCAGGGCGAGTCGCAACGCACGCAATCGTCCATCTGCCAGGCCCTTCAGATTAGACATGTAGTTCCAGATTTCGAGGCCACTGAAGCCATCAACGTCCCAGTCGAGCCAGCCTAAGGTGCCTTCGCCAAGACTAGGCGCAGCCGGATCAAAGGGATGGGCCAGGAAGCCCCATCCACCTGCATCTCGAGTTTCGTTAATGAGTCTCTGCGGATCGTCCCCGTACAGCGACAGCTCCTTGTCTGCCCCAAACACCAGGAAATGGCTGGCCTGGGGAACCCGCCGAGGATTGTGTACCTCTTCGCCGACCAGCAATAGCACACGGCCGCGATCGTCTTCATAGTAGCCTTCGACGCCATCTACCCAGATGTTATGATCCGTGACGACGATGAAGTCCAACCCGGCGGCTATGGCGTCTTTGGCGATCTCAGCGTGCCACTTGGCCCCGTCAGAGTAGGGCGTGTGAATATGGACGTTTCCGGCGATTTCAAACATGGGACAACGGGAGTATCCGGCGGACGACCTGATACGCCGCGCATTATATTCCAGACAATGGCAACGTGCTATACTGGCAGTCACAGGGCATTTTCATGATCATCTACCTCAAACACAGCCCACTTATCCTTAAACTGCTGATAACTGCGTCGGTCATAGTGATCGCAGCGGCGATGTGTGCCAGTTGCTCGGACGCGTCGCCGGCAGATTCGGTGGCCGTGACTCCCACCACAAGCCCTCTCTTGCCAGCGCCGTCGCTTGCAATGCCAGCCAATCCTATAGAACGCCCAGCCGTTCCAGCCTTCGTGTCGGTCGACATTGTGGGCTCGGGCGACGAAAGCGCGAGCTTTCAGCGGCCTGCATACGTCGCGGCCGAAATCGTCGGCCGTGATATTAGCAATGTATCGCTGATCGGAGGCAGCGTCGCCGACGACGGAACGCGGCGGGTTATGATTTATCGGCCGATAGATCCAGATTTGGGAGACGAGGAGTGGCCAGGCAATTGGACCGATGGCGTCCATGAGATTATTCAGACCTGGGATTTTGGCGGCGATTTTCTCTTCGACGGCCGGAATGGCGACTTCGTGATGCTCTGGACAACTGACCCTCAGAGCGAAACGCGGACAGTTCACGGACGATTTCGGTCAAGCGGAGTCGATGACTATGCCAACGCCGTGTTGACGGTGAACACGACCAGCGGCGCCGTGGAGGATCTCATCGAGACCGAGACGGGAATGTCGCTTGCCTTTGAGGCTGGGGACGAGTTTCAGTTAGCGAACCTGATCCTGGCCGATGACTATTCTCTCCATAGTGAACCCGGAATCAGTCTCTTCTTCGACGACGGCGCCCAGCTGGCATATACCTCACGCCCTGATCGAAGCGGCAACTACTTCTTGGGAGTCAGCGCTGAATCGGCCGGAGGTGATTCGAACATGACTCTCGTCGATTTCAGGGTCGACAACGACGCATTGAACCCAGGGCATCGGACCTATTTCGATCCTCACCGTGGTATCCAGTTCCAATATCCGGAGTCGTGGAAGGGGTCAATAGATCGCCAAGGCCTGCTCGCTTTCAATGATCCATCTGGCACGACAAGCATTAGCATCTCGACGCACCCCGACATGAGCGGCCGACCCGCCGTCGACCTCAAGAACATGGCGCTGGAAACTTACGGAAGCGTAACTGTGCTTTATGAGGACCAGGTGGAAATTGGGCAGGGTGGGGGATTGCGGACGGTGTATGGTTACGAATCGGCCGGTGGTTCACGCACAGGCGTCATGCTCACCTTCTCTCAGGACGGACAACCATTCCTGATTGACATCGACGGGCCTTCGAGCAACGAGGCGGCCACATTGGAACTGGCCGGCGTGGTGGCCGGGAGCTGGGATTCCCGCCCGGTGGTGGCATCAGACAGCGGCCGCTGGGTGGAGATTGTCGTGGATGGCCTCGGAGTAGCGGCGCCAGCCGACTACAGCCATAGCCATATGGGCAATGGTTGGCATCGCTTCGCCGGACCTACTGATCAGATTTTCATCGCATTTCGAGCCGAACCGGTTACTGATCCTGGTCTAAGTCGCCGAATGGAGTATTGGACGGAGGTGGCCCGCCGAAACGTCGACGATTTCGCGGGCAGCCCGTTGCGCACCGTAAGACGAGGCGACCGAGAATGGGCCAGGGTCGACATAGAGTACCGGCTTGAAACGGGCGACATGGTGGCGGGTGTCATTATGTCAAGTAAGTTCGGTGACGGCGAACTTGTAATCTGGGGGGAAGCGCCGGCCGACCAATACCCGCAAATTGAGGCTGAAGTATTGATGGTGGCGGTTGACGAGTTGAGTCACGCGGCGCCGCCGCAACCCGACTCAGCGCGTTCGCCTTAGTCGGCAATTGCTATGGCTCCGCCGCGGCGATCGTCGCCGGCTGCTACGAGTCTACCGGCCTGCGTCCTGGATACGCTGTGAGCGCCGCCAAAATAGATGCTACGCCTATCCCAGCGATTCACACGATAGCCTATGGCTTCAAGCGCGTCAACAGCGGCTTCGTCGTAGCCTAATTCGCATTGCAGAACGCCGTTTTCGAGGTGCACTCGAGCAACGTTGACCGACTCCACCAGGCGCATTTTGAAGTCGAGCAGATTGCTCAGCACTTGTAGAATCGCGCTGCGAATTCGAATGCTGCCTCCACTGCCGACTACGAGACGAACATTACCTTGATGCAAAACGATTGCCGGCGTCATCATGGTTGGGATTCGTTCGCCTGGCCGGCGAGCATGGAAGCCAGCTGGATGTAGGTCCTCTTCGCCAAGAATGTTATTAGGTATAAAACCTGTGCCCGGTACTACGTAGCCTGCTGTTTCGCCGGCCGTCGTGGTCAGGCTCACGGCCATACCTTCGTTATCTATGACACTAAGATGACTGGTGTCTGGATGGAAGTCAGGTTCTGACAAGGCGGGCAGTTGGGCAACGCCTTCAAGTCCGAGCTTGACCTCGTCGACGTAGTGGGCCACGAACGCATCAGATAGGAAGTAGGCCAGCGCGTCATCGTCTGGCAATGTTTCTGTGGCACGGTCCCAAACGGGTCGGGCGCGGCTTGTGGCGGCCATGACCTCGTAGAGTAACCTCAGGTGTTCAATCGAGCTGTGTTCATAACGGCCGACGTCGAAGTGACTCAGCAGTCTGAAGCTGAAGGCGGTCAGCACGCCGCCGGTAGAGCTTGGCGGGGGCAAAAGGATCTCGAAGTCGCGATAAACGAGGCGGATAGGTGTGAGCCGCCGGACGCGAAATGTCGCTAAATCAGTCGCGGTTAGTAGGCCGCCATTGGCCGCCTGATCGTCTGCTATGGCCCGGGCCAAACGGCCGTGTTGAGCATAATCTGGGCCCTCCCGGGCTAGCGCGGCCAATGTCCTTTCCAAATGCGGGATTTTCAGCCTCTCTCCCGACGCGATGACTCGGCCCCTGCTTGCAAAGATCGACCGCATGCCGGCTGAGTGAGTGTAGATAGGTTCCAGCAGGGCGCAAGTCTCGGCCTGGAAGCTGGACAACCTCACGCCTTCTCGTGCCAGCTTCATGGCTGGCTCCAACAGGGCACGCAACGGCAGGCGACCGTGGTCGGCGGCCATCCGGCATAGGCCGGCGATGTTTCCAGGCACGGCGACGCTGCCCCGGCCCAGGTAGAAGTCCTGCGTCGTTGGACCGAAATCGATGGTCACTCTCTCGAAATCAATAGGGTTAGGGCTGGCCGACCCCTCGAGTCCTGGTGTCGTGCTGAAGAAGTCATAGGTCTGACTGCTGAAACCAACGCCATCAGCTTCAGGTCGGAGGACCTGGGCGATGCCGCTGCCGCCCAAGTGGACGACCCCAACTTCGGCCAGAAATGAAGCAAAAGCCGCGGCAACGGCGGCATCGACAGCATTGCCGCCTTTACGAAGCATGGCCGCTCCGGCGGCGGCCGTCTGCGGATCACCCGCAGCAATCATGCCTGACATTCAGGTTTGCTCCTCAGAGTATGGGACGCGAATTCACGCAGATCAACGCCGATGAGCTTCGAGTTGATTCTGGTCGTTCCTTGAATTCAGTCATTGTCGGCACGCACAGGCTCATACCGAATCTTGCCCAGACGTTACAGGCCGCCAAGTTTACAACTTTCTTGACAAGACGGCGATAGATGATTATAATTCTCATTATTGATAATGATGTCACTAATGACTATGGTATCATTATTGGAGATGTTCTAAGAATTGAGATTGGAGGCGATGGTTATGGCCATTAACAGTGTAGAATTGGTCATACATCCCGTGCGGCTGCGGATCCTGCAGAGCCTGGAGAGCGGGGAAAAGACGACTCAAGAGATCGCCGATCGCCTGCCCGATGTCCCTAAATCGTCTCTTTACAGGCACCTGCGTTTGCTTTTGGAAGGCGAATTTGTGATCGTAGCCGAAATCAGGCTGGTACAGGGCATTCAGGAAAAAGTCTATGAACTCAGCCGCCCGGCTCGGCTAGGAGCGGAAGACGTGGCCGACCTGACGGCCGATGACCATTTACGTTACTTCACGACCTATTTGATGACGGTTTTACGAGGATTCTCCGACTATCTCTCTGAATCAGGCGAGATAGACTTCATTGCCGACCGCGTTGGTTATAGCGAAGTGTCTTTTTGGGCCACTGGACGGGAACTGGATGAATTCGCCGCCCAGCTGAACCGCGCGTTGACGCCGCTGCTGGAGAACCTCGAAGGCGAAGGCCGGAGGCGGCGCAAGCTCGCCGTCATTGGTCACCCTTTGTTGGCACAGGGAATTAGAAATGTTTGAGAATGACTTTCAGGAATTGAGCCAATACGTGCCGTTACTGATCCCGCTGTTGATCATCCAGCTGGGACTGGTGGTTATCGCTCTATGGGATTTGATCAGACGCGAGCAGACGCGAGGGCCGAAGTGGGTCTGGGTCCTGGTGATCTTCTTTATCAATTTCATCGGCCCAATCATCTATTTGGTTGTCGGCCGCGAGGACGAGTCATAGCCATGGAAGCGATTCGTTGCAATGGTCTTAGCCGAAGTTACGGCCCGGTTGAAGCGCTGAAGCCGCTAGATCTGACGGTCTCGGCCGGAGCGGTGTTCGGTTTCCTGGGTCGCAACGGCGCAGGCAAGACGACCACAATTCGCCTGTTAACAGGCCTGGCCCGGCCGACGGCAGGAACTGCCTGGGTGGCAGGTGTGATGACTTCCGACGGCGATGACGTTGCCAGGGAAATGTTTGGTTATCTGCCAGAGGAACCGGCCTTCTATACCTGGATGACGCCGGTCGAGTTCCTGGATCACATCGGTCGGCTGTTCGACCTAGATAGTGAAGACCGGCGTAGTAGAATCGATGAACTACTAGACCTGACCGGCCTGTCACATGCGCGCAAGCGGCGCATCGGCGGCTTCTCACGAGGCATGCGGCAACGGTTGGGTCTGGCTCAAGCGCTCGTACACCAGCCGCCAGTCCTGTTCCTCGACGAGCCGACCAGTGCCCTGGATCCGGCCGGGCGGCGAGACGTGCTGGAGCTGATAGAAAGTTTGCGCGGTCAAACGACCGTCTTTCTTTCCAGTCACATATTGGCGGACGTCGAACGTGTATGCGATACGATAGGCGTCATCCATGAAGGCCAATTGCTGCTGGTCGAGGAACGGAACAGGCTATTGGCCAAGTACGCGGCCAACGTCGCCGTAATCGAGTTTGATGCGGCCAGTCTTCCAGTGTCTGAAGAACTGATCATTCATCTGGAGCAGCTGCCCTGGACGGCGACAGTCACCGTTGATGGCCCAGCTTTGCGCCTGACCACAAATGACCTGGGCGCAGCCAAGAAGGAGCTGCTGGACGCCGTAACTGCCCATGACATGATACTGATTCGCTATGAATGGGTCCGGCCGACACTGGAAGATATCTTCTTGACAATTAGCGCCTAAGCGGAGGCTAGTAGCAAGAATTAGTCATGAATCTCTGGTTGTATGTCTTGGTGACGATCATCATCATTCTGTTGCCGACTTCTCTGGCCATCTGGCTGCGGCGTGGACGGCGCGTGCCCTGGCTCTATTTCATTGTTGGGATTCTCACTTTCCTCGGGGCGCAGTTAGTGCATCTGCCATTGAATCGCTTACTGGAGCAAATCGGTCTATTACCCCAAGATACTGAGTCGGGATCGATCATCCTAACGGCGCTGATTCTCGGACTAACGGCCGGAGTCACAGAGGAACTGGCCCGAACGGCCGGCTATGCCATCGTGCGCAAGGCGCGGCGCTATGAGGATGGTCTGATGATGGGCCTGGGACACGGGGGGATCGAAGCTATGATCGTCGGCGTGATCTTGGCCGCCAGCGTGAGTTCGCTCTGGTTTGTACAAGAAGGAGGCATTCCGCCGATTGAGCTGTCGCCTGAGCAATCGGCCGCCCTTGAGCGGCAGTCGTCGATCCTGAGCGAGTCACCGGCGCTTGCGTTATTGCCCCTGGTGGAGCGCGCTATTGCCCTGGTGATCCAGGTTAGCCTGTCTATCATGGTGCTCATGGCCTTTGTCAGGCGCAATTGGCTCTACGTTGTGGCGGCGATAGGCGTCCACACCGCGTTTGACTTCACTGTCGTGACGGCAAGCAGTCGGGTAGAGAACATCTGGCTGGTCGAAGGCCTGCTGGCCCTTGCGGCGGCGCCGGTCGCCTACTGGGCCTGGCGTCAACGGCAGCGAGTGGCGGCCGAACCGATGCGCCAACGCGCGTCGCTCCGGCGCGGAGCGTCGTTATTTGGCGCCGCCCTTGGCAAAGAGATGCTGTACCAGTGGCGAACCAAGCGACTGCTGATAGTGTGCGCAGTTTTCCTGATATTTGGCATGATTTCGCCTTTGCTGGCCGAATTCACGCCGCAGCTGTTGGGCAGCCTTGAAGGCGCCGAGCAGTTTGCCGACCTGATCCCTGAGCCATCGGTTGGCGACGCCGTCGGCCAATATCAAAGAAACATCACTCAATTTGGTTTTATATTGGCCATCCTGCTGGGAATGGGAGCAGTCGCTGGCGAGAAGGAGAAGGGCACAGCGGCCATGATCCTCAGCAAGCCCATGCCGCGCTGGGCTTTCCTGACAAGCAAGTTCGTGGCTCAGGTGCTGGTCTATGCGCTGGCATTCGTACTGGCCGGAGCCGCAGCCTATTTCTATACGGCCGTTCTTTTTGAGTCGCTGGACGCGATGGGCTTCTTTCTGGCCAACCTCATACTGTTGGCCTGGCTGCTGGTGTTTGTCGCCGTGACGTTGTTGGGTAGTGCGTTAGGCAAGAGCATTCCGGCCGCGGCCGGATGGTCGGCGCTGGGGGCGGTCATCCTTCTAACCGCCGGCAGCTTGCCGACCTACGGCGCTCTGGCTCCATCTGGTCTCGTAGCCTGGGCCGGTCAATTGGCCCTGGGCGCCGAAGGCGGACCCAATGGCGGTTCGCTGGCCATGAGCCTGGTCCTGATCCTGGTTCTGGTGATCAGCAGCATGGCGGTCTTTGAGCAACAAGAGGTATAATCCTGCCAGCCAAAGTGTAGAGTCGACAATAATCCAATAGCTCTAATAGGAGAAGGTTATGGAGGCCGAAGGATACGAAAGAATTCAGTCTCTGGATCTGGCCATGCCGATTTGGGACAGCTTCTTCTTCGTAGCGCCGCTGGTATTGATCGGTACGAAGGATGCCGGCGGGGGATATAATCAAGCGCCCAAACACATGGCCTTTCCAATGGGCTGGGACAATTACTTCGGTTTTGTTTGCACGCCTGACCATAGCACTCATCAGAACATCGAACGCGAAGGTGCCTTCACCGTAACTTTGCCGCGGCCGACACAAGTGATCCTGGCCAGCCTGGCGGCGACGCCCCGAAATGACGACAATTTCAAACCATCTCTGCTTTCTCTGCCCACCTTTGAAGCGAGAAGCGTAGATGGCCGTTTCGTCAGCGATGGCTTTGTGTTCCTGGAGTGCGAACTGGATCGATTTGTCGAGAGCTTCGGCCGAAATAGCCTGATCATTGGCCGCGTCGTTGCAGCGCATGTTCACGAGCGGGCGCTACG
>CP070688.1:3391969-3420343 GCA_020353135.1 Chloroflexota bacterium
GAGACGGCTTACTACATCGGCGTGCTGTCCTTTCTTTGGATTCATTACTACCACGATCACTTCCTCTTTACCCAGACCGATTCGGTTGTCGCCTAGTGTTGCCTGGCGCCCAAATCGGTTGAAATGACGCCACCTATACCGGTCGGCTTTTCGTAATCTGGGACTATATTGAATTAATATAGTACTTTAGTACTATCAAAGGGTAAACGCTTGCATTAAGCGCCGATTGTGGTATGCTTTTAGCGGCTCCCCCCCAGAGATGTCCCGATAACCGCCCGGTTATCGGGCATCTCATTTTTTATGCCTTTTTTTGCCCCCGTTTTGTCGAGAATCGTCGCTTCATTTCCATTCGTCTTCGATCGCTTCGGTAGCAAGGGTAAGTCCTTCTGTACCAGCGTCCACAGTTACCTTTACCTGCCCGCTCAACCTCTCCGTCAGGAGGTAGTCGGCCAGCGGTTCGCGCAAGTTGCGGGCGATAATGCGCCGGAGCGGCCGCGCTCCATACTCGGGCTGGTCATTTTGGTCCAGCAGCCAGCGCCGGGCGGCCGGGGCTACTTCAAGCGAGATGCCCTGTTTCGAGGTCAGGTCGAATTCTTTCCTCAACATCAAGTCCAGGATCCGCTCCAGCTGGTCCGGTGTGAGTTGGTGGAACATTATGATTTCGTCCAGGCGATTCAGGAATTCTGGCCTGAAGAATGACTTGACCTCGGCCAAGACAAGATCACGCTCTCTTTCACCTATTTCCGGCACGAGCATGTTGTGGGCGCCCAGATTGCTGGTCATGATGATCACCGTTTCGCCAAAGGAGGCGGTCCTGCCCTGACCATCGGTCAGGCGGCCTTCGTCCAGCACCTGCAAGAGCACATCGAGCACACGCGCGTTCGCCTTTTCGACTTCGTCAAATAGAACGACCGCGTAGGGGTGCCGGCGAATGAAGTCGGTGAGTTGACCACCGCCCTGGTAGCCGACGTAGCCAGGCGGGGCGCCAAGCAAACGATTGATACTGGCCTCATCCTGGTATTCACTCATGTCAAGGGCAAGCATGGCTTCTTCCGTGTCAAACATGAACTCGGCCAGGGCTTTGGCCAGTTCGGACTTGCCAACGCCGCTAGGGCCGAGAAACAAGAAGGAGCCGATCGGCCGCTTCGGATCGCGCAATCCGACGCGAGCCGTTTTCACGGCCCGGCAGACGGCTTCCACGGCCTGTACCTGGCCAATGATTCGTTCCCTTATGTGTTGGACGATATTGGCGTAGCGGCTTTGCTCATCTTGGCTCAACTTGGTCAGCGGTATGTCGGTTATCCTGCTGGCGGCATACATCACGTCAGCGCCGTCGAGCCGACTATCGGCCGGGACTTCGGGCAATGTCAGGTGATGTCCTGAGGAGTACATGGCCACGATGGCGCTGGCCCGGTCGACTAACTGCACGGCCGCGGCCGGCATGGCCACGGCTTTCAAGTAGCGTCCAGCCAGATCGGCCGCCGTTTCAAAAGATTCGTCAGCGACCGCGATCTCGTATTCTTGAATCAGACGCTGTTTGTGATAACCCAATATGGCCACCGATTCGGATCGGCTGGCCGGCGGGACGTCGAGGCGATGGGCGCGCTGGCGAATGATCCGTTCGGCGCTCAAGTCGTCGTATGCGGCCGGCGTCGCAGTGCCAATAAGAACGGGATCATCCTCCAGAAGTGTCCTATGCACCTGGGCGTTCACTTCGGCAGCAAATTTGCTTCGGAAGCGGTCGCCAAAAAAGCGTTCAACGGCTGGGATTAGCAGGATCCCACCCTCGGCCCGCCGTTTGCCTGCTTTGACGGTCGCCTCGGGCCTGGTCAACAGCGCGCTTTCGTTTAGCTGGACAAAGGAACTGAATTGGAGCCTGGCGCTTCCTTCGGCCAGGCGTAATGCCAGGCTCAGCGCAAGAGAGCGCCTGCCAGATCCTTCCGGCCCCACGAGAATGATGTGTCTCCTCTTTGACAGGGCTAGCAGGCTCAGCACTTCACGCAGCAACTCCTCTCTTTCGTATAGTGGGTTGATGTTACCGGCCTTGGCTTCATGAATGAAGTCATGAATCAGGATCGCGCTTTCTTCTGGCACGTCGTCCAGCAGGGCGATAATCGCCGCAGGCGTTACGCCAAGACGTGAAAATACGCCGTAGGTGGTCACATTCGGCTGGGACATGGCCGCCAGGGCGTGGCCGCTGTTGACCCTGCGCTCGCCTCGGGCGCGGGCAATTGCTAGGCCTTCGTCGAGCACGATCAGCATCTCCGAGCCAAGGGGTACGTCGTGGCCAAAATCATCGTTGAAAGTGAAGTTGGCCTCTCGGCCGGGCGAGTGGCGGGCCGTCATTTCGACGCGTCGGTGAAGCTCAGCCCAGTCGAAGCCCCGCTGAGCGGCTAGTTCTTTCAATATGCGATAGGCGGCTGACTTTGGGGAATCGAGCAGTACGCGCAACAGAAGCTGGGGCGTAAGCAGTTTCTTGTCAAATGCGCCCATGCGCCCGGCCGCATCGGTCATGTAGCGAGACAGTTCTGGGCTCGGAATCTTTGGATTAAGGTTTCCCATAGTTGATCACAATTGTTTTAAGGAATCCCGGTGGATTACTAAGTTTATGGTACCTGACAGCGGCTGGCGATGCCAGAAAGAGAACCTATAGGATCGACAGGATGTTGACCTACTTGAAGTCGGAAATACCGATAGCTGTTTGCTCCTGAGCAAGACGCTATTGGAGGCTGGTCCGGCTGATGGCTGAGTAGAAGCTGCCCAGGAAGGAGCTGGGGGCGCTGGCTAACAATTCAGTTTGGACCAGACCGCAGCGGCTGGCGATGATCCGCCACTGGTTGTAGGAGAAGGGGTAGGGCACCCAACGGTTGCCACGGTCGGTATCGTATTCGACGACCAGGAAATGACCTCCTGGCCGCAGATAATCGCGCAAACGCCTCACCGTATCGTCCTTCCAGGGCTGATAATGCAGCGCATTGGCAACCACGAGTCCATCAAGTTGGGGCAAGGCCATCGGCTCCGTGAAATCGACCTCGTAGGTAGTCAAATTGACGGCCGGAAACTGGGCCGTTAGGGACTTTCGTTGGCGGGCAAGCGCCTTGCCGTCACGGTCGACGGAGTGAATTTCGCCATATGGGGAGATAAGCTCGGCCAGAGCCAGCGTGAAGGCGCCACGGCCGGAGCCAAAATCGGCCCAAACACCGGGACCTGGAATCCCCCGCTTCAACAAGCGAACGTGGTCGGCGTGATTCATAAATGAGACGGCCGATCACCAGGCCGCTGCGTGAGGGCAAATGCTAGAGACGGTCGGGTTCTCAGGCAGGCGTTACCTCTAGCTGTTCTTCGTATTCCTTGACCAACTCGCGCTTTAGAACCTTGCCCACGGTCGTGCGTGGCAACTCATCGCGGAACTCAATTAACCGCGGATATTTATACTTGGCCAACTGGTCTCTGCTCCAGGCGACGATCTCTTCCTCAGTCGTCGGATCGCCTTCTCGCTTCACAATCCAGGCCTTAACCGTTTCGCCCCGCCTCGGATCGGATACGCCGGCAACGGCTACTTCCACGACGGCTGGGTGGGTAGCCAGAACCTCCTCCACTTCTCGCGGGTAGATGTTGTAGCCGCCGGCGATGATCATGTCCTTCTTGCGGTCTTCGATGTAGAAATAGCCTTCTTTGTCCATGCGGGCGATATCGCCGGTGTACAGCCAGCCGTCGCGCAGCGTATTGGCCGATTCGGTCGGCATTTGCCAGTAGCCGTGCATGATCGAGGGACTCTTAATGACTAGTTCGCCGATCTGGCCCACTTCTATCTCTTCTAGGCCCTCTTCGGGATCGACGATACGGCACAGGACCTCGGGCAGTGGCAGGCCAATTGAGCCGGTCTGGTTCTTGCCATATATCGGATTAGCGTGGGTGACGACGTGGGCCTCGGTCAGGCCATATCCTTCAACCAATTTACCGCCGGTCAGACGCTCGAACTCTTGCTTCGTTTCGGACAGCAGGGGTGCCGAACCAGACACGCAGATGCGAATTGACTTGATATCGTAACGGCCGGCAGCCACGTCGGGATTGTTGTTGATGGCCACGTACAGCGCCGGCACGCCGGGGAAGATAGTCGGCCGGTACTTGTTGATGCTACTCAATAGATCGTCCTGATCGCGCGGATCGGGGATCAGGACCAGCGATCCGGCAGCCATGATGCCAAAGGACATGGCCACGACCATGCCAAAAGAATGGAATAAAGGAATGGCCGTGAGCCAGGTTTCTTTCCCCTCGCTCGTATCGGTCAGCCAGGCCCGGATCAGAAGAGTATTGGCCACCAGGTTGCGGTGCGTGGCAATGGCGCCTTTCGACAGTCCGGTCGTGCCGCCCGTGTACTGCAGCAAGGCGATGTCGTCTGATCGGACCCGCACCTCTGGTTTCGGTGAGTGTTTTCCCGCGGCCAGGAAGTCCTGGAACCACATGTCGCCCGGCTTCAGCGAGACGCGGTGACCGCCGCTCTTCTCTTTGGCCAGCGTAAATAGCACGCGCAGGTGGGGCGGCAGATACTCTTTGATATTGGCGACGATGATGCGCTTGACGTTGGTTTTTCCGCCGGCCTGGACGCTCTTGAGCAAGTCGTAATAGAGACTCATCACAAAGACCGTTTCGGCGCCGCAGTCAGATAACTGGTGTTCTAACTCTCGGGCCGTGTATAGCGGGTTCGTAGCGATGACGATACCGCCGGCCTTCAGGATGCCGTAGTAGCTGATGACGAATTGGGGCGTGTTGACCATATAGATGACGGCGCGATCGCCTTTCTTGAAGCCATTTGCCGCAAGCGCGGCGGCAACGGCGTCGGCGAACTCGTTCAGTTCGCGATAGCTGATTTTGCGCCCCTTGAAGATCAAGGCGGCGTTATCCGGATATTTGATGGCCGACTCTTCTAGCATTCGAAAGAGAGGATAGTCGGGGATCTCAAGTTCGGCGGGTACTCCTGGTTCGTAGCTTTCTATCCAGGGCTTGTGGTCGTAAAAGGACATGGTACGGTCACTCCTTAATGGCCACTTGGTGGCCTGACTTTACATTGCCCGGTGGAGGCAACCTTCTCCGGGGCGATATAGCTATGGTGCTCGCCTCCGCCCCCAGTATATTCGCCTGATCTAGGGCCTGTCAATGGGAGATCTGCCCATATATCGGCTCTGTTAGGGCTCAGACGATTTGTGGCGTGTAGCCGTGACGTCGCAAATCGTCGACCCGTTCTTGCCAGCCGGGCGGCCTCTGATCGCGGTAAGCGTCAATCTCATCGGCGATGGCATATTCGACGTGGATGAACTCGGCGGTCCAACCGCGCTCCGCGTCCCAGGTCAGGATGGCATACTTGGCCCGGGAATCTCCATCGCCCGGCAGACTGACCGAGCTGACGTTGATCAACTGTTTGTCTCTCCAGAATCGCAAACCGGGGATGTGCAAATGACCAAAGGCGATGGTCCTCGTCGGCTCGTCTCCCAGGACTGGTATCAAGTCCTCATCCGGTTGGCGGATGCGACCGTACAGTTCCTGTTGACGCTCAATCGAAGGAAAGATGATGCCCAGCAGATCCTGTGGATTGGCGTGCACGATGAGCAGGTCTTCGGCCGGGATGCTGGAGGGCGTGATCCGGATCTGGAAGGCCGAGCGCAAGTCATCCAGCCAGAGCAAAGATTCGGCGCTCAATTGCCCTTCGGTCCAAAGGCACAGGTCGCGAAGTCGCAGGCGCGCTGACCGCTCGGCCTCGGGCAGCGAATCGGGCAATGGTGGCGGCTGGCGGATCCACTCGTCGGTGTTGCCGACGATAGCCGGAAGGTCTCGCTCGCGCAGCACGTTCAGCGTTGCCTGCGGTCGAGGTCCAACCAGGCAAAGGTCGCCGGCAAAGATGACCTGGTCGAGATCGGAGTGGCGGTCTATATCGGCCAGGACCGCCTGCAGCGCCGACAGGTTGCCGTGAACGTCAGAGAAGATGGCGATTCGCATAGTGACCTCCTATGACGGCGCCCTGGTTGCTTCACGGGCCAGGATTTCGCGCAGTTTGCGCCGGCGCCGAGCGCCGCCAAGCGTTTCCAGCGTTCTGACGCCTAACGGATCGATCTCTTCACGCAATAGATGCAGTTCTTCGGCCGTCGGCGGCTCGGTCTCGCGGATGTCCGCCGGCAAGATCAACTCGAAGCCAGTCTTGGCCACGAGCCGGCGCAACGGGACGCCAGCGTGCAGGCTTAGCAGGCGCATGCGCCCAGAAACTGGTTCAAAGTCGAACTGGCCCAAATCGGACACCAGGTAGCGAGGACCCTGGCCGGCCACGCGCTCAGGCCCGTGGCCCAACCCGCTAACAACATCCACTATCTTGACAAAGGTATGCCGGCCGTGCCTGGGCACATATAGATAGACCTGATCGCTGAAAGCCGTCAGATCGGGGATGCCGCCCACGCCCGGTAGACGCAGACGCGGCCGCTCATAGTCGCCGCCAATGTATACGTTGTTGAAGTTGCCGTGAGCATCCACCTGGCCCGGACGGAAGAACTCCGCCATTTTATAGTGCGGCAGCCAGTCGCATGCCGCTTCGACGAAGTCCACCGTCATCACGCCGTTCTTGAGCCACAATTCCTCAATAGTCGATACCGCCAACGGAGCCCAGTCCCAGCACAAGGACTGGCCAATGGCCGACGTGAAGTTGAGGTTCGGCGCGTGGGTAAGTTTAGCCAGCAGGAAGCCGGCTGCCACGGTGGGCGTAGCCAGACCCTGGGTCACCAATTGACCGTCCTGAATCTGGCGGCTGATGCAGATGGCTATGATCTCGTCTGGGGTGTAGTCCATGATGAGTCCAGGTAATCGTCAAATGCGCCGTCGTTGCAGGCGCTGATATAGCGCAAGATTTCCTCTCCGTCGACCGGGTACAAAGGGTAGCAGGACGTGGGCCATGCGCCGCGGGGGCAGTGGACGACGGCGGTTACATCATGCGCGTTAATATTGATTTCGCCCACGAAGTCTTCGACGATTTCTTCGGCCGTGATGATGGTCGTTTTCGCTACGGCCGCTAACGGATTGTCGACGGTCGGGTTGCCGCCAAGAACGCTATTGCCTGACGGGTCGGCGCGCAGAACATGGATGACGGCCACATCGCAGCTAATTGCCGGAAAGGCGGTCAGTTGCTGGCCGGTGTAAGGATCCTGCACGGAGGCGACGTCCGGGCGCAATCCAAACATCTCCGTGCCTAACCAGGCCCTGCTAGGCATGAAGCCGACCCCGGCCACGGATGCTCGCAGCCCGTTGGCCAGGCTGGCCTCGCTTTCCTCCACAATCCGGAGCCGGCCCTGGTCGACGGCCAGGCCAAACATCGGCGCCAGGCCAAAAATCTCCAGGCCGAAGTAGCAAGTTCGCACCCTGCTAACCAACTCTGCGCCGACCAGCATATCCGAAGCCAGCCCGGCGGTGTAGGCCAGCAAGGTCAGGTCTCGCGGCGGATCGGGACGGCTTATCAGCGCTCTTGTGAAGGCTATGGGCCGACGATAGATAGTCAGGCCACCAAGGCCGAGCGTGTCGCCATCGGCCACCAGAGCGACAGCTTCGTCCAGCGAAATGCGTCTATCAATCATGGTCGTTTGGAGAGCGTTTCGCGTATCGTCCTGGCGACCTCTTCTACACGCAGTGGTTTTTGCAGGAAGCTGATCGCCTCGCGTTCTAGCAGGCCCACAAGGTTGGCATCCAGAGGATAACCGGTTATAACGACCATCTTGATTTCGGCGCCTCGCCTTTTCAACTCGCCGTAAAGCGTCGCCCCGTCCATCACCGGCATGATCATATCGGTCAACACCAGCTGCACGTCATCGCCAGACTCCTGAAAGATCTCCAGCGCTTGCCGGCCGTTGGCTCCGGTCAGAACCCGATAGTTAAGGGCCGACAGATATTCGGCCAGCGCTTCGCGGGTGGCCCTGTCGTCCTCAACAATCAAGATGCTTTCTCCTGAGCCGAAATAAGATTGGTCGTCTTTGGGAGGCACCGGTTGTTGAGCTGGAGGCGCAAAGGCCGGCAGATAGAGTGTGAACGTCGTGCCTTGTCCGAGTTGACTGTTCACGTCGATGAATCCGTCGTGCAACTTGACGATGCCATAAACTTGGGCAAGTCCCAGGCCGGTCCCCTGATTGGTGGGCTTGGTTGTGTAGAAGGGTTCGAAGATCCTGGACAACGATTCGGGCGGGATGCCGCGTCCAGTGTCCGATACTGTCAGTCGTATCCAGTCCCCGGAAGTCATGTCAGGCAATGGGAACGGTTCCCCAGCCGACAGGCGAAGATGTTCCAGAGCAAAAAACAGTCGACCACCATTGGGCATCGCGTCGACAGCGTTAACGGCCAGGTTATTCAGTGCTTGCAGCAAGCGGCCGGAATCAGCTTGGGCGAAGTATTCGTCGTCCTCAAAACGTGTCTCCAGCTGAACGGTAACGGGTAAGCCCTGGCGCAGCGCTCGGACGGCCTCCCCGACGAATGGCAGCAGGTCCAATGGCTTCTTCTCAACCACCGACTGTCGGCTGAAGTCAAGTATCTGGCGGATTAGATCCGAAGCCCGCTGAGCCTGTTGCTGGATGATGCCCAGGCGCTGCCCGTCTATATCGGATAGACCACTGCTGCGCATGACCAACTGGGTGTATAACGAAATGATGGCCATAATATTGTTGAAGTCATGGGCGATTCCGGCTGCCAGTTGGCCGACGGTGGACAGTCGCTCCTGAACTCTCAGGTAGCCTTCTTGCTTTCGAGCGGCGGTCACGTTTCGAATCAGCAGCAGCCATCCATCTGGCTGCTCGGGCTGACCTATTGGTTGGGCGGAAACCTCAAAAACCCCCGTTGGCTCTACGGCCGTCAGCTCATGCCAGCTAGGGTCGATCGCTCTGGGTTCCAACAGTTTCGTCAGCGGCTCGTTGCCTAGCTGGGCTAGCTTCTGGCCTATCTGGACGTCCGCGAGTTGCGCCAGGTAGGCGCGTGCGGCCTCGTTGGCCTCGACAACACGCCGCCCCTCGTCGAGCAATACGATGCCATCGGGGATGATGTTCATCAGTTGGCCTAACTGGCTGGCTTGTTGCTGAGTCTGTTCCAGCAGGGCCTGGGTTTCGTCTATAAGGCGGGCGTTTTCTATGGTCATAGCCGCCTGGTTGGCGAAGGCCAGAGCCAGCTTTGCTTCGGCCGGCCCGTAGGCGCCTTTGTGGCGACTGTCCAACGTGAGGTAGCCAATGCCAGTATCTTGGGCGATCAGCGGCACACCCATCCAACCTTGAGTGGTGGCCGTTCCGCCCCAGCCCTTAAATGCTGAAAGGCGGCGGGCGTCTTCCAAAACAACAGGCTGTCGACCGATAAGGACCTGGCGCGTCAATTCGTCGTCGAGTGGAAAACTGCGCCCAATAACTTGCGCGGAATCCGGCAAGTCGCGGGCAGCGACGCCAAGCAGCGAACCCTCCTCAACCAGGAATATGCAGGCGCTATCATAGGGCACGACTTGACCAATCTGGACCAGGATGTCGTCTAAGAGGGTGTCCAGGTCGATTTTTGACCCTGACGATGCATCGTATTGTGGGGACTCGGGAACGTCCGATCGCCACACACCGACGGGAGTTGCCTGCTCGCCTTGCGGTAGCCGCGAACTTATCGGTCGGGAGGCAGGTGAATTATCTTGTGGATCCTGGAGTTTCATGCCCCGTTATCCTGTTCTGTGCCCGGAGTCGGAAACCAGCCGGTTTGGAAGCCAGCTCTCTATAACGATGAGGACGCGCCGGCCTGTAGGAGCCTAGCGTTCGCGCTCGACGACCATGTCGACGAGTTCCCGTAATTGATCACGGGCAGGCGACTCCGGCAAGGTAGCCAGGGCGTTAATAGCCCGGCTGGCATACTCAGTGGCCTTGGCAAGGGCCAGGTCGACGGCACCCGAGTCGCGCAGCTGGGCCATCATCTCTGCGATTGGGTCCGCGGCATCGGCCGCTGCTGGAGCTACTGCGCCATCGGGTGCGACGTCGGCTGCACCGTCCGAAGAAGGCTGGCGGCCGTTTTGGGCCATCATGGCCCCAGCGCCCTGAACGACGTCGCTGCCCACAGGCTTGCCCATGGTCTCTGGGTCGCCGACGATGTCTAGCACATCGTCCACGATCTGAAAGGCTAGGCCGAGGTTAAATGCGTATTCAGTCAGGGCGTCGAGGGTAGCCCGATCACCCTCACCCAAGATCGCTCCCATGCGCGCCGCGGCTTCAAAGAGGCTGGCCGTTTTGCGGGCGATAATTTTCTGGTACGTATCCTGGTCGATCCGTCCTGCCTTGGCCGCCTCGGCTTGCAGCGTTTCACCCTCTACCAATCTGACACAGGCGTCGGCCATGATGACGTTGTGGCGGGCGCCGTAGGGCGCCATCAATTCGTAGACCTTAGTGAACAAGTAGTCGCCGGTCAGCAAGGCGAAAGTTCGGCCCCAGCGGGCGTGGACCGCGACTTTGCCTCGCCGGGTCGGACTGTGATCGTTAATGTCATCGTGGACGAGCGTCGCCGTGTGGACCAATTCGACGGCGGCCGCCAACGGCACTGCCCTTTGCAGCTCTTGGCCACCGGCGGCTAAGTAAGACAGGAACAGCAGCCTAGGACGCAGCCGTTTTCCACCCGAATCAATGATATGTTGGCTAGCATCTTGCAACAGGTCGACGTCGGTTTGGACGACCTCAAGCAGTTTCTCGTCGACGGCAGCCACGGACTCTTCGATTGGATTCACGAGCATCCCAGTCCCTCGTTCACAACTTTCAAATAGTTTTGAACATTATAGAACGCAGCCACAGCACAGTCAAGGCATTTGTGAAAGAAAGCGCAAACGAACGGTGCGTTCCCTGCGCATCTTAATCCCGGTGTTATAATCTGCGGGTAGTTGGGATCTTGAGCAGTTTGCCCAGGGTCGTATCCGCGAAGTTTCAGTTGCCGAACGAGTGGGAGAGGATGTTTTATGGAGGCGTTACGAAGAAGGATCGTGGCCGAAGGTGAGAACCTGGGTCGCGGCATTCTGAAGATCGACAGTTTTCTAAATCACCAGGTCGATGCCACGCTGATGGAGGGTGTTGGGCAGGAGATCGCGGCCGCCTTCCGCGCCGCGCGCCCGGACCGCATTCTTACGGCCGAGGTGAGTGGTATAGTACCGGCTGTCATGACGGCCAAAGCGCTGGATAATCTACCGGTCGTCTATGCTCGCAAACACAAACCGATTACGATGAGCGAGCCGGTCTATATCGAAGTTGCCCCAAGCCATACAAAGGGTAGCGAAGTGAATCTCATGGTCTCACCGGAATTTCTCAGACCAGGCGACCGTATTTTGATCGTCGACGATTTCCTAGCCACTGGTAAGACGATCGAGGCCCTGGCCCGAATTGTCGAAAATGCCCGCGCGGAACTGATTGGAATTGCAGCAGTCGTGGAAAAAACTTTCGAAGGCGGTAGACAAGCGCTCGATCACTGGAGTGTACCAATCATGTCGGTGGCAACCATCGTCGACATGGAGGAAGGCCGGATCGTCCTTGGCCAGCCTTAGTTTACCCAGAACATCGTCCGCAGAAGCGCTAGACGGCGCTGCTAGAGAACACAAGAGTGGCACTTGAACATGTCAGAGGCGCAGCACGAGACGATCATCGTCATTGACTATGGCTCGCAATACAGCCAGCTGATCGCCCGGCGCGTGCGCGAGGCCCAGGTCTTTTGCCGGCTGGTTTCCTGGCGGACGCCGGCCGACGAAGTGTTGGCTTATGAACCCAGAGGTTTCATCCTGAGCGGCGGGCCGAAGAGCGTATATGATCCGGGCGCTCCGACGCTGCCCGATTACGTGCCGGAGAGCGGCCGGCCCATATTAGGCATTTGCTACGGCATGCAGTTGCTGACCCGGCATCTGGGCGGACGCGTGGGTCGAGGCCGGCGGCGCGAATACGGCCCGGCTAGGCTAGACATCGGCGACCGGGAAAACGCCCTGTTTGGCGGCTGGCAAGCGACCGAGCCCGGCGCCGATGGCTCCGATCCGCAGCAGGTTTGGATGAGCCACGGCGATAAGGTAGATGAGCTGCCCCCAAGCTTTGAATCGATCGCCCAGACAGAGAATTCTCGCTTTGCGGCCGCGGCCGACGCTGGCCGTGGCTATTACGCGGTGCAGTTCCACCCAGAAGTCGGGCACACCATTCAGGGACGCTTGTTGCTCGACAATTTCGTTCACAGAATTTGCGGTTGTTCCGGAGATTGGACGCCGGCCAACTACATAGGTGAGGAAACCAGCCGGCTGCGAGAGCAGATCGGCGCGGGCCAGGTCGTCCTTGGGCTGAGCGGTGGGGTGGATTCGGCCGTCGCGGCGGCGTTGCTAGAGCGGGCGGTGGGCGACCAATTGACCTGCATCTTCGTGGACCACGGTCTGCTGCGCCAGGGCGAGGCGATGCAGGTCATTCGAACGTTTCATAGAGAGCAGGGTCTGCACCTGGTCGCGGTCAATGCGGTAGAAGAGTTCATGGAGAACCTGGCCGGGGAGACGGAACCAGAACGGAAACGCAAGATCATTGGCGAAGGTTTCGTACGGATATTCGAAAGGGAAGCCAGCAAGCTAGGACCGATCGACTTCCTGGCCCAAGGCACGATTTACCCGGATGTCATCGAGAGCGCGGGCCAGGACAAGCCGGAGGCCCATACGATCAAGACCCACCACAATGTCGGCGGTTTACCGGATGACCTGGCGTTCTCGCTGGTCGAGCCATTGCGGCTGCTGTTCAAGGATGAGGTGCGGCGTATCGGCAGCGCGCTGGGGCTGCCCGATAGCCTGGTGTGGCGCCAGCCTTTCCCAGGGCCGGGCCTGGCCATTCGCTGCCTGGGCGAAGTAACCTGGGAGCGGCTTGAGCGACTGAGAGCAGCCGACGCCGTCTTCGTCGACGAATTGGACCGGGCCGGCATGTTGCGGCACGAAACGCAGCAGGCGTTCGCGGTACTGTTGCCGGTCCGCAGCGTGGGCGTCATGGGCGACGGCCGGACCTACGACGAGGTAGTGGCTCTGCGGGCAGTGACCACTGAAGATTTCATGACCGCCGACTGGGCCCGATTGCCATATGAGTTGCTGGCCAGAGCCAGCCGGCGAATCGTCAACGAGGTGCCTGGCGTTAATCGCGTCGTATTTGACATAACGTCCAAACCCCCAGGCACGATCGAATGGGAGTAGTCGAGGCGATGACCGGCCGGATGCACCCTGACGACGGTGTTTTCCGTATAGTGATAAGGCAAAAGAGCGGCATGAAACGGGTTCACAGCCGTCGGGCGCGTTATGCAGTGTCAATTAGTGGTCATCACTTAGCGAATATCACTTGGTAAGTATCACTTAGTGATTATCATTTAGGAGGATAATCATGGACTACGGTCAGCTTTTGACAGACGCCTGGCAAATCGTCTGGAGAAATAAGTTCCTATTCATCCTGGGTTTCCTGGCGGCCTTGGCCGGAACTGGCAGCTCGAGCAGTAATAACTTCAGTTACACATTCAACGTAGATGATTTGCCGCCTGGCTTTGGGCGGAGCTTCGATCTTTTCTTAGACCAATGGGTGCCCATCGTGCTAGGGCTATTCTGCCTGATAGTCTTCGTGACCATCGCCTTCTGGTTGATCAGTCTCACAGCCCAGGCCGGGCTTATCAGCGCGGCGGCGCGGCTAGAGGATGGCGAAAAAGTTTCCTTTGGCGAGGCGCTTGGCGCAGGTGTGAGCAAGTTGGGCCGCATGATCGGCATCTATCTTCTGCTATACGGGCCGTTCATTTTGCTGGTCATCATCATAGTGCTACTTGCCTTTTTGCTCACCGGGTCAGCCATAGGATACGAACTGTCGAACGCGTCAGAAGTGTTTGAGCCGATATTGGCCTCGATAGCCATCGTCATCGCCTGCGTGGCGCTGCTCTTCTGCATTTTATTGCCGCTGCTGCTGGTGGTGATGATTATCCTGCCTTTTGCCCAGCGAGCGGCTATTCTGGAAGATCACGGCGTGACGGCTAGCATCGGCCGCGCCTGGGGTGTCATCAAATCCAACCTTGGCGAGGTGGCGATATTGGTCTTGATCTTCCTGGCCATCAGTATTGGCTATGGGATAGTCGTGGCAATGCTTATGCTGCCGCTCGCCTTTTTGGCTTTCGCGCCGATGTTCGTCAACCTGGTGGTCGAAGGCTCTCCTGGCGCCGGCAACTTCCTGGCCCTGGTTTGCGGCGGCGTTGCCGTTGGCTTGCTGGCAGCGGTTCTGAACGCTCTGTGGACGACCTATCGTTCGACGATCATGACCCTGGCCTACCGGCGACTGGTCGAGAAGGCGCCTGAGTAATCGTTTATGCAGCTTGACAAGCTGTTACTGCGGGCGGCCAGGATCACCTGGCGACATCGTTCGCTTTGGGTTTTGGGCTTGCTGGCCACGGTCGGGGGGCTGCTTCTTAGCCTCTTGTGGCGCTCACTGGCTCTATCGCGGCCGGTTGGCGAATTACGGTTAGATCAATATGACCTGGCAGGGACTATGGAGCGAGTCCTAAGCCCAACGACTTTGATCGTGGGTGTTCTTGTCATCTTCGTCGCGGTGTTGAGCTCTTGGCTGCTCAGCGCCATCGCCGACGGCGGGTTGATCGTGACCGTTCGGGAAGTTGAGCAGGGACGACCAATGCGCCTGGTCGACTCGGTATCGGCCGGCGTCCGCCTGGTCGGTCGCTTCATCGGCATCGACACGATCCTGTTTTTGCCACTTTCTTTGCTGGCCCTGGCCTTGATGCTGGTTGGCATGGGCGCACTTGGAGGACTCGTCTTTGCGGCGACGCGGCCGGGGGCGCAATTCGACGATTTGCTGCTGGTGATCGGCTTGTCGACCGTAGTGAGTTTGCCCATCCTGCTGCTGATGCTGGTCACAGGAGCGATCGTGCTTGTCCTGCGCAGCCTGGCGTTTCGAGCAGCGGCTCTCGAAGGACTGAACACGGGGCAGAGCATCAGACGGAGTTGGTTTCTGCTACGAAAGAAAGTGTTGGCCATCACGTTGTTGGCTCTGGTTTTATGGGCCCTGCGCTCCCTGGTGGGAATGCCACTGCGTATGGTCACGCTGATTTTGATGGCTGCCGGCCTGGGGCAGTATTTCCTGACCGTATCTAATTCGGGCGAAGGGGCTGGCGGATTCAGCGTACTCCTGGCTATCGCCGGATTAGTCGTCGCCCTCATATCAGGAGTGGTGGCCAGCGTCATGCATGCTTACGGTTCAGCTTCGTGGACGCTGGCTTATGGGCAATGGGTCGATGAGCCAGTCTGAAGCAATCGGACCGGCCGGGAACCGGTCATCGCCGGGCCAGAACGAGCCGCCCAAAGTGGGCGTCGACACGGGCGGCACTTTCACCGATTTCGTCTGGGTTGACGGCGACGGCCGGCTTCAAGTTCACAAGGAATTGAGCACGCCAGTCGATCCATCCAGGTCGATTCTGAGCGGCATAGATAAACTGGTGATCCCGCTGGCAGCTTCGATTGTCCACGGCAGCACGGTGGCCACCAATGCCCTGCTAGAAAGACGCGGCGCACGAACGGCGTTGATCGCCACGGCCGGATTTGCCGACGTGTTGGCCATCGGCCGGCAGGACCGGCCGGACCTGTACGCGCTGGTGCCGCGCAAGCCCGATCCGCTGGTGCCGCGGCAGTGGCGCTTTGAGGTGGACGAGAGGGTGACGGCCGAGGGCCAGATTCTGCGGGCGCTGGACGAGACCGACCTGGCCAGGGTCGTCCGGGAATTGCTGGCCGACGAGATAGAGTCGGTCGCGGTCTGCCTGCTCTTCTCGTTCTTGCGACCCGAACACGAACGTCAGATTCGGGCTGCGATAAAGGCGGCTTTGCCGGCCGCCGAGCAGCCGATACATGTCTCACTATCCAGCGAGATTCTGCCCGAATACCGCGAATACGAAAGGACGGCCACCACAGTCATCAACGCCTACGTGGCGCCATTGATGAACCGCTACCTGAAACGCCTGGAGCGCGAGGTGGCTCCCAGATCACTGGTCGTCATGCAGAGTAACGGGGGCATTATTGGTCCGGTGCGGGCGAGCAGTGAGGCGGCGCGGACTGTTCTCTCGGGTCCGGCCGGCGGCGTCGTCGGCGCTATGTACGTCGCCGAACGAGCCGGCTTCAAGAACATTATCACCTTTGACATGGGCGGTACGAGCACGGACGTGGCCCTTTGCCCGGGCCAACTGCCGGCCACCAGCGAGGGCGAGATCGCCGGTCTGCCTATCAGGTTGCCGATCATCGACATTCACACGGTAGGCGCCGGTGGAGGGAGCCTGGCCTATGTGGATCCAGGCGGGGCCCTGCAAGTGGGGCCACAGAGCGCGGGCGCCGATCCAGGCCCGGCCTGTTACGGCCGTACTTCAATGGAGGAAACTGCCGTTCCGGCCGGCACTGCCGCATCACGGACGACGACAACCGACGCCAATCTGTTGCTGGGCCGCCTGGACGTCGATCATTTTCTGGGCGGGCAGATGCGCCTGGATGAGGCTGCGGCGCGCCAGGCAGTGGCCCGGCTTAGCCTGGCCCTTGGGGCCGAATCGCCAGAGTTGGCGGCATGGGGCGTCATCCAGGTGGCCAACGCCAATATGGAACGGGCTATCCGGCGCATTTCGGTGGAGAGGGGTTACGATCCACGCGACTTCACCCTGGTTGCTTTTGGCGGCGCCGGGCCCCTGCACGCCTGTGACTTGGCCGAGAGTCTGCAAATCCCTCGCGTTCTGGTGCCACCATCACCTGGCGTCTTGTCGGCGCTGGGCATGATCGTGGCCCGGCCGGCCCGCGATTACTCGGTCACGGTCATGGGGCGCCTGGAACCAGACGGAGCGGACCAGCCGGAGTGGTTGATGGAGAACTTCGCCGCGATGAGGGCCAGAGCAGAGGATGAGATGTCCGCCGAAGGGTATGGGTCGGAGCAATTGCTATTGGAAGAGCGCCTTGACTTGCGCTACTTCGGCCAGTCGTATGAGCTGACGATCGCCGTCGAAGCAGGAGACAGCGGCGGCGACATCTCCGCCCGATTTCATAGCGCGCATGCACGCCGGTATGGTTTCGAACGACCTGATCAAGCGGTGCAGATTGTTAATTTGCGGCTGGCGGCAACGGCACGAATGACGCCGCCGGCGCTGCCAGAATTGGCCAAAGGTCCGGCCGACGCCCAGGAGGCCACAGTCGGCCGCAAGCAAGTGTGGTACGGCGAGAGCGGCGTGGAAAGCACTCTCTACGACAGAGCCAGGCTGCGGGCGGGCAATGTCATCGGAGGACCGGCCATCGTCTTCCAGTACGATACGACGACGGTGATATTGCCAGAGTGGACGGCCGAAGTAGACCAACATGGCAACCTGCTACTGCAACGCCTGAACTGAACGCGGAATTCCGCCAGGTGACGCGATCATAAGAAAAAGCCTCTTGCGCTTCGCAGGACTAGCCCGAATAGGCACAAGAGGCCGACGTTACTTAAGGGAAGTCGCGGCCGCAGGTGAAGCCAATGCTTCCTACGTGCAGCCTGCCGCCCGCTACTTCTCCTCTTCCTTCTCCTATTGGCGGGCGACGACGATCTGCTCTTGCAGATGTGAGGGCACGCGGCCGTACCGCAGGAACTTCATGCCAAAGACGCCCCGACCCTGGGTCATGGAGCGCAGATCGGCGATATAGGTTTGCATTTCGGCCAGGGGGACCTCGGCCTTGACGGTGGCCTTGGTGCCTTCCTGATCCATGCCCAATACGCGGGCGCGGCGCGAGTTTAGATCGCCCATGATGTCGCCCATGTTGTCGCCCGGCACGGTTACCGTGACCTCGTAGATTGGCTCCAGCAAGACAGGGCCGGCGCCCAGCGCGGCTTTCTTGAAGCACTCGCGGCCGGCTATCTGGAAGGCGATTTCCTTGGAATCGACCGGGTGCTCCTTGCCGTCGTAGACCACGGCCTTGACGCCGGTCACCGGATAACCGGCCATGACGCCCATGCCCAGGGCCTGGCGGCAGCCTTTTTGCACGGCGGCCACGAAGGGTTGGGAGATGGCGCCGCCGAAGACCTCCGAATCAAACTCGAATTCTTCGTCGTCGCCCAGAGATTCGACGCGCAAAAAGACGCGGGCGTATTGCCCGGCACCGCCGGTCTGTTTTTTATGCGTATATTCGGCGTTATTCTGCTTGGTGATCGTTTCCCGATAGGGAACCTTAGGAATGCTGGTCGTCAGATTGACGCCAAACTTAGACTGGGCCTTCTTGACGGCATTCTCCACATGGACCGTGCCCATGCCGGACAGGATAGTCTCACGGGTGGCCGGTTCTGAATTCCAGCGCAGGGTCGGATCCTCGGCCGCCAACCGGTTCAGTGCCGTGGTCAGCTTGGCAACGTCGGACTGGGAGACTGGATGCACGGCGACGGACACGATGGGATCGGGCTGTTCCGTGGCGGCGATGATCATCTTGTTGCCCTGGTCACAGAGCGTATCGTTGGTAGCCACATCGCCCAGCTTGATGACAGCGCCGATGTCGCCGGCATGCAGGCGGCTGATAGCAAGCTGTTCGCGGCCGCGCAGCACATTGATGGTCGCCACGCGCACCTCACTGCTCTGATCGCTGGCCCAGACACGGCTGTCTGACTCGAGGATGCCGCCGTAAAGTCGAAGGTAAGACATCTTGCCGTAGGGATCCTCGCGGGTCTTGAAGGCAAATGCTGCCAGGGGCGAGACGTCGGACACTTCGAGTTCGACTTCCTCGCCGGCAGCGTTCCTGGCCTCAAACGGACCTACCTCGTCGGGCGCCGGCATCAGATTGACCAGCGATTCCAACAAGGGCTCGACGGCGATGCCAGCCTGGGGCGCGGCGAACATAATGGGTACAACCTGGCCGCTCTTAACAGCGGCCTTCAGACCGGCGACTATGTCGGCATCGGACAATTCCTCGCCTTCCAGGTACTTCTCGAGCAGTTCATCGTCGCCCTCGGCGGCCGCTTCCATCAATTCGAAACGGGCCTCTTCGGCGGCGTCGGCCATGTCGGCCGGAATGTCCTCTAGTTTGTCACCATTGCCGAGTCGGGCTTTCATGGCCAGAAGATCGACGACGCCCGTGAAATCGGTTCCTTCGCCGATGGGGAGTTGGAGGCTGACAAATGTGCCCGGAAGATTCTCCCGAATGCTACTCATGACTCTAGACGCGGAGACGTTCTCACGATCCATCTTATTGACGACTAGCAACCGGGCAAGGCCATGCTCAGCGCTCGACTGCCAGACCTGCTCGGTGCCGACTTCGACGCCGGCGACGGCTTCGACGAAGACCAACGCGCCTTCGGTCACGGCCAGGGCGCTGTTCACTTCGCCGACGAAGTCCACATAGCCGGGCGTATCCAGCAAATTCAGCTTGTGGTCCTGAAATTCTATCGGCGCGATGGCCGTCGAAATGGAGCCTTGGCGGGCGACTTCTTCCTCTTCAAAATCCATAGCCGCGGTACCGTTATCCACCTGGCCCATTCGAGTCGTAACACCCCCGTTGAATAACAGTCGTTCCACAAAGGTGGTCTTGCCGGCCCCATTGTGGGAAACAAGCGCGATGTTACGAATTTGTCCAGTTTTGTATTCCTTCATTTTGGTGAAACCTCACGGGAATTTGGTTTGGAAAGATCTGTCCTATGAGAACGGACCGGATTGTAAATGAAAGGAGTGCCCGTGTCAAAATGGCAGGGCGGGAAACGACGGCCGGTTGACCGAATATTGGCCCTCGAATATAATCATTTTTGCCACCTGGTTTAACACTGAGAACCTACCATCAAATAGCGACCGTCCGGCGGTCCCGGTAAAGCTGTTGGCGTAATCGTCATGATGGGCCGGGATGGCAGCGATAGATTAGAATTCAGATGCAACTAGTTCTTCAAGCGAATGCCATACTACGCCTCGGCGAGCGGAATGGGGAGCGCCAGCGTTGACTGAATCGGAATCCGGTTCGGAGCCGCCTGATCCTAGCCAACAATACTCGTCCGCTCACAGTGGTACCGCTGTGAGGTTTTATCGCGCTCTGCGGGCGGTGGTTGCCCTGTGCCAGAGTGGAACAATGCGCGACTCAGAAGCGCCATACGCTGTGCCTTCTAGGGCGGTCGCAAGGTCGAAGTAGCCCCGCGATGATGGATTTTCTGCTGGCATTCGCCATTCTCTCTGTGCTCATCTTCTTCAACGCCCTCTATGTTGGCGCTGAGTTTGCCACGGTTTCTTCACGGCGAACGCGGGTCAACCAGATGGCCGGATCTGGCAATCGCCTGGCCAAGATGTTGCTGCCAATCATGGAGAGTAGCCAGGGGCTAGATCGGTACGTGGCTACCTGCCAGTTGGGCATCACCGCGTCCTCGCTGATCTTGGGCGCCTACGGGCAAAACGTGGTGGCGGTGTGGCTGATTTCTCCCGTCGGCCAGGTGCTCGATTGGTTAACACCCTGGACCGACGCCCTCAACCTGACTTCCGGCGCGGTATCCGAAGCCCTGGCCACGACCATCGCCGTGACTGGCGTTTTGCTGTTCCTGACTTTCCTGCAGGTGATTCTCGGCGAGTTGTTTCCCAAGTCCGTGGCCCTTCAATTCCCTGAGAGGATCGCGCTGCTAACGGTGGCGCCCGTTCGATGGTCGATGTTTCTATTCCGGCCGTTCATATGGCTTTTCAACGGCAGCGGCAATCTGATTTTGCGCCTAATGGGGGTTGAAATTCACCCCAGTCACGGCCGGGTGCATTCACCAGAGGAGATCGAGATCCTGGTGACGGAGAGCCATGAAGGCGGCCTGCTGGATGACGAGGAGCGCCAATTACTGCGCAATGCCTTTCGTTTTCGCGACCTGACCGCGCGCCAGGTCATGGTGCACCGGACAAAGATCGTGGCGGCTCCGGTGAACAGCGGCGTTGTCGAGCTGATGCAAATAGCCCTGGACGCCGGACATACTCGGATTCCTCTCTACCAGGGCTCAATAGATACGATCATCGGCTTTGTTCACGTGAAGGACCTTTTTAAGCTGTTCGTCGACGCTAATGAGAACCTGGCCGAAATAATGCGCGAAGTGTTACATGTGCCCGAGACGTTGCCTGCGGTGGAGGTATGGGAAGCGCTGGGCATCAAACGGCAGTATATCGCCGTGGTATTCGACGAGTACGGCGGCACAGCCGGTCTCATCACCTTCGAAGATTTGATCGAGGAGATTTTTGGCGAATTGCAGGACGAATTCGACGACGAAAGCGCGTTGATTGCCCTAGACGCCGAGGGACGGATCTACCTGAGAGGTGATCTGCTGGTGGCCGACGTCAACGAGTATTTGCAGTTAGAACTGCCCGACACGACCGACACCTTAGGCGGCCTAATGCTCAGCGAACTTGGCCGGCCGCCGGACGTCGGGGATGAAGTGTCTTTTGGCGACACGATAATCCGGGTGGAGACGATGGTCGATCTGGGCGTGGCCGAAGTGTCGATCCAGACGGCGCCGGCCGAAGTCAGTAGCCAGGTGGGTGAATGGGAGGTGGGCGACCATGAGTAAGGCGCTACTTCTCCTACCTATCCCTATCGTGGCGTTCGGAGCCGGCCTGGCGGCGTCAGATACGCTGCCGAGCCCGGCCACGCTGATCGTGCCGATGATCATCATCCTCGTGCTGGTGGTTATCAATGGCTTCTTCGTGGCGGCCGAGTTCGCGATCATTGGCGTGCGGCCGAGCGAGGTGGACCAGATGGTGCAGGAAGGTACGCCGAGGGCAGGAGAGATCCAGGATATCCAGGATTCGCCGGCAAAACAAGATCGCTATATCGCCACGGCGCAACTGGGCATTACGATCGCCTCGCTGGGCCTGGGTATGTATGGCGAGCCGCGAATCGCCGAATTTGTCGAACCCTATCTGGCGCTGATCTTCGAGGATCCTTCTTCGGCGCTCGTGCACACCGTGTCGTCGGTGATCGCGCTTGGCCTGCTGACGTACCTACACATCGTGATCGGCGAGATGGTGCCCAAATCGCTGGCTCTGTCGTCGCCGGACCAGGCCGTGTTGCGAATCGCCAGGCCCATGTCGTGGGCGCAAACGATCTTGAGCATACCGGTCCGGGCCCTGAACGGCATCGGCCGGGCCATGTTGAAGCTGTTCAAAATCGAGCCGGCCGAAGGGGAGGCGCGTCTGCATTCGGCGGAGGAGCTGGAATTGATCGTCTCGGAGAGCGCTGAAGGCGGGTTGCTGTTGGAAGAAGAAGAGGAAATGATCCGCAATATCTTCGACTTCAGCGAGCGCCAGGTAGGCCAGGTCATGACCGCCCGACCGAAGGTGCAGGCGATTTCCCTGGGTATGACGCTGGATGAGCTACTACCGGTGATTATATCCAGCCGGCACAGCCGGTTTCCGGTGTACGAGGGCGACCTCGATCATGTGGTGGGCCTTTTGCACCTGAAGGATTTGGCCCGCCAGCAGCTGCGCAGCAAAGGCGAACTCGACCTCCGGCTCATCCTGCGGCCGGCGCCGGCCGTGCCCGAGGATCAACCGGTGGAGCAACTGCTGACAGCCTTCAAGCGGCAGCGGATCCACATGGCTATAGTCTTGGACGAATTCGGCGGCATGTCGGGTGTCGTGACCCTCGAAGACCTGGTGGAGGAGATCGTCGGCGAGGTGCGCGACGAATTCGATTTTGAGCGGGAGCCGCTCGTCGAATTGGCCCCAGGCGAGCTGGAAGTGGTCGGTACCTTCCTGGTGGACGACCTGTTTGATTACGTCTACCTGGGCGAAGAGTCGGAGCTGCCGGACGTCGACACGGTGGGGGGACTGATTCACACGTGGCTCGGCCGGCCACCGCAGGTGGGTGACACGATCCCGCTGCCCGATAGCAGTCATGTGGTTTTCACCGTCCTCGACGTCGACGGGCTGGCCGTCGCCCGAGCAAAGGTCGAGTTCCCTGTCGGCGAGGACGAAGGCGACTCCCCGGGCAACGATAAGAATGGGGCGCAGATCGACGCGGATTGACGCGGACGGTGCGTCGCTCTGCCAGGTTGGCGAGCAGTCGCTAGCTGCCGTACAGATCGCCGAACTTGTCGTTGACGTAGCGGACGAAGGCGTGATGATCTAGTTTGCGGCCGGTGGCCTGGATGACCAACTCGGCCGGAGATAGGGCACGACCGTGCCGGTGGATATTGTCGCGTAGCCAGTCCATCAGTCCGGCGATCTGACCCTCGGCCAATTGAGCTTCGAGCGCTGGATTCTGTTTCAAGGCCGCTTCGTAGAATTGGGCGGCGTAGAGGTTGCCTAGAGCGTAGGTGGGGAAGTAGCCAAAACCAACCAGGGTCCAGTGGATATCTTGCAGGCAGCCCAGCCTGTCGCTTGGCGGGGTCACGCCCAGGTACGTAAGCATCTTGTCGTTCCAGGCGGCAGGCAGATCCTCGGGCGAAAGATCGCCGCTCAGAAGGGCCTGTTCGAGCTCAAATCGCAGGATGATGTGGATGTTGTAGGTCAGTTCGTCCGCCTCAATCCGGATGAAGCTGGGCTGGACCTTGTTTATGGCCTGGTAGAACGTTTCCGGCGTCACCGAGGCCAATTGTCTTGGGAAAGTATTCTTCAAGGCGGGTAGATGAACTCGCCAAAAGCCCAGGCTGCGGCCGACCATGTTTTCCAGCAAGCGTGACTGAGATTCGTCCAGGCCGGCCGAAGTTTCTTTGGCCAACGGGGTGCGGGCCAGGTCGGAGCTGACGTTTTGGACGTAGATGGCATGTCCGGCTTCGTGTAGTGTGGCGAAGATTGAAGGGCTCAAGTGATCGGGGAGGTAGCGGGTCGTGATACGCACGTCGTTGAGCGACAGGCTGGTTGAAAACGGATGGACAGCGGTGGCCAAGTGACCGCGGGAGAAATCATAGCCAACGGCGGCGGCGATGTGTCGAGCGAATTTCTGCTGCAGGCCGACTTCGTAGCCCTGATAAAGGAAGCTGTCGTCTACGTCCTGGCTGAGACGACTTACTGACCTGTAGAGGGGCAGAAGCTCGTCCTTGGCCGCGTCAAAGATGGCCCCTATATCGGCCGCCGAGGCGCCGGGTTCATAGCGATCTAGCAGGGCATCGTAGGGATCGGTCTTGAAGCCCAGCAGCTTTGCCTTTTCCTGGGTTAGGTCAATGATCTGGGCCAGCCAGGGCCAGAAGCGATCATAATCGTCGGCTTCGCGGGCCTGTTTCCAGATGGCGGTTGCCTGGCTATTGAGGGCGGCCAGGCGCCTAACGAATTCCGGCGGCAAACGGCGGGCTTTGGCGTAGTCGCGGCGCAAATAGCGAATGAGGCTGGCCTCAGGGCTTTCATAGGCCGCCCCGTTCAATTCTCCGGCCGCCGCTTCGATCAATTCTCCCATCTCGTCGGCCGTGTAGAGCGCGTGGCATACTTTCTGAAGAGTGGCGATCTGGTTGGTCCGGTCGGCGCCGCCCATCTTGGGCATGCTCACTTCGCGATCCCAGGTCAAGACGCGAGCGGCTTTGCGCAGGTCGTAGATTTCGTGGACCCGCGCCAATAGTGCATCGTATTTCATGATCGGTCTATTATTCCTAATGAAAATGAATTGGTCGACGACAGAATCGGCGAATCGTCAGCTTACAATAGCAGGGGAGTTTACAGGAAATGTCAGCTAGGGCAAGAGTTTGGTGGGGGAACAACAACTCGCTGGTGGCGCCGCGGAGATAGCAGTGGTCAGGATAGGCCAACCCCGGCCAGCGCCGAGGTGATGACCAGACGCAAGTCGGCGCCTTGGTTCACGAAGAAGGGCACGACTCCGGCGACGGGATCGCGATATTGCCAACCAAGTACTTCGATCATGATGTAATCGGCGATAGCCCACAGACCGAAACAGCCAACAGCAAAGAGGATGATAGCCACGGCGATGGCGACCACCAGGCAGCTCTGGGCGCAATGGAAACCGCGGGCCGGCAAGGTCTGAACCTTGGATTCGCCGCTCTCGGTCGAGGACGTGCGGACGCGAGGTGGTTCCAGCCCGACGACCTGGCCGTGACCGCGACAGCCATATGCCGTGCAGCGGTTGCCGTTTGCCTGCCAACAGTGGGCGTGATGGCGGGTAGCGTCCTCTGGGCATATGGCCAGCTCGTCCCCGGGGCCGAACGGCTGTTTGCAGAGCGCGCAGGCCTCTCCCAGAAACGGAGATCTTTTGTCGACAGTTACTGGCCTTAACGCCATCCAATTGCTCTCTTAATACGATCAAACAGGCTACCCCAGAACTCGCGCCGGGCCTCTTCGCGCTGCCGTCTCTTCTCTTCGGCTTTCAATTGCTTGGAGCGGCCGTTGGGTGATGGCGCTCGCCTGGGTGCGTGCTTTGGAAGATCTGAGTAGCTTATTCTGAGCAGCGGACCCATTTCCGTGCCGTAGGTGTAGCATTCCTTGTGTTCACATCCCAGCGTGGCGCATGTGCCCCCGTTTTGCTCCCAGCACGTTCGGTGATACAGAGTGTGGCAGTTGGAGCAAACAACAGGAACCAGCGCCGCGCTGTCGACGTTCTTCTCGACGGAGCCGGCGCAGATAGGACAACTCAGACTGAGACGATTCGCCTCGGCGATGTCTTCAGCGGAGATTCTGATAGGTTCGCTTTCACTCATTGGTCAACTCTTCAAATAGTATATTGGGTCTCCGGATAGATCGGGTAACAACCCAATACTATTTTACCACGACTCGGACGCCCATATAGGCCAGGGAAAATCATAGGGCTCGACCTGGTTCTTTAATCGGTTCCACGAAAAGAAGCCACTACGCCGGACCAGCGGATCGAGGACCAGGGCCACATGCCAGAGTTGAGTGAAGAAGTTGTGGTGGATGAACTGGTCCATCCCGGAAAGGAATATGCCGAAACCGGGATGGGTGTGGTACCAGCCAACGATCACGGCCGTGTCGTCGGGATAGAGTTCAGCCAGGCGGTCATTCATGTAACGCCAACTCTCAGGTGTATAGGTGACGCTGGCCCCGTGCATTCGAGTGTACTTGGCGATGATCATATCGCTGATATGGACCACGTAGCGGCCGTCGGGCTGTTTCTCGGGCGGCGGGCCGATCAAGACGCCGGCTACCTCGCGATCTGGGCTGCTGATGGCGTGGGCCTGGGCGTCACGAAAAGCGGACTCGTTTATCAGAATGTCGACGGCCGAAGGCGTGCCATGCCCCAGCGGCCGGCGCCGGCCCAGGATGCGCCGGTGTGGCCGTACAACGGGCGGCTCGGCTTCAAGCAGGTCGACCTCGGCCGGGGCTTCGCGCTCCTCATGAACTGGCTCCGATTCGGCAACCGTCACCAGGGGTTCAGCATCTACGTCCGCAACTTTCGCCTGGCCTTCAACTTCGTCTTCTGCTTCTGGCGATTCTGGCCCGTCCGAGACCACATCCCCGGCCGCTGGCTGCAGTACTTCTTCATCGGCAAGCGTAGCCACTTCGCCAGAATCCTCGCCAAGTTCCTCAACGTAAACCTCTTCGTCGAGAGGTGTCTGATCGTGTTCGGACCTGGTCGCATGCGCGTCATCTGGACTTGAGTCAGCAGACGGATCTTCTGATAGCGCAGCGACCCCCGCTTCGAGCTCTTCCTGAGTCTCCGGGAAAATCACGGCGTGATCGAGCAGCAAGTCACCGCCAGCAGGGGATGAACCATCGGCCGTGCCATAATCGACCTCGATACGGAGCCGATCGTCGACCACAAGATCGACGAGGGTAGAATCGCGGAATTCGGCCCAGGCTTCCGCTTCCAGATCGTCGGCAAATTGCTGAAGTTGTGCCAGGGTGCAGTCCTGCAAGGGCACCGCGACCCCGTCGCTCAAAGCTAGTTCGTCGGTCGGACCGAGCTCCAACCGCAACGAGGCCTGGCCGGTTTCGCCGGGCAACGAAATAGTGATGATGACCATGTAGGTCGGCGAGTCGTTATTTGTCATACAAATACGTCCACGGTCACGGCGAGCCGGCCAGAAGACGATCGATCAGGAGCAGCAAGGTCAGCAGCAAACTGAGCCCGCCGATCACGACGCCCCACCAAGGGCTAATCGGGGGCAGCATAGGGCTGGCGTTGGGCGGCGCGTGAACCTGGTTTGCACGCGGCATCGTTTCTGAGCGATAGGCGCCTTCGCGCCAGACGGACGAACGAAGGAATTGCCAACTGACAACGCTGCCGATTCGCTCATCCAGCAATTCGTAATAGCCGTCGATTTCAGATAGCTTGGCATCAGCGTTATCGTCATTTGACCCTACCCAACCGACCAGGCAGCCTTCGCCTCTGATGGGGTCGTAAACCAAACCGACCTGCCAAGGCATGACGAACGCCGCTTGATGGACAACCACGTCGTCGGCCGAGTAGAAGACACCCAGGTTCGGATGGGTGTGATACCAGCCCACGATGTCAAGTTCCGGGTAGCGCCGGACGCGGTCGTCGTGCAATTGGGCCCACGAATCGGCGGTGAACGTGAAATGGACTGGTCCGTGATCGGCCGTTTGGACGGGAAGGGTGGCTCTAACCTTCACGTTGTAGCCATCTTCGTCGCTTCCAACTTCGCCCAATAGGACGCCGCCAAGTTCACGGGTCAAGTCTCGGGTCGCGTGGCCTTCGATCTGTCTCAGGCTCAGCTGACTCATGGCCACACGCACCTGGCCTTTGCCCGGTCTGTCGCCATGAAGAACTATCGACCTGGGTTCAGCAACCGCCGGCTCAGAACCGGCTGGCTTAGCTGCCGGCTCAGCCACATGCGTCTCAGAAGTCGGCGTCTCAGAAGCCGGCGGCTGAGCACCCGGCAATCGTTTGTCTTGGGCGCTATGCCCTCCCGTAGCCTCGGCCGGCGGCCGGCTGATGTCATCGGAGTCGGGTTTATCCGAGTAAGTTGATGTTGAGGTCATCAGACTCCTCGTCCATCATAATGACGATCTCGTCCTCGAGGGACCTGCCCTTGAGCGGCCGACGATCAATGGGAAATATGCGCTTGTTGCGCAACGCCCAGGCGGCCGCCCTAGAGTTCATCGGGTCCTTCGGTCCAAGATTCTTGTATTGAACCATCTCGCCCAAGGTTAGCAGAAGCTCATCCAGCGTCTTTGCCGGCCACCAGGCGCCAATACAGACGGCGCCGGTGCTGTGGATATTGGGATGGAAGATCGGCGTCATCCACTTTAGCTGCGGTTGCTTCAGCGGGTATTCGGCATGAAGATAGATGCTGACTTCGTGGACTTCACGAATTAGCGGCCGGCCGCCGGGCTGCAGCTTCTCCACACCGCGGCAAGTGAACCGGATCAAGTACTTCTCGGGCGGATCCCCGTCGGTATTCAAAATGTGAATTAGCTCGCTGCGATTCACCAGGTCGCGAATGCGCTGGTAATCGTTGCGAA
>CP070688.1:3420443-3429708 GCA_020353135.1 Chloroflexota bacterium
ATAGCCGGGCGGCCGCGGCGACGATCATGGACCGTACGCTCGACGATGTTCGGGATCAGGTGATCGACCTACTGCCAACGGCGACAAAACCTGCGTCCAAGGTCGCCCAAATCATGTCTTTCGGAGTGCAGACCGTTTCGTCGAGCACGCCGGTTAGCTCGGCAGCGCGTCAAATGCAGCGCTCTGGTCACGAAGGATATCCAGTTCTCGACGCCAATGAGGGCAAGCTTGTTGGTTTGTTAACGAGGCGCATTGTCGACCGGGCGATGAGTCACCAACTTGGTGCGCTGCCCGTTAGCCAGGTGATGAAGGCCGGGCAAGTAACTGTGCGGCCGTCCGATTCGGTCGAGAAATTGCAGCGACTGATGATCGAGGAAGGCTGGGGTCAGATTCCGGTGGTCAACGAAGACGACGAACCGGACGATCCGCCGCGCCTCATCGGAGTCGTGACCAGAACCGATTTGATCAATCTTCTGACCAGCCCGGATCGCGGCGATAGCCGGCCTGAGATGAGCGGATTATTAACGAACAATCTGTCGCCGGCCGTATGGCAATTGGTGCAGGCGACGAGCCGGGCGGCCGGCGAATTGGATCTGGCGCTGTACTTCGTCGGCGGTCTAGTCCGGGACTTGCTGCTTGGCGTGAACGCCAAGGACATCGACATGGTCGTCGAGGGAGACGCCATCGGACTGGTCCACAGAATGCGCGAGCAATATGGGGGTGATATTAGAAGCCACGCCCAGTTCGGCACTGCCAAGTGGCTATTGTCGCCTGAGGTTTGGCAACAACTGGCGCCTAGCGAAGCAGCAGATAAAGCACCAACCGTGATTGACTTTGTCACGGCCAGGTCCGAGTTCTACACCCAACCGTCGGCGCTACCTGAAGTTGAAAGCGGATCCATCAAGCTCGATCTTCACCGCCGCGACTTCACGATCAATACTCTGGCAATTCGCCTGGACGGCGCACATCTCGGCGAGCTTTTTGACTTCTACGGCGGGCTACGAGATCTCGATTCGAAGCTAATCCGAGTCTTGCACAGTTTGAGTTTTGTGGACGATCCGACTCGCATATTGAGGGCCGTGCGCTTGGAACAGCGTCTCGGGTTCCAGATTGAGAAAAGGACGGCCGAGCTGATAGCCAGCGCCTTGCCGATGATAAACCGGGTTACGGGGGAACGTTTACGAAATGAATTGAGTCTGTGCCTTGAGGAGCCAAACCGGGTCGCAATGATGGCTCGGCTGGCGGATATCGGTGTCTTGGGCACGATTCATAGTGGTTTCTTCTGGCGACCGTCGACCGCCGCGTGCTTTGCCAACGTTGACCGAGTTCTAGCCGATCCATGGTGGAGTGGCGTACCAGGTGGAGAATCGCCCGTCTTCATTTACTTCGCTCTACTCATGTTACCCCACCCGGACGTCGTTCGCGAAGAAGTGATGGTCCGGCTCAAAGTTCGCAAGAGCACGCGCGACGATCTGAGCGCCGCCAGCAGATTGCTAACTGAATTGGCGCGCTTGACGGCCGAATCGAAGCCGAGTGAGGTGGTCCAGGTGTTGCGGACTTACCCGGACAGGGTGTTGATTGTTGTGTTGTCCTGGCTTGGTCCGGAGACCGCTTCAGGCCAGCAAATTGTGCAGTTCCAGCGTGAATGGCGAGATGTGCGATCGACGCTCAATGGCAATGATCTGTTGGCAATGGGGCTGGAAGCCGGGCCGCAGGTTGGTTATTTGCTTAATTGCCTTCTGGCCGCGCGCCTGGACGGTGAGGTGAGTGACCTGGCAGGAGAGCGCGCGTTGCTTGATTCGCTTATCGGCGCCGGGGCGCTGGCGGGGAAAAGGGCGTCGGCGGCAAAGCCGAAGCTGTCGGCCGAACCGCTGTCCCCAGACAATTCGGAGGACGGTTCCCTAGAAAGTTGACACGGAACCTTTTCCATCATCTTCGTCCTTCCACTCACCACTCTCTAGAAAGCCAATCGCCTCGTCTCGCTCACCGTCCATAAGGATTGTCAAGCGCCTGCCATCAGAAACCGAGGGGACGTCGATGATCCTCAAGTAGGGTGCCAGAACAGCATCTTCCGGAGCGATCGTCGCCAACGAATTCTCGGATTCCCGGAAGAACAACCATTCAAAGCGACTGCGCTGATCTTCCAGGTGAAGCGGAAGGGAGTGAATACCCGCTTCAACAAGATCTTGATAGAAATGGGTGCCATAAGACAGCGCCGGCACGCCTGCTGACGACGCTACAGACATCTCGACCAGTATCTTCGTATTGTATATGTCGGCATAGGTGACGCGAACGCCAAGGTCGAGGTTCGTACTGCCCCAACGACCTGGACCCATGATAATGAAAGGCTTCCCTTCCAACGTTTTGTTTAGCCGGCCGATGGCCCGGCCGATCTCCAACTTGGTAGTTTGATCGGGAACCTGGCGGTATGCTTCGGGATCCACGAACAAGACGTATCTTATGCCTTCCGCTCGACCGTCGGGGATTAATTGGTAAGAATTGAACAGAATGTCTTCAGGGGCCAGATTGGACGGGATCTTCACCGAAACGTCCATCTCGCGCTGGCTCAGGGGCCTGCACTGCAAGATGTGAAGACGATAGCTGGGCTGGGGATAATTGGGTTCAATTTCGACGGTGAACTCGACGTCGACGGGTCGTTCGTATTCGGATTCCAAGCGCATGAGAGCCGTACGCAGTAGTTTCACGAACTGGCGATCGTTGGTGAGGTAGTCGAACGTCAGCAGCAGCGAATTCATGTCGTCGATGCCTGTGGTCGACACCATTCCACGCACGTAATCACCCTGATCGACCGACACCACGTACCGTAACTGCGGATAACCGGCGTCAACCAACTCTTGCAGCACCTGGCGCACCGGAAGGGACTTGAAACGGTTATCCTGCACGTCGATGACGTCTACGTAGCGCTGCGAGTACTGGCGCATAGAGCGGGCCGTGGTTTCTGGCCGAAGCTGAGGGTGACTCAAAGCTACCACGCGCACGTAGTCGTCGCCGCTCCGGTCCACGGCCCTCGTGCCCAGCCCCCAGACAATCCTAAGAAAGCCATCTTCGCGCCGTATTTTGGGATTCCAGCGCAGATTATTGTGGCTGAATCCGACACCGGCGACGCTGGGCATAAAATAGCGGCCGTGCTGGCTGCCGCGTACGGTCTGCAGCAATATGGCCATTCTCTCATCGTAGTCGATCAGCTTATTGTTCTGACGATAAAGAATGGCATCGGGATTCAAGGTGCTGGCGTATATCCGTCGAATTGCATCCAGTAAGTTCTTGAGATTCTCTTCCGGCGAACCTTGATTTGGGCAGAAGATGCTGTCGTATTTTCCGGCAAAGGAGAAACCGAAGCTATCTTCGAGCAGACTGGAGGACCGAACGATCAACGGCACCCGGCCGATGGAATCCAATAGATCCCTCAGTCGTTCAACAATTCTGTCCGGGAAGCGGCCTGTCAAGTGCTTATCGAGAATCGATGGGTACTGGGCGCGTATCTCCGACAGGGGACGATACTTCTGATTCATCAGGTGGTCGAGGTTATTGGCGAGGCGAAACTGATAGATGACTTCAGTGCCAATGAAGTAAGACTCGGGAATAACGGTCTGCTGACTGATGTCAGGGCCTATCTCGGGATCTGGCCTTTGCAGAATCTTCCAGGCCAATAACATGCCGGCCGCTTTGCCGCCGATTTTGCCCCGCCCAATTCGCCGCTGATGAATGCGTTTAAGATCGCTGATGTCGAACACCCGCCGGGCCACGCCTACATAAGGCAATTGATCGCTGATCATGCCCTTGATCAATACGGCCTTAATCTCCTCCAAATGGTGCCTAATATTGTCTTGTTGAGGCGGTGGCAGAGCCTCGTACTTGGCGCCCTGACGAAATAACATTTCCCAAGGCGCCAGTTCCGGGTTGAAGGACAGCTCTTCGTCGTCGCTGGGCGTCGGCTGTTCGCTGAGTATTTCGTGGACGATTTGCTCAAATAGACTGGTTGGCAAATTGATGCCGAAGTAGAAGTCGGTCTGATAGTCGCGAACCCGGGCTTTTCGCTCCTGCCATACACTGGCAGGTTCTTGCGTAAAAGGGTCGAAAACGCCCTCACGCCTTTGCGACTCAATGGCTTTTTCCTTCACCGCTTTTTCGAACTCATCCTGACCAATGATTCCGCGGCGAAAGATCTCCTGTCGCATCCTGTCCCGGATTTGCTCGGCCAGGATAGGATACTGTGCCAACTTTATGTAAATGTCAATGGTGGAAGTCGTGCTTCGCAAAGGTTGATGAGACATACGGCCCTATTATAGCAGCTTGCGCGCCCGCCATGCTGGTAACCGCATTTCGCGACATTCACCCGATAGCGCCGGCGCATATCCTCATTGTTCCCAGCGAGGCCATCGCCACGGTCAATGACCTTGAGGAGATTGACGAAGCCGTTGCCGGGCGGATGATGCTATTTGCCGGCCGTTTGGCCAAGCAGGAGGGCATTGCCGAGAGCGGTTACCGCTTGATTGTCAATTGCAACCGGCAAGGTGGATAGGTGATCTTCCACCTGCACATGCACTTGGTGGGTGGCCGACCGCCAGGGCCAATGGTGAACAGGTCGCGGTGAGGCCGGCTCAGTCCGCGGTGACGGCGTTGATCTCTTCCCGGCATTCGCACGCTTCTTTGACCTGATCACCTTTAACCAGCAGGCCATCATATTCGCGACCCAGTCCCTGAGATATCCAGCCGCCCATGGTTAGCGGGATGTCGCCATCAGCCGAGATCCAGTGGCCATTATAGGCTCGGGCCACGTGGACATGGGTGCCATTGGAGAAGCCACCCTCGCACGATGGGTGGCCAATGGCATCACCGGACTGAACGAAACTGGCGGCTGGCACGCGATCGCGAGCCTCAACGTGCATGTAAATAATGGTCCAGCCGGTGCCGTTGTAACCATCTCCGTCAAGGTCGACGACGACAGCTCCGGCATCACTGCGAGTAACCAGGCCATCGGCCATAGCGGTTACCCAAGCATCGGACACGTAGCAACCAAGCTGATCGTGCGGTGGGGCGAAGTCCAGGGCAGCCCAGGCGCTGCCGCTGGCCCAGCCGCCGTGAGGTCCACCTGTAAAGTACCAAGTCTCGCCGGTTGCCCAGGGCAGTGTCAATGCTGGCTGCTTCAAATCCTCGGGAACGATCGGTTCGACGGTATATGCGAATGGGTTGCCAAAAAGTCGACTATAGGTGGCGTACAAACCATCCGGCCCGACATCGCGCTGCCATTTATCGAGCGTTGTTTCGGGGAAAGCTGCGAACATCAGCTGGACGCCGGCCGTACCATCATTGATTCCGGGCTCGAAGTGAAGTCGAGATTCCTCACCCACGTCAAATGCAGTCAATCCGCCTTCCGACCGGCCGTAGTAACCTAGACTCAATAGATTGGCCGCCCAGCTCAGTTGCTGATACAGATCTTCATAACCGGGTCTCGTGTAACCCAGGGCGAAGTCAGTGCTGGCGGCCGAAGGGTGTGTGACCCATCCGGCGAGATACTCCACAAGGGCCACCAGTAGCCGGGGATTGACGCTCTGCCGGTCGGCGACCAGTTGGACGATTTGCGCCCCGGTGAGGGTTCGACCCTCGACCTCGGCCTGGTAACTCAACAAGTAGCCGCCGTATTCGGCGGCCAATGCTTCGACGTCGAAGTTTCTGGCAGCCGGCCCGTAGACCAATTCGCTGTCGGGCATCACCTTGAAGGCTGGTCCGAAGTGAGCCGCATTTCCCGGCACTAACAGCACCTGGTCAACATCAATCATGTCGCCATTGGCCAGGTCGTTAATCTCCACCAGTTCTTCAACCGTCGTGCCATACAGTTGGGCTATGAGAGTCAGCGTGTCGCCGAGGGCCACAGTATGATTGCCGTAGTTCGGATCGCCAGAGCCGGAGAGTGGCCGAGTCGGATCGGGCGTTGGTGTACCGAGGTAGGTGGGCAAAGGGGTCTTGGTGCGCTGAACTATGGGAGTTGGCGGTATGAATCGGCTAGGGGTCGCCAAACCGCCGCCGGCCGCAGCATCCAACTCGACCGACTCAAGGGTAGGCGTGTCGATGGTCACTTCGGGATCAGGGCGCACGCAACCGGCCAGCAGTAGCAAGAGACCAGGAATGAAACAGTAGCGCAGTGCGTACCAGAGTCTGTAAGACGCCTTGTAATTGTCTCGGGCTGCGTATTTCACTATCACCTCGGTACTATTCTAGTTGGCCTTGCGTGCTCTGCAAGGGTCCTAATCGCTAACCCAGCCGGCTCGCGATAGAATTAACCTATGCAAGCCAACTATGTTCAACGTTTACGGCTCACTTTTGCTAAGTATGGTCCGACGCGCTTTATCGGCCATCTGGATCTGGCTCGGGCGCTCGAGCGATCGCTGAATCGGGCGCAGGTACCGCTGGCTTACACGCAGGGCTACAACCCACGACCGCGAATGCAGCTGGCGGCCGCTTTGCCATTAGGCTTCACTAGCGAGTGTGAGATAGCCGACATCTGGTTGCTGAAAGAGGTCGAGCCAGGGGCGGTGCGCCAGGCGATGGAAGCAAAGATGGCGCCGGGAATCGAGATCAAAGACGTGACGCAGGTTGATCTTGCCGAGCCGGCGCTGCAAAATCGGGTTGCCGAAGCGGAATACGTTGCCAAACTCACTGGATCTGTCGATCGCGACAGCGTACGGACAAATGTTGCCGAATTCCTGGCAGCTAAGAGCGTCATCAGAGAACGCAGAGGCAAGCACTATGATCTGCGCCCGTTAGTGCTAAGCTTGTCATTGGTGGACTGTGCGCGAAAGTCCCGGGAAGTTCGGATGCGCCTTAGTATGACTCCAGGAAGAACGGGTCGGCCGGATGAAGTCTTGACGGCGCTTGGCCTGGACCCTTTGGCCGCATTGATTCACCGGCGTCAACTGATTCTGGCAGATGGTTAAGCGGTACTGGACGGCGTTGACGGTATTCCTGTTGGGATTGCTGCTGGTCAGTGTGGCTTGCAGCCTGCGGACCGAACCGCAGTTAACCACGACGAGACCGCCTTTGGTGTTGCTCATGTCTCCGGCGCCAAGTCCGCCGGTCACGCCTACTCAACCGCCTCACAATAACCCGACCCCTACGGCGTCGCCAGCTGCCCAAGCAACGATCACTCCGGCCGCGACTGAGTTTCCCGATCTGGGTTGGCAGCCACTACGTCAAGGGCTGGAGAGGCAGTGGGTGAATCTGCTGACCAGCGAGGGCGGGGTGCGGGAAAACCTATACGTGGTGCGCATCGATCCTGCCATGTATGATTTTGACGTCGGCTACAAACCCGGCGCGCCGCAGAGGCTGATGGACTGGCAGAGCGAGACCGACGCGTTGGTGGTTGTCAACGGCGGCTTCTTCACCGCCGAGGGCGAGGCGACCGGCTTGATAATCGTCGACGGTCTGGCAACCGGTACAAGTTATGCGGGTTTTGGCGGAATGTTGGCTGTGAACGGGGCCGGGCCGATTCTGCGATCGTTGCGACAACAGCCTTATGATCCTAATGAACCGCTTCATGCTGCTCTACAATCCTTTCCGTTGCTGGTGGCGCCGGACGGACAGATCGGTTACCCGCAAGAAGATGGATTAGCCGACCGGAGGACGGTAATTGGCCAGGATCGGCAGGGTCGAATCCTCCTCATCTTGGCCACAAGCGGAACCATGACCTTGCATGAAATGAGCCGGTATCTCGTCGAGTCAGACCTCGACTTGTCTATTGCCTTGAACCTGGATGGGGGAGCCTCCACAGGCATCCTTCTGGCCGAACCGCCTGAGGGCGTGGCGCCCTTCAGTCTATTGCCGATTGTGATTACCGTTCATCCCAAAGAACGATCTTGACCCGTTGCGAATGCATTCGGCCATGTCAGTATAAGAACGCGCTTCAGAGCATAATCGACCAGCGGATAGGGCAGCAGCCGCTTCATGGTGGAGGCGAAGCGAGCAATGGACGGATCGACGACGTAACGCATGCGCGGCCGATCAGACGACCATTTTATATTTCCTGATTTTCTTTGACAATGAACGAGTGCCCGGATATAATCACCAGTCGCTGTAGTGGTGCTCCGACACAACCAGTACAGCTTAATTGATGACTGGCCGGCATCTTCGGAATGCCGGTTCTTTTTGGGAGGTATTAGTGTACGCAATCGTCAAATGTGGCGGCCGGCAATACCGCGCCGAAGAAGGCAGTAGCTTCGTCGTAGAGAAGCTGCCTTATGAAGTCGGTGAACAGATCGATCTAGATGATGTGCTCCTCGTTTCAGATGGCAATAGCACCAATGTAGGCCAGCCAAGCGTGGATGGCGCATCGGTGAAGGCAACTGTCGTCGAACAGTTTCGAGGCAAGAAGATCTTCGTTTGGAAGTATCGCCCTCGCAAGCGCTATCGCCGCCGCCAGGGACATCGTCAATACTACACTCGATTGCGGGTGGACGAGATTGTTTCTGGATAGCTGCCTAGATTCCAAACTGCGCATGAGGCGGTGTTCGCTATTTAGCCTAGCGTACCCTTCGCGTAGATCTAGAGAGGATAGTTTGAGGAGAGATAATCATGGCGCATAAGAAAGGTGCCGGTTCAAGTAGGAATGGCCGTGACAGCAATTCAAAGCGTTTAGGCGTGAAGTGTTATGGCGGCGAGTACGTTATTCCGGGTAACATCATCATTCGCCAAAAAGGAACGAAATACCATCCAGGCCAGCATGTTGGCCTGGGAAGCGACTACACCATCTATTCCATGATAGAAGGTCAGGTGAGGTTTGAGACCCGCCGCGGGCGCAAATACGTCAGCGTGGAGCCGCTGGATCTGGCATAGGTAGGAAAGTTACGATGAAGAAGGACATTCACCCGACCTGGTACCCTGACGCCAAGGTCATTTGTAATGGCGAGGTCATCATGACCGTTGGGTCGACCAAGCCTGAGCTGCATGTCGAGATATGGTCTGGCAATCACCCGTTTTACACGGGCCAGCAGCGCTTGGTGGACACTGAAGGCCAGGTTGAACGGTTCCTGAAGCGCTTGCAGCGTCGCGAGGAAATTCGTACAGAGGTTGAGGAGGAAGCAGCGGCTTACTCCCCTGCTTCACTTCCGGTTGACGAAATACCATTGAATGTCAGAGCCATGAAAGCCATCAAGGCAGATGGTATTGAAACCGTTGGCGACGTATTGGTCCGGCTTGAGCAGGGCGATGACGCGCTTCTCGCCATCACAGGTGTCGGACAGAAGGCGCT
>CP070688.1:3429808-3443616 GCA_020353135.1 Chloroflexota bacterium
ATCGGTGATGCCGGAGTCTTTGCGGACCATCATGCCTTGACCATCGTAGAACGTGGTGCTGACGAAGTCAAAGCCGAGCGCCGTGTCACGGTTGGCGGTATAGGTGGTGTTACGGATGAGCACATCGGCCTCACCAGACTGCAAGACCGGGAAACGCTCGGTCGCGGTCGTCGGACGACCCTCAACAGCATCAGCGTCACCCAGGGCCGCCACGGCTACCGCCCGGCAGAAGTCCCAGTCGAAGCCACTGAAAGTCCCATCTTCTTGGAGGAAACCGAATCCGGGTAGAGTGGCGTTGTTGGCGCAGATCAGGACGCCGCGATCGCGGACGGTTTCTAGCGTGCCGCCGGTTGCCACCGGTGCCGCGGCGGCGCCACCTTCAGGCGTCACCTCGACTTCGACGATTCGGGTAACCTCTACCTCGACGGTTTCGCCCTCATCACCGCCACAGGCGGCCAGAACAAGAGCGACAAGCAAGAGAACGCTAACAAGTACAAAAGTCTTCTTCATTACAGATCCTCCTTCAAGGAATCAGATACACAAAGAACATAGGTGTGCGGAAATACGGTTGAATCAACTCTTGGACCTTCACCTCCTTACCTCTCAGCACCGACCACTCTTCCCGGAGCAGCTCGGCCCACAACCTCTGCGTTGACCCACAGGCCGCCTATATGGAAAAAGCCTGTCTAGATCAAAATCCTGGGTCAGTAGGTGTTCTTAAGACTGTGACTTGGTGCAGGATGTTGGTTTGATGTAAGTCGCCAGACAAAGAACAAACCTGGTAACATAGTATAACCAGCCTATCAGATCGAGCAAGTGTTTTCTCTGAAGAAGAAAGCAAGATCATGAACATCGAAGCGACCCTTAGCACGTTAATGTGTGGTAACCAGCTAAAGCAGACGGCTCGTACCGGTTGGAGCCAGCGGGGCGTGGCCGATGCCGAGAATGTGGCCGCTCACAGCTACGGCGTGGCCTACACGGTGCTTTTACTGGCGCCGTTGGTGAGCCAGCCAATCGACCTGGGCAAGGCCTTGGCGATCGCCGTGCTGCACGACCTGCCTGAAAGCCTGACCAGCGACATCCCTAGTCCAGCCTGGCGTTTGATGCCCGAGGGAGTCAAACCACTGGTGGAAAACCGGGCCATGGAAAGTATATTAGGCAGCGCGGCCGGCGGGAAAGAACTGCTAGCAACCTGGCGTGAGTTACACGAATACGAGACGGCCGAGGCCCGATTGGTGAGCGACGCCGACCAGCTCGATCTTTACCTCCAGGCGCTGATCTACGAGGAGCAGACGGGCAACCGCCGCCTGGGCGAGTTCTGGCAGAGGCCGGCCGAGTTCCACTTCCCTGAAGCCCATGCTCTTTATGAGGAGCTGGTCCGCCGCAGGCAGCGGGACGCCGCGGCCCCAACAGACAGATGAACCATGGCCGGCCTGCTTGCCGCCAGATGGCCTTCTCACTATACTCCCCGGCGTGATTACGACCGGCTACTGCCAGGTATTAGATGAAGAGAGCGGCCGCCTGCTGCTCGAAAAAGCCCGCTGGTGCGATACTTTCGGCAGCCGCATGCGCGGCCTGACCTTTCGCCGCTCCCTGGCCCCGGGCGAAGGTCTGATCCTGGTCGAGAAAGAGGACAGCCGGGTCAATGCTGGCATCACCATGCTTTTCACCTTCATCGACCTGGGCGTGATCTGGGTCAACGATGCCGGCCAGGTCGTCGACGCGGCCCTGGCCCGTCCCTGGCGGCCGTCCTACCTGCCCCAATCCCCGGCCCGCTATGCCATCGAGGCCGATCCGAGCATCTTGCAACAGGTCAGCGTGGGCGACCGCCTGCGCTTCGTCGAAACGAGCTAGGCCTTGCCTGGGGCGCCAGCACCCATCATGAACCGCCCACAACGATCGACAGCCATCTGCCCTCTGCGTCGCCTGATGCTCATCGGCCTGGTTATGTTGCTGTTTGCTGCGCCGGTCCTGATGCTCAGATTCCAGCCGGTTGAAGCCCAGACGGCCGAACCGACGCCGACGGCCGCCGCGACCGATCCGGCCGGCCAGGCCGAGATCCCGTTGGTCCACGTCGTTCAGGAAGGCGAGACATTGTTCAGTATCGCCCAGTCGTACGAAACGACGGTCGAGATCTTGCAGCAGCTCAACGACATCGCCGATCCGTCGTTGGTATACGTCGGCCAGGAATTGCTCATCCCGGGCGGAGGCGGCGACCTGGTGGCCGCCATCCACATCGTGCAAGTCGGCGACACCTTGCCCGGACTGGCCGCCGGCTACGATACGACCCCGGAGGCCATCGCCGCTCAAAATCATCTGGTAAATCCAGAATACCTCGTGGCCGGATTACCGCTGACAATCATGAGCCGCACCGGCACCGGCGCCGCAAACTCCGTGAATGGCGCACCCTACCTGGTGCGGCCGGGCGATACTTTCCTGGGCATCGCCGCTGCTCATGGCCTTGCGCCGGCCGAGATCGCGGCCGCCAACGACCTGGCCTATCCTTTCTATCTTTACCCGGGCCAACGGCTGCGCCTACCCGGCCCAGAAAACTTCCAGCATCTGGACGGCGCCTGGCAGCAGGTCCAGCTCTACCCGTCGCCAATCACTCAGGGCCAGACGGCCGCCCTCTATGTGGCCGGACTGGATGCAGGTCAGCCGGCCGGGCGCTTCGGCGAGCAGCTGTTGCGCTTCGCCCCTATCGAGCAGGGCTACCTGGCCTTCATCGCCCTGGACGCTTTCGTCGAACCGGGTCGTTACCGCCTGGAAATCAGCGGTCTGAGCGATCAGCCCTTTGCCCAGGACGTAGTCGTCGAATCCGGCGGCTACGGCACCCAACTTATCACGGTCCCAGAACAGCTAAGCCCCCTTCTAGCGCCCGAAATACGAGCCGCCGACGAGGCGATCCTGGCCACGATCTACGAAGGGTTCAGTGAACCGGCCGCCTGGTCGGGAAACTTCCAGGAGCCGATCAGGGACACCCTCATCACCGCCGGTTACGGCGACGCACGTTCCTATAATCAAGGTCCGATCGAGATATTCCATACCGGCGTAGACTATGCCGGGCCGGTGGGCACGCCGATCTATGCCCCGGCCGCCGGCGCCGTCGTCTTCAGCGACACGCTCAACATCCAGGGCAATGCATTGATCCTGGACCATGGTCTGGGTGTGATGACCGGCTACTATCACCTGTCCAAAGTTCACGTCGACGTTGGCCAGACGATAACGACCGGGCAACTGCTGGCCGAGGGCGGATCTACCGGCCTGTCGAGCGGCCCACACCTGCACTGGGATTTGCGCGTTGGAAACGTGGCTGTCGACGGATTACAGTGGCTAGAGAGTGATTTGATCGCCGCCGTGCTGCCAGCCCCGGCCGGCAGCGAGCGCTGATCGCTCCAGCGCCTTCGTTTCCCAGAGAGACGGCGCCGCTCATTCCATGCCCGGGCAACGTTGCAGTGCTGTTCTTGCCTGGTATAATTTCGTGGTTGCGACCAGACCCCAGGTGATACACCCCCGACGCCGACGAAGGTGGGAGTGTTCAATAGCTACCGCTTAACATTGAAGTGAAATCGCATGAATGGTCACAACCGTATGGTGGAATGACGCCATAAACTGCGCCCTATGGCATGAGGAGAACGCTTTGAATCAGCTGCAGGCTCAGAGTCACGAATTCTGGGCAAGCGAATTTACCGTCGCCGAATCAGACGTTGAACAACTATATAACCACTTCTTGGAAGCCCAACTGCCCCAAGCGGCCGACGATTTGGCCCAGGTTATCATCGCTCACCGGGTAGCCGAAGAGAGCAATCGCATCAAGCAGTTGCTGAGCGGCCGGACGATTTATCAGCCGCAAAGTACATTTGAGGTCGGCGAAGAGTTGGTATTTCCGGCCTTGAAATACGCTTTTGGCTCGATCCAGTCGACCCGCCAGGGTTATGACCCCAGGTACGGTCACTACGACGTCATCGCCGTCGAAATCGGGGGCAGAGTTCGCGAGTTCGCCTCTAACTTGCCTGGGGAACACCAACTTAATCAAAGCAACGGCGAAGAATCCGATCCCTTTGTCGACGTAGACCTGGACGATTTAGTCGAGCGTTTCGGTCCCATGGTCGCCAAGACGACCGAGCGAGCGCTTGAGGAGAGCGAGGAGTTCATCCTCTTGAGCGATCTGTGGTTCGTCCGTGGCTTGATGGCCGAAGTGAACATAGGCCACTTGCACCTGGCTGAAGCAATCCTGGAGGTCAACGAAGGTGGTCCCCTGCCCACAGAAAAGATCATGGCCGACCTGGACATGGATGCTGGGTTAGCCTCCGAAGTTCGGCGCTTCTCTCTGGACTACGCATTGTTGGGCGATGAGCGTTTTGACGAAGTCGGACCGCCAGGACGAATAGAGTGGTTCTTGCATCGCCTGGAACCCGATGCCGTGCGGGTCGTGCCCGAACGCTTGCGCTATTCCTCCATGTCCTTTGACCGGGCCCTTTTGAGCCCGCAACTCTTACTTCTCGAGCGCGAGCTAGACGACGAGTGGTCAGACCTAACCCCCGAGACGGTGGCGCAGCCGACAATACTGTCGCTTACCTACCCGCATCGCTGGGCCGGGACATTGCCGCTCAGCGCCCGCACCTCGCCGCTCTTTCCAACCGGGACATCGCCGCGACAGCGCATCGTCTTGGTTGACGAATCAGACGGCGAGGAGATCGTGGCTTGGGTTGTAAAAGAACACCGCTATGTCTTCGGCCTCAAAAAATGGTACCAGAAGAATAAGCTACCCGTGGGCGGCTTCGTAACCCTCAAACCAGGGCCAAATACTGGGGTGGTCTTGATCGATTTCGATCGCCGCCGGGCGAAGCGCGAATGGGTGCGCCTGGCCTCGATCGTCGACAATCAGATCGACTTTGAGTTAGAACGGCGCAGTGTGGGTTGCGGCTACGACGAACTGCTGATAGTTGGCACGGATTATGTCACGGCGCTGGATGCCCTGGCTCGTCGTTTTGAGGCCAGCCAGCGTTCCCTCGGCTCGCTGCTGGTCAGCATCTTCCCTAGACTGGCCAAGCTGAATCCCCAGGAAACCGTCCACACTAAAACGCTCTACAGCGCCTTAAACATGGTCAGGCGCCTGCCGCCAGGTCCATTGTTCGCCGAGTTGATCAAGAACCCGGCTTTCCAGCCGGTGGGCGATCACTACTGGCATTATGATAAAAGCCGGGCCAGATAAATCGGCCGCCGATAGCCGCGAAGCGAAGGAGATATGACAAGTAGTCTGCGCGAACTAGCCCTTACCGCTGATGAAATCAGGGATCAAGCAGAATCAGGCCAATCTTGAGCCGCGTTGATTTGCGTTGAGCCGCGTCCTATTACTTGAGGAGAGAATGTGAGTAGGCCCCGTCCAAAACTAAGTGCATCGCACTTGAAGCGTCCTACCCTGGATACGAAATTCCACATCGACTACGAATGGTGGAATCAATCAGACCTGGACCTGAGAACCTACCTCTTCAGCCGCCTGGAGATTGGCGACGAAAGCAGCCTCGAGCTGGGTGTGGAGAGCGTTGATCTCGTTGACCCTGATACAGGCGAAGTTCGCCAGGTCGACGGCTTTCAATACGCTTTGCAGACCTACTTCGGTCAATTGCCGGACGATTTCGCTCAGCAGTCATCGCTGGTGGATGCCGTCTTCTACGTCTTGTTGTCTAACGCTAATAAGCCTATGTCCGCTCGCGAATTAGCCGAAAGGACCAACCGCGATCCGAACGTAGTATTAAAAACGCTCTCCGGCCGGCGTATCTACCAGGGTATCCGGCCGATCCTGGATGGGGACGCCTAGCCCAAAACCCAATTCTCTTATCACCATGCAGGTCCACGTGAAGTTATACGGAGTGCTGCGCCGCCGCCGACCGGATTCGGCCGAGGGCGCGCCCCACCATCCGTTCGACATGACCGTACCCGCTGGAGCGACGGCCGGCGATCTGCTCGACGCCTTGGGAATCAACCATGCCCTCGTGAACGGACTGGCCGTCAACGGCCAGGTCGCCGCCGAGAGTACCCGGCTTCAAGATGGCGACGATATCCGTCTATTCCCACCTTCAGCCGGCGGCCAGAAGCCGCACGTGTTCATCGCCGGCATCATGCAGGGCTCCCGCTCCGACCATCTCATTGACGCCCAGGATTACCGCCAGCGAATCACGGACGCGCTCGAAACCTATTACCCCGGTGTCAGGGTCAGCGACCCCTTTGCCCTGCACCCCGAAAGCGTCAGCTACGAGATGGACCGGGTGCGCGAGACGTTGGAGGCGTTAGCCACCCTTGCCGGCCAGGCCGATGTGGTAATCGCCTACCTGCCCACGGCCAGCATGGGCACGGCCATCGAGATGTGGACCGCCTACAACGCCAACAAATACATCATCGCCGTGACCGAACTCAAGCACAACTGGGTCGTCAAAGTAACCGCCGACCAGGTCGTGCCCGATCTGGACAGTTTGCTCGACTTGCTCGAAAGCGGCCAACTGGCCGGCATCCTCAACCCCTAATCCCCAATTCTCCTTAAGATTCTCCTCCGCTCTGGTAAATATCCCAGGCTTCCTCAACCGAAGCATCCTCATGAATCATGGCCATAAAAGCCCTTGTGATCAGGGTTGGACTGGGATGCTGGTAAATGTTCCGGCCATAGACCAGGCCCTTGGCCCCTTGTTGAAGGAACGCGTAGCTCTTCGCTAGGACGGATTTCAGATCTGCCTTGCCGCCGCCGCGCACGAGAACTGGGCAGCGAGCGGCCTCGATCACTTCGTGATAATCTTCGGGATTATCGGTGGGGTCGGCTTTGATCACATCGGCCCCCAACTCGCGCGCTTGACGCACTAAAGGCACAATCAGTTCCTTGGTGCCGTCAACTTGATACCCTCCCCGAACATCATTGGCCTTCATAACCAGCGGCTCGATCATCATGGGCATACCGTACTTGTCGCACTCGGTGCGCAACAACCCGATGTTTCTCACCGTCTGGCGATGTAGATCGGGCTCGCCGGGGAGCAGCAGCAGATTGCAGACCACGCAAGCTGCGTCCATGCGCAAGGCGCCCAAAATGGGGTTGCCTTCGTCCTGCAGAATGTTGTACATGACTTCATGGGAGGTTGGATTATAAGGATTGCCGGCATCTACGCGTAGCACCAGGGCCGGTTTGTTTTTTCCACGGATATTTTGCAGGACATCACTTTGGCCGAAGTTCATCTGAATGGCATCAGGGCCGGCCTCGACCAACTGGGCGATGACGCCGGGCATGCGTTCCAGGCCATCCAGAAAGCGGTATTCGTTGAAGATGCCATGATCAACGGCCACATCCAGGCACTTGCCAGATGTGTTGAACATACGATTCAAGCGTACTTTTCCCGAATCAACCATTTCGGTCTCCCTTGTCTAGGTGGAGAACAGCTTTGAGCCTGATCTCTGTTTCGAAGCCGATCTGAAACTGTTTTCCTGAGAGCAAGCCACCATATTGGCGCGTTGCTTCCTAATTTGAGCCCTGGCTTGCTCAGACGATCTTGATAACGGTCTTGCCTATTGAATGGCCATCCTCGACGACGTTGTGGGCCTTATCGATTTCCTCCAGCGAAAAGACATTGGTGACATGGGGCTTTATCTGGCCGGCATCTATCATCCGGGCGGCTTCATTTAACATCCCGGTTTGCCGCACTCTGGCTTCGTGCATCTTGAAGTGCATGGGCGTAAGCATGAGTTCATAACTCAAGCTGAGGTTTCGCAATTTCGCCGCGCCGGCTTCCTCTTTACTGAAATTGATCTCGTCAAGCGTCACCACATGGCCGTATATTCTTGTCGCCGGAAAGGAATCGGCGAATAGCTGCCCGCCAACCACGTCGAAGACGACGTCAACACCTTTACCGTCCGTTAGTCTGAGGGCTGCTTCGACAAAATCCTCTTTTTTATAGTTGATGCAATAATCGGCCCCACACGCTTCGGTGAAGGTGGCCTTCTCTTGGCTGCTGATGGTCGTGAAAACCCTCGCCCCGGCCTGCTTGGCGATCTGAACGGCGATATATCCTACGCCTCCGGCGCCGCCGTGAATCAACACGGTTTCGCCCGCTGCTAACGAATAACGATCAAAAAGGGCTTCCCAGGCCGTCAGCCACACCAACGGCACGGAGGCCGCTTCCACCATGCTAACGCTTTCAGGTTTTGCCGCCAGATAATCCTGGTGAACCGTAGTATATTCGGCGTAGTTGCCCTGGTCATCTCCACCCATTCCCCCGTTGAAGAAAAAGACTTCATCGCCAACATTGAATTTCGTCACTTCTGTACCAACGGCTTCCACGACCCCGGCCCCATCGCAGCCTAGAATGAGTGGTAGGCGATTGGGGTAGAAGCCACCCTTCCGGCGAAGTTTATAGTCAACCGGATTCAAGCCCGCCGCGTGAAGGCGCACCAATACATCTTTGGGGGCTTTTATGACCGGATCAGGAACCTCCATGACTTTCAATACATCGGTGCCCCCGGCGCCAGTCAACATCACTGCTTTCATACTATTACCTCCTATCGGCAACTGTCATTAACTGTACAAGCGGCGCTACGAATAGCGGCCGTAATCGTTCAAAGTCTGTAACATGGCGGCGTAGTTCTCTGGCTTGACCGACGAGTGAATGGAGTTGCTGGAAGACAAGATATAGCCGCCGCCGGGCATACCCTGGCTAAGAGCCACTTTGGTCGCCTCGACCACCATTTCAGGCCTACCGAAGGTCATGAGTTCGGCGCAATCGACGTTGCCCTTCAAAGCCACCCGGTGACCGTATTTCTCCTTCACCTCTCCCAGATCCATGCCCGCTATCGGTTCGATGGGATCAAGGCAGTCGATGCCCGAATCGATGATCAGGTCCATGATTGGCCACAGATTGCCATCCGTATGCTTAATAACCAGCAGGTCGAGTTCCTTGAAACCCTGTATAACGCGGAGAAAGCCGGGATAGAAAAGCTCGCTGAAGTGTTTGGGCGACATTAGGGGCCCTTTGCTGTAGGCGATATCATCGCCTGTATACACGATCTTAACCCCCCGGGCCGCAACTTCTTTCGCCAGTTGAAGGTTGATCGTCACCGACATATCGACCAGCGCCTTCACCAATTCGGGCTCAATCAAGATCGCCATTAGCAAATCTTGCATGCCCATGAGATAGCGGGGCAGTGAGAAGATATCGTTCAGGTGGACGATGACGGCTTTGTGCCCGCTGTACTTCTTTACCGCGGCCTCTATGGCCACGAACCGGCCAGGCGCTAACGGGTCCGGCGCTTCATAGCGTTCGAAGTCAGCCATCGTCTTGATGGGTGATTCTACCTCGATGCCATGTTCCTCGTCCGTATCCTGGGTGATGAAACCCCACTCGCTGCGCCAGCGGTTCGTCCCCACCCTTTCTTTTTGGTAGACCGGATCGACGATGATGGCATCGCCCGTTCGCTCGGCAAACTCGTGAGCCGTTTTGCATTCCGGGCACAGAGCCTCTCTCACCCGGTGATCCACCAGCCATTCGAAGTGCGGTACACGATCTGGCTCCTTCCGCTGCAATACGCGTACTATCCTTTCTTCCGACGTCATCTTTACCATGCGCTCATCTCCACAGGCTTCATTCTGAGTCAGCCGAGCTTGTTCAGCGCTTCCCAGGGTGCTTGCATCGCGCTCGCCAGCCGCTGATATTCGGCATAGCGGGCCAGGTAGAGTGGTGTGTTGGCCGGGATCGGCTCATGAACGCGGACCACCGACACCGCTTCTCGGACGGCTTCTTCATAGTCACGGTAGATGCCCGCGCCAATACCGGCCGACAGGGCCACGCCGCGCGCTCCCAACTCATTGCCGTCCGGCACTTCCATCGGCACCTGAATCGTATCGGCAAACATCTGTGACCAGACGGTGCTTCGCGAGCCGCCGCCGGCCAGCCGCGCGCCCTCGATTTGTGCGCCGGCCGCGCGCAGTTTCTCAATATGGCTCAAGTGGCCGAACACGACGCCCTCGTAAAGCGCGCGCAGTAAATGGGCCCGGGTGTGCCAGCCGGCCACGCCATAGAAACCCGCGCGCGCAGTGGCCTGCACGTTTGAACCGTATAGGAATGGATGGACTATGATGTTGCTGTCCGCAACCGGTATACTGGCCACCTCTTCATTACAGACCTCATAGACTGAGATACCCCGTCGCTCGGCTTCAGCCCGCTCGTCACCGCAGCATTGCTTTACAAACCATTCCAGATTAGTGGCCGAGGTCGCGCTGCCTTCAATGGTGAGGAACAGATCGGACGCAGCGAATATCGTGGTCATGAACAGGCTGGGGTCGACTATGGGTTCCCTGGTGATAACCTCGTTGATGCTCCAACTGCCCATGACCAGGCACGCCTGATCAGCATTGATGACGCCAGAGCCGATCGCGCTGGCGTCGACGTCAAATAAGCCCCCTACCACAGGCGTTCCGGCCGCCAAGCCGGTCTCCTCGGCCGCCGCCGGCATCACCTGGCCGATTACCTCACTGCCCTGTTTTAGCGGCGGCAGCGCCTCGTAAACTTCTTCGAGATCGTATAATGCCATCAGCTCTCGTGAGTAACATCTGTTACGAACGTCCATCAAGCTGGTGGCGCTCATATCCGTATAATCGGCCGTGATCTCGCCCGTCAGGCGGTACTTGATGTAATCCTTGACCATCAAGATGGCGCCGACGCGTTCGTAATTCTGGGGCTCGTCCTTCTTGAGCCAGGCGAGTAGCGCGTTAGGCTGCGCCGGCCAAAAAGACTGGATCGTGAACGGGAAAACCTGCGCATGAAGATCCTGCTGATTCCAACCGGTTATCACGTCGGCCGCGCGCGAATCCATCGATTGGATGCCGTTCCGCAATGGCTGGCCTTGTTTGTCGAGCAAATAGACGCCGTTCCCGTGCCCGGTGTTGCCGATGCCGGCGATCTCTTCCGGGCGGACGCCCGATTTGTCCAGCGCCTCACGGATGGCGGTGGCCGTACTGCGCCACAACATGTCCATGCCCCGCTCAGTCCACCCGGGATGCGGATATTCGGTATCGGCCGCGCAACTCGCTACCGTAATCTCCTTTCCCTGCAGATCAAAGAGGGCGGCCTTCGAGACCGTACTGCCATTGTCAATGCCCAAGAGATACTTACCCACGATGTGCCTCCATACTCGAGCCCGGAGCGGAGCTTATCCCGCAAACGCGGGTTCTACCAGCCCTTTGACGCCCGTCATTATCCGGAACAAGTCGCCGGCCTGTGGTTGATGTTTTCGCTCTTCGTCGCTGAAGCCCCACCAGGCCGTCGTGACAAAGAGCTCGTCCAGATCCTTGCCGCCAAACGCGAATGAAATAATATGCTCGACTGGGAAACGGACCTGGCGCTCGATTTTTCCATCGGGATCGTAGCGGGTCAGTTTCCACCCGGCCCAGTGCCCGCTCCAGACAAATCCATCCGCGTCCACGATGAGCCCATCAGGCATCCCATCTTCGGCCGGCACACGTGCAAAGATCCGGCGATTGCTTACAGTCCCTTGAGTCGCCTCATAGTCAAGCGCTATGATCTGGTTATGACGCATGTCAGTCACGTACACGGTCCGGCCGTCTGGGCTGACCCCAATGCCGTTAGCCGTGGCATATCCTTTGTCAAGGATATGGAGCGAACCATCGGCGTCCAGACGATACAACGAACCTTCGGGAGCAAATGGGTCTTGCATATCAACCGTGCCAACCAGTAGGCGACCCTGCCGATCCACTGCAGCGTCGTTGTAGTTAATATCCGGTCTATCCGGCTCTGGCGGCCCGACGAGCTGCTTATACACATTGATTGGCGGATCCCATTCAAATATCCCATTCTGGGCGATAGCGATCCATCCTCCCGAAGCCCGGCGCGCCAACGCCGTCACGGGTAGGTTAACGGAAGAGATGGTGAACTTACCCGTTGCCGGCTCGAATCGGCAAGTAGGCCGGCCGCCCCAATCAACCCAATACAAAGCACTCTCTTCAGGGGCCCAGATCGGGGTCTCTCCCAGCTGATTCTGCGCCGGTAGAATATGTTCTGGCTCGTACATGGAGTGGCCTCTTTCGCTCAGGATCTGAATTGTTCGTAAAGCTGGTGGCTGACCGGCGCGAGAACTGGATACAGCTGTTTGTATATTTGATACCACTCTGCATATTTAGGCGCTAATTGTGAGTCCGGCTCGTATGTCTTACCAGGCCTGTATACCCGTTCAAATGCCTCTTGCTCGTCCCTGTAAAGGCCGACTCCAATGCCGGCCAGGATGGCCGCGCCGAGAGGTGTGGCTTCTTCCACCTCGGGCACGTCGATCGGTAGGCCGGCGATATCGGCCTTGTTCTGCATCCAGAATTGATTGCGCGTTGCGCCGCCCACCGCGACGAGCCGGTCCGGGTCTATTCCCAAGCCGCTCTTGAAGGCTGTCACAATATCGAGAACCTGGTAGTCGAGCCCTTCGACGATCGCCCGCAGCATGTCACCGCTCTCGGCGAAGTTGCTCAAGCCGACGAATGCGCCCAACGAGCGAGCGTCGACGACGGGACAGCCGGCCGCAGACATATGGGGCAGGAACATGACTCCCCGCGCGCCGGCCGGCGAAGCTGAGGCTTCCGCCATGAGATAATCCCATTCTTCTCCGCCCTCTTCTTTCGCCTGCTGTTGGGCCTTGAGGCCATACTCCTTCCGATACCACTCGAGCATGTCCGAAGCTACCGCGCCGCCCCAGACGGCGTAAACATCGCGCGCCACATGGGTCTCGACCGTCACGCCTAGTCTTTGCACTTCCGGGGTGAGGATCGGCGCCGGGATCGCGGCCAGAACGATCTCCCAGGTGCCGGTCACGTCCAGGACAACCCCGGGAGAAAAGGCTCCAACCGGCAGCGCGCCGCATAGATAATCGTGCCCGCCCAACACAACCGGCGTTCCAACAGGTAGTCTGGTTGCCTCGGCCGCCTTCGACGTCACTTCGCCCAGCAAGGTGCCGCTAGGATATGCATCGCACAACAGCCGGCGCTCGATGCCTGTTTGGGACAGGATTTCTTCCGACCAATCGCGCTTAGCCTGGTCGAAAAGAAGCGTACAGGATGCCATGGTATAGTCGGTGGCCCGGACCCCGCACAGCATGAAGTTCAGAAAATCCTCGATCAGCAGCCATTTATCTGTGTTGGCCAGGATCTCGGGTTCGTGCTCGGCCATCCACAAGAGCCGTAGAGCAGTGCTGAAGCGCCACAGCGTGTTTCCGCCAATGCGGAAGCTCTTATCGGCGCCGACATTGCTTTCCCACCAGCGCAGCTGCGGTTCGGTGCGCGGATCGTGCCAGCTGATGAACGGATAGAGCCACTTCCCGTCGGCGTCGACCGGCACACCATCCATTCCCATGCCCGTCACGGCCACGGCTTTGATGCGCTCTGGCTTGTCCAGCTTTGCGACCGCTTCCTTTACGGCCGCCGCCGTCCCGCCCCAGATCTGTTCCGGCTGCCACACGGTCCAGTCCGGGTGATCGGGGTGAGGATTATACTTCTCGGTCGGCCGGGCGCCGCTGGCCACGACATTGCCGTCGAGATCATAGATCACACATTTCAGGGTCGTCGAGCCCAGGTCGATGCCCGCGAGATACTCCATTTTTCACCACCTAAAGGCGTGCCCTATCCGATTGCCAGGTTATCTCTGGCCGTAATCATTTCGATAAAGATTCACCATGTAATCGATCTGGCTATCAGAAAGCACAATGGGCTGGCCGCGCAGCATGGCCAGGTGGGTGATCTTGGCGATATCCTCGACCTCGACCGCGACTCTTGTCGC
>CP070688.1:3443716-3453255 GCA_020353135.1 Chloroflexota bacterium
CTCCCACCACTCGCCAATGACGCGCAATACGATCAGCTCGTGGTCGAAAAGCCCCCTGTCTAGTTCATACATTTCGATCCAACATCGCTGGGGGCTTATCGGAAGGCGGCGCTGCGCCATAAATTGTCAGAGCGGCCGGGAGTGATGTGATCGTAAGTCGACGAACGTTGTCCTCGTGGTAGGCGTAGATCTCACCATCGGCATGGATGGGCAAGGCCATGTTTGAAATAATCTGTATCGAGTGGCTGCGGCGCATAACTACGTGTTTTGAAGTGATGTGATTGCCAGTCATCGCCTTGGGTAAGAGCCGCATCATCGTTAGCCGGCCGATAGGGTTGACCGCGCAACTGTCGAGCAGAGCATCGTGGACGATGGCATCGGGCGTCAACAAAAATCCCCCGCCAATGCGTGGCCCGATGCCAATGGACAGCATGAGCGTCCGTTGCTCGACCAATTGATCGTCAAAACGGATCTGTAGTCGCGGCGTCTGATAATAGAGGGCAATGGTGCGTAATACGGCCAGCATGTACATGGCAAAGCCATGGACGCGGGTGATGGTGCGGGTTTGGATGCTGACTGTTGCGTCGAAGCCAATGCCGATGCCATTCATGGCCAATTCGGTCTGGCCGCGGTCGTCTGCTAGCCGAGCCAGATCGACGCGACAGTGCGGGCCGTCGAAGATGCGCACAAAAGCCTCGTGCGGGTCGTCTGGCAGATTCAGGCCATAGGCATAGTCGTTGCCCGATCCCCAGGGAATAATGCCCAGTGGAACTGGCAAGCTATCCTCTTGCATCAGGCCATTTACGATTTCGTGGACAGTGCCATCTCCACCGGCTGAGATGACCAGCTCGAAGCCTTGGTCGACAGCCGACCTGGCCAAGGCCGTCGCGTGTCCTGGCCCTTCCGTAATCCACAAATCGCAGTGGCTGATCTTCTCGGACCACCTCGGGATCAACTCTGCCAGGCGCTGGCTGCGCCCGTGATCTGCCATTGGATTGAGGATGACTACCGATTTCATTATGCGCTCTCAAAATGAAAGGGATGCGGATTAACGCGGATCAGGACTGAGTTGAATATGGCTGAACCTCATTCTCGTCTATGTTGGTGCCTGGCCAATGGCTGAGCATGCGCGTGTACACTTGCCGGAAATAGGATGCTGTTCTATGTGGGATTATACGACAGGCATAGCAGGCGGCAATTGACCGATAGAAGCAGTCCCGAACGGAGACAAAAGTACCATATAGAGCCCCTGATGAGCGGGCTACCCCCACCTTTACACCCCTTGTAAAACGTGCTATACTCTGGCCCAAGTAACTTTACGTCAACTTGTCTGCTCATTTCGCCGGGTAGCTGAGGACCAGATCTTAGGCTAACCACTCATTGGCCAGCTTATGACCAGTCGTGGGCAAGAACAGCAACTCTTTGCCATCCAGGTTGCGGATCATATCCGGCAGCTCGGATTGCGGCTTCCAGCGCTGACGCTTCTGGAAGCAGGCCGACCCCTCGCTTTTGTCGCCGGCCAAATGTTGTGGCTCACTCAGCCGGCATTGGCCTTGATCGTACCTCGTGAACACTTGTCTCAGTCGGCCGAATTGCTGGAGGATCCAGCGGCTGTAGATATGCTTATCAAGCTCCTGGATGTGGAGCGTAGCGATGATCCAGGAGGGGTGAGTTGGACAGAGTGACCATTGTCGCCGTGTTGTTGATCGCAATTACCGGCGCCATTCTCCTGTTCTGGTTCACTCGTCGCCACCGGCAAGGCTGGAATATCGCCATTCGCACAATTGATAGTTACCGGGTGCTGCGTGAGCAGGGGGACAAGGCGGTCGAAACCGGCCGCATGGTTCATCTGAGCCTGGGACAGGCCGATCTGGCCGGGCAGAGCAACCCGGCGGGAATCGCCGCGCTCGAGACGCTGGATTATCTGGCCGAAATCGGCGCCCAGAGCGATACGCCGCCGCTGGCCACCATTGGCGATGGCGCGCTTTATCTGGCTGCACAAGACAGCCAACGCACGGCTCTGCGTCAGAGCGGCCGGTCGCGATCGTTCTCGCCTAATATGGCGCAGTTTATTGCTGGTCGCGAATTCACCATGAGTTATGCGGCCGGGGTTAGCAACGTCGTCAACCAGGGCAATCTGGGCAGTAATTTGTTGTTCGGCCGATTTGGCTCTGAAATAGCCATCGTGACCGAGGCTGGAGAGCGCAAAGAACTCGAGCAGATCGTCGGCACTGATGACCCGCTGGCGATGGCGGTTGGCGTCGCGGCGACGGATAGTGTTTTGATCGCCGAAGAGTTCCTTGCCGCCGGAGCTTACCTGAGCCAGGAACCGGCCTTTTTGGCCAGCTTGCATTTGCAGGATGTTTTGCGGGTGGCGGCCATCGTCATTATTCTGCTGGTCGCGCTGATTGATTTAGTCCTGTAGTACGATAAATGGAGATGTACAAGCGCACACTTCCAGTGGCGCTGGCTATTGCCTTTGGCTTAATGACGCTGTTGGGGCTTCTATTTGTCCCGGCCGTGGGTGACACGCTTGTCTCTTGGGCTGCATTCTTGGCCTCGGTGGCGTTGATCTTGGGCGCTATCAATTTGCTTGGCGTCCACGCCCGTCGATTGGCCGATGGTAACAGTTACAGTGGATTGCTCGTACTGAGCATGCTAGCCGTCTTTGGCCTGGCGTTTACGGACTATTTTGGATTCACCAGCCATCGCGTTGGCGATGTCTTTGTGATGGTGCAGGCCCCGCTGGAGATGGCCATGGCATCCCTGCTGGCCTTTTTCCTGCTATTCGCCGGCGTCAGGATGTTGAATCGGCGGCGGTCTATTTGGGCAACGATATTCATCATAACCGTGATACTGCTGTTGCTGGCCAGTACTGCCCTGCCGCCGTTCTTGTCGACCATACTCGATCCCGTGGCTGAAGTGATTAATGATGTGCTTGTAAATGCTGGCATGCGCGGTCTCTTGATAGGTGTGGCGCTAGGCGTTGCCACCGTTGCGCTACGACTATTGACGGGCTCCGAACGGCCATACGACAAATGACGACCATCATCTGTGAGCACTGTCAGACAAAGAATAAAGCCGAAACGGGCGAGTGTGTGGCCTGCGGTCGCCCACTGATGGAAGGAACAAAGCCGGAGAAACCGGCTGGCGAAGCAGAGCAGGCTTCGCCTAACAAAGAAGAGGTCGAACATTGGCTGCGGCAGCTGCCAGAGATTACCAAGGCCGATGCCGAGCGCCTGGCTAACGAGGACGAGAGTCTGCCGGCCTGGTTGCAGGCCGTTCGAGCTCATGCTGACGATTTGACCGATGAAGAAACAGACGAGCTGATGGCGTTTCTTCGAGATCTTGAGCCGGCGGACGGGGAATCGGGCTCGAAGCCGGCGGCTGAAGAAGCGGCCGTGCAAGCGAAAGTCACCTCAGAACTTCCGGACTGGGTGGCCGCTCTAGACCCTGAAGAGAAGTGGCCCGAGACCGAAGCTGACGAGCAGCTATCTCAGGGCTTCACTGACGCAGAAGTAACTGACGAGAAAGAACTGCCCTCGACGGGGCAACTGCCTGGCACGCAACCCCTTGAAACCCCTGTCGGGCTCGAAGGGATCCCGGAGCAGCTGGCTGGCGAAGAGTTGCCAGAGTGGCTGGCCGACCAGCCGGCGGCGCAGACGCCGGTCGAGGCGGAGGAGGTTCCGGAGCGGCCCACCGGGAGCGCCAGACAACCGGCATCCTTGGAGGCGGAGACGACGCGACCGCCCACGTCTGCACCGCCGTCCGATGATGTGAAATCGGAGCCTGGGCTGCAAGGCGTTCGGGGCGCAGAACAAGCCGATGCGCCGCCGGCGGGATGGGGAGACCCAGAACCGGCAGCGGATTCGGCTGAGCAAGATCCAGGCGCCGAATGGCCCGACGATTCGCATGCAGACGATCTTGAGCAAGCATTGACGACCGCCCTGGACCTCCCCGAGGGTGAGGCTTCTCAGGAGAGCGTCGACCAGTGGCTGGATCTACTGGAGGACTTGCCGTCGGCCGAGGATCCGGATCAGCTCGAGCAGCTTATGCTGGACTCAGACCTAGAAGGGGCTGAGGTTCCAGATTGGTTGCGGGCGCTGCGACTGCAGCAAGCTAGCGGCCAGCCCCAGCCGTCAGTAGCAGGGCCGTCGGAAACGACGGGACCTCTGGCCGGCTTGAGCGGTATTCTGCCGGCCGCCGCCATGAGCGCGACCGGCGAGATCAGAAGATCGGCAGCGACACTGGAAATGAGCAAGGAGCAGCGCCAGCAGGCTGCTCTGTTGCGCCAATTGACGATGATTGAGCCTGAGCAGGCGCCGGTCGACGAGAGCGCCGGTGCAGAGCCTTTCCTGGCCGCGCGCACGATCTTGGGCCTGGCGTTGTTGTCGGTTATCGTGTTGGCTTGGCTTCTGCCGGCTATCGGCGAATTATTGCCCTGGAGCATGGAGCCGACGGCGCCGTCGGCGGCCGAGCAGGCCTGGCAGGCTATTGAAGCGAACGCTGGTCACACGGCCCTGGTCGCATTCGACTATACACCTTCGATGGCCGGCGAGTTAGATAGCGTAGCGGCCGTCGTACTCGACCACCTATCACAAAGCGGCAGCCACGTCCTAACCATTAGCCAGATAGCGGCCGGCGTGCCGATGGCGGAACAGGCGACTGCGCAAGCGGACGATCTGCAGAGCGACTCGCTAGGTTACTTGCCTGGTGAAGCAACCGGTCTGAGGGCGTTGGGTGCCTGCCTTGTCCAGCCCTGCGACTCGCTAGCCGGCGGCAGCTTGAGTGAGGCACAGCAGAATGCCCTGGCCGACGTGGGCCTGATAATCGTCCTATCGGCCGACCGAGACAGCCTGGTCGGTTGGGTTGAGCAGGTTGGCGCGCAGAGCGACACGACTATGATCGCTGGGGTCACTCAGGGCTTGGGGCCGGTGGCCAGGCCCTATCTGGTCAGCGATCAGCTTGCCGGCCTCATCGAAGGTATGCCTATCGCGGCGGCTTACGCCGAGACCTTTCAGATCGACGGCGATATCGCCGCCGAACACCTGACCAGTCTGGTGCTGGCCCAGTGGTTGGTGATTGGCGCCCTGCTTGCCGGCGCGATCTATTTCGGCCTTGCCACATCTGCTGCATCGGCCGTAACAAAGGCGGCGAAAAAATGACCCTGCTGCAAGAAGTAGGCGAATTTGGCGGCATTTTAGTTGGCTTTTTGCTGACCCTGTGTGTTTTGAGCTTCGTCATCAAGGACAACCCGCTTTACAGGGTGGCCGTGCATATCCTGGTTGGCGTGAGCGCAGCCTTTGCCGTAGTGATCGTGGTCCGAGAGGTGTTCAACCCAGTCTTTGACGACCTCAGGAGCAATCTACCCGGAAACGGTCTATTGTGGATCGTGCCAATGATCCTGGCCTTTCTGCTATTGCTGAAGGCGGTCCCGCGGACGAGCGCACTCGGGAACAGCGCCCTGGCTGTTTTGATGGCCATTGGCGCGGCCGTTGGCTTCGTCGGGGCCATAGCTGGCACACTGCTGCCGCAGATATTGGTTCGCTACGACAATGCCTTACTGGGACTGTTAGCGGCCGGGCTGACAATAAGCACACTAGCCTATTTCTTCTTTACCAGCCGGACATTGGGCAGCAGTGAGACGCGGATGCCTCGATGGCACACGCCAATCGCCGCATTGGGTCGCGTGGTCATCACTGTAACGCTAGCCGGATTATTCGCCGGTATCTTGAATACCAGCCTGGTGATCCTCACCCAGCGGGTGGGTTACTATATCGACGCTCTCAGTAGATTCTTTTCGGAATTCGTGTTATGACCAGCAGCGACCTTTATGCTTTTAATGAGCTAGAAGGCGAGGAGACGCCCCTGACCGCCCGGTCCTACCTGGTTGTTGACTATGGGCACAGCGCCTGCCTGGTGACCTTATATGATCTGGTCGAGGGTCGCTATCGGCTGATAGGTCGAGGCGAGGGGCTTAACACAGCCGGGCCACCCTGGTTCGATATCAGCCATGGCTTGTTGCAGGCAATTGGCCAGTTGAGCGACGCGACGGGTCGGACTTTGATGAGTCTACAAGGCCAACTAATCAGGCCCACCAGATCTGATGGCGGCGGCGTCGACTATTTTGGCGCCACCGTTAGCTATGGCAACTCCTTGCGGGTCATCGTGGCGGGTCTGCTCGAGAGTGCCAGCATAGCCAGCGCGCGCAAGGCGCTGCAGTCCGTTCATGCGAACGAGGTCGATTGTTTTAGCCTGGCCGATGAGCGCGGCCGGACGGGCCAGATCGAGTCGGTGCTGACGAATCGGCCTGACGTCATTTTCCTGGTCGGGGGCACCGATGGCGGCGCCGACAAGCAGGTAGAAGATCTGATAGTCACCGTGGCGATGGCCCTTGAGTTGCAGGACGAGGGGACCAGACCGGCCGTGATTTATGGTGGAAATGCGGCTCTTCGTTCGCTGGTCCTGGATAGCCTGGCCGACCTGACTGAGGTGCACCTGGTGGACAATGTACGACCCACGTTTTCGACCGAGCAGATCGGTCACGCCATCGCCATGCTGGCTCAGGCTTATTATCTGACCAAGATCGCCGCCAGCGACGGCGGCGGCATTTTGTCCGACTGGTGCAACTCGGCGCCGATGAATTCGGCCCATGCATTTGGCGGGATCACCGAGTATTTGGCCGCCGTCGGACAGGGGCGCGTCTTAGGGCTGGACGTTGGCGCCAGCCAGATCACGCTAGTTTCAGCCGTGCAAGGACAGGTTGACCTGGCCGTTCGCACAGACATGGGCCTGGGAAGACCTGTAATCAAACTACTCGACCAGCAGTTCCTTCAGGCCGTATCGGAGCGGCCAGATGAGGAAGACGTTGATCTTGACCTGGCAAATTACATCCTGGACAAGAGCTCTCATCCGAGCATTCTGCCGATGACCAGGCGAGCGGTGAAGACTGAGTTAGCTCTTGCGGGTCACATGATACGCCGTGCGGCGGCGGATGCGGCCGCCGAATGGTCCTGGCCGGCCAGCGGAAGCACGCCTGAAGTCAAGGCTTTGCTACTCCGAGGACGTGTCTTCTCTAGCGCGCCAAATCCAACTGAATCGCTGCGCGCAGTCCTCGATGCTCTGGAACTAAAGGGCGTGTTCAGGGTTTTGGTCGACCGTTACAGTGTTCTTCCGGCGATGGGACTACTGGCAGCAGAAGACCCAGACATGGTGGTCCAGATCCTGCGCGGCGGCGCTTTGGAGAGATGGGCCTGGGTGGTCGCGCCGGAGAACCGAGCCCGATCTGGCGATAAGATTCTTACCGTCGTGATGAACTCGCCATCTTTGAATTCTATAGAAATGGATATCCCTTACGGAGACATCGAAATCTTACCCTTGCCGGCCGGCGAGCCGGCAACACTGGACCTGCAGCCGGCCCCAGGCGTCGACGTTGGCGCCGGCCGGGGAAAGAGCAGACAACTGTCGGCCATGGGCTTCGCGATTGGCCTGGTCGTCGACGGTCGAGTCGGACCGTCTACCCGTTAAAGCAAAAATCACGATGACTCATCTAACAAACATGACCAGGGTGAGAACGCTCACGACAACCCGTAGAATGCGGGTTTTGCCACAAGCCGGCCAAATTGTCGTGCCAGTCGGTCGCGAAGTGGAGCCTGTGCACGTCGTCGCCCGCGGGCCGGCCGTCTCCGCCTGTGCGGTCTGGCGCGCAAGCGACGTGCTGGGAGTTGCGCCAGAAGAACTGGAGAAGCACCTCCTGGTGGAGGAAGGTGCTACCCTTGAGCGTGGCGCGCCCCTGATGCGAAGACCGGCGACGATTGGCCAGGCCAAGGTATATCGCTGTCCGGCCGATGGAACGCTAATCCGTATCCGCGATGGTTGCCTGATCTTGCGGCGAAGCGACCGGGTAGAGGAATTGCGGGCTATGCTCAGTGGACGTGTCGTGTCAATAGTTCCGCAGCGGGGCGTGATTATCGAAGCCGTAGGCAGCGTCGTGCAGGGGGTTTGGGACTCTGGCCGCAGTGGAGTAGGTAAATTGGTGCGGTCCGTGCATGGTGCAGACGAGAAGCTGAAGGTCGAGCAAGTCGGGCCTGAGGCGGCGGGAGCTGTGTATGTCGCCGGCGTGTTTGAGGATCGCGAGGCGTTGGACCGTCTGGAAGAACGAAGCGCCCACGGCCTGATCGCCGGTAGCATGCCTGCATCACTGCACGCTCGTGCCAGAGAGTCAACGATACCGATTATTCTGACCGAAGGATTTGGCCGACGGCCCATGGCCGAGCCGATTTTCGAGTTACTGCAGCGCTCTGAGGGGCGAGATGCTTCGCTTCTTGCCGCCAGTCACGATTACCGGACACAGCGGGCAGAAGTAATCATCCCATTGCCGACCTCTGGCTCGCTGCCCCAGGTGGAGCCCGATGCTGTAGTCATAGAGATCGGTTCTTTGGTACGTGCGAATGGTTTGGACAGTGGGACGACGCTGGGTCGGGTCGCAAGAGTGCATGGGCAGCCGAGGCGAACGGCGATCGGCGGCCTCGCATCGGGCGCGGATGTGGTCCTAGCCGATGGCGAAACGGTGTTCGTGCCATACGCGAATCTGGATCATATTGGTTAGATTTTGAAAATTGCAGTAATCTTATGTCTAGGCAGATGGGCAACCGTAATGTCAAATCCAGGAGGCGATGATGTCAGAAGAATTTAACGACGATTTTACAAACGATTTTGTCATTGAGGAGGAGGAAGACGAAGGCGCCGGCCGCTCGTTCCTCATCACGGCCGGCGCCCTGATCGGCGTGTTCATCATCTTGGCCGGCTGCTTGCTGACCTATGTGTTGCTACAGCAGCGAGATGGCGAGGGCCAGGCGGAGGCCACCCGAATCACGATTCAGAACCTGACGACCGAGGCTCAAAACGCGATTGTCGAGCAAACCAGGCAAGCGGTCGAAGAGCAGCAGGCTATCGCCGAAGTGACCGCCGCGGCAAAAGCCACCGAAGATGCTGAAGCCGCGGAATTGCCGCCCACCAGCACACCTGAACCCGATGAACCTGCTGTTGACGTGGCAGCGACGCAGACGGCCGAAGCGGTAGAGGCTGATGCCATTGCGACGTCGGTAGCAGAAGCGGCGGCGACGGCTACGGCCGTGGCAGCCGGCGGCGACGGCGATGGCACAGGCGATGGCGACGGTACTGGCAACGGGGACGGCACAGGAGACGGCGCTGGCGACGGCACAGGCGACGGCACAGGCACTGGCGATGGTACTGGCGATGGTGCGACCACCCTTCCCGAGACCGGCGTTGAGGTCTGGTTGATTGCAGCGGCGGCGCTGGGCCTGGTTGGAGTCTTGCTCGTGTCTCGACGCCTGCGGACTGATTAAGGACTGATTTCAGATCTATCTTGCATTGGTGGATGCCGGTCGTTTCTGTTGACAGGCAGATATTCGTGTTGGAATTCAGCCTCTGACGGTTGAATCAAGCTTCAATTGCTGGTTGGGAACGGTCCCACGGAAGAGCGACCGGTCCTCTTGCTTTTTAGGATGAACCACTCG
>CP070688.1:3453355-3462151 GCA_020353135.1 Chloroflexota bacterium
GCTAATGTCTCCTATCACTTCACCATTATTTATCGATTGTCTGACGCCTTTGAATTTGACAGTCTAGATTCCAGGCAAGAAGAGCTACACACGAAAATGTTGAATCAGACGGGCAAGTTCCTCAAAGGAAAACAGGCCGATCCAGTCTGGGTTCGGGACGAGGATGGGCGGATCCGGCCGACCGAATTGGCGCGCGCGCGACGGCCGCTCCTGAACGCTCCCGGCAAAACGACACCGCAATTGCGACAGGCCGTAGAAGCGTTTGTCGTGGCGCAACGAGGACAATCCCGTTCGTTAGCAGCGCCAGTGCCGGATGAGTTAATCGCCTACTTGAAGAAATTGGCTTTGCATGCCTACCAGATCACCGACAAAGACGTAGATGACTTGCGAACAGTTGGTTACGATGATGAGGCCATCTATGAAATAACAGTTGCCGGGGCATTCGGTGCGGCCCTGGTTGGCATTGAGAAGTTGTTTGATGTCTTGTACGGCTAGAATTGGCTACGGTAACGAATCACCTTGGCTAGGTCGCGTTAATCTGTTTATCCCGAGTCTCGTTTCCAAGACTGCCATCTGCGGCTTGTTTCATGAGGATTTGCCCGATTTATGTTTTAGAGGCTCTAAAGCCAATGTTCACCATGATATCACCGGCAATTCGGAATGGCGTCAGACGATTAATGCAGCATCCCTTCTGTTTACTTCGATAGCGTTGCCTGCAAGAACCGGTCGCAATCTATTAGCGATTTCTTGACGCGCATTTAAATGATCTTGCCGCTATCGCGATAGCGAATCAGGCCGGTCACTTCTGTACAGCTCATGGTCAGCTAGCCCTCTGAACTCAGTCAGCTCAGCCTGGCTTTTAGCCCAGATGGAAGCCGGCTGACGGCCGGTGGGCAAGGTCAAAAAACCGAGATGTGGCAATTGCCGGCTTATCCCTGGGCAGCCACGGGCCAGGACGTGGCACCACTCTACCAGATTCCGACCGGCGTTGGCTGGCTCGACCAGAATCGTTTCAGTGTGAAAGGGGAAAGGATTGTCGTCGTCGGCACTATCGGCCTGGCCGAGATTCGCGAGCCAGGACGCGCTGCTTAAGAAGAACCAGGTTTGACGACAATAACATCCCATCTCAAAGGTACTCCCTTCCCTTCTCGCCTTACATTGAGCAGATCAACAACATGTCGTTTTTCGGCTGGCGTAAAGGTCGTGATTGGTCGCATAGCAATGAATGCAGCAAAGGCGAGACTTGCTTCGGAAGCGAATTCGCCTTCAAAAAGCTCGTCAATAGCAAGCCATTTTGTATAAGTGTGTTGTCTTACACTGCATTCGAGCGCCCTCAATGCCTTTGCCACCTCGTCACCAACCAATGTCGTCCGTTTATCAGGAGACATACTTCGATTAAGATCTGCCTCAATTGACTCAGTGTTCGGAAGTACAAGACAGGCTGTCCCGTTTGGATTCAGTAAGTCAATCAGTTTAACAAGCCATCGCCTGCTCGTACCGACAAAGAACCAAGAGAACATCGATACAATGCGATCGAACCTGCGCTGCGTGTTGTACTCTTGAAAAGTTGTCTGACTGACATCTTCAACACGTTCCAGAAGATGTTCTCGTTTCATATGCCGGCGGAACGCCTGACACTGCTCTGGTGACGGATCCAGATACCATACCTTAGCTTTTGGAGCATTTCTAAGTAAGGTTGCTTCAACGATTCCCTCACCTCCACCAACGCTCAGCAACGAGCTTGTAGTGTCCCAGGAAGTCAAATCCAGAAGCGCGGCTGTTTGAGCGTCATAGTCATCAACTAACTTGAGAAATACCTCGAAGAGCTCTTTGTGTGAACCTTCGTAAAGCGAGGATTCCATGATTCGTTACCCCTTGGCTGCTCAACAAATCTAGATTGCCGCCCGATGATGAATAGCAATGAGAGCGCTCTGCCAGAATTATGACGCCCTGCGTTACTTCTCACATCTCTACATTGACGCTTCAACGAACTTGCAAGACCTCAGTATTATTCTGGGCGTCAAACATCCGATGTATATTCTCGTGGGCACTCATACTGTCTGCCTGCTAACAGGCGATTCCTCTGGGCAAGGATCTATACGAAACAGCATAAGTGATCTTAGGCGTGCAAGTCAACTTTGTTCTGTCCTTCACAAGCAATAAAGAAATCAGACAAAATATAAAGGGGATGTTGTGGACGGGATTCTTGTCAGGTTCCCTGGCATACTTCACTCAAGAGAGCCATGTGATTCAAGAGAATGAACGGTAGCCTCTAGAAAGTCGTGATCGAGGAGATTGGCCACTTTGCGGGCAAAAAGCAGCTTCTGCATTGGTCATCTACAAGAGAAAGCGGGCGCACAAGCCGCATCTTTTGCACTGGTAAAGGTTATCATCACTGCTATTTGAGAACCGACCCGCCAGAATGTCGTGACCATTCTTGGCTGCCGATGCTGACGAAGCAGGTGTCCATTGCCGCATTCTTCAACCGAGCTTTGGTAACGCTCAACTGCGCTGCGCAATGATCGGCCGATTGTCACCCAAGATTTGTGACATACAACCATAGTCAAAACCAACCAAATCTGAAAGAATAACGGTAAGCTTTGCTCTGTCACGCTCTCTCAGTCGCCGGCTTACCAGGTTTCAATAGAATCGGAGTTGGCATGGTTACACTTCCTCCATCGCGGAGACCGGCCGAAGAAGTCCTGAATACGATGCGCCACATCCAGGCCCATGATGCCAAATGGCGCGAGGGCAAGACGTGGAGCCTCGTCTTTCATGCCGGCGACGAAGTGACGGAGCTGCTGCGAGAAGCATACGGCCTTTTCTTCTCGGAAAACGGTCTCAACCCAATGGCCTTTCCCAGCCTGAAGCGATTTGAGGCGGAAGTCGTGGCCATGACGGCCGATCTAGTGGGCGGCGATAGCCAGACCGCGGGCAACATGACCTCCGGCGGCACTGAAAGCTTGCTGATGGCGGTCAAAACGGCCCGCGACTGGGCCCGGGAAAACAAACCGGCCATCGCCGAGCCGGAGATGATCCTGCCGTCAACGGCCCATCCGGCCTTGGACAAGGCGGCCCACTATTTCTCGGTGAAGGCAGTCCACGTGCCGGTAGGTTTAGACTTTCAGGCCGATGTGCCGGCCATGACGGCGGCCGTTACCCCAAACACGATCCTGATGGTCGGCTCGGCGCCTTCCTACCCGCAAGGTGTCGTCGATCCCATCCGCGAAATAGCCCAGGTGGCCCAGGAAAATGGGGCGCTTTGCCACGTGGATGCTTGCGTAGGTGGCTTCATGCTACCATTTGTCCGCCAATTGGGTTACGAGGCGCCCGACTTCGATCTTGGCGTCCCCGGCGTCACCTCCATCTCCGTCGATTTGCACAAGTACGCCTACGCGGCCAAGGGGGCGTCCGTCATTCTTTACAAAGACGGCGACCTGCGACGCCACCAATTCTTCGTCCAGAGCGATTGGTCGGGCGGCATCTACGCCTCGCCGACCATGGCCGGTACCAGGCCAGGTGGGGCGATAGCCGCGGCCTGGGCGATCATGAACTACCTCGGCCGGGAGGGCTACCTGGATATCGCCGGCGCCGTTATGGACACGACGGTTAAATTGCGCCAGGGCATAGAGGCCATCGATGGCGTCGCAGTCCTGGGCGATCCAACTATGAGCATTCTGGCCATTGGCTCTGACAGCCTGAACGTCTACGAGATAGGCGACGCCCTGACCGCATCGGGCTGGCATCTCGACCGGCAGCAAAATCCGCCCAGTCTGCACCTGACCGTCACTCATGCCCACGCCGAGGTAGCGGAGTTATTCCTGGCCGATTTGAGCCAGGCGGTGGCCCAGGCCCGGCGGTTCAGCCTGGCCAAGCTGGCCAACTCTCTCCAGGTGGGACTGGTCAAAGCGGCCGCCCGCCTTTTGCCCGGGCAAATGATGAGCGATCTAGCCGGTCGGGCTTCCTCGTTCGCCGGAGTAAAAGGCGGCCAGTTGCCCGGTCGCACGGCGGCCATGTATGGCATGATGGCCTCGCTGCCCAATCGCGGCGATCTAGATGAAATCGTCCTTGACTTGCTAGACCAATTGACCCGAGTCGAAGAGAGCGCGCCGGCCGGCCGGGATCCAGAATCCAGTGGGTAAGCTGACCGCATGATAACCGCCTGACTCGGGATGTGGTGATGACGATGCGGACCATGTATCTGGACCTATCTGTTCCCAAGATTATTGCCACCAGGCTTTTGGGCAAAGTCTTGACGGCCGCCTACTTCGGACCCACTTCTCCGTTACGATTGGCCACCCTACCCGATCCACCGCTGCCGGCCGACGACTGGGTCCGCGTGACCAACCGGATGTGCGGCATATGCGGCAGCGACCTGCACCAGCTATTTGTGGATGCCAGTCTGGATGTCGCTCCGGTGGCCTTGCCGTCGCACCGGCGAACTTTTCTGGGCCATGAAATGGTCGGCGAAGTGGTCGAGGCCGGCCCGGCCGTCAGGGATATCGGCGTCGGCAGCCGGGTGGTGCGCTGGGGCCGGGGCGACGATTGTCGAGCCCGGGGACGAAGCGACCTATGCCGCCCTTGCGCCAACGGACACCGGGTGCTCTGCGAGCGGGCATCTGAGGAATCCGAGTTTACTCTTGTCGGCGGCGGCTTTGGCGACAGTTTCATCGCCCCGGCCGGCGCCCTCCTGCCCGTGCCGGACGATCTGAAAGATGAACAGGCGATATTCGTCGAGCCGGCGGCCGTAGCCATTCACGCGGCCTGGCGTCGGCCAGTCGAGCCAGGCGAGCGGGTCCTCATCGTCGGTTGCGGCACTATTGGTTACCTGCTTTTACAGGTTGTGCGCTCCCTACAGCCAGATTGCGAGATCGTGGCCGTGGCCCAGTTCCCATGGCAGGCGGAGATGGCCGGCCGCTTCGGCGCGGATCATACTTTTTTGAGCAGCGATGACGGCTATGCCCGGACGGCTGATTTTACCGGGGCGCGGCTCTACGAGGGCCGGAGTGACAATCGAATGCTGCTGGGCGGTTTCGACGTCGTCTTTGACGTGGTCGGGATAACCAGCACGCTCAACAACGCGCTGCGTTGGAGCCGGGCCGGAGGCACAGTAGTTCTGGTAGGCGTCAATTTGCACCGGATGAAGCTAGATGTCACGCCCGTTTGGTACCAGGAAGTAGATCTCAAAGGCACGGTAGGACATGATGTCGTTAGCTGGCAAGGGGAAGAGATTTCCACCTTTGGGCTGGCCATGCGTTGGATGCGGAGCGGCCGGCTGTCCTGCGAACCTTTACTTACTCACCGCTTCCCTCTAGAAGCTTATCGCCAGGCCTTTAACGCGGCCGTCGACAAACAAGGCTCGCACTCAATCAAGGTGGCCTTTGATCTACAAGATACATCATGAGCCTGACGGCTGAAAGCTGAAGGCTGAAGGCTATTCTTCAAGGAGGGAAACATGGCGACGACAACGGTAACTCCTCAATCAACCCGAAAGGAACGCTGGGCCTGGTACCTGTATGATTTTGGCAATTCGGCCTACGCGGCCGTGGTCCTGCTGGCGGTCTTTTCAGCCTATTTCCAGGGCGAAGTGGTCGGCGGGGCCGAAGGCTCGCGCCTTTGGGGACTGGCCATCGCCATTGCCATGTTGGTCGTGGCTATCAGCTCGCCTTTCTTGGGGGCCATTGCCGACTTTTCCGGAGCGAAGAAGCGTTTTTTGCTCTTCTTCACCGTCATGGCCTGCCTATTCACCGCCGGGCTATTCTTCGCCGCGCCCGGCCGGGTATTCCTCGGCATGGCCTTTTTCATCCTGGCCGAAATCGGCTATCGCAGCGCCCAGGTATTCTACAATGGCTTTCTACCGGAGATCGCCGCGCCGGAAGAAATGGGGCGGATTTCGGGCAATGGCTGGGCTGTCGGCACGGCCGGCGGAATCGTGTGTTTGCTGCTGATACTGCCCCTGGTGGTCATGATCGAGGGTCTGCTCATCATTCGCTTCTCGCTGGTCATCACGGCCGCCTTCTTCGCCATTTCGGCCATACCGATCTTCATCTGGCTGCCCGAGCGGGCCCAGCCTCGCTCGTTGCCGCCCGGGAAGAATTACCTGTCGGTAGCTATTGACCGGCTGAAGACCACATTCCGCACGGCCGGCCGGATCAAAGAGTTCCTTAAGTTCATGCTGGCCTTCCTGATCTACAACGATGCGGTCATCATGGCCCTGGATTTCGCGGCCATCATCGGCGCCGTGTTATTTGGCATGGAGCAGGAGATGCTGATCATCTTTGTGATCGTCGTCCAGATCACGAACGTGGCCGGCGCCTTCGTCTTTGGCTGGCTGGTCGACCGTATCGGCGGCAAACGCTCCCTGGTACTGGCCATCCTGATGATGATCGGCGTGGTCATCTGGCTTTTCTTCACCCAGACGGCTACCGGTTACTTCTTTGTCGGCGCCGCGGCCGGCTTCGCCATGGCCGGCATTCAGTCGGTGAGCCGGACCATGGTGGCGCTGTTCGCCCCGCCGGGGCAAGGGGCTGAATTCTACGGTCTTTTTGCCGTGGTCGGCCGGACTTCTTCATTCGTCGGCCCGGCCGTCTACGGTATCGTCGCCGCCGAGGCCGCGCTCTGGTATCAGTCACAAGGCCAGTCGTCGACCCTGGCCGAGCAATCTGGCCAGCGGGCCGCCATTCTCGTCATCGCTGCCTTCTTGATTCTGGGCCTGATCGTGCTGGCCTTCGTCAAGGATCCTCGGAGCGGTTATCAGGAGGGCGAACGGCCGGAGAGTGAGCTGGTCGCCCAACCAGAGGCTTGAACGTTGCCGCTGGCCTTCAGGTAATTGCCTGGTATAGGTGACAAGATGCTCAGGACGACATCCTACGAGGAGGTAACCCGTTTTGACTTGGCCCGCACCTTGGCCGGCCGCGGCCGCTATTGGACGACGGCTTACCTGGTGGATGGGCTGCTGATCGATAGCGGCTGCGCCCACAGCGCGCCGGAATTAGTAGAAGCGCTGGCCAGTGTACCTCTGCGGGGCATTGTGAACACCCACAGCCACGAGGATCACTTCGGCGCCAACGGCCGGCTGCAACGCCAGCGGCCCGATCTACCTGTTCAGGCTCATCCAAAGGCCTTGCCGGTGCTAGCCGAGCCGCGTAGCCGCCAGCCCTTACAACCCTACCGGCGGCTGATTTGGGGCTGGCCGGAACCTTGCCAGGGACAGCCTGTCGACGACCGCGACATTGTGACGAGTGGAGGTTATCGCTTCCAAATCGTCGCGACGCCCGGCCATAGCCGTGACCATCTATGCCTGTACGAGCCGGAACGAGGCTGGCTGTTCACCGGCGATCTCTTTGTTGGCGGTCGGGATCGGGCGCTGCGGGCCGACTACGAAATCTGGACCATTATCGATTCGCTAAAACGAGTGGCCGGCCTGCCAGGAAAAACCAAACTCTTCCCCGGCTGCGCCCGGGTGCGCGACAATCCCGAGGCCGCCCTGGCCGATAAGATCGCCTACCTGGAGGAGCTGGGTGAAAAAGTGCTGGCCCTCCATCAAAAAGGCTGGCGCGTGAACCGGATCGCTCGCGAGTTATTGGGCGGACCCATCTGGATCGAATTTATCACACTGAGTCACTTTTCGCGCAGGAACCTGGTGCGTTCTTACCTGAACATGAGCCGGGGAGCGGCATAATCAACAAAGGAGACAAGCAAATAAGCACGATGACTGGCGGGGAATTATTACTGAAGTGTTTGAAGGAAGAGGGTGTTACGGTCCTATTTGGCATCCTGGACGGTAGCTTCAACCCCTTCCTGGCTAAATTGAACGACTATGGCATGCGTTTCGTCAATACCCGGCACGAAGCCGCCGCGGCCCACATGGCCGAAGCGTGGGCGCGCATACGGGGCGAACCGGCGGTGGTTATCGGCGGCATCGGCCCCGGGGCGGCCAATATGGTATCGGGTATCGTCACCGCCCATGCCGAGGGCAGCCCGGTGATCGCCATTAGCAGCCAGCGGCGGCGTTATATCATTTATCCGGATCGAGGCGGCTCTTTCCAGAACGTGGATTTGCTCGGTTTATACGGGCCGGTGACCAAGTGGAGCGCCAGCATTCGCCAGTGGGGCCGGATGCCGGAACTGATCCGCCGGGCATACCGGGAAGCCATGCACGGCCGGCCGGGACCCGTTTACCTGGAGATCCCCGAAGATGTCATGCGCGGCACCGGCGACCCGGAAACGGTCCCTGTTTGGTCTCCGTCTAAATACCGGCTGCAGGGTATGGGGCCCGGCGATCCACAACAGATCGACCGGGCGGTCGGCATTCTGGCCCAAGCAGAACGGCCGCACCTCCATGCTGGCATGGGCGTATCCTGGTCCGAAGCCTGGGAAGAGTTCCTGGCTTTGGCCGACTATCTCTCGGCGACCATGACCACAACTCTGGGCGCGCGTGGAGTCGTCCCCGAGGATCATCCGCGCTATTTCCATCCCCTGAACCGCGATGGGCTGGAGGCGGCGCGGACGGATGCGGACGTCGCGTTGGTCGTCGGCAGTCGTTTGGGCGAGCTGGATAACTGGGGCCGGGCGCCGTCCTGGGGCGAGCCGGGGCAACAAAAGGTCATCCAGATCGACGTCGATCCCAGTTCCATAGGCTTGAACCGGCCGGTTGAGGTAGGTATAAACGGCGACGCCCAGGCGTCGTTGAAGGCGTTATTGGCCGCTGTCAAGGGGCGCACCGGGCCTAAGAGCGACCATCCTGACCAGGATAAGCACCAGGTGCTGAACCAGAAATGGGATGAGAAACTGACC
>CP070688.1:3462251-3491294 GCA_020353135.1 Chloroflexota bacterium
ACGAAAAGTGAAGTCGACCATCCTCGTCCCTAACCATTGCAGATGATTCACGGCAAGAGTCAATCCTCTGGCGAACTCCGGTCGCAGTCCCTGATGAGTTATTTCAGTACATTTGTAAGGAAGGGCACAGTAGTTCTCGCCATCCTGGGATACCGTAGGTTCAAGGTAACAAAGTTACTTCTCCTCCTCCCTCCTTAACGGCACAGCAAGCAGTAGGAAGGCTCCCAACCCCCAGGGAGCCTTTCTGCTATTTGGCTCCAGCTAAGTTTCGAACCGGCTGTGACAATTTACTTGACAATAGCCGGAGATCTATCGGGCATGCACGCGGTCAGGAATCGTCGAAGATAGCGTCCAGTTCGTTCTCGCCAACGTCAAAAACGGTGTTAAACGGCGGAAGTTGTTCCTGGGTCATCCATTCAGGCAATCGATCGTCTGCGGCCGTAAATCCAGCGCGACAGTTAAATTCGCGTTCCAGGGCGATAGTTTTTCGCCCTAGGTCGCTCAGGTAATTCTCATCAACGCCCCAATTGTAGCGGCCGTTAACCAGATCGCGAGTGAGCGTGGCGTCAAGGCCGAAACCGCCGAAGATGCAGGCGCCCAGGGAGTCATAGCCGGCCATCTTAAACTGTGTTGTCCGCGACAAATCGACCTGGCCTTCCGGTTTCAAGTGATCGATCTGGGCTCGAATCGTAAGGCCGCTGGTGTGGTCGGCGCCTTGGGGCGACGTGGCATAGGTAACGCCGGTGCCTTTGATCGCTCTAGGGTCGTAGGCCGAGATAGCCTGGTTCTTGACCACTGGAATGCGCCGAATGCCGAGTACCTGGCCTGCGAGGGCCGCGCCATTGGCGATAATCCGGCCGAGTGGCGAACCTTCCCTCACTTCCTCCATCAGCCGCAATGCCGCCTGGCCGTCGCCAAAGGTCATCAGGCCAGCTTCGGCCGCCACGCCGAGGGCCGCGCCCACGTCGATGGAATCGAGTCCCAGGTCGTTGGCGATGTCGTTCAGTTGGGCGATGATGTCAGGATCTTCGATGCCCAGATTAGAGCCCATCAGTCCGATGGTCTCATATTCCAGCGGCGTAACCAGCTTCTGACCATCTTCGTCGACGTAAATGTTCGAGCACTTGATGATGCAGCCAGCCATGCAGGCGTGGGATATGTCGCCGCCGCGGCTTTCGTTCACGATCCGGATTGTTTCGCCGCTGATGGCCTCGGCCGCCTCAAATGTACCTGAAGAGAAATTGCGGGTCGGCATGCCGCCGCGTGTGTTGCACATGTTGACCATGGCCGCGGTGCCGTATTCAGTGTAGACCTCGCTCGTCTGCGGATGTTCTTGAAGCGCCTTGAGATAGCGACGGGAGGCGTCTTCAAAGAGCGCCGGATCGCGAACGGCTGGTTTCTTACTGCGTGGTTTGTCGAAGACCACGGCCTTTAGTCGCTTGGCGCCCATGACGGCGCCTAGGCCGCCGCGGGCCGATTTGCGGGTCAGGTTGCGGTCTTTGTCGATGTGGGTAATGCCGGCCGCCCGCTGAAGTCGCTCGCCGGCTGGACCGATGGCCGAGATGCCGATCTTGTCGTCAAAGCGTTCGCGCAGGCGTTGGCCAGTTGCGTGCAAACCAAGGCCAACTAGGTCGTCGGCCGGTTCAAAGCGGGTGCCGGACTGGCTGACATAGAGCAACTTCCAGCCGCCCCCGAGCGGCGGCATGCCCTCTACGATGAGAGCAAAGAGGTCTAGCCAGGCCAAGCGCATGCCGGTGGTCCCGCCGGCAATGGCTTCCTTCACGCCGCCAGTCAAGGGGCTCTTGCCGCCCAGCGAGATGCGGTCAATGCTGGACAACATGTGGCCAACGAGCAGACCCGGCGCCCAGATCAGCTTATTAAAAGGTCCGAGCGGGTCGCACGTCGGCGGGACTTCGTCCAGCAAGAATCGAGCAACCAGCGCCCGCCCCCCGTATGGCAGCCAATCGTCAGGCACCTTCTCGTAAGTCACTTCGTCGGTGCTAACGTTGGCGCGCAATATCTTCATAGGGGGCACTCCTAATAGTCCTCATCGATTCTTACGCCGGCAAGTTGAAGGGCGAGTATAGTTACGTTATCAGACGAATTATATGTCGTCGTCTTTAGCCCGGCACGTTAATCCAACCGGCCATTTCCGGTCAATGATCGCCTTCCCGCATGCCAGACGACGGCAGAACCCTGGTCGACGGCAATTCTATTTGGTTGCGGTGCGACGGGTAAGCAGTGCTGGACCATGCTCTCCGTCCGGCGATAACGCCGGCGGCCGGTTACATCTAGCCTAAGATCCGCTTTGTTCGACAGTCGGCGGCGAGGTAGCGGACTTCATCGCCGTTAGCTCGGCCGGCGTGAGTATCGCGAAAGTAGCTGTCGCACTGGCAATGAGGATCTCGGCCTGGGTGACGCGGCACTGTACGGTGATAGTTCGTTGGCCATGATGAATGACTTCGGCATGGGCGAGGATTTTGCCCAGCCGGGCCGGGCCGTGGTAGCGAATCTGCATGTCCTGGGTCAGGATGCGCGGCTCACCCACGGCCGATGAAGCCGCGCCGCCGCAAGCCGAATCGGCCAATGAAAAGGCTACGCCGCCATGGGCAATGCCGTGCGGATTTAGTAAGTGATGCTTGACCTCTAGAGATGCAGTGCAACGGCCAGCGGTCATTCCGTCGAACGATATGCCCAAGAGCTGAGCAAATGCCCCGGCTTTGGCAGGCGCGTTACCAATGGCCCGTAGTGCGGCCAAGGCCACAACGCCATCATTAAACGTCAGGGTATCTACAAGCGTATGGGATTGGGCGATCACATCTTCGATCAAGGCTTCCTCCTTTGTCAACGACAACAGTGGGCCCACTACACTTGCCTAATACGATAAATAGTGGGTGAAGGTGACATTGTAATGAGGCACCGATACGAGCCGTAGTAACATCTATTTTGAGTAATTGCCCTCCCAGAAGAGTCGTGGCGACTCCCAGCCGCCCCAATCGCCGACGCCGTCCCCGGCCGGCCCATCTTCTGCAGCCAACATCAGTGTAATCTCTTTGCCAGCGTAGTTGGCTAATGACACCTGAACGGGCAGCCAGTCGTGGTCGCTCTCGTCGTTGGCCACGTGCTGGCGAAATAGCTCGACGACCGGTCTGCCTTTCTCCTGAATTGTGACGAGAAATGTGACGCCGTCTCCACCCCACGGCCAGCTCTGTGGATCCAGGGCAACTCGGGTTAGCAGTTCTACGGGCTCATCTGGAAGGGCAAGTTCGAAACTCACGGATGCCGGCGGATGGGTGAGGATCACCTCACCCCAGTCGCCATTGTGGGGCATCGTGAAGGTACGTGACTCAACAGGCTCCGGAGCCTCGTTTTGGCTGATTGTTACATCGCCAACAGAAAACGATTCGAGCAAATCGACATGTGTCATTACTTCGAGAGAGAGCTCATGCTTGTGATCGTACTTGAGTAGTTCAGCCGCCAGCAAACGAGCTTCATCTGTCACTCCACGATCCACAAGTTGACGAAGCAGCTGAGCAAACTCCTCGGCATTGTGATCGCCAATTGCTGAAGAATCAGGGCATTTTTCGCTCAAATCGGCTATTTGGTCCATGATTTTGTCTTGATCGCCGGCCGAGACGTAAAAAGAAACCAGGTCCCTCGCCATCCGGCACCCAGGAACGGGAAAAATGGCCATGGGTACGATTCGCTCGTAGAGAGCGACCAGAGCCTGCACCGCATCTTCCTGCTCCTGAGGGTGCAGCAAGAATAGCCCATTGCTAAAGCGACTGACGCCAGAATCGCCAACGCCTTCCTCAGCTACGAAGCCCGAAAGCCAGACTGCGGCCCAAACATCATCGTCCACGCGTTCTGAACCGTCGAGGATTGCCGAAACCCTTTTGTGCCCAGACATATATTGAAAAGATTTCGTCGTCCGATTCAGGTAATAAGGCAGGCTTGTCGTAACCATATTGAAGCCAACGGTCGTAGGGCTTAGACCGAGCACAATGGCCCCGTCTTGGGCTTGATCGTCGAGATGATTGGCCATCCCACGCCAGTCCTGGAATTGTTGCTCATACTCGCTCTGAAGGAGAGGCGCTGTCAACAGAATAAGGAGCGCACCTACGATTAATGAACCGGCTACATATATCCCCTGCCCAGACGACGGCCGAAGCTCGGAAAGCCACTTTAGAATTGCATCGATAGCGACTGCAGACAGAATCAGATACATGGGCAACATGTGGATGATGTAGCGTATGTTGGGAATCCTAGCCGTCTGTAACAAAGCTATGAGGGCAAAGGGCAATACGAGGGCGGCCAGTGACAAGACAGCCAGCAGAAAGGCTCGCCGTCGGAGCAATATAAGAAAACCCGCCGCAGCCAGGCCAGCGAACAGTACGGGAAGTGGATCTGCGCGAAAGCCAAAATCGCTGTAAGCGGCGTTTAGCCACTGCGTCACAGGAGCAACCCCAGTATAGAATCCGCGAACAGAGGTATCGCCCACGTTTCTCGAGAAGGCTTGCTCGATCTTGGCAGAGATTGGCAGGAAAAGCACTGCGACCGCCACAGCAGCAGCAATCGGATAGACAAGCAGTAATCTTCGTCTTCTTGCCAATTGGATCGCCATCCATATGGCAATAAACACGGCCTGGGAGGCCACCACAAGAAAGGCCCCGTAGTGAGTATACAGATTCAACGAGACCGCAATGGCGTAAGCCGCCCAGTGCTTGGCAGAGGGGCGCGAAAGAGCCAGGTAAAGGAACAGGTACGATGCGAGCGAGAAGAGCATCAGTAGAGCATAGTGCCTGGCCATTTGGGAAAAGCGTAAGTGAACGGGCGCCAAAGCCAACAAGAAGGCCGCCCAGAATCCAACCATTGGCCAGCCAAGGATTCGGCCAAAGGCAATCATCGTAGGTATGGCCAGCACGCCGGCAATTAGCGATGGCAAGCGAACCAAGAACTCATTGTTGCCAATCTGTTGCAGAATGCCGTATGTGACAATGTACAGCAAGGGCGGATGGTCACGGACACTGTGGACGGCAGCTAGACCTTTCGATGCGTCCTTGACCGTGATTATTTCAACGATCCAGAAGCTGTCGCCAGCCAAGACATGAAGGCGAACAAAAAAGGCGAGAAGGATGAGCAATATACTCATCACAAGATGGCATGGGGGTATTTTCCTAGATGTCAAAGCGCCAGGGTCTCTCATAATCTGCATGTCTAGCCGTTGGTTGCTGGCGGCAGAACGTGGCCAGTTGATCAAGCGACTTATTATCTTTGCTGTCGATAGGATGGGCAACTAGGTTGGGAATAGAAGTCAATGAGTCGACCAGCGTCGGTTCTGAGCAATCATATCTTCGATCAAAGCTATCTTCTTTGAGATTATCAATTGGCACTGTCCGCGCCTTGGCCGATGCGCATCCCATTACCTCCCATTTATTGGCCAGACCTTACTTTGCCACATGCTCGGCATGTGCTATACACTGCGATATTCCGGTGGTCATTCCCGTCCACAGTCTGGGCTCTGACGGGTAATCTTACAAATGATCGAAGTGCAATGCGCGGTCGTAAATCATTGTCATGAAGTTGCTAAATAGATGCTTATCAGGCCGGAACAAGCGGCTCGATGATTCGCGTCTCGTCAATTGGATTCGTAGAGATTGGGCCATCGTCGCGCTCTATCTGGTTGCAACCCTCATCATGACCCATCCTTTGGCTATCCGTTTGGATGGACAAACACTGGCCAGGCGGGATCCAGATACTTTTGTGAAGTTATGGGACAGCTGGTGGCTGGTGAATAGGGCGTTTGCAGGTGAACCTTTGCTCCACACGAGTGATCTGTTTTATCCTCAAGGCGTCGATCTGTCTTTCCACAGTATTAGCTGGACCGTAGCCTTGGGCTCGTGGCCTATTTCGGCTCTCGTCGGCCAGATTGCGGCATATAACGTGACCATTCTGATCGCCGTCTTCACAACTGGCTATGCTGCCTACTTGCTGATCCGTCCAATGGTCAAACATCGAGCGGCCGCCTGGCTTGGTGGATTAGTCTACACATTTGCTCCCTATCATATTGCCCATTCGACAGCACATCCCGATCTTGTGCACCTGGCAGCGGTTCCTCTGGCCTTGTTATCACTAACGCATGCAATCACCAGGAAGAAGCAATCGGCGGCGCTATGGGCTGGTATTGTGGTCGGAATCTCGGCGTTCACCAGCCTGTACATCATGGTTTTTACTTTGTTTACTCTACTGCTGATAATGCCCTGGTTGCTACTCGAGAAAGGCCGCTGGCGGGACAGACAGCTTTGGTCAGTCATTCTTATCTTTGGCGTTACCAGCGTCTTCGTCTTGGTAATTCGACTGGTGCCCATTTTCAGAAATCCTGATGCGCTGACGTCTTCCATTGATGCGAAGTATACGGCCGCCAAGGACCAAACGGATCTTGCCGCGTTTGTGATCCCATCCCGGTTCAATCCGTATTTCCGGCCAGTGGTGAAAGAGATCGCCAGTCGATTCCGCATGAACCACAAGTGGCCAGCCTACCTGGGCCTGATCCCGCTGCTATTGACTGCTGTAGCCGTGACCTGGAGACAGCGACGTCGCCAAGTGTTGCCCTGGTTTATTGCCGGTGTGGTCTTTGTGCTTTTAAGCCTGGGTCCGATCCTGAGATTCAACGGGCAGGTGTACGAATCGATACCCATGCCGGCCGGCGCCCTCACCTGGTTCCCGCCTGTACGCGCCGTCGGCCGGCCCGATTTCTTCGTCTTGGGTATCCTTTTACCCCTGGCGGTTTGTGCCGCTTATGGGCTTGATCGAGTACTCATCGCTTTAGGTGAACATCGTCTGGCCAAGTTCTTTCTAGCCGTGGCCCTGACCGCCTTACTACTGTTTGAATTCTGGAACGGACCTTTTCCTGTCGGCCCAGCGGCAGTTAACCCTTTCTTTCACCAGGTGGCAGCGGAAGAGGGCGAATTTGCTCTTATTCAGTTGCCAATGGGCCGCCAACTATCCAAGCCATACGTTTATCAGCAGACAGTGCACCAAAGACCAATCGTTGAAGGCCTTATCGCTCGAACGCCGAGCGAAGCATATCACTATATCGAGAATGACTACCTGCTTGACAGATGGCGTCGTCGTGTTGTACTGGAATGTACGCCGGAATCAGTAGAGGCGATCGAGCAATCTCTCGGACGACTAGTGATGGATGGCTTTCGTTACGTCATCGTTCATCGTCGACACGATGTCCAGGATGTATTCACTCCTTATCTTCCAGTTACCCCTGTCTATCAGGACAATGAATTGGCTGCATATGCCTTGGCCGACGTACTGTCTAACCCTCCTTGCCCGGCAGTGGAGTAGTTGCTGAACTTAACCCTCCAAAGCTCTCACAGTTCTTGGCTTGATAGCACATTCGCTCCCGTGGCTCGGGGTATGATCGAGGACCGCCATCATCTCGTGAATTAGGCCTAAAGGGTTACTTTACGTAAAGCCCTAACAATGCTATATTATGTAGCGATCCCAGAGGTAGTGCTCACCCCATTTTAGCGGGGCACAGTTGATATGGAGGTAGTGTGATGGTGGTAGGTCATCGCCATTGGAAATTGTTACTATTGCCCTTGTTGATCGTTTTTTCGCTGACCGCGTGCGAGAGACCGCTGGCGTCAAATGAAGATGATACCGTTGCTGCAGACGCTACCGCCACCGCTGAAGCTGAGACAGCCGAGAATGAGGGATCGATCAAGGACGAAGATGAGACCGAAGCTGATGGTCCGGCCGGCGGCGACGAAGAAGTCGAAGGCGAAACGGCCGAGGAAGAAACTCAGCAAGAGTCAGTTAGCGAAGAAGCCAAATCCTCTGACCCTGATGTAGGCGTGGGAACACCAGAAACCGCCGCCGCCGATGCAGACCAGTCAGAAGAAACTGATCTGGCAGAAGAAGCTGATGAAACCGGAGACAGCGCGTCGGGCGAAATGACCGGCGAAAGCGCCGATTCAGAGACGACCGCCGACACGACAGCCGAGGAAGAAGCGGCCGAAGCGGCAACGGCCGAGGAAGCTTCTGCCGAGGATACAATGGCCGAAGATGAGGTCCAGACTGCGGCCGAGACGACCTCTACCCTGCCCGCGACACATACCGTGGCGCCCGGTGAGAACCTGTATCGTATCGGACTGAAGTATGGTATGTCATGGGTGACTCTGGCTGCCTACAACAATCTGCCCAATCCTAATTACATTCGCGTTGGACAGGTGCTGTATATCCCTGGCGGCGGTCAGCCGACGCCTGCTCCGCCAATTGCGCCGCCTGATACACCTAGCTATGTTGACTATGTCGTACAGCCTGGCGACACGCTGTACAGCATAGGTCAGAAGTTTGGGGTGAGTTGGGTTGAAATCGCCGAGGCCAATGGCATCGTCAATCCTAACCTTATCTATGCCGGCCAAGTGCTGAAGATCCCGACCAGCCAACCGGAAACCCCGCCGGCAGTGACCCACACGGTGAGGCAAGGCGAGACTCTCTACAGGATCTCTCTTCAGTATGGGGTGCATTGGCTGGCCATCGCTCAGGCGAACCAGATCGCACCTCCGTACGTGATTTATCCAGGCCAGGTTCTCGTCATCCCGAGCGGATAAGTCATGGTCTGGCCGGGTTTGATAGAGCATTATCGCCCATATCTCAATACAGCTGCGGGAGCCAGGACCATAAGCCTGAACGAGGGCAATACGCCATTGATCAGGGCCAATCGCCTGGCTGACCTGATGGCGCCGGGCGCTGGCATGCGTCTCTATTTCAAGTATGAGGGCCTTAACCCGACCGGGTCATTCAAGGATCGGGGGATGACGGCGGCTATTACTCAGGCCGTCCACGAAGGCGCAGACACCGTCATATGCGCCAGCACGGGCAATACGGCGGCAAGCGCAGCCGCCTACGCGGCACGCGCGGGAATACGCTGCCTGGTCCTGGTGCCTGAGGGTAAAATCGCCCTGGGCAAGTTGGCGGCGTCGCTTGCATATGGCGCGGAAGTCATTAGCATCGAGGGATCGTTTGACGATGGCCTTTCCATGGTACGCACTATTGTCAAGATCCGACCCATCGCACTGGTGAATTCAATTAACCCCTGGCGGCTAGAAGGGCAGAAGACCGGCGCGTTTGAGATTTGTGACCAGCTAGGCGGTCAGGCCCCTGATTGGCATTGCCTTCCTGTCGGCAACGCGGGCAATATCAGCGCCGATTGGATGGGCTATGAACAATACGACATGGGCCGGCCGAGGCTATTGGGCGCTCAAGCGGCCGGTGCCGCGCCTATTGTCTCTGGGCGCGCTGTAGAGAGGCCGGAGACGGTCGCCACCGCCATTCGCATCGGCAATCCGGCCAGGTGGCAGCAGGCACTGCAAGCGCTCGACGAATCGGACGGGCTGATAACGGCCGTCGCCGATGAGGAGATTCTTACTAGCTGGCGCATGCTGGCCCGAGAAGAAGGACTATTCGTCGAACCGGCCTCGGCCGCTGGCTTAGCAGCCCTGAGACAGAAAATCGAAGCCGGCGAGGTAGATCCGGTTGGCAAGACAGTGGTGGTGGTTCTTACCGGGCATGGACTGAAAGATCCCGGAACGGCAGTCGCCCAGGCGGAAGAGCCGATTTCATTGCCGGCCGATCTGGAAGCCCTGGAAGCCTACCTGGACCGTTGAAAGGGCCGACCGGCTTCTCCGTACTCGAGCGAATCCAGCCCACTGTACCTCGCCACAGGTTGGCTACGAATCAGCAGCGCTCAGGAATTCCTCTTGCAACCAACCATCAATCCCGGCCACGGTCGTAACCTCGCGCCATAATATTCCACCCTGATTGGCCCGGCCGGTTCGGATGATAACGATCTCGCCGTCCCGTACCAGAACCACATTTTGGCCACCTGGAGAGCGCTTGAGCCAAAGAGTGCTGCCATTTGTACTGACCATCGCCGTCTCGTCTACGATTGTCGTTGGCGTCAGCGACGGCAGCGGTGTTTCGGTAGGCAGCGGCGTAGCTGTCTCTGTTGGACGAGAGGTCGGTTCAGCAGTTGCCTGATTGGTGGCGACTTCCAGCGTGGTGGTCAAGGGACGGACTTCTTCTGTTGTTTCCGTTGGCTCTAGCGGCGGGGATTCAGACGACGAATCCGGTTCGTCGTCTGCCGCTGGCGGTCCACTGAAGGCGCCGGTCTCTGGCGTTGCCGGTGTGGGCGATTCGCCTGGAGTCGGGCTAATCCCGGGGTCAGCCGATTCGCTCACCGTCGCGGTCGCCGCAGGGGAGACCACAGTTCCGGATTCCTGGTCAGCTATGGCTTCGGATTCTGGCGATGTGCCCAAAGGCACTCCGGCCAGAAAGAAGGCGACTGCCAGCAGCAGGAGAGCCAGTGCATAGCCGGTAAAGGCCCGAACTCGCAAATCGAGACGAGCGCCGCTAAGCCCAACCCGCCTTAGCAGCTGCGGCGATTGGCCAAGCCAGGCCAAGGTGGTGGCAATAAGGGCGCCTGCTACAGACAATCCCATGCCCCAGAGCGTCCACTCAGGGAATCCCATGCGGCCATTATAACTGTTTTGCTACCCGGGCGATACATTTAGTCACCCGGCGTTCAGGCGTCAAACGTTCAGACGTCAAACGCTTTGACGCCAGTCATGAGATGCCGGGCGACTAAAGAACCGAGCCAAAATTGGCTAGCGCGAATGATCGACTTGCATGCGCCCTGGTCGACTGTGCTTCGGTAACCGGTTAACGGTATAATCGCCGCGTAAGGAACTGCCTCGGAAAGGCCGGTCATTTGCGGAGCGCGCGCTCCAGAAACGTGAAAGCGATCAAGGGAGGATCATGGATGGCGAATGATTACAGTGTGGCGGTGCTTGGAGCCGGACCGGGTGGATACGTGGCCGCTATCCGGGCGGCGCAACTGGGACTGAAAGTGGCGATAGTGGAGAAGGAAGCCTTGGGCGGTGTGTGCCTCAATATTGGTTGCATCCCGTCGAAGGCGCTCCTCAAGAATGCCGAGGTCGCCTATACACTCCAGCGTCGAGCAAAGGAGTTCGGTTTCAAGTTTGACAACCTGGAGCTGGACTATGGGGTTGCCTTCAAACGAAGCCGTCAGGTTTCGCAGCGACTTGTCAAGGGCGTTGGATTCTTGATGCGCAAGCACAAGATCGACGTATTTGAAGGAACGGGCGAGATAACGAGCGCCAATTCACTGAACGTACAACTCAACGAAGGTGAAGCGAAGACGATTACGGCCGACAATCTCATTATTGCCACCGGCGCCAGGCCCCGATCAATACCCGGCGTCGAAATCGACGGCAAAACGATCATAACCTATTTTGAGGCGATTATGGCCGATAACTTGCCTGAGCGGGCCGTGATTGTAGGTGGGGGACCAATCGGCATGGAATTCGCCTATGTCTGGGCCAATTACGGGGTCGACGTGACGATCGTGGAGATGCTTTCCCATCTCCTTCCAAACGAAGATCCAGAAGTAAGCGAGGTGCTTGAGAAAGCCTACAAGAAGCTGGGCATCAAGTATCACGCCGGCGTAACTGTCCAGGGGATCGACCTGGCTGACGAAGGAGCCCAAGTTTCTCTAGCGGGCGGCGAAACGCTGGAAGCGGATCAAGTTTTGATGGCCATTGGATTCCGGTCCAATGTGGAAGGAATAGGGTTGGAGACCGCTGGCGTAATGCTAGGCGAACATGGCACCATAGACGTGGATAACGAGATGAGAACGAATGTGCCCAACATCTACGCCATCGGCGATGTGGTGGCTCCGGAAGGGATCATGCTGGCGCACGTGGGCTCAGCCATGGGAATCGTCGCGGCCGAAAGCATTGCCGGTCATGAGACTTCGGCGCTTAACTATCGCATGCTGCCTCGCTGCACCTACTGCATACCACAAGTGGCCAGCTTCGGTCTGACCGAAGCGCAGGCGAAGGATGCTGGATATGACGTGAATGTCGGCCGCTTTCCATTTCAGCCAAATGGCAAGGCGCTGGGCATGGGCGAGCGAGAAGGATTCGTCAAGATCGTCGCCGACGCGCGTTATGGTGAGCTTTTGGGCGCCAGCCTGGTGGGACCTGAAGTCACCGAGCTTCTGCCAGAGCTAACGCTGGCCTACAGTGCAGAGCTAACGGCCGAGGAGATCGCTCGCAACGTCCACGCACATCCGACTCTTAGCGAAGCACTGATGGAAGCGGCTCACGGCGTCGAGGGTGAGCCGATTCACCTCTAGCGCTGGTCAAGAAGCGCCGGACTCAAATCAGGAGGAAACAAAAAAGCCGCGACAGCGGCCTCGGAAGAAGTGGGCGGTACAAGACTCGAACTTGTGACCTCTACGATGTCAACGTAGCGCTCTAACCAACTGAGCTAACCGCCCTAGTTCGCTGGCATTATAGCTATGCACAAGAGTGTTGTCAAAGCAATTCTACCATGACCCGAAGAAGGCGAGCGCGTCGCAGACAGAAGCGCGCTGAAAGACGCAAGTGGCTTGTCGAAGCACTGTTCTATGTCTCGTGGCTACTGCTTATGGGCATCGGCTATGTGCTGGTCGATTCGCAGGGCGTGCGTTTTCAGTGGGCCGGCAGCTATCTTTGGGGAATGGCGTTTCTATTTGGCTTTGTTATCTTTCTGCTCTATCTGCTTCAATTTGTGCTGCCGCTCGTATGGTACCGAAGCCTGCGTGAAGGCGCAACGCTCATCTTTGGACCAACTTTCCCGTTCCTGAGCAAGATTGTGCGCAGAATTACGCGCCGGCCGAGAGACAGCGTAGATCCTGAAAAGCTACCGTCAGGTCTTCCGGCCAGTTTTGCGCGCCACAGGGCAGGTATCTTGGACAGCTTTCAAGTCCTGGCCCTGACCAAAGGGCCAAAGTTCAAGCGGCCGGCCGGTCCAGGCTATGTCCGGCTTGACAGGGGTGAGGTGGCAACCCAGCTCGTCGATCTGCGGTTTCAAACCCGCAATGCGCCAGTAAAGGCAATGACGCGAGATGGCATCCCTATCGAAACCAGCGTCACGGTGAACTTTCAGGTTAACATGGAAGAGTCACCGTTCGATCCCAACCGGTCGTATCCTTACATACCCGAGGCTATCTTCGGGGTCAACTACTTGAATAACTATCGAACCGAAGATGGCATCTTGGCCTGGAGCGAGACGATTACTTGGAAGGCGGCCAGCATTCTGGTGGGAGAGTTAGCCCAATACTCACTGGATCAATTGTATCGGCCTGATCAGGTTAGCTTCTCGCCTCGCAAGCGGATTACAGGACGAATGACCCAGAAGCTTAGAGGCGAGTTCCAGCGACAAGGGGTAAACATTTTTGAAGCGAGCGTCGGCCGCTTGTCGGTGCCAGAAGAAGTCGTCCAGCAGCTAATTAGCAACTGGCAAACCGAATGGCAGCGGAAGATTAATGAAGTTGAAGCTGCAACCGAGAACGCAGCATTGCGGCGCAAACGCGAGGCTCAGGCGCGAGCTGAGATTGAGATCATCGTCGGCCTTACCGAGAGCATCCAGGCCATGCAGGCCAACAAGGATATTCATCTCAAGGATGTGATTACAATTCGTCTGCTTGAAGCGATGAAAGAGGCGGCCGACGACGATGACGTGAAGGCCATGGTGCCAAGCCAGGCGCTGGCCACCATGAATGATTTGCTGTCCTGGCTGCATAAATGGGACGGGGGCTCATGATACGCCAGTGGTTAGATAGGAAGCTCCGTATTGTTCTCAGGCCTGAGAGAGTAGTTACCTGGCTGACATTGTTCTGGTTGCTTCTTCTCTACTGGATCTATATCCGAACGTTTGAACGCATTGACTACTTCTCGATGCCGCCAGACCGGTGGTTATCGGTGGAGGACAGGTACCCCCTGCTTGACTTGATTGAACCGGTCGTGCTAATCGCGCTCGAGTTTATCTCACCCAGAGTCCTACGCCATTTCATTCCTGTCCTGATAGGTGCGCTATTGGCTCACTTAGCCGTCCAGCGATTCTTGGTATCGTTTTATGATCTGCCTGATCTGACGTGCGCTCGAAAGCTACTAAGTCGGCTAAGAGCCTGGCGCCTACCGAAAAAACCTCTAGTCAGGTTGGACGCAGACAACTTCAAACGCAAGCGTCGTGAAGATCCGTTGCTCAGGGTGGGCGGCCCGTTGAAGGTGAACGTTGAGCGCGGGAGCGTCATCTTGACGGAGATAAATGGCCGCCGCGCGCGCGTTCTAGGCCCAGGCATTTGCCATCTGGCACGATTTGAGCGCCCTTTCACTATCATAGATTTGCGTCCGCAGGACCGTCACAAGGACGAGGCCAGGATGATGACTCGCGACGGTATTGAGATCACGGCATCCGTGGGCGTCACGTTTCACATTGAGTCTGTCGACCAGTCACCCAGTCACGAAGTGCCGTTTCCGTTTGATGAGGAGGCGGCGCGCAAAGCGGCTTACGCCCTGGCGATTACCGGCGATGGTAAGGTGATTGACTGGAAGGACCTCAGCCTTATCGTCACCCAGAGTCAATTGGTAAAGATCGTGGGCGAATCATGGCTGGACGATCTGGCACATCCAACGCAGGCGGGTGTTCAACCACATCCTAGCCGGAATAGAGAGATGAGAAGAGCCGCTCGGGCAATAATGCAGGAACGGGGTGTGACGATCACTGACACACGACTTGGTCGCCTGGAACTGCCTGACGAAATCCAGGACAAATACCTTGAGTTTTGGCGGGTCTACTGGGAGAAAAAGCGACGACTAGAGGAGGCCGAAGGCGAGGCAGCCGTAATTGAGGACACGGAAGTAGCCCGTGCCCGGGCCAACGCCTTGATGTTTTTGGCGATTCTGGAGGGGCTACAGCGGGCCAAGACGATGGATGGTGACGCATCTTCTACAAGGATCGTGGCCCTTCGTCTAATAGAGGCTTTGCAGGCAATGGCTCGCCGTTCGCAAGAGCAGTCACCCGTACCTGAGCATCTCTTGAGAACCTTGCGCAAGCTACAAAGGCAATTATTGGAAGATGGCCAGGAAGATGAGCCGGCACAATAATCCACTGCAAGGCGAGTATGAATAGCTTTGACGCAGATCCGCTCCGCGCGCTATTTGAGCATCTGGGCATCAGGCCGGTGTATCTCATGCCCTCCCTGGCGGCCTGGCAGCTTCAGGCCTCCAATCCGCAGAAAGACCTTCCTGTAGCATTGTCTGTTTCGGTCGACACCCTGCGTGATTTGGCCGTTACAAGCAAGGACTTCCTGCAAATCGGCGTATTCGAGTTCTTCGTGGGGCTAGACTTCTTGCAAGCCAGAAGATCCAAAGATGCCGTCGAGCACTTTGATTCCGCCAGAAGGCAATGGATATTCATCGATCATCTGCCACTGATCGCGCTGGCTCATATGGGCGCCGGCATGGCACATCAAGGAGCCGGCGAGTTCAAGCAGGCGATGGCCGCATATTTCAAAGTGAAACAGTGCCTGCAAGATGCCGAAAAGGAGCCATATCGTCTGGAGAAGCTTGAGAGAAAGAGCAGTCTACAGGATTTCTGGAACGATCTGGAGAGTCTACTTAGGCAGGCGGTCGGTTCTCTGCAGCGCGACTTTGATTCTCAACAAGAAGAACGTCTAAAGTCGGACCTTGGAGACGAAACGGATTTCGGCGACGAAGTGGATCTCGGCGAAGATGCGGACGCTGGGATTTCGACAGATTCAGATGCTGATTCGGCTCCGCCGACCCCAGATGAGGCGAACGATACGGGCGTGTTGACTCTCAACATGCAGCCACCCGGGGCGCTTTCAGCAACTGATGTCAATGATCTTCTGTATCAGACGATAGCCGAGATAGAGGTCCTGAACGGGGCCTTGTCGTTAGCAGACGAACCGCAAGCCCGCCGACTGCCGGAAGTAAGCAAAATCGCTTATGCTGAGCAGGCAGTACTCACAGTTGAAGTAGTCAATGTGTCCCAGCACGTCTTGCTGTTTTGCCGTTGGCTAATGGCGATTCTGCCAGCTCGCCCGGGCCCGGCTGAGGCCGGCGGTGATCAGGCGGGAGCGCCACCAACAAGCGATGGACGACAGGTCGGCGCCGATTTTTCACGATCTTGGTTCAGATTACAGGTAGAGTCTGGGCGCGTCGCCAATTTGATCAAGGCTTACGTGAAGTCGGTGACCAAGAGAGAACCAGAAGACAGAGAAATCGAACGGCTGGTACAAGTAATCGTCCACCTGGCCGAGTTGCGTGCGAATTATCAACTGACGTTGTGCTAAGCGATATTGCTAGCAATCCTGTAGAGACAAGCCGTCGGAGGAATACATATGGGCGATCATGTCCTGGTGATGGGGGCAATGCTCCTGGACACAAAAGGCAAGCCAATTGACGGCCTGGAAGTCGGCACGTCGAACCAGGCTGAAATCAGGCATGTGCGCGGCGGCAGCGCCCGAAATGTCGCCGAAAACCTGGCTAGATTAGGCGCAAAGGTATTGCTTATCTCGGCCGTTGGAGATGATCGCACTGGCGAACGCCTGCTCGCCCAGACCGCAGAAGCCGGCGTCAACGTCGATCATGTGATCACTGTTGACGGAGGCAATACGGGATCCTATATTGTGCTCCTGGACGCAGATGGATCGTTGTCGGTCGCCCTGGATGACGATCGTGTGATGGAAAACGTCAATGCCGGATACCTTTACAAGAACCGACGGCTTTTCCGTGACGCCTGCATGGTCATGGTCGACGGAAGCCTCTCGCCGGCCGCCCTGGAAACTGTGATTCGATTGACCCGTCAATATGAGCTACCGTTATGCGCCGATCCTTCGTCTGCGCGGCTCGCCGGGAAACTGCGTCCACACCTGGCCGATTTGCACCTGGTTGTGCCGAATGAGGTTGAGGCAGCAGCCCTCTGCGGCACCGCTTTTGCCGGTTACGGGCCCGACGCCAGCCTGGGGGTTGCCCTGTTACTCAGGCGGGCGGGCGTATCGACCGCCATCGTAACCATGGCCGATTTTGGATTGGTTTACGCTTCGTCAGCGGAAACTGGCCATATTCCGGCTCGCTATAGCCAAATGATCGATAGTACTGGTACCGGTGATGCCGTCACGGCGGCTATCATGTTTGGGATGATTAACGATCTGCCGGGTATTGAAGCCATAAGATTGGGCGCGGCGGCCGCCAGCCTGACGCTGCAGACCCACGATACGGTCGTACCAGACCTTAGCCTGGATATGCTTTATGACCACCTCATAGTCTAGCAGTCGAATCTGACTCATTAATTGCCTGCCGTCCGTTCCTTCTGACGCAAGAATTCCGTGATTCTTCAACTGCAATGAACAACTTCATCGGACTCATAATCGCCTTTGTCTACATCTTTGCCGTTATTGGGCTGGCCGAGGCACTGCGCCGCTGGCGCGGGTATGGCGCAGGCTTCACCCGAAAAGTCATTCACATTGGGGTCGGCATGTTAAGCTGGCTGGTGCCGTTCCTGTTTGACTCACCCTGGCCGTTTGTCTTCGCTTGCCTGGTGTTTGTGATAATCAATCTTCTAGACTACCGGTACGGCTTCTTCTCGGCGATGGCCAGCAGCGATCGCTCAAACTTGGGAACGGTCTATTTCCCGCTGGCGGCCGCGGCCGTGGCTCTCATTTTTTGGGATACCCCACCGTTGATGGTGGCGGCGCTCATGCCATTGACCTGGGGAGATGGCCTGGCGCCGGTCGTAGGCCAGGCCTATGGTCGGAACACGTATACGGTCTTCGGCCACACGCGAACTCTGCAGGGATCAGCCGCGTTCTTCGTGACGGGAGGCCTCTTTACCTGGCTGGCGCTTTGGCTCATTCCTGGCCCGCCTGACATTATGCCGCTGGAGGCTGTCCTGCCAACCATTGTCGTCATGTTGGCCACGACGCTGACTGAGGCGATATCGCCCTGGGGCCTTGATAATCTGACCGTTACGGCTGTAGCGATCGTAGTCCTGAGCCTATGGCAATTTTAGGCCGGCCAAAAAGGCCAGGGCTAGGGCGAAGGGCAAATTGGCCAAGGACAGTTTGGCTAAGGCCAAATTGGCCAAGGGATAGTTTTGATGATGACAAGCGGAATTTTGAAGAATGGCCGAATCCACACCCAGGATGAATCGCTGCCTAAGGCGACGGCCGTCGCCTTAAGCGGCGATCGAATCATTGGTGTAGGCTCAGACGAGGATATGCTAGCCCTGGCGAGCGGTGATAGCCAGGTAATAGATCTGGGCGGCCGCTGCGTTACGCCCGGCCTCGTCGATGCCCACGTTCATTTTCAGGGCTATTCCCTGGGGCTGAACCTCATCGATCTGTCAGGCTCAGTCGACCTGAACGAAGCCCTTGATCGGGTAGCCGCCGCTAAACAGCAGGGTGCATTTGACAGGTGGCTAACGGGCAGGGGCTGGAATCAGGCGGAGTGGCCGGATGGTCGATTCCCCCGGGCGGCCGATCTGGATCGAGCATCCGGAGCTTTGCCGGCGCTATTGAAGCATAAGAGTGGTCATGCGGCCTGGGCAAATACACGAGCCCTGCGTCTGGCCGCGATCACGGCCGAGACGCTCGATCCGCCGGGTGGGCAGATCCAGCGCGACGGAGATGGCCAGCCGACGGGTATTCTGTTTGAATCGGCAATCGATCTGGTGAACGACCGCATACCCAGGCCGAGTGAAGCTGAGTTGGTCGAGGCGATGAAGCTGGGCCAACAGAAGTGCCTGGAGGCGGGCTTGACCGGCGTGCACGATTTCGACGGCCGGGCCTGTTTTGGGGCGCTGCAGACTCTGCATCAAGAAGGCGCACTCTCACTTCGCATAGTCAAGAACATACCCGTCAAGTATTTGGACCACGCGACAGGTATTGGCTTGCATTCAGGCTTTGGCGACGATTGGCTGCGCATCGGCGGGGTTAAGATGTTTGCCGACGGCGCCCTGGGTCCTCGGACGGCGACCATGCTGGCGCCGTATGAGGGCGAACCGGAGAATCGCGGTATCGTAGTGACTGACAAAGAGGAGATGATGGCCTATGCCAGTCAGGCCTGCGCCTCCGGTTTGAGCCTGACTGTACACGCTATTGGCGATCGGGCCAATCATGACGTGTTGGACGTTTATGAGGCATTGAGAACCCAAGAACGGGAGCGCAATGTTGCCCACGAGCCAGGCGCTACGCGTGGTCGGTTACTGCGCCATCGCATCGAACACTTCCAGATCGCGCATCCCACAGACTTCGAACGGCTGGCGGCGCTGGAGGTGGTCGCTTCGATGCAGCCTATTCATGCCACGTCGGATATGGAGATGGCCGATCGTTACTGGGGTGGGCGGGCCAAGAATAGTTATGCCTGGCGGCGCGTCTTGCAGGCCGGCGGCATACTGGCTCTCGGTTCGGACGCGCCGGTCGAACCAATTGAGCCGTTGACCGGTATACACGCCGCAATTACGAGACAACGCCCTGACGGCAGCCCGGGGCCGCGAGGCTGGTATCCGGAGCAGCGCTTAAGCATGGCCGAGGCGATTCATGGCTTTACCTTGGGCCCGGCGCTGGCCTGCGGCCGGGAGACATTGCTAGGCAGTATCACAGCGGGAAAATTGGCCGATTTGACGATCTTCGAACAGGACATCTATCAGATTCCGGCGGCCGATATCGTCGACGTACAGATCGCCGGAACCATTGTGGGAGGGCAGTTCAAGTTTCGTAGCTGGTAAGTGGCACGGCCGGAACCAGGCCAAACGCCCGCACCGGAAAGGAACCCAGATCCTTCACCTTCACCGGCACGGCGAAGAAGCGAAATCCATCATCTGGAAGTCGATCCAGTCGCGTTAAATGCTCGACGATCGGGATCTCGGCTTGCAGGAGAATGGAGTGCGCCGGCCGGCGTCCGTCACTCGTGTCGTCAATGTTGAGCGAATCGATGCCGACCATCAAGGCGCCATTATCTCGCAAGTAGAGCGCAGCGTCTTCGGTAAGGAAGGGATGGCCGTCGAAGTACTGTTCGGTTTTCCAGTATTTTGACCAGCCTGTATGAATAAGCACAGCACGGCCGGTAAGCGATAAATCGTGAAGGTGAGGTGCATCTATGGCCGGCTGGCTCTCGACCGGAATTCGGACGACCAAGCCCTCAAGGTTGGCTAGCTTGCGCAGAGACAACTCGGACAAGTCAACGCCGCCCGGGAAGCGATGAAAGGGCGCGTCGACGTAGGTGCCAGTATTGGCCACCATGTCTATCCGGCCGATATGAAACTCAGTACCTGGTGCGTAGTGGGCGCGTGACTGCTCCCGGCCGAGATAGTCGCCGATAGCGGGTGCGGGCAACCCCGGATAGGTAGTGATGCCTTCTTCGACCGTGTGGCTCACGTCGACAAGGTCGAAAGTCGCGTCTTTCATCGTTGTTCTCTGCTAGCAAGTAGAGCCGGATATCAGCCTTCGCGCAGAGTGGTCATTTGCGTTTGAGCCCGTCTACAAGCCTTCCGAGGTTTCAACTACCAGGTTGTCGACGACCGCCATGAGAGCCTCTTTGCGATTGTCGTCGCCGCCATGTTGGTTGTATACGGCGATTTGCCGGTCGGCGCTGTTGCCTTCTCGCAGGATGGTTCGCAGGTATTCGACTTCCTCGCGACTGCCCAGATCGTCCAGCACATCGTCGACGATTTCCAGTAGCTCTTCCATCAGGAAGTGGTATGGTACTGACTCCTCGATGCCGAAATCAATCATCTCTCCGCGGATGCCATAACGTACAGCACGCCACTTGTTCTCGGTGATATGCATGTGGCGATACTGGCGCCAGGCCATGTTGCTCCGCCTGAGTTTGACCAATTTGGCGCATATAGCCTGGAACAAGGCGGCGATGCAAACCGCTTCATCCACCTTAGTACAAATATCGGCAATGCGAAACTCGAGCGTGTCAAACACGGGGTGCGGACGAATATCCCACCAGATTTTTGCTACCGGATCGCGTTTACCAAAAGATCCCACTTTTTCCAGAGTGCGGACGTAGGATTCATACTCGCTCCACGATGTGAAGGCATGGGGGATGCCGGTGCGCGGTAACATCTCAAACACGACGCTACGGTAAGACTTGAGACCGGTGTTATATCCATGCCAGAAGGGGGAACTCGTGGACAATGCCAGAAGGTGAGGGATGAAATAACGCGCCTGGTGCATCACCTCGACCATGAGATTCTTCGACTCCTGATCAGAGCCAAAACCGACGTGAACGTGCATGCCGAAGATGAGCAGGCCACGGGCGACACGCTGCATATCGTCGAGTAATTCTCTGTATCTCACGCCTTCTGTGATGTTCTGTTCTTCCCACTTGGCAAATGGATGGGTCGAAGCGGCCGCGATTTTTAGGCCATTTTCTTTTGCCAGGGCAGTAACCTCTCGTCGAAGACGGATGACCTCCTGCCGAATTTCCTTGACGTTTCGACAGACGTGGCTGCCGACCTCTACCTGAGACTGCATCAGTTCTGGCATGATGTTCAATTTCTCCTGGCGCTGCTCGTCCTGAGAAAGCAGCTCGGTGATGTAGGAGAATAAATTGCGCGTCTCCGGATCAATGATCTGATACTCTTCCTCGATGCCAAGAGTAAGTGGAGGCTCGGGCAGTGTCATTGTCTATTTCCTCCTGTTCTCTAAGAACTGCCGTACTTCAAGAACTTCTGTTCCTTTAGGAGAATCAGCCGCCGATCGATTCACGATCGGCCGCCCGCCGAAAAAAGGTCAACGCTGACGGTCTGGTCAATTACCAATTACGCAGGAACTCGAGCAGCAGCCGGACGCCAAAGCCTGTGGCGCCGGCTGTATTGTATCCGCTGTCTTTTTCGCCGAAGGCCACGCTGGCGATGTCCAAATGGGCCCACGGATAGTCGGTGAATTGCTTCAGAAATATGGCTGAAGTAGCCACGCCGCCCATGCGCCCGCCGGAGTTCTTCATATCTGCCACGTCCGATTTGATGGCCTTCTTGTAATCATCCCACAAGGGCAAGGGCCAGAGTCGCTCGTGAGTGCTCTTGGCGGCGTACAGAAGTTGGTCGCGCAAAGCGTCGTCGTTGGCGAACAGGCCGGCGGCCATTCCTTTCCCCAGGGCGACGACACTGGCGCCGGTTAACGTAGCCAGGTCAACGACAGCCTTCGGCTTATAATGAGCCGCGTAGACCAGGCCGTCTGCGAGGACCATGCGCCCTTCCGCATCGGTGCTGATGATTTCGATCGTTTTGCCGTTGCTGGCCTTGATCACATCGGCCGGACGGTAGGCCTCGGCGTCGGGCATGTTTTCGGTGCATGGTGTGATGCCGATTACTCGCAGCGGCAAATCGAGAAGCCCTACGCTCTTCATCGCGCCCAGAACGGCCGCCGCCCCGGCCATATCTGATTTCATGAGGCCCATGCGCTCACTCGGCTTAATGGAAATGCCGCCGGTATCGAAGGTGATGCCTTTGCCAATTAGAACAATCGTGTCAACGTCCTGGCGATGGCTGTTGTGTTCCAAGACGATGAATTTGGGCGGTTCTCCGGCACCCTTGGCCACTGCCAGGAAGGCGCCCATGTCGCGCTTTGCAGCCCATTCCCTGTCGCCCACGGTGAGTTCCATGCCCTGCTCCTCGGCAATTTCCTCGGCCGCCTGGGCCATCCTGGTTGGCGTGGCGACGTTAGGCGGCATGTTAACCAGGTCACGCGCCAACTGGACCCCAGCGCCGATCGCCCTGGCTGCGGCGATGCCGGCCTCGAATGCCTCGATCTTATCGGTTGAGAATTCGACCACGGTAAACGTCTCTATAATATGCTGTTCTTGCTGCTCCTTGTCGGCGTCGAAGCGATAGGCCGCCAGCAGGGATCCTTCCACCGTCGCCTGGGCCGCGGCCGCAGCCGGCAGCCCGGCTATACCCGCGCCATGGACGATCGTGGCCACATGGTTGGCCTTGCGCTTGCGAGCCTGCCTGATGGCCGTTGCCGACGCGCTACGGACACCCTCAAGATCGAACTCGCCGGACTCACCAAGCCCAACAACTATCACACGCTTGGCCGGAATGGCGCCGCGCGGATACAGGACAACCGATTCGCCGCGCTTGCCGCTAAAGTCTCCGTTCTGGATCAATTCGGAGATGGCGCCGTTGAGGGCGCCGTCTACGGCGCCGGTGGCCCCGGAAGGAGCCGTGACGCCCTCGAACAGGTTGACGATAAGGGTGTCAGCCGGGTATTCTTGGATGCTGCCCTGTGCAACAGAAGTGTTCATCATTTTCCTCGGTCTCGGGGTAGATCAGGAAATTCCTGCTTACTTTACACCGATGAAGGCCGTTAATCAACTCACCAATTGATCAGGAGAGATAGGCATGAAAATTCTCATAATCGGCGGGACGGTTTTTCTGGGCCGGCACCTGGTTGAAGCGGCCGTAGCAATCGGCCATGAGGTGACTCTGTTCAATCGCGGCCAGCACAATCCGGAGCTTTTTCCGCGACTGGAGAGGCTGCGAGGTGATCGGGACGGCGACCTGAAGGCCCTGGAGAGTCGTAAGTGGGATGCCGTCATCGACACGTGCGGTTACGTGCCACGCGTGGTGCGCCAGTCGGCCGCACTGCTGGCTGATGCGGTGGACAATTACGTTTTTGTCTCGACCATCAGCGTGTATGTCGATCCAAGCAAGCCAGGCATCGACGAGGAAAGCCCACTTGAAACGCCGGAAATGAATATTGAAGAGGTGACGGGCGAGAGTTATGGTCCGTTGAAGGTCGGATGCGAGCAGGTCGTGTCGCAGGCCATGCAAGGTCGTTCGCTGATCATCCGACCCGGACTCATCGTCGGGCCAAACGATCCAACCGATCGCTTTACGTATTGGCCCGTTCGTATGGCCAGGGGAGGCCAGGCACTGGCGCCGGCACCTGAGAGCGCGCCAGCCCAGATCATCGACGTACGCGATTTGGCCGAGTGGACCGTCCGGCTAGTCGAAAATGGACAGACCGGCATCTTTAATGCGACCGGCCCAGAGAAATCGCTTTCCATGGGTGACATGCTGGAACAGTGTCGGGTCGCAGCCGATTCCTCAGCCGAAATGCACTGGCTGCCAGCCGATTATTTGCTAGGCGCCGGAGTGCAACCGTGGTCGGACCTACCGCTCTGGTTACCTGGAGATGAAATGGCTGGGCTGCTGATGACTGACGTCAGCCGGGCCGTCGCGGCCGGACTGACGCATCGGCCGCTGTATGAGACGGCTCGCGATACCTTGAATTGGGCCGAGAGGCTTCCCCAAGATCACGAATGGCGGGCCGGCCTGAGCGCCGAACGGGAGAGCGAGCTTCTCGAAGGATGGAGACAGGCGCGCTGATTGTTTCAGATTACCTTACCTGATCGGTAATCGTAAAGCTCACATTGCCTATATCCTTGACGACGACGTTGACGCCGAGCGCTCTCCGACCCGGTCTAAGCTTCTGCCCGTGAACGCGGACCGTCACCGCTTCGCCCTTGCGCATGAGCACAGAATTCTCGGGGTCGACGTCAGCGAAGCCAGCCTCTTCCTCCCCATGTATGAAGCTGCACGAATCCAAGGGGATGGGCTTGCGGTCCAGTTGCAAAGGGCGAGCGCCAATGATCCGCGCAGGACCCAAATCGTTCTTCATCTGGAACACGAAGCCATCATTCTCATTGCGTAAACTGCTCTTGACGTATAGCGCCTTGAGCAGGAACTCAGGTATTTTTGCCAATACACCCTCCTGTGAAGATAGCAGACAGCTGAAGGCCATCAGAAGCTAGCCTTGTCGATCACCGGTTATTCGCGCGGTATATGATTCCGGTGGGTCCTGACGCCGTGAGCTAATCCATTAAAACGGCTTCTATTTCAGAGATCGCCCAATCGATATCATCGCCTGATATCACCAAAGGCGGCGCGAATCGCAGCACCGTTTCGTGAGTCTCTTTGCAGAGGATACCTCGCTCGCGGAGCGCTTCGCTGAAAGGCCGTGCCGAGACATGAAGCTCCACCCCGATGAGAAGCCCCTTGCCACGGACCTCTTTGATATGATCGCTTTCGATTCGTTCCAACCGACCCTTGAAGTAGGCGCCCAGGGTTCTGGCCCTCTCGACCAGCCCCTCGTCGGCGATGACCTTTAGCGCAGCCCGGCCGATGGCTGCTCCCAGTGGATTGCCGCCGAAGGTGCTGCCATGATCGCCCGGCCTGAAGAGACCTAGAATATTCTCGTCAGCCAGCGCGGCCGAAACCGGGTAGAAGCCGCCGCTCAGCGCTTTGCCGACGATCATGATATCCGGCCGAACATCTTCGTGCTCGCAAGCGAACAACGCGCCAGTCCGGCCGAGGCCGGTCTGGATCTCGTCAGCGACCATCAGAACTTCGTGACGGGCGCAGATGCCAGCGGCTGCGCTGACAAAGCCTTCTGCAGGCAACACGACGCCGCCTTCGCCCTGAATTGGCTCAAATAGAAAGGCAACCGTATTATGTGTGATCGCGGCTTCAAGGGCATCGACGTCGCCATAAGGGATCATCACGAATCCTGGCGCGAACGGGCCGAAATCTTCTTTATACTGAGCGTCCGAAGAGAAGCCGACGATGGTCGTTGTTCGGCCGTGGAAGTTGCCCTCGCAGACGATGATCTCGGCCTGATTATCGGGCACGCTCTTCACCTGGTAGCCCCACTTACGGGCAGCCTTGATGGCGGTTTCCACCGCCTCCGCGCCGCTATTCATTAGCAGGGCCATTTCATAGCCGGTCAATTCACTTAATTCTTTCAGGAACGGCCCCATCTGATCGTTTCTGAAGGCGCGTGACGTCAGGGTCACCCGTTCCATCTGGTCGACGGCCGCCTGCCTGATGGCCGGATGGCAGTGCCCCTGGCTGACGGCCGAGTATGCGCTCAGGCAATCCAGGTATTTGTTTCCCTCTACGTCGTAGACCCAGACGCCATCTGAGTCGGCGATGACGACATCCAACGGGTGATAATTCCGCGCACCATAGGTCTCTTCTAGCTGAACGAAATGCGCCGTAGTAGCATTAGCCGGCCGTTCGTTGCCGACGATTTCTTCTTGCTCAACTTGCGTTACGGTCATGACTTTGTTCCTTTGTGGACCTCCCCGGGGCGGAGGTCATTTGCTGTGACTATGAGTCGGCACCATAGACCGTATTCTATCTGACCTGACCGTATTTTTCACCCAGGACATTTTGCCCATCGGGAGACTGCAGCCAGGCCAGAAACTCTCGCAATTCCCCTTCTGGCTCATCCCTGGTGACGAAGTAGATTGGCGTCGTCAGCGGATAAAGTTGCTCGCCCACCGTGTCTACCGTCGCGGCATTGTCGTCGATCAAAAGTACGCCCTGGCCGTCTGTACTGCCCAACATGGAGTAGCCAATGGCGCCCGAGCTGGAGGCCACTGCCTGGCGCATGTAGTCGTCGCCAGGTGCGATTTGGGCCAGGCTAGAAGTGGGTACATTCTCCATGATCCGATCTTGGAGGATCGCCAACGCACCAGATCCAGGCTCCCGGCTGTACAGCTTGATGGGAAGATCAGGACCGCCTACCGTTTCCCAACTGACGACAGAGCCGCCAAAAATGGCCTGGATCTGGCCCCTGCTCAGGCTTTCGATGCCAATATCTGGGTGGGCAAGGAAGACCACGCCGTCAAGCGCGATCGGACTGAACCAGTGAGGCGTATCGGGAGGCAAATGGTGGACGATGACCGCCTCGAGAACGCCCTGCTCCAGGTCGGCGAGAAGTGTTTCATCATTACCGACAACGAATCTAGGCGCCGGCCAGGCGCTTTCGGTTTCATATGGCCCGGATACCAGATCGGGTAGCGGTGAGGCGGCGTCGCTCAAGCCGATGTACAAGAATGGCGGGTATGGGGTTAGCGTAGGTGCGGGGCGGGGCAACTCGTGTTCGGGGCCGCAAGCGGTCTGCAGGACGGCCAACAAGAAGATGCCGGCAAAAGCCCCCAACCGGAAAGCAGGCCCGATCATCTCAGCCAGCTTATCAGCAGATACAAAACGCCAAAAACGATGCAATAGGCGGCGAACAGGTACAAGCTGCGCTCCCGAAGCCAGGTTAACAGGAAATGGATACAAGCATAACCAACGATCGCCGCGGTCAGAAAGGTCACCAGCAGCTGAGGTGCTTGCTCCGAGGCGGTTGGCGACTGCGCCAGCTCGACCGCGGCCAGCAGGCCGGCGCCGGCGATGGCCGGTACGCCCAATAAGAAACTGTAACGAGCGGCAGTCTCTCTGTTGAGGCCTCGCCCAAGACCGGCCGTGATGGTTATTCCGCTACGTGAGATGCCGGGAATTAACGCTGCTGCCTGGGCGAAGCCAATGATTAAAGCATCGGCCCAGCCCATTTGAGCCAGGCCCTTGATACCAGTCACCAGTTGCTCGCCGATGATCAGGATGATGCCAGTGACTATTAGGGCGGCGGCGGCCGTTTCCGGCTTGGCCAATACCCGATCGATGGCGTCGGCGAAGAATAGACCGACGAAAACGGCCGGTATGGAGCCGGCAGCAATATACCAACCCAACCGTGAATCGGTTTCGGAAAGTGGCCGGCGGGCGCGTAGGCCGGCAAAGACCGCTTTGACAATCCGCCACAAGTCATGGCGAAAATAGACGAGCACGGCAAGAAGCGTGCCCTGGTGGGCAATTGCGATGGCGTTCAGGTTTGGTTCGTCCAGATCGAATATGTTCGGGATAAGAATCAAATGGCCTGAACTGGATATGGGTAGAAACTCTGTAGCTCCCTGGACAATGCCCAGTATGATCGCTTCGATATAGGTCAAGATTCAACTAATCCTGTGAATTATGTAAAGTAATGTCGACTTATTACCGTTGCGGTCGTATCCTGGATCGATCGCGAATGTACAGGTGTGCAATCGGGTGACCTTCGACGATAGCGTCGAACGGCCATCGCATCCCGCGCGAAACGCCTAAGTATACGCGGACAGAAACGTGCGGGCGAAGTCTGAAACACCTCCATTCAGGATATGGGCGCGCAGCTGGCGCGCGAGATCGAGCAGAAAGTGAATGTTGTGAGTCGTAAGAAGGACATGGCCTAGGATTTCGTTGCTCTTGACCAGATGTCGAAGGTAGGACCGGCTGAAGTGGCAACAAGTATAGCAGCCGCAGGCCGAATCGATCGGCGCAGCTTCGCGCTTGAAACGGGCATTGTTCATATTCAGGCGGCCGCCGGCGACCATGGCCGCGCCGTGGCGAGCCAGGCGTGTGGGTAAGACACAATCGAAGACATCTATGCCTCGCAGCACGCCGTTGACGAGGTCGTCGGCCGCACCAACGCCCATCAGGTAGCGCGGTTTGTCTTCAGGCAGGATTGGATCCAATATATCCAGCATGGCGTACATTTCCTGCTTGCTTTCACCCACGGAAAGGCCGCCAATAGCGTAGCCGGGAAAATCCAGTTCCATCAAGAAGCGAGCGCTATGCTGGCGCAGGTCGGCGAAGATGCCTCCTTGAACGATGCCGAACAAGGCCTGGTCGGTCCGGGTCTGTGCTTCGCGGCAACGGACGGCCCAGCTATGCGTGCGGGTTAAGGACTGCTGCACATAGTCATAGTCATCCGGCGGCGGGCACTCGTCGAAGGCCATGATAATATCGGCGCCAAGGTTCTCCTGGATTATGATGCTTCGTTCAGGCGTAAAACGATGTTTGGAGCCGTCAAGGTGAGACTGAAAGGTGACGCCGTCCTCGTCAATTTGGCGGGTGTTGCTCAAACTGAATACCTGGAAGCCGCCGCTGTCGGTCAGGATAGGTCCTTCCCAGGCCATGAATCGATGCAGGCCACCGTGATCGCGCACGATTTCGTCGCCTGGACGCAGGTAAAGATGGTAGGTATTACTCAGTAGCAATTCGACGCCTAGCTGGCTTAGATCGGACGGGCGCAAGGACTTCACCGTGCCCTGGGTGCCGACTGGGGCGAAAAGAGGTGTTGGTAATACGCCGTGGGGTGTACGAAATAGCCCAGCGCGAGCCCGACTCTCCGGGTCTATAGCCAGTAACTCGAATTCAAACATGGTCAGGATTATACACGTCCCGGGCCGCGGTTGACATCTGACGACGACTCTGCTAAGA
>CP070688.1:3491394-3494116 GCA_020353135.1 Chloroflexota bacterium
CGCCGCCCAGCATTTCTTCTATACCAAGGGCTATGACCAAACCTCCGTCCAGGATATCATCGACCAAGTCGGCATAGCCAAGGGGACTTTTTACCACCATTTCGATTCCAAGCAGGATGTGCTGGAAGCGCTGATCCAGCGTATCGCGCTTCAAACAGGGCAAGCCCTGGAACCGATCGTCGCCGCCCCCAAGCTGGGCGCCATCGAGAAGTTCAATCGATTCTTCACCAGCGCCGGTCAGTTCAAGCTGGAGAACAAGGATGCTCTGCTGGCCATTTGGGGGGCGCTGTACGGTTCACACAACGCCTTATTGCGCGAAAAGACGCGGGCCGAATCGCTCCAGGAATTCAGCCCCCTGCTGGCCCGGGTGATCCGGCAAGGTTTGGAGGAAGGTTGTTTCACCAATCCCGACCCAGAAATGAGCGCCCGCATCGTGCTGCAGATCGGCAGCGATATGACCCACGCCCTGGTCCAGCTTTTCTTGCAGGAGGAAACGACCAGTCTAGAAACGATTCAACGGACGGCGGCCGCCCACGAAGAGGCCATCGCCCGCGTTCTTGGCGCGCCATCCGATTCCATCCAGATCGCGCCCATCGAGAATTTCCGCCCATGGTTTGAGCTCACAGCCCATAGCTCATAGCTAACGGCTCAAAGCTAGAAGCTCAAAACTATTACCCAAGGAGAAACGCATGGCAGAATACGTCATTGAAACCAACGGTTTGTCAGTCTATTACGGCAAGCAACGGGGCATCTTGAACGTCGACTTGCGGGTCGAAAAAGGAGAAGTATTCGGCTTCCTGGGCCCCAACGGCGCCGGCAAGACCACTACCCAGCGCGTCCTGATGGACGTCATCCGGCCGACGGCCGGCGAAGCGCGCATATTTGGCAAAGATTGCCAGAAAGAGGGCGTCGCCACCCGCGATCGCGTCGGCTATTTGCCGGGCGAATTGAGCCTGTACGGCAGCATGAAGGTCCGGCACTTCTTCAAGATGTACTACTCTTTGCAGAAGAGCAATAATGACCCGACATACTGGCAAGAATTGTCCGATCAGCTCGATCTGGATACCAGTCGCAAGATCCGCGATCTCTCCCGGGGTACTAGACAAAAGGTAGGCGTGGTAGCCGCTTTCATGAGCAAGCCCGACCTGCTCATCCTGGACGAGCCCACCAGCGGCCTGGACCCTTTGGTCCAACAAACGGTGATGGACCTGGTGCGCAACGCCCAGAACGACGGCGCCACGGTCTTCTTCTCCTCGCATATCCTGCCCGAGGTGCAAGCCGTTTGCGACCGGGTAGGCATCATTCGCGACGGGCGATTGGTGGCCACCGAGCGCGTTGAAGACATGATCCGGCAACAATTCAAGCGGCTGCGATTCATCTTCGCCGCGGCGCCACCGGCCGACGGCTTCGCACTAAATGGAGTCACGGAAATAGCCCGAGATGGGCAGGGCGTCACCCTGGAAGTTTATCAGAACCTGGACAAGGTCATGGAAACGGCCGTGTCCTTTGGTATCGTCGATATCGACACTATCCCGGTTACTTTGGAAGAGATCTTCCTGGCCTATTACGGCAAAGGAAATGGAGGCAACAATGCTTAGGCTGTTGACACAAGAGTTACGTTTCCGGCGCAATGCCATTATCGGTTGGGGGATAGGCCTCTGTTTCTTCCCTGTCGTCTACGTGAGCCTGTATCCGTCAGTTTCCGAGGAGATGCAGGCTTTCGCGGACATAGAGCTTTACCAGGCCATGGGCATAAGTCTTGGCACTTTGGAAGATTGGATCGCCTCCACCGTCATTCTCTTTGTGCCTATTCTGGCGTCGGTATACGCGTTGATCAATGGCACGGGCACGCTGGCTGGGGAAGAGGAAGACGGCCGGCTGGAGTTGATCATAACGCTACCCCTGCCCCGCTGGCAGATAGTGACGGTCAAGGCCATCGCCTTGAGCATCGCCCTGATCTTCATTCTGCTGATCGTCTCTCTGGTTGGCGCGCTGGTCTTATTGGCCATCGAAAGCCAAGTAGAAACGGAGCTGGCGGCCGGCGACATGATCACTGGCTTGATGAGCACCTGGCCATTGACCTTCGCCTTCGCCATGATCAGTATGTTTCTGGCGGCGTTTTGTTCAAGACGGCGCGTGGCGGCGCTCATCGCCACCGCGCTGGTGGTCATAAGCTACTTCGGCGCCAACCTGTCCGGCATGGTTTCCTCGCTTGAACCGCTGGAGCCTTTGTTCCTGCACACCTATCTGGACACGACCGGCACTTCGCTAACCGAGGGCCAGCAAGCAAGCGATTTGCTTATTCTGATCGTCGTCGGCCTGATAGCCTTTGCCCTGGCGCTGGTATTCTTCCAACGACGGGAAATCACCGTAGGCGTCTGGCCCTGGCAGCGGGGCAAGATCCCGGCCGGCGATGTTGCGTGAGCTAAGGTTGGTAACCAACATTGGCAGCTTTCGTTATCCGAGGGCCCATCATGGATAAAGCCCCCGGCGCCTGTCAAGTCGCATTTGGGTCACATAAGGAGGAGACAGGCATTCTGAAATGCTGCGGCACATTTCGGTGCCACGGCACCTATCAGTGCCGGTCGCAATTGAGAATGCTCCCTCCTCTTTCTATGTACCATTCTCATAGAATTGCCGCCCCACCCCAGCTCCGGCTCTCATCTAACTTCATGGCAATCTCTATCGTGTGATTGGGCAGGAAATTCGATGCCAGCCAGCC
>CP070688.1:3494216-3497001 GCA_020353135.1 Chloroflexota bacterium
CGGCGACCTGGCAAATCTGCTGGAGTTGCGCCGCTGGGGTGGTCTGATAAACGGAGTGGCCATTCTGTGGTTTCTCTTGCAGGTCATTATCCTGGCCATACAAGCAAGAAGAAGCCGATCGAGCCGGGCAATCGCTCAAAGTGCTGTAGAATAACGATCTCTGATGCGCGTCGTATTCACCAGCGGCCAGCAGCGAGCAACTGGCAACGAGCGACTAGCAACCTGCAACCAGCTACCTAATTCCGTAATGTCCCATGGAAAACAGCGTCCCATCGAACACAACGCCTAAGTCGCGACGCAAAATCTTTCGCAAACAGCTGATTCTACCGGCCGAACACGGTTCCTGGTCATGGTTGCTAGTATCCTACTTCGTGGGTCTCATCGTAGCTGAGACCTGGAACCTGGCCGCATTTTTAGTCCTGCTCGGCGGTTTGGCTGGCTTCTTGATGCGACAGCCGGCCACGGTCGCCATGCGCGTTCGTGCCGGCCGGGGGCGCAGGGCCGACGGCCGCCCGGCCCTGGTCTGGACGATTATCTTCGGCGCTATCGCATTAGCCTGCCTGCTTGGCTTGCTAGCCCTGGGCCGGGCGGCCTTGCTTTGGTTATTGATCCCGATGGCCGGCATCTTTGTATTCTACTTGCTGGCCTCGAGGCAGCGACGGGCCAGCGTGCGTTCGCTGTGGATGGAACTGGCCGGCGCCTTGGGATTGTCGGCCATGGCGCCAGCAGCCTATATCGCCGCTACCGGGCAACTGGACGACACGGCCTGGGCGTTGTGGGCTTTGATGGCCGGGCAGAACGGGTTGGGTGTGCTTTATGTCCGCCTGCGCATCGCTGACACGCACGGCCGATCAGCAAATCGGATGCCTGTGGTTTGGGTTCACGGCCTTGTGTTGCTGGGCGTCGCCACGGCCGCTATGCTGGAAGCGATTCCCTGGCTGGCCGTAACGCCCTTTGCCGGTTTCCTGGTCCGTGCTATCTGGGCCGTTGCCCGGGTCCGGCCTGTGGCCAATATCAAGCGCTTCGGATTCAGCGAAATCGGAGCCGAGATCCTAGGCGGCCTACTCATCGCCGCTGGCTATATCCTGTAGATCTTGTAAATCTGCGTCCCATTCAAAAAGGAAACGACGTTGGAGCGACAAAGCAAAATTCCCTGGATCTGGCCCGCGGCGCTTGGGTTATTTGTTCTGGCCGGTCTCACCGGCTCGTTACTGCGCTACGGTCAATTGCGTGGCTTGCCGGCCGGTCTTTACCTGGTGAATGTGCGCCACGCCCATTCCCACTTGATGTACTTCGGCTGGGCTACGCCGGCCCTGATGGGCCTTATCGCCGCCTGGTTGCCCCGTCTGAGCGGCCGGCCGGTTTCCCGCCGCTTCCAATGGGCGATGGGCGCGACCGTGGCCGCCGCTTTGTTAGCTTACATCCCGTTCCTGTTATTTGGTTACCAATCGGCCGAGATAGGCAGTAGCCGGCTACCCCTCTCGGTAATGGCCGCCACCCTCAATGTCCTGGCCTGGTACGCATACGCCTACCTCTATTTCAAGGCAACCAGAAGCGCAACCCGTGTCCGGCCGCTGCGCTTCTGGGATGCGGCGCTGATCTTCATGATCCTGGCCTCCTTTGGCGCTTGGGGGGTGGCTGTTGTCAGCCGGCTGGGCGTCGAAGACCCCTTCTGGTCGCTGGCCATGACCCACCTGTTCCTGGATATGTTCTCCGAAGGTTGGTTTGTGCTGGCTGTCTTGGGCCTGATTTACGCTTCCCACAAAGCCGATTCCGAATTCGCGGCCCGCTGGGGAGAACAACTGATCGTCATCGGTTTGCCGGTCATTTTCTTGTTAGCCATGCCGGTGAACCTGGTTCCAGGCGGCTTGCGGGCCATCGCCGGGATCGGCGGCTTGCTGGTAGGCGCCGGGCTGCTGTTCACCGTGCGGGCGTTGTGGCCAACCGTCTCGGCCGGAGCCACGGGCTGGCGTATTCCGCTCTCCTTGCTGGCGCTCAAGGCTCTCATCGGCCTGGGTATGGTTATGCCGGTCACGGCTCGCTGGGCGCAGCAGAACGGCCTGCGTATCTTCTACCTGCACGCCCTGTTGCTTGGCTTCGTGACACTGGGCCTGGTGGTGGCCGCCCGCCAGCTTTGGAGCCGGGCGGCCGTGTCCGGCCAACGCTGGTTGGTCGCTGCCGTGCTCATCTTGCTAATATCCCTGGTGCCCCTGACCGGTCTATGGCCGGCCGCCTGGAGAGGGCTTTGGGCTTTACAGGTCGCGGCCGTGGCCTCGCTCGGCCCGGTGCTGGCGGTGACGATCATGTTGCTGCGCTTGCTGTTCGGCCGGAGGGGGCAGGAGACGTCGCTGGCCGAGGTCGTGGCCCAATCAGAGAATTGACCAACCGGCACCCCTGCATTGCCGCGGGTTGAAATATACGTTCCGATCGGCTAAAGTCGAAACCATGAGGCAAAAAGTACTTGTGGTTGAAGACGAGCCTGTGCTCTTGGAGACGTTGGATTACAATCTTTCGCGGGAGGGGTATGAAGTCAGCCAGGCCACGACCGGTCGCCAGGCAATCGAGATCGCCCGCAGTGAGCAGCCGGATTTGGTCGTCCTCGACGTCATGTTGCCGGGTCTAGACGGCTTTGAGGTGTGCCGCATCCTGCGCCAGGAAACCAATGTGCCCATTCTCATGTTGACCGCGCGCGATGAAGTGGTTGACAAGGTGGTCGGCCTGGAAATGGGAGCCGACGACTACATGACCAAGCCCTTCAGCATGCGCGAGTTGCTGGCCCGAGTGA
>CP070688.1:3497101-3501467 GCA_020353135.1 Chloroflexota bacterium
CCTCTGAACTCGTCGGTAGCGCGAACGGGTACATCAATGCGTACTTGCCCCTCTTGCAGCGTACGCGGCTGGCGGGTCTCGAAGGTCGCCTCGTCCTTTTCGGTGGCCAGTAGAACGGCCTGGGGGATGGTGATGTTGCCGTCGATCTCAGGGTCGCGGAAAAAGGTCACCCTGCCTTCGGCGAATTCTTTCGTCTTGCGTTCGATCCCCAGGATGGAAACCACCAGATCCAGCGACTTGCCTCCGGCCGTATCTACAAAGGCGGCCAGGTAGGCCTGGTTGATCTGTTGGTAAACGGTGGCGATCTCGCGGCCGATAGCCTCGCTTATGGTGCGGGTCACGCTGCCGACGTTGATGTCCGACAAGGGCGAGTCGCCATTCTGGCGGAAATAGTCGACGTAGAAAGTCGATCGGTCGTCAGGCAGATCAGCGTCGAGCCAGACGACGGCGTTCTCGGCGTCGTTAAAGACGAAGTCTATCTCCTTTTGAAAGACGTGGTGTAGTACTTCGCCGTTTCTGCAGATATCGCCGGAGATCCCGCGCACATCCTGGGCCGGCTCCGCCAGGTTGTAAAGGTCTCGTTTCACGTCGAAGATGATCGGCTCGTTGACCACTCCGCCGACGATGGCGGTCAGGATGTCGTCGACGATTTCCAAGTATGGGCGATTGATTAGCGTGACTGTTTGATCATCCATCGCTTACGCTCCGTCCAGGAAAAAGGGGAATACCATGTTGAGGGTGGTGCCTTCCCTGAGCACCTTCAAGGAAACGTCGATGTTGATCTGGTTGGGGTTGCTGCGGGCCGTGGTCACGTTCACGCGCAGTACTTCCTCTACCCGCGGCTCCTGGGCCAGGGCCTGCAACGCGAACATCTTGGCCCGGTTGCGATTCGTCTGGTTGTTTAGCTCTCCGATCAACTCGTGTAGCCGGGAGCCGTAGGAAGGATGGCCCAGGATGGCCATTTCGCCAACCGGCGTCAGGAAGCGCAGCAGGAGGGCCTGCTGTAAATTTTCGACGCCTTTCAGCGAGGCCAGATCGACGTCGCCAGTGACTGACCGTGGCGCCGTGACCAAGTCCCGGCCCAGGTCGCGGTCGTTTTGGCGCTCCAGGTTGCGTAGCAACCGCAGATCTGTTCCCAATAGTTCGTTCGCCATTCAAAGTTCCTTTCTAGCCGCCAATCAAGACCTGTGGAAAGCCGACGACGATCGTCCCGCCATGAGCTGTCGAATCTCCCATTCTGGCGGCCGGCTTGCCGCCGATAAGGACGGTGGCCGATCCCATGACGATCGTATCGGGCGGACCCACGCAGGTGGCCGTATCGCCGAGTCGCGCGGCCGGCATACCGCCGATCAACACGTTTGGTGCGCCCAGTATGATCGGTCCGCCCACGTGCGGTTTGGGCCCATCGGATAAAGGGCAAACGTGCATATCGCCGAGTCTTGCAGCCGGTTTGGACATATCGCCTTTCCTTTAATTCAATTTGACCAGTGAGCCCTTGATCTCAGTAAGTGCACTGCTCTGCACCTTCGCCGAAGCGCCCCCTTTGAGGGTAGCGCCGACATCGCCCTTCAATTCGGCCTCAGTGCCGGCCGAAATACTTGTCTTGATCTTGCCTTTGATGGTGACATTCAGCCCCTCTAACTTCAAGTCACGCTTTGCCTTCAGCGTCATGGCGCCTTGCGCTTCGATGGTCAGGTCGCCATCCTGATTCATGATGATCTTGGTCCCGCCAGCCAGGACGGTGACCTTGCCACCGGTCTGGTTAGTCTGATCCAGCTTCATCTCCGTTTTGCCGGCCGTGGCGTGCACGATGCCGTCGTTGATCTGCAGCGTGATCTTGGGCGGCATCTCCATCAAGATCTCGCGCGGCGGATTGTTGGATTTGATGTTGCGGATATCGGCCTTGATCGTCTTGTTGTCAGCCTCCGCCAGGGGCAGCCGGAAGATGATCTCATCCGTTTTGTTGAGCGGCGGCCGGTCCTTGTCGTTGTATAAGCGGCCGATCACGATCGGTTGATTGACGTCGCCCTTATCGAATGTCAGCAATACCAGGTCGCCCACGTTGGGGATGGCCACGGTGCCAATGTGACCGGTGGCGATGGGCACGCGCTTCAGCAGCAGGTCGCTGTTCTTCAGGCGCACGTCGCAGCCATAATTGTCGCTGTCGCCGCCGCTGCTGTGTGGATAGACCTTCTCCACCAGGCCTATTTCGGCCACGCGCATCGAGCGCATCTCGTGGCGGATGATCTGTTGGATAGTGTCGATCATTGTTTCAGACACAAAATACTCCGCTATCAGTGAATAATTGCCGGTGAAAAAATGTCAGGCATTGGTCGTTGGTCGCTGATTGCTAGTCACTGGTCATCAGATACTCTGAAAGGCGGCGGTGGTGGTGAAGCCACCTGGCTTGCTGATTCGATGGGTCACGCTGCGCACCTGGAAGGTACCGTTCAAGGGCTCTTCGGGCACCTGGCTGAGACTGACCGCGTCGCCCAGCTTGAGCTGCGGCCGGCCGGCGATCGTGAGACGGCCGCGAATGGTGCGCCGCTGGATGCGGGTGTGGGCCGCCTGGGCGGCCGTACGCGCCGCGGTGGCCGTGCGCAGGGCCGGCCGTTCCAGCAGCAACTTGGGCTCGCCGGAGCCGGCCTTGCCCCTGGCGCTACTGAAATCCTTGGTCAGCCAGGCCCAAGACTCGGCCCCGCCGCCGCTGCCGGGGCTTTCGCCCCAGGCCTCGACCTGCGCGGCCAAAGGGTCGGCCTGCAGGAGTGCCAGCTCGACGACGTGCTGCCCATACTCAAGTCTGTGTACCGTGTCGCCCCTGGTGAACTTCTTGAAGACCAGCTGGCCTTCCGGATTGACGTAGAGGTCGAAGCCGCAGAGCTCGGCCAGGCGGCGCATGTGGCGGTAGACGTCGCGCCGGCCGTCGACCACGTAGGCCGGAAAGTTGATGCCGGTATCGGCCGCGGCCACGCTTACCCCGGCCTGGCCAGCCAGGTCGCGCACGATTTGGCCGGCCGTCTTGCTCTCATATGTCTTGTCGACAAAGGTGTGCAGCAATTTTTCGGCCGCGCTGTGGCCGATCACCCGGCTGGTAGTCAGACCCGGCGTCAGGCGCACGATCCCGCCCGTCATCACCTGGGTCAACGCCTGGCCGTCATAGCCCAGCTCAATTGTCACCTCCTGGTCCCGCGCCAGCCGGGAGCTACCCACCTGGCCCAACAGCAACGTGAAGCTGTCGGCCGGCGTCTCCATATCCAGGGACTCAGTCAAATCCACCATGGTGCTGGCCTGGGGCTCGTCGGTGGTGTCGACGATCCGGCCACCGCCCACGCTACTGACTGCACCTAATAGTCCTGATGATCCTCCGGCTTCGCGGCCGAAGGTGAGTTTGTAGGCAGGTTTGAGCATTTCTTATGGAGAATCCTCTAATGCCCTTATTGCTTTTCGAGCGACTTCCTGGTTCGTCAGTTCTTTATCGCTTTCACTCATTTCTTTCAGCTTTGGCAAGGCTTCGGCGCAATTCAGCTTCTCTAGCGCCTTGGCTGAACTCCTACGTACGTAAGAGGCTTCGTCATCCAAGCCTTGTATGAGTTGTTGCAATGGCGGTCCTTCAAGCGTTCCGAAGCCTCCTAATGCCTTTGCCGCACGTCCACGCAAAGTGGTATCTGCGTCATTCATCATCTGGCAAAGTGGTTCGACAGCTGTTTCATTGCCCAATATTCCAAGAATTGTTGATGCTGTCTTTCGCCTCAACAAAGTTTCATTCTGGTCGAGTAAAATCTCGATCAAATAAGGAACAGCCAATTCATCATCGAGAGTCTTGACTTTCCTGTACCACCATGCTTCATCATCAGTCGGCTGGAGTAATAATTCAATCTGTTTCAAGATATCTTGATTCATGATTATTGCTCGAAAACGACAAATGGATGCCGGTTGTTATTGAACCTCGCCCTATTTAAGACATTTTCGACCTGGGACTGGGCAACATCTTTTCTATCATCGGCAGTGGGAACCTTCATGATATTTATATCGTTCACATCTGACCATAAATTGCATTCCGCATCCTTGTGCTCTGGGCTGACGCCGTCATCATCATTACTGCAGGCCCAACCAATGATAAGCTTATGGCCTATTTCATGTGCCAGCGTTGTGGTTGAGGCACTGGGTCCTTCAACCACGACCACAGGGGCACCCCCATAAGCACGCCCAACGGCATTACCTCCAATATCTCTCAGGTAGTAGACATTAATATCAGTGTCGCTATCAGGACTTTGCTCCGGACAAGTTGCGGGACAATCGGGATGCGCTCCGATCAAGCGCTCTTCCTCGTCCGTGCGTGGATCATCAGGGTCTTCATTTACATCCA
>CP070688.1:3501567-3509282 GCA_020353135.1 Chloroflexota bacterium
ACCGGCCGGCCACCGTTTCGCCCTTATGGACCAGCTTCTCAAAGCGTCTGCGCGACCTACGCAGACGCGGGGTTTCGTCCATGCGCTTGAAAGCCGGCGAGAATAGCGCATCGGTCGTCCGCCCGAAGAAATTAGCCGCTGCCCGTCCTCGTCTGATCCAGCGGTCCTGAGCTTCGAAAAATAAGCCCAGCGCAGCGTAGCGCAAGACGGTCGACGATGATTCAGATGGCCCCGATACCGCTCCTGGCACCCGGACGGCCGGAGCGCGGTTTCTCTGTTGGACGATGGTCCGCCTGGTCTCATCCTCCCAGGAGCGCAAAAAGGCCAGCAATTCGTCGTAGCCGACCAATGCGCCACCGACCAGCAGTCGGGTTATTGAACGCAAATTGGCCGCGTCTTCGTCGTCCAACTCCCACTGGCGGATGATCTGCTCCAATTGCTCATCTTGGGCCGCAGTGTCGCTTGCTATCTCGGCCGTCGCTGGTGTTTCGTCCATTGGATTACTCTCCTAGCCGGTTGATGCCTCGTCCGCTGCTTCACTGGCTGATTCGTCGGGAATATCACCGTCTGCTGACGCCTCATTCATCGATTTATCGACTATATCTTCCCCAGTTGCCGATTCTTGGACATCGGGTTTCCCGGCCGCTGGCCTACCCAACAACATGTCTTGAGTCCAGGTTGATTTGTTTGGATCAAAATGCTCGACGGCCGCGTCCATGAAGGGTTTCATATAGCGGCCAAGATAAGCGCCCGCTCCCTGGCTGTTCAACTCGTCCAGAGTGCGTTCATAGCTGGCCAAGATCTTCTCTCCGAACAGCTCCGCGCCCGTTTGACCGACGGCCATCGTCGTGCCAATCCCGGCCTTACCTAAAGTAGCGACGTCAATGGCCATGACGCCGCCGACCTCTTCGACAGACAGGCCTTCGTCACCGGCCGTTTGTTCCATCTGCGACTGTATAGCTTCGAAGCGTGACAGCAGAGACTGGCTCGTGGAGAACATGCGCCCATAACCGTCGGTCAGGTCGCCGGCCAGGTCCACCAGTTGTTCGCGGGTGAGCGGCGGGGTGTCCATAATTGTGGCGCTGGACGAGGAGGCTTGCTGAATGGCGTCCAGCAGGCCGACCACATCTTCCGGATCGCTTTCAGGGTCGATGACCCCATGCTGCTTGAGGTTGGTTGAGAGCCGGTCCAGAAATACCTTGCTGCCGGCGGCCGCATCTCCAGCCAGGGCGAATACCCACACTGGTGAGAAACGCATGGTCATCAGGCCGGCCATCTCGAGTACGTTGCCGGCCAGCTTGCGGCCGATGTAGCCGTCAATGATTCGCTCTTCTTCACTGGCGGCAAAGTATTCGACCTGGGCCACCCTGGCGATCATGAACTTCTGCAAATTGCCGACAATGACCCGATAAGTCGTCGAATCCTTCACCACGTCGGGAAAGAGCGTCTCGGTGACCAGCAGACTGGTACCGCCAACCACGGCCGCCGCCGATCGCACCAATCGTTCGGGCAAGGAAAACAGGTAGTCTTGTCTAAGCATCGACGTCATAGTTACTCCAAGATGATAGTCTAAGACGATAGCCTAAATAAGGTTTCAGCCTAAGGCTACTGATCGGATAAAACCGTCGCCTGCCTGTTCGCGCACATACTGATCTACGAATTACTCAGGAATATAGTTTCAGGTCGCCGATTGATAGCCATGCGGCTCACCCTCTACTATAGGCGCTCCAAGTGGGTTTGACCAGCCCATCGGGAAGAGGAGCCAGGGGGTAGAGGCGCTGATGAGCAATTCGCGTCACTTCCCCTCAGTTCCCCTTCGTACAAGGAAACTCCACCAGCGAACTCTACAGCTTATACCCGATCTGGCGCAGGAAGCCTTTGCGCCAGGCGATGTCTTCCTCGCCTTCCACGCCTTTTGGACTGAAGCCGTCGACCACACCCAGGATGCCCCGGCCTTGCTCGGTTTGGGCGACGATGACCTCGGTCGGATTGGCCGTGGCGCAATAGATGCGGCACACTTCGGGCACGCCTTGGATGGCCTTGAGAACGTTGATCGGAAAAAAACCATCGCCTAAAAAGACGATGAAGCTGTGCCCGGCGCCGATAGCCTGGGCGTTGCTCTTGGCCAGCTCGATCAGCGCCTCGTCGGTGCCCGTCAAGCGTACCAGGCACTTGGCCGACGCCTCACAGAAGGCCAGGCCAAACTTGATCCCGGGCACGGCCGAGACCATCGCCTCGTGAATGTCCTCGACGGTCTTGACGAAATGTGATTGGCCCAGGATGAGGTTCGTGGTTTCGGGCTTATCGATCCTGACAGTTGATAGTTCCATGCGGTTGCCTCCCAGAAACTGACGCATTTAGGCGAGAGTCACAAGAAAATCACTTGTCTCATTATGCCCAAATTCGGGCCGGCAAGCCAGTGCTGGCGGGGAAATGGCAAGTCAATCGACGATCCTGACTTTAGGAAAAACCGTTGGGGAAGAGGGGCCAGGGGCAGGCTAAGGCACGAGCGTCGGCCCCGGTAGCGGGGATAGAAATGCAGTCCGACGACCGGCTTAGGATGAAGCACCGGCCGGGCCGAAGAGGTAGCCGCTGGCCACGCCAAAAGCGCCGATGAACAGAACCCGGGTGAGCCAGACCAGAAAGGCCACGACGATAGGCAGGGTGTCTAACAGCGCCAGCGAGCTACCGCCCTGAGCCAACAGCATGACCGTGGTCGCCCACCAGGCGGTGAAGGCATTCATCGTCGCTCCCAATAGCCAGGCGCCCATCCAATACCAGGCCTCGGCCGAATTGCTCCCTTCGTGTCTTACCGCAAAAAAGCGCAGCAAACTGGCGAAGTCGATGGCGCAAAAGGCGATGGCCAGGATCGTAGCCCAGCGTATGCTGACGAAGCTGATGTCGCCTAATAGGCTGGCCAACGCGTAACGGGTGGTGCTGAAGTTGAAGATCTCAAATGCCACCAGGGCCACGGCTAAAAGCATCCCGACGTCGAGCAAAATCGCCGCGATACGCCGAAAATCAATGGTTATTGCCCGGCTGTAGGGGTAATGGTAAGGTAAATATGCCTCGCTCGCATTGCCATACATGGATTGCCTCTCCTATTTGCTCGTGGGAACGTGCCCGTCAACTGTCAGGAGCAGCAAGTGTAACCCAATATGCCAAATAGAACAACTGTTCTAATACATAGATTTCGATGACTTCAGCTTGATTTACCGAACCGACCAACTTCGGCCCCGCCCAAGGCTGTAATTAGGTCCCCTGACTTCATGATTATCGCCGTGCCCCGCACGCCCGAACCGAGGGAGAGCGCTTCCTGCTCGAGCACGCTCGCGTCGATCAGGACCCGCATCGGCGCCGGCAAGCCGAAGGGGGCCACGGCGCCAAGCTCATAACCGGTCACCTGCAAGATCTCCTCTCGGCTGGCGGTGGTCAGGCGCGAGCGGCCGAGGTAGGTGCGCAAGGCGCTCCAGGAGATCAGATCTGGCCCGGCCATGAGCACCATCACGTATTCGCCTTTGGACAGACGGAAGACGATGCTGCGCACGACTTGCTCCGGCCGCTGGTTTCGCTCTTCGGCCGCCTGTTCCAGGGAGGTAACCGGGCCGGGGTGACGAAAAACCTGGTGGGCGACGCCAAGTTGATCGAGGGCCAGGCTAACAGGCGGGCTTTCCATCTCGTTCATCAGGTACGACTCCGGTAGTGTTCTTCGTGTAGCGACCTTAGCCGGGCCGCGGCCTGCTCGGCGGTCAGATCCCGCTGGGCCTCGGCCAGCAGTTCGTAGCCGACCATGAACTTCTTGACCGTCGCCGAGCGCAGCAGAGGCGGATAGAAGTGGGCGTGCAGCAACCAATGGTCGCCATCTTCGCCGTCGTACGGAGCGCCGTGCCAGCCCATCGAGTAGGGGAAAGAGGTTTCGAAGAGGTTGTCGTAGCGGGTCAGCAGCCGCTTGAGGATGTGAGCCAGGCCATCCCGCTCAGCCGACAATAGATCGGGCAGCCGGCCGACGCGGCGTCGGGGCAGAAGCAACGTCTCGAAAGGCCAGATGGCCCAGAACGGCACGATGGCCAGCCAATGCTCGTCGACCACTACCAGTCTTTCCTGCCGTGACAACTCCAATTTCGCGTAGTCATCTAGAAGCCACCGCCCGTGCTCGGCGAAATAAGCCCGCTGCTGGCGATCTTCTTTCGCCGGCTCGTCGGGCATGGCCTCCCCGGCCCAGATCTGGCCGTGCGGATGGGCGTTGGAGCAACCCATCATGGCGCCCTTGTTCTCGAATACCTGGACCCAACGATAGCGCTCGCCCAACTCAGCCGTCTGCTTGGCCCAAACGTCGATCACTTGGCGAATATCGCCTTGGGCCATTTCGGGCGGGGTTAGATCGTGGCGCGGCGAAAAGCAAATCACCCGGCAGGTGCCACTTTGACCGTGAGCTTGCAGTAGCGGATGCTCTGATTCGGCGGCCGCCGGCCTCTGAGTCGCCGGCGCATCAGGCAGCAGCGCGGCGAAGTCGTTGGTGAAAACGTAAGTCGTTTCGTAGCCAGGATTCTGGGCTCCGCCGGCTCGATCGTTGCCGGGGCAGAGATAGCAGCCTGGATCGTAGGCCGGCCGATCTTTCGGCGGACGTTTTTCAAGCTGGCCCTGCCATGGCCGTTGCGCCCGATGAGGCGAGACCAGCAGCCACTCGCCGGTCAATGGATTATATCGTCGGTGAGGCCTGTCAAATAATGATGCCATAGCGATCAGAAAACAACAAATAGGACCCTGATCCGTGCGGATCTTCACTATTCAAGGGCAAAGGTCAATGAATATCGCAGAAGAGACCGCTTTGTCAAGGTTCAGAAGATGGCTAATGCGACCGGATTATCTCTTTTCAGGGAAGGTTCGCTTTTTGCCGAGTCTGTCAACCGCCACCACAAAACTTTGTCTGATTGCCCGATCGCTTTGGGACTCTGTCCCATGACAGCGGGACATCAAGGATCGTAAGGTATGGTCAACTCGGTATTTTGCGAGCCGATACTTCCATCTGACAACAATAACGAACTACCAGAGGAGGTTACCCATGGATATTAGAAGAGCACAGATTGATACGGCCTTCTGGGGCCGGTGGACAGTGGCCAGCGCTTTAGGCTTCACCATAGGTGGCATGTTGTCGCTGCCCATCGCCTATACCCTGGGCGAGCTCGTGCTGGAAGCCACCAGCGAGACTGCCGGGTTCGCCGTCACCGGAGCGCTCTTTGGCATCTTTTTAGGCGGTGGGCTTGGCGCGGGGCAGCAGATCGTTTTGAAGTCGAAGGCGGGTTGGGGCGGAAAATGGGCCCTGGTCAGCGCCGCGGCCACCGCCGTCGTGTGGGCCATCGCCTTTCCAGCGTTGTTGGCTGCCGGCGAAACGGCCAGCTCGCCGACCGGCGTAACGATCGCCATCTTATTTGGCCTCACCCTAGGAATCGGCCAATGGTTGGTGCTCCGGAACTTCATAACCCGGGCCGCCCGCTGGGTACTGATCGTCACAGCTAGCCTGGCATTAGCCTTTGTGGCTGCCTTTGCTCTGGATGGAGAGGGGCGGGAACTGCTTTCAATGGGCGTCGCGGGTTTACTGTCAGGCGCCTTAACCGGACTGGGTATGGCCTGGCTGCTGAGAGATCCCGCCCCCGTATCGGCCAGCTGATCGTCTGACGGTTTACCCACTGGAGGAAACAGAATGGGACTATCTGGATCGACAAAACCTGACGAGACGCTTTCAGGTCTGCATCCAGCGACCCGCGGCGATGAAAGCCCGGCCGTAAATAGGCTCTGGTGGACTGTACCAATCGCCGTGGCCGGGGCTACCATCGCCAACGTCATCTTCTACTTCATCCTGACCCGCTGGCTTGGCGAGCCGCTGCTCATGATCGAGCAGTTCCCACCGCCAGAGATGGTTCCCATGCCCGTTGGCGAAGTGATTCTCGTCAGCATCATCTGGGCGCTGGCCGCATCGCTCGTTTACGTCTTTCTAAGTGAGATGACGGCCTGGCCGGACCGGAATTTCATCATCATCTCGGCCGTCGTTCTCCTGGCTTCGTTAGCGCTGCCGTTCAAGGCGCCCACGCCGCCGGTGGCCATGTCGGCCAAGCTCAGCTTGGCCGCTATGCATCTCATAGGAGCGGTAGTCGTGGTCGGCTCATTGGTCGGCCTGAATAGCAAACGTCCCCGATCGGGGAGGATTGACTAGCGCGCTTTGGTCATTAATCGTCGCTTGCCCTAGAATAATCATCTATGGATAACTCTTCCGGCGCTACGATGACATCCAGGTCCGATCAGGCCGGCAACGCTCTAATTCGTGCCACCAGGGTCGTCTGGGCGCTCGTCTTCATCCTGTTGCTAATCCTCGCCTTAGCCCCTCTTGCCGGTGGTGGTGCGGATCAAGCCGTCGCCGGCGAATACCTGGTCGGCCTTGGTCAGCCGGCCGTGCCCTCGTATGCTTCCGGTAAATCATTCTTCATCTATCTGACAACGCTCCGCTACGCAGCCCTGGCCGTTTTCTGGCTGGTCGCCCTGCTGATCTTCTGGCGCCGGCCTGACGATTGGATAGCCGCGCTGGTCTCGTGGGTTTTGTTGCTTATGCCATTTTCCCTGGTTCTTGGAGGCGAGGATGCGCCCTGGGAGACCATGCTCACCTTCCTTGGCATGGGCCTATTTCTGTTGCTGCTGTATATCTTTCCGGACGGCCGTTTTGTCCCGCGATCGCGCGCCGGCCGCTTCCTGCTCGTATCCATTCTCCTGGGGACACCCTTTCTGGCCCTCGCTCTGATAGCTGTACTGGGACTCGAATACCCGCCTGACGAACAAGGCTATTTCGCTTTCCTGTTTACCCTCGCCGCGGCAATCGCCTGCGGCGTCGCCAGCCAGGCCTACCGGTTCCGGTCCGTAGCCAGTTCCACAGAGCGCCAGCAGACGAGATGGGTTCTTTTTGGCCTGAGTGCGCAGCTGGTATGGATATTCTCGTGGTTACTCTTGGCCCTCTTACCCCTGGGTTTTATCGACGAGTCGATCTGGGCCCTGTTCACCCTCCACTTCAATGTGCTCGTGCCGCTCATGATCCCGGTTACCTTTGGCATGGCAATGTTGCGTGATGGGCTTTGGAACGTCGACCCGCTCGTCAATCGTTTGCTGGTCTATGCAGCGCTGACAGTCATTATCGTCGGCCTGTATATATTCATCGTCGGCGCGCTGAGTCTACTGTTCCAAAGCCGTGGGAGCTTGCTGGTCGCGCTCTTGGCCACCGGCGCTGTGGCCGTCATTTTTCAACCTCTCCGTGACCGGCTGCAAAAATCGGCCAACAGGCTCATGTATGGCGAGCGGGACGACCCGATCGGTATGTTGACCAGGTTGGCACAACAGCTCGAGACGGCCGACGATCCGGAATCGATATTGCTCAGCCTGGTCGAGACTGTGGCCGTTGCCCTAAAGTTCCCATACGTCGCTATCTGGCTGCCTGGAGAGGCCGATGGCGCCTGGACGGCGGTCGCCAGCGTGGGCCAGCGTCCGAATCGCGTTGAGTTGGTCCCCATCCGCCATGAGCATGAAGAGATCGGCCGCCTGGAGGTCGCTCCTCGCTCGCCTAGAGAAAAACTGGCCGAGGCGGACCGGCTGCTGCTGGCCAATATCGCCCAATTGGCGGCGACAACCATCCGCACCCTTGAGTTGAATGAGCAGTTGAAGCAGTCGCGCAGGCA
>CP070688.1:3509382-3512622 GCA_020353135.1 Chloroflexota bacterium
CCGGAAATACTTTCTCGTCCCAAGAACATATTGGCGACGACGTCCAGATTGTCTGCCAGGGCAAGGTCCTGGTAGACGATCTCGATGCCCAGCGCAGCAGCATCCCGGGGACCGTGAATATGCACCCGCTTGCCGTTGAAATAGATCTCGCCTTCGTCAAAAGGATAGATCCCGGCGACGCCCTTGATCAGTGTCGATTTCCCCGCCCCGTTGTCGCCCACAAGGGCCATCACTTCGCCTGGCAGCGTCTGAAAATCCACATTGGCCAGCGCCTGCACGGCGCCGAAATGCTTCGACACCCCCTTTAATTCCAGGATTGGAGCTTCAGCCATCGTTTCCTCCCGAGTTAATGATGAATTGTAAAAGGCCAATTGACAATGGCGAATAGTTGAAGCCTTTTGCCATCAGATTCTGATTTGCCGCCACTCGCGTTACCGTTTTCAGATATAAGGCCACGGTAGAAGCTGGGGGCGTCCTGACACAGACGCCCCCAACGTTAACCTCTAAGTGTTTCGCGACTCCCGATTGGGACAAACCTCATTCGTATGGCCGCGAAACCTTGAGGAAACGGGGTTCTTCTCCTAGTCTTTCTAAAAAGAGAAACCCCGTTTCCCTTGACCCGGTCAGATCTAGCGATCGGCGGGGCAGAACTGCTCGAACTCGCCAACACAGATTTCATCCCAGGTGCGGAAACCGTCGGCAATGACAGTTTCGGCGACATTGTCGGCCGTGAGCCCAATGGGCGTCAAGGCGATGAAGGGGATGTCATTTGTGCCGTTGTTGATGGTCAGGCCACCAGACAGAGCGCCGAGGTCCTCGCCCTTCAGCAGGGCAATAGCCACAGCAGCGGCCGCCTCGGCCTCGGCCTTGATCGGCTTGTAGACCGACATGGCCTGGTCGCCGGCCAGGACGTGCTGAACGCCACCGGCCGTCGCATCCTGACCCGAGATCGGGATTCCAGCATCACCCGGGTCGATCCCGGCATTCTTGAGAGCCGTGATCACCGCGCCTGCCAGCCCATCGTTGGCGGCAAACACTGCAGTCACGTTGTTGTCCGCTGCCGTCAGGATCTGCTCGAAGATCACCAGCGCTTCCTGGTTGTCCCAGCCAGGCACAAACTGGTCATCGACCAACTCCCAAGAGCCGTCGTTGAAGTGCGGCTCGGCTACGCCGAAGTAGCCCTCGCGGAACAAGGTCGAGTTGTTGTCACTCGGGCCGCCGTTCAGCAGCGCCACCTGCGGTGTGCCTTCTTGAGCATCGATGAGGGGCTCCAGTACGTCGGCCATCGTCTTGCCGACCTGGACGTTGTCGAAGCTCACGTACGCATCAGCTCCTGGACCCTCAATAGTCAGCCGGTCGTAGTCAACTACCGCCACCCCGGCCTCGCGCGCCTGGGCGATCATAGCTGCCGCCGAACCCGAGTCCAGGTTCACCAACAGGATGACCTTGGCCCCAGAGGTGATGGCTTGCTCGGCCTGCGTCTGCTGGGTCCGGGCATCGCCCTCGGCGTTTACGATGTTGTACTCTACTCCGGCCTCCTCGAATGCGGCTTCGAAGAAGCGACGGTCATCTGTTTCCCAGCGCGGAGAGCTGGCGCTATCCGGCAGAAGTACCCAGATGCTGCCTTCTTCCATTACCTCTTCACCGGCTGCCTCGGTGACGGCCGCCTCAATGGTCGGGGCAGCCTCTTCAACTGCCTCCTGTACCTGCTCGGCCACTTCACCGCCGCATGCAGCCAGCGCGAGGGCCAACACGAATAAGAGTATAAACCAACTTCTATGTCTCACTTCTTTCCTCCAAAAGTATATGTGTATGCTAACGTTCAAATTCTTGGGCAGACGCAACTGTATCTATACAGATGCGGCCGCGAGCTATTCGCAACTACAATAGACAGATTATCCAGCTATATGATCACCTCACTTCCGCTATTGATATTAAGGAATCGACGTCGGGGGATTTTATCGGCCAAATGGGTAACAAGCAAGAGCCAGTCCGGCGGCCGAAAAGGGTGTTGGGAAACAGTGACTATCGGTGGATCAACGCACTAAGAGGAGCGGCGCACTTAGGAGAGCGGCGCACTTAGGAGAGCGGCGCACTCAGCGCGGCGCCGCCCCCGGCCGGAACACTGTCCCTAACCCTCCGCCAACCAGGCAGCCACAGGCTCGTCGCCGCCACGGGATTCGTCCACTTCATCTACCTCGGCCGCTTCCCTGCGTAAGGGCACGTCGCGGCGCAAAAAGCGGGTGCGCAAGTCGAGGGTGGGCGTTTGGAGCAACTCGGCCGCCTGGCCCAACTCGATGGCCCCGGCCAGGTAGTGGGTCATGACCACTTCCACCTTCTCGTCCGGCGCCAGTTCGCCATTCAGGTCAATGGCCAGGAGCGCGCCGGTTTCAATGGCCGTTGGTTCGACGTAGAAGCGAGTCAGCGCCCGCAATATCCGGTAGTCGAGGATGTCGACGATGGCTACCTCGGCTTCCCCGTGATTCTCGACCACGATGGTGAGGCCCCGCTGCGCGTCACGGATCACCTTTCGCGTTTGCCGAGCCAGGTCGGTTTTTCGTATGGTTCGGACAGTTTCCATGTGCATCACTCTAAAATGTGTATAATATGTATTTTACATACTATTTACACGAATTGTCAACCCATGGCTTGTCCCCCAATCTAAAGAGGGCGTACGCTCCATGAAAATACTTCAATCCACAACCCTCCCGGCCGGCAATCGCCAGTAACGCGGCATTAAGCCGGGTGACTCACTCAGCCTCATCGACCTGAAGGGCGTCTTCCTTCTTGCCCCGACGGAGTCGCAGGTGCCCGGACTGGCCTGCGAGCCCGCGAGATCGAGGATGCTCGCCTTGACGCGGGACCGGGCGCCTCGGACCTGCTACGGGTGTCAAGGGAGGAGCGTGGCCACGCACGTTTTTGGCGCTTGACTTGAGTCAATACTATTAGTATTCTAAGAGTAACTGATTATCTGTAACAGCGGAATTTCTGCCACCACCGTATTTCAAGGAAGGGACTAACCAATGAGTGCAACAGTCCAAATACGACAGCGAGGCACACTTACTCTGCCGGCCGACCTTCGGGCGAAGTATGGCATCGAGTCGGGCGACACTTTTCGTATCGTGGACCTGGACGGAATGTTCATCTTGACGCCAATGGTGCCGATGGTTCCTGAACTGGCCCGCGAGATTGAAAAGGCGCGTCTGGAAGCGGGACTGGATACATCAGAACTGCTGCAAG
>CP070688.1:3512722-3516304 GCA_020353135.1 Chloroflexota bacterium
AGCGAGCAGATTTTGGGTCGGGCGCTTAACGACATGGCTGTTCGTTCAGAGGTGGTAATTGCCAGCAAGGTCTTCTTCAAGATGAGTGAGGATCCAAACGCCGGCGGCCTGTCGCGCAAGCATATTATGGACGCAGTTGATGATTCCCTGAGGCGCCTGGGCACTGACTATCTGGACCTTTACCAGATTCATCGTTGGGACTACGAGACGCCCGTCGAAGAGACACTCCGGGCGCTGGATGACCTGGTGAACGTCGGAAAAGCTCGCTACCTGGGCGCGTCAAGCATGTTTGCCTGGCAATTCGCCAAGATGCTCTTCTCAGCCGAGCGAAATGGTTGGAACAAATTCGTCTCTATGCAGAATCACTACAATTTGGTTTACCGGGAAGAAGAGCGGGAAATGATGCCGTTGTGCCGGGATCAAGAGGTGGGTGTGCTGCCATGGAGTCCCCTCGCCCGAGGATTCCTGGCAGGCAATAGATACCGCGAAGGCGGGGGCGACACGATCCGCGCCAAGCATGATTCGCTGGCTGACGATATGTACTATCGGGAATCTGACTTCGACGTCGTCGAGCGGGTCATTGCGGTGGCCGAACGCCATGGCGTAAGTCCGGCTCAAATCGCTCTGGCCTGGCTGCTTCATCAACCCGGCGTCACGGCGCCAATCGTCGGCGTACGCCGGATTCAGCATCTGGAGGAAACGGTAGGAGCCGCGAACATCAAGCTGTCCAAGACCGATCTTGCCGAATTGGAAGAGCCTTATGAGGCTCACCCGATCCTTGGGCACGACTGATGTCCAGCACAAGAAGCCGTAGCGAGGCCGACCGATGACGCATATTTCCGATATACAGCGGCCGACGCTGGTGCTCAATGAGGCGCGGGCCAGACGGAATATCCGGCGCATGGCCGACAAGGCAGCTGCCAGCGGCGTCCGATTCCGGCCTCATTTTAAGACCCACCAGTCGGCCGGGGTGGGCGAGTGGTTTCGTGAAGAAAGCGTGGGAGCCATCACCGTGTCGTCCGTAGATATGGCTGTCTATTTTACACGCCACGGCTGGTCGGACATAACAATTGCCTTTCCAGTGAATTTACGCCAGGTAGCCATCGTGAATGAATTGGCGGGTCAGATTCGGCTAAACCTTCTGGTTGAATCAACTGAAACGGTCGAAGCTCTAGCCATGAAACAGCGCTACGAGACGGCCGCGTGGATCAAGGTAGACACAGGTTACGGCCGGACGGGCATTCAGTGGGATGACATCGGCATGTTGTCCGAGGTGGCTCGTGCAGTGGAACAGACGCAGACTTTGAGGCTGACCGGCTTGCTAGCTCATGCCGGGCACACCTATGGTGCAGGATCCGTGAACAGGATCGTCGAAATCTATCGAGAGACAGCTTCTCGTCTGGAGCATGCTCGAGACGCCTTAGCGGTCGAGGGTTGGCAGTTGCTTCTGTCCGTTGGCGATACGCCAAGCTGCAGCATCATGCCGCGACTTGAATCTGTTGACGAGGTGAGACCCGGAAATTTCGTATTCTACGATCTGGCTCAACTGACGTTCGAGGCATGTAGCGAGGCTGACATCGCCATGGCTGTCGCCTGTCCAGTGGTAGCCAAGCACGGTTCGAAATCTCAACTGGTCATTTATGGAGGCGCGGTTCACCTGTCGAAGGAATCGATTCCAGGCGATGACGGCCGTGAAATCTACGGACGGATAGCGTTGCCGACCGGGCAAGGGTGGTCATCCATGTATAAGGACAGCGCAGTGGTGTCCTTGTCACAAGAGCATGGTATCGTGCAGGCAGAAGAGAAGTTATTCAATCGTACGCAGGTGGGTGATCTCTTGGTGATATTGCCGGTCCACTCGTGCCTGACGGCAAATCTGTTGGGCAAGTTCCTGACCGTCGAAGGCCGAGTGATCGAGATGGCCAAATACTGAGCAAAACGGGCCTGGCTATCATAGACCACCTCCGGTGGGCGTGCTACAATTGCCCGCGTTGCTGAAAAGGGCTAGCCGATGCTGAAAGGCCCGACTGAACAGAAAGTGACGGAAAGAAAGGAGTTGTGGAGTGAATCTGCACGAGTATCAGGCGAAACGGATATTTGCCGATTATGGCGTGCCAATCCCGCGGGGGGAGGTGGCTTCGACCCCTGAAGAGGCGCGAACAATCGCCGAGGAACTAGGCGGCCGGGTTGCGGTCAAGAGCCAGGTGCTCACTGGTGGGCGCGGTAAGGCAGGCGGCGTTGAGCTAGCCGAGAATGCGCAACAGGCCGCCGGAGCCGCGGCTCAAATCTTGGGCATGCGCATCAAGAATTTCACGGTCCGAAAGGTGCTGATTGACGAAGCCGCCGACATTCGGGACGAGATCTATCTGGCGATGCTAATCGATCGCGGGAAACGGTCGGCCATGATGATGGCCTCAGCGGCTGGGGGCATGGATATCGAACAGGTAGCCCGAGAGACGCCGAAGAAGATCATCAAGATTCACATCGACCCAACGATCGGGCTTCGTGAATACCAGACCCATGGCGTGGCCAGGGCGATGGGATTGAGGAGTAAAGAGTTGTTAGGACAGTTTCACAACCTTGCCGGCGCGCTGTATGATGCTTTTCTAGGTGTTGACGCCTCATTAGCTGAGATTAATCCGCTTGTCGTGACCGGCGACGAGCAGTTGCTCGCCGTTGACGGCAAGCTTTCTATTGACGACAATGCCCTTTACCGCCAAACTAAATTGGCGGCCATGAGGGACGTCGACGAAGAAACTCCGTCGGAACGTGAGGCACGCCAAAACGGTTTGAGCTACATCCAGCTGGACGGGGAGATAGGTTGCATGGTCAATGGCGCCGGATTGGCGATGGCGACGATGGACGTCATCAAGGAATATGAAGGCGAACCGGCCAATTTCCTGGACATTGGCGGCGGCGCCACTGCCGAGAGCGTAACGGCCGCGCTGAAAATCATCTTGTCAGATGAAAATGTCAGGGCGATTCTCATCAATATCTTTGGCGGCATTGTTCGCGGCGATGAGGTCGCCAGGGGCATTGTAACGGCGCTTGCGCAGATAAAGACTGATGTGCCGATGGTGGTGCGATTGTTGGGGACCAATGCTGAAGAAGGCATGCGCATCTTATCAGAGGCAAATATGGAGACCGCTGTTACGTTGACCGAGGCGGCCGACAAAGCTGTTAGGATAGCGAAGAGATAGCCAGCAGGAGTCAGAATGAGCATTCTAATTGATGGGAATACGAAACTGCTAATTCATGGCATCACCGGACGCCAGGGGATGTTCCACACGAGAAAGATGTTGGACTACGGAACCAGGATCGTCGGTGGGGTGACTCCCGGTAAGGGAGGGCAGGAAGCGCACGGCGTACCCGTTTTTGATTCAGCGGCCGAGGCCGTCAAGGAGACAGGCGCCAATTGTTCAATGATTTCAGTACCGGCTCGTTTTGCGGCCGATTCGATTTTCGAGGCGGTTGATGCCGGGGTTGACCTGGTCATCTGCCTGACCGAAGGGATACCAGTTCAGGACATGTTGGTGGTGAGAGACTATCTTGACAAATCGGATACTCGCATGATAGGGCCCA
>CP070688.1:3516404-3523134 GCA_020353135.1 Chloroflexota bacterium
AGCCAACAATTTGTCTATTGTTGTCGCCCTGGATGTTGACCTGAAATGACTCGAATTCTATGCGGTCTCGTTCTTCCTCATAGATCTTTGCCTTCTCAATCTTGCCGATCATGCCATAGTCCATTTCATTCTCCTAGTTCACCATACGGAGCAGTCCGAGACGAGACGCAGATACAAAAAAACGCACGTGGGCAACGTGCGCTTTGGTCTGCGTGAATGTTAAGCAATCTGCTCCACCATTCATATTCTAAGTATATCCACGAATAAGGCCATGTCAATCTGGGTGGGTCGCCTTTTTCGATGCCTTCCCTACGTTTTGTCTACGATAGATAGGGCTTACCGGGGGTCGCAAGGTCGATCATTCGACCACGGATATCTCGGCCAGGGGAAGGTGAGCGTTTATCTGGTGACCTTCCTCGGCCAATATACTGGCGCGCTGTCGGCTGTCCGCGTCCACGATCGTCAGATCGACGACATAGCGGCCGGGCGGCGCGTCCTCTGGGATGAGCAAGCCCAAGGCTTGCTCCACGAACTGGCCGTCAAGCCAGGTATCGGTGGGCATTTTGCCGGAGCCCGGCCTCTTGTTGTACGCGGCTCGTTCTTGCCCGTCGGCATCTATCAACCGGAATCGCATGACGTAATCAACGTCGACGTCGCGCAATGCTCGCCAATAGAGAGTAACTCCCAATTTCTCCCCGGCCGAGAGCTGCCTCTGGTCATAATCATAACCTAGCAGCAGGATATCGTTAGCGAAATCCTTTGTTAATGGATTGGGAAGATCCCCTTTGTTAGGATCGATCTTCACCTGGGCCAGGTCGAGCGAGTCGCCAATGACGTTGCCGTTCGCGTCGCCGACAGCCAAGCGGTAACCGTCTGGATCATAGAGACCTAAGCTCATCGTCCCCGTCTCCGGCGCGTAGGCCGTCTCGGGTAAGTGAATTCGAACTCTATCCACGAAGCGGTCACCTGGCCGCCACAAGCTGGTTGGGAAATTACCGAGACCGGGGTGGGTATCACGTTGGGCGACCATGGTTCCCGCCTCGTCGAACAGGTGCATGAACAGCACGTAATTGCCCGGCGGTTGGGCGTCTACCTGCCAGTAGAGTTCGACGTCCAGGTGCCCCCCGGGCTGCACAGTGTCGGCGCTGATCTGGTAACCGAGGAGAGTTACCAGGCTATCGAAACGGGCGTTGATTGGGTTGGGGCTGGCAGCATCCTCTGCTAGCGCGGCCGGTTCTTCATAGGCTGACACCAGGTAACCGACTAGAACCCAAGACGATAGAAGTAGCATGCTAGCCGTTACGACCAGCGCCAGGGTTCCGGTCGCCCGGCGTCGCCCATTTTCATCGTCGGTGGTTCCCTGTAAAGCGTTCAGAATAATTCGTCTGATAAAGAGCAGCCACCAGTTCAAGCCAAAAAAGACGAGGATCGCCGACGCCGACAGGGCCGGAAAGAAGAAACGGCCGTTGGGTCCGGCCGGACTGACCAGCATATAGTTAAAGAGCACGGCGGAGAAGAGCAGCGCCGCGGCCGCCAGGAGCAGCAGCATAGCCCGCAATCTCGGGCCCGATCGGAAGAAGCCCAGAATCGCTCCCAGAAGGCCCGCGCCGACGACTACCTTCAGGCCATCGTAGATGATATCAGGCAACGGTATCTGGCCGTAGCCGAATCGCCCCCATAGTGTCGTCCAGGCATAAGGCAGTTCAGATATGGCCAGGCCAAGGCTCTCGAATGGGTTCCTGACACCCCAAAGTTCGGTCACTTCCTGGAAGCCGGTTGGCTCGCCGTACAGCGCCTGGTTGCGAATGAACCACCTGCCGGCCATGAGCGCGGCGACCAGCAGCGCCAGAAACATGACCGGCAGCCAAAGGCGCAGGAATCGGCGCCAGCGGCCGTGTACACGAGTTCCTGGAACAGATCTTGAATTGGCTGTTCCGGCCGTCTGCCAGGCGGCCCAAGCGGCGGCGGCCGCGATCAGGACGATGATCGGCGACAGATTGAATTTACTCAGCAGGGCCAGGCCGTAGAGGCCGCCAAAGACGACTCCCCAACGCCAATTCAGCCGCTCCGGCGCGTCTAGCAAACGAATGCAGGCATAGACAACGGCCGCTCCACTGAAGGCGGCGATAACGTCATTGTTGATGCCGCCGGACATGTACAGGAACATGGGGTTGAAGGCCACGAAGGCCGAGGAACCGAGGGCTAAGGCTGCCCTTCCAGGCCAGATCACCCTGGCCGCGGCCCAGGTGAGCCAGACAACGCCTGCTCCGACGAACACGTTAAGAGCTCGGATGAGATGGACCGCCAGCGCTTCGCCGTACCAGGGGAATGATTCATCTGCTCCGTGCAGATACAGGTTCTTATTGTCCTGGCCTACTTCCCAGTAGCGGTAGGCCCAAAACGGGTTGACCGGCGGCGAGTCGCAGACCGCTCTACCAGTATAAATCCAAAAGGTGGTCAGCGCTCCCAAGGCATAGAACAGCGGCGGGTGATGGCTTTGCGACCGGCATTCTTCGTGTCCCTGTACCGGCAGCTGGCCGGTAGTGGCGACGACGCGCACGAACCTGTAATGGCGCAGTTCGTCGGTCGCTTCGTGCAAAGGGTTGACGATGCTGTAGGCCAGGGCCATGGCGACGAACACCAGGAGGAGTACGACGATCCCCCAGCGGGCCAAGCGCATTTCGCTGGCTCTTGAATGTTCTTCGGCGTTCATTCTGTCTTGCGTTCCGGCCAATATTGTATTGGTGCGCTGCCTCTCGTCATCTGATTTTATGATTCTACTTCTAAGTGGAGGTGATCACGGCCATCGGTGGTCAGGATACGGTCGCCAGTCATCGGGTCGTATAGACCAAACACCACGAGGCCGGCCGCGTCCCCGGGTTCAGATAGAAAGTGGACCTGGCGAAAAAGATCACCCGGCATTAAGGTCGTCGCGTCGATCCACAGGCCGTCATCGCCGTCCAGTACGTGGCCCTCTTCATCCAAGCGTTGAGCGAAAACAAGTAGACGAGGCCCGGCATATACATCTGGAGGCGGTGGGTTACTTATCAGAGGCTGGGGCGGCACATCGAGTGGTTGGGCTACCTGCCAGATCACCCTGAGACGGCCGTCGCCGCTGTCGTACTGAGCCTCTGTCGCACACAGGCCATTCTGGAAGCATACGGCCTCGGCACTAGCCGGTGAGGGCTCGTAGCTCACTTCGTAAAGGTCAAACGCGCCGGCCGACACGCCGGTCAGCGGAACGTAGCTAGAGTCGTCAAGTGGGGGACCCGGCACATCACCCTTGAAGGTCATTGCCGCTTCGCCGCCTGTTTCCAATAGGGTAACTCGTTCAGGGTTGAACCAGCGAGGCCGGAATTCCGTTGGCTCCTGCAAGTCTATGTCCAGGGCCAGGCGATCCCAGGGGCCGGCCAGAAAACTGGCCACACCAATATCGGTCAGGTCGGGATGCTCGTTCAAATAGCCGGCCAGGTCGCGGATGTCGGCCCGATACAGGAAGCGAGTCATACCGCGCTCGGGCCAGCTGACGAAGTAATCTGGCAAGTCCCGCCAGGCCACGGCGACCAGCAGCAACAGGCCGGCGCCAAGGGGCGCCAGCCAGGCCGCTGAACGAGAGCCGGACCCGCTGAACAAGCGCTGGCTGAGGCGGCCGATAACCAGAATCGGCAGGGCAGCCAGGATGTAGGTCGCCGACTGGGCGACGATCGTATGCCCCAGACTGGCCGCTGGAACGCTCATGAAACCAGGTGAAATGCCGGCCAGCCACCAAATGAGCACAAAGGACCCGGCGGCTTCCAGATCGTCATTCCTATTCGGCCTAGCGTGTAAACCTTCCCGGCGGCGGATCAGCCGGCCCAATGGCGCCAGCGCATACCAGGCGGCAATAGCTACGCCGGACCAGAAGAAAACGGCCGCCAGTGGCCCAAATACCGGCCGGAAAGGGATGTTGTAAAGCCACTCTTCGTCGCCTCCGGCGTGAAACATGCCCAAAGTGCGACTCACGTGTTCGGTCAGGGGGGCGAAGTCGCCCTCCCGAGCCGCCGTAATGGGCACCGCCAACTCCTCGACGCGAGCCTCTGACTCTGGCTGCCGGCCGAGCGTGATAGCCAGCGGCAATGCCAACGTTAAAGCCACGGCGAAAGCGAGAATCAGGCCGCGCCAACGGTCGCGCAGCCTCGAACGCTGAAAGAGCAGGAGATAAACACAAAAAGCCAACAGGATCAGCGGTATGCCGCGTGACGCGAAATAAGTATAGAAGCCGATGCCCATGAACAGGCCGGACAATAGGAAGTCGGTCCGTCGGCCTGGAGACGGCAGATGATCGTCCTCGTCCCTAATGGTCCGCGCGCCGTCTATCCCCAGGCCTCTCAGGAAGAAGTAAAAAGCGGCCAGCATGAATACCGGCAAGCTGATATGGCGGATGCCGACCCGCGAATACATTAGCGACCAGAAGCTGACGACCATGAGGGCCGCGGCCAGAAAACCGACCGCCCGGCCAAATAGGCGCTGGCCCACCACATAGGTCAGCGGCACCGTGAGTGTGCCCAGGATAGCCGACAGTAGCCGGATACCGGCCGTACCCGGACCAAAGAGAGCCAGCATGGCGGCGTTAAGAATGTGGTACAGGGCCTCGTGCCCCGAAGCATCCGGGTAGTAAACGGCCCAATCGCCGTCAAGCACCCTCTGCGAAATGACCAATGAATTGATCAGCTCGTCGTCCCGCCAGCCTGGCGGCGCTTCGTCCAGCTGCCAGACACGCAAGAAGAAGGCCAGCAAAGTCAGCGCTATGAGGGGAAGCACGAGTTGGCGGTGTCGCAAACATCGCGGGGAGAGTGCGGCCTGGATCATGAGTCGATATTGAGCGCCGGAAGGAGTAGATGATCGCCGGAAACCTGGCCGCCGATAATCACCGGTAGGCGGACCATGTCGCGGTCGGTGTAAGCGCCGATGGCCACGGGATAGTCGCCGGGAGCTAGGGAAGCGGGCAAGTAAATTTCGTGAAGTTGGATGAACACATCACCAGCCACCCACTGGTCGCCTGGCGCGTCTAGCCGGTCAGCCTGGGCCAAAGGCATGCCATCAGGCCCCAAAACGTGGCTGAATAGCACCGCCCCTTCGAGCGGACGCACGACCCGCCACAAGGTGGCCAACTGCAGAGCGCCGCCGGGACCGGCATCGGGGGTCAAGATCTCGTAGCCTAGATATTGGACCGATTCGCCGAGCTGCACCGGAGCCTCGACTCCGGCCGGCGCTACCAGCGAATCGTCGAATCGGACGCTCCACATCTCTGCCAGTTCGCGGCCGTTGGTTTCATAGACGACCAATGGGCGATCCAAATCGCTGTCTCTCGTCGGTAGCTGGTCTACGGGACCGCCATCCAGGTAACCTGCCAGATGGGGATTTACAGGCGCGAATCCACTGAAAACGAGGCTGCTCTTTTCTTCTTGGGGCGCCAACAGGCTATGGTTGCCATCGAACCAGCGCAATTCGTTATCGGCGTCGGCCAATGTCAACGTGGCGACGGCCGGGCTATGGTAGCGGTTAGGCGTGGTCGTAGAGATAGCCATCGCGCTGTCGTCATGGCGTCCGACATAGTCCAGCGTTTCGACTAGGGAGGTCTCGTATTGAACGCGCACCTCTGGCTCGTTTGCCCAGATGAAGAAGTAATCACGCCCCGTCTGCAAATAGAGCCCGGCAAATAGCAAGATGACCAGAGCCAGGCTCAACTTCTGTGGCAAGCGCCGCCAGGCCAGGAATGCCGTCAAGGTCATGGCCGGAAAGACGTACAACACAGGTTGTAACCCGATGGCGCGCGTTGTGCTGAGTTCTGGCCCGCTTACCAGGGCAGGCGAAAGTCCAAGCAATAACCACAGCACGGAAAAGAGGAAGCCCACCTGGCGAGGCAGCCGCCCCGCCGCCGAGAGGCGTCCGCCGCCAGGGAGCCTGCTACCGGCCACTATCCAGTACAGGCCAACGATCAGGCCGGCGAAGAACAAACCGGCCATGATCGGCGACAGGAACGGCCGGCCCGGAATGTTATAGCGCCAATAGCTGTCTCCCTCGAAAGTGAGCAGCAGCGAGCTGGCGGCGATATTCTCTACTAATGGCCCAAAGTCACCCTGGCGGGCGGCCGTGAGCGGAACGCTTAGTTCTGAGAGCCGGGCCTCCACCCCTGGGTTGGCGGTCAAATAGAGCACGAGCGGAATTGCCACCGCCGCTGCTGAGGCAAGTGTCAGCAGCGCGCCCCTCCAGGCCGCCTCTAGCTGGCGGCGATCGTAGAAGAACAGCAGTACGAGCAAGGCCGGGAAAAGAAGCCACAAGACCCGGGCCGGAACATAAGTGTAGAGGGTGATGCCTAGAAGCAAGCCAGCCAGCGCAAATCGCCAGGTGGCCGGCCGTCGCAGGAATGAACCGGCCGGCCGGCCGCCGCTGCCAACGCCGCGTGCCAACTCCACTGCCCGCCAGAAATAGAACACGGCCAGCACAAGTAGCGCCGGCAGGGTGATAGAGCGCAACGCCTGGCGGGCTGTCATCACAGCCCAGAAGCTCACGGCCAGGCCGGCGGCGGTGAGCAAGGCGGTCCTTTGGCCGAAAGCGCGGCTGGCCCAGGCGTAGGTACCGGCGATCAAGATGAGGCTGAGGAAAACCGATGTCAGCCGGCCGGCCAGAAACGAGGGGCCCAGGAAAGCCATCAGCCCGGCGGTCGCGTAGTCGTAAAATGGTTCGCGAC
>CP070688.1:3523234-3534113 GCA_020353135.1 Chloroflexota bacterium
GGGTTCGCGAGCCAGCACGAAATTCATCCCGCCAACCTGTTGAACCATTCCCTTTAATTCCATCATAGATAGCGTGCTGCTCACCATCCCGCTGGGCAGTTCTGCCAACCTGATCAGCTCGTCGATATGGAGTGGCTGATGGGATAGATGGCCAAGGATGGCCGCTTCCTCGGCCGACTCGGGCATGACCATTTGCAAGGCGCTGTGTTCAGGCACCATGGTCAAGTTTAGCTCTTCCAAAATGTCGTCAACACGACGGACGAGTTTGGCGCCTTGCTGGATCAGTCTGTTGGTTCCCTTGCTGGCCGGGCTGTTGATATTGCCCGGAACGGCGAAAACCTCACGATCCTGTTCCAAAGCGAATTTCGCCGTAATCAGCGCTCCACTGCGCCTACCGGCCTCCACCACGATAACACCCAGCGACAGGCCGCTTATGATCCGATTGCGCGGCGGGAAATTCCTGGCGTCCGGCTGGGTGCCCAGTGGATAATCTGAGATCAATGCGCCTTGTCCGGCAACGACTTTTTGGGCAACAGCCCGGTTCTCGGCCGGATAGACGATATCGGGTCCGCAACCGAGGACGGCCAGGGTGCGGCCGCCACAGTCAATGGCTTCCTTATGAGCCGCCGAGTCAATGCCTCGGGCCAAGCCGCTGACGATCGTAACCTTGCTGCGCACCAAGCCACGGACAAGTTCGCGCGTCACCTGACGGCCGTAGGCCGTCAGCCGTCTCGTCCCAACCACGGCCACGGCCCACTCATCATCCCGTTTCACCTGGCCGCGAACATACAACAGCGGCGGTGGATTTATTATCTCCTTGAGATACGCCGGGTACTCCGATGAATTCCAGGTCAGCATCGTTATGCCGGCCGAATGCACCTGGGCGAGGGCCGCATCGAGGTCAAGCGTCTTCCTGGTCTCAAGCAATTGCTGTACTGCCTTTTTGCCGATACCAATCTCGTTCAGCTGTCGCTCAGAGGCATGCCACGCGTCGGCAATACTATCGAAGTGGTCAAGCAGCGCCCGTTGTTTCGCCGGCCCAATTCCCTTGGTGCAATTGAAGCCCAACCAGTACTTGAGATCTGGATCGTTAGCGTGGGACATGGCCAACAGAATAAGACCTCGCGTCGACTGTGTCAAGTCCCGGCGCGACTGAGGACCACGCCGCAAGTTGACTATGTGGTGCTTCTCCGCTCCGGCTATTTCTCATGAGGCAGCAGACCGTCAATAGGGTGAATGAGCATCTCCTGACCCTCAAAATCGACATTTAGCACGACTTCGTCTGTGTCAGGAATCAGTATCTCGCCTTCGGGACCGTGCACAATGAAGACGTTGTTGGCCTTGGTCTCGAGCACCTCCGAAATCCGGCCGAGATGGCGGCCGCCGTCAGTGTACACACTCAGCCCGACGAGTTGGTAAAGGTAATACTCACCGTCCTCCAAGGGAATGCCCTGCTCCTCGGGTACTTGCAGCCACTGAGAGCGCAGCGCTGCGGCCGCGTCCCGATCATCGTACCCTGCCAGTTTCAGCAAGGCCCACGATTTGTGATACCGGACGCCCTCGACGCCTACTTGACGCGGCGAGCTTTTGCCCACATACACCGTGTCAAGCCATTCGAAACGCTCGGGCAGATCCGTATGCATCTCAACCCGAACCTCGCCGAGGACGCCATGGGGTTTCAAAATGCGGCCTATTACCAAAAAACGAGGCTCAGCGGAAGATTCCGCCGAGCCCCGCGCGTCAACGTCGTTCACGATCTACTGACTCGGATCAGACTATCTCCAGCGACACGCGCTTGCCTTGCTTGGCAGCTAGTACCTGGACCAACGAGCGAATGCTATTGACAACGCCACCGCCCCGGCCGATGACCCGGCCCATGTCAGAATCGGCCACCGTGACCTCCAACATGATCGAGCCAGGCTCGTCAAATTGAGCGACGCTCACCTGATCCGGATTGTCTACAATCGATTTCACGATGTATTCGACCAGATCGATAAAAGGAGAGTCATTGTCCACCGGCTTATTCCTCTTCCTCGGCTGACACAATGGTCTGCACCTCGGTCAGCAAATCTTCCTCTGTGCCGACCGCTTCGGCCACCACGTCCAGGCCAAGATACTCAGCCACCAGCGCTTCGCGCTCCTCGCCCTTGCGTAAGCGCGCCAGGCGGTCCATTGTGCCTTGCTTGTTCAATAGCCGACGCACCGGGTCGGAAGGCTGAGCGCCGACGCTCAACCAGTACAGAGCCCGGTCCTCGTCGATAATATATTCCATGGGCTCGCGACGTGGATTGTAGTGGCCAATCCGCTCGACAATCCGGCCGTCACGCTTGGCCTCGACATCGGCAACAACTACGCGATAGCTGGGCTGTTTCCTCGCCCCAGTACGGCTTAATCGAATTCGAAGCATAATTTAATTCTTCTCCAACTTTGTCATTATACTTGACTGATGCGCCCAAACAGGCGTCTCCTACATGAAGCGGCCGCCGCCAAGCAAGCCGGCCAAGTTCCGGCCGCGTCCGCGACCTAGCTGCTTCATCATACGCTGCATTTGCTTGAATTGTCGCAATAGCGCATTGACATCTTGCACAGTTGTCCCAGAACCGGCCGCAATGCGACGTTTGCGGCTGGCCTTGATAATCTTTGGGTTTCGTCGCTCACCGGGCGTCATTGAGCGAATGATCGCCTCGATGCGCCTGAGCTCTTGCTCGGCGCCGCTCAGGTCGACGTCACCCGTCATTTTGCCCATACCCGGAATCATCTCCATCAACTGGCCAAGGGGACCCATACGGCGGACCTGCTGCATCTGCTCTAGAAAATCCTCCAGGTTGAATTGGCCGCTTAACAGGCGCTGGCTGGCTTTCTCGGCCTCTTCCTGATCCAGTTCGGTCTGAGCCTTCTCAATGAGCGTAAGTACATCACCCATGCCCAGGATTCGGCTGGCCATCCGGTCTGGATGGAACGTTTCCAAGGCGGTAACCTTCTCACCGGTGCCGAGGAATTTCATAGGAACCCCGGTCACCTCGCGCATCGAAATCGCCGCCCCGCCACGTGCATCGCCGTCGATCTTGGTCATTACTAACCCGGTCAACTCAACCGCGCCGTCGAAGTCAGTGGCTACGCGAACGGCTTCCTGGCCGGTCATGGCATCGGCAACCAACAACGTTTCGATGGGCTGAACCTTGGCCTTGATGGCTCTCAGCTCATCCATCTTCATTTCGTCGATGTTTAGCCGCCCGGCCGTGTCGAGCAGGACCAAGGTCGCGCCTTGCTCCTTGGCCTTGCGTACGCCGGCCGCGCATACATGGACCGGGTCCGCATCCACACCCTGGCTGTACACCGGCACGTCCAGCTGTCGGCCAAGCACCTCGAGCTGGTCAATGGCCGCCGGTCGATACACATCGGCAGCAACCAGCAGTGGACGTCGGCCTTCCTTGCGCAAATGTAAGGCCAATTTCGCCGCCATGGTCGTCTTACCCGAGCCCTGCAGGCCAACCAACATGATAACCGCCGGCGACTGCATGCCCAGGTTCAGTCTTCCCGGTTCGCCGAGAGTCGTTATTAGCTCTTCGTGGACGATCTTAACAACCTGCTGCCCAGGCGTCAGGCTGCGCATGACCTCCTGGCCGACCGCCCGCTCGCGTACCCGGCCGATGAAATTCTTCACCACCTTGTAGTTGACGTCCGCTTCAAGCAACGCGAGCCGAACCTCGCGCATCGCCGCGTCAACATCCGCTTCAGTCAGTTTTCCGCGGCGGCGCAGGTTATCGAAGGTACCCTGCAGGCGATTTCCTAGCGTCTCAAACACGATAGATTACTTCTCGCAAACAGACCCGTCAGATTACTAGCCCAAGGAGTGAAATCCTCGCTGGCCAGACCTGGCGGGTCAAAAGGATTACGTCTCTCGAAAACCCAACGATTCTAACGCACTGCTCCGGTGAGGTCAAGCGATTTCGGGAACCAGAATCAGCTGCGCTCGGTGAGACGCAAAGCCGCCTTCTTCAACGACTCCGCTCTACTTACATCTTCCCACGGGGCGTCTATCTCATCTCGTCCGAAGTGGCCGTATGCTGCCGTAGCCCGGTATATCGGCCGCCTCAGGTTCAGGTCGCGGATTATCGCCCCGGGTCGCAGGTCGAAGTTGTCTTCTATCAACTTCACCAATAACTCATCTGGATTGTCACTCGTGCCAAAGGTCTCTACGTTGATGCTTAGCGGCTGGGCAACGCCGATGGCGTACGCCAGCTGAACCTCACAGCGGCCCGCCAACCCGGCCGCAACAAGGTTCTTGGCCACCCAACGAGCTGCGTAAGCGGCGCTTCGATCTACTTTCGTGCAGTCCTTGCCACTGAAGGCGCCGCCGCCATGCCGGCCCATGCCGCCATAGGTATCGACAATGATCTTGCGACCGGTCAGTCCAGCGTCGCCCAACGGGCCGCCAATGACGAATCGGCCGGTTGGATTGACGTAAATCTTCATATCGCCGTCTACCAAATGTTCTGGCAGCACTGGCATGATCACTTGATCGATAACACCCCGGCGCACCTCATCGTTGTCGACGTCCGGATCGTGCTGAGTGCTGACCAAAACGGTGTGAATCCGCTTTGGCCGGCCGAAACTGTACTCCACGGTTACCTGTGTCTTTCCATCCGGGCGGACCCATGGCAAAATGTCGCTACGCCTGACTTCCGCCAGGCGACGAGTCAGGCGATGTGCCAGATCGATGGGCAGAGGCATCATAGTATCTGTCTCGTTGCAGGCGAAACCAAACATCATGCCCTGATCGCCGGCGCCAATGGCCGCGATCTCCGCTTCGCTCTCGCCGTTCCGGCGATACTCCAATGCGACGTCCACGCCTTGGGCGATATCAGGGCTTTGACTGGCCACTGCCACTTGCACGCCGCAAGTATTGCCGTCGAAGCCAATACGGCTGTCATCATAGCCGATGTCGAGCAGGACTTGGCGCACCAAATCGTCGTAATTAATCTGGGCCGTCGTGGTAATTTCACCCAACAACAAAACAAATCCGGTCTTGACGGCCGTCTCGCAGGCTACCCTGGCATATGGGTCTTGTTCGACGATGGCGTCAAGCACTGCATCGCTAACTTGATCGCATATTTTGTCCGGATGTCCTTCTGTCACCGACTCAGACGTAAACAGCAGACTTGGGGACGACATGAAACTCGTGCTCATTGAATCAAACCTCCAAATAGATCTATATTATCCCTAGGCATATACATCGCTGGGAATGCACGTCCCTGGGCAAGGACCGCGGCGAATCGTAATCGCCGGGCAACGAAAAAGCCCCTTGAACTGGTCAAGAGGCTTGCATTTATATGCCTGTATCCTCTTATCTCCCAGCTAGCGCTGCCGGAATTAGCACCTTCCCTAACGGGCGGTTGCTGCAGTTTCGCAGGGCCGGTCCCTCCACTGCTCCAGATAAGGATTCTTGTATGTGCTGCTAAGTTGCTAAAACAGTATACCTTATTGACTTCCTTTGTCAAAAACCGGTCGCCTCAATTCACGGCCCATCACAGGTTAACAGCAACTCGTTTCCAGCGCCCAAAACCTGGTGTCATTCCCACTTTTCTGGCGGCTCGTGCATGCCCAGGATATGATAGCCCGCATCCACGTAGATCGTCTCGCCGGTTACTGCGCTGGACAGGTCGCTAGCCAGCCATAGTGCCGTGCGACCCACCTCCGCCTGATCGATATTCCGCCTGAGTGGCGCCCGTTCGCCCACATAGCCGAGCATCTTCCTGAATCCGGCAATGCCTCCGGCCGATAGAGTCTTGATCGGACCGGCCGAAATGGCGTTCACCCGGATCCCGGCCGGACCCAAGTCGGCCGCCAGATATCGCGCGCTGGATTCCAGGGCCGCCTTGGCCACTCCCATAACGTTATAATGAGGCACGACCTTCACCGATCCGTAATAGGTCAATGTCATGATGCTGCCGCCGTCAGGCATAAGCGGCGCCGCGGCCCGTGATAGCGACACCAGGCTGTAGGCGCTGATGTCCAGGGCCTTGGCGAAGCCCTCCCGGCTGGTGTCCACGAACCGGCCGGTCAGGTCCTCCTGCTCGGCAAAGGCGATGGCGTGCAACAGGATATCGATCTTGCCGAACCGCTCTTCTGCCCGTTGGAATATGCGCTGGATGTCGTCCTCCTGGGTCACATCGCACATCTCGACAAAATCAACGCCAATGCTCTCCGCCAGAGGCATGACCCGTTTTTTTAGTCTCGGCATCGAGTAACTGAAGGCCAGCTCCGCCCCATGTTCGTGAAATGCCTGCGCAATGCCCCAGGCGATAGAGTATTTGTTCGCAAAACCGAACAGTAGCGCCTTCTTTCCTTCCAACAGTTTCATGAAACCTCCCAAGTTAACTGATTCTCTTTCCAAGTGATTGCCACACGTGCGATCGGCGCGAAGTAACTGATAACCTTCGGCTGTCAGTTGAGAGTTTGGATCGCTTCTCGTCGTGTGCCAAATACTACTTCGACACGTACGGATTGTCTCTTATCCAATACCGCCACGGCATGGACAGCCATGGCTCTGGCGTATTTCCAAGTCCGATGCGCGGCCCGCGCTCCACCTGGTCGGCCGTTACCTCTCGCCCTTTCTCTAACCAGATGGCGCTATCCGGAAGACAGAGATAGGCTCCGTTCATCGATTTGTCTATGGCCAGCGCCTGGGCCAGCTTGGCCGGCCCGTTCGTCCACTCACTGCGCTTCCGCCCACCTCGAAGGCCGGCCATGATCTCTGGCCCCTCATCCGGCTCTAGCGCTCTGATCAGCACGGCATTGGCCACGCCAGGTTCGCCGGTTACGATGTTGAACATCCAATGCATGCCATAGGTGAAATAGACGTAGGCGCAGCCGGCCGGGCCAAACATCACCGCGGTCCTCTCAGTTGGTCGCCCGCCGTTGGCCCGATCCCCATGGCAGGCCAGATCTGGCTCATCGGCGTCGCAATACGCTTCTGTCTCGACGATGAAGCCGCTGAGACGCTGCCCGTCGTTCATCCTGACCAGCAGCTTGCCCAGCAGATCGGCGCCGACCTCTTGGGCTCGACGAGCGAAGAATTCCGGCGCAAGTCTTGTGCCGACGTGGGCCATCAATCAGGTCGCCCCGGCGCGTCTATCGTCGAAAGCTCCCTGGCACGCCTCAAGGTTGAGGTAATGAAGATCAAGAGCAATATAGCGGCGATCGCCAGGACCGCCAAGTCGTAGATCGGCGCCTCGCCATAAGGCATCTCCAGCGTTGGCACCCCAAAGACGAAGAATAGCACATTGCAAATCACGGCAATCGCCCGCAATTCAGTCGGCCCAAATCTACCATAGCTGATTTTGAACCGGCCGGTAACGAAAGTATCCACGTACACCAGCACCGACATTAGCAAGTAGCCGACCAAGGCCAGCATGGCCACGTTGAAGGAAACGTATATCGACAAACCAAGCCCGCCAAAAATCAGCAGGTACGAGAAAGCGTCGACGGTATGGTCGACGAAAAAGCCGTACTTCGGCCGCTCTATCTTCCGGTGACGGGCGAGTGTGCCGTCCAGACTGTCGCCCAACCAATTGATGACAAACCCAACCGATGCCAGCCAGACGAAAGCGCCGCTGACGTTCGTGAGCGCATATCCGGTCAAGATGACGGCCGATCCGAAGACGCCGATGAGTGTCAGAATATCGGGCGTCATCCAACTCGGCATATGGGCTGCCAGCCAGGCCAACGCCGGCCTTTCCAAGGGTCCAAGCAGGATGTCGTTGACTCGCTTGTGCTCTGTCTTGGTCATACAGCGCCCCTTTTGTTCTAGTCTAGGGTCTCGGGAATAACGTCGGGCCACATCTCAAAGAACATAGCCCACTGCTGAGGGCTCTGACGGATATACTGTTCGGCGACGCCCAAAATCCTTTCGGCATTAAGCAGGATTTCGGTTCTCCGATTTGAGAGCCTTTCCATCGTGATAAAGTCAGAGTTGAATACTGTGCAGACACCGTCGTCACCTCGACTTACGCCAGCCACCACGACCGGCACGTTTGCCCGGAGAGCCAGTACCACGTAATGAACCGGTAGAGCCGCTTCACGCCCAAAGAACTTGGGCCGGTAGTTCGACTCCGGTAGCGGACGGTCCACGCCCGTAGCTACTGTGCCGCCCGCTTTCAGATGTTTCGTGGCGTGCTTGAAGGAAGCCATGCTTGCTGGAACCGCCTCGATGCCGAAGTTCTGCCGGATGATGTCATGCTGCTTATAGCCTCCTGGCTGTTCCGGCAATGTCAGCGTTAACGCCTGCCCACCTTGAACCGCCGTGGCCAGCCCGACTAACTCATAGTTGCTAACGTGCGGCAGTACGACCACCATTCCTTCATCACGGCGCTGGCTTCGCTTGATGAGGGTCTTGAACTCCGGGCTGAACTTAACGTAGCCAGGCATTCTTTCCGGCTTCTGCAGATTGTGATAAAGATCATATATCGAATAAGCCCGATCCAGGAAAGTCAGGCGTACCGCCTCGTCCAGCTCGGCCGTAGTCAACTTCTCGCCTCTGGCCACCCATTGGTTTACCCGCACGGCTTTGACCATCGGCTGGTTCTTCTGCATGGCGATTCCACGAGCCAGGAATCGGGCCAGGGCGTATCCGGCCGCCTTCGGCATGACTCTCGCCAGGGCCAACCCGGTCCGAATCCCGTAGCCGTGGTTGATTACCGTCCTGAGATCCATCTCCTACAACTCAAATCCTCATCCACATTCGGGGTAGCGCGGTGCTGCTAGCCTATTATAGCCCTCTTCATGGATTTTGAGATAACATCACGTGCTATGCTACAATAGTGGCGCTCTGCTTGGTCTCAACGTTGTCAAGGCCACTGGCGAACAGGGCGGGACTGGTGGTTGATGGAAACCATAATTGACCTTCTCCAGGAGATTTGGAGTGATTTTCAGCGCGGACAATTGCCGCAGCTAGGTCCGTGGAACTACCTGCTGCTGTCGCTGCTGATGATATGGCAGGGTCCAATCGCCTCTGTATTCGGCGGAGCCGCCGCCTCGGCCGGACTCCTTAAGCCCGGACTTGTTTTCGTTGTCGGCGTTGCCGGCAACCTTACGGCCGATATCGTCTGGTATTCACTTGGAAGAAAAGGTAACGTCGACCGTCTATTCGAGCGCGGCAAACTCGGCGTCCATCGCGGCCGTATTCAGAAGCTGCGCCTTGGTATGCAGCTCCATGCGACGAAGGCGCTGCTCATGGCCAAACTCTCCTTTGGCCTCGCCGTTCCCACCCTCGTGGCCGCCGGGTTGTCCGGGGTCAGTTGGCGCAAATGGTTCCCGGCCGTATTCATCGGCGAGACGATTTTCACCGGCACCTTGGTGCTGATCGGTTACTTCGCCACAGAAGCCATCAAGCAAGTCGAACAGGGGCTGCATCTGTTCCTGGCCATAACGACCTTGCTCTTCATCGTGGCCGCCATCTGGTTCATCCCCAGACTGCTGCGCAATGATGACGCCATAACGTTGACCGGTAACGACGATACACCCTAGCGCCCAATACTTTCGCCGGGCTAATGGATCTGCACAGGATCCTTTATGGCCCCTCGCTTCTGCAGCGGCTGCTCGTAGCCTGCATCCCACTCCTCAGGGGCCGTCGTCTTTTCGATTTTGACCGCCGTATTCTTGTAGTCAGGAATTTTGGCCTGCCGATCCACTTCGTCCAGGGTAAGTAGATTTGCCGCGGCCTCGGCAAAGTGGAACGGAATGAACACAGTTCCTTCCGGCGACCGGCCGGTAACCAGAACACGTAGTTTAATCGAGCCCCTGCGGGAGCTAACCTCGACCCAGTCCCCAGTCTGCACTTCCAGGTCGGCCGCATCGGCCGGGTGCACCTCGCAAGTGGCTTCCGGATAGATGTCTTCCAGTTTCGAGCGCCCAGTCATCGTGCTTCCGCTCCAATGATAGAGAACTCGACCAGTGCTCAGATTGTAAGGGTACGCTTCGTCTGGCTGCTCCGATTCGGTGCCATAGGACACTTCCCAGAACTTGCCCTTACCTCGCGGAAATTCCTCGGCAAACAGAAAAGGCGTTCCGGGATGATCGAAACTCGGGCACGGCCAATGCACGCCACCCTCGCGCTCGATCCGCGCATAATCAATTCCGTAGAAGGCTGGCGTGACCTGGCGCATCTCCTCCCAGATAGCTTCAGGACCATCATAGTCAAACCCGGCCGATAGCTCGAGATCCATGCGCGCCTCGATCCGTTGCCCAAGTTGGGAAATGATCTTCCAATCTGGCCACGAGTTGCCCACCGGCGCTACGGCCGCACGGCAACGCTGAACCCGCCGGTCGGTATTCGTAAATGTTCCGTCTTTCTCGGCGAAGCTTGTCGCCGGCAAGATGACGTCAGCCATCTCGCCGGTCTCGTTGATGAAGATATCCTGGCAGACCAGGAACTCAAGCTGTTCCAGTGCCGCTCTTGTATGTTTCTGGTTTGGCTCGCTCATCATTGGGTTCTCGCCCAGCACAAACATGGCCCTGACTGCGCCGGCGAGAGCCCCATCAACCATCTCCGTTGCCGTCAGGCCCGGCGCCGGACTCAAGGCCGTCCCCCAGTGTGATTCGAACCGCCCCTGTACTTCCGGGTCGTCAACTCTCTGGTAGGCGGTGAAAACGTTGGGCAGGCCGCCGCTATCGGAGCAACCTTGCACATTATTCTGTCCACGAAGAGGGTTCACGCCGGTCCCCGCCTTGCCCACGTGGCCGCACATTAGAGCCAGGTTAACAAGCGACAAGGTATTATCGGTTCCGTGGGTGCTCTGGCTGATACCCATGCCCCAGTAGATCGACGCCCGTGACGCCTCCGCATAGATCCTGGCCGCCTGACGGATATCGTCGGCCG
>CP070688.1:3534213-3551496 GCA_020353135.1 Chloroflexota bacterium
TTCACTGCCCCAACCTGGCGGCGAAAGATCCCCTGCATGATGGGAAAATGCTTCTTCAGACCATCGACCGATAGAATCAGGTCCGGCTCATCGGTCATAACGGGGTTCTCCTTCGTCTATATCCCACCAGCAGGCGATTTCGTGATGGGTGGCAATGGCCTTCAAGGGAGGGTTTTCCTCAAAGCAACGCTCGTAGGCAAATGGGCAGCGGGGCGCGAACGGGCAACTGAGCGGCGGATCCAGCAGGTCGGGCGGGTGGCCCTTGATGTTGGTGAGCATCTCGGCCTTTTCCAGGTCAAGCCGTGGCAGCGATCCCAATAGACCCCTTGTATAGGGATGCTGCGGATCGCCGTAAACCCCCTTAACTCCGGCTCGTTCGACAATGAAGCCACCGTACATGACCATGACACGGTCGGCAATCCCAGCCACCACGCCCAGGTCATGGGTGATCCAGATGATAGACATGCCCAGCTCCTGCCGCAGTCGTTTCATCAAGTCGATGATCTGCGCCTGGATCGTTACGTCTAAGGCCGTAGTGGGCTCATCGGCAATTATCAGTTGCGGCGAACAAGAAAGGGCTATGGCGATCATCACCCGCTGACGCATGCCCCCAGAAAACTCATGCGGGTAACTGCTCAGACGGTCTTCAGCTGAGGGGATGCCCACCAGGTTGAGCAACTCGATGGCTCGATCACGTGCATCCTGTCCTGACAAATGCAGATGCTCTTTTAGCGGCTCCATGATCTGCTTGCCTATCGTCAGCACCGGATTCAAAGAGGTCATAGGGTCCTGGAAGATAAATCCAATCTGACCTCCTCGAACCTGGCGGATGTCATCTGGACTCATCTGGAGCAAATCCTGACCGTTAAAGATCGCTTCTCCAGCGCTGATCTCCCCCGGCGGCATTGGAATCAGCCGTAACAATGACAGCATCGTCACGCTCTTACCTGATCCACTTTCACCGACTACTCCCAATAGTTCCCCGGGCTCAAGGTGGAAGTTCAGCCCATTGACGGCGTGAACCGTGCCGTCCTGGGTGTGAAAACGGGTTGTGAGATCGGTAACCTCTAACAACGTCGTATCTGGTTCGGACCAATTCAAACTAGACATGTATTTTCCCCAGATGCGGGTCGGGTAGCCACGGTCGAAGGCTCTGCCACTGGCGAACAGACAATTAGTAGCGACTGGAGTAGTTTGTCCACAATACGGCGGGCGTAGACCATCACTCTTGGTCATCTCAGAGCGGCCGGATAAGGCCGCCAATCCACTGTCACTAGTTTAAAGCGTTAGAGAAATAATGCAATCGCAAAATAGAGCGCTCTGCGTGAAACTCAGCGATAGCCGGATATTTGACCCGGAAGGGTCTCTAGGAACGGCAAGAGAGACCTGGCCTTACCCATCTTTGTCCGGGTGTGAGGGATTTGGCGGCTACGGTATAATTTGACTTAATGACGAACCGCGAAGTCGCCGCCTTGTTCGAGAAAATTGCCGACATGCTGTCCATTCGTGGAGATGGCGTGCATCGGGTGCTGGCCTACCGGCGGGCGGCCGAAAACATTCGGGAGCTAAGCCGCGATTTGCGGCAATTACAGTCCGAAGGCCAGCTCACCAGTGTTCCAGGCATCGGTTCGACACTGGCAGCAAAGATCGAAGAAATGTTGGACACGGGTCACCTGGAGTTTTACGAAAGGTTGTCGAAGGAAGTTCCACCGTCTCTGGTGGAGATGCTCAGAGTAGAGGGTGTTGGACCCAAACGGGTGAAACAGATCTACGATACGCTTGGGGTTACCACTTTGGACGAACTGACGGCAGCCGCCGCTGCCGGCAAGCTGCGCGACCTTCCGGGCATGGGCGCCAAGTCCGAGGCCAAAATCGTGGCCAACATTGAAGCGTTGGCCAGGCACGGGGACGAGCGTGTTCCTCTTGGTATGGCCTGGCCAGTTGCTCAAACGATTCTGGCCCAGCTGCGCCAGCTGCCGGGCGTGACCAAGGCGGCGGTCGGTGGATCGCTGCGCCGAATGAGAGAAACTACCGGGGACATCGATCTGCTCGTAGCGGCCGTGCAATCAGAACCCGTTATGGAGTTCTTTCGAAATATGGAGAACGTAGAGTCGGTATCAGGCAGTGGCCCGACCAAAAGCAGCGTCATTCTGCTGAATGGGCTCCAGGTAGATCTGTGGGTGTTGCCCGAGGAAAGGTGGGGCACGTTGCTTTCCTACTTCACCGGCAGCAAGAATCATAACGTTCGTTTGCGAGAGCTTGCCCTGCGCCAGGGATTCAGCCTGAATGAGCACGGCTTTACACACCTTGACGGCGGCGAGGAGGTCCTGTGCGCTACGGAAGAACAGGTATACGCTTTCCTGGAACTACCCTATATCCCACCTACGCTTCGCGAAGACAAGGGCGAGATTGAAGCGGCGAAACAGCATAGTTTGCCGGTCTTGATCGAGATGTCGCAGATTATTTCCGACTTGCACATACATAGCACCTGGTCCGACGGTCGAATGAGCATAGTGGAGATGGCCAGGGCGGCCGAGGCTCGAGGTTGCCGGCATATCGTCATTGCCGATCACTCGGTTAGCCTGGGCATCGCCAATGGACTATCGGTTGAGCGATTGCAGTCGCAAGCTGAGGAGATTCGGGATGCAAATGCAGCCATGGGACCAGATTTCACTGTCTTGCATGGTACGGAGATGGAGATCAAGGCCGACGGCTCGCTGGATTACCCGGACGACGTGCTGAAAGAGCTCGATTTCGTCATCGCCAGCCTGCACGTCGGTTTGCGGCAACCGCGAAAGCAGGTCATGAGCCGCATACTGACGGCGATCAATAACCCGCACGTGGACATGATTGGACATCCGACAGGGCGCCTTATACCAGACAGACCGGCGGCCGATCTCGATATGGAGGAGATTCTGCAAGCAGCGGCCGCCTCCCGGACGATCATAGAAATCAACGCCAATCCGCAGCGTCTAGACCTGCGCGATATTCATGTGCGACGGGCGATCGAGTTGGGCGTAAAACTGGCGATCAATACCGATGCTCACCACAGCGACCACCTGGCGCTCATGCACTATGGCGTCGCGATGGCTCAACGGGGCTGGGCGACGCCAGCTGATGTAGTGAATACTTGGCCGGTAGAGCGGTTGTTGGAGTATGTGAACGGTGGGTAATTACAAGCGGCAGGTGGTGGGTTACAAGTGGGCTGGATGTGGCTGGCAGCGGGTGATATGGGATTGCTGATATGAGCACAGGTACGACAAGTATTTTCCGGAGTATATTTCGTGGGCTGGACGAGAGGGCTCTTGATACGCTGCGGGAGTTGGCTGAATTGCGCACTTACCCGCCAGAAACGAAGCTCTGCCATCAGGGCGAGGTCGAACATACCTTCTATGTCATCGTAGAGGGCATGGTGGCCATTTCACAGGTCCTCGATGATGGGCAGGAGCGCATGCTCAGCATTTTACGGCCGCGGCAGTATTTCGGCGAGCTTGGCTTGCTGGACGATACGCCGCGGATGGCCAATTGCATCACGATAACGACGACGACCGTGCTGGAAATCACAGAGGAAGTTTTTCAGACCGTACTGGAGAGTAGCCCAGCAGTGGCTTATTCGTTGATGCGACACGTGGTCGATCTATTACGAAATACAGATAAATTGGCGATCGCCGACCTGACGGCCAAAAATGAAGAACTGCGGGAAGCGTATGAGGAATTGAAGGCGGCCCAGGCCGATCTGGTAGAAAAGGAGCGGCTGGAAAGAGAGCTTGAAATCGCGGCCGATGTGCAGAGAACTATGCTGCCGACCAGCTTCCCTGAGTATGATGATTATCGATTCGCAGCTTATCTTAGCCCGGCACGCAGAGTCGGCGGCGACTTGTACGACGCGATAACCCTGGACGACCAGCACGTTGGCCTGCTCCTGGCTGATGTGGCCGACAAAAGTGTGCAGGCGGCTCTTTTCATGGCCGTGATCCGAACCTTGTTCATGGTTGAGAGTAGGCGATCAATGTCGGCGGCAAAGGTCGCCCAAGCCGTACACCAAGGGGCCATGGCTGTTGCGCCTTCGGCCGACATATTTGTGACCGCGTTCTATGGCGTCTTGCACCGGCCGAGCGGCAAGCTGAGTTATATTAGCGCCGGTCACGAGAGGCCGATGCTGGTGCGAAGCGGGGAGGAGGTCAGTCAAATCAAGGGCAACGGCCGGTTCTTGGGTATGCTGGATCCGCTTGAATTAGACGAGTTTGAAGTGAATCTGCGGCCGGGCGATCGCCTGCTCGTATTCAGCGACGGAGTGCCGGACGCCATCGACGAGGACGGCCGACAATATGGCTATGAGCGCATGAAGCGTTACCTGAGGACAAATCATGAACTACCAATTAAGTTCCTGGTCGACGGCCTGGCCTCCGATGTCGCTGCGTGGCGTGGGAACGCACCGGCCTTCGACGATTTGACGCTGTTAGCGTTGGAAGTTATGGCCGGCAATGGCTAGGTACGAGCGCCCGCCTGATCCGCGCCGGTCGCCGCAAGAGTTCACGGAATATCAGAACCGGTCGCCCGAATCAAACGGCCGTGAACCAATTCCGTGGAGGTGGCTTGGTCTAGGCGTTATCGTCACCCTGGTTGGACTGGGGATAGCCGCAATCTTCTTGAGCCTGTTCCTCTTCCGCGAACCGTTGCCGCTGTCATTGCCCGAGCCTACAATCATTCGCTTGACGGCGCCGGCTGGCGCGGCTCCAACGGCGACGGCGCCGCTGCCCACGGCGACCACATTGCCCACTTTGACGCCGCCGCCGACTCCCGATCTGTCAATTGCGCCAGAAGCAATCACCGTCGGATTCTACGCCGCAGTCGCCAACACGGACGACGTGGGCGTCAGCTTGCGCGGCGGTCCCAGTACGGACAATATTCGCTTGCTGCTCATACCCGAGGGCGCGGCGATTCAGATCATCGGCGGCCCGGAGGAGGGTAGCGGTCTGATCTGGTGGCAAGTAGAGGTAGAGGACGGCACGGAGGGCTGGGTTGCCGGGGATTTCCTGGTGCCGGCGGCCGCGCCATAGCGCCAATGGTAGAAGTTATGAAGTTGAAGCGACGGCTGAGCATTGTGATAGTCGGCCTGTGTGTGTGCGGAATGGTGGTCACCGGTCTAGGTATCGCAGCTGCCCAAGAAGGCGGCGGAGAAGCGCTCACCATACGCCTCAGGCGAAACTTTGGCTACGGCCTTGGGGCACAGATGCAGGGCAGGTTTACCATTTCAGTGAGCGGACCTGACGAATTAGAACGGGTCGAATTCTTGTTAGACCGGCAGGTAATCGGCGAAGATAGCCAGGCCCCATTCAGCCTTCAATTCAATACTGGTGAATATAGTGAGGGCTTGCACCGGTTGTCGGCCGTTGGTTACACGGCCGGCGGCCAGGAATTGCTTTCAAATGCTATCACCCGCCAATTTGTGTCGACCAGTGTGGTCACGATCGGCGTCGTGGCGCTGGTGCTTATCGTGGTGACCTTCAGGGTCGGAAGCTATTTTTTGGCTCGCAGGTCGAGCAAAGGGCGTACAGCAAGCGGTAGTTATGGTTTTCTGGGCGGCGCATTGTGCCCAAATTGCGGCCGGCCGTTTGGTTTGCATTGGTGGAGTCTGAGGTTGGGAATCGGCCGTTACGATCGTTGCCCGCACTGTGGAAAATGGAACGTGCAGCGGCGGGCGTCTCTGGGAGAACTGGCGGCGGCCGAAGAAGTCCTGGGCGGAGGTATTACTGCCCAAGATGACTTTGACGAGGCACAGAAAGAGGAAGAGGCGCTACGGCGCCGTATTGAGGACTCTCGATTTGAGGAGTCTCGAAACGGAAAATCACGCCACGAGGAATCATCTTATGATGAAGGATAAGTCTGTCGATGAAAGCTGAGGATCAGGCTGCTCGCTTGCGCGAGCAGATAAATTACCACCTCTATCGTTATCATGTGCTGGACGCGCCGGTCATCAGCGATGCGGAATACGACGCGCTTTACGGCCAGTTAGTAGAATTGGAGACAGCGCATCCGGAGCTAATCGTGCCCGACTCGCCGACGCAGCGAGCCGGCGCCGAGCCGCTGGACGCCTTTGAAAAGGTTCAGCATCCGGAGCCCATGTTGAGCCTGGCCAATGCGTTTGATGTGGAGGGCTTGTACGCCTGGCGCAGCCGAATCGATCGACTACTTCCAGACGAAACAAGTCTAAACTACGTGGTGGAGCCAAAGATCGATGGCTTGACGGTGGTACTGACCTATCGAGACGGGCGCTTCGTGCAGGGCGCTACCCGGGGCAATGGCGAAGTAGGCGAAGACATTACCCGGAATTTGCGTACGATTTACTCAGTGCCAAAAAGGATCCCGGTCGATCCGGACAGCGAATTGAGCGGGCCGGCCTACCTGGTGGTTAGAGGTGAAGCGTTCTTTCCACTGGACAGATTTGAAGAACTGAATCAGTCGCGATTGGCCGAAGGGCTGCCGCTTTACATGAATCCACGGAACACGGCCGCCGGTTCTCTTCGTCAACTTGATCCGGCGGCCACCGCTGACCGGCCGCTAACCTTGTTCTGTTACGACGTCATCGTTTGGGACGGGATCAGCGTACCTGACAGGCAGTGGCAACGACTGCAGCTTCTGAGGGATCTTGGTTTTCCGGTATCGCCGGACGCGGCCTTCGGCGAGGATTTGGACAGCGTGGCCACACTGTACGATCGCTGGATAGAGAAGCGAAACGAAATCAACTACGAAGTCGACGGTTTGGTAATCAAGATCGATGACCAGCCATTGGCCAAGAGTCTCGGCTTCACCGGGAAAGACCCCCGGGGCGCCCTGGCCATGAAGTTCCCGGCACAGGTGAAGACGACCAAACTACTGGATGTTATTGTGAACGTCGGCCGGACTGGAATTCTGGCGCCAAACGCCGTGCTCGAGCCGGTCGAAATCGGCGGCGTGATCGTCCAGAACGCAACACTGCATAATTTTGACGAGATCGCCCGCAAGGATATTCGCATCGGCGACACTGTGATGGTAAAGCGGGCCGGCGATGTTATCCCGTATGTCATTGGGCCAGTTGCTGACTTGCGTGATGGAACAGAACGCTTAGTCGTTCCGCCAAACCGCTGCCCGTTCTGCGATACCCTGGTAATTAGTCCACCCGATGAAGTGGCCATCTACTGCGACAATCCCACGTGCCCTGAGCAACTAGTACGGCGTGTTGAGTACTTCGTTGGGCGCAGTGCCATGGATATTGACCACTTCGGTTCCAAGACCGGCGCGCTGCTGATCGAAGAGGGCTTGATAACTGACATAGCCGACATCTATGAGCTCGATCGCGATGCTCTTCTGGCGCTGGAAGGCTTCAAAGAGAAGAAAGTCGACAATCTGCTTAGCGGCATTGAACAGAGTAAATCCCAGCCGGCTAATCGGCTATTGACCGCCCTTGGAATCCGCTTTGTGGGCAGCGTGGTAGCCAATCTTCTGCTGGACGCTCTGGGCAGCATCGAGACGATTGGCGAGGCAAAGGGCGCGACGCTTGAAGAGATCGAGGGAATTGGTCCCGAGACGGCCGCGGCGGTCGAGGCCTGGTTCCAGGAAGCTTATAATCGAGAATTGCTGGACAAGTTGAAGGCGGCCGGTTTACGATTTGAGTCGGAAGCGGTTAGCGACGTATCAAATGCCTTGGAGGGACTGACTTTTGTCATCACCGGGACGCTGCCAAGCATGAGCCGCAATGAAGCGAAAACAGTGATAGAGGAGAACGGCGGCCGGGTGACGGGTTCGGTGAGCGGCCGGACGAATTACTTGGTAGCCGGAGCGGCAGCGGGCAGCAAATTGACCAAGGCTCAGCAACTTGGCGTTACAGTGCTTGACCAGGACGGATTATTGAGGCTGGTTGGGGGATGATTGGCACAGTAACCGAGGTTGAGGTGTTGAGGTAGGAAATGCCGGAATTCTTCAATGTTTTGCCGCCGGCTGAGGCGCGACAACTACTATTTGAACATATCGAGCGAGTTACGGGCAGTGAGACGGTATCCTCGGCGGAGGCGCTAGATCGGGTAACGGCCGAGGCCGTTCGTTCACCCCAGGCGTTGCCGGCTTTCAGGCGCAGCACCATGGATGGTTATGCGGTGCGGGCGGCTGATACATATGGTGCTAGCAGCACGCTACCCGCATTTCTCAATGTCACTGGCCAGGTCAATATGGGCGAGACGGCCGATGTTGAATTGAGCGCTGCTGAGGCAGCCATCGTCCATACCGGTGGAATGATACCCGAGAGCGCCGACGCCGTGGTGCAGATCGAGCAGACCCAGATCGTCGCCGGGCAGGACGGCAGCACACCGCCTTTCGAGATCGAAGTGCTGAAGGCTGTTGCGGCCGGCCAGAATGTGTTGCAGGTTGGAGAGGACGTATCGCTTGGCGGTGACGTGCTGGCCGCGGCGCATAAGGTTCGACCACAAGACATTGGCGGCCTGCTGGCCCTGGGAATCGTTCAGCTGAACGTGATCCGGCGACCCGCCGTAGGAATCATCGCCACAGGGAATGAGATCGTAGCTCCTGATCGAGACCCATCGGCCGGTCAGATACGAGACATCAATAGCTACACGGTGGCCGCGCAGACGATGAGAGCCGGTGGCGTTCCACGTTTGCTGGGGATAGTCCCTGACGATCTTGGGGCCTTGATGGCGGCCGCGTCAAGCGCCTTGGAAGAGCATGACATGTTGGTACTGTCGGCCGGATCGTCGGTCAGCGTTCATGATATGACGGTGCAGGTCATCGACGCGCTTGGCCGGCCAGGAGTCCTGCTCCATGGCGTGGCAACGCGTCCCGGAAAACCGACAATTGTGGGCGCCGTAGAAGGCAAACCCATCTTGGGCCTACCGGGTAATCCGGTGTCGGCTATGGTCCAGTTTTCCATGTTCGGTACGCCGGCGATAGAGTGGCTGCAGGGCTTGCAAAGGAGACAGCGACAAGGTATCGTATGGGCCAAGTTAGACGCCAACGTGGCCAGTGAGTCCGGCCGTGAGGACTACGTACCGGCCAAAGTGATGGACGGTCAAGATGGTCTGGTGGCGTCGCCGGTATTTGGCAAGAGCAATCTCATTTATACTCTGGTCAAAGCTGATGGTCTGTTGAAGGTACCGCTCAACAAAGCGGGTTTGGCGGCCGGCGAATGGGTTGAGATCCAGCTCTTCTAAAGGACAAATAGGAACACTGGGAGTTGTCGTGACTGAGCGAACGCCAATCGAACCTGAAGATGCTCATATCTTGGTGGTAGAAGATAACCCCTCAAACTTCGCATTGACGGCAAGGCTGCTGGCCTATACGGGTGTGAAACATCCGGAGTGGAAAACGACGGGCTGGGGAGTCGTCGAATACGCCGAGAAGATGGGACGGGTAGATCTGATCCTCATGGATCTAAGGCTGCCGGTGGAAGATGGTTACGAGGCGCTGCGCCAGATTCGAGCCCACCCGAAACTTGGCGACATGCTGGTCGTACCGTTGACGGCGCTGGGGAGCGTCACGGAGATGGAAAAGGCGCGGAAGGCGGGCTTCGACGGTTTCCTGGCCAAGCCGCTTGATGCCCGGAAATTCCCGGAACAGATTAGAAGTATCCTGCGGGGCGAGCCGGTCTGGGATGCAGATACGGGCGCCTAGCGCTAGTTCGTATTGACTCCTTTCGCATTGCGAGAACGCGTCTTGTTCTCACGAATCGTAGCCAAGATGTAGATTGGGGCACCGAGCAGACTCACGACACGCATTAGTAGCCAGACAAGCAGCGATAGAGCGACCGCTTGCGCACCGCTCAATCCAGCAGCCTGGAAGAGCGGTTCGGCGAGCAATTCGCGCACGCCCAAGCCACCTATTGAAGGTACCAGCAAGGCGACCGACATAATGGGAACCACGAGTAGATAATAAGTGTACGGTATGTCATCGTAGCCCAAAGCACGGCCGGCGGCGGCCCACCATGCCACCAGAAGCAGGTTGAAGATAATTGAAATGCCGAATGCGCCGAGAATGGCCCGCCAGCCGCAGCCGCCAATCGCCTCCAGCAACTTGGCAATGGGCCCGTCGCCGACCGGCGAAAGCGCTCCGGGTAACCAACCTCCCAGCCGCCGAACCAGAGTGCCCTCAAACAAGATAATCCCGCCTATGAATCCGATCAGGCAGACACCGGCCACGAGCGCTGCTAGATAATCGGGGAAGGCTTCCGGCCGGAAAGGCAGAGCGAGCAGAGCCATCATAAAGAGGGCCAGCAGGCCGGTGAGACGGTCTACCAGCACTGTCCCAGCGGCGACATTGGGCGGTACATCACGGGCGATCTCGAGAATGCGAACTGCATCGCCGCCAAAGCCGCTGGGCAAGAAAGCATTGTAGAAGTTGCCGACGAAGTACAGTTCTACCAGGCGGCCGAAGTGGACGGTTGCATTGAGACCCTTGAGCAAGATTCCCCAGCGGAAGGCTCGCAATACAAGACTGAAGGTGATCATAGCCAAGGCCAAGAATAGCCAGGGCCAACTCACGATAACCAACTCGTCGCGTATCTGGGCCAGAGGGATGCTGGAGAGGACGAGAGCCAAGCCGATGACCGTCACGCCGATCTTAAGCAGAGAGGAGAAATGACGTCGCAGGAGGCGATATGGACGGCTTTGCGTCACAGTGCTCACAAGTCCGGGCATGATGGACGTGATTCTATTGCAAATGACTGGAGACGCCAGATAAGGGGCCAATGCGAATTGCCTCAAAAAAGCATGTTACCGAGATGGGGCCTGTTGCCTAGGGTTGACCAGGTGTCCTATAATCGGCCGCCATGAGGCAGTTGGCCCGGGCCCGCCCGGTATTTGTAGCGGCGCCGGTGATTCTACTCTTCTTCTTCCTGGCAGTGGATTCACTAGTTGGCGACAGTCCGACCATGGACGAACAAAACCATATGGCCCGTGGGCTGGCGTTTCTACGCACCGGCGATCCCCGTTTCAGCCTCGAGCACCCGCCCCTAGTGAACAGCCTAAGCGCACTGCCGTTGTTGACTTTGCCGGAGATTCGTTTGCCGTTGGATCACCCTAGCTGGAATATGCCGGAAGGCTGGTACGCTTTCGCCGAGCAGTTGCTGTGGGTATACAACGACGATGTCGAGCGTATGGTATTCTTGGCCAGGGTGCCGATCGTTTTCCTCGCGCTCGGGCTAGGGCTCATTGGCTACCGGTTCGGCCGGCATTTGTGGGGCAAAGCAGGCGCCCTGATCGCCCTCACTCTTCTCTTATTTGACCCCAATTTACTGGCTCACGGTAGGTATAGCACGACAGACGCCGGGGGGACGGTGTTTCTGTTTCTGGCCGCTTTCCTAATGTGGCGGCTCTGGTCAAAGTCGGCGTGGCGCTGGAGGTATCTGGGGGCGGCCGCCTTCGGCCTTGGCCTGGCTCTGGGCAGCAAGCTGTCGAACCTGGTCTTTGTTCCAGTATTTGCTCTACTGGCAATCCTACCGTTATACGGAACACGGTGGACATGGCGCGATTCCGGCCGGCGAGTTGTTCAATACGCGATCGTATTACTATTATCATGGGTCGTTCTCTGGGCGCTATTTGCTTTCGAGTGGGGAGCGTTCCGATTTCAGTCAGAGGGCCTGGCGACGCTTAACCAACGGGCGGGACCGCTGCCGACGTACCTGGCTGGCGTAGAGCAGATTCTGCAGCTCAGCGGAGGCGGACGGATGGCTTTTCTACTGGGTGATTTTTCCGCCGATGGCTGGTGGTACTATTTCCCGGTAGCCTTCGGCGTGAAGACACCGTTGTTCGTGACTCTGCTGTTTTTGCTGGCGGCGATCTTGCTGATGGGATCCCGGGTCACCAGAGGGAGAGCCAGCTTTTTGATCTTGCCGGCCCTGGTCTTTTTGCTAGTAAGTATGCAGAGCGGGCTCAACATCGGCTATCGTCATCTGCTGCCCATGCTACCTTTTCTGTACACCACGGCCGCCGGTGTGACCGTCCTTCCAGGCCTGGCCAGCAAGCCGGTGCGGCCGGTGGAGCATGTCACGCGGCTTGTCCTTTACGGGGCGCTGCTCTCTGTCCTGCTGATTGACGTCCTGCTCCATCCGCATTATCTGAGCTACTTCAATCTAGCGGCCGGAGGCCCGGCAAACGGGCACCGTGTTCTGGTGGACAGCAATATCGACTGGGGGCAAGATCTGAAGCGGCTGGATGCCTGGATGTCAGAGAATTCTGAGGACAGGATCAGGCTGGCCTGGTTTGGTACAGCCGATCCAGCCTATTATGGCATTGCCTATGATCCCCTGCCAGGACTGACGCACCACTTTGAACTGTGGTGGGACGTCCCATTTGACACGGCCGATCCAGAACCGGGTGTATACGCCATCAGCGTAAGCAACCTGTGGGAACTGCCGCTGGCCGACAAGTCCGTGTTCGCAGCCTTTCGCGCGCGAGAGCCAGACGACCGCGTTGGCTATTCTATTCTTATATACCGAGTGCAGGACAGTGGCTGAGCGATTTGACAAACGAATTGTCCTGATCGGTTTGGGCGTCGCTTTATCATTGGTGGCCTTGTTGGTGCTGCCGCCGGGCCAGGCCCGTCAGGTCGCCGTCTTTCTTCTGGCCTGGGTCTGGCCATCGGCTGCTTGGTCGCTATGGTGGGACGGTGAGCTGAGTGAACGGATCCTCATCGCGGCCGGCACGGCGATGCTGCTGAACACGCTGCTGGTGTTGGGTCTGACATATGTTCCTGGAGCCACGGCACCTTGGGCGCTTATCCTGGGGGTGCTGGCCGTGAGCATCGCGCCTTTATTTCTTGTGCTACGGGGATTCCGTCCCGCTCGCAGCGGCTCAGAACCGCACTATTTGCAGCGGGTCGACCGAGGTGCGTATCTTGTTCTTGGGTTACTTCTAGTGGCGGTTTTGTTGCGCCTGCCGGGAATGGGTTACAAGGAGTTGCAAGGCGACGAGGGCGTGATCATGGTGAGGGCGGCGACGATCCTGACTGGAGACGATGCCGAGTGGTTCAACCATCAAAAGGGACCGGCTGAGATCGCCCTGCCGCTGCTGAGTTGGGGAATCGGGGAAAGCATCAACGAGTATTGGGCACGAATGCCATTCACAATGGCCGGCATACTGGTTGTTCTGGCCGTATTCTGGTTAGGTACTAAGTGGTTTGATCGTAAGGTGGGATTGTTGGCTGGACTGCTCTTCGCAGTGGGCGGATTTGGTATCGCCTTCAGCCGCATCGTCCAATACCAATCACTCGTGATGTTGTGGGGCGCGCTGGGGCTGATGATGGCCAGCCGTTATCGATCGTCGGATCGAAACGCCGACCTGGTCATGGCATGTTCGTTTCTCGCGGCCGGAGTTCTCGCTCACTATGATGCATTGCTGTTCGCGCCGGCAGTACTGTGGCTGTTAGCAAGTCGACATCACGGAAAGGAGCGACCGCAGGCGGCGAAATGGCTAGCGGCGCTAGCGGCCGCTGGCTTCATCTTGTTGCTTTTCTATTTGCCGTTCGTGCTGAATCCTAGCTTCGGACGAACATTTAGCTACCTGCTGAGTGACAGAGTAGGAGTCAGCGGCAGCGTAGCGCAACCGGCATCAGGTATGGCTGATGCCTGGCGGATGATGACCTTCTACAACAGCATATGGTATGTCCTTGGCCTCGGGCTGCTCGCTATAATAGGTCTATGGGTGCTGGCAAGAAGGCGAGTCGAATTTGCGGCCGTCTTGTACTTCGGAGTTCCGGCGCTGTTCTACCTACTCGTCGTTCGCGATCCACGCACTCATGTGTATACGATTTTCCCCGGGACCACGGTGTTGGCCGGACTGGGCGCGGTCGCCGGCTGGTGGTGGATTCGGGAACGAGCGGGTCCCATTGGTTTTGCAATGGCGGCCGGGGCCGGCATTGTCTGGCTGATGCTTGTGGTCCTATACCCGACGCTGTTGTTTGTGGACAATTCGATTGAACGGCAGCGGACCTGGGCAGAGAACCGGCCTTTGCCAGCGCTGTACCCGGTAACCTGGAACGAGCCGCCAGAGTATGGACTCTTTGGTTTCCCGCACCAAGCGGGCTGGCGGGCTCTTGGAGAAGCATGGCCCGACAGCGCGTTGCCTTATGGCAGCAACGAAGAGGCCGAGATCGCCGACTGGTACATGGGCCAGGCGCCTCGGACGCATTGCCAGAATGCCGCCTCCTTCTTAATGGCGGCAAATGCCCAGGATACCATACCTTTCGATGCGGGTTGGTTGGAAGAGGGATTTCTCAAAACCGGACAAATACGGGTCAAAGGCGATCCATCCATGGTGATTTACGCCCGCGACCCGGGTATGCGACCGGTTGAGCTGGAAGCGACAGAATTTGACCGTTGGCTGACGCCAGCCGAGGCGCGACGATCACAGTATACCGGCCAGATACCGCTCGAGGTAAACATCGGCACCGAGATCCGCCTGTTGGGCTATGATTTGCAGAGCGAAGATGCGCGGTCAGGCGGGCAGCTGACGGTTACCTTATACTGGCAGGCGCTCGAACCCGTCGATCGCAATTATCAGGTATTCGTTCACCTATATGATGACCGGCTGTGGGCGCAACATGACGGCGCGCCAGAATGTGGCATCAACCCGACCACTAGATGGGAACCAGGGCAGATCGTGGCTGATCCGCATATCGTAGAATTGCCGGCCGACCTACCGGCCGGTTCGATCCCGCTACTGGTGGGTATGTACGATCTGCTGACTGAGGAACGGCTGTCCGTGACCGGAAGCCCAAACGGAGCAATACAATTGACTGAAGTGAGTATTGAGGCAAGCTGAGATGACGGCCGGGCAAGATCCTGAATCTGATCAGCGCCGGGGCCGGCCGCGCGTATCATGGCGGATGCTGACGCTGCTGGCCATCCTAGCTTTGGCCTTCTTTCTCCGCTTTTGGCGATTGGATTCGTTGCCTCCGGGTCTGAATCATGACGAAGCGTATAATGGTCTAGACGCCTTGGCCATCCTCGATCGCGACACGTTTCCAATCTTCCATGAGGGGTGGGAGCTATATCAGCAGGAGGTGCACGAGCAGGGACCAGTCTATCAGACGACATGGCCTGTTTTCCTGGAGGGTAACTTCGGCCGTGAACCACTCCTGGCATACCTGGCTGCCGGTTCCATACTTCTCTTTGGGGCCACGCCGATTGCGCTGCGTTCGGTGGCGGCTTTGGTCGGAGTCTTAGCGGTGTTGGCTACTTACGGCGCCGCCTTTGAGTTGACTCAGGACGACGAAAAGAATGGCAATGACCGGTCGACATTAGTTGACATAACTCGATCCATGATACCATTGATAGCAGCTTTCGTCGTGGCCGTGCACTTTCCATCCCTCGTGCTCAGTCGCTACGGTGTGCGGGCCATATTGTTCGTACCCTTGGAAGCTCTGGTCGTCTTCCTTTTTTGGCGCGGAATTCGAAAGGCGGCGCAAAGGGCTGGGGAACCTGGAGAGCAGCCAAGCGCGGCCAGCATTCTGGGACTTGCCATGTCTTCGCCGAGGTGGTTTGGTGCGGCCGGTTTCTTCTTGGGCCTGTCGCTTTACAGTTTTGGTGCGGCCAGATTCCTTCCGTTCCTGTTCGCCGCATTCGTTCCCATCTGGCTCTGGCGATACCGGCCAGCCCGTCGCCGCCATCTTGGCGATGTGACGCTGATGGCTGGCATTGCCGTTATCGTCGTCGCGCCGCTTCTGGTCTTTCTATTGCGCCACCCATACTATGCCATATATCGTTCGCGGTTCATAGCTAACCGCGGCGAGGGAACTTATCCGGGGCAGCCTTTGATCACCTGGGCGTACAATATCTGGCGAGTGCTTACGGGCCTGTTCTGGAAGGGGGATCAGAACCTGATGTACAACTTACCTGGCCGGCCGTTCTTGGACCCGGTGCAGGCACTGCTGGCCCTGGTCGGCCTGATTGGCACTGCGCTGAGCGGCCTCACTTGGCGGCGGATATTCTTGATTACGTGGCTGCTCATCATGTTGGCACCCAGCATTCTGACTGGAGACGCACCCCACTTTGCCAGGCTGATTGGGCTCATTCCTCCACTGGCGATACTGATCGCCGTCGGCGCTGCCTGGCTGGCCGAATTACTGTTGACGAGGTTTGCAGGCGCCGGTGAGAGAGCATCCCTCTTTGCGATGCTGACGCTAATGACCCTGTTGCTGTTCAGCGCGCTGTTGGCTGTTCGCGATTATTTCGGCCGATACGCCAAGCACCCTGATCTGCCGGCGCTATTTGAGACGGATGACTGGGAATTGGGTCAGTACGCGGCCGCATTGCCTATGAGGGAAATCATCTACCTATCGCCGACCCAGGAAAGAATGGCGACCATTTACTACGCGTTGGAAGGAGAACGTGAACGTCTGCGCAGTTACTATAGCCCTGGGGAGAGTCTGATCCCGGCCGGCAACGCGGGCGAGAGCGCATTCTACCTGGTCAGGCCGAGGGCGTCGGCGGCCATCGATCTGCTGGCACGGAGGTTTCCAGAAGGATCGATCGATCTATCATTCCCGAGCTTCACGGCATTCTTGCTGCCGGCCGAGGTCGCCCGCTTTGCAGAAGGTAACGAAGGTCCGATCTCGTGGGCGGGTGCGATTACTTTGCAGGAGTGGACGGCCGAACGAGATGACGGTCGGCTTATAGTATCGCTTGTATGGCAGGCTGACGTGGAAATGGAGCGCAGCTATACGGCCTATCTGCACTTTCTCGACTCGAACGGCGAATTAGTCGCCCAACTGGATCGTCTGCCGGATGGTTATCCGACAAGCGACTGGCACCCTGGCGAAGTGGTCGTAGACAGTTACACTATTGACCTTCCGCAAGACCTTGAACCCGGCCGCTATTTCTTGCAGACAGGCTTCTACTTCTTGCCGACTCAGGAACGCCTCGGTCAGCCCGTAGTAGTGGGCGAAATCGATATTCAATAGCCATAAAACGTCGAACAAACCGACTCGCAAACCACGAAAGTCAGACGTTTGAGGCACGTAGTCTTGGCCCCGTTTTACCATCAATATCTCGTCAGATATAATCGCCAATCGACAATCTTCTGAATTAGAAGGGAGGCGACGTGCCAAAAGCGCTAATCACCGGAATTACCGGTCAAGATGGTTCTTACCTAGCCGAATTCCTGTTGGAACAAGGCTATGATGTAATCGGCATGGTGCGGCGGAGCAGCACCATAAATTTCCACCGTATCGCTCATATTCAAGACAGTTTAGTGCTGGCCCAGGGAGACCTCTTGGATCAGGTTTCAATGATCCACTTGC
>CP070688.1:3551596-3558048 GCA_020353135.1 Chloroflexota bacterium
ATTTGAATGTCAGGTTGCTCAGCCTGCATACCCCGAAAAGCCTGGCTTCTTCTCCGACAACCATTCCCTCTTGCGCCTATTTTGACTCTGTCCTAATATCCATATTGGAACAGAGGAATCCCAGCCCGGAATACTTGTCCGTCTCTCGCCCGTAACTTCCTTGCTGCATCGTCCATCCCAACAGGGGCATTCTTGGCGGCTATTCGGATCTGGGTTAGGCGGTAATGCGGCCAATGACCGACACAGACCAACTTCAACAGGCCATCGAAGCGTTAGAAGCCCAGCGTCCTATCTTGGGCGACGAAGTGGTCGAAACTTCTCTCAAGGCGCTGCGCCAGCAACTGCGAGAGCTGGAAGCGGCCGGCAAATCGGAACAGCGCAAGATGCTGACGATCCTTTTTATGGACGCCGTCGGCTCCACGGCGATCACCCGCTCGCTCGATCCCGAGGAGAACCTGGAAGTTATGGCCGGCGCAATCCGCTTGTTATCGGCGCCGATTGAAGAATTTGGCGGCCGGGTGCTGCGCACGATGGGCGACGGCCTGCTAGCCGCGTTCGGCTTACCCATCGCTCATGAAGATGACCCCGACCGGGCCGTCCAGGCCGCCTTGCGAATGCTCGCGGTCGCTCAAAAGTATGCAGTCGAGCTGAAACGAAAGTGGAACATAACCAATTACCAGATACGTATAGGAATCAGCACCGGCCTCGTCGCCGTTGGCGGCGACGGCCGGGAAGAGCTCAGCGGCGCGACGGTCAACCTGGCCGCCCGCTTGGAAGCCGCGGCCGAACCCGGGTCGCTCCTCATTTCGCATGGCACCTTCCAGCACGTCCAGGGCGCCTTTGACTTACTGCCCCTGCCCCCTATTGAGGTCAAGGGCTTCCCAGAGCCGGTTCCTGTATACCAGGTTTTGGCCGCCAGGGCCCGCTCATTCCGTAGTCGTCGCCGCGGGGTCGAGGGTATCGAGACCAAAATGGTCGGCCGCGATGCCGAGTTGCGCGCTCTGCAAAACGCTTATCACGCCGTTACTCAAGAAGGCCAGCATCGCGCAGTGACGATTATCGGCGAAGCCGGCCTGGGTAAATCTCGCCTGCTGTACGAATTCGAGAAGTGGCTGGATCGACAACCTAAGCAAGTGGCGCTCTTTCGTGGGCGCGCCCTCTCCGAGAGCCGCGTTCAACCCTATGCCTTGCTTCGCTTCCTCTTCGCTTCCCACTTTGACATTCACGACGACGATCCGGCCGCCGTCGTGCGGCAGAAACTGGTCGCCGGCCTTGGCGCACAGCCAGGAGCTGATGGAGAGAAAACGCCAGACACGGACTCAGAAAGCCGCGCGATGTCCGAACCACACACGACTTCTGAGTCGCGCGCGATTTCTGAATCACGCGCACACTTCATCGGTCATCTGCTGGGCTACGATTTCCACGATAGTATTCATCTTGCCCCGATGCTGGCCAATCCGCGACTGTTGCATGACAGGGCGCTCAGCTATTTGGGGGATTACTTCGAAGCCCTTTGCGCCTCAGGGCCGGTGCTGATGCTGCTGGAGGATCTTCATTGGGCTGACGACAGCTCGCTGGAGGTGATCGCTCATCTGTCTCTGACCATGGAGCACCAACCGCTCCTGATAGTCGGCGCAACCCGGCCGGATCTATTTGAACGCCGGCCAGGCTGGTACGAGCGACGAGCTTTTCACCGGCGCCTTGAATTGCGGCCGCTTTCCGAGCAGGAGAGCCTGGGCCTTTTGGCCGACGTATTCCAGAAGGCGGAGAATGTCCCGGCCGCCTTGTTGGAACTGATAACTACCAATGCTGGGGGCAACCCCTTCTACGTGGAGGAGTTGGTTAAGATGATGGTTCAAGATGGCGTCGTCGTCAAAGCGGGCGAACGCTGGCTTGTCCAGAATGATCGCCTGGCCGAAGAGCGGGTTCCTGCTACGCTGAACGGCGTGTTACAGGCTCGCCTGGACGGCCTGCCGGAGCAGGAGCGCACTCTGCTGCAGCAGGCTTCCGTCGTCGGCCGCGTCTTTTGGGACGTCGTCGTCATCTACCTCAATCGCCAAGTGGCCGAAGAGGAAATCGACGAGCGTGTCGAGGAAGCCTTGCTCGACCTACAACAAAAGGAAATCGTATTCCGCCAGGCTCATTCGGTCTTTGCTGGAGCCGGCGAATACATCTTCAAACATGCCTTGTTCCGCCAGGTGACCTATGACAGCGTGCTCATAAAACATAGGCGGAACTTCCATTCCCTGGTGGCAGACTGGCTCGCCGAACATAGCGGCGAGCGGGCCGAAGAAGTGACCGGCCTCATCGCCAATCACCTGGAGCGCGCCGGCCGGCTAGAAGAGGCGCTGGTCTACCTGCGCCGCGCCGGGGAGGATGCGATCAAACTCTTCGCGTTGGCTGAAGCCTTGCACTTCTATGATCAGGCGGTTGCGTTGGTCGACGGCCACCCGGCGGTCTTTACCGGCCGGGAAGTAGCCGAGCTACGCGGTAAGCGAGGTAGTGTACACGCTCTGGCCGGCGATTTTGCGGCCGCCATAGCCGATACAAGCTTTGCCCTACAGGCGGCGCAAGAAACGCACGATCTATCGGCTCAACGAGCGCTGCTTACCGGCCTGGGCATGGTGTATCGTCGGGCGGACGATTATGAGAAGGCCTTGTCGTTCTTGAACCAGGCCGTCGAAGTGGCCCGCGAAAGCGGCGATCGACGGGCGGTCGCCGATACGCTCTATCATCTGGGCAGCGTTTACTGGAGCCAGGGTGAGAACTACAAAGCCACCCCACCCCACCAGGAGGCGCTAGAGATCTGCCGCTCGCTAGGCTTAGCCGATTTGGTGGCCGTCCAGGCTACCCACGGCCGGGCTGAATCGCACGTGACCGACGGCCGGCCGGACCTGGCCCTGGGCCTGTTCAAAGAGTCGCTCCGCCTCTCTCGCCAGGTCGGCGATCGCAGCTATGAGGCCGAGAATCTGCAAATGATCGCCACCGTGAACCGGGGGCCGGAAGGCTTGGCCGACTATCCAGCGGTTGAGAAAGCGGCCGAGGAGGCGCTGGAGATTTGCCGGGCCGCCAATCTGGACTGGCACCTGGTGCCCACGCTGGATTGCCTCAGCGCCGCCTACAGGGGATTGGGCGATTATCAAAACGCTTTTCGCCGATCCCATGAAGCGGCCCAGGTCGCCGAGGATATTGGCGTGCCCCGCTTCCTCTCTTTCGTCTTCCATCAGCTGGCCGCGCTCTATTTGGATTTGGGTTTGTTCGCTTCAGCTGAGGAGTATTTCTCACGCGCATTGCAGATCGGCCAGGAGGCCAAATCCGCCTTCTTCTTGCCCACGATCCAGGCCGGGCTGGCGGTTTCTCGGCTGCGGCAGAGTAACGGCCGTGAGCCCGATTCGACGGTTTTCTCTCTCTTGGAAGAGGCGCTGGTTTCGGCCATGGAACGGGGCCAGAAACAGCAAGCGGCCCATTGCCTTGAGGGGCTGGCCGAACTGGCAATTGCCGAAGGTAATTACGAAAAGTCTGTCGAGTGCGCAGATCGGCTATTGACTCTGGCCAAGCGCGGCGCTATGCGCGAGCGCGCCGCCCAGGCCCACCGCTGGCGCGGCGTGGCCTTGTTCGCCATGGGTCAGGGCGAAGAGGCTGGAGAAGAAATCGGGCAGGCGGCCGCCCTGGCCCAGGTCATTGGCTGCCCGCGCTTACTTTGGGATATGCACCAAACGTTGGCTCACTACTACCGCGCCCTGGAGGATTCCCAGATGGCGGCGTTTCATGAAGAGGAAATCCAAAAGATCGTGGCCATTATTGCCGAGGGACTGGAGGATGAGGCATTGACGGAAGGTCTACCTTTGACTACCTGAGACCGATTGTCTCAATCTGTCCGAACCACGAAAGGTATTTTGCAATGAGCAAACGTACTTCATTTCTATTTATCGTCAGTGCAAAAGGCGGCGGGGACAGGCCGCCGGTGATCGCACTTGCCTGTGCTCTAAGGGATCGCGGTCGTCGAGTTGGCGTACTGTGCGATGACGAAAGCGCGCAGCTCATTGCTTCCACGAAACTTCCAAGCTATACGTTTCCACCAGACCTGGACAGGCGCGGCCAGATAACACGTTGGATAAAGGGCCTTGCGCAAGAAAACGGCGAACCAAGCGCGGAACTGCTGAATCCAATGCTTGATTGGGCAAATCCCCTCATCCCTTTCGGTCAGGAGACGCTCAGGAACTTCAAGCCCGATTTAATCGTCAGCACGCTTTTTGGTATCGGGTTGGCGGACGAATTGTCAAAACATTCGCGAATTCCCTGGTGTTTTGTTAACCCCAGCTTCTACTTTGGTGAAAATGCGACCAGAACCTGGGAGGAAGACTGGTACGGGCCATTCATCCCCCGGCTCGCCCGGGATTGCTTTCTGCCCTTAGTCGATCAGGCGGATACCGTCCTTCATGCCACCGATCCTGAGTTTGACTTTCAGCCAACAAGACTTCCTGATAATCATCACTATGTTGGATTTCTTCTCTGGGATCCGCCACTTGACAGTTCTGTCGCGCTAGATGGTCCGGGAAATCCCTGGGCGCTTATCACGCTCAGCACTTTGCGCCAGGGAGATGAAGCTGTCCTGGCAAATTCGGCGCTCCAGGCGCTGGCCGACCGGCCGGTCCGAGCGTTGTTAACCCAACCTGATGAAGATATCCGCAGCGAACTTAGCGATATTCCCGAAAACGCGACGATCGCGGGCTTTGTATCCCATTCTCCGGTGCTGAAGAAGAGCTCGCTCGTGATAAACCATGCGGGCCATGGTATCGTCAGCAAAGCAATGACCTATGGCGTGCCCATGGTGTTGCTGCCCTGGCATCGTGATCAGCCGGGAGTTGCCGACAGGGCAGCGCGACTTGGAATCGCCCAGGTTGTCCCCCGCGAAAAGGCTGATCCCGAAGAAGTTCGGCGAGCCGTGGATGCGGTGCTTGACAGCCCCCGCTACCGTGAAGCCGCCCTTCACCACGCCGAGAGGCTGGCGGCAATCGACGCCGCCGAGATCGCCTGCTCGCTTCTCGAAGGATTCTAATCGGTACAGCGGAGGTGAGGCAGTCGGACGGTGCGCTATCGCGCAGGACCAGCTGGACTCCCGACTGCCTTACCCTTGCATTCTCTATGGAAAGCATCTGATGACCGAAGCAGAAAGCTGGCAAGGTGAAAGCGACGATGCGGAGATTTTTGAGAACCTCTTCGTTCCTACGCTTTTTGGCCCTTGGGCGCCACAGGTTGCCGATGCCGCCGGTATCACCGCCGGCGACCGGGTTTTGGACGTCGGCTGCGGCACCGGAATCCTGGCACGTGAAGCGGTAGTCCGAGTCGGATCGACCGGCAGTGTAACCGGCCTGGACCTCAACGAAGGCATGCTGGCGGTAGCCCGGCGGACTCGCCCAGACGTCGATTGGCGGTTAGGTGACGCCCAAGAGCTTCCTTTTGACGACGAGAGTTTTGATGTCGTCGTCAGCCAATTCGCCCTGATGTACTTCCCGGACCGGGTTGCCGCTCTCAAGGAGATGAAACGTGTGCTCGCTCCAGAGGGACGGCTGGCCATAGCCGTGTGGGGTCCGTTCGAAAGGGCAACTGGCTACGTTACCCTGGCCGAGATCGCCACGCCCCACGCTGGAGACGACGCGACAAATATACTCAAAGCGCCCCACGTGTTGGGCGACGAGGGTAAATTAGCGTCGCTTTTCGACGGGGCGGGGTTCGCCAGCCTGGACATCAACCTGCGAGGCGGGTTTTACACCCAATCGTCGATTGACTTATTCGTCGAGGCCGAGGTGAAGGGCAGCCCCCTCGAAGGGCTCTTCGACGAAGAGAGCTTTCAAGCCTTTCTGGAAGAGGCGAGCAAAGGACTGCAGCCTTTTCTCTCGAGCAATGGAGAAATTGTTGTGCCTATGGATGCCATTATCGTCACAGCCCGGAAAGAAGCCTCATACATTCAGCGGGAGCACTGAGAGGTTTGGACAATGGGAACAGCGGAGATTCAAGGCGAATTATGGGATCGGGCGCCCCAGGATTGGGCCGATCTTCAGGAACCCATGCATCTTCCCTTGTGGCAGGTCATGCTGGACCGGTGCCAGGTTGGCGCGGGAACCCGGCTTCTGGATGCTGGTTGCGGTGGTGGCGGGGCGAGTGTGCTGGCCGCTAAACGAGGCGCCATCGTCAGCGGAATCGACGCGGCCGAAGGGTTGGTAGCGATCGCACGAGAACGGGTATCCGACGGCGACTTTCGCGTAGGCGACATCGAATCCCTGCCGTTTGAAGATGATGCCTTTGAGGCTGTATTGGCTGCCAATTCGCTCCAGTATGCCGCAGATCGTGTGGCGGCGCTGCGTGAATTCAGTCGTGTCTGCACCCCGGACGGTTACATCGCTGTTGCGCTCTTTGCGCCGCAGGAGAGGGTAACTTTCCGCGTGGTCCAG
>CP070688.1:3558148-3562489 GCA_020353135.1 Chloroflexota bacterium
GGTAAGGATGGCCGTATAGTCAGGATCGTCCATCATCTGCTCCATGTCTTCGGCCAAGATGGTCACGATGAATCCAAAGTCCGATCCGTCCTGCTTGCCCTGCTCCCAGCCCTTTTGATAGTCCTCTTTGGCCTTGGTGGAGAAGAAGCCGTTCATGGTTTCGCTGAATTGCAGGCCTAGCGTGTCCGGCTCCAGTCGCCTCTCAACGTCGGGCGGCATTTCGTAATCGATGACCCAACCCCGGTCTTGGGCGATAAGTGCGGCGCAGCGCTCGGCGACGGCCGAGATCGTCAATAGCGGATTGGCGCCGATCGAGCGCGGCAGAATAGCCCCGTCGCAGACGTAAAGATCTTCATACACCTGTGATCCGCGATCGCCAGCGAACACTTGACCTTTGTGATTGACGACGCCGCCCCTTGCATCTTCGGCCATCAGGCAGCCGCCCAACGGGTGAGCCGTGACCATGGTGCGGTTAGGCAATATGCTCCAGGCCGGATTTTCGAGGAACGTGCCGCCAATCGCAGCCGTGGCTTCTTCCAGCCTGTCATTCACATCGGCCACGAAAGGTTGCTCACCGATACCGGGCCAGCTAACGCGAATGCGATCATCCTCCAGGGTTAGACGGCCGCCGCTGTCGTCGTGAGCCATGACCAGGTAGATTTGGGTATGGTTGACCGCGCCGTGATAGGCGCCGCGCAACAAGCTTTCCAGCTCGCGTTTCTTCTCTTTGATTTCGTCGACCAATCCACTGTCGGTGTCCTTGCCCACCAATGCCGCCGCTTTCGACAGGGTAAGCGGCAAGGTGCTGGCCAGGGCGCCGTTGAAAGCGCCTTCCTCGATGACCATACCCTGTTCAACATCGGGCACGTCGCGCAAATCGATGACGCTGGTGATGGTCGGCCCGACGGGATCCATGGAGTTTGGATCACTGGCGCCGAAACCGACGGCGTTTATTTTCTGATCGGCATTGTAGGCCAGGCCGCCGACGTCGGCATTTCCTGAGTAATTGTGGCCGAGTTGATCTGAGAGGGGCAGACCGGCCGCCTTGGATCGCAGGAGAATTTCGTTGGAGCCCAAGGTGCCGGCGGCCAGGATGACGATATCGGCCTGCACCGTGGTCAAGGGGGCGTCGAATTCTTCCAGACCTGTCTCCAAGGCCTGATAGTGGACCAGCCAACGGCCGCCCTGGCGCTCGATCATTCGGACCGAGACCTTGGTAAAGATCTCCGCGCCATGGTTCTTGGCGTCGGGCAGGTAATTCATGAGCGTTGTATTTTTGGCCCGATGATTGCAACCGGAGACGCAATCGCCGCACAGAACACAGGCTCGCTGCTCTACGCCAACGTGATTGACTCCGTCCTCAAAAGTAACGTTGATTGGCAATGCAGAGAAGTTCGCGCCCATCTCGGCGGCCGATTTCTTATGCGCTTCAAGCTTGGGCAACTTGGGTAAGTGCTCTGGATATGGATTAGGCCTGAGCATTTCCTTGGCCCGGCGATAGCCCGCTTCCAGCAGCGTATCGACGTCGTCGCGAAAGGCCTGGGGCCAGCGTGGATCGTCGAACACGCGGTCATCTGGTCGCAAAGCTACGTTGGCGTTGATCAGCGACGTGCCGCCGAGACCACAACCGACCAGTACGGTCATGTCGTCGTTCAGGTGGAAATCGTACAACGCCGTCCGCCGGCCGATGTGCAGGTCAGGCGTGTTCATCTGCGCTTCGTCAACGGTTTCATCTGCGGTGTCCGGATATTCGCCGGGCTGGATCTCGCGGCCACGTTCTAGTATACAGACCTGCCGGCCGGCACGGGCCATGCGGGAAGCGGCGATGCTGCCGCCGTAGCCTGAGCCAATGACGACGACCTCGTATCGATCTTCGATGTCTTGAATAGGCGAGGATAGGTGGGCCATATCTGTACTCCTCCTTAGGCGCGGATTCAATTGTCTGAAATCAGATCGGTTATTATGGGCGCCTTGGCGACGAACCGCTCAAGGCGTCAGTTTGTGGTGGAGAGTGATTTCTGGCTTGGGTTCGCTAACGAGATTCTCGTTAACGCAACCGATAATAGTGGAAGCCAGGGAGGCTGTCAACTGATCCACCAGATTTGCCGCCGGCCGGGATGTTTTTGTAAACTATTGGCTCGAGATACCTTAATCTATCAGATAGTGATTCAAGGGGCTTTTCAAGTTAAGGAGCTTGGCGAATGGCGACAACTGTAGATGCCTCCACGTTAGAGCTACACGATCTAATGCCTGAACCCGGCGAAGAATGGCAGCGCATGTTAGGGTTCGTGTCTCTAGGGGACGACGACAAACGCGCGATGGCCGCCTCAGCCGAGCCTTTGTTACGCCGGGCCTATGAATTGGTAGTTGGCACTTACGACTATTTGGGCAGCGTGCCAGAGACGGCCGCTATCCTGGGCTGGGAGGATGGCGTGGACGAGGCGCATCTCGAAGAGCGGCGCCGGTTCTTCTCCGTCTGGCTGACCCGGACGCTGGGCATGGATACCGGCGATGAATTCGCTTCTTACCTGTACCGGGCCGGCAAGTTACATGCCGGGCACGGCCCGCGCCAAATCCACACGCCGCCCGCCTACGTCACCGCTTCCATCGGGTTGGTCCTGGCCTCTTTTGCCCGTTTCATGGCCGAGGCCAAGCTGGAAGCAAGCGTAATCGCCGGCGCCATGGCCGGCTGGAATAAGTACTTGCTGGTGCAATTGCACCTGATGCTGACGGGCTATCAAGCGGCGATGGAGCTTGAACAGGGCGATCTGACTGTCAAGATAAGCCTGTTCGCCCGCGTACGAACGATGTTGGGCACGTCAGAGGCGTACGTATACGTGAACGAGGGCGACACCATGGGGCAGATGCTACGCAAATTCTTCAATTACTTCCCGCCGATCAGGAACGATGCTCTCGAGCGTGTCTGGCAGTCCGAGGATGAGCGAGAGTCCCTGTGGATTGAAGTTGTACCGGCCTACAGGCTCAAAAGGGGCTGGCGGGTGTTGTTAAACGGCCGAAACGTCGAATATGGCGGCGGCCTGGACCAACAAATGGGGGCTGGAGACCAGGTGTCGATCTTTCCACCTGGAAGGTGAGCTACTCACCGGGGCGGTGAGCTGCATCGAACGCTAGAAAAATCGTGAGTAATGTCATGTGAAACATGGACATTCGTCCATTATGTCCGGCCGCCATTTGCCATATACTGTTAGCTGGTGGAATAGATCGTCTCGAAAGAATCTGAATGTGCCAGTTTTTGGGCTGCGCACGCACCTGAGAGAGTGAGTCGTTGGCATTGGCTTCTGTTGACCATCAGTGTGCGCCTGTTGGCCGTCAATCTACCCTCTTCCCAGCTGAGAAGAGTGGAAAGACAAGATGGGCCCACATTCTAACGGTCGGGAGGCGCGACGAGCGCAGGGGCCATGAAGACAAGGAGGTCTGATGGTTTGATCCTTTCTGATAGGTGTCACTTAAACATGTCCTGCCCAAGGCCATCTCTTCATCAAACAAGTGTTCGCGAACAAAAAGGGAGGCAACTATGAAACTTGGAGGATACGCAGACCGTATCGCCCATGTAGACCTAACGGCTCAGAAAGTCAAGTATAAGAAAATTCCCGATGGTTGGGCGCGCAAATACATCGGGGCTCGTGGACTTGGCGACCGTTACGTTTTTGAGAACGGGCCGGAGGTCGATCCACTTTCACCCGATAACGTTCTTTGCTTCATGAATGGCCCACTAACCGGAACGGCGGCCAACATGAGCGGCCGGATGGCCATCGTCACCAAATCCCCGCTTACCGGCACCATTACCGACAGTCATCACGGCGGCTGGTCGGCTGCCCGCCTGCGCTGGGCAGGCTTTGACGGCCTGATCTTCAAAGGCAAGGCCGAGAAGCCGGTCTACCTATATGTCGAAGACGAAGAAGCCGAGCTAAAAGATGCGTCGGAACTGTGGGGTAAAGGCGTCCATGAAACCGTCAAGTTTTTCCAGGACAAATACGGCGAAAAAGACCTGACTGTCATCGCCATTGGTCCGGCCGGCGAGAATCAAGTCAAATTTGCCTGCTGGGTCAACGAAGATGATCGGGCCAGCGGCCGTGGCGGCACCGGCTGCGTCGGCGGCAGCAAGAATCTGAAAGCCGTCGTCGTCAAGGCCAAGAAGAAGTTCCCCAAGCCGGCCAACAAGGAAGCCTGGAAGCCGGCCCACGACAGAGCGCTGGCAACTATCATGGACGAGGCCAATGTCACCAGTCCGCGCAAAGGCGGCCTGTCAGTCTACGGCACCAATGTCCTGATGAACATCACCAGCGAGATGGGAGCCTTACCTGCTTACAACAGTCAGAA
>CP070688.1:3562589-3595334 GCA_020353135.1 Chloroflexota bacterium
CGCCTGAAAATTCATCGTCTCCGGGGCTGAGCAAGTCGGATTTGGCCACGACGAGTTGTTCAGAATTGAGTTAGATTGCGACGAGGCTTGCACAAATGTGATTCAGCACGCCTATGGTGGAGAAGACGTTGGCGCGATCCGGGTTGCCTGGGACTTTTCCGAAGGCGCCTTCATCATCACTATCTACGATGAAGGCCAGTATTTCGATGCCGATGATGTTCCCAAACCCAATATTCCCAGCTCACCAGATGATATAGAAAAACTTAAGATCGGCGGACTTGGCCTTCATTTCATGCGCAGCATGATGGATGACGTGAAGTTTCACAACGACGCGGCCAGTAGTAACAGACTGGTGATGGTCAAGTATCTTTCCGATATCAGCCGCCAATGAGTATCTGGGATGAACCGACTGGTGAGGGAAGTTGGCTCGTCGTCGTCTCTGGGCGACTTGATCAAAGTCAAAACCAGTTGCTGGAGGAAGAGCTGAAAAGGCTGCTGGACGAAGGCCATCACCAGCTCATAGTCGACCTCAGCGACGTCACATACGTCAACAGCGGCGGCTTACGATGCTTGGTCACAATCTGGCGACAGGCGCGAGAGCGCGGCGGAAACGTCGTCTTGTGCGGCCTAGGCGAGCGCCTTGCGCATGTCTTCCGGATCGTAGGGTTCGACAAGGTCTTCGTCATCTATCCCAGTCGAGAAGACGCCCAGCGTGGTATAGCCTCTGAAACCGCCCGCGACTGACGGCGTGCGGGGCCAGGATTCTATCTGCCGCAGCTGTATAGAGCGCCGGACAGTTCTCTGTAGGCTGTCGTTACCCCCTCCACCTTGACAGATCAATCATGAATCTTGTTGCTCCACAGCAAGCGAGCGAGCTGCAGTGGCCGGCCGTCTCGCTGCCCATGCTCCTGGTCGTTTTGACCCTCAGCGCCATTATCCTTTGGCGCCGCTATCGTTCGCGCCGCCAACTCGTCGAACGCATCAATGAGTTGGAGATGCTCAGCGCCGCCGGTCGTGCGATCGTCGCCGCTCAACTAGATCTACTTGCCCTCTGCCAGCTCATCGCCGACGAAGCGGCGAATATCATCGATACGGGCACTTTTCAGATCGGACTGTTTAACGACCAAACCTATGAGATTCTCTACTGGACCGTAAACGGTCAACTCCAGGAGACGCCGGCCTCCTTCAATCTGACGAACAAACCTGGACTTATAGGCTGGGTGAGGGACCAAAAGCAAGCTTTATTGATTGCTGACTTTGAGAAGGAAATGGCCGATCTGCCTGCCAAGTCGCGCTACGTAAGCGAATCGCCGCCACGCTCGGCCGTTTTTGTCCCTTTGGTCAGTGGCCGGCAGGCGATAGGTATTCTGGCCGCCCAGAGCGACCAGCCTGGAGCTTTTAGTGAGCATGACCTTGGCCGGCTGGCCATCCTGTCCAATCAGGCCGCGGCGGCAATAGCCAACGCCCAGATCTACGAGCGGGAGCGGACCAGGGCAGGCCACCTGGAGTTAGTTGGCCAGATAGCCAGGCAGGTGAACGCCATCAACGATCTGGACGAGCTGTTGGGCAGAGTGGTCGACTTGACCAAACAAACCTTTGAATTCGGTTCGGTCAATATCTTTGGAGTCGAAAAAGGATCGGACGAAGTGGTCATCCAGGCCAGCACTGTTCCAGGTCTTACTCCTGGATCGTTGCGGCTGGCCTTTGGCGCCGGATTGGTGGGCACGGCTGTAGCCAATAGGGCAACGGCTCTGTCCAACGACACGCAGGAAGACAGGCGCTTTCTCAGCGATAGATTATCGGCCGACACGCGCTCTGAAATATCTATACCATTGATTGTCGATCAGGCAATACTGGGCGTCCTCGACGTCCAGAGTTCGCAGGTTGGCGCCTTCACATCCCAGGAGCAAACGGTGTTGGAGGCGCTGGCCGACCAGGTTGCAATAGCTATTCACAAAGCTCGACGATTGGCCACCCAGCGCCAACAGAGCTGGCTGGCTACCGCCCAATTGCAGGTGGCCGAAGCGATCGGCCGCAGTTCGGATCTCGAAACATTGGCCGAGACTCTAGTAAGACTGACGGCCATGCTCACCGGCGCGGAGTCCTGCGTCATCTTGCTTTGGGTCGAGGAAATGCAGGCCTATCGTGGTCAGGCCGAGTTCGGTCTTACCGACGATGCAGCTTTCGAAGGCAAACTCCTTTCCATTGGCCAGTGGCACGCGCTGGACGCCGCCCATGTCGGGCTGGAACCGATCCACAGCGAGCATCCTCCGCCGTGGCTCGAGACGGGCGGTCGCCCTTATCAAAGCATGCTGTTGCCTCTGGTAACTAAGGGTCGCGCTTTGGGCGTCATGCAACTCAGCAACGGATACGACAAAGCTGACCTTTCTGCCAGCAGGTCCTGGCCGGCCGAAAGCCAGCAGGAATTGCTGCGCAATATCGCAAACCAGACGGCTATTGCCGTGGATAGCATTCAGCTGCAGATCGCTCAGCAGGAGGAGGCCTGGGTCAATACGGCGTTGCTACAGGTGGCCGAGGCAGTCAACAAACTCACCGACTTGAACGAGATCCTGTACACGATCGTCCGTATGGTGCCCATGCTGGTCGGCGTCAGATCTTGTATCGTGCTTATTTGGGACGAGGAGCAGCAGGCATATCGCGCCGGTCCGAGTCACGGGCTCAGCGAAATGGGGTACGGCCTCCTGGAGAGCTTTGACGTCGACTTCTCGGAATTCCCGCTGCTGGGCCGGCAGGACGTCGAGCGAATCGGGCCCGACGCGGCCTACTATACTTTTAAGCTCCCTGAGTGGATGGTCACTATCATGGACTCCGAGACTGCTGACGTATTTCCGCTATACGCTCGGGCCCGGCTGGTTGGCGCCCTCGTCGTTGGACCTGCGGTTAACGGCCGGCCACTAAGCGGCCGCAGACTGAACATCGTCACGGGCATCGCCCAGCAATCCGCGATCGCCGTCGTCAATGATAGGCTCTACAGAGAATCGGCCGAGCGTAACCGCATGGACCAAGAACTACAGGTGGCAAGGTCTATCCAGGCCAGCCTTATCCCGGACAAGGCGCCCGAAATGGCCGGTTGCGATGTCGCAGGTTTTTGGCAGGCTGCCAGGGAAGTAAGCGGCGACTTTTACGATTTTATGCAATTGGCCGACGGTCGCTGGGGCATTGCTATCGCCGATGTGGCCGACAAAGGCGTTCCGGCCGCGCTGTTCATGGCCCTAAGCCGCACGATCTTGCGCACCGTGGCCTTTAATCGCCACAACCCGGCCGAAGTCCTGGAACGGACAAACCGGCTCATCTACAACGACACGACATCGGACTTGTTCGTGACGGTTTTCTACGCCGTTTGGAGCGCAGGAGATCGTCTTTTGACGTTTGCCAGCGGCGGCCACAATCCCCCAATCCTGGTCCGCCGAAACGGCCAGATTTCATCACTGGGCGCCGACGGCATCGCCCTCGGTGTGATCGCCGATGTCAATCTGGAACAGCGCCACGTCAATCTTCGCCGGGGCGACACTGTGATCTTCTACACAGACGGCGTGACCGAGGCCATGAACGAAGATTTCGATGAATTCGGGATAGAACGTCTTTGCCTGGTCGCCAACTCGGCACGTCGTGGCCAAGCACGCGAGATTGTCTCGGCCATAACGGCCGCGGTACGCGACCACGCTGGTGAGACGCCTCAATTTGACGATATCACCCTGGTCGTCCTCAAATACTAGGCCCGAATCGTGAAGCATGAAACGGTAAAATCGGCCCGTTCGGCCCAAGCGACCATCTGGCTGATCCTGGGACTGCTATCGTTCATATCTATTGGCTGTGCTGGTAAAGATGTTGACGCTTCCAAAGAAGCAACGGAGAGAGCCATTGAACCGTCCCCGACGCCCGGCGTAACCGGAACAAGCTCAGCGACCGCAACAGATACGCCGGCTGCCGTTGAAACGTTCACGGCCGATAATGGCCAGCTGACCGAATCGTCCACTTCGCGACCAACGGCGACCGCTGCCTGGCCGGCCGAGAGCGATCAAGTTCCATGCGGCCGGCTACTGCCTTTGCTCGCGGCCGAGCAGGCGCCGACGGACCGCCTGGCGGCCGGCGGCCCGGCGCTGGATCTTGCGCCAGAGGCAGCGCGGCCGGCTCTGGAAAGGTTGCTCTCAGCGCCAGAGACCGTTGGGCTGGCGGCATTCGAAATTGGCAGTGAGTCTGATGGCGCCTATCTGAATCCAGATGTACCTATGCCTCTAGCTTCAGTGGTAAAGATCATTAATCTGATTGCCTACGCCGAGGCCGTCGCCGCCGGCAACCTGGATCCGGCCGAATGGATTCCCCTGTCCGAGATTGACCGGACCTATCTTCCCAGAACAGATCTCGGCGCTCACGCTAGAGCGGTCAAGGAGTTGCAAGAGCAGGGGCTCATAGCCTTGGACTCGCCCTCGACCCCGCTGGAAGAGGTTCCGTCGATGATGATTCGCCATAGTTCCAACGCAGCGGCCGACTATCTTCACTTGCGCCTTGGCCAGGCAACTATCGAGCAGACCGTGGTCGAGCTTGGCCTCCGTAGTCACACCGCGCCCTGCCCTTGGATAGGCCAATTCTTGGTGATGGCCAATCGACAGACGGCAGTCGACAACCGGCGCACCATTCGGCGCTATATAGATGATCCAGAAATGTATGGCCGCGAGGCCTCGCGCCTGGCTGAAAGCTACGCCAACGACGAGGAATTCCGCCGGGTCGAGTCGAACCCAGGCTGGCGGGCTTCGATTAATACCCAGGTCTTGTTTAGCGACAACTTGAATGCCCAGGCCAGCGCCCGAGACTATGCGGACTTGATGGCCCGCATTTTGAGTAATGAGCTCTCTAGTGACTATACGAATATAGTCGTTAGACGCGCTCTCGAGTGGCCAATGATATTCCCTGTCAACCAGGAATTATTCACGGCGGTTGGCCTCAAAGACGGATCGTTGCCGGGCGTTCTCACCACCGCCTATTATGCTCAGCGAGCGGAAGATGGCGCTCAGCTCGTCGTCGTACTATTCTTTCGACAGCTACCCCGTAATACATACAGGCAATGGCGCAGAGACCTGCCTCACGACGAATTCGCCCGCTGGTTACTCTCCGATCCGGCCGCGATTCCGGCCCTGCGCGAGACCCTATGGAGCGGTTAGAATCATCTGAACCGTTGTTGCAGCTCACTTGATAGAATAGTAGAATCGACGTCGCAGTGACGTTGGCGACAACGCCTCGGTTTCGGGAAGAATATGCCAGTGAAAGCTACTCTCCGCGCGGCTTGCGGAACCCATCCAGGCCAGCTCCGCGAAATTAACCAGGACAGCGCCCTGTCCCTTATCCGCTCTGAGAGGCTCGGTCAGGCGCTGGGCCTCTTTATTGTCGCCGACGGTATGGGCGGTCATAAGGCCGGTGACATCGCCAGCAAACTGGCCGTGGAAACGATCAAAGACAACCTGGCCTGGATGCTCGAACAAGACGACGCTCAGGCCACTGTTCTGGCCACCGCGCCAGTCGGTAACCCTGGTCACGCTGACAAGATGCTCGAGCGCAGATTGCGGCGAGCAGTGGAAGAAGCGAATCAGACTATCCATAACTACTCCATTGCCAATGAGGAGGAGGCGGGCAATCTTGGCTGCACTGTTACTTGTGTGCTCGTTGCCGGTTCCAAGGCGGTGATTGGCAATGTTGGCGACAGCAGAACCTACCTTTATCGTGTGGATGAGCTTAGGCAAATTACCGATGACCACTCTTACGTTTGGCAGCTCGTCCGGGAGGGCTTTCTGCAGGTGGAGGATATTTACGATCACCCACAGCGAAACGTAATCACCAGGGCGCTCGGCAACCAGGATACTGTCGACGTTGATACGTGCACCTATTCGCTGGAGGACGGTGACCGCCTGCTGCTCTGTAGTGATGGCGTGTGGGAGATGATTCGTGATCCGGCCGAGATTGCTGCTGCGCTTGACAATGAAGAACTTGAGGCGGCCGTGGATCAGTTGATTCTGGCGGCAAATTACTACGGGGGGCTTGATAATATCGGGGTTGTCGTGGCTGAGTTCCAGTCGACAGAAGTCGAGGCCGACTGACTGTTCGTCCCCTCCTGCTCGTCGGCAACCCAATCATATTTCGCTTCAAACGGAGATTACGATGACGCCTCAAAGGAAACGTGTGGTTGTGACTGGGATAGGAGCCGTTACTGCTGTGGGGGAGACCGCACAAGAAACCTGGAATGGTCTGCTCGAAGGCCGTTCTGGAGTGCGATCAGGCAGTACATTGTTCGACACGAGCGACTATCCGGTCCAGATCTCGGCCGAGGTTGGATCCTTTGAGCCCAGAAGATTCATGGATTTCAAGGAAGCGCGGCGCATGTCCCGCTTTAGTCAATTTGCCGTAGTCGCCGCCAGAGAAGCGCTGGTCAACAGCCACTTGCTGCCTGACGAAGCTGAGGCAGGCACTCAGATAGACGGCGTCGAGTCGTCCCGAGCTGGAACCATAATTGGCACTTGCGTTGGAGGCTTTGTCGAGGTTCGCAATGGGACGCAAGTCTTCTTGGAGAAAGGTTATCGCCGAGTGGGCCCGATGTTCATACCCCGGATGCTGCACAACGCGGCAGCCGCCAACGTCAGCCATCAATTCGGCTTGCGGGGTCACAACTCGACAACCACCACCGCCTGTGCGGCCGGTGCCCAGGCCATAGGAGACGCCATCGAGGCTATTCGTCACGGCCGGGCCGACGTTATGGTCGCGGGCGGGACCGAGGCGCCAATTTGCGACGTTGGCCTGGCAGCCTTTTGGTCCACCGGCGCAATGTCGACGTCTCGCGATGGCAGCCCTGAGACCGCTAGCCGGCCATTTGACCTGAATCGCGACGGACTCGTCATTGGAGAAGGAGCCGCTTGCCTGGTGCTGGAGAGACTGGAACACGCCCTGGCTCGTTCAGCGCCGATCTTTGCCGAAGTCAGTGGCTTCGGCTCAAGTGGCGACGCTTATCACTTGACGGCGCCGGAACCTAGTGGCAGTGGTGAAGTTAGGGCCATGAGATGGGCGCTTGAAGACGCCGATCTCACTGTAAATGACGTGGACTATATCAGCGCCCATGCTACGTCGACACCCATTGGCGACGCCATTGAAACACTGGCTATTAAGAGCCTTTTTGGCGAAGCAGCTTATGGAATTCCGGTGAGCGCCGCCAAGTCGATGATTGGCCATACGATTGGTGCGGCCGGGGCCATCGAGGCTGTTTCAAGTATCATGACGATCGTCGACGGCAAGATCCATCCGACGACGAACTATGACAGACCCGATCCCGAGTGCGATTTGGATTATGTGCCAAATGAAGCGCGCCAGGCCGATACGTCCGTCGTCCTTTCAAATTCGCTCGGCATGGGTGGGCAAAATGCATCCCTCGTGTTCAGCCGCTACTGATCTTGTTGGAGGGTCGCGGGATCAATAGATCCGGCTACTTCATTTCCAGGCCGTAACTTCGTCCAACGATTGTTTCTCCTCGGGCGTCAGTGCAACTTCAGCTCCCTTGACGGTTTCTTCAAGTTGCGCAACGCTATTGGCGCCTATGATGGCGGACGACACGGTTGGATTTGCTAGGACCCAGGCGATGGCCATTTGGGCGATGGTGGCGCCGCGATCTTGGCCGATCTCCTCGAGCTTTTCCACGGCTTCAAAGCCCCTATCATTCATGTAGCGTTTCTTCACCCCGCCGGCCCTGGCTGAATCGGGCAAGTCGCCATCGCGACGATACTTGCCCGTGAGAAACCCGCCAGCCAGCGGGCTATAGGGGATCACGCCGATCGCCTGATCCTGGCATAGAGGCTGCAACTCTCGTTCGAACTCCGTCCGGTGAACGTAGCTGTAATGAGGCTGCAAACTGTCGAACCGAGCGATCCGACGCAGATCGCTGACCCACAGTGATTTGGCCAATAGCCAGGCAGGATAGTTGGAGCAGCCGATGTAGCGCACCTTTCCGGCCGATACTAGGCTGTCCAAAGCCTCCAGTGTTTCGTCCAGGGGCGTGTCGTCATCGGGGAAATGGACCTGGTACAGATCGATATGATCAGTTTGAAGCCGCCTAAGGCTTTGTTCCACTGAGCGCATTATATGAACTCGCGATAGCCCTTCCTCATTCGGGCCCAAACCCATCCGGCCGCGCACCTTGGTAGCAATAACCAGACTGTCGCGGTCGACGACGCTCCTGGCCAACCAGTTTCCAATAATGGTTTCGCTCTCGCCGCCTGCGTTGCCTGGAGCCCAGCGCGAATAGATGTCAGCGGTATCGACGAAGTTGATTCCCAGCTCGACCGCCCTGGACATGACGGCAAATGAAGCAGGTTCGTCGGCCGTCCAGCCGAACTGCATTGTGCCCAGGCAGATGGTTGAGACACGTATTCCTGTGCGTCCCAATCTTCGGTACTCCATGCTGTTTCCTCCATCTAGCCGCTCTCGGTTGTCGGGGACGGCCCTGCTCCGCTTTCGTTTTCGTTTGCCGCGCCCGTTCCGCTCTCATCTTCAGCCTGTTCTTCCGCACCTTCGGCTTCCTGCGGTTCTCGTATTTCTGAGAAAGGGTTATTGGGATCGATTAACTCCGCTTCCGCCAGAGGGTTGCCGAAATACGGTTCATCCATGTTGAAGTAATTGTACGCGGCCCGGGCAATTTCCCGCAATATGGGAAAGCTTACGTCCGCCAGCAGCCAGTCTCCAGGTTGGTCCAGATATTCGACAATCACAAAATCGCCGCCGGGCGAGAATACGATGCCCGCGTCGGCGTGGGTGGCCCGCGCCCATCCATGCTTGTGAGACACCGCCGTACCCTCGGGCACGCCGTAACGAATCAGGTTTCCCTCTTCATTAAGGACCATCAGATCAATGATCGCCTGGCACTCGTCAGGCGTCAATTCCTCTGGATAGATGGCCAGAAGCGGGCCGCCACCCTGGGCACAATAATAGATCATCGCCAGCAGACTGCCAATCTCCTCGGCCGTAGATTGCATCGTGGGATCCGGCTGGGTCAACAACTCGCCGGTCGAATTGGCCGGTGTTACGTAAGTCGTCCGACGATAAGCGGGCGGCGTCGCATCGTAAGGTACCGCCATGAAAGTATTTACCAGGCCTAGCTTCCGCATCGATTCGGTCAGGATATCGGCGCCTTTGTAGGTATTGCTCTCACCAGCCACTTCGTGCAGCAATAAGTTGGCCCCGAAATTGCTTGAGCGGGTAGCCGTATCCAGTAGCAGTTGCTGCTGATATGCATTAGGTGGACCGTCCATAGCGCGGAATGCCTCGACGAAGATCGCGATCTTCAGGATGCTGAGCCCCGACACGACGACATCTTCGTTGATGCCGATTTCTTCACCGCTTTCGAGGTCCATAACAAAGACACTGCCAAGCCCTTCAAAACCCTGAAGCTTGGAATTTATCACTTCGGTCAACAACTCCAGACTCATTTCAGGTGGTTGTTCGTCTACCAGAGTGAGCCTGGCGTCCCGGTTATGCGGCCGATACAGTGCCGCCTGGGTATCGACTATACTGGCTTCTATGTCGGTGACGAAACCCTCTTGTCCTTCCTTCACTTCGTCGTCTCGAGTCAAGATCTGGGGCGCCGTGGCCGGCTGGTCTAGGAATCCGGCGACGCTTTGGAGCATCGCTCGCAACCCTGCTTCATCATGTGTAGCCATCAACGGCACTTTCACAGGCTGCACCGGTCTTTCAAGAGCAAATGCGACAAAGCTGACCCAGTCCTCTCGGCTATCCGTTTGTTGTTGCGCTCGCGACATCATAGCCTCGGCGTCGATGGCAAAACCTACGCTGTGAGGATCTAATTCGACGTGTTCATCACGATGGTAGAGATAAACTGGCGCCTGATAAGCCTCGGTCACCTTATCGGCCGCTTCGGTAAGGGTCAGGGCTGAAACGTCCAGCCCGGCAATGACGCTGCCTTCGGGCAACTCATCACGCGCCTGCCGCCACTGAAATCCCCGATAGAGTAGAAAGCCGACCAATACTAGCAGTAAGGTGATTACGAGCCACTTCCGGATAGTCGCTAGCATGTGTTGAGCCGATCGTCTCGCATGACAGAGGTCAAGATCAACATGTGACCCAAGGCCGCTTGAGCAGCCGAGGTCAGCGCAGGATTGAGAACGCTACTGGCCGCTGGTCTGACCGCCGAGATATGGATCGTCGAAATTGAAGTAGTTATAGGTGGCCCTGGAGATGTCGGCCAGCAAAGGCGAGCTGATCTCCCACTCCAACCATTCAGGTTTGTACATATAGGTTACCAGTACGTAATCGCCGCCAGGGCTAAGAATGATACCGGCATCGGCATGGGTATCGCTGATCCAACCGTGCTTGTGCGCGACAGGCGTTTCTGGCGGTACACCTTCTTCGATCAGGCTGCCGATCCGATTGAGCTTCATGAATTCAAGCAGCTGCCGGCATTCATCTTGCGCCAACTGGCCATCATAGGCTGCAAGCAACGCTCCGCCGCCATATTCCGCGCACTGGTATAGCATCACCAACAAGGTGCCGATGTCCTCGGCCGTGGTCTGCATTGCCGGGTCTGGATCGGTCAGGATATCTTCGTTGCTATTGGCAACGGTCTGGTACGTGGCCCTTCCTGGTCTGGGTTGCTCCTCATAGGGAACTGCGATGAACGTGTTCTGCAAGCCAAGATCATGCATCGATTCAGTAGTGATATCTGCCCCCAGATATGCATCGTCCTCGCCGGCGATAACATCCAATAGCAGATTGGCGCTGAAGTTTCCTGATTGAATGACCAATGTCTCGGAAATGAGCTTGCTCTGCTCGACCGTCAACTCGCCATCGACCGCTCGCAAAGTCTCTATGGCGATTGGCAGCTTCAGAATACTCATGCCGGACATCGCCTCGTCGGCGTTGATTGCGATTTCCTCGCCGGTTGTCAAGTCGGCAATGAAGATACTTGCTACGCCGTCAAGATCTTCCAGGTGATTGACGATCAATCTGGCCAGCAGGTTGATATCAGGTCTCTGAGGCTCAGTGGGTTCAAGGACCAGCTGGGCTTCACGATCCACAGCGCGGTAGAATGCCGCCTGCACGTCTGGCGTGCTGGAATCGACGTTCGTGGCCACGCCCGGCTCGCCATATTGGAAGCTCAGCGTTGTGGGAACCGGTTGCGGCGGAAGGGCCGGCTTGTCGAAAGCGGTTGAGATAGTGCCCAGCACGTCGCGGAGTGCGTCAGGGTTGTGAGTTGCTCTGAGCTCGACATGTTCGACCTCAACCGGTCGCCCCCATAGGAAACCCCAGAATCCGGCCCAGAAGTCCTGTTGCTGACGCTGATAATCAGCCTGGCTCAGCATCGTTTCGGTGTCCAAAACGAATTCGACATCCAGCGGGCGAACCTCAATAGCCTCTTCGCCATGATGGACGATGACAGGCGCGTCAACGTATCGGTTGTTAAGTTGCTCAGCAGCCTCTTCAGGCGTCAGGCCGCCGATGGGAACGCCGCCGGCCGTTAGACCGGCTGGGAAATATCGGCGGAAAGAACCATATTGATAGAGCTTAAACAAAAGAAACAGTACCAGGGCAACCATGGCGATAACTAGCAACCACTGCCCCAGTCCAGGCGCCGATCTTCTAGACATCTGGCGTTTGCTCCGTCGTTAACCAAAATGACAATTGTTGCACCGCCGCCTCGATTATCGCTCGAGTTATTGGCCTCAACCCGCCTGGTAGCTCGCCCGGCGCGAACCAGGCGGCTTCCAGGATTTCCGAACTCAGTCTCGGTTCCTTCCCTTCTGAAGACAATCGGGCCAAATACGTGATGCCAATACCTGCCGGAACGGGCTCGCGGGTGACATGTATCACCGGCCCCAGTCTAGCCGTTAGTTCTGTCTCCTCACTCAGTTCCCGCAGCGCGCAATCGGCCGGCGACTCATGTCTATCCAGCCATCCTCCCGGCAAATCCCAGCGCGAGAATGGATGGAAGACATGTCGCAGCAACAAGATCCGTTCGTCTCGATCGAAACAGACCACTGTGACGCCTACGCGATGCCGCGCCACGACAAGCTTGATGGCCAGGTTCATCAAGAAACTCACCAATGGAACGCGGACAATCTGGGCCAGTCGTTCTTTTTGTGGGATCGACAATCTACTCAAAACTGTACGCTTGATTCCGTGTGGTTTAAGACTGCTCTCCGGTCAGGCCTGATTCGTCTATGCTGAGTCCAGACCCACGGATGTTCGTATCGATAGCTTAGGTTCCAGACCCGTAATCGGCCCGGAACAAACGGCAAGTATAGCACATCCTTCTCAGAGTATCGGAACCGTTCAGTCCGTACTCATGTCACTCCTGCAACCGTCTCTTGCTTCAACTCGTATAGACAATTGAATTGGTCTGAAACCTACGACCGAACAATATATCTGGAGACTGTGACATGCCAGAAGCACGACTGATGCGTAGTGAAACCGATAAGATGATCGCCGGCGTTTGCGGCGGGATTGCCGCCTATCTAGGTATTGATGCGGTGTTTGTCAGGTTGGCCTTTCTGCTGCTATGCTTCGCCAGTGGTATCGGCCTACTGCTTTACCTCGTACTGATGATTATTATGCCCAGCGAGTCAAATTTCCAGCAGCCTGCGTCCAAGATTGTTCAGGACAACATCGACCGGTTCGGCGATGATCTCACTCATGGCATCAAACGTGTCCAAGGTCATCCTCAGGGGCGTACACTGGCCGCGGGTCTTTTGATCGTCTTCGGCCTGTTTCTTCTGTTCGAAAACCTGGGTTGGCTCAGCAGCGGGATCTTCTGGCCTTTAGCCCTGATTGGGCTGGGACTCTATCTAATCATCCGCCGGAGCAGGGGTTAGCGCTAGTCGCCAGGCTCAACAACCGGACGTGTTGCAAGCTCGGGCAAGGCGGCCGCCTTCTGTTCGCTCGTTGAAAGCACCGGCAGGGTAATTCGAAAAACACTGCCCGCCCCTACCTTGCTCGTAACCTCAATGTCACCTCGATGGGCAAGCGCGATCCAGTAGGCGATTGAAAGCCCAAGGCCTGATCCGCCCATGTTGCGACTTCGTGCCTTGTCAACGCGATAGAAACGATCGAAGATGCGTGGTAGGTCGTCATCTGGAATGCCGATTCCCGTGTCCGTTATCACGATTTCTGCCAGCCCGTTGGCTTTCGACAGGCTCATCGTCACTTTGCCGCCGGCCGGCGTGTACTTGACTGCGTTGTCAACCAAGTTGAGGATAAGCTGTTTCAGACGATCTTGGTCGCCTAGAACACATACCTGATCTACTTCAAGCAATTCCACGGCCACCCCCTGATCCAGAGAGCCTACCTGCCGGTACACATCCAGGAATAAACTGTCCAACTCTACCGGCTTCTGCTGTATCGGCAGACCGCCGGTATCGGCCCGGGCAAGAAGAAGCAAGTCGTCCACGAGGCGAGTCATGCGCAGCAATTCATCTTCGACAACGTCCATTGTCTCTGGATCAGCCTCGCCCATACGCCGGATTAGATCAACGTTGCCGCGAATCGTCGTCAGCGGCGTTCGCAATTCATGAGAGACATCAGCCAGGAAACGCTGGCGGGCGTGAAATAGGCGTTCCAGCCGCTCCAATGTCTGGTTGAGCACCATCGTCAAACGCCCGATCTCATCGCGGCGCCCGGAATCAGGTAGGCGCCGGCTTAGGTCGTCGGTGCGTGTTATCTTGAGCGCCACTGCGGTGATATCGTCCAGAGGTTTCAGTAATTGATGGGTCAATAAGGCGCCAAGAATCAGCGAAAGCCCAACGGCCGCCAAGCCAGTCAGCAAGAGAATGAATTGCAATTGGTCCAGCACCGCCTCATTTTCGAGCAAACGGGCCACTTGCAGGTAACCAACCAGCCGTCGCCCATCCTCGCCCTGCACAAATAGGGGTTCGGTCAGCACACGCAGTGACTGGTCGTTGTGCACAACGGTGTTGTAAAGGGCTTTTTCCTGGTGACCATCCGGATCCAGCACCGTATCATAATCGCCCAGATTCTGTGATTTGGTTAGGATTTCGCCCCGGGTATCAAGTATGACGAAGAAATTGGTCGCCGTCTGAAAGACGTCTAGCTCCTCGGCCGGCAGCGACAGAACGGCAACGTTGCCCATGACGAATGCCTCCGTGCGCTCGCGCAACTGAACCGCGGTCTCATTCAGCCCCCGATCTACCTCATTCAGCAGGGTCGCTTTAGATATCAGATACACAGCCGATCCGAACAGGACGAATACAAAGACCAGGATCAGCGTATATAGGACTATCAGGCGGAATTTGATCGACAAGCTAGCAAAACCTTGAATAAGTTGACCGTGGACCCACCGGGCGAAGTCGCCGCTCCAGCGCCGGGCTCCGGGACAGCAATTATTCTATCCACCTGACATTAAGCCAGGATGAATGAGAGCCCAATGCACGTACTTGCAAGCATTGGGCTTAGGCCTTACTCATCTTCTCGAAGGACGTATCCGACGCCGCGCACAGTATGGATTAGGCGCGACAGATCGTCGAACTCCGTTTTCTGCCGCAGGTAACGCACGTACACTTCGATAATATTGCTCTCGCCCCCGAAATCGTAGCCCCACACGCGATCGAATATGATATCTCGGGTTAGGACCTGCCGCGGATTGCGCATGAATAGCTCGAGGAGCTCGTACTCCTTGGCGGTCAAATCGAAAGTCAGTCCGCCGCGCCGCCCTTGCCTCGTTCCCGTGTCCAGTTCCAGATCGGCAAAGCGATAGACTTGTGGTTGGGTCGGCTGAGCCCGTCGTAGCAACGCCCTGACCCGGGCAAGTAGTTCGTCAAATGAGAACGGCTTTACAAGGTAGTCATCCGCGCCTGCATCCAGGCCGGCCACTCTATCCTCAATCGATTCCTTGGCGGTTAGCATCAGAATTGGTACGGGGCTTGCGGCGCGAAGCCTCCGGCAAACCTCGAGCCCGTCAATTCCAGGCAGCATCAGGTCCAGCAGTACCAGATCGGGCGGATTATCACGCGCCTGCTCCAGCCCGTCCTTGCCGTCGACAGCCGTATCCACCGTATAGTTTTCGTAGGTTAGGCCCCGCTTGAGAAACTGCCGGATCCGTTCTTCATCTTCAATCACCAAGATCCTGGGTGCCATCTGAGTCCTCCTTCACCACCTTGGCTGTGGATTGTACTCTGATTATAGTCCTCCAGCCCCTTCGAGCAAGAACGCCCCGTTTTTGTACCTGCCGGTTTGCCCTAACCGATGCCGGAGAAGTACAATCAGGCCTGGGAAGGATGAACGTGCAGTCATAGCGTGAGGCGGCATACGAGCCTGAAGGCAGTTGCTTTCCAGGACTGTAGTCCGGATCTGCCTACGCGAACAAAGAAGGATACGCATCATGGATATCCTTGGCGATTTCAGTGTCGAGGTCACCCGCTGGCTCCAGGAGAATTACCCGCAGCTTGAGACGCCGCTATTTTACGCAACTGAGGCCGGTCGCTTTGAATTCTACCTGATCGTGCTCACCCTGACCTACTGGTGTCTGCACAAGCGCCTTGGCCGGGCCATGGGCTATTTGCTCACTATCTCCTATTTCTTGAATGCCATCTTTAAGCACCTGGTTCGCAACCAGCGGCCGCTCTGGGAAGATCCGGCGCTAGCCCTGGTGGAAGAACTCAGCTTTGGTGTACCGAGCGGCCATGTTCAGTCAGCAACCGTTTTCTACGGCCTGGTAGCCATGTTCATTGGCCGAGCTTGGGCCTGGATTGTGGCCGGGATACTCATCACCTTGATGGCGGTGAGCCGCGTTTACCTGGGTGTTCACGACATCGAGGACGTTGTGATCGGCTTTCTCCTGGGCGTCACGGTATTGATTGGTTATGGCCTGTGGAACCGGCACTTCGCTGCCCGCTTCAACAACCGAATTCTTGGACAGCGGCTGCTCATAGCCGTCTCGGTACCCATCGTATTGGCAGCGATCTACGTCGTCTTGTTGCTCTTACTGGAGGCGCCCCAATGGCCGCCGCACCTTGAAGCATTCGCGGAAGCTGCCGAGCGTCAAAGTTGGGAAGACGCTGCGACCGCCTTTGGTCTGCTGCTCGGGCTAAGTATTGGATTTGTGATGGAAATCAGCCGCGTGCGCTTCATGGTTGAGGGTGCCATTTGGCGACGCGCGGTACGCTATGTGATCGGACTAGTTGTCGCGTTGGTATTGTGGCGTGGGCTCGGCGCTCTGCTTCCAGAAGACCCGCCGGCCTTAGGTCTTCCTCTGCGGATCATTCGCTATTTTGTCGTTGCACTCTGGGTGTCATACTATGCACCGTGGTTCTTTGTTCGCTTCAATCTGGCCAATGCTAGGCCAGAGCCCGAAGTGACGCTGACTCCTTGACCTCCGGCGATTGCCCAGTTCGTGGAGATCGTCATCTCCGGCATCCTGAAAATGGCACTTGATATACGTAGGTAGATTCTCTTGTTAGCTTACTTAATCCAGGGCATCTTTCTGGGCTTTCCGGCCGCAGCCACGCCCGGCCCACTCCAAGCATACTTCCTATCCCAAACAATGCGCTCCGGCTGGAGAAAGACGATTCCATCGGCTTTTGCTCCTCTGCTGAGCGACGGTCCGATCATTCTACTCGTGCTGTTTTTCCTGACCCGTACGCCAGACTGGCTCTTGCGCGGCCTCAGGATAGTCGGAGGCCTGTTCATTTTGTACCTGGCGCTTAACGCCCTCATCTTGTTCCGAAAGCAGCAAGAGCCAGAAACCCTTGTCACAGAATCGAGTGGGAAAGGACTTTTCAAGGCGGTCGTCACCAACGTCCTCAATCCCAACCCTTACATCTTCTGGAGCCTCGTGGCCGGCCCAATTTTGATAGCCGCCTGGCGCGAGTCATCCCTGTATGGTGCCGGCTTTGTGGTTGGTTTTTATGGAACACTGATAGGCGGTTTCGTCGCGCTAATAATCATCTTCGCCACAGCCGGTCGCCTTTCTCCCCGCCTGGTGCGCGCCCTTTCCGGTCTCTCCACCCTGGCCCTGATTGCTTTTGGCATTTATCAATTGTGGAGTGGGCTGAGCGGCTAGTGCCGATGCCGCCTGCTCGGTAGGCGCTAGCGGGCCATGGCCAGCATTAGAAGTCGGGGGCTCTGGTCATTATATGGTCGCCGGTCGTAATCACCGTATTGGACAATCAACTCAAGTCCTGCGGCTGCCACTATCTGTGTAAGTTGGTGGGCGAAATAGTAGTGCAACGTCGCCGAGGCGACGGTTCGCCGCACTGACCCATTATCGGCCGGTGAAGCGTCGACAATCCAAATTGTATCCCTCGTCTGGCGGTCGCCATCGCCAACGCTTGATACCATCAAGACAATCGTTTCATCCCGCTGGGCATGGTGAGCTGTCCGCTCTAGAAGCAATAGTCCGTCCTGCGCTGGATCGTGAACCTCGATTGGATTGTCCACGTCTATGAACAGCGTCCCTCCTGGTTTCAGGTGACTCCGGACATTGCCCAAACAGAATGCCAGCGCCGGCGGATTGAGGTGCATCAAGGTATTATAGGGTATCGTCACCAGTCCATACCTCCGTCCAAGGTGGAAGTCGGTGATATCGCCAAGTTCCAGACTGGCCCGCTTACGCACGGCCGGTCGCTCGGCGGCCACTTTTGTTTTGGCGATAGCCAGCATCTCTGCGGAGCCGTCCAAGCCGGTAGTTTCGTGTCCGATCCGGGCCAGGGGAATCAGCAGGCGCCCAGTGCCGCAGCCTAGTTCCAATATGGGGCCGCCTGATTCCTCTGCCAGCCTGATCACGAATTCGATGTCTTCATTTAGATCGTCGTGGAGCAGGTCGTAATAATGGGCAATCTTATCGTACATATCCCCACCCACCATTCGGCTGCAGTTCTACTTTCACCTTCGTTCGCCAAAACCTGGCCGGCGCTTGCCCTTGAATGCTGCCATGGCCTCCAAATGATCGGCGGACGGCCATAGGCCGACAAATGATTCTTTTTCAAGCTGATATAATGCCGGGAGTGACAAATTGGCCGCCTGCCAGATCTGTCTCTTAAGAGCCGCCAATGCTTCTCTTGGCAGGGCGCGCAGTTCTTCAGCCCAGCTCAGGGCTTCGGTTTGGACCTCTCCGCGCTTGACCGATCGATGTACCAGCCCCATTTTCAGCGCTTCTTTCGCATCGATTGCCCTGCCAGTCAATAACAGCTCCATCGCCTGGCTGGCGCCCAATAGATGAACCAGCCGCGCCGCGCCTCCCCAGCCGGTCGTCAGACCTAAATGCACCTGGGCGAAACGAAATCGGACGTGCTCAGCTGCCAATCGCAGATCACAGGCGGTCACTATCTCGCAGCCGCCGCCAATCGCATCTCCGTTTACGGCGCAAATCACCGGCAACGGCAATTGCGTTAGTTTGTCGAGGGCAGCGCCCATTACCCTGTTGAGCCGCTCGGCATCCGCCTCTGAAGGGTGGTCGGCCAATTCCTTTAAGTCGCCGCCGGCAACAAAGGCCTTGTCACCGCTAGCTGTAATTATCAATACTCGTAGGGACGGATCGACGGCCGCGTTTTCGACGGCCGCCGAGAACTGTACCTGGGCCGACCAGTTCAATGCGTTCATTGACTCGGGTCGATCTATCATGAGTACGGCTACGCCGCGATCGACCTTGTAATCTACCGGATTGCTCATGGCCCAAAGTATCTTGGCGATCTCCAGTCATGTCAAGCCGCTCATTTGTCGACCAGCGCTTGATCCCATAGACTAATCTGATGGCATCTCCTGAGACACCAAGTTGGCGCTGGTTGAATTGGACTATCTTGCTTGTATTCTGCACGGCGGTGGTCCTAATCGGCTTGATTTCGGCTGGGGTTTTCGATCCTAAACCTATTGGTATGCTGGTCGAATCGATGCCGCTGGGTTCGGTCGCGCTTGACGCTGGTCAGAGACAGCTGACCTGGCTAGAGATGGCAGCGCCGGCCGCCGATCATTCACTGCGCTTGGAGGCCGCGCTGGTCGAAGGAGAAGAGGACAGCGCCTACGGATTGGTTGTCGGCAATGAATCAGAAAACCTAGTGGTGGCCATTTCTCCGGTCGGCTACGTGGCGATCTTGGCCAATAGCGACCCGGACGAAGGGCCCATTATCCCCTGGCGCACTTGGCCCCACGTCGTCGAAGGAAACGGCGCTAACGAGCTTTGGCTCGACATTGAAGGCGACATGCTCATCTCCGTCCGTACCAATCGCGAACTGTTATGGCGAGGCGCACAGTCAGTACCCGGATCTGGCATAGGCCTGTGGGCTGAAAGCTTCGGCGGACCGGCCAAAGTCGAGTTTAACTCCCTTGAATTCTTCGCCACAGAGCCCTCCAGCTAGTACCTGACATAAGTGAAGCGTAACGAGGTTGCGGCCACTACCCCTTTAGTTCCAGCCAGTTCGTCCCTTTGCTGGTTTCGACCTTTAAAGGCACGTCCAAAGGAAAGGCGCCCGACATCGTTTCAACTACGAGCGGCTCAACCGAGTTGAGTTCTTCATCCGGAACCTCCAGAACGAGTTCGTCGTGTACTTGTAGTATCATTCGGGCGCGATAGCCACCTAGCAATCTGGCACTTAGACGAATCATGGCGATCTTAATAATATCGGCCGCGGTGCCCTGAATTGGATGGTTAACGGCCTCTCTATCTGCCCGCGCTTCCACCTGGCGATTCACTCGCGCCCTGGTCATGAAAATCGGGAAGTAACGCCGTCTACCCAATAAGGTCTCGACATAACCCTGGCTGCGGGCTTGCTGGCGAGTCTCCTCTAGGTAGCGACTGATACCTGGGAAGCGTTCGAAGTAAGCCTTGATGTAGTTTTCGGCCTCGGCCAGCGTGAGTTCCGAGTCGCGGGCCAGACGGTACGGTCCCATGCCGTAAATCAAGCCAAAATTGACCGCCTTGGCAAATCGTCTTTGGTTGTAATTCACTTGCTCGACGTCGATGTCATAGACCGCGGCCGCTGTCGTATTGTGAACATCTTGATCCAGCTTGAACGCCCCCAGCAAGGCCTGGTCTTGGCTGATGTGGGCCAGTACTCGCAGCTCCACCTGTGAGTAATCGGCCGCCAGAAACCGCCAGCCTGTCTGTGAGACAAAACCGCGCCGGATTTGTTGGCCGACCTTGGTCCGAATCGGGATGTTTTGCAGGTTTGGCGAGCTACTGGCCAGCCGGCCGGTGACAGCGCCAGTCTGTTTGTAGCTCGTGTGAATTCGCCCTGTGTCCGAATTGACCATCTGCGGCAAGGCATCCACATACGTGCTTTTCAGCTTGCCTAGCTCACGGAACTCGACGATAGCGGCCACGATACCGGTCTCGTCGACGGCCTGAAGGCCTGACAACACATCGGCCGCGGTCGAGTAGTGGCCGCTTTTCGTCTTGCGGAGCCCCTCGTGCGGCAGCTTGAGGCGCATGAACAGCACGTCGCTGAGTTGCTGTGTAGAGTTGATATTGAATGGTTCGCCGGCAATCTCATAAATCCTGGCCTCTAGCTCTTTTAACCGCTGCTCAAGCTGGCCAGACATTTCCTTGAAGAAATCCACGTCGACGCCTACGCCGGTCTTCTCCATCGCTGCCAGCACCGTGATCAATGGCATCTCAAGCTCGTCGAGCAGTTTCGATAGACCTTTTGCCTCGATCTCAGGCTGTAATTCGTGGGCCAGGCGCAGCGTTAAGTCCGCGTCTGCGGCGCCATAGGGTGCAGCCGATTCGATTGGCACTTCCGCGAATGTGCGCTGATTGCGCCCTTTGCCGATCAGCTCGCTGATTGGCGTCATCTCGACGCCCAGGCGGTGGAAGGCGAGATCCTTTAGACCCAGGTGCTTGCTGCCAGGATCCGTGAGCCATTCGGCGATCATCGTATCAAAACCCAGAGGTGCAACAGCCAGCCCGTATCGCTCTAGAATAGCATAATCATACTTGGCGTTGTGGGCGATCTTAGGAACGTCAGGATTCGTCAGGGCCGGCCGCAGCGCATCAAGGACGTGTTCAAGCCCAAGCTGTCCATCGGCCAGGACCGCCTCTCCGGCGAATAAGGTCAGCTGGCCATCGCTATTCTGCGATTCGCCGCTCAGGTGTCCGACCGGTATGTAATAACCCGTTCCCGGTTCAACTGCCAGGCAAATACCAACCAACTCCGCCTGACGCTCGTCCAGGCCAGTCGTCTCGACGTCAAAACTGACTTCCGTCGCCTCGGCCATCTTCTGCGCCAAGTCGTGAAGAGCTTCCGCTGAGCGGACAATCACCGTCTGGGTAGGCGCCTGGTGGCCTATGTTCGCCGCATCTTCCATCGTATCGACAAGGCGGCCGCTCAAGCTTCGAAACTCCAGTGCCCGGAAAAGCTCCAGCACCTGGTCGGGATCGAACTCTTTCGTCAAACAAGCCTCCAGGTCCAGTTCGATCGGCGCGTCGGTGACGATCATAGCCAGCTTGTAGCTTAAGTAGGCATCCTCTTTGCCGGCAGCCAGCTTCTTACCCATGGCACCCTTGACCTGGTCAACATTTTCGTAAACATCATCCAAGGTGCCATATTCTGCCAGCAAGCGCACGGCCGTTTTATCACCCACGCCTGTCACGCCTGGGATATTATCGCTCTTGTCCCCCACCAACGCTTTGTAGTCCACGACCTGGTCCGGCCGCACCTGCATCTTGTCGACCACAGCCTTCTCATCGTAAAGGGACGGCTCGCGCTGGCCTCGGCCGGCCGGCAATTCTACAATCGTATTCCCATCAACCAACTGTAATAAGTCGCGGTCGCCGGTGATGATATGAACAGGGACTTCATGATCTTTGGCCTGCCGGGCGATCGTGCCCAAGACATCGTCAGCCTCATAGCCCTCCAATTCCAAAATCGGAATACTAAGGGCCGCAACGACCTGCCTTATTCGCTCGATCTGTTGTCTTAGCTCGTCAGGCATTCTGGCGCGAGTGCCCTTGTACGCCGCAAACAGTTCATCCCTAAAGGTAGCGCCGACGTCGAAGCTTACCGCAAGGTACTGCGGCGGATCGTCAGACAGCATTAAGTCCAACAGGGTTCGGCTGAAACCGTAGGTTGCATTAGTCGGTTCGCCGTCCTTGGTAGTAAATGCCTCTAAAGGTAGGGCGTAGAAAGCCCTGTAGGCCAGCGCGTGGCCATCGATAAGTACAAGTTTCTTCATGGTTGTCTCGAATGTGCTTGCTATAGGGCGTCGCTTAAGTAGGCCAGAAGCTCCTCTCCGGGCAACGGTTCGGTTGACGGGCTTGCCAGAAACCCTTTCCGCCAAAGGTCAATGGTATCGCCGGTTAGACGCTGGATATCTTCTTGAATGCAGCCCTTGAACGTGTGAGCGGCCCAAGAACTTGTTTTGTGCGGTGGGCAGTGCATGACCAGATGCACGTGATCGGATGCGACGCCGACAAACGTGAGACGGCAGCCACTCTCCTGAGCCAGATTGCTCAGGCTCATCTTTACCGCCTGGCGCAAAGCCCTTGACATTGGCTCAACCGGCCGCCACGCAATCGCGTAGGCGTCAACTACTCTGGCCGCTTGGCCATTCTTTAGCGCCCTGCCTGCCTCGCGTAGCAGTCGAGCACTCAACAGATCGGCATTGCGGCTGAGGACGCTGATGGACGTTTCAATCCGGGCGGCAAGCGTCAAAAGAGAGGCGCTCACCGGTTTCGTGAACAACAAGAGAGGCTCATCATTTCCATTCAGCCGAACATACTGAATCTGTGCCGTGTGGGTCTCCACATCCCATGTCGACCAAATCTTCTTTGCAAGATCATCGGCCATGATTGGATCCACTATTCGGCCGCAACTCAGGATTCCGCCGTCAGTGAGCAGAAGGATTTGCTCCAGGCGAGAAGCCAGGTCCAATTCACGGCATATTCGCCAAAAATCGTCACCTGAAATAGAAGTAACCGCGCCCGCCGCTATGGGCGCATTTTGGACTGGCTTTGCGGGCATCTATTCAACTCCGCGGGTTAGTGCATGGCTCGGGCGCCGCACGGATTCTACTGCCGCGACCGCAAGCGGTCAAATGGCGACTCTGGACGAAGGACGGCCGTTGAATTGCGTGGCCGAGCGTAGAGCCGCAGCTGAAGAACTACTGGAAACGGGTTCAACTGCTGACAATTTGTCTTGGTCACATGGTACGATTCCTTGCCGGCCGCGTGCCTGTACCGTCAACCTGTTCTAGAATCGGCGCTATGTCCGGTGAATCGATCCTTCTGGTTGAAGATAATGACGCCGTCGCTCTAGGTTTACAGATAGGCCTGGAACGCGAGCGCTACCAGGTGACTCGGGCTGCCTCGGTAGCCGAAGCCCGAAGCCTGGCTCGTGAAGTGGACTTCCACCTGTTCGTCCTAGACATCCGATTGCCTGACGGTAGCGGCTTTGATCTATGCCGAGACTTGCGAGCTTCAGGACTGCGGCAGCCCATCTTGATCCTGACCGCCCGGGACGAGACATCCGACAAGGTTATCGGTCTTGAACTTGGCGCCGATGATTACATGACCAAGCCCTTCGAGCTTCATGAACTTATAGCCCGCATTCGCGCCCTGCTTCGCCGCAGCTACGGATCACTGGCCGATGGCGAACCTTCCCTTGTCGAAGCCGGGGATATCAGCCTGGATTTCGTCAAACAGCGAGTGTTCTGCCGTGGCTTGGAACTTCACGTAACGGCTACCGAATTCAGGCTCTTGGCGTTCCTCATCCAGCACCCTGGCCGGGCATTTGATCGGGCAACGTTGATCAGGCGTGTCTGGAGCGACGAACAGCTGGCAGGGGATAACCGCACTGTCGACGTGCACATTCGTAATCTGCGGACTAAGATCGAGATCGATCCGGCCTGGCCGCGACTCATCGTCACGGTACGCGGCGCCGGCTACATGTTTGCCGGCTAAACCCTTCAGCATAGCCCCAAATCCTTGAAGATGGACGCTCGAAAGGCGCCATTGTTAACACTTCTTAACCGGTCCCTAACCGATTCCTCAAGATTCGCGAGCGCCGGCGTGCTAAGATCTCAGGTGTATCGCGCCTGCCGAAGCCGTTTCCGGTGTTCCGAATCTTGTGGTCTACCGGACCATATGGGCTCTGCATTTCCAAGGATGCGGCGTTTATCCAGGTAGCGGTTTTAGCTATCGGAGGTAATTGAGCATGAAGAAGAGAAGTTACAGGCGAGTCTTACTGGTTATAATCGGCTTGTTAGCGGTGGTTGGCTTGATAGTGATAAGCGCCGCGGCTTCGGTCCTGGCCTATCGGCAATTCGTGGACCGCGACAATGATCGGATAGCATTGTCGGTCGACGGGCTGCAAGTTGATGATAGCCAGGATTCATCCGAAGGCGGCGTCGTTATCCTACGGGTTGAGCAGGGCAGCCCGGCTGAGCAGGCTGGCCTGACCCGTGGCGCAGTGATTGTCAGCGTTAACGGCCGGGTGGTCAATAGTCCCGATGAACTTAAGGAGGCCATCGGCCAGTACGAAGTCGGCGACACGGTGACACTAACGATCCGGGACGGCGCAGAGAAGCAAGATGTAGCCGTTACATTGGCGGAAACGGGACCCTATTTAGGTGTTAACGTCGTCCCAAGCGGAGGCGTTTATCGCTTCCACGCTGAGGGACACGAGGATTCTCCCCATGACTTTGCGTTTCCTCGAATTCCTGGGCCTCGACACTTTCCGAACGAGCCGGAAGGCATGCCATTCGAATTCCCTTTCGGAGAATTCGATTTTGACGAATTCGACTTCGAGCACGCTCCGTTCTTTGAGAACTTCGCTTCAAGCGCCTTCGTGATGTCGGTTGTGGAGAGCAGCCCGGCCGCGGAGGCCGGCTTGTTGCCTGGCGACGCCATCGTCGAAATGGACGGCCAGGCAATTCAGAGTCGCCAGGATCTGATAGACGCGGTGGCCGAATCTTCACCAGGGGACAAAGCTTCTCTACAAGTTGAGCGCGGCGAAGAGACGCTGGCGGTCGAGGTGACGTTAGGTAATCATCCAGAAGACGATGGTCGCGCCTATCTGGGCTTGTTCCTCGCGCCTGGTTTGATGCATAGACAGCGGGAACTCTTTCAGGATCAAAGCAACAGCTAACGGGCTGGCAAAAAACTTATGAATCTACAGCAACAGATGGCCTAGCCTTAATTGGTCGAGCCGGGCGGTGGGAAGAAGATCGCCGACGGGCTCGCTTCCCTAGCTGCAGGATATTTATGCGTCGTACGGTAGGCTGGCATTTCTTCATTTATAGCCTGGCCATTATCCTGGTGGCCATTGTGGCCGTCGGTGCCGTTACCCTGCTCTTGGTCAACGCCAACTTCAGCCGGCAGGAAGAACAATACCTCTTCGAACGCGGCGATCATCTCGTAGAACCATTGCAATCTGTCTTTCAATGGGGCGCCGATCCGGCCGAACTGCAAGACATCGCTAGTTTCGGTCTCTTTACCGGTCACGTACGCATCAGGATCACCGACCCACAGGGTCATGTTCTGGCCGATTCTGGTAGCTTCAGCGAACTCCTTGACATTCATGCCGAAGGCCCAGTCGAATCTTCGGCGACGGCATTCCAGCTCCTTTTCGACCAGTCTGGACGTTACCAGGCCTTCAGAATGCCGGCCTTCCGGCCCGAGAGCTTTGGCCCGCTCATGATGCCGGGCCGTCCGCGTTCCGAATCCGGATCACAGATCATTACTGCCGAGCCGGCGCCCCAACCCCCCATCGTCGATATCTCAGACGCGGCCGTGAGCCTGCCCCTTCGTGTCGACAGCGAGGTCGTCGGTTATGCGGAGTTGTCTGAAGGACCGGCCTTTGGCCAGGCGATTCGCGAGACGCTGCAACAGGCGCTGCTCTTCGGTGGATTGGTTGCTTTGCTTGTGGCCGCCGTCGCGGCCGTCATGGCCGCCCGCCAGGTGACCCGACCGCTCCAGTCCCTGGGCCAGACGGCCGACGAAATGGCTCGGGGCAACCTGGATGCTCGGGCCGATGGCAGCAAGTTGGCCGAAATTGACCGTTTGGCGTCCCAATTCAATAGTATGGCCGATCAATTGACCACCACCATTGCTTCTTTGGAGGCGGAACGGGCCTCATTGCGACGTTTCATAGCCGACGCTAGCCACGAGTTGCGCACGCCTCTGACCGCATTAAAGACGTTTAACGCCCTGATGGACGTGGATGGTGGCCCGGAAAGCGGTCGCACTGCCGAATTAGTCCGAGAAAGCGGCCGGCAACTCAACCAGCTGGATCGGCTGACGTCTGATCTGCTAGATTTAAGCCGGCTCGAGTCCCGGATTAACGGAGCGGATCTTCACGTCGCCGACATCCGGGTGCCCGTTAGCAAGGCGATCGCGGCGCTCCGGCCCTTGAGCGTGGCAAAGATGCAGATGCTGCAAGAAGATTTGCCAACGTACCCGGTGCTCGTTGCCCACGAACCGGCTCTTTTGCAGCGCGCGGTTGAGAACCTGGTCTCCAATGCGGTTAAGTACTCGCCAGTCGAGAGCCTCGTCCTGGTTAGCCTGCTGTCCAACGGCAGATCGGCCGGGATTCACGTGCGCGATGAGGGTCCGGGCATCCTACAGGTCGAGCAGGAGCACATCTTTGGTCGTTTCTACCGCGGTCGGCAATCAGGCGACGATGGCAGCGGACTTGGTCTGGCAATTGCCCGCGAAATCGCCCTCATACATGATGGTGAGATACTCTTCACATCGGAGCAAGGAAAGGGCAGTCACTTCGTTCTACGGCTCCCCTTGACTGGCCACGAAACAGACCCGGATCTTCTTCGCTAGTATGGAGCGCCCCGATTAAAGCACACTCAGCGGAATGCTTTCAGTTGCCGCTTCAGAGGTCAATGAGAGGCTCGCGTCACTATCGACCAGTGAGCCAGACATGCTCCATGGGCCAGTATGCGTGATTTTCACCTCGACAAGATGCCCGCTCAGATCGCGATCGTCGTCAAAGAAAACCAGCTTCCCTTGAGGCGTGCGGCCTTGCCACCGGCCCTTACGCCGGTCTTCAACCAACACTTCCTGCACCGTGCCCAACCAGCGCTTCATCTTGCGCTGCGAAATCGCCTTCTGTAGATTCTCAAGCTCGTGGAACCGGCGCCTTTTCTCTTCGTCGGGTACGTCATCCTCCATTTGTCTGGCGCTCAGAGTGCCCGGTCGCGGACTATAGCGGGCAAGGTGAACCTTGTCGAATTCAAGCTCGGCCAGCAAATCATAAGTGCGCTGGAATTGATCGACCGTCTCCCCGGGAAAACCGACGATGATATCGTTGTGAATGGCAGCATCGGGCAGGATATCGCGTATGCGCGCGATCAGATCTCGATACTGGCCGGCCGTGTAGCCTCGTTTCATATTCGCCAACACCTGGTTGTCCCCTGCTTGCATTGGCACCTCGATCTGGGGCATTACTTTGGGCAGTTCAGCCACGGCACGTATGATTCTATCCGTCATGTAGTTAGGGTGACTGGTCAGGAACCGGATCCGCTCCAAGCCGTCAACGCGCTGCACGGCGATCAACAGATCAGCCAGATCGGGCCCATCAGGGATGTCCCGACCGTAGCGGTCAACGATCTGGCCCAGTAAGACGACTTCTTTGACGCCCTGTTCTGCTAACTGGCGCACCTCGGCCACAATCTCGCCCACCGGCCTGGTACGCTCAATACCGCGCCGCTGGGGTATGATGCAAAAGCTACAGGCGTGAGAACAACCATATACCACAGCCACTGGCGCCGATACCAACTCACCCGCCCTGCGCAACGACAAGGCCAACTCGCCGTCCTGGATGGCGAATCGGCGACGCGCATGCGCCAGGTCCAGCGCCTTGTCTTCATCCTGCAACAGGTGAGAAACAAGCGGTCCGCCATCGCTGGCTGGCGGCAACCACAAATCGACGTGCGGAAAACGCGCCTGCAAGGCATCATTGCCCTTTACGCCAACAACACAGCCCATCATGGCCAAGGTCAGATTCGGCCGGGCTTCCTTAAGCGGCCGAAGGCTCAACAATCGACCATAGGCCCTATCTTCAGCTTGCTGGCGAACGGTACAGGTTTGCAGGACGATCACGTCGGCGTTGTCGGCCGTCGCCGTCGCTTCATAGCCCAACGCCTCAAGACGATTGGCGACCTGCCGCGCATCGGCGTAATTCATCTGGCAGCCGCTAATCCAAAAATGGTACTTCTTAGTCATAATCAATCTTGGTGCAACGGGTCTATTCTAAGGACCGCATTCTATCCCCCGGCAGGACAAGCGTCAAGCGATTTAGCCTCCCAGAGACATCCAAGACTCTTTTCTTCTCCAGATCCCCTACTCTATTCGACCGATCAGCAACGCCACTTCCAGTCGAAACCTTATCCTCCCCTTGTCGAACTCCGGCCGCAGGAAATCAGTAACCTCGGCCGGCGCCTGACGCAACATCGCTTCCAGGCGGATTTCATCGGCCGGTTGCACCCGCATGCGCGCCGCCCAATCGTGAAAATCCAGCATCTTGTCGGCAGTTTCTTGCTTCACAAGCCGAAAGCCAGCTTCATAGAAGTTGCGCTGCCAACCGTCCAAGGTTAAGCACCGGATATGGCTTGGATCGCGGAGGGCCTCGAAGGCATTGATGTAACGAGCTGCCCCCTGGATCCGCTTGGCCTGTTTGCCGTGACGGTAGCCGCCAGGTACGACGTTGTCGACGATGGCCAGGAACCCACCTGGCCGCAACGCTCGGGCCGACTCTGCCATGAAATCGGGCACGGCTGGAAAGTGATGCGCGGCTACGCGGCAGGTTATCAGGTCGAAGCTACTATCGTCAAAGGGCAGATCCTCCGCATCGGCCGCAGCCGTTACGACATTGTTCAAACCCTTGTCGCGCGCCAACGAGGCCGTTAGTTCGAGCATCCTGACGGTGATGTCGCTGGCCACCACCTGGCGCACGTGAGGCGCGAACTTGACGGCCGTATGGCCGGCGCCAGTCGCCACATCTAGAACCTGCCACTCAGGTTGGGGACGCGTCAATTCCAGCAGGCGTTCCAGGCTCAGTCCTTTGGCGTGGATTTCGCTTGTCGCATAGGCCTCGGCGCTGGACGTGAATTGCTCACGAACACGTCTTTTGCTCATTTCTTGCTTCACCTTGCTTACCGATCTGTCCACACGGCGCTATTGCAGCCAGGAAGATCGTGGGCAACCGTCCATTCTTGCCCGGTAGCTGACGATACCAGGTGCAGCGCTCGACCTCCTACGGAAAGAAGCCAAGCGCCGTCGGCCGACCAATCTATCGGAATGAATGGGTCCAGGCGGCGCATCTCACCGGTGGCCGTGTCAACAAGCTCGACGCTGGCACCGGTGCCGTCGGCCGCCACGCCCGCCGAGACTGCGTAGCGTCCACCCGGGCTCACCATGGGCGGTTGAAACTGGCGAAAGCGGTCTAGGTCAGCTGCTATGACGACCTCTCCTCCCCAGGGATCAAGGATGACTAAGAAGTCACGCCCGTCTGCCGGATCCATCGATGCGGTGCTAATTATCCATGCCGGCTCCCCCTGAGCAACCGGTCGCGCCCACCAGAGGCCAAGACTCTCTGGCCGGATCGATTCGGGGATACTCTGACGCACAGATTCAGCATTGAACAGCGGCGCCGGGTCATACTGTGTCCTGGCGTCGGCAATCATGACTTGCCGGCCGAAGCGCCGACCCAACCAGTCTGCCGCTGCCCCAGGTTCTAGCGCAACGTAGCTGAAACTCATCTCGTCGTGCCAGATCGCCGACTGTCCAGGGCCAATCAGGACCTGTACCTCACCCGCATCATCGCCCAGGTAGAGATCAGTCCCTCCATTGCTTTGGGGCACGTATACCAAGGTCTGCCGGCCGTCCGACGACCAGATCGGCAATCCCGCTAACGGCTCTAGCGAACAAGGTTCGCTCTCGCACATGTTCAAATCGAGCCGTTGGTCGGAAACGGGCCATCCGTTGTTCCCGATCTCCGGGACGTAGAACACGAGATAGCGGTCAATCGGCTGGTTAGCGTCCTGGAAACTCGGTGGCAAATACAGATAGGGCCTGGTTTCTTCCGCCATAAGACGGAAAGACCCATCCTGCCACACGTAGGTGTACCTGACATTCTCGGCGTCCAACATGCCCTCGACCTGGATCAGCGCTACACTGTAGTCTGGCAGCCGGCTGAGATAGGTTCCGTGCTGAGGAGTCAGCGGGCCGACTTCACGCCATTGGTCTGGGGGGATTTCCTCCTGCCAGCGGCCGCTATCCGCCCGAAAGCGTAGCAGCCGCGTCGAACTTCGTGCCGCGCATAACATTAGCACATCTTGCTGCGGTGTGGGTGCCCCGGTCGGAAAATTGTCTAGAGATGACCTCGGCAAAGGCTGAAATGGCAACGGCGGCGGCCGCAGGCCGAAGTCAGCCAGCACAGCGACCGTCGCATCAGAATCGGCCGAATCATCTTGCAGGCCGTAACCGGCCACAATCGCCGCGCCGATCCAGCCTGCGTAGCCGCGCTGCAAGGCGCGGAAACCGGCCTCGTCTACCGGGATACCAATCAAGCTTGGCGTCGGCAGGGAAAGGCGATCATCGGTCGCGGCAGAACTGGCCCTGAGTGGGTACGGCAATTCGCCCAAGCGCCGCAGACTGGTCTGGTCGGTCTCAAGCCTGAGGACCAGGTTAAAACTCGGCGGGCAGGCAACAGCATTTTCGGCGCACAGGTCAACCAGGAAGCGGTCAAGCTCGCCGGCAAGCCTGATAGCGGTCTCTTCATCTCGCCTGGGGAAGGTCAGGGTCAAGTATTCACGCTCATCGTGTTCCCAGTTGCCCCAATAGGTCCGATCGTCGGCCGGTGGGGACAGCAACCACTGGTTGTCGATCTGCTGGTAGAGAAAGCTTCGTTCAAGAACCACCGTCTCCGTCGTTCCATCACTGTTCCGCACAATGTACGGCCGGCGGTCACGCACCTCCGCTTTCGTCAGGTCCGGTGACACGTGATCCATGCTAATCTCGGCCACATGCCGCCCGGCATCAGCGATTGGATCGATAGCCAGCGGTCGCCGGCCGAAGAATAGCCGTTTGCTCAGTAGTTCTGTCTGAAGGGCATGCCATGAAGATGGCCGACTAGCCGTCAGTGACTCGACGACATCCGTATCGCCCCGGAGGGCGGCGTTAGCTAACAGCTCATGGGTTTCAAGGACATCGGAATGAGCGCTCTCCGTTGCAACCCTTACCCTGCTGTTCAGGGAGATGTAGATCCATGTCGCAGCCCCGATTAGCGCGCAAGCGAACAGCGTCACTGACAGCACTTTGAGGCGGCGGCTAATCTTCCTGGCCGGCCGTGCCAGCACTGGCTCGTCCTCAACCCAGACGTCCTCAACATCGGTTTGCCATTCAAATTCGTCGGGCACGGTCCTAAGGTGTAGTTGAGCTAAGGCGCAGTTCTCCCAATTCACTCGTCGCCAACGTCCGGCTGAGCAGTTCCATACCAGGCAGCTTGAACGCAGCCCGGTGCCGGAGGCACGACGCGCCGGAAGGAATCTGTTTCCGGATTAAATAATGTAAGCAGACCTTGTTCCAGAATCAGCAGCCATGCTTCGTCGGCCGACCAGGAATATGACGGCACGGCCGCCGCCGAACCGCCCGATTCCAGCCGGTGCTCGACGGTCGTCGCCAGGCGCATATCGGTTACGGAGATTAACCACCGACCCTCATCCTCGTCGTAGCCAGCGGCCGCCATCCACTGACCATTAGGCGACTTATTGAAACTCATGAGCCGGCCGCTATGAGGCGTCAGCGTGACCTGGTTCGTTTCCGGCGCGTAGGCTACAAGATGCGCCTGGCCCAGGCCGCTGCTCCGATCGACGTCAAAGACTAGGATATGCCATGGCAACGTTTCATCTGGACTGACCAGTATCCGGCCGATCAGCAACCGCGCCGGACGCTCGTCTCTGTCGAATGCCCTTAACAACTCCTCGGTAGTCAGGACAACCTGCTCGCCTACGCTCTCATCGACACTGGTCACCACGACCGACTGCTGCCGGCCAACTGACCTGGCGTAGCCAAAGGTCTGCTCGTCCAGCCAAAAGGCGGCCGTACCGTCGGCGACTGGAACCAAACTGGTGCCTTGGCGGCGCCATAAGAGGCCGAACTCACGAACAAGCGAACGTTCACCTTCGGGCGACCAAACCGGCCGGTTGGCCATCCGATGTACCGGCTGCTGGCAATCGCCCTGCAAGCATTGCCCGAGGTCGATTGTTATGTAGCGGCTGTAGCCCCTGATTGCGTCTGGAAAGCTAATAACCAGGCGTCCCGGACGTTCCTGAATTTCCCAACTCGTTCCGTCAGCCTCGTCCTGCCCGATTATCTCGTCGTGCACGAGCCTCTCACCGTTCGGAGTGACGGTCCATACTTGGCTGCGGATACGATTATCCTCTGTCGCCTGGCCTAGTACAAGGACGCCTTCGCCATCAGGTATTCCCTTGATGGATTGCGCTTCGAGGACAATGGGCGCTTGCTGCCATTGGCCGCGTTCCAAATCCAACAAGAACATACGCTGTGACCGATCGAAGCCATCACTGCACAAAAGAGCCACTTGATTCTCGGCCGGGCGTTCCTCCAACGTATTGGCTGTCTCAATCATGGCCGCTGGCCAGCGTTGTAGACCAAGATCGTCCAACAGGACCTGTAATGCGGCACGGTAGCGGGCTTCAGTGCCGCAGCACTCGACGTCAATCAACCTGTTGCTCAAACCGGTTGCCAGGTACGTTGCATAA
>CP070688.1:3595434-3597935 GCA_020353135.1 Chloroflexota bacterium
ACAATTTATGAGAAACGTGCGCCAATCTGGCCTCCTTTGGCATCTGGCGAAATTCGCTCCAATTTCGCCCGCTGTCAGAGCACGCAACATGACCGATGAATAGAAGCCCAGATGATACGGTGTTTTGTTAAAGCGATCAAACCAATCGGACCCGGCCGGCGCCGACCAAAACAGCCGCCAGACCTGATCATTGATCTAGGCCCCGCTCACTCCAATAAGTTCTCCTGTAAGGCCCTTTGCGCCCCCTGGCTCAGCCCCAGGCCATGCCGGATATACCGCGCCAGCGAACCATACTCGGCGTCGATGCTCTCCAGCGCCGCGTTCATGTAGGTTCGCCGGGCGGCGAACAAGGCTTCGACGGGCACCAGGTCAATCGCTTCGGCCGGAATGCCACTTCGAGCTACGGCAGCCTGGCGGATCCTATCCAGGGTCTGCTCGGTCCAGCTCGCCCGATAGGTATTTGACAGGAGATAGTCGTCGACGACCGTCTCCATGGGCACGCCCAACGCCCACAAGATGATGGCCGCGCCCAAACCAGCCCGATCTTTACCGGCCGTGCAGTGAACGACCGCCGGCTGGTTACCGCCGGCCGCTACCTGGCCCAGCATCTCGGCGTAAGCCGGCGTGAAGTCGCGCACGAACATGCGATAACTATGTATCAGGAAGTCAGGGTCCAGGCGCGATAAATCGCCATTATCCACCGATTCGTAGAGAATGGCCTCGGGCATCTCGCCGCCGCGAATGGGTAAGTTCAGCCGGGCGACACCTTTCGGCAAGCGATCAGGCGACCTTTTAACTTCGAAGTCAACCCGCAAGTCGCAGACCAGTTTCAAATCCAGGTCGTCCAGATAGGCCAGGTCGTCGTCGGTCAAATGGCCCAAATCACCTGAGCGGTAGAGTCGCCCCCAACGTACCCGGCGGCCGTCTGCGGCGGCGTATCCGCCCAGGTCGCGAAAATTGACTTGGCCAACCAGCGGCAGGCGGCGCTCGGCGGCTATGATCGGCTGGCCCTCGGCCGGGACCAGGGCGTAATAGCTTCGCCGGCCGGGGCTGGGATCAGTAACGGCGATCTCGCCGCCTTCCTTGACGACAGCCAGGGGCCGGTAATCGCCGGCGTCCCCATCCGGCCGATGGCCCCAGCGAAGGGACACCGGCGCCGTGACCAAGCCGGCCGGCCATTGCAAGCGTAACTTATGGTCGGCGATCCGGGTGATGGTGATTGATCCTTGCATGAATCCCTTCTATTGCGCCGGAATAACGGCAACTTAGTCCCTTCAAGTTTAATGTAAATCAGGCCGTCGGGCACCCACCAAAACCAGATCTCGTTTGCTTATTTCGGCTCCCAATGGCAGACTACTGCAGACCTGCAGCACGGTGAGATCCATGGCCGAAGAGCCCGAACAATCTCAAGACAATGTCGACGATGGGCAAGACGCCGTCGCGCGACAGCAAGACGCCTTCACGCCACAGCAAGACGCCATTTCAGCCGAGCAAATGTGGCACACTTACATGACCACCGGTAAGAGGCCTGAGCGCCTGCACAACCGCTGGCACGCTCGAACGCTGCGGCCACTGGTTCGCAAGATGCCATCAGATCCCCGCTGCCTGATCTGCTACTATCCATTTAGGGGATTCGGGGGCCGGTTAGCCCGCGGTGTCTTGGGCATCAAACCTTCCAAGCTAAACCCCAAGCTGTGCAATGTCTGCGAAATAGCGGCCGACGAATACCAGGGCGGCGCCGAGCTGGAGATTTCCATGCTCTTCGCCGACGTGCGCGGCTCGACGGCCATGGCCGAGAATATGAGCCCGACCGAATTCAGCCGCCTCATCGACCGCTTCTACAAGGCCACGACCAAAGAGATCTTTGAAGCCAACGGCATGGTCGAGAAGATCATCGGCGACGAAGTGACCGGCTTCTTCGTGCCCGGCTTCGCCGGTCAAAAACACGCCCGGGTGGCCGTGGAAACCGCCCAGTGTATCTTGAAAGCTACCGGCCATAAAAAAGTCAGCGGCCCCTGGGTCCCGGTGGGCATCGGCGTCCATACCGGCGTCGCCTTCGTCGGCGCGGTCAGCACCGAGAATGGCGCGTCTGATATCACCATCCTGGGCGATGCGGTCAATACGGCCGCCCGCCTGGCCTCACTGGCCGGACCCGGCGAAGTGATCGCCAGCGACGATTCCATTCGAGCGGCCGGGCTGTCCACGGCGGGCATGGAAAATCGCCGCCTGCAGCTGAAGGGGCGTAGCCAGCCAGTCGACGCCTGGGCGCTTCGCTAAATACGACGGTCCGCTGTTGCGGCCGTGGCTCCCCCAACCTATCTCAAGCGGCCGCGCCAGTGTGATAAGCGGCGCGCTTGTCGCCCAACAGGATGAGCGCCCCCAGACCAACCCAGCCCAAGCCATTGACCAGCATCCACAGCGCGACGAAGATCCCGTTACCTTCGGGGCCAAAGGGCGCGACGGTGATATGAGCCGCCAGGGCTAGGCCACCCACAACCAAC
>CP070688.1:3598035-3601774 GCA_020353135.1 Chloroflexota bacterium
CTCTCCGGCGATCCAAAAAGCCCTTCTCTGGTGAGAAGGGCACTCAATAGGTGGGCGCGATTGGACTCGAACCAACGACCTCACGGATGTGAACCGTGCGCTCTAACCAACTGAGCTACGCGCCCTTAATCAAGAAAAATTATAGCATTCGCCCCGAGGCATAGCAACCTGCCAGCACAACGTCGAAAGGGTATAATTTGGTGGTTAGATGATAGTGATCAGGGGTCAGTGGTCGGCGGTCAGTTGGCAGTTCAGAGTTCTCTGTTTACAGTAGAGAGTTCTAGTGACCGCCGAGCATAGGCAACTCTGAACTCGAAACTCAAAACTGGCAGCTCACAGCTCTCAAAGGACCAGACATGAAAGCTTATGTCACAGGCGGAACTGGATTCATCGGCCGGTATCTCGTGCTGCAACTACTGGAGCGCGGCTACGACGTTATCGGCCTGGCCCGCTCAGCACAGAGCGCGACCGACCTGGTGGCCATGGGCGCCAAGGTCGCTTACGGCGACATCACCGACCGCGCGTCGATGCGCGAGGGCATGGCCGGCAGCGACGTCGTCTTTCACGTTGCCGGCTGGTACGCCATCGGCAGCCCCGATTGGATGCAAGCCGAGTCGATTAACGTGGCCGGCACCCGCAACGTCCTGCGCCTGGCCCACGAGCTCGGCGTGCCCAAGATCGTTTACACCAGCACCACAACTGTACTGGGCGACACCCACGGCCAGATGGTCGACGAAACCTTCTTCCAAGGCGGCCCCTTTGTCACCGAGTACGATCGCACCAAGTGGCTGGCCCATTACAAGGTCGCGATACCGCTCATCGATAAAGGCGCGCCGATCATCATCGTCATGCCCGGCGCAGTTTACGGTCCGGGCGACCACAGCCTGGTGGGTGGCTTGATGGAGGATTTCTGGCAGGGCAGGCTGCCGGCCGTCTTCGGGCCGGATTTCGTGCATACCTATGCCCATGTCGAGGATGTGGCCGAGGGACATATTATGGCCGCCGAGAAAGGCCGGGTAGGCGAGAGTTACATCATCACCGGTCCGGCCGTGCCCCTGGGCGAGATCGTCGATTTTTGGGGCATGATCACCGGCAAACCCGGCCCTAAGCTGGCCATCCCAGCCCGCCTGGTAAAGCCGTTCGCTCCGATCATCGGCATGCTGGGCGAGAACCTGCCGCTACCGCCCATGTACAGCCAGGAAGCGGCCGGGCTGCTCTCCTGCACCTACATGGCCCGGGCAGACAAGGCCCGGGCCGAGTTGGGCTGGCGGCCGCGGTCCCTACAGGAAGGCATGAGTGAGACCTTCCACTGGATCGACCAGGCAACACCGCCGAAACAACCCACAATCCAGCAGAAGGAGCGCCAGATCGCCGGCGCCGCCTTGCTACTGGCAGCCTTGATCTTCATCCTATGGCTGCTCGGCCGGAGAAGAAAATAGAACACGGATTCTCGCAGATCGGCACGGATTAATAACAAAGGGTCAGTGTAGATCGGAGAAGATCCGTGTCCCATTCAAATTTGACGCCTGTCCAGCATGCCGGCCGATTAATCGACTGCCGCAGAATACCTGACAACTGTCACCAATATTGGCGATCAATGACATTAGACGGATAGGTAATTAACGGGTATGCTGGGCAAGGCTTCCTACCATGGATTGCCATGCTCGCGCATGATATTCCATGCTTTTGGAGAACAGCGAGCAGGATGGTTGCCCAAAAGATACTGGGTAGATAACTGTTCTCCACCTTAAGTCGCCGGCCGCATCACCGCCAACACGCTCGCCGCCGGCCGCACGTTCACACCTTATGCGCGTTGAACTGCAGGACATCCACAAACATTTTGGCCTGGTAAGGGCCAACGACGGCATCAGCCTGGTCTTTGAGGAGGGCAAGATCTACGGCCTGCTGGGCGAGAACGGCGCCGGCAAGAGCACGTTGATGAAGATCCTCTCGGGTTACCAGCCGCCCGACAGCGGCCAGATCACGCTTGACGGCCGGCCGGCCCATTTCGACTCCCCGGCCACCGCTCTGGCCGCCGGGGTGGGCATGCTCTACCAGGACCCGCTGGACATGCCGCCCTTCAAGGTTGTCGACAACTATTTACTCGGCCGGGACCAGCGCTTGCGCCTCAACTACAAGCAGGCCACGGCCGAACTGGAGGAGATCTCAAGTCGCTATGGCTTTGAGCTAGACCCGGGCGCCTTCGTCGACACGCTCTCTCTTGGCGAGCGCCAGCAGTTAGAGCTGGCCCGCCTGCTGGGCGGCGGCGCCCAGCTGTTGATCCTGGACGAGCCGACCACCGGCATCAGCGCCGAGCAACAGGAAATGCTGTTCGACTCTATGCGCAAGCTGGCCTACGAAGAAGGCAAGACGCTAATCCTGGTCTCCCACAAGCTCGAAGAGATCCAGGAACTATGCTCTATGGCCTATGTTCTTCGCCGGGGCAAGTTCGTCGGCCAGAACGAGGTGCCCTGCGCCAATGAGGTCCTGGTGGAATTGATGTTTGGCCAGGTACCCATCCGGGGCCAGCGGCCGCCCTTTGAGCTGGGCCAACCGGCCCTGGAAGTCGAGAACCTGACCGCCGGCGACTATCGCCTGACCGTCGATAGTATCAATCTGTCGGTCCGATCCGGCGAGGTATTTGGCCTGGCCGGACTGGAAGGCAGCGGCCAAAGGCGGCTGATCCAGGCTTGCGCCGGGCTGATCTCGCCCTCGGCCGGTTCAATTCGAATCGGCGGAGAGGACGTGACCGATTGGTCGTTCCACAAGCGCCAGTCCTCGGGTGTCGCCTACGTGGCCGCCGGTCGATTGGAAGAGGGCCTGGTCGCCGGGCTAACGATGACCGAGCATTTGGTGCTGGCCCAGCCCGAACATTCCTTCCTGGTCAGGTGGGACGAAGCGCGCCACGAGATGGACCGGCGCATCAAGCATTACCAGATCGTGGGCCGGCCCGACTCGACGGCCGATGAGCTGTCGGGCGGCAATCAACAGCGTCTTCTGTTCGCGCTTCTCAACCACCCGCTGAAGCTTTTGCTGTTGGAACATCCTACCCGCGGTCTGGACGTGCGCTCTACTGATTACATCTGGGACTTGCTGTACAGGCGGCGCGACGAAGGTACGGCCGTCCTTTTCATGTCGGCCGACCTGGATGAAGTCATCGACCGCAGCGATCGCATCGCCGTATTCGTAGCTGGCGAGATGTCGCGCGTGGTTGAGGCCAAGGAGACCTCGGTGGACGAGTTAGGTCATCTCATCGGGGGCCAGGCATGAACCTCGGCCGCCAGCTGACTCTGCGGCGGGCGTTGCTCTGGATGTGGCCGGCCGTGCCGGTTTTGGCCGCGCTGCTGTTCACATCTGTCTTGCTGCTTCTGTTCGACACCTCGCCTCGCGTGGCCTTTGAAGCCATGCTCCAGGGCGCTGCGGGCGATACGGATAAGCGGCTGAGCATGCTTGCCTTCTGGGTGCCCTTGTTCCTGGCCTCCAGTGGCCTGCTCATCACTTTCCGGGCCGGTCTATGGAATATCGGCATTGAAGGCCAGATCATCCTGGGCGCCATCGCCGCCAGTTGGGTGGCCTTGAAAGTAGATGCCCCGGGCCCGGTCCTCATTTTCCTGGAGTTGAGCGCGGCCATGCTGGCCGGCGCCTTGTGGGCCGGCCTGGCCGCCGTGCTCAAGACGCGCGGCCGGGTCCACGAGATCTTCGGCGGCCTGGCCCTCAACAACCTGGCTATCATCCTGAC
>CP070688.1:3601874-3604702 GCA_020353135.1 Chloroflexota bacterium
CCGGCGACCACCCCGGAGCCGGCCGGATCTCAATTGCAGCAGTATATGCCGCAAGAACTACTGGACAAGCTGGCCACTGCCCAAAAGGCGGGTGGTATGGTTGGCGAACGCCGGATCGTGACGATGCTGTTCTGTGACGTCAAGGATTCGACGGCCGCCGCAGAGCAACTCGATCCGGAAGAATGGAGCGAGATCATGAACGGCGCCTTTGAGCACATGATCGCCCCCGTATATCGTTACGAAGGGACGGTGGCCCGATTGATGGGCGACGGCATCCTCGCCTTCTTCGGCGCGCCTATCGCCCATGAGGATGATGCGGTTCGCGCCTTGTTAGCCGGTTTGGATATCGTCGCAGGGATCGTTGGGTACAGGCGCCAGGTTCGCGGTCGCTATGGCATGGACGTCGACGTGCGGGTAGGTATCAATACCGGCCGGGTCGTGGTTGGTGCCGTTGGTTCAGACCTACGCCTGGAATATTCTGCGCTAGGTGACGCCATCAACGTCGCCGCGCGCATGGAGCAGACGGCCGAGCCGGGCACGGTTCAGATCGCCGAGGAAACGTTCAAGCTGGTCGCGCCGCTCTTCGAATTCGAGGAGCTGGGCCCGGTAGCGGTGAAGGGCAAGCGAGAGCCGGTCAATAGCTATCGCGTCTTGAGGCGCAAGGCCGAACCGGGGCGGCGACGAGGCATCGCCGGCCTTGAATCGCCGCTGGTCGGCCGCGAAGAGGAGTTGGCGACGCTAAGAAGTGCGCTGAACGATGTGCAGGGTGGAGGCGGCCGGATCGTGTTCCTGGTTGGGCAGGCCGGCTTAGGCAAGACGCGCCTAATTCGCGAATTGTACGCCCAGTGGCAGGGGGATGACGGATCGTCCGGGCCGCTTCGGTTCTGGATGCACCGGCCGGTGGCTTCGTACCAGGCTTCCGAAGCTTATCGCGTGCTCAAGGACCAGATTCGCCTTATGTACGGCATCGCCGGCGGCGCGCCGGCAGAGGAGATTTCCGCTCGACTGGAGGAGAATGTCGGCGCCTTGCCAGAAGCCGACCGATCAGCGGTCTACGAACCGCTGGCAAGGGTGCTTGGTGTGCTCGAAGAAGACGAGGCCGGCCCGACCGAGGGGGGCGAGACGTTCAAGCGCCACTTGTTATCAGCCGCCTTGACCTCGATCCGGGAGCTGGCTAGGCGCAAGCCCTCGGTATTGGTGCTGGACGATCTACACTGGGCCGATCCGGCTTCGGTGGAGGTCATTCAGCATTTGCTTCAGCTGGTCCAGAAGACGCCTATTCTGTTCCTGTGCGCGGCCCGGCCGGACCGAAGCGCGGCCGGTTGGAGACTCAGAAAGCAGGCCAAAGAGGGTTACCTCGATCATTACCAGGAGACGGTCTTGCGGCCGCTGGCCGAGGGTGAAAGCCAGGCCATGCTGGACGGCTTGCTAGAGGGCATGCAATGGCCGCCTAGGCTGCGAACGCTGATTCTGGACAAAGCAGAAGGCAACCCGTTCTTTATCGAAGAAGTCGTGCGGGCGCTCATCGAGGGCGGCGTGGTGAAACAAAATGGCGACGGAGGATGGCAGGCGGCCGATACGGTGGAAGAATTTGTCGTGCCCGGCAGTTTGCAGGCCCTGCTGGCAGCCAGGATCGATCGCTTGCCCGATGAAGATCGACAGGTGCTGCAATCGGCGTCGGTCATCGGCCGGTCCTTTAGTTATCCTGTTTTGATGCGGATCAACGAGGACACGGCCGATCTGGAACGCTCCGTGGAGAGGTTGACCCGGGCCGAACTAATCGAAGAGGAAGCGAGCGCGAACGGGGCGATGTTTCGCTTTCGTAATACGCTGGCCCAGGAAACGGTTTATCGCTCGATTTTGCGCCGGTCGCGCCGCTACTTTCACCACCAGGTTGGCGAGGCGCTCCTGGACATGGCCGGCGACCAACTGGATGAGCAATTGCCGGCCCTGGCTCATCATTTCTACCAGGCTCGAGATGAACGAGGCCTGTCGCTCAATCAACGCGCTGGCGACGAAGCGTATGCCCTTTACGCCAATCGGGAAGCGGCCGCTTACTATGGCCGGGCCATCGAGCTAGCCAGGTACGGCGCGGCCACCAACGCCGGCGATCAACAAGAATTGTACCAACGGCGCGGCCGGGCGCTGGAGTTGGCCTCTTTGCACGCCGAGGCACTGGCCAACTACCAGCAGATGGGCGAACACGCCAGGCAAGAAGAGGATCAGGCGATGGAATTGGCCGCGCTGGTGTCGACCGGCACCATATACTCCACGGCTAATGATCTGTATAATGCGGTCGAAGCTGAGGCGGTGGCCGACCAGGCGTTGGCGTTGGCCCGGGAACTGGGCGACGAAGCGTCTGAGGCCAAGATCTACTGGAACCTGCTCAATGCGTACCGGTTGAGCGAGCGGCCGCCATTGGCTCTAGAGTCGGGCGAGCGTTCTTTGGAACTGGCGCGGAAGAACGATCTGCGGGAGCAACTGGCCTACACGGCCAACGACATGACCCATGTCTACACTTCCACCGGCCAGCCGAACAAGGCCTGGCAGACGGTCAACGAGGCCATCGCCCTGTGGCGAGAGTTAGGCAACCGGCCGATGCTGGCCGACAGCCTAGCAACGGCCAGTCTTCTCAGCACATACAACGCCGATTATGAGAAGACCGTCGCCCTGTCGAACGAATCCTATCAAATCAGCGTGGAAATAGAGAATACCTGGGGCCAATCCTACAGCCGCTTTGCCATCGGCCAGCTGTACTGGCAGCGCGGCGAGCCGCATAAGGCAATCGAGGTGATGAGCGAGTCCATTCGACTGGGCGAGCTGGCCGG
>CP070688.1:3604802-3618044 GCA_020353135.1 Chloroflexota bacterium
CAATAATTCCTCGGTGAATGTCCACACGTAGAATTCTGTCATGGTGTCTGGATCATTGGCCACCCGCTCAACTTGCCTGGTTTCCAAAATCGTCTCGCTTCCGCTGGAGTCGTCAAAGATCAAGGCGAATTCGGCCTGATACTCGGCGCTGCCGTCGCCCTCGGTTTGGAAAGCGATATCAGTTTTAAAGGCGACCGCACTTTGGCCGCCCGCGGCCAGGGCGGCTAACATATCTTTCCGCAAGGCGGTCGTGACCGGGAGCACGAAGCTATAGTTGGCCTCGTCCTGGGCTACGGCCGGGCAACCATCGTCACCACTGGCGACGGCGGTGAGCCTGTCGTTGGTGATATGGTTGAAGGACCAGAACTCAGGATCCGGTTCAGTTTCGGCCTGGATAAGGCGGCCGTGGCTCAAACCAACGACCACGAGAGCCATGAATATAGAAATGAAGAGCAAACGTTTTAGAGACATGCTGCTTTCTCCTTCAAATAATTTGCCGGGATTGGGGATTGATGTTAAGTCCCAAGGAGCCTGAGTCTCCACATTTTTAATAAGGGTGGTTCGCTGAGGCGCTTGATGCCTCATTTTAAATTCGCGGAGAATAGGGGATTTTGGGATTAAGATTGGGTGAAGGATCCCGCGTTCTTATTCTTTTGAGCAAGGGTTAATCAAAGTTGCAAGCATTGTAGCAGGCAAGTCGATTGGGGTGGGGTTCTATTGGGACACAATAAGGGACACAAATTAATAAGGCACAGAAAAATGTTCGAACATTTTTTTCGCGAAAGCGGTGTCGCCATCAAATGTGACCTTCCCCGTTACGATCATGTCCTCAGATGTCGCTCGATCAGAAGCGTAGATGTGGAAATCGAGGGTTTCCATGGTGATAGTCGTCGCTGGCGTCTCTTTACCAAACTGCCATTTTCCTCCGGCAGGCCCCGCCAACTCGAGGACAAAACTGCCGTCACGGGTTACCGCTCGCAAGATTTTCTCCAGATCGAGTATAACTAAAGCGGTCAATCGTCCATCATGCTCGGGAGATAAAACCATCTCACGGCCCGTTGCCACACAAATGTCTAAGCGGTGGCTCCAGGTATCCCGGGTCATGATGTTATCCGTCAGGTAGCCCAGGGGCGCTCTGCCCACCGGTGGGCCGAAGTTTATGAGTGGAATAGCCCGTAAAAACCCAGGCAATTTTTGTCGATTTGCGATCGCTTTAGGACCGGCCGAACGAAGTTCGTTTAGCAAGGTTTCCGGGGACCTGCCTTCCCTATCCTCTACCTGGCGGCGGTTGATGGCGTCAATGGGCAACTTTTCTTCTTTCATATAAGGATTGCCCATACCTTGCCGCCTGAACTCGGCGAAGCTCGCGCTTGATTCGTAAGCGCCGGCCTGGTGAGCGAGAATATCGCGCACGCTCCACTTGGTACACATCGTCGGCCGTTCCCATTCCTCACCGTCCAAAGATTCGACGAGGGAGATGAAGCAGGACAGTTCAGTTCTGGCCAATTCAGCGGCTTCTTTGTGAGACAATTTGGGAATCTGGGCCGCGAGAGGGTGGGAATCGGTTTGGCTTGTGGGAAGGGTTTGGATTGATTGCATGATCTTCTCCTATAAATAAGTTCAGATATTCAAGTACTTCTGATAATCAGGTGGTCAATTCCGGTTGGTTTGTCCTATTCGTCATCATGTTGATTCTCTGAATCGTTGTCCCATGCGGCTTTGAAAATGGCAACAGCCTGTGGAATTAGGCTACCATAACGGCCTTCACCTACTGGGAGGTGTGGTTCGTTGGCCATGTGTTGGGCGGTGAGGCCATGATTCATGGCGATGGCCAGATCCATCGCTTGTTCTATGGGCACACCGGGATCAATCCCCATTTCTGTGAGCATTTCTGCCATATCTGCTCGTGCCCGATTGAGGGATGCTAAGCTGAAGGTCATGCTTTCTTCGGAGGGCTGAAAGCCAGGAACAGGGCGTTCGAACAGGATTTGGTACAGTTCGGGATTTTCCACCGCAAAACTCATATAGGCTTCAGCCGCATATTTGAATCGCTCCCATCCGGAAATGCCTTCAGGATGGGTTATTTTTTCGACGAATAACTCCATCCCTTTCCTGAAGAGAGCATCGTAAATCGCCATTTTGTTAGGGAAATAACCGTAAAGGGAGGGCGTTTTTACACCTACGCGGCGGGCGACTTCATTGAGGTTGAGGGCTGCGGCCCCTTGTTCGCGCATGATGTCGCGGGAGACTTGTAGGATGCCATCTGTCATTTCTTGGCGGTTACGTTCACGGCGTTGGGCCGGGGTGAGGAGTGTCATAAACCTATCTCGCTATCCATATTAGTTTTACCTAATGATATTAGGATACACTAATAACTTTAGTTTGTCAAGGGCCTATCTGAAGATCGAGAAGGAAGGAGCAGCCAAGGAAGAAGCGCTGGCATTTATTCCATTTTGAATTCCCAAGCCTGGGTTATGTGGAACAAGAACGCGAAGAATGGCGTTGGCGTTCAATCTAGAGCAGATTACGATTCTCGCAGCCGGGGCTCGAAGACGCGTTCCAGGGCGATGCCGACCATGGCGAAGGCGAAGCCGGTCAGGAAGAGCACGGCCAGCGGGGCAAAAACGATGTGGGTCGCGCCGGCGTGGACGCCGTAGGAGAGCGCGGCCACGATCAGCTTGCCCCAGGTGGGCAACAATGGATCGGAAACGCCGAGAAAGGCCAGGGTGGCCTCAAGAAAGACGAAGGTCGGCACGAGAATGATCAGCCTGGGCAATAGCAAGGTGCGCAGGCGCGGAAAGAGGTAGCGGGCCACGATCCGCTTGTCGCTGGCGCCATAGGCCTGGGCGGCTTCGACGTAAGGCTCGGTACGCACCTGGAGGAAAGTCGCCCGGTAAGATTTCACGGCGGTGCCGAAGAGCGTCAGGCCGACGACGACGGCCAGGATGGTGACGATACTCCGGGAATACATGGTGAACACCATGAGGGCGATGGGGAAGAAGGGCAATATCAGGTTGACTTCGGTGAGGTATTGAACGATCCGGTCCAGCGCGCCCCCATACCAGGCGCCCAGAGCGGCGATGAGCAAACTGCCAACGGATACGGCGACGGCCGCGACCAGACCAAAGGCGAGGGCGACGGGCGTGCCCCACAGCAAGGCGATCATGAGATCGCGTCGCTCGTTGTCGGTGCCGGCCAGGCCATAAACCTGGCCCAAGATGGTCACTTCGGCGTCGACGTCTGAATTGGGCTCAAACAACAGGGCGTCGACGCGCAGGGTATATGTGCCGCTTTCCTGCCGTTCGGCATCCCCTTCAGGCCCCAGGAAAAGCGCTTCGTGAGGCGCCTCCGAGCGCAAGCGCCGTTTGAGCCGATCGTCGCGGCCGACGTAATAACTGTCCGTTGATTTTGGTTGGAAGCCGGTCAACTCGCGCTCGCTGCCGTCGGGCCAGACCCAGGTGATGGTTACGTGGGGCCCTCGCTCCACAAAGTCAGCCGTCAGATCGACGATGATCTCCTGCGGGAAAGCGCCGTAATCGTAATCGAAGGTGAAGGGTATCGTTATTTCGCTTAATTGGCCTTCGCCTTCGACGAATTGTTTCTGGCTGCCTTCGTCCGTCGAGCTAAAGCGGAAGGTCGGCGGCAGATCATCGCGACGGAAGTAGTTGACCCAGAGCGGTAAGGCCTGGCGCGGGTGCCGAATCCAGGCGTTGCCATCCCCGCGCCAAAGGGCAACCGCCTCGTCGTAGGGGATGGCTATCACGGTATAAAGCGAGACGAGCAGCAGGATCGTGATGATGGTCAGGCCAAAGACGGCCGATGGATAGCGGGCCAGGTCGCGGGCAAACTCCTTCACCTGCGACTTGGTGCGCTTCCAAGCATCGCCGGCACCGGCGGCCGTGGGCCGGGGTATGGAAAGGGAGAAGCGACGTCTGCGGCCCTGAGCGGGCGCGCTTTGGCGCCGATCTGTGGACGGCGGCCGGTTCTTGCGGCGCTCACGCCGCCACCAGCGGCGGCCGGCCGGCCGGACCGACCCCCCTTGTTGTTGTTCGCTGCCAAGACGCACCCGGGGGTCGACAAACACGTAGCAGATGTCCAGGATGAAGACGGTGATGGCTATCAGGTAGGCGAAGGTGGTCACGATGGCCACGATCATGGGCGTGTCGAATATGGTGAGCGCACTCACGAAGAGGCGGCCGAGGCCTTGCACGTTGAAGAAGTATTCGAGGGCTATGATCTCCTGCCATAAGACCACCAGCAAGAGGGCGAAACTGGTCAGCAGCGCGGGCAGCGCCGGGCGCATGATATATTGGCGATCGACGTTGCGGCTGGAGATGCCCTTAGCGTAGGCCATGTCGACGTAATCTTCGCTGCTGTATACCTGGAAGAGACTGCGCCAGGCGTAGACGCTGGCGAAGAGGCCGGCCAGGAAGATGGCCAGGAAAGGCAGGACAAGGTGACGGGCCAGGACCACCAGGTGGGTCAGGCGCAGATCTCCGGGCCAGGCGTCGAATGTGCCGCCGGGCGAGAAGCCAAAGAGCCGCAGGGCGATGGTCGTCAGCAGCACGCCGAACACCCAGGCCGGCGCGGCCGAGATGGGCGACAGCAAGATGAACAGCCGGTCGAGCAGCCCGCCATGGCGCCGGTTCAGGAACAAGCCGATCGACAACGATATACCAAACAGCAGGATATTGGCGCCGCCAAATACCAGCAATGTCCGCGATAGGTGGTCGCCGATGATTTGGCGGACGGTCATGCGGCCGGGGCTGAAGCCGTAGGTGTAAGAGCTGCCTTCGGACTCGCCCCAGTTGAGGGTCAGGCCGTCGCCCAACCAGCGGGCTGAACGCAACAGAAAGGGATCATTGAGGCCGGCCGCGTCTTGCATGGCGGCGATGGTCTGCTCGGCCGTTTCCATCCGCTCTTCCGGCGGCAGGTCGCTCAGCCAGCCGCCAAACATCATGGCGCCAACCTGCTCTTCGATGCGCGAGGCGACGATCGTGTCGACGTAGCCGCCGTAGTTGGCGATCAGGATGGTCAAGTAGACGGCCGTGGTGACGGTAATGGCCAGCATGACGACACGCCTTACGGTATAGCGCAGCACATTGCGCCACGTGCCTGAGCGCCGCGCCCGCGGCAGCTCCGTCGCCGACTCTGCGGTGGAAGTGAGGGTTGCCATTAGCCGTTGTGTCAGTCATGTGGATTATGAAGGATGGGACTGGTTTGTCAAGAAGAGTCTTTCAAATAATTGCCTTCAGCTTTCAGCTTTCAGCCGTCAGCATTGTATGACTTCCAGCGGTTGGCGAATATCATACATAGTGGTGCACGGCCCATGGTAATGGATTGGCATTTGGTCCCTTTGAAAACGGCGGTTTATGACCGACAATAGGCGGGATATCCGGCCAGTCTGCACAGGATGGACGATGGTATTACCCACCGGAACGGTAACTTTTCTATTCACAGATATCGAGGGCAGCAGCCGGCTGTGGGAACGGCATCCCGGGGCGATGCGGGAGACGGTCGCCCGGCATGATGGGTTGTTACAGGCCGCGGTCGTCGACAACCAGGGGCATGTGGTCAAGATGCGCGGAGATGGGCTGCACGCGGTCTTCGCGTCGGCGCAGGATGCGGTTGCCGCGGCCGTGGCCGGGCAACGGGCGCTGCAGGCCGAGGCATGGGACGAGGGTATCGGGCAGCTGCCAGTGCGCATGGGGCTGTACAGCGGTTCGGCCGAAGTGCGTGACGGCGACTACTTCGGCCCGGCGGTAAACCGGGCGGCTCGCTTGCAGGATGCCGGGCACGGGGGCCAGATCCTGCTTTCGCAAGTGTCCGCGGGCTTAATTGCCGGCCAACTGCCTGAAGGCATTACGCTTCGGGATCTGGGCCGCTACCGGATCAAAGACTTTCCGGCGCCGGAGCGCGTGTATCAGGTTGTCGCTCCCGGGCTGCCTGACCGCTTTCCGCCCTTGCGCGCACCAGGAGGGCGAAGGACAAACCTGCCGATGCAAACCACCAGTTTCGTGGGCCGCGAACGGGAACTGGAGGCGGGGAAACGTCTGCTTGCAGATGGGCGATTGGCGACATTTACCGGCCCCGGCGGCACGGGCAAGACCCGGCTGGCGCTGCAAGTTGCCGGGGGGCTGTTGGAAGATTATCGCGACGGCGTCTGGTTGGTGGAGCTGGCGCCGCTGGGCGACGAGGCGATGGTGCTGCCGGCACTCGCCAAGGCGTTTGTCCTGCAGCCGGGGCCAGGGCGCCCGCTCGAGGCGGCGTTGGCCGACTTCCTGCGGGGTAAAGAGTTGCTCTTGCTGCTTGATAATTGCGAACACCTGATCGAGGAATGCGCCAGGGTCGCAGAGAAGTTGCTGGCGGGTGCGGCCGGCCTGAAGATCGTGGCCAGCAGCCGCGAGCCCCTGGGCGTACCCGGCGAGATGATCTTGCGTGTACCGTCGTTGACCTTGCCGGAGAGCGACGAGGCGACGGCAGCGACATTGCGGGACTCTGAGGCGGCTCGCTTACTCTCTGAGAGAGCCATCGCCGTGCTCCCGGATTTCCAGATAACGGATCAGAACGCGGCAGCAGTGGCCGAGATTTGCCGGCGGTTGGATGGTATTCCCCTGGCCATCGAATTGGCGGCCAGCCGGTTGCGCCTCTTCTCACCGCAACAGATCGCGTCCAGGCTCAACGACCGCTTCCGGTTGCTGACCGGCGGCAGCCGTACGGCCGTGCCGCGCCAGCAGACGCTCCAGGCGCTGATCGATTGGAGCTATGAATTGCTTTCCCAGGAGGAGAAGGCGCTGTTTCGCCAGCTCTCTGTATTTGTAGGCGGGTGGACGTTTGGGGCGGCGGAAGCGATCGGCGAGGGGCTGGACGTTTTGGAGTTGCTGGACCAATTAGTGAACAAGTCCCTCGTGCAGTCAGAGCGAGAAGGTGACAGGTCCAGATTTCACTACCTGGAGACTATCCGACAGTACGCCCGGGGGCGATTGTACGCTGCAGAGGAAGGGCAGGCTGCCCGGGATCGGCACTTCGCCTTCTTCTCGGGCCTAGTCGTGGACGAAGTACGGAATTTCGACGGCCCGGGCAGAGACGAAGCGCGGCGCATATTGAAGCCGGAGATGGACAACTTCCGCCTGGCCGTAGAATGGGGAATCGGTCGTGATCCCCTGGCGGCGCTGGATATGTTGGTCGACGTCGTTTCCTACATGTTGCAGGACTGGGGCTGGGGGAACCAGGCCACGACTATCGGGCTGGCGGACGTTAGAGGCTGGCTGGAAACGGCGGCCGAAGCGCTGGAAACGCCTGAAATGGCCGAGTTGGCGGCGGATCGCCGGAGCCGCGCCTGGGCGCAAATTCACCTACTCACCGGGCAGGTAACGATGGGAACGGGGGAATTCGCTCGCGTACGCCAGGAGACTTCAAAAGCCGTAACGTTGGCCCGCGAGCTGGGCGACCCGCACATGCTCATGGCTGCGCTAGGGTTCTTCTCGATCACGGCCAATGCGCAGCGGGAATATGACCAGGAGGCCGTCCGGGCGGCCGAAGAATGCCTGGCGCTGGCGCGCGAGCTGAATAGCTCCTTCTACCGGAGCGCCGGCCTCAGCGTGCTGGCCGGCTATGAAATGGAGCACGGCGACCCGGTTTTGGGAGACGCCTATCTAACCGAAGCGTCGCAAGGCGGTGACTTCATCAGCGCGGTCACGACGTTCCAGGGGGCGGTGAACCTGGCCTATAGCCTGGATGAACCGGCCGAGGCGCTGCCGTACGTCCTGGAAAGCCGGCGCCTATTCGAGCGGTTTGAGAATGCCCAATTCACAGCTATTGCCACCAGCCATATCGCGCACATCCAGCGGCAGGCCGGCGACCTAAGCGCAGCCGAGTCGGCGTACCGGGAAACCCTGGCCCATTTCCATTGGCAAGGGCATCTTCCGGCGGTGGCACACGAACTGGAATGCCTGGCCTTCATCGCCCGGGCCTGGAACGCGCCAGAACGGGCTGCTCGCCTATTAGGCGCGGCCGAGGCGCTACGGGAGTCGATCGAGGCGCCGATGTTGGCCGACGAACAAGCGGAGTACGATATGGAGCTGGCCGCACTCAGGCAGGAATTGGACGCCGATTCGTTGCAGCGAGCCTTGATTGCCGGGCGGGTTATGGATATCGACCAGGCCGTGGACTATGCGCTGGCCGGACCACAGCCCAGTGTTGCATAGGATCCATCCAGGCGGCAGGGCGGCTTCGACGATGGAATAGCGCCCGTCTTTCCTTGGGGGCGAATTTAAGATACATGACAATGATCCAATGATTGGGGGGATGATCGGCACATGACGGCAAAGTACAGTCGTGTTAGAATGGTGCCCAACCTGGGCATAATGCTCCCAACATCCCGGCCAGGTTGTGTCTAGCGGTTATTTCCATTTCTTCGACAAGACAACTGAATAAGCATCCGGTATTTTCGCGCAGTAGCTGACTAGCATAAGCTCGCTGATTGGTACAAGCTCAGAGCATCTAACCCGCATCTTACAGAAGGATCAGGTTAGATAGTCGGCCTAGGGGAGGCCAATAGGAGGTTTATTTGCCGTACTTGCTGTAGTCGACCTGTATTTTGCCGTTGGTACTTTTTTGAGGAGGAAAGATATCCATGGGACGCAGATACATGAAGTGGTTGATATTGTTGTTGATCCTGGCGCTGGCTTTGGCTGCTTGCACCTCGGAGGAACCGACTGAGGAGCCGGCGGCCGCCGTTGAAGAAGAGGTTGAGGAACCGGCGGCCGAAGAGGAACCGGCGGCCGAAGAGGAACCGGCAGCTGAAGAAGAAGAGGCCATGGAGGAAGAGGCGGCCGAAGAGGAAGAGGCCATGGAGGAAGAGGCCGGGTTCGACGGCAAGATCGTCTTGGGCGCGGCCGTGAGTGATACCGGTAAGTATGCCCGCGAAGGCCAGGATACCCGCCAGGGCTACAATTTGTGGCTCGATTGGGTGAACAATGAGTATGGCGGCATCAAGGTGGGCGATCAAAACTATGAAGTTGAGATCATTTACTACGATGACGAGGGAGACCCGGATACGGCCGCCAACCTGGTTGAGCGCCTGATCACCGAAGACGAAGTGGACTTCCTATTAGGCCCCTACTCCAGCGGCTTGACCATGTCGACCAGCGCCATCGCCGAGAAGTACGACGTGATCATGGTCGAGGGCAATGGCGCTTCTGAGTCTATCTTTGAGCGAGGTTTCAAAAATATCTTCGCCGTGCTCACCCCGGCCGGCAATTACACCCAATCGGCCCTGAAGGCGGTGGCCGATTTGGGCGCCGAGACGGTGGTGGTGGCTTATGAAGATACGGCCTTCCCCACCTCGGTAGGATCAGGCGCCGTCAAGTGGGCCGAGGAATATGGCCTGGAAGTGCTGGCCGTGGAGACTTACCCGATCGACATCGCCGACGTTTCGGCCATCATGACCAAGTTCCGCGACCTGGAGCCTGACGTCTTTGTGGGCGGCGGTCACTTCAATGACGCGCTGCTGTTCGTGCGGGCGGCCGAGGAGCTTGGCTTCAACCCCGACGCCATGATCATCACCGTGGGCCCCAGCAATCCGGACTTCGTGGCCGAAGTTGGCAGCTCGGCCAACTATATCCTGGGACCGACGCAGTGGGAGGCCACTATGTCCTGGGAGGATGATTGGCTGGGCACGGCGGCCGAATATGCCGAGCGGTATGAGGGCATGTGGGGTGAACCGCCGACCTACCAGGCGGCCGAATCGACGGCCACGGCCCTGGCCCTGATGGCGGCCATCGAGGACGCTGGATCAACCGATATGGACGCCGTTCGCCAGGCGCTCAATGACCTGGACATCGTCACTTTCTATGGGCCGATCAACTTCGACGAGACGGGCAAGAACGCAGCCAAGCCCATGGGCGCGATCCAGATCCAGGATGGCACGATCAACGTCGTGGCCCCCAGCGAGGCGGCCGTGACCGATCTGCAATTCCCCATGCCGGCCTGGACGGATAAATAGCGTTAGGAAGCAGAGAGTTTTAAGTTTGGAGTTATGAGTTTGAAGGTGGCCGGATACATAGGCCGGCCACCTTCAGTTGTCGTCCACTTTCCTGGAAAGAGATAATTTCGCGTTCCGTACTCTTTGGGGCGAGGTTTTCGGGAAAGTCGGGACGGATTCCTAAACCTGATCTCTTAAGCACAGCGGAAGGACTATGGACCAATTCATCCAGACCGCTATCAATGGCCTGATGCTGGGCGGCTTTTACGGCGTCATGGTGTTGGGCTTTTCAGTCATCTGGGGCGTGATGGGCGTCATCAACCTGGCCCATGGCGAATTCGTCATGCTAGGCGCTTACATGGCCTGGATCCTGAACACCCAGCTTGGTTGGGATCCCTTTCTGACCCCCCTGGTGGTGATCCCGGTGATGTTCGTCATCGGCTACATCCTGCAACGAGTGCTCATCAACCGCATCGTCGAAGGGCCGCACCTGATTTCTCTCCTGGTCACATTTGGTCTAGGCATTATGATGGCCAATATCGTCAAGTTGCTCTTCACCGCCGATCCGCGGATAACCGAAACGGTCCTGAAAGGCTTTTGGCCCGTGGGCAGCGTGACCGTGCCCAAGACGAAGTCAGGCATCCTGGTGGCGGCCCTGATCATCATGATTACCCTACACTTCTTCTTACAGCGCACCAGGCTGGGAAAGAGTATTCGCGCGGCGGCCCAGAACAGGGAGGCGGCGCGCATGGTCGGCATAGAGATCAAGACGGTTTATGCGCTGACCTTCGGCATCTGTATAGCCTTGACCGGTGTGGCCGGGGTGTTGATCAGCCCGACTCAGGCGATATTCCCCTTCATGGGCGCGTCGCTGACCTTGCGGGCCTTCGCCATCACGGCGCTGGCCGGTCTGGGCAGCGTCTTTGGCGCATTAGCCGGCGGCATTTTCCTGGCCATGATCGAGGTGTTTGTCGCCACTTACGTGCCCGGCGTGGGCACCAACATGGGCATCGTGATCTCCTTTGTCTTGCTGGTCACGGTGCTGGTGGTCCGGCCGCAGGGACTGCTCGGCGGGCTTAAGCCGGCTTCGGAGGTCCGCTAGCGACGGTCCGCTAGCGATGGTCCGCTAGCGACGGTCCGCTGGCGGAAGGATGAAGGATGACCAGTTTCCGGATCAAGCTGGAAGCCTGATTTACGAAGAAGGAGAGTTGCTTTGACGACCATCACCGCTAGCTGGCGCGAATTTCATTTGGGTCGCTGGCTGTTGCTATTATTGATCCTTTTCTTGTTGGCCATCCCATTGCCAAATCTGCTGCTGCCTGAGAGCAAGTTGGTCACGAATAGCCTGTTGTTCTCTTTCACCCAGCTTTTTATGCTCATCACGTTGGCTAGTGACTGGAATCTCACCGGTGGCTTCACCGGCTACATCGACTTCGGCCATGCCGTCTTCTTTGGCCTTGGCGCTTATGGCACCGGAATCATGATGAACAAGCTGGGCGTGCCGTTCGGACCTGCACTGTTGGTCGGCGCGGTGGCGGCAGTCATCTTCGCCCTGCTCATTGGCTTTCCTACTTTGCGTTTGAAGGGACCATATTTCTCGATAGCCATGCTGGCCACCTTTGTGGCCATGCGGGAGATAGTGCGGGTGGTCCGGCCGCTGACCGGTGGCGGCCAGGGATTGACTTTGCCGCCGTACCTGAACCGGCCGCTCTTCTACTACGCGACGCTGGGATTGGCCATCTTCGTCGTCTCTCTCATCTGGTGGATACGGCGGTCGGAGTTTGGCGCCAGTCTGATCGCCATCCGTGAAGACGAAGTGGGCGCCGAGATGCGGGGCATCAATACCACACTGGCTAAGATCACCGCCTTTTGCATCGCCGCGTTCTTCACCGGCATCGTCGGTGGGTTGTGGGCCTATCAAAACACTTTCATCGATCCCGACGTCGTCTTCTTCCCGAGTCGAACGGTCGAGTTGGTGATGATGGTTATGCTGGGCGGGCTGGGCACGGTGGCCGGGCCGGTCGTCGGCGCGACGGTCATTTACTGGCTGCGCGATATCGTCTGGGCCAATTTTGAGCAATATCACCTGATCGTCGAAGGCCTGCTGCTGATCCTTATCGTGCTTTATCTGCCAGGCGGCATCGTCGGCACCTATTTGGATCGCGGCGGCACGTCACTCTTACGCGTTTGGGGCAAAAAGCCGTCAGAACCGGAAGCGGAAGAGGAGGTCGCCACATGACGGCTGTCAGCGAGCAGCTTACGTCTGCTTTGCCGCCATTGCTCGAAGGGCGGAACGTCTCCAAGTATTTCGGGGGGCTGGCCGCGCTGCACAACGTCGACTTCGCCGTTTATCCAGGCGAGGTGGTCGGCTTGATCGGGCCCAACGGCAGCGGCAAGACGACCCTGTTTGATTGTCTGAGCCGCGTTCAGAAGATCGACAAGGGCCAGGTCTTTTTCCGAGGGGCGGAGATCACCAAGAAGAAGCCGTTCCAGGTGGCCCACATGGGCCTGGCGCGCACTTTCCAGGTGATTCGCGTCTATCGTAAACTGACGGTGTTGGACAATATGCTGCTCAGCCAGCAGTGGCGGGACAAGCATCTTTATAAACAATTGCGGCCTAGCCGCGAAGAGACCCGGCAGCGGGCCCAAACGCTGATCGAGTTTCTGAATCTCGAACACCTGACCGACGAGCAGGCCGGCAATTTGTCGGGTGGGCAGCAGCGTCTGCTGGAGATCGGCATGTCCTTGATGCCCGATCCGGAGCTCATCTTATTGGACGAGGCCACCTCGGGCGTCAATCCAACGTTGATCGAGACGATCAAGGACCGCATCCGATTTTTGAACCGCGAGCAGGGTAAAACATTTTTACTAATCGAACACAACATGAATTTCATCAGCGACCTGTGCAGCCGCGTGTATGTGCTCAATTACGGCGAGCGGTTGGCCGAGGGTACGCCGGCGGAGATCATGGATGACGAGGCGGTCATCGAGGCTTATTTTGGCGCGTAGTGCATGCCTTGTTAGAAGAAATGGGACGCAGATTAACGCGGATAACGCGGATTAGGACAAGGTAGGGTCGCATCTGAGGATGCTCTCTCCTCAACTATGGCGATTGGTGAGAAGCCTGGCTTTTTACCAGTTCTTGAGGCTGCTTCGTATTTAGTAAAAAGCCAGGCTTCTTTAGGAACTTTATGAATGCAGAGAACAACAACCGGCCGTTGTTAGAAGTCATCGATATTTATGCCGGCTATCTGGAC
>CP070688.1:3618144-3623835 GCA_020353135.1 Chloroflexota bacterium
CGACCGTCATGCGTTTGGCGGAAGAAAAGGGCGCTCTGGCGTTGGACGCGGACGTCATCGTACACGAGATCCTGGCTACTGATCCGGGCGTCCAGCGCTCAGTAATTGACGTTTTTGGCTCTGGCGTGCGCCAATCGGATGGCGGTATCGACCGGGCCGCGTTGGCGGCCGTCGTTTTCGACGACGATAAGGCCTTACGCGAACTAGAGCTAATTCTTCACCCCCGTGTGCGCGACCGCCTGCTCAAGCGCATCGAACAGCATCAGGAAGCTGTCGTTTTTATCGAAGCAATCAAGCTATTAGAAGGCGGGCTGGCCGCCGAGTGCGATCAGATATGGGTGACACGGTGCCCGGTCGCGACACAAATAGAACGGCTGATGACTTACCGGGACCTGGATACGGAAACGGCCCAGATGCGGGTCAATGCCCAATCGGACCAGGAGCTAAAGGCGGCCGCGGCCGACGTGGTTATCGATACCGGCGGCACTCTCGATCAAACCCAGGCCTATTTTGAAATGGCCTGGACACGCTTGCAACGAACTATCACCGCAAAAGTCCCTGAAGCCGGCGCGACTGGCACTGCCCGTCAGAATTATCAGGAAGTCCGGGATGACTCGGACGACGAAAGCAGTGACGATTCCTTGGACGATAGCTCGCCGACGATAAACGAAGCCAACCGGCCGGTGGTTGAAAGGAATTATGAGGCCTTTGGTGAAGGGATCGTCGTTCGGCGGGCCCGACCGAGTGACGTACCGGCGATCATCGAATTGGTTGAGTTGGCCAGCCAGGGCCGGTTCAGGCCAGACAAGGACCAACTTCTGCTAGACCTTGGCCAGCGAGGTTATCTCATCGGCCAGCAAGATGACGAGATAAGTGCGATTGCCGGCTGGTATGCCGACAATCTCGTGGCTTCCATTGACTTGTTCAATGTTCATCCTTCGAACGCGATTCCGGTCACCGGGGCGGCGGTAATGCAGGAAGTCGAAACGACGGCTAACGAGCTGACCTGTGAGGTCATTTTAGCCATGCTGGACCACGACGGGCCGGCCGAGCTTCGCGAGTTGTTGATCGCCCGAGGATTCACCAACGTGGTTACGGAAAGCCTTCCCCGCGGATGGCAAGCAGCGGTAAGAGACGCCCATCACCCGGCGGCAACGGTGATGATGAGGGTACTGCGGGATACGAGACAGGTTCGCGTCCGCACAATTAAGGAGCATCATGGACAGTATTAAGAATTGGATCAAGTCCCATCCCAACCTGACGGCCTGGTTTGCTCTGGCGATCGGCATGGTCGCGATCTTGGTCTGGGAAGCGCGAGACGTTGGTCTGGAAGGAATGCAGTGGTTCTGGCTGATATTGGTAACCGTCCTAGTTGCCGGAGCCTGCATCTGGATCATCAGTTGGGGCGACGACGAAGAGGAAGCCGAGGGCGAGGAAAGCAGCGCTTAGGCGATTCCCCGCCGGCCGTCAATCACAGGCGGTCTGCGCCTGCAGTTCGCTCTTTTAGAGTCCCAGCCAGCCTATGTACCAACCAGTTGACAGATCGGCGACGATGGAACAGGCAGATGGTTTACGCCGCGACGTCGACGATCTCTTCCTGACCAGCAGCATAACCATCGACCGGCCGGAGACGGGCCACATACGATTGCGCGGCCATTTCCTGTGTGAGTTGAGCGCTTGCTACGGGGAGTTGCGTCGTCGTTTTGAACAACATGGTTTCACGCCTTTCATCCGCCGGGAGAACGGCGACGTGAGCCTGATCGCCGCTCCGGTCATCTTCAATCCGCCTAGCTCGCGATGGATAATCAACCTGGCGCTTCTGGTGGCCACCATCCTATCCACGTTGTGGATTGGCGCCTTAAGCGAATTCGCGGTAACCGACCCGGGGTCAGTGCCGGGTTTGGGCGACCTTTGGCTAGGTCTGCCCTATTGTCTCAGCCTAATGACTATCTTGGGCGCCCATGAACTGGGTCACTATTTCGCGGCCCGCTACCATAAGGTTCCGGTAACCCTGCCCTATTTCATCCCCTTGCCATTGCCGCCAATCGGAACTTTGGGCGCATTTATTCGTCTCAAGGCGCCGGTCACCAGCAAGAGAGCGCTGCTCGACGTGGGCGCCGCCGGTCCGTTGGCCGGACTCGTCTTTGCCATACCAATCTTAATCTACGGATTGTCGACTTCGCCGGTAGAACCGTTGCCTGATGGTAGCTACTACCTTGAGGGAAATTCAATCTTCTACGCTTTGGCCAAACTAGCCGTCAAGGGTCAGCTACTACCCAATGGCAGCCAGGACGTACTGCTGAGCCAAGTGGCCTGGGCCGGCTGGGTCGGCTTGCTGGTCACGGGATTGAACTTGATTCCGGTTGGCCAGCTCGACGGCGGGCACATCGCCTACGCTCTATTTGGCGAACGGGCGCGCTTGCTCTATTGGCCGGTTATCGTGACCCTGGTCGTTCTGGTCGTCCTTACCCGGACGCCCATGTGGGCGCTGTGGGCGCTGTTGCTATTCTTCATGGGCCGTTTTTACGCCGAGCCGCTGGACGACGTCACACCACTTGACGGCCGGCGCCAGATATTGGCCATATTCAGCTTATTTGTCTTCTTTCTCGTCTTCGTGCCGATACCGTTACGCATCATATCCGCTTGAGTCCATGCGTTTGGCACGCCCGGGTGACTTCGTTATAATTCTGCCTGCTTATTCCCGGCGCCGTAGCTCAGAGGAAGAGCAAGGGACTCATAAGCCCTGGGTCGGTGGTTCAATTCCACCCGGCGCCATCTGAGTCTAATCTATCCGAGGCCACTCCTGAGGAGTGGCCTTGTTCTTTGTGAGTCGCCATGGCCCCAACAAGCCAGGACAGCGCGGGCAACTACCTGGATCGCCTGGCCAGCCGTTGGCCAAAACTGCCGCTTTGGCCGTTCTTCGCCCTTGGCGCATGCCTGTTTTTGGGCTGGGCCTGGCTCAGCAATTGGTGGACGCCCGTTACGGCCGTCGACATCAGCCAGTTGCGGGCCAACACGCTTCTGCCGGCCCCGAATCTGACCATACAGATCCGTCAGGATTTCGTGGCCAACAAAGACGGTCTGTACCAAGTTGAGTTACTTCTGTCCGGACAGGATGGCGACGAGAACAACGCCCGCCTGGAAATTCAGTTACTAGACGCCGCCGGCCGGCCGATCGCCGGCCGCAGCCTGGATGGCAACGCCCTCTCCGACCAGCAACCAGTCACATTGACTTTCGAGCCGCAAAAGGCGTCGGCCGGCCAGAGATATACGCTGCAGGCCAGTGGTACGGCCGGCAATAGAGCCTCTCTTTGGGGCTACGATCTGGACAGCTACGATGACGGCCAACTGGCGCTGATCGGTAGCCAAACGACCGCCCAGGATCTACGCTTCGTCAGCCACTACCAGCTGACAGTCCGTTCCGCCGTCCAGGAACTGGGCCGCATGGTCTCCGCTCATCTCGGCACGATGGCCCTCGCCCTGACCCTGCTGTTCATGCCTGGCTGCCTTCTCCTGCAGGCCGGCCGCTTCTTGCCTGCAAAGGTCGACCCTTTTGCCTGGTGGGGCGCCGCGCTGGCTCTCAGTGCCTCGATCTGGCCTGTCGCCTGGCTATGGCTGTCGACGATCGGCGGCCGCTGGGCCAGTTGGTCGCTCTGGCTGGTGTTGATCGCCGGCTGGTCGGCGGTTATTGTCATCTTCTTTATCGGGCGCCGAAAATCGAGTCAAGAACCGACCGTGTCACGTCGCGCGAACAGGCTGAGTTGGCACCATGGCGCTCTGCTGCTTGTGCTAGCCCTGGGTCTGGCCGGACGCCTGCTGGCCATCCGCGATTTGGCCTTTCCTCCATGGGTCGACTCCAGTCGCCACGCACTCATAACAACGGTAATGGCCGACAGCGGGCAGATCATTAGCACCTACCGGCCATTGTTGCCGGTAGAGGAGTTCCCTTATCACTTCGGCTTTCACACCCTTTCGGCCGGCCTGGCAATGCTGGGCGCTCAAAGCCTGCCAGGGCTGCTTTTGATCGTGGGTCAGTTGCTGAACGGGCTTGTACCTCTGACCATGTATGCAGCCGCCTATTTGTTGACCAGAAAACGCAGCGTTGGCCTACTGGCGGCGCTGCTGGTCGCCCTACCGTTCTTCTTTCCAGGCTATTACGCCACCTGGGGCAGAATGACCCAACTAACGGCCGTGCTGGTTCTTCCCGTTGCCCTGGCCTTCACCTGGTTGCTTCTCCATGGCGCGCGCAGCTGGCGCCGCGCCTGGCCACTGATCGGCATGCTGGCCGCCGGACTATTCCTGATTCATTTCAGGGTCTTTCTGCTCTACCTGCCGTTCGCCGCCCTGGCATGGCTAATCAGCCGTGCTCGCCACGGACGCTGGCTGGCCCTGGCGGCCGTTCTAGCCCTTGTCTTAACCGCGCCCCACATGGCCAGGTTGGCCGGCTACGTCCGGCCGTCGACCTTCACCTATGCCGTACCTGGATACAATGACTTTCCGGTAGGCTATGTCACAGTTGGAGTGGAAAGGATTATATTATGGTCGGCGGCGACGGCCGGTCTTGTGGTGATCCTCGCCGCTCTACGGCGCCGGCGCTGGGTTTGGTTGCCGGTGGCGCTGATGGTCTGGATGTTGCTGGTCGGCGTGCTGCTGGCCTCGGATCGGCTTGGTTTGCCGGGAACGACCCTAATCAACCTGAACAGCGCATATATCGTCGCCTTTGTTCCCTTAGCGCTGTTGCTGGCCGTCGTCGCCGGACGTATGTGGCGCTGGCTGACCGGGCGCTTCCAACTCCTGGACGTAGTCTTGGCCGCGGCGGCCGGCGCTGGCCTGGCTGCCATCCTGCTATTCGGACTGCGTCAACAGACAACGATATTGAACGAGGTGACGATACTGGCTTGGGCGCCCGATGAACCCGGGCTAGCCTGGCTAGACGAGAATCTGCCGCGGGAGGCTACAGTGGCCGTCAACAGTTGGTTGTGGCTGGGTAGCACTTGGGCCGGCAGCGACGGGGGAGCATGGATCGTCCCTCTTACAGGACGGGCAAGTACGACGCCGCCGGCCGACTACATTTACGATCGGGATCTGGCCCAACAGGTCAACCGCTTCAATGAAGCTAGATGTAGGCGGGCGCCTCGAGCGTGCCGTGCGGCGAGCTGACTTCCAGCACGTCGCCCGTGTCGATCCCGAGTTGACGCGCCGTATCGGGATGGATCTCGATCCAGGAGTTCCAGACGACCTTCGTGACAGGGTCAGGCAGCTCCTGCAACCAGGGCCGGTTCGCGCCCCGGCCGTCGTAAAGAGTGGGCGAGGCGTATGCGAGTAGGGCGAACGGTGTGCGCTCGTCGCCGTCCAGCGTCGGCGCGTCGAAGGTCACACGACTGACGGCCGGGTTCAGCGTGACAGCCTGTGTGCCGACGTTGCGCCACGCGCCGCCGCGTGATACAGACTCGCGCCAGAACCGCTCGAACTCTTGGCCCGGCTCGAATTGACTCCTTACGGTGAGCCAGCTGTCGCGGAGATAGGTCGCATAGTCCGGCCACTGGAAACGACCGGCGACAGCACCGCCTATCCGCGATGCGAGTGACAGCAACACATCGCCTGTGTGCTTCGTGTCGAAGAGCGGGTTGATCGTCGGTTGAAGCAGGCTTCGGACCCCGACTTCCGGCACGTGGTCACCCCAGCTCTCCA
>CP070688.1:3623935-3642332 GCA_020353135.1 Chloroflexota bacterium
ACGCGGACCCACTTTTTCGTCTACCTGGCCTTGATGTTCATGGTAGGTTACTTCTTGCCCCGATTGCAAGATGCGCCGGTGGCTGTGGCGCCCCAGGTCAAGAAGCGCAAACGGACTAAGAGGGCGCAGGCCGCCAACAGAGCCAGCGGATGGAGCAGCCCGGTGTTGGGCACGACGCTGGTGCTAGCCATGGTAATTGGCATCCTGGCATTTAACTTTATGACATTCTCGCTGCCGCCAGGCGAGGCGATTGAATCAGTCGCGGACGTACCGGGAGTGGGGGCGATTTTCGAACAGTCATACTTCCTCAATGCGAAGAAATCGTTCGTCGAGAGCCCCTTCATATTCCTGTTGATGATACTCACTTGGGCCCTCGGCGCACTTCTATTTCTTAGTGAGTTGAGCAAGCGCGGCCTGATTGGCGTTTCCGGCCCGATGGGCGCCGTCGGCGATGAACGATTGCGAAGAGGTGCCCTGGTACTTCTTGTCCTTGCTCTGGTAAGCGCAGGGGTCGCGATATACACCTTTCTCGCAAGGGATCAAGAGCCGGAAGGGCTTCTCAGCCGGATGAGTTTCTGGTTACTGTTGATCTATGCCGCTATGTGCCTGTGGGCGAGTCTGCGTATGCTGCGCTACGGAGTTTCAGGTCGGCAAACTGCAGGCGCGGTTGCTCTTACCGGCGTCGTCTTTGCCTTGCCCGCATTGGCAACCGGCGGCGTTTTTGCGCTCGTTATCGGCGCATTGGCCGCGGCGGACCTATACCTGTTGTGGGATAGGTCCTGGAACCGGCTGTATTTGCCGGCCGCTATTATGGCCATAGGTTCGTTGGCCGTCGGTCTTGCATATACTTATCTTCACGCATTGATGATCAGAAATGGGATCCTGCCGCCAGAAGGAGTGACGGAAACGACGGCGGCAACGGTCAGGCGGGTGCTAGAAGCCGATCAAACGACGGCCATTCTGGCCGCATTCTATTTGTTCCTGTTCGTAATGCTAATGGCAACCGGCCTGGCCTTCGCCTGGGAGCGGATGAGCAGGGTGAAGTCCACGGCGACGATCGGCGGATCGTTGGCCCTGGTCATTCTGCTGCCGATCGCATTCTACGTGACGGCGCAGACGAATCTGCAAGTTATCCAGGCCGATATCGTCTATAAGCGGGCCGATCCCTGGGACAAGCAAGCCGGCCGGAGCGGCGATCCGGCCCTGTGGGACAACGCTATCGCGATTTACGAGCACGCTATCGACCTGGCGCCGCGGGAAGATTTTTACTACCTGTTTCTCGGCCGGGCATATCTGGAGCGTTCGTCGGTGACGGAAGATCCCTCTGAACAGGGTAGTTTGCTGCGCCGGGCTGAAGAGAGGCTGATCGAGGCGCAGCGAATCAATCCTCTGAATACCGACCACACGGCCAACCTGGCCCGTCTTAATACGCGCTGGGCGGAATTCACGTCGGAACAAGAGCGCCAGGAGCGAGTAGACGTCGCCTCGGACTACTACGAGGCGGCCATGTCTCTCAGTCCGAACAACGCGGTCATCATAAACGAGTTTGCCCGGCTGGCTTTTGTTTTGGATGAGGATTGCGAAAAGGCGGTAGCGTTGTTCGACCGTTCGACGGAACGCGATCCGTACTATACCAATACGCTCTTTGAACAGTACGAGGTTCTGCGCGTCTGTGGCGATCAACAGAGCGACGAAGCCGAACGGCGGCGCTACTATGAGATGGCGGCCGAGAGTTACTCCGAAGGCCTGCAACGCCGACCCCGTGGAGCGGAAGATCACCTGCAATTGGCCGGTCTGTACATCGCTCTGGGGCGGATTGACGAAGCGTTGGCGGCCTACGACGAGGCCAGCGAGCGAAGAGAGGACGATCTCGAACAGTGGCGGATGGATTTCACTATGGCCGATTGGTTCTTCCAGGAGGAGTACTTCGACAAGGCCCAAGAGTTCGGCCGGCAAGCCCTGGATGCTGCACCTGCGGACGCGGCCGAGCAGATTCAGCAGTTCATAGACGCCGCGGCCGCGGCCAACGGCCAGGTCGACGGATGAGCGGTTAATTCCGGCCGCGAATTGTAGCGTGCGGATCTTCGTTTTCATCTTCCTGGCGGCTCTGGCGGTAACCACGCTTAGCACGCCCATAGTGCGGCGGCTGGCCTTAAGGGCCGGATTTGTAGACGCGCCGTCGGCACGCAAAGTGCACCAGACTCCTACGCCGCTAATGGGCGGGTTGGCTATCTCGGCCGGGGCAATACTTGCCTTCGTGCTGCTGGTGGCGGCTCTGCCAATCTCCTTCTGGGCGGCGCCGGTATTAGGCACCATCGCCGCCTGTGGCGTGGTGGTTGCCGTCGGCCTGGTAGACGATCGCTTTCGTCTGCCGGCCTGGGCTAAGCTGGTTGGCCAGTTCCTGGCGGCGGCGATCCTGATTTATGTAGGCGTGCGAGTCCAGTTGCCAATCCCAGAATGGCAGAACATCGCCCTGACGTTCATTTGGCTCGTAGGCATCACGAACGCCATGAACTTCATGGATAACATGGATGGTCTTACGGCCGGCGTCAGCGGAGTGGCGGCGGCTTTCATTCTTCTGCTGGCAACGCTAAATGACCAATATCTGGTGGCCGCGCTGTCAGCCGGTATCCTGGGCGCGTGCCTGGGATTTCTGCGCTACAATTTCCGGCCGGCTCGAATTTTCATGGGCGATGCGGGCTCGATGTTTCTGGGATTCTTGCTGGCCGTATTGGCCCTGCAACTGCGCTTTCCGGAGAATGTCAACTTCGTGACCTGGATGGTGCCCGTTTTCATCCTGGGCCTGCCGATTTTCGATACGACGCTGGTAATAATCTCTCGCGCTAGGCGCAGGGTGAACCCACTGACGACGGCCGGAAAAGATCACGTCAGTCACCGTTTGGTGGCCATGGGTTACAGTCAGGGTGAGGCAGTATTGATGCTCTATCTGATCGGCGGCGCTTTTGGCATGGCCGGCTTGTTCATCACCGGCGCGGATGTCACAGAGGGGTATGCGATGGCCCTGGCGGCGGCGGTATTGGGACTGGTCGCTATATGGCGGCTGGAAGCAAAGTGGTCATACCGCCCGGAGTCAGGCGCCGCCAACGTCGAGGGGGAGGCGCAATAGGTCCTGATGCGGCGATTGGTTCATTCAGAAATGACGACCAGATAAGCATTCGTTAGAATATTCCCCGTAGGAGGATTGTCTTAAGATGGCAAAGAAGAAGCAGTCGAGCGCCAGCGTCCGGAGGAGCGCCAAGCGACGCGAGGAAGAGGCACGCCAGAGTCGGAATAGGCAGCTCATGGTGGTTGGCATCGTCGCCGCAGTCGTGATAGCCGTCGTGGCCTTGGTTCTTCTGCTGCCGAGTTCCGCACCTGAAGAACCGGCGGCCGTTGCCGACGTGAATGAGTCCGCCGTAGAGGAGTCGGACGAATCAGGATCGGCCGACTCTGAGGAACCCGGCCCAGAGGAAACCGAGGAACCGAGTCAGGCTGAATTGGTAGAGGCTGATCCGGCAGAATTTGAGGAACCCGGGCCATTAGCGGCTATTGAGCCGCCCGAGCGCTTTGGCTACTACGAACAGGCGCCTGAGATGATCATCGATCCCAGCAAGGAGTACGAGGCCGTCATACAGACCGAGAAGGGCGAAATGCGCATCCGGCTATTCCCCGAAGCGGCGCCCCTAACGGTCAACAACTTCATCTTTCTGGCTCGGGAGGGTTACTACGATGGAACGATCTTTCACCGGGTGATCCAGAACTTCATGGCCCAGGGCGGCGATCCCACTGGCACAGGCGGAGGCGGCCCGGGTTATGAGTTCGCCGACGAGACTGGTAGTGGCCTTGTCTTTGACCGACCGGGCCTGTTGGCGATGGCTAACAGAGGACCCAACACGAATGGCAGCCAGTTCTTCATCACCTATGTGCCGACGCCTCACTTGAACGGATTGCATACGATTTTTGGCGAGTTGGTAGAGGGTCAAGAGGTGCTAAACTCGCTTACGTATGTCCAACCCGGTTCATCGCCGACGCCACAAGGCGACTTGATAGAGCGCATCGCCATCATTGAAAGCTGAAGCGCCGGAGTTTGACCATGACGCGGCCGGTTGTTATACTACCGCCCATTCTAAATAGATGAAAGACGACGAATGGGAGGAGTAGACGGTTTACCTCCTTCAGAGAGCCGGACCGATGCTGGGAGTCCGGCAGGTTGGAACCGTCGAAAGTCGCCCAGAAGTTTCTCTGTCGAAGGCCAGAAATTGAACCATTTTCTGGTTGAGTAGATAGAGACGGGTCAGCCCGTTATAGCAGCCGTGAGAGCTGGCGTCACTATGAGTGGCTCCAGAATCAAGGTGGTACCGCGTGAGAGTTACTCTCTCGTCCTTGGTGGATGAGAGAGTTTTGTTTTTGAGGTATTTACCATGAGCGACATGCCTAAAGCGTATGATTTTCACAGCACGGAGAAGCGCATTTATGCCTGGTGGGAGAATAATGGTTGGTTCAAGCCGGAGATTCAGCCGGAGGACGCCGAGCCGTTCGTCATTTCGATTCCGCCGCCAAACGTGACGGGTGAGTTACATCAGGGACACGCGCTGACCGTGGCAGTAGAGGATCTCATGATCCGCAGGGCCAGGATGCAGGGTTTCGCCGCGTTGTGGGTGCCGGGAACCGACCATGCGGGTATCGCCACCCAGCTGCAAATCGAGAAGCGACTGTCCGAGGAGGGACTGAGCCGGGAAGAGATCGGCCGCGAGGCGTTCCTCGAGCGGACATGGCAGTGGAAAAGAAAATACGGCAGCTACATCACCGAGCAACTACGGCAACTGGGCGCATCGTGTGACTGGGATCGAGAGCGCTTCACCTTGGATGAAGGCCTTTCGGCGGCCGTTCGCGAGACATTTGTCCGCCTGTACCGCATGGGCTTGATATACCAGGGTGAGTACCTGGTCAACTGGTCGCCAGGCCTGCAGACGGCCGTCTCTGACCTCGAAGTCGAGTACAGCGAGGAGCCGGGATTCCTCTACTACTTCAAATACCCACTGGGAGATGGCACCCACGTACCGGTGGCGACGACGCGACCGGAGACCATATTGGGCGACACCGGGCTGGCGGTGCATCCGGAAGATAGACGTTACGCTGATTTCCTTGGAAAGAAGGCGCGGGTGCCCATGCTAAACCGGCCCATCCCAATCATCGCCGATGAGTACGTCGACATGAGCTTCGGCAGCGGGGCGCTCAAGGTTACGCCCGGGCACGATCCCAACGACTTTGAGATCGGCCAGCGGCATGGCCTGGCAGTGATCAATGTTATGAACAAGGATGCGACGATGAGCTCGGCGGCCGGCCCGTATGCCGGTCTGGATCGCTTTGAATGTCGCGAGAAGCTTTGGGCAGACATGGAAGCGGCCGGTCTGACCATCAAGAAGGAGCCCTACACAGTCAGCGTGCCGCGCAGCCAAAGAGGCGGTGAAATCATCGAACCGCTGGTCAGCCGCCAATGGTTCGTGGATGCAGAGCCGCAGGCGAAGATGGCCTTGACCGCAGTCAGAAGCGGCCGGATCAAGATCGTTCCCGAGCGATTCGTGAAGGTATGGGAGAATTGGCTGGAAAACATACAGCCCTGGTGCATCAGTCGGCAGCTCTGGTGGGGGCACAGGATACCTGTCTGGTATTGCTCGAGATGTGGGCATCAGAGTGTGGCCACGATCGATCCCGTCGCCTGCGAGCGCTGCGGCGACGACCACATTGAGCAGGATCCGGACGTGCTCGACACCTGGTTCAGCAGCGCCCTCTGGCCGTTCTCGACCCTGGGCTGGCCCGAGTCAACGCCCGACCTCGAACGATACTATCCTACCTCGGTGATGGAAACCGGGTATGACATCCTATTCTTCTGGGTGGCGCGCATGGTGATGGCCGCGGGTCTGTTTACGAATGATATTCCGTTCGAGACCGTCTACTTGCACGGCCTCGTACGCGATGAACAGGGCCGAAAGATGAGCAAGACTATCGGCAATGTCGTCGACCCGCTGGTTATCATGGCCGAATACGGGACGGATGCATTGCGATTCACTCTGTTGACTGGCGGCACTCCAGGCAACGATCTGTCACTGACAATGGACAAAGTGGCCAGTAACCGTAATTTTGCCAACAAGATCTGGAATCTGGCCCGGTTCATCGTTCAGAGCCTGGAGCGGGAGGTTGAAGCGGAGGTCGAGCTTACAAAGGCCCAGTTGACCTTCAGTTCGGCTGACAAATGGATACTTACCCGACTTCACGAACTGATCGCCAACGCCAACCGTCTGTACGATGGCTACCAATATGGCGAAGCGGGCCGGCAGATTTATGAGTTTCTCTGGGGCGATTTCGCAGATTGGTATGTGGAACTGGCTAAGGTCCAGCTTGGCAAAGATCCGACCGCGGCCGCTACTACCTTAGTGGTTCTACGTGACGTGTTGGACAGCTGTCTGCGATTGTTACATCCGTTCATCCCGTTCGTCACCGAAGAAACCTGGCAGCATGTCCGGAAGGCCTTCGAGGGCGCCGGATTTGGACCGCAAGATGGGTGGCCAGAAGCGCTTATCATCGCCGACTGGCCGGCGGCGGACACGGCGCTCGTCCAGTCATATTCGGGATCGGCCGACGAATTTGAACTACTGCGCGAGTCAGTTCGTAGAATCCGAGCGGTCCGTTCAGAGAATAGCGTTGAACCCGGGCGGCGGATCATGGCCTCAATGGCGGCCGGAGAGATGACGCAGTTCTTCGATGATCAGCGAGATATCCTAGCCGCATTGGCCAGACTTGATCTGGAGCAGCTGCAGATAGCTCGCACAGTGGAGGCGCCGGACGATGCGCTGACTATTTCGCTGGGCGAAGTCACGGTGTACCTACCTCTGGCTGGCATGATGGATCTGAGTAAAGAGAGGCAGCGCTTATCGGGGGAACTGGGAACGCTGAATGAGCAGATAGAGCGCCTCAACGGGTTGCTGGCGGGCGAGTTTTCGACCAAGGCACCGGCGGCGGTCGTCGAACGCGAAAGAGAGAAACTGGCCCGTTATGAGGCAAGCCGGCGAGAGGTGCAAGAGCGTTTAACTGTTATCTCCTGACAGGCGCGAGCAGATTGGGAATTCGCGCGACGTTCACTTGTAGTGAGTGGCACAACAGAATGGAGCAGAAGAATTAGCAATGCAAGATAATAGACCGGTCGACGTCACGGGCGATCGCGCGCAGCGTCTTCTAATCATCAACTGGAGCGATGGGCACGAGAGCCGGTATTCCTTCGATGGACTGAGGCAGGCCTGCCCGTGCGTGGAATGTCGCGGCGGACACGCGCACATGGGCCAACCGCCGGATGCGCGCCAGATCCGCAATGCTCCGGACACCGGGTTGGCGCTTGAGTCAGTGGAGGCTGTCGGCGCTTATGCATTGCAGTTCACGTGGGGTAACGGGCATTCAACCGGTATCTACAGCTGGGAGTGGCTCAGATCGGCGTGCCCGTGCGCCGAGTGCTTGGTCGAATGAAATCCGAGCTGCCGCCGTTCCGCCAGAGATTGTGGCCCATCCTGTCGCTCGTTTTGGTCGTCGTAGCCATTGGCGTGGTCGGCTACATGCTCATTGAGCGATGGACGTTCTTAGATTCCCTTTATATGACGGCGATCACCTTGACGACGGTCGGTTTTCGTGAAATAGCGCCGCTGACGCCCCTGGGCCAGCTCTTCACGATCGTTCTGATAGTCATGGGTGTTGGCACCATCATCTATAGCTTAACGGCCTCGGCCGAATACTTGCTGGCGGCCGATCTGGGGCCAAGCCTAAGGAATCGACGATGGAGGCGGATGTTGAACGAGATGGAAGATCATGTCATCGTCTGTGGATATGGCCGGGTAGGTCGAAGCGCCGTGGCCGCGCTGGGTGAAATCGACGAGAAGGTCGTAGTCATCGAGCATGACGCGGACGTTGCCGAAGCGGCCCGTGCTCAGGAAGTCCTTGTGGTACAGGGTGACGCGACAAAGGATGAGACCCTCAAGCAGGCCGGGATAGAACGCGCAGAAGGATTGATCACCTGTATGGGCAGCGACTCCGACAATCTGTTTCTCGTGTTGTCGGCCAAAGGATTGAACCCACAACTCAAGGTGGTCTCGAGAAGCGTGGATACCGACAACGAGGCCAAACTCGTGCGGGCCGGCGCGGATCGCGTTATTTCACCCTATTTGTTGGGCGGGCGGTATATGGCCAGCGTGCTGACGAGACCTAGGGTTGCCGAGTTTCTAGGTTCTGTCACGCTCGACAGCGGCTTAGAATTATGGTTGGAGGAAGTGAGCATCGCCGCGGAATCGGAACTCGTCGATCAAAGCGTTGGTCAAAGCGATGTTCGGCACAGGACTGGGGCGTCCTTGGTTGGACTATTTCGCCATGCTTCCGGCGATATGATTTCGCCCGACAAGTCGACCCTGCTGCAGGCGGGCGATGTGCTCATTGTTCTGGGAACCAGGAAGCAGTTAGCCCACCTGGCAGCTCTGGCCGACAATAGCTCAATTTAGCGCATTCAAGAAGTTGTGGAACGCTGATCCTCACGGCTCCTTCGGATAGCGTCGGGACTGATTGTCTCGCCGATACTGTGGAGGCGGCTCGGCGGATTATTCATGGTGCGCGGCTACTCAGGTGATCCATTGGATGGGTGACAGTATGGCAGAGAAGGAAAGAAAGAGAGGCATCTATACCGATCTCGTCCACGCGGGGGACGCCTACAATCCTTCGCCAGGGGTGGCGTCGCCGATATACCAGAGCGCAACCTTTCGCTTTGAGCGGCCGGAGGAAATTGCCGAGGCGATGGCGGCCGAGGCGCATCCGCAATTCTACGGCCGTTACGCTACGCCCAACACGAAGCAGGTGGAAGCGACGGTCGCCCGCCTGGAGCGGTCTGAAGCGGCGCTGGCCGTGGCTTCAGGAATGGCCGCTGTTTCTCTGGTGCTGCTGACCTTTCTCGTGCGGGGCGATCACGTGATAGCCCAGCGTACCTTGTATCCGACGACGTCCAAGCTGATTGAAAAGAAGCTGCCCAGCTTCGGGATCGAAGTCACTATCGTAGATCAGGAGAATCCTGAGGAGTTTGAGGCGGCAATACGTCCCAACACCAAACTCATATATGTCGAGAGCCCGGCCAATCCAACGCTTAGCCTGACCGACCTGGCGGCGATCGCCGATCTGGCCAAGAATCGCGGTCTGATCACGGTGGCAGACAATACCTTCGCAACACCGGTAAATCAGCGCCCTCTGACCCTTGGCATTGACCTAGTTCTGCATAGCGCGACGAAGTATCTGGCCGGGCACTCTGATGTCGTGGCCGGCATTGTGGCAGGAGACGAAAATCGAATCGGGCAACTCTGGCATAATCACGTCATGCTGGGCGGGGTTTTACATCCCTTCGACGCCTGGCTGGTGCAGCGTGGGCTAAGGACGCTGGCCATGCGCATGGCCAGACACAACGAGAACGCCATGAAAGTGAGCCGATTTCTAGCCGATCATCCGGCCGTGCGGGAAGTCTATTATCCTGGACTCGAGATGCACAAGCAGCATGAACTGGCTCGCAAGCAAATGCCCGGCGGATTCGGCGGCATGGTATGCTTTGATCTCGCCGGACGATTCGATGCGGGTTACGGGATGATGAAGCGGGTGGAGCTGATCACTCTCGCAGTGAGCCTGGGCGGCGTGCATTCCCTGGTCACCCATCCCGCCAGTACGATCTCAATCGTTCAGAGCGAGGCTGAGATTCTTGCCAGTGGCGTGCGGCCAGGCCTGGTCCGGCTTTCAGTCGGTGTAGAAGACAGTGCGGATATTATTGCGGATCTGCGACAGGCTTTGGAGTAGTAAGCGGCGAGTGGCGAGCAGTCAGTGGCGAGTGTCTGTTCAGCCAATCTACGGTGCGCTGAAGGCAGGCGTCAGAACTCGGTGGAGGGCTTGCCAAGCGCGCCCACTGGCAGTAGTATTGGCTGGGTAATCGCCCACAGGTCGACTGCCTAGCACAATGATGCATTGCGCGCCATTCCAGGTAAGAACGGTCTGTTATCTGGCGGTGGTTGTGGGCGAAAATGAACCGGCGGTGAAGCGTGTTTGATCCGGAACCAGAATTAATTACCGTGGTCGAAGGACCTACTCCTGAGTTTCGCGAAAGTCCCTCTTTGTGGTTCAGCTCAGTATACGAGGGTCCTGAAGACGCCGAAGTTGTCACGTGTGAGCTGCGAACCTACGGTGGTGAGAGCATCGTAGAGAGATGCAGGAATGCCTGGCAGGAAGGTCGTCCGGTCCGATTGGATTTCCCGGATCGGCTGCGCTTGCGGCGCCAGCTAGACGTGGTGGCCATGCGCCTTTCGGTCGTCGAAGAGGGGCCATTGCTCCAACTCTGGGTGCGGGTTACGGATGGCCTGCTGGAAGAAGAAGGGTTTGATGAAGACGAAGATGATCTCGATTTCTAGTCGTTATTTCGAAGCGCTGAGCAACCTGGATAGAGGCGCCTATTTGAATTGCTTCGCGGCCGATGCCGAACTACACGATCCCTACGGTGGCCGGCCGTTCGCTGGGCGTACTGGGTTGGAGAAGTGGTTTACGGGCATGGATCGGACGTGGTCTGAGTTTGCCATGCGTCCCGGCGCTTGCTTCGTCAGTGGCGACCGGATAGCGGTGCAATGGCAAGCTGAAGGACTGGCAAGATCTGGAAAGCGAGCCGAATTCGCGGGCGTCAACGTCTTCACTGTAGACGAGGACGGACTCATCAGCCGGCTAGAGGGCTACTGGGACTTCGCTGCCCTGCTCGATCAGATCCAGTAGGCCGAACAGGTCGCCTGACCTGTGGCAAACTGTTTTCCCCAAAGAGGTTCCCATGAGTTATGAAACAATTCTATATGAGGAAGACCAGTCGGTGGCCACGATCACGTTCAATCGGCCGGAGTCATTGAACGCCTTTAATAACCAGATGATCGCCGAGACCATAAGTGCTGTGAAAGCGGCCGGGCGCGACGACGCGGTCCGCTGTGTGGTCATGACCGGCAGCGGCCGGGCCTTCTCGTCAGGGCAGGATCTCAAAGCTGTCCAGTCCAGGGAAAAGGAATTCTCCATCGGCGATCATCTTCGCCAGGGTTTCAACAAGGTGGTGAAGGGAATCGTTTCCCTTGAGAAGCCTGTTATTGGGGCAATAAACGGCGTGGCGGCCGGCGCCGGATTCGGCATAGCGCTGGCGACGGATCTGCGCATCGCATCTCACACGGCGAGTTTCATTCTGGCCTTTGGACGCATCGGCCTTGTGCCGGACAGTGGGGCCTCCTGGACCTTACCGCGCCTGATTGGTTACGCGCGGGCGTACGAAATGGCGGTCACGGGCGAGAAAGTGACCGCCGATAAGGCCCTGGAATGGGGCTTGATAAACCAGATTGTGCCGGCCGAGCAGCTTCCGGAGGTGGTGTCTGCTTGGGCCCTGTCGTTGGCCAGCGGCCCGACGATGGCCTATGGTCTCACTAAGCGGGCTATGTACAGAGGGGCGACGTCCTCTTTGGACGATGCGTTGGCGTACGAGGCTTATCTACAGGAAATAACCGGCCGAAGCGATGATTTCAAGGAGGGTGTACTAGCATTCGTAGAGAAGCGCGAGGCAAGGTTTAAGGGTAACTAGGCGCAAATAGGCGTCTCCTAGGCCGGCCGGCTCACGATTTAGCGCAAGTGGACCCAAAATCTGAATCACGGTTTGAACGATGGAGATCAGGCGCGTAGCGGTAGTAGGTTCGGGCACAATGGGCCAGGGGATCGCGACGGCGATCGTCGTTGCAGGCTATCAGGTAACCCTGTACGACATCGCCGAGCGATTGCTGGCGAGCGCGCTGGCCAATATCGATTCGTTTATCGACCGGGGCCTAGAGCGGGGCAAGATAAGTGACGAAGCGGCCGAACAAGCGAAGTCCAGTTTGGAAACGACAACGGACCTGGCGAAGGCAGGCAAAGCTGATCTCATCATCGAAGCGATCCCGGAGGACCTGCAGCTAAAGAAAGAGCTATTCGCGACGCTGGGCAAGCAGTCGGTCGAGCCAACGATCCTGGCCAGCAATACCTCGAGCCTGAGCATCAACGTGTTGGCCGAATCCAGCGGCCGGCCAGATCGGTTCTTGGGTCTGCATTTCTTCAATCCAGCCCACATCATGCGCCTGGTCGAGGTGGTGCGCGGTGATGACACCAGCGCCGATACAATGGCCATCGTCGACGCTTTCGTGGCCTCTATTGGCAAGACGGCCGTTCACTGCACCGATACGCCGGCTTTCATCGTTAACCGGGTCGCCCGTCCATTTTATGGCGAAGCGCTGCGCCTTCTTGGCGAAAGCGACGTGAGCGCTCGCTCGATCGACCGCCTCGTGCGCTCGATGGGTTTTCGCATGGGGCCGTTTGAGTTGATCGACCTGGTGGGCAGCGACGTCAATCTTGCGGTGACGTGCTCGGTCTATGAACAGTTCTTCCAGGATCCCAAATACCGGCCGCATCCGCTGCAGCAGCGCATGGTGGCCAGCGGCCGTCTGGGTCGCAAGAGCGGCCGGGGATTTTACACGTACGACGACGAGAAGTAGCGTCAGGGTCAGAGATCGTCTGGAGAGACAAGGTGATTGACAGAATTTCTGAGCTGGCTGATTCCGAGGTTATCTTGAACTGGCTGGCGACAACAGGCCTCAATATCCTGATCATAATCACTTTATCCGTTATCGGATACTGGTTGTTGACGATAGCCACACGGCAGCTAACCAGGCACATGCAGAAACTAGACGATGAGGAGGACAGTCACTTTGACCTGCGCATTGAGACGATTCGCCGGCTGGTTAATACGACCGCATTGGTGATAATCGTTGCGGTGGCTAGCCTCACGATTTTGAGCGAACTAGGTATTAATATCGGCCCATTGTTGGCCAGCGTTGGCGTCGCCAGCCTGGCCCTAGGCTTGGGCGCGCAATCGCTCGTGAAAGACGCCATCGCCGGCTTCTTCATCATCGTCGAAGGACAATACCAGGTGGGCGATGTCGTCGAACTTGGCGGCCATGCTGGAAACGTCGAGGATTTGACCTTGCGCGTCACCCAAATTCGGGACAGCCAGGGCTATCTGCATTTTGTGCCAAACGGCGAAATTCGTGTCGTGACCAACAGGACCCGCGACTGGTCGAGGGCGATTGTCGACGTTGGCATCGCATACGACGATGATGTGGCGCTGGCGGTCAGGACGCTGGATGAGATAGGCGAGTTGGCGGCCGGAGATCCCGAGATTGGGCCGCTGCTTCTCGAGGCGCCTACGGTTACCGGTATAGAAGGACTCGACGAGTGGCAGGTCAGGCTACGAGTCATCGTCAAAACGGCGCCTAATGAGCATTGGATCGTCCAGCGCTACTACCGCCGGCAAGTGCGGCTGCTCTTCCCAGAGAGAGGGCTGACGCTTCCTTCGCCGCGCCAGGAAGTCGTCCTTAAGAAAGCAGACTAGGACCGATACCGCTGCCGACTAGTTCTGGCTATCACGGCTCATTTGGTCGAGCCAGGCAATCGTCTTCGCCTGGCCGGCGGTAGGGAAGCAGTAACCCAACCGGGCAGCGGTTTCGGTTGCCAGCAATTCAAGCAGTTTGAGGATATGCGACACGGTCCCATACGGATCGTCAGGGTTAGGGTCGAGGTCCAGGGTACTCAGGCGGTCCAGGATACGGCCGTCGGCCCAGGTCTCGATGTAGCGGCCGTCGTACCAGGTGTCCAACTTCGTTTCCGAGAGTGATTGGGCGTGCCATTCAATCAAAGTAAGCAAGTGGCGCCGCATTTCAGCATCGGCTGTTACCTGGCTGCGCCAGAAATCGCCTCTGAGTACGAACTTGGCGTATCGCTCGGCCGCGAACAGGGTGCCGTTGACAGCAGCCTCAAACATTGGCTCGCTGGGAGGGTGTGTCTTGATCGCCTGTGCCGAAAAGGAAGATAAATCCTGATGGTCGAAGTCTCCGCTGTAGATGACCCGCGCGCCGCGGGCCAAGACGTCCTGATACGGTAGCGCGGTTAGCATCTCGGCCGGTGATTTATCGGGTACTGCCAAGACAATGAGGAAATCGGCCTTCATTCCGCCATCAAAAAGTGCCAGCCACTCTGGATCGCCCGGACCGATGTAGTCCAAGGAAGCGATCCAGAGTTCTCCCAGTTCATGCAACCAGCTTGAGCTGGCTGTATAGGAGCTCGGATCGAGTGAGAATAGGATTAGATCGAGGTCCGAGAATTCATCGGCCGGAAGCGTCACTCGGGCGTAAGATCCGATCACCACCGTGGCCACGATATCTGGACGGTTGCGGCTCCAACGTACTAACTTGCGCTCGAGCTCCTTGTAGGCGGCGGCGATCACGATTCAATTGTTCCTGATGACGACCGATTTGCACGCCGTGCGATTCACCGGCTTCCAGAAGGCGCCGGTAAAGCGCTAACTCTGGCCAACCACGTAGAGGTCGTCTTCGGCCACGACAAAGATACGCAGAGGGTTCTCGAGCACTACGAAATCACGCGCCCGGCCAAAGAGCTCGCGGCTGAGCTCGTCACTGGCTTTGTATTGAGCCAAAAACGTGCCGCCCAAGCTGAACTGTAACACCCGGTCACTACCCGGGTCGAGGACGAATATGGACGAGTTCAGGCCGCTGCCGACTATCTTTAGCGACGCCGGTGCAGTCATAGGTGTGTCAAGCCCGGACTGGGCCAATTCACTCTCGCTCCACATAAGCGTGTCGCCCGCATATTGGCGCAAGCCTCCATTGGCGTAGAGTAGAATAACGCTGCCATCGCGACTGACAATGCCAAAATCGACGACATTGCCAAGGTCGGCATCGTCGGGAAACTCGACAAATTGTTGGCCTTCGCTGACGATGAAGCCCTCTCCCTCGGGGAAGTAGCGCCATATCCTGCCGGCTCCCGGATCAAGGACGTAGAGTCGTTCACCGAATGTCGTGATGGCTGAGGGTTGCTGCCACTCGCTAGATAGGCCCAGAGGAACGGCCCGCGCATCGCCGAGGTTTGGATAATAGGTCACCAGGGCGCCACGGCTGTCCAGGGCGGCCAATCCGTCTCGTCCAGTATTGCTTCCCTGCGGGCGCCACATCGTGTCCATCATCTGACCAGTCACATGACTGCCAATCACCTGTTCGCCAAAGAGAATCGTCTCCGGATTGGCAAGCGTGACTGAGTCGGGGGAAACGTCGGTCTGCAGTCTGTACACCCGATTTCCTGGCTCGTCCAAGACGAAGAGAGCGTCTTCTGATGCACCGTCAAGCGTTATTGAGGCCAGATTAGCCTCTTCGCCATAACTGTAAAGCAGGATACCTCTCAAACGTGCTATTCCCGCAATCTCATCCAGGCCAGCGACCGCCTCTTCACGCAGCATGGCAATTTCGGGATCATTGGGTCGCAAATCTTCCGCCTCGGCGGCCAGGGCGATGGTTTCTTCGTACAGAAGTTCCGCGTGCGTCGCCTCTTCCGATCCATTCGCCTCAACGATCTTCTGGCGCATTTCGGACTGAATGTCGCTGAGGCGAAGCACGTTGCCGCGCTGGACGTATACTCCGGCGACAATTGCGGCGACAATGATCGGTATGATAATGGCTAGAAACGCAGGGATGGCCCAGCTTTCCGATTCGCTTGAGTCGGAGTCGGGCGAGTGAAGCAGCGTCAGTAGATCGGCGAACCAGGCGGTTAAACCGGAAAGACCCATGGCCGCCCGAGATGTCGCTTTTCTAGCCTTGGTCTCAGCTACTTCGACGTCAAAACCCGCTCCGGTCCGAGCGTCGCCGGCGCCCGTCGATTCGTCTGCAGGATAGGAGCCACCCTCGCGCATGGGTGCGGCCGTGGGCGGCGGAAGCTGACGACTCACCCCTGTTGATTGTGATCCGCGTGAGTCAGGGAAATGCCCCGGAGCCTCATCGGTGAATTCGACCATGAGAACCCTGGCCGTATCATCACCGGCGATTTCGACCAACTCGGCCAGTCCGTCTTCGACGTCGACGTCGATCAGCGCTGGCTCAAATGCACTGGTTGGTAGATGGGCCAGTCGGGGATCGGCGAGCAGTAGCATATCCCCAGGTAGGAGCCAATTGTGGGTGTAGCGAAGATCAAGGCCAGCCGTCCGGCCCAAGGGCGTCACTTTGGCCGGCGGTTCGGGCGGCAGGCGTTCAATGCCGAAATTGTGACCAAGGAGGGCGAAAGACTCGCCGGCTTGAACGACAAATAGCTCTTCGCCGCGAAGAACTGCGCAGGTCAACGCTCCTTCCCTCGGCACACCAGCCCCGGAAAGATTGTAGCGCAGCAGTTGTTGGTTGCTTTGGATGATCGCCTTCTTGAGAGCGGCAGTCACGCTACCTGGCGTTTCATAAAATAACGTGCTGATCGAATCCACGACGTCTTGCGTCAGAACGTGGATGTCTACCGGCCGGCCGCCCAATGTGAGATGAATGAAAAGGAAATCTTTCTGTCGCCCGCGGGCCGCCTGGGATGGCGCTGGCAGGGCCGCCAGGCCGGGAATGGTGCCTTCGCCGTCGAGGCGCACGGCTTCTGCTCCGATATATCGCTGACCGGTTACCGCCTGCAATTCCATTAACGTACTTCTCTACTGACCGTCGTTCGCGAAACGGGAATCGGGCTCGATCCACATAGTAAGCGTAAGAATAGCACGGCTTAGCGGCAGTTACAATCTACGGCCTGGATCAATCTAATGGCCTGAGTTACGGCTGACCACACGTGGGAAAGTCGGTATACTATGGAGCAGTAGGCGAGGCTAAATTGTGAATGTAATCATCCTTGGCGAGCAACCGTTCACGACCGCGGTCGTCGACTCTTGTCTTGCGGCCGGCTACAGTTGCGCCACCTGGGAAGTGGACGACGTGCTGGGCAACCCTGTGGCCCGGGTGGACGTGGACCAGGCGGCAAGGGCGGATGTCGTCGTAGAAATGTACAATGCTTCGGCGGCGGCAAAGCGCACCCTGCTGGAAAGAGCGGCCGAGCTGACGCCAGGCGAGGCGACGTGGCTCTCCCTGGCACTGGCGACCAGTGCGACTCAGGCGGCCGCATGGCTATCCACTCCGCAGCGATTGGTAGGATTTGGTCTGATTTTACCTCTAGGGGATCGACCGGTGATCGAAATAGCGGCAGCTCTGCAGACGGCTCAATCCCACCTCGCGGCCGCGGAGACTTTCTGGCAAGGTGCCGCATTTGAGACAGTCAGAGTGGGTGATGGACCCGGCCTAGTGAGGGCGCGCATCCTGTGTTGCTTGATTAACGAGGCCGCCAGCGCCCTGATGGAGGGTGTGGCTTCGGCCAAGGACATCGATCTGGCGATGAAACTGGGCACCAACTACCCATATGGTCCGCTGGAATGGGCGGATCAATTGGGATTGGATATTGTTCTGGCGGTGATGACTGGCTTGTTCGAGGAATGGGGTGATGATCGTTACCGGCCGACGCCGCTGCTACGGCGCATGGTGTTGGCCGGACAACTGGGCGCGAAGGCAGGTAGGGGGTTCTATGTCTACGACAGTAATGAACCGGAGTAGGCCGCCGACGAGCGCAATGGCAGTCGCGAGATAACGATGGCCGTGAATAGATGCCACCTGTGCGCGCAGGATCCCGACACAAGACGCTTGTATGGCCGGCAGGGACTAGCCGACGGCGAAGAGTGCCCAATCTGCTATCGACCCACCTGTGCCTACCACCTGACGGTGATTCGCTGGCGCTGGCGTAGCAACGGCCAAGTCGCATCGGCGCGCGTCTGCCATACATGCAAGCGCACCTATGCTCACCGGCACTGGGACGCGGCGAATCGGGACTGGATCAGCTGACGCGTGTTGCCGGTAACAAGACTCGAAGAATCTACTCTGACTTGGGGAATGTCGGCACATCCGGGCCCACAAGTTCCCGGAACGTAGCCAAGACCTCACCAGGCTCAGCGTGGCGCCGCTGAACGGTCTTCTTCGAGTAAATGAGATCGTCGTTCACGCGGACCTCGAAGGCGCCGCCGCTGGACGTTATGAGCGTTACTTCCTCGATGACGTGCTGATAGTCAGCCAAAAGTTCGTCCGCCAAACTGACGGCCCGTGGCAAGTAACTTCAAGGGACACAATATTCAATCGAGATTCGATACTTGGCTGTCAACGATGAACCTCCTACGTTGTCTTAACAGGATTGACGGTTATTCACGATGGGAACTTTGCTGCTTGATGAGTCTCATCCTCTGGGCATGAGAACTCCATCGCCTCAATCCGCCAATTTGGCTGCAACAGTATAGCGGCTGATTGGCGGCTTGACAATGGACAACCGCTAGGATAACATACCGCTTGCCTTCGGGCCTGTAGCTCAGCTGGGAGAGCGCTACAATCGC
>CP070688.1:3642432-3656143 GCA_020353135.1 Chloroflexota bacterium
GCGCCGACGGTATCGCCTTCACGAAGCGATTCTGCGTCAGCTGGGGCGGCCGCTAGAGCCTGTAACTCCGAATCGGCAGCGAGCAAGTCCTCGAACTGGCAACGCGGGAAGCCGATTGAATCAGCAAACTGTTCCGCCCCGCGCCCGACCAGTAAATTGTGGGCGCTGTCTGTCATGAGCCGGCGGGCCAGACTAATCGGGTGCTGGACATTTTGCACCGAAGCAATGGCCCCCAGCATCAAGGAGTCTCCGTCCATTATCAGGGCGTCCATTTCAATTTCGCCTGCCAGATTAAGATAACTCCCGCGGCCGGCGTCGAGAACCGGCGAATCCTCAAGAACGCGTACCGCCGCCTCAACCGCATCGACGGCTGACTCACCCGAAAGCAGAATCTCCTGTCCTCTTGCGGCCGCCTCCCGGCAGTCCACAAGGGCCAGATCGAGCAAATGCTGCTTGATGGCCCAAGGGCCGGCGCCACCGTGAACGACGATAATGGGTTTCATTGCCACCTCCGGCGCGAATGGTAGCCTAAGAATCTGTTGACGCCAAAATCTGGTTGACACCTATTTGGCCTTTGTTATAATTTCGTGGCTATTGTAATCCTCAGTAGCTCAACGGCAGAGCAATCGGCTGTTAACCGATAGGTTGTTGGTTCGAATCCAACCTGAGGAGCAGTGACAGGCGGTGGTAACATCTGACCACCGCCTTTTTTGTTTGGTACAATTGGGCTACTGAGAAACCTGAATCGGCTAACTCAACGGAGAACCGGGATGGCAAACTTTGAACTAATCAGACAATTGAGAAGGTCGAGCGGGGGCAAGATCGTGCTCTTGGTGTTGGACGGTTTAGGCGGCTTGCCAATGGGTGATTTCAGCGGCACGACCTTGGAGCACGCGCAAACGCCGAACATGGATCGCCTGGCGGCCGAGGGCTGCAGCGGCCTTAGCCACCCGATCGGGCGTGGAATTACTCCTGGCAGTGGGCCCGCCCATCTGGCACTGTTCGGCTACGATCCGGTAGGCACGCCGGTCGGTCGTGGCGTGCACTCTGCGCTGGGGATCGGATTCGATCTGGGGCCAACTGACGTGGCTGCCAGAGGCAATTTCTGCACCATCGACGAGGCCGGAAGAATCGTCGATCGACGAGCCGGACGCATTGGCACCGACGCGGCGCGACCACTGGTCGAGATGCTCGATGGAATAGAAATCTCTGGGGTTGAGACGTTTGTCAGTCCGGTGAAAGAGTATCGATTCGTTCTGGTGATGCGGGGCGAGGGCCTAAAGGGCGCACTGGAAGATACGGATCCCCAGATCGTTGGCAAGGAGCCGCTGCCTGCGCGTGCATTGGACGAAGCGTCTCGGCCGACGGCCGAACTCGTGCATGCATGGCTCGATCAGGCCCGCCAGACTCTTGCCGACCAGCAACCGGCCAATATGGTTACGCTGCGCGGTTTCGCACAGGATCCAAATCTGCCGAAGTTCGGAGACGTTTACGGTCTGCGGGCGGCTTGCGTTGCCGTTTATCCTATGTACAAAGGCGTGTCGCGGCTGGTTGGCATGGAGGTGCTCGGCACAGAAGCCCATTACAGCCCGACCGACGAGTTTCGGGTCGTCGCCGATCATTGGCAGGAATTCGACTTCTTCTTCGTGCACATCAAGCCGACCGATAGCCGCGGTGAAGACGGAGATTACGAAGCCAAGGCGAAAGTGATCGAAGGCGTGGACGAGGCGCTTCCGGCGCTGCTTGGCTTGGAACCGGACGTTCTTATTATTACCGGCGACCATTCCACGCCGGCGCGGCTCAGAAGTCATTCATGGCATCCGGTGCCGACACTGCTCTGGGCGCCGGCGTCACACTTGCCTGATAGGATGACCATGTTTGGCGAGCGAGCGGCCCAGCAGGGCGGGCTTGGTCATTTTGCCGCAGCCGACATCATGCAGATGGCCCTGGCTCACGCTCTAAGATTGGAGAAGTTTGGAGCTTAGTTCGCGGGCAGACTGGTGGCCTTTTCGGCCGAGGTGCCTCGTGACCGTAGGTTCTAGGCGTCGCCTTTGGCCCCGTCCTGGCCGTCATCTTCGGGTGCTGGCAGCTGTCCGGCTGACTCGCCGTCGGCTTCGATTGCCCCGATTCCCAGCGGTTGCCACTTGTGGCTCTGCTCTCCGCTTCGCAGGCGATGCGAGCGGCCACCACGCGAATGAACATCGCCAAACCCACTGGGTTCAATCGTCATCTGCTGGCCTTCAAGCAGGCCAAGAACGCCTTCTTGACCGGGCTCAGAGCGCCGTTCGATCAAACGCTCTTGAGCGGCGATTGCGCCCGGATCGTAATCGAGAGGCTCGTTGTAGGTGGTGATGAAGCCTTCGTAGTTGCGAAGTACGGTCCTACCCGGCGCCTGGGAAAGCACGTAGTTTGGCATGGCAGGGATCTTGCCGCCGCCGCCTGGGGCGTCAATGATGTAGGTGGGGACAGCATAGCCAGAAGTATGCCCGCGCAGGCCTTCGATGATTTCGATCCCTTTGGATACCGAAGTCCTGAAATGGCCCGATCCTTCGACAAGGTCGCACTGGTACAGATAATATGGCCGAACTCGCATCTTTACCAACTCATGGACCAGTTTGCGTTGGATGTGGACCGAATCGTTAACACCAGCCAGCAGTACGCTTTGGTTTCCAAGGGGAACGCCAGCCTGCGCCAGCCGGTCGCAAGCGGCCGTGAGTTCCGGCGTGATCTCTTTTGGGTGGTTCACGTGAATGTTGAGCCAGAAGGGATGGTATTTGCTCACCATTTCGCAGAACTCGTCGGTCACACGCATCGGAAGGAAGACAGGTACGCGCGAGCCAATACGTATGATCTCGACGTGGGGAATTGCCCTGAGCCGTCCCAGAATCATGTCCACGAGCTTGGGCGCCAGGACCATGGGATCGCCACCTGATAAGAGCACGTCGCGCACCTGAGGCGTCTGCTCGATATATTCGATTTGCGCCTCGAACTCCTTGCGACTGAAGGTCTGGGTTGGATCCCCGACGATCCTACTTCTGGTGCAATAGCGACAGTAGCTGGCACATTGGGTCGTTACCAGCATGAGCACCCGGTCCGGGTAGCGGTGCACCAGCCCTGGCACAGGAGAATGTTTGTCCTCGGCCAGTGAGTCTTCCATCATAGATTGAAACGGGACCATTTCAGCGTCGGTAGGAATGACTTGTTTGCGAACCGGACAGTCGGGATCGTCTGGAGCGATTAAGCTGGCGAAGTAGGGAGTTATGTCAACGCGGAAGAGATCTTGCGCTTCAAGCGCCTTGCGTTCTTGTGGCGTAAGATTGATGATCTGGGCGAGTTCACCCACGCTATTCAGACGATTACTCATCTGCCAGCGCCAACTCATCCATTTGTCATCCGGAACATCATTCCAGAAGGGCGCTCTGGTAAATACTACTGAATCTTCGGCGTGAGCAACCAGTTCTGTGCTCATTGACCTCTCCTAAGAAGTAGCATTGTCAAAACAAAAAAGGCCCTTACGGGCCAGCACCGCAACGCCGGTGTGTTGAGCGAGTGACGGGACTCGAACCCGTGACATTCAGCTTGGGAAGCTGACGTTCTACCACTGAACTACACTCGCATGACAGCTCACTGAACTGCCTGGGCATTATAACGCACGGACCCTTACTGTCAAGATTCGCGGCCACGAATTTATGGCGCTGAAGTCCTGGATTGAAGTTGGTAGATGCGTATTCGCATGCAGTCATTGCCTATCTGACCATTATCCCTATAATGACAAAAGGAGTGACCAGGCAGAAGGAGAATGATGAGGGCGGCTACGATCTTATTGGTTGAGGGCGGGAGCGCCGGGCTTTATTCTATGGCAACCGCGCTGGCGAAGGCTGGGCTTTCTGTCACGACGGTCAATAGCGGCGTTGAAGCTATGCGGTGGCTGCAGGACGGTCGACCCGACCTCGTTGTGCTCGATGCCTCGTCGATGCGCTCGAACGGAGTTCGAACTTGCCGGCGTTTGAGAAAAGCGTTGCCGCAGACTCCGATCATCCACTGCCGAGCGGCCGGAGCTGACGAAGATCGGTCAGCCAAGGCAGACATCTACCTCGTCAGACCCTACACGGCACGCAAACTGCTGAACAGGATTTGGACGCTGCTTCCGGCCGATGATTTGACCGAGGAAATCGTACGGGCTGGTACTTTGACCTATTATTGTTCGAAGCGCTCGGTAGAGGTCGAAGGGCAGGGGGAGCGCCGGTTGACGCCGAAGCTTGCGCAATTACTAGAAGAATTCCTGCGTCATCCTAATCAAATACTCGGCCGTCATACCCTCATGGAGAATGTCTGGAAGACCAGCTACTTCGGCGACACGCGAACGCTGGACGTTCACATACGCTGGATGAGGGAAATCATCGAAGTTGACCCCGCAAGACCGTTATTACTAAGAACGGTTCGGGGCGTGGGATACATTTTTGCGATTTCACCCAGGGACGAATGATAGGCGTTCAAAGAAAAACACCACCCGCTGGAGGATGGTGTCTTCAGGACAATCCAGTACGTCGCTAGAGCGATCAGGACAACTCAGACCTTCTTCGCCTCATGCAAGGCTTTCATGAGCCGGCCTTTCCTTCGGGCCGCGTTTTGCGGATGCAATATTCCCTTCCGTGCCGCCTTGTCAAGCGTGCTGCAAGCCTGGCGCGCTGCCTCTTCTGCAGCCTCAATGTCGCCTTGTTCCATCAAAGTGCGCGACCTCTTGATGTGGGTCCGCGCCGAGGCGCGAAATACGCGGTTTCTTTCTCGCTTACGGGCTGAACTCCGTATTCGTTTCTTGGCCGAAGCTGTGTTTGCCAATTGACTAATCCTCCAGGTTTCCAAATCTCTTTCATCCGACCACATACGTCGAGCGTGAGAGCGGCGGGTATATTAGCACAAAGTCGTACTCCTGACCACAATAATGAGAAGGCGCTATTGGGGCGCTGGGGCCCGCAAAATGACGGCCGCCAACGGGGGGAGGTCGAATTCAATAGAGTGCGGCTGATCGTGCCAAGGCCTATCCTGGCTTCTTATCAATTCTGGATTGACGACGCCGCTGCCACCATATTCGGCCGCATCGCTATTGAGCACCTCTTCATAGTCCCCTGGCAGTGGAACGCCGAGGCGATACTGTTGCCTGGGAATCGGTGTGAAGTTAATGGCGACGATGAGCGAAGAACTGCCGCTGGCGTCATGACGGACGAACGTCAAGATGCTCCGTTGGCCATCATGCAAATCTAGCCAATCAAAACCTTCCCAGGTGGAGTCCAGCTCGTAAAGCGCAGGCTCACTCAGGTACAGCCAATTGAGCGTTTTTACGAACGCCTGCAAAGCCCTGTGCTGCGGATTATCGTCGAGTAAGTGCCAGTCAAGGCTGACAGCTTCATTCCACTCACGCCATTGACCGAACTCGCCGCCCATGAATAGCATCTTCTTGCCCGGATGAGCTGCCTGGTAAGCGTAAAGGGCTCTCAGATTAGCAAATTTCTGCCAGAGATCGCCCGGCATCTTGTCCAACATGCTGCGTTTCAGATGAACGACTTCGTCGTGGGAAAATGGCAACAGGAAGCGCTCACTGAAGGCGTATAAGAGGCTGAACGTCAAAGTGCCATGATGATACGAACGATGAATTGGATCATTCTCTATGTATTGCAACGTGTCGTGCATCCAGCCCATATTCCACTTCAAGTCAAAACCCAAGCCGCCATCGGCCGTGGAGCGTGTAACACCTGCCCAGGCAGTTGATTCTTCGGCAATGGTGAGCACTCCAGGGAACTCGGCATGGACGCGATCGTTAAACTCTCTGATGAAATCGATGGCTTCGATATTTTCGCGGCCGCCATAGCGATTCGGGATCCACTGGCCTTCTTGTCGCGAGAAATCCAAATAGAGCATTGAGGCCACCGCGTCTACCCTGAGTGCGTCGACGTGGTACTTGTCCAGCCAGAACATGGCGTTATTTACCAGGAATTGCCTGACCTCGCGCCGGCCGAAGTTGAAGATCAATGTGCCCCAGTCAGGATGTTCGCCCTGGCGGGGATCGGCGTGCTCATAAAGAAAAGTGCCGTCGAAGAAGGCCAGTCCGTGCTGGTCGCGGGGAAAGTGGGCTGGCACCCAGTCAAGAATCACGCCGAGACCGGCCAAGTGACAGGCGTCGATGAACGCCATGAAGTCATCTGGCGTGCCATATCGGCTTGTGGCTGCAAAAAAACCGGTAACTTGATAGCCCCAGGAGCCATCATATGGATGCTCGGCAACCGGCAGCAACTCCACATGCGTGTAACCCATTTCCTTGACATACGGTACAAGCTGCTCCGCCAGTTCGCGGTAGGATAGCCATTGGTCCTGCAAGGTGCGGCGCCAGGAGCCCAGATGAACTTCATATACATTCATTGGGCCGCTGTGGCCATCTTTGGCGCGTTCCTCAAGCCAGTCCTGATCCTGCCAATCGTAATTATCGAGATCCCACACAATGGATGCCGTATCAGGTCGAACTTCACTGTAGAAACCTACCGGATCAGACTTCACAACAGTGTAATCCAGGTGCCTGGTTTTTATTTCATACTTATACAGCACCCCCAGGAGAAGCCCCGGCACGAAGATGTCCCACACGCCGCTGCCATGATGGTGGCGCATTACGTGCCGCCTGCCATCCCAATTGTTGAAATCGCCGACTACGCTGACGCGCAACGCATTGGGCGCCCATACGGCGAAGCGTACCCCGCGAACGCCGCTAACTTCGTGCAAATGGGCCCCGAGAGCGTCATAGAGACGCCGGTGCGTACCCTCGGCCAGCAAGTACTCGTCGTACTCGGAAATGGTCTGGGAAAAGGCATACGGGTCTTCGTATAGCACTTTCTGGCCGTCAGCCATTTCAAGTTGGAGACTATAATCAAACGCTTGACTGCGGCCGGGTAAAAACAATTCAAAATAGCCGCCATCGTGAGCTCTGGTCATTGGATGGCTTTCAGTGCTCAGGCGCTCGACGACCGCCGCCTCGACTGCCTGTGGAACAAAAGCACGAACAGCCACACCGGTGTCCGTGGCGTGCTGGCCAAGTATACTGAAAGGGTCACCATGATAGCCACCGACGATGGCCTCGACGGTTTCAGCTGGAACGGTAGACGGGTTGGCGTTCATAGATCAACATCTCATCTTATTGGTGCATGCAGAAGCTGGAGTAAACTACGCAAGCAATTATAGCTCTGTACCGCTACGCGCGCCTGCCTGTTGACAAGATAGGTCGGATGGAATATACTTTAGCTAATGTATGTTAGTTTAAGTATACGTCTAATCATGGGTAATCTATGCGCCCAAGATCCTCCACCCTATGGCTATGCAGTATCTTGTGCGCCAGGCCGGGAATGGCGTTAGTTCAACATGGCGAACACGACAAAGCAGTTTCCGATCAGCGGTCGACCCCTGCCGGAGGGTCCCGTTTGGCTCTTGGAGACCAGTTTTCTGCTGGAGGCCGGGGCCCGTAGTCTGAAGACGGAGACGACGTATCGTAGTGGCTTGCGCCTTTTCGCCGATTGGCTTCAGTACTTCAAGCGTGACGGTTTCAGCGTCGAGGACGTCATGCCACTGTCGCCGGAACCTCTTACTACAGCCACGGTGTTGAGTTTCCGTAATTGGCTTCTGGCCAATCGCGCCCAGTCGACGGCAACCACGTACATGGCGGCCGTCACCGGCTACCTGCATTTCCTTGATGGTCAGGACCAATTGCCGGGTAACATCCAGCTGGGCAAGTTGCAGCGCCAACTGGCTCGACGGCAGGTTGAACGGAACCAGGCCGAGACCGTTATCGACATGGACGCTGCTCGCCAGGCCATTCCTCAGATTGTCGCCTACTACGGAGATTTGCCCCTACCCTCGTCCAACGACCGCTTCAATCGCCGGATGTCGCTTTTGCGGAACCGAGCGCTAGTCAATGTCTTGTACTCGACGGCCGCGAGGCTGAGCGAGGTCGTGGCCTTGAATCGCAGCAGTGTCGATCAGGGGAACGCTAACTTCGCTGCAATTACCGGCAAAGGCGGCCGTCCGAGGACGCTCTACATCCGCAACTATGCCCGTAAGGCTATTCGTGCGTATGTTCAAGAGCGGCTTGATGCAAATCCAGCGCTCTTTGTCGCCCACAGCCGAAACGCTGGCGGGGCACGACTGTCTGCGACATCAGCGCACAACGTGGTCAAACGAGCGGTGAAGGCTCTAGGACTGCATCAGAGCCTATCCGCCCACGACTTCCGTCATTTTCGAGCGACTCAGCTCCTACGTGAGGGTATGCCGATCGAGGTCGTGCAGGAGTTTCTTGGTCACACAGACATCTCGACGACGCGCGGTATTTATGCCCCGGTTTTGGGTGTGCAGGTCGTATCGGAGTGGCTTGACAACGTGGACGTGGCACCGCAAAAAGCGGCCGGCGAAGATGATACACGTACTGCGGAATCGCCGGACGATTACGAATTCGTACCCGGACTGTGACGCCCGACGACAAGCCCTAGATCAATGCGACAGCGAGAGTCGCTCAGCCGACTCGGAATGATCTGGCATCTCATCCTCTGAGTCCATGGGAGCGTTGAATTGTGTCTCGTAGAGAGAGGTGTAGAGTCCGCCTTTCTGGATGAGGTCCGAATGGGTTCCCGATTCTACCAGCCGTCCCTGATCCATGACCAGTATCTTGTCCGCGGCCAGAATAGTGGACAACCGATGGGCGATCACCAGGCTCGTGCGGCCCTCCATCACATGCTGCAGAGCCTCCTGGATCAACGCCTCTGACAGGGAATCAAGATGAGATGTGGCCTCGTCCAGGACGAGGATCTGTGGATCTTTCAGTATGACGCGGGCGATGGCGATCCGCTGGCGTTCGCCTCCGCTAAGTCGATAGCCTCGCTCTCCCACTACTGTGTCATAACCGTCCGGCAAGGACATGATGAAATCGTGAATGTTGGCCGCTCTGGCAGCGGCAACCATTTCCGCGTCCGTTGCACCGTCGCGCGCGTAGAGCAGATTGGCCCGAATCGTATCATAAAACAGAAATGTGTCCTGGGTGACCATGCCCACATTCAGCGCGAGTGACTGTAGCGTCAAGTCGCGTAAATCGCGCCCATCCAGAAGAACCCGCCCAGCGCTTGGGTCGTACAACCTGGGGATCAGATAGGTGATGGTAGTCTTGCCTGCACCGCTAGGGCCGACCAGGGCGACCAACTGGCCAGGTTTTATCTCGAAATTGACGTCGGTCAAGGCCAAGCGCAATTCCTGCGGCTCGGCGGTGGGCTTGTCACCGTTGCTTTGCTTGCCTCTCTTGAGTAGCGCGCCGCGGTCGGCGCCCCAGCCGAAGCGTATTACCTCGGCAAGGCCTCCGCCCTCGCCTTCGAGGTAGCTAAACGATACATCTTCGAATATCAATGAGCCCGAAACTGAGTCCGGTTCAATAGCGTCTTCTTTTTCACTGATCTCTACTGGAATATCGAGGGCCTCAAAAACGCGCTCAAAGCTGACCATGCTCTGCGCAAACTCAACCGGCGCGTTCGTCAGAGCGATTAACGGTCCATAGAGCTGTCGCAAATAGGCGCTAAAGGCCACCAACGTGCCAATGGTGAATGCGCCGCTTAACACAAGCCGGCCGCCGCCCCAGTAAACGAGCGCTGTGCCAATCGCGCCAACAAGAGAGAGCCCAAGCATGAACCATTGGCCCACGACGGCCGACTCCACCCCGACGTCGCGCACCCTGCGCGCATCGCCGGCAAATCTATCGCTTTCGCGTTTCTCGCGGCCGAACAACTTGACCAGCAGCGCGCCGCTAATGTTTAAGGTCTCGTTCATACTGGCATTCATCTCGGCGTTCAACTCCATTGAGCGCCGCCGGATCTCACGCAATCTTCTAGCGACCCGGCGCGCGGGGAGCACAAACAAGGGCAGAATCGCCAGGCCTAACAGGGTCAGTCGCCATTCGATCACAACCATGATGGCTAGGACAGAGACCAGCGTAATCGCGTTAGAGACGATGCTCACCAAGGTGCCAGTTACGGCCCGTTGGGCGCCAACGACGTCGTTGTTAAGGCGCGACATGAGTTCTCCGGTACGTGTTCTGGTGTAGAAACGCAAGGACATCCGCAGCATGTGGTCGTAAAGCGCCCTTCTGAGATCGTATATCACCCCTTCCCCGACCCCCGCGCTCAGTCGACGCTGTATCACGCCAATCAGGCCGTTGAGCAAGGGCACGGCGACCAGGGCCAGCGCCAGCCGGTTCAATTGCTGGACGTCTTCATTGGGCAAAGCGCTGTCGATTAGCTCCTTCAAGAGGATCGGAGGTATTAAGGACAATCCGGTTATGGCAAGAATGGTCAGCAGCAGGGCCAAAACGCTGAATCGATATGGTCTAGCGAACGTCCAGACGCGTCCGAGCAAGTGTCGCGTGACGCGCTGCTTATCCTGGCGCTCGTCGTGACTCATGAAGGCCCACCAACCGCCACTATGAAAACCCATGAAACTCTCCTGTGCTCAGGTATTGGTCTGCTAGTATAGCGCCACCCACCCTATTCGGAAACCGCCAACTCGAGTTCGAGTGTGGTCCGGCCGACGGTGATAATGTCATCGCCAGTTACGACCGTTGGCGATTCCAGCAAGGCGTCGTTCAGTAACGTGCCGTTGCGACTGTCCAGATCCTCCAACCACCACTGACTGCCAACGCGTGATATTCGCGCATGCTCATTCGAGGCAAAGACATCGTCGAGGACGACGACGTTGCTTGCGGCTCGGCCAATGGTCGTCTCCATGTACAGGGGATATTCTGGGCCAAACTCTTTATGGCCTTCAGATTCTACTACTACACGAAGCGAACCCATCTTAATGGCCCGGCCGTTAGCCGCGCCGATAGTGGTCAACTTGATATCCCGATAGATGAGCCAGGCCAGAAGCCCGAAGAATGACAACAACAATAGAGCCGAAAGAAGGCGCAGGATGAGCAGAACGACGGCCGGATTCATGGCAGTTCGTCCCGGAAAAGCTCCCGGGTGATGTCATCGGATGCAGAATTCGAAATCCTGCCTGGTTTTGCGTCGATACTTTCTTGGCCAAATATGATTGCCGCACTGCCTAGCCTGATGACGTCACCGGGATTGAGGCCCTGTTCGTGAACTGCTCGGTCGTTGACGATAGTGCCTGCGCGGCTCCCCAGATCAAATATGACAAAGCGGCCGCTACGCCAGCGAATTTGTGCGTGCTTTCGGCTGACGCCCGGTTCTTCCAGCACGACATGGTTATCCAGTGCGCGACCTATCGAGGTAACCGCGCGGCCGAGCGTCACGTGGCGTCGCCCGTTGACGATCAGGAATGCGTCAATACGTTCAAGAGGTGCCGTTGGCGACTTCTTACGGATCAGTACCGCCGTCGGTTCATCTTGCGGTGCAGATAGATGCGCTGTGACCCTGGCCATGCCTTTTGCGACCTTCTCATCCGCCCCTAATTCGATTTGTGCGTCGCCCGCAAGAACCATCTTTCCTTCGGCGGCCAGCCGGACTAGCAATTCCTCCAGGAATTCGGCGGCACCGGGTGTCTGCGACATCAGCTGCGAGAGGGTATCTGGATGCAAGCTGATCTCATATCGGTTGGCCAGCATATCATCTTGCCTGCTTCGTTCGACGGCCGCGGCCAACGCCCCGGCTGCCTCAGCCATGATGTATTGTTCGCCTAGGAGGCGGTCGACCGATCCTTCAACCAACTCGCGAGCGAATTTCTCAAAACGGGTCAATGGGCTCATATGAGCGGATTATAGGGAGGCAAAAACCACCCGTCAATCGGTCCGGGAAGCCGGTTGCTTAGGCGTTGGCGTCCTGTATACTAACCGTCCGTCAGGCGTTCGTTCCAATTCGCCCGACATTAGTTTCTAGTTAGTGATCCGCAAGGCCTCTGATCGCATCATCTGTGGACGGATTTCGAGGGCAAAGCTCAGCAATCAACGGCAGCAATGACAACAAGTGGAAAGAAGATCAGGTTGACATCATACGCTACTTGTGCGGGTTGAGCGTCAAAACTCGGCGCGGCCGATCTGGCGTACGTGTTACAGCCTCTACGAGATATCTTTGATCCACAGCAATTCCCGGAATTGCTGGTTGGTCTGGCTGCGGCCGATGATGCAGCCGTCTATCGCTTGAACGACGATCAAGCTATTGTCACGACCACGGACTTCTTTCCTCCGGTGGTCGATGACCCATATGATTTTGGTTCGATTGCCGCGGCAAACGCGCTTTCGGACATCTACGCCATGGGCGGTAAGCCGCTATTTGCCATTAACCTGGTGGCATATCCAGATGGGCTTGAGTTGAACTTCTTGCGCGAGATCCTGCGCGGCGGGGCTGAAAAAGTGGCCGAAGCCGGAGCCGTCATCGCCGGTGGGCATAGCGTTACTGATCAGGAACCAAAATACGGCCTGGCGGTAACCGGATTGGTGCATCCCGGCCGCATCGTGACCAAGGGTGGCAGCCGGCCAGGTGATATGCTTCTGCTCACCAAGCCGCTGGGAACTGGCGTGGTAACCACTGCTTTGAAGCTGCGAACTGCCTCCATGGAGCATGTCGCCGCCGCAGTATTGAGCATGAAGGAGTTGAATGTCCGAGCGGCGTCCGCCGCAACCCAACTGGGCGTCAAGAGCATGACCGATGTCACCGGTTTCGGCCTGCTTGGTCACGCACATGAAATGGCCCATCTGGCTCAAGTAGATTTCCGTATCCGGATCGCGGCGCTACCTTGGCTGAAAGGCGCTTTAGAGTACGGTCACTCTGGGGCGTTTCCCGGCGGCATGTCAAACAACCAGCACTATTTCGCTCCCTGGGTGAAATTCGACGGTGAGATTTCGCCGCTGATGCAAAAGATGCTATGGACGCCGGAGACCTCTGGTGGGCTGTTGGTGGCCGTTCCAGTCGATCGGGCTGATGAGTATTTGGGCCAGTATGCGAACAGTGTAGTAATCGGCGAGGTTACAGATGGCGATGGTCACATTGAAGTCGCCAGCGACTAGAAGCAGGCTGAACTCTTCGCCAGGTGTGCACTGTGATTTGCGGGCTGCCAGAGTCTGAAGGGAACTGTTTTCATGGAGCGAACTGTACCAAGCCGTGGGAGCGATGAGATAGCACTGTACCTTCGCACATACTATTCGTTGTTGCGCAGCAGCCGAGAGGTACAGATCAAGACGCTAGTTGAGGCTCATACGCGGATGAACTCTGCCCTTCACGTCGACGCCGACGAAACATGGCCGGACATGGCAGCGTTCATCTACGTCATTCTACGAATGCCAGATTGCATTTCCGCCACGCATCTCGTCGTAATGGGCCAGTCCGAGAAGGTCTTTCGGGAGCACGGCTACGCAGATGTTGAAAGCTGGAAGGAAGTCAACGCGCCCGGCCGGAGACGGCGCATTTTCGACGATGGCGCCGGCACTCTGGCAGTCTATATTGCCAGCCGCTCGGACATTGACGATCTGATCCCTTCGCTGACGGCCTATCAGATCGAACGACGCAAGATGTTCTTCTTGCTGCAAGAACCTGAAACGATCAGTTTGTTGGAGCAGCATACCGGTAAATCACTGGCTGACACGCAATTGGCCGAGTTGTCGCGCCTGAGTGGAATTCCTTTGGACGATCTGGACCGGCTGCGTCGCATATGGCGTGACAAGATGCCACAGAATCTGTTGAAG
>CP070688.1:3656243-3662111 GCA_020353135.1 Chloroflexota bacterium
GTTGGCCGGCCGTTTTAGACCCGGTGTGCTCCTTCCAGGCACGTGACTCCCGGCCGGTTACTCTGATTTGTACCTGGAAGGTAGCGCTGGCCCGCCCCCATGGTGCTACATCATGGCTGGGGCGGTAGGCCGGCATCGGCCGGAATTGGCACGCCGTCAGGAATGCTTCGCAGCTCGTTGCAGGTGATGAAGATGACGTCGCGCCAGACGTAGCCGCGGTCGTCGAAGGTTTCAATCGTGTCGATCCAGCGTTTTTCCCCATCTTCCAGCAGGTAGATGTGGGGGCTGGCTGAGCATTTGAGCAGGATTGGATCAGGTTGTTCGTAGATGATCTCCTGCACGGCCGGAGGCAACGCTTCGATCCCACCCTGATCGATGCCAAATAACCAGGGAGTAACCAGGATCACAGCCAGCGTCCAGACGGCGTAGGCCACCGTTCCCAGGCTGAAGGCGCGAAAGAGTCCTTGCAGCCAACGTCCCTCCTTGGCCCGCAGCTGAAAGAGGAGCAAAGCAAAAAGCAGGCCGATGTTAATCACGTTCCAGCCAATGAAAGTGAGCCGGTTGGGCGTGAGCCGGTCAATTGAGGTGCGGTAGAGGATGGCGGCCAGGGCGTAGAGGCTGACGAGCAAGGCTAGGGCAGCCACGGTCATGATGCCCAGGCGCAACCAGCGTGCCGTGCGCGGCGAGATATCGGCCAGGCTGACCGGCGTTGCGCCCACCAGCAAGGCAACCACGGCGAAGAGCATGGCATTGTAAATGATCAATACTTCGCGATTTTCGAACGGCGCCTGGAAATTGAACAGGATAAAGATGAGATAAACGAGCAGTACCAGCAGCGTCAAAGGCAGCATGAAGCGCATCAGCAAGGCCACCAGCTTACTCAATCCTTCGTCAAATGATTGCTCGGCCGGGGGCACGGCCGGGTTGTAGATCACGGCCACGGCCACCACCGTTATCAGGCCTATACCACCGGCGATGAATAGTCTCTGGGCCAACTCCGGGAAGTTGACGTCGAGGGCCTCAAATAGGCCGATGGTGATCGCGGTGAACAAGCCGCCGGCGATGACGAACAACCCGCCCACGATGACCACCTCGAGCGATTTGATCAGAAAGGCGAAGCGGTTGGTTGGATCGCGGCGCCTGGCGAGCAGGAATACGCCAACACCAGCCCAGGCCAGGAGAGGTAGATGAATAGCCATCAGGGTCAGGTATTGCTCCTGGAAGGGTATCGTTCCCAGCTGCGGGTAAATCAAGAGCACGTATGCGCCCGCGGCGAGCAGTAAGATCCCGATAAGCGCGCCCAGGCGCTCGCGCCTTTGGCCGACGGCTATGAAATAGATCAGCACAAATAAGGCCGAGAGAGACGCGCCCAATAGGACGATCGCTGGCATGAAGTCACGGCTTCTTCCGCGGAAGCCCTCGATGGTGATTGTGAATTGATCGCCAGAGAGCCACCAGAATAACAGGGCGTTGACAGCCGCCAGGGGAAGGACCCAGGCCCAGGCAACGACATAGCCCTTGGCCTGGGCAGCGGCGTATTGCAAGCGGTGGAACCAGGCCGCGTAAAGCAGATTCTGTGGCGCCTTCGCATGGCTGGCGTCGATAGCTTCCTGAAAGGCGGCCGTTTCGCCGGCCTTCAGCGCCGCCTGGTAGACTTGCTCCAATTGCTCGGCGTCATCGGCGAGATCGTTGACTGTTTCGTGGAATGACATGGCGATCGCTTCCTTGAGAGGGGTTTTCCAAAAACCGACGCCTACATTGTACTATGCAGCAGGAAATGCCACCTGACGAGCACTATACAACTTTGCGTCGCCTGTCTTATTACGCGCGGCCTTGCGATGAACAGGCGAATGGTGGAAATACTTGGTCGGTCTCGCTCCCAATCACCCGTGCCTGCGGCAAACCACGATGATGCTTCTACTGGCGGCCGGTGCTGGAGATCGCTTGCGGCACCGGCCCGCTTGTTTCCTGGGCCAGCGCTACGTAGAAGGCAATGCCTGTGTCGCTGGAGTCCTGCAGGTCATAGTTGACCGGGTCGGAGAACTCCTCTAGGTTGTCGTGGTCGATCGCGCTCGTCCGTGCTCGTCCGCGTCCCACAACCACTCTGTCGGCCAGCTAAGCCTCAAATCAGACGTGCTGATCGACCAGGATCGGATTCCCATCAGGATCGAGTAACATGAAACTGCCCGGACCAGTGCTGTTCTCGTCCACCTCGCTAATCAATTCCAACCCGCTCTCCTTCAGTTGGCGCTGCAGGTCACGAACGTCGGTGAATTCTTCGATCTCAGCTGCGTTGCTGTCCCAGCCGGGATTAAAGGTCAGGATGTTCCTTTCGAACATCCCTTGGAACAGGCCGATGGCATAATCGCCGTTCTTCATGATCAGCCAGTTCTGTGTGGCGTCCCCGGCAAAAGCCTCGAAGCCCAGCTTCTCGTAAAATGCCTTCGAGGCTTCCAGATCTTCGACGGTCAGGCTTACAGAAAATGCACCCAATTCCATGCTTCGCTCCTTGTAAACCATTCTCACGAGTAGTCATCAGCGCAAATATACCGCACCGGCCATATACCCGTAAAGAAACATCAATGTCAATTAGAAGATGACGAAATCCTTCCAGTAGAGTTTTTTGCTTCATCCGTCATCCTTCAACCTTCATCCTTCATTGTCCACTGTCCGGCAAGCGGCCCCTAAGCGAGCGGCCACTCTGTGCTGGGCATGAGCACCGCCCGTTCCAGGCCCGCCTCCCGGTGGTGAACGCCTTTGGTTGGGCTATTGGTCATCATGCGCAGAAACACCTGGCGGGACGGGTAGTAGACCATGGCGAATTCCGACCATTCATCATGCAGCGGGCTGGTCTCATCGCCCGCAAAGACAACTGCAACCTGGCCCATTAGAGCAGGGTAGCCGCCCACACTGATCAGATAAGGCATTATGCGATTTGCGTAGCGGGCATACGCTCTTTCGCCTGAGATATTTTCACCGTCTGTGTAAAGGGCACTGGTATAATATTTGTTCAGGTTCATCATAAAGAAGGGGGTGGTTTGGTCGTCTTTTTTGAACGAGGCGATGGTTTCGGGGACAGGTCCGGTGTTGGGGTTCCATTTGCCATCCTCCGGCAGCGGTCTTTCCGAGGTTGTGCCAAGGATCCGGCTGACGATCGGCGAAAGGACGCCCAGGTAGCGCGCCGCTTTAAACAAGCCATCCCCGGCCGGTTTGACGACCAGGATGTAGGCCTCGACCACGGCCGCCGCTCGCTCATCCCGGTTGGCATCAAAGGCTTGCAGGGCAGACTCGCCGGAGGGAAACGTATCGACGAGCACAGCATCGTAGGCCATACTGCCGCCAGCCAGGATCTGATCTATGTGGCATTGGTGGCGACGACGGCCGTCGTGCTGACTAACGGCCGAGCCCGAAGCGTTCAGGTATCGTTCAAAGGCGTCTCTGTCCTTGACAGCAAAGAATTGGGCCAGCGCCACCTCGCCCTGTGTGCGGCTGAGATTTTTACATTGTTTAGCAGTTGGCTCAATCATGATAAACTCTAGCGCTTTTTAACTGGAACATCGTGCAACTCAATATCAGAGGTTACGAAACATTAAGCAATCACGCAAAATGAACCCGTGGTCAAAATGGTTGATTCCTGCGTTTATTATCGTCGTTCCGTTGAGCGCTTGCCGGCAAGCCGATAGCAGGCCGCCGGCCGAGGGATCTGAGCAGCCACAGGCAACTGAGTCCGAAGCCCGGCCGATGATGGGTCCGGGCAGCGGCATGATGGCCCGCCACCACGCCACCATCCCGGCCGAATACAGCGGCCTCAGAAACCCTGTGGAGGCCGGCGACGACTCGTTGGCCCGCGGAGCGGAGATCTACGCCGGCCAATGCGCCACCTGCCATGGCGATGAGGGCATGGGCGATGGTCCGGGCGGCGCCAGCCTGGATCCGCTGCCAGCCCCGCTGGCCCATACCGGCCGTATGCTGGCCGACGATTACCTCTTCTGGCGTATCAGCGAGGGTGGGGCCATGGCGCCTTTCAACTCGGCTATGCCAGCCTGGAAGGCGAGCCTGGAAGAGAGCGAGCGCTGGGACCTTGTCAACCACCTGCGCTTCTTGAGCGGCGGCCGGCCGGGGCCAGGGCCATTTGACGCCCAGGCTGAAGCGGAAAAGCGGGCCGGCATGTTGGCCAAGGCGTTAAATGACGGCCTGATCACCGAAGAAGAGGCGGCCTTATTTGATGCAGTACACGCCGATATGGACGCTCTATTGGCTGGGCAACCCATGGGGCCGGGAGGCATGATGGGCGCCGGTCAGAGCGACGTGCTGGCCGAACTGGTCGCCAAGGGATCCTTTACCGAAGAGCAGATCCAGGCCTTCAACGTGATACACGATCGACTGCTGGCAGCCGAGCTTATGGGCGAGTAGCGAGAAGGTGGAAGGACGAAGGATGGGGGATTAAGGCTATTTGTGGGTAGCACGTCGACAATGATCGAAAGTCGCAAGACAAGCCAGTAGAAATCCGTAAAATCTGTGTAAATCCGCGCCCCATTTCTTGAGGAGGCTAGCGACAAGTGAACCAGACAGAAAGCTTTCGTACCGTCAACCGTCGCGTGATGACCGCGTCCCTGATCATCAACCTGATCGGAGCCGTGGCCGCCGGCTCTTACCTGACCTACATCGACCCGCTGCCTTCAGAGATGCCGGCCGTGGAGGAAGTCGAGCCAATTAGGGCGATCGTGTTTAATTCGCTCCTGATCGGCGTTTTTGTGGTCGCGGTGATTATCAGCATCTGGAGCGGCCGGCGGATCGGCCGCTGGTACGAGCGGATACAAGGAGGCATGCCTGCGGAGTCGGCCCCTGATCCGGTCCGCCGAGCCGTCTTGAACGCTTCCGTTAGAGCGGCTGTTTTGACGGCCGGCATGTGGCTGCTGGCTGGAACGATGGCCGGTCTCCAGGAGAGCAGTCTACGCATCTTTGTCGGCATGTCCCTGGTGGGCGGCATCGTCGCCACGGCCATCACCTTCTTCGCCCATGATTTGCTCTGGCGGCCGGTTATCCCGGTTTTCTTTCCTGACGGACGACTAAGCAGCGTCGACGCCTTTCACCTGCCGGTACTCGGCCGCCTGCTGATTGCCTTCTTCTTCATCGGCGTCTATCCGCTGGCCATCCTGGCCATGCTCACCTGGGGACGAGCCCAGGCCTTGCTGACCGCGCCCGATCCGGAAGCCGTGCTAAACAATCTTTTGGCCATGGAGATTTACCTGCTGATCGCCGGGGTAATGGCCAGTATTGGGCTGGCCCTTTTCGTGACCCGGGCTATCACCGGGCCACTGAACGACCTGCAGTCGGCCATGAAGCGGGTTGAAGAAGACGACCTCGTCGCGCAAGTCCAGGTGGTAACCGGCGACGAATTCGGATACCTGGGCGAGCAATTCAATAAAATGGTCGCCGGACTGCGCCAGGCCCGCAAGCTGCGCAACCTGCTGGACCTTTACATCAGCCCCGAGGTGGCTCGCGAGGCGTTGCAAAGCGGCGCAGGGCTGGGCGGCAGCCAAACAGAATGTAGCGTGCTCTTCTCGGACATTCGCGACTTCACCTCTATCTCTGAACGACTCGCGCCCGAGCAGTTGATTGCCCTTCTGAACCGCTACATGATGACCATGATAAACATCATCGTGAAAAATCAGGGCATCGTCAACAAGTTCGGCGGCGATTCGCTGCTGGCCATCTTTGGCACGCCTCTTAACCCGGCTCAAGATCACGCCGCCCGGGCGGTGTATGCAGCCCAGGGCATGCAGCAAGCCTTGCGTGAATTCAACCAGGCTCAACGGACTGGCCAGGGACCCGCGTTAGAAACCGGCATCGGCATCGCCACGGGCC
>CP070688.1:3662211-3693419 GCA_020353135.1 Chloroflexota bacterium
ACCAGCCAGACCAGTTCCCAGGCCCAGTAGCGCTTAACCAGGTTCCAGTTGCGTTCCACAAAGGCGAAGGACGCCCTGGCATATTGGCCTCGTAATGGTTGTGTGATTGTGCTCATGACTATATACCTCCGTAGCGCTGGCAAAAACCTTCCCTGGAACTGTCAAACTCGTATGTGTGGACAAAACCATACCGAATTTCCGGGAATGTAACTGACATAATCGCACTAGCTTGGTAGATCGGTCTCCTTGATTAGTTCCTTGCCGGTCAGATCCAGGAAGACGTCTTCTAACGTTGGCTGACGGCCGTTGGATCGATGGGCCATGGCCTTCAGTTGTTCGGGCGTGTCCAACGCGACGATGCGGCCACTGTCCATGATGGCGATTCGGTCACACAGATTCTCGGCTTCGACCATGTCATGAGTCGTCAATACGATGGTTGTGTCGTGCGAATCGCGCAACTCGCGAACAAAGGCTTGAACGTCGCGTTTGGATCGCGGATCAAGGCCGGTCGTCGGTTCGTCCAGCAGCAGCAAGATCGGCGCGCTGAGCAATGCCCGGGCAATGGCTACCTTCTGTTGCATGCCGCGCGACATCTCTTCCATCGGCCGGTTGATGTTCTTCTCCGGTATGCCGAGCCGATCCAGGATTTCCACGACCTGGCGGCGGATTTCGGAGCCGCTGACGCCGTAAAGTCGCGCACCGTAGTGCAGATTCTCCATCGGCGACAGCTTCTTGAAAAAAGACGCCTCTACCGATACACGATTGATCATCCGCTGAGCGGCCATGGGATCCTTGATGACATCATGGCCAAAGACCTGGATGTCACCCTCGTCGGGCAACAGCAAGGTGGCGATGAGTCGGATCAAGGTTGACTTGCCGCCACCGTTCGGACCCAGTACGCCGAAGATCTCGCCTCGGCGGACGTTAAAGGTCAAATGGTCGACGGCCACGGTCTCGGTCTTGCCGTTGGCGCCGTTTTTGCTGCCGTTGCCATTGTGATTTCCTTTCTTCCAGGGTAGCCAGCTTCTCTGGTTCTTCTTACCAAATACCTTATAAGCGTTGTGGACGCTCAATGCGATTTCAGCCGTTTGATTCATTGTCAATTCTCCAGCACGGCTGTGGTTACCTGAAGGTCCGGCTAACGCGGAATTCAGGGAGCGCAGCGCGTGCATTATTCATTCAGTTCCTGCAGAGTGATGTCACGACCCGGCCGCAGTTCCAACTCGTAGGTATCCCACTGGCGGATAGGATGCATTCCGGCCCTTTCGTATAGGCGTGTGGCGCCGGTCAGGCTCGAGGCGTCGACGCCGAGGCCGACGCGGGCTTTTCCGCTCTTGTAGAATTCGCCGAAGCTGTAGTGCAGCAGGGCCAGTCCAAGCCCTTTACGCCGCCATGGACGACGTACGCCCAGGACTCTCACCCAGCCCATGTCCTTGTCCTCGCGACTCTGGGGCATGCAAAGCGAAACGCCGGCGATTTCATCGCCGTCCATGGCCAGGTACCACAGGTCAGGATCGAAGTGCTCTTCATGTTTCATGAAGTGCAGCCAGTGTTCAAGCTCCTTCTCAAAGGGCTGCTCGACGTAGCCCCAGTGGTCGCGGAAGGCATTGTCTACGGCCCAGACGACGTCACGGGCTTCCTCCGGGCCTTTCATTGGCCGGACAGTGATGCCGGCCGGCCAGGTTGGCCCTGGCGGTCGCTCTGCTAGCTCGATAGCCATTGTGAAGAAGTGCCGGATGGGCGTCATACCATGGTCCTTCAGGAGCTGGTGACCTGGCTTGTAGGTGCTATAGGTGCCGGAGCGCATGACTACTCGAACGTCATCAGGGACGCGGTTCAGAGCCTGGCGGGCGCGACTTCGAGCCCAGTCCATCAAGGTTGAGCCAATACCCTGGCCTTCGTAGTCAGGATGTACCCGACCCCAGACCCAAATGTTGACTGGCGTTTCGTCGATGTCCCAAACCTCAGCGTAGCCCACCAGACGACCCTCTGGCGTGAGAACCACGCGCGTCGAAGTTTCGAGATCAAAGTCGGGCAGAAGCCACTCGGCACGCACATCTGATAGTGTTGCCTCGGGCCTGCCAATCATGTGTTTGGAGCAAATCTCGAAGAGTTTCACGGCCGGTTCGAGGTCGGCCATGGTCGCCGGCCGGAATAGGAACTGCTCTTCGATGTTGACTTCTGGTGCAAATGTCTCTTCTAGGATCATGTTCTTCTCCTCCTTGTTACTCTTGCCGTTCAACTCGACTGCACGGTCAAACTGGTCTGAAAGGGAATGTGTAGTCGTATTCTTAGTTGTTACTTGTTCGCTCATCGCTGTGTTTCTCCCTCGACAGTTCTATATGCGGAGTGTTCGGCGGACCGATAGCCGGCGCCGCGCTGGGCACCAAACTCAATATGCTGCGCTACCATCGGCTGACGCCGAGCTGGGCCAGTTCGCTCTTCAGATCGAGCGCCGGGTGGAAGAGTACACTCTTCATGCCCGCCTCGCGGGCCGCCGCGACATTGGTCGGACTGTCGTCGACGAAGACGGCTTCATCGGCCGGCCGGCCGAGTCTCTCCAGGGTTCTGAAGTAGATCTCGAGTTCTGGTTTCATAATGTGCTCCTCGGCCGAGACGACGATCAGGTCGAAAGCGTCGGCGATAGGGTACTCATTCGTCAATCTTGCGCGCAGGGCGTCGGTCGCGTTGCTAATGATGGCAGTCTGGAAGCGAGGCCTCAGGCCAAGAATGTAGTCGACCAGATCCAGGTCGAGCACGTCACCGCGCCAGAAGTCGCGCCGGAAGTCTTCGAGTTGTGAGCCGTTTAGCTCTAACCGGCGGCCGACCCAGCGCCACAGCGCGTTGTCGCTTATTTCACCTAGTTGGGCTTTCGTTCCCATCTCGCCGCCGAATACGATTTCTTCTAATTCCCACTCGTCGAGGCCCAGGCGATTCTCCCACGCCAACCGGCTAGACCGATCGAAAGTGCGAACTAGCACGCCGCCTACGTCGAAAATTACAGCTTCCATCACCAATCAAACCTCTCCATTCTAAGACCACTGCCGAGTGCGCTGAAGGTGAACTGCGGCCGGCAGAGCGGCCGACGAACGATGGTAGAATTCGCTGGTTGGCCGGATAGCGTCCACGCTAGCAGGTCGCCTTAGGCTCCTTCTGTCCGGCCTGTTCGATTGATTGGGTAGGCTTTGGGGGACAAAAAAAGGCCGCAGGCGACTCGATGCGCTGCGGCCTTCAGACTCTCGTTATGTCAAGTCAGGCAGACGCACGCGCACCCTGGCAAGGGGAACCACCATCGCCAGCACGAGCAACTTGAAAAGCATAGTTCTTATTCTTGCTCACAGTGCGTCTCCTTTAATCGATGTACGTAGCATGCTACGCCGGAAACAATTTAGCATACGGGGCTAGCAAAGTCAAGCGGGACGCGTGTTAAGTCCTTTACACCAGCGGGTCTGTGTATTAGAATCCAAGGGTGCGAAGCTATCTACTCGTCCAGAAGGACGACTGGTTCCTGATAGTACCGTAGGCGACTGGCCGCCAGTCGATCGGCCAGGAGGCGATTGAGCCAGACGCGCTTGTCCGCCAGGGGTTCGTCACGCTTGAGTCGCTCAAGACTGGCATTTAGGCGCAGGATGCGACCGGAGATGACAAAGCGCGTCAGACCGGCCGGCAAATTATCGCCGCGGGCGGCTGCGGCAAAGACTTCTTCAGGTTTTAACTGTGGAAAGACGGCGGCGGCGATCATGTCCGGGAAATGGGCCTTTAGCCGGCCGAGGTCGGCCAGCAATGTTCGCTCGACCTTGCCGTAAGCGGTATAGTGCGAAACCATTTCCTTCATCACGGTCAGCTTATCTCGGGCATCGAACGCTTCGGCCAGCGTTGTTCCTCCCTGACGGTCAACGAAATAACAGATGGCCGCCGGCCGGTTGACGAAAACCATCGGGAGCTCGGCCGAAGTCATTTCGGTCATATAGAGATCGGGTAGCTGGACGAGTTCCTGTTGCAGCGCGCTAAATGGTTGCCGGCCCGAAATTACGTGAAACCAGGTGTGTAACTCAAATTCGGGGCTGGCGGCCGAAACTACTTGGGCGATGATATAGCTGTAGCCGAGACGGGCCAGCGCAGTGTACCTGGTCGCGCCATCCAGCACAATGTAACGACCTTGCCAAGGCAAGACCACCGGCGGGTTGACCAGCCGGCCGTCGCGCTCCAGGAGGGACATGAGTCGGGCTACACGCTTCTCATCTATCATTTCGTGGGGCAGCACATGCTCTACCGGCAATACGTCGAGCGATAAGCTTTCGCTGGGCAGGCGCGTGCGCAGGCTGGCAAGGGTCTTGTCGATCAATTCGGTCGACTTATCCGCAGGTTGGTCGCCCCGGGCAGCGACCGATTGGGGAAGGAGCAGGATCCGGCGTTGAGCCTTCAACTTGTCAAGATGGTCAGCAGCATCTGGGGCTACCGCATCTGACGGTGCGATTATTGCAGCCCCACCGAGGTGGCCACGCTCCATCACTTGCAGCAGTGCGACGACATCCAGCAATTCAAAATGTGAGGGGTTGATCAAGAAGGCATCTGGCTTCATGCGATCGAGGTGCCTGCGGCCGATCATTCTGCTGGTTTCGGCATTGGATGGCAAGTGCAGGGAGACGATATCGGCTTCAGATAACAACGTATTTAGTTCGGTCACGGTGACACCGGCCGAGAGAGCCAGCTCCGGAGTCAGTCGCGGCTGGTTGACCAACACTTGCATATCAAATGAAGCGGCACGCTGAGCTACCTGTAGGCCCGTTCGGCCAAAACCAACTAGCCCGAGCGTTTTTCCGGCTAGCCCATGTTCGACTGCGCCTTCGGAACCAAGGTTCTGCCAATTCAGGAGATCAAGCATGTGTCCGAGCGTTGCCTCGGCTTCGTTAACAGCCTTGATACCTGGATCATAATGGACGTCAATGCCCAAAGCGCGAGCAGCGCTAACGTCGATGTTATCCAGGCGGCTTCCAGAGCTGCTGATGAAGCGCAAGCTGTACCCATATTCAATCACCTGGCTCGATACAGGCGTGTTCTCGGCGACCACCAGACCGTGATAAGGGCCGATGATGTCCTGCAGTTCTTCTTCCTCGAGACCGGTCTTTATGTCGACTTGGGCTTCATTACGCATCGCGGCCAGGAAATCCGGACTGGCTGGTTCCGTGACCAGTATCTTGGGACGCTGGTCGCTGGCCGCGACTTCAGCCTCTGCAGCCTCTGGCATCGGACGCCTTGCATCTATCTCGTCGAGGCGCAGGGCCAATGTGGGCAGATCGACGTTGCCGCCGCTAAGAAGAATACCTACTCGCCGGCCTGATCCAACAAATCGTCCGGAAAGAACTGGGGCCAGGGCCACGGCCGCACTCGGCTCGACGATTATCTTCATTCTCTGCCAGATGAACTGCAGCGCGTGGATGATCTCGGACTCCGATACTGTGATCATATCGGCCACATGGCGGCGCATGACGGCCAGATTGCGCCGGCCAATGAAGCGAGGTCTAAGTCCGTCGGCGATTGTGATAGGCACGCGATCTAGTTCGACGATGTCGCCAGCAAGCCAGGAACGGCGGGCGTCGTCGGCAATCTCGGGTTCTACGCCAATGACCCGGCACTCGGGCGATTGACTGGATGCGGCCAACGCGCTACCGCTGACAAGGCCTCCGCCGCCCACCGGAACGAAGAGCAGATCGAGCTGACCAACTTCTTCAAACAGCTCCCAGGCGGCCGTGCCCTGGCCGGCGATTATGTGATCGTCGTCGTATGGATGGATCAAGGTGTGGCCATGACGCTCGACCAACTGGGCAGTGATGTCCTCACGTTCGATGGCCTCGCAGGGCACGATCTCGGCACCGTAGCCGGCTGTCGCCTGGCGTTTCACAGCCGACGCATCTTCGGGCATGACGATGATGGCTCGGACGCCGAGCAAGGTTGCGGCCAGGGCCACGCCCTGAGCGTGATTGCCGCTAGAATGCGTGATGACGCTGGAATGGAGTCGGTCGCTGTCAAGCGACGCTATGGCATTGTACGCGCCGCGGAACTTGAAGGCGCCCACACGTTGAAAATTCTCGCACTTAAAGAAGACGTCATGGCCGGTCATTTCGTTCAGGGTCCGCGACGTCAGGACGGGCGTGCGGTTAACTATGCCTTCCAGGCGCCTCGCAGCGCTGGCTACGGCACCGGCTTCGAGTGTTGTCATGGCAGCTTAGTTTAGGGGAGAACTGAGGAATGGCAAGAAAGCTGCGTTGTACGAGCTCGCTTTTCCAGTGCCGCTTCCTGGACTTGAGGATCTAATCTAAGGAACGAGTTACGGGGCCAGGCGTTTGAACATCTCCTGCCGGCGAAAGACCTCGAAGTAACCCAAGGACTGGAAGCCAGACCACAATGGGCTGTCGGCCGGCAGATTCTCCAGCACCGCATCCTGCGTCGGGTAACGACGATGGAGTCCTTGAAGCACCGAGGCGGCGACCTGGGCTGGATCACCCGTCAGAGCCTCGACGACGATGTGCGTCAACTGGTATCGATCAGCCTTGTAAACAACCCAGCCTTGCCCCACCTCGTTATTGCCCACGGACAACCCGCGGATATTCTCGTCGGAGCGAAACGACTCTGTTTCGTTGAGCCAGTTGGGCCGCTCATGACGCTCACTTAGGAGAGCCAGTACTTCTGAATGCTCCAGCTCGGCGATTGTTAGTCGCGCGCCACGCGCCAGCCCCTCTTCGGAAAGAGGAGATGTGTGGGAAGGTGGCCGGCGGGCCACTAGCATTTCGCGCTCAGGATGGAAGCCGCCAGTCAAAAACAACTGCTGCGCAGGTTTATTGCCGGCAATGACCTCAATCCACAGCTGCCGGCACCGGCGCTGACCGGCCGACTCGATCAACTTGTTAACGATCGCCCGACCCGTGCCTTGACGCCGGCCGATTGGCAGGACGCCTACCCGGGTAATCCAGGCGCGACTACGGCGGACCCCCAGCATGCCTAGTCCGAAGATGATCTTGCCGTCCATAGCCACCCAAGATGCCTCCAGGTCGATATCATAGGCATCAATGTATTCCTGCAACCGGGCGACATTCATGGGCATAGGCACGATGTAGTCGACGCGCGTCTGGTTGTAGGCATCGGTCAGCTGCTGGAGGGTGAAGTGGCTTGCCCGGTGAAGTTGCACTGCTTGGCTCTAGGTACGGGTCAGACGGCGACGTCAACACTAACGAGGAGCGTTCCTTGCACGTAAGTCGCCGTCGGCATGGTCGCTGTCGACAGAATCGTCGTCGCCAGGGAGAAAGGCGGCGATCTGCTCAGGAAACTGTTTCACGTCAATGGGTTTGAGGATGCAGCCGGACAATCCGTAGCGTTCAGCCGTGAGTAGCGCCTGCTCGGCCGGCCAGGCGGTAACTGCCACCATCGGCGTTTCCTTGAACTTAGGCATTTGTTGCAGCATTGTGACCACCGTCTGGCCGTCTAGATCAGGCAGTCCCATGTCGATCAGAATCAAGTCGAAGTCATTCTCCGTGGCCAGGCGAATTCCTGCGCGCCCGTCGGCGGCATGCAAAATCCTGTAGCCTTCGGCCTCGAGGACCCTCTGAACCAGCACATGGTTGGCGAGATTGTCTTCGATGTGCAGGATCTTCATCATAGGCTGAAATTATCAGATAGCAGAAGGTGAGGCAAACAAGACGGCGATTAGTAGGGGAAATATCGGGCGAGAGCGACCAGCGGCGAAGAATGAATCAGTCGTTACGCTTGGCGCACAAGTACGGATCTGGCAACTCGGCGGCCGACGATCTGCTGTTCACCGTCGACCTCAAGCATGAGCGGGCCGTCGAACGGAGCGACCTCGCGCACGACGAGTTCCTGGCCAGGAGTCAATCCCAGTGTACCCAGATAGCGGAGCAGTTCACTATCTGCGTCGTCGGGAATGCGCGAAACGACCGCCCGAGAGCCGGGCCCGAGGTCGGAAAGCGGCAGAGCCTGCACGTCGGCGACCGTACCGTCTTTGCCGGGAATCGGGTCGCCGTGGGGGTCAAACTCGGGATAATTGAGAGCGGCCGCGATCCGCTCCTCAAGCTTCTCACTTATGACATGTTCTAGCAGGTCGGCCTGTTCGTGAACCTCGTCCCAGCTGAAACCCAAGGCCTCGATGAGATAGAGCTCTACCAGGCGATGATGGCGTATAACCTCGAGGGCGATGTCCCGGCCAGCGTCCGTCAGAGTCACCCCATAATGCTTTTCGTAGTTGACCAAATTCAGCTTGTGAAGCCGCTGGATCATGCTGGTAGCCGACCCAGGCTTGACTTCGCGCGCCTCGGCAATGCGTGACGTACTTACGGGGCTCTTCTCTTGTTCGAGCCCGTAAATGGTTTTCAGGTAGTCCTCAACGGCCTGGTGATTCAAGCCGTCACGTTGTCGCGACGAGCCAAGGGTTAGCGTTTCTATATCCGGTGACAACTCGGTACCCTCAGCGCAGGAACTAATTTAGGCATGTCTAAAAGTTAGCATGACGGGCACACGATGTCAAGAGTAGCGCGATTTGTGAGGGCCAGCTCTCAGGAAGGGAGGCAGTCGTTTAATCCAGGCAGCAACTCGCCAGCCTGGCCAAAGAGCGTGAAATCGGCGTAGGGTGTTAGCGGTGTGGGTTCTGCGTTGAGTTCGGCGACCTTCGCGCCTTTCTGCAGCGCAATATGGGCCAGGGATGCGGCCGGTTGAACCAGAGCCGATGTGCCGATGGAAAAGAACAAATCGCAGATACCGGCGGCGTGCACGGCCGTGTCTACCGCCTCCGATGGCAGAGACTCCCCAAACCAGACTACGTCTGGCCGGAGTGGCGCCTGGCAATTTGGGCATAAGGGCGGGACCTGGTCTGTTTCTGGCCAACTTTCGACGGCGATTCGCTCAAGGGAGCAGATGGTACGGCCAATATTGCCGTGGAGCTCGACGACGCCGGTGCTGCCGGCTCGTTGATGCAACCCATCCACATTCTGCGTGATAAGCGTCAGAGAGGCGACATGCCGCTGCAAGTTAGCCAGGGCATAGTGAGCCGGGTTAGGGCCTGCCTCGGCAATCAATTGACGGCGCCAGGCATACCATTCCCAAACCAATTGCGGGTTGGCGGCGAAGGCCTGGGGGGTCGCTAATTCTTGCGGATCGTAACGGGACCACAAACCGGTCTGGGCCTCGCGGAAGGTTGGAATGCCGCTCTCGGCCGATGTGCCGGCTCCGGTGAGGACGACTACGCGCCTTGAGGCACGCAGGGCATCGACGGTTTTTCGTAGTATTTCTGACGATGACTGGTACATTTTGACCGAATTATGCCTGAAGCACGTAAGCAGCCAATGCGAGGTAAATCAACATGCCGGTGGCGTCGACGATCGTGGTGATCATCGGCGTGCTCACGACGGCCGGATCTATCTTAACGCGCTCGGCGACAAGTGGAACCAGTGTGGCGACGGAGTTGGCCCATATGACGACTAAGGGTAAGGTCAGGGCCAGAACCAAGGCTACCCTAACGTCGGCATCGAGCAACAGCGCCCGGGCGAAGCCGGCCACCCCAAGCACCAGGCCCAGGATGAGGCCGACGATTGCCTCCCTGCCCAGCGCTCGGCCCAGGTCAGCCAGCCGGATTTCGCCGACGGCGATACCACGAATGATGGTGGCCACCGTTTGGGAGCCGGCGTTGCCCGCGGTGCCTATGACCACTGGAAAGAATATCGTAAGTGAAACAAAGGCGGCCGTGAGCCAGTCGTAGCTGCGCACGACCGCATCGGTAACCACGGAGGCAACGAACAAGGGCAACAGCCATACCAATCTCTTCCCGACTACTTGCGGGATGGAGACTGAGAAGTATGGTTGCTCAAGCGGCTCGGAACCGCCGAGGCGCTGAATATCCTCCGTGGCTTCTTCTTCGACGATGTCGAGAACGTCGTCGACGGTGACAACGCCTTGTAGCTTGCCTTCTTTATCTACTACAGGAATGGCCACAAAATCGTACTTGGAGACCAATTCGGCCAGCTCTTCCTGGTCCGCAGAGTCTTCGATGTAGATGGCTCCAGGGACCATGATGCTCTCAATGGTTGCTTCCGGTTGGGCAAGCAGAAGTTGCCGAATGGGCACGACTCCGATCAGGCGTTGTTCTCGGTCAACTACATAGAGGTAGTGAACAGTCTCGGCTTCGTCGATCAGAACGAGCGACCGCAAATATTGAATCGCTTCGGCAGCCGTCCACAGACGCCTCAGGGAAGCGACGTCGCGGGTCATCAAGCGGCCTGCGGTTTCGTCCTCGTAGCTGAGGATTTCGAGGACGTCTTGAGCCTCGTCGGGCTCCATGAGATCAATTAGCTTGGTAGCCGTCTCGGGAGGCAAATCGTCGAGGAACTCGGCCGCGTCATCCATCGGCAGTTCGTCCAACAGATCGGCGAGGCGCTCGTCGTCAACCTTTTCTACCAGTTCCGCGCGAATGAGGCTGCCGGTTTCATCCAGTACTTCACTAGCCACCTCATCTGAGAGCAGGTCGAATACTGTCAGGGCGTCCTTGGCCGGGAGTTCGTCCAGGATATCGGCGATGTCGGCCGGATGATACTCGTTGACGATTGTCCGAAGTGGTTCCAGCTGACCTTGCTCAAGATAAGCTTGAACCGTTTCTGCCATTGATTCTTGCGGATTAACGGTACGATCTTCCACGATGAGTTTGTCTCCTCAATCGAAGGGTTTGCCGGTTAAATTGGGAGGCGCGACGATCCTACACAGTAGCAGTCTGGCACTTGAATGCACGTCAGATAGAATGACATCCACCCGATTCTGTTAATGCTAGCTTGAAATGCGAGCGTCGAAACTCTATTATAACGGAATCGCGTTGTCTTTTCGAAAGCGAGATAATGGCGGAGAGCGCCAGCAGTCGATCGTTTAGGGAACAGTTTTCCGCCGTGATCTAGCACCGGGTCAAGTAGACGAATAAGGAGAGTATTGCCATGCCTATTGAGTTACAGCAAGTCTTGATCGGCCTTGGAATCATCGCCATCAGCATCATTCTGAGCCTTGTGATCGGTTATCTGTTGAAGTTCGTTTCGGTTCGTTTCTCCAGGAGGACGTTGACAAGGCTTGACGACGTCCTTTTGGCTTCGGTGACGGGCCCACTGCGGGTAGCAATTATCGTCGCGGGCTTGCAAATCGCCTTGAACCAGATTGACGCAATTCAAGAGGAATGGCGCAAACCAATCGGCGACTTCTTCTTTGTCGTATACTTGTTGATCATCTATGTTGCCCTGTACAGACTTACGACTGGCCTAGCCGAGTGGTATGGCCAGGAAGTCACCTCGAGAACTGAGACAGAGCTCGACGAGAAGTTCCTGTCATTCTTCCGCGCTCTGGCCAATATCATCATTTCCATCATCGCCTTTATCATTCTTCTCGGACACTTCGGAATAGAGCCGAGCGCGCTGGTTGCCACACTGGGCATTGGCTCGTTGGCAATAGCTCTGGCGGCCCAAGAAACCCTAAGCGACATCATTTCCGGATTCATGATTTTGCTGGACCAGCCGTTCGCGATAGGCGACAGAGTGGCTCTGCTCGACATTGACACCTGGGGGGATGTGACAGAGATAGGCTTGAGGAGCACTAGGATATTGACCCGCGACAATCGCATGGTGACCGTTCCCAATTCGGTAATTGGCAAAGGACTGATTGTCAATTACTCCGATCCCAGTACTCTGTTTCGCGTCGAAACACACATTGGCTTGGCGTATGGGATTGATGTGGAGACCGCGCGAGCGGTATTGGTCGGGGCTCTTGAGGAAGAGGAATGGGTGATGAGAGAGAAGCCGGTTGAAGCGCTGATGCTATCGATCAGCGATTCGGCCCTGGTCTTTAGGGTCCGTTGTTGGATAGAAAACTACATTGAGACTCGTAGGGTGATTGACAAGATGAATACGGCGTTATATCGAGCGTTGAATCAGGCACAAATTGAGCTAGCTATGCCGCAGCGCGAAGTGTTCTTGCAAGGAGCGACCGTGACCGGCGTGGAAGAACCAGGCGCGGCCGAGCATTAGAGGTAGTAAACAATCAAGTCTTTGTCGGGACCGCGACGATGGTCGCTCTGTCCTAAGCCGGAGGCGGCACCGGCAGCTCATCTTCAGGCGTATCTTTCCACTTCTCGCCTTCGTCGATGAGCATGACGGGTATGCCGTCCCGAATCGGATACTTGAGTCCTGAGTCGTCGCACACTAACCACGTATTGTGGACGAGACGTAGACGCCCGGGATCTTCTCCGTAGCTCTCTTTATCTTGCACGGCTTTGGGACAACGAAGTATCTCCAACAGCTCGGGATTGATGGGTGGTGCTTCGCTCTCATTATGGCTCATTCTTACCTCGGTTTCTTCCAGTTTGATTCGCCAGTCTGCAGTCACCCTCGCCCAGGGATTCGTGGGCAAAATGCGGGGACGACAAGAACTCTGTGAACCGCGACAATAGTACCAGACAAATGTGCGAAACGGAAGATCTAACCGGCGGAAGGTCTGATCGTGGCCCGTCCGGCCGAAAAGGATGCACGGGCTAGGCGACTATACACTGCACCGCGAAAATCGCTTGGGCTAAGCTCGTGCTGGAGCACGGCCAAGACGTCGGCCACGGTAATCTGTCCGTGTTTCCGTTCGATGTGGCGATTGAAAAGGGCATGGCACAGGCGCTGCACATCAGTGGGGTGGCCGGCAGTCACTTCATGAATGAGGGCGCCAACCGAATCGAAAATGGGCATGAGTTCTGACGAGCGCGCCAACTGCAGCGTCTGATTCTGGCTCAGACCCGTAAGCTGGTACGAGTTGGTCAGCCGAAAGGGCGACAGGCTATTTTCCGCGATAGCTTCGACCCGCCCGGTGACCGTGATCAGCAGATCGATGGGTGCCCCGGATTCCAGCAGTCCGTACAGGAAAGCGCGAAGCGTCTGTATATTGTGGTCGCCATTCGTTGTCTCGGCAAGCGAATCGAAGTTGTCCCAGGCCAACAGCAGTGGCGTCTCATGGGATCTGTTCAGCAGCGGCTTCCAGAAGCGCTGTTTAAATACCAGCCGCGGATTCAGTACGAGCATGCGCTTCTCGATAGTTGGACCACTGAGATCCTGGCGCTCCATCCCGGCCATGATGGCCTTTGCCAGCCCCCAAAGAAAGGCAGATAAATTGATCGAATCTAATGATCGTATGTCAGTATATAGCACGCCAACCCCGCTTCCTAATCCGCCAATGGAAAGCTGGTTTAGGAAGGAGGTCTTGCCCATGCCTGGACCACCGCTGATGGTGAGCGGTGAATTGGAAGGCGCCTGGCCAAGATTACCTTGAAGCCAGTAAATGGCTTGCCTTCGGCCAACAAAATTAAACCCCTCAACTACCGGAATATCGGGTGTGAAAGGATTCTCAGGTAATGGATTTTCGATCTGTTCGTTCATTGATCAGTGTTGGTCGATGGCTGACTGCCTGGCGACCCAGCTTGCACCAAAGGAAAGACGTTTTCCGAGCAAGATGAGCCAAGTCACCTTCACATTGTATCCTGACCAGGCCATAAGTAAACTGCACGACTGCCGTTCCAAACGACATTGCCTGCATTATCTTCGTGAAACGTGCTCGGGAAACTCCACAGTTACTCTGTGATCACCTACCTGGGGTCGAAGGCGAATGGGATATGTGAAGCCTGACGTCACCTTGACACCAGCATGAGCGGAGTTAAAATTGATACAAAGTATCAGTAAAGGTGTTGGGTAACAAAGATATGTCGGACAATCTAGAGCATGAGGTGATTAAAGTTCGGCCTACGCAGCTTTTATCCATGCTATTGTCGCTCTGGCTTCTTGTTGCTTGTTCATCAGGAACCGAGATCCTCGGTACCGATAGCCGGGAGGACGCATCAAATGATCCGCAAGACTCCCTCGCACTGCCGAAACTGGAGCCGATTCCGTCTGGCGGTGACCCGCTCCAAGTCGTGGCTACCACAGGTATCGTCGGCGATGTAGTCGCCCAAATTGCCGGCAGCGATGCGGCCTTGAGCGTGCTGATGGCGCCCGAGCAAGACCCGCATGGTTACCAGGCTACGGCCGGCGACCTGCGGCAGGCAGCCGATGCGGACGTCATTTTCGTTAACGGATGGGGCCTGGAAGAGGGGCTGTTGGACGACCTTGGCAACGCAGCTGACGGCACGGCGCTGGCGCCTGTCTCAGCCGGGCTAGAGCCCCGCTATTTCGATGACGATACAGCCGGGGGCGGGCAAGAAGGCAAGGATATCCACAGCGAACAACTTCGTATTGATCCCCATGTGTGGCTAGCGCCATCGAATGTGGTCGCATGGGTAAAGAATATAGAGGAGGTCCTCGGCACCCTGGATCCGGGCAACGCCCCACGGTACGCTAAGAGGGCGCGTGCTTACGAATCTGAGTTGACTGCACTAGACAACTACTATGAGCAGATGTTGGCCCCGGTCGCTCCGGGCGACCGGGTGCTGGTCACGAACCATGATGCCTTTGGCTACTTCGCCGATGCCTACAAATTCAATGTTGTCGGAACCATCGTATCGGGCGATAGTACGTTGTCCGAACCATCTTCCCGTGACCTGGCATCGCTTTCCCAGAGCATGCGCGAAGGCCAAATCTGCGCGATCTTCGTCGAGAGGAGCGCCAGCCAACAACTGGCTGAACAATTGGCAGGGGAGCTGGATCATTGCGAGAATGTGAAGATCGTGACCCTTTACAGTGGCGCCCTGGGCGCTGAAGGCAGCGGCGCTGAAACATATCTTCAGATGATGCGGGCAAATATCGACGCGATTGCCGACTCACTGCCGAAGAGCGCATCGGAGTCGAACGGCGGTTAGGTCAAAGAGGATATGAGTACACTGGTTACCAAGATCCGGGGAGGTGGCGTTGACCACGAACCGGCCGCGCCGACCCTTGAGTTGGAACAGGTTTCGGTTCTATATGGAGCAGGCAGCAGTCATTCCGTTGACTCGCCAGGCCTTTCCATCGAGCATTACGCCCTGCACGAGATCTCATTTCAACTTGGCGTGGGCCAGCAAGCAGCGGTTGTCGGGCCAAATGGTGCAGGGAAGAGTACACTGTTCAAGGTGGTCGCCGGTACTGTCAAACCAAGCAACGGCATGGTCCATATCTATGGGCACGACCCAGATCAACATATTTGCATTGGCTACGTGCCGCAGCGCAGCCAAATTGACTGGTCGTTCCCGGCGACGGTTGAGGACGTCGTCATGATGGGTCGCGTGGGCCAGATCGGTTTGTTCCGCTGGCCATCGAGACGCGATTGGAGAAGTGTGCGCGAGTGCCTCGAAAAGGTGAATGCTTCCCAGCTGGCCAAGAAGCAAATTGGCGAACTCTCGGGCGGTCAACAACAACGAGTGTTCATTGCCCAAGCCTTGGCCCAGGGCGCTGATCTCTTGTTGCTAGATGAGCCTTTCTCTGGACTCGATACGCCAAGCCACAGCGCGATCCTGGACGTAATGAATTCGCTCCAACAAGATAGGGTCACGGTCATGGTAGCTACCCACGATTTGAACCTGGCCCGGGAGCGATTTGAGCTAGTGATGTTACTGAACACAAGAATCATTGCCTTCGGGCCTGCCGATAGGGTGCTGGAGCCTGATAATCTGCTCCAGGCCTATGGCGCCAACATGCATGTCGTAGACGACGAGGCCGAGCAATATATTGTTGCCGATGGCTTTTGCGAGCCGGAGGATGAGCATGTTCATTAAATACCCGGCCGATCCAGTATGCAGAATTGAGGTCATATGGCCGGGAAAGCACCCTCGGCAGACCATCTCTCAAGGCGGAACGCGGCCGTGATACTGGAATGGCTGACGGAACCTCTTGCGTATGGCTTTGTGGTAAGGGCGTTGTTGGCGGCGCTCATGGTGGGCGTTGTAAGCGCTGTATTGGGCTCCTTTATCGTTTTGCGGGGCATGGCCTTCTTTGGCGATGCTGTCGCCCATACGATTCTGCCGGGGGTTGTGCTGGCCTTTCTGCTCGGATTGCCGCTGGCCTTAGGTGCGCTGGTGACGGGCGTCCTGACGGCGGTTGGCATTGGCGTTTTGACCAGCCGGGGCGTGCTAAAAGAAGATACGGCGATAGGCGTCGTGTTCGCGGGATTCTTTGCTCTTGGCGTGGCCATGTTGTCGGCGACAGGCAATTATACTGTCGACCTGGCCCATTTTCTCTTCGGCAATTTGTTGGGCGTTCGCAGTAGCGATCTGTGGCTCATTCTTTTGCTCGGGGGCACTGTTCTGATCGTCATATTCATCTTCTATAAGGAGTTCCTGGTAATGACCTTTGATCCGGTGTTGGCCGTAACGTTAAGGTTGCCGACGACCTTTTTGCGTTACCTGCTGCTGGTGCTCATCGCAGTGACAATAGTGATTTCGCTGCAGGTAGTAGGCATCGCCCTTATGCTGGCTATGCTGGTGACGCCGGCGGCGACGGCCTCGCTGCTCACCAGACGTTTGCCGTCGATGATGGCCGTGGCTGGGCTGATTGGTGCCGGATCGGGTGTTGTGGGTCTTTACGTTTCGTTCTATCTGGATATCGCCTCTGGACCAACGGTTGTGCTTGTGGCGTCGGCGATATTTGTCATTGTTTTCTTTTTCGCTCCGGAAAGAGGAGTGATCTGGTCGCGCCGGTCGCGCTGGAATTCAGCGCGGTAGATTCGTTCGGTGAAGCCAATGGAAAGCTCATTGTCAGAATTCAGGCGGGCCCTTGCCAGACGCGGGTACCGATTCACCCAAGCGCGAAAGGAGGTTCTTTCGGCGCTCGTCTTGGCTGGAGGTCATATCAGTGCTAACGAACTAGTTGACCTGGTGCGTCACGGCGGGTCGGACGTCGGACGGATGACCGTTTACCGGACGCTCGATTTGCTGACCGAGCTAGGACTCGTGCGACCGATCTATCAAGGAACTGGTGCGGCGCACTTCGTTCTGCTCGTAGAAGGGCATCATCACCATTTGGTGTGCACAGGCTGTGACAAGGTCGTGGAGCTAGATGTCTGTCTGCTAACTGATATCGAACGGCGAATGAAGGAAGATACGGACTTTGAAGTTCGAGGGCATTTGCTAGAGATATTTGGATTGTGCCGTCAGTGCCGGGATGCTACAGAGTAAAGCGTTTAGGGGAGATCGATAGATTGCGGCCGTTCGTATACCTCCTGAATTTCCTGCTCATGATTTCGATGCCTTTGTTGCTTGGCTGGCTCATAGCTCGGCGGCGGCACGTTTCATGGCGCCTATTCGTTATTGGGGCAGTCACTTTTGTCCTGTCTCAAGTGGTTCACATTCCATTCAACTACCTGGTTAGCACAAATCTACCTTCTCAGATTACGCAGTTGCCGGATACGGCGCTGCTATTGTTAAGCGCCCTGTTTCTTGGTCTTTCGGCCGGCATTTTTGAAGAAGGTGCGCGATATCTGTCATTCCGGTTTTGGGCTGCTGATGCGCGAACCTGGGGACGTGGCCTTATGGTAGGTGCAGGCCATGGAGGGGCGGAGAGCATCCTATTAGGCCTCTTGGGAGCGCTCAACGTGTGGATATTGTTCGGTTACCAGGCGGGCTTTTTCCAGACCCTGATTCCTGAGGAGCAGGCGCCCCAGGTGCAAGAGGTCTTGCTCCAAATGGCGTCTATCCCATGGTTCGAGGCGCTGTTCGGCGCGCTTGAAAGGCTTTTTGTTCTGTGCATTCAAATGGGATTGTCGCTCATGGTGATGCAGGTCTTCATTCGCGGCAGAGTGATCTGGCTTGTCCTGGCTATCGTCTGGCATGCCTTGATCGATGCCGCGGCCGTTATGGCGCTGTCCTTGTCTGGCGTCTACGCTGCCGAAGCGATTACCGCTCTGGCGGCGCTAGTCAGCTTGTTGTTTATAGCCAGTCAGAAGGAGCCTGAACCCGTGGATGAGGAACCGGAGCCATTGCCAAGGGCTGGGCCGGCCGGACCTATCCAAATTGAGCCCACAAGTGAGAAGCTTGAGGAAAGCCGTTACGTTTGATGCGCGTCGCGTAGGGCTGTCGAGACAATGGTTTGCTCATCCCACATTAGGACACGTCGGCCGCCGACACTGGATAAAAGGCTAGCATGATCGAAACAAACGGATTGACCAAGCAATTCGACGTGCACATCGCGGTGGATCGCCTGACGCTGCAAATTGAGCAAGGGGAGGTCTTTGGCTTTTTGGGACCAAATGGCGCGGGCAAGACGACCACAGTACGCATGTTGACAAGCCTGATAGCGCCGACCTATGGATCGGCCAGGGTTCTGGGCTATGAAGTAGGCGAAGAGGACCAGGCCATCCGCAGACACGTTGGCATTCTCACCGAAACGCCGGGACTATACGATCGCCTAACGGCCTGGCGGAACCTCACGATTTACGCCAAGCTGTATGAAGTGGAGGATCCGGCCGGACAGGTGGAGAAGTATCTGCGCTGGCTCGACCTTTGGGAGCGCAAGGACGACATCGCCGGTGAATTCAGCAAAGGTATGCGCCAGAAACTGGCCATCGCCCGGGCATTGATACATGAGCCTAAGGTTTTATTCCTCGACGAGCCGACGGCGGGTCTGGATCCCGAAGCGTCGAAGCTGGTGCGCGATTTCATAGCCGAACTGCGCGGACAGGGGCGCACGATCTTCATCTGCACGCACAATCTCGACGAGGCCGACCGGCTGTGTGACCGCGTAGCGGTGTTCAAGAGCCAATTGCGCGTGGTCGATACACCGACCGAACTTCGCAACCAGCTTTACGGCCGTCAAGTCGTCATTCACTTGTCGGGTGAGGCGAGCCAGTTCGCGACGGCTGCCGGCGAGTCGCCGGGCGTGAAAGAATGTGAAGTAGTGGAAAACAAGCTACTTCTCACGCTTGAGGAACCGGAACGAGATAATCCAGAGATCATCCGTCGCCTGGTAATGGCCGGCGCAGAGGTGCAGTTCGTAGGCGAATTGCGGCATACATTGGAGGACATATATCTCCAACTGCTGGACGAGGATTAGGGCATGGAGAAAACCTGGACAATCGTAAGCAAAGAGTGGGCCGAGGTGTTCAAGAATCGGCTCGTTCTGTTCACAGTAATTTTCCTGCCATTGATCTTCGTCGCGTTGCCATTGATCACCCTGGTGATGATGTCCGGCAGTGAGGGCGACATCATAGGAACGGGTGACGATTTCGGACTGAATGAGGCGGCTTGTATTGGGCTGACAGAGGGCGAATGTGTGCAGGTCTATATGCTTGACATCTTCACATTGCTGTTTATGGTCCTGCCCATCTCGATTCCGGTGACGATCGCCGCCTACAGCATCGTCGGGGAGAAAACCAATCATAGCCTGGAACCTCTATTGGCTACGCCGATCACCACTGGCGAGTTGCTGGCGGGCAAGGGCCTGGCGGCCGCAATACCGGCCATTGTTGCCACGTGGGTCTCATTCTTGCTGTACCTGATTGGGGTGTGGGTAATGTCGAGCCCGGCCGTCTTCAATCACCTCCTCGATCCTTTATGGTTGGTTGCGGTCTTTGTAGTTGGTCCGCTGCTGACAATCCTCGCCGTGTGCACGGCCATCATCGTGTCATCCCGTGTGACCGATCCGCGGGTGGCTGAACAGCTTTCGGCCGTGGTCATTCTGCCGATCATTCTGCTGTTGGTTGGGCAATCCATGGGCTTGATAATCCTTGATCGACAGATCATCGTCCTGGGAGCGCTGATCGTTGCAGTCGCCGACGTTGTGTTGTTGATTGTGGCGATGAAGGCATTTCGCAGAGAAACGATTCTTACCAAGTGGAAATGAGCTATCTCACGGGCATGCGATATTAGCCTAAGGCCAAACGTTTTGGTCCGCGAGGCCGGGGGGCCATACGTTTGCGAAAAGCATCATATTCGCTATAATCCTCTCGCCAGTATTGACTGGCAGGTTAGTGGACGCTAACCGTTAATCACACACATGCTCTGACTTGAATGGGCGTGCTTCTGAGCATCTCCCGGATTGCCAACAGAAGTCCCAAGATGGTGTGACGAGCATGGAGGCCTAAAACAATAAAAAGGAGTAGTTTCCCCATGTCTGTGATTTCAATGAAAGCACTTCTGGAAACAGGTGTGCATTTCGGGCATCGTACGCGGCGCTGGAACCCGAAGATGCGGCCGTACATATTCACTGAGCGAAATGGCATTCACATTATCGACCTTCAACAGACGATCTTCATGATCGAGAACGCCTACAATTTGGTGCGCGATACAGTGAATGATGGTGGTGCGGTTCTATTTGTGGGCACCAAACGCCAAGCGCAAGATACTGTTGCGCGCGAGGCGACGCGGGCCACACAACCCTACGTGAATGAGCGCTGGTTGGGCGGTACGCTAACAAATTGGCAAACGATCAGCCAACGCATCAAGTATTTGGATGAACTGGAAAAGCGCCGTGACGCTGGAGAGTTTGAGCTCCTGAAGAAGAAAGAGCGCCTACAGCTCACGCGCTAAATCGAGAAGCTCAGCCAGCGATTGGGCGGCATCCGCAAGATGACAGGTTTGCCAACGCTGCTATTCATCGTGGACGTCAATCATGAGGAGACGGCGGTGCGCGAGGCCAATAAGCTGGGCATTCCAGTGATCGCCATGGTCGATACGAACTGCGATCCGGATCCCATCGATTATCTGATACCATCAAATGACGATGCCATCAGAGCGATCAAGTTGATATCAGGCAAAATGGCTGACGCCGCGATTGAAGGAATGACATTGCGTGAGCAATCGCTTGACGAGGAAATCGAGGACTTCGAGGGCTACCGTTATGACTTCGAGGATCTAGATGACGCCGAAGATGAGCGACTGTTGGGCGAAGCGACTTTGGCCAAGTTGCGTGAAGGCGGGTACGGTGCCGAGAGTAAAGGTGAGACGGTCGGCCAAGAACCGGCGGCTACAGTGGAAAGCGCCGAATCTGAGAACAAGGCAGAAGCCGAGTCGACGGACGAGACCGCCGAAAAGGCTGCCGATGAGGCGCCTGCTGAGGCATCTGCTGAAGAGAAGGTTGAAACGGCCGAAGTTGTCGGAGCGGACGAAGAAAACGAGTAAGAACTGGTCGTTCCATTTCGACCGGGTAGCATCCCCGGGACTTCGGCGCAAGTAAGACCGGGGCGTGGGATGAGATTGCAGGAGTTATTGGCTTACCATGAAGATTACGACTGATATGATTAAAGAACTGCGCGATGCTACGGGCGCAGGTGTACTAGAGGTGAAAAAGGCTCTTGAGGCGGCCGGTGGAGACACCGAACAGGCTCTTGGCGCACTGCGAGAGAAAGGCGCGATTCAGGCAGCCAAACGGTCCGAGCGCGTTGCGCGAGAAGGCGTCATTGAAGTATACGCTCATCCAGGCAGCCGCGTGGGCGTCATGCTCGAGCTAAATTGCGAGACGGATTTCGTGGCCCGTAATGAGAGGTTCGTGGCATTTGCCCATGATCTTGCGTTACATGTGGCGGCGATGCAACCGACATACGTGAGCAGAGATGAGGTTCCGCAGGACGAGGTTGAAAACCGGTCGAAAGAGTATAGAGATGATGCCGTGACCCAGGGCAAACCGGACGAGATCGCCACCAAGATCGTCGAAGGACGACTTAACAAGTTCTACGAAGAGAATTGCCTCTTGGAGCAAGGCTTCGTGAAGGATGATGACGTCAAGGTTCAGCAGTTGCTCACCGATCTTATCGGCGTGTTAGGCGAGAACATCGTCGTAAGGCGGTTCGCCCGCTACGAGTTAGGTGAAGAGACTGACTGAGATTACCGGTGGCACGGCCGAGACAATGGGAACCGGAAATCAGTTCAAGGAGGGTGATTAGTGCCTGACGCTCGCTATGATCGTATATTGCTCAAGATGGGCGGCGAAGCTCTAGCCGGTCCAGAAGGTTTTGGCATTGATCCGCTTCGAGCGAAGGAAGTGGCCGAAACGATCGCCGAGGTATATCATCTTGGCGTGCAGACGGCAGTCGTCATCGGCGCGGGCAACCTGTGGCGTGGGTCCGCAGGGGTCAAACTGGGAATGGAGCAGCCCACGGCCGACCATATGGGTATGCTCGGAACGGTGATGAACGCCCTGGCGCTTCAGGACGCATTGGAACGCCAAGGAGTTGAGACAAGGGTCCAGACCGCGATAGAAATGCGTACCGTCGCCGAACCGTACATCAGATTACGAGCGATTAGGCACTTGGAAAAAGGGCGTGTCGTCATATTTGGCGGAGGAACGGGCAACCCATACTTCACCACCGATACGGCCGGCGCCTTGAGGGCCATGGAGGTCGGCGCGGACGTGCTGATCAAAGCCACCAAAGTCGACGCGGTCTATGACGACGATCCGCAAAAAAACCCTGACGCAAAACGCTTTGATCGGTTATCATACATTGAAGCGCTGAATATGCGGCTACGATTCATGGACAGTACGGCGATCTCCCTATGTATGGAGAATGAGTTGCCGATCGTTGTTCTTGGATTGTGGCAGTCGGGCAGCGTCAATCGGCTGGTTCTTGGCGAGCCTGTGGGCACAGAGATCGGCAACTAGCAGATTGGTGTGGTGATCTAAGTGGAGGGTTCGATGGTTAGAGAGATTCTTGTGGATGCTGAGTTGCGAATGAGGGGGAGCGTATCGGCCCTGGAGTCTGACCTGCAGACTTTCCGCACAGGAGTAGCTTCGCCCCAGTTGCTGGATCGGATTGAAGTGGAGATGTATGGGGCCATGCTGCCGCTGAATCAATTGGCGGTTATCGCTGTGCCGGAACCACAACAGTTATCGATCAGGCCTTATGATCCGAGTTCATTGTCGGCGATAGAGCGCTCGATTCTGAAGTCTGACCTTGGCCTGACGCCAAATAACGATGGTTCTATTATCCGGCTGAACATTCCTCGGCTGACAGAAGAGCGGCGTCGCGAATTGTCTCGCCTCGTCAATAAAAGAGTGGAAGAAGCTCGCGTAGCAGTACGTAATGTACGCCGGGATGTCCTGAACGATCTGCGGGAATTGAAAGACGAAAAAGAGATTTCAGAGAATCAGTTCTACATCTCGCAAGACGATCTACAGAAGCTGACCGACAATTATGTAGCCCAAGTTGACGATCTCGGCCAAAAGAAAGAAGCTGAGATTATGGAAGTTTAAGGAGCCATATGGCCGGCCAGAAAGAGCCGCTCGATTTCAAAGACATCAGCGTACCGACACACGTGGCCATCATTATGGATGGAAACGGACGCTGGGCGAAGCAGCGCAGGTTGCCACGCCAGGCCGGCCATCGGGCAGGGGTTGAAAACCTGCGCCGAGTAATCGAGGCCTGCATAGAATTTGGTATCAAGATCCTAACGATCTACGCATTTTCTACAGAAAATTGGGGCCGGCCGGAAAGCGAAGTGCGCGGTCTGATGCGTATATTTCGACGCGTGCTTGACCAGGAGTTGAATGAATTGCACGCGCAAGGCGTATGCCTCCATCATTTGGGCGATCTTGGCGGAATAGATCCGACGCTACAAAAGAAAGTGCTTCATGCAACCGATCTCACTAAGGACAATGACCGTCTCATATTGAATGTCGCCTTCAATTACGGTGGTAGAGCCGAAATCCTACATGCGGTGAAGGAGATGCTGGCCGACGATGTTTCGGCCGCAGAACTGAACGAAGAACTCTTCAGTTCCTATCTCTTCACTCATGGACTGCCTGATCCAGATCTGGTCATTAGAACCAGTGGCGAGCTGCGGGTAAGTAATTTCCTCATTTGGCAGGCGGCGTATGCTGAGTTCTATGCTGCGCCAGAGTACTGGCCTGACTTCGGTCGCGAGCAGCTTTATCAGGCTCTTGTCGCCTACAGCCAGCGCGAACGCCGCTACGGTTTGCTGGCCGAATGATGGTCTAGGGGAAGTAGGCAACCGATGTTTCTCAGACGTGCGCTTGTTGTCTTTACCCTTGGTCCTCTGACGCTCTTACTCATCTACCTTGGCGGCTGGTTCTACTTCTTGCCGTTTGCTGTCCTGCTCAGTATCGCCGCTTATGAATACTCCCAAATGGTCGGCAAGCTGGGCTGGCGGTCGCCGCTCTGGCTCATACTTCCGGTTGCCCTCGCTCTGTGGCTCGTCCCAGTCGACGTACAAATGATGCTCTTTGACAAGCAGTTCGCCGACATCGATTTGGTTTCGGCCGCCCTCCTGATCGGGATGTTCGCGGCAATGGCCTATGCGCTGTGGCTGTTTGAGAAGCGGCCGGACGAGAATGCACCGGCTGCGTGGATGGCGACTGCCGGTGGGATAGTGTTGCTTGGCTGGTTGGGAAGTTACTTCTTTCAGCTGCGCGGTGTCGGCGAATCGGCCGCGCAGTGGACGGCGCTGGCTATGCTAGGCACGTGGATCGCCGATTCGGGTGCCTACGTCTTTGGCAAAACCATGGGTAGACACAAGCTTGCGCCCCTTCTGAGCCCTAAGAAGACGGTGGAGGGTTATGTTGGCGGGATAGTGTCGGGTACATTGATTACAGTCGCGATCGCATATTTCATGGACCTGCCCTTGACAACCGCCCTGGCGCTGGGCTTACTGGTATCGGTAGTTAGCCCGGCCGGTGATCTAGGAGTTTCAATGTTGAAGCGTTCGGTGGGGGTTAAGGACTCGGGCAGCTTACTGCCGGGCCATGGCGGCGCGCTGGATCGCATCGACAGTTTGATCTGGTCGGTAGCCCTAGCATACTTCCTCGTTACCATAGCCGGTTAGCCGGAGGATGGATCTTGGAGAAGATCGTCACGATCGAAAGATTTATCCTGGATAACCAGCCCGAAACGGCGGTCGGCGATTTTACCAGTCTACTGTACGACATCGCTTTGGCTGCCAAAGCCATCTCGGCTAAGATGTTGCGTGCCGGCCTCGTTAGCATTCTTGGCCAGAGCGGCCGCACCAATGTCCAGGGCGAGATCCAGCAGAAGCTTGATGTGTACGCGGACCAGGTGATCGTAAGCCTGTGTAATCACACCGGTCGGTTGTGCGTCATGGCATCTGAGGAACACGCGGATATCATCAGCATTCCGGAGAATTATGCGAAGGGCCGCTATGTCCTCGTCTTCGATCCCTTAGATGGTAGCAGCAACATCGACGTGAACGTCAGCACGGGGACGATCTTCGGCATATATCGGTGCCTAGAGTATGAGAATCGCGGTCGAATGGAGGATTGTCTTCAGCCGGCGCGTAACCTGGTTGCGGCCGGTTACATCCTATACGGGACCAGCACAATGCTAGTGTACACTACTGGTTCGGGCGTACATGGCTTTACACTGGATCCCGATTTGGGTGAGTTCTTACTGTCACACGAAGACTTGCGCATGCCGGACAAGCCTAAATACTACAGTACGAACTACTCGTACCGCAGCAAGTGGCCAAAGAACACACGCGCTTACGTTGACTGGCTGATCGAAGGCGCCGGAACTGAGAAGGGGCTATCAGAGCGTTATATCGGGTCCCTGGTCGCTGATTTTCACCGCAACTTGTTAGAAGGCGGCATTTTCCTCTATCCGGGTCAGGAGGGCAGTCCAAATGGTAAATTGCGTCTCCTTTACGAAGCCGGACCATTGGCGTTTATTATCGAGCAGGCCGGAGGATACGCGACCGACGGCAGGCAACCAATTCTGGACATTGAGCCTGAGGAGTTGCACCAGCGGGTGCCGTTAGTAATCGGCGACAGAAGACTGGCCCAAAGAGCAGAAGATTTTATGGGGATTTCGGTTGCCAATTCTTAGGCATCGCTGGGCGAAGAGAGGATAAACGCCCTCATTCAATGAAGGACTTCACTTGGTGCACATTGTCTTTGACTTGCCTCGGGTGGCGTGATATACTCCCGCTGCCCAAAGTCTGAGTTAACTAACAATCCCCTTAACAGTCGGCCAAATGGCGGGCCACGTGTCGTTGATGTTCGCCCATAATCATCCATAACACTAAGTAAGAAGATCTTCCGAGAATCAGCCGTAGCTGATGCTTATCTAATTCTTGTGGATCGCGTACGATAAGGGCAGAAGGCGGGCCAACACTACAACCGGCTGATGATTGAAGGGGAAAAACAATGGGAGCCGGAGAAGAGCATATGGACATTAATGAATTGCAGTCAATGAAACTGACCGAGTTGCGCGAAACTGCCCGTGATCTGGAAGTAGCGGGCTTTTCGACAATGCGTAAGCAGGATCTCATTTTTGAAATCTTGAGGAAGAAAGTCCAGGCCCAGGGTCACGGCTTTCGTGGTGGTGTCTTGGAAATCGTCGAAGATGACAAGCAGACGATGGGTTTCTTGCGGTCGCGGAACTACTTGCCTGGCCAGGATGACATCTATGTATCGAACTCACAGATTCGCCGGCTGGGATTGCGAACCGGCGATATGGTGCTCGGCCAGGTTCGTGTGCCAAAAGACAACGAGAAGTACTATAGCCTGCTCAGGGTCGAGGCTGTCAATGGCATGGATCCAGAGAAGGCGAAGCGCCGGCCGCGCTTTGAGTCTCTAACACCTATCTTCCCTCTGGAAAAGCTCAAACTTGAACGAGAACCGCATATCTTGTCAACGCGAATGCTGGACTTGATTGCCCCAATCGGCCGTGGCCAGCGTGGCCTGATCGTCTCGCCGCCGAAAGCAGGAAAGACGACGGTATTGAAAGACATCGCCAACGGAACCACAGCCAATTACTCCGACATCCATCTTATGGTGGCTCTGATCGGCGAACGACCGGAAGAAGTGACGGACATGCAGCGCTCGGTAGACGGAGAAGTGATTAGCTCGACTTTCGACGAGCCGGTCAAACAACACTGCCGGGTGGCCGAAATGGCCCTGGCACGGGCGAAACGTCTTGTGGAGTCAGGAATCGATGTCGTCATCCTGCTCGATTCGATCACCCGCCTAGCACGGGCATATAACCTGACGGTGTCCCCCAGTGGGCGCACGCTGTCCGGCGGTCTGGATCCATCAGCACTTTATCCGCCAAAGCGGTTTTTTGGCGCCGCACGCAACATCGAAGAAGGCGGGAGTCTGACCATCATCGCTACATGCCTGGTAGATACGGGTAGCCGGATGGACGACGTGATTTATGAGGAGTTCAAGGGTACCGGCAATATGGAACTGCTGCTGAGCCGCCGGTTACAGGAAAGGCGAATCTTCCCGGCTTATGACATCGAGCGGTCTAGCACGCGACGGGAAGAGCTACTTCTGTCCGGAGACGAATTACAGCGCGTTTACACCATGCGGAGAATGCTGGCGCACTTGATGGACACGCCAGGATATGACATTAGCAGCGCGACTGGGGCTGTGCTTCAGCGAATGCGTGAAACCAAGACGAACTACGAGTTCTTGGAAACGCTAACAAAGGATATGATGTAGCCTTTGAAGGCAGGCTTTGAGGTGGCGCCATAGGCGCCGCGACTGAGATCCTTCAGTCGCGCAACAATGTGAACAAGTAGTGAGAAGACGGGCCGCACTGGGCGGCCCGTTCTTGATGTGGAGCGCCATTATGGTAGCATCCTGCGTCGCATTGTAAAGCTGACTCATGGATGGGATACGAGAATTCTTACAGCGTTATGGCGCACACCTAGCGCTCGTCGTCGGGGCGATTGTTTTGTTCATCGCTGCTTCCGTTGTGCCCTTTGACGATCTGCTAGGTTTTCAGGTCATGGCTGACCAGCGTGGCGAATCAGATGATGACGCATACGGCGTTTTGCCCGAGAATCTGTTGGCAGCCGATTCCGCCCATGTACCCGCCGACTCTCTGGCCGATTTGAGCAACGTACCAGTACTGATCAACAATAGCCTTTCCCCTGCGCTGAATCCGTACACGTTCGAGGGCAAGAAACCGCAACAGCAGGTGATCACGTACACGGTACAACCCAATGACACGCCGATCGGCATCGCCGAGCAGTTCGGTATCAAGCCTGAGACGCTGTTGGGAGGAAATGCGTTCTTGAGCGAGGAGGCCAGCGCACTCCAGGCCGGCTCAATGCTCGTGATTCTTCCCGTAGATGGCGTGTTGCACGACGTGGGTGAGGGTGACTCGCTAGAGAGAGTCGCTCAGCTGTATGGCGTAACTGAGGAGGATATCATCGCCTACGAGCCTAACGCGCTGGAGTTTCCCTACCGTCTGTATCCGGGAACGCAGATCATGGTGCCGGGCGGCGTACGCGACGTCTGGTTCTGGACGGCGCCGCAGCTGCCGTCTCGGCCTTCTTCGTCTGACTCTACTGGATCAGGTATCGCACCGCAGATCCAGGGAACCGGGACTTTCATCTGGCCTGTGGGCTACCGCCGGATCACGCAGCACTACTGGTATGGGCACCCAGCAATTGATATTGGCCTACCGGAGGGTACGGCGGTGCTGGCGTCTGATACAGGCACGGTTACGTGGGCCGGATGGAACGTCTATGGTTATGGCAATCTAATCGTAATAAACCATGGCAATGGGTACGAGACATATTACGGTCACTTGAGCGGCATTAACGTGGTGCCCGGGCAGGTGGTCTATCAGGGGAGTCAGATCGGTAGCTCTGGCAATACCGGCCGGTCGTCTGGCCCCCATTTGCACCTGGAGATTCGGTACTTCAACAGTATGCTGGAGCCCATCAGCAATCTTCGCTGATGTCAGACAGAATCGATAGTCATCCGGTCGCGCAGTTGGCCGCAGCCGGCCTGTATGTCTATGCCACGGCGCACGCGCACGGAACTGGTCACGCCATTGGCCGCCAAAGTTTTCTGGAACGCGGCCACTCTCGAAGGATCTGACGGCCTACCCTGGTAACCGGCCGTCGGATTGAGCGGAATGAGGTTGACGTGACATAGCATACCCGATAGTAATCGCCCAAGTTGCTCTGCCTGCTCGATCGTGTCGTTCTCGCGTGCGATCAACGCCCATTCAAAGGTTAGCCTTCGACCTGTTTGCCGTATGTAGTAACGGCAAGCCTCCATTAAGGATGCCAATGGCCAGCGGCGGGCGACCGGGATCAACCTGTTCCGCTCTCGGTCGCTGGCCGCATGCAAAGATACGGCCAGCGGCGTCTGGCGTCTCTCATCCGCATAGCGGCGAATGGCGGGAACCAGACCTACGGTGGAGATGGTGAGCCTGCGTGCGCCCAAGTTGAATCCTTCAGAATCTGTCAGGCGATCCACAGCCATCAGCGTACTATCGTAATTGTGCAACGGCTCGCCCATGCCCATGAAGACGATATTGGTAATCTTATTACCGTCGTCGGCCAGCTCCCGAGCAAAATGCAGTACTTGAGCCACTATCTCTCCCACAGAGAGATTCCGCGAAAAACCCATTTGGCCGGTGGCGCAAAATACACAGCCCATCGCACAGCCAGCCTGCGTACTTATGCAAATCGTGCGTCTTTTGTTATAGTGCATGAGCACGGTCTCGATGAAGTCCCCGTCGGAGAGCTGAAATAGAAGTTTGGTGGTCATGCGGTCTGAGGAATTCTGCCGGGCCGTCACATCCCACGTGTCCAGTGAAACCGCTTTTTTTAGCTCATGGCGAAGCGATGCTGGCAAATTGGTCATTTGCTCAATGTCACTTGCGTACCGCCGATAGAGCCACTGCCACAGTTGTCTGGCCCTGTAGTCGGGTTGCCCGAGATCCTGCATCAGTTCCGTAAGTTGAATTAGGTCCAGATCATACAAATTGAGGCGAGTGGTCATGCTAAATCCTCACACTTCACGTATACCTGGCGGCCGCTACCGGTGCTGCGCCAGACGGTTGTCAAGTTGAACTATTCTGCCCATCTTGCTTCCGGATGAACTCCGTTAGCGCCTGCAGGTCATTCAATATCCAATCTGGCTTAACCTGGGAACTGTCAACATCCTCCAGGCGCGAAATGCCAGACAGCAACAGAATCGTGCGCATTCCGGCTGCGTGACCACCGGCAATGTCTGTACCCAAACGATCGCCGACCATGACGGTATCCTTCGTAGTACCGCTCAACAACCGCAGCGCCTCCTCAAAAATGGGCTTACCAGGCTTGCCTAGCACCAGCGGCGGTACCCCTGTTGCCGTTTCCAGAAAAGACAACATAGAGCCAGCTCCCGGAAGAGGGCCGTATTCAGTTGGGAATGTTATGTCGGGATTGGTACCGACAAATTGGGCACCCTGATTGATCAGGTAAGTGGCGCTTGCCAGCTGCTCGTAACAGAAATGAGGCGTGAAACCAGCGACCACGACATCGGCTCGCGCGTTGGCTCCGACAAAGCCTTCGTCGGGCAAGAGCTTGAAGCCGTGGGCAGTGATTGCCAGTCGAAGTCCCGTGTCGCCGACGACGTATACGGTCGCGCCTCTAGGGTAAGCCGCGCTCAGATACAGCGCCGTCGTTTCAGCGGAGGTCAGAATCTGTTCAGGAGGGACGGAAACGCCAAACCCATTGAGCTTGTCGCTGTATTGAGCAGCTACATTACGAGCGTTGTTAGTGGCCAGTATAAAGCCAAATCCCGAGCGCCGCAATTGCCCAAAAAACTGCCGAAGTCCTGGCACCGGTGTTTCCCCGTGCCACAATACACCGTCCATGTCCAAAATGAGATTCCGTATTGATGCATCTGTTCTTTCCATGAGCTAATTATACTGAAACACGGAATCATGCGCCGGGGCGCGATTGGAAAGCGCCGTGACGAATGTTATAATCTCGCGTCTTGGAAGACGGCCGATGTTAATCTCCTCGTCCGAAAAACAGTACCGGACACTCTTCGCGTAGTCATGTCGAGACAAAGCCAAGCCCTCCTCTTACTACTGATTCTCAGCGCGGCCGCGCTGCGCACGAACGGGATGCTGGCCAACACTTTCCACAGCGACGAGGCTTTGTTCTCTTCGTGGTCCAGATTGATTGCCGTTTTGCGGGACCCTTTGCTGCAAAGCCAGGCTATCGACAAGCCGCCGTTGCTGTTCTATCTGCAAGCCGTTTTCTATCCACTTATGGGGCCAGTGATGTGGGCGGCCCGATTACACAATTACATTGCATCCCTCCTGTTGATTCCACTGACGGCCATGCTAGCCTGGCGTATGTATCGTGACGAGAGCACCATGGTGTTGGCGGCCGGCTTCCTCGTATTCTCGCCATTGGCAATCCAGTACAGCGGCTCGGCGTTCATCGACCCGCTGATGACTTGTTTGATAGTCGCTTCCTTGATGATGGTCGCTAGTTGCCGGCCGACTAGACGGAATCGGATCAGGAGTGA
>CP070688.1:3693519-3708669 GCA_020353135.1 Chloroflexota bacterium
GTATTCATGACAAATGATTTCCCAATCGACGCCGTTGAAATCGTCGCGGACGTAGTTCTGACGAACTATGTCACATCCCTGTTCAAGAAGGGCGGGATAATCGTCAGCTTCGATAGCCGCGGTTGCAAAGTCGCCGGGCGTAAAGGTCACCTTGGCAGTCATCGCTTCCAGGGTGGCAAGAAGCGGCGCCAACGTCGCCGTAGCTGTAGCCGAGGGCTCGGATTCAACGGTCGGCGGCTCGGTAATCTCGGCAACAATTGCGGCCGTTGCCTCAGTCCCGGGAGTGGCGATCGCCTCGACGGCCGCCGGCACGGTTTCTGTCGTGCTGACTGCCGGATGCTCTGGCCGGCAGGCGACGATGAGAATTAGCAAGACGTGAGCCAGAACAAATAACTTGAGCCTATTCATTTCACTCATGGGAAGATCTGGTCGAGTAAAAGCTTGTCGCTAGCTGGACAAATCATGACCGCAAAGTGAAGGCGAGACAACTTCTCTCAGTTCATCTTCACATGGCTCGCTATGCTCAGTGGTCAGATGAGATTTGGGCTGCTTCAATAGCGTGGGCGAGGGCCGAGGGGGACTCACGGCCGACGATTGCCGGGGCCTCGTGGATCAGTTCATCATTTTCGAGGGCTTCTACCATGAACAGGGCAAAATCCACCCGGCGCGTGAGGTCGCTCTCCAGGATCGGATCGCCCACATGCCTGCTCCAGACCGGCAATCCCTGACTCTCACCTTCTTCAAGACCGCTTCCCCGTACGACGGTCCACAACTTATCACTGGCGAATATCCGCCGGCAGGCCTCCACCTGGTCGTCGATGTCCACGGCGCGAAATAGACGGCCGAGCCAGGTGCTGACCTTCAACATTGCTCTGAAGCCCGGCGAGTAAACATCCTGGCCATCCATCGTAATATGCCAACCGCAGGAGAATATCAGGCGCGCGCCGGGTTTAGCGAAGTCCAGCACCGCCTGGGCCGTGCCCGAAGAGTAGTGGTGAACCCCCCATGGGACCAGCACCGTCAGCACCCCATCGCAGCCGTCGACCGCCTGCTTGACGACTTCGCGATCGTTCGTAACGCCGGGCACGATCGTGATACGCTCCTTGAACGCATCCAGTTTGCCGACGCTTTGCTCCCGGCAGACGCCTACGACCTCGTAGTCCCGATCGAGTGCATGCTGCACCATATACTGTCCAAGCTTGCCAGATGCCCCTACGATACAAACTTTCTTCATGCTTCATCTCCTGAAACCTGTAGTTGAAAAAGAAATCCTGCGCAGTCATTGCCTTCAATGAACTATCCCGTTTCGCGGTAGCAGGTGGCATTCTACTACGGGTTGTTCAAAGCCCGAATTTGCATACCTTGGACCTGCAATTCATCGGCGGGAGATTACGATACAGGCCGGTCATATCTCCATGATTAGTACTTTGATACTAGGCAAAAACCCTTGGTTGTTGAGTACAATTTTTCCCGGTCAACTATGCTCACCAAGGACTACATTCAGTCGGTTGTCGACAACGACAATCTCATCGTTCGGAACCTACAGGTCACGCAGGGTTACTACCGGCTATCGGAAGGGATGAGACGATGCCTCAGTAGCACTAATGTGAACTGGTGCTCTTTCGCGACGCATGCCTCGAAGACGGCCGGTCAAGCTCTGCGGCACGAGCTAATGCCGCGTTTGCTAAGGTCGGCGACGATCCGGAAGGCGGGTTTTGAGAACACGTTCCTTTTCCTAAATGAAGGCATCGGGGCCAAGGACCGGCCGCAATCGGGGGAACATGACAGCCGCCTAGCCGAAGCATTGCGCCGGCTGAGTCACCTGGTGTCCGACGGCAATATCGTGGTTTTCACGGAACTGGCCTGGCCATTTTCCGCATTCATTTCTGCTTTCAGAAAAGACTGGGTCTATGACCGGGGCAAACTACGAGCATTCCTGGATGAGAATCTCGAGCGCGGACCGCTTGAGCAAGGGGGGCAGGATTATCTGTTCGAGGCCTTCACAGCCTTCTATAATGCCCGGTTTGAAACTGATGCCAAGATGAAATCCGAGAATGTACTCCATGGAAACCTGCTGATCGGCCTGCACGAGCAGACCCGGCTCCAGCCCCAGATAGAGCAGTCGATGGCCGTGCCTCTCGAGATGTTTTCCAGGTCTTCTGGGGAACGCGGAATGAAGAAAAAAGCCGCACCCAAGCAATCGGCCGCGACCCGCAAGCTGATCGCCAGGGCCGTTACGCAAATGATGATGTCGATCACTTTGCCCAGCCGGGAGCTAAAACTCAGCCAAAACGTCATAGCGCCTACCGGCGTCATCTCCTATCCCATGGATCTACTCTCCTTTGAGAGCGCCAGGTGCCTGGAATTGGTGAGGGCCTTTGAAATAGGACGGGATACTTTGTCCGGCAGCGGGGCGGAAAACTGGGCTAGTTTGCGTGACCGGATGAGTTTTGTCGTCGATTTTTTCCGCAGTCACCAACAGTACGACCGCATGTGGGAGCCACCTTTCCAACCCGATCAGGCTAAAGCGATTGAGGCGGGTTACTTTCCGGCCGGGCCACTATAGGACGGCATTGGGCAAGCCTGTAACGGGATGTGCCAATGTGGCTGGGGCCGTAGCCGATCCTTTCGACGAGATGTTCCTGGCCTGTGCTGTTTTGGGTGCGGCCGATTATGTGGTGACCGGCGACAAGGAATTGCTGGCCCTGTCTAAGTTCGGCGCCGCCGAGATCGTCAGGCCAGCCAAATTCGTAGGGATGCTGTCTGATTAAGGCCTACATCCCCGAGATATACTGCTCCAACTGGCTGATCATCAACTCCTGATCGGCGATGATGCTCTTGACCAGATCTCCTATGGAGACCAGGCCAACGATCTTCTCGCCCTCAATCACCGGAAGGTGCCGGATATGCTTGTCAGTCATGAGGGACAAGGCTTCCTTAACGGTTTTTTGCGGGTCGACCGTGTGCACTTCTTCGGTCATGATTTCCTTGACCGGCGTCTCCATAGATGCCTTGCCATGTAAGATCACCTTGCGAGCGTAGTCCCTTTCCGAAACGATACCCGCGAGTTCGCCATCTTGAAGAACCAGCAGGGCTCCGATGTTCTTTTCCGCCAGAAGCAATAAAGCATCATAGACAGACTCTTCGGGCGAAGTCGACCAAACATCGCGGCCTTTCTTTTCGAGTAATTGTCGAATTGAAGTCATAAGTCCCTCCTGTACTCAGAATCAAACAGTCCGGCCGGTTCTGGCGCCTGTGCAAGCCCTGATCCTTGGCCTGATATGATAGCACATTAAGCGATTCGCCTAAAAACGGCCGCAGCCAAGGGCCGAGAACGGGCCTGGCGAAGAAATCGCCAGGCAAATTCTTGGCCAGGCGAAGGATTCGCCAGGTCTCCGGGCGCTTTGGCGAGCGGCGTAAGCGCTTGGCGACGCCTTAACCGAGCCTTTTCGCTGGCATAGCCCAGAGGTAAACCCTATAATGGCCCCTATGGCCGACTTCGACTTCATAGGCGATGCGCAGGTATCTTCATGGGAGGAAGTTTCCAGGCAGCTAGCGCTCGTCAAGTCTCGTCCGCAAAAACCGTTGCCAGCTACCAGGGCGGACTACCTGCAGGCCATTAGTCAGGGCCCAGCGTTTCTGACATTTGATTTTGGCATCGACGGCGTCTCAATCGAGATCGCCAAGTATGCACGCGTTCTGGAAGCGTTGTACCAGCCAGATGTGGATGCCCGACTTCACTTCATCGCTGGCGACTTTCACCCTCAGGCAGACGCCGTTCTGAAGCCTCAATGGTCGCGCTGCCAGATCGACGGGATCAATGGCTGGTCGAAGTGGGATGAGGGAAAATGGTTCAGCGCCCTTTACCTCGAGGATATGCCGGCCGGCAGCCGGCGCTCGTCGGAGCTGGCAACGGAAGTATATCGGCAAGCGAATGTGATCGCCGGGGAACTCGCCGATTACCTGGTGACAAACAATATTGGCCTGCTCTTCCCGGTGAATGTTGCCTCTAATCCGGGCAACCTCGCGCTGACACTGGCCCTGGCGCTGGCCACCGAGGCCCTGGGAATATTGGTGATCAACTCCAACCACGATTTCTACTGGGATGGAGGCAAACCGGCCGCCGAACGGCAACCAGGGGATGAACCGGGTGAAAGGGATCATTTTTTCCGCAACATCCATAACGAGCCTTTCTTCTCCTTATTCCAGAAGCTCTATCCGTGGCGCGGCCGGAGATGGCTGCAGGTGAACATCAACCGACGACAGTCAGAAAGACTCGTCAAAGAACATCGATTTCCCCGGCGCAAGGTCCGGGAGATCTCGACCTGTGTCGGCGACACGCTCTTCGCCGCTTATACTGACGACGACGTCAAGCATGCGCGTCTGCGCATGGCCCAAATCCTGTCAAATGGCAGCGCCGAGATTCGACCGCGCTCGCTCGACGAGCACCGGCGGGAACTTCACGAGTGGATGAATCACCAGCGTCCTCGGGTAATCGGCGCCCGAGACGGACTCGAGCTGGAACTCACGGCCGAGGATATCATCTATTTGTTGCAGCCCACACGAGTGATCGCCCGGAAGCGCATTGAAAGGAGCGTAGAACTGGTCCAGGCCCTGCTGCAAGGACCGATGCGGGCGGCCTTTGAGCGCAAACCTGATCGGCAGGTCGTTCTGCACATCACCGGTCCAACGCCGCAGGAGCACCAGGGTGATCTTGAAACGATTCTAGATGCTTACGGCGAGTTGATCGGCAGCCTGCCCCAGGCCATCGCCGAACGTGTTTTTTTGGCCTTTTCGAGCGGCCGCGAATCACATCCTTCATTTGACGAACACTGCTTCGAGGATATGACTATCGCCGACATCTTTCGCCTGGCGACGGCCGTTCTAGTCCCAAGCGAGATCGAGGGCCGTGGATTGCCCATCATCGAGTCGGGAGCCGTAGGCGTACCAATCATCTGCAGCCGATACCGTCCGGAAGTGGTGTTTGCCGACGTGATAGGCGAGGATCTGCCCGAAGCTTCACGAATACACTACTTGTTGTTTCCTGAAGGTCACCTTCCCGAAGCATTTCTGGAGGAGGCTTCGGATCTGCTGACGCGGCCGGAAATCTGGACGAAATGGCGTAAACACAATCGCCAGGCGATCCGATCGCGATTCAGCGTAGCGGCTTTGAGCACAGCATTCCAGCATTTGCTCGTTCACTCGTATGAGGTGGCCGCTTAATAGAGGTTTTGGAGAGCAATCTTGGAGAGCTGGCCTGGAGAGCTAGCCTGGAGGGCTAGATGAATATTGGATTCATTGAGGATACGCCACTGCATGGCGGAACGCAGATATGGGTTACTGAGGCGCTGCGCGCCTTCCTGGCGCGTGGTCACCAGGTCACCTTGCTTGCACCTGATGGCAGCTGGATGGTCAGGCAGTGCTCTGATACCGGAGCCCGCATCTATACGTACGACTGGGATGAAGTGATCCAAGAACGGGACGAGCATATTCAAATCTGGACGGACGCGCTGCGCCAGTGCGATGTGGCCGTTTGCACGGTCCATCCACCCCGGCAAGGCTTCCATTGCTCGGTTTTTGCGGCCCGGTGTATCGCCGCCGCTGGCTTGCGAACCCATCTTCTGCCCAAGTCAGGCACCATCGTCCCAGAGTACGAGCGCCGATTCTACCGGCCTGACGAGGCGATCAACTCCACCGTGATAGCGATCGCCGATTTCACCCGGCAATATCTCGTTGAGACCTATGCGATCCCCGAAGCGTTCACAACGCTCATCTATCAAGGTGTGGACGCCCGGCGCTTCAGGTCCGCGGCCGAGGGTAAAGAAACGGCGAGGGAACGCTACGCACTGCCGGAAAATGCCGGCCCGGTGCTCGCTTCGGTGGGGTCCTTTGAACATCGCAAGGGCCATCCGGTGCTGTTTGAGGCGCTGCGACAGTTGGCGGCCGGTCCTCTGCCGTTTATCCACTTGATGCTGGTCGGCGATGGGCCCGACGAAGGCCCTTTGAAAGGACTGACTGAGGAATTGGGATTGGGCGACCACGTTAGCTTTTTCCCGTTCACGTCTGAACCGCAGTATGTCTTTGAGCGCGCAGACATCACTGTTCTGCCCAGCCTCTACAAGGAAGGACTGCCCAATGTTTTGCAGGAATCCATGGCCATGAACGTTCCGGTGATCTCGTCAAAACTTGGCGGCGTGCCCGAGGTCGTCTTCGACGGCCAGACCGGTTACATGTTTGAGCCAGGAGACAGCAAAGGGCTGGCGGCGGCGATCCAGAATCTCTGGACGAATCAAGATGCTTATCGGAGAATGTGCGTTCGCGCTCGAGAAGTAATTGTCGAGCGATTCGACAAAGAAACGCAGTTTGAACAGTTCCTTAATTACTTCCGAAGCATCACAGGAGAATAGCATGATAACCAGGTCGCTTAACATTGGTTTCATCTCGTTTCGATTTGAGGGAACCGATGGCGTTTCGTTGGAAACATCCAAGTGGGCGCAGGTGCTAGAGGAGATGGGCCATACTTGCTGCTATTTTTCGGGTCTGTCCGACCGGCCGGACGAGCGCAGTATGGTCGTACCGGAAGCCCACTTCCGCCATCCGGAGATCCGCGAGAGGTATTATCGCTTCTTCAGAGAGGTTGTACGCACTGAAGAAGACACGGCCTGGATCCACGCCCGCAGGGGATTTTTCCGCGAGCATATCTCCCGATTTATCCGAGAATTCAACATCGATCTGTTGATTCCGCAGAACTTACTCTCTTTTCCGCTGAACATCCCGCTTACATTGGCGCTTACAGAGATCATCGCCGAGACGGAGATTCCCACCGTTGCTCACCACCACGATTTCACCTGGGAACGCAAGCCCTTGATCGTCAACAGCGTCGGCGATTATATATCGATGGCCTTTCCGCCCGACCTGCCGTCGGTTCAACACGTCGTCATTAATTCGGAAGCCAGGCATCAACTGGCCCGGCGAAAGGGGGTCAGCGCGATAATCGTTCCCAACGTTATGGACTTCGAGAATCCGCCTTCCGATTCCGACACCTATGCGGCCGACGTGCGCCAGTCGCTTGGATTAGAGGATGACGAACTGTTCATTATTCAACCGACCCGCGTTGTACAGCGTAAGGGCATTGAGCAAGCCATCGAACTGGTCAGCCGGCTGGGCAAAAAGGCGCGACTGGTCGTCACCCACGCCTCAGGCGACGACGGCTATGAATATCCAAAGCGGATCAGAGACTTCGCCCAGTTGCTCGACGTGGATTTGCTTTTCGCCGACGATATTTTCGACGAGCATCGAGGCCAATCAGAAGATGGTCGTAAGGTCTACAGTCTGTGGGATGCCTATCCGCTGGCTGATCTTGTGACATATCCGTCAACCATTGAAGGGTTTGGCAATGCCTTCTTGGAGGCGCTGTATTACAAACGGCCGATCGTGGTGAATAACTACACTATCTACGCGACGGACATCCGGCCGAAAGGATTCATGGTCATCGAATTCGACGATTACATCACCGACGAGACGGTTGAGATGACCCGCAGGGTCCTGGCCGACAAAGAGCTTGAGATCCAGATGTGCCAGCGCAATTATGAGTTGGCCAACCGTTATTTCTCGTATGCCGTATTGAGAAACAAGCTCAGGATGCTGCTCGACAACGCATTTGGCACGAACAATTACTGATCAGCGAGCAGCCTGCTCGTTGGTCATGAACTGTTGGTGGCGAACCGCTAAACGCTGACCATCGGCGCCCGGCCTTCTCGGCCAGACCGGCGGCTAGGGTGGGCCAAGTGTAAGCGCTTCTCGAATCGCGTCGAGCGCCGGGCCAAGTGCTGCTCCTACAGGTACGATGACCAGCACGCTGGCAAAGGCCAGCACGCCCAGGGCTCGCGCCGATACGGCCACGGGTTGTATTGCCGGTTGAACATCCTGGGACATGCTTATCACGGTGCTCCTCAGTAGCCACCACAGGCCGAGGGACAAGACTACCAGATAAACGATTAGCATGATCGTTACGCTTTCGCCGTATACATTCAATGATCGGCCTAGCCCACTGTAATAGTCGATGCCGGTTATGTAGAGAAAAGCATCAAATCCACCATTCCACAGGGTATGGATGGCTACGCTGAAGACGTAGGCCTTGGCCACCCGGCCGAACCAGCCAGGATTTCGTTCCCTCTCTCTGAACAAAGCGACAGCAATGATGGCTGTACAAAGTGGATGCAAGACTGACCCAATGGCCCGCAGCAAGGTCACGCCACCCCAACTCCAGCCGCTCCACTGAGCATATATCCCTTCGTAAAGCATGTTCTCCAGAATCGCGAAACCGGCCCCGGCCGTCAGCCCAATCATGAAAGCCTGGCGCTCGTTGCGGAGTCGTGAGTTCATAAATGCTGGACCGATTGCCTTGGCGAATTCTTCAGGAATCGGCGCCTGCAAGGCTGTAATCAATAGGGTGACGATCACGTATGGTGAGAAGAAGAAGCGTTCCAGGAATCCTGCTCCGCCGAATTGCATGAGTTCCTCAATAGACCCGGCCAGCAACTCAAAAGGCATGATAAGTATGAAAATCAGTGCGGAAATGAACGTGCCCAGAACGAGCGTTACGACTACCGAAAGCGTGCTGCCGGTCACCAGGGCCGTAGAGCCCTGGCGCCAAGTAACGGGCCAGCCAAGTTGCTTTCCGGCGTAAGCTAGAACCCCAAAGGTAGGTAGGGCTGCGCCAAGCAGGAATAAGGGTGGAAATAGAAGATCGACGGCTACTTCATAATTGAGCAAAACATTGCCCAATCCCAGGACGATAGCAAAGGTAATGACGAAGAAATATGCAGGCGGCAACCGTGCCGGCGATGAAGGCTTGCTGCGTAGGCTGTTTAGGCCGTGGTAAAAGGCCAGGCCGCCCCCCGCAAGCCCTAAGAAGATCGTGGCCATCTGGCCTAGCTGCGGCCCGAGAATATCGTCGCCGGTCAAGACGAAAGGCAGTCCAAGATAGCTGACAGTGGCCAATGTTCCAATTAGCAGGAGCAGACATCCAACGATGATCGAGAGGTAGGACCAAATCCGATTGCGGTGTTCTGATTGCTCAAGCATGATATTCTTCCGTTTGCTAGGCCTTCCTATGTTGGCCAAATCCGAGCTTTAGCTCCAGGTCCTTAGCTCGGCTTGCCACTCGCCGATCTGTGTTGCGATGTACTCACGCTTTCTCTCGATCAGAATACCCAGACTGATCACGAGTACACCGGTACCAAGGATAATGATCCAGCGCCACAGATCATTGACCGTTGCCACAAATACCAGCTGGCCGACAATGTTCAGAATGATTGCCGCCAGGCCAGAAAAGAATGGGACTTTCACATTTCTTATAAGTCCCCAGGCAGTGACCACAAATGACTCAACCAGGAGCAATAGGAAGTAAAGGAGGCCGCCGGACGGCTGCAGCGACTGGATGAAGGTGGTGAGCAAGATAACTGCCAGGCCAAAGCCCTCCAGAATATTGGCGTAACGGACGTTGCCACGACGGCGCTCCATGACGCCAATGCCGGTGAAGTAGAGGCCGATCGGAACGGCATAAAGCTGTGGCTGTGCTATTTCCCGTCCGATCAGTATCAGTATCCAGGCCAGTTCCAGCATTGCTACGGCCAGATAACCCAGTTGTTGATGGCGCGCACGATAGGCAATAACCAAGTACAGCGTACCGGCAAAGCCTAGCGCGGCGGCCGTCGCCTGGCCGTTATCGACTACGCTTGGCACTGTGCCTATGACGGCCGCAATGGACAAAAGTACGGCCACTCGCTCCAGCGGCCTGCTCCACATGAGCAGTCTTGGATATCGAATTCGAGCCAATTCAACTAGCCTGGCCAATGCATAGAGAACTAGCGCCACTCCGCCCATCAAAGCCAAGGCCGATGACATAGTCAAGTCCGCCCAAGCGAACGAAGCGCCCGCGGCCAATACCGCGAATCCCAAAGCGCCGTAGCTAAGGGCCCAGTCTCGCCAGGCGGTGGCCAAGATTCCAGTTAGTAGCATATTGCTGCAAGCCAAGAGCACTGTAGTTTCATAGCCACCCAGGGCAACCAACTGCCACACGATCACATCCAGGACGACAAAGATAAAGAACGGCTGCGACCAGGATGGAGTTAACAGATAACCGATGGAAGGCCAGCCGCCGATGATCACTTGCCAGCGCCCGATCTTGAACGAGCGGCTTGCGAACTTAACCTTCGGCACAACCTGAAAGCGGCGGTTGAAGCCGAGCCCGAAGAGTACCAGCAGCCAGGTCAGGATCATGTACGGAATGCTGAGGTATTGAACCGCGCCGCCCCCAGGATCGATACTGATGTAGGCGAGAATCGCCATGTGGGCTGTCAACAGACCAGGATATAGCCATACAAATGACCGAAAGAGGGCGGCCGATCCGAAGTAAACGGCCGAAACCAGGACCAGCGACGCCGTCAAAGGCGCGGCGTCGCCGAAGGAGGCGGTAACCGCCCAGATGGTGAAGGCATAGGCTAACAGATAAAAGGGCATGGCCGGCCGGACTAGTGAAGCGAGAATGGCGGGCCAACTCATGGCGTCTAGTTTGACCCCATGGAACACAAAGCGACCAATGGCGATGTAAGCTGCGACAAGCGGCAGCAGACCAACCCCATACCAGGCTTCAGCAATCGGCGTTAGGGTCATCAGCAGATAGTAAGGCACGGCTGCTAGCCAGGCCGCAGGATAAACGAAAAGCGTTTCCCGGAACAGCCGGGCCGAAAGGCTATATAGGAGTACGGCCGAAGAGAACACACTGATGGCCAATGCACGCTCTCGGCTGCCCACCGCAAGGGATATGGCCGACATCAAATAACCAACCGCGAAAAACGGCAGCGAGTAGGATGAAATGCCATCATCCTCGCCGATCCGACGATCGATCAGCCAACCTACCAGCACATAAGCATAAGCCAGACCCATGTAAGTTGCGGCTACCAAGGGCGGCGTCAATTGCTCGTTGTAGTCCAGGACCAGAAGAGCAATGATCGGGAGCAGCGTATTTGACAGATAGAGCCAGAACGGTTGCCTGAAGATGTAGCTTGAGGCTGCATACACGGCGGCATTCAGGCAAAGGATAGCGATGAATAAGCGTTGATCGTCAATAGCGATCATTGCGCCGATGGCCGTCAGCGCATATCCGGCGCTATAGAAAGGCCATGTGTATACAGTCCTTAACCGGCCAAACAATAGGCCAAGGGCAATATAGAGTGGGGCGACAACGGCAAATGCTAAGCCTCGCCATGCTATCGCAACTTGATGATATGTTAGCAGTTGAGCCAGCCAGACCGGGAAGCCATATACCGCGATAAAAAGGAACAGGCCACGAGCTGCTTGCCAGGACACCGTATCGGGCTGGAGGCGCACCAGGCCCAAAAGATCGTCATACGTGCGGTGACGGCGTAAGTGGACAAGAACTTGGGAGCACGTGGCTATTAGTATGACTAAGCCCAGCACGATGGTATTGGTGTAGCGGTCTGGGACCGACCAGCCCAGGGCTAGCACGGCCACTGCGTATCCACCCGCGAAGAGGCCGTGAGCGTAACGAACTGTACGCGAATCCAAGATAGCGGCTGAGGCTAGATGAAGGAGCGCCAACCCTATCCAGACAAAGCTGTATTGCTCTGTTGCCAGTGGTTGCCCAAAGACGCGCGAACCATATCCGACGAAGAATAGCGTAACCGGGAAGAAAATCAGCCATGGTTCAAAATAGAGCGGCCAACGGCTCCGATACAGCCATGCGGCAAGAATCGCGAGCCCCACCGCCAGGCTTTGGGCCAGGATAATGGGTCCGAAGTGCCCCAAATCTTTTCCAGACAGAGCGTCATATGTGTCGCCGGCCGTCAACAGCAAGCCCAAAGCGCATAAGACAATGGCGCCGGCCCACAGAGGTTTACCAAGGGCAGCCATCCAGGACGTTCCCATCCATCGGGCCAAAGCGCGTTCAGCCAGCATATAGGCGACGGCTAGTCCCACCCAGGCTGCGGCAGCGTATATCTCAGGAACTTGGAGCAGCGCGAGGGTCTGCCAGAAGGCGATCGTTAGGACGAGAATGGCCGCCCAGGCAAAGGGGCGCTCACGGAAGCGGTACAAGCCGAAAGCGAGGATGCTGCAAACAACGAGTGGAACGGCGACGCCAATCCAGGAAACATTCACTGCAAATACGTCGAAACGGCCGAGAATTGACGCTGCCAAAGCGCAAGCGGCCAGCGCGTATCCAAGCGAGTATAAGGCCATCGCATGCGGTATTTCTCGCGGCCTGGGCCAGCGATCAGGTTCAATCTTCCATGGCATACGAAAACCCCTGGGGCGAAGGGCCTGGCCAATGGGAATATAGACAAGACCAGCCAGCAAGGCATAGGCCAGGGTGTAGGCGTGAGGTGTAATGGGGGATATGGTAAGCGCCAACTGGAATGGCCATATGAAGAGCACGGCCGCTGCTGCGACTTCCAGGACTCGCCGGTAGATGTAGGCCTGGGCAGCCAGGACGGCGACGGACAAGATCAGCGTGACCAGCAATGCCCACGTGTCGCCTACTGCAAGGCCGATGCCAATTGCCGGCAGGCCATAGGAATACGCGTGCAGCGGAAGTCTGTAACTTGGGCGCCGGCTGAAGATAAGCTGTCCCAAGCCGATATAGACCAGGGCAAGGATTGCCAGGACCGTTCCCAACCAATTCAGCTGCATGCCGGCGCCAATCCAGGCGATTGCGGCCCAGACCGGCAGCAAAAGGCCCAGCGGCCACAAGAAGATGGAACTGCGAAACGGTTCTGGCAACCAGGCGACCAGACCGGACAGGGCTGGGTGACCCGCGTCGTCGTGTATCCAAATAGAAATGGCATAAATCAGCATGACAGAGGCAAGGGCAAACAATGTCGGCCCAGGAATCCATTCCTCAGCCGTGAACAAGTAATTGATGAACAGTCCAAGTACCGCCGATGGCGCCAGCGCCTGCGCCCAGAACTGGAGAGCCATACCGTACCTGACACCCAGAGACAGGAACCTCTCCGTGCTCATGTATAGGATGGCCAGGCCCGACCAGGCCGTCATTAACCACGGCGCCCACTGCCGCAGCTCGGCGCTTGTTAGCCAATAGGCGAGAACGATTGAGAAAGGTAGGATGAACAGACCGCTACCCGCCAGCAGGAACCATGCGCTCTGGAACAGAGCTGAGCTGCCGGAAAGGACGACGGAGGCGACGACCAAGGTTATGACGGCGGCCCAAAGATTCTCGTTCGGTCCAAAAAGCTCGCCAAGAAGCATCCCAAGACTGGCAAGAATCGCCAATGCCAGCAAGCCAAAGCCGGCCCCATAGAATGCGGCCAGGCAGAGGCTCTTTCTTCGGAAATCATCTGATAATCGATCGCCGAATTTCTTACCGGCGACAATGTAGATTGGGGCGACCAACGCGGCGGTCGCTGCGTACCATCTTGCAGGTAGCTGTATCGCCAGAATGGCGAAAAGGACGGCTCCCACCGAACTCCAAACGGAAGCATGAGTGAGAGTAGCCTGCCAGCGAGGTTGTCGCGCAAATCGCCAACCTAGCGTCGCGTAACCGGTTGAGGCCAGAGCAAAAGTCATCATTTGCGCCCAGGACAGCCGGCCGGGAGCAAAGAGAACGGCGATCTGTGCCAGCGGCAGCAGGATATGGGGCAGCCTTCGCCCGGCGGTAGCAAGATCACCCCAATGTCCGGAGGCTTGCTGCAGGCGGTAAGCAAGCGCCAGCACGACAAGAGCCGACAACGCTACCGACGCTACTTGCCACTGCAACGGTAGACCAATCCAGGCAGTCAGCGCTGCCAGCGCACTGACCAACCCAATGGACGTTATGTAACCGGCAAATTCGGTCGGCAGTCGCCAGGCTGTCAGGGCGTAAATGGTGGTGCAGACGAGGGAGGCCGCAAACCAGTACAAAGCCGAATCTATCTGCCCTGAAAGCCCGCCGAACTGGTAGATAGCGGCGAAATCAACGGCGACAAGTAGCGCGCCAATGTATGTCAGGACTCTTCCGGCTTGCGGCAACTTCAGCTTTGCCCGACCTAGCCAACCCAGCAAATAAAAGATGGCCGGGGCGGCCGCTATCACGGCCAACTGCAGAGCTGGCGGGAATGATTCCCAGAAGCGAATAACCAGAATTGCAGCCGAGATAATGATCATGAACGCTCCAAGGTACAACAGTACGTTCAGTAGCATGCCGGAGGCGGCCGCGTCTCTTGCTTTCTGTCTCATCTTAGGCCAGTCGATTATCGGCTCTCGTGGTTTGGGCGGCGGCTTCGGTCGAGCTTTAACCTTTGTGGTCGTCGCTACAGGTTCAGGTTTGGCTGGTATACCAGGCGCCGGCTCGACAGTCGCGCGCTCGACAGGTCCGGTCGCCGGAACCGCTTCCGTTTCAGTCGCCAGTAGGGCGGCCTTTCTCTCGTCTACGCACTTCCTTATCTCGCCGATTTCTTGTTTCGAAACCACGTGTTTCGCTAGCCAGGATGGAAGCTGGGCCGAAATGAAGTTCAGTGTATCCAGCTCAGAAGGGGGAACCACTGCCACCTTTGAATCTCCCATCTTTTGCTCTATTCTGGAGCTCTCTGCCCGCAGATGGTCAAACACAGACAGACAGGTATCGTTTGACAGGACCTTCTTGATCCTCCATTCGGCGAACCTCTTTCGGGTGGCTCGAAGGAGCTCAAGTTCGCGCGCATACTCAGTTAGAGTTGATAATGGAACTGCCTTGACTGGTTCAGCGGACGGGACGATCTCCTCGATGTGTAGTAGTTCGACTAGACGCTTCTTCCGTCGTTGCGCCTCAGCGAGCAGTTGTAGACTAACGGTCGGCTCAAGCGACTCAGTCTGGTCACGTAACCAGGCGAGCAAATAGTTCAAATGCTCGTACTCCTCCATGGTCTCGCGGTCGAAGACATTCGCACATTCCGAACACTTCAGAAGGGATTCTCCGGTCTCATGTTCGCATACGGGGCATTTCATCGAGCACCTCCGATAGCCACCATCGCCGTGGCCTTCGCCTTCGCGATGAGGCCACAACCAGACTCCTCTAGCTTTCACAGTAGACGGCCGGCTGGCTGCATGTACCAATCTGCTTCTACTAACAGTCTAGCCAATAAACTGTGCGAA
>CP070688.1:3708769-3717165 GCA_020353135.1 Chloroflexota bacterium
TCAAATCGGCGTAGTCTGGCACAAAAACGCTTTCGGCGTGCCCGCCGCCCGGACCTGGTCCGCCGGCTCCCTGCCCTTCTTCGCTGAAGGACCCCTGGCCCTGCGAATTGCCCTGCCCATTACCCTGAGCCTGGCTTCCCTGACCCCGCCCCGAGCCTTCGCCTTTTGTCGATTGCCCGTCGGCAGTCGTGGCGCCGTTAACCGAGGCGCCGGCCGAAGCGACCTGCTCGCGGGCCGATCGCAGTTGCTCGGCCGCGGCTTGGGCCTGGGCGCCGGCCGCCTGCTCCATAGCCCTTTGCTGGGTCGTCGCCGCGGCCTCGCGCAGCGCCTGTTGGGCCGACTCGACATCACCGCTCTGCAGAGCCTGGCCTGCCTCGGCCAATTGGCTTGCAAGAGCAGGAGCCACTTCCTGGAGAGCGGCCGCCGTCTGGCCCAAATCGCCGCTTTCGGCGGTTGATGATCCCGCCAAAGAATCGGCCAGCTGATTTAGCGCCGAACTGGCCTGGGCTAATTGGCCGGCCATTAGGGACTGACCCAAAGCTTGAGTCAAGGGATTCTCGGCTAGGGTTCGACCGGCCTCATTTAAGGCGAGATTCAAGCTTTCAGCGTCACTTAACTCGGCGAGTTCGCGCAGCTCGGCTTCGGCCTGGGAAATGACAGCTACGGCTTCCTCGCGGGTCAGCTCACCGCCGTTCAGCTCTTGCAGCGCACCTTCGATTGGCGTTAGCAATTCCTGCCGATCGGCGTCAACCAGGGACGATTCACCCTGAATTCGCTGCTCCAGGGCTTCCAGCGCTGTTACCTGTTCGGCGATCGACTCGGCTACAGCCTGCTGCTCATCCAGAACGGCCGACAGAGAATTGGGCAGGATGACCGCCAGCAGCAGCAACAGGCTGGCCAGAAAATTCATCGCCAGGTCGGGCCAATGGGGGCGCAAAGGAATGCGCCGCCGTATGTCGACCCCGGCCACCGCCAGAGCCGCATCGGCCAACTGTTCCCTTGCCAGCGACGGCGGTGTCGGCAATCGGCCGGCGTGAATCTCAACGGAGGCGCTGATTCGTTCCTGGAGTCCTAAATAACTGTCGAAGTAGCGTGCTTGGTCCAGCAAGGATCGCCTACGAAGCGACAGGGCCAAAACGCTGATTATGCAGCCGAGTAGGGCCATGCCCACTGCGATCAGGGCCACTTCCCTGTTATGGAAAACGGGACGAAAACGTGACAGCGCGGCGATGACTGCCGCGGCGACCAGGCCGGTCAACAATCCGCGGGGCAACCATAACAGTACATCCGACCAGAAGCGACGGCGTTCCCATCGGCCGAGGCAGTGCGTCAAGTCGTCGAACAGGGAAGGCTCGTTCATCATTCGCTACTTCGTCGGCACACGTTTGACCCGTCTGACGCAGCCCCAGTATAGAAGCAAGGCCAAAAGGATGTAGATGAAGATGTACACGAACCAGGGCGAGAACAGAGTTACAGTATGACCGCCAACGGATTGGCTGAAGAAGAAAAGCGCGTCCTCCTCCAGCAGGATCACTTCGCTGACTATGAGCGTGGCCGGCAGATTGGTCGCCGCCAGCAGCAGGCCGGCGTAAATGAGCAAAGCCTCTGCGAACCAGCCCGGCGATGGCCCGCCGAAGAAGAACGATCCAAGGACAGAGCCGACGATGCCGGCAATCATCGGCAAACCGAAAGTCATCAACATGGCTGCCGCGAAGGTCGCGATAGTAGCGGTCAAGGTTGAACGCATCAGGCTGGAGAAATAGAGGCCTATAAGAGCGAAGCTAACGGCCGATAAGGCGACCAACAGTTGCGAAAGAAGAACTTCTATCGGCGATACTCCGCCCAACAGGAAGGCGATGCTTTGCAAGGGCACGGAGACCATGATCAGCAGGAATACGTAACTCAGGGCCGACAACAGTTTGCCGCTGACGAGCGCCCTTGCCGGCAGGAGCGTCGTGCGCAACAGGTCGTAGGTTCTGCGCTCCTTTTCGCCGCTTATGGCTCCTGAAGTAAAGGCCGGACCGACAAACAGAACCAGGAACATCTCGACAGCCAACACGGCGCCGAACACGGCCTTGCCCGCCTGCCGGCCGCCCGGTCCAAAGCTATTACGAGCTGCCGCCGCATAGACGAGATACACGAGCAAAATAAACAGACTCATCAACAACAGGTAGATTGTCAGGACGACAAATGCGCGCCGGCCGCGCATGCGGCTTCGTAGTTCTTTGACCGTGACCGGGTTGTCGATCAGACTCCGCACAGCCGGATATTCGACCGGTGATTCGGTAGCAGCGCTATCCATCGTCAACTCACTATACCTCGGGTAACTTGCATGAAGACATCTTCCAGGTTGCCGCTCTCTTCGCCAAAAGAGACGATTTCGAATCCTTGGCCGATAAGGGCCGTTAACAGGGTGCTCAATTCACCATCCTCGCCGCTGAACTCGAATCGCAGGGCGCCGGCCGGCAAATCGGCTTCCGCAGCCGCCAACACGCCCTTGACCCGATCAGAACTCAATAAGTATTCCTGAACGGCAAGCGGATCGGAAAGCGTCTGCAGTTGTACAAGGCGGTGGGATCGTAGCTGACGCTTCATGTCGGCCATGCTGCCGTAGGCGACCAGCTGTCCCGCCTCAAGTATGGCGATGTTGGTACAAACATCAGCCACCTCGGACAGGATATGCGAGGAGAAGAAGATGGTCTTGCCCATGTGTTTTAATTCACGCAGCAATTCGCGCATTTCGATCCTGGCTCGGGGATCCAACCCGCTCGCCGGTTCATCGAGAATCAGCACTTGCGGATCATGGGCGAGCGTTCTGGCCAGGCAAAGGCGCTGCTTCATGCCGCGGCTCAAACTGTCCACGTAAGCATCTCGCTTATGAGTCAAGTCGACCAGGGCCAGCAGATCGCCGATCATACTGGCTCTACCGGCCAGCGGAATCTTGTAACAAGCGGCGAAGAAATCCAGATACTCCCAGACCATCATATCTTCGTAGACGCCAAAAAAATCTGGCATATAGCCGATCACCTGCCGCACCCGATTGGGCTTGGCCGTCACCGAGTGGCCGGCCACCCAGGCTTGACCCACTGTCGGCTTGAGCAAGGTGGTCAAAATGCGCATCGTCGTGGTTTTGCCGGCCCCGTTTGGTCCGATAAAACCGACGACCGCGCCCTCCTCGACCTCCAGGCTCAGGTCGCTCAAGGCCGTCACCTTGCCGTATTGTTTGCCCAATCGCTGGATTTCGATAATGGTACTCATCGTCTCGTATGCTAGACCATAGAAGCGTGATTCTGAACTAAAAAAGACGGGGGCCTGGCCTCGACCAGGGCCCTATTCCAACCGTCCGCTAAGTTCAGGGAAAACTTGCCTGATTTCAATACCCTCCGGCCCTTCGTTCTGCAAACGCAGCCGAACCGCATTGCTCGGGCCCACGTAAAGAAACGGATCCTCAATTGCTATGCGACCCCAGGCGGGATCGCCGGCCGTTCGCCAAGTTTCTTCCTCCCAGTCCCATAATTGTACCCTGGGCAAACGTTGGCCGGGGCTTCCATCCGGAGCCTGTAGTACCAGTGTCAGATCGCGAACCGACATCGACCGAAAGTCAGGCCAGGGAGTGAATTCAAACTCGATCCAGCCCGGCGGAAGATAGAGATCGCTGACCCTGAAATCATAGACGCCATTCTGGTCTAAGACCCGCCAGTCAAGCAGCGGCCGTGGCACGACCATCTCCTGGCTGGCGATGATTTCCTGGCTCATCGGCAATTCTAGAAAATACAATGTCGTCGCCGAGGTATCGAATTCCGCGTCGACCAATCGCAGGTCCAACTGGGGCTGCTGGGTCCAGGCCACCAGAGTAGCCGCGGCCGGCCGGTAGCTGGGCGCGCCGGGACCATATTCAGGCCCCAAGGCCTGCAGCAACTGCCAGCGCGGAAAGATTTCGCGGTCATTGTAATAGTTTGTCGAGCCCAGAATCGTCTCCATATTTGAGATCAGGGGCGAACCCGCGGGCGCCGGCGGCAAGTAGCTTCCGGCTATAATCGGACCGCCGGCCGAAGGCTGTAGAGCCGTCACGCGCTCCGATTGGCTGACCCGGCTTCCAGACGCCAGGTCACCCAAAGGAATGGCGGTTGACCCAACCAGAATCGTGGCATTCTCCAGAGTAGCCGGCCCGTTATTCTGGACGTCGACATCCAGCACGACATTACTGGCCTCGGTTCTTAGCCGAACTGCTCCGGTTACACTTGGGGCGGGCTGATAGCTATCGGCAACCAGGGTTTCCACGCCGCCGATGTCCACGCGAATATCGGACACTGTGACTTCGCCGGCTCGCTCAATGGCGCCGATGTGCCCCGGACCAGATAGGGCGCCGAAATTCTGCTCAAAAGGCCGGGGAATTGCCTCGGTCGGCAGCGCCAGATCGTAGGTTGCCCGGCGCGGCGAGTATAAACCGATGAGCGTCTGCACCCGAAGCTGGTCGCCGCCCGCCCGGCCGAAGGCGATAGACATTTGGTTGATGATCGTGTCATTGCCCTTTAGTTGGAAGCCGACCAGATAGGCCGTAACGGTGAAAAATAGCACCAGGCCTGGGATCGTCACCCAGGCCAGCTCACGGCGGCCAAGTCGGCGCAGTATGAAGTAGTTGAGAGGTCCGACGACCAAAACGTATATCATGAGGAATAAGAACAGGCCCCATGCGGATGGTAAACCAACGGCTGGCAGGCTGGTCACTGCACTTGAAGCCGCATAACTGTTGCGGATACCGATGGCCCAATCGGGCGGTAGTTGGGCAAACCCGGCGACCTCCGACCACAGGGCCTGGCTGCCGTCCCAGTCAAGTAACGGCGCCAATGATGGGTCCAGGGCCAGGAAAAATGCCGAGCCACGGCCGTGCTCCCTTCGGGCCAGCAGCGGGGATCCGGCATGATGAAGCAACGCCTCACCACTGGACAGACCGCTGTTGGTCAAGAGATAGGGGCCAGGATCGCGAAAGGCCAGGCCGCTCAACTCGCGCAGAGCTGGGATATCATCCAGCAGTTGCGTTCCCGAAATGCTTACCGGCAACAAATTGGCTAGGCCGGCCGTCGTCTCTTGCCATGCCGGTCCGCCGGTGACGACAAGAAGCCCGCCGGCGTCCAACCATCCTTCTAGCGCCTGGCGCTGTTCGACCGTCAGCTGGCCACTATCCACGCTATGGATGACGATCACATCCAGGGCGTTCCATGCGGCCGCGGCTTCAGGCAAATCGGCAACAGCCATATAGGCCACGGCCGCCTCACTGCGCGCACCGGTTACATTGTCCAGGTATTCCAGGCGGCCGGGAACTTCCGTAACGACGCCAAACACCAACGACTCTGTTGCCAGTCGTGACAGCGTATTGGTCAAGGTAGACGCCACCAATCGACCGGAGTGGTCTATCAACTCGACACTAAGGGCCGTCGCGAAAGAGGGCACGAACACGTAGAGCGTCTGGCGCTTGTTGGACTGTGTTGGCAGGGAAACCGGGCTGCGGTAGATGACTTCGCCGCTACCGCCCCCTCCGGCGTCCATTACGATTTGAAGATGGCCCTGTATTTCCGGTCCAGTGTTCGCCACTTCAATGTGAACTGGCGTCCAGAAATCGCCCTTGTAGTAACTGTCGTAGCCGGCCCGGGCGCTTATATCAACCGTCTCACTCCCGGTACTCTGTGCTAAGGCCACGGGAGCAGCAATTGAGATGGCCAGAAACAATAGAAGCGGCAGCAGCCTTCTGCCGGTCCGCAAGCCGACTCTAAAACCGACCCCGGCAACAATAGAAGATGAAGAATTCGCGTCTAATATCTCAGGTATGCGATCGGCAATCGTCGCTGCCATAATCCCTTGTGAATTCAGCCTGTCTCGAAGCTTGTCCGATTCTACACGACCGCCAATAGGCCGGATAGCCGCCAGACTTTAACCTTAGAGGGCGATAATAGACGGCTGCGGATTTGTAAGAAGCATATTTGAAAAGCGTCCGAGCGATTGACGGGCATTTCAATGTATGCAAGAATGGCGACCATAGTAGCTGCAAGGGCCTTCCTTGCAGCGCACAGAAATCGAGAGGTTCCGTATGCTTACACTCAATCCGTTGTTCGTTTTATTACCGGCCGGTGTTGTGGGCATGGCCTTGATTGGATATGCTAGAGTGGTTTTACAGAGGCGCAAAGCCGAGCAATTGAAGCCGAGGCCGGTCCCTGTGACTTCGAAGAGACGCTTCGAATCGAAGGATACTTTGAGCTAAGATGTTCTTTAGCCCTATATGGCTGCTTTTTGCACTGCCGGGTCTGATTCTGGGACTGTGGGCCCGATCCCGTGTGAAAGGTTCTTTTGACAAATACAGCAAAGTCCGCACCGCACGGGGCGTGACTGGGGCCCAAGTGGCCAGAATGTTGCTCGATTCAGAGGGTCTGCACAACGTCCAAATCGAGGAGAGCAAAGGCAGGCTCAGCGATCATTATGACCCGCGCAGTCGAACATTGCGCTTGAGTCCCGAGGTCTATAGCACGCCTAGTGTGGCCGCCGCTGGTGTCGCTGCCCACGAGATGGGGCACGCGTTGCAGCATGCCGGCGGCTATTTCCCGCTGCAAATTCGCAGCGCCATCGTTCCGGCTGCCCAGTTCGGCAGCACCTTGGCGCCCTGGCTGTTTATCATCGGCTTTCTCTTCCGCTTCACGGCCCTGGCGTGGGTAGGATTGGTCTTGTTTGGCCTGGCTGTCATCTTCACCCTGATTACGTTGCCGGTGGAGTTCGACGCCTCCCGGCGGGCCAAGAAACTGTTGGCCGGGAACGGTATTATGATTGGCGATGAAATGAAGGGCGTTGACAAGGTTTTGGACGCCGCCGCCCTGACCTATGTTGCGGCCGCGGTGGCGGCCGTCGGCCAGTTCCTTTATTACCTGGTGCTTCTTGGCGGCGGACGGCGTCGGTGAGGATTGCCAATGAGAAGTGGCAAGTGAGGCCTGTCGGACATAAAGCCCGACAGGTCTTTTTTCGTTTTAGTCGCCTGAATTCTCTAACCGGTACCAGTGGCTTGCGTAAGCGCCCAGATTGATGACGACCGGCCATTCAGTGATGATGGTCCGGTTGTCGCCGGCCAGTAGATCGACCAGCGCCCGCCCCTGGTAGGTGGCCAGATCAAGGGCCAGCGACTGCTGTTGATTACTCAGATTGTAGAGACACAGGAGTCGCTCTTCGCCATTGGCGGAATCGGCAACTCGCCAGTAGGCCAGGATCGCGGGTTCATTGACCTCTATCACGTCCATCTTGCCCAGGCGCAGAGCTGCCTGCTTGCGCCTGGCCCGTAGTAAGAATCGGATCGCCCATAGATGAGATTCCAGGTCGTCCTCTTGGGCCGCCACGTTAACTATCTGATGGCCATAAAGCTCGTCACTGTTGACAGGGAAATAGGTTTCATCGGCTTCGGAGAACCCGCCGTTCTTGGCGCTACTCCACTGCATCGGCGTGCGGCAGCCATGTCGATCGGGCAGCCAAATATTGTCGCCCATGCCGATCTCATCGCCGTAGTAGATGATCGGCGTTCCGGGTAAGGACAGTAGCAGGGCGTTCATCAGCAGCCAGCGACGCTTGTCGCCGTCCAGTAAAGGATTGAGGCGTCGACGGATCCCCAGATTCTGACGCATCCTTGGCTCTGGCGCGTACTGCTCCCACATCCACTGCCGTTCTTCCGGTGTGACCATCTCCAGGGTCAGTTCGTCGTGATTGCGTAAAAAAGTCAACCATTGGGCGCCGGTCGGGATCGCCGGGGTACGGGCAAGAATGTCCAGAATTGAGCTCTTGTCAGCTTGTTTCAGGGCCATATATAGACGAGGCATGATCGGGAAATGGAAACACATGTGGCACTCGTCGCCGTCGCCGAAATAGGCTCGTACATCTTCAGGCCACTGATTGGCTTCGGCGATGATCACCCGTCCCGGATACTCCTCATCCATGATGCGGCGCACCTTCTTCAGGAAGGCATGGGTTTCGGGCAAGTTCTCGCAGTTTGTGCCTTCACGCTCGTAGAGATAGGGGACTGCATCCGCGCGAAAACCGTCAACGCCCAGATCAAGCCAGAAGCGCATGATGTTGAGCATTTCCTCGTGCACGGCCGGGTTATCATAGTTCAAGTCCGGCTGGCTGCTATAAAAGCGGTGCCAGAAATACTTGCCCGCCTGCCCATCGTAGGTCCAATTCGAGCCCTCATAATCCAGAAAGATGATCCGGGCTCCGGCATATTCTTTTCCGGTTTCACTCCAAACGTAGTAGTCGTGATATGGTGAATCCGGCCCTTTGCGCGCCTCTTGGAACCAGCGATGTTGGTCCGACGTATGATTCATGACCAGGTCGGTCACGACGCGCAAACCTCTCTCATGAGCCGCATC
>CP070688.1:3717265-3721191 GCA_020353135.1 Chloroflexota bacterium
GAAGCTCTTCGTCGAGCGAGCCCGGGCGGCCAGGCCTGACTTTGAGCTGACCGGCGAGAACGCGGCGGCGGTCAGCGAGGTTTGTTTCCGCCTGGACGGCCTGCCCTCGGCCATCGAGCTGGCCACGGCCCGCATCGACCACGGTATGACCTTGTATCAGGCCCACGTTACGCCGCCGGTTTTCTGGCCCATGCTGGTCTCCATTCAGGCCTCGGCGCTTGGTTTGACCGGAAATCCGGCCGCCGGATTAAGCTTGCTCGAAGAATTATTGGCGATCGGTGGCAAGGATTCTGTTGGTAAAGTTTTGCCCGACATCGGCCTGCTTATGGCCGACCTGCTTCTAGCCACTTCCCCGGCCAATGCGGCCGAGGCCAAGGCCCTGTATCAACCAACCATGGACTCCGCCCAAGAGAATGGGATGTTGATGCTAGCCCTAAGGGTGGCAACAAGACTCTGTCGCCTGGCGCAACAAGAGGGCCAAGCGGAACAGGCCGGCCGGCAACTCAGCCAGGTTTATGAGAAGTTCGCCGAGGGCTTCGAGACGGCCGATCTGCTGGAGGCCAAAGCCCTGCTAGACGAGTTGAAAGAAGCAGGGATCGCGTAGCTCGCCAGCGAACGGCCAGGGATTATCCCAGGTTATCGCAACGCTTTCAATCTACCGCGGAATTACTGTCACCTTGTGGGGATAGACCATGTTGAACAGGTAACCTTCCTGGTTAAATGGCTGATCCATCGGTTGGATATTTCCGGCCGCATCGGTAGCCCGGGTCATCAGCGAATGATGCCCGCGTTCGGCCGTCCATTCAAAGTCGAAGCAGGTCCAGGCGTGGGGGAGGATGGGTGGCAGAAGGTTCGCCTCGGACCAGCTTTGCCCGCCGTCGGCGCTCCACAATACCTGGGTGATAGGTCCGTGAGGCGATCGGGCGATGCCGCGCAGGCGATGGGTGCCTTCGGCCAACCGGGCCGGGTAAGGCAAGGCCAGAGAGCTCTTGATATTCTGCGTCGCCACCGGGCCGCCCAGTGCCGGGGCATGCTCTTCCGGGGGCCATTCCGGACCATAAAGCACGTACATCTCCGTATTTCGCCGCACCCAAACCCTGGCCGAGGAGACGGTGATCGAGCCGACCCATTTGATGCTGTTGGTTCCAATCCACCCTGGTACAATCGCCCGCAGCGGAAAGCCATGATCGGCCGGTAACGGCCGGCCGTTCATGCGGTAGGCCAGCAAGGTATCCGGCTGCAGCGCTTTCTCGATGGGGATAGGCCGGTTGGTGCCCCCTTCAGGGGCATCTTGATCCAGGCCCTGGATGTTGACGTCGACCGCGTTTGGTTTCACGCCGGTCATCTCCAGGACCGATCCCAGCGACACGCCCTCCCAGGCGGCGTTGCCCACCCCGCCCATCATCCACATGGTGTTTATATTGCCGTAGGGCCGCGTGCCGTGGACTTCTTCAAATAGACGGCGGCCGTTCCCGGCGCATTCCAGATAACAGGTTAGCGAACGTTTGGGCAGGGCATAGATCTGCGCCAATGTCAGCGTCAGGGGGCGCTTTATGGCGTCGCCCAGCACCTGCAGCCGGTAAGTATCCGGATCAATTCGCGGCGTCCCGGTCGTATTACAGACGAAGAAGCGTTCATTTGGCGTGATGAACGCGTCCAGGTCCTCCGGCCGGGACTCCAGGCTGTTATCGTGGATGATGAAGGGTTTTGTGTCCTTGGCGAAGCGGTTATCTTCCGTGGGCATAGGCTGTTCCTCCGCTGCTGGTTATCTTCAAGCCAACGACGGCAGACCCTGCAGGTCCCCCGTGTCCAGGGTGTGCATGAATTGCTCTACCGCCCGGGTCTGTTGATAATGAGAGACCTCGAAGCGCGGCCGCCGTTCGGCGATATGGCGCCGGGCGCGGCTGACAATCTGGCGGCAGTTGGCTTCGCTTTTGCCGACGATTTGGGCGATGCCGACGATGGAGATGTAGATGAATTGCTCGACGCCAGCCTGGCGAGCTTCTTCGAGCAGCCGGCCGCTGCCGCCCGTCAATAATGCGCGTTTCATTTTAGTCGCTCCTTTAAGACCATGATTTGGCCTGAACTGTCAGTCCGGTACTGTCTTTCGCTAAGTAAGACGAATGGGCGGCCGGTTTTGCGACAGTTTGTGTCCCAAAAACTTGCGGCGAAGTGATATACTAATTGCGGATATTGAATTCTTGTGGCGCCAAAATTGGAGCAGGAATGATGAAACGTTTCGCCTTCGTTTATCTAATGCAGGACGAACCTGAGCGTGTTGCGGATATCGCTCCAAAACACGTGGCGTACTGGCAGAGCCTATCGCTTCCGTTATACGCTGGTGGACCTTTCGCCGACCGGAGCGGTGGCCTGATTACCTTTGCCGCCGAAAATCACGAAGTAGCCGCTGATTTTGCACGCGAAGATCCCTTCATGCGCGAGAGTCTGTTGGATCAGTGTTGGCTTAAAGAGTGGGCTATCGAATAACTCCATATCTCTTCGATGAACTGATCGATGACGGCTTGAACCTCGTCTCATGCCATATCCCGAACTCCTGACTCTGGATGATGCTGGTTGCCTCTAGATCAAATCAGGCTATGCCAGTCATCGTCAACGTAGCCTTCACAATACAAGACCCGGGCATTATCCCACGCCTCGCCAGCTTCATAGTCGATCGTGAACAAAACCGGCCGCGTCGTGAACCAGCCATCCTTCACGGCCGTAGAGCCCAACCCAGCACCGGCCGGCAAAGCCTTGGCCAGGTCCGCATGGGCCGAAACGAGCAAATGCCGGGCCTCGATCATGTTCGCCAGGTCAGCCAGCTCACCGCCGGTGATGGAACCCGCCTTGAGAGTGGCATCCACCAGTACTTCAGACGTGGTAATAAGCCCGAAATCGCTTAACGCCTTGGCCAACAAGACGGCCGTCTCCAAACAGCGCGCCTTTGGCGAGCTCATGACAAACCCGATGCGTGGAACCCCTTTCTCAGCTAATTCCCGGAATCGTTCGGCCGCGCTCTCGGCTTCCTTCTGGCCTTGCTTGGTTAAACCCCGGAATGCATGTTTCTTGCCCCGCGCGTCAGCGTGAGTGATGCACGTTACCAACATAACGCCCTCCCTTATTTCACATGATCGCCTCTTCCAACCTGACACCCTCGACGACGACCCGGTCGTCGTCGTCGATGAGCTTCTCTATCGACACTCCATTCAAATTGCCGCCCTCGCCAACCTCCCAACGCTCCCTGACCAGCAACTGCTCCGTATCCTTGTACTCTATGGTCAACTTATTCCCCTCAAAGGTGAGATTAGCGTAGCCGTTGAAGCCCACCGGGATCTCCAGCAGGCCAATTTCGGTCCGCTCGCGCCTGTCATAGAGCACCAGGCCGACCTGGTACTTGTCACCTTGCTTGGGCTCATCCCGGATATCCTCGATGGGCAGCCCGCCATGCCCCAGGCAGCGGCCGTACGCCTCCAATCCCGCTCTCTTATCCGCATATTTGCCATACATGGCGAAACGATGCTCGTGCCCCCAGATCCACAGGGCGGGCCGTCTCAAGAGTTGGGCCAATTGCTCGGCCGGCCGGGGGTAGCCCGACTCAAAACCTGAATAATACTGGTGGTGGCTCAGGAAAATCACCCCCCGCTGCGTATCCTCATCCAGGCGAACCTCGTCCCGCAGCCAGGCCATCAGCTCATCATGCAGCTTGCAGTCCGGCTTTAGGACCATTTCGAGGATTGGAATGCCAATCGAATAGTAGCCGGTGTCCAGGCCGATCACTGCCCAATGTTCGTTCTTCAGGCAAAAGAAACTGGCCCTTTGTTCGTGATCATCGCCGAGGCCCAGTTCCGGCAGCAAGTACTTGAAGTAGCCCTCCCCCTGGTCATACATCTCGTGGTTGGCGTTGAGGGCGAAGCTGCCCCGGCTGC
>CP070688.1:3721291-3726921 GCA_020353135.1 Chloroflexota bacterium
AAAGAAACGCTCTGCGCTGCCTGAATCCCTTCTCCATGATCGGCCTGGCTGTGGCCAGCTGCCCTGAGATCGCGCCATACCCCTGAGAGGGCACCGGCGACGGCCGCCGCCACAATACCGTACCAGATCAGGAATATCCACTGCGGCGCCAGGACGTTGAACCAGCCGAAAACGGCGAATAGCGATTTCCATAGGCCAGGCGTCTCCTTGAGAACCTGGATCAGGGAATAGTCGCGGTCGCCGCCGGCCAGGCGCACAAACTCACTCGCGGCCGTGATATCTCCATATAACTCCCAGTTGCGCCACAGCAGCCAGCCGCCGAGGGCCAGGGCCGGAATCGCGACCGCCAGCAGCGGCCCGACCACCTGTTGCAGCTTCTTCCCTAATGATCGACCGCGCTGTTCGCGCCAGGCGATCAGACCCACGAAGACGAGGGCATAGGCGAACAACAGCAGACCGGCCGTTTTGCTCAGGATGGCCAGCCCGACGGTCAGGCCCAATAGCGCCAGGCGTAGCCAATCCATTTCGCCGTACCACATGCGCAGCAACTGCCAGATCGCCGCCGAGCACAGCAGTATGATCAGCGGATCATTACTGATCGAACCATGCAGAAAAACAAATTGGGGCAAGAACGCCACCAGGGCCGTGGCCAGCAGCGCGCGTTCAGGGGACGCCGGCCAGACCAATCTGGCGCAGCTAAATACCGCCAGCAACGTTCCTAGCCCGAGCAGAGCAGATAGCAGGCGATGCAGGTGAGCGACCAGGACGTGATCGCGCCATGGCCACGACTCTGCTTCCGTGTGAACAAAAGCGTTGATATTGTGCGGCGAGTCGGCCGCGCCCAGTTGTACGGCCGGATTAGGCCAGATTACTTCTTCGGAGAGTACGAGGTCAAAAGGCCCGGCGATCAGCGCCGCGATAAGATAGTAGAGAGGTGGCTGGGCCGCTTCCTGGCCGGTGAGATGGCTGTATTCATCGCCGGTCGTCGGCAGGCGTCTGTTGGCCGCTATGGCCGAGGCTGTGAAGAAGTGATGCTGCTCGTCCGGCGCTTCGAACAGCGGCGTCGCCAGCCCGTAGCCAATGGCCAGCAGCACATAAATGGCCAGGATCAGGGCGAGCGGCTTTCGATAATCGGTGGTCACGGTTGCCTTGTCAACGTCGCCAGCTTCAGGCGTCCGTCCGGCTGTTCTTGCCCGTCAACGTAAATCGGCAGACGTTGGCTTGTTTCAGGATCGTAAAGACCGGCCCACAAAGTATACTTTCCTGGCCCAATCTCGGCCGGGATGTTCAGGGAGTGGTCATCGCTGAGCACTTCCCCGGCTCGCCAGCTGGTGGTCGGTCGAAAACCGCCAACCGGTTCGTTGTCGCTTTGGGCGACGATCTCGCCTTCGTCGTCGACAAGATGGACGAAAACTTTGTAACTGGAGCGCAAATCGCCGGCGAGCGAGCGCCACACCAGCGTGAGCCCCAGGCTGTCACCTGCCGGCAACTCGTCGCCGGTCAATTCGTAGCCATGGAATTCGATAATTGGTGGTTGGCCAAAATCAGCCTGCAGTGGTGACGAGATGGCCGGCAAATCGCTTTCCATGGGCCAGGGTACGACCTCGACTGAACCCAATGAGAGGCCCTGCTTTCCCAGGGGCCAGCCAATGCGCAGCGGATCATCGCTATCCGGTTGAATGACTGATAGCTCAAGATCGTATAGACCGGCTTCCACGCCACCGGGCACGGTAACTTGCGGTTTGCCTATCAGCAGTTCGTCTTCTTGCCAATGGCTGCTTGGGTGATCTTCCCGGACCAATGGACCGATAGACTCGCCCACAACCTGCCCGTTGTCGTCAATAAGCCGGAAGCGCAAACGATAGTCGGCCTCGGGCTGTCGCTTAGCGCACCACCACACATTGAATGATAGGGAGTGCCCCGGCCGGACCTCTACCGCCGGCGTGTCATAACCCAGTAGCTCGATCGCTCCGCCAAAGTCCGCACTGAGTTGAACGTCGGACGATAGAGTGTCGTCCGCCGAACAACTTGCCCCACGGACGGTTACATCGGCGAGATGGTATTCGACTTCACCACTTGTCAATGGAACACTCTGGCCGTCGGCCGTGCGCACCAGGCGGGCATGAATTGAATATCGACCGGGTGGAACCCCGGGCGGCAGGGCCGTCCGCAGATCATAACGCATGATTGTGTCAGCCACGCTGGCAGCGGGTGGGAAACCGGTTTCTACTGTATCGTCTATCACGGCCCACTCCTGCCCCTTTTCGTCGACCGCCCTCAGCAAAACGGTGTGTTGCTCGGGTATATCAGTTGGTTGAGAAAGATAGAAAGCCATCAACCAATCCTCGCCAGCAGTCGTTTCTTCTTGAACGTCATACCCGTGCATTCGCAAAGCTTGGTCCCAAACAAGGTCGACGGCTGTTTTATCATCAGGAACCGTGGGTACGACAACCTGCGGCTGGTATCCCTCCAGGCGCACGCGTAACCACATGGCCGCATAGGGCATCTCCAGGAATTGGCGCCAATTGTCGGTGGCCCACGCGTCCAGAACCTCGCGGTCGAAGCCGGTGCGCGGCGTCGGCTCCGTCAGAAACCAGACCCTGTCAGCATCGGCCGCCTCTGCCTGGAGCGTCTGGATAGCCAATTCCACGTCTACGTCGTCAAGCTGGGGGATGGAGACGACCGGCGCCTGGCCGTCATAATAGTAGGCGAACGTGGGCCGGATAAGCGTGTCATGGAGTATGATCACATCATCCGGTCCGGCATGTTCGCTCAAATAGAGCGCCGGACCACGCACGTCGTCACGCACAAGATCTGGAGACGTAAACTGGCTATTCAGCCAGGTCAATTGATTGACGATGACGACCACGGCCAGGACCGGGCCAATTAGGCGCCAGGCGCGATTCAGAGTCGCGCCTCTTTCGCCGCGAAATGTTAGCTGTCTGGGGCCGACGATGCCCGAAGCCAGAAATATCAGAAAGGGGGGCAGGCCGATGAGCAAATGACGAACGCCATTATAGATGGGATTGATGAAGGAAAGGGCGTAAACCAGGCCAAGGGGGATGATTTGATAACCCAACAGGACGGCAGTCGACGAGGAATTTCGCCGCCAGGCAAACCACAGGCCCAGCACCGCGATCAGGAGGACTGGAACGACGCGCCACCAGGTATGATAGAGAGACCTGTCCACCCCAACGCTGAACGCGCTTGTAAGTTGAATCAGGAATCTATTCAAAGGAACATAAAAGAAATCGATCTGGCCTCCGGCGGCGAATCGGTCAATCGCCAGGGCCGTGGCCGGCAGAAGGATCACCAGCGCCAGAACAAGGGCGACCCAGAACCAGGCTGATTTCAGCAGCCTGCCGATTCCCCAAGACCTCACGGCCAGGGTTCCGAGCGCTAGCAGACCGAAGGCAAAGACGAAAAACGCATAAAAATGAGTGTAAATACCCAATAATCCGGCCACCAGCCACAGGATGAGCCATCGGGCGCGGCGATCGCCCGCATCGGCAAGCGCATAGCGAAATAGCCCGTAAACGGACAGTAAATTCAGGGTGACTAGAAGGCCGTAGTTGCGTAAGATCTGTGACTGCCATATATGGAAAGGCGATATGGCCATCAAGATAGCCGCCACCAGGCCAATCCGGCGACCTAGCGTCGTCGAGCCCAATACGTAAATGAGGGGTATCGACAACGTACCGGCGGCCACCCCTAGGAACCGCATGGCAGAAACCGTATCACCCGCTGCCTTTCTGATCAAATGAAGGAGCAAGAAGTAAAACGGTGGATTTGTATCTGTCGTCTCAACGCCGTCGACGATAATGGAATTGGCCATGATCTCAGGCACGGTGAGCGACGCTCGATACAGGCTTAAGCCCTCGTCGCTCCACATAGATTGCCCATCGAGATCATAAGCGCGCAAAGCGAATCCGAGCAGGATCGCGACAATAAGCGCCATTCGCGAAGGGCTTAATCTCGATCTCGCCGACTGTGATTCCAAAGCTGCACCTTGTCTGCTTTTATCGAGGGACTTCGATGTTTCCCAAATCATACGCGTCGCCGAGCTGTTCGAGGGTTTTTAGATCATAGAGACCGACGATCAGGTCGTAGGATCCTGCTGGCAGATCGGCCGGCACCTCGAAAGTGCGTTCGTCGACTACCACTTCCCCTTCGACCCACCATGATGTTGGGAACCAGCCGTCCAGAGGCGGACCGTCCGCCTGGGCGGCAACTTCACCGCTGACACTGTCACGAAGATGAACGAATAACTGGTAATCTTCGTCGACGATATTGTTGAGCCCCCAGGTGAGTTGGAATTGATGACTCTGGCCTGAGACCCACTCCTGGCTAAAAACAGCATCCAGCAACTGTATCGCGGCCCCGTCCGGCTCCGGCGTTGCCTGGACAGCAGACTCCTTTGGCGAAGTAGGCAGGCGTACCCTCGAAGCGAATACCACGGGCAGCGGGTTGCCATTCGGATCAAAAGCTTGCAGACGCTCATCACTTTCCATGTCGAGAAAGGCGACTTCGACCTGATAAGCAAGAGTATCTGGCGGGTAATCCCAAACGACCACGCGGACCACGTCGCAAAAAACGCTGTCGGGCTGCCATATCGTTGTGGGGTAATGACCCAATCCGGGATATGTCCGTCGCTGAGCTATCAGCTGCTCTTCCAGGCCTATGATGTGAACCAGTACCGACAACGGATCATCCGTCCTCTTTAGTGCTCGCCAGCAAAGCTCGACCGTAACCTGGTTGATGTCATCTAGGGGCTCCGGCGACCGATCAAGTGTCGTCGCGCTTAGCAGTTCGACCACCGGCTCGCCGGCCGTATGTCCGAAGCGAATGCCGAGTCCCGGCCCGATGTCGGCCGCAACTTCTTCACTGACTATTTCTGGCGGCGCAAACGCTGGCCTTACTAATAGGAAAGGCGCACTTATCGCCAGCAATGCCACCAATCCGGCCACGACGAAAGGCAGCCTGCGATGAAGGGCATACCAGCCGCTGGCCAGCAGCACCGATATGGCCGCCGCCGCCGGGAACATGAGCCGGCCATAGGGAGCGATAACCCGCCGCATCCATAACTCAAGCGAAACTGCGACGCCGACGATGACGACCAGCAAGATGACCATCAAGATCGGCTTGATCTCCGGCCGCGTGCCAAGTCGCTCCTTCATGCCAACAACCAGGACGACCAGGCCGGCAGCCGCCATAAGCGCCAGGGACAACAGGATCGCGTAGATCAATTCCCCTTCCGGCCGGATGGTACCCCAGCCAAGAGTGATCCAATACGATCGAAAGACATCCAGCCAGCGCATCAATGTCCTGGCCACTGCTTCGGGGTCCTGGATGGCCCAGGGTGTCAGATCGTGCGTCGATAGGCCCAGCGGTGATCGATAAAGAATCCACGAGCGAGCCAGCCACCAGCCGGCTGAGACCAGCAGGCCCAGCGTCAACCACAGGCCCGCCCAGAACGCCTGCCGCAATGAATTCCGGCGCGACAGCCAGAACCAGAGAAAAGCCACGCCAACGGCCAGGCCCAACGCAGCCGCGCTCGACTTAGTCAAGATCGCCAGGCCATAGACGATGCCGATGGGCAGGGCCCGTCTTGCCGAGAGCCCGTGCTGGAC
>CP070688.1:3727021-3734013 GCA_020353135.1 Chloroflexota bacterium
CTGACTTCATAGCTATTTCTATCGTGTGACTGGGCAGGAAATTCGATGCCAGCCAGCCAAAAGATCGCTCCCGATCTTCGACGCGACCGCTTGCCGAGAAGATCTGCCGGCCGATGACAACTATATCTTCGATGATTCGTTCGTAACGATAATAGGCCAGCCCGATAGGATCGACTGGCGCCTGGCCATAAGCCGGGTAAAACAGGGCTTCTTCCTCTTGCGGCGAATACCAGCCGCCCATCAGGCCACCGCCGATGTACATCAAATCGCGCTCTTTCGGCGCCAGGATGGCTTCATCCCAGTTGACGATGTGGAAAGCGCCTCTGCATCGATAAGGACATTGCCGGCGTGTATATCGGCATGGCACAAAACAAACTCAGGAGATCGCGCCTGAAGCGCCAGAGCTAGCTCTTGGGCACGGCCGACGAGCGACAGAATCTCGTCGTGCTTAGACTTCATAAACGCGGCCGTCCTTTTGGCAATGGGATCACCAGATGTATGCTCGTCGACGCGCCCCAGGAACGTCTTGACCGTTTGACGCCACTGTGGGGAATAATCCTCCCGCCGGATGCGTCGGGCCAGGGCCGGAGGCAGTTCGAGCGCGTGGATAGTTCTAAGAGCCGCGCCAAATTCACGCCAGTGGCCATCCGACAACATCAAGTCGTATCCATTCTGACCTTCTATGAACGGGTTAGGAATGATGCCTGTCTCCACGACAGGGCTAGAATCGGATCCGGACCCGGCCGCCAACTACGATGAGGCGGTCCAACGATTCCAGGCGGTAGTAGAGGAAGAACAAGCCATTGTGAACGAGGCCGGCTTTTCCCAGCTGATGATCGTTGGCGAGGAAACAGAACTAGTCTACATGCTCATTCACGGCACGACCAATTCGCCGTTGCAGTTTGTGGAGTTAGGCGAAATCCTGTACGCGCTCGGGCACAATGTCTTAATCCTGCGTATGCCCCATCATGGCCTGGCCAGTCACGACGTGGGCGAGTTGGCTAATCTAAAGGCCGAGGAACTTCGCGCTTACGCCGATAGCGCCGTCGACATCGCCGCCGGGCTGGGCGAGGAGACGATCGTCATCGGCCTGTCCGGCGGCGGCGCCGTGGCGGCCTGGATCGCCCAGAATCGCGATGACGTCGAACGGGTCGTAACCCTATCGCCCTTCTTCGGCGTGCCGGAAGCGCCACCGTACCTGAACACCTTCCTGATGAACCTGGCCAGCAGGGTGCCTAGCGTCACCCTCAAAGACCCGGCCGAGCCGGAGCATGACTGGGTTTACCAGGGCGAAGCGACGCGGGGCGTGGCCGAGTTCATGCGCCTGGGAAGAGCTGTATTTGCCGAAGCTGGTGAATTGGCCCCGGCGGTCGCCGAGATCCACTTCATCACTACGGCCATCGACGATACGGCCGACAACGATTACACGGCCGAACTGGCCGACATGTGGCGCGAAGCGGACGCGGCCGTCACCACTTTTGAGTTCGACGAAGCGACCAATATCCCCCACAACTCGGTCGATCCGGCCAAGAAAGCGCTTGTTTACACCAAAATCCTGGATGTGCCGGGCGAAGAGCCGTTAGAATAGGCCAATTGGGTGAATTTATTCCTCTGACAACCCCTCCAGCGCCTCAATGCCAGGGTTCACTGCATTCAGGGCGCGATCCAGCTTGCCCAGGATATCATTATAATTCAATCCGGTGATACTGAAGCGACTTTGCGACGCGATCGCATCGCGGCAGCCCTGACCGATGCCGAGGGCCGCGTCCTTGGCGAACTCGAGGGCCGCCTGGTATTGGCCGTAAGCCATTTGGACCTCTGATGCGCTCCCAGTTACGTCAAAGCTAGGCGAAGCCAGGAAGACGTCCTGGTGATTGACGACCTCATAGCAGTTGCCGGCCGAAAAGCCATCACGAAAGCCGTTAATGCTGTCTCGCAAAGTGTAGCTAGCCTGCAGTAGGCGGCCGGCCACGTCAGTTGGCGGCGCCGATTCGCTGTCGGCGGCCGGGGCGGCTGCTTCTTCGGCGGCCTGCGTTGGCGCCGGCGTATTGGTGGGCGTCGGTTCCGGGGTTGCCGTGATCACGACCTCCACGATCTTGGTTACCTCGACCGGCACCTCTTTGGTCACTTCGACCAGCCGGGTGACCTCGACGATCACTTCAACCTGGCGCGTCACCTCCACCTCGACCGTCTGCAGGACTTCTACGGTTGCCTCTTGGACAACGGTCTCAACTATCGTCTGCGGCTCGGCCGTGCACGCGCCCAGGGCCAGCAGCAGGGCTATGAATAGGACGGTCTTGTACTTCATTTTTGCACCTCCCTGTCATGGGATCGATCAATGATCCCATGTTAACCGCAATTGTCTGCGCAGGTGTGTCCATTTTGTGCGATTTTGTGCGGCCGCCAGCATGCATCAACCCGGCTGGCATACGGCAAGGGCTGTGAAGATAAGCTGTTGTAGGAAACGGCGCTTTGACCCCCTAGAACCCAGATTCTCGCGCTCTTGACAAAAAATGGGCTATGGACTAGAATGTTACCGGTCACATGTGACCGGTAACATCTTCTTAGTGATCAGTTGGTGTCGAATGACTCGGATATTCCTCTTGCAATTAGCTGATCTCCACAAGTGTTTACGCTTCCTAAAGACATGACTCGTCCTCGCGTAACCATTCGAGATGTCGCGGCTCATGCCGGCGTCTCTCACCAGACCGTTTCTCGCGTTATCAACAAAAGCGAGCGCGTTAGTCCGGCCACACGAACGCGGGTTGAGAAGTCCATTGTCGAACTGGGCTATCGACCCAATGCCATCGCCCGCTACATGGCCAAAGGGCGCACCGGCACTCTGGCCTGCATCGCTCCCAATCTCACGGATTATACCTTCGCCAGCATAATCGACGGCGCTGAAACGGAGGCCCGCCAGCATGGTTACTTCCTGTTATCCGCTTCAGCCCATGATGAAGAAACCTTCCTATGCCTGATAGACGATTTGGTGAACAGTCGCCGGGTGGAAGGCGTCATGGTCATCAATCCCTATGCCGATCGCCGCCACATGCACTTGCCGCCTGATTTCCCCACCGTATTCGCTGGCGCTCGGCCACGAGAAGAAGCGGCCGACTCAGTTGCTCTCGACGACGTCGGCGCCGCGCGTGACGCGACCAAACATCTCATTGAATTTAGCCACCGTCGCATTGCCATGATTACCGGGCCCATGGCCGAAGATTGTTCGCAGGATCGTTTCCTGGGCTTTGAGCTAGCTCTGCAGGAGGCGGGGCTTGATCCATCGCCGGAACTGATTGTCGAAGGGGACTGGTTAGCGCCATCTGGCTACGAGGCCTATGAAGGGCTTGCCCGGCTGGACTCAGTCCCGACGGCCGTCTTCGCTCAAAACGACCAGATGGCCGTTGGCGTTCTGCGAGCTGCCAGGGATCGAGGTTTGACCATTCCAGATCAGTTATCCGTAATCGGGGTCGACGATATTCCGTTGGCTGCCTACTTCGCTCCCCCATTGACGACGCTAAGACAAGATTTCGCCATCATTGGCCAGGAAGCCACCAGATCACTGATCCTGGCGATCGAGCAACCCGATGCTCCGTCTCGTCAATTGAGGCTTCCGGCCGAACTTATCGTTCGCCGTTCTACCGGGCCTGTGTCAACTTCCGGGCTCGAAACATCGCTCCAACAATAGCGAAATATAGCAATTTATCGGGCGTGCCAGGAGGTGATTATCGCCAGAAACGATTGTTCATGCCGTACGTGAAAAGAATGCACTTTCTGTTTAGATACTGAGTAAATTGGAGGAGAATTTCCATGAATGTCAAACGATTTTGGATGCTTCTAGTGTTGCTGCTAAGTTTGAGCATCGTATTGGCTGCTTGCGGCGGTGACGAAGAGCCAACGGCCGTTCCGGCCGAAGAGCCAGCTGAAGAAGCGGCTGAAGAAGCAGCCGATGAACCGGCCGAAGAGGCGGCCGAAGAACCGGCCATGGAGGAAGTCGCCCTGCGCTGGCGGACCCGCCCGGATAATCAGGCCGAGATCGACGTCTACCAGTCAGTCAGCGACGACATCGACGCGGCAAACGACAATTTATCGCTAACCTATGAACCCGGTGGAAGCGAGACGGCCAGCTACCAGGATGTCTTGAAGACCGAGTTGGCGGCCGGTACCGCGCCCGATGTGTTCTGGATCCCGGGCACTGACGTAGCCGACTTCGCCACCCGGGACCTTATCATGGATCTGCGAGAGATGGCTGATGGCACGAGCGGCTATAACGACGGTGATTTCTATCCGGGGCCGATGTTCCACCTGACCTTTAACCCGGAGTCAGGCAATTCGGGCGAGACTCTGTGGGGCCTACCCCGTGATGTGTCCGCCTTTGGATTGTACCTGAACCTGGATCTGCTGGCTGAAGCTGGCGCACCCGATCCTCGGGAACTTGCCGCCAACGGCGAATGGAACTGGGATACATTCCTTGAAGTAGCCCAGGCTATAGACGGCCTTGGCGACGATATCTTCGGCTACGGTCAGAACGCCTGGTGGGGACCTTACGGTTATTGGATCAATGCCGCCGGGGGCGGCTTCTTCGACGAAGCCCGTGAGGCATGCGCCCTGGACACGCCGGAATCGCTTGCCGGCCTGGAGTTCGAGCAGAAAATCTACCAGGACTTCGACGTCGCCGTACCCTACGGTGAAGACAGCGAACCACCCTTCCTGGCCGGAAAAGTGGGCATGTTCCAGAACGGCCGCTGGGCCACCCCGGGAACTCGCGCCAGCGCAGACTTCAACTGGGATGTGGTTGAGTTGCCTGACGGGCCGGCCGGTCCGAGCAACTGGCTGTTCTGGGGTGCGTATGTCGTAAACGCTAACACCGAGCACCCAGAGGAAGCCTGGGAGTTGGTCCAGGCGCTGACCACGGCCGAGACCCAAGGCAAGGTCGCCGAGCTGGGCGCCAATATTCCCAGCCGGGTTAGCCAGGAAGCGCTCGACGCCTTCCTGACCTTTACCCCGCCCGATAACAACCAGGCCTTTCTGAATGGTCTGTCCAACAACCCCGCCACCGAGGGTCCGCTGTGGGCCGGCAGTTGGCCCGAGTACGACGCCGTGATGGGCCCGGCCGTGCAATCCGTGTTGACCGGCGAAACCAGCATCGACGATTTCGCCGCCACCATTTGCAATGAAGCAAATAAGGCCTTTACTCAATAAAGCCTGAATTGGTTAGTGGGACGGGCGAGTCTCGGCTCGCCCGTTTCACACTTGCTGAACAGGAGTTGTCCCATGACCGCGACAACATTCGAAGCGACAGAAACCCAGAAACCGCCAGAAAGGAAATTGACGGCCCAGCTTCGTTTATCTCAGCTTTGGCATGGGATTCTAGCTGTCGGCTCGCTGGCAGGGGCTATCTACATCTGGCTTGTTTTAGGCGACCAAATGGCGCTTTGGCTCAAGGTCTTGGTCACGACCATTCTGGCGGCGGCCGCTATCCTCAGTGCCATGGCCGTCTTCTACATCAACCGCCTCGATCACCGTGGTCGTGTCATTTCGCTATTCCTAAATTTCCTGGGATTTCTGTTTTGCTTCTTCGGTATCCTGCACCTGCTGGGTGCATTTACCGGTCTCGATACACTGGCCGACAATTTCGCGCGGTCGATCCCTTTCCTACTGATTGTCACCGCTGGCTACCTGATTCGCGCTTTCAGCAAACGCTACGAAGATCGGCCGGTGGTCCAGCAGCGTCTGGACTTCGTCGGCAAGATCGTCATGATCGCCGGCGCCATTCTCTTCCTCATTGCAGCTGGACTTGCAGGAGCACTGCAGGCCGTGGTGTCCGGCTACGGCAATCCGGCAGTCATCGCACTGACAGCCGGCCTTGTCGTGACAGGGCTGATGCTTTGGAATATGTGGCGTCAGCAAACGGCTGAGGCCTTTGGCGCAACAAATGCCGACAAGGAAATGCTTGAAGGCTATTTGTTCTTATCCCCAAATCTGATCGGTTTTCTCATCTTTTTCGCCGGACCTTTACTTCTTTCCTTATACGTGAGCTTCACCAATTGGGACGCCTTTGGCACGGCCGATTGGGTTGGCCTGGATAATTACGCCAAGATCTTCAACCTGACCGTGGCCCGCCTAGCGACCCCAGATCAGCTTGCAAACGAGGTTCTAGATGTAACGGTCTTCGATGAACTGGCCCGTATCAATGTATTCGGCCAGAGCCTCATCATTGGCGCGGCTGACAAGCTCTTCTGGATCGCGTTGTCCAATACGCTGAAGTACGTGATCCTGGTTGTGCCTCTGGCCGTTGTTCCAGCACTCTTCCTGGCCAATCTTCTGAACAGCAAGATTCCGGGGATGAAGTTTTTCCGTGCCGCCTACTTCATTCCCAGTGTGGCCGCCGTGGTGGGCATCGCCCTGATCTGGCAGTGGTTGTTCAACGCCACCGTCGGCTACATCAATTACTTCATAACCGTTTCGATTGACTTCGCCAACCAGCTATTCGGATCTGCCATCGTCGATCCCCAGATACGTTGGACTTCCGAAAGCAACACCGCCCTAATCGCGGTGGTCATCATGGCCGCCTGGCAGATGCTCGGCTTTAACACGGTGCTTTTTCTGGCCGGACTACAAACCATTCCCGGCGTACTCTATGAAGCTGCCGAGGTAGATGGCGCGAGTTCTTGGCAGAAGTTTTGGCGGATCACACTGCCATTGCTGGCGCCCACGACGTTTTTTGTTTTGACGACGACGCTCATTCGGGCCATGCAAGTATTCGAAGAGATCTTTATCCTCATGGGCCAATATCCTGCCGGCCCCGGAAACTCGACGCTGACCATGGTCCTTTACCTCTATCAAAAGGGTTTCCAACGCTTTGAGCAAGGCTATGCCTCTGCTATCGCCTGGGTGCTATTTGGGCTGATCTTTTTAATTACGCTGATTCAATTCCAGAGGCAGCGCTCCAGCGATGCCGGGTACGAGTTTTAGAGAGGGCGCTATGAAATCGC
>CP070688.1:3734113-3748041 GCA_020353135.1 Chloroflexota bacterium
GCGCCTGGCAGTGACCGGCCAAAAAGTGTCGCCGCCACTTTATGAATCGATGTTGGCCATGGGTCGGGACCAGGTCCAGAGCCGCCTAGGCGAAGCGCTGGCCATTCTTAACCAGTCGGCATGAACTGACGCTCGCTGGCGGCACAGGATAATTGGCCACTAGAAGCAACCTGAATCCGTGAAATCCGTGTTAGTCAGCGTCCTATTTTCCAAGGAGTCGTGAATGTTCGACGTCGTAGTCGTCGGCAACGTCGGCGTAGACACGAACGTCTATTTGCCTGGAGCCGATATTGACTTCAGTGTGGAGTCCAACTTCACCCAGAACCTTGACTATGTCGGCCAGGCCGGCGGCTACTCTGCCCGAGGTTTCGCCCAGCTGGGTAAGAGAACTGCCTTCGTCGGCTATGTCGGTGATGACCATAACGGCCGCTTCGTCCGCCAGGAATTGGCCGGCGACGGCATCGATCTCACTGGCGTGTATACCGATCCGACCGGGACGGGCCGCAGCATTAATTTCATGTACCGTGACGGCCGGCGCAAGAACTTCTACGACGGAAAGGATCACATGTCTTTAAGGCCTCCGCTTGACCGCCTCAGGACCATTCTGAACGGAAGCAAGCTGGTTCATTTTAGCATTCCTAACTGGGCCCGGCATTTGCTGCCTCTCGCCCGCCAGGCCGGCGCAGTTATCGCCTGCGACATTCAAGACGTGATCTCGGCCGACGATCCCTACCGGCGCGACTTCGTGAACCAGGCCGGCATTCTGTTCTTTTCAGACGCCAACCAGTCCGAACCGGCAAAACTCGCCCGCACCTATCTGCGCCAAAATCCAGAGCAGATCATCGTCGTCGGTTTGGGCGCCAACGGCTGCATGCTGGCCACGGCTGGCGGCGAGCGCTACTTCGAGCCGGTTCTCATGGACGCGCCTGTCGTCGATACCAACGGCGCCGGGGACAGTCTGGCCGTAGGCTTCCTAACCAGCTATGTGCTCGACGGCTACTCGCTCGGGGATTCGATTCACCGTGGCCAGATCGCCGCCCGGTACGCCTGCACCCAAAAGGCCTCCTCGTCCAGCCTAATCACTGCCGAACAAATGACGGCCTATTTCAATTGCTAATCGCCAACAATAAACGGCTAATTGCTTTTTTCTGAGGAATATCATGACAATCATCATCAAACAACTGCCCGATTCAGCTATCGATCGTATTGCCGAGATCGACAGGAGTGAACACGTCACCGTCCTTTACCATGCTCGCGAGGGCGAGTTGGTAGCCGAGGAAGTCGACATGGCTGTGCCAGCCTGGGACGCTGAGGGTGACGAGTACAGCGTCGAGGCCAAAGTCAGGCAATGGCGGCCGATCTTGGACGAAGGCGGCGTTTTACTAGGCGCGTTGGACGGAGAGCGACTGGCCGGTTTCGCCATGCTTCGCTACCGGCTGGACGAAGGCACGGCCCAATTGGCGGTGTTGCACGTCAGCCGGCCGTACCGGCGACAAGGTATCGCCAGCCAGCTGACCGAAGAAGTCTGCCGCCTGGCGCGGGCCGACGGCGCCCGATCTCTGTACGTGTCGGCCACACCATCCAATTCGGCCGTTGGCCTCTACGCCAGCCTGGGCTTCACCCTGGTGGACCAACCTCATCCAGAGCTGTACGCTCTGGAACCGGAAGATATACACATGGTCAAAGCGTTATGAGCGCTTCGAATACAAGACCTTTGGAACCGTCCAGGGCTATGCCCGGAAGTTCGCCAGGCATTTCATGCGCGACTTGAAGAGTTGCGCTGATTGCGCAATTTGGCGAAATGTTGACAGGGAGTGACAATATTAGATCAACGTACGTAGATGTCTGCCAGCAGAGTAAATTGCAGGCCACGTTTTGGAGTAACAAACATGAGCGATAACGCCGAACCGACTTCGAATTTCATCCGGACCATCATCAACGAGCACATGGAGAACGGCCGCTTCGACGGTCGGGTTCATACGCGCTTCCCGCCGGAGCCCAACGGTTACCTGCACATCGGCCACACGATGTCGATCTGGCTGAACTTCGGCACCGCCCTGGCCTATGGCGGCAAGTTCAATCTACGCTTTGACAACACAAATCCACTTACAGAAGAACAAGAGTATATCGACGCCATGATCGAGGACATACGTTGGCTGGGCGCCGATTTCGAAGACCGGCTTTTCTTCGCCTCCGACTACTTCCAGCAGCTGTACGATTTCGCGATTCAGCTCATCAAGAAGGGCAAAGCGTACGTCGACGACCTCGACACGGAGCAAATCCGCGAGTATCGTGGCAACTTCACCGAGCTGGGAAAAAATAGCCCCTATCGCGATCGCTCAGTCGAGGAGAACCTAGAGTTGTTCGAGCGCATGAAAGCCGGCGAGTTTCCTGATGGATCGCGTGTGCTGCGAGCCAAGATCGACATGGCTTCGCCAAATATGAATATGCGCGACCCAATTATGTACCGCATTTTGCACGCCACCCACCCGCGAACCGGCGACGACTGGTGTGTCTACCCGATGTACGATTGGGCTCATGGCCAGTCAGATTCAATTGAGGGCATCACTCATTCTTTGTGCACGCTGGAGTTCGAGGATCACCGGCCGCTCTACGACTGGTTCCTCGAGGAACTCGGCATTTACCGGCCGCAGCAGATTGAGTTCGCCGGTCTGTACTTGAGCTATACAGTAACCAGCAAGCGCCGGTTGCTGCGCCTGGTACAGGAAGGGTACGTCAGCGGTTGGGACGATCCGCGAATGCCAACCGTCTCGGCTATGAGGCGACGCGGCTATCGCCCTGAGGCTTTGCGCCGTTTCAACGACCTTCACGGCGTGGCCAAGAGCAACAGCATCGTGGAGTTGTCTCTACTGGAACACGCAGTGCGGGATGACCTGAACCAGTTCGCGCCACGGGCTATGGCCGTTTTGCGGCCTCTACGAGTCGTCATCGAGAACTACCCCGAGGACCTCGTCGAGGAATTTCCGGTGCCTATCTACCCCCAGGATAGAGAAAACAAAGAGACGCGCCCGGTACCCTTCTCGCGCGTGATCTACATCGAGCGGGATGATTTCATGGAGGAACCGCCCAGGAAATTCTTCCGCCTGGCTCCCGGCCGGGAAGTGCGATTAATGGGCGCTTACTACGTGACCTGCGTGGACGTGATCAAAGACGAAGCGGGCCAGATCGTCGAATTGCGTTGCACCTATGATCCGGAATCTCGCGGCGGTTCCACGCCGGACCGTCGCAAGGTGAAAGGCACATTGCACTGGGTTTCGGCCGCCCAGGCCGTGAATGCCGAGGTTCGTCTGTATGATACCCTGTTCGCCAAAGCCAATCCGCTGAGCGTCGCCGAGGGGGAAGACTTCATTGACCATTTGAATCCGAATTCCCTGGAAGCGCTGAGGGACTGCCTGGTTGAGCCAAGTCTGGCCGAAGCAGCGCCGGGTGCTCGCTTCCAGTTCGTCCGCCAGGGTTACTTCAATGTTGATCCGGCAGACAGTAAGGAAGGGCGACCGGTCTTCAACCGGACCGTCACCTTGCGCGACACCTGGGCCAAGATTCAGAAGCAATAACAACCGCAAATTGCGCGCAAATTGAGGGAGTTTTTGAGCCCATTGCCTGCGCGCAATTTGCACGGGAACCAAACCAACTCATCTGACGTTACTCCTTGTGACTTGTCGTTTTGGACGGCCATCTGGGCTTGCTCGCCGAAGCAATGATCGACGAGCTCGCTCCTGGTATGGGCGTTTCCGGGCGCGCTATGCGCTGCGGGGCCCATTCCGGATGTCTTGACCGGCCGTCAACATGAAGAAGTAGGAGAAAAGTCGATGAGAAAAATGAGTACCCTATTAGCGCTGGCCGCCCTGGTCATGTTGGCCGTGGCTTGCGTGGGTTCAGAACCGGCCGACGAGCCAACCGCCGCTCCCGAACCAGCGGAGGAACCGGCGCTGGCCCCCGAGCCGACTGATGAGCCCACGGAAGCGCCATCAGAAGAGCCCACCCCGGAACCGACTCCGGAGCCAGCTTCAAACGACGATATCGTCAATACTATCTGGCAGTGGTCCGACCTGGTTGAAACCGAGCCAGCCGCCCAATCCGTGGTGCCCGATCCAGAACGGTACACGGTCATCTTCCGGCCCGACGGCTCGGCCAACTTGCAGGCCGACTGCAACTTCCTGAACGTGTCCTACGCCGTCGACGGCAGCAGTCTGACGTTCGACATGTTCGGTCCGTCAACCCTGGCCTTCTGCGGCGAAGATTCGCTGGATCAACAGTTCCTGGCTTTCCTGGGTCAGGTAGCTTCATTCTCCCTTGAGGACGGCCGGTTGAAACTTAGCCTGGCCGACGAAGCCGGAGAAATGGGCTATGTTAACGGCGGTCCGGCCGAGGAACCGGTGATTGACGAGCAACCAGAAGAAGCGGCCGTTGATATAGTGGGCGAGACCTGGTCGTGGACGGAGTTTAACGACCAGGCTGGAGAAAGCGATATCGACGTGCTCAATCCTGAGAACTACACCCTGACATTGATGCCCGACGGCACGGCGTCCATCCAGGCTGACTGCAACATGGTCAGCTGGACCTATACCCTGGAAGGCAGCAGCTTGACCTTCAACACCCTGGGACCTTCCACACTGGCCTTCTGCGGCGAGCAATCGCTCGATCAGCAGTACCTGGCCCTGTTGGGCAATACCGCCACCTACGTCACCGACGAAGGCAATCTGATCCTGAACCTGGCGGCCGACGCGGGCAATATGGTTTTCGCCGCGCCAAAACTGACCGGCGCCGTCTGGCAATGGGAAAGCATTGTCACTCCGGTGGAAAGCTTCGAGAATCCGAATCCGGAACAATACACCGTGCGGTTCGGCGAAGACGGCGCGGTCAATGTCAAAGCCGGCTGCAACCTGGCCAGCGGCAGTTACACGGCCGATGAGAGTGGCTTTGCCATTGACTTGGGGCCGGCAACCCTGGCCGAATGCGGGCCAGAGTCGCTTAGTAGCGATTTCATTCAGGCTCTGGGCGCGGCGGCTATCCCCTTCTTCCTGGATGGAAAACTCTATATGGACCTCTTCGCCGACTCAGGGACGCTGCGATTTGGCGCGGCGGCCGGCGCGACTGTAACCGGCACGGTCACTTATCACCAACGAATTGCCCTGCCCGAGGACGCGATGGTTACCGTCCAGATCCAGGACACTTATCGGGCCGATGCCCCGGCCGAGGTTATCGGCGAACAGATCATCGAAACCAACGGTCGGCAAGTACCGATTCCATACATGGTTAGTTACAACCCCGATGCCATCGTGGAGAACCACACTTACACCATGTCAGCCCAGATAACAGATGGACAGGGCACGCTGCTGTTCACTAACGACAGCAGCATGCCGGTCATCACAAATGGCAATCCGACTACGGACGTGGAGATCGTCGTCGTCCCGGTGGGCTAATAATTCCAGATATCAGGCAATGGACCCCGGCCGCCAGAGTACTTGGCGGCCGGGGTCCATTTGTTAACCTACCGGATAGTCCTACAGAGACGCCGGTGCTACTGATCTTGGGTAGGCTGTACAGTAATTTCAAGGCCCGCCGGTGGAATCGATCTCATGCTAGGAGCAGGTTTGCTGGCGATTGGCGACCGATCGCCTTCTAGATGCGGGTAATGTATTCGCCTGAGCGTGTATCCACTCGGATGGTGTCCCCTTCCTCGACAAACAACGGCGTACGTACCTTCACTCCAGTCTCGGTGATGACTTCCTTGGTCGCGCCGGTGGCAGTATCTCCAGCGACGGCCATCTCAGCCTCTACAACCTTCAATTCCACGTTGAGCGGCAAGTTATAGTCGATCACCTCTCCCTCGTAGAGCAGCAGCTCAAGGGCCATATTCTCCTTCAGCCACTTGGCGTCATCGCCAATGACGGCGTGGGCGACCTGGGGTTGCTCGTAGGTCGACGTGTCCATGAAAACGTAGAATTGTCCATCATCATACAGGTACTCGACGGACCGCTTGTCCAGGCGAATGTCTTCCACCCGGTCGCCGGAGTTAAACGTCAACTGCAAGTTTGCCCCAGTTCGAACGTTGCGCACGCTGACTCGAATGGTTGCTTTGCCCCGGCCGGGCTTGTGATGCGAATACTCGGTCACCTTAAATATCTCGCCGCCGTGCAAGAACGAGGTGCCGCGGCGAAGCTGATTCACGTCAATCATCATTGTTCTCCTTAGACAATAGCTTTTGGCCGTTGGCGGTTAGCTCTCTTGGATCGTGACCGCGCGACGCAACGCATACCGTTTTCCCTGATCAATTTGGGCGGGCTACCGTTCCGCAGGCAGCCAGGAAGTGTATCATAAACCCGTATGCCTGTCAGACCATGAACTTTTCTACACTTGATGCTAAAATGTTGCCATGGATGTTGTCCCGGCCCCAGTGCAAATTCTTTGCCGCCAGTGCAGTGCACCCCTGCCGGTCGAGCACGGCTCCCAGTTCGTCGAATGCGAGTACTGTGGCACGACCAACGTCGTCGAAAAGGGCCAGACCGTCTTTCATTATGCCGTACAGGCCACAGTCGACGAAGCAGAGGCCGTGGCCGCCCTGCGCCGCTGGATGGCTGGTAACGAGACGATTAAAGGCCTGGACCGCGCGGCCAAGATCGATCAGCCGTCGTTTGAGTACTTCCCTATGTGGCTGGTGCGCAGTCGAAGGGATGACCAAGAAACCGTCTATTTGGAACCGGCCGCCGCCCTGGCAGTCAGCGAGTTGAAGCACCTGAATATCCCGGCCGGCGACCTGACGCCTTATGACGAAGCGCTGGCCGGCGCCGTCGTCAAGGCGACTGTCCCCTATAAGGCCATGTTGGGCTGGCTGGAAGAAGAGCACGCCGTGAAGCCGGCCGAGATCCGCGAGGTTGCACTAGTCCATCTACCCGTCTTTCACTTCACGTATGAGTACAAAGATCGCCGCTATTCGGCCGTAGTCGACGCGGCTACGGCTAAGGTCTTTGCCAACATCTTCCCGGCCAAGTGGGAAGTGCCCTATTTGACCATTGGCGCGGCAGCCTTCGTCGCCTATTTCCTGGCCGCTTTCATTCCAGTTGGCGGCTATTTGATAGGCGGGGGTGGTGGTATGGGCGTGGCCATTCTGATCTACGCCGGGGTCGTCGCTGCGCTGGCTATTCCGCTTTTCTCGGCCGCCGCGGCCGTCTCGGCCAAGGCATAGGATGCACCAAGCGCCAGCCGGCGCCTGACTTGCAGATTCATCGACATGGCACGAATGATATGAGGAGCAGAACTTGAGCGCCCGCGGTAAATCCCAGGGGCTGGTCTGCCCGAACTGCGCCGGGGTAGTGCCTGTGCCCGAGGGTGTGCGCATCGTCACCTGTCCTTACTGCGACATGCGCTCGCTGGTGCAAGGTGATCGGGGAATTCGCCGCTGGCAAGTTAGCAGTCGCCTCGAGCGGCCGCAGGCCCTGGAAGTGGTCAAAACCTTCTTCTCAGGCCTCAACAAGGCCCGCGATTTGAAGCGTGAGGCCCAGATCAATGATTTGTTCCTTGTCTACCTGCCCTACTGGCGGGTGACATCCTTCGTCGCCGGCTGGATGTTCGGCCGAGTCAAGTCGGGCGACAAGAGCACCAAGCCCGTAGAGGTCGAAATCCTGGAGGACATGCATTGGAATGACGCCGCGGTCGACGTTTCCGAGTTCGGCGTGCATCGCGTCACCGTCCGGCCCGGCGACCTGGAACCCTTCGATTCCGAACAACTGCATGGCCAGGCGATGGTCTTCGAGCCGGTCGAATCGCCCAGCGAGGCCACGGACGAGGCCGATCAGCACTTCATCCATCGCGGCCGGCAAAAGCGCAGCTTGAAAGAGAAGTACTTCGAGAAATTCCACATGCTCCGCCGCCGCTTATCGCTCGTCTATTATCCCTTGTGGGTCGCCCGCTACCAGTATCGGAACCGCAGCTACCAGATTGTCGTCGACGGGGCGTCTGGCGAGATTCTGTACGGCAAGGCGCCGGGCAATATCTTCTACCGGGCGGCGATGCTGGTTGGCGGCATGGCCACGGGCACTTTTATCCTGGTCAATGGCACCATATTGGCCGGAGGGCTCCTGGCTGAGAGCAGCGATAGCGACGGCTGCGGTTTCATCCTTATTCCCCTCGGCCTGGGTATTGGCCTGATCGTGGCCGGATACCGCCGTTTTCGATATGGTGAAGAAGTCGAGTCGGTGCAGAAGTCTGCCAAGAAAGCGCCGCTGGCGGGCGCCTATCGTCCAAAGGGACTGTTGTCGACCGGCTTCGACTTGCTTGATGAACTCTCTGAATTGGACAATCTAAAATGATATTAGCGACCGGGTGCCTGCCGCTGCTGGAACACGCTCGCATTTGCTTCATTACAACGCCATCACCATGAAACTCATCCTTTTGCGTTGCCCGAATTGCGCTCAGCCCATGACGCCGGAAAACGATGACGTCGTCTTCATGTGCACGAATTGCTTCACGAGCGTGTCGCTAGACGAAGGCGGATTACAGAGCGTGGACGTCCGTTTCGCGCTGCCGCCAAAGGGCGATCCTCGGGCGGAGCAGTGGCTGCCTTTCTGGGTTTATGAGGGTCAGGTTCAGATCTTGAAACGCGACACACAAGGTCGTTCCGATGGCAAAGCATCGGCTCAGCAATGGGCGCGGCCACTGCGCATGTATGTACCCGCTTGGGAAATGTCTATGCAGGTGGCCCAGGAAGTCGGCAGCCGCTTAATCGAACGCCAGCCGGCCACGAAATCCATCGAACGACCGCCAACTGCCTACCTGGCGCCGGCCGTGGTAACGCCGGAAGAAGCGCTTGGGTTGCTAGAATTCATAGTACTGGCCATCGAAGCCCGGCGTCGCGATTGGCTCAAGGCGCTTGACTTTCGCATCGAAGCCGGACAACCGGAACTGTGGGCCATGCCAAAAGGCAGCTTCTGATACGGCTCATTTGACCCGAAACGTAACATTCTTCTCGTGAACGCTCCTCACCAACCGCCAGATACGATTTTGAACATATGCGTCAACTGCTGATCGATAAAAGCCAGAGGCTGAAAGCTGGCGGCTGAAAGCTGTCAGCTTCCCTCCATGGAGGAACAAGTATGAGCCTGGAGATAGAACGGGTAGAAACCAAGGCCCAGTTAAAGGAATTCATCAAGGTGCCCTGGACTGTCTATGAAGATGATCCTTATTGGGTACCCTTTCTCTATTTTGAGAGACAGGAATTCTTTGACAAGAGCAAGAGCCCGTTCTTCGAGCACGCCGAGGCCGATTATTTCACTGCCCGGCGCGATGGCTTGGCAATCGGCGCGATTACCGCCGTCATGAATCACCGGTACAACGAATTCCAGGACGAAAATACGGCCCACTTCGGCACATTTGAAGTCATTGAAGATGCCGAGGCAGCGGCCGCCTTGTTGCAAACGGCCTGTGACTGGGCGCGCGATCGAGGCGCCGACAAGATCCAGGGCCCAGCCAATCTGTCCTCCAACGAAGAATTCGGCCTGTTGATCGAGGGCTATGATAGTCCACCCGTAATCATGATGCCCTACAATCCTGCCTATTACGCCGAATTCATCGAGGCGGCCGGTTTTGAAAAAGCGATGGATCTCTATGCCTGGAATAACAACGCCTTCGAGTTGAACGAACCTGGCGGCTTGCCGCCAAAGCTGATCCGCGTTGTCGAGAAGGTGAAAAAGCGTTACGGCCTGTCAATTCGAAATGTCAACATGAAGGATTGGGACAACGAAGTCGAACGGATTAAGGAGATCTACAACAGCGCCTGGCAGAAGAACTGGGGTTTCGTGCCCATGACCGACACCGAAATCGACCATCTGGCGGCTAATCTGAAAATGATCATCGATCCGTCGATCGTTTTCGCCGTCGAAGCCGGCGGCAAGACGGTTGGTTTTTCGTTGTCGCTGCCTGACGTCAACCAGCCGTTGCACAGAATCCGGCCCGGGCCGTCGACGATCGGCTCCTATATCGCCGCCGGCCGCATGCTGCTGAATAAACGAAATACCGATCGCCTGCGCGTCTTTGCGCTCGGCGTATTGGAAGAATATCGCGGCAAAGGCGTTGATGCTTTGATGTACTACGAAACGGTCAAGGCGGCCGCGGCCAACAATTACGAATGGGGCGAGATGTCCTGGATCTTGGAGAATAATGACGACATGAACCGGCCCATCGAGACGTTCGGCTCCGAAATCTACAAGCGCTATCGCGTCTACGAAAAACAACTATCAGACGAAGCTGACGACTAGCGGCTGAAAGCTGAAGCCTAACTATAAGGAGACAAAACGTGAAACGAGAAATCGTCAGGACAGACAAAGCGCCGGCCGCGGTAGGCCCCTATTCCCAGGCGGTGCGCGTTGGCCATTTCGTATTCACTGCCGGCCAGGTAGGCATCGACCCGGCTGCGGGCAAGATCGCGGACGAGGACGTCGTCGGCCAGACCCACCAGGTCATGCGTAACCTGCGGGAAGTGCTGCGACAGGCCGGGACCGACCTGGACAAGGTGGTTAAGACCACCGTCTTTCTACAAGATATGGGCCATTTCAAGGCCATGAATGACGTTTACGGCGGCTACTTCGGCGACCAACCCCCGGCCCGCTCCACGGTAGAAGTGGCCCAGCTACCCCTCGGCGCCCTGGTGGAAATCGAGGCCATCGCCTTGGTAACGTAGCCATCGCTAGAAGTCAAGCTTTTTTGCCCCAGATCATTGGCCGGCGCCAGTTAATGAAAAGCTTGACTTCTCTAACCTAAGACAACCCTCAGCCGCTCCAGAAACTCGCTCAACATCATGGCCGTAGCGCCCCAGACCTTGTGGCTCGCCACCAGGTAAAACGGCACCTGGACGGTCATTCCGCGATAATCCCACGGCTCCTCATTGCTATTGGCCGGATCCAGCAGGAAGGACAAGGGCGTTTCGATGATCTCGGCCACTTCGGCCGCCTGTCGCCTAAATAGCGGCAGACCGTCATGCCAGGCGACGAACGGGTGAACTTCGTAATCCGTCGGCGGAATGTATAGGCAGGTTAGCTTGCCCAGTACAGTCATGGCCCGAGGATCAAGGCCGATTTCCTCCTCGGCCTCTCGCATGGCCGTCATCTGCAGCGCCTCACCACCTTCGCGCCGGCCGCCCGGAAAGGAGATTTGACCGGCATGATCGTTCAGATCATCGCGACGACGAGTCAGCACGAGATGGGTGTCAGGGCCCTTGTCGTAGAGGACAACCAGCACTGCCCCTTCGCGTGGCTTACCGGCCATCCCCGGCGGCCGCACGCCCCGCGGCCGGGGGATCATCTTCTGCTGGGCCGTCTCGGCGTCAAAGGCCGACAGCTCTAGCGCCTGGCGAATCTCGTCCTTTGAGTAGCGCATCTAAGATTCCATCAATCCCAACTGGGCAAATGGGCGGAAGTCCCGGTCGTTGTGTATCATCAGTTCGCAGTTTCAGCACGGCTTGGCGCGCGAGCCCACAGATAATCAAAGAAGCGCTGGTACTGTTCGGCCGCGCCGGGATCCGCAGCGCCCAGGCTGTACTCGCTTAAACCATTGTCTTTCCCGAAGGCGCTCCAATGCAGGTTCTGGCTGCCGACGACCACGAATTCGCCGTCGATCAAAACGCTCTTGGAATGTAGTAGGTCGTCGAGCATTCGAATCTCGACCCTGCGAGCAAGACCTCTTTCGGCCGCGTCCTTGTTGAAGATCTCCATCGCGATGACGTTCTCGACGCTCTGAATGGGGTAAGGCGTGAGCAAGATCCGCAACTCAGCGCCATTGTCGGCGGCCTCCATGAGCGCTTCCATATAGGGCAGCGCCTGGCCAAAATCACATACCTCAAAGAAATGATTGAGGTTACAAATCAACGGCATACTGAACATCGCTTGGGCCAGATCGATGCTTTGATCGGCGGCGCCATAGGCCGCAAGCAACTGCTGGTCGGCCTCGTCGTAAATCTGGTTCCTGAACATCGAGAAGGCGATCGCTTCGTCATCTGTAGGCGAGTAGCGCATCACTTCCGGCGCATGGTCCGGAACTCCGCGTTTGTCTTCACAAGTCAAGCGCAGTCCGACCTCGCCGGCGGTCAAGTCGGGGCAGTGGCGCTTTATGGCGCCCGTCCACAACTGATCGTAAATCTGTCGCGAATGCTGGGCGACCGGGCCGGTAATCACCAGACCGGTGTCTGTATCGCCCAGACCCTTGCCGGATGGATGATCCTTTGTCAAGGGCTTGTATTCATGGTTGAAACCGGAGGCGACCACCGTCTCACCGTCGATGATCATGGTCTTGACGTGACTGTGGGGCCAGCGGCCGGCGAAATTGCCGACCTCAACCCGCCAGCCCACCTCCGGGTCGATCATCTTCTCCAGACCGGCCTCGCGCAGATCGTTGAGCACATACCACAGCCCCCCATCCAATTCCAGCAACTCGAAGCTTGGAGACGGCGAGTTGCCTAATAGGATTCGCACGAGCATCCCGCGCGGATAATCCTCGGGATTGGCCTTCACCTTCTCGTAGAGATCCACCACGCCTCTCGCAAGGACAGCCCCAGGACTATCCTGATTGACGGCCCTCTCGTAGGCCATGGTCGTAAAGAGCACTTCGTAATCCGCGGTCTGCAGCAGTTCAGCATAGTCGTCGTACCCGCCATTCAGGGTTGGCTCCGCCGCGGAGAATGCGGGATCGACCGTCGGCGTGAATAGCATCATCTGGTACTGGTTCTGGCAGAAGGGGATCACATCACCCTCCGGCCGATAACCGCCCAGGCTGGCCACCTCGTACAATTCGGCCTCGGGACCTGCGAGGGCTCCCTGGTCACAATCATAAAGCGGCTGATGAGCATAGTGAATAGCCGGATCGATGCCGTTCCAGGCTAAATGCAGATCGCCGGCCGGGCTACCAGCCAGCCCGTGATCGGTCGGCCCATCGAGCCTGGCGACAATGATTGGCTCGCTCCACATATCGCCGTCGTGGATCGTTTCATAAAGCACGTCTTCCTGCCGAATCTCGCCCAACACGTCCTCGACCTGATCGGACTTCCAAACTACGTGCGTCCGGCCCTGGCCATCAACCGCCACGGACGGCTCCTCCCGGCACGAGAATGACGATATCACTTCGCTTTGTCCCTCAGTCCAGAAGACGACGCCACCCATCTCAGCGCACCAGGCGACGAGCGACGCCCCATTCTCGCCAACAAGCAACTCCGGCTGAACGCCGGCGCCAAGCTCGACGGCCGTCGAATTCCAGCCGGCATTCTGGAATTCAGTCAGCCAGATCCTATCTTGCTCGTCGAAGGTAAGCGAGAAGCCACCTTCAGGCCGGCCGGCGAGCGAGAAACTACCCGCGGTCGACTCTTCTGGCAAAGGGATACAGTCCGCCTGGCCATCCGGCAGAAGTCGATATTGCAGTCCACCTTCCGAGTCCGACCAGACCGCCATCACCGTACCATTTTGGCTGGTCGCTAGGTCAATCGACGGCCTCGGCCGGCTGCTTCTTCCGGCAGGGCAGGCCCCGGTCGCATCCGTGAGGGGCGCAGCGTCCGTACACTCGTCGTCTGAACAACGACTATAATGAGCGACTCCAGAGTCGCCTTCCAGCCAGGCGATGTACGCGTCGCCCTCGGCGTCAATAGTAACGCCAGGAAATTGTGAATCGGCCGGCGACCGCGAGACATTAATGGGCGGTTCCCAGGCAACTTCTGCATCAGCGCTGCCTCTCCCAACGCCAAGGTGTACGTCAAGAGCGTCGCCGGATACTTCCGACCACACCAGGGCCATATCATTCGTCTCGCCAGCGCTGAGGTCCAGCGCCGTGACCTCGCCGCCCCCAGTTGTAACCGCCGAGCTCTCTTGCCAGTGTACGCCGACGGAATCTGAGGCTATAGTCTCGGTTTGCAAGGCCGCCCTCGGCGTTAA
>CP070688.1:3748141-3754019 GCA_020353135.1 Chloroflexota bacterium
GATCGTCATCGCCTGATTTAAACCGGGGCGTAAATGGAAGAAATTGTCTTCCACTTGTAGATGGTCGCCGGCCGTTTCCAACCATACCCACAGGGCCGGTTTGGTTGACGAGAGTTCAACCCGGTAGCGGTCGGCCTCCATCTGCTCGACATGCCAATCGATCCCTGGTTCCTCCAAGGACAGATGCTTGGGCCGAGCGAAGAGAGCCAGGTTCTGGGAGACAATCTGCCCGTCGACATGAAGCGCCAGCCAGACGAGCAGGTTGCGCCGGCCGAACTCGTCCAGGATCTGACCCAGATCTAGCGTGGTCAGGGCCGTATTCTGATTGGCCGGGAAGACGGCCGTTTCCTCGCCGCGGGCCACCTTTTCCCCCTTTACCGTCGTCACTTCCCAACGAACATCGCCGGTTACAACATCGCGTCGTTCATTGGTGACGTGAACGGCGACCGCGCCCGTTTCTGTATCGACGACGGCCGAAATCAGCAGCGGAGCGTAAAAGTGGCCGGCCATGTAGTGCAACGCCTTCCAGCGGCCGTCATAGTCGAGCGACGACCAGCTGGCGACCGGCCAACAATCGTTGAGCTGCCAGTAGAGCGTACCCATGCCGCGGGGCATGGTCCGTCGCCAGTGCTCCACAGCGTGTTTGACGGCCATACCTTGCAAAATCTGGCTGAGCCACAGCGACATGTCAAAGGAAGTTGGCAGCCGAAACCAGTCCAGCAAGTAGTGCATGATGGTTCCATTGCCGCGGGGATGGCGCTGGTGATACTCCATAATATAGCTGGTGATGTTCCTATCTTCCGGCTCAGCGAAAGTGCGGACCATCTTCGGCTCCGGAAAGGATTGGAAGCCGAATTCACTGTTAAAACGATGGAAGCAGGTGTAATAATATTCAAAGGGCTTCATGCCGTGCCATACTTCCCAAATATGGGCATCGCCCCAACGGGGATCGTTCCATTCGCGGCGGTCGTCATGGGGCGTGTGGGGGCTGCCGGGCCAATAGGCGGTCTCTGGGTCCAATTCGTTTACCAGTTCCGGCAGTAGCTGGTCGAACAGCTTGCCGTAATCGTCCCAGCTCATGGCCCACTCGGTCCACTTGTCGTAGACCAGGCCCTGTTCCAACTCGTTGTTGCCGCACCACAGGGCCAGGCAGGCGTGGTGCCGCAGGCGGCGAATGTTGTCCCGCGCTTCCTGGGCCACGTCGGCCATGAAGCTTTTGTCGAAGGTAGGGTACGTAGCGCAAGAAAACATGAAGTCCTGCCAGATGCAGATGCCCAATTGGTCGCACAATTCGTAGAAGATGGGCTGCTCGTAAATGCCCCCACCCCAAACGCGCAGCATATTCATATGGGCGCCGGCGGCCGCTTCCAACAAGCGCGCATAATGGCTATCGTTCAGCCGGGTGACGAAGGAATCGGCCGGGATCCAGTTGGCGCCCTTGGCGAAGAAAGGCACGCCGTTGCAGGCGAAGTGGAAGCTCTCGCCCCATTCATCGTCCTGCCGGATGAGCTCCAGGGTGCGCAAACCGATCTTCGTCTGCCAGGTATCGAGCGGCCGGTCGTGATCGTCGACCAGGGTAACCGAGATGGTGTAGAGCGGCTGCTGGCCAAGCCCGTTGGGCCACCACAGTTCGGGATCGTCGACGACCACTTTGACCTCGGCTGTCCCGCCGTCCAGCGTCACCCTTTGCCGGTCGATTTCCTCTCCGTCCAGCATGACCCGGCAGCCGGCCGATAACTGGTCGACCGCCGGTAAGTCGCCGGACGACAGGTCGGCACTGATAGTGCAAGTCAACGTCACCTGGCCAGCCTGGGAATGGTCCTGCCGGATGTGCACGTCGGCCAGCCTGGCCTGGCTGAAGGCCAGCAATTGAATATCCCGCCAGATGCCGCTAGTCACCAATTGCGGTCCCCAATCCCAACCAAAATGGCACTGAGCCTTGCGCACGTAGTTACCGCCGGGCAGCTTGTGGGTGTCGGTGCTCCAACTGTGAATATAGCGCTCGGCCAACTTCTCCTGGCCAATTCGCAGCGCCGAATCGAAGCGGATGGCGATTTCATTCTCGCCCGGCCGTAAGAGCGAGCGTACATCAAATTCCCAGCTCCGAAACATATTGGCCGTCCGGCCGATTTCGGCGCCATTGAGCCAGATGGTCGCCATGGTGTCCAGGCCATCGCATTGCAGCAGCACCTGGTCATGGGCCAGCAATTCGGCCGGGACCGTGAAGGCGCGCCGGTAGAGCCAGTCGGCCTCGCCCACCCACAACACCTGCTTTTCATTGTCGCGGTAAAAGGGATCGGGGATGACGCCGGCCGCCATCAGATCAGTGTGAATACAGCCGGGCACGGTGGCGTCTAGCCAATCTGAATCCGCCCGGTTGGCCTGTTTGACCTGCCAGGCGCCGTTTAAGGTAACTTTTTCCATGTTTGTGCCGTCTCCAAATGTGTTCACGATAGAGTTTCACGTTACGGAGATAATTCTATCACGACCGGGGTTTAGCCAAAGGCATAATACGACGGTGACGACCTGCGCGAGATCGTTTCCCACCCCGGTTTGTGAAGGCATCCACCGTGGCTGCCGAGCAGCCATTACTCCTGCTATAATGTCAGCGTGACCGCCGCGCTGCTGCAGACGAAACTTTATCTCCCTATTCCGCGGCCGGATCGGGTGCCGCGCCCCCGGCTGACCGAGGCCCTGGATGCCGTCCTGCAGCCGGGCGGCAAGGTGGTCCTGGTCTCCGCGCCGGCCGGTTCGGGCAAGACCACTCTCGTCGCCGCCTGGCTCCAGGAACAGGGCCAACCGGACGTTTCTTCGCCCAACTCAGTACCTATCTTTGAACCCTGTTGGCTGTCGCTAGACGAGGGCGACAACGATCTAGCCCGTTTCCTGGTCTACCTGGTGGCCGCCCTGGAGCGCGTCGCGCCGGGCCTGGGCGAAGGGGCGCTGAGCCTGTTGCGCGGACCGCAACAACCGCCGGCCGAGAGTTTCATGACCGCGCTCATCAACGACATCCTGGCCTTGACCCAGGAAGAAGCAGCCCCAGGAAGGATCCTGGTCTTGGTCTTGGATGACTACCACCTCATTCACAGCCAGGACGTCCACCAGATCGTGACCTTTCTGCTCGATCACTTGCCGGAGAAGATGCGCCTGGTCCTGGTTTCCCGGACCGAACCGCCCCTGCCGCTGGCCAGGCTGCGCGGCCGAGGCCACTTGGTCACCCTGGATGGCGGCGATCTGCGCTTCACCGACGAGGAAGCGCGCCTCTTCCTCAACCGGGTGATGGGCCTGGATCTGAGCCAGGATGAAGCGGCCGCCCTGGCGACCAGGACCGAAGGGTGGATCGCCGGGCTACAGATGGCGGCGCTGGCCCTGGGCGCCCAACGCCCCGCCGAGCAAATAGCTTCTGGCCGGCCGGCCAAAGCGGGGACCGATCAGGTCGCCGGCACCCGTTTCATCATGGACTATCTGCTGCAGGAAGTGCTCCAGAGCCAGCCGGCCGATTTGCAGACCTTTCTCCTGCATACGGCGATCCTCGACCGCCTCAATGGCCCGCTATGCGACGCGGTGACCGGCCGGGAGGACAGCCAGGCCACCCTGGTCGAGTTGGAACGGCGCAACCTGTTTCTCTTCCCCATGGACCAGGAGGAACGCTGGTACCGGTACCATCATCTGTTTTCCGAACTGCTCCGCCGGCGCCTCGACCAGACCGAGCCCGAAGCGCTGACCGGCCTTCACCAACGGGCCAGCGCCTGGTACCGGGCCAACGGCTTCATGAGCGAAGCCATCGGCCATGCCCTAGCGGCCGGCAATGAAGAGGAAGCGGCCGACCTGGTAGCAGCGGCGGCCGACCCGGCGCTCATGGGCGGCCAGTTTCAGACGGTGTTGGACTGGCTGCGCCAATTGCCCGATGGCGCAGTTCAGAGGCGACCGAGGTTGGGCTTTTATCAGGCCTTCCTGATGGTGCTGGACAGTCGGCCTATGGCAGAGATTGAAGTAATCTTGCGGGCGGCCGAGGAAGCGGCAACCGGCGATTCAGTCAACGGCGACGCGGCGCCGGCCAAGGCTGAAGCCATGCTGATCCGGGCGGTCCTGGCTATGCTGACAGGAGATCTGCAAACCGGCGCTGATCTATCGCAACGGGCCATGGCGTTGTTGCCTGAAGACGCGCCTTTCCTGCATAGCCTTGCCCTGCGCAATCTTGCCAGCGTCTACTCGATGACCGGCGAGGTAGCCGCGGCCGGCGAAGCGCTGACGGAGGCGGTGACCATGGCTGAGAACACGGGCGATAAGACGAGCCACGTGCTAACCCTCTACAGTCTGGCCCGGGTCTGCATTCTGCAGGGACGGCTGTACGCCGCCCGTGAGTATAACGAGCGCGCCCTATCTGTCGGGCGAGATAGGCGCGGCCGGCCGCTGCCTATCGTAGCCCGAGTACTGACTTCTCTGGCCGATATTAAGCGCGAATGGAATGAGCTGAATGAGGCGGGTCGCCTGGCCAAGGATGGCATCGAACTAACCAAGCAGGGATTTGCCTTCTGGGGTATTGGCGGGTTCATCGTTCTGGCCCTGGTCCGGCAAGCGGAAGGCGAGGTGGTCGCCGCCCAGGCGGCTATGGACGCTGCTCGCGAGCTGGCCATCCGCTTTGACGCGACCGATTTGGACGATCGATCCGTCGAACTGTTCCAGGCCCGCATATGGCTGGCTCAAGGGGATGTCGAAGCGACCGGCCGCTGGGCAGCGCGTCTGAAAGACGGCGGTGCAGGCGTGACGCCGCGGTCACGGCAACAGGGGCAAATAGCCGGCTGGTACGTGGTTCACGAATCGGAGCAGATTCACCTGGCCCGCTTGCGCCTGGCCCAGGGCCGTCCGGAAGCAGCCCGGCGCCTGTTGGCAGGGCTGCGGCCGCCGGCCGCGAGCCACGGGCGTACGGGCACTGTTATTGCCATCGACCTGTTGCTGGCGCTGACCTGGCAAGCGATGGGCGATCTGGCTCATGCGCTCGACACCCTGGAAGGAACGATGGCTCTGGCCGAGCCGGAAGGCTACATCCGGATATTTCTCGACGAAGGGCCGGCTATGGCCGCCCTGTTGAGACAGATCCCACCAGATAGCGCCGTCGCCGCCTATGCCCGGCGGCTGCTGGCCGCTTTCGAGCCGGCCGAAACGAAAGTCGGCGCCAGGTCCGAGATAGTTGACGTCGCCGGCCAGGCTCTGCCCGATCCAATCAGCGAGCGAGAAATGGACGTGCTACGCCTGCTGCCTAGCCACCTGACCAGCACCGAAATAGCGGCCGAACTGAACATTTCGCCCAACACCGCCCGCTTCCACATCAAGAATATCTACAGCAAATTAAACGCCCACAACCGGGCCGAAGCCGTCGCCCAGGCCCGGCAACTGAACCTGCTTAAATAGAAATCGACATGATTAACAAGATGGCCAGGATTTCATAACTCCCCCCCAAGTTCCCGTCAGTTCCCAGGAGTTCCTCCCAGTTCCTAGAAGTTCTCCTCAGCCCCTCTTCGCCTCAGCGCCAACGGCCCACCCACCCCAACCACCTATTCTGCGTGGCGACAAACCACCCACCTGGGGCCTAAAGTGGCAGCATGATTTGTTGTCACCCGTCAGGACGGTGACTTGCTGAGCGATAGGTAACCTCTGGACCGATGCATCCGCACCAGGCGGAGGATCGTCAGAGCGGACTCCAAGTTCAGCGCGACCATGGAGGTAAGAACAATGACGACAACGAGTGAAATGACTTATAGGGAAAGCCGCATCTACCGGCGTCGCTGGTGGACGCTGGCCGTCGTGATCCTGGCCATCATCGCCATCGGCCTGGACCAGACGGTCTTGAACGTCGCCATCCCGACGCTGCAGCGGG
>CP070688.1:3754119-3764343 GCA_020353135.1 Chloroflexota bacterium
GCTCGGCTATCTGTTTTTCTAGGGCGGCGATCTTCTCGTTCAGGGCCGTGATTTCGGAAGCCATGGCTACTGCCGCACCGGTTGCTTCTTCAGGATCGGTCCCTTCAGATTGAGCGGCCGAGGTCGACACACCCCAGGCGGACAAGGTAGCGTTCATCATCTCTTCCATCGGCTTGGTCATGCTGGAGCCGCTGGCCATCGCCTCGCCTATGGAATCCATCATCATCTTGGTGTAATCGCCCCAGAGACGGGTCGTTTCCGCAAGTGCGTCCGGCGCAAACGGGTTGGCGCCGAACGCGTTGGCGGCATACTCGTTCGCGTCGGCAAAGCCTTCGCCCATGCGCTTGGATTCCTCAAAACTGGCCTGGGCAACCTCGTTGACGTAGCCCTGCATGAATGCCAGGGCTTCAGAAAATTGGCTGAAGCTGGCTTCGGTATTGCTTTGGACGTGCTTGACGATACCCCGCCAGCGGGCTTGTTGTTCCTCGCCGGCTTCGCGGACGAAGCGCAGCACAAATGACACCATCTCTTGATCCATCATTAACTCCTTTCGATTGTCTATTCTATGAGGGGTAGTTACGGCCGAGTTACACGGCAGTTACAGCGATTTTCCCGGCAACTCCATAGCTCGCAGAGTCGTTTCCGGGAAAATGTGGAGTTAGTCAGAGCTGCCTTGGCTGATCTGCTCGAATAACTTGGTCGTCTCGTTCATAGGCTCGATGCCCAGTTCGTAGGCGAGCGCTTGCCGGCACTGGCGGTAGGCGCGAACGGCCAGCGGCCGGTTGCCATTGGCCATGTGAGCGCGCATGAGCAAGCGGTAAGCCTCTTCCCAGCAAGGGTCGACGACCAATACCTTCTGGCTCCAGTTGATGGTTTCGAGCAGGTCTCCCACGTCCAACAGAAGGCGGGCCAGTCGGCCGGCGCCGATCAGATAGAGAGCCACCAACCGCTCTCGTTTGCCGCTGGACCAATCTTCGTAGAGAGCGTCGGGCAGATAGTCGCCCTGGTACAGATCCAGGGCTCGGCGATATAGATCGATGGCTTGCTCTGGAGATCGCTTTTCGGCCGTGTTTCCGGCGGTGATGCCCTCTTCAAACTCAACCGCGTCCACGATTATTGGGACGTCGATGTTAAGGCCGTAGCTAAGCCCATTCCGGGTTATGTAGGATGATGGCGTTCTCGGCGGCCGGTCGGGCTCCAGGACGCTCTGCACGGCGTTGAGGGCCACTTTGAAGTCCCGGTCTGCCCGCTCGGCGTCCAATTGGGGCCACAATTCGCCGGCGATACGTTCTTTTGGGATATGCTGGCGCCGGTAGGTTATGAAGTACTGGAACAGCCTGCGGGCCTTTTCCCGACCCCACTCTGCTTCGGACATTCTCCCCCCACCCCGCCAGACGACGAAGCGGCCCAAGGTTTGGACGCGTAATTCCGGCGCCGGCGTAGACGAAGCGGCAGGATCAGCCATGATGCTCATATTATAGCAAGGCTTAGTGAGTTACAGGCCAATCTCGGGGCGTGCTACAATCGGCCGGGGAAAGCACCAGAAGAGTCTGGCTTCTGCGAGAACGGATTGTGACGCGTAATAGAAGGTGAGAAGCCAGACTTCTTGGCAGGTAGAAAATTCTGGCTTCTACGAGACCGGATTGTGATGCGTAATTGAAGGTTAAAAGCCAGGCTTTTTGGTTATGAACCTATGAAAGAGTTGATACAGATAGAGCATATCGGGTCGACGAGTATCTTGACCTTAAATCGGCCGGAGCGACACAATAGCCTGGTTCCTGAGTTACTGCAAGAATTGCTGGCCCGGATCGACGACATCCAGGCCAAGCCGGATACGCGAGCGGTTGTCTTGCAGGCCAACGGCCGTTCCTTCTCCACCGGCGGCGACGTCGGCGGCTTTAATGAGCACCTGGGTACAATTGGGTCCTATGCGCGCCAGATCGTCGGCCTACTGAACCGGGTGATACTATCCTTGCTGAATCTGCCCGTTCCGGTGGTGGCGGCCGTGCACGGAATCGTCACCGGCGGCTCGCTTGGTCTGGTGTTGGCCTGCGACATCGTGCTCGTCGCGCCAGAGGCGAGTTTCACGCCCTACTACAGCGTCGTCGGCTTTAGCCCGGACGGTGGCTGGACGGCGATGTTGCCGGCGATTATCGGCTGGAAACGAACGACCGCTATCTTGCAGCAAAACAAGAGTATATCGGCCGCAGAGGCCCGGGACTGGGGCCTGGCAGACAGAGTCGTAGACGGCGATCGAATTCGACAGGAGGCACTCCTGGCAGCCCAGGATATCGCCGCCAAAAAGCGCGGTTCAATCCAGCGTACCAAGCGTTTGCTTCTGGCCGGACAAGGAGATCTAGCCGGACGACTGGAACGAGAACGGAAACACTTTGTGCAACAGATCGTGACCCCTGAAGCGCAAGAGGGCATGGTCGCCTTCTTGGACCAGCGGCGATCATGATTAGGATCAGGACAACACCTGGCGATTGGTGAATCTTGTACCAGGAAGCTTTAGTCGGGCGCACAAAATTAATCCCTCCCCGCCCTCAACGGCGCACCCTACATCGCGGCCGGCTGACAAGGCGACTACTGGAAGCGGCCGATTATCGGCTGACGCTGGTACAGGCCGGAACTGGCTATGGCAAGACGACGGCCCTGTCCGCCCTCGCGGACCAGGAGCGTCCCCTGGTCTGGTATCACTTAGAAGCGGAGGACGCCGACCCGCTCGTCTTCTTGCTCCATCTCATCTATGGTTTCGGCGAGACCCTGGGCGGAATCTCTGAGGCGCCTTTGGCTTTGCTGGAGCGATGGGAAAGCGACAATCGCGCCTCGCCCTGGACGGCCGTGGTCGACGTTCTGAACAACGAGCTGGCCCAACGGATAACGGAGCCGGTCTTCCTGGTGCTGGACGACGCCCATCATCTGAACCAGGCGGCCGAATCCATCCGCATCCTGGATCGTTTCATCGGCCGGGCGCCGGCCAACATCCTGCCCATCCTGGCCGGTCGCCATCCCTTGCAACTGCCGAGCCTGGTCAACTGGCGCGTGAGGGGTCAGGTGCTGGAGATTGGGCAAGACGAACTGGCCTTCACGGCCGAGGAAATCAGCGCGCTGTTCGGCGATCGGTACGGTTTTTCACTCACGGCCGACCAGGTTTCGTTACTGGCGGTCCGCAGCGAGGGTTGGGCCATCGCCCTGCAATTAGTCTGGCAGCGGCTGCAAAGCGAAAAAGGGACGCTGAACCAGGCCTTGGGCCGCCTGTCAGGTTCGGCCGGCGACTTGTTTGCCTACCTGAGCCAGGAAATCCTGGTCCGCCAGCCGGAAGATATCCAGGATTTCCTTCGGCAGACGGCCGTTTTACGGGAAATGACAGCCGCTATCTGCAATTGTCTGCGTTCGGCCGGCGATAGCGAGCAGATTTTGCGCTATCTCATAGAAAACGAACTCTTTGTTGTAAATTTAGGTGATGGCCACGTGCGCTACCATCACGTGTTTCGCGACTTCCTGGCCCACCAGTCGCCGGCCGATGAGATCCGGGCAGCCCATCGAAGGGCGGCCGCCTGCTACAGTCATCTAGGCGACGATGAACAGGCGTTGCACCATTGGCTGGCTGCCGGCGACTTCCTGGCAGCGGCCCAGGTGCTGGTTGGCCTGGGACGAAGTATGGTACGGAGCGGCCGGTTGGATACCCTGTCGGGCTGGATCGGCGCCTTGCCGCCGGATGTCCTGGAAGGGCATCCGGCGCTGATGGCCTATTTGGGCGATATCGGCCGGCTTCACAGTCACTTCGAAGAAGCGCTGGGTTGGTATCGGCAAGCCGAGGAGGGCAGCCGCGCCGCGGGCGATATCCGCGGCGTCGGCCAGGCGTTGCGTGGCCAGGCGAGAGTCTACCTGGACACGGTTGACGCCAGCCAGGCGGAAAGCCTGCTGCAAGAGGCGTTACGCCTTTCGGATGGCCAGGAAGATCGGGAAAGCCGGGCTCGGCTACTGGAGCTACTGGCCGAGAATCTGATCAATCGCGGCCGGTCGGACAAAGCCGAACAGTACCAACAGCAGGCGCGGGCGCTGCGCGAGCAAGGACCGGCCGAAGCGGAGATCTCGGTCCGACTGCTGCTGCGCACCGGCCGCCTGAACCAGGCGCGCGAGGTGCTGGAAGAACGGGTAAAGGCGGAACGGCGCGAGCCGGTGTTGCGGCCGCGGGCTCATCGGGAAACGCTGCTGCTGCTTTCGTTGGTCCTGGCGTTCCAGGGCGAACAAGAAGAAGCGTATCATGCGGCCGTCGAGGGCACCGAGCGCGGAAAATTACTTGATTCGTCATTCATCACCGCCGTGGGACACATGCGCCAGGGCCATGCCTGGTTGGTACGAAAGGACACGCAAGGATACCGGAAAGCAATCCAGCGCTACCAGGAGACGATCGAACTGAGCGAACGATTGGACGTGTCCAGGCTCCAGATCGAGGCCTTTTGGGGACTATGCCAGGCTTATGGTTTTCAAGGCGACCTGTTAGAAGCTCGGCGGGTTGCCGAAAAGGGGATAGGCATGGCCCAGGTGGTAGGCGACGAATGGATCGAGGCCTGCATTCGGTTGTCACTTGGCGCCGGCTATGCGCTGGTCGACCGCTTCTCTGACGCGGTCGCCTGGTTGAACCAGGCTGGGGATGCCTTCCGCGAGTGCGCGGATACGCACGGCCAGGCTCTGGCCCGCATGTGGTTGTGCCTGGTCTGGCACCAGTCAGGCGATGAAACGCGCCTGGAGCGCGACGCCGTCGATCTATTGGGCCTGGTTCGTGAAGGGAAGTACGATTTCCTTTTCCGGCACAAGACTTTGCTTGGCCCACCGGAGCCGCGCTCGCTTGCGCCGATTTTGCTCTTCGCCCGCCGGCAGGGTCAAAGTTCCTATGCCGAGACGCTTTTGAGCCGATTGGGGTTGACCCAGCTCGAGTCTCATCCAGGTTACCGGCTGGAAGTCCAGACCCTTGGCCCTTTCCGGGTATGGCGCGGCTCGCAGGAGATCGGCGCCGATGAGTGGCGTCGGAAGAAGGCCAGGCAGCTGTTTCAGCTCTTGCTAACAACCCGAACTGGCAAGCTGGAGCGAGACCAGATCGTCGAGATGTTATGGCCCGAACTCGGCCCCGACGAGGCCCAGCGGGACTTCAAGATCGCCATGAGCGCCCTCTATAGCGTGCTGGAGCCTGGACGCGGCCGCAACGCGCCGTCGGCCTACGTCGAGCGCGACGGCGCGCTTTACGGCTTGCGCACGGAAGCCGACCTGGGGCTGGACGCACAGCAATTCGAAGAGCTGATCGCCGCCGGCGATGAATCGTTGGCCGAGGATCCCGAGGAGGCGTTGCAGAAGTACCACCGCGCGCTCAAGCTTTACCAGGGCGAGTATTTGCAGGAGTACCCGTACGAGGAGTGGAGCAGCGAAGAACGGGAGCGGCTGCTCACCTTGTATTTGCGGACGGCCGAGCGGGCGGCCCAAGTGCATCTTGATCGGGAAGCCTGGCAGGAGGCCATCGAAGCCTGCCAACTCATTCTGGCCCGGGATGATTGTTGGGAGAACGCCTACCGGATGATGATGGTCGCCTATGATCAACTCGGCAACCAGGTCCAGGTCCGGCGTGTCTATCAACGTTGTGTCGATCGCTTGCGGGCTGAACTGGATGTAGAACCAACCACGGCCACGGCCGAGCTGTACGAAACGCTCCTGGCTCAGGGTTAGAATGGGCTGATAGTCGGCTAGTTCAACATTATGAGAGATTGGAGGACATACCATGTGCAAAAAGAGATATCTAGTTGTTTTGCTATTGCTGACGGCGATTCTCACGGTCACCGCCTGCAATGCTAATATCGTCGACGGATCAGGTGATCTGATCACCGAGACGAGGGAGGTCAGTGGTTTTGACAGCATAGACTTGAGTGGATCGGGTGAAGTGATTGTCACCCAAGGTGGCAGCGAGTCCCTCACTGTCGAAACCGACGACAATGTCATGGAGCACGTCGAGACGGAAGTGCGGGGTGGGACGCTGCATCTCGGCTTTGAGGAAGGGCTCAACCTGATCGATCCCACCCGGCTCATCTTCACCGTGGGCGTTGACGACTTGTCGGAATTGAGAATCTCAGGCTCGGGAGATTTTGAAGCAGACAGTGTGGACACGGATCGATTTAATGTCACCGTGAGTGGTTCCGGAGATGTTCAGATAGGCGACCTGATGGCGGATTCTGTGGAAGCGAGGATCAGTGGATCGGGTGATGTCGATCTGGCCGGCGAAGCAACGACGCAGGACGTGACCATTAGTGGCTCGGGTAAGTATCGCGCTGGAGATTTAGCCAGCGAATCGGTCGAGGTAAGCATCAGCGGATCTGGGAACGCTACCGTCTGGGCCACTGAATCGCTGGATTCCAACATCAGCGGAAGCGGCACCGTCAATTACTATGGCCGGCCGTCGATCAACAGTTCCGGAAGCGGTTCCGGACAGATCAATAACCTGGGCGAGAAGTAAGCGTCCTGCTCAAGGCCCTCTTCTTCCGCGAACAACCAGTGTAACAGGCCTGTTCGCCAAGGATTGGCCTGCATTGCCGGTACCTGGAAGCAAGCGACGGCCTCCAGGTACCGGCTCGACAGAGATTTTGGAGATTGAATCTTCACGGATATCATCGGCGTATTAATCAACGAGCCGGCAACACGAATTCGCCTGGCCTTATAGCGCGAGGAGGTATCTGATGGAGATGAATGGCACGACGGTAATCGGCCGGCCCGTCGAAACCGTGTTCGCCTACGTAATCGACGTGAAGAATGACGTTCACTGGCGCAACGGCGTCGACGGGTCGGGGTTACGCTCGGGCGAACCGCTTGGCGAAGGATCGGTCGGCTACTTCCGTGCTGGAAACCAGGAAATCGAGTGGCGGGTGGTTTCATACGTCCCCTACGAAAGCATAGATTGGGAATTGCTGGGCGGCCCCTTCGTGGGAACGGGTGGCTATCGGGTCAAGCCCGTCGAGGGTGGCACTCAATTCACTTTGGTTTCTGGCGTCGAACCCTCTGGCGCTTACAAGCTGCTGGGACCGCTGTTCGCCTGGATGGGCCGGCGCCGCAACCAGGCTGATGTCGAGAAGCTGCGCGCGATCTTGGAATCGACAGCGGAGTAAATCCAGCGCTCATTTTTCAACGCCACGGCCAGAGCACCGCTTCTAGCAGGCTTCACGTATCAACTCCTGCCAGTGATTCAGTGCTTGTTTCTCGCGCTTATATCCCCGCCTGTTTCGTCATGATCACGACTCTGTTCCCTTAGAAAACCTCTGAGCTGAACGCGCGCGGGCTCTGGTCGCCTCCTCTTCGCGGTTTTTCGGCCGTGCGCTCGTCTCAAGCGAATTCAGCAGGCCCCTGGTGACCTCTGCCACCTGCTCAACCGCAGCAAAGAAGGCGTCTTCATTCGCTTTTGACGGCTTGCTGAAGCCGCTTACCTTTCGTACGAACTGTAAGGACGCCGCCCGAATCTCGTCGTCAGTTGCCGGTGGCTCGAAATTGTACAGGGTCTTGATGTTTCTACACACAGGCGTTCCCTCAAATCGTTAATCGCCGGTTCAGTCGGAATTAGCCCGATTGTTTCCTATTTTGTCGAGCATTACAAATCCTTGCTCACAACAGAAAGAGGCCGGCCGTCGAGAGCCTCTGAAAGCTTCTTCACACCCAAGCCAGTTTGTCTCCAATTGGCCGATATTGCTTCTAACCGAAAGCACCAAAAACGTCAATTATCACTTATAATATGCGGGTGCCTGTAACGCCACTGCCAGGTGATATGCATGTCGAAAACAACGGTCAAAACAGTCAGTTGGCCATACGGAATTCAACGGCGCTCTGGATGGGCATTTTCATCGCTCGCGCCGGATGGAGCACCCCTGTGCCAAGCGTGAATCAATCTAGGAGATCATGATGGACAAGCCAGAAAAATCCCAGAAACGAAGCAAGAAGCCAAGATTAATCAGCTTTCGCATTCGGAAATCTCCCTATTTTGAAGCTACCGAGCGTTACGGGTGCAGAGCCTATACGACCTACAACAACATGTACCTGCCGCTGGTATACGAGGACCTGGTCAGCGACTATTGGTACATCAAGGACGGCGTAACTTTATGGGATGTGGGCTGCCAACGACAGGTTGAGATTACGGGTCTGGACGCCTTCACCTTTCTCCAGCATTTAACCCCGCGAAACCTGGCCCAGTTTGAAGTTGGCCAATGCAAATATATCGCGCTTACGACAGAGAAGGGCGGCGTTCTTAATGACCCCGTAGCCTCACGTCTGGGAGAGAATCACTTCTGGCTCTCGATAGCCGACCGGGATATCTGGCTCTGGGCGAGGGGACTCGCCGCCGGCATGCAGATGCAAGTGACCATTCAGGAGCCGGACGTTTCGCCGTTGGCTGTGCAAGGGCCAAAATCGTTCGACGTCGTGGCTGATTTGTTCGGCGATTGGGTCCGAAAACTGAAGTACTTCTGGTTCCAGGAAACGGAGTTGGAAGGCATTCCGCTTATTCTTGCCCGATCGGGCTGGAGCAAGCAAGGCGGCTATGAGCTATATCTCCGAGATGGACGATATGGAGATAGGCTGTGGGAGATCGTCATGGAAGCCGGCCGGCCGTATGATATCAAACCGGCCACGCCATCATGGATTGAGCGGATCGAGAGTGGTCTACTGAATTACTGGGAAGACGTAAACGAAAGCACCAACCCCTATGAAGTTGGCCTGGGGAAGTTTGTTGACCTCGATCAAGAAGTCGATTTCATCGGCAAAGAGGCGCTGAAGAAGATCAAGGCGGCTGGCATAAAACGGAAATTGGTGGGAATGGAGATGCACTCAGAACCCCTGGCCCAGCAAACCGAATACTGGACGGTTGAATGGAATGGCCGGCCGGTTGGCGCGATAACGAGCGCCGTCTATTCGCCAGATTTGGACAAGAATATCGCCCTGGCTATGGTTGTCATCGAATGCGCTGATGTGGGAATGGAATTGGTGGTTGACATGAAAGAGGCGAAAGTCGACGCAACCGTGACTCAGTTGCCATTCATCGACAACCGCGAAAAAGTACTGCGTGGGCTCATCTAAGCATAGCGACTCGTACGCCGGGAGGGCAACACATGTCGTTTGAGCGTCTTCTGAAACCGCGTTCTATTGCCGTATTCGGCGGCGCGCAGGCGCAAGAAGTGCTGCGCCAGAGCGATCGCATGGGCTACCAGGGGGAGATCTGGCCCGTCCATCCCAAGAAGACGGTGATCCTGGGGCGCAAGGTTTACCGCTCAGTCCAGGAACTACCGGGAAGCCCTGATGCAGCATACGTAGGCGTAAATCGCCACCTTACCGTTGAGATCGTCAGAGATCTTGCCGCAAGGGGCGCAGGCGGCGCGATCTGCTATGCCACCGGATTCACCGAGGCCGGTGAGGAAGGCGCCGAGCTCGAGGCGCAACTTCTGGCGGCCTCGGGCGATATGCCCCTGGTCGGGCCGAATTGTTATGGGCTGCTCAACTATCTCGATGGGGCGATGCTCTGGCCAGATCAACAAGGCGGCCGGCGAGTCCCCGAGGGCGTGGCCATCATCACCATGTCGTCGAATGTGGGTTTCAATCTCACCATGCAGCGGCGCGGTCTGCCCATCGCCTACATGATCTCACTGGGCAACAAGCTGAAGTTCGATCTACATGATGCGATTAGCACTTTCGCACAGGAGGACCGTGTCACGGTGTTGGGTCTCTATGTGGAAACGCTAACCGACCCGATGGCCTTCCAGGAAGCGGTGAACGTCGCCCGAGAGTTGGGCAAACCTATCGTGGCCATCAAGACCGGCCGCTCCGAGGTGGCAAAAAAAATGGTCGTGTCGCATACGGCCTCGCTGGCCGGCTCCGACGTTCTTATTAGCGCCCTGTTCGAGCGCCTTGGCGTGGCTCGCGTTTACTCTCTAGAAGCCCTCGTGGAAGCGCTAAAGGTGCTGCACATTCTGGGTCCACTGGACGGCGGCCGAATTGGGGCCATGAGCAGCTCGGGCGGCGATCTGGCGCTTCTCGCCGACGCTATGGGCCCAAGTCTGTCCATGCCTCCCTTGTCAAAAAAGGTAACTCAACATCTTCAGGCCAGGATACATGAGCGGATGGTAGCCGCCAATCCGTTCGATTTCCAGATGTTCGATTGGAATGACGAAGAGCGGCTGGCCGATCACTTCACCGCCTTTT
>CP070688.1:3764443-3767224 GCA_020353135.1 Chloroflexota bacterium
CCTGGATCGGGCCGGTCACGGCACCACCGCACAGCAAGACGAGCTGTTTAAGGCTCTGGTTCACGAATGGCTGGATCGGGTCGAAGAGGCTGAGAACAACCGGGCGCCGGGCTGAAAGCCGGTGGCGGCGTCATGCGTTTCATCCTTCACCCGATCTGGACATACTGACCGTCATGTCCTGAGAAACTTGGCCACCCCCAGTTCGATCCCTTTGCCAGGTAGAGCCATCAGCGTTGAAGTTCCGTGAGCCACCAGACGGCCGTCGCCGTCCTTCACGTGAGATTCGGCGTAACTGATGGTCCGGCCGGCCCTGAGGCAGCGCCCTTCGGCGATCAGAACGCCCCCGCTAACCGGCCGTAGATAATTCAGCTTCAGATCGACATTGACCAGGCCCGTATCTTCCGGCAGGGCCAGGAAAGCGGCCCAGTAGGTAGCTGTATCGATCAATGTCGCAATGACGCCGCCGTGAACGGTATCCAGGGGCTGCAAGTGTTGACTCTCGACTTCCAGCTCCACCCGCGCCTCATCCAGACCAATAGAGGCCAGTCGAAAGGGCATGTGCGCCGGGAACGGGCTGCCATTCACCAACGCCAACAACGTTTCGACATACTTACCGTTAACACGCTTACCATTAATCAACCGCATTCTTCACCCGGTTAGCGTACCGGCACCATGAAGATCGGCCGGTGGCTGTTGCGCACGACGGTATCGGCCACGCTGCCAAACATCAGCCGCTCCCGTCCGCCCCGGCCGTGAGTGGCCAGCATGATCAGATCGGCGTCGTTGGCCCTGGCCAACTCCACGATCGTATGGGCCGGATCGGACCCGGTCACCATTGGGCGCACCGTCAAACCCGTGGCCGTTAGGGCGCCGGCTATGTCCTCCAGGTAACGTTTCAGACTCACCAGCTGGCTTTCTGCCTGCAGGTCGTCAGGCACCGATAACAGGAGGATCTCGCTGTCAAAGCGTTTGGCCAGCGCCTGGGCATAAGGCAAGACCCGTTCCGCTTTGTCGGAACCGTCGAGGGTAACCATCAGCCTTTCGAAGACCGGCTCACGGCTGTCCGCGACCTCCCTCGGCCGTACCAGAAGCATGGGGAAGGTGCTTTGCCGCAGCACTTCGCTGGCCACGCTGCCCAACAGCACCCGGCCGACCCCTGACCGGCCGTGAGTGCTCATGACCAGCAGATCGACTTCTTGTTCGGCGGCGACAGCATTAATCTGTTCGGCGATCTGGCCGCTGGCGATTTGAGGTTGCAAGCGTTGACCCTGGCCAACTAATTCCGAGACGATCCGCCCCAGATAACGCTCATGTTCGCGCAAATCGCCGTCCAGTCCGCCTTGAATCAATGGCAGGCCGCGTGGTGACCCGGACGTCTGTCGAACGGTCAGCAATATTAGTTGGCTATCGTGCGCCCGGCCCAAGGCCTGCGCCAGGGGCAGTGCCTGTTCGGCAAATTCGGACCCGTCGAGCGGAACGAGAAAGCGATCAAACGTCATCACCGCCTGTTCGCTCGCCGGTCCCGTTGTCGTTGCAGACGCCGGCAAATAACGCCTCTCCGCAAACAGCAGGCCGCGGCGTTCTTCGACCGGGGTCGGATCGCCCAAGCGGCGCCGGAAGTAGGAAAAAAGCAAGTAAAAGAGCGGCAGCAGGATGAAGTACGCCCAGGCGCCTTCGCGAAAGCGCTCGACGAAGATGATGATGGTGGCAATGGAAGTTAACAGAGCGGCTACCGTCGTGCCCGCCAGGGCCATGTAGTCTCGCGCGCCGGCCGTGGCCCTCGAGTGGCGCAGCAGGCGCTTGGAGGCCGCCCAGCCGGTCATGCTGAGCAAGATGAATACGCCAGCGGCGTAGATGGCCAGATAGGTCTCTTCGCTGGTGCCAAAAGCCAGGAAACATATAGAGACGAGCCCGACCTCGATCCAAACCGGGATCGCCGCCACTTCATAGGCGTTTCGCTGGCCAATGACGGCCGGCACATAGTTACGCAGCTTCAAGCCCAGGGCCAAATTCTGAAGGCCCTGGGCGCTGGCGGCCGAGGCCGATAACAAAACCAGCACGCCCACCAGGGTCCCCAGCAAGGCCAATGGCTCTGGCAGCAGTTGGTCCATCGTCTGGGTAAAAACTGATACCTCGGTATTCAGCGGATCGGCCAAATCGCGGATCGCCGGACCGACGATCAACATCGTGATGCTGGTGGTCCCCATGATAATCAGTAAGCTCTGGAAAGCCATCCGGCTTTTGCGACGCGGTTTGCCTTCGTAGGCGGCTACCAGGTTGGCGAAAATCTCAATGCCGGTCATCACGGCCAGGATACGGACATAACCGCCAAGTGTTAATCGTAGATGTTCGGCCGAAAAAGCTTGCAGGTTCAGGTCAGGCAAGCGCAGCCCATATTTGAAAATGTTTGCGAAGACCATGTCCCACATGAGCAACAACACGCCGGCCGTGGCCGGCCCAAAGGCGCGAGCCGCCACTTTGGGGCCCCGGTTTACCAACCAGCCGGTCATGATGCTGAGGCCAATAGCTACGAAAGTGCGATATTGGAAACCCAAGAAAGGCTCGTTGAGGACAGGAATCCGGTCGGCAATGAAAGTGACCAGAGCGGCCATACTGACCAGGAAGGTTAGAGTATATTCCACAAAGGTGATGCTGGCATTGAGTTTGACCGCCCAGCCGCCGAATTCTTCTTCGCTGAGGCCGCTGCCGCCGCTGCCGTCGGTGATCCAGATCATCACCAGCCGGTACATGGCCGACACCAGGGCGATGGTCAGGACAACC
>CP070688.1:3767324-3773010 GCA_020353135.1 Chloroflexota bacterium
CCGACACTGAACAATTCCTGTCCAAGGTAGGCTTTGGTGATATCCAGAGCGCCAAGATAGGCGGCGCCATTGCCGCTTTACAGCAAAAACTGCGGCCTGACGATGAATTGAGACCATTGCTAAGTCGCGCCAAGAAGCGTAGCGACAAGATGACCGTCCGCGGAATAGCCGGTTTGCACACAAGGATTGCCCGCTGCTGCACGCCGATCCCGCCGGAACCAATCGCTGGCTACATCACCCGGGGTCGGGGAATCACTATCCACGCCCAGAGTTGCAAGGAGTTGATTGGCACCGACGAACCCGAACGCTGGATCGACGTTGAATGGGGCGTCGATGAGGAGCATTATCCCATTCCTATCATCATTCAGGCCTACCGACGCCCTAGCTTAATGGACGATATTGCCAACATCCTGAAGGGCCAGAATGTCAACCTCACCAAGACTAAGGCCAGCACCGCCGATAGTGTTACCACGATTTACCTTGTGGCCGAGGTCACCAGTTTGGACCAATTGAACTGGATTCTGGGCAAGTTCGAGCACCTGCCCAATGTGATCGAGGCACGGCGCGAACGCTGGACAGATTAATGCTTGGCCGCCCCTCACTGGGCCGATTGCGCCTCAGGCGGCTCGGCTAGCACGCTTTCGTGTCTGGTCGTGTACACCGCACCAGTTGGCTGTAGTTCGCTTTCAATGAGGCTGATATTGGCCACCGTGAACGAGTCTGTTCGGAGTTGCTCTCCCCAAGGCAAACGTGCGGCAACGACTCTCCTGCTATCTTTTGCCCGGCCGATTGTCAAATGAGGATGGAAGCGCCGACCCTCAGGCGGCCAGCCCAGCGGCTGCAGCTGTTTCTCGACGTCCCCATGTAGCTTCTCCAATCGGCGTACATCGCCGTTAACGCCGATCCAAATAACGCGCGGCTTCCGCGCATTGGGAAAGCAGCCCAATTGCCCGAGCCGCAGATCGATTGGCCCGAACTTCGAAGCAACTTGATCGAGCGATTCACCAATCTGTGGCAAGGTTGCCAGATCAGTATCACCAAGAAACCTGAGAGTAAGATGAATATTCGCCGGCTTCACCCAGCGAACTGCCCGCGGGGGTAATTGCTCCGAGACGAACAATCCCGCCTCCGCCAAAGCCTCACGAATGGGCATAGGAAGCTCGATGGCTACGAAACACCGCAACGGCCGCATGAGACCATTTTACACCTGAGCGCCGGCCAGGCAACTGGCTCAATCGAGAGAAACGATAGCGTGTCTGGCGGCGATTATTGGCGCGGCATCCCGATCTAAACCATAATGATCCTTTACGTCGTTGAGGAGTGAACATGAATGAACCAGCTGAGTGGCCATTCGAGATAGCGATAAGGGTGATATTTCGTGATTTGGACGCCATGGGTCACGTGAATAATGCCGTCTACTTCACATATATGGAGACTGCGAGGACAACCTTCTTTGTCGACGGCTTGAGGCTGGCTGCACCTGGGGATTTGCCTGTAACAGTGGCCGAGGCCACATGCACTTATCATTCTGCTCTGACTATGGGCGAGCAGGTGCTGGTTCAGATGGGTGTCGGCCGAATTGGTCAGCGCAGTTTTGATCTGGAGTACCGCATGAAGGCCGGTAATGGCCGACTTGTCGCCTCGGCGAAGACCACCATGGTCACCTATGATTACTCGAGCGGTCGGGCCATCCTTGTTCCGGCCAACCTCCACGATCTACTTAATGTCTCCCTTGCGCCCAGCCCGCTGGCGTCACCAAAGTGATTAGGTATGGGCAAGTGCGGCCCGTTAATCTCGCGCGGTCACCATTGAAGCATAGACGATTTCTGATCGTGCTGCTGATTGCGGGAGCGCTTGTGGGCGCTGCCGCGGCCATTGGCCGGACGGCCGCTGGGTCCTTCAGGTCAGATGATATCCCGCCCGGTTTCGCCACCTCGGCCAGAGGGTCGGTTTCCATTCGCCTAGATCCGATAGCTAGCGGATTGAACCGGCCGGTGGGAATCGCTAATGCGGGCGATCATCGTCTGTTCGTGATTGAACAGAGCGGCACGATCAGGATTGTCGAACCGGATGGCTCGGTTCGGCCGACGCCATTCTTGGACATTCGTGACCGAGTAGATTCATCTAGTTCCGAGCTTGGCCTTCTTGGCCTGGCCTTTCACCCGGCATATCGGCAGAATGGCTATTTTTACCTCAACTATACCAGCTCAAATGATGCAGCCTGGCTTACGAGAATATCGAGGTTTATGGTGACGGCCAACGCCAACATCGCCGATGCCGCCAGCGAGGAAATACTGCTTACTGTAGACCAGCCGTTCCGCAATCACAATGCCGGAAAAATCCTGTTTGGGCCTGATGGCTACCTGTACATCCCTCTAGGAGACGGTGGATCAGGAGGCGATCCGGAGGAGAACGCGCAAAACATGAGGTTGCTGCTAGGCAAAGTGAGCCGCATCGACGTCAACGGCGGCCAGGGATCGCCTCCAGATTGCGTTGGGTCTGGAACCGGCTCATATGCAATACCGGCCGATAATCCCTTTGTCGACGGTCCCAGCGAGGCCTGTGATGAGATTTGGGCCTTGGGGCTCAGGAATCCATGGCAGTCCAGCTTCGATTCAAGAACCGGAGACTTTTTCATCGCCGACGTTGGTCAAAAGAGGATAGAGGAAGTGGATTTCCAGCCGGCCGGTTCACCGGGCGGCGAAAACTATGGCTGGGACTGCTATGAGGGTAGTCAACCGTATGTTGTGGCCCAGGATCCGGTGATCTGCGATACGGCCGACGCCTATACATTTCCTATCTTTGAATATGACCAGCAAGTCAGCGACGATTGCTCGATAACCGGCGGCTACGTCTACCGCGGACAGCTATTCCCGGCTCTTGAAGGCCGCTACCTGTTGACCGACTACTGTTCCGGCCGCTTCTGGGATTTGCTCCAATTAGCTGACCGCCATTGGCAGCCCACGTCGCACGACGACCCTGGCTTGCTGAGAAGAGGAAACGCGGCATTTGGCGAGCGTTGTGACGGTGAGCTATTCGTTGCCAATGTCCTTCGTGGTGAAGTATATCACCTAGTGGCCGACCCCAAGTCGGTTCCGGTCTTGACTGATCCACACTTATTCGACGGTTTCGCGCCTGAAGCGTGGCTCTTTTTGCCGGTGGTGTCTGAGTCGGGTTGCCGCTAACGCTGCCTTTCTTGACGCTGTCTCGGGCGCTCCTCAGGACTGGTGTGCGGCCCAGACCTCTTCAATCGCCTCTCGTAGGATAGACACCATCTGATGTACTTCTTCCCCGCTTACAACCAACGGCGGCGCAAGTAAGTAACTCTCACCCTTGGTGCGCGAAATCAAGCCCCGATCCTCACATGCCAACCTGATCTTCTCGGCAATACCGGCCGAGGCCTTGCTTTCGCGGTCCTCGACAAACTCAACTGCGCACATGAGCCCTAGGCCTCGGATATCTCCAACACAAGCGATATCGCGAAGTCCTTCCATGCCTTCTCGCAAGCGCCGACCCATAACGCTGGCTTGCTCAACAAGGCCCTCTGCTTCCAGGATCTCGATGTTTGTCAGCGCGACCGCGCAACAGGTAGCATGCCCCGAATAGGTGTAGGCATGCATCCATCGCTGTGTCGCCGGGGCCGTCATGATGGTCTCACGGATCTCATCCGAAATCTGGATCCCGCCTAAGGGCAGATAGCCGCTCGTGATACCCTTGGCAAATGACATGATGTCGGGCTGGATGCCCCAGCGCGAGAGGGCAAACCATTCTCCTGTACGGCCGAAGCCGGTGATCACTTCGTCGGCTATTAGCAGAACCTCGTGCCGGTCACAGATCTCGCGCACCAGCGGGAAATAATCGTCCGGCGGGACAATGATCCCTCCCGCCCCCTGTACCGGCTCGGCGATAACGGCCGCTACCGTCTCCGGCCCTTCGCGCACGATCGTCTCTTCCAAGGCCCTTGCCGCCGCCTGACCGATCGACTCGTCCTCGCGCACGTCGCCGGCATAACGATAAGGATAAGGCGCGTGGGCATGAACAAAACCCGGCACACGCGGCTCGAACATAGGCCAATAAGGCGTGATCCCGGTAGCGCTCATCGCAGCCAAAGTCACACCATGGTACGCGTCCTGTCTGGCAATTACCTTGACTTTCTGCGGCTTATCTCGCCGTTTCCAGTAAAAGCGAGCTGTCTTGAACGCAGTTTCGTTTGCCTCGGCACCGCCGGAGGTGAAAAATGTCATATTCAGGTCAGGATAGGCAAAGCCAGCCAGGCGCTCCGCCAGCTCGATCACCGGCACATTGGCCGCCCCGGCGTAGTTAGAAAAGAAGGCGAGGTTAGCCATCTGCGCGCGGGCGCTATCGGCCAGCTCGACTCGGCCGTGGCCGATCAAAACGTTCCACAGACCGGCCAAGCCGTCAATATACTTGCGCCCGTCGACGGTGGTCAGCCACACCCCCTGGCCCGAGGCCATGATCAGGGGTGATTGGTGGGCCAGCGGATGGTGAAGCGGATGCAGTAAATGGTTTTGGTCACTGCCTAACAAGCTGGAAAGTCCGGACATCACTTCCTCCTTCGTATTGCATCGTTATCCAGTTACTCTATGCATTTTGGTATATGAAAAGGAGGCCTTGAAAGAAAGCCTCCTATTGTCAACGAAATCGACCATAGTGGCCGCGACTCAAACGTCCAGGTTTCTCACTTCGTTGGCGTGCGTCGTGATAAATCGCCGACGCGGAGCGACCTCACTGCCCATCAACATGTCAAACGTGCGATCGGCCATGACGAAGTCTTCGATGGAGACCTGCAACAGGGTGCGGTTACCTGGATCCATGGTAGTTTCCCACAGCTGGTCGGGGTTCATTTCGCCAAGTCCCTTATAGCGCTGCAAATCATATCTGCGTTTGGCCTTCTGCAGACGCATGAGCAACTCAGTATTCTCTACTTCGGTGTAAGTGTGGTGGACCTCTTTACCGGCTTTGATCCGGTAAAGCGGCGGTTGGGCAATGTAGAGATGGCCCGCTTCGATAAGAGTCGGCATGTAGCGGAAAAAGAATGTCAGCAACAGGGTGCGAATATGGCTGCCGTCTACGTCGGCGTCGGTCATGATGATGACGCGGCCATAACGCAAGTTGCCAATATCAAAACCGTCACCTATGCCAACACCCAGCGCCGAGATAAGCGCCTTCACCTCGTTGTTATTAAGGATTTTGTCCAGTCTTGCGCGCTCCGTATTGAGAATCTTGCCTCGCAATGGCAGAATGGCCTGGAAATGTCGATCGCGGCCCTGTTTGGCCGAACCGCCGGCCGAGTCGCCCTCGACGATATACAGTTCGCTCTTTGAAGGATCTCGTTCCGAACAGTCCGCTAGCTTCCCTGGCAACGTCATGCTTTCCAGTGCGCTCTTTCGCATGACCAGCTCTCTGGCTTTCCGCGCCGCGCGCCTGGCCCGGGACGCCGTCAGACAACGTTCGACGATGCGCCTGGCATCGCGTGGATTCTCTTCCAGAAAATCGCCCAACGCCTCCGAAGCCACCGAAGATACGATGCCGCTAACCTCGGCATTCATTAGTTTCACTTTCGTTTGGCTCTCGAATTGTGGATCCGGATGTTTAACGCTGACGACGGCTGTTATGCCCTCCCTGGTATCGTCGCTCGAGAAGTTGCTATCCTTTTCCTTCAAGA
>CP070688.1:3773110-3782772 GCA_020353135.1 Chloroflexota bacterium
AGCGAGGCCATTCTGTTGGATGAGAGGATACGGCCATTTGGCTTCCCGGCCGGCTACCGGAAGGTATCCAAGCTACCCGGGGCCACAAAGGAAGCCACGGCGACCATGGTCTGGTCGGCCCTGGACAGTGTCTGGCCGCGACCGCTGCTGTGGAACGCCTTCCCTTTTCACCCGCACCGGCCAGGGTGGCCACTCTCGAATCGCCGGCCGCTGGTGGACGAATTGAAGCTTGGCGCCCGCTTCCTGGCCGAGCTGATGGACCTGATCCCGGTCGAAGTTATGGCCGCCGTGGGCAAAAGCGCGGCTGCGGCCCTAACCCATGCCGGCGTGAGCGACTACCACAGACTGTGCCACCCATCCCACGGCGGAAAAGCCCTCTTCCAGGCCGGCCTGGCGAAACTAATCCCCTCCCTCGCGACCGCCTAACTGCTCACGACCCACCGCCCACTAATCACTGCCCGCTGTCCTCTGTCCACTGATCACTAACCTTCGCCTCCGGCCCAATTTGTACTATACTTCACGATATGAATCGTTTGATAATGGTGCTGCTATTCTTGATTATTCTGTTACCCGGTTGCTCACTGCTGGGCGGCGAAGAAGCGCCAGATGGCGAGGACGCTCCGCCGACCGCCACCGCCACGCCGGGCGCAACGCCGACGGCCGCCGCCACGCCGCAAGCTACCGAAGCAGTGGATTCCGAAGAAGAGCCGCCAATCAGGATTTGGGTGGTCGAGGAGTTGTCCCCAGGCGCGAATGTCCCGGGCGGTTCAATCGTGGCCGAGCAACTGGCGGCCTACGAGACCAACCATCCTGAAGTCCAGCTTGAGGTAGAAGTGAAATCAGGCTTGGGCCGGGGAAGCATTATCAGCTATTTGCGCTTTGGAGGAGACGTGGCGCCCAGCGTGCTGCCCGACGTGATCGCCGTGCCCGTCGACGGGTTAAGCGCGGCGGCCAATGAAGGGCTGATCTTCCCGCTGGGCGGGTTCATCGACCAGGCTGACGCAGATGACCTGTTCCCGGCCGCTCAGGAACTGAGCAAAGTCAACGACCAGATGGTCGGCTATCCGATGACGCTAAGTAACCTGGGCCATATGGCTTATAGCACGGCGATCTTCACGGAAACCGTGCCTCTGACCTGGGAAGCGTTCCTGCAGCCTGAACAAGTTACATTCGCCTTCCCTGGCGCCGGACTGGCCGGGGCGGAGATGCTGCTGCAACAATACCTGGCCGAAGGCGGCGCCCTGACCGACGAATCGAACCAGCCGGCTTTGCAAGTCGAGCCGTTGACCGCCGCCCTGCAGCGCTACAGCGAAGGCCGTGCAACCGAGGTAATTCTGCTGGAAACCAGCAGCCTCACCAGCCTGTCGGAGTCGTGGCAAACCTTTGGCACCCTGGCCAACACGGTGCAGACTGTCGACAGCCAGTACCTGGCCAGGCGAGACGAGGGCATTGACAGCGCCTTCGCCGGTATTCCAGGACCCGAGCAGCCGCTGGCGCCGTTGGTGAGCGGCTGGGCCTGGGCCATTAGCTCGCCCGATCCGGCCCGCCAGGAGATCGCGGCCGACGTGCTTAACTGGTTGATAGCCGGCCCCAACATCGGCGATTGGAGCCTGGCCGCCGCCCGCCTACCGGCCAGGCGTTCCTCCTTTGAACAGTGGCCGGCCGACGACGACTACACGGAATTCTTGATACAAGAGTTGGACCGGGCCGAACCCTTCCCGGAGATCGCCACTGGGGCGGTGCTGGACGCTCTAGGCACGGCGCTTTTCGACGTGTTGTCGCTGGCCAGTTCACCAGAAGCGGCCGCCATGCAAGCCGTAGACTCCCTGCGCCAGTGACTCGCCCTCCCCTCGCCTAGTGAGCCAGCCACGCTTTGATCACCACCGGGATCATGTCCGGTGCCTGATAGATGCTGGCCTGGCCGCGGCCGATCCGGCGGCCGCCGTCGCCCGCCATCTGCAACGCAGCGGAGGGCGGCTCACCATCGGTCAGCGCACATACGACGTGAGCCAGGGGCGCGTCTTTCTGGTCGGCGCCGGAAAAGCATCGCCGGCGATGGGCGCGGCCGCAGCTCGAATCCTGGGTCAGGCTTTGGCGGGCGGCGTTCTGATCGCCAAGCATGAAGACTCACCTCCAGCCGGTGATACTGACGCTGGTGAGGTCAGCGCCGCTGACACCTTGCCCCGAAGCCTGACGCTTCGCCGCGCCGGCCACCCCGTCTCTGACCAATATGGCGTTATGGCCACGGCCGAGATCGTCGACATGCTGGGACTTACGCGGCCGGGCGACCTGGTCCTGTGTCTCATTTCGGGCGGCGCTTCGGCCCTGCTCACCCAGCCCACCCTGCCGCTGGACCAGTGGGGCCGGCTGGTCGACGCGCTTTTGGCCAGCGGCTGCACCATCAACCAATTGAACGCGGTCCGCAAGCGAATGGACAGGGTCAAGGCTGGCGGTCTGGCCCGCCTGGCCGCGCCGGCCGCTTGCGTCAGCCTCATATTGAGCGATGTGGTAGGCAATCCACTAGATGTCATCGGCAGCGGGCCCACGGTCGCCAATCCCGACGACCCGGCCATGGCCGGGCGTATCCTGGACCGTTACCAGATTGCCGAGAGGCTGTCGCCCGAGGACTGGTTAGCGATCCAGGGACAGATCGAGCCACCGGCTACGGAAGAGCCGGCCAGCCTCGATGACGTCCAAAATATCATCGTCGGCGACGTTCGTGTGGCGGCCGAGGCGGCTGTCGGCGCCGCCGTCGAGTTGGGCTTTGACGCCCGGCTACTGACAACCCAATTGGAAGGTGAGGCCCGAGAGGTGGGCAAGGTCGTGGCCGCATTGGCCAGAGACGCCAGTCCGGGCGCCTGCCTTGTCATCGGCGGTGAAACGACGGTCACTCTGCGCGGCGAGGGTTTGGGCGGCCGCAACCAGGAATTGGCCCTGTCGGCGGCGCTGGCCATTGACGGCCAGCCGCATACCGTTGTGGTGAGCTTCGCCACCGACGGCGACGACGGCCCGACCGACGCGGCCGGCGGCCTGGTCACCGGCCAAACCTTGACCCGCTCGCGTGCGCTTGGCATCGATCCGATCCACTACCTGGACGACAACGACAGCTACCATTTTCTCGAGGCAACCGGCAGCCTGCTCATGACCGGTCAAACTGGAACCAACGTCAACGACCTGGTATTCGTACTCAGATACGCGGCGTAGCTGAAGGATGAGGGTTGAAAGTTGAAGGCCGTCATCATGACCCTAGTAACGTACACAACTATTGGTCCTCTGGATAACATTGACTAAAACCGCTAACAGCTTAAACCTGAAGGCTGACAGCTGAAAGCTGAAAGCTTTTCACTTGGAGTTCCTATGACCATCAGATTCGGTACCGACGGATGGCGCGCAGTCATCAGCGAGACGTTCACTTTCGGCAATCTGCGCCTGGTAGCCCAGGCCATCGCCGATTATATTCTAGAAGAAAACCAGGGCGATCCGAGCGTGGTTATTGGTTTCGACACCCGCTTCTTGTCCGATCGCTATGGGGCCGAAGTGGCACGGGTCATGGCCGCCAACAATATCCAGACCTGGCTGGCCCGCGCCGACACGCCGACGCCGGCCGTCAGTTACGCCGTCGTCAACAAGAAGGCCACGGCCGGGGTCATGATCACCGCCAGCCACAACGCGCCCCGCTACAACGGCATCAAGATGAAGGCAGCCTATGGCGGCAGCGCCAGCTCGACCCAGAACCGGCGAGTGGAACATCATATCGAGCGCAACCTGGCCTCTGTCCGCGGTCCTAACCTGATGAGTCTCGAAAAGGCCATCGCCGATGGCCTGATTCGCAAATTCGATCCCTCCTGGGCCTATTACGAGCATCTTAGTACCCTGGTCGACCTGGACTGCATCTCCTCGGCCGAATTGCGGGTCGTGGCCGACGGCATGTTTGGCGCCGGGCGGGGCGTCATCGGCGAGGTCCTGGCCCGCGGTCGCACCCGGGTCCACAACATCCGCCACGAGATGAACCCGGGCTTTGGCGGCATCCATCCGGAACCCATTGCCAAGCACCTGGGCCTGCTCATGTCGACCATCCAGGCCGGGCACTGGGACGTCGGCCTGGCCACCGACGGCGACGCCGATCGCATCGGCGCCGTGGACGACCAGGGCAAATTCGTCGATCCGCACCGGATTTTTGCCCTGGTCCTGCGTTACCTGCTGGAAAAACGGGGCTTGCGCGGCCGGGTCGTTCGCACCGTGTCGACGACGCGCATGCTCGACCGGCTGGCAGCCCGCCATGAGATACCTATCGTGGAAAAGCCGGTCGGATTCAGCTACATTGCCGACGAGATGCTCAATAACAACGTCGTCATGGGCGGCGAGGAGTCAGGCGGCATGAGCATCAAAGGCCACATTCCAGAAGGCGACGGCATCCTGATGGGCCTGTTGTTGCTGGAGGTCATGGCCGACGCCGACCGGTCGCTACACGAACTTGTGGCCGATCTCCTGGAAGACGTCGGCCCGGCACAATACTCGCGCACCGATATGAAACTCACCCGGCCGGTGGCCAAATCACGAATGGTCAGGATGCTTGTCGACGCGGCGCCGGACAAAATCGCCAGCGTGGCTGTTGAGGATGTCCAGACAACTGACGGCGTTAAGTACTACCTGGAAGATGGCAGCTGGTTGTTGATCCGGCCGTCGGGCACCGAGCCGGTCTTGCGTGTCTACGCCGAAGCGCCTGATGATGAACGGGTTAAGGCACTGCTGACCTTCGGCGAAGAAATGGCCGCCAAGGCCTAATCGTAGCAGCCAAATTGCATCTAGCCGCCTTGAATCACAGTGGCTTGAACTGCTCGAACGGCTCCTGGCAATTGTCGCAGGTATACATAGCCCGGCACAAGGTCGGGCCGAAGGTATTCCTGACTATCGTATTTGGCGAGTCGCATCGTGGGCAGGGGACGGGTTCGTAGAAGGTCACCTCGATCCGGCCGCCATGCCTGGGCGGCGGCGCCAGGCCGAACTCCTTCAGCTTTCGCCGGCCGCTCTCGTCGATCCAGTCGCTGCTCCAAGGCGGGTGCAGAACCAACTCAACTCGGAATTGCTCTACGCCCAGCTCCCGTACCTTGCGCTCAATATCGGCTCGCATCACATCCAGGGCCGGGCAGCCCGAAAAGGTGGGCGTCATTCTTACGATTACTTCGCCAGGAGAAACGAGCACATCCCGCACGATCCCCATTTCGACGACAGAAATGACGGGAATCTCGGGATCCTTGACCTCTTGCAAGGCCAACCGAATATCCTCGGCCGTCATGCTCTCGCCGGCCGCCGTACCGCCTACTTCGTGAGCCATCACCATTGGGCCGCCTCGTCCAGCCGGGCCACCTCCTGCATCTCGGCCAGCAGTGGGGCCAGGTACGGACTGTGCGCGCCGCGCGGCGGCAATGCCTTGTTGTCGACCCCGATCGGCAGCGACAATTCGACGTCGACCAGGAAGGGCTCCACCATCTCGGACCAGCGGACCGCCACCTGGGTGAGGTCAGGCATTATCCCAGCCGCCGTCAATATGCTGTAGTCGTCCGCCATCCAGAACAACTGGCCCGTCATAGGCCACAGCGTTTCCAAAGCTCGCTGGACGCGTCCGTTGCTCTCCGCTGTGCCCAGTCCCAGGCGGCGGATCCAGGCACCGGTATGGCGTCGATGATAGATCTCTTCCGGCCGCATCTTTGCCGCCGCCTCGGCCAGAGGCCGGTAGCTGCTGCCGGCCAGTTCGGCCAACAGGACCATCTCGTAAGCATCAAATAGATACTGGCGCAGCATGCTGAAAGCCCAGTCGCCGCGGGGAAGCTCGACCATCTGCGAGCAACGAAAGCCGGCCGCTTCCCTGAAAAAGGCCAGGTGGTCTGGATCATCACCGGTTAAGTCGGCCAACAGACTGTACCACAGCATGGCGTGACCCAGTTCATCCTGGGCGATGTTGGCGAAAGCGATATCTTCCTCCAGGATAGGCGCGTGCCCTGTCCACTCCGAATTACGGTGGGCCAGGATCAATTCATCGTCGGCCATGGCCAGCAGCCGCTCTCCCAGCGCCCGTTTGGCGGCCGGCTCCCGGTCGAGGCTCATTTTGAATCTGCCTCTTGTGATCGCCGTCCGAGTTTCACCGCCATCATTTCCCGGGCCACCCGATAATCTTGGGGCATACGATAGGCCTTGTCGGCCGCCGGGGCGAACATGCTGGCCAGATCGTCTTCGGCGCTGCGGGTGATGGCCCGTTCTGGACATACCCACCAGATGTAGGTTTCCTCATCGCCAAATTGACGCCGGGCGTTGGCCAGCGCCTCCTCGGCCGAAGCCGCTTCCACCTGGCCGCTGTGGGCAACGTAAGTCATCGTATTGCGCTGGCTAGTCTTGCGGAAGACGTAGTAGGTCTCCAGCTCACCCTCGGCCGTCCCGGCCGGCCCTCCGATATCCAATTCTTGCCGCGAGCGGGCCAGGATGGTCTCAGCCGGGACCACCCACAGGCTCAGGCACTGCGGCCGGCGGACGAAGAGATCCCGGGCGTTCTGCAAGGCCATTTCGGCGTCTGGAGCGTGCACGGAACCGGCGTTTTGGTGCGGCCGGTTGGCCCGCTCCTGGACGAACACTTCATAGCGCGGCCATTGGTTGTCGCTCACCCGGACTCTCGATCGGCATAGGCGGCCAAAGCCTCGCGCACCCAAAGGCCGTCGTCGTGGGCCTTGCGCCGGGCAGCCATACGCTCGGCGTTGCAGGGACCGTCTCCCTTCACTACCCGCCAAAACTCATCCCAATCAATCGGCCCGGACACCCAGTTGTCACTCTCTTCTTCGTAGCGCAGATCCGGGTCGGGCACGCTCAAGCCCAGCAGATGAATCTCGGGTACGAGCTCGTTGACGAACTCCTGGCGCAGCGTATCGTTGCTGCGCGTCTTGATGCCCCAACTCGTCAGCACGGCGCTGTTGGTCGAGGTCTCGTCCGGCAAACCAAACATCATCAGGGTCGGCCACCACCAGCGATTTATGGCGTCCTGGACCATGGCCTTCTGTTCGGGCGTGCCCTGGGCGTAGCGAATGACCATCTCCTTGCCCTGCTTCATGTGAAAGCCTTCTTCGGCGCTGATACGGACCATGGCCCGCGAATAAGGACCATAAGAGCAGCGGGCCAGCATGGTCTGGTTTTTGATTGCCGCGCCATCCACCAGCCAGCCGATAACGCCGATGTCGGCCCAATTCAAGGTAGGATAATTGAAGACGCTGGCGTACTTGGCCCGGCCGCTCAACAAGGCGTCAAGCATCTCCTCGCGGCTGATACCCAAGGTCTCGGCCGCATGGTACAGGTACTGGCCGTGCCCGGCTTCATCCTGGACCTTGGCCAGCAAGATCATCTTGCGCCGCAAATTGGGCGCCTAGTTGATCCAGGCGCCTTCCGGCAGCATGCCGACCACCTCGCTGTGTGCGTGCTGCGAGATCATGCGGATCAGTTGCCGCCGGTACTCGTCGGGCATCCAATCCCCTGGCTCGATCTTCTCGCCCCGGGCGATGCGCCGCTCAAACTCTTGTAGCTCTTCGTCGAGATCAGGCCGTTTCTCTGTCATGGGTCTCTTTATCATAACAATGATCGGCCATACGAACCAATGCCGTATGACCGATTACCCACGGTGGTTCTTGGCCATGTCATCCGCTCTCGTCCGCGTCCCATCTTCTTGGCAACGCACGGCTCGCGCCCGGCCTCCTAATCAACTAGAAAAGAATTCCGGCCAGGATACGGCGCAGGAATAGTAGCCCGAACATCAGGATCATTGGGCTGAAGTCGACGCCGCCGCTCTGTGGCATTAGGTTGCGAATGGGCTGCAGCAGCGGCTCGGTCAGCCGGAAAACCCAGGACCGGAGTTGATAGCCGCCAATATTGGTCCAGGATAGGACCATCCGGGCCATCAGCAAGATGAATATGCCCCAGTAAAGCAAATTGAACAGACTACTGAATAATTCTGCTGGATTCATGTATATTCCTCGTTCTGTTAGAGGCGCGGGCCAAATATGGCTCGGCCGACACGAATATGCGTCGCGCCTTCCTCTATCGCTATCTCAAAATCGTCGGTCATGCCCATTGAGAGCTTTGACCATTGGCCGTCCGGTTCGGCATCCTGCAGCCATTGGGCCAACTCGCGCATGCGCCGGAAGACCGAACGAATCACGTCTTCTTCGGCAAGCCAGGGCGCCATGGTCATGAGCCCCAGCGGGACCAATCCGGGCAGGTCAATCACCAGGCGCGCCATTTGCTGCAGCGCTTGCTTCTGTTCTCCAGATGCTTCCCAGTCTCTGCAATCAAGGCCAGACTTGCTAGCCTCCCCGGAGAGATTGACCTCGACGAACACCGGCAAAGGTTTCGACTCGCTCCGGCCGTTCTCGACCAGTCGCCGCGACAGCCTGTTGGCGATCTTGGTCCGATCCAGAGCGTGAAAGACGTCGGCCGCGTCGGCGACCAGGTTCGTCTTGCGACTTTGCAGAGCGCCGATAGCGTGCCAGCTTATGCCCGAATCCGGGCCTAGCGCCGTTTCTACCGCCGGCCGTTTGCCAACCAATTCCTCGGCCCGGTTCTCGCCAAACTGGCGCATTCCGGCTTGATAGGCGGCCACGACTGTCTCGGCCGGCCAGGTCTTGGTTACCGTCACCAGGGTGATATCCTCAGCCTGCCGGCCAGATCGTTCCGCGGCGGCATCTATACGTTCGAGGACTGCCTGGTATCGTCCTTCAATGCTCATATACGGCAATTATAGCAGAGCGGTTGCAGAAATTAGTTGGAGGTATGTTAGAGCCGTCGCAACAGACCTACCGGGTTTTGGGAAACACCGTAGGTCTAAAGTCTATCCTGTGTACTGTATTCGGAAAATGATCCCGGTCGCATAGTCGGTGACGTACAATGCGCCGTCTGGGCCAACGGTCAGGTCGATGGGCTGGGCGAAGCCGGTGGCAAATTGGCTGATCTCCGACCTCTCCGCGTCGACGCGCATTACGTTCTGGGCCCCTTCAAAGGAGCTCCACAGGATGAGGAACAGATCGTCATAGTAGCCCGGGAACGCTTCGTGATGATAAGCGGTGATGCCAGCCGCGGCGCTATGAGGCATCAATTCAAACAACGGTGGGATGACCTCGACTCCTTCAGGGGCGCTGAAACAGTTGGGGCAATCATACCAAGGGTAGCCGTGCTCGCCGCCGGGCATGACTCGATGTAGCTCGTCCGGCGGATTGTCAAGGTTGCGATCGCCGTCGCGGCCGTTGTCGGTGGCGTACAGCTCGCCCCTGGCGTCCCAGGCGATGTCATAAGGATTGCGAAAGCCGCGGGCATAGTTCTCGACCAGGCTGCCGTCAGGCGCGAAGCGTAAAATAGAAGCCTCCAGCGGGTGGCGCTGGTCCAACTCGCCCTGGCCATCCACGGTCAGGATCTCGCCGTGATCGGCCCGGCCGCCGACGCCGACATAGCCATAACCGTCCGGACCGAAGGCGATGCCATTGGGCCCATGCATGCCCACGTAACAGCAGGGCAAGCCGTCGAAAAGCGTCGTGGCCCGGCCGTCTTCGATCACCGAAACCTGGCCTTCACCATTTACATTGGCGTCGACGACCCGGCTTGACACGAAAAGCCGGTCCGATCCCGGCTGGAAG
>CP070688.1:3782872-3803627 GCA_020353135.1 Chloroflexota bacterium
ACTCTGGACGACTTGATGCAGTTCGTCAAAGGGCCCGATTTCCCAACCGGCGGGCTGATCCTGGGCCCTGAGGGGATTCGTAACGCTTACGCCACCGGTCGCGGCCGGGTCGTGATGCGCGCCGTGGCGGATATCGAGGAGATGCCCGGCCGCAGCGACCGGCATCGCATCAATATCACCGAAATCCCGTTCCAGGTCAACAAGTCGACCCTTATCGAGCGCATCGCCGAATTGGTCAATCAGGGCAAAATCACCGATATATCCGATGTGCGCGATGAATCAGACCGGCGGGGCATCTCGGTCATCGTCGAACTGAAACGCGGCACCCAGCCCAGGAAAGTGCTCAACCAGCTATACAAACACACCCAACTTCAACAAACGTTCGGCGTGCAAATGCTGGCCCTGGTAGACCGGGAACCGCGGCTTCTATCCCTCAAACGGGCTCTGCAGATTTACATCGACCACCGCGTAGAGGTCATAACAAGACGCACCCAATTTGAGCTCAATAAGGCCCTGCACCGGCAGCACATCCTGGAAGGACTGCTCATCGCCCTGGCCAATTTGGACGAGGTAATCGAGACGATTCGCGCCTCGGCCGACGCCGACGTGGCCCGCGAACAACTCATGAGTCGCTTCGGGCTGACGGAAATCCAGGCAACGGCGATCCTCGACATGCAGCTTCGCCGGCTTGCCGCTCTGGAGAGACAAAAGCTCGAGGATGAATATCGCGAAATCAGCGAGCATGTGGACTATTTGCGTGGAGTGCTGGCCGACAAGAATAAGATCCTGGCTTTGATCAAGGAAGACGTTCTGGAGTTGAAAGAGCGCTACGGCGACGACCGCCGGACGCAAATCGCCCTGGGCATCACGGCCGACTTGAACATGGAAGATCTGATCAAGGACGAGGACGTTCTGATCTCCATCACTCGCAAAGGTTATGTCAAGCGCACGCCGGTCGCCGCTTACCGCAAACAGGGCCGGGGCGGCCGGGGCCTTATTGGCATGAGCACCCGCGACGAAGACGAGCTTCAGCATCTTTTCGCCGCCGGCACGCACAACCATATTCTATTCTTTTCCGATCGCGGCAAGGTTTATTCGGAACGAGCCTATGAAATCCCGGAACTGGACCGAACGGCTAAGGGCGCCTCGCTGATGACTATCCTGCCCCTGATGCCGGATGAGAAAATCACCGTTGCCCTGGCGGTGCGCAGCTTTGACGAGGCTGAATACCTGACCATGATCACCCATAAGGGTCGAATCAAGCGCGTGCGAGTCGCCGAATTTGAACATGTGCGGGCCAGTGGCTTGATAGCCATTAACCTGGATGACGACGACGCCCTTGGCTGGGTTACGCTGACGGTGGGCGATCAAGATTTGATCGTCGTCAGCGAACAGGGCCAGGCCATTCGCTTCAGTGAAGAGCAGGTACGAGCCATGGGCCGGGCCGCGGCTGGCGTGATGGCCATGCGCCTGGACGAGGGCGACGTCTTGACCGGGGCCGATGTGGTATCCGAAGAGAGCGACCTCTTGCTCATCACGGAGAAGGGCTATGGAAAACGCACGCCTTTGTCCGCCTTTCGACGCCAAAGCCGCTATGGCAAGGGTGTACGAGCAATGCTGCTGGGCGACTTGACTAGCAAGATCGTCAGCGCCCGGGTAGTAACCGAGGGTGACGAAGTAACCTGCATCTCTAACTCAGGCATCATCTTGCGCACCTCGGTCGGAACGATTTCGCGACAGGGTCGATTCTCGCGTGGCGTCAGCGTGATGGATATGAAGGATGGCGACGACGTCGTGTCGGTCGCCATCGTCCGTGAGGGCCATCTGTCCGGGGTCGAAGATGAAGGAGAGGCGGTGGCCGAGGATGCCGCGACGGAAAACACGGCCGCTGAAGATGGCGAAGAGCCGGAAGAGAACCTCGAACATGACCCGAGCCAAGTAACAACCAACGACGCTGCGGCGGCGTCGAATGGGGATTAACTCCAGGTGACAGAAGCAATGAATACAGCTAACAAACCCACGTCGGAAGCTCTACCCCATTGGAACCTGAGCAATGTCTATACCGGTCTGGAAGAAGCGGACTTCGTCGGAGCCATGCAGGATTTGAGAGCCGGTCTAAACAAGTTGGACGACCTTCTAGCCACGCGAGATATCGGCAGGGGAGGCGCGATCCCGGCCGATGCAGCCGAGCTAGCTGCCGTGCTGGCCGATTATCTCCATCAGATGAATGCTCTGCTGCGGCGCTATTATACGCTGGAGGTCTATGTCTACAGCTTCGTTTGTACTGACAGTTTCAATACGACGGCAAAACGCATCGAGTCGGAACTTGAGTTGCTGGGTGTTCGGCTACGCCGCCAGGAAGTGCTGTTTCGAGGCTGGATAGGGACCATCGACGAGACGGCCGGTCTCCTGGATGCGGCCGCGCTCCACTCGGCGGTCGTGAAGGAACACGCATTCTACTTGCGCGAAACGGCCGAGCAGAGCAAGTACTTGATGCCGGCCGGCGAAGAGACATTGGCGGCCGAACTGGCCACCAGTGGCGCCAACGCCTGGGCCAGGTTGCAGGGCGTGATTACATCGCAAGTCCAGGCGCCTTTCGAGCGGGATGGCCAGGTTCAGGAACTGCCAATTACCGTCATTCAGAACTTCTACCATGACCCGGACGAATCGGTGCGGCGACAGGCCTACGAATCCGAGTTAGCTGCCTGGGTAAGCGCGCGTGAGCCCTTGGCCGCTTGCCTCAACGGCGTCAAGGGGTCGGTCGTTACCCTGGATGCTCGCCGCGGCCGCCAGGATGCTCTGCACAGGACCCTGGATCAGGCCAGGATGGATCGCGAAACGCTTGAGGCCATGTTGGGCGCCATGCGCGAATCGTTCCCCGCGTTCCGCCGCTACTGGCAAAACAAGGCCCGGCGGCTGGGCAAGGAGAAGCTGGCCTGGTGGGACATCCAGGCGCCGGTCGGCCGGCAAGAGCAACACTATAGCTACGCCGAAGCCAGATCGTTCATCTTGCGGCAATTCGCGACCTTCTCCGGCAGGCTAGTCGACCTCAGCAAACGGGCCTTCGACGAGAACTGGATAGACGCCGAGCCTCGACACGGCAAGGTCGGCGGCGCTTTTTGCATGTCCGTCCCCAGCGTGAAAGAGTCGCGCATTCTCTGCAACTTCGACGGTTCTCTTGAGCAGTTGACGACCATCGCCCACGAACTAGGTCACGCCTACCACAACGAGTGCCTTGCCGGCCGCAGCCCGCTTGGCCGGCGCACCCCGATGACGTTGGCCGAGACAGCTTCCATCTTCAACCAGACCATCATCACCGACGCCACCCTATCCCAAGCTAAAGACAGCCAGGAGGAACTGGCTATTCTGGAGTCGTTCCTGGCCGATGCCGCCCAGGTGATTGTAGATATCTTTTCCCGCTATCTCTTTGAAACCGAAGTCTTCCGCCGGCGCGCCGAAGCCGAGCTCTCGGCCAACGATTATTGCGAGATCATGACCCGTTGCCAGCGCGAAACCTACGGCGATGGCCTTGACGGAAACTATCTACATCCCTACATGTGGGCCTGGAAGCCACACTACTACGGTCCCGACTTCTCCTTCTATAACTTCCCCTATGCTTTTGGCCTCTTATTTGGCCTCGGGCTCTATGGCATCTACCAGGGAGCCGGCCGTCAGGGCCAACAAGAGTTCCTGGCCCAATACGATAGTCTATTGGCCAGTACAGGCGAGGCTACGCCGGATGATTTAGCCCGCCGCTTCGGCATTGACCTGCGCCAGCCGGCGTTCTGGCAAGCCGGACTGAAGGTGATTGAAGATCGCATCGATCGATACATAGCCTTGTAGGCTGGTCCTGCAGGCTGGCCTTACGATCACTTGTCCGGCGCCATTGGAGGATCGGCCGGCGCTAAATCCGATACCGTGCCGTCGCATGTTGTCGATTGATCTGCGGTCATTGGTTGAATCTGATAGCGTTTTCGCTATCATCTACCGCTCAAGATTGCCGGCAGCTCGACCTTAAGTCCAATGGAACCCAATCACCTCATCGCTCTTCCGGATCGTCGTAGCCGGTATGGCCGCGCAGTTAGCACAACGCAAGTTGCTGCGCTATTGCTCCCCATTGACACTCAAGTTGGTAGCGTTTATGATATCACGCAACGGAGGCTATCATGATCGTCAACCACCTTCCACAACTAATGAAGCAGCGGCAGGTCTCGATCCGCCAACTCTCCAGGGCAACGGGTATCACATATACTACCATCAGGGCGGTGTACCACGGCCAGCGGCGTAGTATCCAGCTGGAGGTGCTGGATGCCATCTGTGCAACGCTGCGGATTCAGCCAGGCGACATCTACAATCACGTACCGGCCGCCGGCGAGCCTGTCTCCCAGGCTATCAAGGTATCATCCAGCCCTGCGCGGGAAGAAGCCAGGGCCAAGGAGGGGCGCCCTCGGTCGGGCAAAGGAGATGTGGAGGATGACTGGCGGAATTGGTAACAGAAGACCGGCTCCTGCGAGCCGGTCAAAGTAGCGTTTCTTCTGCCGGCCGGACTAGCTCCGGCGATGGGCTCCGTTCAATCAGCCTGTCGCGCCTGGCGCCTGGATTTGACGACGAAGAAAAGCACGCCTGTCACTATAAGCAGACCCAATGCGCCCAAGGCATAGGACAAGCCGCCTTCGATCTGGGTCAGGGCATCGGTAGCAAAATAGCCGGCGAAGAGCAGCGGTATTGTCCACAGAATCTCGACCGCGAAGGAAAAGGGCAACCAACGTCTCATGGGCAGGCCCGCGCTGCCGGCCGCGATGACCGCCGGAACTGAGAGCCCATTCGTCAATTTGGCCATCACGACGTAGCGGGCCGGGCGGGCATGAATGCCTTCGTGAACGCGCTGGGCAACTCTTTCATAGGCGCCAAAGCGCCCGCCAACGCGATCAATATAGCCTGTGGCGCCAACCCGGTACCAAAAAACGTCGACAACGATTCGCGCCGCCAGGGCGACCAAGATAATCAGGCCAAGGTTCATATAGCCGGCGGCCGCGACCGCGCCGCCAAGCAAGGCCGACACACGGCCCTGCAACATGATAAATCCGCCAACAAGCACATAGTTCCAGGTGCCCAGGTCGGGCATCTGCCCTGCCTGAAAACCCTGCATTATTTCTTGAATGAATTCAATAAGAGCTTCCATACCTGTTCTTCGCCTACTCCGTTCGCCGATCTGGCTGGTAGTACCTTAGCCAGCTGGCAGCGTCGCACAACGCGGATCGTCCGCTGCATGCGGCGCCAGACACTTTATTCTCCTTCCTGCTGTCTCTTGTCAAAATCAACTTCCAGTCGATGGGGATGCAGAATTGTAACCCAAACCCGATTTTCTGTCATTATTCTCCTGAATGGCAGGGTACAAATTTCTCAATCGGCTAAATCTCAGTCTGGTCCACTGGGCTCGGCTCCGGTAGATTGCTTCTTTGGCCCACATCCCATTAGATGCCTCAAGGCGCCAAAGGTTACAAAATAGCTTGACTGCTGCTATAATGCCAAATGAAGATCAGTGCAGAACTGTAGCTTAAAGGATTCGGAGTCTCTTTACTCGACCGCCCCCGCGACAATCGGCGGCCGGTAGCGGGATCGATGTTCAGTCAATCACCCAATCAAACGGCGCGTACGAACTTTGCATAATCTCGTACCACAATTCATCCTCGATAATTATCGCCAGGACGTCCGGCGCGGCCGGTTCTTTGCCGTCTGCCAGTTCGTGGACATCTCTGGTTTCAGCGAAATCACCGACGACCTTATGAAACACGGGCCTTACGGGGCCGAGATCCTGACCAGCTTGATTCGTAACATTTTCAATCCCTTACTGCGCAGCGTTTACGACTATGGCGGCTTTGCCGCCACCCTGGCCGGCGATGCCTTCACAGCCGTTTTTCCGGCCGAGAGCGAGTCTGAGGATGGGCAGCTTAATGCCGCTCGCCGGGCAATTGTCGCCGCCTGGCATCTTCAGCAACGCATGGATGACATTGGTCATCAGGTGACGCCCTACGGCAATTTTCGCGTCTCGGTCAAGGTGGGCGTGGCCTGCGGAGACGTGAATTGGGGCATTGTGACGTCGGAGGATGAGCGGCGGGCAAGCTACTACTTCCAAGGTCAGGCCATTGAGGACAGCGCTGAAGCCGAACATGCGGCCGATGCCGGCGACATAATAATTAGCGCCAAGCTGCAGGACCTCGTAGGCTCAATGGTAGACGTCGAGGCGCCGCTTGGCCAGCCCGGCGCCTACCAGCGCCTGTTGGCCGTAAACGCCAGCGCGCCGTTGGTTGAACCGGCCGGTCCGCGAACGGCCGACCTCGAGGTCATGACCCGGTTCTTTCCGCCTTCGGTAGTAAATCAGGAGCATAGCGGAGAATTCCGCCAGGTCTTGAACCTCTTCATCAGCCTGCCCACGGTACGAACCGAGGATCAGCTGGCCATATTCATGCGCTCGATGTTCACTCTGCAAGACCGCTATGGCGGCCTACTTAACCGGTTGGATTTCGGCGACAAGGGCTCCAATTTGCTACTGTTTTGGGGCGCCCCGGTCGCTCACGAAAATGACGTAGCCCGAATTCTCAATTTTGTACTCGACCTGCAAACCAATACCAGTATCCCCATAAACGCCGGCATCACTTATCGCCTGGCCCATGCTGGCTTTGTCGGATCCGCCCAACGCGAAGAATACACTTGTTATGGTCGGGGAGTAAATCTGGCAGCACGTTTCATGACCGAGGCGCCGCGCGGTGAGATTTGGCTGGACGAACGGGTCGCCCAACATGCGGAGCGACAATTCGAAGTTGAATACGAAGGCGAAATGTCTTTCAAGGGCTTCGCCGAGAAACAGAAGGTCTACGCTCTCTTTGAAGTCAAGGAAGATGATGAAGCATTCTACGAGGGGCCAATGGTCGGCCGCCAGGCCGAGCTAGCTGCCATGGCTGACTTCGTCGCCCCTCTATGGCGCCAGCAACCGGCCGGAGCAATGATCGTCTGGGGCGAAGCGGGCATGGGCAAGAGTCGCCTGGTACACGAATTTCGTTACTCCGACGCCTTTGGCGAAGCGGATATACTATGGGCCGTTTGTCAAAGTGACGAAATCTTGCGCGAGTCGCTGAACCCTTTCCGCTACTGGTTGCTACGATATTTCGGTCAATCGGATGCCCAGTCGGAGGCGCGCAACAAGCGAAACTTCAACCGCAAGCTGGATGGGCTCATCTCGAGAACTTCTCGCCAACGGTTGGCGGCCGAGTTAGACCGGACGCGATCCTTCGTGGGCGCGATGATAGGCCTATATTGGCCAGATTCTCTCTATGCCGGCCTGGATGCTCAAGGACGCTATGAAAACACCCTGGTCGGTCTGATGACTCTCATGCAGGCCGAGAGTCAACGCCAACCAGTGATCGTCCATATTGAGGACAATCAGTGGATCGACGAAGCGTCGCGCGAGTTCATGGTCCGCCTGGCCGATTCGCTTGGGCTCGACGGCCATGAACCATATCCTATCGCTATCATCGCCACCTCGCGCCATGAGGGACCAGGCTGCCCATTGGCCGAAGCCGACCAGTGCCTGGAAATTGACCTAACCCAATTGTCGCCCGAATCACTGGCCGAACTGGCCCAGGATTTGCTGAACGGTCAGGTTTCGGATTCGTTGCTGGGTCTGATAGTCGCCCGCGCCGAGGGCAACCCGTTCTTTGCCGAGCAGGTGTTGCGTTACCTGCGAGAGAGCGACTCGCTGGAAGTTGGACCAGATGGTTGGCAACTGAAGAAGGAGGGTCGCACGCCACTGCCGGCCGATGTACGCAGCGTGCTCATCGCCCGCCTGGATCGACTGGCCCAGGAAGTAAGAGATTTAGTACAGACCGCGGCCGTGATCGGGCGCGAGTTCGAGGTTCTGCTGCTGGCCCGCATGTTACATGACGACAATTCGGTCATAGAAAGAGTAGGCGCGGCCGAGTCCGCCGCGATATGGTCACAGCTCAGCCAGATGCGCTACCTTTTCAAGCATACTTTGCTGCGGGACACCGCTTATCACATGCAAGTCCGGGCCCGGCTTCAAGCTCTGCACCAGCTGGCCGCCAAGGCCATCGAGACCTTATACGCTGACGATTTGCGCCCTCACTACGCCGAATTGGCTTACCACAGTGAGCGGGCCGGATCGAACGCAGAAGCGGCCGACTGGTATCTGTTGGCCGCCGAGCAGGCGAAGAGCCGGGGCACCCTAATCGACGCACGCAGCTACCTAGCTAGCGCACTAACCCTCATCCCGGCTGAACAAACTGCCAAGCGATGGCAAGCCATCGTCCAGCGAATCGAAGTGTTGGGCTTTCTTGGCGAAACGGAAGCCAGCCAGGAAGAAATCGACGCTGCACTGACCTTAGCCCAAGAAGTGGGCGATGACAACTTGATCGCCCACGCATACCTGCAAAAGGGCTCGCTGGCCCACATGCTCGGCAATGATCAAGCAGCCCTGGCCGAGTTTGAGGCCGGCCTGGCAGCCAGCAGGCGCGGTGACGCCAGACGCTTCGAAGCTTTAATCCTGGGCATGAAGACCATTACCATGGCCCGCATGGGCCAGATTGAAGAAGCGGCCATCGTTGCCGAAGGCGCCCTAATCTTAGCCGAAGAGGTAGGCGAGGAAGATATCTTGGTCAGGAATCTTAACAATCTGGCCTTTTTCAATATGTATGTCGGCGATCACGGCCGGGCGGCCGATTTTCTCACCCGGCAGATAGAGATCAATCGCCGCCAGGGAGACCGTGTTGGCGAAGCCCATGGCCTGACGAACCTGGCTTTCAACCAGTTGGCGCTCGGACTCTATGAAGAAGCCCAGGCAGCGATCTTGCAGGCGTTGCAGCTGACCACCGCCATGGGCGCGCCACGTTTGAGCGCTTATAATCGGCTAAATCTCGGCCTTTCCCAGATCCGCTTAGGTCAGGCAGCAGACGCGCGACACGAGATCGAGATCGCCCGCCCGGTGTTGGCCGACGTCGGCGACGATTTTGGCTTGTCCATCGCCTACTCATATATGGGCCTGGCTCTAGAGGCCGATGGGCAGGCCAGTCAGGCGGCCGCCTCGTTCGAGGCTGCGGCCGAAATGCTAAGGCAAGCGGGCGCTTCCAGTTTTGCCGTCGACGCCCTGGCAGGGCTCAGTAGATGCGCGCTGATTCGGGAGGACCTACCGTTGGCCAAAGGGCTAATCGGCGAGGTTTGGGACTATTTGCGACAATCCGGAGCAAGTGGGCTAGAATTCCCTCTGCTGGCCTTCGAAAGTTGCGCCAGGGTTTTCGAGGCGATGGCAGATGAAGCCGCCCTGCGAACCGCCGTCGAAGCCGGACATCGCGAGTTGATGCAGCGGGCAAAAAGGATCAGTGATCCGGAATGGCAGCATTCCTTCCTGCAAAACGTGCCCGAGCATCGGGCCTTGCTTAACCGATGGGAGCGAATGGCGGCTTAGATTTTTGTGCCAGATAAGGAGGCAATAACGCATGCCAAAGAAAGTGTGGAAGAACCTTGGTGTTACGGCAGACGTGGCTGAAGTTCACACCGAAATCATTGAGAAACCCTATGGCGATCCAATCCACCAGAATCCTGCGGGAAAGAAGAAGTTCAAGGTCGTCAGAAACCTGGTCAACTTCGAAGTGCTTGACAAGGCGACAAAAAGCCCGGCACATAATCCAACTTTGACCCTAACGGTTTGTTACAAGCAGCAAGACGTAAACGGCGCCGGTGGCATTGAGAACCTCAAGCTGGGCGTCTACCTTAACAACGAGTGGGATTATCTGTGGGAATGGAAAAAGAATGATCCCTCCATGGTCGCATGCAGTGAGCCGGGTTTCGTCGGCGCCGTCGTCGTTAGACTGAAGAGGAAATGGGCCGATCCGGCAATAGGTTGGGGTGGCGGAGGATAGACGCCGCCTCGACCTATCTGTCTCAACTGCATAGAACGAAGTTGCGCCCGGGCGGGCAGAAAGACAACCGCCCATCTCGTGAGAGGCGGGCGGCTGATAGAGGAGTGTTTGGATCCGGCGATAGTGGTTCAGACTCCCCCCTTAGCTCCTCCCCTGGGAGAGGGGAAGGATGAAAACGATCGGATAACTAATGGGGCGAGGTCCTCAGTTGTCGTAGCGCCAGGCTCCAATCGACGACTTGGCCGGCAGCCCGGTCGGCTACCTGAAGTAGCCAGGCGCCGGCTCGCGCAACGTCTGTCCTGGTCGACCAGGCTCCTCCCCGTCTGCCGGCCTGTTTGGCCATGCGCCGTTTCTGAGCTTCTCTGACCAACGCCTCGTTCTCTCGCTTTGCCGTGCCGTACATGAATTCGTAATTGCCGTTCATTTCAACCTCCCATCTCTGCTAATCGTTTTGATTCACTCTGCTTTCTGTTCACCGTTCACTTTAGTCCTAACTATAACGGGTAAGTGTGACACCAGCGTGACAGAGCCCGGCGCTCACTGTACAATGATTTCTGTGATTCGGGTTTAACAAGCGAGTTTATTGAGTTAACCAGGAAAAGATGGCCGCAGAAACACCGAAACCATTGCGCCTATCATTACGGTTACTTGGTAGCTACCAGGCCAGCCTTGGCCATGAGCCGCTCGCCGAGTCTCGTGCCAAGAAGATCGAGGCTCTGCTGGTTTACCTGGCTCTTGAAGCCGATCGGGCTCACCGCCGAGAGAACCTGGTCGGCTTGCTATTCCCGGAAATGCCCGAAGAAAAGGCGCGTACCAATCTGCGCCAAACGTTGACCCGCCTGCGGCGTTCCATCCATGATCGCGAGGCGAAGCCGCCCTTCCTGCTAGTATCACGCGAATCTACTCGATTCAACTCTGACAGCGATCACTTCGTCGACGTGACGGCATTCCAGGAACTGCTGCGGGGTTGCGCGGCCCATCACGGCCGGCGTGACGACCGCTGCCCGGAGTGCATGCAGTGCGCCCAAGAGGCGTTGGACCTGTATCGGGGGCCTTTCCTGGATGGCTTCTTTCTCGAAGACAGCGCCACCTTTGAAGAGTGGCTACTGTCCCGACGCGAATACCTGCGGGAGGCCGCGTTGGCGGCCGCGGCCCAGTTGGCCTCGTTCAACGAGCGACGGGGCAACTATTTGACCGCCGAACTGGCCGCGCGGCGACAAATTGAAATGGAACCCTGGCGCGAGGAGGCCTACCAACAGCGCATGCGCTTGCTGGCTTACCAGGGCAAACGCGGCGATGCGTTACGGCAGTACGATCGCCTGGCCGCCATGCTAGACGAAGAACTTGGCGTCGAGCCGACGTCGGCTACCAAGCGGTTGCGCCGCCAGATCGCCACCGCCCCGGATGCCCGGCAATACAATCTACCGTCTCGCGATAGCTCATTTGTCGGCCGTTCGTCCGAACTGGCAATCATTAACGAGCATTTGGCCGATCCTGAGCGCCGGCTGGTTACTTTGACCGGCCCTGGCGGCAGCGGCAAAACCGCCCTGGCAGTGGAAGCCGGTTGGCAGGCGGTCACACTGAATTTGGGTCCCTTCATGCACGGCGTAGCCATGGTCCCGCTGGTTGGCATCAGCGCCCCGGTCGCGACCTATGATCCCCTGGCCACGTCCGTCGCCGAGATCCTCGATTTCTGCTGCACAAGTGACCCTCTGCGAGAAGTCGTCAATTACCTGAATGGCAAGAAGCTGTTGTTGATCTTAGACAATGCCGAGCACCTGGTCGACGCTGTCCGCGACTTCGTCATTGCTCTCCTTCAAGGCGCGACATCCCCGAAAGTACTGATTACCTCGCGCGCTCGATTGAACCTGGCCGACGAGTGGTTGGTGGAGGTGAGCGGTCTACCTGTGCCTTCTCGGGAGTTGCTGGCCGACAAGTTACCGGCGACCGACGATGCTCCCAGGCTCTTTATCCGCCGCGCGCGGCGCCTGGCGCCGGATATAGCGTCGCCCCAAGGCTCAAGCCGCTGCCCGAGATCGACCATCATCCGCATTTGTCGCCTGGTTCAGGGGTTGCCCCTGGGTATAGAACTGGCCGCCAGCTGGGTACGCCATCTCAGTTGCCAGGAAATCGCCGCTGAACTGGAGAACAGTCTCGATTTTTTGAGCAGTTCGGCTCGCGATTTGCCCGAGCGCCATCAAAGCTTGCGGGCGGTCTTCAACTATTCGTGGGCCATGCTGAGCGAAGCTGATCGCCAGATCCTGGGTCGGCTTTCGATTTTCGCCGGCAGCTTTGACCGGGCTGCGGCCGAGACGATAACCGGGGCGACGGTCCAGAACCTGGCCACACTTGTCGACCATTCGCTGCTGCAAAGACGTTCGGGAGGCGAAACAGACGGCCAACGTTACGAGTTGGTGGAGAGCATCCGCCATTACGCGGCCGAGAAGTTGAAGGCCGGCGACCACGTGGCGCCATTGACTGAGCAATACAGCCGCCATTACCTCTATCTTCTGGCCGGCCGCCTGGAAGACCTGCGAGGCAAAGAGCAGCAAGCAACTGTGCTCGAGATTGCCTTGGAAATAACGAACATTCGCGCCGCCTGGCGTCTGGCCGTCGAGCGGCGGGATGTTCCGGACCTGGCCTCGGCCCAGGAATCGCTGGCTTTGTTCTACTACATGCGTAGCTGGTTTGCCGAAGGCGAAGCGAATTTCGCCCTGGCCAGTCGTGGTCTCAAAGGGGAATGTCGCGATTTGAAATGCGAGGTCTTGTTGGCCAGGCTCACGGCCTGGCAGGGCTGGTTCGCCTACCTGGGCGGTCGGTTCGGCGAAGGCCGCAACCTGATGCAGCAAAGCGTCGAGAATCTGCAGCGCCTTGACGCTGTAACTGCCCTGGGCCGCACCCTGCCCTACCTGGCCGTGGCCACTGCCTCCGCAGGAGAGTACGCCGCGGCCGAGCAGATGGTTCTAGAAGCACAGCAAATATGGCGCAGCGCAGACGATCGCAATGGCCTGGCAGTGGCGGCTAATGTTTTGAGCCAGATCAACTATTTGCAGGGCGACTATGAACGGGCGCGTGCATGCGGCCGGGAAAGCCTGGCCTTAGTTCGCGAGAGCGGCAATTCGTGGAGCATGGCCTTTTCCCTGACGAACCTTGGCCGGGCCGAATTCGCATCGGCCAATTATGGGCAAGCGGCTGCTTACTACCGTGAAGCATTCGAGATTCGCGAAGCGATGGGCGATGCGCGCGGCCAGGCCGTCGACCTTCTATATCTCGGCGACGCGGCCTGGGCTGAGGAGAAGTTGCCAGAGGCCAGCCAAGCCTACGAGCAGAGCCTGGCTATTTTCCGCGATATCGGCGTTCCAGAAGGCGTGGCCAGCGCGCTGGCTCGTTTGGGTCACGCAGCTCGACGCGAGGGCGATGTGTCATTGGCTCGCCAGGAGTATGCCGAAGCGCTGGGATTGGCTCGCGATGGCCAGGCGCTTCAACCGATGCTGGAAGCACTTCGCGGATTGGCCCAGTTGGCCGTCCCGGACAGTCCCGAGTTGGCTCAGATGGCGGCTCAGGTAGTAGCGGGTCACCCGGCCACGGACGAGGCCAATCGCAGCAATGCCCGGCGGCTGCTGGCCCAGATCTCTGGTGAAATGGGCCGGGCTGCAGCTCAGCCGCTGCCGCCAGACCAGGCGGTCGAACAGTTGGACGAAATCGCCGACGAATTAGTGCATGCCGTAGCGGCCGCCTGAGCGGCCGATACCGGATGGCGGTCAGAAATTCTTCAGGGGTCGTTTCGTTTAAACTCCTTGCGCAGCCAGTAGAAGCTCTGCCCGGGCGGATAATCCTTCTGACGACCGACCACTTGATAGCCGAGCCGCTCATAAAAGTCTCGGGCTTGAAATTCAAAGGTCTTGACCTGAGCATGCGTGCAGCCACGGTCGATGGCCGCCTGTTCGATCAAGCCCATCAGCCTGCGGCCGTGCCCTTGATGGCGCCATGATGCGGCCACCCACAGTTCGTCGACGTCAAGCCAACCCCAGTACGTTGCGGCCAGCAGTCCGCCGACGACTTCGCCCGAGGGACGACGGATGAAAGCGGCCAGGGGGTACTTGCCGGTCCTCCGGCCCAGGCGATGATGCTCAGAGACACTGTCATTGTAATCCTTAGTCTGCTGGCGGATGAAGGCCAGGTCAGCCAACGCCGGATGGTCGGCAAGATCATAAAAGAGGCCGTTCCTAAAATCGGCGTCCGGCTCGCCACCAGCGCGAATCGGCCCGGCTTCGATGTAGTCCAAGATCGTTCGGACGGTAGAGGCCGGCGTCTGCTGGCTATTGTCGATCACGACGCCAACCGGCCGGTCGCCCGCGTACATGCTGGCGTACATCTCCCGAATTCTGGTCCGCTCCTTGCTTGTCAAGCGCCGGCCGCCCCGATCGCCCAGGGCGATTTCTAGCGCCGGCAGCAAGGTGAAGGTGTGAAGCGGCGCTCCGCTCCCGGCCGTCGCCGCCGCAAAGCGCTGGTGCTGATCGCGTTCAATGGGCCAGGAGAGTACGACCTGGAAGCCTCGCGTAACCCAAGTCGTCGTCAACTCGGCTGCGTCGGCCAACGCAAAGGGTATCGCCTCTTCCAGCGACAATGCGCCAGAAAAATGCCGTAGATGGTCCACTTCAATGTGTACCGCTTGCTGCAATTCGCTTGTTAACAGAGCGCCTACCGTGCTCTTGCCGGCATTAACCGGCCCATCTAGAAATACGATCATCCAGGTTTACCTCGTCAGTCGTGATACGGACAACCGGCGACCGGCAGCCGTCTACCAGCAACTGGCGCCGGGCAGGGAGTGGCTACGCTGGCTTGTCACCTGGTTCGAGTAAGATCCCTGTGCTCGGCTCGTAGCGTTCCCTGGAGAAGATCATGCTGCTCTCGCCTGCGCCGCCGAGCACGTCGCCCTCGGCCGGTTCTGGCGCCTGGTGCAGTTCATTCTGCCAGCGCAGCAATCCTTCGATTTCACCTGGCGTCAAGCCGAAATCGGCCGCTCGCTCCAGGAGGCGCCCGCCCAGCGCTTGCAGCGCCTGGCGCTGAAGATCGGCGTGGCTGGCGAAGGGCAACCAATTGGCCCGCAATTCGACAAAACGCCGGAACTCCTCGGCCGCCATGGTACGGTTCACCCCCGATTTTAGAAAGGGCAGCGGAAGGCGGCCAAGATGCTGGGTGGTCATCCATTCCAGGCCGACCGGCGCTCGAATGTCGCCGCCTAGCAATAGCAGGTGCAGATCGGCCTGAGCGATGGCTTGCCCATCGACCGGATCATTGCGGCGCGGCGATAATTCGATGCGCCAGGTCACATCGGCTGGTACGGCTATCACCGAACGGGCCAGGATCTCCCGTTCTTCTTCCATGTCCGTGGCGGCCGAGATGTAGAGCAGGAACTGTGCGGCCATAGGCTGCCACTATACGTCGAACGGGCCAGATCTGCCAACAAAAAAAACAACTGGCCCCGGATTCACCACCCGCGGGCCAGTTGCCCCCTGGAAGCTCCCCCTGAACAGCGGCCGTGCCCTTGTGCCAGGCATGTGGCTGGCGCTTCTGACCGGGCCGTTGTTCGGGTATAACCAGACCTCACTGACTGTGGCTCCATTGATACAGGCTACCGTGACACGAACGTGACATAGAGTTCCCCGGAAACTTCTCGCCGGCATCGAGCGCCAATCCAGAGCTGGAGTTTCCGGGGAACTCAATTGAGACGTGGCCGCAAGTTACGGAACCAATTAGTGCTTGCCGGCGTCACTAATGCTAGATGCGAGCAAAAGTGGCATACTTACTAATCTGTAGCTACGAGGCTATGTTAGATCGCTCCCGGATCGGGCCGATTTCAGTTGGCGGTCTAATCACGTTGCAGATCGGCGAGTGCCTATAAGCGGAGGTTTCACGACATGGCACAAAGGTTCAGAGGACTCAGCGGCCGCGGCCGGCTTGCCCTACTCATTGGCGGAGTGCTGGTAGTTGGCTTGCTGGGCGCGCTTGCGGCCGTCGTCCTGCTAGGCGATGGCAATGGAGACGACATGGACGGCAAGACCAATCCGGTCCTGGTCGAAGAGCTGGGCGCGGGCCCGATCTCCGGCCCGGCAACCGGCGATTCGGCGGTGGTGTCCGGCGAGGCGCCGGGCGAAGCTGGCGCCGGGCGTCTGAACATTCGTTTGAGCAAGGGCCAAGCCCAGCCGGCCGAATTCGAACCATTGCCGCTGGTTGACGGCGAACCGCTTACGGCCGAGCAGATTGAAGAGATCCTGGCCCGGCTACCGGCGCTTGTCGCAGAAGCAGAAGATCAAGTCGACTTCAGGCTACCTGAAGAAGTCCTGCCGCCGCCCCAGACTGGCGAGACCGTCGAGGAAGCCTTTCCCCCATCGCCTGAGCAGCTGATTCCGCCGGAGACGCCGGCCGGCCCCCTGGAGGTGCTGCGTTTCGCCCCTCAGGGCGAGATCCCGCTGGCGCCATTCGTCAACGTGACCTTCAACCAGCCCATGGTTCCCTTAACAAGCCTGGAAGATCTGGCCGCCGAAGATGTTCCGGTCACGCTGGAGCCGGCCTTGCCCGGCCGTTGGAAATGGTTGGGCGCCAAGACCCTCTCCTTCGAGCACGACTCCTCGGCCATCGATCGATTGCCGATGGCCACCGAGTATCGGGTAACGATCCCGGCCGGAATCGAATCAGTCACCGGCGGCGTTCTAGGCGAAACCGCAAGTTGGACCTTTAGCACGCCGCCGCCGCAAATGATTAACGCTCACCCCAATGGCATAGCCCAGCCGCTGGAGCCGCTGCTCTTCGTCGGCTTCGACCAGCGGATTGACCCTGAAGCCGTCCTGGCGACGATCCAGGTCACGGCCGGCGGTCAGCCCGTGTCGCTCAGATTGGCGTCCGAAGAGGAAGTTGAGGCTGACGAGCAAGTGAGCCACTTCGCCGAGAACGCCGCGGAAGGTCGTTGGTTGGCCTTCCGGCCCTCTGCGCCGCTACCGGCCGACTCGCCGGTCACGGTCGACGTTGGCCCGGGCACGCCGTCGGCCGAAGGGCCATTGGTCACTACCGAAGCCCAGCGCTTTGACTTCCACACTTACGCTCCGCTGCGCATAGAGCGTCACGGCTGCTCCTGGTCGCCCGATGACTGCCAGCCCTTGACCCCCTGGTTCATCAGCTTCAACAACCCTTTGGATGTCCAGGCCTACGACGAATCGATGATCACCATCGAGCCGGCGCTGCCTGGGGCCGTTCTCAATATCTACGGCGATACGATCGATATTCGCGGCGCCTCCGAAGGCCGGACCACCTACAAGGTCACCGTCGACGGCGATTTGCAGGACATATTCGGCCAGACGCTAGGCGACGACCAGACCTTGAGGATCCGCGTCGGTTCGGCCGAGCCCTTCCTACGCGGGCCGGAGGAGACGCTGGTCACTCTGGACCCGACGTCGGGCAAGCCCATCTTCAGCATTTACGCCATGAACCACAACCGCCTGCGGGTTCGGGCTTATGCCGTCGAGCCGGGCGATTGGCAAGCGTACCGGCTGTATCTGCAAGAGTACTACCGCCAGGACAATCCTGGCCCGCCGCCCGGCCGCCTGGTGATGGACGAAACCGTGCCCCTGGAGGCCGCAGCCGACAAGTTGACTGAAGCCGGAATCGACTTGAGCGATGCGTTGGACGGCGACTATGGCCATTTGATCGTGATCGTCGAGCCAGACCGGGGTTTGACCCCAGACAACCGTCACCGCAATACAGTCCAGGCCTGGCTACAGGTGACCCAAATTGGGCTGGACGCCTTCGTCGATCACAGCGAGATGGTTGTTTGGGCCAGCGATCTCAAGGATGGCGCGCCACTGGCCGGCGTCGCCGTCGAGGGTGTACCGGCCGGCAAGACGGCCACTACCAACGGCGACGGCACGACCAGGTTCGATCTACCGGCCGGGGGCATTTCGTCGTTGGTGGCCACTTCTGGCGACGACAAGGCCATCTTGCCCCAAAGCAGCTACATGTGGGATGACGGCAAATGGTCGCCCAGGCCGGTCCAGGACGAATTGCGCTGGTACGTATTCGACGACCGCGGTATGTACAAGCCCGGCGAGGAAGTTCATGTCAAAGGCTGGCTGCGCCGAATCGGCGGTGGGCAGACCGGCGACGTCGGTCTTGTCGGCGCCGGCTTGAACGGCATTGAATACCGGGTCATCGGTCCCCAGGGCAACGAATTAGGCGCCGGCCAAAGCGAAGCCAACGCGCTGGGCGGCTTCGACTTCGTCTTCACCTTGCCCGAGAATGCTAATCTAGGTTTCGCCCAGCTCCTGCTGAACGCTCAGGGTGACCTATCGGGTATCGCCAGTCGCGATCATTTTCACCAATTCCAGATTCAAGAGTTTCGGCGCCCTGAATTCGAGGTCGAAGCTCGCAATGAAACGCCCGGGCCCTATTTCGACGGCGGCCAGGCCACCGTCGCCTCCGCCGCCAACTACTTCGCCGGCGGGCCGTTGCCCAACGCCGAAGTTACCTGGCATGTCAGCTCATCGCCTGGAAGCTACGCGCCGCCGGGCTGGCCCGATTTTGTCTTCGGCAAATGGATCCCCTGGTGGTTCGGCTACGATATTTTGGAATCCTATGAACCCTTTGGCCCCGAATTCGACGACTTCGAAATGCAAACTTTCACGGGCGTAACCGACGCCTCCGGCGAGCACTTCTTGCAGCTCGACTTCGATCACACCGGCGACCCGCAGCCCCACAGCGTTCTGGCCGAAGCGACGGTGATGGATATCAATCGCCAGGCATGGGCGGCCGGCACCTCGTTGCTGGTCCACCCGTCAGAACTGTACGTGGGTTTGCGTAGCCCGAGCACTTTTGTCGAGCGGGGCGAGCCCTTGGAGATAGATCTGATTGTCGCCGATCTGGATGGCAACGCCATAAGTGGCCGGCCGACTACCGTTCGCGCCGCCCGGCTGGAGTGGATGTACGGTCAGGGCGGCTGGGACGAGCAAGAAGTAGACCCCCAGGAGTGCAAAGTGGAGTCGGCCGCCGAACCGGTGACTTGCACCTTTGAAACCGGCATTGGCGGCCGGTACCAGATCACGGCTACCGTCGAGGATGAGGCCGGCCGGCCCAACATGAGCCAATTCATGCGCTGGGTCAGCGGCGGCCAACAGGCGCCGGCCCGCCAGGTAGAGCAGGAAGTCGTGACCCTCATCCCGGATAAGGAGAGCTACCAGCCGGGAGACGTGGCCCAAATCCTGGTCCAGTCGCCATTCGGCCCGGCCGAGGGATTGCTGACCTTGAGCCGCAGCGGTTTGCTGACCAGCGAACGTTTCACCATGGCCGAAGGCAACCATACCGTACAGGTGCCTATTCGTGACGAATATACACCCAATCTTTTTGTCCAGGTCGACCTGGCCGGTTCTGCCCCGCGGGCAAACGACCAGGGCGAAGTCATGGAAGAGCTGCCGCCCCGGCCAGCTTTTGCCAGCGGCAGCCTGAACCTGAGCATTCCCCCGCTCAGCCGGACGCTGTCGGTGGATGTGGCGCCCCAGGAGAAAGAATTAGAACCTGGCGGCGAGACGACGGTCGAAGTCACCGTGCTCGACGCCGCCGGCCGGCCCGCATCGGGCGCCGAGGTGGCCCTGGTCGTCGTTGACGAAGCCATCCTAGCCCTGAGCGACTACCATTTGGTAGACCCGTTGAGTATCTTCTACCAGGAGCGGTCGCCCGAGTTGCGCAGCAGTTATGGCCGGGCCTCGATCGTCCTGGCCAACCCAGAGCTTTTGGGCGAACTGGGCCGAGCGCAGAATGCAGCGGCCGATTTTTCTGGTGACGTCGTAATGGCCGAAACGGTGGTCGAGGAAATGGAAATGGCTGCGCCAGCCGAGGCGCCAATGGCAGCCGGGGCCGGAGACAGCGCTGGTCCTCAAGCGCCGGCCATCCGGGTGCGCACCGACTTTGATCCACTGGCGGAATTTGCCCCCGAGGCCCGCACTGACGCCGATGGGCGAGCCCGGGTCCCCATCACGCTGCCTGACAACCTGACGCGCTACAGGATCATGGCCGTCGCCGTGGACGATGACAAGTCCTTCGGTTCGGCCGAAGCCAACCTGACCGCCCGGCTGCCGCTGATGGTCCGGCCCTCAGCGCCGCGCTTCCTCAACTTCGGCGACAACTTCGAATTGCCGGTGGTTCTTCAGAATCAGACCGGCGAGCCGATGTCGGTAGACGTGGTCGTCGAAGCCGGCAATCTGGAACTACCGGAGAGCCAGGGCCAGCGGGTGACGATTCCGGCCCGTGACCGGGTAGAGGTCCGTTTCCCAGCGGCCACGATTTTGCCCGGCACGGCCCGGCTGCAAATCGCGGCCGTTTCTGACGACTACGCCGACGCAGCCACGGCCGAGTTGCCGGTCTATACGCCGGCTACCACCGAGGCCTTCGCCACCTACGGCGTGGTCGATGAGGGCAGCGTGGTCCAACCGGTAGCCGCGCCCAGCGGTGTCTTTCCTCAATTCGGCGGCCTGGAGATCGGTACATCTTCGACGGCGCTGCAAGCGTTAACCGACGCCGTGCTTTACCTGGTTTCCTACCCGTACGACAGCTCTGCTCAATTGGCCTCACGCATATTGGGGGTGGCCGCTTTACGCGATGTGCTGACCGCCTTCGAGGCGGAAGGACTACCTTCTCCGGAAGAGATGGAAGCGGCCGTCGCCAGCGACATCGAACAGTTGCAAGGGCTGCAAAACAACGATGGCGGGTTCCCCCACTGGCGGCGCGGCCGGGACTCTATACCATACACCACCGTCCATGTGGCCCACGCCTTGCAG
>CP070688.1:3803727-3809589 GCA_020353135.1 Chloroflexota bacterium
CAACCTGGCTGGGCGACGTTTCCCTCCTCGTAGACCAAGACGTCTATGAGTTCGCCTGCATCTGAACTAAGCAGAACTTCGTCGCCGTCGTTGCTGAATCCCGGCCAGACGCCAGTCAGATTGGGTATACTGGGATCTGAGCCTTCGACTTCATAATCAGGACTCTCGCCGAAATGGCGGCGAAATGAGGCTGCCTCATCCGCGATCCATATTCCCTCGCCTGGAGCGAGGTTGATTCCTTGCGGAAAGAACGCGTCAGAAAAGCCGTCGCTCAAAACCCATCCGCCCAGATCTTGCGAGCTTCCGCCGACGTTGATGAGCTGAACAGCTTCGTCTCGATCCCATTTTTCATAGCCATCGTAGTAGACGGCATCAATTAGGATTGACGAATCTGTCGAGTCAATCCAGGTGGCGAAATCGCTAATATTATCATGAAGCGAGGTTTCGGTGAGAATTGTACTCACTTCGGCGCGATTGGTAATCTGCCCAGCCGAGTTGCTATCGAGTGTCGCGGAGACGTTAATGGAGAAGTGTTGGTCAACAGCAACTGTGTCGATAGACCAAACCAAAGTGCCCGGAGACGGCTGGCTCAGCGGGTAATGGCCGTCGTCGGCCAGAAACTCGGCCATCTCTGGAAGCGTGTCGGTCAAGATGACCCCCGCGGCAGCTGCCTGGCCTGTATTGGTAACCTGCAAGGCGTAACGAATTGTGTCGCCCGGCACGGCCTGACCTGGCCCGGATTTATTCAGTACTAGGTTCGGTAACTCGTGAGTTGCCCAGCCGGAATTGGCCTGACCTGGCGTACCGTTCACCGGATTGCCATTCGTGTCAAGCCCATTGCGCGTCACGCCGTCGTTACTCACCCAGTATAGTGCTTCATCGCTGGCGAGGGGGTGGCTGCGTTCCATTGAGCGGTGATGCTCGTCGGCGGTGCCGGCCGGCCAGGGTCCGCCCGCTTGATTGGCGGAATCGACGATCCCAGAACCCGCGTCAAGCAAGTAAATCGATTCACCCGTGTCCTGTATCAGACGAATCAAGAACTGATCGGCTTCGATGTCGATCAAAGCGGCTTCGGATCTTTCTAGCAAATAGAATTCATGGGCCCCGATCACGCCAGTCAACGATGCCATCAGACCGTCATTCGCCAGAGACCAACCCATGAGATTCACGGCCGTGTCGGTCGTGTTGTGAAGTTCGAGCCATTCATAGTTGCCGCCGGCCGCCGTCCCGCTCCAGGCAACTTCGCTGATGATGACGCTGCCCGGCTCAATCTCCTGCGTGGCCAGTCCTGGAGCGGCGCATAGCGCAAGTAGCAGCGCAAACGCCCCACCAACTGCTCCAAACAGCCAAGAAAAGCGTCCAGACACCCTAAGCCCCTTCTTATGCCCCTCCATTATACAGTTTTTCGGACCAGCGGGTCGAGAAGCAGCTAGAAAGGCCAGACGAGCGGCAGCACGATCAGGACGACGACCAGAACAACCACCGTCAATGGCAAGCCGACCTTTATGTAGTCAGAGAACCGGTAACCACCCGGCCCCATGACCAGAATATTGGCCGGATGGCTAATCGGGCTCATGAAGCTGGCCGAGGCGGCGATGGCAATGCCCATCATGAAAGCATAAGGCGAAACGCCCAAGTCTGTCGCCGATCCAATGGCAATTGGCGCCATCAATACGACGACGGCCGCATTGGGCATCACTTGAGAGGCTAATACGGTGAGGACAAAGAGGCCCACCAATACAATCAGCGGGCCAGCATCTCCGATCACGCCGATCATGCTATCAGTCAGATAAGTAGCTGCCCCACTCGTCTGCAGGGCGATTCCCAAGGGCAGCATGGCCGCTATGAGGAAGACGGCTGGCCACTCTATGTTCCGGTAGGCTTCCTCCATCGTCAGGCAACCAGTTACTACCATGAGCGTGCCGCCGATAACCGCGGCAATGGCAATTGGCAGCCAACCGAGCAACACGACTAGCAGGACCGCGATCATGATGCCCACGGCAATCGGCGCCTTCTTGAGACGAGGCGCTTCTTGCGCCTCCTCGGTCAGAACGATGAAGTCAGGCTCCTGGCCCAGGATATTCATTTTACTCCGATGACCGTAAACGAGCAGAGCGTCTCCAAATCGCAGCGGCATATCGCTAATGTCGTCGTGATAGGCTTCGCCGCTTCGCCAAATCGCCACGACGCTCAAGTCGAACTTCTCGCGGAAATTCAACTCCTTTAACGTTTTGCCGGCCATGGTCGTACGGGGTGACAGCACCACCTCGGAGAGACCGATCTGTGAATTCTCCAGCTCTCGCAGAGATTCCAGAGAGCTGTCGATTTCTAGCTCTTCTAGTCCGCGCAGGGCCTGTACATTTTCCTGGCTGCTCTGAACAAGCAAGGTGTCGTTGATTTCTACTTTCACGTCCGGATCAGGCAAGGCGACCGTTTCGGAGCCACGCACGATTTGCAGAACCGTTAGACCAAAGGACTCGCCGAGCCGGCTTTCGGCCAGGGACTTACCGACGAGGGCCGAATGTTCAGGCACGTTGACCAATAGCAGACGCTCGCCGAGCTTGAAAATCAGGGCCGATTCAGTCTCCAGCACGTCGAAGGAATCATCCATCCTGAGACGGTCTATCGTTTCAGAACGACCCTGAATTAGCAATGTATCGGCGGCCTTGAACTCCAGGCTAGGCAGGTTGTTGCGAATGAATTGGTCGCCGCGACGCACGGCCAGGATGTTGAGGCCGTACTTCTGGCGAAAGCCAGTCTGTGCCAGATTTTTGCCTATTAGGGGCGATTTCCTAGCCAGGCTCAACTCGGCTACCTCGATGCCGGCCGTCTGGATGTTTTCCACCGTCAAAGGAAGGCGCTCGATCGTATCGACGCGATGTTGGCGTAGCTCTGATAACTGGCCTGGCTCGCCAACGACGATCAGTTGATCTCCACCATGGAGCACCGCATCAGCCCCGGGCGATAAGCGTGTTTGGCCATCATGCACGATCGCCAACACGTGCAAATCTAGTAGAGAACCCATCTGACTGTCGGCCAGTGTCATTCCGGCAAGCAGCGAATCACGTGGCACCGACAAGATCAGTAATTGATCTCGTAGCTCATACAGACTCCCGAGATCGGTGCTTTCGGACCTTCCTGTCTCGCGAACCATATTGCGCGTTGGCAGCAGGCGCCGGCCGACAAGCAGCACAAAGAAGATCCCGGCCACAAGAATCGCAGCGCCGACGGGCGCAAAATCGAAAAGCGTGAACGGCTGCAAGCCGGCTTCGTCTAGAGCGTCGCTGGCCAGGATGTTAGGCGGCGTCCCGATCAGTGTCGTCAATCCACCTAACAGCGCACCGATGGCCAGGGGCAGCAGCAACTTGGAAGGCGGCGTCCCGGTCCGTCTGGCGATTTCCATTACCACCGGCAATAGCAGCGCGGCGACGCCGACATTGTTCATGAAAGCCGATAGGATGGCGGCCGTTAGCATTATCATGAGCAGCAGGCGAAATTCGCCGTTTCCGGCTACGCGCATTACCTGGCGGCCGATCACCTGGGCCACCCCAGTGCGCGCCAGCGCTCCGCTAAGTATGAACACAGCCCAAACCGTTACGACGGCCGGATTGCTGAAGCCTGAAAGGGCCTCGGTTGGCGTGATCAACTGCGTGATGACCAAGGCGCCCAGAACGAGTAAGGCGACGACGTCAACGCGTAGTCTGCCGCTGACGAAAAGAATAACAGCAGCAACGACTATCAGGAGAACCAGGGCTATCTCAACAGTCATAAGGTCTGTCAGATTGCTGGACGTTTGGCTTGAGCTGCCACTGGCTCCATTATAAGGAGTTAGCCGCCGGGGTCCAATGCCGTGAACCTTTCAGGAAAGTGATCCTGCACCAGAGTAGTGTGACAGCGGCAAGAGAAGGAGTTTCAGGCGTCTTAGGCGAGGACGAGGTTCCGACGACAATAGATGCTACCACAGCTCGCCGTGGCAGGGAGTTCCCCCTGAGTTTTTCAACCGATACGATTTCCGGCCGGAAATCAATAGCTTTTACAATATATCTATTGTACCTGTCCAGACCAATATAACACAGGCTAGGGCAACAATATCCAACAGAAGCAGCACGGCAAGGATCAAGCGTTGACCGGCGGTATACTGGCTGAGAAAGCCACCGCTGCTAGAAGCGGTTTCTTCGTCACCCTCCAGGTCGTCATATACTGAACTGGCGCGCGTGCTCTTTTCCCGTAGGCTGTCGAGTTCATCGTCCATCGTATTCCTCCATGCGACTTTTACTTATGTGAAGCTAATTGCCCTGGTAGGCTACCCCTAATCCTCAGAATTGTCAACCTGGAGAGTGACGTCGCCGGCGGCCATAACATGTTGCCGGCCGCCATCATCGAGCACGAGAATCCGGCCCCAGTCGTCGACGCCTTCGGCAATACCGACTATCCTTCGTCCGTCGACGCTGTGGGTTACCTGGATCCGGCGACCTAAGCTAATCAAGCGACTTTGCCATTCCTCATGCGGTGAATGTCCTTGATCGGCGGCCTGATATCTGCTTTCGAGCGACTCCAAAATCGATCCTAGTAAGTCTGCCCGCCGAATGCTGCTACCTGATTCTATCAGCAAGCTGGATGCCGGGTATTTCGTCGATGGCAGTTGCTCAGGTTCGATGTTGACGTTTACTCCAATGCCCAACACGGCCGCCTGCATTCGGTTGGACGCGAACGTACCTTCGAGCAACAGGCCGCCTACCTTAGGCCACTGATTTCTGGCTGGCAGCACCAGATCATTGGGCCACTTCAGGCTTGTCGACAAACCGGTAATCGACTCTATGGCGCTAACGGTCGCCAGCCCGGCGATCATGGTCAGCCAGGCTGCCCGTTCTGGCGGCCAATCTGGCCGAAATAACAGGGAGAATAGCAACGACGTTCCGGCCGGCGCCAGCCAACTGCGGCCGAGGCGTCCTTTGCCCCGGCTCTGGAAGTCGGTTACGACCATGGACCCGGCCGACGCATCCTGGACAGCCATCTCGGCAAGCAAGTCGTTGGTCGAAGGCAAGGCCGGGTAGTAATGCAGCGGTCGGCCCAACCAGCGACTCCTAATCGAAGCCCGGATCGATGCCTCGTATGTCGTTTCGCTTGCTTCCATGTCCATCACGGCCGATTCTATCGTTGACCTTGAGTCACGCAACTGTTGCCGAATGGTCAATCCGTACTATCATTGTCGTATGGCTAGGTCCAAATCCAGTTCGACCAATCGCAGCCGAAAAGGGACGCCGCAGTCGCCTCCAACCTGGGACGAACGTCTTATCCGCCAGTTGTTGCCCTGGCGTCGTGAATTGGCGGGTCTACTCCTGTTCGTAGCCTCGGTGATAACCTTCCTAGCTCTGCTGAATCTGACCCAGACTGAGTTGCTGGCAACTTGGACAACGCTATTGCGGCAGATAGCCGGCTGGGGCGTTTACCCGATGTGCCTGATAGTGGCCGGGCTGGGTCTATATCTCATCCTGGCTCGATTTGAGGGCTTGGTCCATATCTCAGGCGGACAGGTGATTGGCCTGGAACTGGCGCTTCTGACTGCCATGGCCCTGGTTCACTTGCTTTTCGGTGGAGGGTTAACCGGCGCGCTGTCCGGTCGGGGCGGCGGGGTGATCGGCTGGGCGCTTTCGGAGCCGTTGGCATCGTTTCTAGGGCCCTTTCTGACTGGCCTGCTCATCTTGGCCGTTAGCCTATTTGGCCTGGCATTGATTCTGCGGGTGAAATGGGCCGATATCATTCGCTGGCTAAATCGCGCTTCGCTGCGCCTGCAGTTATGGTCGAACGAACTAGAGGTCGATATTGCCCAGCGCGAGGCTTATCTTCACTCGAGATCAAACG
>CP070688.1:3809689-3812214 GCA_020353135.1 Chloroflexota bacterium
ACAGTTCCTTGCCGTTCACTCGAAAGTGATGCGGAGTGGGGACCAGGGTCAGGACGTTGCCCAGGAGCCGGCCTTCCTCGTCCCATTCGCCGCCGAGCGCTTTGCCATGCTCAAAGAGCACCTCGGTCACTTCGAGGGGCACGCCGGCCATATCGGCCAGACGCCCGGCCGATACAGGTTGTCCCTCTGCCAGCGCGCGATAGGTCAGGATTTCCAACCGCGCGGCCAGCGTCGACTCTTCGGGTGGAACGCCGTTATTTTCCAGGTCCCAGTTCTTGACCAAATCGTCTATATTCCTTTCAGTCATGTTTACCTCCGTTTATAGCTGCCTTGCTTCAACTTCTGATCTTCTCTGGCTTAGAGCCGATCTAAAGATAATGACTATTATGTAAAAGATGCAAAAAAACTTCTGAAAGTTAGCCATCAAAGCGGCCGGTTGATTCTCATCTTGAACCCTGGCTTGTTTCGGTCATGCCGGCCAAAAACAAGTCAACCAGGTTTTCAGCCCGTTCGCTGATCGAAAAATGCGCCTGATCTTGAATCCAGATCAGTCCCATACCATTCACGAAACCCGTCAGCGCCAATCCCCCATCTTCTGGCGAAACTGACGGCCGGAACTCGCCTGCCTCGACGCCTTGCCTGATCAGTTGGGCGAACGAGTGGGCCATCAGGCGTCTTCCTTGGAGCGATTGCTCGCCGATAGTAGCCAACTCGGGGACCATTTCCGTCTTGTTCATGAACAGTTCTACGACCGCCCGATACTCTTCGTCTTCCTCGAGAAACTGGAATAACCGAACCAGCAGGCGTCTCAGTATTGTCGCCGGCGTCCCACCCTCTTGGACGATTTGTTGGGCCAGCTTGTTGGCCCTGGCCTCGCCCTGCTCGACAAGAGCAAGATATAAGTCGCTCTTGCCGCCGAAGTGGTGGTAGATAGCGCCGGTCGTCACATTGGCTTGCCTGGCGATGTCTTCCACCCGGGTGGCGGTGTAGCCCTTGCGACTGAACACTTCCAGCCCGGCGGCCAGGATGTTCTGTTTTGTGACTTCCGCTTCTTCCTTCGTCCTACGCATTGAAAGATCTTCCTTTTACCTAATAACTATTACGTATAATATACATTATAATCATTATGTATGTAATGTCAAGCACAGAAGGCGGTTTCATGACGTGCCAAATGGCAATACCGTATAGTGTAGGCACAGGCAGTTATGCAAAGCCCACCAGGGAAACCAGTAAGGGGCAAAGCCCTTGTACAGAGAAGGCGGAGCGCCGTGGAGAGCGCCAACGGCCAGGTGTTCAAAGCCACCGGAGATGGATTGCACGCCGTATTCAGCTCCAGCCTAGCGGGATAAACGCCAGCCTGATAGCCCAACATAGCCCGCGGGATGAACCCTGGGGCGAGATGGGAAGCGCTTCGGGTGCGCGGCGAACATCTCTACCCTGTCCCCTCACTGTCAATACCAAGGGCCGATCTCAGGCAACAGACTGTCGAGCAAGTCGCCCAATATGCGGCCGTGAAGCTCTTCGTCGAGCGAGCCCGGGCGGCCAGGCCTGACTTTGAGCTGACCGGCGAGAACGCGGCGGCGGTCAGCGAGGTTTGTTTCCGCCTGGACGGCCTGCCCTCGGCCATCGAGCTGGCCACGGCCCGCATCGTCCAGGGGATGACCTTGTATCAGGCCCACGTTACGCCGCCGGTTTTCTGGCCCATGCTCGTCTCGGTTCAGGCCGCAGCGCTTGGTTTGACAGGAAAACCGGCCGCCGGATTGAGCTTGCTCGAAGAATTAATGGCCACCATTGGCAGAGGTTCTGTTGGCGAAGTTATGCCCGATATCGGCTTGCTTATGGGCGACCTGCTTCTAGCCACTTCCCCGGCCGACGCTGCCAGGGCCAGGACCCTGTATCAACAAACCATGGACTTCGCCCGGGAAAAACAGATGTTGATGCTGGCGCTAAGGGCGGCGACAAGACTCTGTCGCCTGGCACTGGAAGAAGGTGAGGCGGAACAAGCCGGCCGGCAACTCAGCCAGGTCTATAAGAAATTCACCGAGGGATTCACGACGGCCGATCTGCTGGAGGCCAAAGCTCTGCTAGATCAGTTGAAAGAAGCAGGGATCGCCTAGCTCACCGGCGAACGGCCAGGGATTATCCTAAGCTGTCGGTACGTTCTCAATCTATCGCGAAACTACTGTTACCTTGTGTGGATAGACCATGTTGAACAGGTAACCTTCCTGGTTAAATGGCTGGTGCATCGGCTGGCTGTTTCCGGCCGCATCGGTAGCCCGGGTCATCAGTGAATGATGCCCGCGTTCGGCCGTCCATTCGAAGTCGAAGCAGGTCCAGGCGTTGGGCAGGATGGGTGGCAAAAGGGTCGCCTCGGACCAGCTTTGCCCGCCGTCGGCGCTCCACAATACCTGGGTGATAGGTCCATGGGGCGATCGGGCGATGCCGACGATGGAGATATAGACGAATTGCTCGACGCCAGCCTGGCGAGCTTCTTCGAGCAGCCGGCCGCTGCCGCCCGTCAATAA
>CP070688.1:3812314-3820576 GCA_020353135.1 Chloroflexota bacterium
CCCCGCTCGCGAAGCGGTCGCTCAGCGACATCCCCAATATTTCATCCATATGATTCAAAGCGATCGACAGGTGGCCGTCATTGGGGTAGAAGGTAGCCCGGACGTTGGGTAAACGCTGGGCCATGGCCCGACCCATGGAAACGGGTACGCTGCGGTCTAGATCGCCGTGCCATAGAGAGATCTTGTCGAAAGCGATATCTTCCGGCTCGAAGCCCCACGGCCGGGTATAAAGATCGCCCTCATAGAGTACTCCATCGGTACCCTGGCGGAAAGCCTCTTCGGTATAACGGACGATAGCCGCCCGGATTTCCGGCTTCTCAAGGTAACGGCGGTCTGGTTCAGGCAAGCGGTACATCCCGGCCAGCAGGATCTTCTCCATTTTCTCCGGGTTCTGGCGATGAAGGTTGAGGATCAGTGTCAGGAGCCTGTCGTACAACCAGGGGGCATGCTTGGCGGCCCAGAAGACGAGCCGAATTTGAAACATCATATCTTTGAAGCCATGTTTGAAGGGCGCCAGACCGGCGACGATGCCACAAGCTGCCAGCCGGCCGGGGATCTTGCAGGCGCAAGCGGCCGCGTAAGGCCCGCCGCCCGACATGCCGATCACCGCGAAGCGCTCTATATCCAGCGCGTCGGCCGCCTCCATCACGTCGTCGGGCCAGTCCAACAACCGGCGGCCCGGCTTGAATGACGACAGCCCCATGCCCGGCCGGTCCAGGCCGATCAAACGAACTCCGGCCCGGGTCGCCGGCTCATCGGCCAGTGCCGCTTCATAATGCGAGCCGGGATAGCCATGAAAGTAGAAGATAACCCTGCCGGCCCGGTAGCCCCACTCGCCGTAGCCCAGCGTGCGGCCGTCTTTCAGGATGATGGTCTGGCCCGTTCGCGAACTTGCGGTAAACGCTGCGACCCTCTTAGCCTCTTTCAAACCAGGACCCGGGCACGCGCACAGCCAGCACATTCCCACTGGCGCAGATCTTTTCCTGCGAGTAGACGTCACAGGTCACGATCGTCTTTCGCTCTGAAAACGATTCTATCCTTGCCCGCAAGACAACGGGTCCCGCGATCAGCATCGGGCAAAGATAGTCGACTTTCAAAGAAGCGGTCACGTACCAGATGATCGGCAAGGACCCAATTTCGCGCCCTTCCCTTCGATAGCTATCGGCGATAGCGGTGTTGGCACAATGGCAATCGACGATCGTGGCCACGATTCCCCCGTTCACAATGTGTTTTGGGCCGGCTATGTATTGTGGCTCCGGCTGAAAAGTAGCGATCGCTTCCTCACCCTCCCAATAACTCTTGATCTGCAGCCCCTGGCCATTGACCGGACTACATCCCCAGCACTCACCGTAATTGAGCTTCTCCTGAAATGACCGCCGAGTTATCTCTTGACCCATTTTGACACCCCTGGCCACTCAAGTCCGAGAGACATCGCGTCTGAATCAGCTGGCCTCCAAATCTCAAATAGATAGCCATCATGGCCACGGAAGTAGGCGAAAGCTTCAACATCAGAGGTGGCTTCCACGTCACCGACGAATTCCACGCCTCTCTTTTCCATTTCCGCGCGGGTCTGTCGCAACTCTTCGACCTCAAATGCGATAGTCATATGGGACATGATCCCACTCGTCGTCTTTCCATGTTTCCACTTCGGTGATAAATGTCGCGCCTCGGGCGAGCATCTCCTGGCGCACAAGCCCTACATCCTCTACGTCGAATCCCAGCGCCGGGCCGTTAAACCGCAGAAGGTAATTATAAAGGTCGTTGTGCAGTGCGCTATGTATCGCTCAAAATCGGCAGCCGCTGCAGCATGTCGGAGAGAAGCACTGCGTCGTGCGGCGTATACTCGGTGATCCCGAGGCCCACCACATCAACCTGGCGCGAGATATCTGCCAGCAGCCGGACGGCCGCCTCTACCTTCAACCCGTTCGGATCATGCCAGACGGCCGAGTTAAACTCAGTTGGCTCAAGTACGTCAAGATCAAAATGCACCGCCACATGCACCGCGTTGACGGCGCGCAACCACTCGAGGACCTCGTCGCTGTTCTGCTCGACCTGTTCGGCCGAGACGACGGGGATGGAAATGTCGAACAACTCGCGCAGTTCGTCCAGCGGCTCCATAAAGGACCGCAGGCCAACATAGAGCACCCGGCCGGGGTCGATTGGTTTGGGCACTTCGGCCACGAACTCTGGATCGCCGATCCCCATGAGTGCGCTAAGCACCATCCCATGGAAGTTATCGTTTGGGTCGTTGCTCTCCGGCGTGGAAACGTCGGAGTGGGCGTCGATCCATAGCACCGCCAGGTCGCCATCATAACGCTCATTCAGGTAGGCAAACGGCGCGAAGTCCACGCTGCATTCGCCGCCAAGCACGACGACCCGGTCGGGCCTCCGCCGTGCAAGAATGCCCTTCGCCGCCCGGGCCTGCGCCAGGACCGCCTCGCGGGCGAAGATGCCCCGCTCTACGGCGAGGCCTTCTCTCTGTAGATCGATCGAGACCTCTTCGACCGTCCCGGTCGTAGGCGGGGCAAGCCAGGCCAGTAGACGCCCTCCTAAATGATAGGCAGGACGATCCCCGCCGCCTTGCCATTGCGGCATCAGGAGCCGGAGCGTCGATCTATCCCCTTGGTCACTGTGACCGTGCCTCACCATGTTGCCTCCTTCTCGTGTACCAGCCGGCGATGTTGTTCCCGATATGATGAGCACGCCTGCGATTCCGCTTGTCTTATGTGACGATGAAATTAGGGGGCTGTGTGAGCGATCTGTACAGTGTCGCCCAATAGGGCTTACGTCACGATTTTTATTATGGATCCCGGAGGATGCCAAGTCAACTTTAGGAATTTCTTCACAATACAAGCGATTTTGACATCCCGTGTGAAATCAGATAATATCGTGCATATATGAATAGTTATTCATGTATAGGCAGGAAAAAAACCATGGTTAGCGAAACGACATCCGGCACCGAACTAAACGAATTGCTTGCCGCCCAGGTGGCCGAGCTTTTCAGCGCCCTGGGCGACACGAGCCGCATCCGGATCATCGCTCTGCTCGCGGAAGCCGAGATGAACGTCGGCCAACTGGCCGATCGCGTGGGGCTGAGCCAATCGGCCGCTTCCCACCATTTGCGCCATCTACGACATATGCGACTGGTGCGCACTCGCAAGGATGGCCGCCATGTCTACTATCACCTGGACGACGAACACATCAAGGACATTTTCCACTGTGGTCTGGAGCATGTTCTGCATGGCTAGAGGCTTGTACCGGCCGGACTTAACACATCGAACTCTTTTCGCCTGAGCGAACGACGGCGAATACCCCGCAAACCATTTGTCATGACCGAAGAGACCCTCCAACTAGAATTCCCCATTCTTCTACCCGACATGCCCGACGGCTGCGACGAGTGCCTCGGTTTATTAGAGCAGTTACTGGAGAACAGGCGCGGCATAGAACGGGTCCATGTGCGCCACGACGCCGACCCGGCCCGGTTGTGCTTGCATTTCGATCCCGACCTGGTATCGCTGGCCGATGTGCAGCGAATCGCCCGCGCCACCGGCAGCGACTTCAACGCCCGCTACCGCCACGAACGCTTGGCCATCACCGGCATGGATGTGGCCGACGCCGCTCCAGCCCTGGCCCGAGTCTTAGAAACGCTGCCCGGCATGCTTCATGCCAGCGTCAACTACGCCGCCGGGTTGGTCTTCGTCGCCTACGATACGCAGAAGCTGACCCACGCCCAGGTTGAAGAAGCCATTGGCGACTGGGGCTATCACGTGGCTGATGAGTCGGCCACCGATCTCGTCTTGCCCATCGAACAGAAAAGTGATGAGGAGGGCGAGTCAAGCTCCCTGCCCGGTTGGCTGCGGGCCAGATGGCAATTAGTACTGGTCGGCCTGAGCGGCATCTTCTTTCTCATCGGTTGGCTAGGCGCTGCGTTCTTTGGCTTACCCCAAAACGTGGCCGTATTCTTCTTCATCCTGGCCTACATCACCGGCGGCTACGACATCGCCACCCATGCCATCCCCGGCCTGTTCCGGGGCCAGTTCGATACCGACGTGCTCATGCTAGCTGCGGCCGGCGGGGCCGCTATTTTGGGTCACTGGGCCGAAGGCGCCTTTCTGCTCTTTCTGTTCAGTCTGGGCCATGCCGGCGAGCATTACGCCCTGGATAGGGCCCGCCATGCCGTCAACGCCCTGGGCCAATTGATGCCCAAGACGGCCCTGGTGAAACAGGGCGACCGGATCGTGACCCGGCCGGTAGAAGCGCTGCGGCTAGGCGATACCGTCGTCGTGCGCCCCGGCGACCGCATCTCGGCCGACGGCGAAGTCGCCCGCGGCCGGAGCGCCGTCGACCAGAGCGCCATCACCGGCGAGAGCGTGCCGGCGAACAAGGGGCCGGGTGACCAGGTCTTCGCCGGCACCGTCAATACCCAAAACGCTCTTGAAGTGACGGTGACCCGCCTGGCCCAGGATAGCACCCTCAGCCGGGTGATGCAGATGGTGGCCGAAGCCCAGGAGCAACAGAGCCCCACCCAGCAGTTTTCGCAGCGCTTCGCGTCTAAGTTCGTGCCGGCTATACTGATCCTGGTGGCTTTGGTGGCCATCGTGCCGCCGCTGTTAGGCTGGGCTTCCTGGAGCGAAAGCTTCTACCGATCTATGTTACTGCTGGTCGCCGCCTCGCCCTGCGCCCTGGCTTTGGGTACGCCGGCCGCGGTCCTGGCCGGTATCGCCCAGGCGGCCCGCAGCGGCGTCCTGATCAAGGGCGGCGCCCACCTGGAAAATCTGGGCGCCTTACAGGTAATGGCCTTCGATAAGACCGGCACTTTGACCGAAGGCCGATTCACGGTCACCGACATCGTCTCTCTAAACGGAGCCAGCCCGGATGAACTGCTTCGTTTGGCCGCCGCCGTGGAGCAACAGTCGAACCACCCCCTGGCCCTGGCTGTCGTGCGGACGGCCCAAGAGCGGGGTCTGGAATTGCCGGCCGCCAGCGGACTGGAAAATCTGCCCGGTCACGGCGTCAAGAGCGAGGTCGGCGGCCGGCAAGTGTTGATCGGCTCGGCCAGGTTGTTCGACGAAACATCCGACCTGCGCCTGGACGCCGATACTCTCCAGGCGGTCGAGCGCCTTGAAGAAAAAGGCAAGACGACCATGATCGTCTGCCATGACGATCAATTCCTGGGTCTGTTGGCCCTGGCCGACACGCCGCGCCCGGCCATTCGCCGGACCATGGCCGAACTACTCGGCCTGGGCGTCAAAAAGCTAGTTTTGCTCACCGGTGACAATGCCGACGTAGCCCGCCAAATCGGCGCCGAAGTCGGCGTCACCGACGTGCGCGCCGACCTCTTGCCCGAGCAGAAGCTGGCGGCCGTCCAGGAATTACAGGACGACTACGGCGATATCGCCATGGTCGGCGATGGGGTGAACGACGCCCCGGCCCTGGCTTCGGCCACGGTGGGCATCGCCATGGGCGGCGCGGGTACGGCCGTGGCCCTGGAGACGGCCGACGTGGCCCTCATGGCCGACGACCTGAGCCGTTTGCCTTTCGCCGTGGGTCTCGGCCGGGCCAGCCGGGCCATCATTCGCCAGAACCTGGCCATTGCCCTGGGCATCATCGGCCTGCTGGTCCTCACCTCGGTCCTGGGCCTGATCCAATTGGGCGGCGCCGTCCTCCTGCATGAAGGCAGCACCATCCTGGTCGTCTTTAATGCATTGCGACTGCTGCGCTACGAACGCTGACAGTGGCGAGTGGTCAGTGGTTAGTGAGCAGTCGCCATCTGCCGGCACTACTGACTAGCGACCAGCTACCAATTACCAGCCTCCATACGTGAAGCGGTCGCCGTGCGACATCGCTGATCCCCGACCCCGGATCCCCGCACGTGAAGCGGTCGCCGCGCGACAGCCCTGATCCCCTACTTGACAAAAACCATCAGTCAGTTATAATTAGTTCATTATTGAACGGTTTAATGTTGAACTATATCGAAATGGGAACGCATTACACAGGCACGGCCGAGGAAATCCTGTCTCTCAGTACTTATATTAAGTTGCTGCGAGCCACGGAGTCGACGAAAGGGCGTATCGAATGCCACCAGACGGTGGGCGATCTGACCGGGGCCCAATTCGGCACGCTGGACGCGCTCTACCATCTTGGCCCGCTCCACCAGCAGGCGATTGGCGAAAAGCTCCTGGTCAGCAAGAGTAACGTCGTGGCGGTTATCGATAAGCTGGAACGGCGAGGCTTGGTACGCCGGCAACGCGATGAAGCGGATCGTCGCCGCGTATTTGTTCATCTGACCGATAACGGCCGGGCGCTTTTTGAAGAACTGTTGCCGGGCCACGTGGCCGCCATCGCCAAGGAACTTAGCTGCCTGACCGATGTCGAACAACGGGAACTCGGCCGCCTCTGCCGCAAATTAGGCCTTAACGAGCCGGAATAATTCGCGAAACTCAACTTCTGAAATCACGAGAATCACCCCGGGTCCTTAACGCCGAGAGACATTCTTTGCTACTTAGGAGATAAATATGACTGACACGCCTAAATTGGCGCCGCTCTTTGGCGCCGCCATCGATCCTTCGGCCGCCGACCCCCAGGAGCCATTCCGCCGGGCCCGCATCGCCGATGAGAATGGACTGGACCTCATCACTCTGATGGACCACCCCTACAACATGAAGCTATTCGACACCTGGACCTTGATGACCGCCTTGGCCGTGAGCACCAAGCGTATCCACGTGGGCGCCAATGTCCTCAGCCTACCCTTGCGTCCTCCGGCGATGTTGGCCAAGATGGCCGCCTCCCTGGACGTCTTGACCGGCGGTCGTGTAGAAGTGGGTCTGGGCGCGGGCGCCTATTGGGACGGTATCGCCGCTTTCGGTGGGCCGCGCCGTACGCCGGGTGAAGCCTATGGCGCCTTCAAAGACGCCCTGCACATTTTGCGCGGCATGTGGGACAACGCCGGAGAAACATTTACCTACGCGGGCGACACATACCAGGTGACGGGCGCGCGGCCGGGACCGGCGCCGGCTCACCCGATACGGATATGGGTCGGCGCGGGCGGCCCGCGCATGTTACGCTTGCTGGGCCGCATGGCCGACGGGTTACTGATCTCTTACAACTACTCAAATCCCGGCCGATTGCTGGAACTCAGCCAGAAAATCGACGAAGGCGCCCAACAGGCCGGCCGCGATCCGGCCAAGATACGGCGCGGTTACAACTTGATGGGCGTGCTCAACATTGGCCGCGAAGATACGACCGTCCCCGGTTTAAAAGAAGACAACGTCTACGGCTCCGTTCAAGACTGGACCGAGAAGATCGTCCACTGGGTCCAGGAATACCGCCAGGACACCTTCATCTTCTGGCCAGTCGCCGGCAACCAGCAGGTGCAGATCGAGGCCTTCGCCCAGGAGGTCGTTCCGGCCGTGAAAGAAGCGCTGATCTAGAAAACCATTGGAGCGTGTCCGTGTTATCTATCGACAAGACCAAGATCCGCAACTTAACGTTGCTGGTGGGCAGCATGATGACTGTTCTCGCGGCGACAATACTGGCCCCGGCGCTGCCGGCAATGACCGAGGCCTTTGACGACGTACCAAACGCCGAGTTCCTGGTCCGGCTAACCCTGACCTTACCCGCCCTCTTCATCGTCATCGGGGCGCCTTTCACCGGAATTCTCCTGGACAAGTGGGGCCGTAAGCCCGTGGTGCTGATAGGACTGCTTGTGTTCGGCCTGGCCGGAACGGCCGGCTTTACCCTCAGCTCACTGACAACCATCCTGGTCAGCCGAGCCATCCTGGGATTAGCCGTGGCTGGAGTCATGAGCGGTTTCACGACTCTCATCGCCGACTACTTCAGTGGGCCTCGTCTCAATCAGTTCCTGGGCTATCAAGGGGCGTTCATCGGCCTTGGCGGCGTCATCTCTCTGCTCGTCGCCGGCTTTCTGGTCGACGTAGGCTGGCGCTATCCGTTTTTGATTCACTCGTTCGCCTTTCTTGTCCTACTCGGTGTACTTTTTGCCGTCGACGAACCAGAGATTCAAGATGAGATCGGCCAGCCAGACACGGCCGAAGATAAACGATCCTTTCCCTGGAAAAGCGTCGCTCCCATATACGCCATCGCCGCGATAGTCATGATGCTCTTCTTCGCCATACCGACCCAATTGCCCTTCTACCTGGCGCCATTGGACGGCATCGACGGCGGTCGGGTTGGCCTGGCATTGGCGTTGCCGACCCTCAGTTCGATCCTCTTTGCCCTTCAATACCAACGCTTTAAAGCCCG
>CP070688.1:3820676-3826008 GCA_020353135.1 Chloroflexota bacterium
GCGTCGCCTCCCATGCGATTAATCCACGGTCGACCAGATCAGCGCAGATGGTTGAGGTCCACGACTTGGTATTGGAGCCGATGTGGAATCGGTCGGTCATTTCGATGGCTGCATCACCATTCCGGCGGCGAACTCCGGTCACAGCCTGGGCGACAACGGCATCGTGGGACACCACGATCGCTCCACCGCCCGGCGCGGCCGAGGCTTCGCATGTATTGTCTAAGATGCGCTGTAGGATGTCACTTTCCATACATCTCTCCTGTCGGCCAAAGTAGTACGATCGATCACGCCGGACGAACTAGCGCGTCCGGCAAGTCGGCAGGAAACATTGCCGGCAATCTTGTGCGGCACGTAACTGCGAGGCGACTCAGATGCTGGCGACCAGGTATCAGCCCGTGTCGCCGCAAGCTACCAGGGCGCTCTTTCGCCTAAGCTAGTCTGTGCCTGATCGGTAGATCCAGGCGCCGATTGGCTCCTCTTTTCCTTTCAGCGTTAGATTTCGGAACTCAAGGCCGGTCAGGTCCAATCCGGACATGCGCGAGGTGGCGTCGCTAACGACAATTTCGCCCGCGTCCGCCTGGCTCGTGAGACGGGCGGCGATATTTACGTTGTCGCCCAGGACGGCGATGTCAATGTTCTTTCCCGGCTCACCCACCGCGCCGACATAGGCTTCTCCGGTGTGGATGCCCACGCCGACTGGCAGCCAGGGTCCATCAGGGCTGCCGTGACCGGTAGCGGCCAATATCGCCTGTCCGGCCAGGACGGCCGCGCGTGAGAAGTTGCGGTCTTCGGCGAAAGCCGGGACAAAGAACGCCGTAACTTCGTCGCCGACGAGCTTCTCGACCATACCGCCGTGCTCATAGATGATATTGGTCGTGACCTGGTAGAAACGGTTAATGAGCTGACCAAACTCATATGCGTTCATGGTCGCCGCGAGGGGCGTCGAACCGCGGATGTCGGCAAACAGCAAGGACACTTCCAGCTCTGTTCCGCCCGGATTCTCCTCGGCGAAGCGCTCGCAGACGTTGCACATGTGGGGATTCATTTTGGACGGCCTTAAGCGGAAGAATGAGCTGACGATTTTGCCCCCCAAACCGCCGAAGGGATAGTAGCATACCTGGCAGCGCGGGTCGGTCGGTAGACGACGGGCCACTGCTCGCATCGCAGGATTCTCGTACCACGGCAAATTGACCCATTTCGGCGGTTTGCCCGTGGTGAGGTACTTCCGCCAAACTTCTTCGACCTGCGGATCACGTTTGACCTCTTCATTCATGATAGACCATCCTATGCGGTTCGTAGTATAGAGATGGCAATGGGAGTGGTCAAGGTGAAGCAAGTCATGGCTCAGTGGCTTGTAATTTCCCGGAGTCTTGTTCATTTCTAACAGCCAGAATCAGAAACCACAATCCCGATCCGGGAGCCGGTCCCAGATCATTCGGGACGAAGTCCCAACTGTTTTCCCGCCAGATTTGGGCGCCTGACTCATGACAAGATAACAGCTGATCTTGTAGAGTAGAAGCATTCTGTTTCCATGAAGTGTACTCTAATAACGAGGTGCTAAGTCATGAAAGATTGGTTCTTTTCTCTCAACGGAGCGCTAACACTGTCCGTCCTCGCATTATTGTCTCAAGTCTGGCGCGGATTCCTGGACGCCATGTTTGTCCTGCCGATTGATTTTGGCGACGAGACGACGATGCAGCTGGCGGCCGTCATCTTCACCGCTCTTTTCGCCGGGTGGAGCTTGGCCATATGGTCCGCCTGGCGCGGAAGCCGCCGCGGCCTGTTCGCGGCCTTTGTTATCAATTTGTTAGTCTTGCTCATGATACCGATCAGCTGGCTGCTGTTCTATTGTCCGTCGGCATGCCGGGCCGAGGCCGGGATCTTCAACCTGGCCAACACGCTCAACCTGGTTCTCGGGCTCCTGGCCGGTATTTCCCTGGCCGTGCAACTGTGGCACAAGCCACAGCCAGCCGTCGAGGCGTAGCTATGACGAACATGGTAGACGAAAAAGTATTCGTGTCCGTCGACGGCCGAAACCTGAACCGCGCCAGTCGGGCTCAAGACGGAAGCTGGTCTGTAGAAACGTATCTAGGCGATCAGAAGGCATGTTGCCTGGCGGCTGACCCTTCCAAGAAAGATGTGATCTACGTTGGCACCAACGGCAATGGCGTCTTCCGCTCCGAAGATCGGGGGCGGATGTGGTCTCCGGTTGGCCTGGCCGGCCAGATCGTCAAATCATTGGCAGTCAGTCCCCAGGACTCCAATATCATCTACGCCGGAATGAAGCCGGCGACCGTGGCCATTTCGGGCGATGGAGGCCAAACCTGGGCGGAACTCGAATCATTTCGCCGCATTCGCGGCCGGCGCTTCTGGTTTTCTCCGGCCGAACCGCCCGACAAGCGGGCCTACGTGCAGGCGATAGCCATCTCGCCCACGAATCCCGAGGTGATCATGGCCGGTATTGAGTTCGGCGCGGTAGTGCGCAGCGAAGATGGTGGCCAGACCTGGTCTAATCATGTCAAAGGCACACTGCGTGACTGCCATGATCTGAAGTTCCACGCTGCCAGCGGTGATTGGGTTTATGAATCGGGCGGCGGCGGCGCTGCAGTGGGGCGGGAAAACGGCCGTGCGTGGAGAAAGGCCAATGCCACCCTTGGCCTGACCAAACGATACGGCGCCGCCTGCGCCGCCGACCCGGAACGACCCGAAGTATGGTACATCTCGGCCGCCTTCAGCCCGGGCAAGGCATACGGCGAAACAGCTGAAACATATCTCTTCCGCAGTTCGGCCGGAGCCGGGTGGCAGCCTATCGGCTGGCAAGAACATCCCCTGCCGCAACTTCCGATCGCCCTGGTGACAGATCCGGCGGCGCCCGGTCATCTCTACGCAGGCCTGACTTACGGCGACGTATGGCATTCCACCGATTACGGCGACAAATGGCAGAAACTGCCTTTCAGCCTAGGCAGGATCTGGCGTTCGATGATAATCATGTGACGGGGACTATCATGGAAAGCAGCTTGGCCAATCCAGGTCGCTATGCCGTTTCGGGCGCTATTGCCGGCGCTGCATCGGCCTTCATCTTCACCATCATTCACGACATTTTGATCAGCGACATATGGTTCTCGCTGGCTATCATGTTGGTGGCGGGAGCTCTGTGCGGGGCGTGCCTTAGCTGGAGCTACTCTCTAGTTGTTGATGCGCCGTCACTTAGAAGCTGGGCGGCTTACAACCTGCTTTATGATGCGATGTTCGTGCTCTTGGGCCTCGTTTCCGTGCTCCTTTTCGAGCCGGTAACGACGATGGCAGCGGTCGTAACGGCTAATGGTCCGCCCGATGAGCTGATCGGCCAGGCAATGCCCATCACGGCCGTTTTCACCTTGCTGATGGCAATTATTATCAGCCTGATCTATGGCTTCAATTGGTCACGTTTTGGCGTTATCCTGCTGACGAGCACGGTGTTAGTCTTGCTGCTCGGTCTGAACGTTTCGGTCATCGGATTGGTGTCTATCCCTCGCGGATCCTGGTATCTGGTCATGGAGATGTTTGCCCTGATTCTGGTACTCAATGTCATGTACGTGATTGTATTCGTTGGCCTGGAGCGAAAGACCATGCTTCGTGCGCTGATGAGTGGACACCGATCAGTGGCCTGAATGTTTGCTGCCGACCAAACTATTATGGGACGCGGACGAGCGCTGAGGAGAAGCAGTCAATTCACGTTTATCCGCGTCCAATGGGTTTTTGCATGGAAGACGTGTCTGGTTGCCGGATCCGAAACGAGTGACATCTCGTCGCTTTTGACAAGGCGGGCAAGAATCGGCTAAACTGCATTGGCGATGATAACGAACCCGTCCTCACCCATCGAGCGCCGAATCTCAACCGACGCCGCGGCCGTACCGCTACTCCCTGACACGTGGTTGAAGCTGGCCCGGGCGACGTGGATAATTCTGGCGCTGATCGCAGACTTCGTATTGCTAACCTCGCTGCCCGCTTATGCACAAGATTTCGGTGGTGAGTTGGCCCATATTTCTTCTCAGAACCAGAACGATCTCACAGCCATTCTGTCAGCGCTATCTGGCATAGCATCGCTAGGGGCCGCGCTGCTGTCCTTGACCCTAGCCCTTCTATTCTTCAGTCGCCGTTTTGCCGAGCCGATGGTGGCTGCCCTATCCTTCTACCTTCTATTCTATGCCATCGTCATGGCCGGGCCATTGGAAAATTGGACTAATTACTGGCTTGGAGATGCCGCCCTTGCGCTTAGACTGCAAGGTCTACTAATCGCCGTACCCACCGTGTTATTGTTTACCGTGTTTCCTAACGGTCGTTTCGTGCCTGAATGGTCTCGGTGGGTGGTACTGTTGACTCTTCCACTGGGCATTGCCCTGTTCTTATTGCCCTCATTCAACCCGGCCGAACTAACGGATACAGGTACGAGCGCCCTCACCATCTTGGCCGCAGGTTTGATAAGCCTTTTTATGGCCGGCCTATATGCGCAGTTCCATCGCTATCGCCGGGTCTCTAGCCCCACGGAACGGCAACAGACTAAGTGGGTAGTGTATGGCTTCGCGCTGTGGTTGGGCTTTATTTTATTGTCCTCTTTTCCGTACTACTATCTGGAAAACCTTCCGGCCGATAGCCCGGTGCCGTGGTGGGCGACGGCCAGCGTGCTAGGTTGGTTTCTAGCACTGAATATCGTGCCTATCTGCCTCGCCGTGGCCGTGGCCCGGTATCGGCTGTGGGACATCGACGTCATCATCAACCGGTCGTTGGTCTATGGGGCGTTGACTGTTTGTATCGTCATCCTTTATGTATTGGTTGTGGGCGGCCTGGGGGCCCTATTTCAGGCGCAAAGCAACTGGCTGGTCGCCCTGATTGCGACCGGACTGGTTGCCGTGCTGTTCCAGCCGTTGCGAGAACGACTGCAGCGTTGGGTGAATCGACTGATGTACGGCCGGCGCGACGAACCGTACGAGGTGCTCGCCGATTTGGGCCGACGGCTAGAAGATACGATGTCGCCCGAGAGAGTCTATCCGACGATCGTTGAGACAGTCGCCCAAACTCTGAAACTGCCATACGCGGCCATCGCCGTCGATCGCCAGGGTGGCCTGGAAACGGCCGTATCCTACGGAAAACCCACATCACACTTCGTCCGGTATGCTCTTACCTACCAAGGTGAAGAAGTGGGTCAATTGGCGGTAGCGCCGCGCCAAAAGGATGAGACGTTCAGTGAACCCGACGACCGATTGCTGCGCAACATCGCCCGGCAAGCGGGAACGGCCGTTCATGCGGCGCAGCTAACCGCCGATTTGCAGAAGTCGCGCCAGCAAATAGTGGC
>CP070688.1:3826108-3837813 GCA_020353135.1 Chloroflexota bacterium
GCAGTTGGGCCAGGCACTGAGCCCAGGCAGAGCGGTTCTTGACGAATCTGAACGGGGGCAACGTCACCTTATACCTTAATCCTTTTGCGAAGCGGTCGTACTGACATTGTACCAGCCAATGGCCTGTTCAGCCACGCCACGCAAAATCGCCGCTTGATATTGCGTTAGCGGCCGGCGGCGGTGATAGAATCGGAGTCATGAATGACAGGTCCGTCGAGGTCCGGCCGGTCGGATGGCGTGATTTGCCGGCCGTCACGCGTATGACCTTCGACAATATGATCGGCGTCGACCGCTATTTCACCAGGATGGTCCGCAATCCCCTCGGTCGTTGGTTCACCTATGGCATGCTGCCGCTTTATCTGCAATTCTCCGGGCAAGGATACAAGGCGCTGGTCGACGGACAGACCGCGGGCTGCGCATTTCTGCACCTGCGGCGCAGCAGCGGTTACATCTTTAACGTCAGCGTCAACGGACCGTACCGTCGCCAGGGAGTTGGCCGAAGGCTGATGCTTAATCTGGAGGAGATGATTAAGGGGCGAGGCCGGGAGTGGGCGGTCCTGCAGGTAGACCTGGGCAACGAACCGGCCGAGCGGATGTACCGGCAACTGGGCTACCGGCCGTTCCATCCACATTTCTTGCGGCGCGAGATGAGCCCGCCCATAAGCCGGGCCATGACCGGCGGCGCCGCTATCCAACGCCTGGGCAACCGGCCGGGCTTCCGCAGATTCCAGCGCTACCTGAATCTCGAGCGGGGGCGAGGCGAACTTTGGGCGTCGTCGGTCATCGACGAATATGATTCCTGGCCAGGGCGACGTGGCGCCTTCTGGCGATGTCTTCTGTACGACCGGGAGATTGGCTGCGCCCAGGTGATTGACCTAAACAGCCGGTCGCTGATCAGGCTGACCCTGAAGCCGGATTACTGGGGCTACCTGGCAACAGGGGGCCTGGTCAAGAAATTGATCGACAGCCTGACCCGTCGTCCGGATTACGTCGACCTGTTCCTTGAAAGCAGCGCCCACCACCGGGCAGCAATGCCCGTGCTGAAAGGAATGGGATTTGCGGAGCGCAGCCGATCACGACTACTCATGCTCAAGCCTTTGCCCGACGGCGACTCGGGGCAGTCAGCGGTAATCAATTAGCCGTGAGCGCGATACCAGTGCCAAAACTCGGCCACGCCCTGCTCGACGGATATCTTGGGATCGTAGCCTAGAAGCCTGGCCGCCTTGCCGATATCGGCGTAGGTGGCCTCGACATCGGCCGCCGGTTTTGGTTTGTCGACCAGGTTGGCCCGGCTGCCGGCCTTGTCTTCAATCAGCCCTACAAAATCCTTGAGCAGCGTCGGCTCGCCCCGGCCGAGGTTAATGATCTCGTAGCCCAGCGGCCGGTCCAGGGCGGCCATGACGCCGTCGGTGATATCTTCGACGAAGGTCCAGTCGCGATACATCTGGCCGCCGTTGTAGATCGGGATCTGGGTGCCTTTGGTGGCGCTGTCCGCCACCAGGTAGGCCATCATGTCAGGCCGGCCGTTCGGACCGTAAACGGTGAAGAAACGAATGGCAGTGAAACTGAGATCGTACAGGTAGTGGTAGGTGTAACCCAGCATCTCAACCCCACGCTTGGCGGCGGCGTAAGGTTGAAGAGGCCGGTCGCAGGGATCGGTTTCCAGGAAAGGTATCTGCTTGGTGGCCCCGTACACCGAAGAGGTCGAGGCGAAGACGAAGTTACTAACCTGGTTGAAGCGCGCCGCGTCCATCAAGTTCTGACTGCCGTTGTAGTCGACTTCCACGTACAGATCGGGGTACTTCACCGCCGGCCGCACGCCGGCCAGGGCCGCTAAATGGGCGACGGCCTCAAACCGTTCCTCTTCAAACAGAACGAGCATTTGTTCCCGGTCGCGGATGTCAGCTTCAATCATCTTGAAGTTGGCATAGGCGGCGAGACGTAGTTCGTTGGCTCGCTTTTTGGCCGGGTCGTAGTAGTCGTTGAAATTGTCCAGGCCGACCACCTGGTCGCCTCGCCGGGCCAATTTCTCGGCCAGATTGCTGCCGATAAAACCAGCCGCGCCACTAACTAGAACTTTCATAACCGTTTCCTTTTATCATTCGGCAACTCGAATATCCTGTACCACAAGCTGTAAATCGCGCCGGTTGTTCCACTCGTTGACGCTGATGGTGTAGGCCAGATCGATGCGATCAGGCAATCGGCCGGCCCAGTCGCCCTGGCGGAAGGCGATGCAGCCAAGCTTCACCCGGCCGTCGCCCACCCAGAGCTGCAAGTGCGAGCTGTCGTGGCCCACCGCGCGATGGCCGTAGAGTTGTACGTCAAGGCTGGCGAAGGTGGGCGCCGGATTAGCATAGCCTGTCGGTTCCAGTTTCTGCAATACATCGTGAAGGGCCCAATCGACGTCGCCGATGGCCAGCTCGGCGTCGATAGGGATCGAAGGCGCCAGTTGGTCCACCTGTAGTTCAGCGGCCGCGATCTCGGTGATCGCCCGCTGAAATTGATCGAGATTCTCGTTGCGGACCGTGAAGCCGGCTGCCTGGGCATGCCCGCCATGCCGCTCCAATAGCGAGGCAACCTCGTCCAGCGCTTCGGTTATATGAAACTCCGGGATGGAACGACACGATCCCCGGCTTTCGCCATCGCCCCACTCGATCACGATGGCCGGCCGGTAGTATTTGTCCGCCAGCCGGCTGGCCACAAGGCCAACCACGCCTGACTTGAATCCTTCGTCGATGGCAAACAGCAGCGGCTGGCTGGGATCGATCATCGTTTCGGCTTGCTCAACGAGACGAGCGGTGAGTTGTTGCCGATCGCGGTTGAGTTCGTTTAACTTCTCGGCAAATTGATGGGCCATGATCTGATTGTTCACCGCCAGAAGCTTGGCCGCGTCGTAGGCATGAGAAAGCCGGCCGGCGGCATTGATGCGCGGCCCCAGGGCGAAGGCGATCGATTCTGACGTCAGCGCCGAGTCCGACATGCCGGCCACGTCCGCCAGGGCGCGAACGCCGGGACGATTCCTATCGTTGAGCGTCTTCAGGCCCTGGGTCACTAGCTGGCGATTCTCGCCCATAAGAGGCGCCAGGTCGGCCACTGTGCCTATGGCGACCAGGTCCAGGAGTTCCGCTTCCCGAAATGTCGCGCCCTCGCCAAATTCGCTCTTCAGCGCCTGGGCCAGCTTGAAAGCAATCCCGACGCCGGCCAGGTAACGCTCCGGGTAGCTGGACTCCGGGCGCTTGGGGTTTATCGTGGCCACAGAACTGGGCAACTCGGGCCCCAGGCTATGGTGATCGGTGACGATCATGTCCAAGCCCAATCGGACGGCTTCTTTTACTTCTTCCAGAGCCCGAATGCCGCAGTCCACGGTTATTACCAGGTCAGCGCCCTTGGCCCGCAATTCTTGCAGGGCCTCCATATTCAAGCCGTAGCCCTCGTCGACGCGATCGGGAATGTAGGCGAAGGCATTCTGGCGCGGGATGCCCAGCCCTCGCAAGGCCTCGACCAGGAGCACGCTGGAAGTCACCCCGTCGGCGTCGAAGTCGCCATAGACCACTATGGTCTCGCCGTTCTCCACTGCTTGTCTAATGCGGGCGACGGCGCGCTCCATGTCGGGCAGGAGGAAAGGATCAGTTGGATTCAAGTAACGGCGGTCAAGAAAAGCATCTATCTCCGGCCTATTCTTAACGCCGCGAGTGTAGAGCACCTGCACCAAAGCCCAATGCCTGTGGGCCATCTCTTGCTTCAATTCAAAGGGGACTGGCGGGGCAAATTGCCAAGTCTTAGCCGGCAGGCTTTCAGGACGACTCATGGTCTCGAATGGTAGCACGTCCTTGCCGGTAGGTGCAACGCCGCTGGACTCCTGTCAGGTGGCAAGCTGCACAAAAGAGAGCGCTTTCGGAGCTTGCTGAAGGGCGACGCGTCAGCCGGTCGAGTGACTGGCCAACGTTTTTTCAGGGTCGCGTCTCGTAACTCGAATCGCTGGCGGTCAACGGCGCGGCCGGGTACGAGCCAAGGACCTTGAGGAACGACGCTTGTTTGAGGATGCCCATGAGGGCCTCGCGGATCTCCGGTTGGTCCTCATGACCCTCAAAATCCACATAAAACAAGTAATGCCAGGGCCGGTTGCGGCGGGGACGCGATTCGATCTTGGTCAGGTTGATGTCTCTGTCGGCCAGCGCCGCCAATACCCTGTGCAGCGCGCCTGGCTTGTGGCGGGTGGTAAAAATCACGGAGGTCTTGCTGGGATCCTTGCGAGGCGGATCGTCCAGGCCCAGGATGAAAAACCGGGTGTAATTGAGCTGTTCATCTTCGAAATGACGAGCCAGGATCTCCAGGCCATAGGTTTTGGCTGCCAGGGCGCTGGCGATGGCCGCCGTACCCGGCTCGGGTCGGGCCGCCAGGTCGCGCGCGGCGCCGGCCGTGTCATAGTGGGCCACCGCTTCAATGCCTTGGCGGCGTAGCGTCTGCTGGCATTGGGCCAGCGCCTGTGGATGGGATCTTACGCGCTTGATGTCGCGCAAGTTCAGCCCGGCCGGCGCGATCAGACAATGTTCAACGCGCAAGATGACCTCACCCTGAATGCGCAGATCGTGGTCGGCCAGCTGGTCGTAGGCGTCGCTTACGGTACCGGCCAGTGAGTTTTCTACCGGTAGTATTCCCCTCTGTGATCGGCCATGATGGATGGCGTCGAAGATGCTGGCGAAATCAGGACACGGCAGTGAGGTAGCGTCGTGACCGAAGTGATTGCGCAGAGCCTGTTCCGAGTAGGCGCCGGACTCACCTTGAAAGGCAACGACGAGCTTTTCCTTAGTCGACGAATCTGTACTCTCGACAGTCGACGAATCTGTACTCTCGACGGTTCGTTTCTGGCCATCGTTGATCGGCGAACTTGGGTTCTGGTCGGTCCGATTTGACGCGACACTCTTCTTGGCAAACGACGAAGTCAAACTCCGGCTTGACCAGTTAGAGGTAGTGCCCTCCTTACTCGCCGGCGAAGTAACGCTCTCGCTTGGTCGAGTGAAGGCAGCGCGCTCCTTGCCGGCTTCTTCGGCCGGTTCGTCGTCGCCGGCCAGGATCTCCTCCAGGTCAAAGCCATCAAGTCCATCATCTTTTTCGCCATCATACGCATTGTTCATGGCTTCCTCCGTACGTTGCCAAGGGAATTCTCGCGCCGCACTGAGCCCTTTATCCGGCAAGCTCGGATACGGTCTTCGTAATGTGATGTGTTATCGCGCTGGTGACAGGTCGTCGGGAGCGATTTGCCGCGGCCGCCGGTCAGACGTCGACTGTGGACTTGGCGATGGGCCCGACGGTCAACCGTCACGTCTAGCCATTATAGCGTCATAGCTGGGCAGGATCGATAGTCCTTACTTCCCCTTTTCTTGATCCCAACCTACGGGGATTCTGAAGACGCCGTTGGTTGCATTCGTACCGGCTGCAATGCCCGCCAGAGCGGGCCATCCTGGCGGATGCCGCGCCGGTCCAATTCGCTACTGGTCAGGATGATGCCATGCCGGCAGCGGCTGGTGAGGCCACGCACGATGCGGCTCAGCAATTGGTTGCGGATCTTGAAATCGTCTTCCATGGTCCATTGGCGGCCAGCTGGCCAGCTTTGGGCCAGGACGAAGGCGTTGCTCAGTGGCTGGCGCGGGATGTCCCACCAACCGGTAGCGGCTGCCTCCAACCATACCTGGACTTCCACGGGCCGGCCGCCCAAGAGGTAGCCGTAAATGGTTGAGATGAGGATGCCGTCCAGATCGGGTGGTTCGCCAAGCTCGGGGGGATCGGCGGTCACCAGCCCGTCATAGATGCCGGCGATGAAAGCCTCGCCGATCTCGGAGGGCGTATTCAAGCCCATCGGTTCGGCGGCCGATAGCAAACGTCCCGCGGAACGGACGAGCCAATCGCAAATGGCCGCGGCGGCCAGATCTGGTTGCGGCCGGAAAAAGGGCCGGGCCAGTAAATCATTGAACAGGCGGTGCAGAAACACATCCAGTGGGTGGCGCCGGTCCCCTTCGGCGGCCAGCCAGGCGCACAAAGCATCTGCCCGCTCCAGAAGATCAGAACCGATCCGCTCGGCAACTGACGAAGGCAGGTCGCTGCTGTCAAGCAACCCTGGTCCATCGACCAGGTAGCTATGGTCAGTCAGCAGCTTTGCACGGGCCGGGTCCATGCCGTCGATGCTGAGGTTGAATGCTTCGGCCACATCATAGGGTGCGGGCCGGATGCCCCAATCCGGATGCCCAAGAGCCAGCCAGCTGAGCCAGGCCCGCACGCGCGGTTCCTCGCGAGGGCTCGATCGCCGGCGTAGCAAATAATAAGGCAAGCCGGCCGCCCCCAAGGCATGGGTCAGGCTATAACGGAGGGCGCCGTCAAGGTAAGGCGCGATGATGGCGATCTCGCTCGGCGGCAAACCCTGGCCGACCAGATCGCCAAGCCTGGCTACCAGATCCTGGACCATTTCGCGACGATACCGGCCGACCACCATGTCGACCACGGCCTGCTCGGCGCCGGCGGCCGGTTGCTGGCTGCTCATCAACTGATTTTCAACCAGGTTGGAAATGGCGAACAGGTGCTTTGGGGCTGTGTAGATGACGTCGAATTCGAACAGGCTTTCGCACAAGTCGTAAAATCTGTTAGCCCCGGCCGGATCGGCGGCCAGGAAACGTTTGTAGCCGCCGCCTGCATCGTAGGCGAGAGCCGTCGTCTTTATCTCGGTCATCAGGCTGGCGACGAAGTTCTGCCCGGCCGGGGTCTGTTCTTCGATATTGTCGACGATCAGATGCCGGTATCGCTCGCTGAAATAGCGCCGAAATTCGGCACGGCCGATCAGTTGCCGATCGAATACCTCGACCAGAAGAGAAAGGTCGAGCATGTTGTTTGTCAAACATCTGTCGCGGAACTGGTGGGCTGCACCGGCCGCTTCCTGCAAGTAGATTCGTTGTTCCTCGTCGCCCGCCCAACTGGTAATCTGGCGTTTCGTCGCTTCTTCCAGAGTCAGGCCATTTAGCGCGGCGCGATTCAGAGTATCCAGGAGCTGGCTAACGATTTGTTGCGGCCGCAGCCTAAGATTGGCGAAGGCGCCCTGGTCGAGCATAGGAGTGACTACGCGCCACATTAACATCTGGGCCAGGTCATAGCTGAGAAAGGTGGGCGGCCGGTAAGGGCGCTCAAAACCGGCCGGCCGGGCGATCAGCGGCCAGAATAGCGAGACCATTTGCCGGGCGAGCGTATTGTAATTCGTAATGTTCAGCTCGGCATACGGGCCAAGCTCCGAATTTCGCACTGTATCTAAGAAACCCTGACCATGTTCCTGCTCGGCGGTTATAACCAGCATTGTATAGGCCGATTCGCCGGATCCGAGTAGCTGCAGCAGTCGATGCTGGAGGGCGGTCGTCTTACCGCCGCCGGCCGGGCCTAATAACAGGGAGCTCCCCTGGGCCTGTACGGCTGCTTCCTGGAGCGGGGCTAATTCCATGACATCTGGCGCTCGCGTAAGCCTGATCGACATCCGCAGGCGGACTAACCTCGTCGATAGCGCAACAAGACTGCGCCCAGTCGTATTTCATCGCCGTCGAGCAACTGGTAGCCATACTCCGGCACCGGCTGATCGTTGGCATAGGTGCCGCTGGAACTGGCTTCGTCGTACAGGCGGTAGTCGCTGCCCTCAAGCATGAGGCTGGCGTGGATTCGGGAGACGGTGATGTCGTTTTCGAAGACGATATCAGCCTGGCTGGGGTTGCGGCCAATACGGTGCTCGGCGGCCGTCAGGTCGATGGTCGGCGGCGTTCGGGTGACTGCGTCGAGAACCTCCAGGTAAAGCTGACCCTGTCGAGCCGGCTCTATCTCCGGTCCGCGGTAATCGGTCGGGGGTGGGCTCTCAGATGCCGGCGGTCCATAGTCGCGCCGCTGGCGAGATGATGATCTCCGGCGGCGTACAAGAAAGACGGCCAACCCGACCAGGGCAACGATAAGCAACAGGACAAAGCAGCCCAGGGCGAAGCGAGCGATGTTCTGAGCCAGCTGGCTTCGTGACTCCAGCGCCTCGGGCACCTGAGTCTCGCCTTCGGCCACGTTGAGGACGATGGCCGGGCTGGTGGCCTGCTGGCCGAGTTCGTCTTCGACCGCCACTTGAACCGTGTTGGGTCCGAAACTGAAATTGGTGATCTCAGCCCGGAATTGGTCAAGATCGCGAACGTCGATTTCCTGGGCCACGGCCCCATTCACCAGGAGCTGCGCGCTTGTTATCTCGCGTTCGACCTCATCCAGCCAAGTAACAGTAGTCGAAAAGGAGAGCGCCACCGGCTCTTCCAGGTTTTCCAAGGCTAACTGCCGGCTTTCGGCCGGAAGATTAATGATCACGCTGGGCGCCGTGTCCGGGACGGTAACACTGGTTGTATCTTGTACCTCCGGATCATCGCGCATACTGAGGACAACATCGAATGTACCGCCCGAAAGACTCTCGGGCCGGTATTGGATCGTCGAATGCGTGCGAAAATCGGCGATCCGTTCCCATATCGCTGCCAGGCCTTCAGCCTGATCGAGCTGGCTATAGAGGCCGCCGGTAGCTTGGGCCAGCTCGCTCAGATAATCCTGGCCGCCCTGGTGGCTGAATGGCTGCAGATTCTGATTCTCGACCCAGATCGTATGGATGGGGATGCCCAAGGCGCCAGCCCGGATGGCGATATCCGACGCTTCGAAACGCCGGCTGACGACGTCTGTTCCATCGGTGATCAATACGACGGATGTTGCCATGCCGGCTTCCGGCTTGAGTGAATCTGCCTCGTCCAGCAAGGCGCCAAGGCTATCAAGTAAGGCCGTTGGCCCTGATTGACTCACCAGCGGTTCGGCGAAGAAGTTGCGGATGGCATTGTAGAAATTAGCCGGGGCCAGTAATTGGGCCGCCTCATCTTCGCCTACCTGGTAGATTGTTACGTAATCTGATGGCTCCTGCAGTTCAGGTGGGCTGGCGTATTGCTGCACCGCCTGTTGAATTGCCTCTAGCTGCGGTTCAACCCCCGGGGGGATGTCGACGACAAATATGGTGAAGGTGCCGGCTTCATAGCCGGCGACCGTTTCGACATCGCTCACTTGCCGACCGTCGTGAGTCACAATGACATTCTGTGCATTGAGGTTGACGGGCGCGCCCTGACCGTCCACCGCATAGGCATGCAAGACGATCGTCGGCGCGCTGCTCGCGTCGGCGCTGGAAATAACCAGCCGGCCGATAGGTCGATCACCTTCTGGCTGGACCCCCTCCTGAGCCGCCACCGGTGCTGACTGCGCCGGCCAAAGTAGCCAGGCTGCTAAGGCAACCAAAACGAACAGCAATTTGCCCGATCGCCAGAATCTCTTGCACATAGCTGCTTACCCTTTTCTGGGGCTCGCCTGGGCGCCGCCGGGCTCCCTTCGGTGGCCGCAACGTGGCAAGACCGCATACTACTCGCTGACACTTATGCCCGTCCTTATGTAAAGAATACAACCTCAGGAAAGCTTAGTCAAGAAAGGCATCGTTTGCGCGACGCTGAGCTTAAAACTATACTGCGGCGAGCGTAAACGACCTCGCGTTGACCGGAAGTCTAGCCAGATGTCAAGTAGTCCACGGACAATGCTTGTCAGCATGGGTACGCTTGTTTCGGAGGTGGGCGAAGTGCTTTCGCGCAAGGTGCGAAATAAACGAATATGGCGTCTTTTGGCCATAATCCTGACCATCATCCTGCTGGCTGGGATATCGTCAAGACCTTCGACCGGGCAACAAGACAGCCCACAGTTGCAGATCACCGGCATCGATACTACAGGTTTTCCCACCATCACTTTCCGCCTTGAAGTTATCGACAGCCAGGGCAACCGCGTGGGCGACTTGACAGATCTGGCGATCTTTGAGGACGGGGAGCCGATATCGCAGTTTGAATCCCGGCCATTAGACACAGGCGTCGATCTCTTCATTATCATTGACGCCAACTCGACCATTGAGGACCGTGATGAAACGGAGGGTCAAAGCCGGCGCGAAAAAGTCAGAGATAGCATTATTCGTTATGCTAATCGTTTTATGGATCCTACGCAGCTGGACCGGGTCACCGTCATTGTGCCGGAGGGAGGTGGGGGGCGATTCCTGGACCGCCCGAGCATGACTTTCCCGAATGAAGTCATCAACGCTGTGAATTTCTATCTACCGGATGAGCTCAACGACATATCCCTGGATCGTTTACTGCTAATGGCCCTGGATGAGGCGTCGCGCAACGCTCAAGAAGGTCGATACCAGGCCATCGTATTGTACTCGGACGCGGCCGATCTGTCTGACCGGATGGATGCCGCAGGATTTCTGGCTCGCGCCCAGGAGCAGAACGTAGCTGTGTACCCAGTGATATTGGGAAGCCGAGCCGATACGCATGAGATTGAGCAAGCGGTTATGCTGTCCGAGCCAACGGGAGGAAACTACTTCCATATGCCCGATCCGGCCGATACCGACGAGCTTTACGATCGATTGCAGCAGCGCGGCGTGCTTACGGAAGTAAGCTTCCGATCGGCCCTGGATAGCAGTGGCCAGCACGTGATAACGGCCGAATGGGCGGGCGGACAAGGCGAGGCTAGCCTAGAACTCGTGGTAAAATCGCCGTCGGTCCAGATGGCCGTTGACAACAGGCGGCCGATCGTCAGGGTTGCCAGCGAGAGCGATACACCCTTTGAATTGATGGAACCGACCAATCAGCCATTGGTGGCCCAGGTAGATTGGCCTGACGGGCACCCACGCGATCTGGTCTCGGCAACTTTGCTCGTAGATGGTACGGAACAACCCCTGAGCGGCTCGGTACTTGGCGCCGACGGCATCTTGACCTTCGATTGGGACATCAGCGCTCTGGCGGCAGATACCTACGATCTACAAATTCAAGTAGTCGACGAGCTAGGTCTGGTTGGCGCCACGTCGCCGCTTCCCCTGACCATTGAAATCCAGCGACCGGTCATCCCCCCCACGGAGGCGCCGACGGCCGTTCCAACGCCTTCGCCGGCGCCGACGAGCGCTCCAGCTACCGACGAATTTCAATTGCCGGACAACCCCGTATTGGTCACGGCCGGCGCGGTGCTGGTCATCGCCATCTTGGCGATCGCGGCAGTTGCGGTCTTGCTCGCACGCAGGCGGCGGCCAGATCCAGACGCGACGGCGGCGGTTGTTCGGCCGTCCGCGATGGCTGCCCAGCCAGCCGGGCAGTCGGAGCCTGAGTTTACCCATGTAGTGGCGCCCGAGTTCGCGGCCGATAGCGATGCCGGCGCCTTCCTGGAAGTCCTCGAAAACGCGCCTGAACATCCCGGATTCATTCCTATCGGCGGCAACAACATAACTTTGGGCCGCGATCCCAGAAGGGTGGCCGTGCCGTTCAAGGACAGAAGCGTGTCGCGACTGCACGCTCGGATTCTGGAAAGTTATGGCGCATACCGGATTTACGACGAGGGCAGCGCCAGTGGCACGTACGTGAACTACGAGCGGGTCAGCCTGGCGCCGCGTACGCTAGAGGACAAGGACCAGATCCACCTCGGCCGGGTGCACCTGCGCTTTCACCTGGCCTCGTCGATGCCCCCGATTGCAACCGAACCGGATGCGGATAGCGCCGAGGTCACAGACACCCAAATCTATGGGCAGGAGTGAGTCCGGGCCTCGTCAACCAGAAGCGCCAGCAGTTTTCCCGGAAACTCGCTGCCTTCCTGCCCAA
>CP070688.1:3837913-3847651 GCA_020353135.1 Chloroflexota bacterium
AAACGCGGGCCAGCGTCGCCCGCGAAAACGGGCTGCAGGGTTTGGCGGATTTGATCCTGGCCCAGGGTCGCGACCGGCCCGGCCCAGCCGAGTTGGCCAGGTCCTACCTCAACGAGACCATAACGACGGTGGACCAGGCCCTAGCCGGCGCCCGGGATATCGTCGCCGAAATTATCAGCGACGACGCCGACGTGCGCCGGCGCACGCGAGACAAAGGCCTTCGCTGGGCGAGCCTCACCTGCCAGAAGACAAAGTCGGCCGAGGACCCGCGCGGCGTGTTCAAAATCTACTACGATTATCGCGGCCGGGTCGACCGTCTCCGGCCCCACCAGATCCTGGCCATTAACCGTGGCCAGGCGGAGAAGGTATTGCGAGTCAACATTGAGGTAGCCGAGCGGGATTGGCGCTGGGCCATCGGCGCCATCTACCGGATTGACGGCCGATCGCCGCTGGCCGAGCAGTTGGCATTGGCCATTGACGATGCCGCCGCCCGGCTCTTATTGCCGGCTATCGGGCGCGATATTCGCCGCGCTCTCACCGAAGATGCCGAAGCCCATGCCCTGGAAGTCTTCCAGACCAATCTGGAAAACCTACTGCTGCAGCCCCCACTGGCCGGCCATACGATATTGGGCATCGATCCCGGCTATCGCACAGGCTGCAAGGTGGCGGTCGTCGACGCGACGGGCAGGGTTTTGGAGACAGGCGCCATCTACCCCCACGCGCCTCAGAAACAGTGGCGGAAATCCCAGGCTACGTTGGCCGAGATGGCCCGACGTTACCAGGTTAGCTTGATGGCCATTGGCAATGGCACGGCCTCCCGTGAAACCGAACAGTTGGCGGCCGACTTGATTCGGAATGACAGTGCGGCGCCCGAACGGGAAGTGGATAGCGCTGCTGGCAACTCGTCGACGTCGGATCTTCGTTATCTCATAGTCAACGAAGCTGGCGCCAGTGTTTACAGCGCCAGCCCATTGGCCAAAGAGGAGTTGCCAGATCTAGATGTGACCTTGCGCGGCGCGGTTTCCATCGCCCGCCGGGTGCAGGATCCACTGGCCGAGTTGGTGAAAATCGATCCCCGATCTATTGGCGTCGGCCTGTACCAGCACGACGTGAATCAAAAGCGCCTGGCCCAGGCCCTGGAAGGCGTGGTCGAAAAGGTGGTAAATCGCGTCGGCGTCGACGTGAACACGGCCTCGCCGGCCCTGCTGACTTATGTGGCCGGCGTAGGCCCGAAGTTGGCGGCGGCAATCTGCGATAAGCGCGATGATGCTGGAGCATTCAAGACCCGTAAAGCGCTGAAAGACGTGCCCGGCCTTGGTCCCAAAGCGTTTGAACAGGCGGCCGGCTTCCTGCGTATTCGCGATGGCGAGAATCCTCTGGATGCCAGCGCCATTCACCCCGAGAGTTACGTCGCCGCCAAGAGCATATTGGACCAAAGCAACTTGACGTTAGACACGCCTCCAGCCGAGCGCGCGGCCGCCCTGGCCCGCTGGCAGGCGCCCGTTGCCCAGAAGGATCTCGCCGGCCAGCTTGGCCTCGGCCTGCCAACATTGACCGATATCCTGGAGCAGTTGGCCAGACCCGGCCGCGATCCTCGGACCGACTTGCCGCCGCCGATTCTGCGCAGCGACATCCTGAGCATGGACGATTTGCGGCCGGGCCAACGATTGAAGGGAACTGTCAGAAATGTGGTAGACTTCGGCGCCTTTGTCGACATTGGCGTGAAGCAAGATGGCCTGCTGCACCGCAGCCAATGGCCCCGCGAAGCCCACTTCGGCGTCGGCGATGTCGTCGAAGTCTCGATTTTGCAGGTTGAGATCGACCGTGGTCGTATTTCATTGGGTTGGGTCGAATCATGATGTTGACGAGCAGCGATTTTGAACTACTAGTAGCCGAAGCACTGGACGGTCTGCCGCCGTTCTTTCAAGAGCAGATGGAAAACGTGGAAGTGCTCGTCAGGCAATGGCCTAGCCGGCGGGAGCTACGCGATGCCGGCGTAGAAGCAGGTTACACTCTGCTCGGTCTTTATCAGGGTGTTCCTTTGACCGAACGCACCCACAATTACGGGCTGGTTCCACCAGATACCATAACCCTCTACCAGGGCCCGATCGAGCAAGAGGCGGGCGATCCCAAATACATCGCCGAGGTGGTGCAACATACTGTGGTCCACGAGTTCGCTCACCATTTTGGAATTAGCGACGACCGGCTGCGCGAACTGGGCGCCTACTAACCGGCCGATTCTGCTGTTTCTCCTGGCCCGAATCCGTAACGCTCCTGACGGGCTGACGGCACGCTGCCTACGACGTCCCGACGGTCTGCCGAATTCTCGCGCTCTCCGGAAAACCAGTGCGCCGGTATAGGACTTCCCCTCCCCGGTTCATGACCACGGTCGCCGGCACCACCTTAACTCCATAGGCTCCGGCAATCTCCCGGCCGGCTCTGCCAAGCAAATTAAGATGGACGACCTCTACTTCACCATTCGATTGCCGCTGGATTCCATCGACGATGGAAGTTGCTTTCACGCAGGCATTTCACAATGGCGCGTAGAACTGGACGATAGTGATTCGTTTGTCGGCCAGCCTCGCTTTCAACTCCGCCAGTGATTTAATATCGCTAGTTCGCGGCCGGCCGCGAAAATGATAGACAAGATAGGCGGAGACAAATATGACTAGCAGGCTTAATGGGATTAGCTGGTCCATGCTTTCGCGATCCTGCTTTTATCTCGATACTTCGTAGCCCGCCTGGTCCCAGGCCAAGATGCCGCCTTGCATGTTGTGTACGTTGTCGAAGCCGTTTTGTCGCAAGTAATCGGTCACCTGGCCGCTGCGGTTGCCGGACCGGCAGGTGACGATAACGCTCTTATCGGTTGGGATCTCGTCCATCCGGTTGGGCACTTCGCCCATGGGCAACAGGGTCACGCCGGGGATGTGTCCCTCATCGTACTCCCACTGCTCGCGTACATCCAGCACGTAAATGTCATCCCGGTCCTTCACCTCGGCCACCGTATGAACGTCTACCTCGGCCGCCAACTCAAGGGACGCCAGATCCGCGCTCTGTTCGGCCGCCGGCGCGGCCGTATCGCTCCCGCCGCAGGCAGCCAAAACTAGGGCCAGGATAATTAACAATAACCACCTTGTCTTCATGATTCGAACCTCTATAGATTATGCTTAGGAGGGCGCACGCTGAGTTTCCAGCATATGCCGGGTGCTCTATTACCTTAGATGGGCGTCCTGAAAAAAGGTTACAAACGGCGTTCGCTACCAGATACGGACTTTGTTGCCACCGGGTTGATAAACTACAATTTCAGGCCAAGGATGATACAGTCTAATCAGCGCGCAGGCCAGCGACGCGAAAAAGGGATCGTTGTTCTATGAAACTGCTCACTTATTTGGATAGCGGGGTAGCCACGATCGGCGCATTAGTCGGGGATAGGGTGATCGACTTGTCGGAAGTCGCTCCGGATATGATAAGCCTGATTGAGTTGGGCGCCGAAGGTTTGGCTCAAGCCCAGGCCAAGGTCGATACTGCGTCCGCAGCAACACCGCTGTCGTCGCTTCAATTGCTGGCGCCAATTCCAGACCCACGGCGCAACATCATGTGCCTGGGTCTAAATTACGCCGAGCACATTGCCGAACAGACCTCCGGCGATAAGCAGGTCGATCTTCCTGAATTTCCAATCGTCTTCACCAAGGCCACGACGGCCGCCAATGGCCCTTTCGACGACATCGTGCTCGATCCGGCCGTCACGGTGGAAATGGACTGGGAAGTAGAGTTGGCCATAGTCATCGGCCGGGCCGGTACCAACATCAGCCGCGATGAGGCCATGGAGCACGTTTTCGGCTACATGGTCCTTAACGACATAAGCGCCCGAGATCTCCAGTGGCGACACAAGCAATTCTTTAAGGGCAAGAGCCTGGACGGCGCCTGCCCAATGGGACCATGGATTGTCACCGCCGGCGAACTCGGCGATCCGCACGATCTGAAGGTCGCTTGCCGGGTCAATGGCCAGGTCAAGCAAGACAGCAGCACGAGCCATATGATCTTTGATGTGCCGGCGACTATATCGCATCTGTCTGAAGGCATGACTTTGTTGCCCGGCGACATCATCGCCACGGGAACACCCAGCGGCGTCGGATTTGCCCGCACGCCGCCGGAGTTTCTCAAACCAGGCGACGTCGTCGAGTGCAAAGTCGAAGGAGTCGGTTTAATCAGGAATCGGATCGTCGCGGCCAAATAATTCAGCCTGTTGAAAAAGTCCAACAGACTGGGGGAATTAGATTGTAAGGTGAATCGGCGAAAAAAGAGAATAGCTTTGCGTTGTAGTTTTTGATCAGTCGTTTCAGGTTTTGTCCCGCGGCGATCATCACTCCTTCGATCATGAGCGACATTCACCGCGCTTTCTCTGTGATAGTTGACTAGCCGAGATCGATACGCTAATTATTACAGCGTAACACGCCGGCAAAGCCTTCGTTGTCAAACTCGCCTTGGTTACTCATGCCGATCTTTCGAGCTATTGCATTGGAGGCGACATTGGTGACCGCCGGAAATGCGTGGACGAAACGAATCCCGGGACTAGACCGGGCCTGTGATATGATGAGACGCGCGGCTTCGCTGGCGACACCCTTTCCCTGATGCTCAGGTAGGACAAACCAGCCCAATTCGTAGGCCTGCGGACCTTTCCAGTCGATCTTCCAGATTCCAACTGTACCAAGCACTTCGTCAGAGTCGTCGGTAGCAATATTGAATATGCGCGCTACGCCTTGTTCTATCAAATCAAGGCGACGCTTGTGGGCAGAACGAACCTCGGCTTCCGGGCGTGGGCCGCCGACGTGGAGCATCATCTCTGGATCACACTCCAGGCGAACGGCCAGGTCTTCATCTTCGGCCGTGATCGGGACAAGACGCATATTACACTCCGCTGATTAGTAAAATGTATTGCAGGTCGCATTGTCCGGCTGCGTAATACTCAGCCCCCATCTCGAGCCCTCGTTGCCATCACCTCGTCCACGCCTGGCAACCTAGTGCTCAACAAGCGCCGGGCCAGGCTGATGTCTAGCCGGCAATCTCGCGGCCAGCGCTCATCGGAGTGGCCACTCTGTAAGCCAGCGCGTTCCTCAATAGCCCACCAATCTAGTAGCTTTAGGCCGAATTCCGCCCGCGTCATTTCTTGCGCGCCGGCAACGTTCAGGGTGCCCCCGTAGCCCAACTCGACCAGTTCCAGGCAAGCCCGGCTCAGGCTTCCGGCCCAGATCGGATTCCGCCACTGATCCTCAAATAGAGTTACCTGCCGGCCAGCCCGAAGGCTGGCGGCGATCCACTCCGTCGAGCGATCCATGATGCCCAGGCCGTAGATCAACGAAGTGCGGACGGTGACCTGATCCACATATCCGGCCACGATCGACTCGGCCCTGGCCTTGGCCCGGCCATAGGCGTGCAGCGGACTAACCGGGTCATCTTCTCGATATGGCGCCTGACGACCGTCAAATACCACGTCGCTGGAGAGATGAATGAGGCGGGCCTGGCAGCGATCGCCGGCAGCGACGATGTGGGTCGCGCCTTCGACGATAACCGTCTCCATGTCTGGCGACCGATTCGAACCGGCCGTGTGAATGATGGCCTGCGGGCGAAACGAATCCACCAGCGAGTGCACCGCGTCGAGGTCGCGAAGATCAAGCTGGACTCCTATTTCCAGAGCCAGCGGGTCGTTGGCGAAATATGTGTAGCGGACTTCGTAGCGCTCGACAGCTGCCGGAACGAGATGACGGCCGAGGTAACTGCTACCGCCGGTGATCAATAAGCGCTTCACGCGCCGGCCTGCATGGCAGAGTCGTCGCCACTTTCGGCCGCCGCATCTACAAGATCGGCCCTTTCCAACGCGACGCCGGCCGCCACCTGAGCCGCTTCCTGCTTGCTGCCCCCTTGACCCACGCCCCACATCTCTTCCTCGACTAGCACCGCCACAGTGAATGTCTTGTCGTGATCCGGGCCCTCGTCGTCAATGACCTGGTATCTGGGCGTCGCGTTATATCTCGACTGGGCCCAGATCTGAAATTCGCTCTTGGCGTCTTTATGGGCCGATTCGGCGATGATCTGCTGCAAATGGGGACCGATCAGACCATGGATCCAGCTTTCGGCCACCTCCAGCCCTTGATCCAAGTAGATAGCGCCGACAACAGCCTCAAATGCCGCGCACAGCGTCGGCAGTCTGTCACGTCCGCCGCTCTCGGCTTCCCCAAACCCCAGACGTAAGCTCCTGTCAATATCAAGTTGTTTGGCGATCCCGGCTAACGTCCGCGTACGAACCAGCGCTGCCCGCAACATCGTCAGCTCGCCCTCGTCCATCTCCGGGAAGCGATGGTAGAGATAGGCGGCGACGACGAAGTCGAGCACGGCGTCGCCAAGGAACTCCAGCCGCTCGTTGTCTTCTAGCGCCTCGCCCGGGTTCTCGTTGAGGTATGAACGATGCGTCAAGGCCCGTAGAAGAAACGAGTAGTCGTTGAAGCTGATTCCGAGATTGCTCTCGGCCGAGCGCAAATCATCCATGCCGTAATTCGCCGATTGCGAGCCGTTAACTTAATGGCCACATCGCCGCTCTGGCGACGTTTACTCAGAGAATTCCTTGATAACCGTTACTGCGTTATGGCCGCCGAAACCGAATGCATTATTTAGCGCTACTTTGATCTCAGTCGGGCGGGCGGCGTTGGGAACATAATCAAGGTCGCACTCAGGATCGGGCGTCTGGTAGTTGATCGTCGGCGGCGCAATTTGATAGCGAACAGCCAAGACGCAGAAGGCCGCTTCGATGGCGCCGGTGGCGCCCATAATATGCCCGGTCATCGACTTGGTCGAACTTACAGCCACGTCGTATGCCTGTTCGCCCAGAGCGGCTTTGATCGACATTGTTTCGTGAGAATCGTTCAGTTGCGTGCCCGTTCCGTGCGCGCTAACGTAGTCTACTTCGTCTGGACTTACGCCAGCATTCTCCAACGCTTTCGTCATCGCGCGAGCCGCACCGAGACCCCCCTCTGACGGAGCCGTGATATGGAATCCATCGGTCGTCTGACCATACCCAGCCAGTTCAGCCAAGATGGTAGCGCCGCGCGACTGGGCATGTTCAAGGCTCTCCAACACCAACATCCCCGCGCCTTCACCCGGCACCAAACCGTCACGATCTACATCGAATGGCCGGGGCGTACCGCCGTCTCTTTGCGAAACGGCGCCGGCCCGCTCAAAGCCGCCAATGGCCACAGAAGTCATGATAGCCTCGCTTCCGCCGGTCAAGACCGCGTCTAGCTCGCCGGCCCGAATGGCCTTGAAAGCATATCCGATAGCATCATTGCCGGCCGCGCAGGCGGTGGTGATCGTCGGGCTGGGTCCGTTTATGCCATAATCGATGGCCAGCATACCGCTCGCGCCGTTGGGCATGATCATCGTGATGCCGAAAGGGCTCAAGCGGCGCAGGCCGCTTTTCTGCAAGACATGCTCTTGCTGCACAAGGGTCATGATGCCGCCGATGCCCGTGCCCATGTAAACGCCGATCCGCTCTCGATTCTGGTCGGTGACTTGCAAATCGGCCTTAGCCATGGCTTCGTTGGCCGCCACCGTGGCCAATTGTTCATAACGATCGCGGCGCCTGGCCTTGCGGCGTCCCAGGCTCTCGGCCGGATCGAACTCCTTCACCTCGCAAACGCCACTGACCCTGTGATCATAATCGCCCAGCAGCGTAGGCTCGCCCAGGCCCGAGCGGCCGGCTAAGATCGCATCCCAAGTATCGGTCACGTTGTGGCCCAGTGGCGTAATCATGCCGAGTCCGGTTACCACAACCCGTCGTTCTCCGTTCTTTCGTTCCATCAATCTTCTCCACTCGCTTCGTCGGGCTCAGCCGGCGTTTCGTTAGCTTCTTCCTCAGAGGTTGTTTCGGCTGTGGCGGCGGCCGCCATAGCTCTCTCTTCTGGAGTAGGAATAGGTTCACCCGGTTTCGACTGGAGCACAAAACCGATCAATAGCAACAGAAGCAATACCGAGATCAAAATCAGCCAAATCCACCACGGGATGGGACTGCTGCCCTCAGCTGCTTGCAGTGCTGGCGCCAGAAACGACGTAGCTGCGACGCTAATGGTTATCACGGTTACCTCCAGTACAGATCACGCAAGCGTCCTGTGTAGCCCGTCCATTCTTCACAGGAGCAATTTTAACGAATATGGATGTCTGTTCAGTCGTTGTCCGCTTCCGTCGGCCGGTAGTCCCCCTCAATCCAGACGCTTTCATCCCGGCCGACTTCCTTTTTCCAAATGGGAACGATTTCCTTGAGACGGTCGATGCCATACCGCGCGGCTTCGAATGCGCCCTGGTCGCGATGGCCGGCCGCGATGGCCACTAACGTCGTCGTCTCGCCAATCGATAGTTTACCAATCCTCTGAACAATGGCAACGCCCTTCACCAAAGGCCAGCGTTTCCATATTTCGCGGGCGATCTGACCCATTTTTTCTTCGGCCATCTCTTGATAGGCCTCGTATTCCAGGTAATTCGTAGCCGGTGGTAAACCCTCGCGTCGAGTTTCGCCGCGAACAGAGCCGGCGAAAGTCACTATAGCGCCTATCTCGGGCCGGGTCAGGTGACCGTGAATGGCTGCCAGATCAACTTGTTCGGCCGTGACCAGAAACAAGGTCGGGTGCGGGTAATCGCTGCTCCCTCCGCCGCTGACCGGCGGAAAGATCGCCAGTTCGTCGCCAGGCGATAAGGCCGTCTCCGGTCCGGCAAAAGCCTTGTTCACGGCGACCAGCGCGCTGGGCAGAGCCTGGGCCAATTCAGGATAGGCCTGGCCAATGGTCGCGATAAGATCCTGCACCGTCGCCGGCTGTTCGACATAGATCTGAATCCGATCCCGGCCCACGCGGTCCTTCAGAGTGGCGAACAAACGAACTTCCAGTTCCATGTCCAGGCTACGATGATTCGCCCTCGACGACAAAATCGCCGCTCTGACCGCCAAACTTCGACACCAGCCGCACGTCCGTTAATCGCATCGAGCGATCTACCGCCTTGGCCATGTCGTAGATGGTCAGTCCGGCAACGCTTACGGCCGTCAGGGCCTCCATTTCAACACCTGTTTTCCCTCGAAGCCGAACCGTGGCCTCGATTTCGACCTGGTTTTGCGCTTCAACAGGGGTGCAGGTCACGTCGATATGCGTCAGCAATAAAGGGTGGCACAAGGGGATCAGCTCACTGGTCCGTTTGGCAGCCATAACGCCCGCTACTTCGGCCAAGGTAAGTACATCCCCCTTTTTTACGTTTCCCTCTATAATCAGGCGCAATGTTTCCGGCTGCATGGTTACTACGCCACGGGCAGTCGCAACTCGCTCGCTGTCGCCTTTGTTGCCGACATCTACCATGGAAGCCCGGCCACTCTCGTCGAGATGTGTTAATTGCCTGGTCATGGGCCAATTATAGTGAGCGAACCGACGGCAGGCCAAATGCGTGATGAAACCCTACTACAATCTCATCTACCTATCACCCCATCTTGACGACGCCGTACTATCTTGCGCCGGCCAGATCTATCAGGCCGTTGAGGCTGGTCGGTCGGTGCTCATCGTTACCGTCATGGCCGGCGATGCATCTACAGCCGAGCTCTCGCCGTTCGCCCAGAGCCTGCACGAACGCTGGGAAGTGGCCTCGGACGCGGTAGCTGTCCGTCGAGAAGAGGACAAGGCCGCCAGCGAGCTGTTGGGCGTCGATTACTGG
>CP070688.1:3847751-3855039 GCA_020353135.1 Chloroflexota bacterium
AGCGGCTTATTGCTTGTGTTCCGTCGCCGCGCTACAGGACATCTCAAACGTATAGGAGATCGGATGGAAATTTCAATTAACACCCACAATGTCGAGCTCACCCAGAGACTGCGCGATCACGTGGAGAGGAAGACCGCCAGGCTCGATCGCTATATGCCCAACCTCGTCGAGGTCCGAGTCGACCTTTCGTCACAGAACACAAAGAGCGCGGTACAGCGCCAGGCGGCCCAGATTACAGTGCGCGATGATCGCGGCACCTTTTTGCGCGCCGAAGAGAGAGACAGCGACATGTTCGCGGCCGTCGACGCGGTGGTCGACAAGCTATACCGGCAAATCAAGCGCTATCGCGGCAAGAAGATCAAGGGTAGGCGCGGCGGCGGCAGCACGGTGGAGGAAATGGCTCTTGGCGAGCCGCTGCCGTTGGAGTTTGAAGAGGACGAATTCGAGCAAGAGGAGCACACTATCGTCAGGCGCAAGCGTTTCCCGCTGCGACCCATGGCCGCTGAAGAAGCTATCGAGCAAATGGAACTGTTGGGCCATAGTTTCTTCGTATTCTTCGACGTCGACGATGAAATGGTCAATGTCGTTTACAAGCGGCATGACGACAACTACGGCCTATTGCAACCAGAATTCGACTAGGAGTAGGGGACAGGTCCGTTCCGGGGCGGTCATGCATCACGGCATGATTGCCCCGTTTTGTTTTTGAAGATGGTTACGGCAGTGGTGATGGTCGGTCCGCCGCCCTCGGCGTCTGGGGAGGTCCCAGTCCGCCGCCCGGATGGCGGGCCTGTTCAATGGATCCAGAGCGCCAGGCGAGCCGCGACCCGTGATTTGCTTGCCCAGCTTGGCCGCCAGCCACAGGTGAAACGGCTGATCGTGGTTTCGCCGTTGGCAGCCGATCTGGAGCAGGGAGGGAGCTTCGAGCACGTGGTCAGCTCGCCGGGCCCCGTCCATGTCGGCCGGACATTAGCCGATGTGGTGGATCGTTTCAGCATCAAGCGCCTGCTCTACTTCGGTGGCGGGTCGGCGCCGCTGCTAGATGACGAGACGTTGAATCGGGTGATCGAGCGCCTGGCGGCGGCCGACTCCGGCCTATTCACCAATAACCTCTTCGCCAGCGACTGGGCCGGCGTCACCCCGGCCTCGGCCGTTGCTCACTGGCAAGAGCGACTGCCTAAAGACAATATGCTCGGTTGGGTGCTGTCTAGCGAAGCCGGGTTGGCCGCCGAATCCCTGCCGCCGTCGGCCGCCAGCCGCTTAGACATTGATACGCCCGGCGACCTGTTGGCACTCACACTGCATCCCGCCACCCGGCCAGGCCTGCGCCAAAACCTCGAAAATCTGAATCTGGATACCAGCGCGCTGCAGGCCGCGCTGGCCGTGCTGGCAACGCCGGCCAGTCGCGTATTCATCGCCGGTCGCCTGGCGCCCGAAGCCTGGTCGGCTCTGAACCGGGTCAGCCAATGCTGGTTGCGCGTCGTCTCCGAAGAGCGGGGCATGGTGTCCAGCGGCCGGCTGGCCCGCGGCGAGGCCTACTCGATCCTGGGCGACTACGCCGGCCGCTTGGGACTGGCCGCTTTCTTTGACATGCTGTCTGACCAGGCCGATGCGGCGCTCGTCGACAGCCGGGTGCTGATGGCCCACCGAGGCCATTGGCCGTCGGACGCCCAGCGTTACGCGTCCGACCTGGGCCTGGTCGATCAGATCGAGGACGCCTGGCTGCGTGAATTCACGGCCCTGGCTTTGGGCTCGTCCATGCCCATCGTTCTGGGCGGTCACGGTCTTTTGTCAGGCGACTTGTATGCTTTGTGTGACCTGCTAAGATAGGTCCATAGTCGGCGGGATACTCTTCGATATATCCATTCAGAACCGCTGCCGATTGCTAAGGAAGTAGATTAATGCCTCATGTCGTTATTGTTTGCACCGCTAATATCTGTCGCTCGCCGGTAGGTGAAGCTGTATTGCGCCAGCGCCTGGAGGCCCGCGAGCAATCTGCCGGTTCTAATGTCCTCTGGCAGGTCAGCTCGGCCGGCACCTGGGCCGATTATGGCCAGGCCGCATCGACCTATAGCGTAGAGTTGATGGCCGAGCAGGGACTTGACATAAGTGATCACGGCGCGCAACCGGTGGACCGGGCGTTGATGGACCGCGCTGACTTGCTATTGTGCATGGAGATCGGCCATGCCGAGGCCCTGCGAGCCGAATTTCCGCGCCAGGACTACAAGATCCACTTGTTAAGCGAGATGGCCGGCCCGGCCTACAGCGTCAGCGATCCCTACGGCGGGCCGCGAAGCGAGTACCAGCGCATGGTGACCGAGGTCAGCGATCTGATCGACGCCGGCCTGCCGCGCATCGTCGGGCTGGCCCTGGCCAACGAGCGCCGGCGCTAGGCGGGCCCGCCTGTCGACCGGCTGATCCTGAGAAGAGGTCGACCAGATCAACCCAGTTCCTCTCGGCGACAACCGCGTCTCAATCTTGTAGGAGGACCCTGAAATGCCTACGGACAGCGCTAGCTATCTGAGCACACTGCACGCTATGCTCGACCGCTATTTCAACCTGGAAGAGGTGAGAACGATTTGTTTTGAGCTGGGCGTCGATTTCGACAGCGTCGCCGGCGAGGGCAAGTCAGCCCGAATTCGCGAATTGATCCTGGGCCTGGCGCGCCAGGATCGCCTGCCGGAATTGGTATCGCTGGCTGCGAGCCAGCGGCCGCACGTGTCATGGCCGGCCGTTCCTCCCGACTTCCGCTTGCCATCATCACTGCAGTCGCCGCATGCCGGGCAAACCGTTCAGCACAACTACTACGGCGACGTCGTGACGGGCGACAAGGTCGGCGGCGATCAAATCGTGGTCGGCGACATTAGCGGCAGCAGCGGTGTAGCCATCGGCCGCGGCGCTTCCGTCAGCGTATCGACGGGTGACACCTATTCAGGCGATTTCCGTGGGGCCAACGTCAATATCAAGTCGACGCTGCAAGACGTGTCCCAGACTATCACCACGTTGCCGAATGCAGGCGACTCAACCAAAGCGGAATTGCAGAGTCTAGTCGCTCAATTGAACGATCTCCTGCAGTCCGCTCCGGAAGCGAGCAAGCTCCAGGCCGAGGAGGTCTCGGAAGCGACTAAACTGTTCGTCGACGCGGCCGGCGAAGAATCGCCTAACAAGACCATGCTGAGAATGCTTGGCGCGGGTCTGAAGCAGGCCGCCCAAACGGTGAACGAGGAGTTGCCGGCCGTGATCGATGTCACTGGCAAGATAGTGGCCATCGTTTCGGCTATTGCCGCTCTGTGAAGCCTGATCGAATGTAGCCAAAGGGGTTACGGCCGTCTACCAGCCGAGGATGAACTGTTCCCACTCCCCGTGAGATTCCAGGTGAGTGCCGAAACGGTACAGGGCCGACGGTTTAGGCTCGACCGGCTGGCGGCGCAGCATCATGTTGGCCTTTTCTGGGGTCTTGCCCCCTTTGCGGCGATTGCAAGGCGGGCAGGCGGCGACGACGTTGGTCCAGATATGCCGGCCGCCCAGGCGACGGGGTACGACATGGTCGATGGTCAGAACGCGGGCCTGGTAGCCGCAATACTGGCACGTATATTCATCTCGGCGTAGGATCTCCCGTTTGTTGAGGCTGATGCCCACCCGCGGCCGGCGAACCATGTGGCCTAGCTTGATGACCGAAGGCATGTCGAATACGGCCGTCGCGCTGCGAATCGTGCCCCGACCGTTCAGGATGATCTCCGCTTTGCCAGAGATTATCAGGGCCAGGGCGCGCTTCGTATTACAAACGTGCAACGGCTCGTAATTGACGTTAAGGATTAGGACCGGTTGACTCAGTTTCTTGACCGCATCCATAACGGCACGCAGTATAACAAGGTGAGCGCCCAGCGTCAATTGCATGGGACACCCAGAGGTACCACCGGCGATCGAGCCGTATTATTGATGTCCCGGCCCACCACCATTCATGTAAACTATAGTCAGAACGGATCAGAATAACTGATGGCCGAAAGCTGATAGCTGAAGGCCATTAGCAGAGGAGGTGTGACTTGAATCGATCTGAACTGGTGAACTTTCTGGATAACTATCTGCAGATCGGGGAGATCGAAGATTATGGTCCGCAGGGTCTACAGGTCGAGGCTGACCAGGCCGAGATAGGACGGGTGGCGCTGTCCGTCGATGCCTCGCCGCAGATCATCGAGGCCGCTGCCGCCTGGCAGACCGATATGCTGCTGGTACATCACGGCATATTGTGGCGGTCCGTGGAACCCATCGCCGGCCCGCTCGGCCGCCGGGTGCGACTCTTACTGGCTAACCAAGTCAATCTATATGCGGCCCACCTGGCCCTGGACGCTCATCCCGAGGTAGGCAACAATGCGGTTCTGGCCAAGATGCTTGGCGTCGAAGTGCAAGATTGGTGGTGCCCCCAGGGTGGGGTGATGATCGGGGTCTGCGGCCCGGTAGCGCCCGGTACGACACTAGAAGCCCTGGTGAGCCGAGCCGAAGCTGGGCTGAAAACCACCGCCCGCGTGCTGGCCCACGGCCCGGCCGAGGTCAGCCGCGTGGCCATCGTCTCCGGTTTCGGCGCCGACGAAGTGGGCGCCGCCAAAGTGCTGGGCGCCGATACCTTCCTGACAGGCGAAACGTCGCACTCCCACTACTGGGCCGCGGCCGATCATGGCCTGAACGTGATCTTCGCCGGGCACTATGCCACCGAGACTGTCGGCGTGCGCGCCCTGGGCCAACGACTGGCCGAACGCTTCGGCCTGGCCACCCGCTTCCTGGACTTTCCTACCGGCATGTAACCCGCGTGCACCGGCTATCCTTGACCCAGCGTCCACCCTGGCTATAGTTTGAAAGCGTGCAATCTGCGAGCGCATGAATCAATCAGGGCGTCAACTTGAACGACAAAACAAACCGCCAGTCCCCAATCTCTAGCCGCCATTCCTGTGGAGTTCACTTGCCGAGTGGGACCACCACCGCGCATGCGACTCGCTGGTCGCGGCAATGCACAAAGCTGAAAGCTGAAGGCTGAGAGCTAGATGCTATTCTTGAAGGAGATGTGATGAGCAGCAAAACCCAGTGGATAGACGAGCAAATCGCCGAATTGAAAGAGGCCGGACTGTTCAACGTCATTCGGACCGTCGAGTCGCCAATGGATGCCTGGGTGACCATCGACGGCCGGCGCTTGCTGAATTTCTGCGCCAACAATTACCTGGGCCTGGCCAACCATCCCCGGCTTCGAGCCGCAGCTCAGGCCGCTATAGACAGCCATGGCGTCGGCCCTGGCGCCGTACGAACCATTGCCGGTACCATCGATCTGCACGTGCAATTGGAGCAACGGTTGGCCCAATTCAAGAATGCCGAGGCCTGCATATCGTTTCAAAGCGGATTCGCGGCCAATCTGGCCACCATTCCGGCCCTGGTCGGCCGGGGCGACGTCATATTCTCTGATGAACTGAACCACGCCAGTATCATCGACGGTTGCCGCCTGAGCCGGGCCAGGGTCGTGCGCTATAGCCACAACGACGTCCCCGACCTACGGCGCAAGATAGAGGAGACGACCGAATTCGGCCGGCGGCTCATCGTCACCGACGGCGTATTCAGCATGGACGGCGACATCGCCCCGCTGGACCAGATCTGCGAGCTGGCCGAAGAGTTTGGCATCATGTTGATGGTCGACGACGCTCACGGCGAGGGTGTCCTGGGCCGCGGCGGCCGGGGCATCGTCGATCACTTTGGGCTGCACGGCCGGGTAGACGTCGAGGTGGGCACGCTCAGCAAAGCCTTTGGCGTCGTCGGCGGCCTGGTGGCCGGCAAGAAAGTGATAGTCGACTGGCTGCGCCAGCGCGGCCGGCCATTCCTGTTCTCCAGCGCCATGACCGCGCCAGATACGGCCGCCTGCCTGGAGGCCGTCAACGTGTTGGAGGAGTCGACCGAGTTTGTGGAACGCCTGTGGGCTAACGCCGCGGTATTCCAGGAGGGCATGAAAGAGCTGGGTTTTGACACTGGCCACAGCCAGACGCCCATCGTGCCGGTCATGTTGGGCGAGGCGCCGCTGGCGCAAGAGTTTAGCCGCCGTCTGTTCGCCGCCGGCGTCTTCGCCATGGCCATCGGCTTCCCCACCGTGCCGCGAGGCAAAGCCCGCATACGCGTGATGAATTCGGCCGCTCACAGCGGCCAGGACCTGGAATTGGCCCTGGAGACTTTCGCCGGCGTCGGCCGGGAGCTGGGCGTCATCAACTGATCTTTCGACTTCTGCGACGAAGAAAAGCAAACCGGCCATTCCCCATCACGGAGAACGGCCGGTATTCTGTTTTTATCGGTAATGGTAATAGCCGGCCGTACGGCCAGGCGTAACCGGTCGGAAATATGAACTAGCGTCGGTGCCTCTAGAATGAAGGCGGACTGACGATGAAGTAGACCAAAGCGGCCAGGACGACAATGGCGACGATGACCAGGAGTATCAACAGGATCTCGAGGCCGCGCGTTGATGACTTCTTCTTTGGCTTGGCCGGCGCCGGTTCTTCCTCGGCCGGCACCGGTTCTTCCTCGGCCGGCATGATCTCTACTTCTTCCTCTTCTTCTTCGTCTGCGGCGGCGTCTACGGCTGCGACGGCGACGGCCTCATCTGCGTCTTCTTCTATTAGCGTTTCCTCTTCAACGATTTCCTCGACATCAGGCTCAGGCCATTCATCTTCGGGTTCGTCCAGTAACCAGTCCGGCAAATCCTGCCCCGGTTCGGTGTCCGGTTCGGCCGGAGGCAGCTCCTCGACCAGCGCTTCATCCGCCTCGGCCGAAGTATCTTCTAGTAGCCAGTCGGGCACTGCTTCGGCCTCGACCTTGGACCAGAGCTCGTCCTCGGCTTCCTCCTCGAACCAGGCCTCGCCAGCCTGATCGACGGCCGCCCCGGCGGCGGCGGCAACAACCAGGTCCTCCGCATCCAGTCCCGGCTCCTCGGCTTCCGCAAGGGCTGCTTCCAGCTCTTGCGCTTCCAGCTCTTGCGCTCCTGCATCTGGCCCGCCAGTGTCCGGCGACGGTTCCGCTTCGGGCAGCACCTCTGCTTCGTCGCCAAGGACGGCCGCGGCGGCGATGACCGTGGCCATATCTTCGTCCTCGGATTCTACCGCTTCATCTTCGGCAGCGAACAACTCTTCGACGGCCACGTCTTCGGGCGACATCTCTTCGACGTATGGCGTTTCGGCAATCATCGTGTCGGCGACGGCTTCGTCCTCCACGGCTTCGTCTTCGACCACGTCGGCCGTGACGGCCGCTTCGACAACCATCGGCTCGCCCT
>CP070688.1:3855139-3864008 GCA_020353135.1 Chloroflexota bacterium
GTGCGCAGTTCGTGGCTCATGTTGGCCAGGAATGCGCTCTTGGCCCGGTTGGCCGCTTCGGCGTCGTGCATGGCTTCTTCAAGCCTGGCCTCCATCTCTTTTCTTTCCGTGATGTCGACGTTTGTTCCGACCAGAAGCGTCGGGCGGCCGCTTTCATCCCAGGCGGTCGCTTTGCCCCGGCTTAACATCCAGAGCCAGCGGCCGTCTTTGGCCCGCAATCGAAACTCATTATCAAAGTAGGATTCCCAGTTTCCGCCGGCAAGATAAGCATCTGTGCTGGCTCTCACTTTGGCAAGGTCGTCGGGGTGTACCAGGGCATCGAAGGTATCGATAGTGGCTGGAAACTCATCCGGTTTGTAGCCCAACATGCGCATATAACTTGGACTGAAGTAACTCTCATCTGTTTCAAGATTGTGATCCCATATGCCAACTTCGCTGCCTTCAGATGCCGCTTCCAGCCGGATTTTGGCCTCATTTATCTCTTGCCGGGCCCGATCCAAGTCCAGGACGAGGTTTTGTAGTTCGAGCTGGGTCTTGGCCATCCTTGACCGGTTGTATACGAATACGCCGGTCAGGGCGATGATGAGGACAACCGTAAGGGCCGATGTGCCAACACCCAGTAGATTCGTAGTACGCAGGGAAGCATAGGCCTCGGCCGCGTCCATCTCGGTGGCGATACCAAGGCCGGCCGCCTCGTCCCAGGTCCAGGCGCCGACGACCGGCACGCCGCGATAGTCGTTGTAGCCATCGAGGTTTGTGCCCGGGCGACCGCCAATCGCTTCTTGTGCCATGAGTGTCAAGGGTTGCTCAGTTCGGGCAACATCCGGCTGATAGCCTTCGACCAGGTTGCCGCCCGGATTGCGGATCTCGACATTCAGGATGCCGCGCTCTCCATCCGGGATCAGGTCAATCAGGCGCAGATCATCGTCAAAGCGGCTCTCGCTTATCAACTGACCCGAACGGTTGAAGGCGTAGCTTTCGCCCGACTGGCCCAGGCGGCCGCGCTGCAGGATCTGCGTAAAATCCTGTTCGGGGTCAATGCGCAAGGCCAGGGTGCAAACTGGAACGCCGTCTGTATCGCGCACGCCAGCCCCGGCGAGCATGGTGGCCGTGCTGCCCGTTGCCGCATCATGGTCGCGAGTCTGAAGATGAGGCAGGGCGATGGCGGTATACTCCGGACCGGTCAGCGTGCGGGGAAAGAAATCGGCCGGTATTTCCCCCGCCAGGTTCGTGGCCACTTCGTCCGGATTGCTGGCGGCCAATACAAAGCCGTCCGGCGCCAGGACGAGAAACTCCTCATATTCGCCCTGGATCATCAGCGGATCCAGGTAATCCAGAATCGCAGTTCCAGCAGTGAAATTGAGCAATCGCTCCTGTTCGCGGGGAAAACTTAGAAGCGAGGTGCACAGGAGACGCGTCTGCTGGGTATGGGCCCAGACGCTGGCCGTCGACTGCTGGGCGTTAAACCAGTCGCTGACCGACTCAGACGTCGTATTGAGGACCGTCGCCAGCGCATCGGCCGTATCTTCTCTGGTTTGCTGTCCAATGAGAGACTGTGTCCACCACGTAAAGCCGACGATGGCCAGGATGATCACGACGGCGACGACGATCAGTGGCCAGTTGCTTGAAGTTGGAATGCCTGCAGATTCGGCCGTTGTGTCCGAAATCGAGCGAACATCCGAGGCTGGGGACGTAGCCGAGTCCTGCTCCCTTCGGCTCAGGGTCAAGCCAATGTAAACCACGACTACCAGGCCGGCTATGACCGCCAGCGCCAGGGCAATGACCGATAATCTCCCCCCGCGATCCTGCAATTGGTTAACTTCGGCCGCCGTGCGGGCGTCTACCAGGCGGATGAAGTCGTCGATTGGCGCCATGATCTCGGCTTTTGCCAGGTGATATTCGTCGCCGTGCAGAAGCGCCTGGGCCAGGACCAGATCAGGTTCGCCTCGAATGACATAGCTGCCGTCGTCGTCAGGATAGAGCCCCACGACCGCGCTCATGGCCTGTTCTTCCAGCGCCGCCAGGGCGTCAGAATTGGCTTTGGCCTGGCGCATCAACGAGAATTCATCTTCGGTGAAGTTGGCTTGGCGCATCAGTTCTTCGAGGGCCACACTTTCGCCATCAGGGCGCGGACTTAGTCCGGTGGCGGTCACGAAATCCCAGTAGATGCTGCCGTATTCTTGCGGGCGGGGCGCCTCTCCGTCGCGGATGCCCAGAATACGATCAAAATAGGCCTTGTATTGGGCATCGCCGGTGACCACGTAGGTCCGGGCCATGCGGGTCAGGTCGTCGGAGCTCTGCCGCAATTCGTCGGCCAGTTGATAACTGTGGAGGCGCCGGGCTTCGGCTTCGGCGATGTCGGCCTGGTTGCGATTGATCAGGCTCGTAATGCCCAGGATTCCCAGCACTAACAGCAGGAGGAGCAGGGCGATGAGCAGAAAGCCGGTTCTTGATGGCACGGGCTGATTCTACGCTAACTCTGTCGCGCGACGCGATTGGCTAGGATGGAGAGCAGCAGGCCCAGCGTGGTGTAGCCGAGGATGACCTCGATTACGACGATGACTTCGCCCAGCCAGTGCTGAGGGGTAATATCGCCGAAGCCGAGCGTGGTGTAAGTGACGATAGAGTAATAGAAGGGGGTGATCCAGCTTTGGGCGCTGCCTGAGTAATCCATCAATCCCCAGCTGAGGCGCATGTCGAAAAGATAAACAACGCCGAAAAGCATGGCTAGAATTATGGCATACGAAAAAGGCTTGGTTAGACTCCGGCCATAATCAATGCGCCGCCAACCTGAGAACATTAACCTCTTCAGCCGCCGCGACGTCGGCGAAGGCGTCTGGTCAATGTTGTGCTCCATGGTGTCCAGGTAGTCTTGGTCTCGCGCATCACGGACGAAGATGGCGTTACCGTAACACGAATCAAGACCGCGAATGCCCAGAAAATGACCGCGCAGCGAATGAAAGTCGCCGTATTGAACGCCGATCAGATTAACCGAATTCATGGTCGTATAACTGAAATTGGCCAGGGTAATGTTGGCGTGGCTGAGGTTGGCGCCACTCAAATCGGCGTCGCTCAAATTTGCCGCGGTGAGATCGGCCTCGGTCAAGTCAGCTTCATGTAGCTTGGTGCCGCGCAAATCGGCGCTGCTTAAGTTGGCTTCGGCCAGGTAGGCGCCCGAAAGATCGGCTTCGGTCAAGTACGCGCCAGAGAGGTCGGCCTTGTATAGTTCGGCGCCTCCGAGCTTGGCATCAGACAGATCGGCCTCGGGTAGATGCGCCATCTTGATATTGGCGTCGCTCAGATCGGCGCCGAAAAAATCGGCCTCCGCCAAATCGGCCTCGCCGAGATTGATCCCCGATAGGTCGAGGTCGCTGAGATCCTCGCCGGCCAACTGCGGCCGAATCCCAGGGTTCTCGGCGCGCCACTTATTCCAAGCTTGCGTTCCCTCTTCAAGGATTTCCAAGTGCGTTGATTCGGTCATTCTACTCTCTCATTCACTCTGAAAGGATCGCGCAACGGGCATCGGCTAGGTTGGTTCTGGCGGGCAGCCTTCCCTCGGAATGATTGTAGCCGCCACGTCAGCGACGATCAAACCGGGACACGCCGTTTCTTTCCTGGCTGGTCACCAGATGTTCCGGCGTCTTTACTTCCGTTCTCGCACGAATTGCTCTACTATATGTGGGCGATTTCAATTCGGCCGCAATGCAGACGAGAGCGAGCGTCCGGCTAGGCACGAGATTCAGGAGAAGAATCATGGCTACCATGCTTGTCAAGAACGCTACCGTCGTGGCCACCATGGACGACCAACGCCGGGAGATAGCCGACGGCGGACTCTTCATTCGTGATGCTGTCATCGAACAGGTTGGACCCAGCGCAGAGCTTCCTTCAACGGCCGACCAGGTGATCGACCTGACCGACCACCTTGTACTGCCGGGCCTAGTAAATACGCATCACCATCTGTACCAGACGTTGACACGGGTACACGCCACCGACTCCGATTTGTTCACCTGGCTGAAAACCCTGTACCCAATCTGGGCCGGTCTGACCGACGAGGCCATCTATTTCAGCACTTTAACCGGCCTGGCCGAGCTAGCCCTGTCAGGGTGCACCACCAGCAGCGACCACCTCTATATATTCCCCAACGACTGTACGCTGGATAGCCAGATCCGGGCCGCCACCGAGATCGGCGTGCGCTTTCACGCCGCCCGTGGCTCCATGTCTCTCGGCGAAAGCGACGGTGGCTTACCACCAGATAGCGTGACCGAGGATGAGGGTTTCATCCTCAAGGACAGCCGGCGACTGATCGAGCAATACAACGATCTTGAGCCGCAGGCCATGATCCGGGTCGTTCTGGCTCCGTGTTCACCCTTCTCGGTCACGGCCGACCTGATGCGCGAATCGGCCGAGATGGCTCGGGCTTATGGCGTCAGGCTCCATACCCATCTCTCGGAAACGTTGGAAGAAGAGGAATTCTGCCTGGGAAGCTTCGGTCAACGGCCGGTCCCTTACGTGGAATCGCTAGGTTGGACCGGCGAAGACGTCTGGCACGCTCATTGCGTTCATATGAACGACCACGAGATGGCTCTCTTCAGCCGCACCGGCACGGGCGTCGCGCACTGCCCGACCAGCAATATGCGCCTGGCCAGCGGCATTGCCCCGGTGGTTTACTGGCGCCAACACGGCGTCAGGGTGGGCCTGGGCGTGGACGGGTCGGCCTCCAACGACGGCAGCCATATTCTTGCCGAAGCGCGAATGGCCATGTTGAAACAGCGAACCGCGCCCCATCGTTATCTGAGCGAAGAGCCCGGCGGCCGCCATGGCTTCGCCGGTCATGCCGGCTCGATGACCGCCCGGCAGGCGCTTTTGTTGGCCACCAGGGGGGGGGCCGAAGTCCTCGGTCGCGACGACGTCGGTTACCTGGCTCCTGGCATGAGCGCCGACTTCATCGCCTTTAACCTCAACCAGGTGGCCTTCGCCGGCGCGCTGCACGACCCAGTCGCGGCCGTGATCCTGTGCCAGCCTCAGAACGTCGACCTTTCGGTTATCAATGGCCGGGTGGTGGTCGGGGACGGCCGCCTGACGACATTGGACCTGGCGCCGGTGCTGCGCCGGCACAATGAGATCGCCCTGGCCATGGCCCGCGGCGAAGCAAACTGACAAGCGGTCTGACCGTTCAATTCGCCAACGTGATCGTCGGTACCAACGGCATCGTCCTGGATGAAAACGGCCGCATCCTGCTGATCCGGCGTGACGACATCCTGACCTGGGCTTTGCCCGGAGGAGCCCTGGAGCCGGCCGAGCTGCCAACGGATGGCGTCGTCCGCGAGGTCGAGGAAGAGACCGGACAGTGGGTCGTTCCTAGGCGATTGGCCGGCGTGTACTACTGGACCAGTGCAAGCTCGGCTTATCTCATCTTCGCTTTTCTATGCCGGCCGGCAGGCGGCGAAGTGCGGACGACCCAAGAGGCGTTACAGGTCGGCTACTACCGTCCTGATCGACTGCCCTGGCCGATATTGTCGCTGCACCGGGAGCGAATAGAGCAAGCGCTGAATCACGCAGGCGGACCACCTCGTTGGGGCCGCCAACATTCGGCGCGCTGGTTACGAATCGCCCGGCGAACGATTGGTCCATTTGTGTATCTGTGGCAAGATCTGCGCCGTTTCGCCCAGAAGCTGCCGCCGTACGAGCCGCCCCGGCCGTGGCATCATGGCGCCTTTACCATTATTCGGGATGACAAGGGCCGGGTTCTGTGGGTTAAGCGGACCGATCACGACGTCTGGAATTTGCCTGGCGGGCGGCCGGAGGTGGGCGAGACGCCCTGGGAGACGGCCGTTCGCGAAACACGGGAAGAGACAGGCTTAGCGGTGCGCCTGACCGACTTGAGCGGCGTCTACGTAAAACCGGCCCAACAGACGCTGGTATTTACTTTCTTGGCCGAGGTGATTGGCGGTGAATTGACGACCGGGCCTGAATCGGCGGCCTTCGACTATTTCCCGGCCGGGCAGGAGCCAGAGAATTCACTGCCTAAGCACGTACGGCGATCGGCCGATGCCACGACCGAGCGGTCGGCGACCCTATTTCGTATTCAAGACGGCCGGCCGGGGCTGGAACAACTAGGCTTAATTGGCTAGCTGATAAGGCTTGTTTTGTCGGCGGCGAACCTACGTTATTCGTCCTCTTCAGAGGCTGGCTCGGCCGATTCAGATGCTTCCGCTATGACCAACAGCGCGCAGAGCGAAGCCGGTCATGTCTGTAACGGCGGCCGCCGCTTCGTTCTCGGCGTCGGGCTGCTCCAGCAGCTGAAGCACATTCTCGTCGAAGGCGCCGGCCAGGGCTTCGGCCGTACGGCGGGTGTTTTGAGGCGAGATTTGGCCTTTGTCGAGAGCCAGGTCCAGCGGCCGCTGCCAGATGTTGATCATGCCTTCGCGAAATTCGGCCCGGCGAGCGACCAGGGCCGGCAAGGCGCCGACGCCACCAACCAGCAATAGAGAGACCACGGCCGGTTCGTAGACGCCGATATTGACGTAAGCCTGGACTGCGGCCTGGATTTGCTTGGGTAAGGTAGCCCGGCTGGCGACCGCCTGTTGGATGGCCTGCAGCAAGAATTCGGCCGTCTCTTCGTACAGGTAGACAAATAACGTCTCTTTGTCGGGGAAATAGAAGTAGAAGGTGCCGACGGCCACCCCGGCTGCGGCGACGATGTCGCGGATGGTGGCTGCATGGTAGCCCTTCTCGGCGAAGACGCGCACGGCCGCTTGCATCAGGGCCGTACGCTTGGCATCCTTCTTCAGGCGCGTCTTCTCGGTGCTGCGATATGGCATGTTTGAGAGAATAAACTAGGCTAAGGTGGCTGTCAAATGGGGGGGTGGGAACTGGTAACAAGTCGCTGGTGGCTGGTGGCTGGTCGCTTCTCCTCTTCCCCTCTGCTCCTCTTCTCTTTTACCCGCCTCTTGCCACTGACTCTAAAACCGAGGATGATTGGCCTGTGGGCAGGCAAGTAAGATTAACACTCTTAGACGACGGGGCTGCGCCCTTGTCGCGCCAGGTATATGAGCAGCTGCGGGACCAGATCCTGGCCGGAGAATTACCGCCGGGAACGCGTCTGCCGGCCAGCCGGCGCCTGGCGACCGATTATGCATTGGCCCGGGTGACGGTCAGCGCCGCCTACGAACAGTTGCAGGCCGAAGGGTACGTGGCGGCCCGGGTTGGCGCCGGTACTTTCGTAACTCACGATCTACCCCAAGATACTGACCAGGTGGGAGAGACTTATTCGCCAGCCCTTTCGCATTGGGGGGAGCGGGTTATGGTCGCTGGGCGGCCGACGCCTGAACCCAGCCCTGCGAGCCGTCCGGCGATCGATTTTGGATTCGGCCGTTCTTTTCCGCATATTTTCCCGTACGACATCTGGCGCCGGCTGCTGGCCCGTTACCTGAGCACCGACGACACCATGTTGTCCCGCTACGGCTCGTCGGCCGGCTTCAACCCCTTGCGCGAAGCGGTGGCCGATTATGTCGGCCGGTTGCGTGGTGTGCGCTGCACAGCCCAACAGGTGGTCATCGTCAGCGGCATGCAGCAGGCGCTAGACATCCTGGCCCGCCTGCTGCTGAATGAAGAGGACGAGATCCTGGTCGAGACGCCCGGATACAGGGGCGCCTTTGATCTGTTCCGCACCTTTGGCGCCCGGCTAAGACCATTGGCGGTTGACGACGAGGGATTTCCGGTGGAGCGCATCACGCACGACAGCCGGGCTCGCTTCGCCTTCGTGACGCCTTCGAACCAGTTTCCACGGGGCGGGACCATGCCCCTCGGCCGGCGGCTGGCTCTGTTGCGCTGGGCCCAGGCCAACGACGCCCTGGTCTTTGAAGACGACTACGACGGCGAGCTGCGTTATAGTAGCCACCCGGTAGCGGCTCTCCAGGGGCTGGACCAGGGCGGCCGGGTTGTCTACTTGGGCACTTTCTCAAAGGTCCTGTTCCCGGCCCTGCGGCTGGGCTACGTCGTGCTACCTTCCGCCTTGCTTCCCGCGTTCTTGCGAGCCAAGGAGCTGGTCGATCGGGGCGCGCCGACGCTGACCCAGGCGGCGGTGGCCGATTTCATCGCCGAAGGGCATTTTGAGCGCCATTTGCGGCGTTTGCGCCGCGAGTATGGCCAGCGGCGGCGTATCCTGGCCCTAGCCCTGCAAGAACGGCTGGCCGGCCGGGTGCGTTTTTCGGCCGTCGAGGCTGGTTTGCATGTGATGTTGCTTTTGGCGCCGGGCACTGATGAAGAGCGCGTCGTGCGCGAGTCGGCCGCGGCCGGGGTGGGCGTCTATCCGGGCGCGCCTTATCATCTGGAGCGGCCAGCCGAGGCCTCGATATTGCTCGGGTTCAGCGGTTTGAGCGAGGATGAAATTATCGTCGGAGTGGAGAAGCTGGCTGCCGTAGTGCGGGGTCAAGCCCGCCGCCCGTAAGAGGTAGGACGCGCCAAGCGTTGACGCTTCTCGACTGGCGCTTTTCGCTTGACGGGCTATAATCTCGGCTGGACACTTGCCAACCTGGAAGTGTATCCTCAGGCGAGGCATCCACTGGCTGTTTGGTAACTGCCTTAGAGGGTTGTCTGTGGATCGAAAAGGGCGCTTAGCTCAGTTGGTTAGAGCGCTTCGTTTACACCGAAGAGGCCGGGGGTTCGAGTCCCTCAGCGCCCACAATATACCGGCCGCAAAAACGAGTTGGTTTTGTTTTCGTATGGAAGAAGCACATTCAATTTTGAAGTCAGGAGAATAGCCTTATGGCAAATGCAGCAGTGACCGCTAATGCAAATGGTGGCGGAGTGACAAGGCGCGAATTCCTCTATTACATTTGGGGCGCGTCTATGGCACTATACACCGCCC
>CP070688.1:3864108-3869107 GCA_020353135.1 Chloroflexota bacterium
CCAATACCCGCATTTATTCATCTCCTCTTAGCCAAACAGATATGAAATAGGAGAGCTCACTAATTGTTACCCAAGCAGGATCGGGCGGCAAGGTCACCGCTCCGAGTGAGTCGCGATGGCCTGACCAGACCCGCTCAGTGTGACGCGCACCATTTATTGGACCGGCCTGTCCCGGTGATCGACCGGACAACAACTCTGGAGAATACGATTATGATTTTGAGAAGTGGATGGCAGGCTGAGGATAAATTGGCGTTTAGATTCGCGAACGACGTGGAAGCCTTTTGACCGGGTTCGCAAAGAATGCCGCCCTGACGAGCTAGTCGGCGTACCGAATCGGCCTTCCCTTGCCCCGGGTCCTACGGCGAGAGCGTACACCGGGTCTGTGATCGCGTGGCTTGGCCGACTCCAGCGTATCAAGTCCGACTCGAACACGACTCAATCGACCGAGAAAATCCATGAGGACTGTGACCCTCTCCGTAGCCGAATTTGGACCCTCAAAAATGGCCAGCATGTCGCTGAATGGGCCGTCGGCGATGCGTACGTAATCGCCTTTCTTGAATCTTGACGTCTTGTGCAGGACCTCGGCCTCTCGCTGTGCAAGCTGGCGCCTGATGAGACCGATGATTTCTTCGGGAATTGCCACCGGTCGCTCACCGTAGGACACGATGTGCCGAACGCTGTTTGCCCAGCGCCAGTGGGCCGCGTTTGTCGAACTCAGATCGACATTCATGAACAAATAGCCTGGGAAGAACGCGACCCGCCTGGTGGTCGATTTGCCAGATTTGTCGGTCTTGCTGCTAATCTCCGGCAAATAGGTTTCAATGCCATGCCGGTGCAGTTCGCGCGCAGCTTTTTGTTCAGCGTATACTTTGGTGTGTAGTGCGTACCACTGCTGCATTAAATCACTCTATTCGTTCGATCTAACAAAGAAAAAGGCCTGTAAACACTCAATGCACGGCCCGGTCGAATAACCTACGTAGGTGAGGACTCTCCGCCGAGTTGTCCCTGTTTCTAACATACGCACGTGGCTTCGTGACATCTTCACCTGGTAGGACGTCCGGGTGCGCTAGCTTGGCCAGCGCACCATCCGGCCCGCTACGGCTCTGTGCATGAGGCTTTGGCTCGTAAAGCCCCACCGTAACTCCTGCAGCCGCGCGTGCTGACTAAAGTCGCACCGCGCACATCTCGGACGTGGCATCAGATTCACCGAGATACTTCTGGAAAAGCATCTGTCTGCGAGAAACAGTAAACCCACTATCAGTATAACCATGAACCTGGGGCCGAACGTTGCAGAAAACTTTCAGATAAGGGCATAAACATTCAGATTGAATAGTTTGAATGGGCGCCGGACGTTTGTCGTCACTGATGTCCAACGCCGGCTGAGTCTCCTAGCAACCATTGACGAACATATAGCCACGACCGCGGACCGTGCTGATTAGCTGTCGATCGAGGCCTGCATCATGGAGTTTCCGACGCAATCGCGAGATATAGGGTCGGACTACCGATTGTGCTTCATGTTCGGGGGCATCGTACCGAAACGCGCTACGTACAATCTCATGACATGTCATCGCCGTGCCGGGCTGACTCATCAGAGCGGCCAGAATATCGACTTCTCCTTTGGTCAACTCAATGGTCGTGTCTGCTTCACCTTCTACTTCAAATTGTCGCGATTGTCGATCTAGTCGGTACTGAGCGTAAGCTATCAGCTGCCGGTCTGACGGCATCGAGTCGTTCGGAGCACCTTGATAAAGACGGCTGCTTGCCAGATAGGATTCGACCTGGTGGCTGAGCAGTTCTTTCCGCCGTTCTTGTTCCCTGGCGCGATCTCTAAGCGCGCCCGTTATTGTGTCTACGACTTGCTTGGAATCTATCAATCCTATTAAGTAGTCAGTCGCGCCCACCTTGATGGCCGCCACCGTGCTTTCGATCGTCGGCCGACCGCTGCGGATGATTATTATCATCGAGGGCGACATTTGCCTGGCTCGGCGAAGAAGTTCAGGATCGCTCATGTCCGGCAGTGGTAGATCGAAGAATGTCAAATCGGCCTCGACCAGTTCAAGTTGGGCCAGCGCTTCCTCCGCCGATCCCGCCTGGTTGACAACAAGGCCCATGATCTCTAGCATGCGCGACCATTTCTGGCGTGATACTGTGTCGCTGTCGACTATCAGTACCCGGTTTGAAGTGATCATCGCCCGCTCAGATTCGGTATCCATGAGACAGTTCCAGTTTGATCTTCATTACTCACCTGGATTCCGACTATCGTTAGCCATACTTATGGCCCTGTCGTCGTGCATCGGGCCAAGGTGACTGCGTCCTCCTTATGCCTTACAGAGCGAGCATTGCGTATCCTAAAACATGCTCTCATATTTTTTTAATCTATCTGGGTGGGCATGCTGACGATACCAACATTGCATGATCGAAACATGCCCCTCATAACGCCATAGTACTATTTTCGCTGAGTGCTAGTGGAAAAGATATAGGTCTATCGTCCCAAATCGCCGCGGATCTGGGGCGCGTGCGCCTGCCGTGCCAGTCGTCAATACGCTGCGGACCCTGGGCGAATACGGCTGATGAATGTTTGCCTTAATAGCTACCAAATATGACTGCCCGGATTAGGAAACTGCGGTTATGATCCTCAACTATGCAGCATCTGCTACTGATCGTTCTTGCGCTGGTACTCTTGGCTGGCTGCCGAGGCGAAAGAGTCGTTAGGCCAGTAGACCAGCCGGCCATGCGGGCGGCAGCGCAGGCTGTGGAGACGCCCACCAGAACTCGGTTTGCGCCGACGCCCTCGCCAACGGCGACTGTCACTCGTACGCCTTCGCCAACGCCGACCCCAACGTCCACGCCAACGCCAACGCCAACGCCAACGCCCCTTGCCCGGCCGATCTCGACATCCGGTGATCCGCGCGCAGTTAGCCTGCACGAAGCTTCATCACAAGAAGGTCCGCTTTGTGGCCTCGTAGACGTGTTCGATTTCCCGCTCAATCCGCCTGAAGGAGATGGCGTGGCCCGTGGAGGCAGCGATTATGGCATTTATCGGGGCCGATATGACAAGTATCATGCCGGTGAAGACTGGTGGATAAATCCCTGGCGCCTAAGCTTTGGATCTCCAGTCTACAGCATTGGACACGGCCGGGTGACTTATGCTGCGCCAAATGGCTGGGGCCGCGATCAAGGCGTCGTCATCGTCCGGCACAGTTTCGCCGATGGGCGGCAAATATTGTCGTTCTACGGCCATCTAGATCCGGACAGCGTGATATTGACCAATGGTGAGTGCGTGCGGCGAGGCGAAAAGGTGGGCACAATTGGCAGGCCCACAACCGGACCGCACTTGCACTTCGAGATTCGTACACACATGCCGGATGAGCCGGGCACGGGCTATTGGTGGCAAGATCCGACGTTGGCTGGCTGGAAACCGCCTTCGGCGACGATTTGGCAGGAGCGAATGAGTGCTTCACCCGGTGTTGAATGGTTGCGACCGGCTGCGAACCAAGGCAGCGTCGGGATTGGCGTCCAAGATGGCCACACCTTTGTCTTGTTGGAAGACGCGAAGGTTGTGGGGCTTGACGTTACGAACGGTGAGAATCGGTGGACGTTAGAGTCGGGGGAATACATTGATGTAGCGATGCTAGATGCGGTTCGGCCACTTATGTACCTGGCCGACCGAGCTGGGCAGGTTGAAGCTTTTCGGCTGCCTGGGCCTCCTTCGAAGAACCAGGATTCCATGGCAGAGGGCGAGCTGGAGTCGGTCTGGAAGGTCGATCTCGACGTGGTGGGGGTGCCGGTCCTGATCCCGCTACCAGATGGTGGGCTCATTGTGGTTGTTCGAGATAAGATGGCGGCATTGTCCGACAGAGGACGGTTGCAGTGGCGGGTAGAAGATTTCGATAGGCTACTTGATTGGGCGACGGTCGACGATAAACTCGTGATATCTACGCTCGGTAGTGACTCTGCATTGTGGTCGATAGACAACTCTGGGCCTCGGCGGTGGGAAGGTCTATCGGGTGGGCTGTTGGCAGACCAAGATCATGAAGCGCTCTTATTCAATGGCGGTGGCTTGTTCAGGTTGAATCCGGCCGACGGATCCCACGAACTCTTTAGCGAATGGCCGCAGGCCAAATCTCGCGCCGGCGACGTGCTCGCCTTGCAAGACGGGCACATATTGATGGTCCACGTGAGCTGGCCTGAAAGACGACTGATCCTCTTCGACGCCGACGGCACTATCACGTGGCAGCGGTCGCTGCCACGGGCCATTGCTGGAACGCCCAGCCTGCTTATGGTAGAGGATCGCCCGTATCTAGTCGTCCAAGAAGACAGCATTATCTCAGTATTTGCCGTGGATACCGAGGCGGTAGCGCTAACCCGTCTCTTCAAAGGGGGCACCAGAACACCCATAGAGCGCTACGACAGCGTCCACGCGGCCCGCGACCAACGCCTGCTGATAAATATTGGTGGCGGCCATCTGGTCGCTTTGGATTTAGGATCGGCGGCCGAAAGTATAATGTCGGCGGACGAGGTGCTGCAACCGTAGTTTGGGGCCGTCTTCTACTCGACGGGTTACGCCTTCCTTAGCAGGAACTGAACCTGCTCCCTGCTCAGTCCGTCGCGGCGGCGACACTCATTTCGGTCGCGCCTCTCGCGCTTGGGCTTGTCAGGTATAGTAGCGTTGAGCCGAGCGCAGCGGCGGCAACCGAGGCCACCAGAATTGCCAGCTTGGACGTCTCTTGGAGGAGAGGTTCGCCTCTGAACGCCGCGCCGCTTATGAACAGCGACATGGTGAAGCCAATGCCGGCCAGAATGCTGGCGCTGAAGAATTGACGCCAGTTTACGCCGCCGGGCAATGAGGCAAGGCCCAATCTGACGGAGCCGGCCGTCAACAACGTGATGCCCAGCGGTTTGCCGACCACCAATCAGAGAATGATCCCCAGACTAAGGGGCGTCGTCAGTGTGCTGACGCTATCTGGATCGATGACGACGCCGGCGTTTGCCAGGGCGA
>CP070688.1:3869207-3872311 GCA_020353135.1 Chloroflexota bacterium
ACCAAGGGCAAGGTCCTGTTAGTTCCCTGAAGTAGGACTCTATAGATTATGAATGGAACCTCGGATCTGAAGGTATTCATCACCGCGCGGGAGGCGGTGTGTGATGAGTGTGGCGAGGCGTGGGAACGGGTGGCGCCCGTCGTGGAAAGGGTATTGGCCCGGTGGAAAGAGTAATCGTCAAAGAGTTTCGAACGTTTTCGGCGAAGCAGATCCTGGCCCAGCGGCCTGGGGCCTGGGGCGATTTTGAGTTGCTGGACGTTCTCGGCTATTTCTACGAGGAAGATGACGAGAAGCGCGCCGTGGCCGTGACGGAGTTGATCCTACGCTCGCCCGAGCACGGCGAGATGGTCGACTATGATGACCTTTACTTCGATCTGGTGCAGCATGCACGCTGGCTAAAAGATTACCGGGCCGCCCTGCGCTGGGCTCACGCCAACCTGGCCTACGGGGAACAACGCCTGGCAGGATTCAATCGGGCCAACCTGTATCGCGATATCGGCGAGATTTACATGCAGGCCGGGGAGCTGGATATTGGCCTGGCCATATTAACCCGTTGCCTGGAAGCCGATCCGGCCGATATCTGGATCTACAATGGCCTGGCATTGACATTGCTGGATATTGAATGGGCCGAACTGGCCTTGGAGGTCCTGAACCGGGCCCTGGAACTGGTGGCGAAGGACGATCCGGAAGAACTTCAGGGACAATTGAGCAAATTGCGGGAGGAGGCGCTTGAAAAGGCGATCGAGGAAGGGGGGCGCCAGGCCGAAGTGACGCCGGCCGTGCTGGCCAGGTTACGGGCGGCCCTGCAACTGTCATCAAGTCTCCTGGCAGACCCAGACGCCTATTTGCCGCCGGTCGACGCGCTGATCGACTTGGAAGAGGATAATGTAGAAGCCACCTGCGAAGCGATAATGGCCCAGGGCGAGATTCTGGCCCCAGAGCTGATCCGCCTGGCTTTTGACGAGAAGTTGCGCGGCACGCCGGCTTCGGGGCATGCCGTAGCTATATTGCGCCGTTTGTCGGCCGAACGAGCGGTTGAACTAGGCGAGTTGGCCCCCTGGCTCGAGCGGGCTGAAGGCGACTGGCCAAGAGAATTACTCACGGAGCAGGCCGGCAAGATCGGTGGGTACCGCACCGGCGAACTCGAAACCATGGCCGCCGATACGACGTATCAAGTGTTTGTCCGCGCGGCGATGGTCAATGCCCTGGTTGAACGAGCGCGGAAATGCCCCGAGCAGAGGGAACGCATTATCGAGGGCATGCGGTTGCTATTGAGCCGTCCAGAGGCTTACGAGACGGCCGAGGAAGAGACGTTTGTCGGCTTGCTCATCGCCGATATCAAGGACCTGAACGCGAAAGAACTGTATCCAGAAATCGAAACAGCCTTCACTGAAGACCGAGTCGACCAGACCATCATTGACTTACAGAGCGTGCAGGAAGACCTGGAAATGCCCGTTACTCCCCGGCCCAGACCGCGAGAGGATGGCCTTACTCTGCTCCTGCTCTGCAAAAGCTGCGGGCGCGAGCGGCAGCACTTCGTGCAACACGTGGTGATCGATACCGTAACCCAACAGAAGGCGGCAGCCGGTAAAAAGATCAAGTACGATCCTTTCATCATGGACCGGGAAATCGTTTGCCCGAAATGCGGCGCCCGCGACCAGTATGAGTTGACGACGCAAGCGGGGTTTCAGTTGATGCGACCGGCCGGCGGTTTAAAAGGTATCGCGGCGCTGTTCAGTGACGAGGATGACGAACCCGAATTCGAGCTTCATCCACGCGCTGAATTCATCCAATCGGTCGTTTTCGATCGCCCCATGCATCCGCTCGAGGGCGTGGAACGCTATAGAGCGTTGATCAAGGCCCAGCCGCAAAACGTCGCCCTGTACTTCCGGATGGGTACGCTGTTGCGCACAATTCACCGTAATCCAGATGCGCTTGAAGCATTCCGCCAGGGATACGAACGGGGTACGGATAATCCGGAACTCGTCCTCAATCGGGCCATGGCCGAACACGATTTTGGCGATCGGGCGCTGGCCAAGGAACTGTACGAAGAAGCGATCACCCTGCTCAGACTACAATCCAGCGATGATCCCTACTATTTCGACCTTGAGCAGACTGCCCGCCGGGGCCAGCGGTTCCTCAAGCGCAAGAGAGCAAGTCCCTGGCAGCCAGTTCTGATCGAGGATGCGCATCCTGGCAAGGAAAAGCCGAGCTGGCGCAGACGGAAGAAGGGCCGCCGGCCGAAAAAAAAGAAGCGCCGGAAGTAACACGGCCGGGATTGAGGGACCCTGCGGCCGCTCTCTTGACAAGCCCCCAGGCCCAGTTAGGATCAGGCTGTTCTAGTTGCCTGATTCCTTTATTAAGTCGTGAGCGTTGATCGACGCCGAATCCAGTCGCCAGATCGATGAAGAAGCTAGTTGCTCATCGCTCGTAGCTAAAAGCTTCTTTCTGTGGAGGGCATCATGGCCGAATCACAATTTCGCCTCTACCGTTATCGCTGGGTGGTGCTGGCCGTTTTCATGTTCATCAACCTGACCATCCAGGTGTTGTGGAGCAGCTACGCCTCGATCACCGGTCCGGCAGCCGCCTATTATGGGGTGAGTGACCTGGCCATCGGCCTGCTGGCCATGGTCTTCATGATCGCCTTCATCCCCCTGTCGCTGCCGGTCTCGTGGGCTATCGACACCTATGGCTTTCGCAAAGCGGTCAGCCTGGGCGCCATCTTGATGGGCATCTTCGGCCTGACCCGCGGTTTGGCCGGCGATAGTTACGCCCTGGTCTTGATCAGCAGCATCGGCATCGCCATCGCCCAACCCTTTTTGCTCAACGCCTGGACGACGGTGCCGGCCAAGTGGTTTTCCATCGAGAGCCGGGCTACGGCCGTGGGCCTGGTCACGCTGGCCAACCTGGTGGGCACCGGCGTAGGCCTGGCCCTGACCCCGGTCTTGATTGAGAGCATGCCGATCGCCACCGTCCAGCTCATCTATGGCGCATTGGCCGCGATATCAGCCGTCTTCTTTGTGCTGCTGGCCCGCGAGAATCCGCCGACGCCGCCCAACCCGCCAGGCCTGGAGGTGCGGGCCCTGATGCTGGACGGTTTGAAG
>CP070688.1:3872411-3880137 GCA_020353135.1 Chloroflexota bacterium
CAGAACCAATCACAATTACACGTTCTTTTTCCATGACATCAACTCACTAAACCGTACCGTCAGCGCAGACACGAACATTCGCTAGGACGGGCCGAAATAATCTGCCGACCATGCGGCTAACGGATCTTTTTCGATAATCTGAGGTCATTTTATCCTACCAGCAAGTGACCAACAATAGGCGAAGCATAAGCAACTGGGCTTGTTCCGACAGTAAGCCCTACAACACAATCGAATATCTTCGGCAACGAGAAACCGCAACGGAGCCAAGTTGCCCCTCACCATCGCCGAGGGCTGAAGCTAGAGAGGTAGGTGACAGCGAAAAGTGCTCCCTTTGCCTAGCGCGCTCTCGAGCTCGATCCGGCCGCCGTGTTCCTGCAAGATCCTGGCCGCGATTGACAGACCCAGCCCGGTTCCTTTGGTGAAGCCTTCGCTATCCGGGATGCGATAGAAACGGTCGAAGAGATGGGGTAAATTCTCTTCGGCAATCCCAGGTCCGGTGTCAGCTATTTCGACGACGATATCCTCCGCCTCTTGGCAGGCATTGATCGTCACCTGGCCATGCTCGATGTTGTACTTGATGGCATTACTGGTCAGGTTGAGGAACACTTGACGAAGCCGATCATAGTCTCCCATGATGGCTGGTAGATCCGTTTCCGCCGCGAATTTGATGGAGATGTCTCTCACGGCGGCCTGCGCTTCTTGCAAGCGAATTACGTCCTGGATCACTTCAGTCAAATCGACCGGCTCGCGAGTGAAATGTGCGCGTCCAGATTCCAACCGGGTCAAATCTAAGAAGTCTTGGGCCATTTTGGACAGGCGCATCGTCTCGCGCTGGATAATCTCGATCAACTCTAGCTGTTTCTTGCCCACCAGGTCTCGGGCCAGGAGCTCGCTGGCTGCGGTAAGAGCCATGAGAGGCGTTTTCAATTCGTGCATGAACTCGGCAATCAAGTCCGTCTGCTGCAGCAGACGAGAGTTGTCGATAGCCATCGCCGCGAGAGAGGCCAGAAACTCGAGCAGCTCAACGTCCTGCTGACTATAACTCACACCTGCGCGCGTTTTGCCGACTTCCAAGGCGCCGACGACACGCCCAATGTTACCGAGCGGCACGCCGGCTAAGTCACTCGTCGGACCAACGGGCAACTCCCGCAATTCGATGTAGTCGACATGATCTTGCGCGCCACCGCCTCTGACCAACGGCCGGCCGTTGCGGAGAATCCAGCCAGCGGCGCTACCCTCGATAGGGAGCTCAAATCGGTCATCGCCAGCCCACTTGGCGGCGGGAGCGATGTACAGGGTGCTCGTTGCCGGCTCATGCAGCAAGAAGGTCGACCAGTCACTGTCTGTCCACTCCATCGCTGCGTCGACTATCTTGTCTAGAAACTCCTCGCCGTCAGGTGTGTTCAGGCTCAGGCCGATTTCCTGTAACTGATGCCAGCCGCGAAGGGAGTCTCTGTCTAGTTGTTTTGCTGTCTTGTTATCCTGCATGGAGTTGTTCGGCTCCAATCATTATTGCGCAAGCGCAGACGCCAACCTGGGTAAGACGTCGACGACATCGCCATAGATAGTCGCGTCGGCCAGATGGTCCAAGTGCGTCGGTTCGAGATTGACGATCACCAGTCGGGCGCCGGTTTCAACTGCCAGCAGCGGCAAGTCGCCGGCGGGCGCCATCTCCAAGGACGACCCGGCCACCAACATCACGTCGCACAGACGCGTCTGTTTTTTCGCCTCATTTAGGACGCGTACGGGTAGCTGCTCGCCAATTAGAATGACGTTTGGCTTAAGTACTCCGCCGCAGCCGTCGCAACTGGGAATATCCCCAGAATTCATGAAGACATCAAGATAAGGATCAGATGGATAAACGGTGTAGCAGCGCAGGCAAGTCATCTCGCGAAAATGACCATGCACTTCATGAACGGTTGACGAGCCCGCCTTGCTGTGCAGCATGTCTACATTTTGGGTAATTATGCAGCGCAGCCGGCCGCTTTGTTCCATTTGAGCCAGGGCGAGATGAGCTGGATTGGGAGCAGCGTTCAAAGTCAACCTGGTAATCGGCTGGATCCAATCATAAAAATCCTGGGGTCGACTGCGGAAGGAATAGATCGAGGCTACCTCAAACGGATCGGCGTTCTCCCACAAGCCTGAGTTAGGGCTGCGGAAGTCAGGGATGCCAGAAGGCGTGCTAATGCCGGCACCTGTCAAGGCCACTATGTGCCTGGAATCGGCCAACAAGCTCGCCGCTATTTCGATCTGCGTATCACTTGCCGTCATCGGACTCGTCTTTACCAGCCTGCAACTCTTGCTAGACTAGAGGCCAGGGGTAATGCCTGCCTGGCCCAGGGTGTGGGAATATATCATCTTCGATTAGCCGCCGAAGACGATCTTCGAGCGCACCCATTTCGCTCTTGTCCAGAAGCTGCCCCAACTCCTTCAGAATCGGGTCGCTACCGTAACACAGCCAGGATTGAAATGCAACCAGGGCATCCTTTAGATTTGCCGGAATAGACTGGCCGGCAAAGTCCCAAATCACGCTGCGCAATTTGTATTCGTTGTGAAATGAAACGCCGTGGTCGATAGCCCAAATGCGGCCATCGTCGCCCAATAGCACATGTCCGCTCTTGCGATCGGCGTTGTTGATGATGACGTCAAAGAGGGCGATCTTTTGCGATTGTTCGACATACTCCCCCTGAATAGTCAGATAGTGTATCTGGGGATCGTGGTCAACAAAGAATTGCACCGATCCCCAACCATGCGGCCCTTCACGCAATACGGTTGGCGGCACGATGGACCAGCGCAAGGCTTCGCTGGTCAGATAGGCGGCTCGCTCGCGAAGGCACAGAGTTCCGCGGGCGAAGTCCCACAATGGCCTTTCCCCCCGGCCGGGTTTGTAAATGGCATCCAGTTCGCCCGTTTCGTGCGTTATATGAACCAGAAAAGTGTAGTTGGATCCCCAGCTGACCAGGCCCTCCATCTCCAATTGACCATGTTCAAGGATCTTCAAAATGTCAGCCGTGAGTTCCTTGTCGGTCATAGTCGTGCAAGGTGTTTGTGTGCTCCTGCCCGCATATGGACAGTCTCCCATGTAGGCGCCCAATGATCATCGCCGCGCCAATTGCAGCGCCCAGGAAACAAGATCAGGGATCAGACGGAGTGCCCGTTGCGATTTGGACAGAAATGACCATCTCGGTCAATCGGCTGGCCGCAGTTGCCGCAAATCGGCCTTCCGGCGCTAACGACGTCATTGGAGTGCTTGATCAAAGCCTGAGCCTGGTCTCGCGTAGCCCACAAACTGACGGCATTTGCGTCTTCGTCTTCTTCGACGAGCTCATAGGCTACCACGACGATCCGGTCGACCTCCTCGTTGTAGCCCAAACCCATATTGCCGACTCGAAAGAGAGGCTCAATTGGTTCACGAAGGCGCATGTCAGTCCAGACCGGTTCGCGATCCTCCCCGGCCGGATACTTCTCAGCCAGATCCTCCAGCAACGTTTCCAGACTTGAAGCTAGCATGGAGGCCTGCTGCTTTTCGATGATCAACGAAATTACATCCGCACCGCGACTGCCCTGCAGATAAAAGACACGTTGCCCAGGTGGACCAACCGTGCCAACTGTAATATGCGTAACGGGATTCAGTTCGATGTGGCGGGACATGGTTAGGTCATTGCCTCCGTCTTGGAAAACGATACCGGACCGCCTGGCTTGCCCCCATCCGGGGTCGTTGCGAGTTCAGGAGCCACGTTCTCCTCGCCGGCCGTTGTATCTCGCGTCTTCTCTGAATCTTCATTCCGCTCTTTCGGCGGCGGAGGTGGTTCTATTGGACCATGATCGTTGATTCGAAGTGCGCGGACGCTCCCGCTTTCAGGCAGCGCCAGCAGGCTGACAGATGCCGTCGAGACGGCAATTCGCTGGAAGAGATCAATATGGGTGCCCAAATAATGGGCCAGCACAAGCTTAATGACGTCGGCGTGGGAGACTATGGCTATCATTTCCTTCTTGTGTCGACGGCTCAAGGACTCTATCGCCGTCACGGCGCGCTGTTGTACCTCAAGAAAAGATTCTCCCTCAGGAAAGCGAAAACGGCTTGGGAAATGCTGCACGGCATGCCAGGATCGTTTCTTGCTTAGCTTCTTGATCTTCTTGCCTTCCCACTTACCGTAACGCACCTCGCCGACCGCATCTAGTAGGGTGATTTCCAGGTCGTGCGCGGCCGCTACGGTTTCGGCCGTTTCCAAGCAGCGCTCCAAGGGACTGCTGTAGATCGCCTTGAGCGGTAGCTTGGACAACCGGTCGCCTAGCTGCTCGGCCTGCTTCCGACCGGCGTCGTTCAAGTGAACACCTGGCGTCCATCCGGCCAGACGATTTTTGCTTACCCAGTCATTTTGCGCGTGTCGGATCAGGAGGGCATACGCCATGAGCGGATAATAGCACAATCGACTAAAAACGGGAATTCGATGAAGGGCGCCATGTGGCTAGGGAGGAATGACGGCCGGCACCGTGGGCGTCGGCTCTGGCTCGGCCGGCGTTTCCTCCTCAGGTTGTTCCCCTGGAGTTTCTGATTCTTCGACCGGTGCGTAGGAATCGACGCCGAAATAAGCCGCCATGGTTTCTCGGACGACCGGTCCAGCCCATCGTGAGCCTTCACCGCCATTGAAGATGAAAGCGACGACGACGATTTCCGGATTCTCAAAGGGCGCGTAGCCCACATACCACGAGTGAGTGGGCAATATCTGACATTCCTTGCACCAGCCACGTTCTATAGCGATATTATCGCAGTACTCCGCTGTACCGGTCTTGCCGGCCGAAGTGATGCCAAATTCATCCAGCCATGGAGTGAACGAGGCGCCGGTTCCGCCTTCCTGGTTTACCTGGCGCATGCCCTCGGCCACGATGTCCAACCACTGGCGATCGACGTTGACCGAATTGAGAACTTCGGGCTCAAAAGGCTGGACGATATTACCCTCGGCGTCAGTCATGTGATGGATGATTGTCGGCCGGTACAAGAAGCCGCCATTGGCGACCACCGCCGCCATCTGCGCCACCTGTAGCGGCGTAGACGTAACGAAGCCCTGGCCAATGCCCATATTGTAGTCGTCACCGGTGGACCACGGCTCGCCATGAGTCTGTCGTTTCCAGGCCTGGCTGGGATTGTTTCCCGGCGCTTCCAGGGGGAGCTCGATGCCCTGAACGCGACCAAAGCCGAATTGATCGGAATACTCATGTAAGCGATCGACGCCAAGCCCCTGGACCACCTCACCGTCCTGGTTAAAGCCACCGCTGATCTTGTAGAAGTAAACGTCGCACGAATTAGAGATGCCCGAGATCATGTTCATGTGCTCATGACCTTCGCGGAACCAACACACGAAGGTCTGGGCGCGGCCTGGATCGTTAGGCGCGAATCGGTTAGGGATCGTAATTTCTCCTGGGTCGAATAACAGGCGGTTTGGCGAGATAACGCCCTCCTGGAGCGCGCCAGAAGCGGGTACCAACTTAAACGTCGAACCTGGCGGGTACTGGCCGCTAATGGCGTGGTTCACCAACGGCGTGTAATCGTTCCGGGCCAGGCCCAGGTAATAGTCTACCGGTACCTCTGTAGAGAAGCGGTTATTGTCAAAGGTTGGGATATTGACCATGGCCAGGATCTCGCCCGTATTTGGATTGAGGGCAATCACCACCCCTTGTTCAACCTCGACTTCCTCGCCGGTGAATGGGTCTACTGTCACTCGCCGTCGCTCGATGGTCTCCTGCAATATGTCGAAAGCTTTTTCCTGCAAATCCAGGTCAATGGTGAGGTGTAAGTTTAGCCCTGGCTCAGGCTCGACAGTCGGGCCAATCTGGCGAAGTTCGCGACCGGTCCAGTCCTGCTCGATCTGGCGTTCGCCTTTCCGACCGGCAAGCTCGATTTCCATCGACGATTCCAGACCGGCCCAGCCTACGCGGTCGTCGCGCTCGTAGCCTAAATCCAGCCAATTCTCGTTAGGAATAGGACCCATATAACCAATGAGGTGGGACGTCGTTTCGTCGCTAGGGTATTTCCGCACAGGCTCCTCGATGACTCGAACGCCGGGCAAGAATATGCTCTCTTGCTCGATACGATAAGCCAGCGTGATAGGGATGTTGGTCTTAATTGCCGCGGGGAGGTAGGGCGCGAAGCTAAAAGTCTCGACGATGCCTTCTATGCTGTCTGGCAGCTCAGGCACCACGCCACTTTCATCTAGGGTTTCCTCCACCGGCACCCCGTATAGCTCGGAGAGCCGACTGTAAGTGCTGACTAGAGCCGGGTCGGCCGCCGACAATAACTCCTGCCTTTGCAGCGTATTGGTAACAGGCACGCCGGTCAAAACGGATAGTCTTTCGAAAATGGCCTGTCGTTCGGCTGTATCGGTCGGCAGGAAGGCCGGGGTGATCGTCACGTTGAAACTAGGTTCGTTAACGGCTAGCGGCCGGCCTTCGCGGTCGAACATGACGCCGCGCGGCGGATCGATCGTCAGTCGAGCCAGCTGATTTTCTTCGGCCAGCGTTTGCAGTTCGCCGCCACGTGTCTGCTGTAGCCAGTAAACGCGATAGACCAGTAGGATCATGACGACGACGACTACGGCCCGCAGCAAGAGCAACCGGCCGCGCAAGCCAGTGTCGTCTTCGGACGCCTCATAATCTTCAACCCGATCCCAACCTATTCGAGACATGCTTAGATTCTAGTGACCACGTTGTCCATGGTCGCGCTTGCAGGGGGTTTCTCACCCAACGCACAGCCTATGCTTAACGGCCGATCAGATTTCCACTCGTCGACGACCATAGGCCCGCTGCAGTGTACCGACAGCCCAATAGAGAGGGATCGCCAGTACGGCATGAATAATCGCCGACTGCAAAATAAAACGTAGCACCGGCGCTGAAAGCCCATATCCACGCCCGATGTCGTTCAAGACGCTATTGCGTTCGCCGCCTGCCCGAAGATCAGAGATGCCCAGAAACGCTTGGCCGCCGATGATAAATGGCATGATAAGCCTGAGCAAAAGCAAATAGATGAGCCAGAACAGGATAGTGGCCAGGGCAGTGAGCAGGGCCGGCATAAGTACCGGATTCTTTGGCAGGTGCCGCTGAAAGAAGGTAACCAGGGCAACCGATAACATAAGCGACAGGGATGTGACGCCAAGAGGCGCTGCCGAGATGAGATCGACGACTATGCCGCCAATGAATGCCAGGATCAGGCCTTCGCGCGTCCCGCGCAATAAAGTCCAGGCAACTATCACCACCAGCCACAGGCCTGGGGAGACGCTAAAAACAGGAAAAGCCGGCAGCACGGTGGCCTGGATGATTGCCAGAAGAGCGACTACCGGGATAGCCAGATAGAGGCCTGGGCTAATGGCGTATCGCCCAGATCTTCTGGCAGCGTGTCGAAGATGCTGGTGTCGATGGTTCGAAAGTCGGTGATGACGAAGACCATTTCTAGCGAGCCGAAATCGACGGCCGGCTGGATGATCGCGCGCTGGAACAAATCGGCCTCTTGCCGCTCGACAGCCGTTACCCGGCCTATGACCATATCCTCGGGAAATTTACCGCCCAGTCCGGAAGTAAGAACCGTTTCGCCAATCTCCAACTGGGCTTCCAGGTCAATCCAGTCCATGGTCATCGCGCCGCTGAGACCTCCGCCGCGCACGATACCTGTGGCCCGGGACGTGCCCAACCTGGCCGGGATGCTGCTGATATTATCGGTAATCAGGATGACCAT
>CP070688.1:3880237-3892298 GCA_020353135.1 Chloroflexota bacterium
ACCGGTGGTCAACCGGGTTGCCCGTCTCATGGCGACGGCCTGGGGCGGCCAGATCATCCTGACGCCCGAAGTGATGGCCATTTGCCCATTGCCCGACGGCGCCAGCCTTCAGGACCTGGGGCTGCATCAGCTTAAAGACCTGGCCGCACCCCAACAGGTCTTTGGCCTCGTCCATGCCGATCTGGCGCTGCAAGAATTCCCCACCCTGCGTTCCATGTCGTCTCAGCCCAACAACCTGCCCCGCCAGCCGACGCCCCTGGTAGGCAGAGAGGACGAGCTGGTCGAGATCGGCGATCTGCTCTCCAAGCCAGATTGCCGTTTGTTGACCCTGGTAGCGCCCGGCGGGATGGGCAAGACGCGCCTTGGCCTACAGGCCGCGGCCGAGCAAATCGAAGCCTTCCGGCACGGCGTCTTTTTTGTCCCCCTGGCCGGCGTCGTTTCGGCCGACAACATACCTTCGACCATAGCCAATGCCCTGAAGCTTTCCTTCTATGGCGATGAAGACCTCGAGAACCAGCTGCACAGTTACCTGGCCGGGAAACAGCTGTTGCTTTTGCTTGACAACTTCGAACATCTCGTCGACGGTGCCGGCGCCGTGGCCGACATTCTCATGACGGCGCCGGGAGTCAAGATCCTGGCCACCTCTCGCCGGCAGCTGCGGCTTCATGCCGAGTGGACCTTCGACGTGCCCGGCCTATCGGTTCCAGAAAACGGGTCGTTGGAAACGGCAACCGCATATAGTTCGGTGGCCCTATTCATGCAAAGCGCGCGGCGTGTTCGTCCCGGCTTCGACCCGCCCCTGGAAGAAGTACGGGCCATCATCCGCGTTTGCCGGCTGGTGGACGGCATGCCGCTGGCCCTTGAACTGGCGGCCGCCTGGGTCAAAACACTGAATTGCCAGGAAATAGCGGCCGAAATTGAAGCTGATCTCGATCTGTTGGCGACCGAAATGCAAGATGTCCCCTTGCGCCAGCGCAGCGTTCGGGCCGTATTTGAGCATTCCTGGGGCGACCTTTCGTCGAAGGAACAGGCGGCTTTCGCGAAATTGTCGGTTTTTCGCGGCGGCTTTAGCCGGGACGCCGCCCAGAGCGTCACCGGCGCGACCATAAGGATTGTGTCGGATCTCATCAACAACTCTTTGTTAACCCGCGACAGCAACGGCCGGTTCCAGCTGCACGAGCTATTACGCCAGTTCGCCGCCCAAAAACTTGAGGAAGATGAGGAATCGTGCCAGACGACGCAGGGGCAACATGCCGCCTACTTCTCCGATTTCCTGAAAGGATTCGAGCAGAGTTTAATCCGAGGCGCAAGAACCGGACCCATTAAGCAGATCAATGGCGAGCTTGACAATGTCCTGCTGGCCTGGCAGTGGGCGATCGAAGGGGCAAATCGCCCCTTGCTGGAAGACGCTATGCGCAGCCTGTTTTGGTTTTATGAGGCCAAGGCCTGGTATTCTGAAGGCGAGGAAGCGTTCAGGGCGGCCGCCGAAGCGCTCGCGGATTCGGGAGAGGTGATCGAAGAGGAAGACAATGGATTAGGACTTGCCGTGACCAATCTGCGAATCCGGCAAGCGTGGTTCGCTTCGCGCCTGTCCCGCTACAAGGATGTGCAGACGATGCCGGGATTGACGGCCGAATCGGCGGCCGACCAGCTGTTTGAGGAAGGGGATCTTGAAGGATACTGGGTGGCCGGCGGTCTTGTGATAAATACCCTCTACGGTATGGGCGATTACGCGACTGCCCGCCGCTTCCTGGAAGGGATAGACGAGCGGTTGGAGCGCGATCATGAGTACCGTTACACATGGCCCTGGGCCAAGGGTCAGAACCTGGCCAACCTGGGCCGTATCGACGGGGCGCTGGGCAACTATGAGGAAGCCAGACAACTCCTGCAAGAAGGGGTAGACATCCTGAGGCCGCTTGGGGACTACATCGGCATCATGCTTTACCTGCACACGCTGGGCGGGATCTTGCGTATCCTGGGCGAGGCTGGCGAGGCCAGGCATCTCTTTCAAGAGGGCCTCGATCTGGCTGAGATCCATAATTATCCTATGGGCAAGATCCTGGCGCTGGGTGACTTAGGCGATCTGGCCTACGCTGAAGGCGAATACGAGAACGCCAGGGAGCATTTCGAGTCAAGCCTCACCCTCTCAGAAGAGATCGGCGACAGCCGCGGCCGGGCGCTAGCCTTGACCAATCTCGGTCGGGTGGCCACGGCTCTCGGCGAATACGAAGAGGCCCGGCGCCTGTTTGAGCGAGGCTTGGCCATAACGGCGCAATCTGGTAACCGAAGGGGGACGGCCCTGACCCTGGATAGGCTTAGCCAAGTGCACCGGTTGACGGGCGACCTGGATCAGGCCCATGAGCTTTGTCGCAAGAGTTGGGAAATTTGCCAAGAGCTCGGCTACCGGAAAGGGGCGATCCTGGCCTTAATCTCGCGCGGCGAAATGGCCTTGGAGCGAGAAGAACTTCGCGCGGCCAGGAAGGACTTTCATGACAGTTTGCAAGCCAGCGAGGATATGGGATTTGTTTCGGGCGTTATGCGCAGCCAAATTGGGCTCGGGCGAACCGCTCTCGGGGTGGGCGAGTTGGAGCAGGCCAAGGCGCATCTACGAAGGGGGCTAACCGTGGGCGGCGAGAGTCGCCAGAAACGGGCGGAGTTGAGCGCGCTGCTGTCCCTGGCGGAAACGATGATCGCCTCAGACGATCTCGAAAACGGCTTACAATTGTTATCCTTGACGGCCAACCATCCGGCGGCCGATCGATATACGAGAGAAAAGGCGGCCGCCGATCTTGAGGCGCTCGAAGGCAGCTTCGACCCGGCCCAATTCGAGGCTCTGGCCAACCGCGGCCGGAAGTTGACCCTGGCGGCTGTTCGTAAGAAGCAAGCGAGTGAGGCGGCTGAATAACAAGAAGTTGTGGATCATGAGGATCGCATGGCAGACACGAAATTTGGCACGTTTGATGAATTGATGGATATCGCCGAACCCGGGATGCGGCCGATAGCCCGGCGTCTGCGTGAGATCGTCGTCGAGGTCGATCCCAACACAGTGGAAGTGGTGCGCCTGGGCGACCGGGCGGCGACCTATGGCGTTGGGCCGAAGAAGATGAGCGAGGGTTATGCCTATATTTTGCCGCACAAGAATTGGGTGAACCTCGGCTTTTACATAGGCGCGACTTTGCCTGACCCGGCCGGGCTGATGGAAGGCACCGGCAAGAAACTGCGCCATGTCAAGGTACGGTCGGTTGAGGATGCTGGCCGGCCGGAGATCTACGCCCTCTTAGAAGAGGCCCTTGCCGAACGCAAGAAGGCGCTGGGTCGCGCCTAGAGCAGGACGAGATACTATCTCGTAGCTGGTCTGTAAAGATAGGCCAACTGGCGAGCAGAAAGCCTACTACTCTGTCTAGCGCCGACCACCGGCGATCTCCCACCAGGCTCGCAGCGTCTCGGCCACGCTCCAGGCCTGGGCAAAACATCCGCGGGGGGTGAAGGGATCATCGCCGTCAAAGATCTCGCTCAAGCTGCCCAGGCCGGCTTCGTCCAGGTGACTGGCCATAGGCGCCAGGAAGGAAAGCACCAGGGCTTCATCGCGGTAGACCCGGTAGTGAGCCAGGCAATAGGGGCCAAGCAGCCAACCCCAGACCGTGCCCTGGTGGTAGGCGCCGTCGCGCTGGCGAATATCGCCCCCATAATGACCCTGATATTCAACGTCGCCAGGGGCCAGGCTGCGCAAACCATAAGAGGTGAGTAAATGCCGGCCGCAGACGTCGACCGCCGCCCGCTGCTGTTCTTTTGAGAGAGGGCTGTCTGGCAAGGACACGGCGAAGATCTGGTTGGGACGCAGGACCGGGTCATGACCCTCAGGCCCGTCGAGCACATCGTAACAATAACCGACCGCCTCGTTCCAAAACCGGCCGAAGCCATCCCGGGTTTGCTGGGCTGAGGCCTCATAAAGATCATGTGACTCGCCCAGAAGCCGGGCGAAACGAACCATGGCTCGTAACGCGTTGTACCACAGGGCATTGACTTCCACCGGCTTGCCGATGCGCGGCGTGACCACCCAGTCGTCGACCTTGGCGTCCATCCAGGTCAGCTGTACGCCCGGCTGGCCGGCATAGAGCAGCCCGTCGGCCGGATCGACGCTGATGTTATAACGAGTGCCCTGTTGATGATGGGCGATGATGTCCACCAGAACCAAGAATAACTCCGCCAGCAAATCGTCGTCGTGGGTCGCCTGGTGATAGGCGTCGATGGCCTGGAAATACCAGAGGGTGGCGTCGACGGTATTGTATTCTGGCTCCCGGCCACTGTCGGGGAAACGGTTGGGCAGCATGCCGCCGTCGACGTATTGGGCGTAGGTTCGTAGGATGGTTCGGGCCACCTCCGGCCGGCCGGTGACCAGGGCCAGGCCCGGCAGGCTGATCATCGTGTCTCGGCCCCAGTCGCCGAACCACGGGTAGCCGGCGATCATGCTCTTGCCGCTGGTCCTGTCGGGCAGCGACCGGTCGACGACGAATTGATCAGCGGCCAAGACTAGGCGCTGGATCCACTCTGGCGTTGTCGTCCGGGGCAATTTGGCTTTGGTCAGCAAGGCTCGTTCATGGCGGTGGCGTTCTGCCAGGGCAGCCCTGCCGTCTAGAGCCGGAACCTCCGTAGTGCTGGCCACCAGGGTCAGGCTCTGGCCGGGATCGAGCATCGCCCGGAACGTGCCGACCAGCAGGTGATCGTCGTGATGCTCCATGCCCCGGTATCGTTCCAGGGCCAGGTCATAGCCGGCGTGCCAGGCGTGGCTAGGAGTCGCTTCGGCCGCGTCGCTCAGTACGTAGAAGGGAACGGCGTTCGGGAAGGCGGTGACCTGCAAACCATGATCTACTGCTTCGACGTTCATCTGCCATTCGCCACCCTGGGTCAGGCCGTGGTAGTCGCGGTAGTTGGCGAAGGCTTTGATGCTGAGAGCCAGCGGCCGGTCGGCCTGGACCAGGCTGTAATAGATGTAGGTCGTATTGGCTCCGGCGGCCATCCAGATCCGTTTCTTTAGCCGGGCTCCGTTCAGGTTGAAGCGCCAAACGGGGATGCTACCGTCCAGGTTGAAGCTTTCGACATGCCTGTAACCGTGAGGGTTGACGTGTTCGCCAGCCCACCGGTTGGTGAACAAGGGGTAGGAGAGGCCGTCGTAGCCGGCTGTTTCATCCAACTTGGCTAGCAGCAACGTCCGGCCGAGCGGCGGATCGAGGGCAGCCATCAGGTAACCGTGATAACGTCGGGTCAGATGCCCGGCCACTGTGCCGCTGGCGTAGCCGCCAATTCCATTGGTCACCAGCCATTCGCGCGAGCCGGCTAGAAGCTCACTGCTCACAGCTAATCGCTCCCCAGCGGCGCCTTATGCTGCATCTGATACTCGCCATATTGCTGGATAAGCTTGGCCACGATGCCGGTCCAGCCGGTCTGGTGACTGGCGCCCAGGCCGGCGCCGTTATCGCCGTGGAAGTATTCGTTGAAGAGGATCAGGTCTCGCCAGTAGGGATCATTTTGGAATTTTTCTGTTCCGCCGTATATCGGCCGGCGGCCGTCCCCGTCTTTCAGGAAAAGCTTGATCAGTCGCTCCGACAACTCGCCGGCCACCTGCCATAGCGTCATTCCTTCCTCTGGTCCGATAGCCCAGGGGGCCAGGAAGTCGTCGCCCAGGTAGTAATGGAATTTCTGCAAGGATTCGATCAGTAAATAATTGAGCGGAAACCAGACCGGGCCGCGCCAATTGGAATTGCCGCCGAAAAGGCCCGATCGCGACTCGGCCGGCTCGTAGCCCAACTCGAAACGTTGCCCGTCGACCTCGAAGACGAAAGGTTGCCGGGCGTGCAGACGGGAGACGGAGCGGATGCCATAGGGGCTCAACATGCCATCCTCGTCCAGCATCTTCTCCAGGATGCGGGATAGTTTCTCGGGTGCGACGATGGACAATAGCTTGCGGGCGGCGAATCCAGGCTGCTGTAAGTCGGCGATGTTTTCCACCAGGTCCGGCCGATTTTCCATGAACCAGGCCACGCGCCGGCTGAAATCGGGGAAGTCGCCGGGCTCGAAAGGTCTGTATGTGGCGATGGCGAAGAGAGGAACCAGGCCGGCGATGGTTTGGGTGCGCATGCGAATGTCCCGGCCGTCGGGCAGCCTGAGCACGTCGTAGTAAAAGCCGTCCCCTTCATCCCACAGGCCGTCAGATTCATGGCCCAGGTCGTTGATGGCGTCGGCGATATAGAGGAAGTGTTCAAGAAACTTGGTGGCCAGGTTCTCATAGACCGGGTTTTCCTCGGCCAGTTCCAGGGCGATGGCCAGCATATTCAGGCAATACATGGCCATCCAACTGGTGCCGTCGGCTTGTTCCAGCCGGCCGCCCGAGGGCAACCGGGCGCCGCGGTCGAAGGCGCCGATATTGTCCAGCCCCAGGAATCCGCCTTCAAAGATATTATTGCCTTCGGCGTCCTTGCGGTTGACCCACCAGGTGAAGTTCAGTAACAGCTTTTGGAAGATGTGCTCCAGGAAGCGCCGGTCCTTGCGGCCGGTCATCTTGCCTTCGATCTGGTAAACGCGCATGGCCGCCCAGGCGTGGACCGGCGGATTCACGTCGCCAAAGGCCCACTCGTAGGCCGGACTCTGGCCGTTGTGGTGCATATACCATTCCCGGGTCAGGAGGATGAGCTGCTCTTTGGCAAAATCCGGATCCACCATGGCTAGGGGAATGGTATGGAAAGCCAGGTCCCAGGCGGCGAACCAGGGAAATTCCCATTTGTCGGGCATGGATAGGATATCGGCCGAATTGAAGTGCCACCAATCGCGATTGCGACCACGTTTTCGTGTAGCGGATGGTGGCGGCCCGGCCGGATCGCCATCCAGCCACTCGTCTACCCAGTAGTGGTAAAACTGCTTGGTCCACAGCAGGCCGGCGAAGGCCTGGCGCTGCACGTTGCGCATATCTTCCGGCAGTGGGAAAGGGGTGATGTGTTGGTAGAAGTCGTCGGCTTCTTCTTTGCGCTGGGCTACCAACTCGGCGAACTGATCAAAGGGCTCGGCCAAATCGCCGGCATCGCTCAGCCGTAGCCAGACCACGGCCGTCTCTCCGGCGGCGACTTCCAGGGGGTAGTGGGCCGCGACCTTGGTGCCGGTCTGGGCCGGGTTGATCGCCTCGGCCCGGCCGTGGACGATGGCCTCGTCGATGCCGTCCTTCACATAGGGCGAAGCATTGGCCGATCCGAACAGGCGTTGGTTATTGGTCTCGTTTTCGGTGAACAGCAGGTGGTCAGCCCCCTGGCAGTAGAGCCAGCGGGCGCCCAATTCCGGATGATTGGTCTCAACCAGGCTTAACTCGTAATCGGCGCCGGCCGGGACCAGCTTGAGTTCGGGCTTCTCGCTGCCTGGGAACCAGGACCAGGTATTGCGGAACCATAGGGTGGGCAACAGGTGGCAAGCGGCCGCCTCGGGGCCGCGGTTGGCGACGCTAATCTGGATCAGGATGTCGTCGGCCGCCACCTTGGCGTATTCCACATAGACGTCGAAGTAACGGTCGTCGTCAAAGATACCGGTGTCCAGCAATTCGTACTCGAAATCATGGCGGCCGCGGCGGCGATTTTCTTGGGCAATTTTCGTATAGGGATAGGATCGCTGGGGATACTTATAGAGGTACTTCATGTAAGCGTGGCTGGGGATGTTGTCCAGGTAGAAATAATATTCCTTGACATCCTCGCCGTGGTTGCCTTCGCCGCCGGTCAGGCCAAAGGCCCTTTCCTTCAGTATGGGGTCCTGCCCGTTCCACAGGGCCAGGGCGAAACAGAGTCGCTGCCCGTCGTCGGAGATGCCGGCCAGGCCGTCTTCGCCCCAGCGGTAAGCCCGCGAGCGGGCCTGGTCGTGACTGAAATAGTCCCAGGCCGTGCCATGGGGGCTGTAATCCTCGCGCACGGTGCCCCATTGCCGTTCGCTCAGATAGGGACCCCAGCGCCGCCAGGCGACTTCACCCGTCCGGGCTTCCACCAATCGTTTGTGTTCGGCCGTCATGGATACCTCGTCGGTTCTGTGTAGTTGATTGAGTTGATTGTAGCTTAAGTGATGGGAAGGCTGCCAGCAGGATGCAGCCAATATGAATCGCTAATCTTCGATCCCGGCCGGCAGCACGAGCAACAGAAAGGCGGCTCCTGCGTGAGCTAATGATTGTGGCTTTGTAATCTTGCCCAGGTAATCGTCTGGGCTTAGGGCATCATGGCGATCCATCCGGCCGTCTTCGTTTACTCGCCCAAGGTAATCGTCTGGTCCCGCAGTAACATGCCGGTAGACGCGCCCGGTTTCCAGATCTACCCGGCCACGATACTTGTCTGGCCCGAGTCGAGAAGCGTAAACTTCGCCGCTTTCTAAATCGACTCTGCCAATTCGATCATCTGGACCAATGTCACTACGATAGACACGGCCGTCATCTTCAACGCGACCCAAAAGCTTATCGGGCATACCGGCTCGGTGTAGGTAGACCTTGCTCACTACATCCTCCTTGGCTGCTCTAATGCATATTGTAATTAGCGTCTCTCTCCAATACCATCATACAATCATACCAGATGCTACTCCCAGTATCGATGGTCGTGAGAGCCGTGTAGCATCCCGTAATGCGATGGAAAACGATTTGCTGGGTTTGGTCCGGAATGAGAAACGGAATGGAACAGTTTGAGTTTTTCGGAAATGATTCTCAAGTAAAGCTACAACAACGGTATTATCGTCTTTGGCAATATTTAAAAGCCCATCCGCGTCTGTCATTTGTTGGTCGGGCGATAGGCCTGGACGATCCGGCGCTCGATGAAGTTGGGAGCATAGCCGGTTTAACGATGGAATTAGGTTTCTTGGCTCTGGCATTTACTAAGGCGACGATCGTCGACGAACTTAGTTCTGCTTTGGAAGAACACGGACTAGAAGTAGGAATCTGGCAACATCTCCTTTCGAACGAGAAGACGGAGTCGAGATGCGAGTCGGTTATGGCATCGCGACGCCTTCCCCCTGGCTACAGAGTTGATCGAATTACTACTACAGCTCCAGAAGAACTGGTGCACAGTTTTCAGAAAATGATGCATCGTTGTGACGTTGCCCCCTTACCTGGCTACATTCTGCGAGGCCAGGAAGTTCCTGTGGTCGCCGAGATGATCCTCGATCCGCAAGATGAAGTGGTGGCCACAGGAGTCAGTATATTTCGACACAATCCGGAAGGTCCTTATGGGAAAGCCGCACACGTTGGGTTTCTTGCTACTGAACCGAGCCAACGAGGAAAGGGATTCGCTCAGCTATTACTTGCCCGGATCATTCTTGCCAGCTATCAAGAAAATTCAGCTGAACTTCTACATACTGGTGTGCGCGCCGAGAACATTCCTTCACAGCGGGTTTGCCAGAGTTGTGGATTGGAAGATTCCGGCATGTATTTTCTTGGGGTGGCACATCCACAAAAGCTCGAACGAGCACAGTTTACACGCTGAGCATTCATTGCACTGCAGAGGGATTTGGCGGAAGTCAAGTGGGCCAAGCTATGACGTTGTGGCTGGCTAGAACTGACAGAAATCACCCTGAAACCAGGGTTTTTACACTTCCGGCTACGCCGGTCCTATGTTATCATGATAGCGAGGGGTCGTGGGCTTGCCGCGCCTTCGCTTGCCATCCTTTCGGGAGCAACTACGACTCGCCAGAATGAAGCGAATCGCCGCAGATGATCCACGGGAAGTGATGATTCGGCTGTATACGCTGGGGACCTTCGAAATACGTGACGGGGACGGTGAGTCGCTGCCCAAGCCGGCTACCCTCAAGTCCCAATCGCTGCTCGCATTTCTGATCTGCAACCGCCAAACTTGCCACCCGCGCGAACGGCTCGCCGGCATGTTTTGGGGCGGACGATCGGACCACAGAGCGCGGCGCTCTCTGTCCACCGCGGTCTGGCATATTCGTAGTTGTCTGCCCGACGCCGACTTCATTTGCAGTGACCTTGGCTCAATACAATTCGACCCCGACGCACCCGTTTGGCTGGATGCCGAGGCGTTCGCCGAATACGCATCGCGTCGTGAATTCTCTGATTTGCAGGCCGCTTCGGAACTCTATCGCGGGGCTTTTTTAGACGGCTTCTACGACGATTGGGTTTTGAACGAGCGCTACCGGCTTGAAAACCTGTATGCCGAGATGTTGACCCGGTTAATGACCGGCTATGAATCGAATGCCTCCTATGGCGAAGCGCTGGCCTCGGCCATGCAGTTACTTGAGAGCGATCCCTTGCGCGAGGACGCCCACCGGGTCATCATGCGCGCCCATTGCCAACTCGGCCGGCGCAACGCTGCTCTGAAGCAATATGACCAGTGCCGACAGTTGCTGCAAGACGAATTGGGCATCGAGCCCGCGGCCGAGACAAGAGCCCTTCGGCAAGCTATTGCCGCAGGACGTTTCGCCGCAGTGCCCTCTCGCGCGCCTGGGCTGCCAGCGACGCCGGCCTCCCGTACTCAAGCGCTGGGTTACAGCCCGCTGGATGTGGCCAGGGAGACGCCCATGGTCGGCCGCGAGGACGAATTGGCTTACCTGGCGGCCGCCTGGAAGGGCGCAATGGCTGATCAGTGTAGCCTGGTCTTGATATCAGGGGAGGCTGGCGTGGGTAAGACCCGGCTCGTTCAAGCGTTTGCCGACCAGCAGCGCTGGCGGGGTGTGCGCGTCCTGCAGGGTTGTTGCTACGAGTTCGAGCGTTTGTTGCCCTATCAACCTTTCGCCGAGCTTCTGCGTTCTTCTCCACAAGCGCTCGTCAGCGTAATTGCCGATCAACTTCCATTGTGGGCGAAAAGCCAATTGGCCCGCTTGCAGCCAGAACTCCGAAGCCCGCAAATTGAAGCTGTGGATGAAGGGCAGCCGGGGCTATTTCAAGCCATTGCTCAATTCATGGCCCTGCTGGCCAGCCATGAGCCGCTTCTACTTGTCCTGGAGGATCTGCAGTGGGCGACCGATTCCGCGCTGGAACTGTTGCATTATCTGGCCCGACAGATGGTTGCCGATCCATTGCTTGTCGTCGGCACACTAAGGCCTGAAGCCGTTTCTCCGGACCATCCTTTGGCTACCGCTGGTCGCCGCCTTGACCGCGAGCGTCTAGCCATGCGCCTGCAACTGCCGCGTCTGTCGGAAGACGCAGTCAGGGCGCTCATCACCCGCATGTCCGGAGACGGCGCCGTCGCCGAACCGCTGGTTACCCGCCTGTACCAGGAAACCGAGGGCAACCCCTTCTTCCTGATCGAGACGCTCAAGGAGTTGTTTGAGCAGGGCGCGATTCGTCTGGAAAATGGTCTTTGGCAAGGAGACTTCGGCCATCTAGGCCGGGCCGATCTACCCTTTCCCGCAACTGTGAGCGAGACGATCCGGGCCCGTCTTGCCCGCCTTAGCGAGGAAGCTCAGGCTGCCGCCTGCGTCGCTGCCATCGTGGGTAGGACGTTTGATTATGACCTGCTTCTTCAAGCATGGGGGGCTGGCGAGGAGAAATCGCTCACCGCCCTGGACGATTTGCTGCGCCAGCGGTTGATCGCCGAAGAGGAGGCTGAGGCTGGCGGTGATTACCTCTTCACCCACCACAAGATTCAAGAGACGATCTATCAAGATCTACCCCGCCCCAGACGCTTATACTTGCATAGGCGGGTTGGCGAGGCTATGGAGCAGCAAGCCGGGACTGATGAACAGGAAAGGGTCGGCGAGCTGGCTCTTCACTTTGAACGCGCTTTGCCCGCTGATGGAACTGGATCAGGGACATTGAAAGAGAAGGCGATCGCTTATCTTCTGAAAGCCGGCCGGTACGCGGTCCGGCAGTCAGCCTACCGCGAGGCTATTTCGTACTTCCAGCGCGGCCTGGACGTCTGCGCTTCTCTGCCCACGGGCGAGCAGTCATCTTGTCTGGAGGTTGAGCTCCAGCTAGCTTTGGGCGCGCCGACGATGGCTGTCCATAGTATTGCTTCCGCGCAGAGCAAGGCCGTACATGAACGCGCTTATCAATTATGCCAGCAGTTCGGGGATCCACAGTTGCTCTTTAATGCTGAGT
>CP070688.1:3892398-3916203 GCA_020353135.1 Chloroflexota bacterium
AAAGCCGGATTCGAGACGCTGGTGGAAGCCGGCTACCAACCTGAGGTGGCCTATTTCGAGTGCCTGCACGAGCTAAAGCTGATCGTCGACCTCTTCTATCGCGGCGGATTGAGCTACATGCGCTACTCGGTGTCAGATACGGCCGAGCATGGCGATTATACCGCCAGCGAACGAATCATTACCGAAGAAACAAAGTACGAAATGAGCCAGATCCTGAAGGAAATTCAGGACGGTACCTATGCCGAGAATTGGATTGCCGAAAACAAGGCTGGGCGGCCGTGGTTCAACGAACGGCGGCGACTCGAGCAAGATCATATGATCGAGGGCGTCGGCGCCGAGCTGAGGCAGATGATGCCTTTTGTCGATCCGGTGACCGTCAAGCCGGGCGAATAGCGTACCTGTGGAAGGGCCTGGAGGAGGACCGATAGCTGCTTCCGGCCCAAAGGAACTATCATGCCAACAGAAAACTATGTGCGGATTTTTGACACCACATTACGAGACGGCGAGCAATCCCCTGGCGCCACGCTCACTTCGCCCGAGAAGTTAGAGATCGCCCGGGCTCTGGCCCGGATGGGCGTAGATGTGATGGAGGCCGGCTTTCCGGCCGCTTCTCCAGATGACCTGGAAGCCGTCAAACGCATCGCCCTCGAGGTCGGCAATACGCCGGGGCCGTCTGGCCAACCGCCGATCATTTGTGGACTGGCCCGGGCGACTGCGGGTGACATAGACAAGGCCTGGCAAGCGGTTCAATATGCCGCTCGCCCGCGCATCCACACGTTCCTGGCCACATCACCCATCCACATGAAGCATAAACTGCGCATGGATCCTGAGGAAGTGGTCGAACAAGTGCAGCAAATGGTTGCCTACGCCAAACAGTATTGCGACGACGTCGAGTTCTCGCCCGAGGATGCTGGCCGTAGCGATCCCGAGTTCCTCTATCTGGTCTTGGGCGAAGCGATCAAAGCCGGGGCGACGACCCTGAACATCCCCGACACCGTCGGTTATACGATGCCAGATGAATTCGGGGCTCTCATCGCCGGAATCATCGACAAGACGCCTGGCATCGAAGATGTCATCGTCTCGGTCCACTGTCACAACGACTTGGGCGTGGCCACGGCAAATACCCTGGCCGGCCTGCGGGCCGGCGCCCGCCAAGTCGAAGTCACCATGAACGGCATCGGCGAACGGGCCGGCAACACTTCACTGGAGGAAGTTGTGATGGCCATGCAAACGCGCCGACCTGTCTACGGCCTGGATTCAGGTATCGACGCCAGTCAGATCACCCGCGTTAGCCGCATGGTCTCCAACTACACCGGCATCCCCGTACAGCCAAACAAGGCCATCGTCGGGGCCAATGCCTTCGCCCATGAAGCCGGAATCCACCAGGATGGCATGCTAAAACACCATGAGACGTACGAAATCATGCGCCCCGAAATGGTGGGGCTGCAACAGTCGGCCCTTGTGCTTGGCAAACACTCGGGACGCCATGCCTTCAAGGTTCGGTTGGCCGAACTGGGCTATGAATTGACCGACGAGGAGGTCCAGGAAGGTTTTAGACGATTCAAAGAACTGGCCGACAAAAAGAAGATGGTGACCGATGCAGATTTGGCTGCTCTGATAACCGACCAGTTATACCAGCAGGAAGAGATATTCGTTTTGGATGGTTTGCAGGTGGCGTGCGGCACCATGGGCATGGCCACGGCCACGGTGAGACTGACCGATCCAGACGGCCGGCAAATCGTGCAAGCCTCTATAGGCACCGGGCCCGTCGACGCCGCTTACAAGGCGATAGACGCCGTCGTCAAGGCGCCCAACTGCTTACTGGAATTCTCGGTCCACTCGGTGACTGAAGGTATAGACGCTATCGGCGAGGTCACCGTCAGGTTAGAGGCGACGAATGGCTCGGTGCTGCAGCGCAAGTCGCCCCAAAGTGGCATCATGCAACCCCGCACCTTCGGCGGCCACGGCGCGGATACGGACATCATCGTCGCCAGCGCCAAGGCCTATTTATCGGCCTTGAATAAACTTCTGGTGGCAACCGGCCGCTATGGCGAACCGGAAACACCGGCCGAGGTGGCGGTCTGACATGACGAGCGAAGCTAAGACCCTGCTGGACAAGTTGTGGGACAGCCATGTCGTAATCGATGAACCCGGCGCGCCGGCCGTGCTTTACATCGATTTGCACCTGGTCCACGAGGTCACTTCTCCCCAGGCTTTCAGCGGTCTGCGAGAAAAAGGGCTCTCGGTCCGCCGCCCGGAGCATACGGTGGCGACCATGGACCACTCAACGCCGACGACATCGCTCTCGTTGCCGATGTTCGACGTCATGTGCCGGGATCAGCTGCTGCAGCTGCAGCAGAATTGCGAAGAATTCGGCGTGCGGCTCTACGATTTCGCCAGCGAAGAGCGCGGCATCGTGCACGTCATCGGCCCGGAGCTCGGCCTGACCCAACCGGGCATGACTATCGTATGTGGTGACAGCCATACGTCGACGCACGGCGCCTTTGGCTCACTGGCCTTCGGCATCGGTACCAGCGAGGTTGAGCACGTCCTGGCGACCCAATGCCTGCTCCAATACCGGCCCAAGAGCTATAAGGTTCATTTTGCCGGCCGGCCGGAAGAAGGCGTAACGGCCAAGGATATGATCCTGGCCCTCATTGCCAAGGTCGGCGTAGGCGGCGGTACAGGTCACGTTTTTGAATACACGGGTCCGGCTGTGCAAGCTCTGACGATGGAAGGGCGCATGACCTTGTGCAACATGTCCATTGAGGGCGGCGCGCGGGCCGGGATGATAGCCCCCGACGATACGACCTTCGAATACATGGCCGGCCGCCGGTTTGCCCCCCAGGACCAGGAATGGGAGAAGTCTCTGGCTTACTGGAAGACGTTGCCATCGGATGAAGAGGCCGTCTTTGATCGTTCGGTGACGATAGAGGCGTCTGAATTAGAACCCATGATCACTTACGGCACCAACCCCGGCATGGGCATCCCCATCACGCAGCCGGTTCCCGATCCGGCGACGGCCGGCGATCCCGGCCGCAAGACGGCCATGGTCAAGGCCATGAGCTACATGGACATCTCGCCCGGCAGGCCGTTGTTGGGCCATCCTGTCGACGTTGTCTTCCTGGGCAGCTGCACAAACTCGCGTTTGTCCGATTTGCGCCAGGCAGCTCAACTGATGGAAGGTCGAAAGGTGGCCTCCAATGTGCGTATGCTGGTGGTCCCTGGTTCCGAGAACATCCGGCGCCAGGCCGAAGCCGAAGGGCTGGATCGCGTCTTCCGCGAAGCGGGCGCAGATTGGCGCTTTGCCGGCTGTTCCATGTGTATCGCCATGAACGGCGACCAGCTTGAGCCGGGCCAATATGCCGTCAGCACCAGCAATCGGAACTTCGAAGGGCGCCAGGGTAAAGGCGGCCGGACCTTCCTGGCCAGTCCCTTAACGGCCGCCGCTACGGCCGTAAACGGATTTGTGACCGACCCTCGCACCTTGATGAACAACCATTGAGTGGAGATTTCAGCGCTGCGATAACGGCGCGCTTTAAAGATAATGGAACCATTTAGGACACTAACTTCGAAGATAATACCTCTGCCCTACAACGATGTGGACACTGACCAGATCATTCCCGCCGTTTACTTGAAGGTGACCAATAAGGACGGGCTGGCCGAGGGCTGTTTTTCCCGCTGGCGATACGAGGCCAACGGCGAGCCCAAGAAGGACTTCCCGCTGAACATGCCCGAATACCAGGATGCTCAGATATTGCTGACTGGTGACAACTTCGGCACTGGCTCTTCTCGCGAGCATGCGCCGTGGGCGCTCATGGGCTGGGGCATTCGGGCGGTGATTAGCACCTCCTTCGCCGACATTTTTCGCAACAATGCTTTGAAAAACGGCCTGTTGCCGGTCGTAGTCGACGAGCAGACTCACCGGCAGCTCTTCAGCCTGGTTGAGGAGGAGCCTGGCTTACGGCTGGCCATCGACCTGCGGGATCAGACGCTGGCGCTGCCTGATGGACGGCAGGTGACCTTTCCTATCGACCCTTTCAGCAAGACATGTCTGCTGGAAGGCGTGGATCAGCTGGGTTACCTGCTGAAGCAGGCGCCTAAAATCGCCGAATACGAAAGGGTCCGGGAGGTTGAGCATGAGCGATAAGATCTTCATCTACGATACGACTCTGCGTGATGGCACCCAGCGCGAAGGCATCTCTCTCTCGTTGAATGACAAGATACGTATCGCCCAACGCCTGGACCATTTTGGCGTCCACTACATCGAGGGCGGTTGGCCCGGCTCCAATCCAAAAGACGCCGAGTTCTTCGATGCGGTGCGACACATGACATTCGACTCGGCCAAGATAACCGCTTTTGGCTCCACCCGGCGCAAGAATACGCGCCCCGGGGCCGATCCGAATCTTCAGGCCTTGCTAGATTCTGACACGCCGGCCGTCGCCCTGGTCGGCAAGAGTTGGGACTTGCATGTTCGCGACGTCCTGGAAACAGACCTGGAAGAGAATCTGGCCATGATCAGCGACAGCGTGGCCTACCTGAAGTCTCATGGCAAGGAGGTAATATACGACGCGGAACACTTCTTTGACGGCTACAAAGCCAATCCTGAATACGCGCTGCTTACGCTGAAGGTAGCGGCCGAAGCTGGCGCCGATGTCGTCGTGCCCTGCGATACGAACGGCGGTGCGTTGCCATGGCAGATCGGCGAGATCATGAGCAACGTGATCGCCCTGGTCAACACGGCCGTCGGTATTCATACTCACGACGACGGCGGCTGCGGCGTGGCCAACACTCTGGCCGCAGTGCAAGTTGGCGCGATACACGTGCAAGGTACCATCAACGGCTACGGTGAGAGAGTCGGAAACGCCAATCTATGCACTATCATCCCCGATCTGCAGATCAAGATGGGCAAACGATGTGTGCCGCCTGAGAATCTGGCCAAGCTTACCGAGTTGTCACGATTCGTGGCCGAGGTGGCCAACCTGGCCCTGGATGATCATGAGCCCTATGTTGGCCCCAGTGCGTTCGCTCATAAAGGCGGCATCCACGTAGCGGCGATGCGCAAAAACGAAGCCAGCTACCAGCACATTGACCCGGCGCTGGTGGGCAACCGCCAGCGAACGGTCATTTCGGAATTGGCGGGACGGGGCAATGTACTGGACAAGGCGACCGAATATGGCGTCGATACTACCAGCAACCAGGCGCGGGAAGTATTGCAGCAAATCAAGGATTTGGAAGCCCAAGGTTTCTCCTTTGAGAGCGCCGAGGCGTCTATGAGCCTGATGTTGCACCGACTGCAGCCAGAGTACGAGCCGCCTTTTGAGCTACTCGACTTCACCGTCCTCGTTCAGCATCGCGAAGAACGGGGGCTTAGCGCCGATGCGACCATCAAGGTGAGAGTAGGCGATCGCGTGCTGCACACGGCCGCCGAAGGAAATGGTCCGGTCAATGCCCTGGACGCCGCGCTGCGCAAGGCCTTGCTAGATGTTTACCCGCACCTGGCCGAAGTAAATCTCTCTGATTATAAAGTGCGGATCCTCGACAGTCAGAATGGCACCGGGGCCACCGTTCGTGTCCTCATTGACACCGACAACGGATCCAGGCGCTGGAGCACTGTGGGCGCAAGCTCGAATATCATCGAAGCCAGTTGGCAGGCCCTCTACGACAGCATCGAGTTCGCCCTCATCAACGGAAACGCCCGGCCGGCAGCGTGAATCGGTCGAACGTTTAGGTCTCAATTATGGAAGCATTTATTACCGTTTTGCCCGGCGATGGTATCGGCCCTGAGGTAACCGGTGCAGCGATAGCAACATTGACCGCCGTAGCCGACCACTTCGGCCACCATTTCGAATTTGACGATCATTTGCTGGGCGGTAACGCGATAGACCGGACGGGAACTGCCTTACCGGGCTCGACCCTGGAGGCCTGCCTCCAGGCCGACGCCATAATGCTCGGCGCCGTGGGCGGCCCTAAATGGGACGACCCGACGGCCGACGTTCGACCGGAGCAAGGCCTGCTCGGCCTTCGCAAGGCGCTGGCTCTCTTCGCCAATCTGCGGCCGGTAAAGCCCCATCCGGATCTGTTGGCCGCCTCGCCGCTTCGGCCAGACCGCCTGCATGGCGTCGACCTGCTGGTTGTGCGCGAGCTGACCGGCGGTATCTACTTCGGCCAGCCCCAGGAGCGACGGTATCAAAATGGCGAAACGGTAGCGCTCGACACCATGGTCTATGGTGAAAATGAGATAAGCCGCGTGGCTCGCCTAGCTTTCGAGGCCGCCCGCAATCGTAAAGGCGAAGTAACGTCTGTTGACAAGGCCAATGTTCTTGAGAGCTCGCGCCTGTGGCGGCAAACAGTTTCGCAGGTCGCCCACGAATATCCTGATGTGACCCTTGAGCATTTGCTGGTCGATGCTGCGGCCATGCATCTCATCACCCGGCCGGCAACCTTTGACGTCATCGTCACCGCCAACCTTTTCGGCGACATCTTGACCGACGAGGCGTCGGTTCTGTCGGGTTCGATGGGCAACCTACCGTCGGCCTCACTCGGGGAAACGAAGAACCGGCTGGGCTACCCGCGCGGGCTCTTCGAACCCATCCATGGCTCGGCCCCCGACATCGCAGGCCAGGGTCTGGCCAACCCCATCGGCGCCATCTTGTCCGCGGCGCTGTTGCTGCGGCACTCGCTCGGCCTCGAAACAGAAGCAAAAGCCCTGGAGCAAGCTATCGGCCGGGCGCTCGCCGACGGCCATCGAACGGCTGACCTGGTCGGCCAGGACTCGGAGCCACTCACCACCGTCGGGATGAGCGAAGTGATTCTAAACAATCTGGCAGAAGGGACCGAACAATAAGGATCGACGCGGTCATGGATCCTGGCCAATTGAGGACCATGAACGAAGGCCTGGCGAACGCCGGGGAGGCAAAGATGATGACAGTAGAGACGATTTATCCAAACGGAAATCTCAACGGCAAGCGAGCGGCCGAACTCACCAGGCCGGCCATTGAACAGGCCGAGTATGTTTGGTTGGATGGCGATCTTGTCCCCTACGAAGATGCCACAGTGCATTTCATGAGCCCGACATTGCATTATGGTTTAGGGGTGTTCGAAGGCATCCGCTGTTATGCCACGGAGCGCGGAACGGCCGCCTTTCGCTTACGCGAACATCTGCGGCGGTTCCTTGATTCCATCCGCGTCTTGGGCATCGACCAACTGCCTTACGACATCGACCGGCTGCGCGACGTCATTTGTCGCCTGGTCCGGGTCAACAATCTGGACGCCTGCTATCTTCGGCCGATGATGTATTTTGAAGGATCGCCTGAATTGATCTTGGACGCTTACCGGCCGGTGATAGCTGTGGCCGCCTGGCAGTGGCGCGATTTCTTGGGTAAGGGCGCCCGCGAACGCGGCACTCGCATGATGATCTCTTCGATTAGTCGCGCACATCCGAACGCCGGTATGACCCGGGCCAAGATCAGCGGCCAATACGTCAACTCCATTTTGGCCAAGACGATGGCATCGCGGGCCGGCTTTGACGACGCGATATTGCTGGATTCGGAAGGCTATGTCTCGGGCTGTACGGGCGAAAACCTTTACCTGGTGCGCAACGGCATTATTTGTTGCCCGCCCCGCGACACGATCCTTGAGGGCGTTACCGGGGAAAGCGTATTGGCATTGGCCCGGGATGCCGGCTATGAAGTCGTCGAGGAACGTATCGCCCGCGATCAACTGTATATGGCCGACGAAGTGCTAGTCTGTGGCACGGCCGCCCAGGTGCTGGGCGTTTGCCAGATCGACTATCGGCCAGTGGCTGATGGCCGTCCGGGGCCGGTGACGACCCACTTGCAGAATCTGTTCCTGGAAGCCGCTCACGGTAATGACCGCCGCTCGCCAGAGTGGTTGGACTACCTGGTCTTGGAGCCCTTCATCTAGGAAATGCGCCAGTCAAATGGACTGTTCCAGTTAAGAATTCGAGAGCCACGCTGGGCCATGGATCATTTGGGGGGATGCGGCTTATTGCCGGCCGCTGGCGTCTGTCTCCGGCCGCACCTGCCATAGCTTCAGGGCCAGTTGCAGAGCCAGTCGCTCGTCCGGATTCTCCAGGTTCTGTCCGGTCAAGTCCTGGATCCTGTCCAACCGGTAGGAAAGCGTGTTGCGGTGCACGTACAAAGCATCGGCCGTTTGGCTGACGTTTCCATGATGGTGGAAGTAAGCGATGATGGTCTGCATCAGGCTGCTGCGGTGGCGTTTGTCATAGGTGGCCAGTGGGCCGACTATTTGATCGCTGAAACGCCTTGCCGAAGGCTCGTCCTCCAATTGGACCAATAACTGGTAGATGCCCAGACTGTCGAAAGTAACCGTGGAATCGGCGTGCAGCCGGCCGGCAAGGCGCATTGCCTGAACTGCCTGCTGGTAGACGAGCGGCCACTCAGCCAGACCGTCGGCCGGCCCGCTCAACCCGGCCAGTAACCGGCTTTTGGGGAACTCGACCCGCAAATGCTCGCGCAGGCGGCGGGCCAGCTCGAGCGCCGTGCCTAGATCGTCATCTTCGTCGGCAAGGGCCTGGAAGACACACACATGGTCGTGGCTGTAGACGTGCACCAATGCCGGGCGATTGTGGCTTGAGAGCAACCAGTTCAACGGCGTCTCCAGGCGTCGCATCGAAGGCGACGAGTTGCCATCCCAGGCTAGAGTCAGGATAGCGTGCCGGCAATTGGTATCATGATCCAGACGGCCGGCCAGGCGTAGCACTTCCTTCTCAGGCAATGTGCCGGCCAGCAATCCCTCCAGAAAATTGCCTCTCAATTCCTTCTTTACTTCGCTGATGGCCTTGACCTTGGCCATCTCCAGGGCGCATGCGGCCGCCCCGTGTTCGGCTGTCAACGCATCTAGCAAGTCGAGGGCATCCGGTGGTCCAATCACCGAAACGTATCCTCTCGCCCTATCGCCCGAGATGATTGGACTGATCAGTCGAGCCATCCGGCCTTCGCCGACAGGTAACAACTGCTGCCAATGGCTTTGGCCGGCGGCGGCGGCCGTTTTTCGATTCCGCAGCGGTCCTGGCAGATGATCTGTCAAATCCAGCGCCGCTCGGACGGCGACCGCGTCGACATCACTTTCCTCGGGCACGCCCAGCGCGACAGTATCCAGACGCTTGTCTTGCACGACGACGACTTTTCCAGTCAGGCGAGCCATCACCTCGGTCATGGCCTCCAAACCCAGATCCTCGCGCGACATTTCGGTAAGCCGGCGATACAGTTGCATACCACGTTCGGCGATCTGTTTTTGGCGGTCAACAAGAAGGCCGGCGATATTCTGATGAACGTCGCGCAACGAAACATCCTCAGGGACCATCAGGATAGGCAAATCGCGAGACTCGGCCTGGCTCAAAACCTTACCGGAGACCGGTCGGAAAAGCAGCAAGGCGGCGACCGACAGATCGGCCATTTCCTCCAACCCGTCGCAAAGCTCCCCTTCGGACACTTGATCCTGAACAATCGGCGGCGCGATCACGATGTCGCCAGGCTGGATCTGGTGCTGCAAGCTGCCGAATTCAGTCAATATCGCTACCCAGGTTGCTACCCGGTCGGCGTCTTGAGCGCCGACCAGGCGCGTATTGAGTGGCAATGCTAGACGCAGGACGTCGGCCAGGGTGACCTTGTCCCCGGATCGTCGGTTCATGATCCAGTAGTATAGATCACTCAAAACATATGACAATAACGCCGTCGACAAGCCAGCAGAAAATCGCCGGCACGGCCGATGTGATGGCGTATCGCGCTAACGGCCAATGCGTGGCCAACAAGGGAAAGGCCCTGCCTGTCATGGCAGGGCCCCTAAAATCGGAAACTAAACGATCTTGTGAATGACAGGCAAGTGTAGCTTGGGCTTCAACCGGAAGTTCGCCACGCGGCCGAACCACGCAAAGCGATGCGCGTACGGCCGACCAAATCCCGGTAGAAAAACGTGTCTCCGCTAGTCCTCGTATTTGAAAGAGATGGACACTTTGGTCCGATACGCGACTACCTTTCCGTCTTCTAACTTCATGTCAAGCTCTTTGACCTCGGCGATCCGCAGGTTCTTCAAGCTCTTGGACGCCATTTCCACGGCGTTCTTGCCTGCATCTTCCCATGACACGTCGCTGGTGCCAACCAACTCAATTACCTTGTACACACTGTTGTCCATCGGTGACCTCCTTGGCGCTTGGTGCCGGCCGTTCGGGCCGGCGAGGGTAGAATCAATCACATGCTATACGATCCTATTCCAGTGGTCAAGAGTCAGCGTCGCCATTCTTTACACGCTTCGCCGCAGGCCAGACCGGTTCCAGGAATTGCTGAATCTCGATCAGATAACCGTCCGGATCTCGCAGGAAGAAATGGTAGATATTGTAGGTCGGATTGAGGACCGGCCGCTCTTCAACGACGATGCCCGATGCGAGCAGGTAAGCATACCAGTCATCTACCTCCTGGCTTACCAATGTCAGAATGACCGAACGCGATTCGGGACCGGATGGTAAGTGACGGCAAAATCCCAGGAAAGCATCACCAGCCACCGAGTAAATGCGGCACGAACCCTGGTCCAGGACCAACGACAGCTTGAGTACGTCCTCGTAAAAGGCGGCTGTCGTATCCAGATCGCGCGTACCGAGAAAGGTCACCTGTTGGTCAATTGCCGGTCTATTCATGATCGATGCTCCTCAGCTGAATTCAGGCCCTCGAAAGTGCTGCAAATTACATCCATACCGCCGGAACCGTGTACTATTGGGTGCAGTTTAGGGCACGATGGGTATTCAGTCCAATAGGTAAACAATATCTAGATAATATATTGACACAATCGGAACAGGTGCTACAATATGAATGTTGCTGATAGAAGCGGGCAAGGTTGCGGTGGAATGCACTGAACACCATTGCGCCGTGTTACAAGGATAGTTGGCGCGACCGGGCCCTGGCTTGACGGGCCTCAATTCTAGGAGATGACATGAAGAAAAACGACACAAGCGAAGCTTTGACCGATACGGCCGCGCTCGACGGCAAGGCATGGATTCTGGCGGACAGCGATCATGAAGGACAAGAGGACCTGGAAAAAGCGGCCATCGAGTCGGCCGTGCGTTCGATCCTGACCAATGTAGGCGAAGACGTTGGCCGCGAAGGCCTGGAGCGCACGCCTCACAGGGTAGCCAAGATGTATGACGAGATCTTGGCCGGCTACGACATGGATCCGGTGAAGATCGTCAATGGCGCCCTATTTGACGTCGAATATGATGAAATGATCGTCGTCAAAGACATCGAATATTTCAGCATGTGCGAGCACCATATGTTGCCCTTCTACGGCCGGGCGCATGTGGCCTACATTCCCAGCGAGAAGATCATCGGCCTTTCGAAGATCCCGCGTATTGTCGAAATGTATGCCCGCCGGCTGCAGGTCCAAGAACGCTTGACGAGCCAGATAGCCGACCTGATCGACGAGGTATTGCAACCTCTCGGCGTTGCCGTCGTCGTCGAAGGCGCCCATATGTGCTCCATGATGCGCGGCGTCAAGAAAGAACACCCTCGCATGGTAACCAGCGCCATGCTCGGTTCCTTCAAGGAAAACAGCATGACCCGCAACGAGTTCATGCAGCACCTGCGACAGCCAGGAGGTTCCTCCTTCTAGCTTCTCCCCTAACCACTGACAATCAAATAACGAAGCGCTGGGCCAGCAAAATCTATCGCTTTGCTGGCCTGGGTTTCGGCAATGATCTCCTCTCCATCATGATCCATGATATAATGCAGTGCGTCATGCGTCGTATTCGACAAGAATCGGCGCTTTGAAAAACGATGACCGTTTGATGGAGAATAACATGAGGCTAACTTTTGTAGGGCCAAAAATCGTAATCAACCTCGTCGCCGGCATGCTTGGACTCGTGTTTGACCAACTTGAGGGCAAGCAACCCATGCCCGAACTTGACTTTGATGATTCCTCCCCGGCGGCCGACGATTTGACCAAGATCAGCGGTATTGGTCCTGCCTTTGCCCGTCGCCTGAGTGATGCCGGCGTGACTAGCTACGGCCAATTGGCCGGGATGACCGCCGAAGAAGTTCGCAGCCAGGCCGGTCTGTCCGAGTGGCAGGGAGATCCAGATGATTGGATCAGCCAGGCGGTCAGATTAGGAAGCGGCTAGAGAAACTAGGCCAGTCGTCGCGCTGGTTCTTGGCCATCGCCTCGGTCTGACTGAGATGCATTCTACCCATTATCGGCTAAACTTGCCGGGGTGTCCGACAAGAGTACTTCCACCCGCGTTATCCAGCTAGCCGTCCTGACCGTAAGTCGCCTGTTTCTCAATACCGGCTTGCGGATGGTTTATCCTTTTCTGCCTGCATTCGCGCGAGGATTAGGCGTGCCTTTGGCCACCCTCGCCGCCCTGGTTTCGCTGCGCAGCGCGGCCTTCGCGCTAAGCCCGCTCTTCGGACCGCTGTCAGAACGGTACGGCCGGCGCTCGATCCTGGCGCTGTCAATGCTGCTCTTCGCTCTCGGCTGCGCCGTGATCGTGCTCTGGCCGGAGCTCTGGGCTTTTGGCGCAATGCTGATCGTGGTGGCTGTGGCCAAGGTCATTTACGATCCGGCCATGCAAGCCTATATTGGCGACACAGTTGCCTACCGGCGGCGCGGGCGGGCGCTGGCAATCACGGAGTTGTCATGGGCGGGCGCTTTCTTGCTGGGCGTGCCGTTGATTGGCTGGAGCATCGAGAACCGCAGCTGGCAGGCGCCCTTTCTCTTTTTGACCATAGCCAGTGTGGGCGCTGCGCCGGTGCTGTGGCGAGCACTTCCGGCCAGTGACGGCCGCAATAGTGCGGCTACGACTCTTGCCAAGTCACTGCAAGTCATTCGCCGCCAACGCGTCATCTGGGCGGCGGCTCTGTACATCCTACTGGTCACGCTGGCCAACGAGCTTCTGCTCATTATCTATGGCGACTGGATGGAGTCTACCTACGCACTGACTCTATCCGCGCTGGGACTGGCAACGGCGGTCATTGGCGCGGCCGAGGTTGGTGGCGAGCTGTCGACGGCGGCTTTCATTGATCGGATTGGCAAACGGCCGTTCGTGATCGCCTGCGGATCGATCACGGTGCTCATGTACGCGGTTATGCCCATAGTCAGCACCTCGCTGACCACGGCTCTGATCGCGCTCTTCGTGTTATTCCTTTTCTTCGAAATGACCGTGGTCGGTGGCATTCCCCTTATGACCGAGATCGTCCCGGCCGCTCGCGGCGTCGTCATGTCGATCATCTTGGCCGCTGGAGGGCTGGGACGCGCGCTGGGCGCGCTGCTAGGTCCTGTCGTCTGGACGAGTGGTGGCTTTGAGACTCTGGGCCTGGTGGCCGCCGCTCTCATGTTGATTGCAGTCCTGATCCTGGCCATTGCCATTCACGAGGCCGGACATCAGTCCTCCCATGAGAAGGGCGCCGGCACGGCTTGAGCAACCGCTGCTTGTGCCGTAGAATCGTCGCCAGGATTGAAATCGTATTAGGAGAGAGACGATGCCCGACCCTATAACGATAGTCATCGTTGTCATCGCTATCGCGGTTCTGTGGATCTTGTTCAAGATCCTACTCGGCATGGCCGCAGCCTTGTTTCGTGTTGGCTGCTTCATCATATTCATTATCGCCGTTGGCGTGCTGGTCTGGAACTTCTTATTGTAGACTGACGGCGGCCGCAGCTGCCCACCACACTCCAATTGTACTTGCGTACTCTGTTGCGCTGCCCCCCTTGGCGTGTATAATTCGAATAACATTATGTTTAGGTCGCGGCGACGATGGGTTGCTTTGGTGGCGGTTTTTCCAATTCCCGATTCTGCAATTGCTCTATGATGACTCGACTTAGTTCACTGTTCTTTTTGCTGGTTCTCCCAGTGCTCGTAGTGGCCTGCAACGAAGAGCCCTTGCCCACGGCGGCGCCGACGCTCTCGGCTTCAGAAGTCACACCCACCCAGGCTCCGGCCGAAGAGGAGACGCCGCTCCCAACGGCCACAGCCTCGGAAGTTGCGCCAACGGCCGTTCCGCCGACGGCTACGCCGTCGGAACCATTGGCGGCTACGGTCAACGGCCAGCCCATCACCCTGGCCGACTACGAGAACGAACTGGCGCGTTACGAGCAGGCCCAATCCGAGTTAGGAATTACTCCCGGAGAAGGTACGCCAGATTATCGCGGAATAGTCCTGGATGCCCTGATTGAAACCGAACTGATCGCCCAGGCTGCGGCGGCGATGGGCCTGGCCATTACGCCTGAAATGATTGATGCCCGTTTGCTTGAGCTCGAAGATACGGCCGGCGGGCCAGACAATTTCGCCGCCTGGCTCGAAACCAACCAGTGGTCGGCCGAGGAGTTCCGTGAAGCATTGGCCGCGGAAATGCTGACCGAGGAGACGGTGGCCATTGTAACGAAGGATGTGCCTTCCACGACCGAGCAGGTGAGCGCGCGTTATTTGCAGGTAGACGAACCGGAACTGGCCCAATCATTGCTCGACCAGGCGCGGGCCGGCGCTGACTTCGCGACGTTGGCCCGAGACTATTCACTCGATCGCATTACCGGGGAAAACGGCGGCGACTTGGGATATTTCGCCAGGGGTTCGCTGCTGGTACCCGAGATCGAAGCCGCAGCTTTTGATTTGCAGCCTGGCGAAATCAGCGAAGTGATTGTCGGGACAAGGGCCGATGGATCTGGAACCACCTACTACATTGTCCAGGTCATCAACAGAGACCCACAGCGAGAATTGGCAGCCGACCTGCGCTTCACCATGTTGCAACAAAGCTTTGAGAAGTGGCTGGCTGAGCAATGGGTTCAAGCCGAAGTTATCCGCATGGTCGACCCAGATGCATGATAGGCCACGCTAAAGGGCACCGATCGCCCGTGAGTTTGCGGAGGGGAAATAACGATGGCAGACAATTACGATGATTTTGACGCCGAACCCCAGGACAGCGGCCGCGGCTTCAACCTTGTCGGCTTGCTGACGATCCTGGTGGTGGCCGCCGCTGTGGCGGTCGTGGCCCTACTAGTATTTGTCCTCATTACTCCGGACAACTTCGTCGCGGACTTGTTCGGCTCAAGTGAAGATGAGCCTTTGCCGACATTGGTGCCGACCGAACCCCCGCCGCCAACTCTAGCGGAAGTTGAAATAATCATCACAGCTGAAGAATCGGCCGGGGAATCGGCCGTGGAGCTTCCACCCACCCACACCCCCATACCGGTACAGGATACGCCGACGGCGGTACCGATTAACACCTTGCAGCCGACGCTGACGCCCTCAGTGACCCCGACGTTTCCGCCGCCCACGCCAACGCGAACACCTACGCCAACGCCGACTGACACGCCGACGGCCGGTCCGTCGCCAACGGCGACGGCAACCTTCTCGCCATTCCCATTCACCAAGGATTTGCGCAGCCCGCAGTACTTGCAGAACTTCGCCAACAATGCTGGCTGCAACTGGATGGGTATTGCTGGAGAGGTTTTTGACCTGGAAGGTAACCCGGTAGCTCCCGGACAGTATGTCGTCCACATATGGGACAGTGGCATCGATCAGCGAGCGGTTGTTGGCGATGCGCCGGCTTACGGACCTAGTGGGTACGAGCAGTTCCTCTTTGACGCGCCGCGCGTTCAGGACCACAATGTGCAGCTAGAAACATCTAACGGGACGGCCGTTTCGCAGGTCTATCGCGTACAAACTCGAGCAAGCTGTAACCAGAACCTGGTATGGTTCAATTTCGTACAGAATCACTAGACCGGGCCTGAGGCTAGCGGCTGCATGCCTACCCTTTTCCTGGTCGGCACGCCAATAGGCAATTTGGAAGACATCAGCCTCAGGGCGCTGCGCGTGCTACGCGAAGCAACGCTGGTCGCAGCCGAAGATACTCGAGTCACCGGCCGCTTGCTACGCCACTACAAGATCGCCACCCCCATGGTCAGCTACCACGAGTTTAGCCGCCAAGGGCGGATTGATGAATTGATCGAACGAGCAAAGGCCGGTGACGTCGCCCTGGTGTCCGATGCCGGGATGCCTGGCCTGTCTGATCCGGGCTATCGGCTTGTCAAAGCAGCTATCGAAGCTGGCTATCAGGTCTCGCCCATACCAGGGCCTTCGGCGGCTGTGGCCGCCCTGGTGAGCAGCGGCCTGCCAACCGAGAAATATCTCTTTCTGGGCTTCCTGCCTCGCCAACAATCAGCGAGGCGAGCCGCTCTGCAATCCGTGGCCCAGCTACCCTACACGCTGGTGATCTATGAAGCGCCCCATCGCCTGCTGAACCTACTGGCCGACATCGTCAGCACTCTAGGCGACCGCGAGCTGTGCATCGCACGCGAACTGACAAAACTATATGAGGAAACGTGGCGGGGCGCCGCTAGCCAGGCCATCCGTCATTTCAGACAGGGCCAGATCCGCGGTGAGATCACAGTGGTCATTACCGGCGCCGGCCGGGATGAGGTGAAGTGGGCCGAAACCGAAGTGCTGGCTGAGCTGGAAAAGCAGCTAGCCGAAGGCGCCAGCAACAAGCAGGCCGTATCTTCCCTGGTCGAACAATCAGGCTGGAACAGGCGCGACGTCTATCGGTTAGCCCTACAGATCAGGAAAGACCATAGCCAGGAATAACGAGTAGCTATTGCTGCCTGGTAAGCGTCAATTCGTAGCCGCTGCCTTCGTTGAAAAACTCTTGAATCAGGATCATCCACTCGCCGTCTTCAGTAATGCGATAAGATGACAGCCGTTCTGGTAATCCTGACAACGCTGCGTCAACTGAGGTCGCCGTTTCGCCTTGGGGATTCAGTAGGACGATGACCAGGTCGCGATCGAGGTCGGTTGGCGTTAGCGCGATATTGATGATCTCACCTGCCAGGGCCTGAAACGACCAGCCCACATTTTGATCGGAGGGAAAAGTACCGCTTACCGTCTCCGAGTATGTGATTGAGCCCGCGATTTCCAATAGATCGTCGCCACCTGCGCTTAACCGAATCTCGTATTCGCCCGGCTCGCCGAAGAACTCGCGGACCAGGATTAGATATTGACCCTCACCCGGCAGATGCTCTTCGATCTTTTCGGGTTCACCCGCCAGAAATTCATCCCTTGTGGCCACATCATTTAGCTGCGGATCCAAGAGCCAGATTTCCAGATCAAGATTCTCACCCGACGGCGAAACTTCGATCGTGACCTGATCGCCAGTTAATCCTTCAAAAAACCAGGCGTGGGCCTCATCTTGCTGCAGAAATTCCCTGCCCGTCTGTCCAAAAGCTAGATCACCGGCATCATAGAAGTTCACTGTACTCTCGCTGCCTTCGCCAAGAGCCAGTGTGTAAGGGCCTCCGCGACCCGCAAAGCCACGAATCATTATCTTGTAATCGCCTGTGACCGGAAGCGCGAGTCCGGTCGCCACCTCGGCATCACCGGCAAAACCCTCGTCCAGCACGAGTTCCTCCTGCCCATCGGGTCCGACCACCACGAGAATTACGTCTAGCTGGCCGCTGGCAGAGGTCAATACAATCGAGACCTCCTGTCCAGCCGTACCGCCGAATACCCATATATGCTCTCCGTTCTCTGGCAGTTCGGAGTCAATCTCGCCGCCGATTTCGATCCGCCCACCGCCGCCAAACTGTGGTTCGTCAGCCAGCGTCAAACTGAGTTGATACTGCCCCCCTTCCCTGAAGAACTCGCTGGCCTCGACGATATAGGTCCCTTCGTCCGGCAACAATACGTCGGTCAGTACTTCAAGGTCACCGGCATAGCCGCTGTCGATGCTGGCCAGGATATTGCCATCAGGATCTATGAGCACCAGGGTCAAGTCGATGATGCCATCTTCCGGCGCCAAAGTAATCGTCGCATATTGCCCACCCCGGCTGTTGAAAGGCCAAAGCTGGTTCGCGTCGTGGCTCAGTTCACCTTTGACCTGATCGCCGCTCATTAGCTGCTGTCCAACGACGGGCATATTGGCGCTCAAATTGATCGTGTGCGTCATCTGCTCGAACCGATCCCGGTAGAGTTCCCAGTTTTCTCGATCTGCTCCCATGAGGAAGAACGTCTGGACGGCTTGTTCCGGATCGACGACCGACAGAAGCCGGAAGGTCAGTTGTTGACTCTCGCTCGTGAAGTGGCGCGACGCGATACTGTCGAGGTCAACGTACGCAGCTAGTAGATCGCTGGAATCCAAAGCTAAGCGCTGGAAGATCAGCGACTCCTCCTGAGCGCTCTCACCCAGGAAAGCAAGTAGACTTGCTGCAGCGTCAGGCGAAGGCGTTATGTCCTCAGACACGAACCCAAGTACGAATCCCCCGCCGATTGCGGGCTGGCCGGAGATTACATTCTCGCCGGACTGCTGGGAATCAGCAAGCAGTAACACCTGCGGGCCAAAGCCGTCGTGCCAACCTGCAGCCCGCGCCTGATCTGACATGTCAATCCAATCCGCAGGGGCCGCGATCTGCAACCCTAGACGCTCGTTCCCGAGCTCTCGCCAACCCTCAGGTAAAGCTTGCGCCTCTAACTCTGGGGTCGGCTCAATGGTTGCGGCAGGCTCAAACGTGGCCGTTGGCTTTGGCGTTTGGGTCGATGTAGGACTCTCTGTTGGGGTCACAGTGGGAGCTATCGTAGGCGTGAATGCAGGCTGGTTCGTAGTCGTGGCGCCTACCGTGCCCCGAGGCGTAAGTGTTGGCGAAGGTGTAACCTCGGGGCTTTCTGCCCGGCAAGCTGCAAATACGGCCGCGCCAAAGATCAAGAGCGCCAGCAGCCGCGTGCCTTTGATTGTCGCTAGCATATTGTCAATTGTGGCTCCAGTTGCGGGCCGAGACAAGCTCCCTAGCTATTCTCCGCAAAGAGACGCCGGATCATTCAGCTTCCGGCACTTGCCAATCACCGCCCAAAATCACCAGGATATCGTATTCTCCACCCAATTGTGAAGAGTTGCTGATATTCAGCGGCGGCACATCCATTAGTTGTGTCAGGTAAAGGGCAGTTCCAGGATGCGAGCCAAAATCAATGACTTGAGTGCTCCGATATTCCGACGAATCAGCATTGCCGACTTCGACGACATTGATGTCATGGCCGACCAAGTAATCTCGAGTTGCTCCGGCAAGACCGAATACCTGCGTTCCGTTGTGAATCGCGACGCGAGCTTTCTCTTCGGTCATTATCTGGGGCAGATCCTCAATCACCGGCGTCGGGATGGCCGGCGGCGCGAACAGTTGGTCACGCAAGACGCGGATCTTGTCCCGCACGGGTACCAGAACGGCTTGCCCGTCAGGCGTGACCTCGTTGTATACGTACTCGTAATTGAGCACTTCAGTCCTGATGTTTTCCCGCGGGATGTCTTGAGCCAGCAGCGCCAGTTGAAGAGTCTCATTCAAGGAGAGATTCGTTTCGACGTTCTCCTGGAATATGCGCCACATTTCCGGTGCGCTCGTCAGAAGCTGCGGCGCCATGTTCAGGTCAAGGACTTTGTCGCGCACGGCCATCACGACTTGCTGCTGGCGAGCGGCCCGATCGACGTCACCACCAAACGTGGCTCGCGTTCGAGCGTACTTCAGCGCCGTCTGGCCGTCAAGTTCATGCTGACCGGCCTCGATATAGAATGGATCATAACCATAACAGCTGTCGGGATAATCCTGGTCGTCGATCGTCTCGGGAACGACAACTTCAATCCCGCCCACCTGATCCACCAATTGGACGAAGGCGTCGAAGTTGACAGTAACGTAATAGTCAATGCTGATACCTAGGGCCGCTTCGACGGTCTCCTCCGCGAGTCCTGGCCCGCCGTCTGGGTAATCGTACACTTCCCCAAGGAAGTGAGCCTGGTTGATTCTATCGACCCCGAAGGTCGGTATTTCAACCCACAGGTCACGCGGCAATGACAGCGCGGCGGCCGACAAGCCCACCGGATCTAGGGTCAAGACCATCATCGTATCGGTACGCGTCGGACCATCTTCCTCGCAGCGCTGATCGATTCCCAAGAGCAGCATATTTACGCGCTCGCTGCCACTCCATTTCTGAGGTAGCGGGTTGGAGATGATCGACCGTGGCTCGCCCTCGTCTCCATCAGCCGATGTGCCTCCGTCTGACTCACCACTTACCTCAACCTGGCCAGCCTGACCGAAGTCGGGATTCAACGCTTCCAGGTCGTCTGCCAGGCCCAAAACGAATCGAAACAGCCAGAATGAGCTCACTATCAAGAATACCAGGACGACCACCACCAGCAGCCCAAATCCCCATAGCGGCAGGCGAATACCTGAGCGCGACTGTCTTTTACGGTTCCGTGACGTCATTGTGCTTTAGATACTACATTTGAGTAGGCAAGGCATTATAACATGCCCAGGAACAGGCGCAATTGCTTGACAATCAACCTCCAATCTTTATAATGACCGATACAACAACACATGAAAAGCGTTGATCGGGACGAATAGTCGTCGGGCCTGTTCCAGAGAGTGAGAGGCCACGGGCTGAAAGCCCTCACGGCAAAGACGGCGACGAAAACCACCCAGGAGCGAGTTCCTGAACGCCACTGTCTGAAGGCAACTTGGCCAGTAAGGAACTCCGGTTGGCTCCGTTAGCGGCCACAACGAGAGCGACCCGCTTGTCTGTGGGCGCCGAAGTTGGGTGGAACCGCGAGACTAATGCCATCGCCCCAATATGGGCGGTGGCATTTTTGGTGTCTTGCGGGTTCAGCGTAGCTGTACACACATGACTGGACGCACCTACCTTGCATTTGACCTTATGGAGGCTAGCATGGCAGAAGAAAGTAGCATACCGTATTCAGAAACACATCTATACCGGGTTCGGCACTCGGCGGCCCACGTGATGGCCGAGGCAGTGCTCGGCCTATTTCCCGAGGCGAAGCTGGCCATCGGCCCGCCGATTGAAGATGGATTCTACTACGACTTCGATCTGGGCAAAGATGAAGACGGAAAGCCCGTCACTTTCTCGCCTGAAAACATCCAGGCCATCGAACAGCGGATGAAAAAGCTGCTTAAGCAAAATGTAGTTTTTGAGCAATCTACCATGGACATCGACGAGGCCTTGGAATTCTTTGCCGACGAGCCATACAAGGTAGAGCTTATTCACGAACTGGCTGCCGGGAAAGTTGATGAGAATGGCGCACCTATTAACGAGCCGGTGACGGAGGTTGGCATCTATCAACATCGCGCATTCGTGGATTTGTGCCGTGGTCCTCATGTTGCGTCGACAAACAAGATCCGGGCCAATGCGGTGAAGCTGCTACGCACAGGCGGCGCCTACTGGCGAGGTGATGAGAGCCGCTCTCAACTGCAGCGCATCTATGGCACAGCATGGGAAAATCGTCTCGAATTGGACGCCTATCTCAAGCAGCTTCAAGAAGCGAAGGCGCGCGATCACCGTCGCCTGGGAAAGGAACTCGAACTCTTCCACATTTCGCCGACGGTCGGAAGCGGGCTGCCACTGTGGTTGCCGAAAGGCGCAATCTTGCGCGAAACCCTGGAGTCATTCTTGCGCCAGGCTCAGTTGGAGCGCGGCTATTTGCCTGTGGTTACGCCTCATATCGCCAAGGTCGATCTCTACGTCAAGAGCGGCCACTTCCCTTACTTCAGCGACAGCCAGTACACGCCAATTGACGTCGACGGCGAGTTGTTCTTGTTAAGGCCAATGAATTGCCCCCATCACATTGAAATATACAAGAGCCAGCCCATGAGCTATCGCGATCTACCCTATCGATTGGCCGAGTTTGGCACAGTTTATCGCTACGAGCAGAGCGGCGAGTTGAGCGGGCTAACGAGAGTACGCGGTTTCACGATCGACGATTCGCACCTCTTTGTGACACCAGAGCAACTGGAAGAGGAATTCATCGACGTGGTGCGCCTGATCCAGTATATCTTTGAATCGATGGGCTTCTCGGACTTCAGGGCTCGGCTCGGCACCGATGATCGCGAAGGCGACAAATATGCCGGATCTCCCGAGATGTGGTCGAAAGCAATCAGCGCGATTCAGAAGGCGGCCGACAAGGTAGGTCTACGCTACTCGATTGAGCCTGGCGAGGCGGCCTTCTATGGGCCGAAACTAGATTTCATCGTCCGCGACGTGCTCAAGAGAGACTGGCAGCTCGGAACAGTTCAGGTCGACTTCTTGTTGCCGGAACGGTTTGAACTGGAGTACAAGGCCGAAGACGGACAGAAGCACCGGCCTGCCATGATACATCGTGCGCCATTCGGGAGCATGGAACGCTTCATTGGCATCCTGATCGAACATTTCAACGGCGCATTCCCGGTGTGGTTGTCGCCCGTTCAGGCGGTGATGATTCCCATCACCGACCAACACGTTGCCTACGCCAAACAGGTCGCCGAAGAATTAAGACAGAGCGGCATGAGGGTGGAAGTCGACGCCAGCAACAACCGGATGAACGCCAAGATCCGCGATGCGCAATTGCAGAAGGTTCCCTACATGCTGATCGTCGGCGACAAAGAAGTAAATAGCGGGGCGGTAGCCGTACGCACGCGGGCCAATGAAGATCGCGGGGCAATGCCCCTGGCCGATTTCAAGGAGCATGCTCTGAGACTAATTGAAGAAAAATCCCTGTCTCTATGAGCGAGCGCTCGAATTCGGAGCCAAGCGTGGGGAAGTGGCCAGTCACCCCTTCCCTATCGCCCTTGCCTTAGTCGCCAGGTCTTTCGTCGTCGCCAGAGGGCTTCTGATTGTCTCGCCGCCGGCGTTCCAACAGTCTGGAGGCTAACGATTCGTGCTCGTCGCCGGCCGGCGTTTCCGATTCGGCCGCGACCTCATCCGTTGCGCCGGCCGGATCCACGTCGAGCGTACCGGCCGGATCTTTGATTGGTTGGGCTTTGATGTCGTCGCTTGCCACCGACGGCGACTCGCTCCCGAGACCATCATCCGGCCTCCTTGCAGCCCGCTCCTTGGCCCCGAACAGCCTATTGACGCGCTCACTTCGCTCGACAGCCGGGACTGCAGGCCGCCAGATTCGACCGAGAGTACTTCGCCACAAGCGTCGACCATCGGTCCGGGTGATTACGATCCGGCGCAAGGCGATATCAAACGGCAGTAGCAGTACGGCCGCGGTGAGCAACCAGGGCCAGATTGGGCGGCTTGCCTGGCCGGCCGGCAAATCGTGGGTCAAGACGGCCGCGAAGTCGCCCTCTTCAAACTGGGACGTCAAGTCGCGACCGCCGGTCAGCTCGGCGATCGAATTTAGTAGTTGCGGATCGCCTTCGATTTGACCGTACTCGGGCGAGTAACCCAGCACCCAGCCGCCAGTTTGGCCGAGGTCGACGGAATCGTCGCCGGGCTGGCTGGCAACCCGGATTAAGTATGCTCCTTCCGCAGCCGGCAGGAACGACGCCTGATAACGCCCTGGGGCTACTTGAGACAGAGATAGATCCGTAGCCTCCCCGGCCGGATCGACGACGACGGCCTGCAGAGCAAGATTATTGAGCAGGTCGCCGTCATCATATCGGGCGTCGACGGTCAGTAGCGCCTCCTCCTCGACGAGCTGCACCTCGGTCTCCAGATTACCACCCCGCTCCTCGCCAATGGACCAACGAACCAGATTTGACCAGAACGATGGAAACCCAACCCAGCCGACCCACTCAACACCCCAGCGCCCGGTAGCATCCGAGGTCCACGCAGCCGAGCGACCCAATCCATATTCCCATGCGGCCAGACGAGGATCGCCCAAGTGGGTCTCCAGGATTAGTTGCGCGGTTTGTTTTGGGCTTGTGCCGACATAGCCATACAGTGGCGGCACACGCGTAATCCCAGAGCTTTCCATCGCTCTGAATAGTGAATGCTGGCGGGCGAAGCCGGTTCTGCCCACGGCCGGGAAG
>CP070688.1:3916303-3919460 GCA_020353135.1 Chloroflexota bacterium
GCTACGACTGCGCTTAGCTGAATTGGCAAGCGAAATGCTGGGCGAAATCGGCATCGAGGCGGTGGTCACCTCGGTCGAGACCTCCACCTGGGAAGAGGCAGTGTGGCCCGGCTTCGACGTGAGCCAAGGGCGCAACTATGAGATGTCCATGTGGGGCTGGTCGTCGCCAGTCCAGGCCAATCCGCTGCGCATGTGGCAGCTCTTGCACTCGAGCCCCGATTTTGGCTTCTTGAATCTGACCGGATTCGCCAACGAACGGGCTGATGAGCTGTCCGAAGCGCTAACGACCGAAATCGATCCAGCGACTCAAGCTGAGATCCTGGGCGAGCTACAGGAGATCACGGCCGACGAATTGCCTTTCATCTTGCTCCTTTACCCGGACGGGGCCTATGCTTACTGGTCAGGCGTCTATGATGGCTGGGCCTTTATGAACGGCCAGGGCGTGTTCCACAAGCTGTCCTTCTTGCCTGAAGAAGCGCGACCCTAACCGGCCCTTTTAATAGAAAGCCCCGTAGGTCTCGCGCTAGTTATATGGTGCGCAAGACCTACGGGGTTTACAGACAATGGTTGATACCGAGGTGAAACCATGTTGAGTGAGTCGAGAGGAGGTCGCGCTATCCAGTACCTATTCGTATTGGTAGTGGCGATCTCCCTCAACTTCTTTCTGCCCCGGATGATGCCCGGCAACCCGCTGGCCCTGTTGGCTGGGGTAGATCCAGGACTGATGTCGCCTGAGGGTCGAGCGGAATTGATGGCGGAGGCCGGTCTCGATCGGTCGCTGCCGGAACAGTATCTCTCCTATTGGGGTGACTTGTTGCGGGGCGACTTTGGTTATTCTTACCGGCAAAAGGAACCTATAGCCGATCTCATTCTGTCTCGTCTGCCGTGGACGTTGTTTCTGGCCGGAGCATCATTAGTGATCGCCGCCCTGGTCGGCATCGCTGCCGGGGCGTATTCGGCCTGGAGACGGGCCAGCGCGCGGGATGTTGGTCTATTGTGGTCGATGATCACGATTAACTCCATGCCTTCCTTTTGGTTAGGGATGTTGTTGATCGCCATCGTGTCAGTCCGCTTCGGCTGGTTACCTTCCTTTGGGGCAGAAACACCCGCTTCGGGTTACGAAGGATTGGAGCGAATCGTCGACATCGGCAAACACGCCATCTTGCCGGTTATAACATTGACGGTTTTGACGGTTCCGGCCATCTATCTGACCATGCGCTATACCATGCTCAGCGTGCTGGGAGCGGACTTCATCCGCACGGCGCGGGCCAAAGGGGCTGGCGAGTCACGGGTCTTGTTCGCCCATGCCATGCGCAACTCCCTAGCGCCGGTGGTCACCATCCTGGCTTTGCGCCTCGGATTCGCCTTTGGCGGGACAGTGATCGTCGAGACGGTCTATTCGTATCCAGGGATAGGCCGCTTGATGTTTGAGGCGGTCGGCGGCCGTGACTTCCCGGTCATGCAGGCTGGTTTCTTGTTGATCACCATCGCCGTACTGCTGTCGAACCTGCTGGCCGACTTCGTATACCCGTTCCTAGACCCGCGGACTAAAGGGCAATGACCACAACCGATATCGACCTGAGAAGTGAAAGCGACATAGCCACAGTTCCACCCGAGGCCCAGAAACGCAGGTTCCGCTTAACCGCCTCGACCATGGCGGCTATCATTGGCGGCTCCTTCATCCTGATCCTGGTGTTGACGGCCATATTCGCCGATCAGATTAGCCCCTATGATCCGACTGAACGGGTTGGCAAACCGTTTGAGTCCCCGAGCGTCGAGCATCGGTTGGGGACAAACGATATCGGCCAGGATATTCTTAGCGAATTGATCTATGGCACAAGAGTGTCATTGATCGTCGGTTTTGCTACGGCGCTATTCGCCATCTTTCTCGGAACCACCGTGGGCTTGCTGGCCGGCTATTACCGGCGGGCTGACAGCATTTTGATGCGGGTGGCCGATATTATCCTCGTGATCCCATTCCTGCCGTTGCTGATCTTATTGGCCGCCTATTTGGGACGCAGCATGTTCAATACGGTGATCATCATCGGTCTATTGATCTGGGCCGGTTCGGCCAGGGTCATCCGGTCCCAGGTGATGACGCTGTCAAAACAAGAGTATGTGCTGGCGGCTCGCGCCGTTGGCGCTACCGACCGGCATATCATCTTTCGCCACATCTTGCCCCAGGTCACGCTGCTGGCCATCGGTCAGTTTGTCCTGGTCGTCAGTACGGCCATATTATTGGAAGCGGCCCTGAGCTTCCTGGGCCTGGGCGACCCCGTTCAGAAGAGTTGGGGAACGGTGCTGTATTGGGCCCAGGTTCGAGGCGCCTTCCTCACCCCGGCCTGGAGTTGGTGGGTGATGCCGCCTGGCCTGCTGATCGTCGCCGCGGCATTGGGCTTTGCCCTGATCGGTTTTTCCCTTGAACAAAGGGTGGATCCACGACTTAAGCAAAAACGATAAGAAACAAGGAACCTCATCATGCCCCAAGGAAATCATTTGATGGAACTATCTCATGCTGGCGGTGTCCAGCATGCGGACGACGACTATTGGTACCGGCCGCTGGTTGCCGGCGACAATCTGTTCACCTATGTAGCTCACGTACTGCCCGGAGGATACATGGCTCCCGATGCAGAAGAAGCGGAGCTATTTGAACTTTCCCTTTATATGTTAGAAGGGGCTTTGTTGATCTACTATGGCGATGAAACCTTCACCATCGAACCGCACACAGCCCTCTTCATCCCGCGCGGAGTACCTCTTGGCGTTAGAAACGAAACGGAGTCCGTAGCCACCTTTGTGCTGACCTTCACGCCTCCTCCCAAGATTGAGTCGATGGAAGCCTGGCTGGCCCGGGTCCCGGAGCATAAGCGGAAATCGGCCGCTGAGATCAGAGCGATGATCGGCAAGGACAAGGACTCCTGATCCCAAGAGCCACATTACCAACAATTTATTGACACGTATCCAGGAGAACTAAGCATGACCCGTGTTTTGATGCTTGCCAGTTTCGGATTAGAAATCGTAGAGTGCGGCGGCGCTTTGGCCCTTCACGTACAGGCCGGTGATGATGTGCAGGCGGCCGTCTTACTCTCCCGAGCAGAATCTCGCCCCCAGGTCACTCAGGCGGCCAAGATCCTGGGCATCGAAGAGGTCGAATATCTCG
>CP070688.1:3919560-3930491 GCA_020353135.1 Chloroflexota bacterium
TATATGGCCCTCGTACCGATCATCCAGCCGCCGGTCATGCGTTTGATGACCACCGACAAAGAGCGGCAAGTGCGGATGCCGTACACCCGGCGCAAGGTCTCCAGAACAGCCCGCATCCTATTCCCAATAATCGTCACGCTGGTGATATCGTTAATTTCGCCGCAAGCGTCGCCGTTGATCGCCACGCTGATGCTGGGCAACCTGCTGCGCGAGTCCATGGTGGTGGACCGGTTGAGCAGTGCGGCGCAAAATGAGATCGCCAACGTCACAACTCTTTTCCTGGGTCTGGCCATTGGCGGTACCATGAACGGCAATGCGTTCCTTCGAGTCGAGACCCTCTATATCCTGGCGATCGGCTTATTCGCCTTTGTAATGGACACATTCGGCGGCCTGGCGTTTGGCAAATTGATGTACGTGTTTTCAGGTAAACGATTCAATCCGCTGATCGGCGCGGCCGGAATCAGCGCCTTTCCAATGTCAGCCCGTACGGTCCAACGCGTCGGTCAGGAGTATGACAAGCAGAATTTCTTGTTGATGCATGCGACGGGGGCCAATACGGCCGGCCAACTTGGCAGCGTCATCGCCGGGGGCATACTTCTGGCGCTGGTCGCGCGGGTATTGTGAGGCGAGCCTTCGTTTGGCCTGTCTCCAAGAGAATCGACTTCGACCAGGGTTATTCGCGACGCCATGCTGATGCAATATCAATAATGAACTGCTCTGCGTCCTCGCGTGTTTGTCTGCTACAATGCGTAAATCGACCCAGGTATTGGAGGAATCAACCATGCCGCCAGCCAGACTGACCCTTGTTATAGATCAAGGAACGCACGCTACACGCGCTTTTGCATTTGACCAAGAAGGGGAGGTTCAGGCCTCCGAGTTCCGCCGTATCGCGCTTCACCGGAGAAGCGCCGAGGTTATCGAGCAAGACCCGGAGGAAATCATTTCCTCCGTGCAGGAAGTAGTAGAGGCCTTGCTGGCCAACCCGCTGGTCCAGAGATTGGGTATTGCTCAGGCTGGCTTGGCCACTCAGCGGTCAAGCGTGGTGGCCTGGGATGGGCGGTCAGGGCAAGCGCTTAGTCCAGTGATAAGCTGGCAAGATCGACGAGCGGCCGAGTGGTTAAGTCGTTTTGAGCCGCAAGGCGAACGGATTAAGGAAAAAACAGGACTGCCCTTGTCGCCCCACTATGGCGCCAGCAAACTACGCTGGCTGCTGGACAACGTGTCCGAGATAAAGAGGGCAAAGAGAGAAGAGAGACTGGCCTTTGGGCCTTTGGCGAGTTTCCTGCTGTTTCAATTGCTCGGCGAGCGCAATCTTCAGGTCGACCACGCTAACGCTGCCCGTACACTACTCTGGAATATTGAAACTCGCGACTGGGATCCCTGGCTGCTATCCTTGTTTGGTGTTCCGCGTGCCGCCTTGCCGCTATGCAGACCAATAAGCTACGAATATGGCCTGCTAACTGGAACCGAAATCCCCCTTACGGTTGTAAATGGAGATCAGAACGCGGCCGTGTACGGCCTGGGCGAACCAAGGCCGGATACTGCTATCATCAATCTGGGTACCGGGGCGTTTGTCCTGCTTCCGACGGTTTCCGGACGGGTACATCACCCCACTTTATTGTGCGGTCTTACCAGCAGCGACGCCCTCGAAGGAGAGTATACGATTGAGGGTACTGTAAACGGCGCTGGCGCCGCTTTAGCCTGGGCAGCCGAGACCTGGCAGATTCCTGACATTGGCACGAAGATGGATGAATGGCTGGCCCGGCCAGGGGATCCGCCTTTGTTCATCAATACCGTTGGTGGTCTTGGTTCACCCTGGTGGCAAGCCGGGCTTACACCAACAGTGATCGGCGATGGCCTGCCCTGGCAATATGCTGTCGCCGTCGCCGAAAGTATCTTGTTTCTGCTGCAGGCCAATCTCGAGGCAATGGCCAAAGTTGGACTTGAGGCGAAACGAATTCGGGTTAGTGGTGGCTTGGCGCTGCTCGATGGGCTTTGCCAGCGACTGGCCGACTTGACCGGACGCGCTGTCTATCGGCCGGCCGAAACGGAGGCGACCGCTCGCGGAGCAGCCTGGCTGGCGGCTGGACGCCCGGCCAATTGGCCCGAAACGAGACCGGGACTGCTATTTGAGCCACAAGCTAACCCGCCGCTATCTGCCAGGTACCGCCAATTCCTGGCTGAGCTAAGCGCACTGATAAACTGACTCTGGCCGGGATCAGGGGCTCTCCGTTGGTTCTCGATCTGCGGCGGCGCTCCTCTTCTTTCGGATATACTATTGTGCTGATCTACGGATTGTCGGGTCGCGCCAGCATCAGATGCTGGTTAGCGGGAACGTCTTGTAGGCTTAGAGTCTCACCAGCCGGCCAGCGCACGGTTAGCTCGGGCACCACATCCACTTCGCCTAGTCCGAAATGTAACCTGGGATCTTCTGAAGCCAGGTAGCTACTTCCCGCCAGCCATTCACGCACGATTTTGGACCCGTCGGGTAGGGTCACCGTGGCCCTGGCGCCCGGGTGAAATCCATTGAGGGTCACCTCAAGCCAGTTGCCGGCCGTCCCTATATTGCGTAGCAGCACGGCCGGGCCGGCAATGGTATTAATGGCCAGGTCCAAATCGCCGTCATTATCAAAATCAGCCAGGGCGCTACCTCGAGCCATGAGCGGCCCAACCTTCTCTAGCCCTACCTGCTCTGTCCACTCACGGAATTGGCCCGGATGGCCCTCGACCAACCGGTTGCCAAACAGACGCACCGGTTCTGGATCGGAGGCAAGGTCGGTAATGGGTACGCGGCCGTTTACCACCAGCAGATCCAGGTCTGTATCGTGATCAAGATCGCCCCAGGCGGTGCCCCAGCCGGTGTTGTTTCGACCCAAGCCGCTAATTCCGATTCGGTAAGTGCTATATCTAAAGTTCAACTGGTTGTTCTCGGCCATCTGGTTACGATAGAGTGCATGGAGTTCAACATCCCAATTAGTCGTGAAAAGATCCAGAAAGCTGTCGCCGTCATAATCGCCGACTGCAACGCCCATGCCACTGCCAGAGTCACCCACATCGGCCGATTCTGTCAGGTCCTCAAAACGGAAGCCCAGCCCAAGTGGATCTTCTTCCAGTCCGTCGGGCCAGGGCCGGTTCTCATACAGGCGGTTCGGATGGCCATCGTTGGCGATATATAGGTCAAGGTCGCCGTCGCGATCGAGATCGGTTAGCGCGGCGCCGAGAGTCCGTTCCTCTCGTTCCAGGCCGGCAGCAAGAGCCGTTTCGCGAAAAGTAGGCTTTCCGGTAGCTGGATCCGGACCATTATTCAGGTACAGGTAGTCAGGCAGCCCATAGAAGTCCTGAGGAAAGGCGCCGCTTGGTTTGGGGATCTGATGTTCCAGGTCGATATAACTGCCCACGAACAGGTCGGGCCATCCATCGCCGTTGAGGTCGCCCACGGCGGCCGCACTGTTCCAGTCAGCTGCGTCGACACCCGCGGCGACAGCGCCTTCGCTGAACGTCCCGTCACCGTTATTCCATAGAAGGTAATTCGGACCGTCGGCCGTCACGTAGATATCCGACCAACCATCCAGATCAAAATCGGCGGCGACACAACCATTGCCGCGCATACTCAGGCTCGTATGGCTTTCCTCGCTCACCTCTCGAAAGAAACCGCCTTCATTGCGGTAAAGAGCGTTCCGAGGCAGGCTGCCCTGGCCTTCGAAGTAATTCACTTCGTCGACGGCGTGGCTGTTAATAAGGTATAAGTCGAGCCAGTCATCGCCGTCATAGTCCAGCCAGCACAACCCAGCGCCCATCATAGCCACCGGGTCGGGAAAGAGGCCGGTCTGAAAAGCGCCATGCCGGAAATCTAGACCAATCTCGGCGGCGACGTCTTCAAATCGCCACTCCGTGGCCGTTTCCGATGCCGAGGTCGGCCGGGGTGCCGGTGTTCTCGTCGCCCTCGGGACAAAAGGCATCACTAGCGTGTCGGCATCGCTGACCAGGTCGGAGACCGAAATGGGCAGGTCACTCGAATCATCGACGCCATCCAGGTGAAGGATCCGGCCAGAGAATACTTCGCTTATATAGATACTGCCTCCTGGCACGGGCAGCACGGCGCCCGGGAAGTTCAGCTCGGTCAACACCGGTTCTAGTAAACCGTCGTCGCGGAGACGGCTCAGGCGACCGGTATTCGGTAAGTAGCCCTCCCCGCTGAAGCAGGATGCGTCGGGAGAAAAGCGGCCGAATTCCAATAGCCAGATGGTTCCGTCTTCTCCCTGGGCTACGTCGATTGGCATGTTCAGGCCCGAGAGTACATCTCGCTCATTACGGGTTTCGTCGACAGCCACCAACCGGCCGGCACCCTCGGGAAACGGGCAGCCGCCAGTAAGAGTCACGTAATACTCACTTCCCACACGGGTTATGCCTGTAGGCACCGGATCGACAGACAGCTTCTCGTTGGTCGGGTCAGGAATCCCTGCGAATTGATGGAAAAAGCGCGTTGTTCCATCGGGGTTTTCCTTAGCAACGCCGTTGGCGCTGGCGTCGCTGACAACCACAATGCCATTCTGGTCGAAAGTCATGTCAAATGGGTTAACCAACTGCACCCGACGCAGAGGTTCCATGGCCGGAGAGAGATCGTGACTCGTTAACGGAACAGCGGGCACTGTCAGGGCCTCGCCGGGGCTCAAGGGCAACATCCACAGATGGCCGGCGTCGAAGTTGCCAACGTACAAGGCGTCACCGGCCGGCGACACCGCCACCAATGGAGCGCCCGACAGATCGCCAGAATCTCGGCTGCTGTACAAGCCCGAAATGAGGCGACCTCCTTGACCATCGGGTCTAATCAGGCTCACCCCGGCGCTATCGTCCTTTTCTCCGGTGCCTTCTTCGGCCACAAGCAAGCTGCCATCGGGTAGGACGGCCAGCCCAAGTGGATTGATAAGACCCTCGGCCACAACGCGAACCTTTGGTTGGCCGGTCGCTTCCTGACAAGCCGAGAGCAGGGCCGCAAACAAGACGAAGACAATGGCGGATTGGCGGACTCCCTGGTGCATGTTAACGCAAGTTCACTAGGATATCGGGCCGGTCGCTAATCAGACCGTCCACGCCCATTTCGATCAAGCGGCGCATGTCGTCCGGATCATTCACTGTCCAGGGAATCACAGACATTCCCGCATCATGAGCCTCGGCGAGCAAATCCGGCGAAACCTGGTGAAGGTTGGGTGACCAAATGTTGAACCCGGCCTTTGCCAGGACGGCCGGCTGCGGCAAACCGCCGCCAGGCCAGGTCAGCGCGGCAAGGCGAATGTCATTGTTGACGGAGCGAATAGCCGACAGCGAGCGGTGGTCGAAACTCTGTACGACGACCCGATCGACCAGACCTCTTTCTCTCACCAATTCCAGAATCGACAGCTCGAAGGGACCTGGATTCACGCCGTCGAAGCCATCATTGATTATCTTTGGCCGGTCAGGCCTGCGCTTTGTCTCTATGTTGAACTGGACCTGTTCCGCGTTCTTACGTTGTTCGGGACTCTTATGCTGAGATTGGCTGTAAGCCGATACGAAGTCAAATAACTGGCTTAGGCTGACAATTCGATAGTCATCACCAGCCATGACGGTGGGCTCAGAATTCTGATCGGGATAGTTGTCGGGTTCAGGATTACGATCGCAACGATAGGTCTGCAATTGCTCGAATGTCAGGTTGCTGATCATGAGCTTTGCGCCCTGTACGATCAGGCTATCTGGATCGGGAGCCTCGACGGCCGCGTCCGGATCGAGGCCGCACTTATTTTTGTCAATCTCAGGGTCGTGCCAGACGACTACCACACCATCGGCCGTCATGTGCAAGTCAAGTTCTAGTGTCGTTACGCCCAAATCAAGCGCCTTCTCGAATGCGGGCAAGGTATTTTCTGGTTTGAGCCCCCGGGCGCCACGATGGCCTTGAACGTCAAACCCTTCCGGCGCCATGCCGGTTGGAGTGCTTTCCATGGTCGTTGTCATAACTGGCTTGTCTCGCGTCGCCGTGTCGCTGCCACAACCTACGACAAGCAAGAACAACAGCAGCAGAGAACTCACTTCGAGGCCAATGAGGCGACGCATTTTTTTGTTTGCCTTAGGGCGCCAATCGTTATCTGGCTCTTGCATGCGGCCCCAATCGGAAAAGCGCCTCAGAACCAACCGTATGAACAACCTCCAGGAGGCATGCCCGAAGGCGGCCTCCTGGAGGTCAATTACAGTTTGAACTTCACGAAGCGTGACTATTCGGCAAAGAACGCATTGTAATCTGAAAGCTCAACATTGGCCTTCTCGGCTGCTTCGTCTAGAGCTTCTTGAGGAGACAAACCATCATCAAGTACTCGGCTATAGGCCTCTACCAAGATTCGGCGAATAGCCGGGAACGGGCCGGCCCTCCCGCCCAGGACAGCATAGTTGGTCGAACCGTCATCCATTGTGGTGTTCGTGGTCGCCAACTGCTCGATGGCTGTGCGCAGATTTGGATTCTCATCCCAGAATTGGTTCAGCTCGGCATTGTCTGCAAGGTCTGTGCGAACCGGGAAGTAGCCGGTGCCAGTATGCCAGGTAATCTGTTGATCCTGTTCGGCCATGAACTTCATAAACTCCCAGGCGGCCTTGTCCTGTTCCGCATCGCCGGAATCGATAAGCCACAGAGCAGCGCCGCCGATGACAACGCCGTTTCGATCACTGCTGTCGCTGTGAGGGATAAAGTTTGTCTTGATCTCGAATTCAGCCGCCTCTTGCAGCGACGGGGCGCCGGCGGTCGAATCAAAGAGCATTGCCGCCTGCTCGGCCAGGAAGGTGGAGTCGGTATCAGTCCAGGTATTACCCAGGTTAGGCGCATAACCCTCCGCATACAGATTGGTCAGGAACTCGAAAACTTCTACGCCCTGACCTTCGTTGAAGATAGTCTCTGTAGCGCGGTCGGTGCGGCCGTTGTCGTTGTCGAAGTAGAGACCCCCGCTGTTGGCCAGGATCTGTTCGAAGTACCAGCCAACCTGACCCAGAGTCACACAGAATTCAACGCCAGATTCCTGCAGGGCATCGCACGCTTCCAGGAATTCGGAAAATGTCCATTCCGGATTTGGCTCACCGATTCCGGCGTCTTCAAACATCTGGGCATTGTAGTATACGATGGGTGTACTGCTGTTGAAGGCCATGGCCACCATACCGGTATCATCTGAATAGTAATCGCGCACTGCCGGGACGAAGATATCCGAATCATAATTATCGGCCGTCATCAATTCGTGAGCCGGGACCAGCCGACCGGTATCAAACATCGTTTGCGATGCCAGGTCAAAATTCTGGGTGATATTGGGTTCGGTGCCTGATTCAAACGCGGCCAATAGCGCGTTATAGGTTTCGTCGTACGTGCCCTGGTAGGTCACGTTGACTTGAATCTCATCTTGGCTTTCATTGAATCGTCCTGCCAATTCGTCGACGACTTCACCGAGATCACTGGCCATGGCGTGCCAGAACTCAATGGTGATCGGCTCGGCCATTGGCTCTTCCTCGGCCGGTTCCTCTTCGGCCGGCGCCTCCGTTGGAGCTTCCTCCACCTCGGCCGGCGCTTCAGTGGGCTCTGGCGTGGCCTCATCGCCGCCACAGGCGACGAGCAGCAACATGGCCACTAGCAACAATCCAACTAACTTCCACATGTGTCTCATTTCGATTCCTCCTATTCTATAGGCTACACATGTTGCCTGCTTCCTCTGTCAAGAGCGGGAAGCTGGCAAAATCCAACAAAGAAATAAAGACGCGGTAAATTTGCTTGATTCCAGCCGGTTGTTATGGCGAGTGGGCGTAGAAGCCGGAATGGAGGGTCAATCTCTACTTCAACCCAGTCATGGCGATACCCTTCACCAGTTGTCTCTGCGCAATTAAGAATATCAATAACGTGGGTAATAAGGCAATGACGGCCGCGGCCATTATCGCGCCCCAATCAGCCCCTCGTTCCTGGTCAAACAGAAAGAAGCGCAACCCAATCTGAATCGTGCGCCATTCTTTCTCGCTGGTAATGATCAAGGGCCATAGATATTGACTCCAGGCGCCCAGGAAAGCAAAAATAGCAAATGCGCTGATCGGTCCCCGGCTCAAGGGGACCAGTATGCTCCACAAGAAACGCCAACTGGTGGCGCCATCGATCCGCGCCGAATCATGAAAGTCCCTGGGAACCGTCAGGAAGAACTGCCGAAGCAGAAAAACGCCAAATGCGCTGGCAAGAAACGGAGCCGTTAGCCCCTGGAAAGTGTTGGCCCAGCCCAAGTTGGATATTAGCACGAAGTTGGGAATAAATGTCAACTGAAATGGGATCATCAGGCTGGCGATGACAAGGTAGAAAAGCAGGTCACGACCCGGAAACTCCAGGATGGAAAAGGCATATGCGGCCAAGATGCTGAAAAGTACGTTGCAAAAAACGATGACACCCGTTTGAACGATGCTGTTAAGGACGAAACGGGCGAAGGGAGTTGAAGTCCATGCGGTAATGTAATTCTCGACGGTCCATGTTTCCGGTAGCAAGGTCGGGGGAAAGTTTGTGATGTCTGTTGGCAGCTTGAAACTGGCAAAGATCGCGATGATGATAGGCGTGGCCACAAGCAAGCCAACGCCAAACAAGAGAAAATGCAGCGGTAGTTCGCCGGAAGAAATGGAGCGTCGAAGTCGACTGGGCTGGCGTCTTGTCGCACTCATGTGTAGTGTACTCTCCGTCCCAAGCCCCTAAATTGAACAATCGAAATGACGAGGATCATTAGAAACAGCAAGTAGGCCTGCGCCGAGGCAAAGCCTCGCAAAGGCGTGCCAACAAAGGCGTCAATGAAAATGGAGTAAATCAAATTGGTCGTAGCTCGCCCCGGGCCGCCATCTGTGAGAATGTTGATTTCTCCGAAAGTTTGCAGGCTAAATATCGTGTTGATGAGCAACAAGAAGAAGAGCGTCGGGGTGAGTAGCGGCAGAGTAATATGCCGGATACGCTGCCATACGCTGGCGCCATCGACCTTGGCCGCCTCGTAAAACGTACCGTCGATATTCTGGATTCCGGCCAGGGCGATGATCACATTAAAGCCCAATTGGCGCCAGACGACGGCAATGATAACCGCAACTAATGCCCAATCTTTTGAGCCCAGCCAATTCGGCCCTTCAATGCCTACCAGGCTCAGCAGGTAGTTGATATAGCCTACGACCGGGTGGTAAATCCACCTGAACAGGACACCGGTGACCGCGCTACTGATCACAATTGGCACAAATATCAGCAGTCGGTGGAACCACGAAAGTCGTTTCATGGGATACGATAAGGCGATGGCCAACGCCACGGCCAAAATGATGCCCAAGGCCACAGTCCCGATCATGAAGATCAACGAAACGCGGACAGTCTCCCAATACTCGGGATCGCTCAATAGACGCTTGTAATTGTCAAGGCCGACAAATCGTGTTTGGTTACCGAATGGCGCTACCCGATTGAGGCTTAGGTTGAAGGACGTAATAATGGGCAGAAAAGTGAAAATACCCAAGATCAACAAAGTCGGCGCGAGATAGAGCAAGCCTTCTACAGTCGCTTTCAAAGTACGCACTCTCCGCTTGCGTCGTGAAGCGGAGGCACTGGCGTTTATTTCGCTCGAATAGATCGTATTGTTCCTTTGCTGCCTGGATTTGAGAGTGCAATTCGAAAAGTATACTTGGCCGTCGCAAATCTGTCCAACAACTCGTCCAGCCTCAATTTCTCATGGAATATCCAGTTGCGGGAATACTAAAAAGAGCGGGGCATTGTTGAATTTGACTGCACCTTGGCTGTCTGCACGTCAGGCTCAAGCCGACTTCTCCAAGTGGTTGAGGATGAAGGGATAGACGTCCTCGGCCGCGTCCTTGCCGAAAATGCAGTCGATGTGACCGTAGTTGGCGATTACCTGCCGGCTATAAAGATGGCGGTCGTTGTTTTCCCGCAGCCAGTTGAAAGTCAATTCCGTGCTCTCTGGCAGCCAGGCCTCGTTCTCGGCGCCGTGAATGTAGGCGATAGGGATGGCCAGCCGTTCGACATGTTCCAGGTAGATGTCTTCACCTTCGGCCGACACCAATTTACCTTCGCGGGCCAGTACCCCCATGTGTTGGAAGTTGTTCATGGAGGCCACGCCAAATTGCTCATGCAGCGTGTCATGGGTGGCGGTGTTCAGTTGATCATGTTCGTAGAGCAGCGCATATAGCAGTGTGATGCGATGGCAAACGGAGCTGTTGCACATTTCTTCGCGATCGATGGTCGGGTTGAGGCGAACAGCCGTATTGTAAAAACGATCAAGCCAATCGGCATCCTCATCGGTGTAGGCGGTCAACGAATCGACGCCGATCCTGTCAAGTAATGTATCCAGGTAAAGGCCTGACTTAACACGGTTGGAACCAACGACCTTGAAATGGGCGCCAGCCTGGGAACTGACGGCCGAACGCACGCCTTGCAGACCGGCCAGCATGGCCATGTGGAAAGTGATGGCCCCGTAACAGTGAGCGACGACCTGGATCGAATCGGCCCCGCTGACTGTTCGGATCTTGTTTACCGCGGCCGGAAAATCGTAGCTGGCCACGTTGTCGACCGGCGCTTGACTGGTCGCCGTTGGCAACTCGATGCTATAGCGATAATCCAGCAGCCAGATATCGTAACCATTGGCGAATAAATACTCCAGCAAATTGGTATCGATGGTGTCGACGGCGAATATCTGGCTAGAGACGGCCAGGCCAGGAACTAGCATCACCGGACCTTTCGTTCCGCCCTGGTAGCGAGTGAGACGTATTTGGGCACCGTCTTCCGTTTCAAACCAGTGTACTTCGGGCGCTGAGACGCGCAAGTCGCGCTTCTTGCGCGGGGGTGAGTCAGGATCGAAGAGATGCGGCCGGGCGAAGACGCCGCCATAGATATCAAACAAGCTGCCGGCGAAGAAGCGGCCGAA
>CP070688.1:3930591-3933844 GCA_020353135.1 Chloroflexota bacterium
GAGGCCACTATGATCGTATCGCGACGGCTGAGCACATTTGTCGTCGCTTCAAGCCTCAGGCGATCGATTTCTTCATTTATCTCGGTCTCCTTCTCGATGAACAGATCGTGTCGTGGAACGTACGCTTCCGGCTGATAGTAATCGTAGTAGCTCACGAAGTAGGAAACGGCATTGTCGGGAAAGAAATCGCGGAATTCACTATAGAGCTGGGCGGCAAGTGTCTTATTGTGAGCGATGACCAAAGTGGGTCGCTGGACTTCCTGAATCACCTGTGCGACGGTAAACGTCTTTCCAGTTCCCGTCGCTCCAAGCAGGGTCTGATATTGAAAACCATCTTCTAAACCACTCACCAACTCGGAGATCGCCTCTGGCTGATCGCCCAGGGGCTGAAAGTCGGACACTAGCTCAAATCGCTGCATCATCTCACCTTATTTCATAGAACGAAAGTTCTCTAGTCTAGCACAAAACGCCTTTCCAGACACCGATAAGTCGCGTACAAAATCACTGTCAAATTCGCCACATTCTTCCCGGATCAGTGACCGATCATACGCGTTTGGACACAAGAAAAGAGCACTCCAATGGTGGAGTGCTCCATTGAGTGGAGATGGCGGGAATCGAACCCGCGTCCGAAGAATTCGATCTCTGGACGTCTACAAGCTTAGTCGGCCCATTTGAGCTTTCGCGGCGAAGGGCCCCAGCCGACGGGGTCATCTCGACCGCTAACCGATAGCCCCCTAAAGGGCCTCTTAGCTTCCTTCATCGGCGTCAAGGAAGAGCACGTTGGCATTTATGACGCCTGCGACTCGCCCGGCCAACGAGCGGAGGAGACAGACGCGGACCCTGGTTTCAGAGCCCTACGCTTTGGACCGTCTTAAGCGACGGCCGGTAAAGCGTTATAAGCAGTCGTGCGATTGGCACTTGTGCGTGTGCTTCCAGATTAACGAGATGTAAAGCGTGCTCGGCTTGCAATCCAGGACCAGCCTTCCCCGTCGAAGCCTGTCATCCCCGGATAAGCATAGTATATCACAAGTCGGGTCGCAAATCGTTGGAAGCGCATTAGTCTGTTAACCGGTTTACAGGCACTCCTAAAGCGCCTCCCTACCATCGCACGCCGTCTGAACGGCGGCGCGTGATGCTATTCAAGTGTCTTTATTCAGCTTACTCTGTCCATGAGTCGATAGATTTGGGCCGCCAAAGGCAGAAACCAGGGCCTGTTCCTGTAAAAGAAACGCGTCGGATGCTTAATCTCCATGAACGGGCTGCGTTTCTTCTCGCCGGCGATCAGCGATCCGGCCTCGGCGCCCATGTAAGTCGCCAGTGAAACGCCGTGACCGCAGAAACCAAGGGCGTAGTAAACCCCGTTAATCCGGCCTATATGGGGCATTAAATCGAATGTCATGCCAAGTTGACCGGACCATGAATGGCTGATCTTGTACTCTTCCAAATATGGGAACAGTTCCAGCATTCGTCTGCGAAGCCTACGCGCGCTTTGCCTCAGGTCCAGGCCGGTGCTCAGATCGTTGCGGCCGCCAAACAGCAGGCGCCCGTCGGCCGTTAGGCGGAAGTAGTTGAGGAAGTTCTTGGAATCGTAATAGACCCGATTCTTCGGACTTAATCTGCGGCGGACATCATTCGGCAATGGCTCGGTGACGACGATGTAACTGCCGACAGGGAAGACGCGTCGACGCAACCCAGCAATCAGCCGGTCAGTATAGCCATTTGTCGCAATCAGCACGTCCCTGGCCCTCAGGACGCCCTGGCTCGTCTGAATCTGGTAACCGTTTGGGCTTTTCTCAATACCCAGCACTTCCGTGTTCTGACACAGGGAAGCGCCGGCTCGAGCCACGGCCGCGCCCAGACCCAGGACGTAGGCTGCCGGGTTCAAATTGGCGGCGCTTTCGTCGACAAGCCCTCCGAAGTAAGCTTTGCTGCCCAGCTCCGTTTCTAGCTCGCCTGGCCCTATTGACCGAAGCGCGTGATCGAGATTCTGCTCATACCAGGTTACTTTCTTCTGCATGGCTTCGAAATGGGCCGGTTTGTAGGCCAGGGCCACCTGGCCCGTGCGGGCAAAATCACAGTCGATTTCGTGTTCGGTTATCACCTCCTCGACCCTATCGATCGAGTCGAGCGAGACGCGCCAGAATTCACGGCCGAGTTCCCGGCCATAACGTTTGAACATCACCTGCGGAGGGACTTTGGATCCGGTGGTCAGCATGCCGCCGTTTCGTGAACTGGCGCCCCACCCAACTTTGTGCCCTTCCAGCACCACCGCCGAGGCGCCGTGTCCTAGCAATACGCGCGCGGCATTGAGGCCCGTATAACCGGCGCCCACTATGGCCACGTCTACTCTAGCTGGCAACGGCGCCGATTTCAGCTCGGCCGGTCGATTCAAGCCATCCAGCCAGAAAGGCGATTGTTCCATATAGATCTCCGGGTGCTGAGAGTCGGCGCCAAGTGTATCTCAACAGGGAATGGTTGACATGAGTCTGCGACATAACCCGCAGCTGGACGACCGGCGTTTGGCGACGAACCAGGAACGCTTGCCTGCTATCGGTCGCCGATTATCAGCCCGTGAATGGCCGCCAGGGCTGCCGCAGTGTCATGGTCGTCCACAACCATGCTGATAATGCATTCGGAGGAACCTTGGGCGATGGCTATGATGTTCAAGCCTTCCGCGCCCAGCGCGCCAAAAAGACGTCCGGCGATACCTGGCGTCCCGCGCATCCCGGCGCCGACTACGGTAACGATCGCCACCGAACGCTGGGCCCATATCTGGTCGACATCCCGGCGGTCCAATTCGGCCGAGAACTCTTCCTCCAGGCTGGCGATCGCTTCGTCAGTGCAATCCTCAGGAATTGTGAAGCAGATCGACTGCTCGGACGAAGCCTGTGAGATGAGTAAAACGCTGACCTGGCTCCGAGCTACGGCGCCGAATGTTCGGGCGGCTATACCCGGCACACCCATCATGCCCTTGCCCTCTACATTGACAAGGCTCAAGTCACGGATAGCGGTCACCGCTTTGATCTTGCCATTGTTCTCCACGGCCTCTTTGACGATGCGAGTGCCTGGATGATCAGGATTGAAGGTGTTCTTTATGCGCAACGGTATGCCAGCCTCGACCACGGGACGAATCGTGAGCGGGTGTAGGACCCTGGCCCCATAGTAAGCCAGCTCTGCTATTTCACGATAGGAGAGGCGCTTGATGCTGCGGGCATCAGGAACCAGGCGTGGATCGGTTGTCATGACGCCATCC
>CP070688.1:3933944-3945940 GCA_020353135.1 Chloroflexota bacterium
AGCAGGTTGATCTGCTGACCAGCAAACTGCTGTACCTGGCCGATATCTTGGCCAAGCGCTTCCGCCAGATCCTCGATGCCGACGATAAGCTGAGCCCGCTGGAATCGCACGCGCTCCTGCCAGTTCTGCATTACAATTTCTTCGCCGTTCACGTCAGCCACAGGCGAGCCAGGTTTGAGAACTAACTCATTCACGATGCCGATGAGTAATACTACACCCAGCATCGCGGCAATTCCGATTACGGCCAGTCGCACCTGGCGTGTCTGCTGCTGTTGCTTACGAGCTTGTAAGATTTCTTTTCGGCTCTGGCGCTGTTCTTCCTCGATATTCTGCTTGCGCTTCTTAGCCATCTTCTCCCCTGATATTCTTAATCGACGACAAACGGCAACAGCGCCAAGTGCCTGGCCTGCTTCACCGCTTTTGCGAGACGCCGTTGATGCTTGGCGCAGGTGCCGGTCTGGCGACGCGGCCGAATCCGGCCGTGCTCGGTCAAGTAACGTTCCAGGACCTCGTACTGTTTATAATCAAGCCTGTCCGCCTTTTCCACGCAGAAAGCACAGATGCGTCGCTTCCTATGATAAGGGCTGGTCAACAAGGACATGTTTCGCCGTGAACTCTCTTCAGCCATGGTTTTCTCCTTATCTCAGGCACAATCCGTGAAAGGTCACCATGCAGGACTCGCAGGAGCCTAGACCAGACCCGGATGGCTACTGAGCTTACTCTTCCTTGCGCACCACGAGATGACGCAAGACATCGTCCACGTACTGGATGTTTCGCTCAACATCGCCAACGCTAGATGGTTCCATCTGAGTCAGGTAAAAAACGTAATATCCTTCTGTGTAGTTGTCGATAGGGTAAGCCAATTTACGCTGACCCCAATGATCAGTCGATGGTTTAGCGTCATCGCCTTCGCCCTGGGTTATCCATGCCTCGACGCGGCCCAATATCTCAGCGCGGGTTTCATCATCAAGATCAGGTTTCAGCACGACAGTAACTTCGTACTCACGCATGTTGCATATTCTCCTTTTCCTCGGAATTTGCTCGGGAGAGCGAATGCCCTTGGTCCAAGCCAAGAGCGGAAAACGGCGGTCGGCCATTTTCTATGTTTCAGGCCGAAGCCGTGCAACGACCCAGAATGATAGCACAAATGCGTTTTTTCACAAGCGTTAGAATCGACGTTTTTAGCGCGCGCTGGCCGCTGGTATAATTGCCGGCTGTCGTCTTCTGGCAACTTGCCGGCAAAATATCCCGGCCGCGGGTCAGGGCGCAAGAATAATCTGTTGGTATGACCGAGCAAGAGAACTCTGTTTCAACTTGGATCCGACCTCCCGGCCTGCGCCTACTGCTGGAAGCGTGGCGCATAGCCTTTGCTGCCACCATATTGCTTTTTTTGAGCGTGCTGGCGCCACTGACGTCTGTGGAGGCTCAGGGTCAGACGAAGCTAGTGCTGGCTTTCTACTATGCTTGGTATGATCCGAGTTCGTTCGGGCCCGGCAAGACACCGTACCAGCCGCCTCAGCCGTATTACTCCACCGACGGCGGGGTGATTCAGCGTCACGTCTCTGAAGCACGCTCGGCCGGAATCGACGGCTTCGTACAGAGCTGGTATGGTCCGTCAGCAAATCAGACTGAATCAAACTTCCAGACTCTGCTTGGAGCAGCTTCGGCCAATGGATTCAAAGCGGCCGTTGATTTTGAAACAGGCAGTCCATTCTTCGCCACGAACGGCGACCGGGCAAACGCCCTGAGCACGCTCTTGTCAACTCACGCTGGCCACCCAGCTTACCTGCGAGTTGACGGCAGGCCAGTGGTGTTTTTCTGGGCTAATTGGCTTTTACCCGTCGGGGATTGGGCCCAGATTCGCGAACAGGTGGACCCAGGACACAACAGCATCTGGATCGCAGAAGGTTCGAACCTGGACTACCTGTCAGTGTTCGATGGACTGCATCTGTATAACACGGCCTGGTCGGCAAATCCAGCTGGGACGGCGATAACTTGGGCTGGTCGAACTCGGGCCGCGGCCGATACGTATGGCGGCTATAAGTACTGGGTGGGCACTGCCATGCCTGGTTTCAACGACTCGCTCTTAGGTCGTGGGCAAGCTACAGTCGTCCGCGACAGGGCGGGTGGAGCCTACTACCAGTCTAGTTTTAACGGCGCCGCGTCCAGTAGTCCAGACATGTTGATAGTCAATTCATTTAACGAGTGGGCCGAGGGTAGCAATATCGAGCCTAGCGCCGAGTTCGGCAGCTACTATCTTGACTTGACGCGTCAATTGAGCGCAGGGTACAAGTCCGGAAGCATTGCCGCGGTGGTTGCCCAGCCACCACCAGCTCCCGAAGTCGCCCAAGTCGCTGGCCCTTCAGCCACGCCCGCGGAATCCCCTACGACTGGACCCTCGCCTACTCCGACAGACACGCCTACGCCGACGGAAACCCCGACGATCACCCCCAGCCCAACGCCAATAGCGTCGCCAACGCCTCAGAGTGACGGCCAAATCATGTACGTGATCCAGCCTGGTGACACCTTGATCGGGATTTCGGAGCTATTTGATGTTCCGCTGTTCGAGATCTACTCGCGAAACGACCTCGATGAATCCTCGGTAATAACCGTAGGTCAACGAGTGATCCTTGGGCGGGCTGGCCAGGTTCCAGGCCGCGATGCGGGCGATCAGTTCCCCGGGGCTGTGATTCTTGCCGACGGCAGGGTTGTTTATGAGCTAGCCGAGGGCGATTCCCTATTTAGCGTGGCCCAGAAGTATGACCTGACTGTTGACGGATTGCTTGAACTTAATGACAACCTGGATACGCAGTCGATTCTACACGTGGGCCAGCAGATCGTCGTCGGATTTCGCCCGTTGCCAGCTGAGATAGGCGGCTCCACGGATCAGCCCGTACAAACGCCCACGTCGACGATGACACCGGCGCCAAGCGCCACGCCGCCCCCGACGGTTCCGGCTTCTCCAACTGCCACCGAGCAACCGCTGGCGACTGACACGCCGCAAACAGTGGCGACCGTTGTGGAAGAGAGTCAATCCGGGGATGGTAATAGCGGATTTCTGTTAGTACTCTTCGGCATAGTGGCTTTGCTAGCCCTTCTGGGTGGGTTGTTCTTGTACCTCGGTCGGGCCAGATAGGTTCCTCGACACATAGGATAGGCACGTCCAACAGCGCGTCGCCGTATCTTATTCTGGACTAGACCTAATTCATCTTTCTATCAAGGCAGAGCCCAGCGCGTCTCTCAAGGTGCGACAACCAATTACCTCAAGTCCTGACGGAAGCTGATTGGCGGAACGTAAGGCCGAACGAGGCACTACGCACTTGCGGAAACCGAGTTTGGCCGATTCATTGAGCCGCTTTTCAGTCTGGCTAACTGCGCGCAATTCGCCGCTCAGGCCAATTTCGCCGACGAAGGCCATGTCCGCATGAACGGCTCTGTCCTTCACGCTACTGGCAATGGAAACGGCCAGCGCCAGATCGGCCGCGGGTTCCTCAATCCGGAGACCGCCAACCACATTGGCATACAGATCTTTGTCATGCAATCTTAACCCCGCACGCCGGGCCAGCACGGCCGCCAGCAGCAGCAGCCGGTTGTAGTCAAAGCCATTGGCGGTGCGCCGCGGGTTGGTGAAGGAAGTAGCGCTTGCCAACGCCTGGATCTCCACCAGCAGGGGACGCGTCCCCTCGATGGTCACGGCTATTGCCGAACCAGGCGCATTCGCCTGGCGTTCAGCGAGAAACGCCTCTGACGGGTTGGCCACCTCGATCATGCCCTTCTCGGCCATTTCAAAGACGCCTACCTCGCTGGTGGCGCCGAAGCGATTCTTGACGCCTCTTAGCAGACGATATCGATGGAAAGGATCACCTTCCAGGTAAAGGACGGCATCAACGATATGCTCGAGCACACGAGGTCCGGCGATCGCGCCCTCCTTTGTGACGTGGCCGACCAGAACGATGGCCAGACCGCTGTTCTTGGCCATCTCCTGAAAGCGGGCGGCGCATTCTCTGACCTGGCTCACGCTACCGGCCGAAGAGCTCAGGTCGCCGGTGTAAGTGGTTTGAATGCTGTCGACTATCACTATGGCAGGCTGCATCTCGTCCATATGCTGCAACATGATGTCGAGATTGGTTTCGGTCACCAAATAAAGGCGATCAGCACTGACCCCCGTTCGATCGGCGCGCATCTTGATCTGGCGCACGCTTTCTTCCCCAGAAATGTAGAGGCTTGGGCCGTGTTGCGCGGCCGACAACGCAGCCACTTGAAGTAGGAGCGTTGACTTGCCGATGCCAGGTTCGCCACCGACAAGTATGATTGAGCCAGGAACGATGCCACCGCCCAAAACTCGGCTGAACTCGGCCATTGGCAGCGACAGGCGCGTCAGCCCATCAGACTTTATCTCAGGTAACCGTACCGGTTTGCTGACGCCTGTGGCCAGCCGGCCACGCCTACCGTCCGCCTTCTCAGGCGCGACTACTTGCTCGACCATGGTGCCGAATTCGTGGCATTGGGGGCACTTACCAACATAGGCGGCCGTGATTCGCCCACAGCGTTGGCAAACATACTGCGATTGCGTCTTGGCCATTCGCTACTCCTTAATCAACTGAGAGATTCTATGAGAATTCGCCACGATTGCGCGTCGTCAGTCAAAGATTCTACAACCTACAAAGTCTACCAGCGAATCTTGTCGGAGTGTTGATCCTAGGCTGAATCATCTCCATCATTTCATGCACGCTAATTGTTGTTGGCGACTACGCTGAAATAGTCTTACAATTCCGCGAGATATTAAACTCTCAAAGATCGAACTGCCCGTGAAAGCACATACCCGCATCATCTCGCTGACCGTGTGTCTTCTGATACTAGCTGCTATTCTGGGGCTCCAACCTGGTCAAGCCAAGGCTGCGGCAAGCCAGTTGCATTTCCGACTAGATGCCGCTGGTGCCACAATGCCGAATCAGGAAGGCGACTCGCCCGGATCTCAAGTTCAACCCACGCCGTCGGCGACTGCCTACCCTGGCCCGATCGAAGATGGGCCGGCCGGCCCATATGACTCTACTCCAGGGGCATATCCGGCCGCCCCACCAACGCCCATTGTATTTCCAACAGATAGCTACCCGGCCGGTTCAGAGGCAGGTCACGCCGTCAATGGCACGCCTATTCCTAACATCGGTTCGCAAGATGCTGGACCACCAACCGTCGAACCTTCCGAGATTCAGGATACTAAGCCGGAGCCTATCCTGGGAACTATCTTCCTTTGGCTTGGCTTTGGCGCAGCATTTGCCGTCTTCATCTCGTCCATCGTCGCAGCCATCTACTACTACGATCGACGGCGGGCCACGAGCAACTAACAACGTCCATGAATCGACGCCTGCTGCGCCCCTCGGTGACCGAAGTAGTATACTTGGTGGCGCGTAAACGTTCACTTGTTTGGAGGTAAGCAATGACTAACGGGGAACCCGCTGAACGGGAAGGATACCATTTTAAGACCGAGATTACCCAGCTACTCGACATTCTGATTCATTCCCTGTACAAGGAACGGGACATATTCCTGCGTGAGCTGGTCTCAAACGCTTCTGACGCATTAACTCGCATCCAGTTTGAGATGCTTACCAATCAGGATGTCCGAGACGCTGAGGTCGAGCTCGCCGTTCATATCCACGTTGAAGAAGATGGTGAGACGAAGAAACTGGTAGTCCGTGACAGCGGGATTGGTATGAATCGCGACGAGATAACCAGGAACTTGGGCACGATTGCCCAATCTGGCGCCAAGGAATTTCTGAAGCTGGTCCAGGAAGATGAGAACAGCGCTGCTGACGTCATCGGTCAATTCGGCGTAGGCTTCTACTCAGTCTTTATGGTCGCCGACGAGGTGCGCGTAGTCTCAGCCAGCCATCGTCCTGAGGATCGGCCGGTGGCCTGGGTATCGCGCGGCGGCGAGCGATTCTGGATCGAAGACACGGAAAAGGACCAGCGTGGTACGGCCATACACATCACTTTGAAGCCAGATGCGGCCGATTTCGCCAATGAATACACGCTCAGACAGACGGTGAAGAGGTACTCGGATTTTGTTGCCTATCCGATCTATGTTGGCGAAGAGCAGGCCAACCAGCAACGGCCTCTGTGGCGCAAGCCGCCGGCCGAAGTAACTGATGACGAGCGAGTGCAATTCTACCAGCAACTGACCATGGACTTTGAGGAGCCCTTGGCGGATATTCATCTGACTTCGGATGCGCCTTTACACGTGCGCTCCTTACTGTTTGTGCCGGCAAGTGGCGAACGCAACCTGTTGAACTTGCGTCAAGAGCCGGGTCTAAAGCTCTATGCTCACAATGTGCTTATTCAGGAGTATTGCACGGATCTGTTGCCCAAATGGCTTGATTTCGTCGATGGTGTCGTCGAATCTGAGGATCTTCCGCTAAACGTTAGCCGCGAGACGATCCAGAATGCGCCAGTGATTCGCCGGCTCGGGCGAACACTGCGTCGCCGAGTCGTGAAGGAACTGGATGCGCTCGCGGAGAATGATGCCGCTAAGTACGAGCTATTTTGGGACAGCTACAGCCGACAGCTAAAAGAAGGTCTTGCTTCCGATCCCGGAGCTAAAGATGAGATTCTGCCGTTACTGCGCTTCTACTCATCGCAGTCTCAGGACGAGCTAACATCTCTGGAGGACTACCTTGGGCGGATGTTGCCTGAGCAAGAGGAAATGTACTACGTCTTGGGTGAAAGTGCGGAAACCGTGGCCCTAAGCCCACACCTCGATCCGTTCCGAGAACGCGGACTGGAGGTTTTATTCTTGATCGACGCCATAGACCCGTTTATCACGCCTCTACTGTCGGAGTACAAGGACAAAAAGCTGCGCAACGTCGATGATGCGTCGATTGATTTGCCGGATGCCGATGACACTGAATCTTCGGAGAGCCAAGAGGAAGTTGTCCCGGACGCTGACTTCAATCGTTTCATTGGGCGATGCGTCACTACGCTAGGCGATCGGGTCGTCGAGGTACGTGAATCAAGAGTCCTCCGTAGCAGCCCAGTGCGACTGGTTGCTCCAGAGGATGCGCCAGCCCATGACATGGATCGCTTGCAGCGTTTTTTTGACAAGGAATACGAAGTCCCGAAGCGAATTCTTGAGGTCAATCGCGGCCACAACCTTATCGCCCACTTGACCAGACTTGTCGGCCAGCATCCCCAGGACCAACTAATAGAGCTATCCATCAATCAGCTCTATGAAAACGCGCTGGTAATGGAGGGTCTCCATCCCAATCCGGCCGCGATGTTGCCACAGATTCAGAAGCTGCTCGAAATTGCGACCGAGCAGGCTATTGAGCCAGCGGTCGAATAGATTCAGCATCCTGCACCTGGCGAGTCCGCTTCGATTTGCATTTGGCCACAGATGCAGGCTTCAATACTTCATGCGTTGGAGTTAAGAACTTCCTTCAGCAATTCACGGCCGACGGTTTGGGCAAATGAGGAATCTTCGTCATCCTCAACGACGACGACGACACCATAGCGTGGATGCGTAGCCGGCGCCAGGCCAAGGTACCAGTTATTGATGTTACCTTCTGGGCCGGACAGAACGACGATCTCATGCTCACTTATGCCATCGGCCTCAGAGAACAAGCTAAGAATCTCGGCTGCGATTTCGGCCGGCACCACCTGGCGTCTTTTGCCTTGGACCGGCTCCGTTAACCAATTACCGGCGACGTCCTGTTTTGCTAGGATCATCTGGGCCTGACGGAACTGGCCGTCATTGGCCAGAGCGGCCAGCGCAAGGCCAACCTGCAGTGGGCTAACGGCCGCCGAATCCTGCCCTATCGCCGCCAATCCAGCATCCTGGATTTCAGTAGATCCGATGTCCTCGGTTATGATTGGCAATTCAGGCTGGCTTAATAGGCCAAACTCGTCAATCGCTTTCAGGAGACCCGCCTCACCCATTTTCTCCGCCAAACCAATCATGGGGCCGGGGCACCGCGCAACCATGGCTGTTGCCCATGTCGGTGGCTCAGAGGCGACCCCCTGGCAGATCAGAGAGAAGCCATCGATCACGACCTCTTGCTTGGTTCCGGCCGCCGTCCCATACAACTCCAGCTGTCCATCTCGCTGGCCAATGGCTAGAAGGAATGGTTGCAGTAAAAGACCTGGTTGATACTGTCCCTGGGTGACTCTGTTCACGAGCGGCGCTTGCTCGTCAATCACCAGCCGCTCGAACTCATCGTCCAGACGATTGGCATCATAACCCGGCCTACTTGCCATGGCCCTTACTGAAACGTCCGGCAGAGAAAACAAAAATACCCCTCCGTTTCGTTCGCCAAGCAGCTCATCGGCGTTGGCCTGCCAGCGTGAATCGAGGGTCAAGCGCACATCACGACCGATCTGTGGCTCGCCAAGTAAATCGCTTCGCCAGAATTCGGACCAGAAATCAGCAGAGGCGCCACGTAGCTGATCGTCAAGGGCTTCTTCTATGCCGGCCGTGCCATGCCGTAGACTATAGTAGCCTATGACCGGCGCTGCACTGGGCAGGGGATACTCACGCTGCAGATCGGCGCGCCCGCCGGTTGTAATAGCCATTGGCGTATTATTGGCGTCCAGAATCGATCCACGTTGGACACGCAATTCAGACTCCACCAGTCTTGGATTGTCATCCCGCCCCAATATCGAAGCCCCACGAATAACGCTCCAGTAAATCAATACTACGGCGACAAGCCCAAAACCAAGCAGAATTGCCAGGTTCAGCCGATTCAAGCGTCTTCGTGCGTCCCTGGTTTCGCCATTCATCAAGCTACCCAAATCATCGCCTGACGCCTGGCTAGCCACTGTTCCGCCGATCGCTGCGATTATTTTCCCAAGAAAGGCTCAGCAGCAAACCGGCCATTGTGCAGCTAATCAGCAGAGAACTTCCCCCATAACTTACGAACGGCAATGTGACGCCTGTTAGCGGTAGCAGCTTCGTAACGCCAGCCATTATTAGGAAAGCTTGAACGCTGAACAGCACCGTGATTCCGGCGGCTAGATACAGATGAAAAGCCTTTCGGGATCTGCCAGCGATCAGCAATCCACGATAAGCAAGAGCGGTGAATCCGGCGACGATTCCGATCGCGCCGATCAATCCCCACTCCTCGGCGATCGCCGCGAAAGCGAAATCTGAGTGTACAACGGGTATGTAAGTTGGGAATCCCGTTCCAATCCCCTGGCCGAAGACACCACCCGCGGCCACCGCGTAAAGCGACTGCACGATCTGAAAGCCCCGGCTGTCGGCCTCTAACCACGGATCTATCCAGGTATCAACCCGCAACGCCACCACGTCATATGCTAAGTAGCCTGTGACGGCCGCGATCAGCAACAGTAGCAGACCACCGACGACATAACGCCTATCCCCGGTCGCAAGGTAGATCAAGACGACAAACACGGCAAAAAACAGTGTGGCCGCGCCAAGGTCTCGTTGCCAAACGAGCAATATCATGCAGAATCCCCACATGATAACCAGCGGAGCGAGGTAGGCGATCCATCGCTTCACCGGGCTTCCTGCGCCAATATTGATGATTCGCCCTCGTTCCGCGAAATAGCTGGCCAGGAATACCACGAGCAGTAGCTTGAGGAGTTCTGATGGTTGGAAGTAAACCTGTCCGGCAATTGGTGCCCTCAGCCACAGTGTCGCCCCTAATCCGGAGGGATTGACGCCAAACAACAATGTTGCGGCCAGCAGCAAGAGACCGAGGGTCAGCCATGTATATCGATAGCGCCGTAGAAATCCAAGCAATGGCCTCAACATCGCCGCCAAAAGCAAGGCGCCGCAGCCTATGACTAGCCAGACAACCTGACGTGGCAAGAAATTTGGCGCAAGGCGGTCAATCAGGATCAGTCCCCAGCCCGTCATCAAAGCCACCAAAGGCAAGATGACGGGATCGTGTCTGCTTAGTCCCCTTGCAAGGACGACATAACAAAACGCGAATAGGAGTCCCCAGATTCCAGGGGCATAAAAATGACGCCACTGCAATGTTCCCTCAAGCGCCAAGCTTAACGCGGCCGCGCTCACGAATACGAAAGCAGCCGCAGTCAGCATCAGAGTTAACTCAGCTCGGCTGGCTGCACTGGCCTTGTTTGCCTGCCCGGTCGTCAAGAAGGTGTCGCTGTTTAGGGATTGTGAGTGGATCATGAGGCGGCTGTAACTGCCTTCCAGAGCTTCTAAGCGATGTGATCACCAATGAGCGGAGCGAGCTTGACCCTTACTTCATTAGGCACTTCGTTCCAATCGCCCACAAGGAACGCATCGCGCATGCCACTGTGAGCAGCGAGGTTAGCCGTCCAATCTTCTGTGGTTTTGGCCACGTGAGCGATGGCTTTTTGCGCAAGGCTAGTATTCGCCGCTAGGACTTTGATAACCATTTCAACGGTCACAGGTTCCTCTGATTCATGCCACACGTCATAATCAGTGACATGGGCCATGCATGAGTAAGCGATTTCTGCCTCGGCCGCCAAATAGGCTTCAGGGCTCGATGTCATGCCGACAATGCTCATGCCCCATCGCCTGTATAAATTCGATTCGGCCCCCGTGCTGAAACGGGGCCCTTCAATGGTGATAAACGTACCACCCCTGTGAACGGTTCCCCCGGCTATCTCAACGGCTTGGGCCAGGACCTCGCTCAGTTCGGGTGAAAACGGCTGGGCTACCCCAACGTGCGCCACTAATCCGCTGCCAAAGAACGTATGCTCGCGCCTGCCTTTGGTGAAATCAACCAGCTGATCCGGGATGACAATGTGGCTTGGTTCATAGTCCTCTCGTAATGAACCGCAGGCACTGACCGCGATAATGTAGCGCACACCGATCGCCTTCAAGGCGAATATGTTCGCCTGATACGGCACTTCGCTAGGCGTCAACACATGCCCACGTCCGTGGCGCGGCAAGAACGCTACGCGCGCGCCATTCAAGATGCCAACTTTGATAGCATCCGACGGATCGCCAAATGGTGTCGACAACTGAACGTCCTCTACCTCAGACAACCCGGGCATATCGTACAGACCGCTACCCCCAATTATGCCTATCTCAATCTCGGACATTATCGCTTGCTCCTGCTTCATTACTTTGCCAATGCTCCATCTGGGAATCAAGCAGCGCCACCCCATCAATCCGGTCAGGATTCCGCTTCCTTCCGTTTGGCAGCGTGCAAAGAGGCTCGTGTCCAGAGTAGCTCGCCATAGTATTTTTGGGCGGCGGCCGTTGCGTTCCGCAACTGGGCTTGCAATTGCCGCACATCGACTTGGTCAGGCGGCACCTGAATCTCGGCCGCGTCGGGTGCCTCCCGACATGCTGTCGGAAATTGCTCGGCGTTCATTGCGGTGCCTTCTAAAGCCTTGCTTAATTCGGCGTTCTCGGCCATCAGCTCGGCTAGGGCTTCACCCAGGCGCTCTTTAAACGTCGACTCGATTTCAGATCGCGCCATTAGCGCAAGCGCCGCCTCTGAGCGCAGTTGGCGCCAGATGCCGCTTCTGTGCTGGCTCAGTCTCTGGTTGGCCTCGACATCCGCGCCAGATTCCAGGATCTGCTGCAGCATTTCGGCCGGCAAAGCTGTCTCATGCCGAGGCGGCAAATCACCCTTCCCTACCTCACCAGCTCGCAAAAGGTCTACCGTTCCGGCATCTAACGTGCTGATCCAACCATTGATTTTGCCGGCCGGTGCCATCTCAAATGAATTCACGTAGACGTCACCCCAGATCTGGCCGCCTGCAACTACCGACAGGCGCCGACAGGCCACATAGCCGTCAATCAGGCCTGAAACCACGACCTCTGGTGCTAGTACATCTCCAGCCAGGAGGGCGCCGGGCAACACCGCTATCGGCCTCTCCGAATGAATGTTGCCGACGTGATACTCGCTAATCTCAAGTCGATCGTCCCTGCGCCGTTTCAGAGCGCTTGTTAGTCCGCTGAGTCTACTATTGCGCCTGAGGCCGTCTTCTTGTTTCATTGCACTCCGCCTTAAGTACTAGATTGATGCCGTACTTGA
>CP070688.1:3946040-3956883 GCA_020353135.1 Chloroflexota bacterium
CCGCGCTTGCGGCCGGCGGGGCGTCGGCCACGCCATCGTGGTCAGCGGCGGTTTTGGCGAGACTGGCCCGGAGGGACAGGCCAGGGAAGAAGCACTATTGGCCGCAGCGGCCGGGAATGAGATGCGCATTATTGGCCCCAATTGCATCGGCACCATCGACACCCACACGCCGGTCAATACCACCTTCGTAGTCGGCATGCCCCAGGCCGGCGACATCAGCTTTGTCTCCCAATCGGGCGCGATGTGCGCCGTGGTCATCGACTGGGCTCGCGGCGCCGGCGTCGGCTTCTCGCGCATCGCGAGCCTGGGCAACCAGGTCGACGTCAGCGAGGCGGAAATGTTATCGGCTATGGCCGGCGATCCCCAGACGCGGGTCATCACCGCCTATGTTGAAGGCGTGGCCGACGGCCAGGCTTTCATGGTCGCGGCCGAGAAGGCCGCCCGCCACAAGCCGCTGGTAGTGCTCAAAGGCGGCTATGGCGAGAGCGGGGCCAAAGCCGTCGCCTCCCACACAGGCGCGCTGGCGGGCAGCGCCGAGGCGTACGATGCCGCCTTCCGGCGCAGCGGCGTCTTGCGCGCCGACACCATGGAAGAACTGTTCGACTGGGCGCGAGCGCTGGCCTGGCAACCCTTGCCGGAAGGCAACCGGGTGGCCGTCCTGACCAATGCCGGCGGTCCGGCCATCCTGGCCATTGACGCCCTGGAGCAAGCCGGTCTGCAGTTAGCCCCCTTGACCGAGGCGACCTGCGACTATCTACGCAAACGCCTACCGGCCGTGGGCAGCGTCACCAATCCGGTCGATATATTGGCCGGCTCTGGGCCTGGCCTGTACGCCGTGGCCCTGGACGCCCTGCTGTCAGATCCGACCGTCGACGCGGCCCTGGTCATCCAGGCGCCACAGGACTGGTTCTTGCCGGCCAGCCTGGCCGAAGTAGTGGCCGAAGTGGCGGCCGTGCACAATAAGCCGGTCCTGGCCTCGATCATGGGCCTGGCTTCGGTCGACCAGGCTTTGGCCATCTTGCACCGGCGTCGAATACCGAATTTCGCCTTTCCCGAGCGGGCCGCCTCGGCCCTGGCAGCGATGCTCGCCCGGCGGACCTGGTTGGAAACGCCGCAAGTAGCGCCGGCCGATTTGAGTGGCGTGGATAAGAAGGCGGCCCGGCACGCCCTGGATCGCTGCGGTTTCCAGGCCGCCCTATCGGCCTATGGGATCAGTTACCCCCCGGCCGGATTGGCGACCAGCGCCGCTGAAGCCGTGAATGTCGCGGAGGAGATCGGCTATCCGGTCGCCCTGAAGCTAGACTCACCAGAATTCAGTCACAAGTCGGAGGTCGGCGGGGTGATCCTGGACCTGGCCGACTCCGAAGCGGTACGAGTCGCTTTTGATGGTATCGTGACCAAGGCCGGCCGGGCGGAGCCTAAGGCGACCATCAACGGCGTGTTGGTCCAGAAAATGATGACCGGCGGCCAGGAACTCATCGTCGGCGTGCGCCGGGATCACCAGTTCGGGCCGCTGGCCCTGATCGGCAGCGGCGGTATCGAGGTCGAGCTGCGCCGGGATGTGGCCGTGAGCATCGCCCCACTCGACGATATTCAGGCCGGCCGGATGCTAGACGAGACGATGGCCGGCGCCTTGCTCAAGGGTTGGCGCGGCGCCCCGGCCGGCGACCGGCCGGCAGTCATCTCGGCCTTGCGCCGGGTGGCCCAGATCGGCCATGATTTCCCCGAGATCGCCGAACTGGAAATCAATCCGCTGTATGTTCTGCCCGAAGGGAACGGCGCCTATGCCCTGGACGTCCGCGGCGCATTACGCAACGAGGCTGATCAGGATAATGGACAGGATTGACAGGGTGGGGGCCAGATCGTAATGGATGGAGGGGAATTAACGGTCTGAATCGCGGACTTGGCTGGCGGGTGGGCGGACGATGAGCATGGCGCAGCCGGCCTGGCGCAACACTTTCTCGGTCACGCTGCCGTACACCCAACGCCGCAGGCCGGTCCGGCCGTGGGTGGCCATGACGATCAGGTCGATCTCTTCTGATTCGACGTAGGTCAGGATGGCCTCGGCCGGTCTAGCCTGTACAATAGCCGTCTCGATCGACAATTCGGGCGATCGGTGCTGGCGGGCCAGGCATTCCAGGTAATAGCTAAGCCGGTCCTCGGCCCCCTCGATCAATTCCTGGCAAGGTCCGGCGCCGGCCATTTGCAGCAGTCCCTGCTCAACAGAACTGAGATCTTCGCCCTGATCGGCTCGCAACAGTGTCACCCGGCAGCCCAGGACGCGGGCCAGCTCCAGGCCCGGCGCCAGGGCATCTTCGGCCAATGACGAGCCGTCGAGCGTGATGAGGATCTTGCACAAGGGGATAGCCTGGCGCACGACCAGGACGGGGCAAGAAGCACCGCGCAATACCCGCTCGGTGATACTGCCCAGCATCCAGCGCGTGAATCCCGAGTAACCGTGGGTGGTCATGACGATCAAGTCGACCTCTTCGTCCGCAGCCGTGTCGACGATGCTGCCGGCAGCGTCGCCCTCGACCACCATGGTCTGGATGCGGCAATCGCCGCACCTGGCCTCGTGACGCAGTGAGGACAGGTAATTATTGGCCTCATCCCGGCCCAGATCGACGATCTGGTCCGTTGCGGTCAGCCCGTACCCGGCCGCCGGCGGAGGCAGGACGTGCTGGTATCTGGTCACGCTCAGGAGTAAGAGTTCGGCGTTGAGCGCGCGGATTATGGCCAGGGCCGGATCAAGCGCCCGTTCGGCCAACTCCGAGCCGTCAAGGGGAACAAGAACTTTATTGAACATAGCTACCTCTTACGGCCGGCGCAATGACTGGCTCTCAGAGAAGAGATAGGCTACAAAGATTTCCCCGGAAACTCCCACTGAATTATTGTCGAAATCTCCAATTCTCAGTTCCCGGGGAAATAGAATACCATGAGTTGCCGTCAGGTCGCCAGCGGTACGGCGGCATCATAGCCGCGCTGTAAGACTTGCAGGTTGGCTTCGATCAGTTGGGCCTTGCTGGCCGGCAAGTGTTCCTCGAGCGCCTTGGCCACAACGTCCAATTCTAGCACCGGCCTCCGGCGCAGCATGGCTCCAACCATGACCATGTTGAGCATCTTGTTTGTGCCGTATTCTTCGGCGATGGCATTGGCGGCCACGTAAACCGTATCGACGTCGTCTCGTTCGCTTTCATCGGCCACGATCGAACGATTCACCACCAGCAGGCCGCCAGGTTTGACGATAGGTTCGTATTTGTCGTAGGATGGCTGGTTCAAGACGATAGCCACGTCCGGCCGGGCTACCAGTGGGGCGCCGATCGGATCATCGCCGATGATGACCGTACAATTGGCCGTGCCGCCGCGCATCTCCGGGCCGTAAGAAGGGATCCAGGTTACGTGACGGCCGGTATCCATCCCAGCATAGGCCAGCAACTGACCGGCAAACAAAACGCCTTGCCCGCCAAATCCGGCAACGTTGATTGAAGTTTCCATTTAATGTGTTCCTTGTCAGCAGACCTTTTTACGCGCTACGAAATTCCGTCGAACTCAAGCTCGCTTTCGGCCGCGCTTAGTCAACGCTTCCAGCTCGGGGATCACCTTATAGTCGCCTAGGGGGTAGACCGGCACCATTTCTTCTGCCACCCAGCGCAGGGCTTCATCCGGGGTCATGCCCCAGTTCGTGGGGCAAGATGACAGCAGCTCCACGACGCTGAATCCCAGGCCGGCCATCTGGGCCTTGATGGCGATCTTGATCGCCTTCTTAGCCTGCAGGATGTGCTTGGCGTCATGCAGGCTGCGGCGGGCGCTGAAGGCCGTGCCAGGTAAACCGGCCAGTAGCTCGGCCATATGCATGGGTTGGCCGGATGTTTTTACATCCCGGCCGAAAGGCGAGGATGTAGTCTTCTGCCCGGGCAGCGTGGTAGGAGCCATCTGCCCGCCGGTCATGCCGTAGATGGCATTGTTGATAAAAATGGTGGTGATATTCTCGCCCCGCGCCGCGACATGGACGATCTCGGCCATGCCGATAGAAGCCATGTCACCATCTCCTTGATAGGTGAAGACGACATTGTCGGGGTTAACCCGCTTGATGCCAGTGGCCATGGCCGGGGCCCGGCCGTGGGCCGCCTCACAGGAATCGAGGTTGAAGTAATTGTAAGCGAAGACCGAGCAACCTACCGACGCCACCAAGATCGTCCGCTCGCGGATGTTCAGTTCGTCGATGACTTCGGCCGCGATGCGGTGGGCGGTGCCATGGGTACAGCCCGGGCAGTAGTGAGTGTGCAGATCGACGAGGGCCTCCGGCCGCTCGTAGACTAGCTTCTCATTCTCAGCTAGCTCTTCGTTTTCAGCGATTACGGTGGCCATTACCATTCTCCTGCCAGAGGGTACTCTCAGTTTTACCAAATAGAGCCAACAACGTTCGAGCGCTCTCCTCGATTTCGTCGGGCATGGGCACAACGCCGCCCATGCGGCCGGTGAATTCGATGGGGATGTCGGTGTTTACGGCCGCGCGTACGTCGTGCAGCATTTGCCCGGCATTCATCTCGACGACAAGGAAGGCCTTGCATCGCCGGGCCAACTCCGCCAGCGGCTCTTCGGGAAACGGCCAGAGGGTTATCGGCCGCAGCAAGCCAACCGGCAAGCCTTCGTCGCGCAGGCGCTTCACAGCCGATTGGGCGACCCGAGCAGACGTGCCGTAAGCCACCAGCACCAATTGGGCGTCTTCGAGGTAGAGCTCTTCGTACCGTACTTCGCTCTGCCGGATGATTTCCAGTTTCTCCTGTAGCTTCAGATTGAATTCTTCCAGGTCCTGGGCGCCCATGCGAATTGAGGTGATGATATTCGGGTCGCGGTCTTTCGCCCCGACCAGAGCCCACTCCGGCCGCTTCTCTTGCAGAGGTCTCATGGGCGGCAATTGAGCCGGTTCCATCATCTGACCCATGGCCCCGTCGGCCACGACAAATACCAGGCAACGGTATTGGTCGGCCAGATCAAAAGCCAGCACGGTCAGGTCAATCGCCTCCTGGATGGTGGCTGGCGCGAGGACAATGGGATGGTAGTCGCCATGCCCGGCCGATTTGGTCACCTGGTTGTAATCACTCTGGCTGGGCTGGATGTTGCCCAGACCGGGCCCGCCGCGCATCACGTCCACGATCACTACCGGCACTTCTGAACCGGCGATATAGCTGAAACCCTCCTGCATGAGACTCACACCCGGGCTGCTGGACGAGGTCATTGTCCGGGCGCCGGCCGCGGCCGCGCCGTAGACCATGTTGATGGCAGCCACTTCGCTTTCAGCTTGCAGGAAGGTACGGTCCAATTCGACCATACGCTTGGACATGTGTTCCAGTAATTCAGTTTGTGGTGTAATGGGGTAGCCAAAATAGGCTTCGCAACCGGCCCGTACTGCCGCTTCGGCAATAGCCACGTTTCCTTTAAGCAATTGCCGGGACATGGCGGCGGGCCTCCCCTGCCCGCTGCGGCACATCACGATAGACGGTGATGCACGCATCGGGGCAAACAACGGCGCACAATGCGCATCCGGTACAATCGTGTTCCGGATCCAGCAAAATGACAGGTCTGTACCCTTTCTTGTTAAGATAATCGGCCAGTTCGACGACGTCTTGCGGGCAAGCGGCGCGGCATAGTTCGCAACCCTTGCAGCGCTCAACGTCAATGACGATGCGACCTTGAGCCATCTAATTCCTCCGATACTAGAGTGGAACAGGCGAACGGGTATAGATTTAGAGTTGACTAGAGTGGCCCGTTCTCCCAGAAATAAGGATTAACGGCGAACGGTCTTGAGGGTTGTTAAGGTTCAGACCGTTAACCCATAACCAGTAAGCGGCTTTCTGCCAATTTCAGTATCGCAGATTCCGCTACGGAAACGTAGTGACAAAGTGCAGTCAAAACCAATGAGGAAAGTCATGAACCGCACGCTTATCTCTCACTAATACAGAGGGCAATTTCTTCAATTTGATACGTGCGTATCTCGCCTGTTCAACCGCGCTTCTCAGCAGGTCCTCCAGCCAAACGCCATCGTTCATCCCCAATTCTTTCCAGCCAGGCGATAACCGGTCAAGCAACGATGCCTGGGCCATGCCGGTGTAATAGAAGCGCACGTCACCTTCCTGGCCCGCCTGGCGTTTCATTTGGCTGATTTCTTGCGACCAGCGCCGGTCGAAGCCGGCGTACTCGTCGAAGTCAGGGTCCTCGGCCGGACAGTGGTCTTATTATCCATCGATCGACTGGATCTTATTCTTGGTCTGGATAATAAGCCTTCACCCACGCTTCGCCAAGCCGCGCCGCGCGCTGCAGACGTGACATATGGCCGCGAAGATGTCTTGCGATACTTGGTAAACGCTCGGCCACGTTCTTGGGCCGGCCGCCGTACTTGACCGGGAATGGCACCGACCAATCTGGCAGCGATCGCAACTGACTTAGCAGTGTTTCCCCCAACTCCAACAGAGAGTCAGCCAGATCAGTCATCTTCTGACCGGCAAACTCCCTGGTCGCCTCGGCGTTCAACCGGGCGAATGTTCCCCTTCTGAGAGACGGCTGGCGCCCATCGATCATGGCCCGGGTGATTTGCACGTACTCGCGGTGCCAGAAGACCAGGTGGCAGAGCACCTCGCGGGCGGTCTGGTGGCCATCGTGTAGATCCTCGTCGACCGTGGCCAAATAACCGGCCGCATCAGCCACCGCGTCCTCCAGCGCCTGGAGTACGCCTGCACGATCGTCTACCTTGCCAGGCATCGATCCCCCACACCTCCTGGGCAGATAACGGGCTGCAGGCTACTATGAACGGCAAAGATGCCGTACCGGCGTCCTAGCGAATCGCCAACGACCGGCTTGCGACGAACGCAGCCCGTATACTGCCTCTACCAAAAGCTTAAATCACATTGGCTTAGAGCGATAGTGACACTTATCACCCGTAAAACATGACAACTCTCCACTTTGTGAAATTATGCACAAAGAATATTGGCCCCATGCGGCAATGGCAGAGGCCCGTCATGTTATAATGTGTGAAGATCGATAGGCCGAAGTCGCAGGATCTGGAATCTGGCGACGCATAGCCCAGGATTGTTTGGGCGACGGAAGCGAAATGCGCGAGCGCAAGTCAAACGAAGCGAAGACGATCGACAACCAGGCATTCGAAGCGGCTTATATGACCCTCTACCGCAGCGGCGATTTGCAGGCCCGAGCCCGCGCGGCCGTGGAGGAACTCCAGGACTGTCATGTCTGCCCGCGCGATTGTGGCGTGGACCGCCTGGCTGGTAAACAAGCAACCTGCAAGACTGGCCGCTACGCTATTGTCAGTAGTTACTTCCCACACATGGGTGAGGAAGATCCCCTGCGCGGCTGGCGCGGCAGCGGCACGATCTTCTTCTCCATGTGCAATCTACGCTGCGTTTTTTGCCAAAACTTCGATATAAGCCAGGTGAAGTCAGGGGCCGAGACCTCGCCGGAGCAACTGGCGCGGATGATGCTGCAATTGCAGCAGATGGGCTGCCACAACATCAACTTCGTGACGCCAGAACACGTGGTGCCCCAGGTCTTGGAAGCCCTGGTGCCGGCCGTCGAGCGCGGGCTGCGATTGCCTATCGTCTATAACACGTCGGCTTACGATTCCCTGGAGAGCTTGCGCTTTCTGGACGGCGTGGTCGACATCTATATGCCCGACTTCAAGATCTGGGATGAGCGGCATTCCCTGCGCTATTTGAAGGCCAAGGATTATCCGGCCGCAGCGCGCGCGGCGCTGAAAGAGATGCACCGCCAGGTAGGCGTGTTGAAAATGGACGAGCGCGGATTGGCCAAACGGGGCGTCCTGGTCCGCCACCTGGTCATGCCCGGCGATGTGGCTGGCACGGCATCGATCATGGGCTTTCTGGCCGAGGAGCTATCGCCGGACACGTACGTCAACATCATGGCCCAGTACCATCCGGCCGGAAAAGTGGCCGGCGACAAGTATAAGGAAATCGACCGACGGACTAGCGGCCAGGAAATGGAGCAGGCTTATGCGGCGGCCCAGGCGGCCGGCCTGTGGCGCTTCGACGAGCGGCGACCTTTTTGGCGGCTACAGATTGGGTAGCAGATAATCGTAGACGCTGAGCGCCGCCTTGGCTCCCTCGCCGACGGCGATCAACACCTGCTCGGCAAAGGCGTTGGTCACATCGCCAGCGGCGAACAGGCCCGGGCAACTAGTGCGGTTGACGTTGTCGACGATCACCCGCCCCTTTTCGTCCAGTTCGACCAAATCCTGAACCGGTTCGGCGTTGGGGGTGAGTCCTGTCTCGACGAAGACGCCGTCTACCTCCAGCTCACTACGTGCTCCTTCGGCCGTCTCGATGACCAGTTGGCGGGCGTACTCATCGCCGAAAATCTCCTTGGCGAAGTAACCTTCCCAGACGACGACCTGCATCTTGGTTGCCAGTCGCCTGACCAGCGGCGTCTCCAGCGGCCGGGCGGTATGGGCTACCAGGTGCACTGACTTCGCCACCACGGCTAATTCGGTCACTGCCCGCAGGGCCCGGTCGCCGTCACCGACGACGGCCGCAGTCCGGCCGAGGAACAGCGGCGCATAACTTAGGGCCGAGTAAGTGACGCCCCGGCCGACGAATTCGTCCTCGCCAGGAATTCCAAGGTGCCGCACGCGGGATCCAGTTGCCAGAATCACCGACCGAGCCTGGAGCGTCTCCCAGTTGCTGGTGGCAACAGAAAAGACATCGCCTTCTTTGGTCACCTTGGCCACCCGCTCCAGCCGGCGGGCGAACTCCAGGTAGTCCAGCTCTCGCCAGAATTTCTCGACGACATCTACCCCACGAATGACCTGGTGGGTCTCGATGTCCGGTAGATCGAGCCGGTAGTTGGTCTTGCCGCCCAAATCGTGGCTGACCAGGAAGACGTTTAGTCGCTTGCGAATAGCATAGATGGCGGCCGTGAGGCCGGCCGGACCACCGCCAATGATGACCAGATCGTACATCAATCGACCTCCTCTACGTGGTCTCCTAAACTCCTGCACTTCTGCTTAGCATACCTAAGGCGACAGAATTGGGCCAGTGATAAACGACATCATTAACCGCCGACAAAAGTCATCAATCGAGCACGTGAGAAGTTAGGCTTCTTTGCGCCAGGGGCGGATGGCTCACTTGACGAAATTTACCGCCCGGCGATCGGCAACTCAAAAGCAAAAGTTGCCCCACGTCCAGGGGCGCTTTCAACCCAGATCTGGCCGCCGTGAGCGATGATGATGCCCCGGCTGATGGCAAGCCCGAGCCCGGAACCGCCTCGATCACGACTGCGGCCAGCGTCGGCTCGCCAGAAACGATCGAAGACGTGTGATTGTGCTTCGGGCGACAGACCGGGTCCGTTGTCGGAAACACTCACTTGCACGGCCCTGGGCTTGGCGACTACTTCCAGACGCACCTCAGGTTCCAGGTCATCTCCTTGCCCCGCGTGGCGCAAGGCATTTGACAATAGATTACCGAGCACTTGCTGCACCCGGGCCTCGTCGGCCGGCACACGGGGCAAGTCCGGTTCCACGATCAACCCCAAGCCGATACCTTCGGCTTCGGCCAGCGGATCAAAGGCGGCCTTCACGCCGGTCACGACGAGGCCAAGATCGAGAGGCTTTTTGTCTAGCGGCAGCTGCCCACTTTCGGCCAGAGATAGGGCGCGCAGTTCGTCGACCAGCCGGCCGAGCAAGATCGTTTCCTCGTGGGCCAGGCTGAGGTTCTCGGGAGAAAGTTCAAGTACGCCGTCGAGCATGGCTTCCAGTTGGCCGCGGATCACGCTCAGCGGCGTGCGCAACTCGTGGGCGATGTCGGCGAAAAGCTGCTGGCGCTGGCGTTCGTTGGCCGCCAGGGCGGCGGCCATCAGGTTGAAGCTGCCGGCCAATTCGCCTAATTCGTCCCCGCTGCTGACCGGCACCTGCTGATCGAGATCGCCGGCGGCCACAGAACGGGTTGCCTCGGTTAACTTTCCGAGCGGCCGGGTCAATCCACGAGCCAACAAGACGCCCAGGATCAAAGCCAGGGTCACAGCGATCACCCCGGCCAGCAAGATGGCCTCATTTACATCGCTCAAGAACTGTTGCCCGGCGCGACCGGCCATGGCCTGACCCGGCGGCCCTTCCACGACGAGTTGGCCAACCACTTGGCCGCCGACCTGGACCGCAAACCCCTCTGCCTGATCGGTTGCTCGCGGCCGGTTGCCTCGCCCGCTGCCAGCAACGGCCACGGTCTGACCATCGCCGTCGATCAAGATCAGGCCAATTCCGCTACCCATGCCCGACCGGTATTGGCGCAGTAACGCTTCAACGCCGGCCCAGCTGCCCCGCTCCCGATAATGATCGGCCAGTTCGTCCAGCAATAAGGCGACCCCGGCGGAGTTTTCTTCTTCCAGGAAGCGATTGAAGCTCGCACTGGTGGCCCGATTGGCCAGGACCGCGACGACCACGACGCCGATTATGGCGACAAGCAGAAAAGCTATCGTTAATTTGAGCCACAATTTGTTCAGCATCGCCTGGCTCGTCCTGGTCTCGCGTCATACCTCGGGGTTGAACCTGTAGCCCACGCCGAAAACGGTCAGTACGTATCGCGGCTGGGTTGTATCGGGTTCGATCTTTTTGCGAAGGTTCTTGATGTGTACATCCACCGTGCGCTCGTAACCATCGTAGGCGTAACCCTGGGACCGTTCCAGTAGCTCCAGGCGGCTGAACGCCCGGCCGGGACTGCGCATCAGCGTCGCCAGCAACTCGAATTCCATGGGTGTGAGTTCTATCAGCTCGCCTTGCCGGGAAAGGCTGCGGCCGTCTACGTCCAGAACCAGGTCGCCCGAG
>CP070688.1:3956983-3962623 GCA_020353135.1 Chloroflexota bacterium
GGCTAGCGCTCTATTCAAAGGCGCGAGGTGTTAAGTTTCCGGGAAATTGGCCCTATCTACTCTGATAATTCTAGCGTAAGCGTATAATCGCCGCCGCCATCGGCGTACTCGCCGACGACAATAGTATACTCGCCTAACTCTTCCAGGCTGTAGGCCGTCAGTTGCTCTTCATCGCCGGTTAAGGTCTCGTCCACGATCTCCAGGACGGCGCCGTCGGGTCCGAAGAGGATGAAGAGTCCGTCGAGCTCCGGACCGCTGGCCAGAACGATAGTCGCCTCGGCCGGCAAGTCGACGGCAAAGGCCCAGGCATGGGTCTCACCTTCGGCCAGCGCGCCGGATACCGGCTCGCCAGCGGCCAGGTCGCCCTGGTCGACGGCGCCCAATTCCTCGGGCGTCACGGCGACCAGATTCAGCGTATAGCTGCCGCCATCGTTAAAGAAGTCGCGCACGACGATCGTATACACCTGCTCGGCCTCGAAGTCGATCAGGTCCAGGCGCTCTTCTTCGCCCTCGAAGGCAGAGTCGGCCGCGGCCAGCAATCCACCGTCGGCGTCGTACAGCTCCAATACGCCATCCATGTCGTCCCCGGCCTGGAGAATGATGTTCACGACGGCCGGGCCGCCGGCGAAAAGCCATCCGTGAGCCTGGTCTTCGTCCAGAGTCTCGTCAATACTGTCACCCAAGAAGATGGGTCCCAGAATTTCGGCGTCCAGGTCCGAAGCACCCGGACCAGCCGGGGTGGCCTCCGGCTCGGGTTCTTCTGGGGCCGGCTCTTCAGAAGGCGGCGTAGCGGCCGTCGGCTCTTCCTCGGGCAGATCGCTGGTGACCAGTTCGGCTTCCACAATTTCGTCGGCGACGCCGGTCGGACAGAGAGCCATATCGTCCTGTACCAAACAATCATCCAGCGCCGGCTCGGCCGCCAACGGCCCCAGACGAATCAGGCGATCCAGCGTATTGTCCAGACCCTCGGCGCTGGCCGCCAGGACGATCACTTGCCGGCTCTCGCCTTCTTCGACAAACAGGATCAGCGCCGTCCCGGCCATCTGGACATCGCCCAGATCGGACGTGATGCGCCGGGTTTTCTCTTCCTCTTCGCCGGCCGACGACTCGTCCGTCTCGGAACCGGCTCCGTCTTCTTCTTCCGTTGGCTCATCATCGGCCGCCGGCTCGGTCTCTACCGGCGGATCGATGATCAGGGTCACGCCGGCCGTTTCCAAAATGTCGGCCAACTCCTCCGATTGATTGTAGAGCCCGGCATAGAGCACACTGGCCTGGTCACCGGGTTCGTCGACCAGGGAGAGTTGGCGGCCGGAGCGGCCCAAAGCCTCTTGCAGGCCGACGACCTCGTCAAAGGCATTGGGGCCCAACTCCGGATCGCCCGTATAGACCAGGTCAATTTCATCGCCATAGAAGAACGGGAAGTCGGTCAATACGAAATCGCGCTCGGCGCCGGTCAGGAAATCGGCCATCTGGCTGATGAAACGACTGTTGTCATAGACAGTGTAATAGGGCTCGGATAGGAATTCGATGTCGCCCAGGGCCAGGACTCGATCGTCGGCGCCAAGGGCGCCCAGGGCAAGTCCGCCGCTGCGGTCGGTGGCCGAAGACCAGGTGTCGTCGTCGGCCGAAAGCAGCGGTCGACCGTCCGGTCCGGCTTGACTTGAGTGACTGCCATAGAAGGCGAGCTGCTCCAGGCCCTCCGTCAGCGCGGAGTCGGCCATGCCATCCTGGTCCAGGACAATATTCTGGAAGTTGCCTTCATTGTCGACGGTGTTGTAGAGGTAGTCGCCATTGAAGACCAGGTCGAAGGCATTGGCCAGGCTGTTGAGGGCGATATCGTCAGAGTCGATGCTGTAGCTGAAGGGATCGAAATCTTCCTCTTCCTCAAATATCAGCTCGAAACGGGTGGGGTCGCCGACGAGTAAAAGGCGGCCGCCCCGCTCCACGAAGTCGGTCAGGGCCAGGATCTGCTCTTCGTCATAGGCGGCCATGGGCGCGATGGTGACGAAGGCGCTGACCGGCCGCAAAGCGGTGGCCAGGTCGCCCTCCTTGTAGGTCCGTAGCTCGTAGCCCCGGGCGGCCAGGCGGCTGTCCAAATAGCTAATCTCGGCCAGTTCAAAGCGGTTGTCGTGAGCCGCGTCGAGGAGCACCCAGCCATGGCCTACCTCGGGATCGTCGACGAAGTCGCCGGCGGCCGGCGTAGGCACCCGGGCCGGCACACTGGCTGGCTCGTAGACCGGCGGCTCCTGTCGCTCGACGCCGTCAAGGCCATAGTAGCGCAGATAGCGCAGCGCTGATGGCAGCAGAAGCAAAACGACGAAGACGACCAGGTAGATGAAGTAGGTGACAGCTCGGCGCACAGTGGTTCTCGTCTAACCGGCCGGCGGCGGTTCGATGTAGCGGAAATAGAGACCGGCCGGCAGATCTTCGGGAGGCGCCCAGAGGGCGGCCGGATCGACGGCCGAGGGCCGGTAAGCTTCTGCCGGCTCGTCGCCGAGCGTCTCGGGCAGGGCCAGGGGCAATAACTCCACCAACTCATAGGCCTCCAGGCCGGCCAATTCGGCCGCCCGTCGTACAGCCTGGTCGCCGGAAGTGAGGCCATCGATCAGGCCCATCTCCTCGGCCTGCACGCCGCTGAATATCTCGGCCCGTGACAAGACCTCGGGATCTACTTGAAGCCTCTCGCCACGGCCGCTGGCGACGGCTTCCAGAAAAGCGAATTTGGCCATCTCCATCTGGCGCAGTGTACTGTCCTGCGTGCCGCCGAAGGCCTTGTATGGGCCGGTCGTTATCAACTCGTCGTCCAAAAAGACGGGGCCAGGCAGAATGGCGATGACGCCAATGCTGCCCACGTTGGAAGTCGGCTTGGCATAGATCTCGTCGGCCGCGGCGGCCACGTAGTAGGCGCCGCTGGCGGCCATGAGGTCGACCGAGGCCACCACCGGCATCTGCTCGCGGGTGTTCAGGACATCCAGGAAAAGCTCCTCGCTGTAAGCCGCCGATCCGCCGGGGCTATTGACGGCCAGCACGACGGCCTTGAAGGCCGGATCTTGCCGGGCATATGCCAGCTGGGCGCCGATCTCGGCCGCCGTATCGCCAAAGATATCGTAATTCAGATGAACGACGCCGATCTTCGGCTCGGGGACTAACCGGGGGGCCAGGTATAGTCCAAGCACCAGCGGCAGAACGACGATCCCCAGGAACGTCATGATCAACTGTAGCGGCGAGCGCCGGTGCTCCGGGCCGTTGTTTTCCTCAGCCATTTCTCCTTCTCCTCAAACAATAAGTAACCGTGTTGAAACGGGCCGCTGACCGGTAGCATAGCATGATGAACCTAAACCTGCCAGCAGGCGCCGTCCGTTCGAGGCGTATGCTAAATCGGAGACTGGCAATCGCCTACTTCGCTTATCTCGGCCTTAATTGTCGCAAGTGGCTGCGGCCCAAGGCCAGGCGCCGGCTATCCGCGGCGGCGGGCGATGCTGAGGTAGTAGAGCAGCTGCAGGATGGCGGTGATGGCCGCGGCCACGTAGGTCGACGCGGCCGCGAACAAGATCCGCTTCGAACCACTTCGATCCTGCTCGCCAACCATCAAGCCGGCCTGGTCCAGCAGCTTGAGCCCGCGCCGGCTGGCGTCGAACTCGACCGGCAAGGTCACGATGGAGAAGAGCACCACCAGGGCGTAAAAGATCACCCCCAATCTGAAGGCGCCGGTCAGGTTGAAGATGAGACCCAGCAAGATGAGCACGTAGGCGATCTGGGGGCTGAAACGCATGGCCGGCACCAGCACGTTGCGCATTGAGATCAATAACGATCCATTCTCATGTTGCTGGGCGTGCCCCAGCTCGTGGGCGACGATGGCCATGGCGGCCACCGAATGTTTGCCGGCCACCCCTTCGGACATGCGCACGGTGTTGCTGCGCGGGTCGTAATGGTCGGTCATCTGGCCCGAGACCCGCTCAAAGGCGATATGGGACGTATTCACGTGGGTATCCGAAACGCCGCCGGACCGCTGCTCCAGCTGCCTCTTTTTGGCCTGGTATTCCTCGTCGCTGACGATTCCCTTCTGGCGCAGGCCGGCCAGCCGGCGCAGTTCCGACGAGCCGGCTTCCAGCGACGGCGCGTGACCGCCGCCCAGCGCGGTCCGGTTGACGATGGCGTAACCCACCTCGGTCCCGCTCAGATCCGACCCGTTGCGCACGCCGCTCCATTTGCGGTACTGGGAGCTGATGAACAGCTGGGCCGCCAGCGAGATGACGATGGTGACGAAGAATATGACCAGGTATAAGGGGTCGATGTACAGGCCAAACATGAACATGGTTGTTACTTCCTCTTATTAGCGTCGATCACCGTGATTATAGCTCCCCGAGCAGCGTTAGACTATTGTCAGCCGCCAGCAATCAGCCGTCAGCTTTCAGCTGTCAGCCGCACCGCCTCCAGCTTGAACACCCGTGTGTACTTCCCTGGCTCTGGCTTCACAAGCCACCCCTTCAGGTCTCAGAATACCCCTCATCTTCGTGTCCGTAGAACCCGGGTAACTTCAGGGGCGGCTTGCCGCCGCCCAACGCCCCACTACACCGGCTGTCTATGGCGCGGGTGAGCCGGGCACATTAGACTGCTTGAATATAGTAAGGATAATCATCGCAGCGGCTGTGTTGACATTGGTTTGTAATGCCTGATAATGAACTCACGGATGGCCAAGGGCGCAAATCAATGATTCTTACGCTCGGGCATGAGGGAACAGAAATCGATGCATTTATCTGCAAGCTTACCCATAATGTGGTGCAGCACAATAGAGATTGCGAAGATACAAGCAAGCACTGCACTGAAAGGAGGTTCTAGAAATGAAAGTATTAGTGACAGGTGGCACCAATGGAATGGGAAAAGGCGTTGCACAAATCTTAGCTGGCGCTGACAACCAAAGTCATGAGATCATCATTCTGTGCAGATCTAAAGAACGTGGTGAGGCTACAGTCAATGAACTTGAAGCTATCACCAAAAGTAAGAATATTTCGATTGTCTTATGTGATCTAACTAAACTCAGTGATGTTCGAAATGTAATCGAAGAGATTCATCGTCAACATACGTTTCTAGACGGTCTATTTGTAAATGCCGGCCTGGGTTATGCGGCCGAACGTGTAGAAACTGAAGATGGTATGGATCCACATTTCCAGGTTAATTACTTATCTCAATTTATGCTAACTCTGAATCTATTGGACTTGCTGGAAAAATCTGAGAATGGGGGAAGGGTAATTTTCAATGTAACTGAGGGCGGTGAAATATTCTGGGACGACCTGCAAATGAAGGAAAAATGGGGTTATGAAAAAGGCATACGTCAAGCAATGGTCGCCAAGAGAATATTTTATACGCGTTTGCATGATCTGTACAGCAAAATAGAAGAGCCCAAATTGTCGTTTTTTGGATTTCAAATACCAAAGACCGTTTGGACCAATCAAATTAACATCATTCCATTTACGATGAAAACTATGGCTAAGATCATGAAGATCTTTGGTACATTCATTTCAATTGAAGAATGTGGCATGATAATGTCTCCCCTATTTACTGAAGAGCAAGAGGAGAGCTTAAAAAAGTCTGGCAAATTCATTACCTGGAGGCAGAACGAATTCATTGAGCTAAAAGAAG
>CP070688.1:3962723-3966835 GCA_020353135.1 Chloroflexota bacterium
AGGCCAACCAGGCCCAGGTTGAAGATCGAAAAAGCGCTGGAACGCCAGATGTCGCGCCGAACCTGCTGGGCGGCCCGGGAGCGTTCGTCGGCTAGCAACGAGGAACGGCCGGCCAGGACCTGCTCTTGGGACAGACCCTGGAACTGGTCGAGATCTGGGGCCAGGCTGGGCGGTTCTAACGCTTCTTGCCGGCGACGCCAGAGGGTGTAGGCGCGGGCCATGCCCAGCAGAGCCGAAGCCGATATGATGGCCAAGGATAGCCACAGGGACCGCCGGCCGGCCGGCGCCCGTTCGCTCATCGATTCAAAACGCGGGAGCGATTGCCCCAAATGGTGCCGGCGTTGATGGCCAGGTCGACGATCAGGGCGGCGATAACTGCGATCCAAGCTAGAACCGAGAGACCTTCCACCGGATCCCAGAAAATCACGTAGGCGAAGGTGGTCAGCGGTAGAAAGATAAGCCCCAATAGAGGCACGATGTTGCTTTCAAAGGCGGCCGTCACACGATCGGTAAAGATCCACATGAACACCAGGGCCAGCCTCGGGCCAAGCGTTATAAAGAGGCTAAGCAGGCAACATCCCATTGTTAACCTCGCTTGGTTGCTACGGCACTTTCCCGGAAATTACTCGTCGCACCTCAGGGCAAGCGATAAGCAGTTTCCAGGAAGAATGTCATTCCAATTATCTGTTCGAGGCACGCAGCAACAATAGGAACAGGTTGATATAGTCCAGGTAAAGCTTCAGGGCGCCGATGACGACTAGGCCGCCGCGGGCGGGATGGCTGCCGATTTGTTGGCCCAACTTCTTAAGTTGCTGGGTGTCCCAGGCGGTCAGGCCAACGAAGATGGCGATGCCGACAAAGTTGAGTGCCCAGTTGACATTTTCGAAGTTCACCCCGAACAGCCACTGGAACAACCAACTGGCCATCCAGGCCAGAACCCAGCCGGTGAGCAGCATGAAGAGGAAATGCCCGGCGCCGCTCATGTCTTTCTTGATGAGCAGGCCGACCACGCTGGTGACCAGGAACGTGGCCGACGTGATGAAGAAGACCGAGTAGATCTGCTGCTGTGAATAAAGAATGAAGATGGACGAGAGCGACAAGCCGACCAGCGCCGCATAGAACAGGAAAAGCAGAGTGGCCGCCCCGGTCGACATGCTCATGATTCGAGCGCTCAGGACGACGACGACGATGATCTGCAGGATGAAGATGCCAAAACCTAACCAGGGCCTGGTGAAAAGGCTGTACTGGAACCGCAGGCTCTCGCTCACCCAATAAGAGACGATGCCGGTTATAGCCAAACCAACGAACATCAACAGATAGACCTGAGCCAGGAATGTGTTGATCCTTGCTTCGCTGACTGGTGCAGCTGCTGTTGCTTGTGCCATTCTTACCTCCTAGGAAAGGGACGCAGATTCTCAAGATTTACAGGATTGAAACCGTCTGGCGATCATAGCGCAAAAGCCATGAAAAGGCTGGTAAGCTGACGAGACAACACGTAGACCCCGCAGGTCTGTTAAACCTACGGGGTCTGTCGCTAAGTCACGCATTCTAGTGCAATCCGCCGTCTCCGGCCGATTGTATTTGTTCGATGACCCGATCCAGGTTGAAGGCGCCTGGTTCCTGGCGGGGTGGGAATTCTCGGAAGCTCTGGAGTTGCTCGGCCGCCAGGGCCTGCATTGGGTAGATCACAAAGACATGTTCGACTACCCAGTCCCAGTATGAGTTTGAATTCTCATCTGCCCTCTCAAAGGGATCACGGCGCAGGTTGAAGATCTTTGGCAGGCGCAGATCGACGAAAGGTTCGGCCCACAGCTGCATCGTTTTGGCCCGCTGTTCAGCGAAGACGGCCTTCCAGTCGCCGTAACGAATCGCCACAATTTTGCCGTCGTCGTTGGTGTAGAAGAACCACTTACGTGGGGACTCGTCGGTCTCGCCAGTCAGGTAGGGCAGTAAATTGTAGCCGTCGATGTGGACCTTGAACGGTTTGCCATTGGCCTCGTGACCTTCAAGCAGCTTTTCCTTGACGTCTGTCTCGCCAGCGGCCGCCAGCAGGGTAGGCAGCCATTCCTGATGGGTGACGATCCCGTTCAACACCTTGCCGGCCTCGAACTTGCCCGGCCAGCGCACGAAGCAGGGCACACGATAAGCGCCTTCCCAGTTGGAGTTTTTCTCGCTGCGCCAGGGCGTAATGGCCGCATCCGGCCAGGTATTATAGTGTGGGCCGTTATCGGTCGAGTATTGGACGATGGTGTCCTCGGCGATGCCCAATTCGTCCAACAGATCGAGCAATTGGCCCACGTGTTGGTCGTGCATGACCATGGCGTCGTTGTAGAAGCCCTGTCCACTCAGGCCCTCTACTTCTTCTGGGATGCGGGTCCAGAGATGCATGTGAGTCGCATTCCACCAGATGAAGAAGGGTTTGCCGTCAGAGTGAGCCTGCTTGATGAATTCGATGGTGCGCTCGGTAACGTCGTCATCGATGGTTTCCATGCGCTTCTTGGTTAACGGGCCCGTGTCTTCGGCGGTTTGTTTCCCGACCCGGCCGAAACGTGGATCTTCGGTTGGGTCATCCACGTCGCTGGCAAAGCAGTGCAGCACGCCGCGCGGACCAAAGCGCTCGCGAAAAGCCGGATCCTTGGGGTAGTCGGGATGTTCTGGCTCGTCCTCGGCGTTGAGATGGTAGAGGTTGCCATAGAATTCGTCGAAACCGTGCACTGTGGGCAGAAAGGCGTTGCGGTCGCCAAAGTGGTTCTTGCCGAACTGACCGGTGACGTAGCCGTGGTTCTTGAGCAGATCGGCGATGGTTGGGTCTTCGGCTTGCAAGCCGAGATCGGCGCCCGGTATGCCGACCTTGGTCAAGCCGGTACGCACCGGGTTCTGGCCAGTGATGAAGGCCGCCCGTCCGGCCGTGCAGCTCTGCTGGGCGTAGTAGTCGGTAAACTCGATTCCCTCGCGGGCGATGCGGTCGATGTTGGGCGTTTGATAACCCATAGCGCCGCGGTTGTTGTGGCTGATGTTATACCAGCCGATGTCATCTCCCCAGATGACGAGGATATTGGGTTTTCCGTCAGGCATAGTTGCCTCCTTTGAGAATAGCGATCAGCCGTCAGCTTTCAACTGTCAGCTATTGGCGATTAGCTGTCAGCCGTGAGCCGATAGCGCTTGGCATCAGATTTGTAAGTTGCAGCATGGTTGTCTGGCTGGCGGTCACCTCCTTATGGGTTAATCGAAGTCCCAATGTGTAATGATGGGCTACCTGTTCTTGATGGCTGAATCGGTGCGACTTTCAGAGGGACGCCAGCGCCTGGCTTGACGTGGCACTGTTTGAATTTGCGGCCGCTGCCACAGGGACAGGGTTGGTTGCGGCCGGTTTGGGCGAAGAGCGACAACCATTTCTTTTCTTCCATGGCCAGTATAGACATCACCTCCTCGGCCGGCCGGCGGCGACGGATCAAGCCGGCCATGAGCTTCATTGGGAAGTCGACGTGACGAAAGAAATGCTTGAACCCAGTGCACAGGTAGTTTAGTCCGCGCTCGCCATCGGGGGTGTCCTCACCCGGAGGTGTGGTTATAAAGCGGTTCTTGGGGCATTCGCCGTGACAGGCGAAGCGTACGTCACAGTCGAGGCAGTATTGGGGCAGGGTGTCTAGCTTGTCCTGGCCGAACGCCAGTTGCTGTGACGAAGCGACCATCTCGATCATGTGTTCTTGCTGGATATTGCCCAGGAAGAAGTCCGGTTCGACGAAGTGATCGCAGGCGTAGAGGTCGCCATTGTGCTCGATGGCCAGGCCCTGGCCGCAGGTCTCGTTGAAGACGCACATGCCGGACTGGTCCAGGCCCAGCCAGTTGCGCAGCGCCGCCTCAAAGGTCTGGACGTAGATCCGGCCGACGTCGTAACGGACCCACTCGTCGAAGATAGCGCTCAAAAAGCGGCCGAATTGCTCCGACCGGACTGAGCGATCGCTGACGCTGTCGCCTTGCTGGTAAAGGGTACGGCCGTCTTCATTGATGCGCTCGACTACAGGAATGAATTGCATCCAGTCAGCGCCGATCTCGTCGCGGATGAAGCGGTAAACTTCCAGGGGATGGTCGCCGTTGACCGAGTTGACGGT
>CP070688.1:3966935-3973081 GCA_020353135.1 Chloroflexota bacterium
AGTAGTAATAGATGCTAAAACGGGTAAAGAGCTCTCTCGGCGCCCGCTATGCAGTTCTGTACGTTGTTGTACGGGGTTCTGGCGGCCAAGCCCGGATGATTGCTTGTAGTCTAAACTCTGTGCATGCCTGTGTCAACATTGATCCTGCTTTCACAATGTCACATACACGGTAGGTGAATCTTGAATGGGCGCCGATAGGCGTCACAATCTCAGACAGCCTCGAAAATCTGGCACTTAGTCACATTGCCCTTCGCCACGGCCGATGGCTCACAGTCAGTTAAGACCTTGAATGTAGACATTATGTGTGATTGATTGCTTTCGACGAGGTGTAGCTCGCCACGGTCAGGACGGGAAGATCCAGGTCGCGGATACGGGCCGGCAGGCCGTGCAGAGGCAACGTCCCTCAAGGGATGGAGTAGGAAACCAGATCCATTGTCTCTGTGCCGAAATCGGAGATGGTACTCTGGTTGACGATGCCGATACCGTAGCCCATGTTGTAGTTATTCGTCATGACCAATGCCTGTTCCATGGCGCTACCCATCATGGACAGCAGCATCTTGGCGTTGTTGACCTGTTCAATCTGCAGCCCGGCCGTGTTCTGGCCGTCGAACGCGACCGGATCGACGCTGAGAACCGTGTTCAACTGTTCGGTGACCATGTCGCCGGTTGCCTCGAAGACTGTTCCTTCCGCTTCCTGGGTGAACGAGATGGTGCTTTCCATGTTTGTGGTCCAGGTCGCTCCCGAAACCAGTTGCTCAGGCGGGAGCAAGAACTGGCCGTCTATGCTGACCTGCTCGATGGTCAACTCAACGCCGGCCGGCGCGGCGCCCAAGTTGGCGAAGTCAAAAGAGGCCATGCCCTCGCCGGCCGTACAGTCCCAGCGATAATCAATAGAGACGTCGCCGATGGTGATGTTGAGTACGGCCGTCGCGGAATCCGAATCCCCTTGCACATCCAGGACTTCCCAGGTTAACGTTTGGCCGGTGCCTTCGTAGGTCCAGGTAGCGCCCGGCCGCATGGGAAAATACGGATGATCGCAGGCGGTCTGGGATCCCGCGCCAGACGCGCCCCAACCTGGACCATCTCCAGCAGACGCGGTCTGCTCCGCGCCTTCTTCTTCGGCTGGCTGGGATTCTTCAACTACTTCTGTAGGAGCTGGGATCGATGTCGGCGTTGGTGGAGGTTCGGGCGTGGCCGTTGGTTCCGCTATCGCTTCCGCCGTGGGTTCGGCCGTCGCCGTCGGCGGATCGCTGGAACCGCCCGCATCGGCCGCGGCCGGCTCGGCGGTTTCGCTCTGCTCGCCGCCACAGGCGACCAGTGCGAGTGCCAATACGAGAACGAGTACGAAGAAAATGCGCCTTAACATGATCACTCTCCCAATAACTGAAATATGGCGATGATGCACAGCCTCAATATCAATAATGACTCTTTCTGGACAAGGGTAAAACCGTCGGCGACATGAGCCGGCAGGTTTTTGCCTGGAAGCCCTGACGTTCGCCAATTGACCTCATCATAGCGCGCCCGAGACCTTCCGGCTATGGTCGATTAGTCATCTTGTGACCGGATTGTCCCGAAGCGGGGAGAGGGGTGCTCCCGCTGCTAGCGAACGCTATCTCAGATAAAGCAGTAAAAAGGCGACAAATTCGACCCCGGCAGAACTCATGACCAGGCCAATACTCCAAAAGCCCAGGCTATCCCACCTGGCGGGATCGGCCCACGCCCCGCGCCACATGCGCCAACCCTGCCCGATGGCCATCGGCGCGATGAGCAACAAGGCCAGTGCCACCTGGATCGGCAGACCCAGCCAAACCAGCAGCGGCAGGCTGAGGTAAGCTAGCGCCAGTGCGCCGAGATAAAGGCGTACTGCCCTTTGCGATCCCACGAAATAGAGCAGCGTGTGCTTGCCGCTGGCCATGTCGCCTTCAGCATCCGGGAAGTTAACAACCATAAGCATGGCGAATTGAAGGCAGGCCAGGGGAAATACGGCCAGAAACGGCAACAGGTTCAGGCCGCCAGCCTGCATATAGTAACCCACGATGGGCGTCAGACCGGTGATGAGCGCCGCCCCGGTTATTTCGCCCAGGCCGTGCATGTTGAGCTGTAACGGGGGCGAACTGTAGCTCCAGCCGAGGATGCCAGCCAGGAGAATCAGCGGCATGGTCAGCGGGCCCGTCTCCAGGACCACTACCAGCCACAGGGCCGCGAATAGAGCGACAACGGCCATGGTCATGGCAGTTATCAAGGCCACCTGCGGCGGCAGGAGACCTTTGGCCAGGATCTGGCTGCCGCCAGACCAGCGGGTCGGCGACGTGTTGGCTTCGTCGGCCGCCAGGTCGTAATAATCATTGCTGTAGTGCGTCATTAGCTGGATAGCCGTGATGGCTATCTGGGTCCAGAGTAGCGTCGCGATATCTAACTTGACCCCGCTGTACAAGGCCATGACGACACCCAACCCATGTAGCAGAATCCCACCCAGTAGGAAGAGAGGTCGACCCAGGCGAAGATAGTAGTAGGTTAGCCGCAAAACGCTCGGCGATTCGTTCTCAGTCATTGACGTATCATCGCTCTAAATCATAGCCTCATCTCAGATGGCGCTGGCGACTTGCGAACTGACGATGGCGTTCAGGCTGAGCAAGATGTACTCGGCATAGAAGAGCGACCACAAGAACATGTAGAAGCGAGTGAATACCGCCGGCCTGGTCACGTCTACATTCCAACTCACCCGCCAGAATAGAAGAATAATGGCCAGATGGGGAATCAAAAGCAGCAATCCATTCGATCCGGGCAATAACACCAACGCGGCGATGACTGGCACCAGATAGAACGCGGTCAAGATCAAGCGGCCGCCTTGAAACACCGTCTTCGGTCCCAGGCGCACGGTGAAAGTTCGAACGCCAAACTGGCGGTCACCGGATAGATCCGGAATATCCTTGTATAGGGCGATGACCAGGCCAAAGCCGAAAAAGAATAGCGCCAAACCAAATACTTGAAGCCAAGCTATTTCCGGAGCTGCAAACAAGGTGTTGGAGAAGTGCAGGAATAGGCCCACATTGGCCACGACGCCACGGACAAAGGCGATGCTCAGCGCCGCCCAGAGCGGCCTAGTCTTCAAATGCGGGGGCTGGACCGAATAGAGCGTACCGATGATCAGGGTCAAGACGATGGTCAAAAACAAGTAAGCGCCTTGAGCAGCGGCCAGGCCGACCGCCAATACGCCGAACACGGCAACCAAAATGCGTCCCTGGCGCAGGGAGTACTTCCCGGCGGCCAACGGCAAGTTCGGTTTGTTGATCCGGTCAATCTCGACATCGGTCACCTGATTCAGGCCTACGACGTAGATGTTCACCGAGAGGCAGGCGACGATCGTCAGCGCCAGAGCACTCAGCGCGCCCTGGCCAAGCCGCTCGTATCCCTGGGTCAGTATAAACATGCCAATGACCTGCAAAGAAGTGGCGATGATGGTGTGCGGCCGGCAGAAGCGCAGGAAGGTTAACAGTCTATCCATAGAAGGTATTATCTTCGGTTCAATTCGTAGTCGAGAACAGCCGCGGCCGGACGGTCGCCTTTCGACTTTCGGTTACTCGAGGTGCTGTATTGGGGAGGGCCCTGTTCTGGCCCTCTTGGGGCAAGGATCGTCCGCACTGATGCAGGATCAGTTTCGTGTTAACAAGTTGCCCTTTGATAACACAAAAGCGCACAGATGCAAGACTTGAACAACCCTCGTTTCGGCGATTTACCGTATCTCCACGATCTTCGTCGTTAAGCCAGGATCAATTAGGACCTATGTACTGTCTGGATTACAGACCTAAAGCATTAAGATATAAGGGTACTAGATGGAAGCGCTGACGCCTTGGCGCGATCAGCTCCCGTTCATGCAAGATAGCCCCTTCGTTTTCTGGTCAAAGCTATCCCTCATGATCGGACTGGTGGGGTGTCTCGCACAGATTATCGCGGAGTCTTATTAGAACAGGAGTGAAAGCATGTCTTCACGGAAGTACTTATGGTTAGCTATCTTACTCATGTTGAGCTTGCTTGCCGTTGCTTGCGGCGGCCAGGACGAGGCCACGCCGACACCCGAGCCGTCTGCTGAAGAGCCTGAGGAAGCGGCTGAGCCGGCCGAAGAGGTCGAGGAAGAGGCCGAAGCGCCAGAGGAAGAGGCCGCGGCGCTTGAACTTGACACAATCAAAGTAGGATATATCCCGATTCTAGGATTCGCGCCGTATTTCGTTGCTCAGGAAAGGGGTTACTTCGAGGACCAGGGTCTCAACGTAGAAATGGAACTGTTCCGATCGGGCGATCCCATGATCGCTCCGTTGAGCCAGGGACAATTAGATGTCGGCGGCGGGGAGACCGGCCCGGCGTTGTTCAACGCCGTCAACCGGGATCTGGATGTCCGGGTAGTCGGCGCCCTGGCCGCCCAGCCTGAAGGTTATGGCGCCGTTCCGCTGCTGGTTCGCACGGAGCTATCTGAGTCGGGCGAGGTGACAACGCCGGGCGATCTGGCCGGCCGCAAGGTGGCGGTGAACATCGAGCGGGGGACGGCCGAGTATCTGCTGGCCAAAGCGCTGGAAAAGGATGGCCTGAGCCTTGGCGACGTCGAACTTGTATCGATTCCTTTTCCAGAGATCCCGGCTGCACTGGCCAATGCGGCCGTCGATGCGGCGATCCTGCCCCACCCGTTGGCCGGCAGGGCCCTGGGTGAAGGGGATGCGGTCGTGTTGTTGAACGGCGATCAGATCGTGGACAATCCTCAAAACGGGGTGATCTACTTCGGCCAGAAACTGCTGGATCCGGCAAATCGTGAAACGGCCGTGCGATTCCTGGTTGCTTACCTGATGGCGGCTCGCGAACTGCAAGGCGATGCCTTCCGGAGCGAAGACGACATCGTCAATGCCATCGTGGAATGGACGAGTGTTCCGGAGCCGGCCGTGCGCAATGGCGTTGCCTATTACTTCGATCCCGCTGGCGCCATCAACACGGCCAGCACGGAGGATTTTCAAGCATATCATGTGGGCAATGGCTATACCGAATATAGCGAACCAATGCCCTTAGATGCGATCATCGTCTCTGATTTCCTTGACGAGGCCCTGGCCCGCCTGGATCAATGAAAAGGGGTAGCTGTCTATGGCGCCCAAGATAGAGATGAGGGAGTTGGGCAAAATCTACCCATCTCCCCAAGGGCCCATCGTCGCTCTAGAGAACATCAATTTTACGGTGCAGGAAGGCGAATTTCTTTGCATCGTCGGCCCTTCAGGCTGCGGCAAGTCGACCTTGTTACGAATCCTGGCCGGGCTTTATGAAGCGTCGTCCGGCGAGATCACTGTTCACCGGGCCGCGGACAACGGCCGGCCGGTGAACTCCGTCGTCTTTCAGGAGTACGCTATCTTTCCCTGGCGTACTACCTTGCAGAATGTGGCCTTTGGCCTGGAAATGCGCGACGTTCCCAAGAAAGGGCGGACAGAGATCGCGAGACGGCATCTGGCCAAGGTCGGACTCGACCGCTTCGCCGATCACTATCCCTATCAACTCTCTGGCGGCATGAAGCAGCGCGTGGCTTTGGCCCGAGCGCTGGCCAATGACCCCGAAATCTTGCTTATGGATGAGCCATTTGGCGCGCTGGATGCTCAAACGCGCGACTTGCTGCAAGAGGAATTGATCCGCATCTGGGAGGCCGAAGAAGGTAAGACCGTCGTCTACATCACGCATTCGATCAGCGAGGCGACCATGTTAGGCGACCGCGTGGTCATCATGACCGCCCAGCCGGGGCGGATCAAATCCATTCATGAGGTTGGCTTGCCTCGTCCCAGATCGCTGAGTACACGCGATACCGTTGAGTTCGCCAGTATCAGCAGCGTCATCCGGCAGGATTTGGTCGAAGAGGTGAATAGGGCGCAGGCCCTGGAAAGAGGCGCAAGTTGACGGAAAACACAGCCAAAGATTCGCAGGCAATGACAAAAGCCGCCAAGCGCTGGCGCCGCTCGCGAATGTACAACGGGACCAACTACGGATTGATCTCGGTTATTTCTCCGCTTCTTTTTTTGCTATTGTGGGAACTCACCATTCGCGCCGGACTGCTGGATATTCGATTCTTTCCGCCGCCCACGCAGATCGTCCGAGTTCTACGGGAGATGCTCCTCTCTGGAGAG
>CP070688.1:3973181-3979029 GCA_020353135.1 Chloroflexota bacterium
GTGGACGATGGCGCTGCAGGGATCTGGGAATAGGGTGCGCCTTGCCAGTCACGTAAGCCGAAGCGAAGGTAGACCGGGCCGGGTGGGATTCCTGCCGGAACATCCAGATCCATGAACGTCACAAAACGGTCGCCGGCAATCCATCCGGCCTCTGGATAACCCAACAAAGTCTCGGCTTCTTGCCACACATTGCCGCCCTCGTCCTCGAGGAACAGTTGAGCGTAGCTTAATCTATTAGGCAAGTCATCTCGGTTTTCTGGAATCAACCAGTGTAATACGATCGGCGTCTTCTGGGCCTGGGTCAAAGTTGACGGCATATCGAAGCCTACGAGCGCCGGCCCGTCGACAAATTCCGCCGTCGCTTCGTGTTCAGGGCGCCAACTCAGGCTGGCGGTATCGAGCTGGTAAAGCGTGAATGCCTCATCGCCATTTTCGTGATAGAACTTCTGACCCTGTGAACTCCCTTGCAGCCTTGAAAGAGCCTGCTCGATCAGAGGTTTCTCGTCGCTGACGAAATACCAACCTTGCTCCTGGCCCGGCCGCCAGCCAAAGGTATTAGTGTGATCGAACCAGGTCACCGTCTCACCTTGATAGTACTGAAATTCACGGGGCGTGGTTTCGGCCACATAGTCATAGGCGATGAACAGCTGTGCGCCATCCGGCGGCTGGTTCCGGGCCAAGTAATCGCCCATCTCGGCCAACCCGGCATGATATACCAGGCGTACATCGTCGTCATTGGCCCACAGGTTGAAGTAATTGTGCCAGGTGCTCATCAAGGTGGCCAAGGCGCCCACTGCCACCAGTCCGGCCAAGGCGAGCTGCCAGGCGACTTTGTACTGGGGCCAGCGCCTTCGCAGCCAGCCATACACAGAGTCGAGGCCAATAGCCGTAGTCAAGTAGATAGGGGCGATGGCCCCGGCGGCGCGCAGGAAGGACGTGTCCGCCCCGACTACGAGATTGGGTGCCAGCATGGCAGCCATCCACAGCAATATGAGCCCATAGCTCGATCGCCTGTCGGGTTCCCGGCCGCGACGAAAAGCCAGCCAGATAGTCGCGGCGAGACCTATGTAGAAGAAGGCGCCGGAAAGCGGGTCAAAAACGGGCCGGGAGTCAAAATGGTAGCGGGCGGCCGTGTCGCCCTGGAAAGTGAACATCAACGGCACAGAGGCGACAGTCTCCAGCAGCGCTCCCGGATCGCCGTCCAGCGCTTTCTCCAGGCCATTGTAGCCCTGCAGCGAAGCGATTCGCTGGTTGACCTTTTCGGGATAGCGGATCATGTAGATGCCGAAGGGCGCGAAGACGATCAGAGCCAGGATCAGGCTCAATAAGAGGCGGCGCCAGATTCGACCGAAGAACGGCCGCCTGGTGAAAGCTATCCAGGCGAACCAGGCCAGGATAACCACCGGAAAGATCCGGGATGGGATATACGTGTAAAGTGTCAAACCCAGCGCCAGGCCAGCAGCGATCCACAATCCGAACACCCTACCGGATCGGCGCATAGCCAGCAGGTACAGGTAAACGGTCAGCGCCGTGAAGAAAGTCAGGCTAACGGCGCGCAGCCCCCAACGAGCCTGCATCAACGGCCAGAGCGAAACGGCGATCAGTAGACTGGCTACGAAGCCGATCCGCCGGTTGAAAGCCAACGTCCCAACGCCGTAGGTCAGCAAAACGACGCCAGTCCCAAGAAGGACGGCCGGCAAACGAATGGCCAGTACGCTTTGGCCCAGCACTCTGAGCGGCCATACCATGAGGTAAAGAAACAGGGCTTCCCGGCCGTTATTTCCTTCAAAGAAGACCTGCCACCGTCCTGGACCGAGCTGCAGCGCGTCGATGGCGTTGAAGAGCTCATCGCCGTTCAGCCCAGGCGGGGCGCTCTCAATCCGGTACAGGCGAGGCAATAGGGAAATTAGGGCCAGGAAAAGCAGAATCAGAATCTCTCGGCCGCGGCCGGCGAGCCAGAAACGTCTGCCCGGGGTCACTTCAGCTGCGGATTTCTCGCTCATTGATTTTGTGCAGATCCGTCAACATGTACATCGCCGCTCCGCGGCGCCAGTTCGAAGGTGTGCCCGGCCGCGTCCACGGTACGCGGCTCGCCGCTCAAGTTAAGGCAGACGGTCACGATCTCGTCGTCGGTTGAGCGCGTATAGGCGTAAGTCCCAGCCTTGGCATCCAGGTAAACCGTCCGTCGCCTTCCCAGCCAGAGGGCCGGATGCTGGCGGCGAAAGTGGATCAGCCAGTCATAATAAGCCAGGAGCTCGCCGTCCTGATCATCACCCCAGAGCATCGGCAGGCGGGCTTCGGCCATGTAATGCCGGCCATCGGGCTGCACCATATCGCGATCCTGCGACAGGCCGGCCTCCGTACCAAGGTAGACGATTGGCGGACCGGAGAGAGTAAATTGGCATAGAGCGGCCAGCTTCAACCTACGCTTGTCGCCGCGGGCCGACCACAAGAAGCGATTGACATCATGGTTATCCAGAAAACTCGGCCGGCTAAAGGCGGCCGGAAAGATTGCCTCGTGCTTATCCAGCAAGGCATCAAACTCGGCCAGATCCATGCTGCCAAAGGCAAAGGTATTTCGCAGCGCCTGCTGCAAGACGAAATCCAGGCAACCATGCAGCCGGCCCCAATAGCTGAGTTGCCTTTGCGGCGTCTCCACAACCTCGCCGAAGATCCAGGCCTGTGGCTGGGCCCGGTTGACTTCTGCTCGGAAGTCAGTCCAGAAATCGTGGCTGGGCCCCAAGGCGTAATCCAGGCGGCAGCCGTCGAAATCGAACTCAGTTAGCCAGTAACGGACGGCCGACAACAGGTATTGCCGCGCCGGCTGATGATCGTGCCAAGATCCGCTTTTCCGCTCCTTATAATGCTCGACGCGCCCTTCTTCTGACGATAGAGAACCAAAGATGAACTCGTTCATACTGCGTAGACAGCTGGATTATGGGGAGGACATAAGGATGACGTAGGTGCTTTGTGGCTGCAACGAGGCAAGCGGCGCGTAATCGTCGAATCCGCCGGTGGCGTTGACGATTGGCGCTTCCGGGACGCCCTCGCCAAGGATCATCGTCGCTTCGGTCTGGTCGCTCAATGGCCCCGCCGGCAGCGACAAGCCATAGTCCGTCACCTCCCGGTCGCTGGGATTGATCAGGACCAATAGGGTTTCATCATCGTCGTGCCGTAGCGCTGCGTAGAGCCGTTTAGGATTCGACTCAACCAGGGTCCAATCGCCTACCCGCAGAGCCGAGTGCTCGGCACGCAGCCGGATGAGCGACCGGTAGTGGTTCAGGAGCGACTCGGGATCGCCATCTTGAGCAGCCACGTTGCGCTCCTGAAAATCATCAAATGGCGGCCGCCACGGTTGGCCATCGGTGAAGCCTGCGCCCGGCTCGTCAGCCGTCCACTGCATCGGCCGGCGAATATCCTCGTCCGGCTTCTCACCCATCATGCCGATCTCTTCTCCGTAGTAGATGAACGGCACGCCCGGAGAGGTCAGTAGCAATGAAGCGGCCACCTTGGCGGCATTTTCATCTTCCTTCAACTGAGACATCACCCGGTTCTGGTCATGGTTGGTGAGGAAGGTAGCGTATTGTCCGGGCGGATAGGTATCGACCACCGCCTTCATCTCCTTGGCGAATAAGCTGCCAATGCCGACGCTGCTGCTGCTGAGGCTAGTTTCGGCCAGGTCGAATTGAAACGCGATATCTACTTCGTCGCCGGTGTAATCCAGAACTTGTCGGGTCGCGGTCCAGGCTTCGCCCACCGCAAACGCATCCGGACTCACATCCTTGTAAAAGGTGAAGAAGCCCTGTAACCATTCATGGGTAGCAGGGGTATTCTCTTGCAAGGCGCCATCTTCGACCATATGCTTGATGGCATCTAGCCGGAAACCGTCGACGCCCATGTCTTCCAACCAAAATCGCGCCGCTTCAAAGGCCGCTTCGGTCACTTGCGGATTTTCGTAGTTTAGATCCGGCATCCCGCCCGAAAATACGCCATAATAATAGTCTTCTCCGATTTTATGCCAGACTTGTTGGCCCCAGGGTCCCCGGTAGCCGGGGTTTTCGTCGGACCAGACGTACCAGTCCCGTCGCCCAGAATCGGGATCAAGTGAATCCTGGAACCAGGGATGATCGCGGCCGGTATGATTCATCACCAAGTCGACTATGACCTTGATGCCCCGGGCGTGTGCTTCTTCGATCAGTCGCCGGAACACCTCTTCCGTTCCGTACTCCTCGTCGATCTTGAAATGGTCGACCACGTCGTAACCGTGGTAGCTGGGCGACTCCATGACCGGCATGAGCCAGATGCCCGTTACGCCAAGATCGCCGGCCGTCTCCGGATCGCCGTCATTTAGATAGTCCAGCCGCTCGATAAGGCCGTTGATGTCGCCCACGCCGTCGCCGTCGCTATCTTGGTAGCTACGGACGAAGACTTCATATAAGACTGCGTCGTTCCACCAGGGCGATTCGTCTGGTTCGGCCACCGTCTCCAAGGTTGGAGTAGCCTCCTCTAGGGAGGTGATCTCCGCTGTTTCGGAGCCAGTCGATTCGGCTGCTTCAGCCAGGGTAGTCGAATTCTCGATTTCATCCGGGTCGTCAAGTGCGCTGCTGGCGGTCGGTGCGGTTGCGGGCGTGGTCGCCATCGGCGGCGTTACTTCCGGGCTGTTACAGGCCACCAGCGCCAGCAGAACCAGACTAAGCGCAAGTATTCGTGCTCTGGATTGTTTCGTCTTCATCCGAGTAGCAACAAGGGCGTACTAAGTTGCATGCCCCAACATCATCTCCAAGTAGTTGGCAGTTACTGGGTTGAAGAACGGCCGTGGCTAGGTGAGATCAGATAACTGTCCTCGATAACCTCAGACTCCACCATTTCGTTGACGACGTTCGCGCCGGATCGCTTAAGGTCCTTGACGACGAGGTCGCCAGCTTGTTCTTCCACGATGACCACGACGGCCGAACTGCCCGGTTCAAGGCCTTCCTCGACGGCGTTTATCATCTCCTTTGAGACGCCGGAGTGGGTCAGCTTGGCGATCAGGTCGCCGGCGACGGCGCCGCCGGCGGCGCCCAGCATGGCCGCAGTCACGGGCCCGCCCAGAAGGCCCAACATCCCCCCGGCGACCGCGCCGATACGGCGGGCCTTCTTCCTGGGATCGCCCATCAACTTCACTTCGTCTTCGCCATCGGCTGTCTTGACGATGGCTACGGCCTCGGCAATGCCAACTTCGTCTTGTGACTTATTGTATCTGTCCAGCTGGGCGACAGCCGCTTCGGTATCTCCAGCAAATACGCCAAGAATCAAATGGTGGCTCATCTCGTTTCGCTTCCTCTAGTTGCCAGAAGCCATCCAAACCAGATCTTCTGGTTTTTTGAGGTATCTGAGTGAGACCATTAAAAGTGACTCTGCACAGCTGTAGCCTTGTCCGAAATAATTCTGTAAAACCTTAGCCATAACCGATTTTTCTACTTTTTTAAGCTCTGCGGGAGAGAGTTCCTCTTTGAGCTCCTGGGAAACTCGATCTGCGTATTCCGAAAACGGCAATAATCCCGATAATCGACTTCCCAATAACAGGAATGAAGCCGAACCAATGAAATCTCTCCTGGGCATCGAAAAATCAATCAGTTTTTTCATCGTTTTTCACCTCGGATTTATTTTTTTCAGTCGATCCCCCTCCCCAGCTCCGTTCTGGATGCCTGAAGGGCTCGACTGAAGTTTTTAGGCCTTTTTCTTCTATTCCTAGACTCTTCTGAATCTCTCTGGCATAGGCCTGCTCCTCTTCTGAAAAATCCGGCGCCCCTACCAGCAAAAGATTGCTGTAGACAGCTTCATTTCCCACACGATTGGTCATCATTTC
>CP070688.1:3979129-3982292 GCA_020353135.1 Chloroflexota bacterium
ATTCAGCCTCTAGCGATTAGCGGCGAGCCTCTAGCCGTCAGCCATCAGTCGCCGTTCCTGGATTCCCTTCAGTTCCCGTCGCTTCGCTTAGAAAGTTCCTTCAGTTCCACTCAGTTCCCTCCAGTTCCGCCTCATACCGCTCCAGCGCCGCCGCAAATCCCGCCCGGCCGAAACCAAAACGCACGTAGCGGTCTTCATAACCCATGAAGGTGCCGGGCAACAGCAGCACGCCGGCCGTCTGGGCCAGGTTGTGGCAATACTCCGTGGCTGATGGCGCCTCCAGGCCAACCAGAGCTACCGATCCGGCCCGCGGCCGCCGCCACGTGAAACGGTCGGACCATCGTTCAAAAAATGGTTCGACCAAGGCGATATTCTGGCGGATGAGGGCCTTGTTACGATCCATGATACGCTCGCCGGCCGCCAGCGCTGCTATAGACAACAGCTCCGTCGGCGCGGCCGGGCAGATGGTTGTGTAATACTTCCAGTTGAGCAGCGCCTGGCGGATCGGCTCGTCGCGTACAAGCAGCCAGCCGGCCCGCAATCCAGGCAGGCCGTGCGTCTTGGACAGGCCGCTCAGGACGATGGCCCGCTCGTACAGGTCGGCCGCCGAAGTCAATCGCTCCATGACCCCAAACTCCAGGCCGCGATACATCTCGTCGCAGAAAAGCCAGGTCCCGTGCCGGGCGCAGAGGTCGATCAGGCTCTGGAACTCGGCCGGCGTTGGCAGATGACCGGTTGGATTGTTGGGGAAGTTGACCACGACCAATTTCGTCCGCTCACTAACCATCTGCGCCAGGGCTTCCAAATCCAATCGCCAGCCGTTTTCCGTCGGCGTAAGGGTCCAGGTCTGGACCCGGCCGGCCACGTGTTCAGCCATATTCCGCAGGGCGTCGTAGGCCGGGCTCAGGACGACGACCTCGTCGCCCGGCTCCAGCAAGGCTCGCATGACCAGGTAGATGCCCTCCACCGGTGAGGTCAGCACCACCACCTGTTCCGGAGAGATTTGTCCATAGCCACTGGCCACGGCCGCTCGCAATTCTGGATGGCCCGGGGATTCGGTATAACCCAGGCGCAGCGCACTCAGCCCATCCAGGCTCATCCCGGCCAATTCCAGCACTTCGCCGACCGACATCGTCTCACAATCAGAGCTGGACAACATATGAGGCGTCGAGAATTCGTAAAGCGCGTAATACTGTTCGGTAGCAAACGGGGCGATGTGCATAATCCTCTCCAAAATGCGGCTGGTCGCCGGTCGCTAGTAGCTCGTTGTTAGTAGTTCGTCGCTAGTCGTCAGCGCAAAGCTGACAGCTGAAGGCTGTCACTCTATGCTATCATATAAGCAACCACACCGGTAAACAGAGGTTGCATCATGGACTACTGCCAGTGCGAGGCGATCGAAGAACAGTTTAACAAGAAAAAGGCACAAAAGAAGCGCCGCGCCTACCGGCAGGATGGGCTGAAGCGCGAAAGCCAGATGCTGGTTGCTGACCTGGTCGCCCAAGGTATCGACGGCTGTTCGCTGCTGGACGTGGGCGGGGGGATGGGCGCCCTGGCCATTGAGTTGATCAAGCGAGGCGTGACCCGGGCCACCATCAACGAGGCCTCGACGGCCTACCTGGAAGCCGCCGCCGCCGAAACGGGGCGCCACGGCTTGGCCGATCAGATAAGCCTGGTTCACGGCAATATCGCCGCCATGGATTTAGAGATTCCTCCGGCCGACCTGGTCACCCTGGACAAAGTCATTTGCTGCTACGACGACATGCCCGGGCTGGTCCAGGCCTCGTTGGCCAGGTCACGCAAGCTGTATGGTCTGGTTTACCCGCGCGACAACTGGCTGATGAAAGCCGTCATCGGTTTTGACAATCTGCTCAGCCGCTTACAGGGGAGCGACTTCCGAGTCTTCGTCTACCCGACCAGGGAGGTCGACGGCCTGATCCAGGCGAACGGCTTCCAGATGCTATCTCATCGCATCTCGACCGGCTGGCAGATCGTGGTCTACGGCCGGGTGGGAGCAAAGCTTCCGGCGTGAAACGGGCTCGCCCTTGCTGAATTAATCTCGCCTGGTCCATGTCGGTCCGGATCCAAGCGGGGAGCAGTCACCTACCTGGCCTGGTTCCCTCAAGACCATTCATTCGTTTCACTGGCCTTGAGCGGTCTCGATATAGTCGTCCACCACCGTTTCGAGGACAGTTAGTGGTAGGCCTCCGTTGAGTAACACGGCCCTATGAAAAGCCTTCGGGTCGTAATCCTCGCCCAGAGCTTCCATCGCCCTCTGTCTCAACGCCAGTATCTCCATCATGCCAGTTTTATACTCTGTGGATTGGGCCGGCCAAACTATGTACCGGTCGACCTCTCCACTCCATCGATCGCCCCCCATCACTTCAGTCATGTAGGCCCTGGCCTCTTCCCGCGTCCAGCCCTGGTCGTGTATGCCGGTGTCAGCTACCATGCGTACTGAGCGCAGTAGTTCCATGTAGAGACGGCCCAGGTTGCCGTACGGATCGTCGGCGAATAGGTCCAGTTCCCAGGCCAGGCGCTCCGAGTAAAGGGCCCAACCTTCGCCGTATCCATTGAAGAAGATGAGCTTTCGGAATGTAGGTAGGTCCATCTCCTTGGCTAACGCATCTTGTAGATGGTGACCGGGCACAGCCTCATGATAGGCCACCGTCGCCATCTCGAATCTGCTGAGGCCCGAGTCGCCTACCCCAGCATGGAATACGCCCGGCCGAGAGCCATCTACGTTGCCGGGAGTGTAGTAGCCGCCCAGGCCCGGTTGCGCCTCCACGACTAGCCCCATCTGCGGCCGCACGTCAATCACGTCATAAAGCCTCTCGTCGAGCTCGGCCAGGAGCGCCTCATATTCGGCGACTGCTCCATCCGATCCACCGGGCACGCGTCCCGCCTCTTCAATTGCCCGAGGAATCAACTCGTCGAGCTCCGCTTCGGCCGGATATCCTAACTGCTCGAAGACGGCTCGCATCTCCCCATGGATCCGGTCAACTTCGTCCAGGCCTATCTGGTGGATCTCGGCCGCCGTCAGCTCCGTGGTGGTCTCCCGGCGCAGCAGATGTTCATAGAATGCCTCGCCATTCGGCAGCTTCCAGACGCCATCGTCGTCAGTCGCCACCAGCAACTGCTCGTCCACCATGTCGATCAGGGCCAG
>CP070688.1:3982392-3995214 GCA_020353135.1 Chloroflexota bacterium
ATAAGGTGTCGGACAGGGCTTGAACCTCCAGTACGATGCCTAGAAGATCGTCGCCCTCGGCAAGGTCATTGCTCAAGCCCGAGACACGGATGTTGTTCACCCACGCCCAATACTCATCAATCTTGTCAATTAGGTCGATGACGACTTCTGGCCTCAAGGTGGTAATGGTTACTTGCTGGAGTTGTCCGTATTGAACGCCGGACGCCGCCTGGAGCACAGCCTTAACCATCGCTTCGGCGACGGCTTTGCTGTCCAGACCGCCGACGCCGCTACCGAGTAGAGGTAAGGCGATGCGGCTAATATGAGTGCGCGCTGCCTGCTTGACAATTTCGGCTGCCGCCTTGCCAGCGCTTTCGGCGTTAAACCCTTCGCCGTCGTTGGCAGTGGCCCCAACAACGAAGTATTTGTTGCCGGTCGATCCGTTGCTTGCATTTGGCAGCAGAGCCTCGCCAATGTGGGCCGGTAATTCCACCAACAGAGGCGCATCTGGTCTAACGGGATTAGTTCCCCCTCGCAGATTGACAGCCTCGTCCTTGAGTTTCGTCAACTCGGACCAGACTGATTCGTTGTTCAGATCCTTTCGAAGCGCGGAGGCCATGCCGCCGCTGAATCCAAACCGCACTCCAGCCGGGATAACCAGGCACTCGGCGCTCAATTCCCAGGGTTTATCGGTTCGGTAGACACGAATATCAACGCCATTAACTTCCCTAAGCGACGTCGGCTGCAACAGTCGCAGGAGTTGGACGGCCTCTTTTCCCCGTTCCGAAAGCAGTCTGCGGATGGGTGGCTTGTACTCTCTCTCCAGCTCTTCAAGGAAATTGTCTTCGGCTAGTTTCCGCGCCAGGACCTCGTCTAGAAGGGCCAGGCCGAAGACAACCAAACGACCGTTGAGTGTCGGTTCCTTGTCTTCATCATATAGCGCGCGCACTTCAACAAGCCAACCCATCACATCCATGCGCTGGTCGTTCGCATTCGAATCATTAAGCGTTATCTCGCTGGCCCTATCGTTTGCATACTCGCCATGGAGCTTCAGAATTTCGGCCGCTATGTCAGCGCTACTCACCAAAGCGCTGCTGCCCAGCGCACTGGATGCAGTTTCAACCGAAGAAGAAAGCGAGATTACGGAAGGAGTGCTTAAGCTTTCCGCGGACACTATTCCACCTCTTTTACGTCTTCAGCGTCAATGAGACATTCCGGGTGTCAAAAGATGTTGGAGGAATCACTCTGCAAATATAGTCGGTCATGGACGCCTTGTCGACTCGCCAATAGACGCTTCACAGCAGCAGGGTCTACAGCACCTGCCTCGGGCCAAATTGGAATGAGTTATACAGCGCTTCGGCGGCGGTTCTGATACAAACGACGTCCGGAAATCCAATGATAGCTTTGGCCGCACTCCAATCTGTAACCAATCGAGCCTGCAAATCAGATAGACAATCTGCACGTTAGGGCGATAATGTTAGGGATTATTCAGGTATTAGCTCCAAATCGACCGAAGTAATCCCAGGGATGGACGGCTCGCGATCATGCGCCGCACAGCCCAAAAATCGACGAACGGAATCCAGCATGAATGAAAGTGAACAACTAGAACAAGCCATCGCCGCCCTTGAAGCTCAGCGCGTCGGCCTGGGTGATGTCCTGGTGGATGCCGCCCAGGCGCCCTTGCGTGAAAAACTGGCCGCCTTGAACGAAGAACAGTCTGCAGCGGTCGCCACAGAGCCCGTGACATCAGATGCATCGGGCGAACGCCGGATCGTGACTGTGCTCTTCTGTGACGTCACTGGTTCCACGTCAATGGCCGAGAAGTTGGATCCCGAAGTCTGGACCAACATCATGAATGAGGCCTTCAAGCAGCTCACTGCAGCGGTCGAACGCTTTGATGGCACAGTGGCCCGGCTTATGGGAGATGGGATCCTGGCCATCTTTGGCGCGCCAACGGCCCACGAGGACGACCCGGAACGAGCCGTGCTTTCCGGACTGACCATGCTGAACAATATCGGCCCTTTGCGGGAGCGATTGCAGCGCGAGCAAGAGCTGGACTTCAACATTCGGGTGGGCATCAACACCGGGCTGGTCGTGGTAGGCGCAGTCGGCTCAGAGAAGTTTCAGGAGTTCACGGCCATGGGCGACGCCGTCAACCTGGCGGCGCGCATGGAGCAGGCTGCCAAGCCGGGCACGGTGCAAATCTCTGGCGATACTTACCTGCGCGTCGCGCCCTTGTTCGACGTCGAGGCCTTGGGCGGCGTGGTCGTCAGAGGCCGCAGCGAACCAGTCCAGGCCTTTCGTGTGCTCGGCAAGAAGGCTGTGCCCGGCCGGGTTCGAGGAATCTCTGGCCTGGATGCGCCGATGATCGGCCGCGATGCCGAGATGCATACCTTGCGTGGCGACATCATCAAGCTGCGCCAGGGAGAAGGCAAGATCGTCTCGATAATTGGCGAAGCGGGATTGGGGAAATCCCGTCTTGTTGCCGAGCTGCGCGCCGCGCCAGCGCCCCTGGCGGAGGTGAAATCGCATCTGCGCTGGTTGCAGGGACGCTCGCTCTCATATGAAACCGCTACCCCTTATGCCCCTGTTGCCCGATTGCTCGGCGACTACTTCGCCCTGGATGGAGCGCAGTCAGATGAGGAGAAACTAGAGCATATCAGGGCCAACCTCGCCGGATTCATGGCCGAACAGTCGCCAATGGCAACACCCTACCTGGCGGCACTGCTAGGCATTAGCCTGACGGGCGAGGAACTCGAGCGAGTGCGCTATTTGAACCCACCTCAGATGCGCGCCCGTACTTCAGCGGCGCTGCTCACGTTCGTCGAGCATCTTGCCGCCCGGCAACCGCTCGTGCTCATACTTGACGACCTTCACTGGGCCGATTCAGCATCACTTGACTTACTGGAGCAACTCGTGCCGCTGACCGAACGGGTCGGGCTCATGATAGTGACCCTGTTCCGACCTGACAAAGAGGCGCCATCTTGGGGCTACCACGAAAAGGCGGCCGAGGCTTGCGGCGAGCGCTACCAGACTATCCTGCTTGGTCCGCTGGCCGAAGAGGCGTCGCGCGACCTCGTGGCCAATCTCATAAGTGACGAGGCCGTGCCCGAAACGGCCCGTGCGCTCATCCTAGATAAGGCGGAGGGAAACCCGTTTTTCGTGGAGGAGATCATCCGCACGTTACTTGATGCCGGGATGTTGACCTGGCAGGATGGAGATTGGCAGTTGGCGCCAGAGGTCGACGACTTTGCCGTACCCGATACGCTGGCAGGCGTCATAACAGCTAGGCTTGATCGCCTCGACGACAAGACGAGAATGGTCGCCCAGGCTGCGGCCGTCATGGGCCGGCAGTTCGAATTCGGCACGCTGGAGACCATCGTTGGGACGACTGAGGGGTTGGAGGCGGCGCTGGCCGAATTGCAGAGGCGCGAACTCGTCAGCGAAACGAGCCGAACTCCGTATCGAATGTACCAGTTTAAGCATGCCCTGACACAGGAAACGGCTTACGATTCGCTACTATTGAGCAACCGGCGCAAACTTCATCTGCAGGTTGCCGAGCATTTGGAGGAAATGGGCGCCGCACATTCCGGCGACATTGCCTTTCGGCTGAGCGGCGAAATCGCCCGTCACTATCTTGGGGCCGAGAAACAGGCGCGGGCCTTGCCTTACCTGGTGGAGGCCGGGGACTGGGCGGCCAGCGCATACGCGACGCCGGAGGCAACTAGTTACTATCGGCAGGCGCTGGCACTGCTCGAAGACGTGCCCGAATACCAGCTTGAAACGGCCCAGCGCGCCTTCGAAGGGCTAGCGAGCATCTTCACCCTTTCCGGCGATGTATCGGCGGCGCTGGAGATTTATGAAGAGATGCTCGAGCTAGCTAATTCGGTCGATTATAGCCCCATGCAGGTTTCGGCTCTGAACAAAAAAGCCTTCATTGCGGCCACATTTCACGGGCAGCTAGGCCAGGCGGAAGCGCTGCTGGCAGAGTCGGAGCGGATTGCGCGCGACTACCAAGACGTGGCCGGATTAGCGGAATTGCACACCATCCAGTGCGGCGTCTGTCTCTCTAATGGCGATTTCGCCGGGGCCGTGGGTCACTTCGACCAGTCGGCCGAGCTAGGCCAACAGCTCGATCTGGAAGAGCCGCTGCTTTTTGGTATCTCCCACACAGCCACGACGCTTATGTCCATGACGCGCTTTGAAGAGGGTTGGCAGAAGGCCCAGGAAGCGCGAAAGCTGGCCGAGCGTCTGGGTAACCGGAAATACCTGGCCGAAGTACTCACCCAGCCCTATGTGGATTACCATGTCAGCCAGGGTGACCTGCAGGCCGCCAGAGATTCGGCCGAAGAAGGATTGGCGATCGCTACGCCTATTGGCGCGTCCATAGCCGAGTTTCAAGGCCACTTCCAATTGGCGTTCCTGGCCCGCTGGCAAGGAGAATACGAGGAGGCGCTGGCCCATCTAGACCATCTCGAACGAAGCAGCGACACGCTCCCTGCCCCTGGATTTCGCCTGCTTCCATTGGCGATGCTCGGGGGCGTCTATCTTGACATCGGCGACCAGATGGTCGAGCGAAGCCAGGCCTACCATGCTGAGGCGCTTGACATTCTCGGCCGCGGCGATGGCGGTTTTGGCTCGCTGGCCTGGAATGAGCTAGCGCATTGGCAGCTCATCGCCGGCGATCTGAAACGAGCCGGCGAATACCTGCAGAATGGACTGAACGCCCGTGACTCGTTCATGTACTTCGCCCGACCGGCTCTGCTTGTAGGCCAGGCTTTGCTCGCTCTCGCGCACGGCCAGGTGCCGGAAGCGGTTGCCCGCCTCGCCGAGGCGCGGAGCTTCGTCGAAGAGCGGGGCATGCAGAACTACTATGCCTTGATCGCACTGGCAGATGGGCAGGTAAATTCTGCAGCCAGACAGGGGGGTAAGGCGCTTGAGCAATTTAGCCAAGCCGAGTCGTTTGCCCGAGATATGAGAATGCTTCCTTACGCTTGGCAGGCGTTAGCTGGAGCGGCCAAGGAGCTCTCGGCGGCCGGCCGTTCTGCCGACGCCGAGGAACGACGTCTGCAGGCATTGGACACGATAGACGAAATCGCGGCCGGCATGGTTGACGAGGATCTACGAGTCGCATTCCTACGGGGCGCCAGGAACAAGGTTGGCTCAACTAAGTAAGCGTCTCAAATCGCGCGTGTGGCGATTATCTTCGATCTAGGTAACTTCAGGGAATTCGATTTCGCTGGTTCCATCTTCCAGGTCAAGCAGGCACTCTCCCCGCTTGTATTCCCTATTTCGTCCTACTGGGCACTAGCAAATTAGCCACCTGTCCAATAGCTGGCACTGTGCCGCTATGGTAGGATAAGTTCCTGTACCGTCATAGGAAACCGCATGGCCCGTAACCGGATCGCGCTAGTCGCTCAACGGCTAGTTACCATTGCTCTGGTATCGATAGCGATTGTTTACCTGTCGTTCCTGGCAATGGCCATCATCGAAAGCAGGGATGCGCAGCCTGAAAACCTCCAGCTAGGCGAATTGGCGGCTGGCGCGGCCAAAGCAACGGTCAATTACTTCAGGGCGCTGTTCCAAGGCGATCTGGGCACAGTGACCATGACCTCGGGCGAGAGAGCGGTCGGCGAGGTCGTGTGGTTCGCCTTCAGGAACAGCATGGCCTTGATCCTGATAGCCGTCGGCGGCGCGGCCATAATTGGCTTACTGCTGGGCACCTATGCCGGCTTACGACCTCTCAAACGACGGGAGTACACCGTTCTCACCTTAACGCTCATAGGCATCTCGGCGCCGGCTTTCTTGATCGCCATTCTCCTGCAGGCTGCGGGCATCAAGTACACCGTCACTTACGGCCGCCAACTGGTGCGCATGGGTGGCTATGGCTGGGACTTCAAACACCTGGCTATGCCCTTGCTGGTTTTGGCTTTTCGTCCCCTGGCTTACATTACACGGAGTACCTTCGTAGGCATCAGGCGCATTATGCGCGAGGACTACATCAGAACGGCATTCTCGAAGGGGCTAAGACTGTCGGACACTTTGCTCGGCCACGCCTACAAAAACCTTGGCGTGCCTTACCTGACGGCGATTGCGGTATCGTTGCGTTTCTCTCTCAGCATCCTGCCGATTGTCGAGTTCGTCTTTGGCTGGCCGGGTATGGGTCTTGGCTTGTTACAGGCGATAAACAATCGCCAACCGATACTGGTCGTTACTTACGCCTTAATGATCGGTCTAACCTTTCAGTTTGTAAACCTGGCCCTGGACATCAGTTACCGGTTGGTGGATCCAAGACTGCGCTTGCCAGTTGAGGCCCGGTAAGAGACTGGCAAAACATCACAAACATGCCTTCCGTTAGAAGAGTGTTCAGCTACCTGGTCAATCCAACGACCAGGATTCGCGAACGGGACAACCATCGGGAAAATCCCGGATCGTCGGGTCCGGATGCGGAGGCAGTTTCGCCCAGGGCAGGCCTGAAGGTTAGCCGGGTGCTTCTGAATCTTCCTTTGACCTTGGGATTCCTGCTGGTGGCCGGCCTGTTCGTGGTGGTGCTCCTCGGTCCGCGTTGGTCATCACAAGATCCCTTTATCTCTACCATTCCTATCGTCCCCTACTGGGATTCAGAAAAGAGCGAGATGGTCACGCCGCCTTTTGCGCCTTCCGAAGAATATCCCTTGGGCACAGACCAATGGGGCAACGACATGTTAAGCTTGCTGTTGCATGGGGCGCGGGTGACATTGGTGGTGGCCTTCTACATCACGCTATTGCGTTTTGGCCTGGGTCTGATTCTGGGTGGCCTGGCGGGATGGAGAGCGGATCAGCTCGCCGATCGCCTGGTCATGGGTCTCGTCGCAACGGTGACGGCCGTTCCCCTGCTTTTGAGCGGCATGGTTCTGATCCTGGCCTTGGATATACAGAAAGGACCGATCGTCTTTATCATCGCTTTGGCGGCCGTGGGCTGGACGGAGATAGCCCAATATGTCAGAGGGGAGCTCATTGTAATTCGGCGCCAACCCTATATCGAGGCGGCCGAGGCGACCGGTTTGACTGAGCTTCAAACGCTCGTGCGGCATGCGCTCCCAAATATCCTGCCCCAGCTGTTGGTTGTGGCCGCCCTGGAAATGGGCGCGGCGTTGCTTTTGCTGGCGGAACTGGCGTTCATTGGTATATTTGTCGGCGGAGAGAGTCGTTTTACCGTTGATCCAGTCTTTGGCGGGGGCCCAGTTCCATTGATGGAAATCCCAGAGTGGGGCGTGCTGGTCGCCCAAGGTCGGACGTCGATTCGTTCAAATCCTCACCTGATCATTGGGCCGGCCCTGGCTTTTTTCGTGGCGATATTAGGTCTAAATCTGTTCGGCGAAGGTTTACGCAGGCTTCTCGATCGGACCACGGTTAATACGGGCTTCCTGCTAACCAGGCGCATGTTCTTCGTCGTCGTCGCGATAGTCGCCCTGTCATACGCTTTGATCAGCCTGACCGGGCCAAAACAATCCTTTGCTCGCGCCGCCTCTGAGTTCCGGGGCGATCTTGCCTTTGAGCATGTAAAGAGTCTGTTTCAATTGGCCCAGACAGACGGCCCGGCCGGAGGCGAGGGATCCGCGCAAGGGGCATATATCGCCGACAAGTTCAGGGAATACGGGCTACATAAAGGCTACAAGGCGAAAATCTTCTCCAGCTACTTCTATGAACAAGACGAAACCAAACATGTGATGGGATTCTGGCCCGGTTATGACATCAATCTGGCAGATGAATTCATTGTCGTCCTGGCCAGACATGGATCGACATCAGAGCCTACCGCCAATGAACGGCTGTCGGCGGTGGCTGTTATGCTAGAAACAGTGCGCGTGCTAGACAGAAACCAGCTTGATCCACGTCGCTCTCTACTCTTCATTTCCTGGAGCGACGACCCGATTGAACCGGAGGAACTGAAAGCATTTCTTGAGAACGAAGAGAACTTCACCAGCTTGCCGATTCCCAGTAATGAAACCAATCATCTCGTGGCGGTGATTCAGATTGATTACCTTGGCAACGGCGGGGACGTCCTGTGGGCTGATCCGGAAGCGGACGATAACCTTAAATCCTTGCTGGCCAGGAGTGCTTCCGCAGCTGGCGTAGAGTTGACCAGTGACGAGCGTGCTCTAATTGGCCCATTCTCTTCCGGGCAGAGCGATTTGCCCTCCCTGTACTTCCGTTGGTCGGATCCGTCCGGAGGGGCGCTACACAGCATCATAGACGAGCAAAAGCTGGTGTTGGCTGGCGAAGTTCTCACCCGTTTGCTGCTGGAGATCGTTCGCCCTCCGAAATACTAAAGATCCTGGCGAAATTAGGGGGTTATCTGCCTCAGTAATTCATTCATGGCCGCTTCCAGCTGCACATCGGGCGTCTGGCTCAAGCCCCACTCACCCAAAGGAACTTGAACATCGGGTACGACCCCTATTCCTTCCAGGGTTTCGCCCTCCGGCAGCACCAGGGTCCCGAAAGCCAGCCGGATCAGCGATCCATCGGCCAGATTATATCCGGTGATACCTTCAGTATTGCCGGCCGTAGGCATGCCCACTAAGATAGCCCGGCCCGATTGCTGCATGGCCGTGGCGAAATACTCGGCCGCACTGTGGCTACTGCCATCGGTCAAGACGACAAGCGGCGTCGTTTCATTCCAGCGCACCGGCCCACGGACACGAAAGATCGTCTGGATGGCGTCATCTCGTTGGGCGCCGAATTTGCCGAAGGTCCCGGTGGCAAAGAGAGCTATATCATTATCTGAATTACCGCCTGGATTGTGGCGTACGTCGAGAATCAGGCCATCCAGTGGCTCAGCGCTCTCCATTTGCTCGATTGCGTACAAGATATTCTCGTCGGAACTGCCGCCGAAATCGTACACGCGAACGTAGCCGATCCTCCTCCCGGGGCTGTCCGATATAAGACCATATGACCAACCATCACAACCGCCAGCTCCGCCAAAGGAAATCGTCACCGTTTCCGGCTCCCGATCGGGTCCTTGCTGCAACGTTAGCGAGACAGAATCGGCGTCTTCGTAAATCGCACCATACAAATGGGCCAGATCAAATCCGTCTTCGCCCCGCAGAACGGGCTGGCCGTTAATGGCCAGCAAGACATCGCCGCGACGCAGGCCAGCATCGGCCGCCGGGCCATCCTGACAGACATCCCAGAGCATCAACTGCTCATTCTCACGCGCCCCAGATAGTGTGAATCCGGCCCATGGCACGCCCGACCCTTCCCTGGGCAAATTGAACTCGCTCGCGAACCGGTCTGGCCGAACGAAACGGCTGTGGTCATCGCCCAATTCGGCGATCAGCGATTCCATCAGGTCCCAAAACGCGCCCTGGTCGTCGATGGTTTCTGCCGCTCCCCTGTATTCATCACAAATGGCTTCCCAATCGACGCCGTTGAAATCATCGCGGACGTAGTTATCACGAACAATGTCACATCCTTGTTCAAGAAGGGCAGGATAATCGTCCGCATCAATGACTTCAGACGCAAAGTCGCCGGGCGTGAAGGTCACTTTGGCAGTCATCGCCTCCAGGGTGGCAAGAAGTGGGGCCAAAGTCGCCGTAACTGTAGCCGAGGGCTCAGATGTAGCGGTCGGCGTCTCGGTAATCTCGGCAACAACTGCGGGCGTTGCCTCAGACTGAGGCGTGGCGATCGCCTCGGCGGTCGCCGGTACGGGATCCTCCGACCTGACTGCCGGTTCCTCCGGGCGGCAGGCGACTATGAGGATCACTAAGATGTGAACTAGAATGGATAGTTTGAGCTTGTTCATTTCACTTGTGGAAGGTCAAGTCGAGTAAAAGCTTGTCGCAAGCTGGACATATCATGATCGCAAGGCAAAGACGAGACAACTTCTCTCAGTTCATCTTCATATGGGTCGTCATGCTCAGCGGTCAGACGGATCCTGGGCTGTTTCACCATCGTGGGCCAGCGCCGAGGGGGTCTGGCGACCGACGATTGCCGGGGCCTCATGGATGAGTTCGTCGTTCTCGAGGGCCTCCACCATGAACAGGGCGAAGTCGACGCGGCGGGTCATGTTGCTCTCGAGGATGGGATCGCCCACGTGCCTGCTCCAGACCGGTAATCCCTGGCTCTCACCCTCTTCGAGGTCGCTGCCGCGTACGACGGTCCATAGGGTGTCGCTGGCAAATATCCGCCGGCAGGCCTCTTCTTGGTCGCCGATGTCCACGACGCGAAATAGCCGGCCGAAGAAGGTGCTGAGCTTGACCATCCTTTTGAAGCCTGTCGAGTAGGCGTCTTGGCCGTCCATCGTAATATGCCAGCCACAGGAGAATATGAGGCGCGCGCCCGGCCGGGCGTAGTCCAATACCGCCTGGGCCGTTCCCGACGAGTAGTTGTGAACGCCCCATGGGACCAGCACGGTGAGCGCCCCATCGCAACCGTCGACCGCCTGCTTGATGACATCGCGGTCGTTGGTCGCGCCGGGCAGGATCGTGATGCGCTCCCTAAACGGGTCCAGTTTGCCGACACTTTTCTCGCGGCACACGCCGACCACTTCGTAGTCCCGATCGAGCGCGTGCTGCACCATGTATTGCCCAAGCTTCCCGGATGCTCCCACGATGCAAACTTTCTTCTTACTCATCCCTTCCCATCCTCATCGCGTGGTGATCATGTTAATGATATTAAGCATTCTACTATGGGTCGCTGAAAGCCCCAATATTGCACGCAATCAATATTCCCGACTGGTCTGGATTCTGCGACAGGGCAAAGCCAGGACACATTGGGTCGCTGGTTCGGCAACAAGCGATAACGATATCTGATTATCATATCTCGATGGCTAGGACCTTGATACTAGGCAAGAATCGTGGTCTGTTGAGTACAATGCATCCTTGTCGGCTATGCTTACCAAGGACTACATTCAATCTGTCGTCGAGAACGATAATCTCATCGTTCGGAACCTGCAAGTCACCCAGGGCTACTACCGCCTGTCGGAGGGAATGAGACGCTGTTTGAGCAGCACTAATGTGAACTGGTGCTCCTTCGCCACGCATGCCTCGAAGACGGCCGGCCAGGCTTTGCGGCACGAACTGATGCCGCGTCTGCTCAGGTCGGCGACGATCCGGAAGGCGGGCTTTGAAAACACCTTCCTTTTCCTAAATGAAGGCGTCGGAACCAAGGACCGGCCTCAGTTGGGGGAAAATGACAATCGCTTGGCCGAAGCACTTCGCCGGCTGAGTCACCTGGTGTCCGACGGCAACATCGTCGTATTTACGGAATTGGCCTGGCCATTTGCTTCTTTCATCAGTACCTTCAGAAAAGACTTTGTCTATGATCAGGGAAAACTTCGAGCTTTCCTGGATGAGAATCTTGAACCCGGACCGCTTGAGCAAGGGGGGCAGGATTACCTTTTCGAGGCCTTTACGGCATTCTATACTGCCCGGTTTGAAACCGACGCCAAGAAGAAATCTGAGCATGTTCTCCATGGCAACCTGCTGATCGGCCTGCACGAACAGACCCGGCTCCAGCCCCAGATAGAGCAGGCGATGGCCGTACCATTCGAAATGTTTTCCAAGTCTTTTGGGGAACGCGGGGCTAAGAAGAGAGCCGCATCTAAGCAATCGGCCGCGACTCGCAAGCTTGTTGCCAGGGCCGTTACGCAAATGATGATGTCGATCACCTTGCCCAGCCGAGAGCTTAGGCTCAGCCGTAATGTCATCGCTCCAACGGGGGTCGTCTCCTATCCCAAAGACTTGCTGCACATAGAGAGCCCCAGGTGCCTGGAATTGGTCCGGGCCTTTGAATCCGGGCACGATACGCTCTCCGGCAGCGGGGCGGATAACTGGGCCAGTCTGCGTGACAGGATGAGTTTCGTCGTCGATTTTTTCCGCAGTCACCAGCAATATGACCGCATGTGGGAGCCGCCTTTTCAGCCCGCACAGGCTAAGGCGATCGAGGCCGGTTACTTCCCCGCCGGGCGGCTTTAGAACATCGCCAGTAGAAAGTTGGCGAGATGGTGAATAAGTCTGAGTTCGGCGACGCCGCGATCGTCAGGCCAGCCGAATTCACGGGGATCCTGGCTGATTAAGGACTACGACCCCGAGATATACTGTTCCAACTGGCTGATCATCAACTCCTGATCGGCGATGATGCTTTTGACCAGATCTCCTATAGAGACTAGGCCGACGATCTGCGTACCCTCAATCACAGGAAGATGCCGGATGTGCTTGTCGGTCATGAGGGCCAGGGCTTCTTTGACAGATTTCTGAGGGTCGACTATTATCACTTCTTCGGTCATGATTTCTTTGACCTGCGTCTCCATCGATGCCTTGCCATGCAAGATCACCTTGCGAGCGTAGTCCCTTTCCGAAACGATGCCGGCGAGCTCGCCATCCTGAAGGACCAGCAGCGCTCCGATGTTCTTTTCCGCCAGAAGCAACAAGGCATCATAAACAGACGCCTCGGGCGAAGTCGACCATACATTGCGGCCTTTTTTGTCGAGTAATTGTCGAATCGAAGTCATAGGTCCCTCCTGTATTCGGATTAAAGCGACCCGGCCAGTTCTGGTATCTGTGCAAGCCCTGATCTTTGGCCAGATATGATAGCACAATAAGCGATTGGCTTAAAAACGGCCGACCTGTAGGCGGCCAATCTTTCAAGGTTCCGGTCGTTCTGGGAACCGGCGCAACGATTTCTCATCAACTCAGGCGCTTATAGATGTCTTCGCCGAGTCTTCTTGCTGGCATAGCCTAGAGGTAAACCCTATAATGGCCTCCTATGGCCGACCTCGACTTCATAAGCGATGCGCAGGTATCTTCGTGGGAGGATGTTTCAGGGCAGGTAGAGCTTGTCAAATCTCGTCATCAGAGACCATTG
>CP070688.1:3995314-3999371 GCA_020353135.1 Chloroflexota bacterium
CAATAGGCGGTCGCTCCAGGCAGCGGATCGAAGGGCAACTTCGACTCATCGACGAAATATTCGGGCGGCTTGTTACCTTCAGCGCCAGCGGGCAAAACAAGCAATACCAATAACAGTAAAGCAAATGCCAGTACAAAGATCCTCTTCATGATTTAACTCCTTACTCATCCTTCGAAAATAGCTCTGAGCTCCGAGCTTTTAGCGGTTAGCATTTTCGTCCTTGGTGGTCGGCGCAGCCGGCGCGAACTCCTCAATTCACCCGTTCACCTCACACCCGCTCATCCGTTCAGGGCACGCCCCAGCTGGTAGAGCCTCCGGCCGACAAGGACAAACCAGGCCATGAGCAAAAGCGTATGCGGCAGAATCACCGCCAGGGCGATGATCTCCGATTGGGTCAGGATCTGCCTGAGGTAGTCAAGCAGCGACAGCGCCCAAGCGGCCAGGCCCACATAGGCGATTGTCTTGCTAAAGGCGGCGCTCTTAAGCATCACCCCGGAGACGAGGAGGCCGGCCACCGACAGCAGGAACAGGCCCACGTTGAATCCGCCAACGACCCGTTGGCCCGTATTGGCGAGGGTCGCCTGCCCGGCGGCCAGGAAGATGGCCCTCTCCGCGTCCGTCGACGCGGCAGCATATTGGTCGCTGAGGGAAAGCATGGCGAACGGTCTGTTGGTGGCCAGGAAGATGCCTATTCCTAAAAGGGAAAAGGCCAGGGCGATGGCCATCAAACCTGGATCGGCTTCCTTGAGGGCGAAGCAGAGGGCCAGAAATACCAGGGCGAACATCACATAGCCCAAGACCTCCAAGGCCCAGAAGTCCAACAGCCCGACGAGCGTATTGTCCTGGAAGAGCTCGAACCAGTCGATCGCCGTTTCGGGTTGCGGGTAAAGCGTGAAGGCTATGGCCAGGCCCACGATTAAGGCCGCGGCGACAAAAGCGGCCAGGCCACCTACCTTGTAGAGATTCTTGTAGGCGGCGTCAACAGCCCCGGCGCCAATAACCAGACTGAGCTTCATCCCTTATCCTCTCCCTTTTTGCCAAACGAGCGGCCGTCACCGCCGCTCTCTGACAGTCCGGGTCAATTCCCACAGTCACATCATAGGCGACAACCGGAGGAAAAGTCAAGCAACTCGAGCCCGGCTAGCGCCGGCCCCGGCCACGATGGCAGATAGTGCTCAAGGTAGAGAAGAAGCTCTCCGACAATGCACAGTAGTATAGAGCGTTGATTCGAGCGGGCTACTAATTGAAGCTGCCGGCGACGATGCCTAGCGCTTCAAGAAACAGCAGGCTATTGACCATCCCCAACATCGGGATGGCGATCACCCGGCAAGAACGACGATCAATTGCTCTTGATGGCTCTTGCCGGGCTGATTATGAACGGAAAGACGATCGCGAAATACGGCCGCGGCCGTTACCAGCCTACAAAGGTGCTTTTACCGAAGTTGCCGGCTACCATCACAATGTCAAGGATATTGATGGTACCGTCGCCGTTCAGGTCGCCGGCCGGCAAGGCTGTGGGGCCCACGTCAATCGTGTCACCCTCAGCGCCGGATAGGCCACCGACCGAAGTGCCCAGGTAACGATCGTAGGCGGTTTCAACGCTGTAGGTGACGCCGGCCTCAGCGTTGAAGAGGAAATCGCCGGAGGAACCAACCACGGTCGAGTCGACGACGGCGCCGCCGCCATCCTTCAGGACAACCTCGACCCCCGAGGGAGAGGGCCAGCCCTGCAGATTGACGGCGCCCTGGATGATCACCGGCGGTACGTCCACGCATTCGACCGTACCATTCTGGACTGTATGGGCAATGGATAAGCCGTCGGGATCGGCGATCAGGCTCGAATCGAAGGTGATCGGGCTGATGCCTTCGGCTACGCACAGGAACTCGATGGTAGCCACGACGCCGCCGTTACATGGCGGAGTCGGGTTGAGTTGGGTGACGGCATATCCGATGGTCCCGGCCGCGTTGTTAGCCTCGTTCTGGGCCACGAAATTCGGGGCCGGACACGCGCCCGGTGTGATTTGCACCCCGGCCACGCCGCCATCGGCATCCTCCACTTGCAACAGCGCCGGATCGAAGCTTATGCCGAGCTCGGCGCCGTAGACATTGCTGATACTGTCGAGTCGCACGTCGACCAGGACGCTGTTGCCGACAAATTCCGAGGGGTTGCTGGGATCAAAGGACAGGTTGCCGGCATTCACGGTGGCGCCGGCGGTGTTGGACACCAGCCCGGCGGCCAGCAGCAAAGCCAGAAATAATACAACAGGAATGACTACTTTGGAAACTCTCAATGACCTGGAAAACATCGTAACCTCCTAATAAAACAAAACACAACGAATATAATCATCATGACGCCCAATCCAGGCGTCTGGCACACAAATGATATTCCTGGGAATGGCTGACCTAAACGGCTTTTCAGCATACGTCCAGGCCGGGGACGTTCATTCCCTGATGACCAATGGCACGTAGACGTAATACCTGATATCCAGCGACAGGTCCTTCGACGTAGCCGGGATTGTCCCAGCGTCGATGTCCGACAGCAGAAAACTAGTGAAGCTGATCACGGTACTGGCCGCCTGTTGGGTCTGGAAGCGAATGTGAGCCACGTCGCAGTCCTGCGTGCCAGGCGGGGGGCCGCCAAGCTGGGTCGCGGCATAGCCGACGGTCCCGGCCGTATTGTCGGCCGAGTTCAGGACAACGAAATCCGGCTGCGGGCAGTCGCCGGGCGTGATTTGCACACCGGGCGCGCCGCCATCGGCGTCCACCACCTGCAAGTCGGCCGGGTCAAAGCTCAAGAAGAATTCGCCGCCATAGAGGCCGGTCACGTCGCTGATGCTGATGGTGACCGTGATGTCGGCGCCGACCTGGGCCTCAGCCGGGCCGTCGAGCCAGACAACGGTGCCAAGGCCGTTTCCTGGCTCAGCTGCGACGACAAAGGTCAAAAGCAGCAGGCTCACTGCGGCGCCCAAAACTGCGGCAATCACTATCCAGGTATGACGTCTGTTCGAACATCCATTGGCTTCTGAAAACATTTTCGTCCTCTCATCTTTGTCTATATGCGCGGATGTAGAAGTAAATAGCCACCCCAAAGAGAAGTAAGGCGGCCAGGATCAGGACCAGCAGCAAAACGGACGGCCCAACCCCATCCGGGTCCGGCTGGGCCGCGTCCGCAGCCACATCTTCAGCAGGCGTGGCATCCTGGCCAATAACATCAACCGCCGGCGAGGTAGCTTCCGCAGGGCTATCGGACCCGGGCCCGGGCGCACGCGGCGGTTCGGTCGGGTTTTGAGCCGCCAGGACGGCCGGAGTGGCCGAGGCGGAGGAAGCTACCGGGGTCTCGGCGGCCGCAGAACCGGCTGTGGCGGTCGCCGTTGGCTCGATCTGCCCAGGCGTTGAGCTGGCTAACTGGCCCGGGGCATCGGTGGCCGTCAATGCGGAGTCCTGAACCGTTGCCATCGGGCCGGCGGGGGTAACGGTGGGCGCGGCCGTGGCCTCTGCGGCCGGCGCGCTTTCTGTCGGCGTCGGGCTGGGCACCGGGATAGTCGCCGCCGGGGTAGGCGATGCCGTCGCGGCCGGCGTCTGCGGGGGCAAAACCGTAGCCGTTCCTAACTCGCCGCCCACGGAAATCTGCGCTTCCCCTAGGGTCAGCGGCAAGGCCATGCCTTCGTCGGAAGCCAGCACAACATTGGACCACGAAAGCGCCGCGTCTCCGGCGGCGATGGCCAACAAGTCAAAGGAGAATAGCTCGCCCTCGCCGGTCGCCGGCTCGGCGGGGGCCAAAAGCGTGGCCGCGTAGAGGGCCGTCCCGGCTTCGTTGTCGGCCTGGTTGGCCACCTCGAAACGGGAATCGGAGGCCAGGAAATCGCCCGGCAGGAGCTGCACGCCAGCGGCGGCCGGATCACCGTCGACGACAGTCACCACGTTGGCATTGAAGCTGAGCATCACCTCGGCGCCATAAACGCCAGTGGCCGCGTCAATCGAGACGACGACGCGCAGAGTATCGCCAGGCAGAAGCACAGTCTCGGCCGGCTCAAAACGAGCGACAGACGTCCCTTGGG
>CP070688.1:3999471-4004071 GCA_020353135.1 Chloroflexota bacterium
AGAGTTTCACCGCCGGTACCTTTGCCGGCGGCTTGCCCCGTCGGTGCCCGGCCAACTGAATAGACGCCAGGCTTTCCAGGGGTGCCCGATCATCCGGTCCTTTTGCCTGAGAGATTCACCACTGTGGCCGGCCGTCTATGTGGCCGCCGGCCGGGTTTGCCCCTTCGGCGTTTCCGGCATAGGCCGGAACCCTCTCCCGCACAATCGATTGGCGCTAAACCATCTTGTACATTGTACGCCCAGAACGGTCGAACGGCAATGGCTGATTTGGCGTTTCAGCTGGCGGGTTGCCAGTGACGGTGTTCGACCATCATGCAGGCGTTTTGAACCACAAGCAGTCCGGCCGCGCTGGCTGTGTCGGCCGCCTTTTGATTGAAAATGCCCAACTGCATCCAAACGGCTTTGGCGCTGATTTCGATTGCGCCGTCGACGAAGGGCGGCACCTTGTCGCTGCGCTGGAAGATCAACACCAGGTCGACCGGCTCGGGGATTGAGGCCAGATCGGGATACGCTGCTTCGCCCAGCGCTTCAGTGATGTGAGGATTGACCGGGATAACACGGTAGCCTACTGATTGCAGGTAGGCCGGCACGTAATAACCGGCTCGCGTCTGGCGAGACGAGAGGCCGACCACTGCGATTGTCTCGGCGCTGGCCAGGATCTGGGCGATGGTTCCTTGTTGGCTAAAAGCGTTCATATTGCCCTTTAACCTCCCCGGGTCTGGACTCGAACTGGCCGGATCTTGTAAATGACCCGCGTTTCTCGGTTGGCTACCTCGGCCGGCGTTACATGACCGTAATAGGCTGGCGTGTTCTCATATAGACGGGCCAGTTCGTCGATATGGTCCACGCCGCCCTCTTCGGTGAACTCTTCGACAACCCCCCGGACTTCCAGCCAGCGGTAGGCATCTTTTGGATCGAGAGCCATGATGGTAACCCGTGGATCGCGGCGGACGTTTATGTCTTTCCGCCGGCCGACGACGCTATTCACCAGGATGCGGTCGCCGTCGCTATTGCACCAGACGATGGTTGATTGCGGTTGCCCGTCGGGCATAATGGTTGTGAAGGTCACCAGCACCGGCCCGTCGATCAAATCGCGGTGGGTTGCGGGTATGGTCGTTGCCATGATGATTCTCCTGAGTCTATAGCTTTCAGCTTTCAGCTTTCGGCGTCAGGCTGTTGGTAGATTGACGACGGCGGTATGTTGCGTCGCCGCGCGTAGTGATACGCCAAAATGACAATAATTACAACGTTGCCGCTTGAATCTACCATCACCTGGATCTGATGCTCAGGTAATGACCACTATGTTCGCTTTTGGCAGTTGAGTCTTTCCGAGTCGTCACCTTGCCAATCCAGGTGCAGATTGTCATACTTCTTGGTGACGTTTAATAGCTGGTACTTTTGTGACAGGAAGACCAATGAATATTCGCCTTATTCGCAACGCAACATTGAGACTGAGATACAACGGCCGCGAATTGCTTTTCGACCCTTGCCTGGCGCCCAAACATTCGATCCGCTCATTTGCAGGGGTTTCGCGCAACCCAATTGTCGATCTGCCGTGCCCGATTCCCGAGATCCTTGACGGCGTCGAGTTGCTCATTTTGTCACACTTGCACGTCGATCACTTTGACCCGTTAGCCCAGGAATCGCTACCAGAGAATCTGAAGATATTCTGCCAGCCAGGGGATGAACGTGAGATTTCTGACAAAAAATTCCTGGATGTCACCCCGATTGAAACATCAGTTAGTTGGCAGGGAATAACGATTACCCGCACACCGGGCAAGCATGGTACGGGCGACGTGGGCGAGCGGATGGGAAAAGTCTCTGGCTTTGTCTTTCAGGCTGAAGGGGAGCCTGCCATTTTCTGGGCGGGAGATACGATCTGGTATGATGATGTTCAAAAGGTCATAGTCCAATATCAACCGGATGTGATCATCACCCATTCCAGCGGCGCGAAGTTCGGGAATAGCGATCCCATCGTCATGGACGCCGAACAAACGATCACCGTGTGCAGAAGTGCGCCTCAGGCAACTGTCGTCGCCATCCACCTGGAATCGCTGGATCACGGCACCGTCTCGCGCTCCGATCTGAGGCTAATAGCTGAGCAGAGTGGCACTAAGCGGGCTAGACTGCTCATTCCGGACGACGGCGAAAGGATTGATTTCTAACCGCCGGAAGCGGAACTCTATTCCTAAGACCAGGATCTTCGGCTTCGGGCTGGCCGATGAGATCGATCCCGTCGTCAGAGGGGACCATTAGCCGACGCCCGAAATAGTAGCGGCCGATGGCCATCTTCGGCTATACTAGAGGCGGGAATCAACACCTGCCTTTGCACGCAGCGACGGCGCGCTTAGTCGTTTGCACCGTTTGCCGGCACAGACAAGGAGCACGGACATGCGTAGAGACTGCGAATTCTATATTTGCCCGGTATGCTTCGCTACCAGCGAGGAGCCTGGCGAGCACCACGACCACCAAATGATCTTCTGTAAGCAGCTGCCGGTCGGCGACGACAAACTGAAGCCAGTGGTGGATATTGACGGCGATCTGCGAACGCGAGCGCCGCGCTGGTTCCTCGAGGCAGTCTGGGACGAGGCGGGGCTGGAATATCCGGGGTAAGGGAGCCTCCAGCGGTTCAGCTTTCAGCTGTCAGCCTTCAGCCGCCAGCCTTAGGCTGTCACAAGGGGTCGCTTAACATCGCTAACTGACTCCCGATCCCCAAGCCCCTGGCCCCCGATCCCTAGCTTCCAAGCCCGCCATCAATCCCCTGCAGCAGCTGCCAGATGAATACTTCGGCGCGCTCGACGGTGTCTGGGTCGACTTCGCCGGCCAGGTCGCTGGTCTGGTGCCAGTTGGGAATCGTACCGTCGCGGCCCATGGCCAGAAAGGTTAAGGTGCGAAAGCCATACTTGGCACCGATAGCTCCCTCGGTGTAAGCGCCCTTGAAGTGGTGGCGAAAAGCTCGCAGGTCGGGCCAGCGTTTGGCTATCCTGTCGGCGAGCGACACGAGGGCCGGGTCGCTCCTGGCCGTCAGGAGAAAAGTCTCCTCGGCAAAATAAGCAATGCCGGCGCCTTTGCCGCCGACATTGTCGACGGTCAGCCAGATGGGCGCCTTGCCGAGCGCCGAGCGATGGGCCTGGGCGAATGCTTCGGCGCCGTAACAGCCAACCTCCTCACAGCCGCTGAGAAGCGTCCAGACGGCCGTGTGCTGTAGCGGCTTTTGTTTCAGCCGCTCGGCCAGGTCAAGAATGACGCCGACCCCACTGGCGTTGTCATTGGCCCCAGCCGAGTAGGGCGTGAGGTCAGCCTGGATCATGAGTAGAAACAGGCCAAGCATCGCCAAAACGAAGGGCAGGGCCAACCAGTTCAGCAACGGCGTCCGATCGATGATGCCGACGCCGACGACGGCGTATAGAACCATCAACAATATGGAGGCCAGCAGCTCGATAGGGATGAGCAGGCGGAAGAGCCTGAGCCAGCCTGGGGAAGAAAAGACCAGGGGCGTACGGTGCGAATCCAGGTGACCGATCAGCACCACTTGTTGGCGCACTTCGCCGGCCGGCTCAAGGCGCCCCCAGGTATTCTGGCTCCGGCCCTTGGGCAGCAACGAGCGCAATGGATTGGGCCGAATAGACAACTCCAGCAGGACCGAAATCAGGGCGGCAAAGGAAAGCAAAAGGGCCAGGACGGCGCCGATGCGGCCGGCGATAAAGAACAGGACCGCGGCCAGCAACAGCAGGCCGCTCCACAGAGCATATGGGTAATAGGACGACCGGGCGCTGCTAAAAGTCTCGGCGCTGGGCGTGATGCCCAGTTCAGACAGTACGCGGGCTGCATATCGAGCGGCGTCGGCCTCGGCTTCCATCGTCGAGCCCCGCGGCCCGATGTCGACGGCCAGGTGGCGGATATGGTCCATCGCACTCATCGTCACCCCTCCTTGACCGCGGGCGGTCAATGGCATCGGCTTAGCTACCGTAGCCCGGGGCCATGGTCGTTTCGGAAATAGAAGACCATCAGGCGCCGGAAGCTACGGGCACCGTGATTGTACTGCCTGCGGGCCTTCACGCCAGCGCCATCACTGAATAATTGATAGCTCGTTTGTCCCAACCGGCCTGGATTTGAGTGAATTGTGACCTGTATAATCATGGGCAGGAAATGGAGGAAGAGATGATAATTGGTCCTAAGCCGCTTTCGCTGCATCACCTGTTGAGCCCGCCGCGACGGCCGGCGCAAGGGCAAAAACCACCCTTGTTGCTCCTGCTGCACGGGATTGGTGCCAGCGAGTATGATCTCTTTGCTCTAGTGGAGTATCTGGATCCGCGTTTCCTGGTCATCAGCTTACAGGCGCCGGTGCTATTGCGGCCGGACAGCTATGCCTGGTTTGAGGTGCAATTCACCGGTGAGGGGCCGGTCATCCGGCCGGAGCAAGCCGAGGCCAGCCGCCAGAAAGTGCTCTCCTTCATTCAGGAGGCGCCCCAGGCCTACGGCGCGGATCCGAAGTGCGTGTATCTGATGGGCTTCAGCCAGGGGGCGATCATGAGCCTGGCGCTGACGCTCACCAGGCCGGAACTGCTGGCCGGCGTCGTGGCCATGAGCGGCCGCACGC
>CP070688.1:4004171-4016255 GCA_020353135.1 Chloroflexota bacterium
GGGCGGATGTGGCCGGGGAAGCGACGGCCGGGGTGTCCGGGTTGGCGTCATTGTCCATCAAAGCCAAATCAAAGCCGCCGCCTTTCAACCCGCGGCCGGCGACGCCCTCTAACGGCTTCTCTCTTTTGTTGTCAGCCTCGGTGTAGACGCCGTCCATTACGTTTGTATCGGCGCCGGTAGCGCCAGAGCCATGACAGCTCAAGCAGAGATCCGGCACGGGTTCTTTCAGCCTGTTCCGGGGTGGGCCGGAATGTTGGCGGTGGCAGACCGTACAGAATTGGCCGGCCGGCGCGTAACCGCCGTGAGGGCCATTGTCGGCCTGGACTGGACGTTGAGTAAGCAAAACAAGTAGGACGAAGGAAGCGAATCCAAGTAGCGTCAGTTTCGTTGCACGATTGCCAACACGGATCATCGGTCTTTCGCTCCCGATCTACTCATCAGAGGGTTGCCGCCAAACATTAATTAGAACCTTATATCTATAACTGGTTTTTGAGAAGATCCTCGTCCCAGCCTCTGCCGTGTAGTAAACTGGCGAATTGTAAGCGGTGGGAGAACCGGGCTGCTAGGGTCCTTTTAGTATGCCCGGTTCCCCACACCGTTGTAACGCATTAATGGTATTGGTTACAGGATAAGAATCGGCTATCGCCTAATTCTCGTCTTTCCTGCGTCTCACCTCCTGTCAGAACAGTTGAAAGCGGCAGTTTCCTGCCCCCTTCACATGCTCTCTAGCCGGCGGGTAGCCGGGACGATGCGCTATCAGGCCTTTCCAACGTCGCGACCAGTGGGACTTGCAACTGGCTGACTTGGGTGTCCCGCAAGCCAAACCTGCCTGAAAGCCCATCCTGGAAGCTGGCGCCTTCGAAGCCCGACCGCGGACTGCTCCAGCTACACCGCCAGCATACGATTATTTATTGTGGCACTGCTGGCAGACACCGCGGTTGTCGACGCGCAGCAGCGAGCTTCGCGCGTCGCCGTTGGGCGTGGTCGCTCCGTCAGGCCATTCGACAGCACCGGAGAAGGTGCCCATGGTGGCTGACGAGCCGTGGGCCACGTGGCAGCTCATGCAGTTGACGAAGCCAGCATCGGTGCGATGGCGGTACATGAAGACGGCATCGCCCGAGTCGGTCGAACCGCTGCCGGCGCCAGCCAGGTACCGGGTATGGCACTCGCTGCACCAGCTAGCCAGGTCGGTGCCGTTGCCGTAGGTCTCATCCCAATACTGGTTATTGAGGTCGGCGACGGTGTACCATTTGTTGGTCTCGTCTCCCACGGTCGTGCCAGTCCCACCGGAGCCATTGGGGATGTCCCGCAGGATACGATAGGTGGCCACACCGCCCGCACCGGCGCTGCCGTGCGGATCATGGCAGTTGGCGCAATCCAGTTGGAAACCGGTTGGGCCAGGGTTAGCGGCCGCGCTAATGGCGCCATTACCCCACAAGGTGCCAGCGGTGAGGTCGATCGTGTGAGCCGACGTAGAGGCCGCGCTTGCAGCCGTAGCGTCCAGGTCAGAATCCATCAGGGCATTGGCGAAGCCGCCGGCCTTCAGGCCTCTGCCCGGGTCGCCCTCCGTCGGAACCTCGGTCACGCCATCCCGCTCCAGGTAGACGCCGTCCTCCACGTTGGTGTCGGCGCCGGTACCGGTGGTGTTGTGGCACGTGTAGCACAGGGCAAGCGTTGAGCTCGCGACCAGCAGGTTAGGGCCCGAAGCCGTATGCGCGCGGTGGCAACCGGCGCAGCCATCGGCCGTGGGCGTGAACCCACCGTGCGGGCCGTTGTCAGCCGAGGCCACCGACACGATGGCGATGGACAAGGCCGACACTAGAACTAGAACCAATAAGAGTTTTTTCATCACACCCTCCTTTTGGGTTGAATGTGATTAATCGGCGCCCATCATCGGGCGCGCACACGAACAAACGTAACGTTCTCTCTGTCGCTTAATCTATCTTTCGTCGCACCTCCTTTTCCCTCTAATTTGGTCCGCCTAGCTCGCTGGCCGAGACTGGAATCGAACCTGACGGACCGTCTCTTAAGAACTGTCAAATCAATCGTCCCTCGCCGTGGCGTGGGAAATAATCAATAAGACCAGACCTGCAAACGATGGTTCTCCCGGTCGACCACGTATACACGACCGGTATCGTCTACATAGATATCGTTGGGGTAGTTGAACATGCCATCTTCCAGACCCCAATCACCGAAGCTGTAGAGGAACTCAGGTTCCTGGGCGGAAACGTCGAATACTTTCACGTTTTGGCCGACGGCGTCGACGACAAAGAGGCGATCGCGCTCGTCGACGAAGACGCCCCTGGGCAAACTCAGGCCGGCTTCGCCGCCGCCGGCGCCGAAGTTAAATAGGAAATCACCGTCTTCATCCCAGACGGTAATCCGGCCATTGTTGCCGTCGGAGACGAAGACCCGGCCTTGAGAATCGGCCGCGGCCGCATTCGGAAACAGGAACTCGCCGTTGCCGCTGCCGGAGTCGCCATATTGCGGAATATCCGGATTGACGGCATGCCAGGCGCCTATATTCGTATTCTTGGGGATGACGAATTCCATGACCTTGTTATCGCCCTTGGTGACGTCGGTGATGTAGACCCGATCATCAGCGCCAATGCGTACGCCAAGCGGCGACCAGCCCTCGACATTGGGCGCCGGCAAGGTCTGGTCGCCGGAGGGTGAATCCCGATAGGTCACCCGGTCCTGGAAAACGTTGAAGAAGAAGTTGGCGCCGGCCGGCACGTCGCCGGCATGCAGCTTCACGTACTCGCTCAGGGCCAGTTCCGGTCCGACGAGCGTGTCCAGATAGTTGCCGCTTGAATCATAAACATAGATAGCATGCTGCAGGCGATCGGTGACGAATAGCCGGCCGAAACTGTCGATGGCCAGGTAAACCGGCGAGCGCTCGCCAGGCATCGTACCCGGTGGGGCGAAGGAATCGAGAAGCTCGCCGTTATTGTCGAAGATCTTGACCAGCCGCTCGCCGCCGCTCTCGGTGACGAAAATACGGTCGCCGCGCTCGGAAACGGTCACCCCAACGGGCTTGTCAACATCGTAGATGGAGAAGAGATAGTGGGGTGCGTAGTGAATGTCGCTGTCTGGCACGACCAGTTCCGGAAGCGGCGCCGGGGCCGTCAAATAACGATAGGCCAGACCGGTGGCGCCGCATAGAAGAATCAGCAAGATGATCAGCAGGATCAGCTTGCGCCTGCGGCCGGTCTCGATCCCTTGTTCCGCCGCCAAGTCGGCTTCCAGTTCTTCGAGGCTTTCAGCGCCATCTTCAATTTGCTCTGGCTCCGGAGTTTCGTTTGTGTCGATTTCGCTCATACTTTTTTCCAATTTAGATTTTGTCTTGATTTATGTCTGGTATCTTGGCGTCCATGAATGGCAACGATGCCAAGGTCGCTTTCCTTAACCCTCCACATTTGTGGATGCTGCCTGGACACGGCCTAAAGCGTGATTGGCCATGTAGTCGCCTGGCTCCAGGGCGAGGGCTTTTTCCAGGATTGTCTGCGCTTCATTCAGTTGGCCGAGTTGCTCCAACGTCAGCCCCAGGCCCACGTAAGCCGGGGCGAAATCGGGCAGGTCGTCGACGGCGCTTTCCAGGTGGGCCCGCGCCGTCTGGTAATCTTGTTGCGTGAAAGCGTCCATGCCCCGGGCATAGGCGACATGGGAAGTCTGACCCTGGGCCTCATAACTCTCGATCATGCCCTGGTAGGCTTCGGCGAAATTGGGCACGAAACGGATGGCGTTGAGGTATTGATCGACCGCCTGTTGGTGCTGCCCGGTCGTGGTGTAGGCGCGCCCGAGCAGATACATGGCATCGGCGTCGGTCGCATTGAGCGCCAGCGCCTGAGTCAGTTTCTTTATGGCCTCCTCTGGCTGGTTCAGCTTCATATAGCTATCGCCCAGAAAATAGAGGGCCGCCTGCAGATCCGTGTCCGCGCCGGCGAATTCGCCTCCCTCGCGCATTTCTACAAATTGGCTTAAGGGCTCAGTCGCTTCGGCCGGCAGGCCTGAATAGGTGTAGGCCATGCCAAGCAGGAACAGGCCGCCTTGATGTTCGGGCATAGCGGCTAGAACCTGGTTGGTTTGCTCGATGGATTCTTCGTAAGCACCGCTCTGCAGGTAGTATTGAGCCAGGGCGACGCGAGCGTCGGGGTCCTCTGGATTCTCGCGCACCATTTCTTCCAGGTGGGCCGCCCCCTTCTCGACCGGGGATTCGTCGCCCAGGTGGACGTACCTATCCCAGTAATAGTAGGCGCCAAAACCAACCACGACGACGATCAAGGCCGCAAGGGTGATCAGCACCAGCCGGTCGAGCAATTTAGGGTTCTTGCTAGCGTTTGTCAAAGTAGATTTCATAAAAGGTTATCTCCTGATTATTTGTCGAAGCTTCTCTTCCCAAGATTAGCGCCGTTCGAACCGGAGTCGCGTTGGTCTAGCCCGTTGTTTCCGGGTAAGTGAACATCCGGCCGTCAGGGGGATTCGACGATACCTCCTGGATGGCACTTGCTGCACAGCACATTTTGATGACAGGTGTAACAGACCTCGTCACCGCGAAGGCGATATTCCTCGGCATGCGTGAAAAGCATGTCGGGTGGATGCGATAGATTGTGGCAGGCGGCGTTAGAGCAAAACGCCTGCCCATGGCACACATAACAGGCTTCCTCTTGTTCCTTATTGACCGAGCGGTGTTCCACAGTCCACCGAAAATCCTCGTGAGACTTCGGCACAGGACCGGTGATGACCGGCGCCTCGACAAGCATTTCATCGCCGCGGCCGACGATGGGTACGGTATGGCATAGATTGCATTTGACGCTGATCTCTTCGACCTCGCGGCCGGTTTCGTCAACCTGGACGTGTTTGCCGTCATGGCAACGGAAGCAGCCAGGAAAGGGCGTGTGGCGTTCATTATTAGGATTTGTTTGCCAATCCAGGCCCAATTCCTTGAAATTCGTCCGGTCGTAAATCTCCTTTATGGTCTCGAGAGATTGGTCGATACTCTCTTTGGATAGCGACCTCGATTTGTCGCTGACGGTGGCCAGGCCACCGGAGCCACTTATCTGGAAGAACTCACCCAGCCCGTCGATGGCGGCGATCGCTTCAGCGTCCGTTTCGTACTGCGTGTTCAGCACCTCGAGCGCCTTGTCGCGGATATAGGGGATGTCCGGTGAGATGATACCGTGCTCGAGTGCCCGATCGACCGATTCTTGCGGCGAAGGCACATAATGGGCGGTGCGGTTGTGGCAGTCAATACAATCCATCTCCCGCACTTCGCCGTTCTCGAAAGCGTCCTCGACAAAAGCTCGTTGGCCCATTCCCAGCGCGTCCCGCGAGAAATATTCCTTCATCGTGCCATCGGGCTGTTCCGCGCCGACCCACAGGATCACCTGTCGCTGCTCGTCGGCCGGGATGTAATAAACGGGGTTATTGATATGCCAGTGGATGCCATTGGCGGCTCCAGTTTCCTCCTGCCAGCCGCCCATCTTCAAGATCAGCGTAGATTGCACCGGCGTATTGGCCTCGTCGCTGTCGTAATGGCGCTTCGTCTTGATGATGTTGTCTTTGAAAGAAGTAGGCGTGTGGCAAGTCTCGCACGTTTCCCGCGCCGGCCTCAGATCGTGGACCGGGCTGGTTATGGGGCTGCTATAATTATCGGTGAGAACGGCGATCACCTGGCTAATACCGTCGATCTTTGATTTAACGAAGAACGAGGCGCCGGGGCCTATATGGCATTTCGCGCACTCCACTTTGGCGTGGGCCGAATCTTCATAGCGCACAAATTGCGGATCCATGACATGGCAGGTATTGCCACAGAACTCGGCGCTTTCCGTATACTCATAGATGCGGTAGTTGGCGTAAAGGAACCCGACGCTTAGGACCGTGACCAGCACCACTACCAGGAGAAGATTACGCCGGTGCTTTCTTTGACTGAGGTCCAGGGTGATCCTGGGCCAGCGCAGCCAGCGCCGTCGTTTCTGATCACCATTTTCTGGATTCGTTGGCTGATCGCTCATCGGTCGCTTTGAGCCGTGTGGCCTGGCTCAAGTTCCTCCTTCTCGGCGCTTGCTCCGGTTTCCCCTGTCTTGATTTCTTGATTTGTCTCCAGCTGTTCCAGGTAGGCGCTGGCGGCCATAATGCGTTCATACTCCAGCGGATGATCTTCGAGCATTTCCTCCTCGCTCATCATGCCGGTGAAGATGCTGGTATTACGATGCTTGATGACCGTGTGGTACATATGCCAGGTCAAGATGGCCAAGGTAGCCAACAACGCCTCCCAGCTGTGGATGGCGCGAGATATGGCGACGGCCTGGCCGGGCAGGAATCGAGTCGCCAACAGGGGGAACCACTGGACAATGCCAGTGATGATCATGACGATGGAGCCCCAAACGAGGGCGTAGTACTCGATCTTCTCGTCAAATGAAAAGCGGCCGTACCTGGGTCGCCGTTTTGCCAGCCCAAGGTTGTATTTGACGATCTGCGCCGCGTCGCGCGCGTCACGCCGAGTTGGCCACATCGTGCCCAGGTCGTGCTTGACAAACCACTGGACCAAGATAATCCAGGTATGGTATATGGCCTCAATAACAAAAATGATGGCTGCCAACCGGTGAATGGCCCGAACATTGTCTATACCACCCATCAGGTTATTTATGGAAAAGGCTACCGGGCCGACCTCGGCGTAACGCTGAATCAGTCCCGTAAAAGCCAGCAGGGTAAAAGTAACGATGAGCACCTGGTGCTCGATGCGTTGGGCCGTGCTGAAGCGCTGGAACATGCGTGTGCCGTCGGGCATCAGGTGGAGACGGCCGGCCAAAGCGCGCGCGGCACGCAGTCTTTTCGCCCGGTGAACTTTCTGCTGGCGAACCGCAGTATCTGGCTTGCTCTGACCGGGAAATGTTCGATATTTGGACTCAGAGGTCACTGCTTTCCTCCTCATCCAGGAAATGTTCCTCGCCCGCCTTCCTCTTTTCACTCAATCGCTTGCCGAAGTCGAGCCCGATGTAGGCAACCATACCGCCGATAGTGCCGACGATCAGGACTTGATAAAGGATGTTCACCATATGTAAGACGGGCGTCTGATCCCAGGAAGGTATGTAATGGCTCAACCATGCTTCTGGAAAACGAATATCGGCGTCCTCGTGACAATGGGAGCAGGTGTGCTGCAGGTTGTCGGGGTACACTGACGATTGGGGGTCTTCATGAGAACGGATGTTGTGGATGCCGTGGCAGTCATAGCAGACGGCCTGGGTCGCCAATCGTTCCTGGCCACGTCCGCGGAATAATTCAACAGTTCGGCCGTGATAGTCATCCAGGTAGGTTTCAAAGACCTCGGTCGAGATGTCGTACTTGGCCATCAAGTCCTCGTCATCATGGCAGTCGCCACAAATGACGATGCTCTCGTTACGGAAGGCGACATCGTGCGGCCCACTCACCGAATGCGCGCCGTGGCAGTCGACACAGGTCGGGACATCCGGGTTAGAGTCTTCCTCCAGAGCCGCCCCATGAACGCTAACCCGGTAAGTGCTGAAGACTGAACGGTGACAGTTGGCGCAGGTCAACGAAATCTTGGCCCGAGGCTTAGCTGGCGGCGTTATATTGTGACTGCCGTGACAATCAATGCACATCGGCGCGTCAAGATTGCCGAAATCCATCACCTCGGCATGCAAGCTGTCTTGCGCGGCCTCGTGCTCCAGTTCGTGACATTCACGGCACACGTCGTTGAGCGCTACGCTCATGTCCCTGGCATTGTCGTAGCCAAGTTTTACGTGCACCTGGTGTGGATCGACGACCTGAGCGCCAGTCAACTCTTCGTGGCATTCGACGCAACTTATCTGTTGTTGGTGGTGGGGGTAGGCAGTGATGTCTATGTGGCAGGCGCTACAGCCGAGGCCGGCCTGGCCATGGACCGAATCTATGTACTCGTCGCCGTCGACAAAGAGGGAAAGCGTCGTGCCGTCGAAGAACTCCCCAACCAGATCTGAATCGGCGTGACACATCTGGCAATCAGATTGTGGATCGCCATCCGACATCGCGTCGGAAGAACGGGAACTGAGCAGCTGGCCAAACCAGTCACCCAGCGAAAAATCAGCGGCAGCAACTTGCGCCGCATCGAGGCTTATTTCCATGCCCAATGCCAATAGCGTTACTATCAGCAGCACCTTTCCGAGGGATTTCATTGAAGACCACCGGGTCAATACAACAGCGTTCTCGGCGCGCTGCTTGTCCTAAAGATCACGAACCCATTCAAATAAGCGATAGTGGACCCAAACCGCACTATAAGGCAGAGATCGTGAAATATGTCACAACCGACTCTATTCTATATGAAGCGGTGCTGAGAAACTGTCAGGAGAACTTGACGAATGTTGTGGGGATATCGCGATTGGGTGGTGCGAATACCTTTCTTTGATTCCTTTTTCCCAGAAAAGCGCTTGCCCTATTGAATCTATTTTGCTAATGTGGATACAAGCGAGACGTGTCTAGAGGGTTCGCAACCACGCTCACTTGGGACAAAACAAATGCTTCGCAAGTGCCAGGAAGCCCTTTGCGTTCCATGTTAGCTGCCAGTGCAACTTGACCGACAAGACGCCATGAAGACGGAAGATTTCTCTTCGCACCATATACCTGCCTTTTAAATGATTGGTGCAGGCGGCTTGGTTTTGTTTACAATTAAATGACCGGCTCACTTCTTGCTCATTGGAGGTGACAAGATGGAAGCTAATCGAAATGACAGCGGGGAGCCGGCCGAACCAGAACGGCGCCGGGTTTTAGGCGTCCTGCTTGGTTTTACCGTCTTTTCAACCTTTTTGGGCGTGTTCATGCCCATCGTCGGTTACCTCATCCCCCCGCGCAGGGAGGAAGGCAGCGGTGGTGGTCGGGTGAAGGTGGGTACCACGGATGACATCCCCGGCGGGCAAGGGAAAGTCGTATCCATGGGCAACAAGCCGGTGATCGTGGTCAACACCGACCAGGGATACAAGGCTTTCTCGGCTATTTGCCCCCACCTGGGCTGCATCAATGTCTGGGATGACGCGCGCCAGGTGATTCTCTGCCCCTGCCACGATGGCCAGTTCAACCCCATCTCCGGCGCCGTGGTATCTGGCCCCCCGCCTTCGCCTTTGCCACCAGTAAACGTGATCGTCGACGGCGACGATATTTACCTGGGAGAAGCCTAAAATGCAGAACGAGCAAAGTGAACAATCCGAAAGCAGCCCGATACCGATGGCGGATTGGGTAGACGATCGCTACCGGATTCGCGATCTTTTGGGCGCCTTGCTTCATGTAGATATTCCCAAGAGCGCAAAGACCTTTTACTTCGGTGGGATCACGCTATTCTTGTTCATCGTCCAGGTAATAACCGGCAGCTTGCTCACCTTATATTACCAGCCCTCGGAAGAGACTGCTTACGAAAGCGTCCTCCTGATCACCAGCAGTGTGAACTTCGGCTGGCTAATTCGTAGCATTCATTCCTGGGGCGCCAATCTCATGATCATATTCACCGTCTTGCACCTGCTACGGATCTTCTTCCAGGGCGTCTACAAGCGACCCCGGGAATTGACCTGGGCTGTCGGCATAGGACTATTGGCCATTACGCTGGCCTTTGGATTCACTGGTTATCTGTTGCCCTGGGACCAACGCGCTTATTGGGCGACCACGGTAGGCAGTGAATCGGCCGGCGCCGTGCCTTTCATCGGCGAATACTTGCTGCTGTTGATGCGCGGCGGCGAGGAAATCAGCGGCGCGACGCTCAGCCGGTTTTTTGGCGTGCACACCCTGTTGCTGCCCTTGACCCTGGCCTTGCTGGTTACCATCCACCTGGTTCTCATCCACCAACAGGGCATCGCCAATCCTCGCAAACGCTCGCCAAGCCGCGTTGCCCCGCCCGAATCCCAGGAAGAGCAGGGGGCGGAAGAAGAAAAGAAGGTTCCATTCTTTCCCCACTATGTCCTCAGCGAACTTATCGCCTGGTATGTTATCCTGGGGGTTCTCATCGTCCTGGCTTCGATGTTCCCCGTAGGATTGGAGGAACAGGCTGATCCACTGCAAACGCCGCCGCACATCAAGCCTGAATGGTACTTCTTGTCGTTGTACCAGTTATTGAAGTACGTCCCACGCACTTTTGGCGTGTTACTTGGCATGCTGGCCTTGCCAATGCTGCTGCTTCTGCCATTCATCGATCGAGGGCCCGATCGCCGGCCGCGCGCACGGCTATTCATTATTATCACAGGTTTGGTTGCGCTTACAGCTGTTGTTGGTCTGACTATCTGGGGTTGGTTCAGTTAAGAGCCAAAGATCGGAGAAGAAATGATGCCCAGAAGAATGTCGCGGATTAACCTGGCTTTGACCCTGTCGGCGCTGCTGCTGGTCTTCTTGTTAGCAGCGACGCTGATGCCGGCCGAAACTTCGTCTCCTTCCAGATCGCTGTCCCAGGATGGCGATTCTGACGAGGGTCCTCTCATTCCCCATTATTTAGTAGGTCATTCAAACTGTTTGCGATGCCATGAGGAAGGATTCGAGGGCGCCAACACCATGCCGGCCGATCACAGCGACTATACAAACGAAGAATGCCAGGAGTGTCACGAGCCGGCCGAAATCCTTGGGCCGTTGCCGGCCGCATCAGACCTGGCCTCGGGCGCCATTCCCGCGCCCCTCGATCACCCGGCGGCCGAAGGAGACAGCACTTGTTATGAGTGTCACGTCGCGCTGGATGACAAACACGCCGGCATATCTGACGAGTGGTCGGAAAGCGTCCATGGCGAGGCCGATGTTGGCTGCGAAGGCTGTCACGGCGGCGATCCGAACACCGACGAGATGAACCAATCCATGTCCCCGGAAGTCGGCTTCATCGGCGTGCCATCGCGGGAGTATACGCCCGCCGTTTGTGGCGGCTGCCACTCTGATGTCGAACGGATGCGCCAGTACAATCTGCCAACCGATCAGTACGTCAAGTACATGGGTAGCGTACACGGTACGAAGCTGGCGGAAAACGGTGATACGAACGTGGCTTTATGCATCGACTGTCACGGTGTGCATGACATCATGAAGGCTTCCGATCCATCCGCAGACGTCTATCCCCTCAACGTACCGGAGCTTTGCGCCCGCTGCCACTCGGATGCCGCGCTGATGGAGCCTTATGGCATTCCGACCGATCAGTTTGATGAATACCAGGAGAGCACTCACGGCCGGGGACTTCTGGAAGAACAAGATGTGCGATCGCCAAATTGTGCTTCATGTCACGGCTCCCATGCCGCCAAGCCCCCGGACGACGAGGAGGTGGTCAATGTTTGTGGTAATTGCCACACGGCCACCCAAGACTACTACGAAGAAAGCCTGCACTCCCGGCTTGAGACGAACTCGCCCAAGTGCTGGAGCTGCCACGGTACCCATGACGTTACCACGCCGGACGAGAGCATGTTCCTTAGCTCTATGCCTACTGAAAAGCCATGCACTGGTTGCCACCTGGACGACGGGGCTCTCCGGGCGGACAAAGTCCGGTTTGAGAGCCCGGAGGATCGCCTCTGTGACACTTGCCATCATGAAGGATCGTGGATTCTCACCCAGGTGGAAGCAATCCACGCCTCCCTGACAGAGGCCGATCAGGCCTACAAGGAGGCCGAAGAGACGATCCAGCAAGCGGCCGCCCGGGGGATGATCGTCACGGAATCGGAAGTAAAACTGGCTGAGGCGCATACCAGCTTGATTAGCGCGCGCGCTACCATGCACACCACCAAGCTTCCGCGGGTCACTGCCCTGACCGACGATGCCAAGGCATCGGCCGACAGGGCCAAAGAGATGGCGGACGAAAGACTCGGGGAGAACTTGTTCCGTCGCCAGGCGATGGTGGTGGCCGTGGTCTTGATTGCGGTCAATATCGTGATCTTGTTCGCCTACAAACGCAAGCTAAGCCGGCAACTCGAGGAAGAAGAAACGACTGGGTAGACAAGCCCGCTAGCGAGTTAATGGGCTGGGGGCTGAGCCGAACCATGACGCTGGCCGAGGGATATGACAGATGTGATTTCCGATTCAAGAAAGGGGCGAAGACGTGCGTTCCGCTGCCGCCATCGTTGGCGAAATCGGCGGGCTAGACGA
>CP070688.1:4016355-4023256 GCA_020353135.1 Chloroflexota bacterium
AACGTCGCCCAGCCAGGTTGGTCTGGTCCAGCCGTCTATCCCTACACAGTTGGCAGCGTCTTTGCCGCCGAAGGCCAGATCCTATATAGGCGCCCTGGCGAGTCCTCTGACATACGGGTCCCGGACACGGATACGGCACAGGATTGGGCCCAGTACGGGCTCGACGTGATAGGTGGACGGCGCGTCCGTTATCCCGGCTGGGATCTCGAGCGCTTCTATGCCGGGCATTGGCTGACTGAAACCGCCGAATTCGTCGTAGGCATAGCGCCGGACAATGCCTACGAGCTCATCCGAGGTCAGATTTCTGGAGCCAGCTCCGAGGTTCAAATTGCGACTCTTACCTTTCGCAGCGGTGCAATTGCGGAAGAACTGGTCGCCGCCCTTGACCGTGGTGTTGAAGTTACGGTAATGCTCGAGGGCGGGCCGGTGGGCGGAATAGACGATGCAGAGCGGCATGTGTGCCAGAAACTGGAGGATGCGGGTGGCCAATGCTGGTTCATGGTGAATGAAACAGATGTTGATAGCGACGATGGTAGCCCGATTCACGACCGCTACCGATACATGCACGCCAAGTACGTCATCATCGATGGGCGGCGAGCCATCATCAGCACCGAAAACCTCAGCCCTGACAGCCTGCCCAACGACGACAAGAATGATGGCACGTGGGGCAGACGTGGCGTAATTCTTGTGACTGATGCTCCGGCGGCCGTTGGCCGTTTGCGCGCGATTTGGGAAGCCGACTTCGATCCGATCAATCATCGAGATCTTGTTCGTTGGGACGCTGGCGACGCCAATTACGGCGCTCCGCGGCCGGGGAGCACGCCGATCACGTTTACCGGCGGCATTTCTTATCCTGTGAGATTCCACGAGCCAACTGTCTTGAGCGGTACATTTTCGTACGGGATCGTCCAGGCGCCAGAAAATAGCCTTGCCGACCCTGCCGGGCTACTGCACTTGCTGGCCCAGGCCGATCAGGGTGACACAATCCTGATCGAGCAATTGCGCGAGAAACCACACTGGGGCGCGTCCGACAGTAACTCCATCGACGATCCCAACCCGCGCCTGGAGGCCCTTATCGAGGCTGCGAGGCGCGGGGCGACAGTCCATCTGCTATTGGACGACTTCTTCGATGACGGACGTAAGCCGGACAGCAATTGGGCGACGTGTAGTAAGGTTGAGCAGGCTGCCTCGGCCGAGGGCCTCAATCTACGCTGTGCCCTGGCCAATCGAACCGGCCTTGGCCTGCACAACAAAATGGTCCTGGCCCAGATAGACGGCAAGGGTTACGTATTCATAGGAAGTATCAATGGCACAGAATTATCGCACAAAGGTAACCGCGAAGTTGCGTTATTGCTTCAGTCGGATGAGGCCTATGAATTGCTGGCCGACGTGTTTTTCCATGATTGGCCCTATGTCGTCAATATGCCGATCGTGTCTAAGGAGTTCTGGGGTCCGGCCGATCACCTCTTGATCAGCGAAGTGTTTTATGATCCGCCCGGCGCCGACGACGCTGAGTTTATCGAACTACACAATCCGACACCCAGGATGATATCCTTGTCTGGCTACTCTCTGGGAGACGCGCTCAAGAAATCTGATTTCGAGGACGTTCGCCGCTTTCCCGATGGCGCCGTCATCGGCTCCGACTCTACGATAGTCGTCGCCTTGGCCGCAACCAGTTTTCGCTCACAGTTTGGTTTCGATCCCGACTTCGAGATTCTCAGCACTTCTCCGGCCGTGCCGAATCTTCCGGATGATCCGAATTGGGGCGATCCTGCGGCCGTCCTACAATTGGGCAACGCCGGCGACGAAGTGATCGTTCGGGATCATTCCGGGCAGATAATCGAAGCTATCGCTTACGGCGCGGGTATGGTACCGGACAACATATCCTGTACTCTGGCAACCTTGCACGGAGCTTCCCTTGAGCGCTATCCACCGTGGCGAGACACCGATGACTGCTCCCGGGACTTCCGTGTTTGGCCCTTGCCCAACCCTGGAGTCGTTCCCTGAGTCTCCATCCATAGCGACGACATTTGCAAAATTGACATAAATGGAATATATTATGTAACGTTGTAAATTCCAATGCGTTACTACCAAGTCGGGCATTAGTTTTGGTGCTACTTAGATGAAGATGTGACTTGGGATTGATTGATTGCTTAGGGGACTAATTCGATGACATCGGTTGGCATGATCCATTTGGCCTGCTATTGTGGCGCGCAGCTGATTTACCTGGGGGAAGAGCCGGAGAATCTGGCTGAAACCGACGTCCTCGCCAAGCTCAAGGAAAGACTTGGGCCTGGTGACTTCGGAATCCTAGTGCCGGCTGAGGATGGTCTCGGCGCTTGTCCATTCTGTGGTCTCCTGTACGAGCTACCCGATCCAAGCTTGATGGAACAATTGCCCTACGCAGACCGCCAACAGTTTCGTTCCGCCCTGACCAGATTTCGCCAAACGATCAGCGGGAAAGGTGAGCCAGGCGTCGATCTGAGCGCCCCAGGCCGCTACGTTAGCTAAGCGGTGAAAATTTGGTGAAATCCCACACTACCTTATCCCACCTAAACGTTATCTAGCATATCATTATAGACCTCGTGCAAGCCGGTGAAGGGAGGCTAGCGGCCGGAAGGCAAATGGCCTTTACCAGCAAGCGTCTAGTGTTACCGGCTGCCGAACCATGTTGCATGGCGTCGTCCGGGAAATTTCCGGGATATGGCCATCGTCAGACGGGTAGGTCTTATGAGTGGGAAAATCGGGCGCATTGGTCGCTGGGCCGCGGAGCACGCTATTCTGGCCATACTCCTGGCACTGCTTCTGGTAGCGCTTCTGATCATCGGGATCTGGGCGATTTGGCCAAGTACAGCGCCGGCTTGGAGTGGCGTAGGGCAGAGCAATGGCCAGAGCGCCTCGCGAACATTGTGGGATTGGCTGGAACTGCTGATTATTCCGGCTGCCTTGCTGTTTGCCGCCTGGTGGGTGTCGCGGGCCCGGCAGTCGCCAACAAAAGAAACCGGCCAGGCGGTAGGCCTGGCCAGAGATCCGAACGGCATGCCAGTCGATCGTTATCAGGAGGCTCGTCTTCAAACCTATTTCAATCGCATTGGTCGCCTACTCTTGGACCATGGCTTGCGGAATGCGGCAGAGAATGACGAAGTGCGCCGGCTGGCACGCGCCCAAACTCTCACCGTTCTCTGGGGACTGAACGGCGAACGCAAGGGCTCGCTGGCCTTATTTCTCCAGGAAACCGGGCTCATCCAGAATCCAGATCCGATTATTTCCCTTGCCGGCGCTAATCTCTCGGCGGCCGATCTGCGCGGCATAGATCTAAGCGACGCCGCACTTCGGCAGGCCCAACTTATTCAGGCCAATTTGGCCCTTGCCCGGCTAGACAAGACCGACTTGACAAACGCCGATTTGACGGGCGCCGATCTCCGCGGGGCATTGACCACCAGCGCATCCCCGCCTCGGGAGGGACGTACACCGCCCAATCTGAGCAACGCCAATCTGAACGAAGTCATCTTGCGTGAAGCTTACCTGCGCGGCATTGACCTGACCGGAGCCTCGCTAAACAGGGCCAATCTCGAAGAAGCCGACCTGGCCGAGGCGACTCTGAGTCAAAGCATCCTGGTCGGTGCGTATCTGCGCAGAGCGAATCTTGAGGGAGCCAACCTGCGAGCGGCCGATTTGAGCGAGGCGCATCTTGAGGGCGCAGATCTGTCCCACGCCATCGTCACAGAAGCCAACTTATCCAACGCCGATCTCACGGGCGCACGGACAGTCCAGGCCAACTTCAGAGGCAGCGATTTGAGCGATGCGAATCTGGCTGGAGCTGAGTTGACAAATGGTTTTCTACAGCAATCGTTATTACTCGGGGCAATTCTGGACGGCGCCAATCTACGAGGGGCAAATCTCAGCGGCGCTAATTTGACGGGCGCGAACCTCGATGGGGCCGATTTGCGCGGGGCTTTTCTTTCTGCAGCGACAGTGACCGAAGAACAGCTGGCGTCCGCCTTGTCTCTTGAAGGGGCCACCTTGCCCGAAGACGACCCGGGCGGAAATGGACCGGAACCCAGCCAGACGGAACCGGCGGAAGACCTGGTAAACAACGACTAACTGGCTGCTGATTGCCTTATGTGCTCCTAAGTTAGCTGTGGCCTAGCACTCGCTAAAACCGCAACTGTAGCACTTGCGACAACCTTCTTCATTAACCACTGAAGCTTCGCCACACTCTGGGCACAGGTCGCCAAATAACTTGTTAGCCGCCTGCTGAGGCACTTGTCCGTTGGGCTTGGCGCTAGTGTGCAGCGAATCTGTCAGGTACTCATCCAGAGCCTGGGCGACACCGTCGGGAAGTGATAGCACACGATTAGAGCCAAAGCCTAATGGTCGGCCGCCTCCAATGCCGCTTAGTTGCTTGACCACCTCACGCATTCGGTCCCGCGGCGCAATTGGCGAGGATAGGCGCAGCACATAACTCACTAGTCGGCCGATGGCCTCGGAGACAGCCGCCGTATCACTACCGGCCTTCGACGTCTGAATGAACACCTCAAACGGCCGATCGTCGCCGTTTTCATTCACGGTCACGTATGTATGACCCAAAGGAGTACTGACCCGGTGCGTCTCGCCGCGCAAGACCCCAGCTCGTGGTTTCTTCGATTCGGGCCACAACATAGGCTGCTCAGCCACAGTCTGCTTTTTGGATTTGGTCGCTCGCGTTTCCAGTACGACCTTTTCCCGAGATCCGGTTACATAGACGGTAAGGCCTTTGCAGCCCCGCTCCCAGGCAAGCTTGTAGGCCTTGGCCACATCTTCCTCAGAGGCCGATCGCGGGAAATTGCAGGTCTTGGAAATGCTGTTGTCCACAAAAGCCTGAATGGCGGCTTGCATGAGTACATGTTCTTCCGGGGTAATATCGGAAGCAACGACGAAGGTTTTTCTCACTGTGGCTGGAACCAGATCGACGTGCTGGCAGCTGCCTACGCTGCTAACCTGGTCGACGATCGCCTTTCGGGTATCATCGTCTACTCCGGCATCAGCCAGGGCCTTCTCGAACAGAGGACTGGTATATTGCAGCTCGAGGTCTTGTTCAGCATCGTTCACATGACGCACGTAGGCGAGAGCGAAAACCGGCTCACAGCCATAGCCCTCGCAGCCAGCTACGGTCGCGATCGTACCGGTCGGCGCCACGGTCGTCTGGGCCGCGTTGCGAATACCGTGCCTGGTAATCCCTTGAACCACGTGGTTCCAATCCAGTGCCGGCCGCCCGAACTCTTGCTCATAAGGAACCAGAGGTTGCGGCGGCTGCCACTGTAAGTCGGCGGGATCGTAAATGCTACCCTTAATAGCTGGGAATGCTCCTCTCTCCCTGGCCAAGTCAATGCTAGTCATCATGCAGTGATAGCGGACAAATTCCATAACCTGACTCGCAAACTCCTGCGCCTCCTCAGAGCCATAACGGACACCGGTATGGTACATGAGGTCGCCTAAACCCATGATGCCGAGGCCAATTCGTCGAGCTCTGTGTGCCGCCTCTGCCAACTGCGGAACGGCCGGCACATAGGCATTAGCGGTTACGACATTGTCAAGGAAGCGAGTGGCCAATTCAACCGACTCACTCAGGGAGTCCCAATCGACCGTTCCATCGGGACCGGCGTGCTTGGCCAGATTCAGCGAACCCAAACAGCAATTCTCGTACGGGCCCAACCACTGTTCACCACAGGGATTGGTCGCCTCCAGTTCGTAAAGATGGGGAACGGGATTTTGGCGATTGGCGGCATCCAGGAACAAGACGCCAGGCTCACCATTATGATGGGCCTGCCGTACGATCAATTCGAATATCTCGGCCGCTCGGACCCTTTCCCACACCTCGCCGCTATGCGGGTCGACTAACTCGTACTCCTCGTCTCTATTGACCGCTTCCATGAAGGCATCGGTGACGCCCACGCTAATGTTGAAGTTGGTGATTTGATTCTCGTTTGTTTTGCAGCGAATGAACTCGCGAATATCGGGGTGGTCGACCCTCAGCACGGCCATGTTGGCGCCTCGACGTGTGCCGCCTTGCGCGATCTCGCCAAAGGCCTGATCGTAGACCCGCAAGAAACCTATCGGACCCGTTGCCCGGCCGGCCGAGGATTTGACCAAGGCGCCCCTTGGGCGCAAACTGGAGAATGCGAAGCCATTTCCGCCGCCCGTCTGCTGGATGAGCGCAGCATCACGCAAAGTTTGGAAAATACCGGATGGATCGCGTCCCATATCGTCGCTAATAGGCAACACGAAGCAGGCAGCCAGCTGCCCAAGCGGTGTGCCAGCACCCGTAAATGTTGGGCTATTAGGCATGAATTTCAACTCGGTTAATAACTTGTAAAACGCCGCCGTAACGCTTTCTACATCGCCGCCAGTTTCTTCCTCCGCCAGGGCAACATGTGAGGCCACACGATGGAACATCTCCTCAACTGTCTCGATTGGCGCACCCTCGGCTCCCCGCCTGAGGTATCGTCGCTCCAAGACCGCACGACTGTTGTCAGAGAGCTCGATTGTAGCTGGTTCACCGGCCTCGTTTCTCCGTTCGTCAACTTTCAACATGTCCTTCTCCTAAAGTGTCACGGGTGCCAGACGGCCCGGCCGCCGTCTCAAGCCGACGAGCCGCCTCCCGCTAAGTATCAGATTTAGTCTTGCAACAGAAGATCGATTTCGCCGCGTACGGACTCCAAGTCACCCAGGCGCAAATAAACAATGGCGTAGCGTATATACGCCACTTCGTCGAGCTCCTTGAGCCGCCTGATAACCTTGTCTCCAACGAGTCGGCTAGGTACCTCAGATTTGCCCATCTGCTGCAATTCCGCCTCGATTTCCCCCACAAGTTGTTCGATATCAACGGCCGCTACAGGTCGTTTAGCACAGGCGACCCGTA
>CP070688.1:4023356-4026135 GCA_020353135.1 Chloroflexota bacterium
CATAAGCAGCGTCGGCGTTCGCCACAGGCTGGTCAGGCCAAAGGCCAGGTTCAGGGCCAGGCTCGAAGAACCAATACCGCCGCGCAGGCTGTGAACGGTGATTAGCCGCGCCGTGTCGACCACTTCCAGGCCTTGCGTCTGGGCGGCCTTGAAAGCCTCGGCCCGGCGAAGCAGGGCAGCCAGGCGGGCCGCAAGTTCGTCGACCTCGAACGGTTTGGTCAGGTAGTCGTCGGCCCCGGCGTTGAACGCGTCCAGCTTATCGCCAAGCTGGGAGGCGCCAGTAAGGATCACGATGGGAACATGAGCGAAGTCGGGCTCGCGCCGCAGCCGCCGGGCCACCTCGAATCCATCGATATCGGGCATCACCTTGTCCAGAATGACGATATCGGGCTTGGTATCCTGGATGCGGTTCAGTCCTTCAGTGCCACTGGCGGCCGTGAATACATCATAGCCTCTTTTGCTTAGGGCTGTGTCAACTAGATTGAGGATGCCTGGATCGTCGTCGATCACCAGGACGCGAGGCATGTATATCTCCTTCGTCGGCTTTATTTGTTTTGCGGCCGGTGCACACGGTCCATCAGACCGGCCGGCACCTTCTTCGACCGGCACCGAATTATAGTAGACTGCTCTGATTTCATCCAGTCAATGAAGGCCGGCCCGAATCTTCGCCCGGTCATCGTCGTTGCCAATTCGCGTACGACAGGAGGTCAATAGGCAAAACATCGCCCAAATGCGATCCAATTTTGACGAACTTTTATTGAAATGTATCAAAACTAGTACTTAGTACTCTGTTACTACAGGGTTGGTAAATTTGTGTGAGTGGAGGCAGCGCCTCAGGCTCTTTCCCCGGCGGTGATATTTGCTGCGAGCAAAGAAAAGGGATGTGGTTATGGACTGGCACGGCAAGAATGTAGTGATAATTGACGATGAGCGACCGGTACGCTGGCTACTGGCCTTGCTGTTTAGACATAATGGCGCGGATGTTCAACTTGCCAAAGACGGCGAAGCCGGATTGCGGGTCGTTCATGAGACTAGCCCCGATCTGGTCATCTTAGACCTTCTTCTGCCACTGATGAATGGCCGGGAAGTTCTTCAGAGGCTACGCCAGACCAGTAATGTCCCTGTAGTCGTCCTAACCTCGATCGATAAGGGTGAGGAGATCGTCCGTTGCCTCGACGCCGGGGCCGACGACTATGTCGCCAAACCGTTCGAAGGTGATGTGCTGCTGGCCCGCTGCTGGTCTGCAGTACGCCGCTACACCAATCCGGCCTGGAAACGTTCGCCAGGTAGGGAAATTGTCCGGGGCTTCTCAAAGCGCCAGACTGCCCGCGAGCTGCCCAGCGTACCGAGCGTATCGGCCAGCGGCTGAATTGACCCCCTTTGTATTAAGAACAGCGCAAATCCCTCTGTCAAAATAAGTTTGGTGGATTATCCCCTCGGGAAGAGGGGATCCGCCTTGGTATGCGGCCAGCGCGCAAGCGCAGTGGTTGCTCGCGTGAATATAAGAGAAATCTGCCGTCATTTGGTGGCACTATACTTGCATCGTAGCAAACATCAACATGACATGAAGAAATACAAGCCCACTGAAGATGCATTGGTGAAGCCGCTAGGCGAAGGAGCTACAGCGCTAAACCTGGCGACCGGCGAATATTATTCTATGAGTGAGACGGCCGCTCGCATGTGGTCGCTGTTGGTAGAGGGTCGTTCTGAGAACGAAATCGTCGATGACATCACGTCCAGCTATGCGACGTCGTCGGAAGAGGCTAAGAGTGATCTTATGCGGCTGGTTCGTGAGCTTGTAGAAAGGGGCTTGCTGATCGAAGATAGACCCTGACGCCGATCTTATCTTCGATCATGACGAGGGACGGGGCCACACCCATATCTGCTCACGTCGCCCATAATGCGACTGGACGAGAGCAAACTACCCTGCTGGTCTCGGGTGAGCCACACAGTTTTTGCGGCATGCTGTCCGCGAGACCGTACCGGCCGGCAAATGCTCAAACACGATTGCGCCGTTTCACCCCATGCCGGCGCTCCCATGTCCCGCCGGCTAACCATTGCCATTGAGAGTGAACTAAAGGTCATGTATTTATCGCCCAAGAACTTACTCTGTAACCCTAAAGTAACGGGAAATTCTCCCGGCATGTGGTCGCAAAGACAGTAACACGGCGGCAGCGACCGCATGCGGTACCCGACACGGGAAAAACACCACTCGCTCGCCACCATGTGAAATCAAGGGGGATACGATTTCACTGGCGGCTGCCCTGTCCGTGTACGCCATGGTATTGGCCTGGCTGCTGGCAACGCTGCGGGGCGTTGAGCAGGAGGTTTTGCAACTTCAAATGGAACACAGTGCGAAGGAATTGTACATCTGGAGAAGGTGATCAATGACCGAAAAAGCGAAGATAGGAATCATCGGCAGCGGCTATTGGGGGCCAAACCTCATCCGCAATTTCGTCGAACTTCCCGGTTCAACTGTGGTGATCGTCGCCGATCTGGACCAGGAGCGACTGGACGCAATCTCTGAGCGCTTCCCACAAATACCGCTGACCACCCAGGACTATCGCGAACTGTTCAAGCTGGACCTTGACGCCGTGGTGATCGCCACGCCGCCATTCTCCCACCACGCCATCGCTCGTGAATGCCTGGAAAACGGCCTTCACGTCCTGGTTGAAAAACCAATCACCTTGAACAGCAGCGACGCCTACGACCTCAAGAAACTGGCCGAAGAACGAGGCCTGGTGCTGATGGTCGGCCATACCTTCGAGTACAACCCGGC
>CP070688.1:4026235-4034887 GCA_020353135.1 Chloroflexota bacterium
ACCGTGTCCTCAGGCTTGAATTGCCGGCTGGCGCTCTTGTACGGCTTGGTGATGGGCATCACGTTTTCGACGCCTTTCATCCGGCCGATCTGGCGCCGGTCGATAATCGTTCCATCGCCGATGACGCCGATCACCGTCCGCTCGGCGCCGACGATCGGATGCACGCGGCAGCCGGCCCCGGTCACGCGTTCGATGACGTCGGCGACATTCTTTTCACTGGCTTGCGGTTTCATGACTACGATCATGGTCAACTCTCCATTCTGCCGATAAAACAAAAAAGACGCGGGGTTTATGCCGCGTCTTGCTCAAACTCGTCTCGTCGCCTCTACGCTAAATCAGGGCACACGATCCTCCTCGGCCGTCGACGGCTGGGCTGATCCCGTAAAATAGAAGTAGAAGCGAAAAGATTGGACAAACTGTCTCATTATGCGAGCATAGTATCGTTTTTGCGCATCAAAGTCAAGCATTTGAGTGAAATTCAGGTATTATCGGCATCTGAGATACTATGAACGACATCGATCGCTGCAAGATTCCCCAACTTCTGACCCGGCGCCTATTGCTGCGCGGCTTCACCCCTGACGATACGGAGCCGCTGCGGGTCATTCTGGCCGAACCGAACATTTTGCGCTATTTCCCGCGAACCGAGCCCTGGCCCCTGGAGATAATCGAAAAGTGGCTTCAGGGACACTGGAATCATTGGCTGGAGCATGGCTTTGGTTGGTGGGCAGTTACCGACCGGCAAAATGAACAGCTGCTGGGCTGGTGCGGCCTGTGTGTCCTCGACGAAACCGGCGAAGTCGAAGTGAAGTATCTGCTCAGAACGTCCAGTTGGGGGCAAGGACTGGCAACCGAAGCGGCCCGCCAGTCGCTGGCTTACGCCTTCGGCGAAGCCGGCCTTTCAATGGTGATCGGCTTAACCCATCCCGACAATATCGCTTCGCAGCGGGTTCTGGAGAAGATCGGCCTGACCTTTCGGAACAGGGCCGTATATTTCAATTTCGACTGCCTGCGCTTTGCCCGAGAAAGCACGGCCGCCAGTCCATAATCCGACCTTCGATATCTCCACGCCATTTGCCGGCTGCCAACAACCGGCAGCCGGCACCAATTCAGCAAAATCCCGTGTATAATGTGCCCATCGTCGCAGATTGCCGTTAACCTTAGACGACGAAGGGAGCGGAATGGCATCATTTGGCCAGTTACTACGTATACACCGCCGCCAGTGCCGCGATCCGATGCGCGGTGGGCTTCTGACCCAGGAGCGGCTGGGAGAAATGATAGGCGAGACCTTAGGTGACGCCGGTTACACAGGCGCGGCCGTAAGTGAATGGGAGCGGGACAAGAGCAAGATTGACGAAGACAACCGAGTCGTGCTGATTGGATTGGTGAGTATCCTGCACCATTGTGGCGGCCTGAATTCGTCGACGGAAGCGGATGCACTGCTCCAGGCCGGCAACTACCGGGCCCTCAATGACGCCGAGTTAGACCAGTTATTTCCCGGCGATCGGCAAGAATCGAGAGGCGTGTCACCAAGCGAAGACGTCGTAAGCGAGCAGATTGCCGCCGAGACAGTCACACCTTCTTCAATGCCCGCCCAAGATTCGACCAGTAGGGCCCGTCGAAAGCAACTCATTCTGCTAAACAAGGTCAACTCGTTCTGGGTAGAGGGCGTCCTGGAGAAGTCAACGCCAGAGAACAACGAAGTTTCACCCCATTACCATCACGTCAGCCATTATGTGGAGAATCCCTGGGACAGCGTCGTCGGACCAGCTACCCTAATCAAAGCCGAAGATGACAGACAGTCACCGCTTGCACTATTCCTCGAGAGCGGCCGCTCGCTGCTCATATTGGGCGAACCCGGCGCCGGTAAGACGATGTTGCTCATCACTTTGGCCCAGATACTCATAACCCGAGCCGAACGAGAGCCTACCGAGCCGATTCCCGTGATCCTGAACCTTATGTCATGGGCCAAACAGCAACGGCCCTTGGCAGAGTGGGTCGTGGAAGAGTTGACGGCCAAGTATATGATCCCCCGCCAAATCGGCCGCCAGTGGCTGGAGGACGACGATCTCGTGCTGCTACTCGACGGCTTCGACGACGTTCCAGCGCGGCAGCGACGTCGATGCGTCGAGGCTATCAACGGCTTCCGGGCGACGCGCGGCCTGATCGGCATTGTCGTTTGCAGTCGCAGCGAGGAGTATGCGGCTGTCGAAGTGAAGCTAAAACTGGGCGCAGCCGTAGAGATTCAACCCCTGAGTGACGGACAAATAGATGCCTTCCTTGAGGCAGAAGGTCCTCGACTCGCTCAGCTACAAGCGGCCATTCAACGTGATCCGACGATGCGAGAAATGGCCCGCAACCCATTGATGCTCAGCATCATGAGCCTGGCCTACGATGACGTCGAACCCGAGGCGACCGGAGCGATCCTCGAGGTCACAGCTGCCGGTGCGGAGCCCCTTTCAACCCGGCGCCGGCGACTGTTCGACACCTATGTGAACAGCATGTTCCGACGCAGGGCGCCCAATAGTCGTTTCTCGTCAGAGTTTACAGTACGCCAGCTCTCCTGGCTGGCCAGTCAGATGTATCATTTCAGGCAAACGCCGTTGCTCGTCGAACAAATCCAACCAAGTTGGCTGCCTGGCAGGCGCTGGCGCCGGCTGTACATGATGCTCACCGGGCTAATAATCGGCATATTCGCCGGGATCCTCATGTGGCTGCTGCTGCAAATCCTGCGCCAGACGACACCTCAACTTGGCACGGCCGTCGCCCAGCGTGTGGCCACGTTGTTCGGCGTTGGCCAGGGCCAGGGAGATATCCTCACCCTGTTGCTCGGCAACATTCTACTCGGCCAGATCTTAGCCTTGATCCAGGGTCGCTACTTCGAGGCCGTATACGCGATGCTCGAGGAACCAGCGCGAAACAGCAGGCTATACCGGCGTCACCTGGTTATTGTCGCCGCAGCCATCTGGTTTTTAACGCTGGTGCTGGTTAGTCTGAACGGCGAGCCGCTCCTGGCTCTCGCCTGGGCCACGGCCGAGGCGTTCATATTCGCCATAACCGCCCGCTACATCTACGGTCTCAGCTACAACCGCGAGATTCGAACTGTCGAGGCCTTGGGTTGGTCCTGGCCAAGCGCCCTGCGCGGTCTTTTGATCGGCCTGGCCGCGGCTGCCCTATTCGAAGTCATGGAATATCTGCTATTCGGCGCCCCGGACATCACCCTCTCGATCCTTGTCCCGACCTTAGGCGGCGCGGTATTGGGCGGCATACGCGGCCGGCGCGTGGAGGCCAAGAGCCGGCCCAATCAGGGCATCCAGCTTTCCCTCAGGAATTCCTTCATCGCCGGCACCCTTAGCGCGCTGATTCTCACGGCCGTAGCCTGGTACATTCGCTGGCCCTCTTACGCCCTTTACACCGGCGTCCTAACCTTCATCGCCGCAGGCGCGCTCTTTGGCGGCGGCAATGTGCTCAAGCACTTTCTGGTTCGGATGCTATTGTGGCTCCACCGCGATCTACCCTGGGATGCCATCCGATTCTTGGACCATGCGGCCGAACTGATCTTTTTGCGCAAGGTCGGCGGCGGCTATATCTTCATACACAAGCTGCTACAACAGTACTTCGCCTCGCTTCACCAGCCCCACAAGGAATCGGGTGCGAACCTGGTGCGCCATGCAGCGGACCTAGAGCGGGCGGGGAGCGGCAGCTAGCAGACGGACCATTTAGTAGACAACGCCCAAGGTGATGCGCCTCGGCCAGTCGTTTCCCCTGCAACCTAGCAACCAGAGCAGGCGCTGGACAGCCGTGCCGAATGATTTGCGACCTCACGGACCGACGCTTCAAGGCCCGTGACCGCCTCGTAATTCAGATGTTCTGTCTGGCAGACGACGACAATCACCCCGTAAAGAGCGCAATTGCTCAGTGCGTCTTCGCCTAGGTTATCAGGCCGGCACCTGCAACACTTGACCGGCGTAGATCAGGTTCGGGTTGCTGATGTTGTTTAAGGCAGCCAGCTCGCTCACCGTCGTCCCGAACATCTGGGCTATCTCGCCTAGCGTGTCGCCTGGCTGAACGACATAGGTGGTCGTCGCCGGCGGCGGGGTCGGCGTCGGTGGTGGTGGCGTTCCCGCGCAACCCGGAATGGTCAAAACCTGACCGACGTAAATCACGTTCGGGTCGGCGATGTTATTCGCTTCAACCAACGCCGAAACCGTGGTCCCGTAACGATAGGCGATCTTGGCCAACGTGTCGCCCGGTTGGACAACATAGGTGCAAGTGGTCGGCGGATGCACGATCGGCGGCTGTACCACCGGCGGATAATAAATCGGCGGATACACCACCGGCGGATAATGAGTCGTGGTAACAAGGCCGAAATTTATACCGGTGATGGTCGTTTGGCCGTTGCCAACACCTAGACCGTCGATACGCGTCGCCGTCGTCGCCGCATAACCACTGGGTACCGTCACCTGGGCGCTGTAATAGCCCGGGCTCAATCCCGCCGGTCCATAGGTGCCATTGGAACCAGTGAAGTAATCCCACTTCCAATCGCCGGACGAGAACAAGGTGACGGTGACCTCAGGGATGCCAGCCTCTCCGGCATCAAGAACGCCGTTGAGATTGCTATCAAAAAACACCGTGCCCCGGATGCTGTTGTTGTCCTGGGCCTGAACCTCGGCCGCGGTCGTATCCTGGACGGTACCAGCGTCCTTGGCCGATACAACTGTAATGAAGACTGTGACGGTGACCAGAGCGATCAGCGCCAGAACTGCTACGACTCGTACAATTGATTTTCTCATCTAACACTCCCGAAATGCTCCAAACACGCGCGCCAATACAACCTTTTCGCTGCTACAGCCGGGGTATACCCGGCCGTTCGTTTGCTGGCCTGCCGAATCCTTGCGCCAGACTCCACCTGCCTCGCAACGAACCTCCAAATCGTGGTACGATATGAACGACGTGATTCATCATACCAAGCACAGCGTGTCTTTGTCCATCAATTCCGCGTAAAACTGCATTCCATTCCCGGAAGCGATCTCAAGAACATTGACGTAGTGCGGCAGATGAGAATCATCAGCAGTCGCCAATTAGGGCTGATGGCTGAAGGAAGATAGCTGAAGGCTTATCTCTGAGGAGCAATATGAAACATTCTTTTCGATCTAGGATAGCGGCCGGCGAACTACTTGTCGGCACAATGGTCACCCTGAACTCCCCAGAGGTGTCTGAGCTATTAGCCAAGGTTGGCTTTGATTGGCTCTTCATCGATGCCGAGCATAGTCCTCTTGGCCCTCCGGAAGTGCAACGAATCATGCAGGGAGCCGGCCGGCAGATGCCCTGCCTGGTCCGCCTGCCTTCGGCCGGTGAAGTGCCAATCAAGAAAGCGCTGGATTCCGGGGCGGCCGGCATCATCGCGCCTCAAATCAACAGCGCCAAAGCGGCCGAAGACGTGGTGAGGATGGCTAAATATGCCCCGGGCGGCAGTAGAGGCGTCGGCGTCTCCAGGGCCCATGGTTATGGCCTGCACTTTCAGGAATATCTATCAACCGCTAACGAGGAGTTGACCGTCGTCGCCCAGGCCGAACATGTCGAAGCGGTTCGAAATATCGAATCCATTGTCGCCACACCAGGCATCGACGCCGTCTTCGTAGGTCCGTACGATCTCTCAGCCAGCCTGGGCAAACCAGGGCAAGTAGACGATCCTGAAGTGCAAGCGGCCATCGATCGCGTCACGCAGGTTTGTATTAGGGCCGGCATGCGGCTGGGCGTCTTCGGAATGAGGGCCGCAGCCGTTAAGCCCTTTATCGAATCCGGGTATACGCTGATCGTTGCCGGCATCGACACGGTGATGCTTGGCCGAGCAGCGGCCGATTTGTTGACCAAACTCAAGTAGGTGTACTCTGATGACAGACGATATCCAGGATCAGGCTCAAGAGTTCCCGCGCTCGGTCTACCACTCCAAACGCGACACCTGGTTGGTGGCCGTGCTGTGGGCCGTCATCCTTTTCTGCGTGGCCAGCATGGTCTATGTCTTCTACACGGTGACTTCAATCGTGGCCATCATTGCTCAAGAGTCCCTGTTCTTGATCCTGGTCGCCTTTTGCCTCTCTATATTGCGCAACACCTACTACGTTCTCGAGGGGGATCGCTTGCTGATTCGCAGCGGCTGGTTTCGCTGGCGCACCAAGTTGGCCGATATAGAAGAGGTGATACCTTCTCGGAAGGCTTGGTCGAGCGCAGCCTTGTCATTAGACCGCTTGTATGTTCGCCATCGCAACCTACGCTCTAGCTCTTATATTTCTCCAGAAGATAAGGAAGGCTTCATGCGCGATCTGGCCAGCCGTTCGCCGGCATTGGTCTATCAAGACGGAAAGGTCCTCCGTATCCGGGATGATGAATCCGATGCGGCTGACACCGAAACTACAGGCTAAGCAAGGAGCTTTTTTCACTCGGCACAAGAGAGGAGGTAGTCATCCACAGGTGCCGTGGCATCCACAGGTGCCGTGGCAGGTACGGCTGCCGGTCGCATTTGAGAATACTCCCTCCTCGATATTTGTGCCGTCTCCAAATCTGTTCCTGAAAGAGACTGTATAGAGCGCGTACCCCCTTCCCCTATCTCCATGATCGGAACAATCCAGCGGTGCGGTGGGAACTGATGGACGCCGGTGGCGATCCTTGGCAAGCGGGCGGGCTGAGGTAAGATCAGGTGGCGGTCCGCTGACCCAGTCGTCTGCTGCCGGAACAAGCGTTTCTCGCGCGAAGATCACCCGGCTAATGGGTCGGCAAGTGCCAGGGCTGCTTATAGATCACGATGGCAAGATGTTCGTTTTTGCCGCCGCGGAACTCTACAAAGGCTGTGAACAATATGATTGGAGGGCTTCAATGAACCAAGAGCTGTACGACGCAATGGCCCAGAGCATCATCGACGGTGAGGTCGACGACGCCGGCCGCCTGGCCCAGCAAGCGATCGACGATGGCATCAACCCACTTGAGACCATCAATGAAGGATTCGTCAAAGGTTTGGACTATGTCGGCGAAGAATTCAGCTGTGGCCAGATGTTTCTACCCGATCTCGTATTGGCGGCCGAGGCCATGAAAGCGGCCGTTGCCGTCCTGGAACCCGAGCTAGAAAGAACGGGCCAGGAACGTTCGGTGCTGGGTAAAGTTGTCATTGGCACCGTGGCCGGCGACATCCACGATATAGGCAAAACGCTCGTGGCGACGATGTTGTCGGCCAGCGGCTTCCAAGTATTTGATCTGGGCGTTGACGTCGACGTAGCTACCTTCGCCCAAAAGGCGCGCGAGGTAGAGGCCGATATCGTCGGCGTCAGCTCTCTGCTAACGACCACCATGGTCAGGCAGCGAGACGTGATCGAAGCCTTGGACGACACAGGGCTTCGGCCTAGCGTCAAGGTGATGGTCGGCGGAGCGCCGGTTACCCAGAGCTGGGCGGCCGAGATTGGCGCCGACGGCTATAGCGAAGATGCCATGGGCGCGGTCCAACTGGCCAGGCAATTGCTAGCCTCGACAGATACTGGATAGTAGTTGAAGGAAGAAGGATGAGGGATGAAGGCGGTGGAGCAAATCCTTATCCGTGAAATCCGTACCAATCCGCGTCCTATTCCCCAGGAGAGCAATTATGTGCGCCCACATCAAAACAGTCAGCGATCCTCGACTGAGCCTGAACATACTCAGTCAAGAAGACATCGGCAAGATACACACGGCAACGCTGGACGTGATAGAGAAAACCGGGGTGCGTTTCCCATCGCGAAAGGCATTGGATATCTGGCAGGCCCATGGCGCCCAAGTCGATCAGGAGAAGATGATCGTCAGAGCGCCCGGCCAACTTGTCGAAGAGGCCCTCCGCCATGCGCCGCCGGCTTACACCCTTGCCGCCCGCGATCCAGAGCAAGACCTACCCGTGGACGGCAACCATGTTTACGTAGGCACCGACGGTTGCGGCGTGGAGGTCATCGACCTGGAGGGTGGCCAACGCCGACGTTCTGCCTTGAAGGACGTGGCCGATATCGCCACCGTGGCCGACTTTTTGCCGGAGATCGCCTTTCATTGGGTGGCCGTCTCAGCCCAGGACAAGCCGCCTGAATCACGCGGCTTGCATGAATTGCAGGCCATCTGGCAGAACTCGACGAAGCACCTTCAGACCGAGAGCGTCTACTCCGAACGGGAAGCCCTGGCGGCGGTTGAGATGGCCAAGGTCATAGCAGGCGATGCGGACGCCATGCGGCAGCGCCCCCCGCTATCGATCATGCAGTGCACCGCGCCGCCACTCGGCCATGATGGCGGCAGCCTGGATGCGGCGCTGATATCGGCCGCGGCCGGCTTGCCGGTGGGTTTCATGACCATGACCTCTTCCGGCACCACCGCGCCGGTGACGTTGGCCGGGAACCTGGTTGTGGGTAACGCCGAGGTCATCAGCGCCCTGGCCTTGATTCAATTGGCCCACCCGGGCGCGCCGGTCTTTTATGCGGCGGCTCAGACGGCCATGGACCTGCGCACCGGCGGTTACACCGGCGGGGGGCCAGAAGATTTCCTCTTTGGCGCGGCGACCAACCTTCTGGCCGATTACTATGACGTACCATTGTCGATGGGCTCCTTCGCCACTGGAGCCAAGGAACCCAATTGGCAAGCCGGCTTCGACAATAC
>CP070688.1:4034987-4040426 GCA_020353135.1 Chloroflexota bacterium
CTGCCGGTCACGCCAAAGGTCAAAGGCTCGTCATGGCCTTGTAAATGACGACTGAAGACGAGTGCCGAAAAACAGAGGGGACACCAGGTGACGGCGATAGGTTCGCCGCCTACAATGTCGTTGACAATTTCATGACTGCTCAGGATGTTTATTGGGTAAGCGCGTACGTCGCCGTTGATGCTGACCCCGATGAGTCGTTCGTCAGGCTCCATGTCAGGATCAACTTCGTCGACCGTTTGAAATTGAGGATCATCTATCGCTTCAATAATCCCTCGCGGCAACAAATCATCTATCAAAGCCGGATCAACCTCTGGAGGAGGTGGCACCAAAACTGGTTGGTCTCTGGTATGGTCCGGCCGACTGAGTCGCGGCAGCAACAAGGCGCCGGCCGTCAAGACCACAACCAACAGTATCACAAGGCCAGAGACAACTCTGGAAGGTGGATAGGATCCCGCAGACCGCCGCTGACTTCTGACGACGTTGGCTGGCTCTTCGCTCTTGGCTCCCTTCAAGGCATACCGGTCGCTATCTGCCATATACGTCCCCCTTCGGTTGCAGATCGGACCAGGCGAACCAAAAGACGAGCGGCGCCGCCAATCGCCCTAGGCGCTGCCCTTCCAGGGGACCATCAATGGCCTTACCAGTAGATACTTGCCAAAGCGATCCGGTCTGATCATCGCTTAGCAATCCATCTTCCTCGGCCGGGCTGAAAGTCAATTGCTGCCCGCCGACTCCTTGATGGTAAACTACGACGCTATCTAGTCCATTGTCAAAGGCCACCAAAAGTGACGCCCCGCCCAGCTTGTCGTTGATCAGGCCCAGGCTCTGAACGTCCGAAACTGGATAAGCGCGAGCAGTGTCGCCGACCGTCACGCCGACGACCAGTGCCTTCGGTCTTAAGACACTGTTCGTCTCTTCCTGGCCGGTCAGTCCCGCTATCCCGCTCTCGTAATAACCAACATAGGGATCGACGACCTCTTCGGCCGAAAGACCTAGACGTTCGGCCGAGAGCACACGAGTGTTGGGAAATCTGTTTTTCCAGTCGTTCCACGAAGTCATGCTGGAAGGGAACAAAGCCAATCGCTCTCCGCGGTAAGCGCCCTTTATGGCCTCAGCTATCAGTTGGCTCCACAAAGTGTTTGTTCGATGGTCGTACATCACGAGATTGTCATTGAAAAGGTAGCCGGACACGCCAAAAGTCAGCTCCTTGCCATCAACGACCCGGCTGAAAACAAGGGCCGAAAAACAGAGTGGACACCAGGTCACCACAACTGGCTCGCCGCCCACGACGTCGTTGACGATCTCGTGGTTGCTGAGCAAGCGCACCGGATAGGCGCGAGCGTCGTCACCCACCACCAGGCCGATGATAGGATCGTCTTCATGCCATTCCAGATCTCCGCTCTCAGCATCGACAAAGAGATCATCTTCGGCGAATATGGCTGGTATATCATCTTCGTCAGCGGCAATTCTCAAATCGCCGGGTTTGAGGCGTCGCGGCCGAGGTGTCGGCAGCGGTTCGCTCGCTGTGTCAGGAGCCACCGAGTCGATCGTTGTAGCGGAATCACTGGTACTCGTTTTCCCAGGCGGCTCTGATATTACGCTGGTTGTATCAGAAGCAGGCGCAACCGATGACGTCCCACATGCGGTCAGTAGAACCGTCAAACCAACCAGGTAAATCGCGAATCTAGCATTCATCAAACAAATCAACACTTTCAGCGTGCCGTCGTTGGGCGGACCTGAGATTTAGCCGATCATCGCTCGTGAGCAATGAGCAGCGATGCGAAGAATAGGCTCCCCAATTGCAGACAAATCCAGCGAACAATAGGCTGGAGGATAACGAATATGCGTCGCCCGTCCTGCCCCTCCTGACGCTCGTTAGGCTAGCGAGGCCTGCCTTCGCTAGCGATGCTTGCCCTCGCTAGCGAAGCCAAGTGACGTTAAGCGTGAACTGAATCGACGCCGAGCTATAGTGCGTTGTAAATAATCACGCCGTAGACAGCCATGGTCATCAGACTATCGGCCGCACCAAATATAATGATGAAGTAGACAGGCGCATTATTGTTCCGTCGATATGTGAAGGTCCAAGCCGCCAGCAATGCAACCAATGTAATGCCCAAGGGCACAATGATCTGTAATGGTAGTTCCATCCACGGGGGAAGCGGCAACCAGGCTGAGAAGGGCACGTACTCCCGAATACCAGGTAGGGTGAAGGTTTTGACCACTAAATAGGCCAGTACGGCAAGTCCGAGACTAATAATAGTTCCCGGTGACCGCAGGGTCTGATCTTCCTTTCTCATTGGCGAAGTGACTAGAAGAACCGCTAAAGGAATTATCAGCCAGATCACCAGGGCGATTGGTGTAAGCAACGCCCCTATGAGCAGCCCAAAGACAGTGTCGCCAGCCAATTGGCGCGTGTCAGTTAATGTGAGCGAATTCAGATTGTCAACGATATCCGGGGCGGTACTGGCAAAATAGACGTGGAACTCATTTGCTACGCGCTCTAGCCAGGTCAAGTATAAACGCCCTTCCGCATCACTAATGGTCGCTGGCGAAGTGGAAGCGGAACTGGTGAAACTAATAAGCTGATAACCGTTTGGAGACCCATCCTGGAAGTAGCTTAATCCAATCTGGGGCGCTGTCTTGCTGAACAGGTAATTAATTCGTGACTCCGAGACGATGACCCCTTCATTTGCCAAATTATTGTTTGTGCCAATTCTGTTCAGTCCAGATGCTCCGCCAAAGGCGCCAGGTTCCAGCAGAACCCGAGGGCCGGCATCCAAACCTTCTTCGGGCGTATATTCATATTCCAGGTCATGATCGGACGGCACGATGACTTGAACTGGTCGTGACTGCTGGCCTGGTTGGCCCATTGGAAACGCCAAGTAATGGGTCATTGCCTGGCCTGCTCGCGAGCCTGTGCGAGTCTCTTCTGACCAGACAACGTAGGCCGATTCGCCATCCAATTCGATAAAAGGTCCCGAGAAAACACTGGTCAGGGCAAGGCGTTCCGTATGAATTTCGCTGGCCAGCTCTGCATCATACTCGCCGAAGGGATAGGCGCCGTAGAAGAGACGCGCGCTGCTGGAGCCAGGAAGGTGCTGCACCCACGTCACGTGCGGCATGCCGTCCTGATCATACTTGATAGCCGGTCGCGTTCCTTCGGGATCCACCAGCATCGGCCTGCCTTGCAGATCTCCAACAGGCAGAGCGTACAATCCAGGATCCCGTCGCGGGCCGGCGAACCATACCGAAAGCGCATCGTCGGGACCGCGGTCAACCGCGTGACCGCCCACCCTGGTCTGTCCCGAGAGCAATTGGGGACCATCAACGACCTCGCCAGATTTGTCCACTGTGGCGCCGTATAGGCGATTATCGCCGATCCAGAATACATGCAGTAGCTCACCATCCCAGACGATATTGGGATTATCAAGTCGGTTCACTTCTGTCTCGATCGCTTGCTCCCACAGGGTGTTGGCTTCTCTGTCCAGGGCAACAACACTAGGTCCTGGCATCTCCTCATTGGCGTCGACGGTGACAAGATAGATGATACCTTCATCATCCAGGGCAATGGCGACCGGATCAACCAGGTCAGTCAGGGCCACCTTCTGCGCCCGACTCCAGCCGGGCGCTTTGGTCCAAAGACGTTCAGTCAAACTGTCGTTACTGCAGGCTGTCTGCGCCGCCACAACCGTTATTCCGATAAGCAGAATGAGTCTGGGGAGCAACAGGCGCTTTATGTTCATCAAGATACCGATCTTGTAAGTTCAATAGAAAATGGGAGGCAACAATGTCGATTGCCTCCCATTCGTATGCTGCATGTTTGGGCCCCCGGGTTAGCGATTAACTAAGGCGCTTCAGTACTGATATTCTCCGCGGGTATCCATCCGTCGCCGCCCTCGGCATCGACAAGATACCAGACTTCGCCGTCTTGCTCAAATACTTCCTGGATGACGACCTCGGCGCCGCGGTTTTGGCCGGCATTGATCAAACCGTTCGGCTCCTTCAGTAGATTTATGATGAAGCCGGTGCCCGTCAGGTACACGGTATCACCAGGCTGAGGACCCGAAATCTCGCCGCCTGAGCCATCCTCTTCCGCAGAATCGCCTGCAACCTTTTCGATGCTATTTTCGGTCACCCAGCCCTCGCCGGTTGGGGCCTCAATCTTGTACCAGATGCGCTCACCGTCGTCGGCGGCCTCTAAGACTGTAACAATAGCGCCGCGTTCTTGTCCAGCAATGATTCGTCCGCCAGGTCGTTCGAAGAAGTTGATGATGAAGTTTGACCCTACCAACTCGCCTTGATCGCCGGGCTGTAGCTCCGCGTCTTCAATTGCTCCCCCGTTTCCAGTCGTAAAGACGTCACTTTGCTCTTCTTCCGCTCGACGAGTTGCCTCTTCCGGCGCAATGATCTCGCCGGCCTGGGCGCAGGCCAATACGGCGAGCAATAATGAGCCAATAGCCCAAACGAGAATGGAAGAGCGTTTCATGCTGGTTCTGTCCTATTTTAAGAGAAGGGTTGATGTAGCATCCTGGCACCGGCAAACACTACCGCGCTTCACTTGCCGCAACCGTAACGATCTACGCATAGAATGGTAGAAGCATATGATGGTTTAGGCAATTTATATTCGCTTCTGGCTATATTGCAAGTTTGAGTTAGCGGGAACACTACCGGCCGCGCAAGCGTACGTCGAAGGCGTCGCGCAGACCGTCGCCCATGAAGTTGAAGGCCAGCGTCGTCAGCATCAATGCCATACCCGGCACCAGCACCAGCCAGGGCGCCGAACGCAGACCCTGATAGCCATCATTAATCATCGCGCCCCAACTCGGTCTGGGTGGCTGGACGCCCAGACCGATGAAACTCAGAAATGCTTCCAGGAAAATGTAGCCGGGAATGGCCAGGCTTTCGGCGATCAACAAAGGTCCGATGATGTTGGGCAAAAGGTGCCGGAACAAAATACGGTTGTCGGATGCGCCCATGGCCTCGGCCGCCTGGACGAACTCCTGCTGCTTGTAACTGAGCACCTGGCCGCGGGCCAGGCGGGCCATACCCAACCAAAAAAGGGCGCCGATGACGATGAAGATGAAAAACAAACCGCCCATCGATCGATTGATGTTGATCAGAAGATTGGCGGCGCCACCCGCCTCTTCGCCCCGCCGGCCGATCTGCTGAAAGTAGAACGTCATCAAGATAAGGATAGGAAACGTGGGCAGCGCGTACAGGAAATCGACGATGCGCATCATGAAATTGTCGACCCGGCCGCCAGCGTAGCCCGAGATGATGCCATAGACGGTGCCGATGGTCAGACTAACCGTGGCGGCAACGATAGCCACCGTCAGCGACACGCGACTGCCATAGATCATCCGACTCCACAGATCGCGGCCCAGTGCATCAGAACCGACGAAGAAAATGGTGCAGCCCCATTCCAGTGGCGTACCGTAC
>CP070688.1:4040526-4056888 GCA_020353135.1 Chloroflexota bacterium
CGTTGGCTAATGTCTCGACGTTGTTTACCACCGTCGGTCTGGCGTATAGGCCCTCCTGGGCCGGGAACGGCGGCCGGATTCTGGGCTGGCCTAACTTCCCTTCCAGCGATTCCAGCAAGGCCGTCTCTTCGCCACAGATGTACGCTCCGGCCCCGAAATGGGTGTAGAAGTCACTACTGAATTCGGAGCCAAAAATCTCCTGGCCGATGGCGTTGTTAACGTATCCCTCTCTGATCGCCTCTGCAAAGATTGACGCGGCGTGCATAAACTCGCCCCGGAAGTAGATGTAGCAAGCCTCCGCGCCGATGGCATAAGCGCAGATCAGTGCGCCTTCGATGACCTGATGGGGATTGCATTCCAGAAGCTCACGATCCTTAAAGGTGCCGGCCTCCGACTCGTCGGCGTTGACGACCACATACTTCGCGCCTTCGGCCTTTGGAATGAAGCCCCACTTGATGCCGGCCGGGAAGCCCGCTCCACCCCGGCCGCGTATGTTTGCTTTCCTGACGGTGTCACGGACCTCGTCGGGAGACAGCTCCCTTAAGGCCTTTTTCAACCCTTCATAGCCGCCATTAGCGGCGTATACGTCATATTGGTGGATGTTTTCTACGTCACGATGACGCAATAAGATATGGGCCATGGCTAATCCTGCTTCAGCGAATTCTTCAGGGCCTCGACGCCGTAGTAATGCGCCTGACCGTCGGCTGCTTCCTGGCGCAGACGGCTGATCAGGGCATCGAATTTCTCTTCGTCCAGATTCTCTTCATACTTCAGATTGACCTGCAACATCGGCGCCTTATCACACGCCGCCAGACACATGACCTTCTTGATCGTAAACAGGCCATCTTCCGTCGTGCCATCTACATCGGCGCCCAACTTACTACAAGCCATCTCGGTAAATTCTTCGGCCCCTCGCAAGGCGCATGGCAGGTCAGTACATATCTCAAGTACGTATCTGCCTACCGGCTCTTCATAGAACAGGGTGTAGAACCCGGCCAGAGACAGCACTTCTGTCGCATCCAATCCCAGAACTGAGGCCACATCCCGCATCGCGTCCTTGCTCATGAAGCCGTATGCTTCCTGGGCTAAATACATCAGCGGCAAAACGGCCGAGCGTTGGTCTGGATACTTAGCCAGGATGGCTTGGATCTCATGCGGGTACTTCTCTGTAAGCACCATCGTCTCCTAGATTAGAAACACAATAACTCGGCTGGCAACTAGAGCGAAACGCGACAAATTACCAGCTGTCAGTCACCAGCTACGAACAACTACTACCGGTCAATCTCGCCCAGAACGATGTCGATCGAACCGATAATGGCCACTAAATCGGCCACCATTAGCCCGCGCCCCAGAAGCGGCAGCGAGGCTAGATTGACAAACGACGGCGTTCGGAAATGAACCCTCGCCGGTTTTGCAGTGCCGTTGCCGCGCAAATAGCAGCCGAATTCGCCCTTTGGCGACTCAATGCGCTGGTACACATACCCTTCTGGCGCGCTGAAGCCCTCAGTCCATAACTTGAAGTGATGGATCACTGCTTCCATGCTGCGACCGAGTTCCGAGCGCGGCGGTGGAGCGATCTTACGGTCGTCGACCAGCACCGGACCTTCAGGCAAGGAGTCAAGAGCCTGCTGCACGATGCGCATGCTCTGGCTCATTTCTAGTACCCGGCAACGGTAGCGATCATAGACGTCCCCATTTTCGCCCAGGGGAACGTCGAACTCATACTGGTCGTAAGTCAAATATGGCAACGATTTGCGGATGTCCCAGTTAACGCCTGTCGCCCGCAGACTGGGACCAGTCATACCCATGGCGACTGCTTCCTTGGCTGAGATGACCCCAACGCCCGTGGCGCGCCGCAGAAATATCGGATTCTCCTTCAAAAGCGCCTCGTACTGGGCGACACGATCTGGGAAAAAGTCCAGGAATTGGCGCACCGCCGGTTCAAAATCCTCGGGTACATCGCGCCAGAGACCGCCCGGTCGGAAATAACTGGCCATCATGCGTTGGCCGGAGCACATTTCAAAGATGTCTAGCAGATACTCGCGCTCACGAAAACAGTACAAGAAGACCGTCATCGCAGCCACGTCGAGGGCATGGGTGCCTAACCAGACAAGATGGCTGGCGATGCGGGTCAATTCGGTCAATATCACGCGAATGACCTGGGCTCTTGGCGGCGCTTCGACCCCCAGCAGCTTCTCAACAGCCATGATATAGCCGAGGTTATTGGACAAAGGCGCTAGGTAATCCAAGCGATCGGTCATGACCAGCGCCTTGGTATAGGTCTTGGACTCCATGGTCTTTTCTATGCCGGTGTGCAAGAATCCAATGTCAGGTGCCAGATTAACCACGTTCTCGCCGTCCAGCTCCAGCAGTAAGCGGAGCACGCCGTGAGTGCTCGGGTGCTGTGGCCCCATGCTTAGCAGCATGTTTTCCTCTGACGTCAGCTCCAGGCCCGATCCGTACCTGGCGCGCAATTCCTCGACGGTCAACTCCTGGACCTTGTCGCTGCCGGGTTCTTCGATTCCTACACCACTTGCCATGACAACCTCATACCATCATTCCCCACAAAGCTTCGCAACCTCAAGAGAAATGATAGTTTTTTACTCTTCCGCGTACGGCTTCTTGGCGTCAATCGCCTGCCAGTTAAAGGAGAACTGTACTTCCTCATAACCGAGCGGATAATCTTTGCGTAAAGGGTGACCCTGCCAGTCTTCAGGCAGGAAAAGGCGCCGTAGTTTGTCGTTGCCCTTGAAGGTGATACCCATCAGGTCCCAGACTTCAATCTCGAGCCAGCCGGCCACGGGCCAGATGGCCTCCAGCGTCTCAGGACCATCGTCGGGATCTTCAACCGGCACTCTTAGCCGGATATGGTGGTTCTGGGGTATGGAGAAAATATGGTAATTGACGGCGTAGCGAGGAAAGTCAGGCAACATGTCGTCGGCGACGATATCTTCCAACAGGTCGCAGTCCAATTCCTCATCATCCCGTAGCAGCAAACAGACGTCCTTCAAGAACTCCTGCCTGATAACGAGCGTATATTCGCCGCGGAATTCGACCGTTTCCTCAATTGCCTCCGGGAAGGCCTGGTTGACCTTCTGGGAAAATAACTCGCCCGTGGAAAGGTCGCTCATCAAGCCCAATCCTTTATGCCTTCGCCCCGAACCTTTTCGTGCAGAGTCATGATGCCGTCGATCAACGCTTCCGGCCGCGGCGGGCAGCCGGCGACGTACACGTCAACGGGCACAATTTCGTCAACGCCCTGGACGATGGCATAGTTATTGAAGATGCCGCCGCAGGACGCGCAGTCGCCCATGGAGATCACCCACTTAGGCTCGGACATCTGATCGTAGAGACGGCGCAATACTGGCGCCATCTTGCGCGAAACCCGGCCAGCGACAATCATCACGTCTGATTGGCGAGGAGATGGCCGCATCAATTCCATGCCAAATCGGGATGCGTCATAGTGCGCGGCCTGCATCGACATCATCTCAATCGCGCAGCAAGCCAGGCCAAAGAGCATGGGCCACATGGAATTCGTGCGTCCCCAATTTACCAAATCCTCGAGGCGCGCTGTTACAACGCCCATGTTTCCAAGTTTCTGTTCTACTCCCATTCAAGTGCACCTTTCTTCCAAATCCAGATAAAGCCGACAACCAGGATGGCCATGAAGATCAATACCTCGACCAGGCCAAAAAGGCCCAGCTGGCGAAACGTTACCGCCCAAGGTAACAGAAACACTATCTCAATGTCGAATAGAATGAACAAGACGGCGATGAGATAAAACTTGACCGGCAGGCGCCGCTGCGCCGGACCAATTGGCGTGATGCCCGATTCGTAGGGAGCTTCTTTACGGTAATTGGGTCGTTTCGGCCCCAGGCTGACCGATAGCACCGGCAATAAGATGGCAAAGAACATAGCAATGCCAAAAAGGACAAAGATCGGAATGTATTGTTCGAGGAGGTCAGCTGGCATAGGTGATTGCCTTAGTTAACGACGTGGCGACTTTGTTCGGCCAATGCAGAATGTACATTTTATCACAATCAACTTAGGCAGCAACAACTATATTCTTATTTTTATCAGAAATATAACTCCAAATGGAAACGGAGTAATTGGGGATGCTCTGCCAGCGGGGCGCCGGACCTAGCCGAGGTGATCGCGAAGCACTCGGCTGCGGCTTGGATGACGTAGCTTGCGCAGCGCTTTGGCCTCTATCTGGCGAATCCTTTCGCGGGTCACACCAAACTCCCGCCCGACCTCTTCCAAGGTGTGATCCTTGCCATCCTTTAGGCCAAAGCGCATTTCCAGCACCTGTCTTTCGCTATCGCTCAGAAACTCAAGCGCATTGCGCACTTGCTCGCGAAGCAGCTGTTTGGAAGCGATATCTTCGGGTTCTGGAATCGTATCATCCGGCAGGATATCGACGAATTGCGTCGTGGGATCACCTTGCCGGATCGGCTGCTCTAAGGATACGGTATCCTGCGACACACGCCTGATGTTTCGTATTTTGCCCGTCGCTTGTCGCCATTTGCGGAACAGAAGAGGGTCAATCGGTTCGGCCGTCTTCATATAGTTGCTGATTTGTCCGAATTCCTCTGTCGTCAAATAACCAAGCTCGTGGGCAAGCTCTTCGTCAGATGGCTCACGGGCCAGACGCTGGGTCATGTCGCGCTGGGCTCGAATGATACGATTGATGGTCTCGACCATATGCACTGGAATGCGGATGGTTCGCGCCTGGTCGGCGATGGCCCGGCTGACGGCCTGGCGGATCCACCAGGTCGCATACGTACTAAATTTATAGCCCTTCGTGTGGTCAAACTTCTCCACGGCCCTCAGCAAACCCACATTGCCTTCCTGAACCAGGTCCTGGAACTGTATACCGCGGCCCATGTATTTCTTAGCCACTGCGACAACCAAGCGCAGGTTTGCCCGGGTTAGATAATCTTTGGCTTCCTCGGCCAGATGATAAATCATGAACTCGTTGAACTTAAGACCGTGCTCGTCCTGTTCCAGCCAGCGTCCAAAGTCTTCCGACGGCGGAAGATCCTGATTCTCAATATAATAGTCACACAATTGATCCGACAGATCGACGGGCAACAAATAGAGGGCGGCGAATATCGCGAAAACCGATTTGGCAAGGTCGCCCCACTCTAATAATTGAGCCCAATCGCCATCATTTAAGTAATGGCGCAAGTACGAAGGAGAGCTTGATTGCCAACCTTGACGGAGTTGCTGAGCCTCGCGAATGATAAGCGATAGGTCCGGCAATTCTACCTCGATGAGTTGAGAAGCGTCCTGGGCCAGGTTCCAACTTGCCAGCAAGGACTCGTAATTGGCCAAGATCGTCTGGGCATGGATGTTGTCGTGGCCGTTGCTCTCCATCACTTGGGCGGTAAGGCGCTCCAAAGTCGCGGCTGCGGCCAACTGCGTCGCCAGCCAGATCTCTTGCTCGGCCGTCAGCAACGGTACCTGGCCGATTTCCTTCAGGTATGTGTGAACGGGATCGTCCTCGCTCTCAGCCGTATGCGCTCGATCGATGCCTTCCTGGTCCTGCTCTTCAAATTCGCGCTCCAGCAGACCGCTGTTGTCGGCCAGATCGTCGACGGTCTCGCCATTCTCCGACACAATTCGCGTGCCCATGCGCTGCAATTGCTCGTATAGGCGGTCAGCCTGGTCCTCGTCTGCCGTGGCCAGAATGGTTTGCAGGTCCGTTTCATTGATCTGTCGAGATCGGCGTGCTTCAAGGAGCATTGCCTGAATGTCGACAAACTCCTGGTCGTTTCCCTCAACCTCCGGCTGGCTGGCGTCGTCAAATGTTTGCTCGAGATCCATGGTCGACTTTAGTCCCCCAATGCATCCTCGACAGGATGTTGGTTACGGTACTGGCCTGTTATCCCGCTGGCATTACGACGACCAACGGCCGACATCGCCTCGCGCGCCCGATTGATGCCAAGAACCTGCATCGGCAACTCGCGGAGTTGCCGCCTGTACATCTCCAACATGTCTGGCTCGTTCTGCGCCTGAGTCTCGAGAAAGAGCTGTTCCACCTCGGCTATAAGATCCTTCACTTTCTCTAAGCGCCAGTCCAGGACGGACAGCACTAACCTCTCCGGTAACCGTTCAAGCTCTGTCTCCGGCGATTCTGGCAACGACAAAAGTGTCTTCACTCTTTCCTGGAGAAATTCTTCGTCAAAACTATCCCACAATTCCGTCAGGCTGGCAACAGTTCGTTGGTCACTTCTAAGTCGCATCTCACGCCACAACGCCTGGTCGTCCGGCCGGGTGAAGTCGTCCTCGGAAAGAGTCGCCTGCTGATTGAGAGCCAGCTTCTTATCAATCTGGCCGATGATGTGCGGGTGGGCCAGGCATTGGCGCAGGAAATAGGCCCGGCGCCGCTCATTGGCGTCGCTGCTACCATGCATCATCGTCACCATGCCGATCGTCTCGGCCCGACCGGGTTCCTCTGGCGTCGGGGGCTGGTTCTTCGCCTCCGAAGCGACTACCCGACGGCGCCTCGGTCTGGCGGGCAAGCTGACCTTGCGCAGAACCCGCTCGTCGACCCCAAGCTTGCGGGCCAGCATCTGGCGATAGTGCTCCCGCTCCAGCGGATCTTCGACATCGTTGATCAGGGGCAAGACTTGTTGCGCCACGGCCGTTTTTGCCTTCGGATCGTCTAGGTCCAGACCTTTCACAGCCACGTCGATTACGTAAGCAACGACGGGCTTGGCCTGCTCTATCAGCTCCGACCACAAAGCAGGATCCCGGCGAATGATCCTGTCCGGATCATCACCTTCGGGCAAGCTGACGATCCGGATCTCGGCCTGGAGCCGGCCTTCATTTTTTACCAGCCCCCGGGCATCAAAATGGGCATCAGGCTCGCGATCCAACACACCGCGAGCCACTTCCAGGCTGCGTAACGTGGCGCTGGCGCCGGCCGCATCGGCATCAAGCGCCAGCACAAAACGTTTGGTATAGCGCTTGACCAATCGCAACTGATCTTCGGTTAGGGCCGTTCCCATCTGGGCAACCACATTCCTGAACCCTTGCTGCCAGGCCTGCATCACATCCATATACCCTTCGACGATAATCACCTGGCGCGCTTCTCGAATCTGGCGCTTGACCAGATCCAGGCCAAAAAGCAAACGACTCTTGTCAAATACGGCCGTTTGCGGCGAATTGAGGTATTTCGGGACACCGTCCGGGTCTAGGGTTCGGGCGCCAAAACCGGCCATGCGTCCGCGGACATCGCGAATAGGTATCATGAGCCGGTTTCGAAAGCGATCGTAGCGAGTTCCCTTCTCTTCGTTGAAGGTCAATAGACCAGCGTCCTGCAGCTGATCATCAGAGTATCCCTGGGCATTGAAATGATTGCGGCAAGCATCCCAGGAATCGAGCGCATAGCCGATCTTGAAGGTGGTCAGCGCCTCCTCGCTAAAGCCACGGTCGGAGATATATTCTCGGGCGCCTTCGCTTTGCGGCGCATAAAGCAAGAGCTGGTGATAATAGTCAGCGGCCGCTTCCAGCAGGTCACCAAGCTTGTCCTCCAGGGCCTGCTTTTCCTTGTCCTTTTGCGTCGGCGGGGCCAGTTCCACCCCGGCCCTATCGGCCAGATAGCGCAGGGTCTCTTTGAAGTCCCAGCCTTGCTTCTTCATGACAAAGGAGAATATATCGCCACCCTCAGCGCAGGCGCCAAAACAGCGCCACGTTTGCGTATTCGGGAAGACGACGAAAGCTGGCGTTCTGCTATTCGGGTGAAAGGGGCAGAACCCGCTGAATGAGCTACCGGACTTACGCAGCGGCACATGCTCGGAGACGAGTTCTACAATGTCGAGACGGCTTTTGATCTCGTCGGTTACTTCCATCGTCGCTCTTTATCAAGACCATGGCGAGCCGGCGCATCCTGGCACTGGCTCGCTCACAAATGGCACTTCAGCGGGTATCAACGAGTCTGGCTCAAACCTCAAGGTCATCCCAGATGCTGATTATACCCCAACTAAAACAAATGGTCTAAAATCCTTCCAGGTAAGACAGATCGGCCAGGCCATCAGCCTGGCTAACAATCCGCCGTACCAGAGCCACTCGATTTTGGCGAACGGTTTCATCATCATCCATGACCAGCACCTTGTCAAAGAAGGCAGTGATCGCCGGCTCCATGTCGCCAAGAGCGGCCACAAAACCGGCTATCGAGCCGTCGAGCCGGGTCTGGCCCCGCTCTATGGCCGCCAATAACCTCTGCTCCTCAGGCAAGCTCAGGGCCTCCGGTCGAAGCTCAAAGGCAGGCTGATCGCGGATGATTCGAGCGCTGCGCGCATAAGCGTCCAGCAAGCGTGGCCAGGACTGCTCCTTGACAACCTCATTCAACTCGGCCGCCGCCTGGTCGGCTGCGTGAGGGTTGTGTCCTTGCGCGGCCAGAACCGCCCTGACAACGGATGTGCGAATGCCCTTCTCGACCAGGTATGTTTCAAGGCGATTATTGATGAAGACCAGCACCTGGTCGACGGTTTCGTCGCCGGCCGGGACGGGCAGAAGCGGAACGGCAGCGCGCAGCGCTTCGCGCAAATTAAATTCGATCTGGTTGGAGATCAGGTTCTCGATCATCTGTATTGCCGCCCGGCGTAACGCAAAGGGATCGTTGGAACCCTTGGGCGCCAGACCGGCCGCGTACAGACCTATAAGACTGTCCAGGCGATCGGCCAGGGCAAGAGCCAGGCCCGGCCGGGTTTGACTGACCGCCTGATACTGCTCAGCGATCGCCTCGGCCACGGCGTCCGGCTCTTTGGAACGCCGGGCGTAGTGGCCGCCCATGATCCCTTGCAAGGACGTCATTTCGACAACCATGCTGCTGGCCAGGTCCGCCTTGGAAATCGCTGCTGCTCGAGAAGAGAGACCGACCTCTTCGTCCGAGAGGCCCAACATCCTGGCCACGGCCGGCGTCAGCTTCTCCAGCCGCCGGACCTTGTCGAGCATGGAGCCAAGGTCAGCCTGGAAAGTAAGCGTGTCTAGTCTGGGCAAGAAATCAACTAGTTTCTTTTGGCTATCTTTTTCGTAGAAGAATTCGGCATCGGCAAAGCGCGCCCTGATGACGTGCTCATTGCCATTGCGCACGATATCGAGGTGTTGGCCATCGCCATTGCGCACGGTGATGAAGTAGGGCAACAGGTTTCGACCATCAGGCGCATAGACAGGGAAGTAACGTTGGTGCTTCCTCATCACCGCCACCAGGACCTCGGGCGGTAACTTCAAGTATCGTTCTTCAAATCGCCCCCGGAGTAATGTGGGTTGCTCGATTAGATTGGCCACTTCCTCCAGTAAATCTGGGTCTTTCCGAATCGCGCCGCCTCGCTCCTCTGCCAGGTTCGCAGCGGCCGTCATGATGACCGCTTTGCGCTCTTCCGTCTGGATGACGATGCCGTTCTCGGCCATCAGATCGGCGTAACGGCCGGCGCTGGCGATCTCGATATCCGGTGAGCCATGTAATCGTTGTCCGCGGCTGACGCGTCCGCTGCTCACGCCTGCGTAGCTGAATGGAATCACTTGATCGCCGAACAAAGCCACCAGCCAGCGCAGCGGCCGGCTGTAGCTGATATTGCTGCTATTCCAGCGCATGCTCTTCTCGAACCTGAGACTGGCAACAAGGTCGGGCAGCTTTTCTGAAAGGACCGCGGGTGCCGGGCGGCCGTTTTCCCGTACCGTGGCCGCCACATAGCGCCGTTCGCCATCGCTCACGATGCGCAGGTCCTTAGCCTTGACGCCTTTACTGCGGGCAAATCCTGTCGCTGCCTTTGTCGGCCGACCCTGATCGTCAAAGGCGCGATCGGCCGGCGGTCCCTTGGCCTCCACTTCCAGGTCGCTTTGCCGGCCGGCCAGATTGTGAGCGATGATCACCAGCCGGCGCGGCGTTCCCCGTATCTCCAAGCGATCGAAACTCAAGCGCAGCTTCTCCAGGAATGGAGGCGCCGTGACTTTTAGCTGGCGAATTGCCGAACTTAGATCAACGGCTGGCAACTCCTCGCTGCCAATCTCGAGTACAAATGTCCGCGCTCGGTCGAAGTCGTCTTCTAACGTCAGCGCTGGCACAGGCGCTGGCGGGTGGGTCTGCCAGTTCTCATTGTCAAGGAACGGATATTCCAGGCGCTGGCGCTGTTCGACGTAGGCTTCAGCTACCTGGCGGGCAATGGTGCGCATGCGCTTGAAGTAATTGGCCCTTTCGGTGACGCCGATGGCACCCCGTGTATCCAGAACGTTAAACAGCCAGGAACACTTCAAGTTAAAATCGTGCGCCGGTGCAACCAGGCCGGCCGCCAGAGCGCGCTTGGCTTCATCTTCGTATCCGTCGTAAACGTTCTTCAGGGTCTCGACCTCGGCTAAATCGAAATAATAGCGGCAATGTTCTATCTCCGCCTGCAGCAGCAAGTCTCCATATATGGTTCCGGCCCCGAAGTCGAGTTCCCAGACGCTGTTCACCCCTTGTAAGGCGAGGGCGATCCGGTCTAGCCCATAGGTGATCTCCACCGAGACCGGGTCCAGGTTGACGCTGCCGGCCTGTTGGAAGTAAGTGAATTGGGTGATTTCCTGACCGTCTAGCCATACTTCCCAGCCCAGGCCCCAGGCACCCAGCGCGGGCTGCTCCCAGTTATCTTCCACGAAGCGTATGTCGTGTTGGCGCAGATCGATGCCCACAGCTTCAAGGCTGCGAAGATACAGTTCCTGCGGATTGCCGGGATCCGGCTTAAGAATCACCTGCAACTGATAATGCTGTTGCATGCGATTTGGATTATCGCCAAAGCGGCCGTCGTCAGGCCGGATACTCGGCTCGATGTAGACGACGTTCCAGGGTTCCGGCCCCAAGGCTCGCAGCACCGTTGCCGGGTTCATTGTTCCCGCGCCCACTTGTACATTGTGAGGGTGCCAGACCAGGCAGCCTTGATCTTTCCAAAACTCCAGGAATCGCAGAATGATCTCCTGAAAGCTAAGTTTGTCAGCCATAAACATCCTTTGTAACATTTCCTATTCAGCCATCAGCCGCCAACTCCAGAGGTGGATAGGCGGCTGTACATGGCTCAAGTCTCTTTGATGCAGAACCGCGATTATAGCATATATGCAAGTAGCCAGTCTAAAACTATGCCCGACCTCTTCTTTTCCGATTAGAGGAGCCTGCCTGAGCCTATTGATCGTCGTTTGGCTGGCTCTTTCTGGGTGCGACCAGCGCCCTTCAGCTTCCGAGGATGGCAACCGCGAATTGATCGTTTTCGCCGCGGCTTCGTTGGCCGAGGCTTTCGATGAAGCAGCCCGGCAATTTGAGCTGAACAACCCGGGCGTCGACGTAGTGCTCAATCTGGCCGGTTCGCAACAGTTGGCCCATCAACTCAGCCAGGGAGCGCCGGCCGACGTCTTTGCCAGCGCCAATGAACAACAGGTAGAAGCAGTGATTGAGGCCGGCCGGGTCCGATCAGGAAGCCAGCAGACTTTCGCCAACAATCGACTGGCCGTTATCATCCCAGCAGACAACCCGGCCGGTCTGCGCACCCTGTCCGATTTGGACCGGCCGGGTTTGCACTTCGTCTTGGCCGCAGCGGAGGTGCCGGCCGGCCGCTATGCCGTGCTATTTTTGGATCGCGCTGGTGATGATCCCGGATATGGCCCGATCTTTAGGGACGGCGTCATGGCCAATGTCGTGTCATTCGAAGAGAATGTCCGCGCCGTGCTCAGTAAGGTCAGGTTGGGCGAGGCTGATGCTGGAATCGTCTACAATAGCGATGTGGCCTCCAAGATGGTGAAAGATATTCACCAACTGCATATCCCCGAGCACCTGAATGTCCAGGCCGACTATATCGTCGCTCCGATTGTCGATAGCCAGCAACCGGCTCTGGCCCGGATGTTCATCGATTATCTGTTTGACGAGAGTGGTCAGGAACTGCTCAAGGCGAACGGTTTTGTTCCAACCAAGTACGAATGATGACCGCCGATACCAGGTCCAGACCGCCAGACCATAGTCAAGCGCGCAACGGCCGTAGCCTATGGCGCGATCCCTGGTGGTTGGCCAGTTTACCCCTGGTGTTGTTCCTGGCTTTGCCACTGCTCGCTTTGATTCTCAGCATTTCGCCAGCCCAATTAATGGAGAATCTTGCAAAGCCGCAAGTTAGACAGGCTATCGGCATCAGTTTGAAGACGACGTTGATCACTACCACGGTAACCATCTTGTTCGGGACGCCATTGGCTTACGTTCTTGCGCGGCGCCAATTTCGCTTTCGACGCGTCCTCGATACGCTGGTTGATATGCCTATCGTCTTACCGCCAGCTGTGGCCGGAGTGGCCCTGTTGATCGCCTTCGGCCGGCAAGGGCTAGTTGGCGGTTGGCTATCTGAGTTGGGCATCCATATCGCTTTTACTCAGGCAGCCGTGATTATTGCCCAGACCTTCGTGGCCGCTCCTTTCTACGTCAAGGCAGCCAGCACAGGTTTTGCCTCTGTCGACACGGAACTCGAGCATGCGGCTGCCATCGACGGGGCCGGTAGCTGGCAGGCTTTCCGCCATGTCACCGTACCCCTTGCCTGGGCGGCTATGTTGAGTGGCGCCGTCATGACCTGGGCCAGGGCACTAGGCGAGTTCGGGGCGACGATTCTCTTCGCCGGCAACTATCTCGGCCGTACCCAGACGATGCCCCTGGCCATCTATATCGGTTTTGAGTTGGACTTGGATGTGGCTCTTACGCTAGCCGCCATCATGGTGGTCATTTCGTTCCTCGTGTTGTTCCTGGTCAAGGGTATCCTGCACCGGGAACTCTACACTGTCAGCGGCTCTTGACCCGGACCTGAGCCTGCCCGGCGCCCACCCCAGAAAAAGTAAGGGCGCACTGCGGTGCGCCCGTCATTTCAGCCAATTGCCGCCTGGAAAGCCCGACGACTACTCATCTTGACCGTCGTTCTTGTCCTTGTCGTTGTTCGCCCAAGCTGGAGGGCCGTTACCGCCTCTGTCCTTGAACTTCGGACCGGCCCAAGGTGGCGGCCCCTCTTCAAGCCCGAGTTGGTTACGTATCTCGTCCCAACCTGCGCCCCCCTGGAATGCCTTCAGCGCTTCGTCGAAACCCATCAATCCTGATTGCTCTATCGCCCTGGCCTTTTTGATTTGGCCCCAGCCAATGCCAGATTGCTTCAGCTCCAACAGCGCCTGAGGATCGCCGTCCGCGCCGGCGATTCGATAAGCCATCTTGAATTGCCCCCAGCCAATTCCCTCGCCCTTTTTCTGCTCCAGAAGTTCTCGCCAGTCGCCAATTCCTTCTATATCTTGTGACAGATGCCAGGCTTTCATGATTTCGCCCAGTCCGTAGCCTTCAGCTCGCAGATCAAGCAGGTCCTGGCAACCAACGCCCATGACCTCGGCCAACCGGGCAGCGGCCGGGTTGCAGGTTTGTTCCTGATCCTGGGCCACGCTGGCGGCCGGGATTACAAGGAGTACGCTCAACAGAAGAATGATTCCGATTACTTTGGGTTTACTTGTCGCCGACCTCATGTCCAACTCCTTCGAGTCGTCTAACTCCAAACTGACTGACCGTTCTCGGCTTCATTAGAGGGAATCTTGAGTGATTCCCACTTCGCTGTCTTGTGGTCAGCGCCTGATTACTAAACGCCAAACAACAGCCAGGCCGAAAAGGCTGCCTATCACTACAGAGGCGATTCCACTCAGCTTGATACAATCTGGATCGAGGTTTCTAGTTGAGGAGCATTTCTCTGGTCGTAGCCTTAACGGACAGTGGTGTCCTCAGATGCTGGCCGCCTTCATCTTTCTCCGCCCTCGACTAGGCGGCTCCTGTAAAACGCTGTCGGTGCTGGCGCCAGCCTTCGACCACCCGCTCATCCGGCTGGTCGGCATCCAGCCGGAGGCCCATTATCCCGCTCATTTCGCGTAAGGCTTCTTGCCCGCCTGACACGTCTCCGCCCTCTTCGACGAACAACATAATATCTTCGGCCAATTGTATCATGATATCCAGCGCGGCCGGCGTATCCAAATCGTCGTCCATTGCGGCTCGAAATGCCACCTGGGCCAGGGCTGGATCCATCGACGGGCCATCGCCGCTGGGAAACGTAACCGCTTGCCGCAGTCTTTCCGCGATCCCAGATGCCCTTTCGACATCGCCATCTTCATAGGTCCATGGCCGGCGATAATGATGGGCGACCATGCATAGACGGATAGCATCTGGATGAAAACCGGCTTGCAAAAGGTCACGGACCATCACCAGATTTCCCAGGGATTTGCTCATTTTGTCGCCCTGATAGTGAACCATGGCGATGTGCATCCAGAAGCGGCTGAAAGGCCCTTCGCCTAATCCGCACTCAGCTTGGGCGATTTCGCTTTCGTGATGCGGAAAAACCAGATCGGCGCCGCCGCCGTGAATGTCGATCGGTCGGCCCAAGTACTTGGCCGCCATCGTCGAACATTCGATATGCCAACCCGGCCGGCCAAGACCCCAGGGGCTTTCCCAGGCCGGTTCGCCATCGGCCTGCGCCTGCCACAATACGAAATCTAGCGGGTCGCGCTTACTGGGATCGTCCGGTTTGTTTCCTCGTTCATTAGCAATCGGCAACATCTCATCATAGGCTAAACGACTCAACTTGCCATACTCGGGATCGGTAGCAACTTGGAAATAGACGCTGCCATTCGATACGTAGGCCACGCCGGCCGCCAGCAGATCCTGCACGGCGGTCACGATGCCGTCGATTACGTCAGTCGCTCTCGGGAAATGCTCGGGCGGCAAGATGTTGAGAGCCTTGTTATCGTCGATGAAGTGCGTCGTCCAGCGATCGCCTAGCTCCAGCCAATCTTCGCCGACCTCACCTGCCCTGCGCAGAATATCATCGTCGATATCCGTGACATTTTGCACGTAGCGCACCTTATGGCCCAAGAACTCCAGGTAGCGGATCAAGACGTCAAAAGATGCATAGGTGAAGCAGTGACCGAGATGGGTCGTATCATAGGGCGTTATACCGCACACATAGAGTGTCACTGGATCGCCGGCCGGCTCAAAGAACTCAAGCTGGCGGGTCAGGACGTTATATAGCTGCATCAGTCCTCCGTTGGTCGCGGTCGCACTCGCCAGTCGAAACCATTCCCGCAGAGGTAGTGATTGCTTCGAGAATGTGCGGTAGTTTCGTCAAACTGTAGTTGGCATTTCGACCAAGATGACCCCGATTATATGATCTGGTGGGAAAATCGGCAGCCGCCGGCCACTTCCGTCAGCGCTCGGCCATGATGCAGTAACTAAACATGTCGTCACCGACATGAACTTCAGCCTGGACCAAAACAAAAGCCAGGCCCATCGTTAATCATTGGGGCCTGGCTGGTTAGACTTCGTTATCGAGTTACAGAATTTTGGAATGCTCGACGAAAATCCCCGGGCTAGGTCACTAGAGGTAACGTAAACCAGAAGAGGCTTCCCTTGCCAGGTTCGCTCTCCATGCCCACATCTCCCCCGAGCTTCTTCGTAATACGCTGGACTATCGACAAGCCAAGCCCGTGCCCCTGGGTATTCGCTTGCTGCAGCTTTGTGAACGGGATGAATAGCCGCTGTTGATCGGCCGGGGCGATGCCCTCGCCGTGATCGCGGATCCAGAATCGTGCCATACGCTCGTCCTGGATTTCGCCGCCCAAGGTCACAGAGGGTGCGGGTCCACCGTACTTAATGGCATTGCTCAGATAATTGACCCAGATTTCCTCTACCCAGGGCTGATGACCCTTGGCCCTTGGCCACGACTCTGGTAACAGAACCTCGGCCTGATATTCTTCGATGAAATTGTCGAGTCGACTACAAGTCTCAGAGACCACCGAGGACATATCAAGAGGCACTATCGGAATCTGTTCGACGGTACGCACTTCGGCGAGCAGTAGGAGTTCGTTGATGATGATCTCCATGCGCCGGCCGTTCTCGATGATGACCCGAATGGCCTGATCCAGGATTTCGTCATCGCTTGGCACATAGTCGTGGGCCAAGACCTCGGCAAAACCCAGGAGAATGGACAGCGGGTTTTTTAAATCGTGGGCGACGGTGTGATTGAAGGCATCCAGCTCTTCAATCTGGGCTCGCAATTCGGCAACCGCGCTATTGAGGTCCCCGTCTACACCGGTATCCAATAGCGGTGTGAGGACGGCCGTTTCAGCCCCAACCGCCACTTGCTCGCCAGGATCGCGGCTCTCTACGGCCGTCGCTTCCACAGCTTTCAGTTGTCGCGTGTTTTTTGTTGTCATCGATTCCATCTCGCCCAGTCGAACCCGGGAAAAGAGGTGGGCATTCTGTATTGCAATCGCGATCTGTCCTGCTACCGTCTCTAATAATTGTTGGTCCAGCGGAGTAAAAGCTTCGACCAGCCGGCT
>CP070688.1:4056988-4064148 GCA_020353135.1 Chloroflexota bacterium
CGGGCGCGCATCTGGAGCACGTTCTGCTTCATGGAGGTGGCCAGGTTGCTGGTCAGGGTGTTTTTGTAAGCCAGGTAGGCGTCTGTGTAGCTGTTGTAGGCGGTCTGCCTGGCCGGGCGATCGGCGCCGGCCAGGATCTCTTCAAAAACGCCCTGGGCCACCGGCAATTCCTGGCCATCGGCGTTGACAGCCGGGACGAAGGCGAAGTCGGCCTCGGTCATCATGGAGAAGGTGTCGTAGGTGCCGGAAAAAGGATCGCCGATCAGGCCTAGCAGCTCTTCGATCTCGGCCGATCGGACGTGGGCCTGGCGGCGGAAGAGATCCTCAAAATAGTGGCCGTAGATGGCCAGGCCTGCCTCTGTTTCGGCCCAGGCCTTGAGGGTCTCCTGACCGATAGCCAATAACTCGGGATCTATGAAGGAGACGGCGGCCACGGCTTTGCTGTAGACGCCCTGGCCGCGGCCGGCCCGTTCGACGGCCGCCTGGTCCGTGCGATCCACGGAGGCGGCAAGAGCGGCGTAGACGTGGAGCTTGCTGACCCGCTCCAGCAGTTCGTAGACGGCGGTGAGCGCTTTGAGCAAGACGGCCGGCCCTTCGGCCAGGCGACCCTGCCAGACGGATATTTTCTCGATCAGTTCCCCGGATGCGGCGACTTCGGTTTGCCAAGCGTCAATCGACTCGAATACGCTTTGCGCGTTCCAGGTGTATTTGGGATCGACTTCGTCCCTTTTGGGGACGCGTTTTTCTTTCATGGTGATTTCGCTCCTGAAATGAGATACCGGACACGGATTGACACGGATATCACTGATAAAGGACAGGAATTGCTCTCGCTGGCGGTTGCTCGAATGGCGGCCGGCTGTTTCAGGCGTGTTCAGCCGGCCGCAGTATCATGTCAGCGCCGAACAAGATACCCGGCCAAAAGCCAACGTGTTTCGATTATGGACAGGTTCGTGAAAATGGCACCGGAATGGTAGCACATAGATGGCTGCGGGGCTAAGCTTGCGCCAATCGCCAAGTATCGTATCCGCTGATTCTCTGACATGGATATTATCCTCGAGAGCGCGTACGTTCAACGGATATAGCCATGGGTCGCTTCAGTGACGGACCGCCCTCGCCTACTGACTTTAAGAGCCTTCCAAAGGATATCCTGGGCTGGCAGGGCCCGTTCCTGTAGAATATAGACTTAGTTGACGATCAACTGCGGCCTGTTCATCATGGCCCTGATCGGATTCTTGACGATGGCCCGGCGCGTCCTTGGGAAGAGGCGGATGCGCCGGGCCGCTTCACATTTGATTTGGGTTGGGATAAAGTAGAGTCCATGGTCGGCCCTATTGAAAGGTCAGCTCGAGATGATTTTCGGGAAGCCCGGCGCAAGGCGGCTGTCGAACAGGTCCTGGCCAACCTGAGGGGCGAGTCCATCGCGCTCTTGAATTTCGGTGAAGTTAGCGAGGAGCTCAAGCCCACCGACATAGACGAGCTGGGCATGCAGGAGATCCCGCTAGATGCTATCGTGGGTAGCGTTGGTCGCTATCGGGATTTCACCCGTTCATTCTTGCCCAAAAGCGATGACGACCGCGAGCGCTGGCTGGGCGTGCAGACGCATGTCCGCCGCCATGGCCTGGAACCGATTAAGGTTTACAAGGTAGGCGACGCCTATTTCGTCATCGACGGCAATCACCGGGTATCGGTTGCCAGACAACTTGGGGGTGTAACGATCCTGGCCACGGTCATTGAGGTCAAGACGCGCGTCCCGCTATCGGCCGGAGACAGCCCAGACGAGATCATAATCAAGGCCAGATATGCGGACTTCCTGGAGAAGACCAACCTCGATCGACTGCGGCCGGAAGCCGATTTGATGATGGCCGTTCCCGCCCAGTATTCGTTTTTGCTGGAGCAGATCGATGCCCAACGTTATCGCCTGTCGCTCGATCCGAGCCGGGAAGAGGCGCCTTACGAAGAGGCGGTAACGTCATGGTATGATCGGGTTTACGCGCCCCTGGTGCAGTTGATCCGGGGCCAAGGGCTGGGGCATCATTTTCCTGAGTTGACCGAGACTGACCTGTACGTGCTGGTACTGAAGCGGCGGGCGGAGCTGCAGGCGTCGCTCGATTGGCCGGTGGACATGGTCGCCGTGGCCTCGGACCTCAAGCGGGAAAGGCGCGGTCGACCGAGCAAGGTGGGCGAACAGGTTCTGCAAGCGGTCACACCCGATGCGCTTGAGTCTGGTCCATCTGCCGGCCGCTGGCGTGAAGAGAGACTGGCCAAACGGCCAAGCGACACGCTTTTTTCCGATATCCTGGTGACCGGCCGCGGCGTCGAAGCCGACGTCAACATGATGCGCCACGCGGCTATCGTCGCCCGGCGCGAGGATGCTCGTTTGCTGGCCTTGCGGGTATTAAAAAAGGATGCGCACCACAGTAGTGATTGGTTGGTCGAACTACGTGACCTATTCCACGAGCAGTGTCGTGCACTGGGGGTTCGGGGCGAGTTCGCGGCCGAAACCGGGCCGGTGGCGCCGACGATCGTTCGGCGAGCGGCCTGGGCCGATATGCTGGGCTTGAGCCTAGTGAAGCACACAGGCCCCAAGACGGCGACCGGGTTCGGCACCCGTTTCAATAAGATCTTGCAGCGAAGCCCGCGGCCGATATTGGTGGTGCCGGAAGTGGCGGACTCGGCTATGGATAGGGCTCTCCTGGCCTATGATGGCAGCCCGAAGGCCGACGAGGCGCTGTACCTGGCGGCCTACATGGCCAGGAATTGGGGTGTTACGCTGGTCGTCGTTTCGGTCGGGGGCAAAAAAGCGGCTACGGCTCTTCAAAAGGCCCGCGACTACCTGTCGGCGCGAAATGCCGAGGTGGAGTTCGTCCAGAATGAAGGACCGGCCGATCGGGCCATCCTCAAGGCTGTCGAAGAGCAGCAAGCCGACATGATCGTCATGGGCGGTTTCGGCAACCGTTCGGCGCTACAGTTGGTGGTGGGCAGCACGGTGACGAAGATCTTGCGCACGGTCGAACAGCCGGTGTTTGTGTGTAGGTAGCGGCGAGCGAATAGCTGCGAGCTGTCGGACATCAGCCGTCAGCTTTCAGCTGACAGCAAACTTTTCGTCGACTAACGGCCGGCCACCAGCAAACGGCAACCGATGGCCAGTCCCTGAACCCCGGTCCCCAGCCCCCAAATCCCCAATTCGCCACAAATTGCATCTCTTCTGCACAACTTCTGCAGATCCGGATCCTAGAATCATCGTGAAACCCAGGATAAGGGTTGAAGGATGAAGGATGAAGGCTATCTGAAGGAGTTATTGGATATGCAGAAGGAGAAATCTAGGCGTAAATATGCGGTTGTCGGCGGCGTTGTATTGTTGCTGGCGGCGGCCGTTTTGCTTCTGACGGGCATGAGGAATCGTGAGGAGTCAGAAGCGCTGAGCGGGGAAACGGCCTCCGCTTTCATTGGCGACCTGTCGGCCCGGGCTACGGCCAGCGGCACGCTGCTGCCCAGTCGGTCATCAAGCCTGTCGACCGACATGCCTGGTCGCGTGGAGAAAGTCGCCGTGCAAGCTGGCGACCGGGTCCAGGCCGGCGACGAACTGGTCCGGCTGGAAACAGACGACCTGGCCCTGAACGTCACTCAAAACGAGCAGAACCTCAAGTTGAAAGAGGCCAGCCTGGCCGATTTGCTGGCCGGCGCGGGCCAGGCTCAAATAGCTTCGGCCGAAGCGGCCGTGGCCAGCGCCCAGGCGCAACTGGACGATCTGCTCAGTGAGCCTAGCGCTGAAGAAATGGCGACCCTGGAAGCGGAGCTGAATTCGGCCGAGGCCAATACCTGGTCTTCTTCGGCCCAGCTAAGACAGACTCAAAACGGGGTGAAAGCGGCCGACATCGCGGCGGCGGAAGCAGGCCTCGTTTCGGCCAGGGCCAACCTGACCTCGGTCGAGATCCAATACTCGCGCAATCCCAGCCCGGACGACATCCAGGCCAATACGGCGTTGGCCCAGGCCAGGCAACAGGTTAACTCGGCCCAGGCTCAACTCGACGCCTTGTTGGCCGGACCAGACGCCAACCAATTGGGCAGCGCCCAGGCCGGCCTGTCCGCGGCGAAGGCACAACAGGATGCGGCCGAAATCCGGTACAACCAGCAACTGAGCGGGCCCAATGCGGCGGAAGTGGCGGGCGCTGAAGCACAATTGGAACAGGCAAAGGCCAACCTGGCAGAGTTAGCGGATGGCCCCACGGACGAGGAGATCGCCGCCGCCGAAGCTGAGGTGGCCCAGGCGCGAGTCAACCTGGCCGACGCCCAGGCGGCCCTGGAAACGGCGACGATTAAGGCGCCCTTCGCCGGCGTGGTGACGGCCGTGCACTATGCGGAGGGAGAATACGCCAGCGGCCCGACGGTATCGATGTTTGCCGACGACAGTCTGGAAGTGATCCTGGAAGTGGACGAAGCTGACATCGCCGCATTGCGGGTCGGACAGGCGGCGACGGTGTCGCTGGAAGCTTTTCCTAGCACGCCCTTGAACGGCGAGATCACGGTTATCGCTCCCAAGGCGGCCCAATCGCCGGGTAGCTCACTGGTCGTTTACGAGGTTCATCTGGCGTTGGACGAGACGGCTTTGCCGCTGCGGTCCGGAATGACGGCCGATGCGGACCTCGTGGTCGCCAAGCGAGAGGACGTATTGCTGGTGCCGAACCAGGCCATCAATGCCGACCGGGCGGCCGGGACCTACAGCGTGAACTTGATCGTGGGCGAGACGGTTGAAGAGACGCCGGTAATTATCGGCCAGCGCGACGGTCAGCACACTCAGATCGTCGACGGACTCAACCCGGGCGATGAGTTGCTGATTGGCAACGAAATTCCAGTGGATTCGTCCATTCCAGAACCGGGCGACAGGGGCCCGTTCGGCGGCTAACCAGCATAACAGAAGAAATCGAAATCATTGAGTATATTACTATCACATAACTACAGTCGGAGATTTGGATATGAAGAAGCAGAACAAGAAATGGTTTTGGGTCATAGGCGGGACGCTGCTCGTTGCCGCGGCCGTGCTTGGCCTGGCGATCTTACCCCAGGTGCGAGACCGGGCCGAAGCCCAGACGCCCGCCGGCCAGGACAGCGAGATCGTGACCGCCTTTAGCGGCGATCTGTCGGCCAGCGTTTCCGGCAGCGGCCAGGTCCAGGCCGGTCAAGAGGCGCGATTGGCTATGGGCGCGTCAGGCACTGTGGCTGAGCTCTTCGTCCAGGTGGGCGATAGTGTGGAAGCCGGCCAGGCGCTGGTGCGATTGGACACGGGCGACTTGGAGCGGGCCGTGGAAGCGGCCGAGCAGTCGCTGGTGATCCAGGAAGCAAACCTGGCCATGTTGACCGCGCCGCCGACAGCACAGTCGCTGGCCGCGGCCGAGGCCGCGGTCGCGAGCGCTCAGGCCCAGCTGGACGACTTGTTGGACGGACCGTCGGCTGAAGACGTGGAGGCCAGCGAAGCCAATGTTCGGGCGGCCCAGGCCAATGTGTGGGCGGCGTCGGAGCAGTTGGCGCTTTCGCAGAGCGGCGCTAGCGAAGCAGAAATCGCGTCAGCTCAAGCTGAATTGATAGGCGCCTTGGGGCAGCAGGAATCGACGCAGGATATGTATGACAATCTGCTCAAATGCGTGAGTTTTGACCTGCCGACCGGCGAGTCGCGAGAGATCTGCCCCGGCCTGGGCGCGCCGGAAGAGCAGACCAGGGCCAGCCTGGAAGCAGCAAAGGCAAGCGTCACGTCCGCTCAGGCCAGATTGGACGGCTTGATGGCCGGAGCTGACGCCGACGCGGTGGCCATCGCCCAGGCCGGTGTGGCGGCTAGCCAGGCCCAGTTGGAGGCTGCCCAGGCTAATCACGAGTTGTTGCTGAAGGGCGCCTCCGAAGCCCAGATCGCCGCCGCCGGGGCCAACCTGGCCCAGGCCGAAGCGAACCTGGCAACCTTAATGGACGGTCCGTCAGAAGCTCAACTCGTCGCCGCCGAGACGGCCGTCGTTCAGGCCCAGGTGGCGCTTGAACGAGCCAGGCTCAACCTGGTCGATGCGATCTTGACGGCGCCATTCAGCGGCACCGTGACGGCGGTAAATGTTGGCCAGGGTGAAGCGGCCAACGGCATCGTATTGGAATTGGCCGACTCGACGAATCTGCAAGTAGTGCTGGACGTGGACGAGGTGGATATCGGCAACATCGGCGAAGGGCAACCAGCGCTGATTACGCTGGAAGCCTGGCCGGATGAGACGATTAGCGGCCGGGTGCGAGCTATCGCGCCCGATGCCAACCAGGACACCAGCGCGGTCGTCAGCTTCGAGGTGACGATCGACCTGGAGGAAAGCGATGCGCCGCTACTGGTGGGCATGACGGCCGATGCGACGTTGACGACGGCCGGCTATGAAGATGTGTTGCTGGTGCCGAATCAGGCTATCAACGCCGACCGGGCCAGCGGCCGCTACATGGTCAACCTGGTAGAGCAGGATAGCTCAGGCGAGCGCCTGGTGACCGAGGTCGAGGTAACCCTTGGCCTGCGGGACGGCGGTTATACGCAAATCGTCGAAGGATTAACCGAAGGCGACCAGCTTCTGGTAGGCAATTCACTGCCGGTGCAGAGCTTTGGTCCTGACGAGGGCAATGGCCCATTTGGCGGACGCGGATGAGCGAGGTGAAACTCGCTAGCGAAGAATATCTCGCTTTAGGAGTAGAAACATGATCACAATGGACAATATCACGAAGTCATACGAAATGGGCACTCAAACGGTTCACGCGCTGCGCGGGGTCGACATGAAGCTTCAGGAAGGTGAATTTGTAGCCGTCATGGGCCCTTCAGGCTCGGGCAAAAGCACGTTGATGAACATCATCGGCTGCCTCGACGCGCCGACCGGCGGCGTCTATACCCTGGATGGAATCGACGTCAGTCAAATGACCGACGACGAACAGGCCAGGATTCGAAACATGCGGGTTGGTTTCGTCTTTCAGCAGTTCAACCTTCTGCCCAGGACACCGGCTATTAAGCAAGTGGCCCTGCCCTTAATGTATGCCGGCGTTGGTCGAGGCGAACGGATGCGAAGAGCCGAAGAGGCCCTTGAAATGGTTGGGCTGGGCGATCGGACCGATCACCGGCCGGACGAACTTTCGGGCGGCCAGCAGCAGCGGGTGGCCAT
>CP070688.1:4064248-4075279 GCA_020353135.1 Chloroflexota bacterium
CAAGCAGGTGTGCATGGTAAGACCCATGCGCCAGCCTGCCCGCCGGTACTGGGTCCCGAATAGCAGACCGGCCCGGAACGGCTCGGCCGGATCACCCTGCCCTTCGGTGAGGACCAGCACCGATTTGGCCATCACCAGCGACAGATTCCGCTCCAGCCCAACCGACAATCGTTCCCGCTGGTGCTGCCGCGGATCGTGGTGTCGGGACAGATCGACCCATACCTGGTCATCCCGCACTTCGACCGGGAAAACGCGCACGTCGTCGGCCCACTGGTCAAAGGTGCCGCCGCTCTCCAGGTCAAAGCGGGCGTGATGCCAGTGACAGGTGAGTATACCCTCCTGCACGGTGCCCCGATCCAGCGGGAAACCCATATGGGGACAGCGGTTGTCGACGGCACGAACCTGGCCGCCGTGGGCAAACAAAGCCACGATATGCCCGTCCAATTGCATGGCCGTACACTCGGCCGCTTCCACCTCGGCCAAGGAAGCGGCAAGTATGTACTTAGCCTGGTCGTTCACAGAAACCTCCTTTGTAAATCAAACTCTTTCGATCTCAACCGAATAATGGGCATTCTGAGCACCTAGTTGTCGGGTTTTGATAGAGCCTCATTAAATACCTGGGCAATAAGCGTGAAGCCTTACCCGTGTCATGCTGAACGAAGTCCTCGGAGCAAGCATCCCTACTACCTCGGGCTTCAAATACGATGCGTCCTCAGGGATCCCTCCCTTCGGTCGGGATGGCACGACAAGGCCTCTTGGTCCGGGTTCCGGATCCGCAAACTGGGAAGTTCGCGCTACGGACTTCGTTCATGGTGTGCGGCCCAGGTAATGGGCGGACGCATGCGCACTTCTCCCTTGCCGGCATATAACGAATGCCTATCCAATGCGCGCATGCGAATTCAGCGCCAGCGCCTCAAGAGCAACTCAGCCTCGCTCGTAAGCTCCTGGACGATCTCGGCCGCCGTTTGTGCCTTCTTTACACCACCCACGCCCTCTCCTGCCCACATTGACATGGCCGTAATGTTTCCAGTTGCCGACTTATGTACGCCTTCAGGCTGAAACCGGCGTACGTCATATCGCTCGCCATTCCAACCATCCGCCATGGTGCCAGAGAACTCGCCCTCAATGGCCTCGGCCGTGTCTAGACTGGCTCGCAAGAGACGGTGCGGCGCATTGGGCCAGCTAACCTCAAAGGCCTCCGTGTAGACAGTATCCTGCGCCTCGGCGCCGATGAGCGCTTTCAGATAGTCCGGGTGCGCTTCCGCTTCTTCGACCGCCAGAAAGCGGGTGCCCACCCGCACACCGTCCGCTCCAGCGGCCAGAACGGCCGCCATGGCCCGGCCGCTGCCAATGCCGCCGGCCGCCAGCACCGGTACGTCGACGGCCGTTAGCACCTGTTCCAGCAGCGGCAGCAAACCGATCGGTCCCCGCACATGTCCGCCGGCCTCAGTACCCTGAGCAATGACGAAGTCACAGCCAGCATCGGCGGCTGCCTTCGCCTCGTCCCGCGAGCCAACCTGCCAGCACGCCAGCGCGCCCGCAGAATGCACGATTTCGATCAGCGCCGGATCTGGATCGGTATAGAAGAACTCGACGACATTGGCAGATTCGGCGGCGACTTTGACCGTCTCATGGGCCAGATCAGGCTCCATGAAACGCATGATGAAGTTTGCGCCAAAGACCCCCTCTGTCTCCTGTCTTGTGTAGTCGAGCATTCTGGCGACATTCGCCGGTGGCCCGCCATACTTACTGTACACAGATACCATGCCCAGTCCGCCCGCGTTGGCTACCGCGGCAGCCAATCCAGGTTTAGAGTGCGAACCCATGCCCGCCTGTTGGATCGGTGCGGAACATCCAACCAACTCGGTGAATCTTGTCGCCAGCATGTCATTCCTCCTTTTCGTCAGTTTGAAGCGCGCCTAGACCTTCTCGATGATCGCGACATACAAGCCGCCCTCGCCTTCAATCGTCTCGCGCAGCTCCCAGCCCGTACCGTCCAATAGCTGCCGCAGTTCATCTTTCGCGACCATAAGCAGATCAATCCAGGGCGTGACGTAACGCTTATAGCGCACCCGGATTCGCACCTGCCCGGCCGGTTTGCCCGCGGCCCGGTTGCGGGCATGATATTCCAGGTGCTCCGGCACATCCGTACCGCGAACATCCCGGGTCACGGCAATGATCCGCGCTTCCGGAGTGGTCATGCCCTTGAGTCGCCTGAGAAACCACCGCGCCCGCCTGGGATTGCCCAGCAGCCCGAAGTTATTGCCCATCATCATGACCGTGTCGAAAACGCCAAGCTGCCGGCTCGATAGTGTCAGCGGCAAAAGCGTCGTCTTGGCCAGGCCACGCCGCTTACAGACCTCGATGGCGCCGGGCGAATTGTCGATTCCGTGCACGTCAAAGCCCTGTTCTTGCAGGTATAGCGAGTGCCGTCCCGCCCCGCAGCCGATATCCAGCACCTTGCCCCGAACATAACTCATGGCCAGCTTATCGGCCACCGGCCAATCTTCGTATTCGCTGAAGTAAAGCTTCGCGCCCAGCGACGAGACGAAGTAGCCGTCATTCCGTTCGATTATTTCCCAGGTCTCTTTGCCGGCCAGATGGTCCAGCAACTCGTGCCCAAAAGCGTCCTGCGCATCGCTAAGCATGGTCTCTACCTCGGTCGAATTGTGGCGGCGTTGATTTCTGTGCTTGGCCCATTCTATGACGGAAACCTGCTGGGTTCAAGCGTCGACGGCAACGCCGTCTAACCCTGACGCCGGGCGCCGCATTTTGGCGTCTGCGGCCAGGGCAATATAGTATGTCGGTGTCTAGCAGAACAGTCGGCATCCTGTGGCCCGTTCGTAGCGCCGGATGGCACCCCGCAACAGTTTGCAAAACCGGGCTACGACGCGCATTGTCAGATGCTCTCTGGCTACTATAACAAATAAATGAGAGGCAAATGGCTGCCAATAACTCTGCGAAAGATGCTGAGGAACACCCCCTGATACAGGTGTTTATTCAGGTTGAAGCGGGTTCCCGTGAAAGGAACCTGTACGACGAGAAGACGCTCGAGCACAAGGGCACACGACGCACTCTGCTGCCATATCCTTATCCTTACGGCTTCATCGTCGGTACCACCGCCGCCGACGGCGATAACGTGGACTGCTATGTCATCACGGAAGATCACCTGAAGGCCGGAACCATCGTCGAATGTGTGCCTGTTGGTTTGCTGGAACAAGAAGAAGACGGAGAGGCCGATCACAAAGTCTTAGCGGCCGTCCCTGGTCAGGCTGTAACCTTGAACCAGGAATTGCTAGACGTATTCCGGGTCTTTATTTACAGTGTCTTCGCTCAGTTCCCCGGAATGTCCGTCCGTGTCGGCCGCATCCTTCCGGAGGAACAAGCATGGAGGTTCATTCGAGGGTTCGAAGACAGTTGAGTCCGAGAGGTTGATGAATACCGAAACCACGTAGGCGGGATTCCAGTCGAATGGCCGGGCATGGCCTATGATTGGTTCAAAGTTATTTAGCAGCCGCAAATTATGCCTAGATTTGATCTTTTACTACTTGGTGACGTACAGTTGGTTGTAGATGACCGGCCGGTTGAAATTAACTCCCGCAAAGGGCTGGCCCTCCTGGCCTACCTGGGGGTCTCGGATCAGCATCATGACCGGGAATCACTGGCGGCGCTTCTCTGGCCCGAGTTCAATCAGACCCGAGCCCGGGCCAATTTGCGCCGCACCTTGTGGGTTCTGAACCAGACCCCGCTGGCCGACTTTGTCGACGCCGGGCCAGAGAGCATCAATTTGCGCGCCGATGACGGTATCAGGGTAGACGCCGTACATCTGCGGGAACGGATAGTTGCCTGGCGAGAGGCCAAAGTCGGAACACTAGACGACAAACTGGCCACAGAACTGGCCGAGATCACGGCTGTCTACCGCGACCAATTCCTGGCCGATCTCTACTTGGCCGACAGCAACGAATTCGAAGATTGGGCGTTGGTACAGCGCGAACGGTTTCGGCGCGACGTTCTCGACGCTTTACACGCCCTGGCCGATTATTGCCTGGATCTGGGGGATTTCGAGACCGCCCAGCTCCATGCCTGGCGGCAGCTCGAGATCGACAACCTGCGCGAGGGAGCCTACCGGCAGCTCATGACCGCCCTGGCCCAGAGTGGGCAGCGCATTGCCGCCCTGGCCCAGTATGAGCGGCTGCGCGAACTTCTGGAAGGGGAATTGGAAGTAGAGCCATCGGCCGAGACAACCGAACTCTATGAACAGATAAGGGCCGATTCCATCCCAGCCGAATCAGGGCCATCGCAGCCGCAGGTTGAGCGCCCAGCAGAAGCAGTCCAGAACGGGCCTATGCCGGTCTTCCTGTTCACCGACATCGAAGACTCGACCCCACTCTGGGACCGGCATCGGGAGGCGATGCTGGGCGCTCTGCTTCAGCACAACCGGATACTCAATGAGAAAATCGAGGGTTACGGCGGCCGGATATTAGAATCTCGTGGTGATGGGGTCAAGGCCCTGTTCGAGGGCGGTAAGCCCCTTGAAAGTGCCCTCGCCATCCAGAAGACCTTCGGCGCGGCCGACTGGGGCGAGATTGGCGAGTTGCGCATACGGGTCGGCCTGCACGGTGCCCAGGAAGATTGGGAAGGCTACGACTACTTCCGCGAGGGAGACGCCTTCTTTGGCCCGCTCCTGAATTATGCCGCCCGGGTAATGGACGCCGCCTGGGGCGGGCAAATCCTGGTCTCGGAAAGCGTGAAGGATGCCTTCCCTCTGCCTGATGGCGCATCCTGGCAGCCCTACGGCGAGCACGAACTGAAAGGCTGCGAGGAACCCATCCATATCTACGGATTGTCACACCCAGAGTTGCCGCATCAGAGCTTCCCCCCACCACGCACACTGAGCTCGAGCGCCGTGCTGGCCCCTGGCCAATCCTCGCCTTCGGATCAGGCTGATCTTGAAGAAGCAGAGGTGACGGCGCTGACGTCGGCAAACCCATATCGCGGCCTGTTCTCCTTCAGAGAGGAGGACGCGCCCTTTTTCTTCGGCCGGGAGTCTTTCACCGACCTGCTCATGACAACAGTGCGCGAGCAATCGATGCTGGCCGTGGTCGGCCCATCGGGCAGCGGTAAATCCTCGGTGGTGCATGCCGGGCTCCTGTCGCAGCTAAGGCAGCAAGGCAACTGGCTCATCACCTCCTTCCGTCCTGGCAGCCGGCCGTTTCACGCACTGGCCGGGGCCCTGATCCCCCATCTTGAACCCGATCTAAGCAAGACCGATCAGATGGTGCAGATCAACAAGCTGGCCGAGGCCTTGAAGAACGGTGACCTGGCCCTGATCGATGTGGTCAACAATATCCTGCAAGATCAGCCGCCGGAGACGCGCCTGCCCCTGGTAGGCGATCAATTTGAAGAGCTATATACCCTGGTGCCCGAAAACGAGCTGCGGGACCATTTCATGGACGTGCTGACCGATGCGGTCTACGAGCAACAATACCGGCCGGCGCCGTTCTTCTCCTTTATCCTGACGCTGCGCGCCGACTTCATGGGCCAGGCCCTGGCCCATCGCCCTTTCGCCGATGCCCTGCAAGAGACGGACGTCATCCTGGGACCGATGACCCAAGGCGAATTAAGCCGGGCCATCGTTAGCCCGGCCAATAAGCTGGCCGTCGACTTCGAAACAGGGCTGGTGGCCCGAATCTTGGACGACGTGGGCGCCGAACCCGGCAACTTGCCTCTGTTGGAGTTCGCCATGGCCATGCTTTGGGAGCGTCAAGATAGCGCTCTTCTGACCCACGATGCATATGAAGCCATTGGCAGGGTGGATGGCGCTCTGGCCAGACATGCGGACGCCGTTCTTGATGAACTCAGCGCCAACCAACAAGAGACCGCCCAGCGGATCTTCATCCAGGTCGTGCGGCCGGGCGAGGGTACCGAGGACACGCGTCGGCTGGCGACCCGCGCCGAACTAGGCGAGGCCGATTGGCAGTTGGTGCAGCACCTGGCCGATTCCCGCCTATTGGTCACCGGCCGGGACGCTGAAGGTAATGAGACCGTCGAGGTCGTCCACGAAGCCCTGATCCGGGGCTGGGGACGTTTGCGGGGCTGGATGGAAGCTGACCGCGACTTTCGGGTCTGGCAAGAGCGATTGCGAGCGGTCATCCGCCAGTGGAAGGCCAGCGAACGGGACGACGGCGCCTTGCTGCGCGGCGTAGCCCTGGCCACGGCCGAACGCTGGCTGGTTGAAAGACCAGCCGATCTGAGCCTCTCAGAAGTCGAATTCATCCAGGCCAGCATCACTTCGCGGGAGCAGCGCCAGGCTGATCGTGAGCGCCGGCAGATGGAGCGCGATCGCTTACGACGCCGGGTGACGGCCGGGCTGGCGATTGGTCTTGTCGTCGCGATAACTCTGGCTATACTGGCCGCCGTGCAATGGAACACCGCCCGTCAAGCCCAACAGGCGGCCGAGGCCGAAGCTCTTGCTCGAGCCGAACAGCAAGCCCTGGCCGAGCGCAGCGCGGCCGAGTCGTTGAGCCTGGCCCTGGCGGCCAATGCCCTCCAGGCCCAGGAATCGGGTAATGGCGACCTGGCCCTCGCTCTGGCCCTGGAAGCGACCGCCATCGAGAATCCGCCCCTGGAAGCCGAGCGGGCCGTGCGGGAAACGACCTTTGGTCCAGGCACGCGCCTGTTGTTAGCGGGCCACGAATCTCCTGTTTCTGCCTTGGCCCTTTTGCCGGGCGATCAGCGCGTCCTTTCTGGATCTGGCCGGTTACAACCATTCCTGGCGCTTGCCGACGGCGAGCCGGCGCCGGACAACAGCCTGCGTCTATGGGATCTGGAAAACGGCCACGAGATTCACCATTTCGAAGGCCATACGGATACGGTCAATGAGATCGCCATCACGCAGGACGGCGCCACGGCCGTCTCCGCTTCGGCCGATGGTAACCTGATCGTCTGGGACCTGGAGAATGGCGGGGAACGTCTCCGTTTCGAAGGACACCATGAACCGGTATTCAGGCTGTTCTTGACCCCGGATGATGACAAAGTCGTCTCCTTGTCTGGCCTGGCAGATGAGCAGGACGTGCCGTCAAAGTCGACCTTGATTGTCTGGGATATAGAAACGGGCCAGGAGTTGCACCGTCTCGAGACCGAAGGCGAGCATATCCGGCATATTGACCTCAGCCCGGACGGCCGGGTGGTTTTCCTGGGCCTCAGCGAATTTTCGACCGAATCCACGCTTGTTGGGCAGGCCGACCTGATCTTGTGGGACGTCGAAAAGGGCGAAGAGATTCGTCGGGTAGATTTCGAAAGGGGTGATGGCACCGGGGTCTGGAACCTGGTCATAAGCCCTGACGGCGAAACGGGGCTGGCCCTCATCGTCGATCTCGGCCCGGACGGCCAACGTGGTCCGGACGATAGTTTCTTCGGCTTGCTTGTCGACATGGATAGTGGTCAGGTTCGCCACCGATTTGATCTTGATATCGGGCTAGATTACCCGATGTTTACGCCAGACGGCGAGCAGATCGTGGTTAATGCCGAAGAAGTTGCCGTGCTCGACGCCGAAACTGGAACCGAGATAAGACGCTTTGGCGCAACGGGTGGCGGGCATACAGCCGGCATATCGTTCAAGGACCTGAGCCCAGACGGCCGCACCTTGCTAACGGCCGGCAACGAGGGCACATTGCTGTGGTGGAACCTGGCTACCGGCTCGCTTCTTCAATTGATGACCGGACACCAGGCAGCTCTGAGCAGGGTGCTTTTTTTGGCTGACGGGAGAGGAGCCGTGACGGCCTCCGACGATGGGACGTTACGGGTCTGGAACCTTTCGCGAGGTGAAAGCACGGAGGCGACGGACACATCCAGGCGCTTTGAAAATCACGACGGCGACAACGTAAACCATGTGGCCATTAGCCCGGACGGCCAAACGGTCGTTTCAACAGCCACTTCATCTGAAGATCAGGAAGATGACCGGGCCCAGGCATTGGCCTGGGCCCTTCAGACCGGTGACGTTTCATTTGAGTTCATAGAGCTCGACGCGGTCTTTCTATCCGTCGCCATAAGCCCCGATGGTCGCTTCGCCCTGCTGGGTGGGGCTTCGGTTACCAACCAAGATACAGTTGATCCGACGCTTATAGTTTTATGGGACCTGGAGACGGGAGAAGAGGTGCGCCGCTTCGAGGTACCGGAAGGCGGCGCTGTCTGGCACCTGGCCATCAGCGAAGATGGTAGGAAGGCCTTATCAGGCACCGAGGATGGTATCCTGCGCCTGTGGGATCTGGAAAGTGGGCAGGTGCTCCAGGCGATGGAAGATCCCGGTGCGATGACGATCTTTGCCGTCGCCTTTACGCCCGATGGCGGCGCCGCCCTCTCGGGAAGTGACAGCGGGAATATTACTTTGTGGGACCTGGAGACCGGCCGAGAAATCAAACGCTATGAACATGGCGGCTTTGTCGTCAACATTGCATTTAGCCCTGACGGGAAACAGTTCGCTTCCACTTCCACGGACCTGAGCATTGTCCTATGGGATTTTGAGAGCGGTGAGGTAATTCGCCGCTTTGTCGGCCACGACAACGGCGTGAGCAGCGCTGCCTTTACCCCGGATGGCAGCCAGCTCATCTCAAGTTCGGCCGACGGCACCCTCATCTTATGGGATGTAGAGACGGGCGAACAGTTACGTCGATTCACCGAGCACGAGGCCTGGGTCTGGAAGGTGATCTTGACGCCTGATGGAAGGACGGCCATCTCGTCCGGGGAGGATGGCCGGGTCATCGTCCGGCCGATCGCCAACTTAAACCTTGAAGAAGTGATCGACCATGCTCGCGCCAACCGTTACATTCCCGATTTAACCTGCGATCAGCGCGCCCAATACCATCTGGAGCCCTGCGATGCGTCCGGATAGACGAGCCGCATACTCCTGCCTGAACTCGTCAGGCTATACGGCTATCAAAGAACCTCTTAGTTCATTACGACCTAAATCACAACAGACGCGGCCGAACCCAGATTTTGCTTCAAAAACCGCTTGACGCCGTGAATGGGCACCGCCAGCCCCACCTCCGGCCCCGAGATCATGGCATTGATGCCCACCAGCCGGCCGCTTCCGTCGACCATCGGCCCGCCCGAATGCCCCGGCCGCAGATGCAGCCCGACCTGGATCAGCTCTCCCCGATAAGGTAACTCTTCCACCGGCCGGCCGACGTCGATGACCATGCCGGCCGTGGTCGCCCCGGTGATGCCCCAGGGATGGCCAAGAGCCACCACCCATTGGCCGGGCCGCAGCTGCCCTCGCCGGCCCAGTTCGATGGTCGGCAAATCTTGGGCATCCACGGCCACCGCCGCCAGATCCAGCTCTTCGTCGTAAGTCAACAACCGGCCCGGCAGCGTCCGCCCGTCGGCCAATGTTATCTTTGGCGATTGGCGCCTGACCACGTGGGCGTTGGTGATCACCAGGCCGTCGGCGTGCAAGATCGTGCCCGCCCCGGCCCCACGCCGGCCATTGTGCACCTGCACCAGGCAGCGCCGGGCCTCGTCGACGACGGCCGACATCTGCTCGTTGATCTGGCTCACTAAATCGGGCATCTATTGCCTTTGTCCTACCGTCACGTTGACCGTTCGTAACTCGCCGCCGCGCACGATCTGGACCGGCGTCTTTTGGTCCACCACGTCGCCGGTCAGCAAAGCCAGCAGATCGTCGTGTTGGCGCACGGCCGAACCGCTCAAGCCGACTATCGTGTCGCCTAACACCAACCCGCCTTCGTCCGCCGGGCTGCCCGGCTCCACGTTCACCACCAACAGTCCGGTTTCCTGGCCGACCTCCTCCTTGATCGCCGCCGGCAGGCGGGCTGGCTGCGTACTGACGCCCAGATAGCCGCGCTGCACCCGGCCGTGAGCCAGCAGCGTATTGGCCACCCGCTCTACGGTCGCCAGCGGCACCGTCAGGCTCACACCCCGGGCCAAAGCCGAGGTATTGAGGCCAATGACCTGTCCTCCCGCGCCGACCAGCGGCCCGCCCGAGAAGCCCGGGTACATGACCACGTCGGTCTGTAAATAACGGTCGATTTGCCCGCCCATCGGCGTGCGCCAGCTATTGCCCAGCGCGCTGACGATGCCCAGCGTGGCTTGAACCGTTCGTCCCGGCCGGCCCAGGGCCAGCACCAGGTGCCCGACATGTAAATCGCCGCTTGCCCGTTCGGCCGCCGCCAGGTCGCTTGCTTCAGCCTTCAAGACGGCCAGATCGGTGCTGGGGTCCCGGCCGGCCACCTTAGCCTTGATCCGCTCGCCGTCGGCCAGGCCAATCGCGATCTTGTCGTCCCGCTTAACCACGTGATTGGCCGTGACGATGACGCCCCCGGCCGCCCAGACGATGCCCGTCGCCGGCAAGCGCCGCCGCCCTTCAACCCGCACTACGCTCGGCCCGGCTGTCTCCACCATCCCGGCCAAAGAATCCGATAATTGAGCCAATAAATCCGCCATTAGGTTGCCTCCATTCTTTTTATTTCCCCGCAAACTCCAAGCTCGAGGAGTTACTCTGAGAGCCGTTTCCGGGGAAATGTATCTCGTCGTAACAAACAACTCTACCGGGGTATAATGGCAAAAACACCGCCCCTTTGACCTGGCTCCCACCTGGAAAAATGGCTAGGTAGACGACAGCTGAAGGCTGACGGCTGAAGGCTGTTGGCTGGAAGCTCGTTGCTAATAGCTCAAAGCTAAATCACAACATTATCAACCCCAACCGCGTCGCCCTCACCACGGCCGCCGTCCGGCTCTGGGCGCCAAGTTTGCTCATGATGGCATTGACGTGAAACTTGACGGTGTGCTCGCTGATGGCCAGCCGTTGGGCGATAGCCCTATTGGCCAACCCCTCGGCCAGCAACTGCAGCACCTCCACTTCCCGGGGCGTCAGCTCTTCGGCCAGGCCCGCTTCGCCAGAAGAACCAGCCGGCCAGGCATTGGTCAGCAGTTCCGGCTCGATCACCGCCAGGCCCTGGGCCACGCCGTGGATCGCCGCCTCCAGTCGCTCGGCCGGCGCTGTCCTGGGCAACA
>CP070688.1:4075379-4084550 GCA_020353135.1 Chloroflexota bacterium
GGTGGTCAAGCGACTGCCGCAAAGCAAGGAGAATTCTATCCAAACGACCAGTGGCTGTCAAGTTGACGAAGACTAGTTCTTGCTTGCCAGAATTGACGATCGGTTGCCTAGGTCGAAAGCCTTGGCTATAGTGGTAGCCGCTTCTTGGGAGTGGTTGTGTCCCGGTGGATGCCCCGGTCTTCAAAACCGGTGGCCGGTCGCGCAGAGCGAGCGGCGGTGGGTTCGACTCCCATCCACTCCCGCCTCAAGTCATCTCCTGCCGGCCTTCTAGCGCCCTGCCCAAAGTGATCTCGTCAGTATACTCTAAATCGCCACCCACTGGCAGCCCCCGGGCCAGACGCGTCAATTTGAGATTGAACGGCGCCAATCTGCGTTGCAGATAGAGAGCGGTTGAATCGCCTTCAAGCGTCGCGTTGGTGGCGATGATCACTTCCAGAAACTGGCCTTCTTCCAGACGTCGAATCAGCTCGGCGATCTTCAAATCGTCTGGCCCGATCCCCTCCACTGGAGATATCACGCCATGCAACACGTGAAAGCGGCCGTCGAATGCCCTTGAGCGCTCTATGGCCACAACGTCCAACGGCTCTTCGACGATACATAGAAGGCGCACATCCCGCCCTTCATCGGAGCAGATCGGGCAGGGATCTTCTTCGGTGATATTGTAGCAGGTAGAACAAAGCTGGGTGCTAGATTTGAGGGCGTCGAGGGCAGTCGCCAATTCGGCCGCCTGCTCGTCCGAAGCCCGCAGCAAAAAGAACGTCAGCCGCGATGCCGTCTTAGGTCCGATACCTGGGAGGCGGGCGAACTCGTTGATCAGACGTTCGACCGAGCGCGGCAATACGTAACGAGCCAACGTTATAGCCCGCCCAGTAAATCACTGATCCCCAAGCCGCCTGTCAGGCCTTCCATGCGTTCGGCTGCCATGGCCTGTGACTGTTCGATCGCCGAGTTGATCGCCGCGATCAACATATCTTGCAGGAGGTCGATTTCCTCAGGATCCAGCAACTCAGGCTCAATTTCAATCGACTGCAACCGCTGATGACCGGTGATAACTACTGTAATGGCGCCGCCGCCGGCCGTTACGGACACTGTTTCTGTGGCCAAGGCGTCCTGCTGAGCGGCCATCTGCTCTTGCATTTTTTGCACCTGGGCCATCATATTCCCCGGCGAAGCTGTTTTCTTCTTCTTAGGCTTACCCCTGTACGATCTTCTAGTCATGTGGTTCTCTCCTGAAAATGGGGCGCGGCGCACATTGGTTAATGCGATGTACCTGGATTATATAGTTACTCTCCAGATCGCACGATTCCGCCAAGTTCGTCGGCCAGGGCTGCGAAATCCTCATCGGCAATAGAACTCTCGGCCGCGACGATCTCATAATGGTCCGTGACAACCGTCCTGACCTGGCATTCGGCTTCCAAGAGTTGGCCAAGCGCGTCAGCCACTATCGTTTTGGCGCCTTTTTGATTGTCAAATTTCTCTTTTAAGATCGGGAAGCCAAAACCGAGAATCAGCACGTCACCTTCCACTGCCAGCGGCGTCACTGAAGCCAAAATACCTGGCAAGTTCTTATCGCGTTTGCCAACAAGTTCGCGCAGCTTGGGCCAGCTCTCAGTTACGAGCTCAAGCGATATATGTTGCTCGGACCCGGCCCTTGGCCCGGCCGCATCTTCATGCGACTCATCAGGCGCCAGCGAAGGAGCCTTCGACGGCGGGTCAGGCTCAGCTGGAGCCTTCTGCGGCGCTTGAGTTTCCTCGGATGACTGCTCTTCTGGCATTGACTCCAGCAGAGAGGCGTCGTTTCCCGGCGGCAGCAGCTCGATAAACGCCAGCTCAAGCGGTAGTTGAGGCTGCCAGTTAGCAGATGGCATGTTCGCTGCTTCGCTGAAGTGCTTAAGAGCTTCGATCAAGTGTTGCCGATCAGCTTCCTGTGCCTGCCGGATCATGACGTCTTGCCTTTCAACAGTCGTCGCCAATACCAGGTCTCGCCCTCCGGTCTTGAGCAAAAGCAGTTCGCGCAGGTAGGCTACCATCTGGCGGGCGAATTGGCGTGCATCGGCGCCGGATCCCAGCGCATCGTGAATGGTACTCAATCCTCGTTGGCCGTCTCCGGCCAGCCAGGCATCGGTGAGCCGGCGCACGGCCGCGTCACTGGCCGTACCTAGTACCATCTGTGTTCGGGCAAGCGTGATCGTGTCGCCTGGCGCGGCAACCAATTGATCTAGCAAGCTCTCGGCGTCGCGCAGGCTACCCGCGGCCTGGCTGGCGATCATATCTATTGCCGTCGGCTCTATCACCAGCTTTTCCTGTTCGGACATCCAGCTCAACCGGCCGGCGATCTCTTGGGTTGTGAACAATCGAAAGCTGAAGGGCTGGCAGCGCGACTTGATGGTCAGAGGTACCTTATGCTCTTCGGTCGTTGCCAAGATGAAGATCGCGTGTGAAGGCGGCTCCTCCAAAGTCTTTAGTAACGCATTGAAGGCGGCCGTCGATAGCATATGTACTTCGTCGATGATGTAGACTTTAAATCGACCCTCGCTCGGGGCGAAATTGATCTTGTCGCGTAAACTTCTGATGTCGTCGACGCCAGTATTGGATGCCGCATCGATCTCGATCAGATCAAGGAAACGACCGTCATTAACAGCCAGGCAAGGCGCGCACTGATTGCACGGCCGTCGAGACAGGTCGTCGTCCAGGCAGTTGGCTGCCTTGGCGACCAGTCGGGCAATGGTCGTCTTGCCGGTTCCCCGGGGGCCAGAGAACAAGTAAGCGTGACCTATTCGGTCTCCGGCTACTGCGTTTTGAAGGGTGCGAGTCACGTGTTCCTGACCAACAACCTCTTCGAATCTGGCCGGGCGCCATTTACGGTAAAGGGCTTGAGACATATCGGGTAGGTAGTTTAGCACTGAGGTAACACGGTAGCAACCGAACCGGCAGCTGCTAATCTTATGAGCGCGGTAGCTGGCCACAGCACTGTTCAACCGCGTTGCGGTTCAATGGCTGCTAATGATATAATTCCCTCAACAGTTATGTAGGTCCGCGGATCTCACCGCCGGACTATTAGTAAGTGGAGATGACGCGATGCCAAATCTTGGCGGATGGGAATGGGTCATCATTCTGGTGATTGTGCTGTTGGTTTTTGGCGTAGGCCGAGTCGGACGGCTTGGCGAAGAGCTCGGCAAAGGCGTGCGCGCCTTTCGCGAGGGAGTGAAAGAGGAAGGCGAAGAGGATTCAGCCGAAGAAGACACGGTTGAGAAAAGCGCCGAAGAATAACCCCTCTTGGTGGTGCTGCCGGTCCAAAGCTGCCGAAACGAGCCTAATCGGTGATTGGGACCTGCAGCAGCACAATCAGTTCCGCGACCCGGTTGCGCCTGTACAAATAGAGTAGAAGATTCCGGGTCTTACTCTTCTTGTTGTCTCCGCTCAATAGCTCCCAGTCTATCTCCAACCGAGTTACCAGTCCCTCAAGTTCTGCCAGATCGCAAGTGGCCAACAGATAGTGGCGTAGAATTGTCGGCGGCGAATCCTCAGTTAGCTTCTCCAGGCGCGGAAGATTCTCACTGGGAATTGGGGTCAAAATACGTTCAACAGCCAATGCCAAATCGCCCGTTTGCCCTCGCTGCTCTGCCAGATCAATCATGGCCACAATGAGCTGGTTATTGTCTTGGCCGAAGGCCACGACATCGTTCTCGACCCAACCCAAGTCGAAAATCACGTCCAGCAAATCATCCGGGCCAAGGCGATCGTGCAACTGGTCGAAGAGCATTCTCCTATCAAAGGCCGTATCGACGCCGGCGTCTTTGACTTCGGACGGCTCAATCACGGCGAAGCGATTGACTGGCATGGCCTGTGAATCAGTCCGAAAGCCTGATCCGTTATGGCGGACGCGCGGTCCCAACAAGCCCCAGAGCCACAAGGCCGCGCCTGCCACTAGACCGCCAACTATCACGTAGAAGAAGAAGCCTAGCTGGGCCAGAATCTCGTCGCGGCTGAAGGTGCTCAGCAAGGTATCAAGCAGGATAGCCGTCGTGACGGTCAAGAGCCCGATGCCCCACACCAACTTATTGCTGCGCAAAAACATCAGCAAGAAGAAAGCGACCAGGACGATCTTAGCGATAAGAATGTACAGATTCATAGTCTATCAAAGGCATCTATGACAGGGTCGCCAGCCCGAGTCAGGATTTTAGCACCCGCGTTGAGGGGTGCAAAGGTACCGTTTGCCTGACTGCCAAGCGGTGGTATGATTCGCGCCATGCTGAGTAAATGCGCCTGGTGGCGATGGGGAATCCTGTTCATGCTAGGCGTATGCGCCTGGATGGCTAGCGCATGCGAAGTGCGTGATACGCTGCCAACGCGAGCCGTGGCCCTGGCCACAGTGGAGATTCAGCCAACGGAATGGGTGGATCAAGCGGCTGCTAGCCCGGTCCCGCCGACATTCACTGCCATGCCAAAGCCGTCGATTGGCGTCCTCCAGGTGAACGGAGCCGTAGCCGCGCCGAGTAGCACCCCTATAGCAACGCAGCCATTGCCCACCAGAACGGCCACGCCAACTGCCACAGCCACAAGTACAGCCACTGCAACACGTTATGTCAGCTCTATTCCCGACTTGCCGCCTACAGACGAGCTAGGTCCAAGCAAGCTTGGCTTGCACGTCGTGCGCAACAATGATCCCAGAATCATGGAATTCGTGCGGCAGGCCCAGCCGGCCGTTATGAAGGCTGTCGACGACTTTGGTTTTCTGGCTGAGGTCCGTGAAGCTTCGCCGCGCACGATCACGGTCGGCCGGCACTCGATAACCAACCAGGATCACGTTGGCGATCCGGTTGAGGCGGCGCGCGATTATGTCGAAGAGCATTTAGAGACGTACAGGGCCAACCCGGCCGTAGATTATTGGGAGGCATGGAACGAGCCGGATCCCAATGGCGACAGGATGATCTGGTACTCGCGCTTCGAACAGGAACGATGCCGGCTGATGGCTGAGAATGGCTTTCGCTGCGCAATAGGTGGTTTTGCCACCGGCGTGCCCGAATTGGACGAGTTTGTATTGTTCTTGCCGGCCATCGACGTGGCCAATAAGGTTGGCGGCGTGCTGACGTTACACGAATACAGTGCGCCAGACATGGCTTATCTTTACGGCTCGCCCTTGCCCGGTTATCCGCCATATCCGGACCGGGGCGCCTTGACCTTTCGTTACCGATGGATTTATGAGGAGATCTTGAAGCCGGCCGATATGGTCATACCGCTCATCATCACCGAGGCCGGCGTAGACGGCATCATTGGCAATCGTCCAGGACCGGCCGGCACCGGATGGAAGGATTTCCAGAGCTATTGGGAACGACAAGGCCTGGGCGAGACGGGCGAACAGGCGTTCATTAATCAGCTTGCCTGGTATGATGCCGGCGTGCGTCAAGACGGATACGTGATCGGCTTCACGATTTTCACAGCCGGCGGGATTGACCAATGGAAGCGTTACGATGTCAATCCGATTTTGCCGGAGTTGACAGATTATGTCGTTGGGCAACGGTAGGTGCGCCAACTCAGATATTGCAACTCGGCCGCCACGCATGCGTATAGTGAGGTGCTGAATGGCTAAGAGTAACCAAAACAACAGTGAAGAGAATCAGAACCAAGATATGAGTACATCCCTACCGACCACAACCACCGATGAAGGCTTCTGGCGGGAAATGTGGCGCCAGGCAAGGCTGGCCTGGTTCCTGATTCGCAGTCCTGAAGTACCCTTGTATCTCAAGGTACTGCCGGCCCTGGCAGTGGTCTACGTGCTTATTCCCACGGATTTCATTCCAGATGTCTTCCCGGTAATAGGCCAGCTGGACGACGTTACCGCGCTGTTAGTCGGGGCCAAAGTCTTTATCGAGATGGCTCCGCAAGACGTTGTGGCTAAATATGTCCAGGCGCAACGCGAGAGCAGTGCTCCCCCTGCGACCGACGAAGGCGGAGCAGCCGGTGAGCAACAGGACGAACCTGAGAATCTAATCGTCATAGAGGGCGACTACGACGTCGTAGACGATTTGGCAGAAGATCAGACCGATTAGAGCCCGGGCTTACCAAATCTTTGGGGGAATGGCCTTACTTCAGAGCAAATGTGGCCACGCCGGCCTGAATTCTGTTACGTCCAGCGCTAGAGTAGGCCGAAAGGATCGGCAACCAGTACGCCAGCCAGGATGGCCAGGCAGCAGCAAATCAACAGTACTATTACTACAACGGCAATGATAATCACATTGCGATTGCTGCCGCCTTCCTTCGCTGGTTCGCCGAAATCGGGCGGCGGCGGAGCCGCCGGTTGTTCGGCGTAACCAGAGATTGGCGCGGCGGAATCAACAAAGGTCCTCTCATCCAGTTCCTCAAAAGAGGCTTCAGGCGCTTCCGGTACCGGCGGCGGCTCGAAAGCGGGCTCTTCAGCCAATGGCTCTAACGGTTCTGGCAACTCGGGTAGCGGTTCCGGTTCCGCAGGAAGCTCTTCGATTGGAGCAACGAATGGGCTTTCGTCCATCATTGTGGCCAATTCTGCGTCATCGTCTGCGTCCATCAGCTCGGCCGCGACAGCATCTAGTTCTTCGACGATATCTAGTTCCTCGTCGGCCGGAGCCTCTTCTTCGACGGCCGCAGCCGGAGCGACAACAGTAGCCAAAGGATCGACGGCCACCGTTGCCTGGTAAACCAGCGTGACATTGCTGCCCAACATGATTACCTGGCCTGGACTAAGAGCTTGCGGTTCTCCACCTAGTCGCTGACCGTCTACAAAGGTGCCATTCGTGCTGCCCAGGTCTTGAAGCTCATAACCCGCGGCTTGCAGCACCAGCTTGGCATGATGACGAGAGACCTCAGGATCATCCAATATGATGTCAGACAGAGGATCTCGCCCCATTGTCAAGATATCGTCCTCGATTGCAATTGTTTGACCCGGTATGAGACCTGATTGCGGAGCGTTGCGCACAACCAATTGATAAGAGTCGTTAGCCACTTTTCTGTTCCTTTGTCTACCTGTTGCATTCCGAAGTCGCGACCGCCAGAAGCAACAGCCGCGTGGATTACATCACCGGTTGAAGGCTATGAGAATAACAAAGGTGAACACCCGACCACTGAACTGACGGTCGCATTTTACACTATTTGACCTGGTTGACCAAAGGGCCATCTTTCCTACGCCAGCGTCATGAATGCAAGCGGCTCCATACCAGATTCCAGAGTGACTTGGCATCCTGCAGATCGAGCAAAAAAGCCGCTCCGAGATAGGCAGCCAGCCCAACCGATCCCGAAACCACGACGACGATCAGCCTTTGAGGAAACGAATCCAGGGGCAGCAGCTCGCGCAAAATGCCGGCCGTCAGAGCGGCTGCCAGACCCGTGAGGATGGCGGCGACCAGTGATTTGACGACGGTGGCCGAGATCTGGTAGCCGGCCAGCCCGCCGACGTGCCGCTGCAGCAGCAAAAGCATGATCGACGTATGTACGATGTGTTTGACGGCGTCGGCGACCATGAGACTCAATAAGCCCAGCGGGCGCAACAAGATAATCGCGACAATCGTGTAGACGACGATGCTTATCACGCCGGCCAAAGCCGGTCGCCAGGTGTCCTTGCGGGCGTAAGAGGCGAAGACCAGCATCTGGTCGACGGCCGCGAAACCCAGGCCAATGAGGTAAACACGAAGGACCTGCGCAGTGATCGCCGTGTCTTCAGCAGTGAATTGACCGTGCTGCAACAACAAGGCGATGATCGGCTGGGCCAACGCAAACAGGCCAGCGGCCGCCGGCAGACCCAGGGCGATAACCAGGCGTAAGCCGCCGGCCAAAGTTTCCTTATAGTCGTTCAGCCGGTCGCCGGCGTCTGCGGCTCCAGCCTCGGCCGCTTCGCGGTAGGCGGTCGCCAGTCGCGACAACGTGGGTAAGGTGGCGATGGACAAGGCGGTGACCACCAGACCTAGAGGGAATTGATACAGCGATGTGGCGTAGGCCATGTAGGTCACCGAACTGTCCCCTGTGGTGATGGCCAGGTTATAACTGATCCATATCGCCACCTGGTTGACGACCAGGGCGACGACGATCGGGGCGTACAGAACGATGATCCGGTGCAGAGCTGGGTGCTTCCAGTCAAAACTGGGTCGCAATCGACCGTCGCGCAAGCCGGGCAACTGCATGAGAACTTGCAAGATGGAACCGAGCAAAATGCCCCATACGAGACTGCTGATCTGGTCTGGCCGGAGCAGAGCCACGATCACAATCGTGCCATTGAAGACGGCCGTCGTGAAGGCCGGTAGGGTGAATCGTTTTAGCGACAGCAAAATGCCGGTCAGAATGCTGGCGACGCTGAGAAACAAAACGGCCGGCGTCGCCAACCGCATCAAGCTGACGGTGATCGGCAACAATTGTTGATCGTCGAAATTGCGCGCTCCGGCCAGCCAGGCGATCTGTGGTGCGAAATACTCGACCAAGATCACGATGAAGCTGAGCACGATGGTGGCCAAGGTGAGGAATGAGCTGGCCAGACGCCACAATTCAGGCCGTTTCTTCTTGGCGGCATAGTCGCTGAAGACCGGCACCAGGGCGGAGCTAACCATCTCGCCGCCGGATATCAGGTTGAAGAGCGTCATCGGCACCAGTACGGCCACCGTGTAGGCGGCCAGCAAGGGCGAGGCGCCGAACATATTTGACTTGACGATCTCTCTTAATAATCCGAGAACGCGGCTGGCCACATTGCCGACGGCCAGAACCGCGGCCGCGCGAACGATACCAGGGTCTTCGCTCAAAGTGGCCGGAACTTGAGCCTGCTCGGTTGGGGATACGTTAGATGGCTCAATCACGGGAAGTACATCCGATAGGTGGCGCATTCTAGCTGACTAGCAGCCTGGTAGCAAACCCGCCTGACCATGGGTAGACTACGATTGACCTATGGTGCCTGACAACGATCCGAATCCCGCGCCTGATGTACCGGATCACATGACGCTAGACCGGGCCCTATGCAGCTGCTTGGTCTACTCGCGTGCCTCTAGAGCCTAAAGTATAATGGCTTTCACCAAATAGTAGATCCAATGACGCACGAACGAGACCGCAAGACCCGTCTACTGCCAGACAGAGCGAAGGGTACGATCGGCTCGGTATGGAGACCTTGTTTTACATGTATGACTCAGAGAAGTTAAATCACCTGGCCGGCCGTAAGGA
>CP070688.1:4084650-4087369 GCA_020353135.1 Chloroflexota bacterium
AGTTTTCTGCGAAGCGGTGGTCATATGTCCTCCATACAGCTTTTTTCGACAACTGTATTTTGGACTTGACCCCGCTTCTTGTCATCCCCACTTAGGGGAAACTAGAGTTACAATCAAAGCTGAATCTTGTTAATCCTGTGAATCCTGTCCAGATCTTCTAATTGTCTAGAGCGGCCAGGGCAGTGAATTCGGGCGCCAGAGAGGGATAAAGGGCGCGATATCGCTCGTAGTAGGGATCGTAGGCGGCCGTGGCCTGAACATCGGGCGTCGTCCGGCCGGTAATGGCGATCATCGCTTCGCAGGCATCCGGAACGGACGCGTATAACCCGGTGCCAACGCCGGCAAGCAAGGCCGCGCCATAGGCCGCGCCTTCAGTCGTGTTCACCGTGACCAGCTCGGCGCCCAACACGTCGGCCATGATCTGGCGCCACAACGTGCTTCTGGCCCCGCCGCCGGAGATACGCACTTGCTCAATATCGCCCAGGCCGGAAGCCTGGACCAAAGAGAAGCTGTCTTTTATGCCGAAGGCTACGCCTTCGAGGACCGAACGAGTCAAGTGTGATCGGCGATGGCGCAGCGTCAAGCCGACCCAGGCGCCGCGAGCCAGCGGATCGGGATGGGGCGTGCGCTCGCCGGTCAGGTAGGGCAAGAAGATCAGGCCTTCGCATCCGGCCGGCGCAGTGGCCGCCTCGCCAACCAGGGCAGTGAAGGCGACGCCAGGGGCCAGGGTGTCGCGATACCATTGCAGGCTGCCGGCGGCGCTCAACATGACGCCCATAAAATGCCAATGATCGGGCACCGCATGGCAGAAAGCGTGCAGACGACCCTCGGGCTCGACGTGCGGCGCTTCGGTGGTGGCGAAGACAACGCCCGAGGTACCCAGGGTAAGGGCAATGATGCCTGGCTGCACCGCGCCAACGCCAACGGCCTGGGCGGCCTGGTCACCGCCGCCGCCAACCACAGGCGTGCCGGCCGCCAGTCCGGTCGCTTCGGCCGCCTCCCGGGTGATGGCGCCGCCGATCTGCGGACCTTCCAACGTCGCCGGCAACATCCCGGCCGGGATATCAAGCGCCTGGCGCATCTCTTCCGACCAGGTGCGTTGCTTCAAATCAAACAAAATAGTCCCGGCCCCGCCGGCCCGGTCGACGGCGAACTCGCCGGTCAATTTGTAACGAATGTAGTCCTTGGGCAGCAGAATGTGGCGCGCCCGGTCCCAGATGCCGGGTTCGTGCTGCTGCACCCACAAGATCTTGGGCGCGGTGAAACCGGTCAAGGCGTCATTGCCGGTGATCTTGATCAGACGCTCCTTGCCCAGCCGGGCCCGGATCTCGTCGCACTGCTCGCCGGTCCGCTGGTCGTTCCAGAGGATCGCCGGCCGTAGTACCTGACCGCTTTGGTCCAACAACACCAGGCCGTGCATTTGGCCGGTCAGACCAATGGCGGCGATGTCTTTGGCCCGGGCGTCGCCGGACTCCAGTACCTGGCCGATGCTCTTCTTGATGCCTGTCCACCAATCCTCGGGCGCCTGCTCGGACCAAAGCGGCCGGGGCGTTGAAAGGTCCAAAGGATTAGTGGTCGAGCTTAGAACTCGCCCCTGGTCGTCGATCAACAACGCCTTGGCGCCGGTCGTCGAAATGTCAATTCCAAGAAGTAACATCGTATTCGTTCTACAGTGCAGCGAAGCTCAACCGGGGTCTATCACTCTATGGTCGTGGCCTCCGGCTCGGCGGGTGGTCGCCGTTTACTGGGCCTGATCCTCCTCTTCGGGCGTCACATGACTCCACAGGATGAAGCCAAACGTCGAGACCAAAAGCGTGAAAAACCTGCCTGGAGCAGTTCATTAATCCAGGGTCGGAACATGAGGAATACGCCCAGTACGATGCCGCCGATCAAAGCAATTTCAATTGGCCGGTAGGTCTTCTCCGGGACATCGCCGCGGAGTCTGTTGGAAGCGTACCAGACCAGGCTTGTGAAGGCAATGATTCGCAGATCTCCGCGGACATTCTCCTCTCGACCGATCGTTACGGCCGGCGATGGCCCTTGGCGGAGATAATGACCAGAGTTGGGCGGCCGCTATCTTTGACAGAGTCCTATCGATTAGTACTTTATGTCAACCAGACGCTTACCCTCGGCCGACTCGATAATGGCGTCGGCGATGACGGCTGCTTTGTAACCATCTTCAAAGGTCGCCCCATGCGGACCGACCTCGTTGTCGTTGACGATGCAGTCCAACAGATGGTTGATCTCATGCACGAAGGTGTGTTCCCAGCCGATGATGTGCCCGTGCGGCCACCAGTAGTCCCACCATGGGTGATGGTCTTCCGTAATGAGCGCCTTGTGGAAGCCCTGGGTTTCTTCCGGCTCTTCGCCTACCCAGAAGACTTCCAGTTCGTTCATTCGCTCCAGATTGAAACGCACACTGCCTTTCTCGGCGTTGATTTCAAAGCAATTGTAGTTCTTGCACCTGATGCCCGGCCGTGCCGAGCAATCGATGGCGGAAATCGTCGCCGCCTACGATGCGGGCGAAATCGGGCGCGATGCCGATATGGCCGGAATCGCGTGGAGCGAGGCGGCCCGAGCGGAACTGAATGCTATCGAAGATCTCGCGGTGCGCGACAATATACGCCTGCGCGCCGAGAAAAAGGCACGGGGTGACAGTTCCGACGAAGTTTCGTCGGCGCACGTGATCAGCTTTGTCGAGTCGGCGAAAAAGCGGCGC
>CP070688.1:4087469-4096784 GCA_020353135.1 Chloroflexota bacterium
CATAGGCTTAGTCAACGAAGTGGCCTTGATATGTGATAAGCTGGGGCTGGATACCTGGGAGGTTGTGGAGGCGGCAGCCACCAAACCATATGGATTCATGGCCTTTTATCCGGGCCCGGGACTGGGCGGGCATTGCATTCCGGTCGATCCGTTGTACCTGAGCTGGAAGCTGCGCACGCTCAACTATACGGCGCGCTTCATCGAGCTGGCTTCTGAAGTCAACAGTCATATGCCGGATCATGTGGTGAGCAAGATTGCCAACGCGCTCAATGACGAGAGCAAGGCTGTTAAGGGTAGTCGAATCTTGATACTGGGCGTGGCTTATAAGCCAAACGTCGCCGACCTTCGCGAGAGCCCGGCCGTAGACATCATTCATCTGCTTAATGAGATGGGCGCCTTGGTGACCTTCAGCGACCCATACGTTGACAATTTGGCGGACGAGGGACTGGACACACCAGGCGTCGAGTTGAATGACGAGAATCTAAGCGAAGCGGATTGCGTGGTCGTCGTAACTCACCACAGCGCCTTCGATTGGCCGCGAATTGGCAAGCTTGCAACTCTAATCGTCGACACGCGCCATGTCATAGGCGACGAGGGGCGGGCGCGAGTCGTAACCATATAGCGGAAGCAGGCGCTGGACCTCATTCCTGCCGGCTACAGACCCTAATTCATTTTGGCCAGCAGCGTGTGCTTGGTCCAAACGGCCGCTCGGTAAAAAGGATCGAGAATCAAGGCCTGATCCAGATAGCGCAAGGCGGTGCGGTATTGGCCCATGTGTCCATAAACGCGCCCTAGATTCAAGTAAGGGTATTGCGGCGAGTCGTAGCGGCCGGCGGCGGCTGCCTTTTCTAGCCAGGGTATGGCCTCTTCCCAGCGCTTCAATTCGATGAGATAAGCACCGATATCATTGTAGGGGTTGCCAAACGTGGGATCGACTTCAATCGCCTTCTTGCAGCACTCGATGGCCTCATCGTACCGGTTGGTCATGCTGTAGGTCCAGCCGAGAAACGTGTAGGCTTCGGCCGTCGGCCATGTTTCTAGCGAGCGCTCGTAGAGGATTATTGCATCCGCCACCTCGCCTTTCATCTGATGGCGGTAGCCACGTTCGAGCAGGATCATGGATTGTTGGCGGGCGATTTCGTCGCTCATGGTGCGACTAGTGTAGCATCGGCCGTCAGGGGCTTCAATAGCCCGAGGCCGACCAATCGTCCTGGGTTTCAGTTACCTGGCGGTCTGGCAAACGCCCGTTAAGAGAGTGCAGAACCGGGGTCAACAGGCGCAGGTCGTCGATGGTCGCGTCGGGAGTAACATCTTCACCTGGGCTGGGGAAGCGATCGCTGGATTTGAAGTGTATGACGTGCATACCTGCTCGCCTGGCGCCTATTACGTCGGCCCCAGGGTCATCGCCGACAAACACCGCCGCTTCGGGGTTTACATCCAGCTCGGCCATGACCTGATCGAAAGGTGCGCGATTTGGCTTCCATTTATTGGCGTCGGCCGAGAACAGGTAGGACCCGAAGTATGCGGATAGTCCGAACCGGTCGAGATCCAACATGTGAGCCCGGCTGCTGAACATCGTATTGGAAATCAGCCCTAACTGGTAGCCGGCGGCGCTCAATTGAGCTACCGTTTCCCGGCCGTGCGGGATGGCCACGGCGCCTGCACAGACGGCACGCTCATAATGCGTCGCCGCTTCGTCCAGACTTTGCGCGGCAGGTTGTTCCAGGCCCAGCTTCTCGAGGATCTCGGCCAGCAGGCAGGCAACGGTTAGATTCTTCTTGCCGGCCGTAGCCTGTCGCCAGCGGCTGGGCAGGAGTTCGAACGCGACCGCGCGGAATCGTTCCACATCCGGCAAAGTCACGCCGCTGCTGGCCAGAACGGAAAAAGCCGCATTCAAGCCCGGCTCTTCCAGTTCCGGCCAAGCGTCGAATTCACCCGCGTATTCGACGAGTGTTCCACCTAAATCGAATATGACAGCTTTGATCATGAAGCGTCCTAACTCCTTAAGTCTCAACCTCGAACTTGGCTATCGTAACGCCAGCGCCGCCTTCGCCATCGCGCCCTTCTTCATAGGCTGAAACGTGGCTGTTCTGTTTGAGAGATTCGCGCACAGCTTGGCGTAACCTTCCGGTGCCCTTGCCGTGGATGATGCGAACCCATGGCAAGTTGGCGAGGAAAGCAGCATCCAGATATTGGTCCAAGATCTGTAGACTCTCGTCTACGCGCTTGCCTCGCAGATCAAGTTCCATGCCTGGCGATGCGGTAACAGCTCGCCCGGTTGTTGGCGGCGCATCATGTTCTTCTTCGCGTTCCTTGAATTCCAACTCATCGAATCTGGCCCGCATGTGAAGCCGGCCGACAGCCACGACAGCTTCTCTCTCGTCGAGGCTGACCACTTTGCCCTTGGCCCCCAGCGGGACGACCAGGACCGTATCGCCTTCCTGGAAATCGCCCTTCCTGACCCGCTTCTTTTTGCCTTTTATGGGTGCCACCGACGCCGTCGATCGCTTTTCATCCTCGATCTCTTGCTCGATCTCTTCAGTTTGTTTCTGAAGTTTCTTTAGCCGGTTCAAAGACTCAGCATCGCGCAGCTTACGTCGCACCTGGCGGATTTCTCGCCTGACCTCCTCCAACTCTACCACGCTCTCCTGGCGCGCTTGCTCCAGGATCTTGCGCCGCTCAACCTCAATCGACTCAAGCTGGCTCCGTAACTGATCTCGCTCAGCCTCCGCTTGCCGCAGCGCCAAACGCGTGCCTGCCTCTTGGGCTGCGATCTTCTCGCGCATCTGGTAGATGGTGTCTAGCAGGCTTTCGGTCTCAGTGCTGCTGGAACCGATCAGACGCAGGCCCTCGTCAAGAATAGAAACGTCGAGTCCAAGACGGCGGGCTATGGCGAAGGCATTTGAACGGCCCGGGACGCCGATGCTCATCTCGAAGGTGGGCATTAGCGTATCGACGTCGAAGAGCAGGGACGCGTTGGTCGCCCCGGGCGTCTGGCTGGCATATAGCTTCAACTCTGGGAAGTGGGTAGCCACGAAAGTCGTCGCGCCAATGTCATACAGGTAGCTGACAATAGACTGGGCCAGAGCGGCGCCTTCAGCGGGATCTGTGCCTGAGCCTAGCTCGTCTAGCAAGACAAGCGAACGATCGTCGACCTTACCCAGTATGCGCACGATGTTCGTCAAATGGCCTGAAAAAGTGGACAGATTCTGCTCGATGGACTGCTCGTCGCCAATATCGGCGAAAATGTTTCGGAAGACAGTGAGCCGGGCCTCTATGACCGGTAAGTGGAGACCGGACTGGGACATGAGCAACATTAGGCCTGCAGTCTTCAGGCTGACGGTCTTACCCCCTGTATTGGGACCAGTGATCAGCACGACGAAGGTTTCTTCGTCCAACGTCAGGTCAGTTGCAACCACTGACTCTGGGTCCAGTAATGGGTGGCGAGCGCCGCGAATCCAGAACGTGCAACCTGGGTGACGACTGATCGGTGGGTGCCATTTATCCTTCACGTTGGCGTGTTTAGGCGGCCGCAGCGGCTCCGGTTCACGCCAGGGGACGAACTCCGGTTGGACCGCCTTGCTGGCGGCAGCATACCGGGCGCGGGCAAAGATGAGATCGAGCTCGGCCAGCCGCTCAACGACGCGCTTGATGGCGTCGCCCATCTCGGCCACGAGGGCCGAGAGTTCGGACAACACCCGCTGTATTTCTTCCTGCTCGGCGATTTTCAAGCCCCGAAATTCATTGTTGAGGTCTACGGTGTTCAGGGGCTCAATCCACAGCGTCGCGCCGCTATTGCTTTGGTCGTGTACAATGCCCCGAATGCGTCCTTTGTGATTAGCCATGAGCGGCACGACATATCGCCCGCCTCGCGTAGTGATCGTCGGTTCCTGCAAGTACTGGTTTTGACTACTGCCAATGAGCGACTGCAGCTTATCGTGGATCCGATCATGCACGATGCGAAGTTGCCGGCGGACGTGAGCCAGGTGAGTGCTGGCGCTGTCCAGTATCTGGCCGCGCTCGTCGAGCGTGCTGCTGATAGCCGAGATCAGCCCCGGGCATTCTTCTATCAACCCGGCAATTTCGAATAAGTGAGGGCATTCGTCTTCAAGCTTGACCAATTTGCGGCGTATGTCGCGGCCGGCGGCAATGGTCGAACGGATTTCGAGAAACTCCTCTGGCGGCAGGACGTAACCTCGCTGCGCATTGTCGGCTGGCCGGCGCACGTCGCGGGCGCCGCCAACGGTGATATCGGTTCGCGCGTCAAATAGCATCAGCGCTTCACCGGTTTCGGCCTGCCAGCGCCGGGCCAAATCCAGATCCTCGGTCGGCGTCACTTGTAAAGCCAGGGCATGACCGGCGCTGAAGCTAGTGTAACCAGCTAGCCGCTCGAGTACCTTATCGAATTCCAGTGTCTTCCGTGATTTGTCATCCATGATCGCCGTTCAATTGCCCGTCATCCGGCCCCTCAAAAAGCCTTTGACCAGTGAGCATAGGCCGAACCAACGGGCAAGTATAACGGATTTCGGATCGCCCGGCAGTGAACTACTTTGCACTTGCCGACCGAAGATGTGTAAAATAGCGACGGTCCGATCGTGATTTGTCCCATAGAAGATAACGTGGATTCACCGCCGGAAGCAAGATCCGGGGTGAGGACCGTTGAATTGTCGGACGTCACCATGACGTTTGGCGAGTTAGCTGCCGTTGAAGACATGTCGCTTGAGCTTGCAGTCTGAGCCGGCGCTTAAGGAGGGAGGTGCCCCGGCCGCCCGCGGTCGGGGCATTTTCTCTTTAGCATAGTATCAGCCGCAGGTGGGCATCCGTTTGTTTGCCGTTCCCTTTTTGGCTAGAATGACGATTACTTATGAGCATTACCAGTGAAACTGCCATTCTGTTCTCTGACGTCAACAAGCGTTTCAAGTACAGTACCGATGAATCCGAATCGATATTGGACGTGATAATAGCGAGCGTCCGGCGCAAACCTCGGCGTCAGGAACAGATCTTGTGGGCGGTCCAAGACGCTACTTTCTCGGTGGCAGCTGGCGAGTCAATCGCCCTGGTCGGCCGTAATGGCAGCGGTAAGAGCACTATTCTGAAACTTACGGCAGGTATACTGCGACCTTCTTCAGGCCGGGTTGAAGTAAGGGGACGCCTAAGCGCCATGCTTGAGTTAGGAGCTGGTTTTCACCCCGATCTCACCGGCCAGGAGAATATCCGGCTCAATGCTTCAATTCTTGGCCTGACCAATGCCGAGATAGACGAAATCTACGACGAGATCATTGAATTCTCCGAACTGGGTGAATTTATCAACATGCCGGTAAAACACTATTCCTCCGGCATGTACATGCGTTTGGGTTTCAGCGTTGCGGTACACATAGCGCCGGATGTTCTACTGATCGACGAAATCCTGGCTGTGGGCGATCAGTCGTTCCAGGACAAGTGCATCGAGCGACTGCATGAGTTGAAAGCGTCGGGAACGACCGTCGTCTTCGTCAGCCATAATCCGTCCACGGTCCTTTCGCTTTGCGAACGAGCGCTATGGATCGAGGATGGCCAGGTCGTGGCCGATGGACCTAGTTCGCAGATCGTCGGCGACTATTTGGCGAGTCAGGGTGCTGAGAAAGCTCCTGTCGCGCCGCCGGCAGGCGCTATGGGCCCGATCAGTGGTGACGTCGAACTAGTAAGTTTACGATTGCTCAACGTCGCCGGTCAGGAACAGGACGTCTACCAGATGGGCGAAGGTTTCACTATCGAATTAGATTATCTGGCCCATCGACCAATAGCGAATGCGCAGTTCGACCTATCGTTTCAACACCAGGATGGCGCCTATGTCGGCGGGCCTGGCGGCCGCCTGACCGACTCTCAGAAGGCGGTCGAGAAAGGCCCAGGCGCGGTCCTTTGCCGCATAGATAGCCTGCCGCTGCTGCCGGCCGCCTATCACATCACGGCATCTGTCTATGACGGCGACCGTCAGACCTTCCATGATCACCGGGAGAATATGTTCGCCTTTCGAGTCACCGCCGAAGGGGCCGACGATCAGGGTGGGCTGGTCCGAATACCGGCCACTTGGGAGACGATCGCGCGTCATGATGACGCTTTGCGAGAGGCGCCGGCTAGGGCCGATTCAAGCGACGTAACACCCGCTGCCACGGAGATATCTTCGGATTTAAGCTCTTGAACCAGCCAGTTGCTTCGGTCGGTCATGACAAGGGTGGCTCAGAAGTTGACTCAAGAAGCAACATTGCGCCGATATTCGGCGCGAGATGTATCCCGGATCGCTCGCCATCCAGTGGCCGAGGTGTTGCTACCCTGGGCGCCCTTCTTTTTGGTTCTCTTCTGGGGCTGGCACGCCATTGATCTCTTCGAGGACGTACCGCGCGGTAACGACAATTACGAGGTTCTATGGGCTTTCCTGGTTCGGCCGGGTATTCACCGGCGCATCTGCGGACTTGATGCGCAACGACCTTGTATTCCATCCCGAAGGATGGCTCATCACCAATTTTGCGCGTGCCCCGGCGAATCTCCTCCTTCTTATACCGCTGCATTTGCTTGCCGGACCTGCCTTTGCCTTAAACAGTGGGTACATGCTGATCTTGGGCGTCACTTATGCTGGTACCTACAGAGTGGCAAGGATCTTGAACGGGTCCATGTCCACAGCGGTCTTGGCTGCACTGCTATATACCGTCTGGGGTAACCGGTGGTTTCGCCTCTATGGACATACAAATGTCTTGCTTGCTTCAGCGCTGCTGCCCTGGATGATCTGGTCCCTGGAGAGAGCGATTCTCTCATCGCAGCGCAAGAAACGGTGGATCTTGCTCGCAGGACTCTTGTGGGCTATCTCGATCTACAGCAGCCTGTACTTCATCTGGTTGGGTGGCCTGGCAATCTTCGGCTGGATAGGCGGTCGATTGTTAAGCGGCAAAATCAAAACGCGCCAGGCGCTAGAGATTGGGGCTACAATCATCGGCCTATGTCTCGTGCTCGTCTTGCCGTATGTGCTGATCTTCTGGTGGGGTGTTCAAAGCAGCCAGAGCCCGACGCGTACCATTTCTGAGGTAAATTTCTGGGGAGCCAGCCTGAATAGCCTGCCCGTGCCTTTCGTCGATCATCCTTTTCTGAGCGACTTGGCCAAGTCAATTTATGCCGGGCCGTACGACGAATCTGGCGTGGCAAACTTCGGGTTATTGGCTATGTTCTTGGCGCTGGTCAGCATTCCCATAATCTGGCGCCGTCCGCGCTGGCGGCCACTTCTCGTTCTGTCAGTTAGTGGCGTGATCCTGGCTTTAGGCACCACCTTAAGATGGAACGGCGAGAGTCTCCAGCTACCTTGGCTCAAACCGCTTAACAGCCTATTGTGGCAGATCGGGCATTCGCTGAAGCCGGCCGTATTTCCGGAAAATCAACCACCTGAGCCCTTCCTGGAAGCGATACCTCTGCCAGGGATCGTACCCGCGAGCGTAATACCTTTCTGGGAAAGCGCTCGCGCTAACGCCCGTTTTGCGCTCGTGGCCGGCATCGGCATTTTTGTTTCTGTTGCCTTAAGCGTATCCCGGATCAAGTTTTGGTGGGCGCGGGGATTATTGGCGATCTTATTGATCGTCGAAGTTTTCCCCTATCAGTTGCGAAGCCAGGCGTACCCTCCTCAGTCTCACGAAGCTTTTGAATGGCTTAAGGCAAACACCAATCCAGACGAAGGCATTTTGGACGTGCAGGCCACGACACGCCGTAGACTGGCCCTCAAAAAAGGCGGCGAGACACTACTGGCCACATTGTACCATCAAAGGGCGACCGCCTCAGGCGCGAGCAGCGTATGGCCAGCCCACTCCTGGTATCTTCACGAGTGGATGAATGCCGAGAAAGATCCGCTGCTGACAATTGGATTTGCGGATGTCATGCGCTATTTCGAAGTTCGTTTCCTAGTCCTGCATATGGATGATCATTTCGGACCGGCGATATTGGAGCGAGTTGAGAGCAATCCAGAATTGGAGGAGATTGGGTGCTTTGCCGCGCCTGAAGGACCCACCGTTTGGACCCAGCCTATCTGCTTGATAGAAGTCCTGCCATCCCCATTTCCGGAAACAAATCTGATCCTTGAAGACGGATGGTCAGACAAAGAGAGTTGGGGCGTTTGGGCGGAGGGAGTGTCATCATTAGGGGAATGGATCGCTACTTCGCAGGTAGACCACCAGCTAGTCGTGGAAGCTTTTCCGCATTGCCTGGATGGCCTGCAGCAGGATGTGTCAATCGCCGTCAACGAAGAAGAGTTGGCGAGTCATAGCTGGCAAGGTTGTGATCCCTGGACGGCCTCGATAATGATACCGGCCGATATCGTGAAGATTGGCCACAACCAGATTGCCCTGGACTATGGCTACGCCATTAGCCCGGCCGAAGCCAGTGGTGGCCAGGACAACGATCGGCGCCCACTATCGGTTGGATTCTCGGCCTTGCGAATAGAACGGAACTAAGCCGCCTGCCAGAGGACAGTTTCCCGATATCTATCGCACTAACCTGAACGGGCAACTTCAGCCAGTTCTCTCTTGGGGGACAATAGACGCAGTTGGGATACCGTGCCAAGCAATGAACGAATGGCTTCTGCTCAGGTGGCCCGACAGCGAGGCTCTCAGAAATCTGTGCTACGCGCTCTCAAACCTGCTGCGAGTAATCGGCGACCGAACGGCCGAGCCTTGTTGCCTGTTGATCGCCCGTGACACTCTTCAGTTTAATTCGGCCAGCGACTACTCCCTGGACGTCTCGGCTTTCGAAGATCGGATTGTGGCCACCACAGGCATTGCACGAGATGTCCGGGATTTGGTCGGCGTCGCGGAGGCGTGGCAGATTCTGGAGCAGGCAACTCCTGGTTTGTCGAGGGAGTTGATACCCCAAATCTGCTGCAGGCCAAAGGCCTGCTGTCGGAGATCTCGGCGGCCGAGGCTATCTAAGACAGTCGCATGGTAAGTTTACATAAAAGACTGTCTGTCTATGCCCATTGAATAAACGCTACTCCTCGAAATCCTTTTCCCCAGCCCGAATCGGAACCTTTAACCAGTTCTCGCGGGGAGGGAGCGGGCAGCTGAAGTAGGGGGAATAAGCGCAATAGGGATTGTAGGCATAGTTGAAATCGACTTCGAAACGATCGGGACCGATTCGCCGGAAGCCCGGCCGGTGATCGTCCATGTAGCGGCCGGCGCCATATGTCGCTTTGCCGTTACTGGCGTCTTTGAAAGGCATGAAGAATTCCTGGCCCAAAGCATTGCTGTAAATTGTCAGGGACGCTTCTTCGCCATCTACCTCAAAGGAAAATGTGCCCCAGCGGCG
>CP070688.1:4096884-4100039 GCA_020353135.1 Chloroflexota bacterium
CAACGCCATCGCCCCGGGGTTCATCAAAACTCGCTTCAGCCGAGCATTATGGGATAACCCGAGCCTGCGGAGTTCGATTGAATCTGGGACGCCGGCCGGCCGGATAGCTGAGCCCGACGAAGTCAGTGGGCTGGCGCTTTACCTGGCTTCAGATGCTTCAAGCTTCACGACGGGCGACGTGATTACCATAGACGGGGGGTACACATTAACCTGACGAATTACGAAAGTAACAGTGACACGAAAGGCGCTTCCTAACAGGGACGAAGCGCATCACGACAAGAGGAGACGAGCCAATGACTTTTCGCATAGACAAAGTAGCCATTATCGGCGCGGGCACCATGGGCGGTGGTATTGCCGCACATTTGGCCAACATAGGCATTGACGTTGTATTGCTAGATATCGTCACGCCCGGCCTCGACGAGGACGAGCAAAACGATCCTCGGGCAAGAAATCGGCTGGTCAAGGGATTATACGATCGGATGGTTAAGGCTAAGCCTGCCAATCTGGCTCGCGCTGACCGGGCGGCGCATATCGAAATTGGCAATATTGATGACGACTTCGAGAAGGTCGCCGACTGCGACTGGATCATCGAAGCCATAATCGAACAGTTGGCGCCGAAGCAAGAACTCATGGCGCGAATTGAAAAGGTGCGCAAACCGGGCAGCGTCGTCAGCAGCAATACTTCAGGCATACCAATTCAGCAGATCTCCGACGGCCGATCGGACGAATTCAGGGCCCACTTTCTTGGCACACATTTCTTCAATCCTCCCCGTTACCTCCGGCTGCTTGAGCTTATCCCAACGAAAGACACCGCAGCCGAAGTCCTGGAATTCATGGTCAGCTTCGGTCGCGACGTTCTGGGTAAGGGCGTCGTGGTCTGCAAAGATACGCCCAATTTTATCGGCAATCGCTTTTTCAGTATTGCCGCGTCGTACGGCATCGACTATGCGTTTCAGAACGGCTATACAGTCGCCGAGATCGACGCGTTAACCGGGCCGTTGATCGGCCGGCCAAAATCGGCGACATTTCGGCTTATGGACCTGGTTGGGTTAGACATCATGGGTCACGTGAACAGCAACCTGTATGGGGCGATACCTGACGATCCATACCGCGAGATCTTACGGCAGGAAAAGACGTCGAACGTGATATCCACCATGATCAATAATGGCTGGTTGGGCAACAAGTCGGGCCAGGGTTTCTACAAGAAGACCTTCGTCGACGGTAAAAGGGAGTTCTGGACTATTGACCCTGATACGTTGGAGTACAGGCCGCCTGAAAAGGTACGGTTCGAGTCCGTGGGCGCGGTGAGAAAGATCGAGGATCTTGGCGAGCGTTTGCCTGCCTTGCTTGAACAAGAGCCTGACCGGGCAGTCACTTACGTCAGGGACACATTGCTGTACATGCTGTCGTACGCGGCTCATGTGGCGCCGGAGATCGCCTTCCGGTTTAGCGACGTCGACGCGGCCGTGCGCTGGGGATTTGCTCACGAAGCGGGCCCATTCGAAATATGGGACATGCTCGGCGTGGCCCATACAGCAGAGCAAATTGAAGCGGCCGGACTGGAAGTAGCCCCGTGGGTGAAACGGATGCTAGCGGCTGGCCATCGGAGTTTCTACCAGGACGATTGCTACTACGATTTCGTCACGAAACAATACGAGCCGTTGCCGGTAGATGCCAAGATAACCTCAATCGAGCTGCTGCGCAAAAGCGGCGGCGAAGTCAAGCGGAATATGAGCGCCAGCCTGCTAGACATGGGCGATGGCGTGGCATTGCTGGAGATGCACTCGCCCAAAATAAACGCCGTAGATTCTGACTTTGTCGAGATGATAGGCGTTGCCCTGGAACGACTTGAGACCGACTTCGACGCCCTGGTTATCGGCAACACGGGCCAGGATTTCTGCGTCGGGGCCAACATCGCCATGCTGGCAATGGCGGCCGCACAGGGCCTATGGGACCAGATTGACCAGATGCTTCGCGTCGGCCAAAAGGCGTTCTTTATGCTGCGTCATGCGCCAAAGCCGGTCGTCACCGCGCCTCATCAACGGGTGCTTGGCGGCGGCGTCGAGTTGACCGTGGCCAGTTGGGCCACGGTAGCCGATCACGAGACGTATATGGGCCTGGTGGAGGTGGGCGTCGGCATCGTTCCTTCCTGGGGTGGCTGCACTGAGCTGGTGCGGCGAAAGGTTAACCCCGTAATGCGCACGGCCAATGCGGATGTCGTGCCGGTAATGGAAGAGGTCTTCGATCAAATCGCGACCGCCAAGATCGGCACCAGCGCCTGGGAGAATCAAGCGCTGGGTTATCTGCGACCGGAAGATCAGATCGTCATGAATACCGATCACCGGCTGTCAACTGCGAAACGGAAGGCGCTGGGGCTGGTCAAAGCTGGCGTTCGACCACCTGAAATAGAGCAGATCTATGCTGCTGGCCGGGATGTGCTCTCGGCCCTGGAGCTGAGGCTGCAGACATATGCATGGGCTGGCTATGCAAGCGAGCATGACATGAAGGTCGGCAAGAAGCTGGCTGGCGTCCTTTGCGGCGGCGACATCAGCGCTCCGACCTGGGTCGATCCCTGGTATATTCTTGACTTAGAGCGCGAAGCTACTCTGTCACTCGCAGGGGAGAAGAAGACTCAAGATAGAGTTGTTCACATGTTGCAGAAAGGTAAGCCACTGCGCAATTAGACCTGCGCGTCGTGAGACAGGATGCCGTCGGACGATTCGCCAGACGGCTAAACGAGTACAGGAGTAATTCAGATGACTAGAGAAGCAGTAATCGTAGCAGCGAGCCGTACGGCCGTGGGTCGTTCCCGAAAAGGCACAACGCGCAACTGGCGATCTGACGAGATGGCGGCGGCGGTGATCGAAGATCTGATGACCAAGGCTGAGCCCCTCAACGCAGAAGAAATTGACGACGTCATAATCGGCTGCGCCATGCCTGAGGGTGTGCAAGGGCTTAATTTCGCCCGCTCAATCGCACTCCGGGCCGGCTTACCGGTGGCGGTCCCGGGTATGACCGTTAACCGATTCTGTTCGAGCGGCTTGCAGACCATCGCCATGGCCGCCGAAAGAATCATCGCCGACGGCGCCGACTGCATCATCGCCGGCGGTGCGGAGACCATGAGTCTGGTACCCATGACCGGTTTCCGCATCAGC
>CP070688.1:4100139-4104218 GCA_020353135.1 Chloroflexota bacterium
ACGACTGACATCGCCCCTTGCTCCAGGCTCACCGAATCGTCCAGGGGCAGGGCAGTGCCGGTGCTGGCCACCATGTATTCCGCCCAGGTGCCATCCCGGCCGCCCGTGCTGATACAGGCCACCCTCTTGCCGTCAAGGTAGCGGCCCATCATACCCCCGCCGGTCGCCACGACGGTGCCCGAAGCTTCAAATCCGGGCACCACCGGGGGCGGCTCATGGAAGGCGTATTGGCCCTCCAGGAACGCCAGGTCCGACGGGTTGATCGGCGCGGCCGCGATTTTGACCAGAACCTGGTTCCCGGCCGGTTTCGGCACCGGGCGCTGCTCGACCCGAAGCGCCTCGACGCCGGTATACGAATCCAACACCACGGCCGTCATCTGATCAGCTATTTGGTGCTCAGACATGACTTGCCCCTTTGCTCTATGGCTCAAAAACCCATCAACGTATCCACTATGGGTTTTATCATAATCGCGCCTGGACCTCAACCAGATGGCGTGTCGCGGGTCTTGCGTCCTTCAGGATCGAGTTGTTGCGCCTATACATTGCGCACCATTAACAATGCGTCTCCTTTGTCAGCATATTCCAGAAAGCCCTGCTGTCTATATAGATTCAGTGCGTAGTTGTCCTTTGAAACACTGAGACTAATCCTTGGAATGGCGTCCTTTGATGCCCGATCAATCAACCAGTCAATCATTTTGCTTCCGATTCCTTTACGTCGATAGTCACGATGAACGCCAATGACCAATACAGGCGTCATCTCATCTATGTATCCATTTATGAAATTGTCATCAGTCCAGTATCTATACCATGCTGCTCCGACTTTGACTGAATGAACGGTAGCAACAACCGACGTATCTCCGTCTCTTTCTCCCCAATAGGCGAGCGATCTGCTTACTTCTGGGTAGGCAAGTCCTTCGTCAAACGAGGGCCTGCTGGCGCTCGCGCGCCAGAAAACTGCTTCATAGAGCATCTCGTTCAAGAACGGGATATCGGCTAGTTGTGATTCTCTCAGGCGTAGTTCCATATCTTCATTTCGGCCAAGTCAGGCAAGCCCATGCCTATCAGGAAGATGTGAGCAAGGCGTCGAAGTGGAACGGGTAAAGCTAATCGCTAATCGCTCAAAGCTAGCACCTGTCACGCCTCCAACAACGCCGCCCGAGCCATGAACCGCAGCGCCTGGTCCAGCTGCTTACCCAGGATCTCCTCCGCCCCGGCCGCCTCCAGCAACTTCTCCGGCAACTGCAGCCGGCCGCGCTTTTGCAGCGTGACCAGCGACGCCAGAAGCACGTCCCGGTCATGCTTGCCGTCCAGCATGGGCAGCAATATCGCCGAGATGGCGTCCAGCTCCACCCGTTCATGCCGCAGATTCGTGGCCTTCATACCCTGCCGTGCCTGCCAGCGAACCACCGGCGTCGTCCGCGGCCGGTCGCTCACTTTCAGGCTAAACGGCGTCTGGTACACGTGGAACTCGATCAGGCTCGGACTGTAACTCAAGGCCCGCAGCGCGTTGCCGGCCAGCGTCGCCACCTCCCCCTCGGCCGCCTCGTCCAGCGCCAGCTCCACGCGCCCGGCCGCCTCCCGCAATAGCTCGCCAAAAGGCACCGCCGCCGGCCGGTTGTCGATCAAGGTCAGAAACGCCGCCTTCGTCAACGGGTGATCCGTCGAGAATACAGCCCCATCGCTCCCCCGGAACTTCTCGACCGCGCCCGGTCCCAGCTCCGGCTCGTCGCTCACCGGCCGCGCCGACGAGGCCAGTCGGAACCGGCCGACGGTAGTCGGCCGCAGCGTCCTGTTGATCTTTACTTCCTCATGGCATAACAGCGTCTGGCGAAAGGTGCGAAACTTGACGAAATCCAGGTACTGCTCGGCGACCATGGAGTTGCCGGCCAGTTCGGCCAGCCGGCCAGCGATATCCGGCTCCAGCTTACTGGGCATGACGCTCGCCAGGTCCACCTCCGATAGATACTGCAAGCCGTGTTCGGCCGTGTGGTCGACGAATTGCTCGAAATAGACCGGCTGGTTGATCTCGCCCATCTCGTCGTGCAGCAACAAAGAATCGCCGCCATCTTCGCCCTCGGCCAGCTTTTCCGCCAGGGCCGTCCGGTAACCGTTCAAAAAGCCGCCAAAAGGCCCCGCCTCGGCCGGCACCGCATCCGACAGGAACTCGACGATTGCTCGCCCGGCCGCCGCCCGCTCGGCCGGTTGGCTCAGGTTACGGGCGCTGTACAGCATCGCATCCCGGACCACCTGCAGCATGTGCCAGCCCGGGTAAGTGTTGTAACTCACATAGGCGATGCCCTTCGGGGCCAGGTGCCGGCGAATGACCGCCAGCAGCCGGTCCCGGACCGCGGCCGGCACCCAGGAGTAAAAGCCGTGGGCGATGATGTAATCGAACTGGCCCATGACCTCCGGCACTGCCATCACGTCGGCATGTTCCAGGCGCACGTTATTGAGGCCCAACTCAGACACGTAGCCGAGGCCGATCTCGATTTGCCGGCCGGAGTAGTCGATACCCACGAATTCGCTATTGGGCAGGGCGTAGGCCATGGGGATGATATTGCCGCCCACGGCGCAGCCGACATCCAGCACCCGGCAGCGATCCACCGGAGCGTGATCCAGGCCCAATAGCCTGGCCATGGACGCCAGCCGGTCCGGGTGCGTCTGGGCGTAACTCAGGCTGGGGTAGGGCAGTTCATCATAGCTGTGTGACTGCAATTCCTGGGTCATCACGTATCTTCCTTGATCCAGACAGAACACGCGTTCAGGCGCTCTCGCCCAGAATTAGACGGCGGATGCCAAAACGCTGGTGGGTTCATTTGAACGAGTGAACAAACTCGGCTGATTATACTCCGACCCCTCGATTCTCACCTGCCTGCTCGAAATCTGTCCGGGTCCTACAGCACAATCTGCGCCTGGGCTCAATGCTGTTTCGTCACCCCACCGGTTCTAAACGAATGAGCTCCTTCGGCAGCTTGCCTGACGTCAGAAGGCGATTGTGAAAACTTTCTTGATGTTGACAAAGGGTTTCGGACGATCTAAGCTGTGAATAGACCGGCTAACGCTGAGAATGAGCTTGCGGCCGTCAAACCCTATGCCCAATCAACTCCGCACCGAACAAAGAACGTGGTTTCGGCCGCACTCGATATGTATCCGCCCCTGCATGATTCGCCATGCACATGTATTTGCTACAGGAGGCAAGAAACATGAATGACATAGAAATCGTAAAGGCCGCTTTTCAGATGGAGAAACCCGAAGTATCGCGATCGCTGATCGCGGACGATTTTCAGGCCACCAGCGCAGCTGACGAGCCGCCGATGGACAAAGAGTCCTGGATGGGAATGGGCGACCTCATGAGGGCCAGCTTTCCGGATATCGACTACGTCATCGAAGATATTCGGGAAGAAGGCGGAAAGGTCAGCGTGACTGGCTACTTCACCGGCACGTTTACCAATGACTTCGACCTCTCGGCCATGGGCATGGGCGTTTACCCCGCAACGGGCAAGAAGATAAAGTGGCCCAGCGAGACTTCTCAGGTTACCGTCGAAGGCGGCCAGATCACCCAGTCTCACGCGATATCCTCTGAAGGGATGGCTGCCTTCCTCAAACCGCTCGGCGGCGGGTAATTTCTGGACTCGCTTTTCGAACCGATCGCTCTGTTTGCCCATCCATCAGTTGCACTCGACCTTGATTGCCTGCAGAAGGAGATTTAGGCTATGTTAGCCGAGATCAATAGGACCACGTTTCGGCATCTCGTCGACGAGGTAATGAACAATCGGAACTATGATCTCATGGTGGAAACCGTCAACCCCGATTCTGTGGAGCGCGAGGCAATCACGGGTATCGATCCGGGACGCGAGGGTACGCGACAGGTCCTCCAGGCGATTCGTGCTGCGTTCCCTGACCTGCACGTTGCAATAGAGGACCTCCTGGCCGATGGGGATAAGATTGCAGCCTGGAGCCACTGGATAGGTACGCATAGATAGAAGAACATGGTATCCGTTCATGTTGGCTAGCCGACCATTTGACTTGAATCGTTCTAATACGGCTTGCTTATCCTGACCGTGTCGCGTCGAGGTGGC
>CP070688.1:4104318-4108581 GCA_020353135.1 Chloroflexota bacterium
ACACTGGCCACTCTTGGCCAGTCCATATGGCTCGATTATATTCGCCGGGCTTTCATCGAATCGGGCGAATTGCAGGAGGCGATAGACGGCGGGGTAAGCGGCGTAACGTCCAATCCGGCCATTTTCGCCGCCGCCATCGCCGGCAGCGAGGACTATGATGGAGCCTTACGGGATCTGGGCGCGGCCGGCCTACCGGCTATCGACATATACGAAGCGCTGGCCGTCGAAGACATACAGGCGGCGGCCGACGCGCTGCGCCCCGTTTTTGAGCGGACGGCCGGCGAAGACGGCTACGTCAGCCTGGAAGTAAGCCCGGAGTTGGCTGACGATACTGAGGACACTGTCGAAGAAGCCCGGCGCCTTCACGCGCTGGTGGACCGGCAGAACCTTATGATCAAAGTTCCGGCCACACGGGCCGGCGTCGCGGCCGTCAAAACCTTGATCGGCGAGGGTATCAGCGTCAACGTGACCCTCATGTTTTCCCTGGCTCACTACGACGCCGTGGCCGAAGCCTATATCACCGGCCTGGAACAACTGGCAGCAAATGGCGGCGACCTCAGCCGGGTAACTTCTGTAGCTTCTTTCTTCCTCAGCCGGATCGATTCGGCCGTCGACTCGGAGTTGGCATCGCTGGGCAGTGATCAGGCTGACGCGTTGTCTGGCAAGATCGCCATCGCCAATGCTAAAGTGACTTATGATCGCTTCCGGCGAACGTTCAGTGGCCCGCGTTGGCAGAAACTGGCGGCCCGGGGCGGCCGCGTACAGCGCGTTTTGTGGGCCAGCACCAGCACCAAGAATCCCAACTACCCTGACACCATGTATGTCGACGAGTTGATCGGCCCGGACACGGTCAATACGCTGCCGCTGTCCACCCTTTCAGCCTTTCTCGATCATGGCAATCCGGCCGTCACGGTGACGGAGGAATTGGTCGAAGCAGAGGCTCAACTGGCCCAATTGGCCGGGCTGGGCATCGATCTGGATGTCGTCACCGAACGGTTGCAGCGCGAGGGAGTAGTCAAGTTCGTCAAGCCCTTCAAGGCCCTGTTAGACACCATCGCCGGCAAGGTAGCTCAATTGCAGCAGGTGGATTCTCCTTTCGAGGCGGCGCTTGGCGAATACCAGGCGGCCGTGGACGAAGCGTTGATCCAGATCAAGGACCAGGACATCATTCGCCGTATCTGGGCCCACGATCATACGGTCTGGGCCGAGCACCCGGATGAGGTCAGCAACCGCTTGGGCTGGCTACACTCACCTGAGATCATGGGCGAGAGCGTCGACAGGATCCAGGCCTTGCTCAAAAACGTTCGAGAGGAAGGTTATACTCACGCCCTTGTGCTGGGTATGGGCGGTTCCAGCCTGGCGCCCGACGTCTTCGCCAAAGCCTTTGGTCACGATCATGATGGCCTGACCCTGAAGGTTCTGGATAGCACTGATCCGGGAGCCGTGCTTCATTTTGCCGACAGCCTAGATCCGGCTACCACGCTATACGTGGTCTCCACCAAGTCTGGTGGAACCGTAGAGACACTATCGTTTTTCAAGATCTTCTACAATCTGACTGCTGAACGCCTTGGCCGGGATGCCGCAGGCGATCATTTTGTGGCCATCACAGACCAGGGCAGCAAGCTGCACAAACTGGCCGATCGTTATCGTTTTCGGGAGACCTTCTTGAATGATCCGAATATCGGCGGTCGCTATTCAGCGCTATCATTTTTCGGCCTTGCGCCGGCCGGACTGGCCGGGTTGGACCTGGAGCTGCTGCTGAGGCGAGCCCAAGTCATGGCTTGCAATAGTGAAAGCTGCAACGACGTGATCGACGGCGACAACTTGGGCGGCCGGCTGGGGGCCATCATGGGCGTGCTAGCGCAAGCTGGTCGGGACAAGATCACGTTGATCACTTCGCCCGACTTGGCTAATCTCGGCGATTGGGTCGAACAATTGATAGCCGAGAGCACCGGCAAGGCAGGCAAGGGTATCCTGCCTATCGTCGGCGAGCCGGTTGGTTCGCCTGAGGTCTATGGCGACGATCGGCTATTCGTTTACCTGCGCCTGGAGGGCGACACGACGCACGACGATTCGGTGGCCGCCTTGGCCTCGGCCGGACAACCGCTGATTTCGTTACGCCTGAAGGACCGTTACGACATGGGCGGCCAATTCTTCTTATGGGAGATGGCCACGGCTGTCGCCGGTCACATCCTGGGCATCCAGCCTTTTGACCAGCCCAACGTGGAGTCGGCCAAGGTGCTGGCCCGGGCGACGGTCGCCAGTTATGAGCGAGACGGTCGACTGCCGGCCGGCGATACGAATGCGCTCGGCGTCGAGGCGCTGGCCACTTTCTTGGCCCAGGCCCAACCAGGCGACTACATCTGCCTGCAAGCCTACATACAGCCTACCCCGGATAGCGAAGCCGCTCTACGGGCCTTGCAATTGGAGTTGCGTGACAGGACGCATCTGGCCACGACCATGGGCTATGGCCCGCGCTTCCTACACTCCACCGGCCAGTTGCACAAAGGCGACGCCGGCAATGGGCTGTTCGTTCAATTCATCAGCCAGGCCACACAGGACGTGGCCATTCCCGACGAAGCAGGCGAACCGGCCTCGGCTATCAGTTTCGGGGTATTAAAAACGGCCCAGGCCCTGGGCGACGCCGCCGCGCTGCGGGAAGCGAACAGGCGGCTTATCGTCTTTGACCTTGGCCAGAATCCGGCAGCCAGGCTCAAACAGTTGGTGAATGAGCTCGACTAGCCTTTTCGGTTGTCAGTCGTCGGGGATTGAATTGCTTTGAACTCTGCTCCAGGTGCTGACTGCCAGCCCGGCCGCGAAGCCGGTTAGCAGTACGGCGATCACGCCGGCAATCAGGTACCAGAAGCCGACCATCAGGGCGTCGACAGCCATCAGGGCCACGACACCAACGTTGATGAGAGCGGCGATCCGGCCGGCGCGCACAGCTTGCTCCCTGGTTGGCATACGATGAGCGACGAAGCGCAATACGACTACCGTCAGCAATCCGAGGAAAAGAGCGAACAAAAGGTGCAGCACGGGTGGCCGCCACTGGAAATAGAGAAATCCACGAGTTAGTTGGGTAACAGACAGGACGAGGGGCATTGGATCCCCCAGCGGCCGGGCGGGTACCAGACCCTTGAGGCCAAAAGAGACGACCAGGCCGGCCAGGCCAGCGGCCAGTCCGGAGACCAGGGCGGCATTGGCCAGTACCGTATCGGTCACAGACCTGCGACGCAGATCGAGCAATAATCCCTTGACGTCATCAATAAATTTGACGCCCATCATGGGCTTACCATAGCATCGCCAGGCGCCGGTTGCCGTATGATCGATCACCAAGCGGCGCAGCGGAGGATGCGCCCTCCTCCGTTGGTTTACGCGTTTGATAGGGCCAGGCTTGCGATCAGTCGCGACTGGTGCGCCGGATCTGGCCGATCATGCGGACCGAGTTGGTGAAGTGAGTCACCGGATTGATGTGGCTGGTCTCCCCGGCGTAAATTGTGCGTATGGGAACCCAATCCAGAACGTAACCTCGGCGAACGCAGATGACGATCATCTCCATTTCGAATTCAAAACCCGCTTCTTCCCCGCCCTCCAGTTCCTCGAGAAGCCGGCGACTGATCAACCTGTAACCTGACTGGTTGTCCGGGATTGGCTGGCCAATGGCCCAGGAAAAGGATTTGCGGCCGAGATAGTTGGCCAGGCGGCGAATGGGCGGCATGTGGCGTAGACGGCGCTGGCCGATGATCAGATCAGGTCGCTTTTCGGCGTAAAGATCCAGGAAACCGGGCAATTCGGCCGGATCATTCTGGCCATCGGCGTCCAGGGTGATCACCGCATCGTACCTTTCAGCCAGAGCATGACGGAAAGCGGCTCGCAGCGCGGCACCCTTGCCCTGGTTGGGCGATTGTCGAAGTACGGTCGCGCCGGCCGACTCGGCCTGGGCGGTCGTATCGTCACCGGAGCCATCATCTACCACCAGCACAGGCAAGAACTGGGCCGCGCCAGTCACCACAGACGCCACACGGGCACCTTCGTTGTAGGCCGGGATGATGGCCAGGATGCGGTCTTTCATGGCTCGGTCCATTTTCGTTTGCTCCGGACGAAGAAGGTAGTGTCTATTACCTGTCAAAGTCGAATGGATCATCGGAAGGGCCACAGACCCCGCATATCTTCGAGAAAAGTCAACAACCATAACTGACGGCGAATTCGGTGCCAGCTGGTGACCGCATGTTCAGGTGGCGGCTTCTGGCGCGCGTATTGCCG
>CP070688.1:4108681-4111327 GCA_020353135.1 Chloroflexota bacterium
GCTTACGTCCGCTATCTGCGGCGGAAGTTAGAAAGCGACCCGGCCAATCCGCGTTATATCGTCACCAGCCCAGGGGTCGGCTACATGCTGGAATGCCCAGAAGAAACCGGGTAATAACTGCACCTCTCAACCGATTCCCCCCAGACCGTGGTCCAAGGCCACGGTTTTTTCATGCCTTTTTCAGGTCCGCCCAAGGCTCGTCTATGCGTTTTTCACGGCCGGCATGTTACAGTGTCCTCGTATGTAGTTGATAGAGTACCGGAAGTGTCTCATGACAGTGTTAGTAAAAGAACTACCCGCGGCGACCATGGCCGCCGGGCCTGAGCGAGGCGGCATGCTGGCCACCGCCCTGGCCCAACTTGATGCCGCATTTGATCGCCTGGGGCTGAACGAGGGTCTAAGATCTATCATCCGCCAATCAGAGCGCGAACTGACCGTCAGCGTCCCCATTCGCCGGGACGACGGCCAGATTTCGACCTATACCGGCTACCGGGTGCAGCATTCGTCGGCTCGCGGTCCGTGCAAGGGCGGCATTCGTTTTCATCCCGACGTACAGCTGGATGAAGTTCGGGCCCTGGCCTTGCTGATGTCGCTGAAATGCGCGGTGAGCAACGTGCCCTTTGGCGGTGCCAAAGGCGGCGTATCCGTTGATCCGGCCGGCCTGTCCTTATCTGAGTTGGAGCGGCTGACAAGGCGCTACGCGGCCATGATCATGCCCATTTTGGGCGGCAAGCGCGATATTCCGGCCCCAGACGTCAATACCAATCCGCGAACCATGGCCTGGTTCATGGATACCTATTCGGCTATTCAAGGCCAGCTGGCCCCGGAGAGCATCACCGGCAAACCCATCGAACTAGGCGGCAGCCAGGGTCGAATTGAGGCCACCGGCCGGGGCGTCGCCATCAGCGCCGTCGAAATGCTGCGCCGGCTGGGTAGCGATCCTGGCCAGGCGCGAGTCGCCATCCAGGGTTTCGGCAATGTTGGCCATTATGCGGCCGGGATCTTGCATGAGGAATATGGCTGCCAGATCGTCGCCCTGAGCGATGTGAGCGGCGGCCTATATAACCCGCGCGGTTTACCCTTGTCGTCGATCTACGACTTCAAGCGAGAGGCGCCAGGCCGTTTCCTGGACGGATACGCCGTCAACGGGCACGTCGACCAGATCAGCAATCAAGAGTTGTTGACCCTCCAGGTCGACGTCCTGATCCCAGCGGCCATAGAAGACCAGATCACGGCCAGAAACGCCGAACAAATCCTGGCCAAGGTGATCGTCGAAGGCGCCAACGGACCTACGACTTTCGAGGCCGACGTCATCCTGCAGGAGCGCGGCGTCCAGGTCGTGCCCGACATCCTGGCCAATGCTGGCGGCGTGATCTGCTCCTACCTGGAGTGGGTGCAGGACCTGCAATGGTATTTTTGGGAGATTGGCAAAGTACGCGGCCGGATTCACAAAGTCATGACCCACTCTTTCCAGGAGGTCTGGCAAATCGCCCAAGAACAGCAGATCGACTTGCGCTCGGCCGCTTATCTACTGGCCGTCCAACGCGTCGCCAGCGCCATCGACCAGCGAGGTATCTTCCCCTAACCACTATTCCCAAGGAGAAATTTCAATGTTGACCAAAACTATCGAACCAGAGACAAGAACAGAATCGACTATTGGCCAGGTGACCCGACTCCAGGAAGTGGCCGAGACCATCCGTGACAACGCGTTGGCGGTTGCCCGTTCTCGTTTGCCGGCCCGCCAGCAAGAAGCCAGCCTGGCCGACCTGCTGCAAATACCCGCTTTCCTGAATAGCTTCAAGTACGGTCTGGCCGAAGGCGCGACCAACGTGATCGTGGCCAACGATGGCAACATTCAAGCCATCTACCTCTTTGAGGAGTCGGCCAACCCCGATTCGGAAACGGAGGACGCCTTGGCGCCGGATTTGACCGTGCATCTGTTGCTGCTGGTCGATTCCAACTCGGCCGCCCTGGAAGCTTTTATCGAGTCGCTGGATCGGTCGCTGACCGAGCTATTGAGCGACCTGCCATCGCCGTTGCTAGCCAAGCGCACATCACTCCTCAACGTGATCCCCATCACCCAGGAAGATGTAGATGCCAGACAAGGTTACGGAGCCCTGCTTTCTTCCGTCTTTGCCCGGCCGGTGAAACTCTGGGCCCGGAAAAAGTAAGGCAACATTCAAGCGGGTGCGCCTGCGCCCAGGCTGATTCTACGAAGACCGGCTACCAGGCGCATTTTAGCAACGCGAGCCCGGCAGTTCTTACGGGGTTTCTTTCAACTGCCGGGCTCTCACTTCGTCCCCTTTGCTTTCAGCCGATACCCTGCGCCGGTAGGGTAAAAAACCCTCCTCCAGGTCGTTTCATCCGGCCGGCCCTTTTTCAGTGTGGGCGAGCTGGACGTCAATACCAGCATCTCGGCCGAGATCCATATCGCCCTGGTCGATGCCGCCGGTCATCTCGTGGCTACTTCCGATGAGGGCGTTGTGCCTGGCGCGCTTGGGACAGCCGTTGGACGTCGAAAGCTATCCCGGCCTGGCCCAACCCCTGGCCGCCGCCCTGGCCGGCGAGACCGGCCCCGATCGACTCTTCACTTCCCTTGGCTCCGGCGACGCGATCTTCGTAACGCCCATATTCAACCAACCGGGC
>CP070688.1:4111427-4125031 GCA_020353135.1 Chloroflexota bacterium
CAGCGCCCACTTGGCCAGTTTGCGTACCAGAGGTCGTCTGATATAATTTTTTCCGCTTGTGACAAAAGACACATGCCAGTGCGACCCTGTGACACGATCAGTTCCAATATCTATTTACAGGAGCAATAGCTTATGACAGAAACGACAGCTAGTGCCGGCAACCTGACGCGGCGCGAGTTTCTGTACTACATTTGGGGAGGATCAATCGCCCTGTTCATCGTCGAATTCACGGGCCTGATGGTCTGGTTCATGCTGCCCAGGTTCCGTGAGGGCGAATTTGGCGGGACTTTCACCTTGCCGGTCGACATCCTGCCCGATGTCAACGCGCCGCCGTTCAACTTCCCCGACGGCCGGTTCTGGCTGGTGAACGTAAACAACGACGATCCCGAAGGCTGCGAACGGATGTGGAAGGCTCCTGGAGATGAGGACATCGTAGGCGCGGCGGCCATCTACAAAGTTTGCACTCACCTGGGTTGCATTTACGCCTGGGTCGACGCCAACGATCGTTACGAATGCCCCTGCCATGGCTCGAAATACCGCCTGGACGGCCGGCGAATCGAAGACCCGGCGCCACGCGACCTGGACCGTTTCAAATTGTCGGCCCTGGATGATAGCGAAACAGTCATCGCCGAATCATCTGTTAGCTCGGACGGCACGTACGAGACGCTGCAACTGCCGCCGGATACGGTCTTCCTGCAAATCGATACCGGCGACAAGAAGGATGGCGGATCGGAAGCCTTGTTGGCCGATTTCCCCAAGAATTGCCCATAGTGTGAGAGAGAGGAGAGTCCCAGGTTATGGCCACTTTCTATGATCAAGTCAGGGAGATGGGGCTGAAGCAAGCCACCATCGCCAAGGGCGACGAGATCGTCGAACGAATCACCGCTGGTATGAATACCAGCGACATTCGTTCCGCGTTGCGAGGAGATGAGCCGCGCCGCCCGAACCCCCGTCTGCGGCCGCACGCCGATGGTTTCTGGTTTCATATCCGGCCGAGCTTCTATCACACGGAAGTCACCCGTATCTATCCAAGCTTTCGATTGGGCTGGCTGTCGACCTTCATGTTCGTATGGGAGACGATCACCGGCATCTTCCTCATGATCTTCTACACGCCCCGGCCGGGCACTGCCTACTCAGACATCTGGAATATCCTGACCAACGTGCCCCTGGGCGACCTGATGCGCGACCTGCATCGCCTGGGCGCCGAGGTGATGGTCCTGGTGGTGGCCCTGCACATGTTGCGCACCTTCGTGACCGGCAGCTACAAACATCCGCGACAGTTCACCTGGCTGACCGGTATGATTCTGCTGGTCCTTACGCTGGTCCTGAGTTTCAGTGGTTATTTGCTGCCCTGGGATCAGTTGGCCTACTGGGCGGTTACGGTGGCCGTGAGCGCGGCCGAAGCCGCGCCGCCGGCTGAAATCGTCGGCAAGAACGTCAACCTGCTGGTACGCGGCGCGCCGACCTTTGGCCCGGGCGGCCTGCTGCGCTGGTATTTGCTGCACGTGTTGGTCCTGCCATTGCTAGCGGCCGTCTTCTTCTTCGTCCACTATTACAAGGTTGTTCTACACGGCCATTCGTTGCCTCCAGGACGGGAGCAAATCGGCGAGGATACGGCCAAGCGCGTGCCCAAAACCGAGCGTACTTACTTCACGCCTGACTTGTTGACCAGCGAATTGATGTGGACCGCGCTGACGACCTTGCTGCTGATCGTCGGGGCGTTGTGGTTCTACAAGGCGCCGCTGGAGAGCCAGGCCAATCCGCTGGTTACCCCGCTGCATGTCGTCGCGCCCTGGTACCTGGCTTGGTCGCAGGGCTGGCTGAAACTGGCCGACAAGGTCCTCATCGCTTTCATCTTCATCCCGGCCCTGGCCGTGGCCTTCTTCGTCATGCCTTACATAGAAGTAGGCAAAAGCCGGCGCTATGCTGACCGGCGGGTGGGTTTGAGCGTGTCTATGCTCTTCATGGCCTTCATGCTGGTCTCCAACTGGATGGGCTCGCCCGAGTACCGGGTTGAGAGTTCACCAGACCAGGAAGTCTTCCAGGAACTTATCCCACAGGAAGGCGAAAGCCACATACTGGCTGTGCCCTACGAGGATTTGGAGCTAGGGACTCATAGTCCGGGCGATGAAGCGGGCAATCCGGCCATGACCGCCGCCCTGGAAGAATTCCACGCCTCCATGGACCGCCACAGCTGTAACCTGAACGAAGACCACTGGAGCGACGACTGTAAGGCCGATACTGACGACGAGGGCAACGTCGTCCGCTACGGCAACTCGTTCACCAATGACGCCATGCCCGACGCCTCGGCCACCATGACCGTCGAGCAAGATCAGCACGACATGAAGAAGATCACCCTGCGAATCGAAACGACCGATCCCGGCACGGGCAACGAAATATCTACCGAACGGGTCGCCTATCGTCACGCCGATTCCGGTTACGAGGAATAGAAGCCATGCAAGTGAAAGTCATCATCGGAACCATTTCCTTCATGCTGGTGATGATCATCCTCGCGGTGATCGCCTTGTTTGAACCGGCTCGTCTACAGGAAACAACAGAGGCCTTTGCCGGCCGGCAAATCGAAAAAGGCGCGGTGATTTTCAGAGAGAGCTGCGTCGAGTGTCATGGCACGGAAGGCAAGGCCCAGAATTGCGTCACCTATGCCGGCGAAGAGAAGACTTGCATTGGCATGCCATTGAATCACATACCGCTTCTGTGCGGCGATCCCTCGCAGCGCATGACGCAGATGGGCTGGGAGTCGTCGAAAGAGGCTTTCATCCGCCAGACTATCGCCGCCGGCCGGCCGCCGACGGAGATGCCGACCTGGGCCCAGGAGTTTGGCGGGCCGATGGAGGACTACCAGATCGACCAGGTGACAGCCTACATACTCAACTGGGCCGAGGATCCGGCGTTGTGCGGCGAAGATTTTGTAGCTCCGACGGTTGAATGGCCCGAGACGTGGGAAGAGCTGCCGGAAGGCGACGCTGCGGCCGGCGAGGAAGCGTATCAGACCAATGCCTGTTTTGCCTGCCACGGCCAGCCTGACGGGTCTGTGCCGGCCGCCGTGGGCCCGGACCTGACCAATATCGCCAACGATGCGGCCGAGCGGGTGGACGGTATGTCCGCTGAACAATATATCTACGAGGCGATCCTGGACCCGAACGCCTTCATCACCGCAGAGTGCCCCACCGGGCCGTGCGCCGAACCCAGCCAGATGCGACTGGACTATGGCAACGTGCTCGACGAACAAGGCATGGCTGACTTGATCGCCTATTACATGACCTTGACCGGCGAGTAGCCGGATGGGGTGGTTAACGCGCCCATTCTAAACAACATGAAGCCCGCCGGTCCTTTGCCGGCGGGCTTTTTTCGTGCCTTACTTCTGTCGAGTTTCGAATTTGGTTGCTCAGGAGCGAGACCTTACCGGCCCTTCACGGCCGTGCCGCACGCGCGGCAGAAGCGATCTTCGGCGTCCACGGGCTGGCCGCAGTTGTGGCAGAATTGAACCTGGCCGGTGGAGGAAGTTGACGCCTTCTTCGAGGAACGGACCGGCCGTGGTCTTGGCGTGCGTTTACGGCCGGTCTGGTTATTTGTGTAGAGGAACCAGGCTACTGCGGCGATGATGATCAGGCCGCCGGCCACGATGGCCACTATCGGCCAATCTAAGCCGCTAGCCTCGTCTGGGGCCGCATCGCCAATTACCGGCAACGGGCCCTCTACGGGCGGCTGCTGGGCGCCTAGCACGTCGGCCGTCAGTTGATCCCCATCCAGGTTGTAACTGGCGGTTACCGAATAGGATTCACCGGCCGGCAGCGCTCGGGCCGCCAATGGATGGTAAAGTAGACCGTCTCGGCCAGTTGTCGGCTGATCGGACGCTGGTGAGAGGCTGAATTCGCTGGCCTCGGCCGGCTGCTGGACAGTGGTTAGCACTTGGTCGATGGCCATATCGGACGTCCAGTCAAAGGTGAAATCGCGCCGGCCGCCGTCGAGCGCGTAGGGCAGATAATACTCCAGGCGAAAGGTGGGCGCGGGTGTGGTAAAGGTGATCAGCCCCGGTGCGCTGCTGTCGGCATCGTCGACGTTCTCCAGTTGGCCGCTTTCGACGTTCACATAGGCCACGGCGTTAAGGGTCGCATCGTCGGGCAAGGGAAGGGTCACGGTTGCTGGGACAGGGACGTCATCGGCCAGCGTTCCTGTCAGCAGCACGAGCACCGCCGACCGGTCAAAATCCGGCCACAACTCGACCTCCAACGTATCCAACGCGTCGACCGGGATCTGTGCCTGGGCGGCCGGGATCAAGACCAGACTCAAGATCAAAAGAAGCATCAATCCGGGCAGGCGTCCCATGCGTTGTCGATGTCCTAGCAACTTCTTCAGTGATGGGTTCATTCGGTATGTAACTCCTCGAAGAATGGCGGTTGGCGACGAGAGAATCTTCGGACCCGGCGGGCGGCGACTGGCTTTGAATTATGGTTTGCCGCGCAGGCGTAGGCGGCTGGACCGGCAGTAAGGGCATTCGATGTCGGTGTAGTCCCGGCCGCAGGTGCGGCAAGTGCGGGTCTGGACGGGTTGCTCATCCTCCAGAGAGCCCAGGATAAAGGCTACTTCCTCGCCTTCATGATCCGCAAACCAGGCATTCAGATCATAGCCGCCGATCATCCAGCGGCCGTTCTCGTCACGGGTTAGCAGGCCGTTAGCCACGTCCAGATCCATCTCGTAGGCCGCCGACGCCATCTTCAGGATGATAGCCCGCCTGACAGTGCTCATGAAGTTTTGCCTCTTGATTTCATAGCTATTGGTGTTCTATTATACCAGTATAGGATATAGAGAAAGTTGACAGATTTCACCTCTTGTGGGTTACAAATGACATGCTGATCGACGAAATGCGATAACGGAACGCATTCTAGGCCGGTAAATCATAGGGGGCAACATGCAAGGAGCAAAAGGGATTGAAGTGTCTGAAGCGACTGAGAGGTTGAAGAAAGATCTGGTCATCCTCGAGGCAATGGCGGCTGAAGTGGACGAGTATCTGCGAAACGACACGCTCTTCTGGCCTCTGGGTGATTCGACGCTTCCACGCCTGACGCTAGGCGGCTATCTGATGCGCCAGCATCGGCTACTGGCCCTGCGCAAGATGTTGGACGAGGAAGAGAAGGCCAGGCTTGATGCGGCCGAGGAGCAATTCAACGCGGCGCTGGTAGAAAAGGTCGTCGCTTTCGAAAACAAGGCTCACGAAGAGTTGCGGGCCCGTTTGCGGCAATGGCAAGAGTATCTAAAGGAACTTCAGCAAGTGTCATTGGCGGCCGGCGACTACTACCCTTCGGCCGTGGAAACCCGGGCCATGATCGCCGCATTGCTGAGTAAATTGGAGATGCGCCCGTACAAACTAGACCGGCGCGTTCTTAACGAGGTGGCGGCTTATGATCGGGTGCTGGCGAATTATTGGGCAGCGGGTGATTTTGCCTGGCCCGAAGCGTGGACGGCCGCCTATCCGCGCCAGAAGTATTGGTGGTTGTACGGCCGGCCGCGCGGCCGTGCCTACGATTCATAGACCAATTTTGGCGCCTCGACCGGACTGTAATCCGGATCTTTCCACTTGCTGAAGCGAATGCTGAAACCGACGATCCGCCAGCAAATCGCGGCCACGAGTCGATACTTGCTGTAATGATAGGCGATGCGAGCCAGGCGGGTACGTGTTGGCAATTGCTTCAGTATGCTGTGGTCCAGGACGCGCTGACGATATCCCGCGAAAGAAAAGTCCTGCTTCTGGAAGGCGTCGGTTATTGAAGCCGCGGCCGCGTCGCCGTAAGCCAGCGCGAAAGAAATGCCTTCTCCCACCAGCGGATCGGCCCCGGCCGCGTCGCCGGCCAGGAGCACGCGCGGGATGGCAAAGCGACCATTTTCGTCGAACCAACGAATGGGGTGGCCTTTCAGCTTATAGTCGTCCAAATCGCGATCCCGTTCGGCCAGGGATTGGCGCAGCTCGCCCACCAGATCGATCTTGGGCCGTTCGGGCCGGGCTCGACTGTCGAAGACGCCTCGATTCATGAACGGCTCGCCGGCCACGTAACTGGGGAAATCCCAGTAGTATCCTTGTAGCCCGTCAGCGGTGGGCGTGAAATCAAAGATGGCCTGGGCATCCTGGAACTCGGGTTCCAGCCGTGCATCTTCCGGAGTCAAGATCTCTAGCAACCTGGCCACGCGCGAATCGTCATCCCACTTGAGCTTGCTGCGCACCGTGCTTCGCGACCCATCGGCGGCGACCAGGACCTTGGCCCGGATCAAGCTCTTGCTGGTTTGCACTTCGACGTACTCATCGTGAGCGGTCACGCTGAGGACCGCCTCGCCCTGGCGGACGGTAACGCCCCTTGCCTCCGCTTTTTGGACCAGCCAGTGGTCGAATTCGTCACGGCGGATGACGCGGAATACGGGGTTACCTTTGAAGGAGAAGGAGTAGCTGCCATAGACGATCTTGGCTTCGCGGACCGCAAAACTGGGCGTCTCAATCGTCAAACCCAGCCGGGCCAGGATATTCTGGCCCATGTGAGTAATGCCGCCGCCGCAGAGTTTTTCGCGCGGGTGGATGGCCTTGTCCACGATCATGATCCTGTCAGCCCAACTCCGATCATGTTGCAGCAAATGTAGGGCTGTGGAAGCGCCGGCCGGACCTGAGCCAACGATCAAGACATCAATTGATTCTACCTGTTCCATAGTGCTCTAAAGACAGAATGCTATACGAGTTCCCTGGACATGTCGTCTGCATGATTTCGGCTGTCACGGCGCGATCTCCGGGGAGGTCCAGGGACAGCTACCTAAAAATCTGGGGCAAGATTATAACACGATGGACGAGAATCGCATCCGGCGTCCCGGCGTCGGCTTCAGGTGACCAAGCTTCCATATTGCCGGCCGCGTCGATGGCCTGGCTGCGGAACCAGTAGTCGCCGCCTCCAGCTAGATCGAAGTGTTTTGTGTTGCCAGGGTAGTTAGACAACCAGCCAAGCCAGTCCTGTTCCCCGTCCGGCCGGTACTCAACGTTATATCGAAGACCGCCGGATCCACTGTCTTGACCGCTCCAAACTGGCAGGATCCGGCCGTCCTCCTCAAAAATGACGACGTAACGGACGGCCGAAGTAGGTGCGACTGTGTCGATCCCAAACCTGGCCTGGTTTGATTCGGCGATCTGGTGGCAGTTTGTGGTGGCCTTAACCCGCCAGTAGAGTTGATTGTAGTCCCGTGGAAAGGAGATAAGGTGGGACGTTTTCACACCAGAGAAATCCTGGCCGAAGACGAGATTAGTGAATCCCGGATCGCTGGCCACTTCCAATCTCGTGCTCTGAACGTGCTGGCCGTTGGCTATTGACCAGTTGAGAGTGACGTTTCTATCTTTCCGCCAGGCACCATTGGCGGGCGTCATGCCTGATATCGATGGCAAGGAACAGGCACTGGTAGGTCGCAGGCGCAGCGCATCAAACCAGACTCCAAGGCTACTGTCAGTTTGGGTCAAGTTGCTTAGTTTGATAACCGTACTGTTGCCAGCCGCGAACTGGAATGTACCTAGACTCATCCAGGTCCTAACGTGGTCTTCCTGGCTCAGGGTGACCGGGCTGACGCCGTTGGCATGGCTTATGGTATAAGCGGCGCCGTCTGTCTCTGCGGCGCCGGTGATGCAATAGGGGATGAAAGCCTGCAAATCGTAAAAACCACCCTGGGCCAGATTCGGCCGCCACTCGCCGCGGTTGATGGTAGCGCCAGGGTCTTGGGTTGACCAGGCGTAGTAGGCATGACCATTGTGACCACAATTGTCGGCCGCCACGAGCCAGCCGGGCACGTTGTTCTTACTGAAGGCGGTCGAAAGCTCGTCGACGTAAACGGTTTCGATATCGACTTTGTTGGCCACCTGATCTCGCAGCCAGGGCAGCAGGGCGTAGGCCTGATCACCCGGACACTGGGTTGTGCCAACGTCACGATGACCCATCAGGTTGGGGTGAAGCCCGCTCAGATTTGGCAGGTAACCACTGCCATGCACGTCGATTCCCCGCTGATCGGCTTTCCAGGCGAACAGCTCGACGGCCGAGTTAAGCATAGGCGCTGGCGGGCTAGCGGAAACGTAGGTTCCGATAAAAGCCAGAGCCATGCTGCCGGTGTTGGCATGGCCGGCATGGGTGCCGATCACGTCGTCGCCGCCGAGGTGCCCCTCGTACATGACGCCCTGTGGGTCGACCAGGAAGTTGTAGCCGATGTCGCCCCAGCCGCGGCAGCCGGAACAGGCCGGCGAATCCGGGAAAGTGTGGTACCGCCATATGGCGCGCACGACGGCCGCCCAGTTCGTGCTGCTGTTGCCGGTGACAGTATGGTGTACGATCAGGTGGCTGACCGTGTGGTAGGCCAGTCCATCGCTGTAGTTGCAGGCCGGGTCGAGACACCAGGTACCGCGGCCGACCACCGAGGGTTTGGGGTAGCCGGCGACATCGGCTGGCGGCTGTTGGGCGTCGATCTCGGCCTGTCGGGCGGCCATCTCGGCCGCCGTCGGTCCCTGAGTTGAGTCGAAGAAGGTGACATTCAGCGCTCGCAGGAGCGGTGAAGGCCGGCCTGCGTAGCGGGCGAAGCTGACAAAAAACTGCACGAAACTGTGAGTGCCATCTTCGCCCGGCACGGCGATCATCTGGCCAATGATGTCCTCGTCTTCAGGCGTCATCCAGTCGGCATTAGGGGTCAACTGGTACCAGTCGCTCCAGCGATCGCCGTTCTTGCTCGTCCTAATCTGTACCGTCAGGTTGCTGTCGTCCGGCACGTCGGCCGACCAACTGGGGACCAGGACGTTGAATGGTAACGGGGCAACAAGGACGCCAGACGTATAGTGGCCGTTGCCGGCGTCCTCGGCCAGGATCAGGCCGTCGCCTGAGATGACCAGGTTCTGATGCTGACCCTCGCCGAAATCGGCCGGGCCTAAAGAAAGCGCGCCGGTTAAGATCTCCGAGTTGTTTCTCGCCGATGTGGCTGCGGCCGTGGCCAAAATAAAGACAAGCAGCCCAAACAGTGGAATGCTTCTTCTGTTCATTACTAACCTGCCAGATAATTCGTCATAGGATATCAGTAACCGGCTGCCAGGTCGACCCGATTGGTTGGTTCCTGGCCGGCGGCAGCGGCGTTTAGCAAGACCGCCAGCTGCTTCATGCGCAGATCATTAGAGTCGGCCGTCGCGCCTGCACGATGCGGACTCATAACCACGTTGTCCAGCTCGTGGAAAGGGTAAGCTGACGGCGGCGTGTTGGGGCGACTTGCTTCTTCGGCCGGGTAGTTATACCAGACGTCGAGTCCGGCGGCGTGCAGGCGGCCGTCCCGCAAGGCATGATATAGTGCCTCTTCGTCCACGATCGGTCCCCGGCCGACGTTGACCAGTAATGCCTTCTTCGGCAGTAGCGCCAGTTCTCGCCGGCCGATCAGGCCATCGGTCTCGGGCGTGTGCGGCAGGCAGATCAGCAGGACGTTGGCCTGGGGCAGCAGCCTGGGAAATTCTGGGGCCGGATGCACTTCGTCGGCCGATCCGACCGGCCGACGTGATGGCCGGCGGCGAGTGGCCAGAACCCGCATGCCTAGTCCCTTGCAGTAAATCGCCACTTGCCGGCCGATGGCGCCATAGCCCAGAATGAGGGCCGTATTGCCGGCTAACAGCACTGCCGGGCTGGGCTGGTAGCGGGGCGTCCAGTCATTTCTGCGCAGCAGCTGGTCGAAAGGCAGCACCAGTTTGGCCGCGCTCAACATCAGCGTCACGACCATTTCGGCCACGGGAATGGCGTTGTGGTGCAGATTGTGGACCGCGACATCCGGAAATTCAGCTAGCAACTGGCGGGTTTCGGGCGGCAGGCCGGCCCAGGGGATGATCAGGGTTTGCAGAGCCGGACCGGCGGTCAAGTCCTGGCGCGTTGGCCGGCCGGCGATCAGGATGCCGGTGTCTGGCGGCATGGGCCGATCTGCGTCGGTCGTCAGGCGGACGGCCGGATCAAGTTGCTCCCGAAGCTGGTCCAGATATTCGGTCGCCGGAGGCTGCAGATAGTGGGCTTTGATTCGCGCACCCGTACTCATACAGGTTCAATATCTAGAGAGGCAATTGCGCCCTGGGTTACTCTTGCCTTTTCAACGACCTTGCCATTCCGGCGGTCGCTTGTTGACGAAAGCATCCATGCCCTCTTTTTGGTCGTCGCTGGCGAAGAGCATGTAGAAGAGGCGCCTTTCATGGGCCAGGCCAGACTGGAGCGACGTTTCGAAGGCGGCGTTGACCGCTTCCTTGGCCAACCGGACGGCTATGGGCGCGCGGGCGGCGATCTCGGCCGCGAATTTCACCGCTTCCTCGAGATATACTTCGGCCGGCACAACCTGGTTGACCAGGCCGTGACCCAACGCTTCATCCGCGGTCAGGAAACGGCCGTTGAGGACCATCTCCATGGCCAGGGCTTTGCCCACGGTTCGGGCCAGGCGCTGGGTGCCGCCGGCGCCCGGTATGACGCCAATGTTGATCTCTGGCTGGCCGAAGCGGGCTGTCTCGCTGGCGACGATCATATCGCAGGCCATGGCCAACTCGCAGCCGCCGCCCAAAGCATAGCCGGATACGGCGGCGACGACGGGCTTGGCGATACGCTTCAAACGATCCCAGTAGTTGATGAAGGGATTGTTTAGCATGGAGACCACCGTAGCCTCAGCCATTTCGGTGATGTCCGCGCCAGCGGCGAAAGCCCGCTCGTTGCCGGTGATGACTATGCAGCCGACGTCGTCGGCCGCGTCGAAGGCTTCCAGGGCGGCGATGATTTCGCTCATGATGGTCCTATTGAGGGCATTTAGCACCTTCGGCCGGTTCAACTGGATGATGCCGACTCTACCTTCGGTCCAGGTCAATATGAACTCGTACTTCGACTGGTCATTCATGATTCTCCTCCATGGGGATTATTGGTTGGCGATTAGCGCTGTTATTGACCACGGCGCTTTGCAGCACCGGCCCTTGCTCGTTTATGGCAGCACATATGTTACTTCCAGGGTCAGACCCGGTAGTCTGATTCTTGTCTGGGCCACAGGCGCCAGATAATGATCAGATAGATGGCACTGCTAATCAAGTACAGATTTCTTAGCTCGCCCGTGTTGACCGGATCCAGGGGCGCCATCACGTACCAGGTCGTCCAGCTCTGCAGGGCCTGGACGACAAGCGGACCAAGGAAGCTGCCGGTGCGCAGGCGGATGACGCCGTATAACACGCCCCAGACCGTGAAATAGAGCAGTCCACTGGGGATAGCGGCAAAGGACTCTTGAAAAAACAAGAAGGCCAGCGCCCCGAACAAGATGCCGGCGCTTACGGCGGCCGTCAGCGGTCCGTGCCAGTCGGCGACGGAGCGGAAGAACAGGCCGTAAGCCCAGAGTTGGGTGCAGAACGCTTCAAAGAGCAAGAGATAGATGAACGTCCGCGCGCCCTCAGGCGAGCCATAGTTTGCCACTTCTACGGCGACGAAACGTACGACTATGAAGGCCAACCAGGCCAGGGTCGCGAAACCAATGCCGGCCATGAGCGGCCGGCCACCGCGCAAACCCAGTCCTTTGAGACTATACCAGCGCCAGCCGACGAACCAACTGACCAGGCCAGCGCCGGCGAATTGCAGGGCGCGGCCGCTCTGGCTTTCGTCGGAGAGCGCGGCCGATCCTCCGGCCAGTAGGCTGAATAACGCTGCGCCGGCAATGGGCAACAGCAAGGCAAGTAAGACGCGGGTGAACGGTGGTATTGATGAGGCTGGTTGTTCGGACATGGCGTACGGATTTTAGCACTTAAGCCAGCCGAGAGCATGCGCCGAACTCGACAGAATGGCCAGCCTCGGCTATACTAGCGGTTGTTAGTTACCCCGCTTTTTGGCGGGGTTGTTTATTCTAGAGCTTCCCGGCAAGTGAGCGACGCGTCCCGTGAGGGCGCATGTCGTTCAGAAGCCCGGCTTGCATCGTCTGTACCGGCCGCTTCCCATTCTACCTGGTGAAGACAGCAAAAAAAGTGTTGGCGCCTGCGTTAGGTCGCCTTAAGCCTGCTCTGCCGGAGGCTCTTGGAGAGTGAGTAGTGAACGACAGCGATGTGATTTACGTAACCGAAGAGGGTCTAGAGAAAATCAAGACTGAATTGGATTACCTCAAAAACGAGCGCCGCGAAGAGATCTCGGAAAGACTGGAGTTAGCTATCTCGCACGGCGACTTGTCTGAAAATGCCGACTATGACTACGCCAAGCAGGAGCAAGCCTTTGTCGAGGGAAGAATCAAAGATCTGGAAGATTCGTTGCGCCGGGCGCAAATCATCGATCACGACGGCCGGAACGACAAGGTCAGGGTTGGCAGCACCGTCACAGTAGCCGAAGAAGGCTTTGAAGACGAAGAGGAAACATATCACATCGTCGGCGTTCACGAAGCCGATCCAGCTAATGGCCGCGTTTCCAATGAATCGCCCATCGGCCGGGCTCTTTTGGGAGCGAAGGTGGGCCAAAAGGTCAAAGTGAACGCGCCGGCCGGGCAGATTCAATTCACCATCAAGGCGATTTCTTGAGCCTGAGCACATTCAGGAATCGAAGCTTTCCAGTCAATAACCCCGAAGACAATCATAAAAATTGCCGTGGGGGGCGCCTATTTCGCGGTTCGAACCTTCTCTGACACTTGGCTAAACCCCAGGGCTCAGGTACGCCGTTCGGATTTGGGCGATTATTGTACCGTAGTGGAGCTAACGGTCACATGGTCCGCGCCGTCGGTGGATAGAAGACGGATGCCGCTCCGCGGATCGTAGACGCCAACACGTATCTGAAACTGGCCTGTCGCATCTGGTAGATTGACGTCATGTTGTTGGATGATGATGTCTCCGGTTTGCCAATGGGCGGCCGGCGCTCCCTGGGCGTCGTCCTGGCCAACAATGGCTCCGGACTCGTCTAGCAGGTGAACGAAGAAGCTCCGGTCGGCGGTCGGCGGCTTGTCTACTCGCCAGATGGCGATCAGTTCGGTCGAATCATCGTCCTCTACGAGGTGGTAATTCAACAGACTGATTTCCCCGCCAAAGGACGCTTCAGGTGGGTTATTGAACATCTCGGCGGCCATTACCTCGTCGCCGACTTCGTAGAAAGTGAATGTGCCCAGCGGTTCAGGCTGAACGCCAACTGTGGATAAATGTTGCGAGAGGTTAGGGTGCAATGGCAAGGCTGTTGGATGGATGATGCGGCCGGTTTGAGCCTGGTCAGCTGCCGGGATGATGACAGCCCGGCCGGGATCGAAGTAGCGCAGGCTCAGGTCTTCTCGTTTCAGGGTCAATTCCATGGTCGGCGGGTCCATCGTCTCTGGCGTCCAACCGCCTACGGCGACCGGGCCGCCCCCCGGCTGGGAATCCAAATAGCTGGCCGCGTCGGTCAATGCTTGCTGCCATACGAACTGTACTTCTTCTTTAGTTGGCCATGTATGGAATATGGCTCGCCAGGTGCGGCCGACATTGAATATAAACAACAGCAGGAAGAGCACAATTAACAGATTTCGCCGGAAAACTGGGGATAACCTTGTGGAAACTGTGGATAACGGTCTAAATAAGTGAATAACTTCCAATCCTATAA
>CP070688.1:4125131-4127994 GCA_020353135.1 Chloroflexota bacterium
CGCCCTCGCCGCTCCGGCCGGGAAAGATCTTCGTTACGTCCGCTAGATTCAAATACATGCGCTTAAGCCCCTAAAGTCAAATCGACGTCGCCCCGCCCTCGCAGGACGCGATGGGTGATGATGTACATGACGCCAATGGCAATGAGTACCAGGGCGATAATCACCGTAGCGTAAGCCGCCGCCAAGCTCACGCCGCCCTGTTCCCACTCGCTCAAGATAGATGCGGTCACGATCCGCCAGCGCGGGCTGACCAGGAAGATGATCGCCGACAGGCTGGTCATGTGCCGGGTGAAGGCGAAAATCAGCCCGGCCAGCAAGGCCGGTGTAACCAGCGGCAACGTCACTTTGCGGAAAGTGTACTGCGCGTCAGCCCCTAAGCTGTTGGAAGCTTCGTCAATTGCCGGATCGATCTGTTGCAATGAGGCGACCCCGGACCGAACTGACGCCGGTAGGCTGCGCACCGCGTAGGCAAATAAGATAATGAACGCCGTGCCGACCATGGCCAATGGATCGCCGACGAAGGTCAGGGCGCCGCCCAAACCAAGCAGAACAATGGCCAGGATCAATCGCTCCCGCCCTGCTGCCTTCAACACCAATATCGTGCCCAGAAAGACATAGGGGATCATCAAGATCGCTTGCGGCACCTGGAAGAAGACCTGGATGTAATCCGACAATTGGAAGACGGCATCGCTCCAGAACGAACTATCAATTTGGCGGCTGAGAGCGGCTATCGGCCGGGCAACATAGACGATCAGGTTGGCCATCATCAAGTAGAAGCCCATGCCCATTAGCAGCCAGCCAGAGCGCTTGTCCTGCCGCTTGAAGAAGAAATAGGCGGCGACGATCATATAGAGTGCGCCCAACAAATACATGACGCCAGCTTCCCCAAGTCCTTGCTGTGAGAGCCAGACCAGGAACACCAGCGCCGAGCCGGCCGCTAGCACACCCCATTGTTTCCTGCGAGTATTATGCGCCGTGCGGGTCATGAATAGGGCCATTACGATGTAGAGAGTGAAAACCAGCAGCCAGGGCGAGACGACGAAGGCCAGGATAAAGCCAATGCCCAGGATGGTGCCTGGCACGGCCGCGCCGAGGTTCGAACCGAAATCGAGAACATCTTTGCCGCTGAAGATCTTGCGCACCACCAGGAAGGCGATCGTCAAGCCCAGCAAGACGGCGATGGGTGTGGCCACCAGACTCAAAAAGGTCGTATCCATGATGGCCTCATTGCCCCGGTTCAACATCATCTTCCAATGGGCCAGTGTTGGGGTGTAGTTAATACCCCAGACCTTGCTGAAGGAACCGACGACGATAGACAAATAAAGCAGAAGGATGAGGGCTAATACTGCGTAAGTGATCAGGATGAAAGTCCAGCGGGTTATCGGTTCCTTGACCAGGATCTGCCCGCCGGCCGGCTTTCCGGTGACAGAGACATAGGAGCGACGGCTGACCCAGTAGCGCTGGACTATGAACACGATCAACGTCGGGATCAACAAGATGACGGCCAGCGTCGAAGCCTTCTGATAGTCGAATTCACCGGCCACGGCCAGGAATATCTGGGCCGAAAGGACGTTGACGTTACCCGATATCAAAAGCGGATTGCCCAGGTCGGCCAGGGATTCGACGAACAGCAGCAGGAACGACGCCGCCAGCCCCGGTATAAGTAGGGGCAAGGTGATCGTTCGGAAGATATGGAACTTGGAAGCGCCTAGACTATGGGCCGCCTCTTCCATGGCCGGGTTCAGCCGCTCCATCATGGCCCGGATGATCAAGTAAGAAACCGAGAAGAAGGTAATGGTCTGCACGAATACCAGGCCGTCCATGCCGTAGATGTCGTTCATTTCCTGGGTGAATTCCCAGCCAAAAAACTTGGCAGTAACCAGACCGTTACGCCCGAAGAGCAGGATCGTAGCCATGGCAATGGCAAAAGGTGGCGAGACGATTGGGATGAGGGCCAAGATATGCACCCAGCGCTTGCCCGGGGGACTGCAGCGGACAATCGTATAGGCGAATATGAATCCTAACAGCGTACCTAAAGTCGCGGTCAAAAGGCCCATGACCATCGTGTCGCGCAAGGAGCGCCACAGATACTGAGCATAGTAGGGGTCAGCGTAGCGGGCGAAGTATTCTATGCTACGAACGCCATCTTCGTCTTCAAAAGCGCGAATGACGACCCGGGCGATGGGGAAAAAGACAAAAGTGAGGATGAATAACCCGGCTATCAGCAAGCCGACCAGCAAGACTGGATCCCGGGCGATGATTCCAAATTCGCGGTAACGACGGGAGAGATTTCCGCGCAGGGAAAGCCGGCCGGTGGCCGGTCTGCCTTTGACAGCGGAGCCGCTTTCGCCGGTGGTTGTCGTCATAGGCACTCCTTACAGGAAGCCAGACCAGATCCGGCCGCCACTTCTAGCCGCCCGATCCAGCCGGTCGAAAGGATGATCGTCAACGCAAGCTGGCCTGCCCGAACCCAGGCCAGGTAAAAAACTGCGGCGGGAGAACCCGACCATCTCAGTTCTCCCGCCGCAAGCGATTATACTTTGTCGGTTACTGTTTCAGATCGTCTGCCCCAGCGATCTCGTTTGTGAACTTATCGACGAAAGCTTTCTTATTTTCGCCGGCCCACTGGAAGTCATAGTCGATCAGATTGACTTCGAGCAGTTCTGGGTAAGACAGGTCGACACCGCCCACGGTGGGCGCCTGGTAAGCCTTATATTTGGGCCCAAGCGCCTGCGCCTCTGGCGTCAGCGCCCAGTCAAACCATTTTTTGGCTGCGTCGGGATGCTGAGCGCCCTTGACGATGGACATGCCGCCGATTTCGTAGCCGGTGCCGTCCTCGGGGAAGCTCGGGACCAGCGGCAAA
>CP070688.1:4128094-4135638 GCA_020353135.1 Chloroflexota bacterium
CTGGCCAATCCGGTTAACCGGCACGTACACGACCAGCACCACTTCTTCTAGATTGGCGACGGTCAAGATCGGCGCGGCCGGGGCGACAACCTCGCCAGGATGGGCGTCTTGGGCCAGAACGATACCGTCGATGGGGCTGGCGAGTCGGAACTTGCTCTCCTGGCTGTGCACAACATTGGTTTCGGCCTCGGCCAGCGCCACAGCCGCTTCGGCCAGGGCTATCTCTTCCGGCGCCGGCCCCTCCAACAATTCGCTTATTCTGGCTCTGGCCACGCTTACGCCAGCCCTGGCCACCCAATACTCGCCCTCGGCCAGGTGAGCCTGGGCCGTCAAGGCTAGCGGCCGGCCGCGAATAGACCATAGGCCGTTCAGCCCCGCCTGGACCGCATCAAGATTCGACTCGGCGGCAGCCAGCGCCTCTTCCATGGCCCGGACCCGCAGGTCGGCTATTCTGCGCTCTAGAGAGCCGTCTTTCCGCTGATCCCGCAGCAGGAGTTCTCGGGCCAGTTGCGCCTCGGCCAATTCTATGCCCTGTTCGGCCAGGGCCACGCTTGTCTGCGCCTCGACGATAGCCGCGTCCAATTGCTGGGGATCCTCGACGAGCGCCGCGGCGCTGTCCCAGGCGGCCCTAGCCTGGTCTCGTTGGGCTTCAGCAATATCGACTGCGGCCCGGGCGGCGGCAAGAACCTCCTCCCGAGGCCCGGCTTTCACCAGGTTCAACTGGACCTCTGCCGCTGCGACAGATGCTTCCAGCTCAAGCAGTCTCGAACGAAGTTGGGTCGCATCCAGGACCACAAGCTCGTCACCCGCCTTGACCGGTGCGCCGGGGGTCGTCGCCACCTCGACGATGCGACCGCCAAGCTCGCTGGCAATGCGCAGTTCATCGGCCATGATGGCGCCTGAGGCCACGAGCGGCGCTTCTTCCCCTGCTTGATCGGACGATTGGGCCGCCAATTGAATCCCATTGCCGCCTGGCTTCAACATCGTCTGAGCGGCGCTAACGGCGATCACAGCCAGGATTATCAAACAAAGCCACAAAATCCATTTACGCCTACGCATAATCAATCCCTCGCTTCGCTTCAGTCGCGTTCATTACGTATCTCCGTCACCGGGCCGTCGTCGTTTGCGTCAAGGTATCTGAAAAGAACGCCTCGGCCGCCATTCCTGGTTTCAGCAAACCATCGGCATTGTCCAGATGAAGCTCAACCGCAAAGACCAGGTTGATTCGCTCGTCAATCGTGGTGATGTTTCGGGGTGTGAACTGGGCCTGGTCGGCGATTCGTACGACGTGGCCGGCAAAAGCCCGATCTGGGTAGCCATCGACGAAGAGTTGCACCTCTTGATTCGGCCGGACCAGGCCAACTTGGTTCTCCGGAACGTAGACGGTCAAGCGCAGGTCTGCCAGGTCGGCCACGGTAACCAGCGCCGCCCCTGGGGCGACTACCTCGCCCGGACGGGCCAGTACGTCGACGACCAATCCGTCTAAGGATGAGACAATGCCGAGCAGTTCTCGTTCGGCCAACAGCGAATTCAGAACCGCTTGGGCCTGCTCCAGTTGCGCTTCGACGACGTCGACGCTAGCGGCCGTGGCGCCGGCTTTCAGGCCGTCGACCTGGGCTTGGGCCGCGGCCACTTGCGCATCGGCCTGGGCCAGCGCCGCGGCAGCTTGCGAAGCCTGGGCTTGTAAGCTGATTGGCTCGGCATATTGCCGGTAAAGCTGGGAAAGCGATGCCTGCAAACCTTCTTCCCTGGCCGTCGCCGCGTTTACGCCCACCCAGGCCTGCCACCAATCGTTAGGCGTCAAGTGAAATTGCAGCGGAATATTGACGTCGACCTGTTTGTAAACGTCGAAGCTGCCATCCTGGACCTCTATCTCAAAGCCGCGCACGTTGTAGGTGCCTTCCAACACGCCAGGTAGTTGGCTCTGGTACTCTTCTGGCAGGTCGACCAGGCTCCCGCCACGGACATGCGCCCGGTAACTGTCGACACCACCCCACTGATCATTGACCTGGCCAAATCTGTTCTTGGCCATTTCGGCAGCATCTTTGAGCGCCATCGCCTGGGCCACTTCGTGGGCGGCCGCATCTATCCGGGCGCGGGTGACAGCTATTTGGGTCAGGATATCCTGGGGACTTTCAACCAGGGCCAACGTGTCGCTAACGGCGAGCGTAGCTGCCAATTGTCCAGTCAACGCCTGGGCTAGCTGGGCCTCCGCCACCTTGAGTTGCCCGGGGCGCGCACCAGCCTTGGCCCGGGCCACAGCTGCTTCGGCCATGGCGACGGCCACCTGGGCTGCTTCGATTTTGGCGTCGACGAGACTGGTATCCAATTGCAAAACCTGGTCGCCAATATTCACCTTGTCCCCGTCGGCGACAAAGAGTTGGGCCACGCGGCCACCAAACTCGCTTGCCAGGGCGACCTGGTCAGCCTGTATGACGCCGGAGGCCACCAGGGCCTGATCATCCACCGGCCGGGGAAATAGCCGCTCCGACAGGCTGCTGGGCAATGCCTCGGCCAGCGGCTGGCCGATGGCGCCGCCGGCCTGGAAGGCGACGCCCACAGCCTGAATGCCACCCAAGTAGCCGGCGAAACCGATGATCAGCATAGTCAACAACAGACTGCTGATCGCCGTGACTCCAATCCATCGGGCTCGTGATCGGGTTGTCGTTTCTTGTTCGTTCATTGTCTCTCTGGCTCCAAAGCGCCCCTGTCCATAAAGGACATTCCTGTCCTTTATGGACAGGGGAGCAATTGGCATCAATCGCGGCCGGCACTCGCATGAACCGTCGATATGAAGACGTCTTCTAACGTCGGCGCGATCCATTCAACTGTATTAACGGTAATTCCCTCATTTTCCAGAAGGTCGATTACAAGTTCCCTTGACGTCGAGGCGTCCGGCACCACGACATGTATCAACGCGCCGTAGAGGGCAATTTCATAGCTGTCTAACTCCCCGCGGGCGTGATATTCCTTGAGAACGCGCATGGCCCTGTCGGGAAAAGGCGTACTGATCTCCAACACGTGGCCCTTCATCCTGTTTTTCTTGAGTTGGTTGGGATAGTCGAGGGCGATTAAGCGGCCGTGACTGATAAAGCCAACGCGCTGGCATAATTCGGCTTCGTCCATGTAGTGGGTGGTAACCAGAACGGTCACCCCATCTTGGGCCAGGCCGTAGATTAGTTTCCAGAAGTCGCGCCGGCTTAACGGGTCGACTCCGGCCGTAGGTTCGTCCAGAAAGAGCACTTGTGGGCGGTGGACGATAGCGCAGCCCAGAGCCAATCGCTGTTTCCAGCCGCCGGAGAGATTGGCCGTCACCGTGTCTTCACGTCCACGGAGGCCAGCCATTTCGATGAGCTCGTCGCGGCGTTGGCGCAATTCGCGACGGCCAAGGCCATAGGCCTGGCCGTAAAAGCGAATGTTCTCAGCTGCGGTAAGCTCGTTGTAAAGGGTGAAAAACTGGGACATGTAACCCACCTGCTGATGGAGGGTTTTGGCCTCAACGGCCGGGTCGTAATCGAGGACCCTCGCCCAGCCGCCAGACGGTCTGAGCAGGCCCAATAACAAACGGATGGTGGTGGTCTTGCCGGCGCCATTGGGCCCGAGCCAACCATAAACTTCACCCCGATTCACAGTGAACGATACCCGGTCAACGGCGGTGAAGTCGCCAAAGCGCTTGGTCAGATCATGGGCGACAATGACCGGTTCTTGGGCGTTGTTTTCAGTTGGCCGGGGCGATTCTCTGTCCATGGTCGTCGGCGTCCTTCCGCCGTCGCAGCAACGTGATAAATGCCTCTTCCATTCGTGGTTCGATCTGGCGCATGCCCTCGCAGGCTATGCCATGTTCGGCCAAGATATCCACTATCTCGCCCGGGCGGCGGCGGCCGTCGTCGACAAAAACGTGCAACATGCGCCCATAGGTTTGAACCTCCAGTACGCCATCCAGGACCTTCACAAGTTCTTCAGCCGGCTGCAGATCGCTGGGGGTAAACTGCAGGAGCGCGCCGGGGACCAAGGCCTTGATAGCGCCGGGCGTATCACAGGCGACGATGCGTCCGTCGATTATCAGGGCCACGCGATTACACCGTTCCGCCTCATCCATGTAAGGCGTCGTAACCAGGATAGTCAGTCCCTTTTCGGCCCGTAAATTACCCAGCAGGTTCCAGAATTCACGCCGGCTGACGGGATCTACGCCCAAAGTCGGCTCATCTAATAGGACAACCTGCGGCTCGTGAATCAGGCTGCAGGCCAGGGCTAGTTTCTTTTTCATTCCACCTGACAGCTTGCCGGCCGGCCGGTCCTTAAAGTCGGCCAGGCCGGCAAAATCAAGCAGTTCTGGTATGCGGCGGCGTTGCTCGGGCCGGCTTACGCCGTGTACCCTGGCGAAAAAGCGCATGTTCTCGCCGACGGTCAAGTCAGACGGCAGGGCAAACTGCTGGGCGATATAACCGGCGCGCTCGCGGATGGCATAAGTGTCGGTCATGGAATCGAAACCCAAGACATGGCTTTGGCCGGCGCTTCGGGTCAGAAGTCCGAGTATGACGCGAATAGTGGTCGTCTTGCCGGCCCCGTCTGGGCCAATGAGCCCAAAGGTCTCTCCCGGCAGGACGGCCAAGTCTAAACCATCGACGGCCAGCACAGACCCTTGGCGGGTTTTGAAGCGCTTGACTAATCCCTGACAGGCGATGGCCGATTCCATGTTCATGAGCTAATCCAATCGCTTCTTGAAGGTGCCGGCCGCGACGACCATGACAACTGCGCCGTAGACGGCCAGGGCAAAAACGTCGCTCCACAGCAAAGAAATATCAACCCCCTTGGTGTAGATGGCCCGGGTTAAACGGATGAAATAGGTCAGCGGAATGAAGCTGCCAATTGCGCGAACCAGGTCTGGCATGGGCGACCGGGGATAGATGAAGCCGGTAAGCAAGATGCTCAACATCAAGAGCAACATGGTTATCTGTTGGGCCTCTTTCTGCGTCTTGGCGACCGTCGAGATCAATAATCCCAGCCCCAGGCCGGAGACGATAAATAGCAGGGCGGCCCAGGCAAAATGCCAGGGATCGCCCCGAAAGGGGACGCCAAACCAGTAAATCCCGGCCACAATCACGCCTAGCAAAGCGATCCCGCTGAGCAAGGCATTGGGCAACAGCTTGCCGATCATGAGCTCTATCGGCCGCGATGGCGTACTCAGCAGCTGTTCCAGGGTGCCCATCTCGCGTTCGCGTACGACAGACAGCGCCGTCAAGTTGATGGTCATGACTTGCAGTAACAAGGCGCCCATGGCCGGCAAGATGAATATCATGTCGTCCATGGTTGGGTTATACAGGATGCGCGCGCTGGAGTTGATGGGCAGCGTGAGGGCGGTCGCTCCCAACTGCCTGGCCTTCTCCTGGGTCAAATCCAAAGAATGGGTCTGGATAATGGCTGCGGCGGCGCTATAGCCTGAGTTAACGGTAAAAGAATCGGAGCCATCCAGCAAAATCAGCACCTGGGCCTCACCGCGTTCGACCTGGCTGGCGAAGTTTGGCGGGATCACTATGCCGGCCCGAACCCGACCCTGGTCGATGGCCCGCACTACGTCACGCTCGCCCTCGAGGGCCAGCTTGACGTCGAAGAAACCCGAAACGGTCAGCGCGTCTATCACCGCCTGGCTCTGGCTGTCCTGGCTCATGTCGGCCACGGCCGTGGGCAGATGATCTACAGTCAGGTCCACGGCATAGGCGAATAGGACCAGCTCAATGATGGGTATCGCCAGGATGATTCCCAACGTGCGCCGGTCGCGCAGAAGCTGGACGATTTCCTTCTGGATGAGGGCCCCGAGCCGGCCGAGCCTATTGAACATAGCGGCACCCTAATCCAGCCTGGACTTGAATAAACGCGTAGCCACGATCATGATTACCACGATGTAGATGACCAATGCCGCCACCTGCTCCCACAGGAAATCGATGGTGACGCCCTTGGTCATAATGCCCCGGGAAATCTGGATGAAATAAGTCAAGGGAAGCAGATTGCCGACCAGGCGAATGGGGGCGGGCATCGTGTAACGAGGAAATATGAACCCGGCCAGCACCACGCCCAACATGGCGATCATCCCGGTTAATTGCTGGGATTGCTTCTGATTCTGAGACACGGTGGAAATCAAGAGGCCAAGCCCTAGACCTGATACAACGTAGAGGAGGGATAGCCAGAGAAAAAGCCCAAAATCGCCCTGGAAAGGCACCCCAAACCAGTATATGCCAATGGCGGCGATGGTAAGCAGATTGACAAGGGCGATGAGCATATTGGGGATCGCCTTGCCCAGCATGAGTTCGGCCGAGCGAATCGGGGTGACCAGCAGTTGTTCGATGGTGCCAGCTTCCCGCTCGCGCACCACCGACGCCGCCGTCAACGTGACCGTCTGAATCTGGATCAAGGTGGCTAACAAGCCCGGCAGCATGAACCACAAATCATCCAGGTTGGGATTGTAAAGAATGCGCACCCGGCTTTCCAGGGGGACCAGCGCTTGATCGGCCGGAACGCGGCCCGTTCGCACAACTCTTTTGGCCAGTACATCGGCGGCGTGATCCTGGGCGATTAGAGAAGCGGCGTAGTAGGCCGACTGGGATGTAAACAAGTCGGTGCCGTCAACGAGGATCAGGGCCTCGGCTGTGTCTCTTTGCTGGCGGGCGGCGAAATCGGGCGGGATGACGATACTTGCTTGAGCCAGGCCGGCGTCGATCGCTTCGGTCGCCTCCCCCACTCCGGGAACATAGCCGATCACGTCGAAATATCCAGATGTCTCCATCGAAGCGACGTAAGCCTGGCTGCTGGTATCGAGGCTCTGATCGGCAACCACAGTGGGGACATCCTCCACATTCATGCGAATCGCGTAGGCAAAAAGCAACAACTGAATAATGGGAATGCTGATCTGGACCGCCAGGGTGCGCCGGTCGCGGAAAGTCTGGATGAATTCTTTTTGAATAACGGCCCAAATTCGCCGCCACATTGTATTTTACCTGGCTGCCCGGCTCATCGAGGGGCGCGTATGCCATTTAGAATCAAGTCAACAACAGTTTCGGACAATTCCCGCCTTTGCTCTGGCGAGGGAAAAGGTTCCAGGCCGCGAAAGACCGGCAAAATGAGAGCGCCGTACAAGCCAATAGCCAACCGGGCACTCAACGCCGGATCCAGCGGGCGAAATGCGCCAGTCGCTACGTGAGCGGCAAAGTACTGCCCCAAGCGCTCTTGCACGCGGCCCAACCTGGTGATGACGAAGTCCTGCAATATGCCATCGTCAATCCAGGCCTCGCTGAGAAGCGCTCTGTAGAAAGGCAGCTGCGACTCGGTCACGGCAAAGGCCATTTCAAACATGGCCACCATCGCCGCCCGCTCTTCGAGTCCCTCTACTTCCAGCAGGGCGAGTTCCATCGGGGCTTCAGTCTCACGAGCCACCGCCAGTAGGATCTCCCGTTTACTGCTGAAGTAGTTATAAAGGGTACCTTCGGCCATGTCGGCCGCCTCCGCTATCGCCTTTGTCGTCGTGGCGGCGTACCCGTTCTGGGCAAAAA
>CP070688.1:4135738-4143408 GCA_020353135.1 Chloroflexota bacterium
CTATGTTGCCTCATCTTCCATACCGTCTACATCCAGGCGCGGCAAACACGTTGCCACATGCCAAAACTATACTTGTCCTGCCGGGCAAACGAGAAGTGTGGAATGGCATAGTTAGATGGTGACGATTATCACGTTTCAGCCGGCGACACAACTACAGTTTATCTCTTTCGGCGCCAAAGGATCAAGGGTAACAAGGTCATGGTCGCCAGCGGCCAGATCCAGGCTAATTCTCCCGGGCCGTCGCGGCCGGTGCGCGCTTCTTCGCGCTTTACGTGAAGCAGGCAATAGGACGCGGTGACTTCATCTAATTCAGCGTCACTCAGTTTCTTGGGATCGATGCCAAATAACGGGGCGACGATGCCGCTGCCAATCAATACCTGACGCATCAGTTCCGTCCGGTTCTCGTGGTCGCTGGCGTCTTCGATCACCCCGGCCCACCAACCATCCGATAGCCAGACCTCTATCTGCGGATCGGCCATCACGTTACGGTACCAGTCGGACTTCGAGCCAAAACCGGCCGTGCAGTAGATTTCGCCGTTAACCACATTGTAGTTGACCGGCGTGTACCGCTTCTTTCCACTCTTGCGGCCGGTATGGGTGATGACCATTATCCGGCCGCCTACGGAGGGCCAGGCATTGAGCCAATTGCCTAAGCCTAGCCGCCAGAAAAGCATCATGAAACGGTTGAACTTCTTGAATAACTGTCGCAGCCTTTCTTCGGTCTGCGGGTCCATCGTACTCATCGGGCCATCCTTTTTAGCTCCTGCAAGCCGACAAGTGCCGGCCTGGCCATCCTAGGCGCCGGTCATGCCGGCGAGACCAACTACACTCAGTATGACAGATGGACGACTACAATTGAAGTGACAAACGGCAGGCGCCGGGCATGTCAAAAGTCACCGCCCGTCAGGGTTGACAAAGGCGCGTTTCCGGCCACAATTCAGTGCTTGCTAAACACACGCCAAGGAGACCACATTAACTGGCGCAGCTTATCCGTGCCGCATACCCGTGTGGGCCACAAACTACCGTTTTCAAATTCACCGGCAGCTTGTGATGAACGGCTGGCTGCCGAAAGCTGATGGCCGAAAGCAATTCTTCAGGGAGGCATTGAAATGGACTTCGTGTTAACGCTTCACTCAATAAACCGCTGGATCATCGTCGTCGTGGCGGTCATCGCCCTGATCAAGTTCCTAGTCGGTTGGCTGCGCAGCTCGCTTTACCAACCGGTCGACCGCGGGCTCATGGCCGCCTATACCGGTCTGCTCGACCTGCAGCTGCTGTTAGGGCTCATCCTGCTCATAGATCTTGGGCTCGAACGATTTCGGATCGAGCACGCCATCACCATGCTTGTGGCCATTATCCTGGCTCACCTATCGAGGGCATGGCGCGACAAGGAAGACAAAGTCAAGTTTCGCAACAATTTCCTGGCCATTCTAGTCGGAATTTTGTTGATCATCGCCGGGGTTAGCATATTACCCCAAGGCTGGTAGGGAAAGACGCAGGTAATAGAGCCGAAAGAAGCCAGGCTTCTTGTCAATCGCGATTGCACCTGAAGAAGACAAGAAATGCAGGCTTCTGCCAAGTAAGTCAGGCCATATGACAGAAGAACCCCTTACCCCGCCGGCCGAAGATAAACTCGACTTCAAGCGCATCTTGCCGATCTTCGTCATTGTCCTGGTCGACTTGCTAGGACTGACGATCATCATCCCCTTGTTGCCGCTTTACGCGACTTCATTCGGCGCCAGCCCACTGGTCATCGGCCTTTTGGGGGCCGCCTACCCAATCATGCAATTCATCGGCGCACCAATCCTCGGCCGTTTGTCTGACCGCCATGGCCGTAAACCGGTGCTGGTTATCAGCCAGATCGGTACCCTGATCGGCTTCTTGATGCTTGGCTTCGCCACGACCTTGTGGATGCTGTTTTTGTCGCGGATCATCGACGGCATTTCCGGGGCCAATATCGCCACGGCCCAGGCGGCCATCAGCGACAGCACCAGCGAAAAAACCCGCACGCAAGGGCTGGGCCTCATCGGGGCCGCATTTGGCCTGGGCTTTATCATCGGGCCAGTCATCGCCTTCGTCTCTCTGGCCGTAAGCGACAATAACTACCACATCCCGGCCTTTGTGGCCGGCTTCTTCTCGCTGCTATCCATTTTGCTGACCGCCTTTTGGTTCGAGGAGACGCTGCCGGCCGAGCAACGCGAGGAACACAAAGATCGGACTTCTTTCTCGTTCAGAGCTCTGATCGACGCCATCAGCCATCCTACTGTAGGTATTCTGCTGGTTCTGATGTTTGCCCAACAGCTGGCTTTTGGCGGATTTGAGCAACTTCTGGCCCTGTTCACCCTCAGCCGGCTGGGGCTCAACGCCTCGGGCAACGCCGTCATCTTCGTCTACGTCGGGATCATCGTCGTCGCCGTTCAAGGCGGGCTGATCGGCCGGTGGAGCAGGCGCTTCGGCGACCGGCGCCTGATCTACTCCGGGCTGGCCTTGCTCGCCGTCGGCCTGCTGGCCATTGGCCTGACAGTGCGCCAGCCGCCGCCGTGGTACTCACAGGCTGAAGTGGAGGCGGAGCTGACGGCCGATCCAGATTTACCGGGCGAGACGCCGCCAACCAAGGAGATCGCCGTCGACCTACCTGACGATAGTAGCAATGGTTGGCTGGGGTTGATCTGGATTCTGATCGCCATGATCCCCATCGCCGTCGGCGGAGGAATATTGCAGCCAGCCATCAATAGCTTGATCACCAAGCGAGTGGACGTCGTTGACATCGGCGGCATGCTGGGCATCTCGGCCGCTTTCCTCAGCGCGGCCAATGCTATCGCGCCGATCGTCGGCGGCGCGCTATTCCAGGCGATTGGCCCTGGAGCGCCTTTTGTCTTCTGGAGCTTGTTGATGGCGTTTCTGCTGGTTGTCGCCGTGCGTGCGATCCAGCCCGGTCGCGAGGAAGCAGCGCCGGCCGGCCTGGCTCGGGGCGGCACTCACTGACGGCAACCCCCTTCTCCTGGTTCTATAAACCGGCGCAGAATGCCATCCCACGCTACAGGGTGGCTCCGAGAAAGGTAAGGGCTCCCCCCAAGATGAACTACCCGCCCCCAGGCACAGCCCCTAGGGCGCCGGAGCGCCAAAGGTAATCAGGGGCGAAAGAGCTGAGTACACGCATGTAGTTGGCTCGCTCAAAGGCGGCCGGTTCGGCGCAATTGATCTGGCTCAGGCTGCCTTGCAGCTGGTTGACTGACTCATATTCATACTCGACCAACCAACGTTCCAGGTCAATCAGGATTTCTCGCATCCGTCCGACGCCGTTGCGCAATAGTTCGGAAGCCACCATAGTCACCGAAGCGCCGGCCATCAGGCCTTTGAGTACATCTTCGGCGGTGTGAATGCCAGTTGTGAGGGCCAGATCGGCCTCGATCCGGCCGTAAAGAATGGCGATCCAGCGCAGCGGCAGGCGCAGTTCCGACGACGTGCTCAGAAGCAAGTGGGGCACAACCTCAAGATTTTCGATGTCCAGGTCCGGCTGGTAGAAGCGATTAAACAAGACCAACCCGCTGGCTCCGCCGGCATCAAGGCGCTTGGCCATGTTCGCCAGGGCGCTGAAGTATGGGCTTAGCTTCATGGCCACCGGGATGTCGATGGCCTCTTTGACATCGCGCAGGACGTCGAGGTAGATCTGTTCTACCTCACCACTCGACAGGTTGGGATCGGTGGGCAGGTAGTAGATGTTGAGTTCCAGCGCGTCGGCGCCAGCCTCTTGAACGTTACGCGCATATTTCACCCATCCGCCCGTGGAAACGCCATTCAGGCTGGCGATGATGGGGATTTCCAGGGCTTCCTTGGCCTTACGGATGTGCTCGGCATATTCAACCGGGCCGGTCTCGTATTCACTCGCCTCTGGGAAGTAGGTCAACGCCTCGGGAAAACTCTCCACGCCTTGCGTCAGGTACTCGTTCAGCACGTGGCTTTCCATCGTGATTTGCTCCTCAAAGAGCGAATAAAGCACGATAGCCGAGGCGCCGTAGTCTTCCATCCGGCGCAGGGTGTTGAGATTGCGCGACAGCGGCGACGACGAAGGCACGAGGGGGTTTTTCAGGTTCAGACCCAGGTAGGTAGTGGTTAAGTCCATGGCTTGTCTCCTAGAAAGATAGCTGTCAGCACTCAGTCGTCAGCCGCTGGCCGACGACTGAGCGCTTCCCGCTGTTAACGATTAATGGCTCTACACTCCGTTCACTATGCCTTGCCTTTGCCGTTGCCGCTCAGGCCAGCCAATTGCGTGTAACCGGTCCAACGGGTTTCGACATCGGTCTGGGCCAGTTCCAACAGCTTGGCGGCGCGGTCAGGGTGGCTCTTCCTGAGCATCTCGAAGCGCCCTTCCTTATACATGTAATCTTTCAAGCTGGTCTTGGGCGGCCTGGAATCGAGCTGGAAAGGATTAAGGCCTTGTTCGGCTCGATCTGGATTGTAACGGAAGAGGGGCCAGTAACCGGACGTAACGGCCGCCTTCTGTTGTGACAGGCCGAGCTTCAAGTCGTAGCCGTGGGCGATGCAGTGGGAATAGGCCAGGATAAGCGAAGGCCCGTCATAGGCCTCAGCCTCGATGAAAGCCCTGATCGTCTGGGCGTCGTTGCTGCCGAAAGCGACCCGGGCCACGTAGATGTTGGCGTAGCTGATGGCCAACATGCCCAGGTCCTTCTTGGGCAGCGGCTTGCCGGCCGCGGCGAACTTGGCCACGGCGCCACGCGGCGTCGCCTTGGACATTTGTCCACCCGTATTCGAATAGACTTCCGTGTCGAGCACCAGCACGTTGACGTTGCGGCCTGAAGCCAGGACATGATCCAGGCCCCCGTAGCCGATGTCATAGGCCCAGCCATCGCCGCCGACGATCCAGATATCCTTCTTGACCAGGACATCGGCCGCGCTCAGCAGGTTGGCCAGGGCAGGCCTCATAGCTTCGACATCAGCCCCATCGCCGTCCAACAGTTCTTTCAGACGGCCTTTAAGCTCGGCCACCCTGCCCCGTTGGGCCTGGATGTCGGCTTCGGTCAACTGATCGGCGTACAAGATGGCATCGCACAGACGTGGACCGATGGCTTCGCGCAGATCGCGCATCAAGCCGGTGGCCGCTTCTATTCGCTGGTCAAGAGCGACGCGCATGCCAAAACCGAATTCGGCATTGTCTTCAAACAGCGAATTGGACCACGCCGGGCCGCGGCCGTTGTCGTCCTGGGCCCACGGGGTCGTCGGCAAGTTACCGCCGTAGATGGAAGAGCAGCCGGTAGCGTTGGCGATGATCGTTCGGTCGCCAAAGAGTTGGCTCATTAGCTTGAGATAAGGTGTTTCACCGCAGCCAGCGCAGGCCCCGGAGAACTCAAACAACGGCCGCAACAATTGATTGTATTTGACCTGATTCAAGGGGATCATGGTCCGGTCCGCCTCAGGTAAGGTCAAGAAGAATTCCCAATTATCGCGCTCCGCCTCACGTATCGGAGGCTGGGAAACCATGTTGACGGCCTTGAACTTGGGTTGGCTCTTATTCTTGACCGGGCACACTTCGACGCAAAGGGCGCATCCGGTGCAATCCTCGGGCGAGACTTGCAGGCTGAAGAGTTGATCCTTGAATTCCTTGTAGCGCGCCGGGGCCGATTTAAAGGTCGGCGGAGCGTCGCTCAGCAATGCCTTGTCAAAGAGCTTTTGGCGGATAACCGCGTGCGGGCAGACGAAGACGCACTTGCCGCACTGGATGCAGATATCCGGATCCCACTCTGGCATCTCGTTGGCGACGTTGCGCTTCTCCCATTGGGTGGTGGCCGTGGGATAGGTGCCGTCCACCGGCAGAGCGCTGACGGGCAGATCGTCGCCCATTCCTTCGATGATCTGGCGCGTCACCTTTTGCACGAATTCGGGGGCGTTGGCTGGCACCAACGGCGGCCGCTCGAAGTCGCTGCTGGCTGCTGCCGGGACGGTTGCCTCGTGCAGGTGGGCCAGCGCATGGTCGACGGCCGCATAGTTGCGCTCGACCACCAATTCGCCTCGTTTGCCATAGGTCTTCTTGATGGCGTCCTTGATGGCCTGGATGGCCTCGTCCGTCGGCAAAACGCCACTCAAAGCGAAGAAGCAGGTCTGCATAATGGTGTTAATGCGCCGTCCCATGCCGGCTTCCTTGGCCACCTGATAGCCGTCGACGACGTAGAAACGCATCTTCTTATTGACGAGCGCCTCCTGGACGCCTCGCGGCAGGTGGTCCCAGGTTTCGTCGGGACCATAAGGGCTGTTCAGTAAGAATGTCGCGCCTGGGGCGGCCAGATGCAACATGTCGTACCTTTCCAGGAAACTAAACTGGTGACAGGCGACGAAGCTGGCCGAGAAGACCTGGTAGGTGGATCGTATCGGCCGCGGGCCGAAGCGCAGGTGGGATACGGTGACTGCGCCGGACTTCTTTGAATCGTAGACGAAGTGGCCCTGGGCGAAATTGGGCGTATCTTCGCCAATGATTTTGATTGAATTCTTGTTGGCCCCGACCGTGCCATCCGATCCGAGGCCGAAGAAGACGGCCCGCACGACATCGTCGGGCTCTGTGTGAAACGTTTCATCCCATTCCAGGCTGGTGTGGCTGACGTCGTCGTTGATGCCAACCGTGAAGCGCTTCTTGGGCTTGGGCTTGGCCAGTTCATCAAAGACGGCCTTGACCATCGCCGGCGTGAATTCCTTGGAGGATAGTCCATAACGGCCGCCGATCATGCGCGGCACGGCCTCGAATGGCGCCGTCTCGTCGGCCACCCCGTCGATGACGGCCGTCACCACATCCTGGTACAGCGGTTCGCCGGTGGCGCCGGGCTCCTTGGTCCGATCTAGAGCGGCGATGGCCTTTACCGTCGACGGCAGCGCCTGCACAAAGGCCCCGGCGTCAAACGGACGATACAGTCGCACTTTCAACATGCCGACCTTTTCGCCCTGATCGACCAGGTACTCGACCGTTTCCTGGGCCGTCTCGGCGCCAGAACCCATGAGCACGATCACCCGCTCGGCGTCTGGGGCGCCGATATAGTCGAAGAGATGATATTGCCGACCGGTCAACTCGGCGAATTTATCCATCGCCTTCTGAACGATGCCCGGGCAGGCTTCGTAATAAGGGTTGACGCTTTCGCGAGCCTGGAAGAAGACATCCGGGTTTTGCGCGGTGCCGCGGATGACCGGATTGTCAGGGCTCAAGCCGCGGGCTCGGTGCTTGTGCACCAGGTTATCGTCGATCATCGCCCGCAACACATCATCGTCGATCAACTCGACCTTACTGACCTCGTGTGAGGTCCGGAAACCGTCGAAGAAGTGCAGGAAGGGTACGCGAGCTTCCACGGCTGCGGCCGAGGCGATGAGGGCCATATCCATCACTTCTTGTACCGAGTTCGAAGCTATCAGGCCGAAACCGGTACTTCGCGCGGCCATGACGTCGCTGTGGTCGCCAAAGATCGAGAGGGCTTGAGCGGCCACCGAGCGGGCGGCGATGTGAAACACCGTCGGGGTCAACTCACCGGCGATCTTGTACATATTCGGAATCATCAGCAGCAGACCCTGGGAAGCCGTGAAGGTGGTTGTCAGAGCGCCGGTTTGCAACGAACCATGCACCGCGCCGGCCGCGCCGCCTTCGGCCTGCATCTCAACGACCAACGGAACCGAGC
>CP070688.1:4143508-4159616 GCA_020353135.1 Chloroflexota bacterium
CGGCCGCCAGTCGTGCAAGGTATACGCCCTCGACTTCTGGGGATTCGGCCATTCGGCCAGGCTAAACGGCGCCCCGTCGTCGGATTATCATATCGACAGTTTCGTCCAGATGGTGCGCCAGTTCATGGACCATATGGGCATTGATCGGGCGCTGATTGCCGGGCACTCCATGGGCGGCACGGTGGGGCTGAAGTTTGCCATCGCTAATCCCGAACGGGCCGAGCGCGTGATCGTCGTTGGCTCGCCCGTCGTTGGCGCCACTCTCAATCCATTTTTGAAGCTCGCCGGTTACGGTTGGATAGCCCAGCTTGTCTGGCGCCAGCCCATTATCATCTCCGCCATCATGCACTTGCTGCTGGCCGGCGACTCCGAGCATGTGCAACGAATGATCTTTCGCGACATCCAACGTACGAATTTGGATTCCTTCTTTCGCAGCATTGGCGACTTGCGCGGCACGGACTTGCGCCGTGACCTGCAGCGGATGGACATGCCGGCCCTTGGCATATTCGGCCGCCGAGACAATATCGTATCGCCGGTTAACGCGGATCTTATTAGCCAGGGAGCTCGGCGTTCCCGAGTGGCCATGATGGAGCGGTCACGCCACTTCCCCATGTCAGATGAGCCACATCATTTCGTCGATGCTTTAACGGGCTTTCTGAACGGCAACAAGCGGCACTGAATCGAGGCAGCATGCGCTTCCTGAGACAATCGGACGTCCAGGTTACTGACCGGGTCACTACAGACAATGACTATTACTATCCGAACAGGATGGGTCGTATCGTGCTGACGGCGATGGACGACATTATGGGCCGCCATGGCGTCAATGCGACCCTCAATTTCGCCGGGCTGGACTGGCGGGTCGATAACTATCCGCCCAACAACCTGGAATTGGGTTTTACATTCACCGAATTGGCCACCATCCAGCAAGCGCTCGACGATCTTTTCGGCAACCGCGGCGGCCGGGCATTATCGCTGCGTATAGGTCGCGAGACATTTAAATATGCTCTGAAGGAGTTCATGCCCATTCTGGGAATTGCCGATCTCGCCTTTCGGCCGTTACACCTGGGCATCAAGATCAAAATCGGCCTGGAGATCTTTGCCGAAACCTTCAACAAATTCACCGACCAGATAGTCACGCTGGCAGAGGAACCTGACCGCCATCTGTGGATCATCGAGCGTTGTCCTGTATGCTGGCAGCGAGATTCAGAACAACCTTGTTGCCATCTTGCCGTTGGTCTATTGCAAGAGTCGCTAAGTTGGGTCAGCAATGGACGCGAGTTTGGTGTCCATGAGGAACAATGCGTGGCCACTGGGCACGATGTTTGCGCTATCACGATCTTCAAGCAGCCAATTCGCTAAGGTATCAGCGTGCGCAGAATCATACTCCAGGAACCCAGGCAAATACACCCATTCAATGAGCCTGCGCGCGATCTCAGGGTACATAATGTCCCGCTCTGGCTTTGGCAGCGTGACTTACTCAATCCATTTGTGACCGAGGAGTCCGAGTATCCTTGCTGGGAAGAAGCGCTGATCGCGGAGCGGGACGATCCTGTCGAGTTATTGATTCACAGAGACAATCTGTTCTTCAATGCCCCCTTCATCGAAGAGTTCCTCCGCCTGGCGCGTGATTCCGGGCGCCCCTCTCGTGCGGCACTGCGCACTGACGATCCGGCCGTCAGCCAGCACATCTTGCCGCTCACGCAGTCCCTCGAAAGGGCAAACGGGCTGCTTCTGACCGATCTGTGGTACCTGCCCAACGGCATCATGCAAAAAGAAGCTGCCAGGACAATTGTCGTTGAGACCGGCGCCCGCGAAGTCGGCTACTACCACGTGCCGCCGTACATGGCGACCGAGATGGGCGATCTTGTTTATCAGTTGCCCCGTAGAGCGCTCGTAGCTATCGAGAGCTGGGTTCACTTATTTGTTGTTGACATTCTCTTTGGTGTGTTCGCCCGCGGCAAAGCTCTTGAGGAACGGGTTGAGTTCGATTGGCGGTTTCGCCTGAAGGTCTTGTATCGGGCGATGCTGGAACAGAAGCGAGTTCTTGACTGTTCTGAGCTCGTTAACGTCGGGCAAAATGTTACTATCGACCCATCAGCCGTGATTCATGGTCCGACCACCATCGGCAACAACGTCACCATCGGTCCTGGCGCGGTGATCGACAACTGTCTGATCGGCGATAACGTCAACATCTCCCAGGGCTGCAATCTGATGCTTAGCATTGTCGGCGACGGCTGCTTCCTTCCCTTCAACGCGGCCCTCTTCATGACCTTGCTCATGGAAAACACGATGGTGGCGCAAAACACGTGCTTACAGCTTTGTGTCGTCGGACGTGACACTTTCGTTGGTGCGGGCACGACCTTCACTGATTTCAAGGTTCTATCCGGCCCGCTGCGAGCTTCCTCCGCCATGGGTCCACTGCTGGATACAGAGATGTTTGTATTGGGCGGCTGCGTAGGCCACCATTGCCGGCTCAGTTCCGGGTTGACCATCTACCCCGCCCGCACGATTGAATCAGACGTGGTTCTGTTAGGCAATTCCGGCCGCCACTATATCACCGACGACGTCCGCTACGAGGACAGCGACTATCATCATTTCGCATCTGGGTACGAATACCCGCGATTATATCCTCGCCAGGGCGGTTTGTGAGCGATTCGCGACCTCGTTGTGGGAAGGAAGTTCAATTGTGTCGGCTATGGGCTGCTGGTAGAATAATTCCAGAAAAGGCATGCATCGCTATAACTGGACCGTTTTCGGCTGGGATTGGTTGCTCTGGTGACCAACTCCTCGGCAGCTTCGTCTCAGGCAGCGGTTCTTTCTCGGCGGCTCAGCTGTTCAGCGTTGTACCGTGAATCAAGAGGACGAGCATTATGACTAAAGGCCGAATCCTTGTAGTCGAAGATGACGTGGACACTGCAGAGATGCTGCGCGAACTGTTCGTCGAAGATGGCTACGTGGTGCATGTAGTAGACCGCGGAACCGACGTTTTCGACGAGACGCGTAAGCGTTTGCCGGACTTGATCATCCTCGACATATTGCTGCCCGGCATGGATGGATATGAAGTCTGCCGCCAGCTCAGGACGACGGCTCGCACAAGCCACATCCCCATTATCTTCCTGACCCAGAAGGACGCCCGCAGCGACCGGCTTGCCGGACTGGAATTGGGCGCCGACGACTACATAACCAAGCCGTTCGACCTGGACGAGCTGAAGCTGCGCTCCAAGAACGCCATCGTCAGTCACCAGCGCATGAACATGACCGATCCGAGGACCGGCCTGCCGGCCGGCCGCCTGATAGAGGAGCAGTTGCGCCGGCTGATGTCGGCGAATGGCTGGACATATACAGAGCTTTCTATCCTCCATCTACAGCCTTTCTTAGACGCCTATGGCTTCTTAGCTGGCGACGAGGTGCTGAGATTCACGGCCCTCATCATCGGCGAAGCGATCGATAGACTTGGATCAGATGAGGACTTCGTCGGCCAGGCGTCGGCCTCAAATTTCGTACTGATTAGCTACTCGCAGCAAGCCTCGTTTATCGTTGAAATGATTCGAGATCGGTTCGATGAATCGATTGCCACTCACTACAATTTTCTTGATACCGAACAAGGAGGTATTCTCCAGCCTGACGACACCCTTGCGCCATTGATGCGGTTGGCCGTTGGCACGGTTTCGGGCCAGGGTCAGTCGTTTGCGGATATCCGGGAGATCACAGAAGCGGCCGCAGCAGCGCGCCGGGTGGATACCGGTCGTTAGGTCACGAATAAGGGCGACATACCGTTTCCCAAAAGTCAATCCCATGAGCAACCGTGAAGCAGAAAGATTGAGTAAAGAGATCTCCGCCTTGGGACGGGTTAGCGATCAACTCAGTTCGAGCCTGAGTCTGGGCGAATTGCTGCAAACGGCGTTCTTCGAGGCAATGGACAACACCGGTGCCGACGGTGGCCACATCTCGCTTTACCTGGATTCCCGAGATGCTTTTGTGCCCAGGCATCAGAGCGGGGATGCGCTACCGCCTGAATTGACGGCTGACTTGCAGGAACAAGTTCGGGCTAGTCATTCCTCACTGGTCCGGCACGACCTGCAGTCTAGCTCCCAGATCAGATCCGTCGTGATAAGCCCGATTCTTTTCGAAGGTGTCGTTGCCGGGCTAATCGCGCTTTACAGCCGCAATCGAAACCACTTCGATCAACTATCGGTGGATTTTGTCAGTGCGCTTGCCAGCCAAGCGTCTGTTGGCATTGTGAATGCGCAGCTTAGCCAGGACACGATACAGCGCGAGCGGTTCTATGCCGCGTTGGGCAGGGTGACGCTGGCCATCAGCACGACGGTCAGCTTGCCAACGGTGCTTCGGCTGGTGTGCAAGGAAAGCCTAGAGCTATTTGGCGTGGATGGCGCGTATGTCTGGCAGATAGAGCAGGATCAACTCGTGGCAATCGCCGCCGAGGGCTTCGCCAGTGAGCATGTGATCAATATGAGGTTACCCTTGAATCAAGGCGATGTCTTTGCCTCAATTGTGGCCGCTCGCGGCGAGGGGATCTTCTGCAACCGCTTTAGGCGAGACGCTCGCTATGATAAACGTTTCGCCTGGCAGGAGTCGATTGAAGCATTGATCGCGGTTCCGCTGGTGAGGAACGAGACCATCATGGGCGTTCTCGAGCTGGTCGACATTGGTCGGCCTACTCGTTTCGCTCGTCAGGATATCCAGCAGGTAACCTTCTTCGGCACCCAGGCGGCAGCGGCTATCGGCAATGCCCAGATGGTAACTGAACTACGCCAATTGAACGAAGAGCTAGATTCTCGGGTTATCGAGCGAACCCAGGCGCTGGGTGAGGAAAGAGACAGAGTCCAGTATCTACTGCGCGTCACTTCGGAGTTGGCCGCCAGCCTGGATCAGGACCGGGTACTGATCCGCGCCCTGGAGTTGGTAAATGAAGTAGTCAAGGCGTCCCATGGCAGTATTCTCCTGGTCGACTTGATCACCGGCGATCTGATCTACCCTTCGGCATTCGAGACGCATCAATTGCCTCCGTTGCCTCGAGTCGATCTCGGATTCAAACCGGAGCAGGGACTGGCCGGCTGGATCGTTCGTCACCGTCGCGCGGTCGTCATCGACGATACAAGGGAAGACGAACGATGGACTGGCCAGGGACATCAGCCCGAGCTACGTTCCGCTCTGGCTGTGCCGCTCATTGCCGGGGACGAGGTTATCGGCGTCCTCGCTCTGTTCCACGAATTGCCAAACGCCTTCTCACAAGAACAGCTTGAACTCGTCGAAGCCGCCGCCCTTCAAGTGGCCAACGCCATCAGCAATGCTCAACTGTACTTGTTGATCCGAGATCAGGCCGAACGTCTGGGAACGATGTTGCGCGAGGAGTACATCGAGTCGGCAAAGAACCAGGCCATACTCGAAAGCATCGTCGACGGCGTGCTGGTGGCTGACGCAAGGGGAAATATCATTCTGGCTAATCTTGCGGCCGGCCAGGTGCTGGGCCTTCAGCGTGAACAGCTCTTGGGCAAGTCAGTCAGTGAATTGCTCGGACTATACAGCGCAACTGGCGATGGCTGGCTTCGTACAATCAACCGCTGGTCCAGGCACAGTGGGCTGCAGGAGACACAACCATTTCTGGCAGAGAGGCTCAATATCGAAGACAAGTATGTTAGTCTGCAGCTTTCGCCGGTATTTGCTCGCGGCCAGTTCTTCGGGACAGTGTCGATCTTTCGCGACATCACTCAAGAGGTGGAAGTCGATCGGATGAAGAGCGAATTCGTGTCAACCGTGTCTCACGAGCTGCGAACTCCGATGACGTCAGTTAAAGGCTACGCCGAGCTGATGCTCATGGGCGCCGCCGGCGGGCTAAGTGAGTCGCAGACCCGCTATCTTGAAGTGATTCGGGACAACGCCGATCGCATGAGCGATTTAGTCAACGATCTACTGGACATCTCACGTATAGAATCGGGCAAGACTGCGCTCGACTTGCGGCCCCTCGACCTTGTGCAGCTTGTGGATGAAGTAGTAAGTAACCATTTGGCGAACTTGATCGACGGAGAAAACAAGGCTATGTATTTCGACGTTGATATCGCCACCTCACTGCCGCGCGTCGACGGAGATCAAGATCGCATTACCCAAATCCTGAACAACTTGCTTGACAACGCGTTCCACTATACGCCAGAGAACGGTTTCATTACGGTTATGCTTCGGCCAGCCGGAGATCGTGTCCGGATCGACGTATCTGACACAGGCATTGGAATTAGTCAGGAGAATATTGACAAGATTTTTGACCGCTTCTATCGAAGTGAGCAAGATGTTGTCCAGCAGGTCCCTGGCACGGGGTTAGGATTGGCCATTGTCCAAAGCTTGGTCGCGATGCACGGCGGTGAAATCGACGTGACCAGCGCGCCAGGCGTGGGCAGCACATTCACGGTTTACCTGCCGATAACGGCCAGGGCAAGAGTTCCGGCCGGCTGAGATGGTCGCCAACGTGTAGTACGATGAACTCTGACAATAGCAGGCCCAAGATCTTGGTAGCAGAAGACGAACCCGATATCCGGGAACTGATTGCTATCGCCCTACAATTTGGCGGTTTTGAGGTAGAAGCGGCGGCCGATGGAATCGAAGCGCTGGCGCTCGCCGAGGCAAAGGCCTTCGACTTGATCATCCTGGATGTACGCATGCCACGCATGACCGGTTTCGAGGCCTGTCGCGAGTTGAGGCTCAGAGAAGCAACAAGGAAGACACCGATCATCTTTCTTTCGGCCAAGGGCCAGGAGTCTGAGGTACAGGCTGGCCTTGACGCGGGCGCCGATGAATACATAGTCAAGCCTTTCGCGCCCCATGAGTTGGCCGAGCGAGTGCGAGTGACACTGGAGAACCAACCAGCATAGAGGAAAATCATCGTTTGGCGCGCCGCCCGTTTCGGGCAACTAGAGAAGAACGATGAGCATTACAACGATCGACGGCCACCTGGTTCATTTTGAGGCTTACGGCAGAGGCCGGCCCATTCTCTTCGTTCACGGTTGGCTTGGCTCGTGGCGCTACTGGTGGCCAACCATGCAGGCGCTGTCAAATCACCACCGCTCCTTTGCTTTTGACCTATGGGGATACGGTGATTCAAGTAAGGACATCGGCAATTACACGCTCGAGTCCTACGTAGGGATGCTCAGTAGCTTTGCGGACAAGCTGGGTGTCGTTCGGCCGTTTAACATAGTTGGTCACTCACTTGGCGCGGCGATTGCCCTGCGCTATGCAAAACTGGAACCGGAATCGGTGGAACGGATGGCTCTTGTTACCATGCCGCTCTCCGGAGATCATGTCAACGGTCAGCTGACAGGAAGCCCGCCGTCGACGCTGCTTGACCAGGCTAAGAGCAAGTTTGGGGCGTTTCCCGAAGTGCTAATGGCTCTTAAGAAGACCAACGCAGCAGCGCTCGACGGATCGGCCAGCCAATTCAGAAAGGTGAACTTGGCCGATCAATTGCAGGAGCTCACGTGTCCCACCCTGTTGATATTCGGCGCACGGGACACTATTGTCAAACGGCCGGAGACCATCTTCGCCAAGAATTGCCCAAGTGGATCTCGTCGTTACTGTGTGTCTCTTGACGGTTGCAGCCACTTCCCTATGCTCGAACAGCCCGCGGTGTTCAATCGCCTACTCAAGGAGTTTTTGAATCACAATGGCGAGGATGACCTTGCGCCAAAGAATTACTGGCAGCGTCGCACTCGCTGATCGGCTATCTATTCTTTGTTGCTTGCGTCGCAATTGAACTAGCCACCGAAATACGTAGCATTCCAAGACTTCATCGCTGTGTTTTTCGAGTCACGGCCGTTGCCGACGACCTCTGAGATAGGCGCTCTACCCGATTGACAAAGCTATGGCTGATGGTATAATCGCCGTCGAGTGGCTCCGAGTATAGGCTTGTCAGTCGAGTGGCGTAGAAGTTAATATAGGGTAGTTCCAGACCGGTATTGCGTATTATCGAATTCGTGCGAAGCTGCATAGAGGGTAAGGGCATACACGGTGAAGACTCTCAATTAAGATAGAACAATCAACATATTTGCTTCCTACTCAGACTCGGCTGCATCTCGCACTGTGAGTGCATAGTAAGCCGAGTTTTTTGTGTGTATTCGGAGATATCGTGAACTGGCAGACAGAGTACGATTGAATGGACGTTTCAGCTGACAACCAAGACACCGAAGAAACTGGCACGGAAGACGTTGACTTCAGCCAGGATATGGCCCAGTTGTTGGACGAGCATGACTACTATCGCCCAACAGTAGGAGATATTCGCCCGGGCACCATTGTCGCAATTTCCGACCAGGGCATCATCGTCGATCTTGGCTTGAAACGCGATGGCTTGGTCCAGCCTTCAGACCTGGCTGAACTCGATCCAGAAGAGCGAGACGCCTTCAAGTTGTATGATGAAGTGCCGATCTATATCGTCGATACCAATCAGCCTGATCGGCTCTTGGTTTCAATCCATAAGGCCCGTCTGAATCAAGATTGGATCAGGGCCCAGGAACTGATGGAGAGCGGTGAGATTGTTGAGTCTCCGGTCATAGGCTACAACCGGGGCGGCGTTATCGTGCCCTTCGGAAATCTACGCGGCTTTGTACCCGCCTCACACTTGGTGGAATTGAAGAGGGGTATGGATGACCGGCAACGCCAGCAGTCCATGTCCAAGATGCGTGACGAGATATTGCCGCTCAAGGTCATCGAGGTCAACCGTCAAAGAAGGCGTCTAGTCCTTTCACAGCGTGATGCGCAGCAGGAATGGCAAGAGGCGCGCAAGAAGGAACTTATTGAGAAACTGAGCAGCGGCGACACGGTCAACGGCCGCGTAAGTGGTCTGCGAAGCTTCGGGGCTTTTGTCGATTTGGGCGGCGCCGATGGACTGATTCATATCTCGGAGCTAGCCTGGCACCGCGTCAATCACCCACGCGAGGTTGTAAAAGTAGGCGACCAGATCGAGGTCTACATACTGAGCCTTGACAAGGAAGAACAACGTATCGCGCTTAGCCGCAAGCGTTTACTGCCCAACCCCTGGTCTTTTGCCGACGAGAAATACGCGGTTGGCCACCTGGTCGAAGGTGAAGTGACCCGAATTGTGAGTTATGGCGCCTTTGTCGAAGTTGAACCCGGCATTGAAGGGCTGCTTCACATTTCGCAGCTTTCACGAGAAACGGTTGAAGATCCACACGAGCTGATTGCCGAGGGCGAGACCCACCTGCTGCGGGTTGTCAGCCTGGATACGAATCGTCAGCGAATTGGCTTGAGTCTAAAGAACGTCACGGCGGCAGAGCAAATCGAGTGGATGTCCCGCCGCGAAGCAGAAGTGGCCGCTCAAGCTGAGCGTGAGGCTCAGGCCGAGGTAATGGAACCTGAAGCCGCGGTCGCCGCCGAAGATAGCGCGGCTGAAGAAGAAGAGTGATTTCGAGTCTAGAAGTACCCATTACGTGATACCTTTGCTCTTGGCCTAAATTGGGTCCGGGAAGGGTACATCTAAGGAGATGAGTATTAGAGATGCCGACAGTTACAAAGATGCCAAATGAATCGGACGAAAGCCTGTTGAGACGATTCCGCAAGAAAGTCGCGAAGTCAGGTGTAATGAGCACGGTGCGTCGCAAGCGGTGGCATGTGTCGAAGAGTGAATTGCGCCGAATTCAGAAGAAGAAGGCTATTCGCCGTATGAGGCGTCGCCAGAATCTGAGAGCAAGGTATGGCTAAGAAGGAAGACAAACTTGAGGTAGAAGGCGTCGTCGTCGAGGCCCTGCCTAACACGCAGTTCACTGTGGAGTTGGACAATGGTCATCGCGTGCTGGCGTATCTCTCAGGCAAGATGCGACGTTACTACATTCGCATCCTGTTAGGCGACCGAGTGCGCGTGGAAATGACGCCCTATGATCTGAGCCGTGGGCGGATCACCTATCGCTATCGGCGTCAGCGCGAGCCGAGATCCTAACGGCGCTCTAGACCTGGAGTTTTAGGCCTGCTGATTCATTAGTTCAGTTTGATAACGGACCTGTTTCCGAAGCGTCACCCTGTACCGATATGGGTGGCGCTTTTTGGTTTCTGGCCGTCAGGCAAACCCAGTCACGAATCGTCTTCCTGTCGGTTACGACCATCGAAGTGGCCGCCAGTGCCGTCAAAACATCCGGCTCCTGTTCTTCTATGATGCCGCTGAGGACTAGCTGGCCGTCGTGACCGCCGAAGTCCGCCAGATGCACCTTTGACAGTAGTTGGATAATCACCGGAGCCAGGATATTCACCACAACCAGGTCCCAAGCCGACACATGAATGGCGTTCAATTCGCCTTGAAACAGCCAGACCTGCGCCTCGACGCCGTTTCTCTGAACGTTTTCGGCCGCTGCAAGGACTGCCAGGCGGTCCGTATCCAGCGCCACCACCCGTTCAGCACCGAGTTTCGCCGCCGCGATCGACAGAATGCCGGATCCGGTGCCAATATCCAGCACGCGTTTTCCTGGTAAGATGAGATCCTCGATTTTCTGCAGGCACATTTGGGTGCTGGGATGCAGCCCGGTTCCAAAGGCCATGCCCGGATCGACCGAAATGACCGTGTCGCTCGGCTTCAACTCATCCGGCTTGAGCCAGCTTGGATGAATCCATATGTTGCGACCGACCCGAAATGGACGATAATGCTTTCGCCAGGCGGTGGCCCAGTCTTCATCCTGTAGCCGCCTGAATTGAGGTTCGGGTATAGGATACAGACGGCCAAGATGATACAAAGATTCCTCGATCTTCGCCCGGACTTCGGGCAAATCCTGTTCCTCGGGAAGATACATCTTCACCGTCACTTCAGGTTCAAGCGCCTGAGGGTCCGGCTTACTGGGGTCGGCTTTCTGCTCCATCACGACGCCGTCCCCTTTTGTATACGGCCACAAAACCTCGGCTATTGCCTCGGCCGCTTCGCCGTCGGCAGTTACGCTAACTTCTAGCCAGTACATAAGATGTCCTTCAATGAATCTGGGTGGCGTCGAGCGCTAAAGATCTGACTGCAACAAAAAACCCGCCTGTTGGCGGGCAGTGTTCATCACAAAGTTGGACCAATTGTCTCGTCGCCTTTCCGAGCGCCGCCTGAAACGGCGCCTGCCTCGTCGCAGACAAGTTGCGACTCTAGCTCAGCGGTGTGCTGAAGATGTCCCCGAGAGTGTCCCGCAATTGCCCTAGAAAACTCTTTTCCGGCTGGGCGATCACCTCCTTGCCCAGTGTACCGGCCAGCTGTTCCATCAATTCTCGTTGTTCAGGCGACAGCTTCTTCGGAACGACGACATGAGTGACTACCAGTTGATCGCCTCGGCCGGAGCGCCTGAGATGCGGCACGCCGTGAGCCCGCATTCGGAAAACCGCGCCCGACTGCGTGCCGGAAGGAATTGTCAACTTCTCCTCGCCATCCACAGTGGGAACGGCTATCTCATCACCCAGAGCCGCCTGAGCGATGTTGATCTCCAGTTCGAGTAGAATGTCGTCACCCCGTCGCTGGAAGAACTCGTGCTTCTTGACGCGCAAGACAACGTAAAGATTGCCCGGAGGGCCGCCGTCAGCGCCAGGCGCGCCTTCACTGGATAGCCGAATCTGAGTTTCGTCGTCGACTCCAGGCGGCACCTTAACCTTAAGGGTGCGCGATTTCTGCACCTGCTTGCGACCATTGCAAACGTTGCAAGGGTTCGGAATCGTTTCACCCGATCCATTACAAGTTGGACACGTCGTCACATTGACAAAAGATCCAAGGAACGACTGTCTGACGCGCCTTACTTCCCCACTACCGCTGCACTGCGTACATCTTACTGGATCGGTCCCGGGTTCCGCCCCCTGGCCAAAACAATGCGGACAAATCTCCGGCCGGTGAACCTCGATTTCCTTCTCTGCGCCAAAAACCGCGTCCTCGAAACTTATCGTCAGATCGTAGCGTAGGTCCGCGCCCCTTCTAGGTCCTGTACGTCGTTTCCCGGCAAATCCGCCGCCAAAGAACTCCTCAAAGATGTCGGCGAAACTGCCAAAGCCGGAGAAATCACCATGATTCGCCCCGGCGCCCTGTACGCCGGCATGTCCAAAGCGATCATAGGCTGCGCGCGAATTCTCGTTGGACAGCACCTCATAGGCCTCATTGATCTCCTTGAAGCGCTCGTCCGCTCCATCCTCGTGATTGACATCGGGATGAAACTTCCGGGCCATTCGCCGGTACGCCCGCTTCAGATCTTCTTTACCGGCATTCCGGTCAACCCCAAGGGTCTCGTAATAATCTCTCTTGTTCGCCATAGGTTCAGGTGCCCTACCAATCGACGCTTTAAGCTAATCGACCCGGCTTCTCGAAAACACCGCGAGGACGTCGCCGCGCTTTGTGGTTACTCTTCGCTGAATTCTCCTTCGACCACTTCCTCGTCGGCAGGTGAGTCACCCTCACTGCTTTCACCTTCGGGGCTTTCGCCAGCCGGCGGTTGTTGCTGCTGATACATAGCTGTGCCTACCGTCTGCAGCGCCTGCTGTAACCGCTCGACGGCCGATTGGATCGCCTCAGTTGTGCCGCTCATCGCCGACTTAACGCCGTCAATCTCAGCTTGAATTGATTCCTTCTGCGCCTCGGTCAGATTGTCGCCATTGTCCTGCAGGAACTTCTCGGCGCTGTACACTGCGGAATCAGCCAGATTCGATGCTTCCACCGACTCCTTGCGCTGCGCGTCGGCCGACGCGTGCTGTTCTGCTTCCTTGACCATATTCTCGATTTCGTCGTCTGCTAGCCCGCTGGAAGGCAGAATCTGCATGGCCTGCTCGCGCCCGGTGGCCTTGTCCTTCGCGCTCACATTGAGAATGCCGTCTGCATTGATGTCGAAGCCCACTTCAATCTGGGGTACTCCTCTTGGCGCCGGCACGATGCCGTCCAGAATGAACCGGCCGAGACTCTTGTTGTCAAGGGCCATTGGCCGCTCGCCCTGGAGTACGTGAATCTCCACCTGCGTCTGGCCGTCGGCGGCCGTTGAGAACACCTGGCTCTTCTTGGTCGGAATAGTCGTGTTGCGCTCAATAAGTGATGTCGCCACACCGCCCAATGTCTCAATGCTCAGAGTTAAAGGCGTAACGTCAAGTAACAAGACGTCCTTGACATCACCGCCCAAAACGCCTGCCTGAATCGCCGCTCCGATGCCGACCACCTCATCAGGGTTCACGCCTTTGTGCGGCTCTCTGCCAAAGAACTCCTTGACCGCCTGCTGAATTGCCGGCATGCGCGTCATGCCGCCGACCAGAACTACCTGGGTCACTTCACCGGTACTAATACCCGCGTCCTTTAAGGCCAGCTTGCATGGTTCGATCGTCCTGGCCACCAGGTCCTCGCTCAGTTGCTCCAGCTTAGCCCTGGACAGCGTCATGTTCAGATGCTTAGGTCCGCTGGCGTCGGCCGTTATATAGGGCAAATTGATCTCCGTCTGCATGGTGGTCGATAATTCAATCTTAGCTTTCTCGGCCGCTTCGCGCAGGCGTTGCAGTGCCTGTCGATCCTGGCGCAGGTCGATTCCCTGGTCTAACTTGAACTGCTCCGAAATCCAGGAGATGATGGCCTGATCGAAGTCATCGCCGCCCAAGAATGTGTCTCCATTTGTCGACTTTACCTCAAATACGCCTTCGCCCACATCTAGAATGGAGATGTCAAACGTGCCGCCGCCGAGATCAAAAACGGCGATCTTTTCATCTTGATCGCTGCCCAGGCCATAAGCCAACGATGAAGCGGTGGGTTCGTTGACGATGCGCATGACCTCCAGCCCGGCGATCTTGCCAGCGTCTTTAGTCGCCTGACGCTGACTATCATTGAAGTACGCTGGCACCGTTATGACGGCCTGAGTCACAGGCTGGCCCAGGTAGGCTTCGGCGTCGGTTTTTATCTTTTGCAAAATCATCGCCGAGACTTCGGGGGGCGAGTATTCACGGTCGTTCATCACTACACGAATATCACCATTCGCTGCTTCACGCACTTCGTAAGTGACGTGCTCCCGGCCGCGCTTGACCTTGGCATCGTTGTACTTGCGCCCCATGAACCGTTTCACGGAGTAAACCGTGTTCTCCGGATTCACCACCGCCTGGCGCTTGGCCACCTGGCCAACCAGACGTTCGCCATTCTTGGTCATTGCAACAACGGATGGATAAAGGCGCCCGCCTTCTGCGCTCGGTATCACGGTCGGCTCACCGCCTTCCATAACGGCCGCCACTGAATTTGTCGTTCCCAGATCAATGCCTATGATTTTCGCCATCGCTTCAATATTCTCCTACTTCCAACGAATTGTTCTTCGGCGACCCGGCAATGCCATTATCCAAGGACATTCTGGCCGCTACCGTGCTATTAAGCTGAAACATTGACCAAAGAAGGTCGAATCACCCTCTCGCCTAGTCGATAACCAGTTTGCAATTCCTCGATGACCATTCCACTATCCACCCCGTCGGCCTCTTTCAACGCTAGCGCTTCGTGATAGTTTGGGTCGAAGGGCTGGCCGAGTGCCTCGATCGGCTGGACGTCCAACGACTCGAGTATCGACTGAAGCTTGCGGTTGACAAGGTCCAGGCCTTCAAACCATTGGTTCTCGGAAATCTCGGACGGTGCACTGTTCATCGCACGGCCTAGATCATCTAGGATCGGCAACAGCTTCCTCGCGTTGTCGACGGCCGCGCTACTATACGCCTCTACCCGTTCGCGCTCCAGGCGCTTGCGGGCATTGGCAAACTCGGCCCTCGCGCGCTGCCAACCATCCAGATATTCGACCGCCTTTGCCTGTGCCTCCGCCAACTGCTCTTCTAGCGTCGGCTCGGCTTCGTCTTCAGCGCCCGCATCGGGATCGGCAACGGCCACTTCTTCAGCGATTTCGGCCTGATCTGCGCTGGATACCTGATTCTGTTCTAATTCGGACTCTTTCGCTTCCGATGGGGCCAGTTCCTCATCGGCTAATCTTTCGTCACTCAACTATCCACCTCGTCAACGTCAATCTCCGCTGTTAGGTCACCGGAGGGCGCCTCCAAATAGTAATCGCTCACCAACCCACTCATCAGATCAGCCACGTAGCGCACGGCCGAAATGTTGCGGCCATAAGCCATCCTCGTCGGGCCCAACACAGCAACCGCACCTGACAGCTGTCCCAACGCGCCATAGCGCGCCAGTATCATGGTACACTCCTTAAGTTCCTCCCAGCGACCCTCGCCGCCTATCACGACCTGCACACCCCCCACGTCAGGCTCGAGGGTCTCGGCCAACACGCTGGCCAGAAAGGTTCCCTCTTCCAATACTCGGACCGCCTGACGAGCACCTTCATCTTCGATGATGTTGGCCAGGCCGTCACGATATATGTCACTGATCCCTCTTCGATTCGCTCGACCCATGCCGTCCAGTATCAGCTTCACCACATCGCGCTCGAGTGCATCCTCGTGCTGATACTGCCGGGCGCTTAGCTCCGTAAAATCCGCGTTCTCGTAGCGTGTATTAAACTTGCTAGCCACTTTGCTCAAGCGATTCTGAGTGACCGGTTCGGCTAAAGTGAGCATCTGTTGCTGAATCTGCCCGCCGACGAGGACCAGGATCATTAGTACGAGTCTGCCTTGGGTAGAAATCAGCTGCACATGCCGGAATCGAGCCGCTACGGGTCGGGGAGCCGTGACAATACTTGCCCCGCGAGATGTGTGGGCCAGCACAGCCGCCGCCAGACGCATCCACTGATCCAGCTCCAATCGCGTCTGATGGAATTGATGGCGGATCATCTGTTGCTCATCCAGCGGCAATTCAAACTCTCCCACCAGTCGCTGAACGAAATACCGGTAACCCTTTTCGGTCGGGATTCGGCCGGCCGATGTGTGTAGCTGTTGAAGGTATCCCAGGTCATCCAACACGGCCAACTCATTTCGAACCGTCGCCGAACTGAACTGAAGATCGTAGTTCTCAACGAGGGTCTTTGAACCGACCGGATCGCCCGTCTCCACGTAATCGCGAACCATAAGCCCCAATATATGCTCTTGCCTTTCAGTAAGTGGTCCCTTCATAGGTCGCGCTACCAACTCTTAAACACGACGATAGGCTCAAACGCCATCGCATTTGCTCAACTTCACATCAAACTCTGACCGATTT
>CP070688.1:4159716-4170391 GCA_020353135.1 Chloroflexota bacterium
AAGACGCCTGAGTTGGCCTGCGAAGTGACCATGCAGCCCATCGAAGCATTTGATCTAGACGCGGCGATCATCTTCGCCGATATCTTGCCGCCATTGGAAGGGATGGGCTTGAGCCTGGAATTCATCAAGGGCGAAGGGCCGGTCATTCATAACCCGGTCCGGACCGCGGCCGATATCGAAGCTTTGCGCACCCCGGCGCCGGAGGAAAGCCTCTTCTTCACCCTCGAAGCCATCAAGCTGGCCCGCCAGGAGCTCGACGGCCGGGGACTGCCCCTCATCGGTTTTAGCGGCGCGCCATTCACCCTGGCCGCTTATGCCGTGGAAGGTGGCAGCAGTCGTAATTTCCGTCATGCCAAGAACCTGATGATGGGTAACGCTGACCAATGGGATAGCCTGATGACCAAGCTGAGCCAGGTCGTGGGCAATTACATGCTTGCCCAGGCCCAAGCCGGCGCCCACGTGCTGCAGCTTTTTGACAGTTGGGTTGGGGCGCTCAGCCCGGCCGACTATCGCCGCCTGGTTATGCCCTATTCGCAGAAGGCGATCGAGATAGCCAGGGAGGCGAACGTGCCCATCATCCATTTCGGCACCAACACGAACGGCATGCTGGAATTGATCATGGAGGCCGGCGGTGACGTTATCGGCGTTGACTGGCGCATTGACCTGGATAAGGCTTGGAAGCGATTGGGCTACGGTGTGGCCATTCAAGGCAACCTGGATCCGATCGCTCTCTTTGCCCCCTGGCCGGAATTGCGCCAGCGCGCCGCAAGGATCTTGGATCAAGCCGCCGGCCGCCCAGGACATATCTTTAACTTGGGCCACGGCATTCTGCCCCAGACGCCGGTTGACAATGTGCGCCGGCTGGTTGATTTTGTGCACGAATATGGCAGCTAGAAGTCCGGCGTTTTGATGTAGCGTGCCGTGGGAAGAGACATTCAAATGCCTGACTTCTTCTGAACAACATAGGACTTCTCGTGACAGACGAAGATCAAACAACACTTAGTAAGAACGGCAGTGCCCGGCACGTGGTCATCGTCGGCGGCGGTATCGCCGGCCTGAGCACGGCCTGGTATTTGCAGAAACAAGCGGAAGAGAGGGGGCTGGATCTGCACTATACGGTGCTGGAGAAGGGTTCCCAATGGGGAGGCAAGATCCAAACCGAGCGGGTGGAAGGATATGGCGACCAGCCATTTATCGTCGAAGGCGGTCCGGATTCCTTTCTGACCCAGAAGCCCTGGGCCCTGCAAATGGCCCGCGAGCTGGGCCTGGAAGAGCGGCTGCTGGGCACCAACGACGATCGACGCAAGGTATACGTCTTGCACAAGGGCCGGCCGACGCCACTGCCCGACGGCGTGCTGTTGATCGTGCCGACGAAGATAAAACCCTTCGCCCTATCGCCTCTCATCTCGCCGCTCGGAAAGCTGCGGATGGGTCTGGATCTGTTCATCCGGCCGAAGATGGACGGCGAGGACGAAACGCTGGCCGACTTTATCACCCGCCGCCTGGGAAGCGAAGCGCTGGACAAGATCGCCGAGCCGCTCATGTCGGGCATCTACAATGCCGAGGCCGAGCGCCAGAGCCTGTTGGCGACCTTTCCGCGCTTTCGAGCCCTGGAAGAGAAGTACGGCAGCCTGATCAAAGGCATGCTGGCCTCGCGAAAAGCGCATGTCAATCGGTCCGGCGCTGGGGCCGGTGACGGGCCGCCCAAGCGCCCCCTGTCGATGTTTGTCTCTCTGCGGAACGGCATGGAAGAGCTGGCGCAGGCGCTGCCAGGCAAGTTGACCGGCGACCTGCGCCTCGAAACCTCGGTGACGGAAGTGCAGCTGGTCGACGGGCGGCCCAGCCTGAAGCTAAATGACGGCCGCAGACTATCGGCCGACGCGGTGGTGCTGGCGATCCCTTCCTACTGTGCCGCGGGGCTCATCAAGGATATCGCTCCCGAAGCAGCGGCTGGTTTGGATGCCATTCGATACGTGAGCACGGGCACGATTTCACTGGCCTTTCGAAGTCAGGATGTCGATCTGCCCGAGGGCTTTGGCCTGGTTATCCCGCGCAGCGAGAAGCGCCTGATAAACGCCGTCACCTTGACTTCGACCAAGTTCGACCACCGGGCGCCGGCCGACCATGTGTTGCTGCGGGTTTTCTTTGGCGGATCGCGGCGGCCGGAGATGATGGATGTCGACGACGACCAGCTAATGGCCCTCGTCCTATCTGAGCTAGATGCGCTGCTCGGCCTCGACGCCCAGCCGGTACTCTGCCGCATATACCGCTGGCGACGGGCCAACCCCCAATATGATGTCGGTCACCTGGATCGCGTCGCGGCCATCGAAGAGGCGTTGCCGGCCGGCCTGTACGTGACCGGCAGCCCGTATCGCGGCATCGGCATCCCTGATTGTGTGCATCAAGGCCAGCAAACGGCCGCGAAAATCGCCGCTGATCTGTCGTTTGTCGATCGCGAACAAGACGAACCGCTGCAAGTAGCGGCATAAACGATCTGTCTACAGAAGAGATAAATAAAAGAGAGCAGTGATGAAGACGACACGTTCTGAAGAACTATTCGCCGAAGCGCAGAACCTCATTCCCGGCGGGGTCGATAGTCCCGTTCGCGCTTTTCGCAGCGTGGGCGGCACGCCCCGTTTCATCGGTCGCGGCCAGGGCTCGACCATCTGGGACGCCGACGGCAACCGCTACGTCGACTACGTTCTTTCGTGGGGACCACTGATCCTGGGGCACGCCCACCCGGCCGTCGTGTCGGCGCTACAGGACGCGGCCGGGCAAGGCACTAGCTACGGCGCGCCGACTGAGTTGGAAAATGACCTGGCCCGGCTGGTGATTGAGACCGTGCCCTCAATCGAGATGATCCGTTTCGTGAACAGCGGAACCGAGGCGACTATGAGCGCGCTGCGACTGGCCCGGGCGTATACCGGTCGCTCCAAGATCGTCAAGTTCGCCGGCTGCTACCATGGACACGCCGATATGCTGCTGGTCCAGGCCGGTAGCGGCGTGGCCACCTTGGGCCTACCCGATTCGCCGGGCGTGCCCGAGGCTACGGTGGCCGACACCTTGACCGCGCCCTACAATGACTTGGACGCCGTTCGGGAGCTCTTTGAAGCCCACCCGGATCAGATCGCCGGGGTGATCGTCGAACCAATCGCGGCTAACATGGGGTTTGTTCTGCCGGAGACGGGTTACCTGGCCGGGCTGCGTGACCTATGCCGCGAATTTGGCGCGCTTTTCATCCTTGACGAGGTCATGACCGGTTTCCGCGTCGCGCTTGGCGGCGCTCAGGCGCATTGGGGACTGGATCCGGACATCACCTGCCTGGGCAAGGTGATTGGCGGCGGTTTGCCGGTCGGCGCTTACGCCGGTAAACGAAAGATCATGGAAACCGTAGCCCCGGCCGGACCGATGTATCAGGCCGGCACGCTGAGTGGCAATCCCCTGGCTATGACGGCCGGCCAGGCGACCATTCGAACATTATTGCTGCCCGGCGCCTTTGAGACGATCACTCGGAAGACGTTGGCGCTGGTCGACGGCATCCGGTCGGCTGCGCTCGAAGTGGGCGTCCCATTGCAAGCCAACCATGTGGGCACCATGTTCGGCTTCTACTTCCTGAAAGAAAGCGGCGCGGCGATCGACGACTACGACAGCGCCAAACAGTATGCCGATACCGGGCGCTACGGCCGTTTTTTCCACGCCATGCTGGCTGAAGGTTTCTATTTTGCTCCCAGTCAATTCGAAGCCGGCTTCATGAGCGTCGCTCACGGTCAGGATGACGTCGAGGCGACCCTGGAAGCCGTGAAAGAGGTCTTGCCCCAGATTTAGTTAAGTCGTCGCCGTGACTAGCTGGTGCCGCTCCTACCATTAGCGATTTCGGCGACTCGCCGCTCCCACCATGCTTTGAGGTCGCGCATTCCCTGGGCGCTGATGCGATGGCCGGTGTCGTATTCCCGGTAGTCTAGATCGGCGCCGCTGGCCTTCAGCGTCTCGGCGCAGCCTCTCGCCCTATCAAGGGGGATAAAGGGATCCTCCTTGCCCACGGCGATATAGATCGGCAGCCCACGCAGGGCCCTGGTTTCAACGGCCGCATCGCTCTCGACGGGCACGAATCCGACAAGCCCGGCGATACCTTGCACCTGGCCTGGGTGCCCCATGGCCGTGGCATAAGCCGTCGCCGCCCCCTGGCTGAAACCCATCAGATAGAGGCAATCAGGGTCGGCGTCATATAGTTCGGGCAGGGCTTGTAGAAAATGAGTCAAGGCGACTACCGCTTCGTCAAACATGGACAGGGGCGGCCATTCATCTCGTTGGCGTGGGTGCCAGGCATAGCCACCGGCCGGATCGAGCTTGATACCTCGGGGAGAGACGACCAGCCACTCCTTGGGTAGGGCCCGGCCGAAGATCCACATGGCGTCTTCGTCGCCGCTGCGACCGTGCAGCATCACCACGGTCGGATAAGGCTTCGCTTCGTTCGGAACGAGGACACGGTGGGGAAGTCCGGCCCGGGCCAGAGCCGGTCCGGCATTGACCAGGAGAGGCCCTTCGTCGCTCATATGATTCTCCTGTTGTTCGACAAAAAATGAGGTGTCCTCTCAGCGGGCGCTGAGGGGACACCTCTGGGGGGAGCCAAGTAAAGTATAGCACTATCCAGCATTGTTAACAATAATCAGGGGGTCGGCGTCGGGACAGTCAGCGTCGCTTCCGGCGTTGCAGTCGGCGGCGGCGAAGTAGCTGTTGGCAACTCTTCTGTCGGTGGTCCGGTGGGCTGGGGCGTGGGCGGTTCTTCCGTGGGCGGCTCAACCGTGGACGTGGGTGGCCCGCTCGTGGGCGTGGGCGGCTCTTCTGTCGGCGGCTCTTCTGTCGGCGGCTCAGCCGTGGCCGTGGGCGGCTCACTCGTGGGCGTGGGCGGTTCCTCTGTTGGCGGCTCTTCTGTCGGCGGCTCTGGAGACTGTATTTCCTCGGTCGGCGTGAATGTCGGCGTCGCGGATGGCAGGAAGGGTGTCTCGGTTGCGGTGGGTGTCGGCGAAGGCTGGGTGACGATCACCGTAAGCTTTACCGGCCAGCCGAGGGCGTCGCTCAAAGCATCTTCCGTGGCCCGGACCTGGGCCAGGAATTCGTCGCTGGCTGGATCCATATCGGTCATGACAGTTACCGTGACCAGGAACGGGTTGCCCACCTGGAAGGAGAAGCTAACGATCTCGCAGCAGGTCAGCGACTCGATCAGGACCTCTTCTATTGCCTCGGACAGCGCTTGATCGGTGGCATCCACTGCCTCGGTGCTGTCATAGGTTTCAAGGGGAAGGATACTCAGGACCACGGGCAGGCCCAGCTCTTGGGCCAGCGCTGCCTCGGACGCTCCAACCTGCTCGTTGAATTCCTCGGAACCATACGCCAGTTCTGTTTGCACGGCGGCCAGCACGAGGGTTGGATTGCCAATCGCGAACTTGAAGCCAAGCACGGTCATGTCGGTCAGCTCTTCATTCAAGATCCGGCCGATCGTCGCTTCTACCTCGGCGTCCGCCTCAGCCACGCTGGCATCGACGACCGGCTGTATGACGACCGACAATTCGACCGGCTCGCCGAGCGCCTCTTCCAGATTATTCTGGGCGGCGATAATCTCGCTCGTATCGGGAATGACACTGGCCGGCATGCGAACGGTGGCGAACACTTGCAAAGGTGTACCCTGGCGGACTTCATAGCCAACCAGCTCCGATTGATTGAATGAGTCCCTTAGCGTCCTTTCGATGGTGGCGGAAAAGATAGTGTTGGCGTTTTGCGCCAACAATGCCGCCAGGACCAAGACGAAAATCGCTACCAGGATGGCAGACGTGCGGCGCGTGCGGCGGGCGTCAACCTTCTTGCTCGGCCGCATGCCAAACCAGAAGAAAGTCGCCCAGGCAGCCAGGATGATGCTGATGATGTTGGTTACGAATAGCAAGGCGGCGCCGCTGGCCAATCCAAAATCGCCGAAGGCAAGTCCTAAGCCCACGGTAGCCAGCGGCGGCATGAGCGCGGCGGCGATAGCTACCCCGGCCAGCGCCGAGGGGATATGCTTGCGGGCCGTGGCGTAGGCGCCGATAAAACCCGAGGCCAGGGCAACGCCCATATCCAACAAAGATGGGTTTCCCCTGGAGGCCATCTCGGTAGTGACGATCGTCGTCGGGCTCAGCCAGCCGATCAGGAAAGAGATGAGCAAGGCCCCGGCGATACCCTGGACAAGGACGATCGTCGCCCGCCAGACCAGGTCCAGTTTACCCAGGGTCATTCCGACCGCGAAGGCGATGAGCGGCGACATGAGCGGCGCGACCAACATGGCCCCGATGATCACGGCGTTACTGTTCAGCATCAGGCCGAAGGTAGCCAGGACGGCCGCCACGACGATCAAGACCAGGTAGTCTAGCGAGGTTGTCGCCGAAGCCTCAGCTTCCCTTTCGATTTCCACCTGCTCAAATTGGGTCAGCGTCGGCGACAGCCAGCGCCGGATCCTGTCGCCCCGGGTCAAAGGCGCGGAAGTTGGCGAGACCATCAACAGCGGACCGCGCCATCTCCTGATGAGGGCCATTGGGAGATCAGCCCGCAACCAACGCTGCCACTCGCTACGGTCTGACACGCCGACGACTACCATAACGTCGTCTTCAATCCGCGATAATAAGCCAGAAACAGCATCTTGTGACTGGGCGATCGTACGCTTGACGTCTTCTTGGCCGGCGATGCCGACCAACGCCGATTCGATCTGACCACGGGCATCCCAGTTTGTCGTCCGGCCGGTGCGAACGTAAATCGCCTCAACCGGCCTGTCCATGCTCCGGCCAAGGCGGATGGCAAGCTGAGCGGCCGCACGCGATTGCTCGCCGGCCACAATGGGCACGACCAGCCGCCGGTCGGCGTGAGTTGCACCGATGCGGAATAGGACGACGTAGCACGGGGCCGCCGGAAGCACATTTTCGGCCACTGTGCTGAAGTTTACACCCCGGCCGCTTGTTTCACGGCCGCCAAACAGAATCAGGTCAGCTCTGTGCTCGCGGGCTGCGTCCAGAATCCCTCGGGATATGCTGCCAGCGCCGTAAGAGATCAGTTGAACGGGCCGCCCGTCATCCTGATACGATTGCACGATCGGCTCGACGGCTTGGATTGTCTCGGCGTCTTCTTCGACATTACCCAATGACACCAGCAAGACAAGAACAGTGGCCTCTTCCGATGCGGCCATATCCAGGGCCAGATCGATGAGCTCCCGACTGTACTTGGGCTGGATGATGGGAACGAGGATAAGACCGATGTCTGCCGGCAGATCAGTTGAAGACGGTGCTGCTTTTTCTTGTGAATCCACGAATATCGCCGCGCCAAACGTCCTTCCTCAAGCTGAGGATCTCAAGCTGAGACCCTCGAGGCGACTTCTTCTCGCCTCGAGGAAGGTGCTATTCGTATTTGTCGAGCCTATTTACCGAGAGAACGTTCGCCCATATTACTCGGGCACGTCGTATGTATCAATAGTATATTTCAACGAGTCCAAATAGGCGTCTTCATAGGCGTCATCCCATACAGAAGAATACAGCAAGAAGATAGTCCCGCGTGTCTCTAGAAAGGAAATGCCACTGTATTCCCCACTGGGCGAACGCCAGTTGAGGCGCTCACTGCCATCCGGCTGAACCTGGTCGTCGCTTATCTGGATGTCGGCCGCATAGAATTCTTTCAACAGTTCAAGTGCAAAAGCGCCGGCCTCAGATCTGGAGATCATTTCGCCGTCATCGTAGGTGATATTCTCAATGAACGCATGCTCGTCGGGCGAAGTGAACGTGTCGACGATGAATACGTCGCCCTCTACCATTTCATAGGTCCACGGGATCGGCACGTCGATGGAGAAGAGATCGCCAGGACCGTAGAAGGTATAGATCCAATAATATGGGTCGACTGAGTCTATGACCGCCTGGTGGTTGACCAACATCGAGTCAAGGACGGCTTCGTAGCCAGCTTCATAAGCAGCAAATTCGTCGCTGTCAGCCCAGAAATCCGTGGCATACATGGCCGAGCCATAAAGATCGTAATAAGTGAAAACGGTCTGGGGGATACCGTCATGTACGAACTCCTTGGTTACTCGAGCTACGCCAAAGTCAGGATCTATTTGATAGTCGATGATCTGGTACCCTTCAGAATCGCCGAAGAAGTTGAGTTCGCGGGCGTCGACGAATCGTTCAAAAGAGTCTCCGTCCAAATCGGCGCCGGCATTGGTTACCTCCACTTCAATGAAGCCACCGCCGTCTGGCTCGCTGAAAGTCGCGCCGCCGTCACCTTCTTCCATGAGCCAGCCGGCCGGCGGATTGATCTCGAAATAATCTAGCGGATGGATGTACGATGCTGTATCTAGCGCCAAAGTCTCGGCTACAGGGTCTTCAGCGCTTGCCGGTTCTGTAGCCGTCGGCTCCTCGGTCGCAGGTACTTCAGTTGGCGGCGGTTCGGTGGGTGGTGGGTCAGTCGGTGGTGGCTCAGTTGGAGTCGGTGGTGGGTCGGTTGGATTGACTACCTCTTGCTCCAGGACAGCCGTCGGCTCTATGGCCGCCGGCGCTATTTCAGGTGCGGCCGTCGGCTCTTCGTCTCCGGCAGCGAAGTTGCAGGCCATAGCCGCCAGCAGTAACAAGGCAATAAGCCAAAATATCGGACGTGCACGCTTCATTGAGGACCTCCTGGTAATGGATCGCGATAAATAGAATGCGTTTCACATTACCAGCGGCGGCCCCACGCGTCAATGGCCAATTAGTTTATTTTATGGGCGTGCCGTTCCCGTTGGAGCAGGTTGCGCCTAATTCAGGCGTTTGGGGTCCAAGCACATAGCGATCCAGGAACGTCGCCACACGATCGTCATCGGCTGAATCGACCTCTAGTTGAATGCCCCAGGCGGTCAAAACCACCGGACTCCTGAGGTCAGGGTAGGGACTCAGTAAAGCGTAGCTATGGTCGCCCACAGCGTCCCGCAGCATTTCCACGTCATCGGCCGGCAGGCCCGGTTGATAAGTCACCCAAACGGCACCGTGTTCCATGGAGTGAACCGCGTGTTTGGCAACGATCGGCTCGTCGTAGATGCCGCAGTTCTGCCAGATGCCACTGTGAATGCCGCCGACCGGCGGCAGCCCAGTCTGGTCATAGATGACGTCTTCGTCATGGGCTCTTTCCAAGCCCACGAAACGCTGTAGCTCGGCCAGGGCTTCCGGTTCCTGCAGGCTCATGTACAGTAGGGCCCCCAGGCCTATGATGATCAGGGCGACAACGCCCCCAATCACGATGTTACGAACTGTCTGATCGCCTGATTGACTTGCTAACTGACGCCTTCTTGTTCCTCTCTTACTCATGACTCCTGATCCATTTACTAAGCTGAATATCAGCAGCTGAACTTCAGCAGCTGACCCTCAGCCGGTGCCCCTTAGCCAATCGGCCGGCCGATGCCGCCATCACAAGGAGCCCCGAATTCCGGCGTCTGAGGGCCTAGCCGGTACTGATTGATGAATTGGGCGATACGCTCGTCCTCGACCGAATCTACCTGCAATTGCACGCCCCAGGCGCTGAGGACCACGTCGCTGGCTAGATCGGGGTAGGGGCTCAGCAGAACGTAGCTCCGGCCGCGTACTAGGTCATGCAAGGCTTCTACATCCTCATCAGGCAGGTCCGGTCTGTGGGTCAGCCATACCGCGCCGTGCTCCATTGAGTGAATGGCATTCTTGGCCTCAACTGGTTGGTCGTATATGCCGCAGTTTTGCCACCTGGGGCTATGCGTTCCACCAACCGGTGGCAGTGATCCGCTTTCTATAACCACGCCTTCGTCATGGCCTCTGAGCTGAGGCCCTTTGTCCTCAGCGCCTTCCACCGACCCGCCGAAGCCGCGGACGATTATAAGGACGATCGCGATTAGCGCCACGGCGGCGATCGATCCGCCGATCAGCAGCGTCCGCTTCCTTTTCTTTTGGGCCAATTCGTTACGTCGACGTTCCTTGCGGCTCGATTTGCTCTTAGCCACCCGTTTTGATTCCTCCAAGTTGTTCGCTGTGCAGGCGTGGACGCTATGATAATGTATCCGGGCTCTCCGGCCAAATGGACAAGAAATCGGCCAAAAAAAGACGCCGGCCGGACGCCCAGACTGGCCTATTGTGCCGTTCGCAGCATCGGCCGACGGTGATGGACCTTACAATAACTGCTACAACTTCACCCGCCGCAGCCGCAACGAGTTGGACACCACGCTGACGCTGGAAAAGGCCATCGCCCCGGCCGCCAGGATGGGGTTCAGCTGGCGCAAGAAGTCCGGCGCCCACTCAAACGGCGCCAGTACGCCGGCCGCAATGGGGATCAGGGCCACGTTATAGCCAAAGGCCCAGGCCAGGTTCTGCTTGATATTACGCATGGTCGCCTTGGACAACTTGATGGCCTTGGGCACGCTCGGCAAGTCGCCGCGCATCAGGGTCACGTCGGCCGCTTCCATGGCCACGTCGGTCCCTGTGCCAATGGCGATGCCCACGTCGGCCTGGGCCAGGGCAGGCGCGTCGTTGATGCCATCACCAACCATGGCCACGACGTAACCTTCTTCCTGCAGCCGGGCGACATGGTCCGCTTTCTCGCCCGGCAATACCTCGGCCATGACCCGGTCCACGCCTACCTCGGCCGCGATGGCCTGGGCGGTGGCGGCATTGTCTCC
>CP070688.1:4170491-4192058 GCA_020353135.1 Chloroflexota bacterium
TCAACCTCGACATTGTCCGCCTCACGCTGGGCATAAATCGGCTCATGAAGCACCTTGCGGTTGCGATTAACATAGCGCACAAATGACTTGAGACCGCCCTCGAAGTAGAAACTCATCATCTTGGGAGGGACAGAACGCTCATCACGTAGGCTGATAAACACGCCCTTAGTGACAAAGGCCATCTCTCTGAAACGCACCAGAAGCGCTTCGAATCGATAGTCGACATCGCCGACGAATATGGAGTCGTCAAACTTAAATGTAGACGATGTATAGGTCTCTTTGTCCGTGCGCGGAATCCTCTTGAGCTTCTTTACCGGCGCCACTGGTAGACCCTTTTCGTACCGCTGCCAATAGATCCCGCCGTCTCGCTTCACGGTTACTTCCATCCATTCCGAAAGGGCGTTAACCGCAGCCGCACCGACACCATGCAATCCGCCGGAGACCTTATAAGCCGCCTCGTCGAACTTGCCGCCAGCGTGCAACATCGTCATCACTACCTGCAGCGCCGAAACACCTTCGGTCGGATGTTTGGCCACAGGAATGCCGATGCCATTGTCAAACACAGTGACGCTCGAATCGGCGTTTATCGTTACCTCAATCCGGTCGCAACGGCCGGCAAGAGCCTCGTCAATTGAGTTGTCGACGATCTCATATACCAGGTGATGAAGGGCCTTTGTGTCCGTGCCGCCGACGTACATTCCCGGTCGGCGACGGACTGCCTCCAGCCCCTTAAGAACCTGGATACTATGTGCATCATATTCTGACGCACGTGATTTGCTTTTGGCCATGAATCTTCCTCAATAAGAATGATATCCACTAAACTCGAACTACGTGCTAACCGGCGATCTTCATGCGATCTTGCGGGCCGAGCCTAGATTGCGGCCGTATCGCCGTGTTCAACCGCCCATCGATCCCGATAGAATACAAAGACTGCACCCGCCAAAGCCGTACTAATAAAAGCATGACCGACTATGCTCACCATAGTCAGCCAGGAGCCATCATCGGCCAATTGCCATAACAAGTTGGTCCCTCCCCCAATGAGGATGACTATCAAAAGCAGATTCATTGTCTGCAAGGCGTTGCCGTGAACAAGGCGCACGCTCTCCCACACTGCTCTTAAAAGGGGCCGACCGTTTAAGACGATACCGGGCACCGATAGGCTCAAATAAGTAACCACCAGCACGAATCCGGCCAACATGACCAATACAAACATGCTCCCGGCGAGAATGCCGACCAGAAACGCTATTGGCAGAAGCGGCAGCCAGACCATGAACAGAATCACCAGGAAGATGAGGCCAAGCCCAAACAAACGGACAGCGCTCCTGAGCACGGCGACGCCAAAAGCAAGGAGAGTGGCCGGCTTCTCTTCGACAGGCTTCATAGCCAGGCCAATTGTGCCCAGGTATAGCGCCGCAAGGAATAAGCCTACCATCGTAAGTGCAACCATGACCGCCAACCACAAGCCCGCTCCATTGAGTTCATACACCTGCGTGGGAATCGGTGTCTTCTCTGGTATCGCCCCACTCATCAGCGCTGGAATCCCTATCAGGGGCACGCTAAGTCCCGTCAATACATTTACTTGCGAGGCAATATCAATCAGCTGAGTCACAGCCCCTTGCAACTCGGGTTCTTCAAGCAATGCGGCCAGGTTTCTTTCCGCCAGTTGAGCGATGCTTAACCGGGGCCCTAGCCAATAGAATAGGTCCACCATTATCGGCAGGACAATTAGCCATATATGAGCGGTTGTGAGCTCGAGTCCGGCCGTCAAGGTCGCGATTACTCCTGGTGGAGCCTGAGGTTGTTGTTCTACGGCTTTCTTCATAGATAACCACTCAATTCTACCACAGCCAGACTAGGGCTGCGAAAATGTAACCCACATTATATGGCTGATGCGGGTGGCTCTGGTATACTTCGGCTTGCCCGTTCGAGGCGCTTACTACGGTACCGAACTTCCGGTGATTGAACACACCTTCTAGGAGCGAGACTATGTCTGATGTACAGGCAGTGGCATCACGCCTTGTCGATAATATTGAACGCGTAATAGTCGGAAAGCGAGCCTCGGTCCAGCTTACCGTGTTGGGCCTACTTGCCCAGGGGCACATGCTGATTGAGGATGTACCTGGAACCGGCAAAACCGTGTTGGCCAAATCAGTTGCTAGGTCGGTAGGCTGTGAATTTCAGCGGATTCAGTTTACCCCTGACATGCTTCCGACCGATGTCACTGGCGTCTCGGTCTTCAACCAGAAGACAAGGGAGTTTGAATTTCGGCCTGGACCGATTCACGCTCAGATAGTCCTGGCCGACGAGATAAATCGAGCCACGCCAAAAACGCAATCTGCGCTGCTTGAAGCGATGGAGGAACGTCAGGTTACCGTGGATGGCACAACCTACCCTCTTACCCCACCCTTCATGGTTCTGGCGACTCAAAATCCCATCGAGTATGAGGGCACGTTTCCGCTGCCGGAGGCCCAACTCGACCGCTTCTTGCTCCGGATTGAGTTAGGTTACCCTGCCAAGGACGAAGAGATCGAAATCCTGGACCGCCAACAGTTCGTCCATCCTATTGATGAGTTAGGGCAGGCTGTCACTACCGAAGAACTACTGGCGGCGCAAAAGGCGATCCGTGAAATCTATTTGGACTCGCTTGTCAAAGAGTACGTAGTCGAGATCGCTCGCCGCACGCGCATCCACCCTGACGTATACCTTGGGGCTAGTTCGCGCGGCGCGCTGGCAATTTACCGGCTGAGCCAGGCCAGAGCGGCGATGTTCGGCCGTGATTTTGTTTTGCCGGACGACGTGAAGGCCCTGGCCGAGGCCTCGCTTGGTCATCGGATTATCGTTGGTCCGGCCGCGCGCATCAAGGATGTCGAGCCGAGCACTATTGTCCAGGACATACTAGACAATCTGCCGGTGCCAGGCGCGCAGGTGACCAGTTAGCTATGCTTAGACAGCGAAGAACCGGCGTCATCGTCATCGGCATCCTGGCTCTCGTCGGAGGCCTCGCGACCGGGCGGGACATCTTCTTCAATCTCACCTATTTGATAGCCTTACTGCTGATAGTCTCATTCTTCTGGGCCTGGAGCAACATAAATTGGGTGCATCTTTCTCGCCTCACCCGAACACGAAGGACCCAGGTAGGGCGACCCATGGAAGAGCGGTTTAGCGTCCGCAATACGAGTATTATTCCCAAGCTGTGGATCGAAGTGCGCGACCATTCTTCTTTGCCTGGTCATTTGAGCAGCAAAGTCGTTAACGCGCTTGGATCTCGGGCCAGCTTCACCTGGCGGGTCAATACGGTTTGCCGCCGCCGCGGCCGTTACCGACTAGGCCCGATTCAGTTGAGTACCAGCGATCCTTTTGGATTGTTCCCTTTTGAGCGCGATCTGACCCCGACGACAAACGTCGTCGTTTACCCTATGACAGTTGATATCCAGCAATTCGCGCTGCCAATTGGCATTTTGCCGGGCGGCGACGCGGTGCGCCGGCGAACACACTATGTAACTACGAATGCGGCCGGCGTTCGCGACTATGCCCCGGGCGACAGTTACAGTCGCATCCACTGGAAAAGCACTGCCCGCAGAGATCGGCTAATCGTCAAGGAGTTTGAACTAGACCCGCTGGCTGATATCTGGATCGTGGCCGATATGGCCATTTTCAGTCATGTCTCTTCTAATGTCGATCAGGACCCGGCCTCCGAATCCGTCGAGGTAGGACAGATTCCTAGCTGGCTGCGACTACAGGAAGACGAATACCAGCTACCTGATGCTTCTGAGGAATATACGGTTACAGTTGCGGCATCGTTGGCGCAATACTTCTTGAGGCGGGACCGGGCGGTCGGGTTACTTGCCTATGGGCAATCCCACGAAGTCATTCAACCTGATCGCGGCGAGCGCCAGACCAACAGGATCCTAGAGACGCTGGCCGTTTTGAGAGCCGCAGGTCAGGTTGCCATCCAGGATGTTCTGGATGCGGAGTCGCAGATATTCCCCAGAGGTACGACGGTCATCGTAATCTCCCCGAGCGTGCAAGAAGCTTTCGCAACCACTATGCGCCAGCTGGCGCGCCGTGGCCTTCGTGCGGTCCCGATCCTAATAGATCCCGAGTCTTTTGGCGGCCGCCACTCAGCCGTCCCGTTGGCCAATATGATGCAGGCCAGCAATTTGATCACCTATCTTGTGCGCTGCGGAGACGATTTGGCGGGTGTACTGAGTGCCGGCAAGCTTCGTTCCCACTACCATGCGGTTAGCTAGGACGGGTTTCTATCCTCGTCTTCTGATTGCCAATGCTCCAACTAGGGCCGCCACGGCGACCAGCGCGAATATCCAGGCCCCGATGACTCCCGTGTTATCTGTATCTGGCGTCGAGGAGCTTCGAGCCTCCACCGTTTCTGAAATTACTGACGCCTCAGTAGCCTCTGCTAACTCGTCCGTGGTCCGCGTCTCATTTTGAGCCGCGCTGATCGGTGTTGCCTCGGGCAAAGCGGTTGCTGATCGTTCCACGAGAGCCAGGGTTGTCGGGCTGGGCGGGCTGGTTGCCCGAACTGTGGACGGTAACGGCGCCGGTTCTGCCGCCGGATCAAAATCAAGTACCACATATGGCACATCATGATCGGACGACCGAAAACCCAGATTCGCACTATCGCCTGAGTCGCCCAAAGTGAACGGGAAGTCAGCATTATTGTGTAGTATTGAGGCTTGGATGATGAATTCGCTGAGCGTCGGCGAGATCAGGATCCAGTCGATCAACTGCGATGAGCCGTCGAAAATGTAACTGTACCTTTGAACATCAGGTAACTCCGCCAGTGCGTCAACCAGTCTCGTTCCAGCAAGTAACGTCTCCATAACCTCGGAACCGTCATAGTCGTTGAAATCACCTAGGACGATCAGGTGGCTGTCTGGGTCGGCCGCCTGTGTCTCCCTCACTATCTGGTTCAAATGCTGGGCCTGAGCCAGGCGCCAGGGAGCGGTTTCCATTGCGCCTTCGCGTTTAGACTTTAGATGATTGACCAGTAAGACGAAGCGACGTCCATCGATAGAGACATCTACCTGAAGAGGTGGCCGGGAATGAAGCGGCTGCTGGCCGTCCCTGCACTCTGCTTCTGAATCGAATACTCCAGTGTCTTGCTCGCTACATGCCTGTCTCAAAGAAATGCGGCGAACCTCTACTCTTCCTGGTTTGCTGAGTAGAGCCTGCTCAGCGCCTCTGGCGTCCGGGCTTTCCAGATGACTGATTTCGTACTCAAAGCCGCACGGTTCAGACAGCCTGGTCACCAAGCGGCCCAGAAGCTCACGATTCTCAACCTCCTGCAAACCGAGCAACTCGGGACAGCCCAAATTGGCACTAATGGTCGCGGCCACCTTAGAAGTCTTTAGGGTAACTTCTACTTTAGACGGTTTTGGTTCTGCAGTTCCGCCCGTGTCATCCTGGGTGTCGAAGTAATTATTGACGTTGAAGGTGGCGATGACGACGCTTCCTGAAGGGACCTCAGGCGGCTCCGACGCAGACCCTTGCTCCTGTCTCATGACCGACAGCTCGACCGGATCCTGGTACACAATCTTGAATCGATCGAAGTGGTAAGTGAGCGGCCCAACTAGCCCGGTAACTTCGTCGCCATGAGCCACATCAGGCATGCTGTCGCAGTTAACATCCGATCGATGCAGCACGCCAATGATCTGCCCGGCCGGATCGCTAGCTTCTCTAACCAGAACTCGCTCCACGCCTGTATCCTTCCGCACCACGCTGAAGCCGCAGCCGACGTGTGCAGGTCCGACCACCGAAGAAGGTGGCAGCGACACGCGCATCGCTTCGTATCTCTCCAAATAGCCGGCCGATTCCTCGTTTTCGGCCGGCGGGTCTATTTCCGCAGGAGCGGGCAATGGGTGGTTCCGGCTCTCTATGGAGATGAAAAGATCGTTGTTGTCCAGTTCCGTCAGTCCGTAGAACTCAGTCACGCGGCCGTGCACGCGGACGACATCGCCGACTGCTACGCTCGGCCACCGGGCGCCTACGAAGAGGGCCAGGCCGTCAGACGTCAGCGGGTCGCCATCCTCCAAACCGGGCAGATCTTGAACGTACACCGTGTAGAAGCGAGTGCCTCGTGAATTCTCGTCTTCCAGGATACCAGTAACGATGCCGCTGAAACTGACAAAACGTTCCAAATACTCGGATTCGGTCCCACGCCCTTGAATCTGGCCAATGGGCATTGTGCCTTGGGCCGCCGCCGACCGGGCGCAGGCGACGATGACAAACGCTATGAATAAGGCCTTGCCCGCACTCCGCAGCCCACAGCCAAACATGGTTCCCTACTCCTTTTCTCCGCGTCGAAAAGCAGCGCTCTGCACCACCATCCGTGTTACGCAGCTTAGAAGATTATGATACGAATAAGTGTGCCGCGCAAGCCCGATGACCTGGTCACAGATTGGCTATGGCTGGGGCAATTGGAGACGTCACTTGTGGTACAATCGCCGTGAGGACAGTTCAGGTTATCCGATGTTTTCTGTTCGCAGGAGTGTTTACATGGCTCAAATCGGGAATTTCATTCGATACACCACCTCTTCTGGCCAACCCATAGAAAAGGGAAACGTCGTGGTCACGCCAATTTCGGGCGCTTTGCGCTTAAATCTCCCCTTTTTCAACTACGTTTGGAGTCGGCCTGTCGCGGTGCTGGTGGAAGAAGGCGACAGCAGCAAGAAGCTGCCAATCGTGGACGTGACGCTGCTAGCACAGGCAGCCCTTTTCGGCATCGGGCTGTCCGCAACTATTTTAACAATTCTCGCTTCCCGGGCGAGCAAAAAGCGGAATGAGTAGATGACCCCACATGGGTCCAAAAGGAGTTACGCATGAGCAAGGATTTTGAGATTATCGCCGACAAGATATCGAGCCAGGACAAAGGAATTGAGCTACTTGAGAGGCTGGCCGACGTTGGAGGTCCAGGCGCTGTCTTCGGCGCACCGGTCGAGAGTGGAGAATACACGGTAATCACCGCCTCTGAAGCGCGCGTCGGCCTGGTTTATGGCTATGGCGGCGGAGGGGGTACCGATTCCAGTGACGGCGACGATGCCGAGTCCGGTTCCTCAGGCTTTGGCGGTGGCGGAGGAGGAGGCGGAGCGGCCGTGGCCAGACCCGTGGCTATCATCGAGATCGGTCCCAATGGAGCGCGTGTCGAGCCGATAATCGATCCAACCAAGATCGCCCTGGCTTTCTTCACTACTTTGCTCAGCATCTTCACGATGGGCGCTAAAATGCGTCGCGCGCTAAGGCGATGAGCTGAACTCTGGCTACTGGCGTCCGTAAGGGTACCAGAACTCCTTCGGCGTGTCGTCAAAATCCCAGTGCACGTGCTTCGTCTCAAGAAAGCTCTCAAGGCCTTCTTCGCCTAATTCTCGGGCATTTCCGCTCATTTTCATGCCGCCAAAGGGGCCGCCATAATTGTCGGTCAGTGGATCATTGATCCAGACCGTACCGGCTCTCACTTCCTCGAAGAAGCGCTTGGCAAAGTTCGCGTCGTTCGTCCGGAGGCACGCCCCAAGTCCATAGGCGCTGTCATTGACCAGACGAATCGCTTCGTCGAAGTCGCGGTAGGCCATGATTGGGATCGTTGGGCCGAAGGTCTCGTCGCGCATGCAAATCATGCTGTGGTCCACGTTGGTCAACACGGTTGGCTCGTAGTAGAAGCCACGCGAGAATCCGTTCGGTCGCCGGCCGCCCGTCAGGATCTTGGCCCCCCGCTCCACCGCATTGGCCATGTGATTCTCGACTTTCTGCCGATATTTAGGATCGGCCATCGGCCCCAGATCCGTATCAGATTCGATACCAGGGCCAAGCTTTAGATCGGTCACAAATTCGGCCATCGCTGAAGCGAAGGGTTTTAGCATCTGCTCCTGCACATAAACGCGTTCAGTTGACGTGCAGACCTGGCCCGTATTTATGAGGGCCGCATACGAAATGGCTTCGACGGCCGTCTCAATGTCGGCGTCTGGGGCCACCACAAAGGCGTCCTTGCCGCCCAGTTCCAGGTGAGTCCGCTTCATACTGTCGGCCGCAATATGGGCGATGCGCTGGCCGACCGCCGTCGAACCTGTAAAGGCAATGACCGGGACCTCGGGGTGTCTGACCAACGCCTCCCCAGCTCGCGCCCCGCCAGTCACGACATTGAAAACACCGGCCGGGAGATGATCAAAGGCCAGTTCGGCCAGCAGTAGTGTTGCCAGCGGTGTTTGCTCGGCCGGTTTGACGATCACAGTGTTGCCGGCCGCAAGTGCTGGAGCTACTTTCCAGATCATGAGCAGCAACGGGTAGTTGAAGGGGATGATGCAAGCCACGACACCATATGGCTCCTTCATCACAAAATTGAATTGGCTGCGTTCGGCGGGCGCAAGCAGCCGGCCGCGATAAGTGCGGGCCATCTCGGCGTAGTAGTCTAGCGTTCCGATCACCCACTCAACTTCCTCTTCGTTCTCGGGCAGCGGTTTACCCTCTTCCAGGGTTAACAGCCGCGCCACTTCATCGGAATTTTCACGTATTTTGCGGGCAGCTTCGTGAAGCATTTCGGCCCGTTCCAGGCCCGTTATCCACCGCCACTCATCAAATGCGAGCTTCGCCGTATCGACTGCCCGTCCTGCGTCCACCTCGTCGGCGTACGGAACTTCATCCAGAACGTCCTCCGTTGCTGGATCCAATATCGCGGTAACCTCGCCGCTGTTACCCTCGACCCAGTTTCCACCTATGTACATCTTCCTCATCTGGTCACCTCAGCTCATGCTGCCCTAACATTCTGCAGACACTAATTGCCCAGTACCCTCCTCTATAAGCCCCAATTCTAACAGACGTCCGCAGAGGCGAAAATACTCGAGCGACGGCCCTCTCCTAGGCGCTGGCATCATCGCGCATTACCTGGCTCCAGAATCAGGCGAGCTCCTTTCTTACGCGATTCCAATAGTATGGGCGACGGTTGCCGTTACAATGCACGCTAGCCTGATTGTAGCGGCGATCTGGTGGACGCAAGTTATAGGAACGGTTCATGCTTGCGCCTTCGGATGCCGGACAGGTAAAGGAGAGCAAAACCTAATGACACAGAGTTCGGAGAAAGTCTTGATACCGGCCGTGCCTCTTCGAGGAGGTGTCGTTTTTCCTGGTGTCACGACCACCATATCCATCGGCCGTCCGCGATCGCTTGCCGCAGCTAAAGCAGCTCATCGCGGCGACGGCGAAATCCTCATCTTAGTCCAATACGATCCCGAGACAGAAGAGCCGGAGCGCGAGGATCTAGCCCCCATCGGGGTACTGGCCACTGTCCGCGATCTACTGCGCACCTCAAACCTGGGCGTCCAGATGCTGGTCGAGATGCGCCGCAGGGTGCTCGTCGACGAACTGGACAGTAGCGAGCCATTCTTGACGGCTTCCTATGATGATCTGGATGATGTCACAGATTCGGCAGCGCCGGAATTGATGGCCGAATCCATCGCCTATGTGGAGCAATACATCGAGACGCTGGGCGAGGTGAACCGGCAGGTGCTGGCCACCTTGCGTGGCAAAGAAACGGCCGGCGAACTGGCCGATTTTCTGGCTGGCATACTGAACATGCCTTTCGAGTTGGAACTGGATCTCCTGACGTCCTTACACGGCGTGGAGAGGCTATCCAAAGTACGCGATTTTCTCGAACAAGACCTGCGTATTGCCGAGATCCGCAGCAGGATTCAGCAAGAGGCGCAAGAAGGCGCCAGCCAGGCTCAACGAGAATTCCTACTCCGCGAGCAAATGAAAGCCATTCAGAAAGAATTGGGCGAGGATGATGCAACGTTATCCGACGATCTGAGGCAGAAGATCGAAGAAGCGAGTATGCCGGAAGAAGTCGAAAAGCGCGCCATTGACGAGTTGAAACGCCTGGAACGCATCGGCAACCACGCCGCCGAGGCTAGCGTCATCCGAACGTACCTGGAGTGGCTCATTGAGTTGCCCTGGGCGGCAAGCACAGAAGATAACCTCGACCTAGAGCACGTCCGCGAGGTGCTGGACGCGGACCACTACGGCCTTAATGACGTCAAGGACCGTATAGTCGAGTACGTCGCCGTCCGTAAGCTGGCCGGCAACAATATGCGCGGTGCCATTGTCAATCTGAACGGTCCGCCAGGCGTCGGCAAAACCTCCATTGCCACCTCCGTCGCCAGGGCTATGGGTCGCAAGATGGTGCGTATTAGCCTGGGAGGTGTCCGCGACGAGGCCGAAATCCGAGGTCACCGAAGGACCTATATTGGCGCTCTTCCCGGCCGCATCATTCGTGCTCTGCGAGATGCCGAGTCCCGGAATCCGGTCATCGTTCTGGACGAGATCGACAAGGTAGGCGCTGATTGGCGAGGCGATCCAAGCTCAGCTCTGCTGGAGGTTTTGGATCCTGAACAGAATCATTCTTTCACTGATCACTATCTGGAAGTGCCTTTCGATCTGAGTCAGGTGATATTTATCACGACATCGAACCAAACTGCGACGATTCCACCGCCGCTTCTGGATCGAATGGAATCAATTAATATGCCAGGCTATATCGAGGACGAGAAGTTGTCCATAGCCACCGGCTACCTGATCAACAAGCAACTTGAAGCGCACGGCATCAAAGATGTGGAAATCAACTTCGAGGATTCAGCGCTGCGCCAGCTTATCCGTCACTACACGAGGGAAGCCGGCGTACGCCAGCTGGAACGCAGCATCGGCACCGTCGTTCGCAAATTGGCGGTCAAGATCGCCGGAGGCGAAAAGGGACCGTTCGAGATTGTTTCCGATGACATAGAAGAGTTCTTGGGCCCTGAGCAATTCACATTCGGCGTGGTTGAAGAACAAGACGAGATCGGCGTGGCAACTGGTCTTGCCGTCAGTAATTTCGGCGGCGACATCATGGCCATTGAGGTCAGCCTCAGCGAGGGGACCGGAAAGGTACAATTGACGGGTTCCTTGGGCGAAGTGATGCAAGAATCAGCTCAAGCTGCCCTGACATACGCCCGAGCCAATGCGCGCCGTCTTGGACTGGATCCTTCTGTCTTTGACCGGGTGAATATTCACATCCACGTTCCCGCTGGCGCCACGCCCAAGGACGGTCCGAGCGCTGGCTTGGCCATCGCCACGGCCGTCATTTCGGCTTTCACGCGGCGCGCGGTGCGGCGCGATGTGGCCATGACGGGCGAAGTGACACTGCGTGGCAAAGCGCTGCCGATAGGTGGACTGAAAGCCAAGACGATCGCCGCTCATCGAGCCGGCCTTGAAACCGTGTTGCTTCCGGCTGACAATGCCAAGGACATCCCGGAACTGCCTGAGCGGATTCGCGAAGATCTCGAGCTGATATGTGTCTCGAATCTGGACGAGGTTCTCGAAGTAGCTCTTCTGGCAGGGGATGAGCCGCCCTTTAGCGTAAGCGGCGGCTCTGGCGATGCAGATGAGCAGGTGCCTTTGCCTCACGTCTCAGGAGGAAATGGTTCCGGCGAGCAACCGTTCACTGCTTCCGGCACAGAGATGGGACGCTGAGTGACTTAGTAGTCTCCAAAGTTTCGTGCGACCGGGACGGTAGAGTACCGTCCCGGTCGTTTCTATTTGGTCGGCCGTCGAAAGGTCTTGCCGACGCCCATCTGACTTTGCCAGCTTAGGGTTCGCTCGCTCAGAGGTCCCAATTAGTGCGAATTTGGCCCAGAATCAGTATCGCCTGATCGATGAGCGCTCGATTATCCGACTGATTCGGCCAGGCACTGGCGCCAGATGGGTGCGGCAAAGGGACGACCCAGCGGCCGCCGGCCGGTTTATCGGGGGCAAACTCTGTAGTTAATTCGGCTTGGTCGAGGGAAAACGGATCATCCTGATTAGCCATCAACTCTGGAGCAAGGTAAGCGCCCACGCCAATAATCTCACGCAATCTTGCCTGCGCCCGGTAAAAGAGACGTATGGCCAGCCCACCCACTGGAATTATCAAGCGAGGCGCAACCTGGAGAACCTCTTGCTCGAGAAAAGCTCGGCATAGGGCCTGTTCCTCTTTGCTGGGCACCCGGTCGCCCCGTCCCGAGGCGCTCTTACCTGGGAAGCATTTGGTTACCGCCGTCATATAGTGACGGCTCCGAAAATCGACCTCCTCCCAGCCGGCTTCTGCCAGCCAGCTGAAAAGTCGCCGGCCGCTGCCGGCGTTGAATGGCCGACCGGCCGCCACCTCAGTCACACCGGGCGCCTGGCCAATGATCATGACTTCGGCCGATGCACGGCCGGTGAAAACAGCGCCGGGCGTGATCTCATAGCCGGCCTCCAGGCAACGCCTGCAAGCTCTCATCTTCACTTGCACTTGATCAAGCGCATGAGCTGCCATAGATGACTCCAAGCGCGTAAGTTAGTAAAATCAGGCTATGTCAGGCGCAAATGTTACCATGGCTCGTCGAGCAAATCTACCGCGGCGGCTTCTGCTTCTGTTGACCGCCCGCACCTATCGAGCGGCCGCCTTCGTCGAAGCGGCCGAGCGCCTTGGCATCGAAGTGATTAAGGCTATTAGCATGCACCGCCATCTGGCGGAATATTGGAATTATCCCCTTGGGCTTCAATACGATGATCCGGCCGGCTGTGTGCGAAGTATCGTCGAGTTCGCGGCCGAAACGCCTCTAGGCGCCATCATTGCCGTTGACGACAGCGGCAGCTTGGTAGCGGCCGAGGCCAGCAAGGCCCTTGGACTCGCCCACAATTCGCCCGAATCAGCGGCCGCTGCCAGAGACAAACACATCATGCGCAGGATGCTCCGTCGTGCCGGAGTACCTTCGCCGGAATCCGAGCTATTTCATTTTGACGAGTCGATTGACGCCGAACGCCTGGCAGATATGGCGGCCGATATTGACTACCCTTGTGTCATTAAACCTCTTAACCTTAACGGCAGTCGAGGTGTCATGCGGGTTGACTCGACGGAGCAGTTCGTGAACGCGGCCTCCCGCCTAAAGCGTCTCCTGCAGGCCGAGCAAGCGGGCGACACTGCTTCTGCCTTTTTGTTCGAACGGTTCATTCCTGGCTTCGAAGTGGCCGTCGAAGGCATGCTCCTCGACGGAAATCTTAAGATCTTGGCCCTGTTTGACAAGCCGGATCCACTGGACGGTCCATTCTTTGAGGAAACGATCTACGTTACGCCATCCAGGCTGCCAGCCAAAATCCAACAGTCAATCTTTGAGACCACAGTTGAAGCATCGGCAGCGCTCGGACTTCGGGAGGGTCCGGTCCATGCCGAATTGCGGATCAACGACGCCGGACCGTGGATTATCGAGCTCGCCGGTCGCTCCATCGGTGGGCTCTGCTCAAAAACGCTGCGATTTGGCGCCGGGGTGTCGCTGGAGGAGATGATCGTCCGCCAGGCCTTCGGAATGGATGTCGCGTCCTTGGAGCGTGAAGCAACGGCCCGGGGCGTCATGATGATCCCTATCCCCAGTGCGGGGTTGCTGAAGAGCATCAAGGGATGTGAAACGGCCGCCTCTTTGTCCCATATTGAGAGCGTCGAGATCACGGCCCAGTTGAATCAGCGATTAATGCCCCTGCCGGAGGGTGATAGTTACCTCGGCTTCATCTTCGCCAAAGGTCCCTCGCCTGAAGCTGTTGAAGCGGCCCTGCGAAACGCGCACGCTGCACTCTCATTCGAAATAGCTCCCGAATTACCGCTGGTTCAGCGGGACTTCGAAATGGCGCCCGGTTGACCCTCTCGCTCTGATCAAGCGTGGGTTGATGCGCGTTTGCTATGTCGTGCGCCCGGGCAAAGATGGTATAATGAAGGTTCCGAAGATTGAATATCACCAGTGAATTATTGAGTAGACGGCTACCGACAATGCCGCCTATGCTCATGTCAACATACTTAGGAGAACGCTAAAAGAAATGACCGTCCATTTATATGTATCTTTACTCCCGGAGGCTTTGATCGCCTCTATGATATCGCCGGAGGAGTTTGGCTCTTATTATGCTGTCGGCAGCGCCCGAAAACTACACAGTCAGGCAATATTTCTGGAGTTAGATCCTTCGTTCCGCCACGACTTCTTCCCAATTGCAGAGGGTGTGAACCGCTGCGTACCTCACGTCGACGGAGAGCCCAAGAAGTCAGTGTACATTTCCACCTATCGGGTCCTCGAGCACATACCGCTGAGCGCGGTTCAAAAGCTGTATCTCGTCACCGGATATGGAGAGACGCTGGGGCTTGAAAGAAGCTACGATCTTCCTCCTGATAGCAGAGACTTTCACCAGTACCAGGAGATTGCGCCTGTTCAGCCGTTGGTCGTCAGCACACTGGGACCGGTGGCATTCTATGAGTTCATCACTCAGGATCCCAGCAGCATGATTCACTTGCCGGCTATAGCCTTTGCCGATCTCCGCTTGGGCGCTCTTGCTCGCGACCCTGAATTCGGTGCAGTGGGCGAATTACCATACAACTATATACCGCACCTGCGCGAGTGCCTGCTCGAACTAAAGGACAGTGAAAAGACCATCACCAGCAAGATGGTGGATCGCGTCCATCCGGTCGAGTTCCCCTATCGGATGATCAATTCCGGCATCTACGTTGGAAACACCGAAGAATTGGCTTTCTACCCCCTTCCGTCCCGAGAAGAACTACGCGGTAAATACTATCGCTGGTGGAGGTCGGCCAACCTTATCCCCTAAGTCCCCAGCCGATCAACCTGATCGGCAGTGGGCTCAGCTCAGCAGAACCAATCTTCCGTCAACCGAGGCGGCGCGGCCGGAGTCACTGCCGGCTCAATCGTCTGGGGCAGCACCTTTCCAGCTGCCTCGTACGCCAGCCGTTCCGCTTCAGCAAACAGATCGAGGGGATCGCGACTACCGTCACGTTCCACAAGCGCTGCGATCGCTCGTTGCAACGCATCCATTCGCGGATCGTCGTGCTGCCAGCGGTAGCCGAAGCCTTCTCTGTCCAGCGTTCCTAACCATTGATCCCGGTCATCATGCTCGAGTAAAGCGCTGCCCGGCGGAACGAGCAGCCGAATTGAGAGCTGAACGGCGGCAACGTGCTGGATCAAGCCCTGGGACGAAATCCAATCCAGCATGTGCAGGTAATCGTCTAAGGAAGTCCAGGGTGTGAACGGCACCCACGTAGCCTGAACCGGTAGAGCGGCTTCGTCCAGGATCTCCAACGCCTGATTCATGTTAGCCAACGTATGCCCTTTGTGCAAACGGGCCAGAACCCTGTCGCTGGTTGACTCAAAGGCCGAAATCACAAAGGCAGCCCCAAGATCCTTCAGTTCGCTCATGATTGGCCGGTTCTCAATGATGTGCTCCACCTTGGTGGTGAAGTCAAAGGTCAACGATGGATGGTCGCGATGTAGCAAGCGCGCTATCTTCAGCGCGTGGCCCGGGCCATTCAGAAAATCAGGGTCGCCAAAGGTTACGTGCTGGGCGCCGCTTTCTACTTGTTGCCTGATGTCCTCCAGAACCGTCTCCGCCGAAATCACGAAGAACCGGCCGCCATAGACGGGTACAACTGGGCAATGGCGACAAAGATGGAGACAACCCCTGCTGCTCTCGGTATAGCCGGCCGCCAACTGGCGGCCGTTCAACACGAGATGCGCATACTGAGACAAATGGGGCAGACTCGAGCGATCGGGCAGCGGAACGCGAGTGCGCTGCAGGTAAGGTTGGACGTCGCTCCTTTCCGTCAACACGCCCGACGCCGTCGACATCGACTGACCTCGCTCCAGCGAAGTGGCCAGGCGGACTAGCGGCTGCTCAAATTCGCCGCCGATAACTGAGTCTGCGACGGGACGCCTACCGGAGGTTGGCTCGGTCAGCAACAGATCGCGATTCATCCAGGCGTAGGAACCATAGAAGCAGATATGGGCTTCCGAATTCAGGCTTCTAACCTGCCTAGCAACAGAAACCGCCAGCCGCAAAGCCGTGTGCATAGGCGTCGAGATGGCCACAAGCGTCGAATGGGCCACAGACGATTCAGGGAACTTCTGGATCGCCAAATCGAACGCTTCAACATTGAAGCCTGCCTGGCGCAGAGCGGCCAATGGAGAGGCCAGGTTAAGCGACTGCTGTCCCTGCTCGTAGCAAGAGAGCAAGACTATATTCATGAGCATGGTATCAGACTGTCGGCCGGGCCACTCCACTTATTTCTGCGGTGGAGCCGGCGCCCCTTTACTCGCTGGACTGGGAACGCCTTTTCCACCTTGACCAGGCGGGACCCAATCGTCGGGCATCTGCGCTCCCTCGCCGAAAAAGAATTCCTCCATCTGCTCATTCAGGAATTCTTGGGCCCGAGGATCGGCCATGTTTAGACCGTAGTGATTGATTAAGATGACCACCTGCTCTTTCCACAGATTCCAGCCATCGGCTGAGACATTATCGTAAATTCGCTGCCCCAGGTCTCCGGCTACCGGTGGTTTCTCCAGGCCAGGCAGTTCTCTACCCAATTTCACACATTTGACCATTCTGGTCATTATTCACCTCTTCAAATTTCCGGGCTACGACTATAATACCATTCATTCAACTGTCAGGCACAATGCGCTCATTATTTATCATATGGCAAATAGACCAAGCGTAGTATTCTTCGGGACAACTAACGAGTTATCGCTGACAGCCCTTGAAACGCTGGTTGTCAGCGATGTGATGATCGCGGCCGTCTTTGTGACCGCTGATACTGTCTCCACAGACCCCGATTCGTCACTTGAACTTCTGCAGCCGGCTAAGCTTGCAGGCGAATTACCTCTGGTCAACCCATTCTTCGAGCCAAATCTCTTGCATACTGCCTGGTCGGCCGAAATTCCTGTATATGGCGTTAAGAGCGCCCATGCGCCCGAACTGGCTGAACTTCTCGACACGCTCCGGCCCGACGCCGCCTGCGTGGCTTGCTTTCCCTGGAAATTACCCGTGGCTCTCCTCTCGGTCCCTCCGCTGGGATTCCTTAACGTCCACCCTTCACTGTTGCCATATTACCGTGGACCCGCGCCCCTATTCTGGCTTTTTCAGAGAGCTGACCTAACGAAGCGGGGCGTATCGGTCCATCTTATGGACGCCGGACTCGACACTGGCCCCTTGCTGCGCCGACAGCCACTGCAATTCCCCGATGGCTTGGGCCAACTCGACGTCGAGCGCGCCTGCGGCGCTCTGGGAGGGCAGCTGCTGGTTCAAGCTCTTGAGAAACTGGCGGCCGGAGACAAGGGGCTTGCCCAGCCAGCTGACGGTAGCTACTATCCCTGGCCCGAACCGGTCGACTACGCACTTGATACGGCCTGGTCAGCCAGGCAAGCCTTTAATTTCATGCGGGCTACGAACGGTGAAGCGGCGACCTACCCTGTGCGCGACATGGATCTCACCTTGATTGACGCCCTAGACTGTATAGAGCAAGGACGTCTATCAGCGCCTCTGGAGGTTGGCGGCCGCGTCGCTCTCATCCAATTCTCAACTGGGATACTCAAGGCTAAGATAGCCCGACCCTCATCCCGGCGCGTCTGATCCTGCCGGGCGAACAATACTACTGCATGGGCTCAACGGAAAAAGAGTCCAGATAATCCAGCGGCATGACCTGTAACCAAGTGTTGCCGATTTGAAGAGGAAACGGCCGGCCGGCGCCATCCAGTAAAGTCAACAAGTCATGACGTTGCTGTCGGTTCCATGTGACATCATACGCCTGCCCTCCTCTGAGCAAAAGGGCCTGCCCCGTCCCCCACAGTTGGATTTCCGTTGAGTGAGCCAGGCACCTGCCTCCAGACTGGTGTTCGCAAATAGTCTGGTCCAGTCGGTGAGGCGCCAGAAGTACGACGACGTTGGCGGCACTGATCTGATCGCCGCTATTGGCATCCAGGTGTTCGACGCCATCTGCCCACCGCCTATATCTGCCCGAAACGGGATCGTAACGCCATTCGATGGCCGTGAACTTACGATAGCGAATCGCCAGCGAGTTAGCCGGCCGGCCACCCTGCGGTGCTGCTTCGCCGAATGCCATGACCGAGTTGAATTGGGGCGCTTGGTTCAGGCTTCGGCTATCCAAGACCTCCCATAGCTGTTCCGGTTGGGCATACAATGTGTGTTCATAGGGCTTGTTCTCCCCCGTGCGATAGTATCCGGCTACATTCGTTCGCAGTATCCGCTCCCGAAAATCCGAGTTGAACAACTTGCGGGATACGCCGATGCTGCTACCCGAATAAGCCAGCGCAGCATCGTACATTGCCGGCAGTTCGAGGTCGAGTAGCCTGGCGCTCCGTATTGGCCCAACCCTAGGCGGCGTCTGGCCGTAAATAATGGCCGTGAAGCGTGTGATCGAGCCTTCGGTCACATGCTCGTAGACCAGGTCAGCCTGGCCGAGGCCAGACTGCGGCCGCGTATACTTCGCCGGCGCATTTGAGATCTTGACGGCGATCGGCCGCCGCTGCAGCTTTGACGGATCGGATACTACTTCGCCGGTCAGGCGGTTGCGATCTACGCCAAACTGTCCGGCGGAGGCGATCGAAGTTGGTGGTAGCGACACGGCGGTGGAAGTTGGAGCTGATGTCATAGTTGGCACAGGCGTGAATGTGGCCGGCGGCCGAGGCGCATTGGTTCCAGCCGTTGACTCCGAATTTGCCGCCGCGATCGTCGGCGCCAACGTGGGAAGACTCTGATCCTCCTGCTGACCGTCCTGGCGGCATGCCGTGCTCATCAGCACGATCGCAAATAGTGAAAGCGATATGACAATGACGTTTTTCAGCATCTGATTCACGATGATGGGCCCGCATTTCCCGGCCGAACACCTTGTGGTAGAACTATAGCAGAGAGGAATCACACTTCCCACACTGGCATGTCATAACCTAGGAGGAATCGTGATCCGCAAAGATCTACACGAGGAAAATCGGCTGTCCTGGAACGCGGCGACTGATGCCCATAACAGCCATAAAGAGAATCAGGCCCAGTTCTTCAAAGAAGGTGGTAGCACGCTCTATCCTGAAGAAGTGGAGCTCTTGGGCAATCTAGAGGGCAAGAGAGTCCTCCACTTGCAGTGCAACTCCGGTCAGGACGCTTTGAGCCTGGCCGGATTGGGCGCTGACGTCACCGGAGTTGATATTAGCGACACGGCTGTCGACTTCGCCAACCGATTATCGGCCGAATCGGGGATTCCAGTTCGCTTTGTACGCTCTGACGTTTATGATTGGCTGGCCGGCGCAGCCTCGTCGTCAAGGCGCTACGATGCCGCCTTTTCATCATACGGCGCACTAATATGGCTTTCATCGCTTGATACTTGGGCGACCGGTGTGGCCAGGATTCTTAGACCTGGCGGCCAGTTGGTGCTGGTCGACTTCCACCCATTGGCCATGACTTTCGACTACGACTGGAGCCATCGCTTTCCCTATTTTGGGCGTGGAAAAGTAATGACCTGGGAAGATGGCGTCGGCGACTACGTCGCCATGAGCGGCCCGGCGCTAGCGCCCTCAGGGTACAAACAAGGCGTCAAATCGTTTGAGAATCCGTACCGCTGCCATGAGTTTCAATATTCGGTTACGGAGTTGATCACTGCCGTCCTGGATGCTGGCTTGTCTCTTGAAGCATGGCTTGAGTATCCCTACATGAATGGCGCCCGGCTTTTCGAAGGCATGGTCGAAAGCACAGGTGGGCGCATGTACCCACCGGCCGGCAAACCCAACCTACCCTTGATGTATGGATTGGTGGCCCGCAAGCCGGACGGCCAGTGAGAACAGGAGAGTAAACAAAATGGATGACAACAGCCGCAAAGGAATTCGGCGACTATTGAAGACATTTGGCATTCAGGCTGACGAAGCGATGGTTGCTTATCTGGCGAGGCACCCTGAAATCGATTCAATTCAAGTACGGATTACACTTGAAGACATTAGCCCATATGGCGACGATAAGCCGTTGGAAACATTGAAGGTCGTGATCGAGGACACAATCGAACGGACTTGATCCGGCCCAGATACGACAGGCTTAGCTAAGGTCCGACGCGGCCGCGCTGGCGCAGCAAGTGTCTCGGAAAAACTCCGCCGCCCAATCCCTGTCGACGTCACGCAATTTCTCCAGTACGAGCCAGGCGCCCGCTTCGCTGACCGTGAGATATACCCTGCTAGGCTCGGCCGCCGACTGCTTGGCCGCCAGCGTAACTGTGGTGCAAAGCCTAACGGCAATGAGGTCAAACAGAACGTCGAACTCTGTCGCGGTCAGTGGAAAGCGCGCATGGTAACCGCGCGCGACGGCGGCCGCTGCGCGCATCGGGTCGTCAGCGCTCTGCATAACGTACGCTGCAGCGACGGCCGGTTCATAGACCATCGGCCCATGAATCACGTCACCGAAATCAAGTAGTCCGGCGATTGCCTGTTTGCCGCTTGCGTTCTGGCGAACCAAAACATTGTAGTCATTGGCATCATTGTGAATTACGCCGCTGCGCAACTCGCCAAGAAGGGGCCAGACATTTCGTTCAAACTTCTCCACATAGGTTTTGACGATTGATCGGCGATTGGGATCGCCTATATGTGCCAGATTCTGGCCCAAGATCTCGCTGGCCTGCATGACGCTCCATTTCAGCAAGCGCTGGGCGCTCGGGTTAGTAAAATCACGTAGCGCTTCGTCCAGGCGACCAAGGTATTCACCGACTTCAAATAGCAGCTGCGACGAATGAGGCACCATCTTGGCCAGAGGAAGGCCGTCCAAATAAGTAACCAGGCGGGTCATGTATTTGACGCCATCCGCATCCTCAACTTGCGCGATCTTTTCTCCACCTGTGCCAGGTAATACTCGCGGTACTTCCAGCGACGAGTCACGTTCTTCTATCCAGCACAGGGCCTCGTTCTGAAGCTCGAGCACAGCTCTCTCCTCGCCTTTGTTGGCGATTTTCAGGACCCAACGCGGGCGACCTTGACCCAGCAGCACAAAGTTCTGATCGCGCTCGCTGGGCAGCGACTTGGCCTCAACCTCTAGCCCGTACTTCTGGCGGACGATACGAGTTGCCTCGTCTGCTGTGAAGCGCGGCCGGTCGCGAACATCTAACATCCCTGTCATCCTCTTTACATAAAGAGCAGCTACCGGTCTGCAAACCGGTAGCTGCTGCGATAATCTACTCTAGTTTGGCGGTGGTGTTTCGCTTAGTTCAGATTCTCAAAGATGCCGGCCGCTCCCATGCCGCCGCCAATGCACATTGTAACCATGCCAAATTGCGATTGGCGTCGTTTCATTTCATTGATAATCTGGACGCTCAGCTTGGCCCCGGTGCAGCCCAGCGGATGACCTAGGGCAATTGCCCCGCCGTTCACATTGGTCTTTTCTTCATCCAGTTCAAGCTCGCGGATAACTGCCACGGCCTGCGCGGCGAAAGCCTCGTTCAGCTCGATGACGTCGATGTCGTCCAAGTCCATGCCGGCGCGTTTCAGCACTCGAGGTACGGCTGCAACAGGTCCGACGCCCATGATTTCGGGTCTTACGCCGCCGACGTTGAAACTGACAAACTTGACCAAAGGCTTAAGACCCAAGGCTTCGGCCTTCTTGCGCTCCATGATGATGTCCGCAGCGGCCGCGTCAGAGAGTGGTGAGGCATTACCGGCCGTTACGGTGCCGTTCACTTTTAGGACAGGCCTCAGCTTGGCAAGAGTC
>CP070688.1:4192158-4201690 GCA_020353135.1 Chloroflexota bacterium
GCTCAATCTGCGACTCTTCGGTTTGAGCCATCTCTTCGCCCGCAGCTTGGCCGGCTCTTACGGCGATAGCGGCCAGTGATTCCTGCAATCCATCGTCTAGTCCCGCCACATAACTCTCGGGCAACACCGCCAGTACCTCTGGTGAAAAGGCGAGCAGAGTCACTGCATCAAGGTCATCTAGGAGCTGCGGTGCAGCGCCGGACAGCGCAGTCATGGCCTCAGCGTTGATATCGGCCGTACTCTCTAAATCAAATCCGACCGACGCGGCCATCTGCACCCACGACTCCGGCAAAGGTGCAGGCTCAGGCGTTTCACCTAGGCCGGCATGTTGAATCGATTGAAGTTCGGCCAAGAATTCGGGCTCCACTTGCTCGGCCAGCGCCGGTAGTACGATTGCCAGCGCCGCCGGTTCGACGACGCGCCAGGCGGAGGGTTCGAGCTCGACCAGCATCTCAGGCGCTAAGTTGACGATGAGACCCACGACCTCTGGCGTCAAGTCAGCCGTCGTGGCTAAATCTTGCCCGGCCTGCGCGGCCGCCTCTACCCACGATTCTGGTAAGTCGGCCGGTTCCGGCCCTAAAGCCTCTGGTTCCAGAACCGCCGCGGGTTCGGGGGTTTCCGTCGGTTCAACGGTCGGCGTCGGCGCCTCGGCCACTTCCTCGCCTCGCAGCATTGCTACAGATTCGCTCAGTGTATATTGGTTAAATCCCTGGTCTCCGGCGAGTTCAGACAGCACTTGCTGCAATTCTGGATCCAGTTGGCTCACGTATTCCTGTGGTAGAAGCGCCAGCGTTTCAGGCGGCGCAAAGGGCAAGATATCCGGCGGTATCATTTCCAGGACTATCAAGACCTGACTCTCGTCCTCAACTGCGTTGCTAACGCCAGCGAGGAATTCCGGCGTAACGTCCTGCGCGTACTCGATCTCGATGCCCAGCGCCTTGGCGCCTTCAATCATGACCAGCGGCAACCGGCCGGGATCTTCGTCGACTTCCTCGGCCGGAGCTTCCACATCGGCCTCTGGCGGGCTTGTTTCCGCCTCTTCCGGAAGCTCCTGTCCGCCGCTAACGCTCACCTCGCTGACTTGTTCCAGATTCTCAAGCCTGGGCTGGAGTTCTTCGGATACCACTTGTTTCAGTTCCTCGAGGCTGAGATCGCTTGACGAAGCGCTGGCAACCACCACCGGCAAGTCGCTCAAGCTGAAATTCAAGGTTTGAGGCTGCTCAACGCCTTCGGGCAAGGTCACCTCGGCTGTGGCGGCTTCGATATCTTCCACGATACGATCCTGATCCAGGCCGAATTCATTGCGCAAGATGATAAAAGCGAAGTTTCGAGTTGTGGTTGACTCGACATTGACAACGCCGTCTACTTCCGAGAGTTTCTCCTCTAGCGGAATCGTCACCTCATCCAGGAATTGTTCGGCCGATTCAGCGTCCGGCCACTGGGCCACTACAACCGTTTGCGGAAACTCAATACGCGGCAGCAACTCCAGGTTCAGCGTGCTCGCAGCATAGATGCCGGCGGCGATAATCAACAGGGATAGAATCAAATCTACCCATCGAAATCTGAGCGAGAGGCGGGTTATCGTATCGAAAATTCTAGTCAGCATGGTTCTTCCTTAATCTATTTCGTACAAGTCAAACGTCTTACGCATGACGTCAAGTCCGGCGGCCAGGGTCTCGGCATCTGAGTCTGAGATGGGCTCCAGCAAAGCGCCAAGCGTCTCCTCGGCTAGCCGGCCGATTTCTTCGAGACGCTTTCGACCGTCCTCAGTCAGTTCGACGAGTGTCACCCGTCGATCATGAGGACTTGATGAGCGTCTTATCCAGCCGATTTTCTCGAGTCGGCTCACCGACCGTGAGATCGTCGGTAAGCTGACACTCTGGTATTCAGCCAGCTTGCTCATGTTGGCGGGGCCGTCGTGCAGCAGGAACATCATCTGAAAATTGCCCGGCGTCATGAGCTGTCCTGAGCGGCGAAACTCGGCCGTCAGAACACGCATAATCTGGGGGATGATATGCAGGATTTCCTGTGCAAGAATGCGGGTGCTATGAGACACAAATACTTAGCCTATCTAATTATTGAAGCGGCTAATTATATGACTCCGCTTGCCCTTGTCAATAAGTAGCAAGACGTTACCAGGGTTATCTTGACTTGCACGGCCGGCCAGGCTACGATGGTTGAGTCTTATTAACATGGCAGCGGCGATCTGGAATTGCGGCGTCGTTAACAATCGAATATGCGGGTTAAACGAAGCGCATGGGCCTTGCTTCTAGCAAGGTTGACGAGGTGGAGGTTCCTCACCAAGTGGTGAGGCTAAGGGTGATTCTGAACACGTAAGTATTCAAACGCCCGAAAATCGAATTATCAGCGGATGCCTCCCAGGATTGCCACATCCTGCGTTTTCCCCCTCCGAAAAGAAGCTTTGCTACAAACCGGTTTGCGCAAGCGACCGACAAAAGGCAAAGCAGTGGTCCAGGTCAGAATCCTCGTCGGGTCGGACCTTGGAATTCCCAGAGGAGGGCCTCCCAGCTATCAACAATCGATATTTGGCGGGCGCGCTATCAAAGCGATGCTAGATTGGCGAAGCGGCTTTGGCTGTCTGACCAATGCATGGACGTTGGTCAGACTCGTTGTCGGCCGAAATGTGATTGTCGTTGCCGATAATCCACGGAGGGTGTTTACATGTGTGGAATTGTCGGTTATGTCGGCAGCCGTCGGGCCCAGCCTATTCTGCTGGAAGGTCTCAAACAACTGGAATATCGCGGCTATGACTCAGCCGGACTGGCCGTGATAGAGAAAAACGGCGCAGTCTCCGTCCGTCGATCGGTCGGCAAGTTGGCCGGCCTGGAGTCGTTAGTAGAGTCGTCCCCAATGCCTGGCCAAATCGGCATCGGCCATACGCGCTGGGCTACTCATGGCATGCCTTCTCAGCGCAACGCTCATCCCCATACTGGTATGCGCGGCCGGGTGGTGATCGTTCATAACGGTATCGTAGAGAATTATCTACCGCTGCGTCAGGAGCTGACCTCTGAGGGCGTTGAATTCAACTCAGATACCGACACTGAAGTGATTGTCCAGCTGATTGAGCTACACATGGCCAACGGGTCTGATCTCGAGCATGCGGTTCGACGGTCTTTAGGCCAAATTAGAGGCTCCAACGCTATCGTGGCCATGGCCTTGGACAGCCCGGAACAATTAGTGTGCGCCCGTCTGGGAAACGCCGGCGGTATCGCATTGGGCCTTGGTCAGGACGAGATGTTCATCGCCTCGGACATTCCAGCGATCCTGAAACATACACGAGAAATGATCTTTCTGGAGAATCGGCAGATGGCAGTGGTAGAGGCCGGTGAATACCGCGTGTCTGATCTCGACGGCCGGCCACAGGAAGCTGCGGTGCACTCAATCCCGTGGGATCCGGTGAGCGCCGAAAAAGGACCCTATCGCTATTTCATGGAGCGGGAGATCTTTGACCAGCCGCGCGCGCTGGTTGACACCATCCGCGGCCGGGTAGATTTTGATCTTGGCAGGCTCGAGATTCCGGAATTGGGACTCGGCGCGGACGCTACGGCGGAAATTGACAAAATCTTCATCGTTGCCTGCGGGACTAGCTATTACGCCGGTTTAGTGGGCAAGTATATGATCGAAGCCATCGCCAAGGTGCCGGTAGAGGTGGGCTACGGCTCTGAGTTTCGTTATGCCGATCCGTTAATTGACGAGCGTACCGCCGTGCTGGCTATCAGCCAATCAGGCGAAACGGCCGATACATTGGCCGCATGTGATTTGGCCCGCAGCAAAGGGGCAAAACTCTGGGCAATCGTAAACGTCTTTGGCAGTCAGGCCACGCGGATCTCCGACGGTTACATTGCCATGCATGCCGGCCCGGAGATTGGCGTGGCAACTACCAAGGCCTTCACGGCTTCTCTGGTCGATCTCTACCTCCTGGCCTGCATCTTGGGCAAGATGCGGGGCGTCATTTCCGAGTCTGGCTTGCGGGAATTGCTGGCCGATCTGGCCCACCTACCCGAGTTGGCCGGCCAGGTGCTGGAACGCGACCAGGAGTATCAGGCTCTGGCGGAACGATTCTGCGAAGCGCAAAATTTCTTGTTTATCGGTCGTGGAATCAACTATCCGATCGCGTTGGAAGGCGCGCTAAAACTGAAAGAGATCAGCTACATACACGCCGAGGGCTATCCGGCCGGCGAAATGAAACATGGCCCCATCGCCTTGATTGACGAGCAAATGCCGGTAGTAGCTATCGCCACCAGGGATGACTTGTATGACAAAATGGTTAGCCAAATTGAACAGGCCAAGGCTCGCGGGGGTACGGTTATCGCTTTGGCAACGGCAGGCGACTCCGATATTGCCGGGAAGGCCGATTACGTAATCTACGTGCCGGATACACCGCCGCTGTTGTCGCCGATTGTAAATGTCATGCCGCTGCAGCTCCTCAGCTTCCACATCGCCCTGCTGCGCTCGTGCGATGTCGATCAGCCTCGCAATCTGGCGAAGAGCGTGACCGTTGAATGAGCGGAACGCCAACTGAACTGTCGTTTCGCATCTTCACGCGAGACGATCAAGTTCGCGTTCGACAGTTGATTCTTTCGGGACTCGGCGACCATTTTGGCCAAATTGACACTGAGCTGAACCGCGATCTCGATGACATCAACGAAACTTACATCGTAAGAGGGCATATATTCGTCGTCGGCGAGATAGAAGATGCGGTCGTTGCGGTCGGGGGCCTGGTTGAGCTGCAAGAGGATTTGGGCCGGATCGTGCGCGTTTCGGTGGCCAAGAGATACCGTCGGCAGGGTTTTGGCCAGGCGATTGTTGAGTATCTGTTGGAAGTCGCTCGTCAGAATGGCTACAGGCGCCTTCTGGTAGAGACAAATCATGACTGGACAGCTGCAATCGCTTTGTACCAGCGTTGTGGATTTCGCGAATTTGACCGTGACACGGAGAGTATCCACATGCGGCTGGACTGGACGGACTGGCAGTCGCAAGGAGCCCGCACCTCTGGCTGAAGCATCATTCACCGCCCGTCTGTTAGCCCAATCGAGTTGGACTTCCGTGTGAGCTCGAAGATTGTCAGATAAGTGTTGTGTAAGGATAAACCAATCAGTAGCCTACGGTACATTGGGCTGGTACGGTTTGTGGCTATAATGCGGTGTTGATGCGGTAGTCGCCCCTTCGCGCGATCTGGACTTCAGTCAAATCAGAGAGCGGGTAGTTGGGTAGCTTCTGGTCATGTGGCTCCTTGGTCCGGCCGTCATTCCCTGGTCGCCCGCATTTGATGAGCCGTTGATTATGCGCAGACGACGCTTACTGATTCTGGCTCTAGTCCTCGTTCTGGTCTTGTTGATTTGGCAGTCGCCTGCTCTGCTGAAGGCCGTGCCGAGTCGCTATGTCGCCGCCTATCTACCGAAGCCCCTCCAGGCGCTGGCCGAACGCGACCATGTCGAGATGTTGCCGACGGTAGACCTTGCCGTCGACACGGCCGCCCTTCTTGGACAATCGGCGCAGCCGACCCAAGAGGCTGAACCGGTCTCTACCACGACTGAACCCACTCCTTTCGCGACCACGGCCACGCTGTCGCCGGGGGATCCGTCAGCCACACCGACGACTTTGGCGGCAACTTCACAGCCATCGCCAACGGCCGAGGCGACGCCTACCCCGACGAACACGCCTATCCCATTCCCGGCCACGGCCAGGCTGCGTGCGCTCGATCATCATTTTCAGGGCTGGAACAACTGTGGACCGGCAACAATGGCTATGGCGCTGAGCTATTTTGATCTGCGCCTCAGCCAAGAACAGACGGCGGCCGTGTTGAAGCCCGATCCCGAGGACCGCAACGTCAGCCCCTACGAAATGGCTGATTATGTCAACAACGAGACTAATCTGGCTGCTTTGAGCCGGACGAACGGCGACCTTGACTTGGTGCGTCGCCTAGTGTCTCGCGGATTTCCTGTGATCATTGAACTCGGCCTCGACCCGCCGGGCGAGTATCGTTGGATGGGCTGGTACGGTCATTACCTGCTGGTAGTGGCCTATGATGACCAAAACGAGCAAGTCTGGGCATATGATTCGTGGTTTGGCACCAGTGAAGTACCTGGCGAAAATGCCGATTCTGAGGGCCGTCAGATCGGTTACGATGATCTGGATACCTACTGGCGCCAGTTCGGACGCAACTATATCGTCCTATTTGATCCCGTGGATCGTCCAACAGTGACCGAGATAATCGGTCCAGCAATGGATGATGAGACGATGTGGCGCGCCGCGTTGGCTAGAACGCAAGATGAAATCGCTCACGAGGACGACAACGCCTTTCTCTGGTTCAATCTCGGTACGGCTTATAACGCCTTGGGCGACCACGAAATGGCGGCCGCCGCATTCGACCAAGCCCGGGCTATAGGTCTGCCCTGGCGAATGCTATGGTACCAATTCGGACCATACGAAGCCTACTACGAGGTCGGCCGCTATGAAGATGTGATTCTGCTGGCCGAAGTTACTCTCCAGGATCGGCCCTATTTTGAGGAATCCTATTATTATCGCGCCCTGGCCAAGGCAGCCCTAGGTGAACTCAAGCAGGCCCAGGCGGATCTGGAAAAGGCAGTGAAGCGCAATCCAAATTTCGGGCCGGCGGTCGAGGCATTAGAGCAAATCCGTACTTAGACTTAGCAGCCTGGCACCCCCAAAAGTGCAATTGCGAAGACTTGCGACGCAGAGCCACTGTTGTTGACGCCCTATGACTGATGTAGACTAGAAAGTTCGATGTACTTGGTCAGGCGCTCGAAGCGAGACGGCGAACTTTACGGACGGAGTAACTGTGATTCGATGAGTAAACGAACAAAACGAATCATCCTGGCCATAGTCCTGGTCCAGGTGGTTTTGATCATCGCCTTGCTGATTTTGCCCCAGGCAGTCCTGGCCATCCCCGGCCGCTACCGTGTGGCTCTGGCCGATCGTTATCCTGTGGTCAGTCAGATTACCGAGGACATGATTGCGCGAGTTGCGCCGGTCGCCGACGCCTTGCCGGCGCCGGTTGAGCTAAGCGAAAGAGTAGCTATCACCATCCCAACGCTGGCGCCGACGTTGGTTCCGCCGCCGACCCCCACGCCGACGCCAACTGCTATAGTAAAGGACGCCCCAGTTCAGGTAGCAACTTCGGTGGTTGAGTCGACCCCTAACTCTACGCCGCTGCCTACGTCAACGCCAACTCCTGAGCCTCTGCCGGACGACGTCTTGTTGACAGGTATCAAGAGAATCCAACAGAGCTTCAATAATTGCGGCCCAGCCAATCTAACCCAGGTGCTGAATTGGCATGGCGACGTGACCACCCAGGCCGAGGCCGCCTCTTATCTAAAGCCAAATCCGGAAGACCGTAACGTAAGCCCTTGGCAACTCAGCGATTATGTCAACGAATTCACGGAGTTGAAATCGACTGTACACAGCGGCGGCGATATGGAAATGATAAAGCGTTTCATCGCCGCTGGATTGCCCGTTGTTATCGAGAAGGGTTATGAGCCGGATACGACCCGTTCGCAGGGCTGGTTCGGCCATTACCTGACTGTCTTTGGCTACGATGAAGAGCTACAAATGTTCCACAGCATGGACAGTTATCTGAGGGTCGACGAAGTCACCGGTAGAGCCGATCCCTATGAGGAGATCGAGAGATACTGGCAGCAGTTCAATTACACATTCTACGTTGTCTACGAACCGGACCAGGAAGCTCAGGTACAAAGCATCCTGGGACAAGACCTGCTGCAACCGATGCAAATGTGGTTGAAAGCGGCCGAAAGGGCGCAGGCGGAGCTAGAGAATGATCCCGACAACGCCTTTATCTGGTTCAACTTAGGCACCAGCCTCACTCGCCTCGGGGAATTGACCGGCAGTCCCGAATATTACGAAAGTGGCGCCGCAGCCTTTGACCAGGCTTTGGCCATTGGCTTGCCGCCGCGTATGCTTTGGTACGAGTTTCGACCCTATTTAGCTTATATGAAGGTCGGCCGCTACGAGGATATGATCACGCTAGCCGAAGCGGTCCTCGCGACCCAGGGCGGGCAAAATGTCGAGGAGACATACTTGTATCAAGGCCATGCACTACTGTTTCAAGGCGATGTAGCAGCCGCGGCCGCTGCCTATAAACGAGCATTGCAACTAAACCAGAACTTCTATCCGGCCGAAATCGCCTTACAGTCAATCAGTTAGCCAGACTATGTTGACATAACGCGTCTCAAGTGAGCCTGGCGGCGTGATTGGCTGCCGGGCTTTTTATTTTGCCGTCGATCATTGCCTTGCCCCTGCGCTTCATCTAAAATCTGGGACTGTACGCCGTATCGATCGTTGCGGCTTAAGGGGAAAATATGAATCCATTGGAAGAGCTCGAGTTTAGGGGACTCTTATACCAGATAACCGACCGCGAAGGGCTTGGTAAGCGACTAGAGGACGGACCAATCACGCTCTATATTGGTTTCGATCCGACGGCCGACAGTTTACACATAGGCAATCTGCTGCAGATCTTGTTGCTACGGCGCTTCCAACTGGCCGGGCACCATCCCATCGGCGTGGTGGGCGGCGGGACCGGTCTTGTGGGCGATCCCAGCGGCAAAAGCGGTGAAAGAAAACTGAACACCCAGGAAGTGGTCGAGGATTACACCGCCAAGATCCGGCAACAGCTCCAACAGTACCTGGATTTCGATACGCGGGACAATCCCGCGCGTGTGGTCAACAATTATGAATGGCTCAGCCAGCTAGAATTGATTCCGTTTTTGCGCGATATCGGCAAGTACTTCCCCATCGGCGCCATGCTGGCTAAAGACTCGGTAAAATCGCGTCTTGAGGTCGGAATCTCCTTCACCGAGTTCAGCTATATGATCTTGCAGGCCTATGACTTCTTGCAGTTGAAGCGCTGCTACGGCTGCGAACTGCAGGCCGGTGGCAGCGATCAATGGGGAAATATCACCGCCGGCGTAGATCTGATCCGCCGCGAGTCAGGCGAAACCGCTTACGGCCTGACTCAGCCGCTTATCACGCTGAGCGATGGCAACAAGCTTGGCAAGACCGAAAAGGGCACAGTTTGGCTCGATGCTGGTCTCACGTCACCCTACCAGTTTTACCAGTACTGGATCAATATCCCTGACGAAGACGTGATCCAATTCCTCAAATACTTCACTTTCTTGGGCCGAAAAGAGCTCGCCGCGCTGGAAGAATCGGTGGATGAGCAACCTTGGGAACGGGTTGCCCAGCGGACGCTGGCCAACGAGGTCGCGACGCTTGTTCATGGCCAGGAAGCGACAGAAAGGGCCAAGAACATCTCCAGCGCCCTCTTCTACGGCAAGGTTGCAGAGCTGTCGCCGGGCGAATTAGAGGAAGGTTTGCATGATGTGCCGTCGTTTGAGATTAGCGGCGACCAGAACTTGTCTCTCGTTAGCTTACTTGCCGACGCGCAGATCTCTCCTTCAAAGAGACGCGCCCGGGAAGACATCGTCAACGGGGCCATAATGGTAAATGACGTCCGCTGTGAGGACGTCGCAAC
>CP070688.1:4201790-4218254 GCA_020353135.1 Chloroflexota bacterium
ACCTGCATCGGGTCGTCCAACGCGCCGGCCGGTCTGGGGGGCTTTCCGTTACCGTTTGACCCCGGATCGGCAAATGGATGACCGGCCGGCATGGCCCACACCTTTCCCCAGGAGTCAGGCGCTTGACGGCGCTCGTAGGCGCGCAGCGCGAAACCATCCTTGATTCTCAGGGTTCCGAAGTAGTCAAGTAGAGCCATCGGATCGAGATCGCTTATACGCCAATCATTCTCCCGGACAGCTGGCATTAGGGCCAGCCAATGAGTCGTTACCGCGCTACGCAACGCGCGGATATCGCCACCGTGAAAAGTGTACTGCTTCATTCATCCCTCTCTAGCTATCGGCTATCCAGCCCGCCCAGATAAATATCTCAGACGGGCTGGTCAACCGTAATCCAACCCATGCAATCAGTGTATGTCATGGCTTGCGCTTTGTGAACTGAAATAGTTGGTAAAAAAGTCATGAGGCGGACAATTATCCTAGCTATCATCCAGTCTGTGCTGAAGGCTGTCTTTCCGGCCGCTGGCATGTTCCATGCATGCTGGCACCTGGTACCCTGTTCATTGGACCATGGACTTCAAAACCCGCGCCTCGCGTGGTAGACTTCCCAACAAAATGGTCGCCCTATCTGCTAGCATACCGAAGGCGACTTTGTTGACATAAATACTGTAGATCGCATTGTGAACGTGAGACACGTGGATATGGCTAGAAGGGTAATTGGCTTCGTCCTGATCTTAATAGGTCTGTTCGGCCTGGTGATATGCGTTCAAGGCGCCCGAATGGGTCGGGAGTTGGCTGACAATCTAGCGTCCCAGTTGGATTCGGCCCTGGAAACGGCCGCGGAGACTCTGGATACGGTCGAAGCCACGTTGGAACAATCGCGGCAAACGGTTGCCAGCGTAAATGCAACGGTAGGACAGGTCCAGAGCACGACACAAAACCTGTCGGCGACCGTCGACGACTCGGGGCCGATGTTAGGTGAACTGGCCCTGTTGGTTGGAGAATCGATCCCGAATACCATCACGGATCTTCAGAATACGATCCCGAATATCGCTCAGACCGCGAAAGTTGTAGACGATACCCTGCGCCTGTTGAGCAGGTTAAGGATCGAAGAACGGGTGCCGATCATCAACTACGATATCAGCATCGGCCTGGGCGTCGACTATGATCCAGAGATTCCTTTTGATCGAGCTGTGGAGGAGGTCGGCAGTGGGCTATCGCCCATCGCCGAGGCTTCTCGAAATCTTGAAGATGAGTTGAACACGGCTGGGAGCAACATGGATGTGCTCAGCCAGGATCTCGGCGATTTGGCCCAAAGCCTGGGCGAGATGAACGCGGATCTGGCCGGCTTCCGGCCGTTATTGGACGAGTACAGCACGCTGGTTGCCGACATTGAAGAAGGCGTTTCGAGCGCCCAAGCCAAGCTGGGCGGACAGGTTGAAGCCGTCAAGCGCAGCATCCTGCTGGTCGCCATTTGGTTTGGCTTGTTTCAACTGCTACCCATCTACTTCGGCTTCGAACTGGCCATGGGTAACCGGATGGTGCCGGTGGCCGACAAGAGTGACGACTAGCAATTTAGCAACCTACGGTTGCGTCTCGAGCGTATTTCTGCCTAGGGGTATCCATGGCGCCAATTGTGCATAACGCTCGTCCAGGACGGGAAGCTGCCTGGATGTAAAGGCATCGTACAGCACCAGAAGCGGCTCAACCTCCTGACCATCCCGGGCATCTGAGCTGACGAACGACCACACGGGGGCGCGTACTCTGGAGCCGGAAAGCCATTTAAGCGTTGGGATGGCGCCCAGGGCCGGTACCCCGTCGTCCAGGTCCCACCAGTCCCAACTCTGCCCATCTTCCTGGTAGCCGACTAGTCGCAGGGAGACAACCAGGTCGCGCATTATCGGCCGGGACGTCGTGAACCACTGTGGCGAAGCCAGCCGTTGTCCTGAAGAGACTGGATCCAGACCACTGACGTCCTGGCCCAGCCAGACCAGACCTTGCCCAAACGGCACGTAAGCGGCCGGTCTGTCCAGTCCGAAGGTCGACCCTTCTTCTTCGATTCCCCAGGGGCCATTCCAAGGGGGCATTTGATATTGGCCGCCGTCCACATCTATACTCTGGGTTTCATAGCCAGCTGCCGTGGACCAATGCAGATAGAGTCGTTGCCGGCCTGGAAGAGTGCTGTCCCAATCGTGACCGATCAAGGTACGGTTATTAACGTCACCAGATAACGGCCGGTGAGCGCGATTCGATGTGAAGGGTGGCTCGGTGGCCATTTCGATCTGAACCTGGCCCAGCACAGTAGCGAAGTCGGCCGCCGGTTGGCCGTTGTCGTAGCTGCCGATGACCACAGCATAATCATCTGGCGCCGCGTCAAGGCGGGGCGTGAGCCGGAACTGGCTGATAGTCAGACCCTCTGGTTGGGCGAGGGCAGGCTGATCGTCGCCGGCGTCTAGCATGCCATCCGGACCAATCAGGTGAGCAAAAAGTGTGCGGTCCTGATCCGTCTCTGCCAGCGGCCGCCAGGCCAACGACACCACAATCTCCTGTCCAGGTTCGACGGTCAGGGTATCGAGATGATAGCCAACTGCCTGCACTTCGGGGCCTATTTCCTCAGCCAGCGGGATGTACTTCTCCGGCAATACGGTCAGCGGCGCTTGCCGGAAGAGGAACGCTTCCTGGAACGGTTCGGCCAAGGGCAATGCCGTATAGGCGCCAGGATCATAATGGGTTGCTATGACCGTGCGGCCAGCGGCCAGATTCGTCGTTATCCGGTTGGCCCAGGTCCGAGCATACGGTCCAGACTCGGGAAAGACAAACTGAACGTGGACATCCGGCCGCAAGCCCTCTACCTCTTGTAGATACCACAGCGGCGTGGCCCAGTGCCAATCGGCCAGGATGAGAGCACCGGCCGGGGCATCTTCCAGAAGCGGTTGAGCATATTCTCTGGCGGACGTATCCTGGCTGAGCCACAAGAAACTACGGTAGTTGCCGGCGGCCTGAACAAGCACGGCCATCGTCATCGCCACCAGAACGAGCACCGCAGCCGCGCCCTTCAGCTTGTGCCGCGATTCAACTTGCCGGGATGGGGCGGGGACATGGCGGAAAATTCCTCCGGCATATCCATAAAGGAAAGCCAGCAGAACGTAAACGGGCAGCATATACTCGACAGTCTGGGGCGCGCGGTAGACGGCCGCCACTAGCGTGTGAATTACGAGGGAAGCAGCCAATACTCCGGCCAGCAGGCGGTCGCGCCTGAATAGCAGGATCAAGCCGAGTATCATGACGATCAACACAAGGGGCGAGAACTGGAAGGTAAGCACGTTGGCCATTACGCGTAACCGCGCCCATAAGACTGATACATCGTCGACGAAAAAGAGATCGCCGCGAAATCCCAGCCCCAAAACGTGTTTCATGAATCCACGCACGGTGGCCAAGTCCTCGGCCGCGCCAAACGCGCCGGCCGCGCCGCGCAGCGGCAGATACAACAGCGGCAGGAGGGCAATCGCAGCCGCCAGCAGATAAACAGGCCAGCGGCCGGGTCGTCTTATGGTCGCCGGTCGCATGGCGATCGTATAAAGACCAAATAGAGCACCGAGGAAGATAAGCGATAAGTGATGGCTTGCGGCTAGCACCAGGACCAGCACGAACAAGGCCTCAAGCCATACCTCGGACCGGCCGCGCGATTCATCGGCACGGACATCGCCGGACCCTGTTTCTCTTCGTCTCTCAATTTGCCGGCCTAGATCATTCTGCCGTTCGCGCAGGAGTAGCAGCAGGTAAATGGCGGCAGCGGTGAAAAAGGCGGTCAGGCTGCGAACATTGGCCGTGGTTGCTTGTGACCAGAAAGTGGCCGAGGTTCCCAGAGCGGTTGCCGCCAACAAGCCAGCCAGGCGACTGCTGCAAAGGCGACGTATGGCCAGGAAAAGCAGCAGAAGTGTGCCTGTGCTAACTAACGCCGACAGCAGGTTTACCCTATACGCCTCGTCCGGTCCGATCGGCAGGCGGGTGGCCAGGTTGGCTAACATCGTATAGAGGGGAAAGCCGGTTGGGTGGGCAACGCCCAAATTCGCGGCCACAAGTTGTAGCTCACCAGCGTCGGCCGGCAGCAAGCCGGGCGCCAGCGTATTTACATAAAGTACAAAGAACCCGATGCTCAGCAATCCAGCTATGATTGTCTCGGCCGCCGGACTGTCCAACCTCTTCGAAATTCGAGTGGTGTCTGCGGAGAGCAGCAAACCGAACACGGCGGCCAGCCCGGCGCCAGCGGCAATGCGGGGATCCGGCTCTGGGTAAAAGACATAAGCCAATAGAAGGAGTAGGGGCCAGGTCGCTGAAAGCGCTCTATGGCGCAGCGCGACGATTGAACCGGCGACGGTCAGCAGCGTCAATAGAGCCGCTCCAAACAGACCCGGTTGCAGCCACTCGCTCGAGAGGCGGCCGGCATACAGGCCCAGCGAGACGGCCGGACCCAACCATAGCCACGTATTGACGGCCACAATGCTTCTTCCTACCCGGTCGGACATGGACGGAATTATACCTGAGACGAGTCACAAGGGCGGCTTGCACGAAGAGTCAGCATAGGAGTGAGGGTCGGGATTTATGCTATACTCATAGGCAGCATGGAGAGCTATTCGTCGGCAATTAGCGACTTCCGCCGGGCGCGGGGCCGGGCGGCCCTGCAGAGCATTGTGGCCAAACTGACGGGCGGACAGAGTGAGTTGTTATCCTATGAGGACGTTCGCCGGAAGGTGAGGGCTGGTGGCGTCGTTTCACGCGGAATTCGCGAGGTTCCGCTGGACGCTATAGTAGGTAGTGTCGGCCGTTACCAGGACTTCACGCGAACATTTTTGCCAAAGCACGACAGTGACGAGGATCGATGGGTACGGGTGAGCATCGCTGCCACCGGCATGACCGGATTGCCGCCGGTTGAGCTTTACCAAATCGGCGAAGTTTACTTCGTCTTTGACGGCCATCATCGCATATCGGTAGCTCGCCAGCAGAGCCAGACGGATATCCAGGCTTATGTAACGGAGGTGCGTTCGAAAGTGCCGTTGACTGTCGATACGAGCCCGGACGATCTGATCGTGAAGGCAGAGCAAGTCAAGTTCCTGGCCCACAGTGGACTTGACGCGTCGTATCCTGACGCGGACTTGAGCGTTACCTGCCCTGGACGGTATCAGGAACTGTTCGAACACATCGCCGTGCATCGCCATTACATGGGCCTGGAGCAGCTGCGCGAAATATCGTTCGAGGAGGCGGCAGCCCACTGGTACGAGCATGTTTACTCGCCGGTCGTCAGAAGCATCAATGATCAAGGCATTCTATACGACTTCCCGGGCCGTACTGAGACAGACTTGTATTTGTGGATTGGCAAACATCGAGCCGATCTGGAGGATCTTCTGGGTTGGGATATTCCGTACAGTACAGCCGCGGCCGATCTGGCCGATTCCGAGGTAAGAGCAAGAAAAAGCATTCTCTCCCGACTTGGTCAGCGAGTCCTTGAGGTCATGACGCCCGAAGAGCTGGAGGCTGCGCCGAAAGCAGGCCAGTGGCGCCGCGAGCGGCAAGCGGAGGGAGAACGGCTTTTCACTGATATCCTGGTCGCGCTCAGCGGGCAGGAAAGCAGTTGGTTGGCCCTTGAACAAGCCATTCCCTTTGCCGAGCGCGAAGGAGGCAGATTAAAGGGCCTGCTCGTCGTGGCTGATGAATCCGAGCAAGAGTCCGATGAGGCCCATGCCGTTCGTGATCATTTCTACTGGCGTTGCGGAGAGGTTGGATTGGAGGGACGCTTCGTTACCGACGTGGGGCCGGTCGCCCGTACTTTATGCCAGAGGGCCCGCTGGTCCGACCTTTTGGTAGTGAATCTGGCTCACCGGCCCGGCGAGAGTCCCCGATCAAGATGGGCTTCCGGGTTTCGCACGATTATGCAGCGCTGCTCGCGGCCGGTTTTGGCCGTACCTGACGAGACTAGCGACCTGAATCGGTTGTTGCTCGCCTATGACGGCAGTCCGCAGGCTCAAGAGGCGCTATACGTAGCCACCTACCTTTCGGGTCAATGGCGATCCGAACTGGTTGTCATGACGATGACCGACGGAGATGTCGACGAGCGAACACAAGCGCTTGCGCGGACATACCTGGAGGAACGGACTATATCGGCCACATATGTCATGGAGACCGGGACGGGCGCTAGGGCGATCCTTTCTCGCGCCGAGGAGCTGAACTGTGACGGCCTGATCCTGGGTGGCTCCGGCAGAAATCCCGTCGTCGGCGTCGTCACTGGCAGCAAGGTGGACGAAATCCTGGCCACAACAACTTTGCCCGTGCTTGTGTGCCGCTGAATAGCTATACTTAATCGAAGTAGGAAAGGTCGGTGGTCAAATGAAGAACAGTCACGTCAGAGCGTTCTGGATCGGATTCGTCGTTACAACGGCATTAACCGCCTGGATCTATTGGATCTGGCGCCAGAAACGAGTGGTAACCCCAGAACCGCTCATTCTCTCCGGAACACGCCAACCGCGGCCAGTTCAGATCAGCGAATCGAGCGATTCAGCCAAGCGACGTTTGATCTCGGAAGCACTGGAGGAGATTAACGGCATCGGGCCGGTTTTCGCCAATCGCTTGAATGACGCCGGCATCTATACTTATGCCGCATTAGCTTCCTGCACGCCAGAAGAACTACAAGAAATCACCGGCGTCACGCGCTGGGATCCGGCCGACTGGATAGCCGAAGCGAAGATACTGGCTGGCACAAGTTAGCCAGTAGTTCGACTGTCCTCATCCAATTCAGAGCCTGATTGACCGAACTTGGGATCACGCCAGTGGGAGTTGCCCGGCATGGAATCTGGGCGGGACGGCTGTGCCAAAAGAGCCATTTTTCTGTACAAAACATTGACAAAACTGATGGTCTGTGCTAGGTTAGCGCGGTTTGGGGTGGCCAGCACGCCGCCTCGCGCCATTAGGAATGAATACGATGCAACAGACAAAAAAGACGCCAACCTTTAATATGAAAGCGGTCGTCAGCGAAACGGGCATAAGACCTGATACGCTTAGGGCCTGGGAACGACGCTATGACCTGCCCCGTCCAGAGCGCACCGAAGGTGGGCACAGGATATACTCGCAACGCGACGTTGACACCCTGAAATGGTTGATGGCCAGGCAAGGGGAGGGACTGAGCATCAGTAACGCAGTGGAGCTATTCAAGCGACTGGAACGTGAGGGTCAAGACCCAGTCGTGGCCAGCGGACTTGGTCGTTCCGACGAGCCGTCACCAGTTGGGACGCAGTTCGGCGGCGGAACGATCCGGGAGATGCGGGAAGCGTGGGTGACTGCGTGCGTCGCCTTCGACGAATCAGCGGCTGAGAAAATTCTCTCTGAAGCGTTTGCTATGTTTACGCCCGAACTGGTTTGTGTCGAGGTATTACAGAAGGGCATGGCGATGATCGGCCAGGGCTGGTATGAGGGAACGACGACGGTCCAGCAAGAACACTTCGCCTCGGCGCTGGCAATGCGACGCCTGGAAGCCCTGTTGACCGGGATGCCGCTCGCTATCCGACCCGGGAGGGTGCTTATCGGTTGCCCACCGCACGAGCAACATACGTTCGGGCCGATGATACTCGCGTTTCTGCTGCGGCGACGTGGCTGGGATGTTGTGTATTTGGGCGCGAACGTCCCCGTCGAGCAACTGGAGTCGACATTAGATGCCGTACGGCCAAAGCTGACTATTTTCCTTGCCCAGCAGCTGGTCAGCGCGGCCACTCTCTTTGAAGTGGCGGCTTATGCCGCCGGGAAGAATGCTCAGATGGCGTATGGCGGCCGGATCTTTGTCAACGCGCCGGCGCTTCAGCGGCGCATCGAGGGACACTATTTGGGCGATACGCTCACCGGCGCAATTCCCATTGTCGAGCGTCTTCTGACTCGCCGGGAACCCGCGCCATTGGCGGAGCCAGCGCCAGAAGAATACGAGATCGCCTTCCATTACCTGGAGCAACGAAAGCCGGCTCTGCAGTCAGCAGTGGCGGCGTCATTGATTGCCCAGGGTAAGACACCAGCTCAATTTACTGAAGCTGGCGCATACTTGACAGGTTACGTTTCGGCCGCGCTAAGGTTAGGCGATATGAATCTGATTGCGGCCGAACTAGAGTGGCTTAGTGGCTTGCTCGAGGACCGGCAGCAAGATCTGGCACAGCTGGCCGCTTACCTGGAGGCCTATTATCTAGCACTGGTTGCAACACTCGACGACCGCGGGCGACCGATTACCGACTGGTTTGAGGCCTGGGTGAATTGGGTCTAGACTGGGGAGCGTGCCTGCGACATTCAAGACTACGGAGGACCATTGCCCATGGTTAAGAACAGCCTAGATGGAAAATGCGCAATCGTTACTGGCGGCGGCACGGGCATCGGCTTGGCCATCGCTTCGACCCTGGCCAATCATGGCGTGAGGGTGGTTGTCGCCGGAAGGCGACGAGAGCCCCTGGAGAAGGTCGTCGAACTCGTCAATAGGCAGGGCGGCCAGGCCATGCTTGGGCAAGGTGACGTCGCGCGGGAGGATGACGCAGCGCGCATCGTCTCCCTTGCCGTAGAGCACTTCGGTGCCGTTGACGTTCTGATCAATAATGCAGGCATCTCAGGCTCGGGCGCGATTCATGAACATGACGTCGCCACCTGGGATCAGGTTATGGCCGTTAATCTCCGAGGTCCATTTCTTATGTGCCGCGCGGTGCTGCCCCTGATGCGCACTCAAGAAGATGGGCACATCATTAATATCAGCTCCGAATCAGGCCTGGAATACTATCCTGGGAATGGCGCCTACGGGGTGTCAAAACATGCCCTCAATGCCTTAGGCGAGTATATCCAGCGTGAGAATCAGGAATTGGGCATCAGGGTCGACACCGTTTGTCCCGGCATGGTAGTCACCCCTATGTCCGACAAGGCCGTCGGTCTGGATCGGGAGAAGTGCCTCTACCCGGACGATATCGCCGATTTGACGCTGTGGATGCTGAGTCGCCGGGCTAATGTGAAGATCGGCCGGCCGGTGCTGATTCAGACGATGGAGAATCCTTGGCGCCGCTGAAGCCAGCCGGTTTGCCCTCGCCTTGCGGTGGCAGAGCGGATCATGATTCGAGGGCGATGACCTTGTTCAAGCGACGCAAATAACGTCCTCCAGCCAAGAACTCGGCCGACAAGAAACCGGCAACCAATTTGCGGGCCAGAGCCGGACCGACGATTAGCCCGCCCAGGCACATGATATTCATGTCGTCGTGTTCTACGCCCTGGATGGCTGAGTAGATGTCATGGCAGAGACACGCCCGGGCACCCTTGAACTTGTTGGCAGCGATGCTGGCCCCGACGCCGCTGCCGCAGATGATGATGCCCCTCGCGCCCTCTTCGGCAACGACGGCCTGAGCCACAGCGGCCGCGAAGTCCGGGTAATCATCGCTTTTCTCATACTGTTGGGCGCCTACGTCTATGACCTCGTTCCCATCGTCAATCAACTCGCGCAGGAGCGTTTCTTTCCGTGCGAATCCCGCATGATCGGCCCCGATTATCAACTTCACCGCTGCCACTCCTTTCTCCGGCCGAATGCCGTCTGATTTCAGGCGCCGAACGGGTTTGCCCGGTCACCAGCTACTCGATACACTCTCGATTATAAGAGTTGAAGTCTTTATTCAGCAAGAGTACCGTGTCGGCGCCATTTCGGCCGAACTGCGGTCGTAGAGGTCTGGCGCGGTCCAATTGGCAGCTATCATCTGCGCTTGTAATGAGGAGCACAAATGAACTCTCTTCTAGAACTGTATTCCTGTGGCCAGAGCTTCTGGTACGACAACATCCGGCGTTTGCTGTTGCTTGATGGCACGGTTGAGGCCCTGATTCGTGAAGATGGCCTGCGAGGCATGACTTCGAATCCCAGCATATTTGACAAGGCCATCGGATCGGCCGACGATTATGATGACCAGATCCGCGAATTAGCCGAGGCCGGAATGGCCGGCGAAACGCTATACGAAGAGTTGGCGATTACTGACATCAGGGTCGCCTGTGATTTGTTTGCCGAGCTGTATACGTCGAGCGGCGGCGGAGATGGCTACGTCAGCCTTGAAGTCTCGCCCCATCTAGCCAATGACGAGGAACGGACGGTTTCTGAGGCCAAACGATTGGCCGCGGCCGTCGGCCGGCCGAACGTGATGATCAAGGTTCCGGCAACGGCCGCCGGCGTAGGAGCGTTAGAGCAGTTGACAGCGGCAGGCATCAACATTAACGTCACACTCATGTTCAGCACGAAACATTACGAGGCGGTGGCGAACGCTTACGTAAGGGGCTTGAAGGCCTATCACGAGGCGGGAGGCGACCTGAGCCAGGTGGCGTCAGTTGCTTCTTTCTTTGTTAGCCGGGTTGACACCGCGGTCGATAAGATCTTGGCCGAGAAAGATGAGCTGGTCGACAGGTCACTCATGGGACGGGCGGCGGTCAGCAACTCGAAGCTAGTCTATCAACGCTACAAAGAGCTCTTTCAGAGTCGCGAATTCGTGGCTCTGGGCCAGGTGGGCGCCAAGACTCAGCGGCTCTTGTGGGCATCTACCAGTACCAAGAATCCAGCCTACCCTGACACCATCTACGTCGATGAACTCATCGGCCCGCATACGGTCAACACTATACCGCCTAGCACCATCGACGCCTTTCGCGACCATGGAAGCGTTGAGCTTACCCTGGAACGCGATCTGGATGGCGCACAGCAGACGCTCGACAGGCTGATTGACCTAGGTATTGACCTGAACGGTGTAACCGAGCAGTTGCAGCAAGAGGGCCTGGCAGCTTTTAGTACCTCGTACGATCACTTGTTGGATACGCTGGAACTCAAGTTGAGGGCGTTGCTAGCAGGCTCCGCGTAACAAATGCGCATTGGAATGCTTACGGCTTGTTACGATCCGGTCGTCAATGGGGTGACGCAGATGATCGCTCTCTATGACCGGCACCTTTCGGCCGCCGGTCACCGGGTGACGATTTTTACCTTAGGCGCGCCGCCTCCAGGCGAAGATAGTTCGAAGGTGATCCGGTCGCCGGCCGTTCCCCTGGGCAAGACAGGCTATTACTTCGGCATTCGATATGATCACGAGGCCCAGAAGAGACTAAAGGAGGTCGACGTTCTTCACAGCCACCACTTGTTAATGGGCCTTGAGTTTGCCGGCCGCTATGTCACAAAACCGGTGATCTTCACGAACCACACCCGCTACGATATCTATTTGAGCGCCTATGGGCGTCTGCCAGCAACGGTGGCAAACTCGATCATGCAGCAGGCATGGCCCAGATTGACCAACATCGCCGATGCTGTAATCGCGCCGTCGGCGAGCATCGAACGCATTATGCGAAACTCTGGCGTACGCACACCCATTGAGTTGATTGAGAACGGCGTCGAAGTCGAGCAGTTTCGGCGCCCTACAATCGGCAACGCCAGATCAGAAGCCGGCATTCCGGCCGCGGCTACTGTGTTTACTTACGTAGGCCGGCTCTCGCGAGAGAAGAATATCCGGCGACTGGTGGACGAGTTCGCTATAGCAGTCGGCCAGAGTGATAATCTTTATCTGCTGCTGGTCGGCGCTGGACCTATGGAAGCGAAACTGAGGCGGCAGGCGGGTAACCTGGGCCTAAACAGGCGGATAATCTTATGTGGACAGGTGCAGCCAGAAAGAGTCCCCGCTCTTCTGGCCATCAGTGACGCCTTCGTCAGTGCCTCCGTGTCCGAAGTCCATCCACTGGCAGTGATCGAGGCAATGGCGGCCGGCACGCCGGTCATCGCTTTTGACTCGCCTGGCATAGCCGATATCGTGACCCATGATCGGACGGGTCTGCTGGCTGATGGAACGCCAGGTAGTCTGGCGGCGGCAATGAGACGGCTCGCCGGCAGCGGCGAAATGCGCCATCGTCTGGCAGCAGGAGCCAGGTCTGCCGGGCAACGTTACGACATTCGATTCACGGTTAAGCGCACGCTGTCCCTGTATCGACGGCTAATAGAGAGCCGGCGCCTTCGAGCAGCTGACGTGACAACCAATCTTGGCGACGATCTTGAGAAGCAGCGGTCGCCGGAGGCTAGGCGCGCTGCCTTTAGGGTCGCCGCCGGGGCAGGCGGGAAGGGAGCCCGTGAGCAGTAGCCGAAAGAAGCTTGGCGCTTGGGGAGAATCGGTGGCGGCCGAGCACTTGACTGCCAACGGTTATGACATTGTCGAGCGTAACTGGCGTTGTCAAAGGGGCGAGGTCGACATCGTCGCCTGGGCCGGGTCACAATTGGTATTTGCCGAGGTTAAGACCCGGCGTGGCCGAGCCATGGGCAGTCCGGAGGAAGGTCTGACGCGGCAGAAAGCCCAGAAATTGATAGAGCTGGCCACGATATATGTGGCCGAACTCGGTCGAGAAGTCGATTGGCGGATCGACTTGGTCGCGGTGGAGCTCGATGCGTCGGGTCGCCTGCTGCGTTGCGAGCACATTCCAAACGCAGTGCTTGGCTGGTAAGGTAGGCGCAATGCTGTCAGCGCAGATTCTTGATCGGCGTCCCTTGCTGATCGTCGTCGGCCCAACTGGCGTTGGCAAAACGGCCTTTTCGCTGATGCTGGCGACCCAATTTGACGGCGAGATCATATCGGCCGATTCGAGACTGTTGTACCGTGGAATGGACATTGGCACAGATAAACCATCTGCAGCCGATCGGGCCTCGATCCCTCACCATTTAATCGACGTTTGCCAGCCTGATGAGACGATAACGCTGGGTCAGTACAAGCGCTTGGCGGAAACGGCTATCGCGGGCGTGTTTCGCCGCAAGCATCTACCTCTTTTGGTTGGGGGTACGGGACAGTACGTGAAAGCTATCGCCGAAGGCTGGACTATCCCGGAGATCGCGCCCCACCTGGAGCTGCGCGATGCTCTGCAGAAGCTGGGCGGACCCGAGCTGCATCGTTGGCTGGCCTGCCTGGATCGCGTCTCGGCCGAGTTAATCGAACCGAAGAACGTCAGACGCGTAGTTCGAGCGCTTGAAGTAACCCTGATCGGCGGCCGGCCGATGTCGCAGCTCCAGGGTAAGACGCGGCCGCCATACGATATCAAAATGATTGGCCTGACGTGCGATAGGGAACTTCTTTATCGGCGGATCGACGAGCGGGTTGACAGAATGATGGCTGACGGGCTGGTCGAAGAAGTTGAAACCCTTCTGGCGAGAGGATACAGTAGAACGCTGCCGGCCATGAGTGGTCTCGGCTACCGTCAAGTCATGGCCTATTTGGCCGGCGAATCGAGCCTGGCGGAAGGCGTTGAGCGGATCAAATATGAGACCCATCGTTTTGCCAGGCAGCAATATAATTGGTTTCGTACAGATGCTGACAACATCCAATGGTACGATATACACGAGCTGGACTGGCAAGCCCAGGCATCGGAAAATGTAGAACGCTTCCTGAGTTAAGCCGGAAATCGTACACAGACCCAAAGAGTTCACGAAGGATTTCATAGATGCAAACACCAACGATTGAATTGATATATCAACATGCTTCCATACGACGCTATAAGTCCGATCCGGTAGACAGGAACTTGGTTGAAGAAATCGTGGCCGCCGGGCAGCGGGCGTCGACTTCGTCCAACTTGCAGACCTACAGCGTAATCGCCGTCGGCGACCGGGAGAAGCGGAATCGGTTAGCTGAGTTGTGTGGCAACCAAGAACAGATCAGGCAGGCGCCGATATTTTTGGCCTGGTGTGCCGATCTCAGCCGCCTCGATCGGATTTGTGTGCGGCGAGGCTATGAGCAGGTTACCGAACACGTCGAGAGTTTTTTGGTTAGCACAGTCGACGCCGCTCTAGCCATGCAAAACGCCGCCCTGGCGTCTGAGTCTCATGGTCTGGGAATGTGCTCTATTGGCGCAATTCGAAATCGTCCTCGTGACGTCATAGCCCTACTGGGTCTTCCCGAACTCGTGTTTCCCATATCGGGAATGACCCTCGGCTGGCCGGACGTAGAGCCACGGATAAGACCGCGGCTGCCGCTAAATGCGGTGCTGCATTGGGAATCCTATAGTAAACACGGCGAAGAGGAAGCGATTCGTCAATACGATGAGTCGATGATAGCCACCGGAATTTACTCCGGGCGGCAAGCCTCGGGCAAAGGGCAGAAAGCGGCCGTCTCAGAGTACGGCTGGGCCGAGCACTCTGCCCGGCGAGCCTCGTTGGCGCTACGGACCGACCTGAGGCAAATCCTGGCAGAACAAGGATTCCTACTACGGTGATTAACGAGAATGGCGGTGATTTGCGGCAGACTGTAAAGCCGCTCGCCCCCGAGCAAGCGGCTATATTGCCAAGCCACAGGCGCGGCGCGACGCAGGAGGCAACCCCGACTTTTTTTGTCCGCGACGTGCCCGTATTTGGCGACGTGATACTGGCCCCAATGGCCGGTTTCGCGGATGTTCCGACTCGAGCCATATGCCGTCGTTTTGGCTCGGCCATGAATTACTCCGAATTTGTCGCCGCCGAAGATATCGTCAATGGCGCGAGCCGGGCGATGTCTTTGCTTGATTTCACTGCCGACGACCGGCCGATGGTCTTCCAAATATTCGGCAACGACGCCCAGAGCATTCTGCTAGCGGCTCAAAGGATCGAGGACCTTGGGCCGGACATCATCGACATCAATATGGGTTGTTCTACCCGGCGGGTCAGCGGTCGTGGCGCAGGTGTCGGCATGATGCGCGATCCTCAACTTGTGGCCGAGACGTTCAGATTATTGAACAAGCATCTCAGTGTTCCGGTGACCGGCAAGATCCGCCTCGGCTGGGAAGACAATCAGAATTATCTTGAGGTGGCCAGGATCTTGGATGAAAGTGGCGCGGCGTTGATCGCCCTGCATCCGCGGACGAAAGAGCAGCAATATCGCGGTGCTGCCCAATGGGAGGCTATCGCGGCGTTGTGTGAAGCGGTCAATGTGCCGGTGATTGGCAACGGAGATGTGGTCGCGCCGCAGGACGTCGACCGGATGAAAAGTCAGACCGGCTGCCAGGCGGTGATGATTGGCCGCGGCGCAATCGGCAACCCATGGCTGTTCGCCCGAACAGAGAAAGAAACGCTGATGTTCTCGACTCTGGCCCAGTTGATCGAAGAGCACCTGGACCTTATGGTAAGCTATTACGGCGAACGAGGGCTGGTGCTCTTCCGCAAGCACCTGAAGCGTTATCTGGCTGGCATGCCGGCGCTGAAAGAGAGCTACCGCAGAATGGTAACGGCCGGTACCGTAGATGAGGTTTCGAACGCACTGGCCCAACTTGAACGCCAATACGGAGATCAGAAGGTTGGGGAACTCATGGGTTGATCTTGCGCTGCAGTTCTCGTTCAAGCGTTTCATCTGGGACGAAGAGTAAGCGATGGCGCCGGACTATCGCCTCGCGAGCGGCCTGATAGGCCTGGAGCAATTGGCGGAGGTGCTTGATAGTTACCTGCGCGTCACGTCGATAATTGGCGCTAACCAGGGCCTGCCGGGCCGGCTCTTCGGCAGGCAGAAGGCGCAACAGCTCGGGCAAAGTGAAGTGAAGTAGCTGCAAGTAGATCGTGAAAGGTTTATCATAATCGCCGCGCAACACCTGCCGGTAAACATCCATGAACATGATCCAAAAACGATCGTCCAGGCTGGCCAAATCTTTGGCGGTAGCTGTCGGCAGCGGGGGTGATGCCGCTAGCCGCAGGCAGGATTGTTGAAACTCTTCTCCCCAACCGTCGTCGTCTTTGAGCATGCGGATCTCTCGATCCCACGGGTTCGGTGTTAGCGACTCTTTCGTCTCGTAGCGGTAGTCAACCTTGCTGCCATTACTGTATAAAGCGATGTGCAGATAGGGACGTACATGGGACGCGTCGAAAGACTTGGCCGGCACATACGGTAATACTGAACGCACGAACTCTTTGCGTTTATCAAAAGCTTGGCCGCGACTACCGTCGTCTACGAAAACGAGAGCAACATCCAGGTCCGAGTATTCGTCCTGCGTACCTCGCCCGTAGGAGCCACTTAGAAAGCAAACCAGTATCTGCGGATCGGCCAGAACTCGCTGCTGTAAGCGGAGTAACACTCGGTCTTGTTCGAACATGATCCGTTTCCAGTCAGGCAAAACAGCCGAATTGTACCATCACCAGGGGGGTCGCGATCCCGAGGGCCAGTCCGGCGATGACCTGGGCCACCGTATGCCGGTGCAAATAGAGGCGAACCCAGCAAACGACCAGGACGAGCGGCAGCAAAAGTAGACCGGCGAGCGGACCGTAGACAAGCCCGACTATGACCGACGCGGCCGCGATACTCGTCGCATGAATGCTTATCTTCCAGAAGTCGTTAATGATACCCAGAATCCCCAGTTCGACTGCGCTGAATAGTGATAGGCAAATCAATAGTTGTGGTCCCTGAAACAAGGCGGTGATGAGTAAGGCGACCAGTGACCCGGCAACGCTCATCAGGTACGGCAAAC
>CP070688.1:4218354-4247836 GCA_020353135.1 Chloroflexota bacterium
GCACTGTAGAGGTCAGGGGTTCGAGTCCCCTCAGGTCCACCAGCGAGCGAAAGACAGATGGTTTGAGGGCCTGTAGCTCAGTTGGGAGAGCGCCACAATGGCATTGTGGAGGTCAAGGGTTCGAGCCCCTTCAGGTCCATGCGCTAGCGAAAGCTAGCTACCTGGCAAAGCTAGGGGCCATCAATAAGGTGGTACCGCGGAGCCCCTTTCGTCGACGAGCGGAAGGGGTTCTTTGGCGTTTTGAGTGATGAGTGTCATGGAAGAGTTATTCATAAGCACCGAAAGAGGAAACATCTTCGGCATGTCGGCCGGCGAGAACGGGTCGCCCCTGGTTCTAGGTATCCATGGTTGGAGCCAGCGCAACGGCTGGCACACCTGGCAGCCGCTGATGGAGCCCTTGGCATCGGCCGGATTCCATGTCATAAGTATCGACATGCCCGGATGGGGCAAGAGCGAAGCCTGGGGCGGCGGACCGTTGTCGACAAGCGATGGCGTGACCGCTGTGCTGGCAGTCGTCGACGGCCTGGCGGCCGGCTCGGCGAGTATAATGGGCAAGAGTTGGGGCGGCGGCATCGCCCTACAGGTAGCTTTGGAGCATCCCGGACGAGTCGAGAAGCTGGTGTTAACTGCCCCGGCCTATCGCGAACCGGAACGACTTGGCGATTTGAGCCAGCCGGCGATAATGGCCTGGGCCCAAGACGACCCTGTCATACCGTATCGGTACGCTTCACAATTTGTCAGGGCCATGCCGAAGGTAGAACTTGTTACTTATCCCACGGGCGGCCATAGCGCCGGCCCCCAAAACGCAGAAGATTTCGCGCCCAAAGTCATCTCGTTCCTCGGTTTTCCGGAGCAATGATCGGGACATTGGGCGTTTTCGTGGCGGCGGTGGAGCAACGAATGGGTATCTGTTGGAGGAAAGTTTGGTGACCGAGAACTATGATCCGGCCGAAATTGAGTCGAAATGGCAGGCCAAGTGGGCGGAGAGGGGACTCTATCGACAAGAGGTCGATGCCGGCAGGCCAAAGCATTACGCGCTCACAATGTTACCTTATCCATCTGGGGATTTGCATATTGGTCACTGGTATGCGATGGTGCCCAGCGATGCCCGCGCTCGTTTTAAACGAATGAACGGTTACAACGTGCTCTTCCCCATGGGGTTCGACGCCTTTGGTCTGCCGGCCGAGAATGCGGCCATCGAGCGCAACATCCACCCGGCAAAATGGACATACGCCAACATAGAAAAGATGCGTGCGCAATTGGGCAGCATGGGTGCCATGTTTGACTGGCAGCGCCAAGCTGTCTCGGCCGATCCATCCTACTATCGATGGTCGCAGTGGTTCTTCAAGAAACTCATTGAACTTGGCCTGGCCTACCGGAAGATGGCGGCCGTCGATTTCTGCCCTAACTGCAATACGACGCTGGCACGGGAGCAGGTATGGGGCGATGATCGCCACTGCGAGCGCTGTAAGACCCCGGTAATCAAGAAGGAGCTAGAGCAGTGGTTCTTCCGCACGACGGCGTATGCAGAGGAACTACTTGATTTCGCCGACATCGACTGGCCGGAACGGGTCAAAGTCATGCAGACTAACTGGATCGGCCGCTCGACCGGGGCCGACGTTGTATTTCACACGGAGGCTGGGGATCCCATCCCCATTTTCACGACGCGGCCGGATACTCTGTGGGGCGCCACCTTTATGGTGCTTGCGCCTGAGCATCCGCTGGTGGAGAAGATCACGACCGACAGCCAGCGCGACACGGTGGTGGCGTACCGGCAGGCCGCAGAGCGCCTGGACGAGATCGCGCGGGAAACGGCCGATCGGGAAAAGACAGGCGTATTCACCGGCGCATATGCCATCAATCCGGTCAATTCAGAACGTATCCCGATATGGATCGCCGACTACGTGCTCATGAGCTATGGTTCCGGGGCCATAATGGCCGTGCCGGCGCATGATGAAAGGGACTTCGAGTTCGCAACCAAGTTCGATTTACCCATCGTGGAGGTAATCCGGGCTCCAGGGCGCAGTGATGAAGACGGCCCTTTGACCGAAGCCTATGTTTCCAAGGCGGAAGGTCACATGGTGAATTCGGGGCAGTTTGACGGGACGCCGACCAATGGCGCGGTGGAAAAAGTGACCGAGTGGCTGGAAGCTCGAGGCAGCGGCAAGGGGGCCGTCAACTATCGTCTGCGTGACTGGCTCATCAGTCGCCAACGCTATTGGGGCGCGCCAATCCCGATCGTCTATTGTCCAGACCATGGCCCGGTGCCGGTGCCAGACGACGACTTACCGGTCATGCTCCCGGAGGACGTTGAATTTGTGCCCACTGGCGAGAGCCCGCTGCGCTTTCACGAAGGCTTCCTGCACACAACCTGCCCGGTTTGCGACGAGCCGTCGCTGCGTGAAACCGATACGATGGACACTTTCATGTGCTCGTCCTGGTACCAGTATCGTTACCTCAGCCCGGAGTATGACAACGCGCCATTCGATCCAGAAGAGGGCCGATACTGGTTGCCGGTGGACCAGTATACGGGCGGTATCGAACACGCGACCATGCACCTGATTTACACGCGATTCTTCACCAAGGCCATGAGAGAGATGGGCCTGGTCCGCTTTGGCGAACCGATGATGGCGCTATATAACCAGGGCATGGTCCTGGGCGAGGATGGCGACAAGATGTCGAAGTCAAAGGGCAATGTCGTCGCGCCCGACGCGCTGGTGAGACAATACGGCGCGGACACGGTAAGAGCCTATCGCATGTTCTTTGCCAAGTGGGACCAGGGTGGACCGTGGAAATATGACGGCATCAAGGGACCGCAGCGACTTCTCTACGATGTGTGGGATCTGGGCAGCCAAGCCTACCAAGCCAGAAAGGTTGACGAGCTGGCCGATCGGGCCTTGCGACGGAAGACCCACCAAGTTATTCGCAAGGTTACTGAAGATTTGGAGGATTTTTCGTTCAATACGGCCGTGGCGGCCATCATGGAGTTAAGAAACGAACTCATGAACGCCCAGCGTTCAGGGCAGGTGAGCGAAACCTCCTGGGACGAGGCAATCGACGCTCTACTACTCTTGCTGGCGCCTATCACGCCTCATATTGCCGAGGAGTTGTGGCAGTCGAGGGGCAACTCGTACAGTATCCACCAGCAGCCATGGCCGAAATGGGATGAAGCCACGGCCAAGGAGGAGACGGTTACGCTGGTTGTTCAAATCAACGGCAAAGTTCGGGACCGGATTGAGGTCGCAGCAGGGCTAGATGATGATAGATTGAAGGCGACTGCGATGGAATCGGAGAAGGTGAGGAATTGGCTTGGCACTAAGGAGCCGCGCAAAATCATCGTCGTCAGGGGGAAGTTGGTCAATATCGTCGCTTAGGCTGGTGAGCTCCCTGACATCAGCGCTCTGATCTAAGCAAAATGCCATTCCATGAGGGATCGTGGAGTAACAGACCCTCTTCGCGCTCCTCTGCGCGCAACGAGGCGCGATTCAACCTCTCGACAGCTTCATCGTAGGAGTCAGAGTCAGGTAGTTCAATCGAAAACCAGCGCAGTCCCACGGCGTCAACGGGGGCCGGCGGGACGCCAACGCCAGCCCAGGTGTTGCAACCGACATGGTGGTGATATCCACCGGCCGAGAGGAAGGCGGCCGAAAGACCGTAGCGTAGTACCAGATCGAATCCGAGCGCGCGTTCATAGTAGGCCACGGATTCTCCAAGGTCAGAAACGTGCAGATGGATGTGGCCGATGCGCGTCTCGGGCGCGAGCCCGGCCCATTCTCCTGGCGCATTGCCCAGTTCGTCTAGCAGGCCATTGACATCCAGTGGATCCGTGGCCATCATCAATTGTCCATCACGACGAGGCCATCGGCCGCGCGGCCGATCACGGTAAATCTCTATGCCGTTGCCGTCGGGGTCACCCAGGTAGATGGCTTCGCTGACCAGGTGGTCGGCAAAGCCTTGCAGCGGTGCACGGGCTTCCAAAAGATGCTGCAGGCTTCGGGCCAGGTCAAGTCTGGACGGGACCAGGATCGCGAAGTGATATAAGCCGGCCGTATGTTTTGGCATCTCCGCCGATGGATTCTCAACCAGGCGAAGCAATGTCTTGCCGTCCACTCCCAAATCGGCGCCGGAGACAGACCTTTCTATTGTCCGCAGACCGATAATCTCGGTGTAGAAGTCCAACGAGCGCGACAAGTCCCGAATTGTCAAACTGACGCAGCCCAGAGTAGTTAAAGGATGAATACTTCTGGCGGTCATCGAATGTTCCTCCATCATGATTCGGCGTCGCCGGATCGGCCGCTCAGCGCACGCCGAAAACGCATCCAGGCATTCTTTGCTTCTTTAAGACTACGCTGGTCCACTTCGTGGTGGCTGTACCTGGCCTCGAGGAATGCCTCGGTGAGGACCTCTATTTCGGGCTTGCTGGCCGGCCAGCGCGAATTCAGCTCCTGAGCGAACTCAGTCGGCGTTGCCGTTGGCTCTCGCCGTAAGCCTCTCTTGCCGGTTTGCCGGACCAGAGACAGATATAGGAAGCGAATCTGCTCTTTCGGAGCTAGAGCATTTACCCGCACGAACCCAAAGCGTGACAATCGACTGGCGCCCGGGAGAGGCCGGCGGACACGCCAGGCAAAACGGGGGGAAAGAGCAGCGGTCATCTCGGCCGCGCCTCTCCAGAACGTGATCAGCCACAGCGTGAATCGACGCCACAGGCGTTCCAGATCGTCAAGGCCGTAACCGGGACCACGGTCACGCAGGAAATGAAGCGTCGCCAGGACGGCTACGGTGATAATGGCCAGCCAGAAGGCAGAACCGGCGAGCATGGCCGGGAAGCTGCCAGCTTCTGTCGGGGGTTGGTCCAATGGCAGCAAGTCGGCAAGATCGGCTGGGGGCGGTGGGGGTGCGGTTGCGTTCGGGAATAGGGAGATGATGGCGTAGATCAGGAGAAGTATGAGGCTGAAAGCGGCGGCTACGACGGCCACGGTCAAGCCGACGATCGCCGTCACGACTCCGGCGATGGCCTGCATGATTCGATACAGGGCAAAAGACTCTCCGATCGGTAGAAAAGAGGCCAGCAGGGCCATTCCGGCCAGCAGCACAAGCGTCCAGCGTTGCCACCTAGAGGCGATTCCAGGATCTCTGTGACTACGATTGGCGAGCCAGCGGCCGCTTAGGATTACCATTCGACCTTGACTAATCAGTAGTAATCCGCCGACGAAGTAGACCAGAAGAGCAATCAGGATTTCCTGGCTCATGCCAAGACGCGTCACGGTGCGCAGGCTGCCCACCTCGGAGGTCAAGCCAACGGCCGATCGTACATCAAAGGTAACCAGCGCAGCGCAGATGACCAGAACGATCCCGCCAACTATCCAACCCTGCACGAAAGTCCGCAGCAATGGTCCTCTTTGAGTAAGGGGTTGGATTATCGATCTATCGTCGAATCGCTCTGAGCTTGTTGCGGCGTGGTACTTGACTTCATCTGGGGTGATGGAGAGTGCGATGAACAAGCCAGACCAACCGTGCGCCCTTTCCCAAACGACGACCACCAGGAGCATGTAAAGGACAAGCTCGAGGCTAATCAGCGACAGTGGTTCCGCCAAAACGGCCGATATCGAGGCTGGGAGTGGCAGGCTGCCGGAAGCCAGCCACAAGAATAATGGCGTCAACACAAGGAGAAAAGCCAGTTCCGCCAGTGAGTATAACGGCCGATCTCGCCTGCGTGCGGGCCAATCCAACCAGCGCCTTGTCAGGACGCATTCGAGAGCGACGAGCAGGGCGAGAAAGGGCATAAACCGCCACGGGCCGGCCGGATCGAGCTGCCACAGCAAGGCGACCGGTCCCATAACTAAGGCCGTTACCAGGATGGCGACCAGGGCCAGCTGGAAGTAGCTTGGACCTGTCCTTGGTAACAAATCGACCTGGGATGCGAATCGATCCGGGGCAGCTTGCTCTAGATCGTTCTCGTGTCGTTCCTCAGCGGCCATATTGGTCCACCTGTTGCCATCGCTTCAGAGCGTTTCGGTCGGCTACGTGATATGCGGGGATACCAAGCAGTCGGGCCCGCTCACGCACGGAAGGGAAGTCGGCATAGGGCTCGACAATGAGTAGAACTAAGTTGAACCCGGCCTTAACCAGGCGGTGCATGGCGTCGAAGAAACCTGGTTTCACGTCAGGAACGATGGCCAACAAGGTCACACCCCAGCCCAAATTCAGGCTGAGTCGATAGGCGTAGTTGGCGAAAGGCAGTGTGCGTGCGCCTTCCAGTCTGGCCAGACGTTCGAGGATCTGCATCAAGTGGCCGCGGCCGGATTTTGGCAGGATGGGATCGGGAACAAGGTTGGCAGCAGGACTAAGGACTTGATCGTTCTTCGCATCATCCAATTGCGCATCGCTCAGAGTTAGCCGACCGCTTGCAGAATCGAAGTCGGGATCCCAATCAGGAACACTATCCTCCCCATTAGGAGCATTATCCTCCCAATCGGGAGTATTATCCTGGCCTTCGGGAGTGAATTGACGCTGCAGCAGGGGATCGGCGCCATTGCTGATCAGGCCCACGGACTGCCTCTTGGCGATGAGATGCGAGGCCAGCGAAGCGGCGACGACAATGGCCTGCTCGGGGCCGTCGTGGCGATAACGTTTCGTATAGTCATCAACATTGAGATCGAGTAGGATCACCGATTCGAGCGAAATGGCCGGTTCATGGGTCTTCACCAGCAGAGTGTTTGAATGTGCGGTCACTTTCCAGTTGACTAGCCGAATCGAGTCTCCTAACCTGTAGTCGCGAATGCCGTGCGGGCGGGCCGGATCTTCAAATATCCGCTGTTTGCTGCGCAGGGTGCCAAAGGGTAAGCGAGACGGCAAATTGAGTTTCGTTATTGGGATAATGCGCGGATATACGGTCAAATAGGTTGGTTCAAGCGTGACCTGGCTTTCCTGGAAGCCGAAAAGATCGCCGGCCGTGATTTGCAGCGGGCCCAAACGATAGTAGCCACGTTTCATGGCCCGCACATGGTAACGAAGGCGACGCTGCTTCTTGGGGGCAAGGTGGACGACATGGTTGATCGCGGGACCGCTCCGCAGCGCAGGGGGTACCGATTCGACCAGCTGCAGCCACAGAAGCGGCAAGCGACCCGTATTGTCCAAGGTGACAGTTACTTTCACCGGCTCGCCAAGAAACGCGTGGCTCTGGCTTCGACGGCCAGCCTGCAGGCTTCGCACCATCCTGGGCACTAGCCAACGACTCGAGGCGAAAACCCCGATCAGCACGTAGGCTATGTAGAAGATGAAATCGACCCTGGCGATGAAAGCCACGGCGATCAGGAGCAGGATGAGAATGAATAGCTCAGTCATGAGGGATCGGCTATTTCGAGCCGTGTCTGATCGATAATGCCGGCCACTATCTGGCGAACCGACAGGCCGCGCAACGCGCTTTCAGGTCGCAGCAAGCAGCGGTGCGCCAAAATCGAAGGGCCCAACTCCTTGACGTCGTCGGGGAGCACGTAATCGCGGCCGCGTACGGCAGCCAACGCCTGCGCCGATCGGTACAGGGCCAGAGATCCCCGAGGACTTGCGCCCAGCGCCAGGTCGGCGTGACCGCGCGTCGCGAAGACCAGGCGCACGATGTAATCACGCACGGTATGGTCAACGTGGACGTCCCACACCATTCGCGTCAGACGCTCAACATTTTCCCCGTCTACGACACGTTCAATGGTTTCGATGGGATGCTGGCGGCCGAGGTTCAGGAGTAGCTGGCTTTCATCATTCTCGTCGAGATATCCTAACTCTAGTTTGACCAGAAAGCGATCGAGCTGGGCCTCCGGCAAAGGAAATGTCCCTTCGAATTCGATTGGGTTCTGAGTGGCGATAACCAGGAACGGTCTCCGCAACGGCCTGGTGACTCCATCGACAGTGATCTGGCGCTCGCCCATGCATTCGAGTAAGGCGGACTGGGTTCGCGGCGTGGCGCGATTCACTTCGTCGGCCAGCAGAACATTGCTAAACGCAGGACCAGGAATGAAACTGAAACGCCCTTCCCGTTGATCGAATATCGAAACGCCGGTAACGTCGTTGGGCAAAAGGTCAGGAGTGCACTGCAGCCTTCTGAAATCGAGGCCCAGCGACGATGCCAGCGAACGAGCCAGCATTGTTTTGCCCGTTCCGGGTACATCCTCAAGCAATATGTGGCCTTCGCAAAGAAGGGCCACGACCATCAGTTCCAGGGCTGGTCGCTTGCCAACAATGACCCTCTCCATGTTGGTCAGCAGCGTTTCGGCGAAGCGTTTTATCTCTTCCATAGCTGCACATCCATGAACAGCCACTATAATAGCATACCTGAAGCATGATGGATGTAGGAACACGCCCCATTAACAACGGCTTTAACGTGGAGCTGGCTAACCTGCTAGCTCACCTGGAATCGTACAACAAGCATCTGTACCGGCCGAACACTTATCTCCACAAGTGGTGGGCCCGGCGCTGCGGTAGCACCTTCCGGCTGATCCTGAAGAGCCTGGTCGAGGACGCCGGACAGCGCGACTACTATGCGGCCGGTGGGTTGAAGGGCAAGATCGTGCTGGATCCCATGTTGGGCGGGGGGACGACGCTTCACGAAGCGATTCGTCTGGGAGCGAACGTCATCGGATTTGATATCGACCCTATTCCAGTCTTACAAGCCCGGGCGACTCTGTCCGACCTTTCTTTGGAGCAAATGGAAGGACCGTTTGTTCGTCTACTGCAAGGCTTGGAGGGGAAGCTAGCCCCTTTATACCTGACAACTTGCACCAGCTGCGAAAACGAGATACCTGTCCGCTACCTCATGCATGGCAAACGCCAATTATGTGAGTGCGGAGAGGTCACGGTCGTCGATTCTCTCGTACTGCGTAGGGAACGTGATGGCCGAGCCATTCGCCTGTGTGAACGGTGCCGTCAGGTCGGTCCGGACCACGAGACCTGTGACTGTTCAACCAGTACGGAAGAAAACCGGATCTTCGAAAAGAAGGTGAAGCGCTGTCCAGCCTGCGGGATCAAGTTTCAAGAATTGACCGACGAGCCATTTTACATGCGCTATCGGCCGCTCGTTACCGTCGCCAATTGCGATGCTCACGGGCCGCTCATTCAGACAGCGACCGATGCCGATCAAGTTTTGCTCGAAAAAGCCAACGCGCTACGACGCCGGCTGACATTCCCCCTTGCTACGGAAATCACCCCCGGACCGAAGTCCAGCGATCTGATACGACGGGGCATTCATGACTATCGGGACTTGTTCTCGAGTAGGCAATTGCTGTATCTCAACTCGGCGATAAACATGTTGCGCGATGTTGAACCTCGGGTCCAACTCTATCTGGCGCTATTGGTGTCGACCTCGTTGGAATTCAACGTCATGCTATGTGGCTATAAGGGGGCCGGCGCAAGACGGGCCGGCGCCATACGACACGCTTTCTCACACCATGCCTATTCATTTCCGTATACGGCCGTAGAGAACAACCCGGTTTACCCGAGGCCGGCTTCTGGTACGCTGCGCAAGCTGTTCGAGGATCGAGTGCGGCGTGCGCGGCGATGGTCTCGGAGCCCAAAGGAGAGGTCGCTCGAAAAAAACGGACCCAAATTTGTGGAGATCAAAGACGAGACTGACTACGGCGCCGAAGTGATCGACGCTATAGCGCTGAACGGTGATCAGCAACGATTCATGATTCAGCAGGGCTCGGCGGCCGACATGGGATTGGCCGATGATAGTGTCGATTTTGTGGTTACCGATCCACCCTATTATGACAGCGTTCAGTACGGCGATCTTTCGAAGTTCTTTCGGGTCTGGTTGCGCCAAATGATCAGTGCTGAAGCCGCCGAAGGGATCCGGTGGGATTATCAGATGGTCGATGCGGCGGTCATGTTTCGCGACAACAGAACGGCCGAGGCGGCGCACGATCACTATCTGCGGACTATGAGCGCTATCTTCCGTGAGTGCCGTCGGGTGCTAAAACTCGATCATGGTCGACTGATATTCAGCTTTCATCATTGGAAGGCAGCCGGCTGGTCAGCCATCTGCATCGCGCTGAAGCGAGCGGGATTCAAGCTCCTTGACTGTTACGTGGTTCACTCGGAGAACCCGGTGTCGGTCCATATCGCCAACTTGAATGCTCTCACAGACGACGCCATCCTGGTACTGGCAGACGCGGGCGGCGATCCGAGTAGAGAGTGGCTGCGACCTAAAACTATCCGGACAGGCGACAGCGGCCAGTTCTGCCGCGACTGCGCAGAGGCGCTGGGCTGGGTCCTGGCCAGCGGCTTGAGCGAGCAAGAGATCGCCGACTGGTGGCGCGTCCAGCTAGGATGACGAGCTTGATAGGAAAGCCAGATGCCCCGGCGAATGGGTTCAAGTTGATCGCCGGGGCACGCAAATCTGAAGGATCCGGCCAGACTACTCGCCGGACAGGAACGCTTCCAAATTCGCCTTGCTAATGCGATAGGCGCTTCCGATCTTGCGGGCCTTCAAGTCGCCCGCTTCAATGGCGGCCAGTATGTCGGATTCGGCGACCTGAACATAGGCGGCTGCCTGGGCTGGAGTCATGACAGCCGGCATTTCGGCCGCTCCGGCCGCTTGCTGCTGCGGCTCTTGTTGGACCTGTTGCTGCCCTTGTCCTTGCTGCTGGCTCATCTGTTGTTGCATGGCAGACATGCCCATCATGCCCATGCCGAGCTCGCCAAGACTGCCACCGCCGCCGCTCTCGGCCGCGGCCATTCCGACGTCCAAGGACTTCATTTGAGCGTAGGAAGTGCCATAGCCCATTCGAGTCACCACCTCTAGCGACTCCGGGTGCAATCCCATGCGAATGTTGAAGTCGACCAAGACCATGCCCATGGCATCAAATTCAGTCTGAAGCAATCCAACCAGGAGATCATTCAGGTCCTGTGACAAAGATTGCAGCTGGGCCGGGCCCAGATTCTTGGCAATGGCCAACTCACTTAGCTTGTCCTGCATCATGACACCCAGCATCGGGTCAAGACGATCCTTGAGCTGGCGCAAATCCACGCTGCTTCTGAAAGCGTCCATGGCCGTCAGGAAGCGCCATGGTTCTTTGACCTTGGCTACGTAGGTGCCATTGCCGATGATCGCGCTAGCCCCAGGCGCCCTGTTCAGATGCTCGACGACGATTGGCGCTGTGGTACCCCACTTGTAGGTCATGTCGGTGGTCTTGACGAAAAATACATCGGCCGTGAAGGGGGTTTTGTCGTCAAATGCTTTCCCCACGATAGTGGTGAGCAAAGGTAGATTAGCCGTCGTCAGAACATGCGTGCCCGGGGTAAACGTACCCAACGCTTCACCGCTGCGGACGAATACGGCCGTTTCACCTGGATTCACAATACACGGCGAGCCAAGGCGGATGTCGCCCGCTCCTTCTCGAGGGAACTTCTGCACGATCTCGTTCTTCCCCCATGGTTCTGCCATCACACGGTCAAATATGCGGGCCATTTTTAATTCTCCTCTAGGAATAGATCACAGATTTCCACAGATCCATATTGATCGTGAATCGCCGTGCTGTCATTCAGTCACATCTTAGCCAATGCCAGATAGTAGTTCTTGTCGTTCAGCGAAGGCGCTGTTGGCGTCACGCAAGGTCGTGTCGAGCAGCCGGATGGCGCCGCCTATATCGTCGTCATTGACTGCGGCTTTTTCCAAGGCGCTAACGTCTGAGCCGATCTGATCGGAATAGGCAAGCATGGATTCGTCAAAGGCATATATATCAGCCAGGTCGTCCTCCTTGATCTTGACTGCGTCGAAGAAGCCGGCGTAGCCTTGCGGGGCGTCCCTGACCTTGCCGATTAGACCCATGAGACGCGTATCGGCCCGACCGAGCGATTCGGCGAAGTCAATTGCCTTTGTTATGTCCCGGCTCAGCTCCTGATGAACGGAAGAGAGCTGAAGTCTGCTTTCCTCAAGCCTGGCCGACAATGTTTCGCGCAGTAGCTGGTCGGCCTCCCGTCGGCGACTTCGTTCCATGTAGCCGCCAAAGCCCGGGATCTTGCCAAGCAAATCCCCAAGTCCTGTGGACTCGCCTTCTATCTTATCATACATGTCGGGAACAACGTCGTCTTTCATATCCTGTTACTCCTCAGTACCTCTTGTTAAGTGTTGTCGAAACAGCCGATGCTCAGAATCCAGTATAGCACAGCTTAAACCCGCAGGTCAGCCTTGGTACCAGCTATCAAGTATAACGTCGAGACGGCCGCTTGACCTGACTGAGTCGAGCGCGTGGTTGAGCTCTCTCAGCAGTTGCCCATCCGTACGACGCACGACCATGACGTAAGGCTCTTCGCTCAATGGCGCCAAGTGGACCTCGTCGTCTAGTTGCTGGCCAGCAAACAAACGGGCGGTGATGTTGTCGACGACGGCCGCATCGACTTCGCCGTCGAGCATGTCGGTGAGGGCCTCTTCAGAGCTTTGTTTTGGCGCGACGGCCAGATCAGGAATCTGCCGCTGCCAGGTGGTCGATTCGACGTGGCCGGCGGCTCCGAGCTCGACGGAAACGGTTTTTCCGGCGAGGTCGCCAATCTGAGTTAGCCGAGCCTCTGAACGCGTCACAATTACAAGTCCGCTATTGACATAGCCATCACTATAAGCGAAATCGCGAGTGCGGGCCGGTTCAACAACAAGGGCCGAGATGAGGACGTCGACTTGCTCAGTGCCAAGAGCATCATACAGGCCATCATAGCCGAAATAAGTGAAGCTGGCCTCCAGCCCCAACGCGGCTGCTATCGCCTCGGCAAGATCGACGTCGATCCCCTGTACTGACTCGGGATCGGCGAATTCGAAGGGCGGGTATGTCGGATCCAGACCGACGCGCAGTTTGCCACTGTCCTGGATGCGTTGCCACGTCGATTGCTTGGCCGAACAAGAGACCATTAGTAAACAGAGCAGCGATCCGCTAAGAATTAAGCGCAAGGGTCTGGTATCCTCAGCCGTCTTCGAGACAGCGTGCCAAATGAACTGAATCCTGACGGACAATAAGGTCAAGAAGGTCAAGTTGCTCACATTCTCAGTTACTTGTGAATTCCTTGAGCGCATCATAGATCGGCTTGGCGACAAATTCTGGCGTTACCAGGGTGTAGTAGTCCATGTAGCTCTTGCTGGGTGCAGGGAAGCGGAATGCCCATATGGCCAGAGCCTCCACGTAGGGCCAGTTTTGCTCGGCGTATTCAATGGCGTCTATCGTGTACTTGATTCGCTGGGCGGGCTTGACGGCCAGCGTCCAACGTGGATGATCGTTCCAGCCAGTTTCGGTGATGTACATAGGCTTCGCATCGTCCCCCTGGGCTAGCATCACTTCGCGCATGAGCTCGACGCGTCGGAAGTTCAGCACCGACTCATCTGGTTCGCTAAGGGCGGGAAAGGTCAGCCCATAAACGTGCACCGCAAGGCCGTCGAAGTAATCGCCGCCGCCGGACTCATAGATTCCGGCGAGATAATCTAGATCGTTGTAGGCCCAGGGCGAATCAGCCGGCTCAAGATTTGGCGCCAAAGCCCCGGCCAAGACCTGGGTATCCGGACTCGCCTCCTTAATTGCCGCATATACAACCTTCAGCAGTTCAACGTACTCTTGAGGCGAGGTCTTCCGGTAACCCCATTCGAAGCTCAGGTTTGGTTCGTTCCAGACGATGATGTGTGTGACTTGACCCTCATAACGTTCGGCGAACGCGGCCGCGAAGCTGGCAAAATCGTCGTAGGCCGCGGCATCCAAATAGTTGAGAGGCGTGTCAGGTGGCCTGGCCCAACTCGGCGTCAGACCTAACCGGGCGATTACATCCAGCCCCTGAGCATTTGCGTGGTTGATAACGAGGTCGGGATGTTCCCAGGCAACTCCCCCATCTTCGGCGTGATAATAAGCCCAGGGAAAGAATTCGACGATGCTGCTGGCGCCGAGTTCTCTTACCATTTGCAGGGTCCGCTGAATCTTCCAGGGCTCAACTTCGTCGGTAAGGCGCGTATGGACGCCGAGAATCGGGTGCGTGGTTTCAACTTCCTGCCGAGCGCCGGACACGATCAAAATTGGCGCCGGCTGCAGAAGAACCAGTACCAGAACCAGCAACACGAGGCGCGCGCCGCTGCCATAATCAGCTCCTTGCAGCATAGAGTGGATAAGCAACCGCATTGAAGATATCCTGGCTAATGCGGCCGGCAGAACTCTAGATAGGTGCACAGCTATGGTTACTCGTCCAGTGAATCTCAGTCGACCTCTTCTGCAACTGCAGATTTCTGCATCAAGCCTGTGTAGTGATCTGCCCACCAATCTAGATGGGACAGGATACCGTCTATCCTGACATCTTCTGGCGCATCGCGTTCGGGCAAGGGATCCGCCGGTACTTCGCTCGGGATATCGAGGGCGCGAGATAGCAGCTCGCTGCGCAGCTGGATATTTAGCAGCTTGTTTTGAAAATCATGTACTAGCATGGAGAGGTCGGAGTCTTCGGCCGTGAAATAAGAGTGAGGTAGGCCAGCAAGCAACAATTCGGAGGGCAGGCGGGCCAGCCCACGGAAGGCAAAGGGCCACGAAATCTCAAAATCGCCGAGAGGGTCTGCGCCCCAGGCGTGATGGTAGCTTTGAACGAGGTAGTCGGCGCTGTCTTCGAAAGCCACTATCAGCCGCAATTGCGAAGGCGTCGTGACTCTCAGGCTGCGATATTGATCGGCAACTCGATCGGCTACTTGGGACCAGTCTGCGCTGGCGATCCGCCGGGCCAGATCCACCGGCTCCAGATCGGGCATGACCAAAATCAAGTGACTGTCCATTTCGTAGATGGCCCGCAGCTCGCCAACAAGCGGCGGCGCGTCTGGTGTAACTTGATCAGGCCAAAGCGCCAGCGACTCCTCCTCCATCTTCTTTCGAGCGAAACCCAGTACGCGGCCGGCCAGCACGGCCGGCGACTCGTCCGCGTCCACCGGCCATCCGAACAAGCGCCGAGCCAGACTGCGCAATAAGGCGAGACTCTCTTGGGCTTCTTTCGCCGGCAGCAACTCTGGGGCTAATGCGGCCGAAGCACGCACCGCGTTGACGGCTATCTTGGCCAGCTCTTCCTGGGCGCTCACTGTGGGGCCCGTCTCAAAGCCTATCGAGCGACCAAAAAACAACTGACCTGATCGGCGCAGATGAGCGTTCAGCAGTGGATTTAGCCGCAGATGTCTTTTTAGTGTCGGAATCGTCGCCAGCAGAGGCACGCGCCTGAGAACCGGACCGCGTGCGTTCCAGATACTGCTCCTATACTCGTCGCGAAGCACGTGCAAGTTGGCAGAGTCATCAACTATCGCGATGAGGTTGATATCCGACTGATCAGCTTGGTACGTTCCATCGCTAAGGCTGCCGTAAAGGTAGACAGAAAGCAACCCTTCTCCCAGCGCCGATCTCATGGCGCCAATGACCGCCTCAATCGTCATGTAGGCCAAGGAACGCGACATAATTCACTTCCACTTCGAAGGTACTAGAATCGGAATGGGCCTCAAGGAAAACATGATCGTCCTCACCGGGCCAGATTATATCCACCCGCCGAGGAGTACGCGAATGGTCCGGCTCGGCACAAACAGGATTCGTGTCCGCTTTGGCGAGCCGTGGCAAGCCGGGAGCGAATCACGGTAGAAATCGACGGGACCCTAATCATGATGTGCAGGTATAATAACCGCACTGGGAGAAGAAACGAATGCGAACGTTGATTACCGGTGCGACAGGATTTGCCGGGTCGCACCTTGTAGATATGCTTCTTTCCGAAGGACATCAAGTCTTTGGCTTTGTGCATCCAGCTAGCAGCCACCAACCATGGCCCAAACATGAGCGCTTTCTTCCGGTCGAAGGTGATTTGCTCGATCTGCAGTCACTGAATGAGGCGTTTGAGCTAGCGAAGCCGGCGCAAGTCTTTCACCTGGGTGGGCAGGCATCTCCGGGTCGTTCATGGCTTGATCCGGCCGGAACTCTGGCAATTAATACCGGCGGTACGGCCAATTTACTGCACGCGGCCCAGAGTTTCGGCCGGCCCAAAGTATTGATTGTCACTAGCGCGCACATCTACGGGAAGATACATGCCGAAGATCTACCGCTGAGCGAAGTCACGCCGCCAGCCCCGGAACACCCTTACGGGGTCAGTAAGCTTGCGGCCGCGCTGTTGGCACCGGTCTACTGGCGACGGTATGGCTTGCCGGTTATCGAGGCGCGGCCATTTAATCACATCGGTCCGCGGCAGACACCTGGATTCGTGGTGCCCGATTTCGCCAGCCAGGTAGCGGCCGTGAAACTTCGACAGAGCAAGGCCGAGATTCGGGTAGGTAACCTTGATGTCGAGCGCGATTTCACGGACGTACGTGATGTTGCTAGGGCGTATCACCTTCTGGCAAAGAGTGGCCAGCCCGGGCACTCTTATCTCGTATGCTCCGGCACTGCGGTGTCAATTCGTCTCATCCTGGACACGTTGATTGAGTTAGCCGACTGTCCAGTGACAATTGTTACCGATCCTGATCGAATGAGGCCGGCCGAAAATCCTAGAATTGTGGGTAGCTATCAGAAGCTTCAAAATGAGACGGGCTGGAAACCGACCATAAGCCTGCGACAGTCGCTCGACGACACATTGGCGGACTGGCTGGAAAGGCGTTCCGCATGACGAGGAAGAAGCAGCGACTCGATCTACTGCTAGTCGAGCGTGGATTAGTCGAAACCCGGTCACAGGGCAGGGTGTTAGTTATGGCGGGCGAGGTACGGGTTGACGGGGCAAGGGCTGTGAAGCCGAGCACCCTGGTTAGTCCAGACTCGGCGATAGAGGTCGTTACACCCGCGCCGTACGTGAGTCGCGGCGGATACAAGCTGGCGGCCGCACTGAGCCAATTCAACATCACCGTGAACGATGAGGTTTGCGCGGACGTTGGCGCCTGTACAGGTGGGTTTACGGATGTATTGCTGCAGAAAGGCGCGGCCAGAGTTTACGCCATCGACGTTGGCTACGGCCAGATCGACTGGAAATTGCGCCGAGACTCGCGCGTGGTGGTCATGGAGCGCACCAACGCCCGGCATTTGTTTAGCTTGCCGGAGCAGATAAGCTTTGCCAGCATCGACGTGTCTTTCATTTCGCTACGGCTGATACTACCGGCTGTTACCGCCTGGCTGGTAGGTGAAGGGCAAGTCGTATCATTGATCAAGCCTCAATTTGAAGCGGGGCACTCTAGCGTCGGAAAGGGAGGAATCGTGCGGTCGCCGGCCGTGCACGAGCAGGTACTGCAGGATGTATTGTCCTGGTGCGCCGAACATGATCTGGCGCCGGCCGGGCTCATACGTTCTCCGATCACTGGTGCGGATGGCAATATCGAATTTCTGGCCTGGCTTCGTCGTGGGCAAACGACTGCATTTGACCTGGATTCTGCTATAAGCGGCGTTCTTGCGAGAGGTGCATAACCTAGTCAGCTGTGGGCGAGATCTCAGCTTCAACTTTGACCAGTTGCTCAGGACCGTCCGATGCAGCGGTCTGAAGCCAGACGGTGAAGGCAGCGCCAGATCCCTCAACACTCTCCGCCTCGATCCGACCCTGATGTCGTTCGACGATCTCTTTGCAAATTGCGAGGCCAAGGCCGGTACCGGGCGCGCCACTATCAAGGGCAGTTTGGCCACGATAGAATCGGTCAAACAGATGGGGAAAGTCAATGGCGGCAATCCCAGGCCCGTTGTCGGTGACGCGGATCCAGATTTCGGAGCCGTCGCCGTTCTCCTCGATTCCTGAATCGATGCTGATGTCGCCTCCAGCGGGCGTGTAGTTCAAAGCGTTGACCACCAGGTTCGTTAGCACCAACTCGAGCTGGCCTCTATCGGCGAGTGCGAGAGGAAGCTCGGGCGCTACGTCGGTCACCACATGCATGCTGTTGCCCAGAATTCGGGCGTTACAACTGGTGACGACGGCGTCGACCGCATCGACGATCGATACTGGCTCCAGGCGGGTGGGGATCTTTCCAGTCTCCAGCTTGGCCAGGTCAAGAAGATCCTCGATGATGTTCGCCAGCCGATCCGTCTCCCTATCAAGGACGGCCATGTAGTTTTCCCTCTTCTCAAGCTTGCCCCGCCTCAGCAACATCAAGTATGTCTTAATCGTGGTCAGCGGCGTCTTGAGCTCGTGAGTAACACTGGAGATTATGTTTGACTTTACCCGGTCCACTTCCTTGAGTTTACTGATATCGGACTGAACGCCCACAAAGCCGGTCAATTCCCCGTCTGGGGCGTTTATCGGCGCCACGGCCAGGCTCACGTCGCAATAAGAACCGTCCTGACGCTCCAGAAGCAGTTCGCCGCTCCAGCCGGTCCCAGTATAGATGGCCGTCCACATGTGACGATAAGCCTCGGGCCTCTGTTCGTCGGTCTTCCAGAGGTCAAGTGATTTGCCTCGTAGTTCGTCAGTAGAATAACCTGACTGCAAGGCCATCTCGGCATTCGTGTATAAGATAATGCCAGCCTGATCGATGAAGAAGATCCCCTCTCCGGCGCTGTCCAAGATTGCCTGGGTACGATCTCTCTCAGCCTGCAGTTCGGCTGTGCGCTCGGCTACCTGTTCCGCCAGGTTGTCGGCGTGTCTCTGCAGCGCTTCGTAGAGGCGAACATTTTCAATTACCGGCGTCATTTGATTGGCCAATGTTTGCAGCAACTCGATGTCGTTCTGGGGATAGAAATCGTCTGGATCGCGACGACCGAACAGCCAAACCCCAAGGGTCTGATCTCTGGTGACCAAGGTAATTGCCAGTCTAACCCAGTCGAGGCGATCCACCTGCGAATTTACTGGCGGTCGATAAGCGCCAGCGCTGCCCTGGAGCATTTCCAGTTGAGCACGGCTTTCTGGCAGCGTGGTCTCGGGTACCCTCTCGGCATACATGAGATCAAGTTCGCCGTCGTCAGAATCGAGAACCAGTGCCGACTGGCGGATCAGCATCGATGGAAGAATGTCCTTTGTCAAGGACACAGTCATGGTATTACGATTCAGCGTTGACGGTATCTGGCTGGCGAAAACGCGCAGAATGTCATCTGGATCATGTTCTGTACCGTATGCCAGGCGATTCACCGCGTCTTGCATTCTGCGAACTAGCGGAGGGATCGCCAATACAAAGACAATGGAAACAAATAGTAGGAATACGGTTCTGGTGCCTGAAGCCGTTATCCATTGCTCCCCTAGGAGCAGCACGACAACAAAGAGCGTGGGGTAGATGAGGATAAAACTGTAGAGGCTCAACAGGCGATTTGCCCTGAACTCCAGTGCGCCCAACTGTCGCTTGTAAATCGCATACGTGTAAGAAATGGGCAATATAGGTAGAGAAATGAAGGCGATCGACAAGGCCAGGACGCTAGGTATGGAGACGCCAATCATCACGGGTACCTGGACCAACAACAACGCTGGCCCAAATGCAAGGCCGAGGCCGGCCAACATAAGGCGCGCCGAGTGACGATCTGAGATTGGAGTTCTCCTGCTAAGAGTGCGATAGATCAGGAGGATGAAGCTGCATAATATCGCCAAGCTGATTGCCAGTAAACTGGTGCTTCTGGGAAGTAGTTGCAGTAGCTCAGCAATCGCCAGAACGATGACCAGAGCGTAGAGAATCGGAATGATGAGGCGATGTCGCTTGGCCATCAAAGGGTTAGGCACCGTGAGGTGAAGATGTAAAAAGACAGGCGCCATCGCCCAGCCAACAACGATAGCGACGTATCGAGATCCGCTTATCTGCCAGTTCGCAATACTGCCAACGACAATCCAGATGGCCGTCAAGTACATTATGGCGATCAGTAACTGCCAACGACGATCCCTCGGCCGCAGGAACAGAAGAACAGCCGTGCCAGCGAGCCAGAACGGAAAGAACCATAAGGTGGTTACCAGGCGTTTGATCCGATCATCCAGGCTAGGCTGTGGCATCTCCAGGTCGACTTCCTGACCATTGTCCTTGATTACATTAGGAACGACCTCGCCGGGCAAATAGCCTCTGAATGGCACGCTCAGCCAATCTTCCAAATACTGGTCGTAGCTCAAATCGCCAATCTGAACGAGAACGTCTTCGACCTCGAGATCTGGTTGTACGGTGTCATTGATCCTCCAACCAGTTACGAAGGTCGTAATTTCAACGCCGGGATAGGGTGTCAACAGAAGGTAACTGAGGGCATAGAAGGCGTAGAGCGCAAAGACAGCGAGAGATACCGCCAGCAGGCGCCAATCTGAACGGTTGAATAGACTTGGAAGACGTCCACTCATACTCAATTCTCTACCGGCAGCAAAATGCCGTTGACCCGAAGGTCACATACATTGTACAGAGAAGGGCCTGTTCTAGGCAATCCCCCTATACTACCAGTTAGGGTTGCTACGGCCCCCTAAGCCGGGTTAATTCGATGATTATTGGGAAGCGGCTCAAGAAGGTTCTCTCGCGACAACTCGACGCCGGCCAGATTTAGGAGCCGCAAAAGCGAGCCGGCATAGCTGTTCAGCAAATCGGTCATGGTGGGCCGGTCCGCAAGATCCATGGCTGCCAGAGTACGGTGAGCCGCCTGATAGCGGATGACAAGCAGGTATGCGCTGTATGCTACGGCTCCTGAAGATAGTAGGATCTGCTGCGCCTCGGCCAAGACTTCGGGATCATCCACACGTGACAGCAATTTGGCAAAATGAGAGCGCTGCGAATGATCTGCCGTTTGAGCATATAGAATTAGCAGGTTATTACGGCCCTGTTTCCAATCCGCGTTGGCCGGCGTCTCGAGGGCGTCCGACAAGTCATCCTCAATTTGGACAATCTCACCAAATAGCAGACCAAGATCGTACATTTGCGAGACAAGCGTCGACGAAGCGCCGCCCGCAACGGCGCCAGCTTTCAGCGCACCACCGTAGAAAGGTGTGCTCTTTGCGGTCACAACCTTCCAATAGCTTGACTGGCCGCCCAGGTTCTGTACATCCATATGCTGACCAATTGCCGTTTGCAGACCGACTCGAGATAAGGTGGCCATGATAGCCAGTTTTTGATCGGGGTGGAGAGGCGAGGCGTCGATTAAGCGTAATGCCAACGCTTCGTAGGCTAGCGCCATATTCGACGCTGGCCCAACTTTGTACTTGACGTGGGCGCCTCGGGGATCCTCGTCCAGTATGTCGTCTACGATAATGATGCTCAGCTGGAGGCAAGCAATTGCGGCCGCCACAGGAAGCGCATCGGCCCGCGCACCGCCGGCAGCCTGGCAGGCGAGCATGGGCAGCTCCCAGTCGGGACGGGGAGCTGCGCCAGCCCGATCAAAGACCGTCGCCAATTCAGGCCAGTCGCCAATTTCAGGCAGACTGGCAACAAGGTCACGAATATGTTTAAAACTCACTGTGCTAGCGTGCCAACTTCACACGAAGTGAGTCGACAGCCCGATTCTACAGTGACCAACGCAACCTCGCTAGCCAACCTGGCTCGTTTTATTCATGCTGATGGCAGAGCCGGAGCAGATTCTGACTGTTTGAATGCGCCGATCTGCAGGGAGTCCTGTCAGAAGAACCGGCGGCTAATAGGACCAACCGGACCAGCTACCGAGGGGCCTGATTCCCTTCATTTCCGTTATTGATTTTGGTTCACCGATCTCCGACAGCTTCTTGAGCGCTATCATGAGCGGGCTTTGCGCCGTTTCGTCTTGCAGCATCTCATGGAACGTGTCCATATTGATCTGGGGTTTCATCCTACACTCCTCTTTCCACTTTGGCTTGGTTCAACAAGCCGATCAATAAGTTAATCAGAGCTTCCTGCCATGTTGAATTGAGGTAGCGATAGGCATTCTGCTCGATGATTACGAAGGATGATGTGGGGCTAGACCGACAGCCGCCGACTCAATCTGAGTTAGTTCTGATTAAGTGACACGCTGCCATGAGGCAATATTCGACTATTAAACTGCGGAGAAACTGACTCGAGTAGCACTACAGTACTATCGATCATAGCCGCGTGAATAGCGAAAGTCAACATCATTTACGATTCTGATGTTCTTCCGGTTCGCATCTATTGGCCCGCTGATTTGGAGACCCGTGCCTGAGCTGGCTCACTGACGCCAGGCGATATGGTCTGTTATACTTGGGCGCATGGAACAGCTACGCATCAGAAACTTCTGCATTATCGCACACATCGATCATGGTAAATCAACTCTGGCGGATCGGTTGTTGCAACTCACCGGTACTGTATCTGAACGGGAAATGCAGGAACAGATCTTGGATGACATGGAACTCGAACGAGAGAAAGGAGTGACAATCAAAGCGTCAGCGGTCCGTATGGAGTACGCGGCGGCTGACGGATTTACATACGAGATGAATCTGATTGACACGCCAGGCCATGTCGACTTCGCTTATGAAGTAAGCCGCGCGCTTCAGAGCTGCGAGGGCGCGGTACTAGTCGTCGACGCGACTCAAGGAGTCGAAGCGCAAACGCTGGCGAATCTCTACTTGGCAGTTGATGCCGATCTCGAAATCGTGCCAGTAGTTAATAAGACTGACTTGCCGGCGGCCATGCCCGATGTGGTGGCGGAGGAATTGGAAGGTTTGATAGGCGTTCCGGCAGAAGATGTTATCGCCATTAGCGCCAAGACCGGAGAGAATGTCGAACAAGTACTCGAGGCCGTTGTGAAACGTGTGCCGCCGCCAAGCGGTGAAACGCGAAGCCCACTGCAAGCCTTGGTGTTCGACTCCCACTATGATTCGTACAAGGGCGTCGTGGCCTACGTTCGCGTCTTCGAAGGCGTGCTGCGCGATCGCCAATTAATTCGAGTCATGTCTAGCGGGGTAACGACTGAGCCCATTGAGATCGGCGCGTTCCGCCCGCGCATGACAATGACAGAAGAATTATCTGCCGGCGAAGTCGGCTATATCGCGACTGGCCTCAAGACAGTCAGGCAGTGCAGAGTAGGGGACACGGTGACTCTTGAGCAAGAACCGTCCAAGGAAGCACTGCCGGGTTACCGCGCGGCGAAACCGATGGTATTCGCCGGCTTTTATCCGACAGAAGGTGAAGACTACCAGTTGCTAAAGGAGGCCCTGGACAAGCTGCAACTCAATGATGCTTCTCTGGTATTTGAGCCGGAGACGTCTACCGCCTTGAACTTCGGTTTTCGATGTGGTTTTTTGGGTTTATTCCACATGGAAAACATCCAGGAACGCTTGGAGCTAGAGTACGATCTGGATATAGTCGCAACTGCTCCCAGTGTGCGATATGAAGTAGTTAAGGCGTATACAAGCCAGGTCGAAGTACTGGAGAGCCCAGCGGAATTGCCCGATCCGAGCCAGATAGAGGAAATCCGCGAGCCATGGATGGATGTCCACATTTTTACACCGGATACATATTACGGCGTGGTCATGGAGCTGGTGATGAAACGCCGGGGCGAATTCAAGTCTCAGGAGTATCCAGCTCCGGGAAGAGTCATCTTGCGTTTCGCGATTCCGCTGGCCGAAATCGTAGTTGACTTCTACGACAGGCTCAAGAGCGCGACACGCGGCTACGCGTCCATGGATTATGAGTTTGCTGGTTACCTGCCGGCCGATTTGGTGCGCCTCGACATCTTGGTCAACAAGCAGCCGGTGGACGCCCTGGCCATGATTGTCCACGAGGAGGACGCGTATCACCGTGGCCAAAAGATGGTCACGGCCCTGCGAAAACTTATCCCTCGCCAGATGTTCGAAGTGCCCATTCAGGCGGCGGTGGGCAACAAAGTGATCAGCCGGGCCAACGTGAAAGCGATGCGCAAGGATGTGTTGGCCAAATGTTATGGAGGCGATGTAACGCGCAAGCGTAAGCTGTTGGAAAAGCAGAAGAAAGGCAAACGGCGCATGAAGATGATCGGCAACGTCGAGGTTCCGCAAGAGGCTTTCATGGCCGTTCTCCAACTCAGCGACGATTAGTTGGCAAGAGAAGGTAAGCGGAGCCAGCATGAGCGCATGGCCGCACCGGATTCTGACGCACTAGCCGCAAGTCAATGTACCGGCGCCTGTTGTTCCCACTCCTCAGCAGAATTGATCCTGAGACAACTCATGATCTAACCCTGCGTGTCCTTGAGCTTTGCCAGAACCATCGCGCAGGACGGGCCCTGTTGCGCAGTGTAGCTGGGCAGATACCTGTACGGCCTGTAGAAGTGTTCGGGCTCCAGTTCGCGAACGAATTGGGCGTTGCAGCTGGTTTCGACAAAGATGCGCGGGTGGCTCCAGGATTAGGTCACCTGGGTTTTGGTCACGTGGAAGTAGGCACGCTGACCCCACGGCCGCAGGACGGTAACCAAAGACCGCGTGTATTCAGGTTACCGCAAGACAATGCGCTCATCAATCGTATGGGATTTCCGAACCTAGGCTCAGCGCGGGCGGTCGAGCGCTTAAAAAGCTACGCTGGTGGGGATATCCGGACCATCATTGGGGTCAGCCTGGGTAAACAAGGGACGACAACGCTGGAGAATGCTGCAAGTGACTACTGCGCAGTGATGGCTGAAGTGTATCCTTATTCAGATTATTTGGCCGTCAATGTCAGCTCGCCCAACACGCCAGGTCTGCGAGAGTTGCAGGGCCGGACGTATCTTTCACAATTGCTGCAGACGCTATTGGATGACAATAAGGAATTGGCGGCATTGCACCGCATATCACCCCGGCCGCTTATTCTGAAAATCTCGCCAGATTTGACATGGGAACAACTTGATCATGTCCTGGAAGCTGCGGTTGATCATGGTGTTAGCGGGATTTCTGCGACCAATACGACGCTGTCAAGAATGGGTCTGGTGAGTCCGCACGGTGACGAGCCTGGCGGTCTCAGCGGCTTGCCGCTTCGGAAAAGAAGCAATGCGATAATTGCCTACATCTGGCGCCAGCTTGGCGATCGACTACCGATCATTGGCGCAGGCGGTGTGTTCACCGCCGATGACGCCAAGGCCAAGCTGGATGCCGGAGCAGCTTTAGTTCAGCTCTATACTGGCCTTGTGTATCGCGGACCGAGGGTCGCCGGCCAAATCGTGCGCGGCCTATAGACCAACATAAGAGTAACTTTCATGACGGCCGCGCTGTCGGGTATAATTCCGCCAGTGCCAAGCGGGAGTGGCAGGGCAAGAATGAGTTGACCACTGCAACCGCTGAGATTCGAAGAATGAAACGACTTACTGTAATTGTCTCAGGCCTGGTTCAGGGCGTGTCTTATCGATACTACACCAGGCGGGAGGCAAGGCGGCTGGACTTAACTGGATGGGTTAGGAATGAGGCCAATGGCTCTGTCCAGATAGTTGCCGAAGGGCAAGATGACAACCTGAGAGCTCTCTTGCAGTTCTTGGCGAAAGGGCCACCCTCAGCTCATGTCCAGAACGTAGAAGCGGCTTGGTCACGGGCGTCCGGCGAGTTTGGATCATTTGAAGTGCGCTTCTGATGAACGGGCGACGTCAACGCTTGGCCTGGGCGATCGTGCTAGCTGGCCTATTTGCATGTGTTGGGCTGGTTATTTTCGTGCCGCTGGGCTTGAACGCGTATCGCCAACGCGCTATGAGGGCCATGGAGATCGAAGTCCAGGCCAACCAGGGAACCGTTGGCATCGTCCAGGTTGACGGTGAGTCTGTGGCTTTGTTCGCTGGCGATCCGGCATTTTCACTGGGGGCAGACAGCTCTGTGTTGACGAACGCAACCGATACGGCGCTTCTGCTGGCCCGGTCGGTGGCCGAAGGGCCCTTGATCGCCAGAGTTCAGGTGTATGGCAGCACACAAGTTCAGTTGGACGACGCGCGATCGCCTCGATTTGAAAGCAGTTCGCGTAAGAATGAACTGGCTCTTGATTTGCGCGCCGGCAGGATCTTGTTGAGCGTCCCAGACGAACCTGTTCGACCTGTCACTCTCCAGGTAAGGACGCCGCAGGGCCTGGCGCTGATCGAGGAACAAGGCCAGTATTCAATCAATGCGACCAATTCGGAATCGCAAGTAACGGTATTGCAAGGAAGCCTAGTGCTGGAGGCCGGTGATAAGCAGCTTGAGCTGGTAAGCGCCCAGAGGGCGACAATGTCCGCTCCAGATGTCCTTGAAGGTCCACTGACGGCCGAACGAAACCTAATAGCCAACGGCGAGTTCAGCCAAGGCCTCGAAATGTGGCTTCCGCTCTCGCCCAATACGGAGATAGCAGATCAGCCTAGCGTGGAGGTAGCGGCGGATTCAAGTGATCCCGAGCCGGTCGTGATTTTCAAGCGGTTGGGTATTGGACACGCAGATGCAGGTCTGCGGCAAGTCGTTGGCCAGGATGTGACTGACTTCGAAAGCCTGAAGCTGCTGATGAGTATGCACGTGGCCGAGCAAAGCCTGGGCGTGTGTGGTCAGCAAGGGAGCGAATGCCCGGTCATCGTGCGAATCGAATACGTTGATGTTAACGGCACAAACCAGATATGGCAGCAAGGCTTCTACGCCTCTGGTGAAGTAGGTCCAGATACACCGGATGTGTGTGTTGCTTGCCCGCCACCGCTCAACGAGCACCAGAGAGTGCCATTTGACCAACTGGCCTTCTATGAGTCGGAAAACCTACTCGAGAAGCTGGGGCAGCTGGGTATCTTGCCAGCCCAAATCAAATCGATTACGGTGATCGCTTCAGGGCACAGTTTTGAGTCCCGCATTTACGATCTGGCCCTGATCGCGGTAGAGTAGGGGCTAGTCGAAGCCCAGTCCGCGTTCCTTTAGTGAGACATAGCGGCCGTGGCCAATGACAAGATGGTCGAGTACCTCTACGTCAAGGAGTTGCCCGGCGCTTACGATTTGCTTGGTAACTCTTACATCTTCAGGGGAGGGCGATGGATCGCCTGAGGGGTGGTTGTGAGCCACAATAATGGCGGCGGCATTTTCCTTGATGGCGTGACGGAAGAGTTCGCCGACGCGGATGACCGAGGTGTTTAAGCTGCCGACATAGACATTTGGCGTGGCCAGAACGTGGTTTCGCGTGTCCAGCAAAACCAGGCGAAGGTGTTCCTGCTCAAGCAGTGCCATATCAGACATTAATAGATTGGCTGCGTCGGCCGGAGAAGACACCCGGGATCGTTGTTCAGGAGCGCTTGCCAGAAGCCGGCGGCCCAGTTCGAGAGCGGCCTTGACCTCCACGGCTTTGACCGGACCTATTCCTTTCACCGATTGCAATTCACTCACTGACGCCCTGGCCAGGCCGGGCAAGCCGCCAAAGCTGGCTAGAAGTCGCTCGGACAGGCGAATCGCGTTTTCTCCGCCAACTCCTGTGCGAAAAATAATCGCCAGCAGCTCTGACGTGGCTAGTGCCCGCTCGCCGACTTGCATCAACCTCTCTCGCGGCCGGTCTCCGGCCGTCAAATCACGCATCATCGGCGTATAGTCAAGATGTGTTTCTTCGGTCATGTCTGGCTACCACCTAGAGGCATCAAGCAACTTAGGCTGTCGTACCGCGATCGCCGGCTATTTCTTTGAAGCGGCGCCTTCGATCAATATGACAAGCTCGTTCCACTCCTCGGGCATCAAATGAAGACTGAGCGTCCCAAATTCCAGATGATAGACCCGGCCGGCTTCTTCATGGCTCAGCCAGGCAATCAGGTTTTCGGTTTCGGCCAGGATCTCGGATGCTTGGTCTTTGTTCATGGCGCCTTCCTCGGAAAATGCGTCTCGGGTACCATGTATTATAGCCGTTACCATATTCACCCGGTAGGAGTCGTAGAACAAAACAAGCCCTGGCACCAGGATGCCAGGGCTCGCAATGACTCAGATGAATCAGGTGGTTTAGCGCCGTGAGTGGCGACGATCACCGCGTCCTCGGCCACCACCGCGCCCGCCACCTCTGGGAGAGTCCTTGGACTGGGCTTCTTCAAGAGTCCAGCCTTCCAGAACGGCCTGGCGCGACAAACGGATCTTGCCATTGTCACGGTCAATGCCTGTAATCATAACCATGACCTCATCGCCAAGCTGGACCGCGTCTTCGACGCGGTTCAACCTTTCCGACGACAACTGGGAAATGTGGCACATACCGTCGGTGCCCGGAGCAAACTCCACAAAAGCGCCAAAGTCAGTGGTTCGCACAACACGGCCGGAGAATATCTGGCCCAGTTCGGGTTCTCTCGTCAGGTTCTCAATGCTTTCCATGGCCAGGGTGGCCTGTTCACCATCCACGGCAGCGACGTATATTGTGCCATCTTCCTGGATGTCGATCGATACCTCAAACTCTTCTTCAAGCTTGCGAATTGTGCTTCCGCCTTTGCCGATCACGGCGCCGATCTTCTCGGGATCGATCTTTATAGATGTCATCCGCGGCGCCCAGCGGCTCAGTTCCTCTCTGGCGGCCGGCATTGTCTGCTGCATATTGTCCAGGATCTGCATCCGACCTTCGTGGGCCTGCTGCAGGGCCTGGGCCATGATATCGCGCGACAAACCACTGATCTTGATATCCATTTGCAGCGCCGTAACACCCTCGGAAGTCCCGGCAACCTTGAAGTCCATGTCGCCCAGATGGTCCTCCATTCCTTGAATATCAGTCAAGACCGCGTGCTGGCTACCATCTGAAATCAATCCCATCGCCACACCGGCAACCGAGCGCTTCAGTGGCACGCCACAATCCATGAGCGCCAGGCTCGATGCGCAGACACTGGCTTGACTCGTACTGCCGTTGGATGACAGGACTTCTGACACGACACGGATGGTATAGGGAAACTCCTCTTCATCCGGCACCATCGGCGCGAGGGCGGTTGCGGCTAGGGCGCCATGGCCGATCTCGCGGCGCTTTGGTCCGCGCAGAAACCACGTTTCCCCGGTCGAGTAGGGTGGGAAATTGTAGTGATGGATAAATCGGCGGGAATCCTCAGGCTGCAGACCATCCAGTTTCTGGGCTTCTCTTAGCGTGCCTAGGGCGACGATGGAGAGCACCTGGGTCTCGCCTCGACGGAACAGACCGGAGCCGTGAGCTCGCGGGCTGATGCCGACTTCCGAAGACAATTGGCGGATTTCAGTATAGCCACGGCCGTCAGGGCGCACACCTTCGTAAAGGATCCGCTGCCGGACCTCTTCCTTGAGAATTGCGCTAAAGATATCACGCACCGCTTTTGGATCTAGCGATTCGTCCTCTTCCATGAATCTGTCGACGATCTCATCTCGCAGTTCGTCGACGGCCGCGTTGCGCGCATCACGTTCATGCTCGCGAGCTACGATGTCCTTGAGTCGATCGCCAACGCGTTCACGAACAGTCGCATCGAGCGTCTCGTCGACTGAGGCCAAAACGACCTCACGCTTCTCCTTGCCGACCTGTTCGCGCATTTCATTCTGAAGGTCGATTATCGGCTGGATCGCATCGTGACCGAACTCTAAGGCTCGCAGTAGCAGATCCTCGGTAACTTCGGTCGCGCCAGCTTCGACCATGATGATAGCATCTCGGCTTGCCGCCATGCGAAGATCCAGCAGACTTTCCTGCATTTCTTCGATGGTCGGATTGGCGACCAACTGGTCGTCGATGAGACCGACGCGCACTGCGGCGATTGGACCATTCCACGGAATGTCAGAT
>CP070688.1:4247936-4251288 GCA_020353135.1 Chloroflexota bacterium
CCGCCTGCGCTATGTACAAGATGAACCGATCGTGTTCGTCAGCACCTATCTGCCTCACGCGTTGTGTCCGAAGTTGCTCGTAGCCGATTTTACAGAACAATCACTTTACCAATTCCTCGAGCAAGAGTATGGCATGGTGATCGCCCGTGGTAGCCGTGTTTTGGAGGCCGGGCTAGCAAACCAGTACGAGGCGGAGCTATTGGGCGTTAAGTCTGGCGCGCCATTGATCATCCTGGACAGCATCAGTTACTTGGCTGACGGGACGCCGATAGAGTTTTACCATGCCCTGCACCGAGGAGATCGATCGCGCTTTGAAGTCGAACTGATCAGGCTGCGTGACCGGTCAGGAACTCAGGTTAGTGTTTCGGAAGAAGTGATCGCCTCGTTGGCGGATCGCCCCTTGCAGAACAGGACTTAAAAAACATTGCAAGAGGATCGTTTCTGTAAGTTGAAGGAGAACAACTAATGGCAATGAAAGTTGGTATTGACAGCTATTGTTTCCATCGCTTCTTTGGCGAGGTTTATCCCCACCAGACGGCGCCGGCCGAAAGCGAAAAGATGACCATGGAAGACTTCCTGGCGTACGCCAAGAAGCTGGGCGTAGACGGCGTTTCCCTTGAGTCATGCTTCTTCCCATCCTTCGAAAAGGAATGGTTTCTCGACCTCAAGGCGCAGCTCGACGATTATGGCTTCGACCGGGTCTATGCCTGGGGCCATCCCGATGGACTGGAGGCAGGCAAGAACCGCGAGGCTTTTGACGACATGGTGTCCCAGATCCCTAACGCCCAATTGATCGGCGCCGATGTGATGCGCGTCGTGGCCAGCAGCCTCATGTTCCGATTTGAGCCCCATGGTCCCCAAATCGACATCCTGGTCAATTGGTTCAAGGACGCGGTTAAGGTCGCCGAGGAGCATAACGTTAAGTTGGCCGTCGAGAACCATATCGACTACACATCCGATGAGTGCGTCGAACTGCTCGACCGGGTCGATTCGCCATACTTTGGCTTGAACCTTGATACCGGCAACTTCCTACGTCTCCTGGATGATCCCGTTAACGGCGCCAAGAAGTTGGCTGATCGCGTTTATGCGACTCATATCAAGGACCTGAAACCAGTAAAGGGCGTTGACGTTGCCGAATGGTACTTCTTTTCCTCAACGCCGGTAGGCGACGGACTTGTGGACAACCTTAAGCTGGCTGAGATACTGAAGGATGCCAACTATCAGGGCTTCCTGGCCGTCGAAACCGATTCGCTTCACCCTGATTATGCTAATCGCGAGCACGAAGCGGTCGCTCAAAGTGTGAAAGAACTGAGGCGTATTACTACTGCCATCGGCTAGGCCGATCCGCCGGGCGGCGTAGTTCCCCCATTACAGACGGCGTCAACTCCCTCATTATGAAAGCGCCCGGCGGAAAAAATGACACGGTAACTTAGTAGACCAGGCCAATCTAGCGAACGGAGCATACCACTATGAAAACGATGAACGTAGCCATCATCGGCACCAAGTTCATGGGCAGGGCCCATAGCAACGCCTGGCTAAACGCACCGCGTTTCTTTGACATGGGTATCAAGCCGGTGTTGAAGGTGGCCTGCGGCCGAAAAGAAAATGACCTGCGGGCCTTTGCCGAAAGATGGGGCTGGCAAGATACCGAAACCGATTGGCGCAAAGTCGTTGAGCGAGACGACGTCGACATTGTCGACATCTCCGTTCCGACCCACTTGCATCATGCCATTGCAGTGGCTGCCGCAAAGGCCGGCAAGCACATATTCTGCGAGAAGCCCTTCGCGGTGTCAGTCCAGGAAGCCCAGGAGATGTACGAAACCGCCGAGGCGGCCGGCGTCGTCCACTACGTGAACCATAACTATCGCCGCTGCCCGGCTGTTCGTTTGGCAAAGCGTCTGATCGACGAAGGAAATGTCGGCCGCGTGTTCCACTGGCGAGGTGCTTACTTGCAGGACTGGATCGTCGATCCGGATTTTCCGCTGACCTGGCACCTGCGGTCTGAAACAGCAGGATCAGGACCGCACGGTGATCTCAACTCCCATAGCATCGACCTGGCCCGCTACCTCGTCGGCGATATCAAGTCTGTTTCGGCCATGATGACCACCTTCATCAAAGAGCGACCTTTGCCCGGCGAAGGGGCAGCCACCTTTAGCGCCGGCGAGGGTGGCGCTACCGAAATGGGCCCGGTTACCTGCGAAGACGCCTCTTTCATGCTGGCCGAATTTGAGAGCGGCGCCTTGGGCACTTTTGAAGCCACGCGCTTTGCTCCGGGCCGAAAGAACTACAACTATTTCGAGATATACGGCGACAAAGGCAGCATTGTTTTCAACCTGGAGCGCATGAATGAATTGCAGTTCTTCAGGCGCGACGATCCGGCCTATGCCCAAGGTTTCCGCACCATCATTGCCACTGAAGGCGACGAGCACGACTATGTCGCCAATTGGTGGCCTCCTGGGCACATCATCGGCTACGAGCACGAATTTCATCATGCGGTGGTCGACTTCATGGAGGCTATCGAAGATGGCACCTCTATTGAGCCTAACTTCTATGACGGAGTGAAAGAGATGGAAGTGTTGGCTGCTGGCCAACAGTCGGCCGAAACGGGTCAACGGGTTGAGCTCTAATTCGGCCGAGTTTCAATGTATGGGTGGCTGGCAGCGGTCCAGTATGCTCCATGGGCTTGCTGCCATTTATCGCCCTCTAGAATTCCTATAGAGAGAAATGCCTGATGACCGAAACTGAACCGGATATTGGTCAGCCCATTCTCGAGGTCAGGAATATCACCAAGAAGTTCCCTGGTGTACTGGCGTTGGACGATGTCTCCGTCAAATTCTATCCTGGTGAAGTTCACGCGGTAGTAGGCGAAAACGGAGCCGGCAAATCAACACTCATGAAGGTCATGGCCGGCGCCTATCAGCGCGACAATGGGCAGGTTTACTTCGCCGGTGATCAGGTTGAATTCGACCATCCTCAAGAGGCCCAAAATGCCGGTATCAGTATCATCTATCAAGAATTCAATCTTTTGCCGGAGCGTACCGTTGCCGAGAACATCTTTGTCGGGCGAGAGCCTAACCGGTTTGGCGTAGTTGACCGGAAGCAGATGGAAAGCGACACGATCGAAGTGTTGAAGCAACTGGAAGCCGAAGACATCATCAAGCCTGAGGCGCTATTGGGTACGCTTTCGGTGGCAGAGCAGCAGGTAGTAGAGATCGCCAAGGCTATCTCGTACGATGCCCGGGTACTCATCATGGATGAGCCTACCGCGGCGCTGGCCTCTCATGAGGTTGGCATCCTTACCGATCTCATCATGCGGCTGAAGAGAAGGGGCATCGCCATCATCTTTATTTCA
>CP070688.1:4251388-4258491 GCA_020353135.1 Chloroflexota bacterium
GAACGGCGTCGCCGTCTTGCTCATGCTGTTCGACGAGATCCGGCGTGTGCGACATAGGCAACTAGCCAAAAGAACTGACTATTCGGAGGAACAATAACATGGAAGAACAGACTCCTAACGAAGAAATGGAAAGTCAGGCGCCTGAGACCGGCGAAGAATCGACTGAACCGGCGGCCCCTGACGGGCCGGAAGAACAAGCGCCGGCCGCTCAAGAATCGCAGGGCGGTAGCAACACGCTGGTGATCGTCCTGGCCGTGGCTCTCGTCCTGGCCCTGGCCGGCATCCTCTTCCTGGTGCTCGTCTACGTCGTTGGCGGCGACTCTGAGTCGGGCGGCGAGGAGGTGGCGACGCTGCCTCCGCCGGGCGTTACCGTCGAGGCCACCGTCGTCCCCCCCACGCCAGAACCGGGCGACCCCACGGCCACGGTGACCGCCAGGGCCGGGGTCAACGTTCGCACCGGTCCTGGGGTCGAATATCCGGTCGTTGGCATCGCCCCCTTTGGCGCCGAGCTAGAGGTCGTCGGCGTGAGCGCCGATGGCACCTGGTGGGCGATTAATATACCAGAAGTGGCCGGCGGCGTCGGCTGGGTATCCGAGGAGTTCGTCGAGGTGGAAAATGGCGACGATGTCCTCGTCCTGCCCGCCCCGCCCACGCCCACCCCGGCCGCGACGCCAACACCAACTGCCACCCCCGCGCCGGACATCGAATTCACCGCCAGCCGGACGACCATCAACGCCGGCGAAACGGCCACCCTGGCCTGGTCGGTCGAGAACGTGACCGCCGTCTACCTGTATCCGGTCGGCGATCATTATGCGAACTATCCCGTGACTGGCCAGGGAACCAAGGACGTCCAGCCCTATATCACGACCTCCTATGAGCTGCTGACCTTCAATCCCGACAATACCACCAGCGCCGAGCGAATTGAGATCACCGTAGTAAACGGCCTGACCACCGGCCGTTGGCTGCTTCAATCATATGTGTCGTCTAGCGGCGGATTGCAATCGCTGCTGCCAGGGACCGAGATAACGGCCCGCTTTGGCGCCGACGGTAGCCTCAGCGGATCAGGTGGCTGCAACAGTTACAGCGGCCGGTTCACGGCTTACGACCAGACTCTACTCATTAGCAACTTGTCGTCCAGCCAACAGCTTTGCGCCACGCCTGAGGGCATCATGGAACAAGAAGGCCAATTCTTGATCCTGTTGCAGCAGGCCGACGAGATGGCCATCAGCGCTGGACAATTGACCATATTCGACGCCGCCGGCAACCGCATCCTGGTATTCATTAACGGATAACAACCATGCCGCTAAAGGCTAATTGCTCATCGCTAACCGCTATTCCGGAGGAGAAAAATGAAAGAACATAGACGCTCTTTGAGCAGGCACCCGGTTGTCCGCATCTTGATCATCTGGGTTATTTCGGTCATTGGCTTGATAGTTATGGACCTAATACTGGATGGTCTGACGATCGACAGTGTCGGTACCGCGTTTATGGCCGCGGCCGCTATCGGCCTGCTGAACGCCCTGCTGTGGCCCTTCTTGAGCCGGGTACTGCTGCCCTTCGCGGTCTTCACCGGGGGGCTGCTCTTCCTGGTCCTCAACGGGGTCATCGTCTGGCTGGCGGGCCAGATTGTCCCTGGCTTCAATGTTGATAACCTGTTCTGGACAGGCATCTGGACCGCGCTGGGCATCACGGCCGTCAACGTGATCCTGAGTACGCTGCTCACTCTGGACGACGACGCCTCCTACTACCGCAACGTCATCAACAAGCGCATCCGCCGCAGCAAGAATGTCGTGGAGACCGATGTACCCGGCGTCTTCTTCCTGGAGATCGATGGCCTGGCCATGCCGGTTCTGGAAAAGGCCATGGAATTGGGCTACACGCCGACCATGAAGCGTTGGCTCGAAGAAGGCACGCACAAACTGGCCACCTGGGAGACCGATCTTTCCTCCCAGACCTCGGCCAGTCAGGCCGGCTTGCTGCACGGCAACAACTACAATATACCGGCCTTTCGCTGGTACGATCGCCAGCGCAAGATGATCGTCGCCTCCAGCAATCCCGACGAAGTGGCCAAGATCGAACAAGATCACTCTGACGGCAACGGCTTGCTGGTCGACGGCGGCGCCAGCCGCGGCAATTTACTCTCCGGCGACGCGCCCAACGTCATGAACACGGCCAGCACCATCAAGGACTTCTCCCGCTTCCACACCGCCGACTTTTACGCCTATTTCGCCGATCCTTACAACTTCTCCCGCACCCTGTTGCTTCTCTTCTGGGACATCATCCTGGAACGCTATCGGTTCTGGCAGCAGCGGCGCAAGGACGTCCAACCCCGCCTGGACAGGCATCACCGCAACTTCAAATATGCCCTGGTGCGTGGCGGAACAACTGTCTTCCTGCGCGAGTTGAACATCTACACTCTCATCGGCGATATGTTCGCTGGCACACCTTCGGCTTACGCCACCTTCGTCGGTTACGACGAGGTAGCCCACCACTCGGGCGTCGAAACCCACGACGCCTTTGATGCCCTGTACAAGATCGACCAGCAGTTCGCCCGCCTGGAGTCCGCGGCCGAAAAAGCGCCCCGCCCCTACCATTTCGTGATCCTGTCCGATCATGGCCAGAGCGGCGGCGCCACCTTCAAGCAGCGCTACGGCAAGTCCCTGGCTGAATTCGTGCAGGAACTGACCGACGATTACCAGGTCGGCGGCTACGAGGAAAACGCCGAGGGCGTCACCAACCTCAACAACGTCCTATCCGACGCCATGCAACACGAAGACAGCAATACCGCCCGCCGGGCGGCCGGGGCCGCGAAGCGCTACGCGGCGGCTAGAGAAAGGAGCGAGATCGTCAAGGCCGAGGTCCTTTCGGCCGACGAAGTCAAGGATGAGGAACTGCCGGGCATCGTCGTGATGGCCTCCGGTAACCTCGGCCTGGTCTACGGTACGGGGCTCGAGGAACGGGGGACGTTGGAAGAGATTGAGCTTATCTATCCCGGCATGCTCGATGGTCTTGTCAATCACGAGGGCATTGGCTTTGCCATGGTTCGCTCAATAGAGCACGGTCCGGTTGTCATCGGGGCCAACGGCCGCAACTATCTGAAGGAAGAACGGATCGAAGGCGAGGACCCGTTAGCCGGATTCGGCCCACGAGCTGCCCAACACCTGATTCGCGAGGACACCTTCCCCAATTGTCCCGATATCCTGGTCAACAGCTTTTATCGAGCCGATACCAATGAAGTGGCCGCCTTTGAGGAGCTCATCGGCTGTCACGGCGGCATGGGCGGCTACCAGACCCAACCTTTCGTCCTCTATCCGGCCGAATTGCCGGTCGGCGACGGGCCGCTCATTGGCGCCGCGGCCGTGCACCATCTCATGAAAGGCTGGGTCGCCGATAGCAACGTCGCTGCCGCGACAGAAGACGGCGAATCTGACAGCTGAACGATCACCGCTGGCGGCGATTCCCGCAGGAGAGTACGGTAGGGGTAAGGCAGTCGGGCAAGGCGTCATCTCGCGCGACCAGATGGTTTCCCGACTGCCTTACCCTTAATCCGCGTTATCCACGTTAATCCGCGTCCCATTATCTAAGGAGGGCAATATGGAAATCCCAGAAAAGAACGATCCAGAGATGGAAGATGCTGAAGCTGAAAGCGCCGAGCAAGAAAGCGCCGAAATGGATAGCCCGGAACCGGATGATTCTGAAACTGGAGATTTAGAGTCTGAGGGAGCAGAACCGGAAGCCGGGCAGCCAGAAGCATCAGAAGCGGAGAGCGCCAAAACCGAAATCGTCGAGACGAAGGCTTCCGAGCCAGATGTTTCAGAACCAGATTCTGGGAAGAAAGGTCCGAACATCTTTCAGCGCATCTTGTTGTGGGCGGCCATCGTCATCGCTTCACTCTTTTTGCTTCTGGGCTTGGCCGGCGTGATCGGTGTTTGGGCTGTCAACACGCCCGTGACTGAAACCATCCTGGCCATTCTGACGCCCATTGACGATACTTTGCAGCGCCTGGAAGTCGTAGCCGGTGAAGCCGGTGCCGCTTTGGCCGAGGTTTCGACATCCCTTGGCGAAGCCGATCAGCAGGTGCAAGATCTGGGCGCCGGGCTGGCCGAAACGAATCTCGTCGTGGAGGCGTTGAACCGGATCTTCGACGTGGATGTCGAGCAAAAGGTCGGCCAGGCCGGCCAGAGTGTCCGCTCGATCTATGATACCGTGGTCGCCGTCGAGGAAACCATCGAAGCCATCAATGCCATCCCCTTCCTCAACGTCGAAGTTCCGGGCAGCACGGAAATCGGCGCTATCCGGACCAGCATGGAGGAAATGGCCGTCAGCGCTGCTGAGCTGCGCGAAGAGTCGCAACAGAGAAGAGAAGATCGGGCCGAAAACCTGGTCGAGGCCATCAGTGCGCCTATCAATCGACTGAATGATCGCGTCGACGAGATGCATAGTCGCATGACCGGCGCGGAAGAGCGACTTGGCCTGGCCGTCGAGCGAATCGACGAAATTCAGAACGACGTGCCTCGCTGGATCGATATCGCCTCCATCATTGCTACTTTGCTTTTGGCCTGGTTGATGTTCTCGCAAGGGGCGGTCGTCGTCTTGTGCTGGCAGACCTTGCACAAGTAACCACACCGCCATGTCTCAGAAGAGCCTTTCATTCACTCTGAGATTCATACTGGGCGTCGCCGGCCTAGGAATTGCCCTGATCGCCGTGCGCCAGGCGTCCGGCATCATCGTGCCCTTGCTGCTGGCCTGGATCGTCGTGTTGAGCGCCAGCCCGCTATTCTTCTGGCTGCGAGAGAAAAACGCGCCTGGTTGGCTGGCCTTCATCCTCACCTTCCTGGCCATTTTGGCCGTCGGCGCCTTCCTGGTTATCACCTTGATCGTCGCCGTCGATCGACTGTTTGATCTACTACCGACCTACGCCGACGAAATAGATAGCATCAAGCAGTCCATCGCGGACTTCTTGGCCAGCTTGGGCCTTGGCCAGGCGAACTCTGTACCCGTCGCCGATCTTATTGATCCCGGCGCGCTAATGGATCTCTACGCCGGGTTGCTTGGTGGCTTGGTGGAAACGCTTTCCAACGTGGTGCTCATCTTCATGGCCATCATCTTCATGCTCGTCGAAGCCTTCAACATGCCCCGCAAAGTGGCCGCCGAGTTGGATGCCGGCAACGACTACGTCCGGCGCTTATCCGACTTCAGCCTCGACATCAGGCGCTACATATCCATCACCACCTGGATCGGCCTGCTGACTGGCGCCCTGGATACGATTTTCTTCATGATCATGGGCGTGCCCTTGCCCTTGCTGTGGGGTATCCTGGCTTTTCTCTTGAGCTATATCCCCGTCATAGGCTTCTGGCTGGCGGCCATTCCGCCCACGATCCTGGCCTGGCTGGAGTCCGGTCCGCTCGCCGCTATAATCGTCTTCGTCGGCATCATCCTCATCAACGGCTTCGCCGACGAAGTGTTGAAACCGAAATTCATGGGCGAGGGTCTCGATCTGGCGCCCATCATGGTCATCCTATCGATCACCATCTGGACGGCCGTCCTCGGCCCCATGGGCGCCATTCTGGGTATTCCGGTGACGATGATCGTCAAGGAGTTGGTGCTTGAAGCGGACGAGAAAAATGCCTGGATCGCCCGTCTAATCAGCAAAGGAGATGAAAAGCCCGCTCCAGGCGAGCCAGAAGAAACGTCCTCACCAGCTTAAGCGCCGGCTTCAGATAATTCGGCTATCGCTTGGCTAAGATTGCTCCGCGCCTTTGCCTCTAGCGCCTGGTAGAGCCGATCCGTCTGGTAAATGCGCTCCCGGCTCAAAAACTTGCCCAGCGCCCGCACCCGGTTAGCCTTATATTCGTCGTCGGGTACCCAACCGAATTCCTGCCGCAGTGCATATGATTGCCGGGCAAAGACCTCCTCGTCCGCTCCCAAGGGTGCCAGATCGGAGTCCAGCAAGATGAGGGCATCTCTATCTTCGTTTTCGGACTCGTGGGTCACGGTCTTCAATATCAGGTCGCTGACCCGGGTGATGATCCGCTCGGGCAGGCCCAACTCTTCTAACGCGGCCCGAGCATACTCAGCGCTCCTGACCTCATTATCGCCGGCCCGCGAATCATAAACAACGTCATGAAACCAGATGGCCAGCTGAACTGTCTTATAGTCATGGGCCAGGTCGCGCAGGCCGCCGGCCGTATCCAGCAATTCCCCCACATGGGTCAAGATGTGATAGTAACGGCCGTCGCCATTGTAGCTGATGGCCATGCCGGCAAAAACGCGCCGGGCGGCCTCTTCGTCAACGCCCAGCGATCGGGTCAACTTGAGCCAACGCCGGCTCATCCTGGCCACGTCGTCGTCGGCCAACGTATAAACCGTTATTTCCGGGCCGCTGTCGCAAGCCATCGTCGTTTTGGGCTTGCGCAACAGCCAGCCTGCAACGACCAGGTCGCCGATGGAGGCAGCGGCGTTAAAGGCCATCAAAGCCAACAGTTCAGCCACCAATGATTCCGGAACCAGCAGCAAGAGGAACAGGCCCAGCAGCGTGATGCCGACGATCGGCGCCAATCCGGCCACAATGAACTGATTGCGCGGCAAATACCACCCCGGCGCGCTGGCATAAGCATAAACCACTCGAAAGCCGAACTCCGGCCGCTCGCGAGTATAGATCCAGAAGAACAGACCGTGCAGCAATTCGTGGAGAATCAAGACCACGAACAGGCCCACGACCAGGTACAGTAGCTCCAGGCCCTGGATGACGTCGAAGAAGCCGGCCGCGCTGATCTCGGGCCGAATGGCGGCCGCCAACTGGACAAATAGCCAGCCGAAAACAAAAAGTAGGGCAAGGCCGGCCAGGTTGAGCGCCAGGGCATTTTTCCTCTCGCCCAGGTCCAGGTTACTGGTGTATACGTATTCTGCGCTCAGATCTTTTGTTGGCTTCATCTTCTACAAGACGCCAACTTTAGTACAACCTCGCCGATTCGCAAAATGAAGACACAAAATGGCCGAGACCAATTCCTCTATCCCTTCAATCCAGCGAATCTGCGTCCCACTTCCTGGAACGGTGCGCCCGCATCAACTGTTCTCGTAACCCAAGATCGGCGCCAGCCACC
>CP070688.1:4258591-4271280 GCA_020353135.1 Chloroflexota bacterium
CGCTAGTAGGCTCCACTGCCAGAGAGGGCTCGGGGGATCGTCTGCAGCAAGATACGCATGTCCATCGCCAACGACCAATTCTCAATATAGTAAATGTCGAGCAGGCATTGCTCGTCAAATGTGAGATCGGATCGGCCGCTTACCTGCCACAGGCCTGTGATGCCGCCTTTCACCGCCAACCGTTGCATGTGCCATGATTGGTACTGGGTGACCTCTTCGGCCAACGGTGGACGGGGTCCCACCAGGCTCATATCTCCTATCAAGACGTTGTACAGTTGAGGCACCTCATCGAGGCTAAAGCGGCGAATGAACCGGCCGACCTGAGTTAGGCGAGGGTCGTCACGCATCTTGAAAATCGGGCCGTCGGCCTCGTTATAGGCTTTTAATGCTTCCTTCTGGTCATCCGCGTTGAGCACCATGGACCGGAACTTGGCCATTCTGAAGGGCCGGCCTTGATAACCAACCCGTTCCTGGAAGAAAAAGGCCGGGCCGGGCGACTCAAGCCTGATGGCCAAGGCAGTGACGATGGTTATCAGCAAGGCCGGAATGGTCAAGATGAGCACGATTAGCAGGTCCAGCCCACGTTTAAGCGTCATGCCGACTGTGCTGATGCGTACTTCCCGAGTGCTCAGCATGGGGATGCCGGCCATATTGCTGAAATCGACCCGATTTAGACTGAGCTGGAACAGGTCAGGCACCACTCTGGCTATCACGCCATGTTGTTGACAGGTGCCTAGTAGCTCCTCAATCTGTTGCTGATGGTGACCGGGCAAGGCGATGAATACCGTTCGTACATCGGTCGCTTGTTTGAGAATCATATCTAGATCGCGCCACGTGCCCAGACGCGGAATCCGGCCCGAGCCTACGCTATTTGGCGATGTCATCTCGTCCAGGTAGCCGATGGCTTTGAATCCCAAATCCGGCCGTGCCAGCAAAGTGCGAATGACACTGCGTCCCGCTTCTCCTGAACCGATGATCACCGTCTTGTCCGCGCCAATTCCGCGTTGGTACAAAAGCTCCAGGATCACCCGTCGCAGCATGCGGGCAATGGCGATAAACAGGACGATGAAGACCAGTGCCCAGACCAACAACAAACGCGAGAAGGCCAGTGGTCGAAAGAAGAATGTAAAAGCCATCATCAGCGCGACGCCGGTCGCGGTGGCATAGCCAACCCTGGATATCTCGTCAATCCAAAATTCACCTCTACGGCGAGACCAGACCCGGTTCTGGGAAAAGGTAATGACCAACAGGAGAGTCAGCAGCGCCTGTTGGCCAAGGTATGCACTGTAGGGCACGATGATGGTCGTCGGCAACAGCCACTGAAATTCATAGCGGGCGACGTAGGCAAAGGCGAAGCCAAGGCTGATCAACAGCAAATCGGTAATAATAGTGAGGTTGCGCACGGCGCGCCGGCCAAGTCGATCGCTCATGATTCGGTTAGGGCTTTGCGATAAACCGCTATCATCTCGTCTGCGGCCCGTTGCCAGGAGAAGCGCTTCACCCGCGACATGCCCCGTTCTCGCATTTTCGCCGCCAGCTTGGGTTCGTCTAGCACGGCCGCCAGGTGCTCGCTCAGATCCGATCCGTCCTGGGGATCAAATAGCAAAGCCGCATCTCCGGTCACTTCGGGAATAGCCGACGTCATGGCTGCGATCACCGGCGTTCCGCTGGCCATTGCTTCGAGGATTGGTATGCCGAAACCCTCATAGTAAGAGGGGAAGGTCAACACAGCAGCGGCATTATACCAAAGGGGTAGGTCTGCGTCAGGCACGTAGCCAGGGAACAGAATGCGATGCTCAAGGTTCATGGCCCGCACTCGCTCGAAAATATCGTCGAAGAACCAGCCCTTGCCGCCGATCAGTACCAGGGCAATGTCGTCGCGCTCGAGATCGGCATAGGCTTCGATCAGCAACCCGATATTCTTGCGTGGTTGCAGCGTACCCACGTGCAAGATGTAGCGATCGGGCAACTCGTGCTTCTGGCGGAAGGCGGTCACCTCATTGGCCGATCTTGGGTGGTAGGCCGGGTCCACCCCGGGACTGACGACGTCTATCCGCTCCAGCGGCACGTCGAATAATTGGTGCACGTCCTGGCGGCTGGAGCCAGAGATGGCAATCACGCGCCGGGCAGAGCGGCACGAACGGCGGGTCTGACTGGCCAGGTAGGCCCGTCGCAGACGGGGGAACAACTCCGGGTAGTGGATGAAACTCAAATCGTAAACGGTGACGACGCCTGGGGCGGGGGGCGCAATGGGTGTGACAAAGGCCATGCTGTGCAACAGGTCCAGCCTGTGTCGCCTGGCGCTGAACGGCCAGGCCAGTTGCTCCCACATGATGCGGCCGAGCGGGCGCTGGGTCGGCCAGCGGGTTGAGACCAGGTCAAGCCCGGTATCAGCCAAGACGCGGTGAGTGTTGCAATAGATGGTGAAGTCATATCCACTGTCGACCCGGGCCATATGGCGTATGAGTTGGGTGATGTAGTTGTGGATGCCGGCCCGTCGATAGCCCTGGCTCCCGGTCAGTAGATGGGCGTTGATGCCGATTCTCGGCCGTTCGCCAGTTCTGTCGGAAGTCATACTCTGGATTATATCTAATAGAGGGGCGATTTACAGACAGTTCGCTGTCAAGGATGCTCCCTGCTCGAGTGGCCAGGGCCGTTGCTGGGGCGCGCTGCCGGCCAGGCCCGCCTTGACCGGCTCAGATGCTTATGGTAAACTGCCATCATTATGTTTAGTAAAACATAAGGAGAAGGAGGGTCCCGTGAAGACAGCCCTAAGTCCCCGTCTATTTCTAGTTCTGTTGGCGCTTCTATTGAGCATTGCTTTGGTTGCTTGCGAGCGGCCACTCAATGAAGAAGAGCCGACCGCGACGCCGGAAGCGACGGCAGTTCCGGAAGAGACTCAGCCGGAGGCCGCGACCCCGGAGCCGGGTACGGAAGAGGGTGAATCTGAGACGCCCGAGCAGCCAGCTACTGAGGGTGAGACGCCGCCAACGGAAGGCGAACAGACTGAGACGTCGCCTGAAAGTGGCGCGCCAGAAACTGGCGAAGCAGAGGCTGGTGAGACGGAAGCTGGCGAGGCGGAAGGCGGCGAAGCGACGCCGGCCGAACAGCCTACGGCCGAGCCTGCGCCGGCCGAACAGCCCACGGCCGAACCGGCTCAACCGGCCCAGCCTGGCGTGGAGCAAACACACGTCGTACAGGCCGGCGAGAATCTTTACCGCATCGGCCTGCGTTACGGTTGCTCTGTGCTCGAGCTGTCGACTTATAATGGCATCGCGAACCCGCACTGGATCTACGCCGGTCAGACGATCCGCATTCCAGCCACCTGCAGCGGTTAGCAACGGCTTCCATTACCGAGTCATAAATCATAGATCGGCCCCTGTTTCATGAGCAAGCGGGTATATTCATCGCGTGTCCAGTGGCAGGGTAAGTCCTGGCAACTGCGCGTAGTCGACCAGGTCCTGGCCGATGGTGCGACGGCCGAAAAGGGGGTGATCGATCATCCCGGATCGGTGGTCATCGTGCCGCTGGATGGGGAACAGGTGTTGATGCTCAGGCAGTATCGCCTTTCGCTGGACCAATGGATCCTGGAACTACCGGCCGGCACGCGGGAAGGGGATGAGCCGTGGCAAAGCTGCGCCCAGCGTGAGCTGCGGGAAGAGACCGGCTATCAGGCGAGCGAATGGACGGAGCTAGGCCGGGTCTGGCCGGCGCCGGGCATCACTAACGAGCTGATGGCCGTTTACCTGGCCTGTGACCTGTCGCCAGCGCCGCTTCCCGGGGACGCTGACGAGGAGATCGAAGTTCGGCCGATGCCGCTGGACGAATTGGTGGCGTTGGCGCTGGACGGCCGGCTGCAGGATGCGAAGAGCGTGGTTGGGGTACTGAGGGCCGCCAAGAATCTGAATCGCCTGCCCCCTAAACATTCCGGCTAAGCACGTTGGCCGCACCGGGCGCCAACATCGGCAAGTGGCAGATTTCAGTAGAGTCACATAGAATAGAGAAACCAGGCAAGGTACACTCCCAACGAAGACAGCTGGACTTACAACTAAATAGGTTTACTGGCGGATCTGGCCCATTTCTTCAAGGATCGATAGGAGGTTCTCATGTGTCATGAAATTGTGTCACAGAAGGTAAATCGGCGAAGTTTCCTCAAGGCCGCGGCCGCGGCTACGGTAGCTGGCACGTTAGCCCAGACTGCGGCGCCCGTTCTGGCCAACAATGGTAAAGGACGGAAGAAGGGTATCGTAGACCTAACCCATCGACTGGTCCGAACATTTCCCAGCTTTTTTGGTTCGCAAGTAATCTTTGACGAAGTTCTAGCCACCATTCCGGAGTCAGGGTTCTACGCAAAGCGGTGGACCTTCGACGAGCACATAGGCACCCACATGGATTCGCCTGGCCACTTCGCTCCGGAAGGCAAGTTGGTCGATGAGCTCGACCCGACCACGCTCATCGCGCCCATCGTCGTCGTCGACATCACGGCCAAGGCTGAGGGCGACGCTAATGCGATGGTGGACCATGACGATCTGGTAGCCTTCGAACGGCGCCACGGCCGTATTCCCAGGGGCGCTTGCGTGGCGATGAACAGCGGCTGGGACAAGAAGGTGTCCGATGGAGATGCTTTTCGAGGCGGTATTGGGTACCCTGACTTGAATTTCCCGGCCTTCAGCAGCGAGGCTACCGATTGGCTGGTGGCCGAGAGGGATATTACCGGCATCGCCGTCGATACGATGAGCCTGGACCCCGGAAACTCGACCACCTTCGCCGTTCACGTTAGTTTCTTGGGTTCCGGCCGGTGGGGCCTGGAGAATGTGGCCAATCTGAGCCAGATTCCACCAAGAGGGGCGACGGTCTTTGTGGGCGCGATTCCCTGGGAGGAAGGCTCAGGCGGGCCTTGCCGGGTTCTGGCCCAGGTCTAGCATAGATCCGGTCGCAGGATATTAGGTATAGTCCCGGCCGGTTATTCGGCCGGGCAGCTTACTATTGTTCGGCTACCGGCCGGCGCCGGCGGCCGAGCCGTAGCAGAGCCATCGTCACCGTTTGCCCACTGCGACCATGTAGATGGCGGCTTCGTCCTGCCCGTCTACGCCGAGCATGGCGTTGAGACCGTCGTCCAGGAAAGCGCCTACGGCGCAGGCGCCCAGGCCCATGGAGGTCGCCGCCAGGTAGGCATTCTGGCCAAGGTGACCCGCTTCGATCAGGGCATAGCGGTAGGATCGTTCCTGGTACTTCCAGCGCAGCCGCTGCAAGATGGCCGTGAAGACGAGCACCAGGTTGGCTTGACCGAGGAATTCCTGCATCAAGCCGTAACGCACGATATCGTCTTGTAGATCGCCGGTTTGCAGCAGTTCCAGGGCATGCTCTTGCACGGCATAGTGATAGAGACCTGCTTCCAGGTCCTCTATCCGATGAATTACCGGATAGATCTCGATGGGGTACAGGGCGCCGGCCGACGGGGCGGCGCGTAGCTTCCGGCCAAATCGGCCGCCGGTTATCCCGCTGGTGCAGCAAAGCAATCTGGACAACTCTTCCAGGGTCATCGTCTGGCCAGAATAGTTGCGCACAGAGCGCCGGCGTTGGATAGCGTCCTCCGTGTGCAGACCTTGGACCTCCCCGGGTGGAGGCAGATCGATACGCCGGGCTTCGGCGTACACTTTGTAAAGGGGCGGGTTCTGGCCCCAATTGGCCACGGCGCCCAGGAGACTACGTAACTTCGGCTTGCCCCACTCGTGATAGATGACCCCCACGTCTCCGCCGAAGGGCAGCTCCGGCTCAGACTGAAGCAGGCGCCCGAGGGCCAGGCCGCCGACGCCGCCGAGAGCCAGGGCGATGACCGTGCGCCGGGACACTAACTTACGGGCGCCGGCTCTAGATTCCCTTTCCTGGTCTTCCTTCCTGGTCATTTGAGCCTTCCGCTGTTGGCCGGCCTTCTGACCGGCGCCAACTTGGGAAACGCGACGGCGTCTGGGGTGTCCTCTTAGCCGCCAGCCGATATAGGATACCAACCGGCCCCAATGTAGATAAACATGGGCCAGGGCCATCAAGGCCAGAACATAGCCGGCGTACTTGTGGAAGACGAAGTCATTCAGATCCCATAAATCGGAGGCCAGCCCGGTGAGGGCGACAAACGTGGCCAGGATCAGAAGCCCCAGGCTGATGAGATAACTCAGGTCGTGCCGGGTTACGCGTGTAGTCATGGCGCTCACCTCGATGCTATTATAACCCGGCGCGGGCTCTGTTGCCGTGAGTTGTCAGCGAACGGCTTGCTTCCTCAAGTACCAGGCTCTGCTCACGAAGACGAAAGTGGCCTTCTCACTTGCGAAGAACGGCTGGACTTGTTCAAGTAACCATCGGCTGGCGGATTCAAGGCTCTCCGGGCCCTGTTGGACGGCGGCCGAGACATTCGTCTGCGTGGCCAGGTAGGCGACCAGTTCTTCGGGCGTGGAAGTTACTTCATTTTCGTAACGTTCTTCGCCGATAAATAGAAAACCTGCGCCTGCTGCTTCAACTGGTGTGAGGGGCTTGCTGTCTCGAGGGGGTGTGGGAAAGCGCTCCGGGTAGTCGCCGCGCGCCCATTTCTGAAAGGCCGGATCTTCTCTCATGATGCCACTGAAGCCGTTGGTATAGACCAGGAGCAGGCCTTCGAGGATGAGTACTCTACAGGCTTCGCCAAGGAACTGATGCCGGTCGAACCAGTGGAAGGCCAGGGCCGTCGTTATAACTTGAATTGATTCGCTCGGAAAGGGCATGGATTCGGCTCGCGCCCGAACGTATCGAACCCGCTCAGTTCGATCGGCGTTCGCCAGCATATTCCAGGACACGTCAATGCCAATTACCAGCTCAGCGATTGAGGTCAATGCGGCGGCCGATTGTCCAGTCCCGCAGGCCACGTCCAAGGCGATTGGGACGGTTCTCTCTATCCCGGCAGCTTTCTTGGCGCGCGCGATGGCCAAGGGATGGAAATACGGCCGGCTCTGCGCATACCGTTGCGCCTCGCTTGATTCAGTGAAGAACGACATGATTGATTTCTGTGAAACAACTCACTTGAGCATATTCGGGGAGAGGAATCAGGACCAAGGTGCACATCAACCAGCCTCGGATCCTTGGCCCTGAACGCTCTTTCATGATCGTACCAACAGTCGCCGTATGGCGGCCGCCACGCGATCGGGGCGATCTTCCTGGAAATAGTGTCCGGCATCCTCTACACGTTCCAGCCCGGCGTCGGGGAAGATACTAAGCCAGCGATCGATAACCTCGTCGCTGGCCAATAGCGTATCTTGTGTGCCCATCAGCAGCTCGACCGGCTTGCTATCCAGCTTGCCAAGCCCGGCATTTATGGCATCGAACAATTCGTCGGAGCGTTTGAGGGCCCGGGGGAAGACGTAGGTGCCCATCCGCGATTCAGGCGTAGGAAATGGTTCGGTGTAGGCTTTCAAGATGTCGGGCGATTTGCTCTCGGACCGGGTCAACGCCGACGACATGAGCCGATCGGCGAAGAAATTGCGGCGCAAGATCAAGTATTTACCTATCGGCCCACCGGCAATCGTGGCGAATAAGTAAAACGTCAGACTCTTGCTCCGCCAGGCAAAGGTGTTGCCCAAGACCAGGCCGGCCACATCGCCGGGACGCTGGACGGCGATGGACAAGCCGATGGGCCCACCCCAGTCCTGGCCGACGAGAACGAACCGTTCCAGAGACAAATAATCGATCAGGGCATTTACCCAGGCCGCATGTTCCTGAGGTGTATAACCGTAGTTGGGTGGATGCTGGGACATCCCGAAACCAGGGTAGTCGACGGCAATAGAACGGCAGGAACCGTCCAGGCGCTTGATTACATTGCGATAGAGGAATGACCAGGTGGGGTTGCCATGGAGCATTATCACCGGAACGCCTTTGCCTTCGTCAATATAGTGCATGAAGGCGCCGTCACGCTCGAACCAATGCGAGTCAAAAGGGTATTCGGAATCGCTAACAGTAAAAGGACGCTCGGGGAAGTCGGTCATTATTTGCCTCCATTCTATGTGCAGGAAGGGGCCCGGCCCGCGTTTCGATATGAATGACACCCGGCCTGGATACCTGGCATTTCCTCCACAGAAAGACCTATTTGAGGACGCGAAAAACGCGGGCAAGCATCTTTCTTTCAGCGCTGGTCCATGCTCGTCCGCGTCCAACCACAAATCTATTGGGTAGCTAGATTACTGGCAATTAACGACGCGTAGCCCAGCTTGCCTTCACGGACTGCCTCAGCCGCGCTTCGGGCGATGATCCTGGCCTGGTCGAAATCGGCGCCAGGCAGGTCTATCTTTTTCAACTTCACCAACAGCTCGGCTCCCAATAACTTAGCCCGGACGTCGGCCACCGTCTGGCTCAAGGCTTCGTCGTGAACCTCGACCTGGTCTACGTCCAGCCCAGCGGCAGCCAGGTATTCGACGTAACGATCCACCGGCTTGGCATCGGCAATACAGGCCACCCAGGCCAGCAGACCTTCGAGCTCGGCCGGCAAAGGTCCAGATCGGGTCAAATCGCTCAGTCCCAACCGGCCGCCGGCCCGCAGCACGCGGGCGATCTCGGCCGCTGCCTTCGTCTTATCTGGGAACGTACAGAAGGCGCACTCACAAATGACGGCGTCGAAACTGCTGTCGTCAAATGGTAACTGCTCGGCGTCCCCCAACTCGAAACCCACCCGATTGGCCAGGCCAGCCTCGGCCGCGGCCACATTGGCCAGGGCCACAGATTGGCGGCCGTAATCGACGCCGACAACCTGGCAGCCAAAACGTTTAGCCAGGAAGATAGCGCTGCCGCCCGTGCCTGAGGCAACATCCAGCACCCGTTGATCCGGTTCCAGTTCCATCAGGCTGCCCAGCCGTTCGGTCAGCATCAGACCGCCAGGGTGGAAGGAGTCGCCCAGCAGTAACCTGGCCCAGTCGCTTTCGTAGACGGCCGCGCAGCAAGCTTTGATCTCCTCGTTTGCTTCCAGAACGTCAATCGACAAGAGATGAATTATCCTTTTGTCTTGTGTCCGGCAGAGGCGCCATTGGTGGGCGTCTGGCCATTACCGCTATTCGCTCCCGGCGCGTGCTGGAATGAAAAAGTGAGCGGCGGCGGATCGTAAACCTGGCCCTGAGATTCAGCCCTGGCTCGCGCTCGTTGGTGGCCGGTGAGCTGGACCCGGGCCTGTTCACGATATCCTACGCTATTATAGGCGCAAAAGGGGATTTGTTTACCATCCGGCAGCAAGATTTCCTTGCAGCATTTCATTAAGTTCTTCTGGTTGAAGGTCCAGGGGTCCATGAAATCCTGGAGCATGATCATGAACATGGTGCCCGGGAAGGCATAACCCAAATCCAGGTCCAGGCCGCAAGCCGCGCAGGAGATGGCGAAGTCGCTCATGGCCTTGTCGGAACCGGGCACGGCCGACGATGACCACAAACCTTCCAGCGCCGTCTTAACATCGGAGCCCAGCTGGGGCAAAGCGCGATTGGTGATGTAGTCCAGGTACTCGTCCACGTCGAGAATCCGCGGCAAGGGTAGGACCTGGTCGTCTTCGATGTAGGCATAGGTGACGGAGTTACAAGTGGGAAAACAACAGGGAACGGGTACGAAGTCGGAGAACATGAAGAGGCCGTCGGTCTGTTGCTCTATAAGATTCAGTACGTCGGGGTTGGTCATGCGCTGCAGCGGATCATGCTCGGCATGCCGGCCGGCGTGAAAAGCGGGTTGGAAGTTGATGCCGAAGACGGCCGGATGTTCCAGGCCGAAACGGACGATGCGGCCGACTTCGTGATCATTGAGGCCGCGCTCAATGGCTGGAACCAGGACTACCGGGCATTTGGCCTCGGCCAGGCGATCTAAGGCCCTATATTTCTCATCCAAGATATCTGGCTCGCCGCGGATGACTTCGTAGGTTTTGTCGTCAAAACCGTCGAACTGAAAATAGATCGCCGGCTGGATTTCGGCCAATTCGGCCAGAAAATCGTCGTCGTGGGCGATGCGTCGGCCGTTAGTGTTGAGCATGACGTGCCGTATGTTATGCGACTTGGCTGCTCGCAGCATGGGAATGATCTGCGGGTGAATCGTCGGTTCGCCGCCTGAGAATTGAACGACTTCGGGAAAACCTTCGGTGGCCACAAAGTGGTCCAATATACCTTCTACTTCCTCCAGGGTGAGATTGAAGCCTGCCCCGGCATCGGCGTAACAAAGCGGGCAATCCATGTTGCAGGCGCTATTCACTTCGATGATCCCCACGCAGGCATGTTGCTGGTGATCCGGGCACAGACCACAATCGTACGGGCAGCCGTGAACCACTTCAGTGGTGTATTGCAAGGGTATTGTGCCAGGTTTATTGTACTTGGTTTGCTCGGTATAGGCCTGGGCGTCGCCGTATATCAAAGCCTCGAAATGGCCATGCTCGGGACATCGTTTGTGCATGTAGACCTTGTTGTCCCGCAGCAAGACCTTGGCGTCGATGGCCCGGCGACAAATCGGACAAATACTCCTGGTCAATTCGTAGAAGACGTAGTCGGCGTCGCTTTTTTCGGTTATCTGTTTATCTGGGATTGTGACAGTTGAATCAGTCATCCTACCTTCGCTCACTAAATTCGTCGATCGCCCACCCCCGTCATTTCGATGGCTCCCAGCATATGCCGCACTTGAATAGTGAGATGTAAGCATCGTACCATAGTTACGAGAATTGTTCAGTCAAATCTAATGTGAATTAGAATACTGTCCTATGCTGCTTGTCGGGATAAGGTGGTGCTATGGAAATACTCGAAAATCGTGAACCGTGGATTGAAACCTATCGCCAGGTCTGGCTGACTAATCTGGCGGCGACCGGAGCGACCGACTGGCGGATCTACCCCATCCCACGAAATGAAAAAACGCCTGGCGCGCGCGGTGTCAAGTTAAGTGAAAGCCGCCTGATGTTGATCTCCTCGGCCGGCGGGTACCTGCAGGGCAGCCAGGAGCCCTTCGACGCAGTCGATCTACTCGGCGATTACACCATGCGGACCTTTCCCGCCAACACGCCGTTCCAGGACCTGGCCTACGCTCACGACCATTATGACCACGCCATGATCGAACGTGACCCCCAGGTAGCGCTTCCGCTACGTCACTTGCAAAAGCTCGTCGCCGATAGGCGCATCGGTTCATTGACGTCGTCAGTAGTTAGCTTCATGGGCTATCAGCCGGACGCGGCCCGGACTGTCGACGAATTAGTTCCCCGCATCGCGGCGATCGCCAGGGAAGAGCGTGCCGATGCAGCGCTGCTGGCGCCGGTCTGACCGCTCTGCCACCAGTCCGTGGGACTGGTAGCCCGAGCCCTGGAAATGGAAGGCATCGCCACGGCCGTCGTGGGTTGGAATGGCGGGCGTATGCGAATGGTCTCAGTGCCGCGTATGGTCATCACCCGGCTGTCTCGAGGAGTTGCTTTCGGCCGGCCCGGCGACAAGGCGCAACAATACCGGGTACTAGAGGCGACCCTGGCCTTGCTGGAGGTAGACGCGCCTCTCGAACCGCTTTATCTGGATGAGGCGATGTGATTAACGGAGCAGCCTCGCTGGCCGCGCTTTACGGCGTCGAGCAAGACAATTCAATTCGGGCGTTCGTCAATCGTCACGCTCCGATCATCCGGCTTGACGACAATGAGCCTTTCCGGCCGTTGGCGGCCGGCTACACGATCTTTCACCAGAATGGAAGATCGCCATCATTCGACCGGAAGATACGCGTCCGGAGCCGGAAGTGGAAAGCGGACCAGGTGATCGAATACGCCATCTGGTGGGACTGGGATATTAACCATCTGTATGAGCTGGAGCATATCTGGGTCTACTTGGGCCAGGGTGGGCAGGTGATAAAGGTCGAAGGAAGCTGGCACGGCGAGGTGAGGGACCTAGCAGCGAACGGCCGGTTGCCGATGAAGGACACGCATCCGGTCGTCCATGCTGCGCCGGGCAAACATGCTTTCGCGCCGGGGATCAAGCAGTTTCAGCGGCGGCAGGCCAAGATACCGGGCGTTACAACCCGCTTTGCCGGCGCATCGGGCCTTCCCATCAACGGCCTCTTCAAGGGCGAGATCGAGCGTTCGCCGCCGGTGGACCGTCTCATCCATAGTTATTTGACTCGCTTCGCCTTTGAACCGAGCTGGGATTTCACTCGAGTTTTCACTTTCAACCGGGAAATGCTGGTTCCCTGGCCCGCTTTGCGGCAGTGGATACCGCGGCGGGTGAAGCAGTGGATAGGTTTGCTGCGGCAGGAGATAGGGCCGGAGCAGTATCGCACGCTGCGCATGGTTCCTTGTTCCAGCAGGGAGCAGATCTATGCGGCCGGGCGGATGAGTATGGACATGGTAGTTCTGGACATTGGCCGCAACCGTTGGGGATTTCCGGCGCTGGTAGATGGGCCCGGCCGGACGGCGGGAGCGAACCTGGTGAGCCTATTGTTGGCCTGCCGGCGGGCGCGCATCGGCGCTTATCTGGTGATCCATGAGGAGCGCCTCATTCCCTGGCTGGCCCGACTGCTCGGCCGGGAGGATGGGTCCGATTACCTGATGGCCGGCGCAACAGTCCCGGAGTGGACGGCGGCCATCAAGGCCAGATTGCCGCACTATCGAACGGTACTTATCGTGGACAGGCCGCCAGATGATATTATCAGTGCTGCCCAAACGGCCGGCGCCAGTTACGTTCACGTGACAG
>CP070688.1:4271380-4280614 GCA_020353135.1 Chloroflexota bacterium
CGTCTTGGCCTATCTTGCCGAGCGGGAGTTACTGCCCGGCCGCCAGGTGACCGTGGTGGAAGTTGCCCCGCTGGAAGGCCCGCTGACCCTCCAGGTGGCCGAGCCGGCCGATGGCCAAGAAACCGCCCGCGAGGTTGTGCTGGGCATGGCCCTGGCCAAATTGGTACTGGTAGATTCCGCCGATAGCACGCCGCAGGTAGATCCATGAGTGAAGCAATTCCCCTAAGCCGGCTGGAACCGGGACAGCGCGCTGCCATCGTCCGCATTGGCGGGAACGGCCAGGTCCGGCGCCGGTACCTGGAGATGGGCTTTGTCAGGGGAGAGGAAGTCAGCGTAGAGCGCGTCGCTCCTCTCGGCGATCCGGTCGAATACCGGGTGAAGGGCTACCATCTCTCTCTCCGGCGGGCCGACGCCGAGAACATCATAGTTAATCTACTTGATCAGGAAGACAATGGCTGATTTGACGATAGGATTGGCTGGCAATCCCAACGCCGGCAAGAGTACGATTTTCAACGCTCTGACCGGGCTGCGGCAGCATACCGGAAACTGGCCCGGCAAAACCGTCGAGAAGAAGACCGGCCGGCGAGAATTTGGCGACCTGGCCATTGAATTCGTCGATCTGCCGGGCACCTATAGCCTGGCTGCCTATTCGCCGGACGAAATCGTGGCTCGGGATTTTATCGTCGGCGAGCATCCTGACGCCGTGATATGCGTCGTGGACGCCACCAACCTGGAACGCAATCTATACCTGGTAGTCCAGGTGCTGGAATTGGGCGTGCCGGTCGTCGTCGCCCTTAACATGGCCGACCAGGCTCGCTCAAATGGCGTCGCCATCGACACGGCGCGACTATCCCAGTTACTGGCCGGCGCGCCTATCGTGCCTACGGTGGCCAAGCGCGGCGAAGGCATCGAGCAGTTGCTGGCGACGACGGTGAAACTAGTCAGGGAGCAACGGCCGCAGGTCGCGGTTGAATCGGCCGGCGGCGGCCAAGTGCGCGGCGCTCCCCAAAGCAACTGCCGCTGTCAAATTGACGAGCGGCACGCTTTTCAGGTTGAGTACGATCAGCGGATCGAATCGGCCATTGGCGATCTAAGCGCTTCACTTGAGTCCAGCCAGGTGCCTCTGAACGGATACTGCACGCGCTGGTTGTCCCTGAAGCTGCTTGAGGGCGAGACTGACATCGTCGAGGAAGTCGCCGGTATGCCGGGCGGTTCGACCGTGGTAGATACAGCCGCGACGCAAGTCGCCGATCTGGAGTCATTCTACCAGGATGAGTTAGACATGGTGACGGCCGATCAACGCTACACGACCGTCAGCGCCATCAGCCGCCAGGTGGTAAGTCATTCCTCCAGCGGCCGGATAACATTGTCGGAGCGTATTGACCGTATCGTCACTAATCGCCTGATCGGTTTGCCCATTTTCCTGGCGGTAATGTACGTCGTTTTCAGATTGGTGATCGATGTCTCGGCCCCTTACCTGGACTGGATCGACGGAGTGGTTAACGGGCCCATTGCCGCTGGCCTTTCTTCATTCCTGTTGTGGCTGAACGTTCCTGACTGGTTTCATTCTCTGGTCATCGACGGGGTCGTGGCCGGCGTCGGCGGCATCTTGACCTTTGTGCCCGGCCTGATCGCCTTGTTTTTCTTCCTGGCCGTCCTGGAGGATTCGGGCTATCTGGCCCGGGCAGCCTTTGTCATGGATCGTTTCATGCAGTTCATTGGTTTGCATGGCAAGTCGGTGATCCCGTTGATGCTAGGCTTCGGCTGCGCTGTTCCGGCCGTTTATGCGACCCGAACCATCGCCAACAGGCGCAACCGGTTGCTAACGGCCTTGCTGATCCCCTTCATGTCATGCTCGGCCCGACTGCCCGTCTATGTTGTATTCGCCATGGCATTCTTTGGCGCCCAAGCCAGCACGGTCATCTGGCTCATGTACGTGCTGGGCATTGCCGTGGCCATCCTCGTCGGTTTCATCTTTTCGCGCACCGTATTGAAGCCTGACGAGTCATCAGCCTTCGTGATGGAACTGCCCCCGTACCGCATGCCGACTCTCAAAGGATTGGGTTTGCACACCTGGGAAAATACGCGTGAGTTCATCCGCAACGCCGGGACGGTCATTCTGGCCATTTCGATCGTCATGTGGCTGCTGCTTAATCTCCCCTGGGGCGTCGAGAAACAAGAACAGTCACTGTACGGGCAGTTTAGCACGACCGTGGCCCCGGTTCTGGAACCGACCGGATTTGGCAGCTACGAGAACGCCGGCGCATTGTTAACCGGGCTCATCGCCAAAGAGTTGGTGGTTAGTACGCTATCCCAAGTTTATGGCAGCGTCACGGCCGAAGCCGAAATGGCGCCGGGCACCATTGGCGCTGAGTTAAGGGCCATCGTCGTCGGTTTCTTTCAGGCTACAGTCGACGCATTTCGGGCTCTGATCAGCCTGATCCCGGGCATCAACCTGGCTGGCGATGATGGACAGGTCGAAGACACGGCGCTCAGCCAGGCGCTGCAGGACCACTTCACGGCGCTCACCGCCCTGGCCTTCCTGGTATTCGTCTTGCTCTACGTGCCTTGCATCGCGACGATGGGCGCTATCAAGCAAGAATTCGGTGGCCGTTGGGCGGCCTCGGCGGCGATCTATCAGACGTCATTCGCCTGGCTGGCGGCCGTGCTTGTGTTCCAGGGCGGCCGGTTGCTAGGATTTGGGTAAGCCGCCTGATGGCGACCATTGAGTGAGAGGCAAATATGTTAAGCCGGCTGGTGCATCTGCTAGAAGAAAACGAGGGGGAAATTGACCTGGCCGCCATCAGCCGCTCGCTGAACGCCCAGCCCAGCGCAGTATCCGGCATGTTGGAAATGCTGGCCCGCAAGGGGCGCCTGATCGAAATCGGCCCTACTTGCGGCGTCTGCGACACCTGTGGGCTGAGCAGCCAATGCGTCTTGCCAGCCCGCAGGATCAAGCGCTACCAGGTCGTCAACCGGAATCAATTCCGGGCCCCCGCAAGTCCCTAGCTTGAATCAGGTCCTGTCTGCGAACTAACAGAAGATAGTGAATCGAATTCTAGCCGGCTGACAGATTTACTCTGGGACGCAGACGAGCAGGTTAACCGGGCAACGTGAAGTTGGGCCAGCGGCGGCCGCTCCCTTCGACTGGAACGATCATCTGTACCGCGCCGGGCCAGATCTGTACCTCCACGGGTTGATTACCTAATAAGTCGCCATCCCCCTGCACCGGCAGCGGCTGTTCAGAGGTTACCAGGATGCTGTTTCGGGCGCTCCAATAACGCAGGTTGCGGTTTCGCCGCGGCCGGCCGGGTACCAAGATGTCGTAAATCACGCCAAAGATGTCGATTAGATTTCGGGCGCGCATTATGACGATGTCGATTTGACCGTCGTCGGGGGAGATATGCGGTCCCCAGCGCAAAGGGCCGGTCAAGGTGCTGACATTGGTTAACAGAACATCGGCCGCCTTCTCCTGTCGCTTATGACCGTCGGCCACGATGGTGAAAACGTGAGGCTGCATGCCCATGATCAATTTGATGATGCCCCAGACATAGGCCAGTTTCCCGTAGCGGCGCTTGTCTTCCTGGCTGGTGGTTTCCATGGCCAGAGCGTCAAGGCCGATACCGACCGACAACACAAAGAATTGTTGGCCTAACTGCAAAGCGTCGATGGCCCTCAACTTGTGCTCACCGGCCAATAACTGGCAAGCCTTGTTCAGGTTAAGAGGTATATGCAGCTCCTGGGCGACGACATTGGTTGTGCCGGTGGGCAGGATGCCAAGCGGCACATTGCTGTTGGCCAGACCGTCAACAACGGCCGACAAAGTGCCGTCGCCGCCGGCGGCCACGACCATGTCCACACCCCGGCCGACGCTGGCTCGAACGGCTTCGTCGACTGGTTCGTCGACTTTCGTCTCGTGAATGGTGACTCGCCACGAATCGGGGTCAAAATGGCGAGCCACGGCCTGGCGCACCTCGGCCGCATTGGACCGGCCGGCGACGGGATTAAGAACGACGAACAGTTTCACTCTATACCACTCAATGTCTTAGGCTGCCTTAGTCGAGTCCGAAAGCCTCGGCCAGCGCCTGGTGCATGACCTCGACCGGCGGTTCGTGGCCGGTCCACATTTTGAAACCAATGGCCCCTTGGGCGACCAACATGCCCAGGCCGTCTAGCGTTCGCCCGCCGCGGGCCCTGGCCTCGTCCAAAAAGGGCGTCTGGGGTGGATTCGGGATTACATCGCAAACGACCATCGAAGCATTAATAGTGTCATAATCGACCTTCGGCCTGGCGGTGATGTCTGGATACAGGCCGATGGAGGTAGCGTTGATCAGAACGTCCGTCCCAGCCGGGATATGATAGATGTCATCCCAGGGGACGAAGTCGGCTGGTGTTTCAGTGTTTGTGTTTAGTAGATCGACCAATGCCTGCCCGCGCTCGGCGGACCGATTGACCACCTCGATGTGAGCGGCCTTGGCCAGGGCTAACTCGACGGTAATGGCCCGCGCCGCGCCGCCTGCGCCCAGCACCACGACTCTTTTGCCGGCCGGATCCATCCCGGCATCATTTCGCAGCGATGCGAGGAATCCTTTGCCGTCCGTGTTCTCGCCGATTAGCCGGTCGCCTTCGCGGCGAACCGTGTTCACCGCGCCCATCAAGCGGGCGTCATCGCTGACCTCATCCAGGTATTGGAGGACTTCTACCTTGTGGGGAATAGTCAGGTTGATGCCGCGCATATTGAAGGCCCGCAGCCCTTGCACGGCGTCGGCCAGATCGGCCGGCCGGACCTCGATAGTCAGATAACGCCAATTCAGGCCCAGCGCCCGAAAGGCAGCTTCTTGCATGACAATTGTTGGATTCTCGGCTACCGGATAGCCAAAAACACCCACCAGTTCGGCTTTGTAGTTAACCTCTTCTGTCATAAACGTGACCATCCTACGTAACTGGCTTCATTCTCTCGAGTAGCTAGCGACGCTTTTGCGCTGACTGGCCGCCGGCTCGCACTAATTGTGCGCCAGGATCGGCCGGGTTGTCAATGTTGCCCGGCAACCTGCAACTGTCCGCCAGGCAATACTAGACCGGCGTGCAATGGTGTTGAATATGGAGTAAGCGAGACGGCGATTATTGGTGGAATTCGGGAGCGCCAGATGCCAGGTGATAGTTCCCCAAAAAAGGCGATAGGCCGGACTTAGGGGGCAAGTCCGGCCTATCCAAACCCTTGCACAGAACAGGAGGAATCACACTGTTGGTTGGAAAGGATCGTCGCCTACTTCGTTGTAAGCCCACTTACAGGAGAACCCTGCGAGGTTGCAAGCGGTTCCCAGCGAACATTTGCGTGCTGCGACGCGATATCCGGGGAAGTCCGGCAAGACTTCGGCGGGATAAATCCTGCGTTCCATCTTACGGGCTTCCGCCTTAATGCGGTCACACCATCTTTCACTCGTGGTTACCCACGCTTCGTAAGCCATAGCGATGCTTCGACTTTCCTTTTAACCATCCAGTATGATATAAGCATATCTTACCACAACTAATACAAGTAGTGCCATATGTCACACGATCACCTATGACATATATCACCCAATTCACGACATTACCCGTGCGCGCCGTTTTGATTATAATGCTATCCAGGAGTACTTATGACACGTGCCGCTATTAGCTGGGAGCACGAATCGCCGGTACCTGACGATTATCGGCTCAATGAGTATTTGATAAGTAGAGACAGCCAGCTACATAGGGACGGAGTGGACATGGCTGGTCTGTTCCTAGACAGAGGCCAGGGATCTGCTGCGTTAGGCAATAATGATGTTGAGCCTAATGGAGATCATCTAATTATCGATCATCGGAGGCCAGATCGAGTCTATGCGGTGGGTATAGGCGTGAACGGGTGAGCCGGTGAACAGTGACGGCTAAATGACGAAACTACAGGGAGGATCATGTTGTGACTGAAACGGAATCAAGACTGGAATTGCGACATCGGGAGGTCGGCCCATGGCCCATGAATAGCTATGCTCTGGTGTGCCCGAATACGGGAGCCAGCGTGCTATTCGACCCTGGCGCGAATCCAGGGGCCCTGGAGGAGATGCTGAGCGGCAGCGAACCGACGGCCATCCTTATTACCCACACGCACTTCGACCATATCGACGCACTAGACGCATTAAGATCCCGTCTGGAGGTTCCGGTCATGAGTCACGCCGGTCCCCACGTGGACGATGTGCGACTATCGGCCGACCGGCATCTGGATACAGGCGATACGGTGCAAGTTGGCGATTTTGTCCTCAGGGTTCTTCATGCGCCGGGACACACGGCCGATCAGATCTGTTTTCTGTTGGAGAACGATCATCGAGCCATCGTCGGCGATACGATCTTCGAAGGTGGACCTGGCAAAACCTGGTCGCCGGCCGGCTTCGACATCACGCGGCAAACCTTGCGACAGGTGGTCCTGCCGTGGTCCGACGAGACGATCTGTTATCCTGGACATGGCCCCAGCTTCCGCTTAGGTGACCAGCGCCCGGCGATTGAGGCGTTCCTGGCAAAGGATCACGGCCGCTTCTCTGGCGATGCGACCTGGGATATGTGATTCGTTAGTAGTCAGCTCTCGGTTGATACAGCAAAACGACTGAAGTAATCCATGGGCTCGGCAGTGTGAACCCAGACCCATAAGTCATTGGGCGCGTCGGCCGACCAATAGTAAGTCCATTCCGCGTCCCTGGGGGGCATGTTGACGCAGCCATGGCTGTGTTTGAAGCCGTAGCGATCGTGCCAAAACGCGCCGTGCAGGGCGATCTCATTGTGGCGGTCGAAGTACATCGTGTAGGGTACGTCTTCAATGAAGTAATAGTCGACCTTGCCCTCGGCGCCGGACATCCTGGTCTGATAGTAACGAATCCAGACCTGGAATAGGCCCTCGCGGGTCGGCCAGCGGTTAAGGCCGCTGGAAATCAATGTAGCATAGACCATACGCGTGCCTTCGTAGGCGGCGTAGGTCTGCTCGTAGAGGTCGACTTCAGCCCAGAACTCGCCCTCGCCGACCTCTTCCGGCGGCTCATCCACATCTACCAGGCTCACCTGCGTCTGGCGGACCCAGCGGCCGTCGCCGATCTCGTACCATATCCACTCGTCTTCACCCACGGCCGCGTCGTAGACCTGGAAGAAGTCGAAGCGCTCAAGTTTCTCGAAATCCGGGTTGGGCTCGCCATCCGGCTCGCTGCTTGGCCTGATTTCCTGGACGATCCAGCCAAATGGCCGTTCCGGCTGCACGTTTACGACCACGCCGTTAAAGTCCGGGGTTTCGACCAGGCGAATGTCCTCGGCCAGGGCATACTCTCCAGGATTCACTTCGTACCACCTATGGCCGTTGGCCTCGACCTCGCCCTGAATCGTGACGTACAGAAAACCCTCGCCGACGTTATGAAGCGGAGCAAGGCCAAGGTTGGGTTCCGGATAGATGTTGATGTTGTCTTCCATGTAAGCGTAAGTCGCCCGGTCCAACAGGCTCTCTTCGGGCAGCACCGGCTCCTCGAATTGGTGGACGGCCGGTTCGAGTCGGCCGTCGCAGACGTAGCCTACATCGGGAGAATAATAGAAGCAGCTGCCGGCATCGGCCGGGCTGATCATGAACAAGAACACGATCAATCCGCCGACTATAGCTGTTAAGCGCGCTGCTCTTACCATCCTGATGTCTTGACCTCCTGTGCAAAGCATTACACTTGGTCTCTGTATATCCGATCTAGATCTTACCAAAGGCCAGCGGCAGTCGCCGGACGGCCGGGTGACGGCCTGCCTACGCATAGTTTACCATTAAGGCCATTTGGCCTACAAGAGAAATCGCGGTGAATCTTGCCCAGGTAAGTGAAGGCTAATCAAGTGGGGCAAAGGATGCGGCTACAGCTTTCGCACTGAACCAGTTGACCCTCGTCGACTGCCTTGACCCGGTTGGCCGGCACGGTCACCAGGCAGCCCCGACAGCGATTGTTCTTCATTAAGACGACAGCCGTGGTCCCGGCCCTGCGTTGTGCGTCTTCATATGCCCGGAGCGACTCGGCCGAAACTGCTTCCAGCTGCTTTTTGCGCCGGAGGGTCGCCTCATTAATGTGGGTTATCAGGTCTGACTGCTCCTGCTTGAGATCAGCCTGATCCTGATCCCATGCCGCTTGAGTCTCCGACAGAGAGGTCTGGGCGGCCGCATCTTCTTCCCCGGCTTCCTCGACCATGATCATGGCCTCGATGAGCTCGTCCTCGAGCGATTCCCGGCGCCGGGAAAGAGACTCTACTTCGTGCTGCAGATCTTCCAGTTCCTTGGGATTCTTGATCGTCCCTGAATAGAGCCGTTGCTCCGATCGCTGGGCCTTGTCGGTCAAGGTCTTCAGTTCCAGGTTTAGATCCGTCTGCCGCGAGCGCCATTTGTGCAGTTCTTTGGCGGCCGCTTCGGCTCGCCGGCGGGCTGTTAACAACTCCTCGGTTTCCCGCTGGGAACGGATGACCTGGCTTAGCCGCGCCTTACCATCCCGGATTTCGTCGTCGATCTGTTGTAAGCGGTACAGTTGGTCAACCTGGCTCATGGCTGGGATTGTAACATCAATGACCCTTAGAAGCAGATTACTGATAGTGGAGGCGATGGTATGCGACCCGCTCTATACGACGGTGTTTGCCTGCGGCTCGATGGTAAGTTCAATCTCGCTCTGCGACCGGCCAGACGACGCAGATGGACTCAACTCGGGTATAATCCCCGCCGGTATGCTAGAGCAATTCGTGGAGATGGAAGAGCAGCCTTACGGCGAGGAAGACGCCGAGTGGGACGCCTTCGTGGCCGGTCATCCTCAGGGCAGCTTGCTGCAGACGACCAATTGGGCGCGGTTGAAGAATCGATTTGGCTGGCGCTCGCAGCGAGTTTGGTTGCGTCGGGATGGCCAGTTGGTGGCTGGGGCGCAGATGTTGGTGCGCGCGGCCGCCCTGGGCCTTATCCGCGTAGCCTACGTTCCCCACGGTCCGCTGGTCGATTGGGATGACGCGGAACAACTGTCGGTGTTGCTCAATCAGTTGGACCACGCCGTGTACCAGGAGCGGGCCGGATTGCTCAAGATGGAGCCGCTTATCTGGCAATCGAAAGTGAGCCAGGAAGAGTGGCAGGCTTTGTGCCAGCGCGAAGGTTGCCTACCGGATACGGACACCATCCAACCTCCCAGGACCCTGATCGTCGACTTGAGGCCATCAGAAGAAGAAATCCTGGCCCGGATG
>CP070688.1:4280714-4300519 GCA_020353135.1 Chloroflexota bacterium
GGCACCATTAATGTGCTGGTGCACCAGCAAGGCCGGGGGATAGTTCTCCAGGAGCCCTCCGTCGTCGCCATCCGCGAGGACGAAAACAAGACCACGATCGTCGAGGTGGGCCGCGCTGCCCGCGAGATGTACGGCCGCACCCCGGAAGAGATCGAAGTTATGCGCCCCTTGCGTGACGGTGTCATCGCCGACTACTTCGTCACCGAAGCGATGCTGCGCTATTTCATCGACAAGGTAGCCGGCCGCTTCAATTTGCGCCGGCCCATCGTCATGATCAGCGTGCCCTACGGCGTGACCAGCGTCGAGCGCCGGGCGGTCAAGGAGGCCGGATTGGCCGCCGGAGCGCGCGAGGTCCATTTGATACCCGAACCGTTGGCCGCGGCCATTGGCGCCGGTTTGCCAGTCGGCACGCCTACCGGCAACATGGTCGTCGACTTGGGCGGCGGTTCCACAGAGGCCGCCGTCGTCTCTATGAACGGCATCGTCAGCGCTGAATCGGTGCGCGTTGGCGGTGTTCACCTCGACGATGCCATCATCAACTACATTCGCAAGAAATACAACCTGGTCATCGGCGAGCCCACGGCCGAAGAGATGAAGATCAAGATCGGTGCGGCCCGGGACATGGACGACCGGTTGGAGATGAATGTTCAAGGACGAGATCAAATCGCCGGCTTGCCCAAGACGATCAGCGTCAATTCAAGCGAGATCGTGGAAGCCATTGAAGAGCCGCTGATGGCCATTGTCAACGTCGTCAGGGCCGTCCTGGCCAAAACCCCGCCCGAATTGGCCGCTGACATCATAGATCGCGGCATGGCCCTCACCGGCGGCGTCGCGCTATTACGCGAGGCCGACACTTTGCTGACTGAGGAAGCCGGCGTGCCGGCATACGTGGCCGACAATCCGATCGCTTGCACGGCCATCGGCGCCGGCCGGGCCTTGGACGAATTGCCTATCTTGCAGCGCAGCGTTCCCGATATGTAACGTCTGCGGCGAGCCCCGCTTGGATCGCCACGGCCTTGGTCTCTTCTGACCAGGGCCGTTTTGCTTGTCGTATTGAATTGAACGGCTTAATGGTGTCAACTGTCCAGGTAGAAGGTCATTCGCTGTAGTTGCACGACCGGATCGCTGTATCGCACCTCGATACTTGCCGGCGCGGTCAAATTGATCGGCGCGTAACTGAGGATAGACTTGATTCCGGCCGATATTAACAAATCTGCGATTTCCTGGGCCGCGGCGGCCGGTACGGCAAGGATGGCCACCTGCACGCCCTCTCGAGCCACAGTTTCTTTCAGATCCGAAATATCTTGGACAATATGGCCGCCCATGTTCTGGCCGACGATGTCTGGATCGTTGTCGAAGACCAAGTTGATTTCAAAGCCACGATGCTTGAAGCCTTGGTAGTTGGCCAACGCGTGGCCGAGATATCCAGCCCCCACCAGGACGACCGGCCACTCGCGATCCAAATGCAGGATCTGGCGCAACTGCTCGATGAGGTAGCCGATGTTGTAGCCCGTCCCTTGCTTGCCAAATTCGCCGAAGTGGGAGAGATCCTTGCGGATCTGAGCAGAACTGATGCCCAATCGTTGACCTAACTCTTGAGAGGAAGTCGTTACCTTATCTTCGGTCGCCATATAACTCAGCGCCCGCAGGTAGATTGGCAGTCGACCTATTACGATATCCGGAATTTCTTCAGCCACGTTTGGCCGTCCTCCCGCTCCGAACCGGTGCTCTTGTCACGTGATCCTCGACCTGCAGCTTCCTCGTGCAACTTTTCACATTTTAGCACAAGGGTCATGGCCCAGCAAAGATAATTGACGCTTCCATTTGCCCATATTCGTTGCCGTCGCTCCAGACCAGCTAAGAGACCTTTGTGCCGAAGTGCACAAATCGCGCTGCCTGACCTATAATAGTCGGTCTTGTGAGACGAACTATTGCGGGCGTGGAGTAATAATCAGGAAGTAGACGATGCGCAGAATTATCATCATCCTTGTCGTCGTGATCATCGCGGTTGGGGCCGGCGCCTTTTTCTTGAACCAACGACGAGCGAGCCAGGAACAGGAATTCGAGATCATCAGGGAGGCTGAGGTGGCCCTGGACCAGATTGCGGCTACGGTGAATGCCACCGGCACCACTGAACCCGAAGCACTGGTGACTTTGAGCTTCCGGGCCGGCGGCGCAGTGCAGTCGGTTGATGCGCTGCGCGGCCAGCGGGTATCGGCCGGCGACGTGCTGGCCACCCTGGATACCGGCGAATTAGCCCTGGCCGTACAGCAAGCCCAGGACACTTTGAGTATCCAGGAATTGACCTTGCAGCAAGCGCTAAACAGCGGACCCAGCCCGGCTACCATGGCCTCGGCCGAGGCCGATGTCGACGCCGCCGAGGCAAATCTGGCCATTGCTGAAGCCAATGTGGCTGCGGCCGAGGCCTCGCTGGCCCAGGCCCAGGCCCAACGGGCGCAGCTGCTGACCGGCCCGACGGCAGGCCAGATAGCGGCCGCCGAGTCCCAGGTTTCATCGGCCAGGACCCAACAGAAAGTCGCCCAAGATACTTACGACCAATTGACTACCTGCCGCGAGGTTACCTTGCCTGGCGGCCAGAGGCAGGAGGTTTGCCCGGGCCTGGGTACGCCTGAGGAGCAAGGCCGGGCCAACCTGGAGGCGGCCAACGCTTCGCTCAACGCGGCCGAGGCGCAGCTGGCCGATCTGCGGGCTGGCCCGACGGCGGCCGACCTGCAAGCGGCTGACGCGGCTATCGCCGCGGCCGAGGCCCAGGTCGACAGCGCCCAGGGTAACGTGCACGTGGCCGAGGCCAACCTGGCCCGCGCCCGCGCCGCCCATGATCGCCTCCGGGAGGGGCCGACCGGCGACGAGATCGCCATCCTGGAAGCCCAGATTGCCGGCGCCGAGACTAATTTGAGCCTGGCTCAGTTGCGCCTGGAGCAGGCCATCATCGTCGCCCCTATTGACGCCCGCGTGGCCAGCGTGCTAGTCAAACAAGGCGAACAAGCCTCGCCAGGCGCGCCGGCCATCACGCTGATCGACGAAGGCGCTTACCACATCGAGGTCAGCGTGGACGAGATCGATATCGACCAGATAGAAGAGGGACAGGCCGTGGACATCGCCCTGGATGCTTTGCCCGATATGATCCTCGACGGCGTTATCGCCGAAATCGCCCCCACGGCGGCTACTTCAGGCGCCGGCGTCGTTACTTACCTGGTTACTATCAACGTCGATTCGGACGACATAGCCCTGAAACCCGGCATGACGGCCAATGCCACGATCGTCACCGACTTACTTGACGGCGTTCTCATCGTGCCCAATTGGGCGGTTCGTCTGGATAGGGAGACCGGCCAGGCCTTTGCCAATCGCCTGGCTACTGACGGTTCGGTTGAAGAAGTGCCGGTAGTCACCGGTCTGCGCAATGAGCAGTTTAGCGAAGTAATCAACGGCCTTGGCGAGGGGGACGTCGTGGTCGTCACCAGTGAGCGCGAGGGGCTTGGCGCCTTTTTTGGTGGCTAACTGGACCAGCCGGTGAATTATGAACGAGTCCACTAATACAAAGCAACCGGTCATCACCATTGAAGATGTGACCAAGGTATATCACCTTGGCGAGTACGACGTGCATGCCTTGAACGGCGTGTCGACGGTTATCTACGAAGGCGAATTCGTGGCCATCATGGGCCCTTCCGGCTCGGGCAAGTCAACCATGATGAATGTGCTAGGTGCTCTCGACACGCCGACCAGCGGCACCTATGTTTTGGCCGGATCTGACGCCAGCCAGATGAGCGATGATGAATTGGCCGACATACGCAACTCCAAGATAGGTTTTGTTTTCCAGAACTTCAACCTGCTGCCTCGAACGTCGGCCATTCAACAGGTGGAGTTGCCGCTCGTTTATGCCGGCAAGAGCCAGCGCCGGGCCAGGGCCGCGGCCGCCCTCGAATTGGTCGGTCTTGGCGACCGGATGGATCATCGGCCCAGCGAACTCTCGGGCGGCCAACAGCAGCGCGTGGCCATTGCCCGGGCTCTGGTCAACGAACCGGCCATCATCCTGGCCGACGAACCGACCGGAAATCTGGACAGCAAGTCTGGCGTGGAAATCATCCAGATTCTGCAAAACTTGAACCGGGAACGAGGCATCACCATTATTTGTGTAACCCATGATCCCTGGATCGCCCGCCATACCCAGCGCGTTCTGCGCCTTTCCGACGGCCGGATCGTGGGGGACGAATCGATTGAGGAGCCGCTGACCGCCGGCGCGGAAGAAAGGCCGTCAGACACGCTTCTGCACTAAACGGAGATAGATACGGGTGAACCTATCCGAGAACTTCCGCCTGGCCTTGCGCGCATTGTCAGCCAACAAGCTGCGCGCCATCCTCACCATGTTGGGAATAATCATTGGCGTGGCCGCCGTCATCACCCTGCTTTCAGTCGGCCAGGGCGTCGAGTCCTTCATCGTCGCTGAGTTTGAAGGCCTGGGAAACAATTTGCTGTTCGTGATTCCTGGACAGCTTGAGGCCGGCCAGGGTCCCCCGCGGCCGGGAGGCGGCGGCTTGACCAACGACGACCTGGCTGCCCTCTCCGATCCACTGCGCGTTCCCGACGTGGTCGCCGTGGTGCCCGAATATGCCCGCCCGGCGATCATCACCCGGGCCGGCAACGAAGCGCGAACCCAGATCAGCGGCACGACGGCCAACTTCCCCGAAGTGCGTAATTTCTATCCGGTTGCCGGCTCTTTCTTCACCGAACAGGATCTCAATGCCAATGCCCGGGTAGCTGTCTTGGGACAAACTGTGTATGAAGCGCTATTTCCGGATGGCGAACTGCCATTAGGCGAGACCATCAAGATCGACAATACGAACTTCCAGGTGATTGGCGTCATGGAAGAGAAGGGCGGCTCCGGCTTCAACGATCAAGATGACTTGATTCTGATTCCCCTGGCCACCGCCCAACGCCGCCTATTTCCGGCGCGCCGTTCTGATGGCAAGTTTCGCATTGATTTTATTTATGCCCAGGCCATCAGTGAAGAGCGCCAGAGCGCGGCGATCGCCGAAATTGAGTGGACGCTGCGCGAGATGCACAGGATCGGCCTGGAGGACGAAGATGATTTTACGGTGTTGAGTCAGGATGAGTTGGCCGGCGCTTTCAGCCAGGTCACCAGTATCCTGACCATCTTTCTGAGCCTGATCGCCGGCATCTCGCTTCTGGTCGGAGGGATCGGCATCATGAACATCATGTTGGTTTCGGTGCGTGAACGCACCAGGGAAATCGGGCTAAGAAAGGCCGTCGGCGCCAAGCGAAGAGACATCTTGTGGCAATTCCTGGTCGAAGCTGTCGCCCTGGCCTTGATGGGTGGGCTCGTCGGCCTGTTGATCGGCTACGGCGGCGCGGCGGTCATCGCTAACTTCTCTGAAAGTTTGCAGCCGGCTCTCGACTGGAGTTCAGTCGCGCTGGCCATCGGCTTTTCGGCCGCCGTTGGCCTCTTCTTCGGCATCTACCCGGCTTCCCGCGCCGCCCGGCTCAATCCCATCGACGCCTTGCGCTACGAATGACGCCAAATGATCGCGAAATTAATGAACGATACGTAGCCACCCATGAACGTCACTGAGAACATTCGCATCGCTTTTCGAGGCCTGTCGGCCAATAAGCTCAGGGCGGCCCTGACCATGTTGGGCATCATGATCGGCGTGGCCGCTGTCATCACGCTGATGGCCATTGGCGACGGTGTCAATCGCTTCGTGGCCGACCAATTCATTGGCCTGGGCACCAACCTGGTATTCGTCGTCCCCAACGAAGATCCATTTCGCGCCGAACCGTCGATATCCATGGCCGACGCTCAGGCCCTGGCCGATATCGCCAGGGTGCCGGGTGTGGTGGCTTCGGCGCCCTTGTACAATCGTAACGCCGAAGTGGTCTATGGCCGCAACGCCGACACCGTTCCCATCCAGGCCTCGACGCCAGATTACAGTGAAATTCGCGGCTACGAGATTGAACGCGGCCGTTTCTTCGGCGATACCGATTACAACGGTCGTTCGCGCGTCGTCGTCCTGGGCGCCGAGACGGTCGAGAATCTCTACCCCGAGGACATCGATCCACTGGAAACCGACGTCAAGATCGACGGCATCAATTTCCGCGTGATAGGCATCTTGGAAGAGCAAGGTGGCGGTCTCTTCGGCAGCCAGGACAATCTACTGATCTTGCCCTTGACCACCGCCCAGGAACGTCTCTTCAACGCCCGCAGCCGGCGCACCGGCGAACTACTGGTAGACACCATTCTGCTTCAAGCAGTCAGCAGTGAAGCCGTTCAGGACGTTGTCATCGATGCCACCGAAACGCTGCGCCAGACTCACAATATCTCCTTTCGTGACGAGGACGATTTTGTCGTGCTCACCCAGGAAGACTTCCTGGACACCTTCGGCCAGGTGATTGGCGTCCTCACGCTGTTCCTGGGTTCCATTGCCGGCATCTCGCTGCTGGTTGGAGGCATAGGCATCATGAACATCATGCTGGTTACGGTGACGGAGAGAACCCGGGAGATAGGTCTACGAAAGGCTGTTGGCGCCAAGCGCTCTGACATTCTGGGCCAGTTCCTGACCGAGGCGATCATTCTGTCGATCGTTGGCGGCCTGCTGGGGATACTGCTGGGCTTCCTGGGCGCGACAGTTATCCAACTTGCCGTTCCTGATTTGGAAACGTCAATCACCGCCGGGGCGGTTACTCTGGCCGTCGGCTTTTCGGCCGCCGTCGGCCTCTTCTTCGGCATCTACCCGGCTTCGCGGGCGGCCGCGCTTGATCCCATCGAGGCCCTGCGTTTTGAATAGCCGCGTCCGTCTTTTAGCCATGGTCCGCGCCGGCCGGTTTTTTCCTCATGCACGTCGCGATTAACGCCTACTTCTGGAACCGGCCCAATACCGGCAGCGGCCAATATACGCGCCAGTTAGTCTACTATTGCAACCGCCTGGTTACTGACCTCGAGATCACTTTGATTTATCCTCAGACGCCCGGCGATCCTAACCCGCAAGATGTTCCTCCTAGCGTCAAAGTCGAGAATGTTGCGGTTCGGGCCGGTCATTTGGGCAAGGTGCATTTCGAACAAATCCTTTTCCCTCGCGCCTGTCGGAAGGTCGGCGCCGACGTGGCTCATGTGCCCTATTGGGGTTCGCCGCTGCAATCGCCAGTCCCGCTGGCGGTCACCGTCCACGATGTGACTACGCTGCTTGTGCGCGAGTATCATCGTGGTCTCCATGCCCGTCTGTACAACAGCCTTATCAGCGCTGGGGCCCGAGCGGCGACCCATGTCATTACTGATTCGTTGGCCAGCAAGGAGGACATTGTCCGCCATTTGAACATTCCCGCCGAGCAGGTCACGCCCATCTATCTGGCCGTAGATCCCGTCTTCAACCCCGAGTCTGACTTTCTAATGGACATGGCCGTGCGCAAGAAATACGATCTGCCTGACATCTACCTGCTCTATCTTGGCGGCTATGAGATTCACAAAAACGTGACGACCCTTTTGCTGGCCTACACGTACGTGGCCCAGGCCCTGGGCGATGACTACCCGTTGGTGCTGGCCGGAGTCAAACCCGACCGGGCTTCAGCCCGTTTCCCCGACTACGACGGCTACATCAGGCGTCTGGATCTGGAAGATTCCGTGATCTGGGTTGGCTATATTGAGGAAGAAGACAAACCGGCCGTATACCGCGGCGCCAGCGCTTTTGTCTTCGTTAGCCGCCATGAAGGGTTCGGCCTGCCCGCTTTAGAGGCCATGGCCTGCGGCATACCGCTCATAACCAGCGATAGCAGCTCTCTACCGGAGGTTGTGGGCGACGCCGCTTTCACCCTGGATCCTGATGACGAGCGCCAAATCGGCGGGTCCATTATCGCCGCCGTAATGCAGGAGGAGTTAGCGGCCGAAATGCGCGAAAAAGGCCTGGCCCAGGCGGCCAATTTCTCGTGGGAGAAAACGGCAACCGAAACGCTGCTAATCTACGACAAGATAGCCGGCAATTAGCCCTGTTTTCCGCCCGGGTGACCGTTTGTTGCCCACCCTCAACCATGCTACAATGCCCGCCGATTCGAAGGGGCAATGCCCGCCGATTCGAAGGGGCAATGCCCGCCGATCTAGAGGGGTGATAGTGACGATGCGAGTACGCCAGGATCTGGCCCGCCAGGTCAAAAAAGCGCTCCTGTCAGCGCAGTCGGCCGGCGATTTGCCGGAATTCGAAATTCCCGACATCGTGATCGAGAAGCCGCGTGACGAAGGTTACGGCGACTATGCGTGCCCGGCGGCCATGCAGCTGGCTCGCCTGGCTCGTATGGCGCCGCTGAAGATCGCCCAGAGCATCGCCTCCCACATGCCGGCCGTCGCTTATCTGAGCGATGTCAGCGTGGCCCCTCCGGGCTTCATCAACCTGCGGCTGGAGAAAGCATTCCTGCAAAGGCAGGTGGCCGAGATCCTTGATGCCGGTTTCGACTACGGCCGTCTGGACAAAGGCGCCGGAAAACGGGCCCAGGTAGAATTCGTCAGCGCCAATCCCACCGGACCGCTGACCGTTGGCCGCGGCCGCGGTGGGGTGATGGGCGATACCCTGTCGCGGGCCATGGAAGCCGCCGGATTCGATGTTTCGCGTGAGTATTACTTCAACAACGCCGGCCGCCAGATCGAGATGCTGGGCGAGTCACTCAAGATCCGCTACCTGCAAGCATCGGGCCAGCAGGTTCCCCTCGGCGATGAGCACTACCAGGGTGACTATTTAATCCGGATTGCCGAAGCACTGGTCGACCAACATGGCGATACCCTGATTGAAGAACCGACCAACTTCTTCAGCAAAGTGGCCGAGGATACGATCTTCGCCAGCATCCGGGCCACTTTGCGCCGGCTGGGCATTGTCTTTGACGTTTATTACAACGAGGTCGACCTTTACACGACCGGCCGGGTCCAGGAAGCGCTGCAGGCGCTCAAAGAAAATGGCTACGCTTATGAGCAAGAAGGCGCCTGGTGGTTCAAGTCGTCCGCTTTAGGCGATGAAAAGGACCGTGTGCTGGTTAAGTCGAGCGGCGAGCCCACTTATCGCATGACCGACATCGCCTACCACAAGCACAAGGCCGAGCGTGGCTTTGATCTGGTGGTTGACATCTTCGGCGCCGACCACCATGCGACGGCGCCTACGGTGATGATGGGCGTCAGGGCCCTCGGTTACGATCCCGACTTCGTCCACGTCCTGCTGCACCAATTCGTGACCTTGATTCGCGATGGCCAGCGGGTGCGCATGGGTACCCGTCTCGGCCACTTCGTCACCCTGGACGAACTGATGGACGAGGTTGGCCCGGATGCGGTTCGTTATTTCATGCTTTCCAGGTCGGGCAACAGCACCATCGATTTTGACATGGACCTGGCCGTTGAGCAGTCCGATAAGAACCCGGTTTACTATATCCAGAATGCTCACGTGCGCTGCGCCGGCATCTTCCGTAAGTGGGTCGAAGCGGGGCTGTCGGAAGACGCCGATGACGGCGCCGATCTGAGTCTGCTGGCTCATGACAATGAACTTGCCTTCTTGCGCAAGGCGCTGGAACTGACTGAAACGCTGGAATTGATGGTCGACCACTATGAGCCGCATCATATCGCCTTCTATGCCTACGAATTAGCGGCCGCCTTCCATCCAACCTATGAGACTTGCCGCGTATTGCACAGTGAAGTGCCCGAACCCCTTCGCCTGGCCCGCCTCAGATTCTATCGAGCGGCCAAGCTATTACTTGCCCGGGTGCTGGACCTGATGGGCATGAGTGCCCCCGAAGTAATGTGACAATTATCTGTTTATATGTTTGGCGCTGCCACGAACAGAGGTAAATGAGCTCTGCCAGCCCATAAATTGGAGGTTTATGCATGGGATTGAAGAATGACGCCTGGATCCGTCGAATGGCCCACGAGCAGCGGATGATAGAGCCCTTTGTGGACAATCAGGTCCGTAAAGACGTGATTTCTTATGGCCTTTCCTCTTACGGTTATGACATTCGTGTCACGGACGAATTCAAGATCTTCACCAACGTCCATTCGGCCATCGTCGATCCAAAACATTTCGAGCCCACGTCCTTTTTCGACTATCAAGGAGACGTTTGCGTCATTCCGCCCAATTCCTTCGTGTTGGCACGGACCGTTGAGTACTTCCGCATCCCGCGCGGGGTGCTGACGATGTGCCTCGGCAAGAGCACCTATGCCCGCTGTGGATTGATCGTCAACGTAACGCCTTTTGAGCCCGAGTGGGAAGGCTATGTCACTTTGGAGATCTCTAACACGACGCCGCTCCCGGCCCGCATCTATGCCCATGAAGGCATCGCCCAGGTGATCTTCTTCGAGGCCGACGAAGTTTGCGAAATCTCCTATGCCGACCGAAAGGGCAAGTACCAGGCCCAGAAACAAATCGTCCTGCCGCGCATCTGATGGCTCAATTCGCTAGCCTGAAACCTTGTCGATGAGTCGGCCCAATACTGGCTTGGTGTGGATGGAGCCGAGCGCGAATTCGCCGAGGGGCTGATGCAGAACGACTCCACCCTGGCCCAGTCAGAACTCGATCCTCTTGAGCAAAACATCGATGTCTTGCGTGCGGATCTTGTCGGCCTGTTTGAGGTGACGAGCGCCACTCCGCAACCGAGAGTTCCTGGCCTCGCCTTCAGCGGTCGGTTTTTGCAGGACGTCGATTCCTGCTACGACGAGATTCACGATCGCTTCCAGAGCCACGGCTTCACACCCCTGATGCGGCGCGAAAAGGGCCAGGATCATATCCTGGCTGTCGAAGGCATCGTCGACCGGCCGAAAACGGGCAACCCGCTGGTCAACATCCTGCTGCTTGCGGCCACCGTTTTCACCACCTTGTCGGCCGGCGCCTCGATGGCCGGTTATAGTGTCATAGACTCGTTGCAGTTGGGCTCGCCGCTGGCCGTGCTCCAGGCGCTGTTGGCCGGAGCGCCCTTTGCCATCACCCTCATGGGCATACTGGGCGTCCACGAATTGGGTCACTATGCCGCGGCCAGGTTGCACGGCGTGCGGGCCACGCTACCCTATTTCATCCCTATACCGTTCGCATTGGGCACGCTGGGTGCCTTCATCGCCATCAGGTCGCCGATGAGGGACCGCCGGGTCCTGTTTGATATAGGCCTGGCCGGCCCGTACGCGGGATTACTGGCCGCTTTACCCCTGCTTCTCCTGGGACTGTTGCTGTCGTCCACAGACTACGTCCCCCTGTCTTTCTCCGGCCGTACGCTTGAGAATCTTGGCTCATCCGTCCTGATCCAGATCGTCGTCGACCTGGTGGCCGATATTCCTGATGGCCAGACGATAACCCTGCACCCGGTATTCTTCGCCGCCTGGCTAGGCCTATTCCTGACCGGCATCAACCTGCTGCCGGTTGGACAACTGGATGGTGGGCATGCCTCCTATGCTCTGCTCGGCCGCTTCGCTCACGGCCTGGCGCTGTTTGTTTTTTTACTGCTGCTGCTGGCCGGGATCTTCGACGCGGCCAACAGGACGTTCTGGTTCGTCTGGGCTTTCTTCATCATGCTTGGCGGCCTCCGTCACCCACCGCCAATGAACGACATAACCGGCATCGGTCTGCCCCGCAAGCTCATAGGCCTTTTGACGGTGCTGTTATTCCTTCTAATCTTCACTCCTCCCATGTCATTCCGCTAACAAGTTGAAAGCTAACCGCTAACGGCCAACCGCCAATCGCTATTTCTTCTTCAACCGCTTGACCTTCGCCCCCTCCGGCGTGTCGCGCACCTCGAATCCGGCCGCGGCTATTTCATCCCGCAGTGTATCGGCGTCGCTCCAGCGCTTTTCGACCCTTGCCAGCTGGCGACGTTCTACTAGCGCCAGGACCTGCTGGGGGATACGCTCCTCCGGCTCTTCCCACTCCGCCAGGCGCAGGCCAAGCACCTGATCAAAAACCTCAACCGTCGCTCTCTTCGCCGACGAAGGCAATTCGCTTCGGGCCAACTCCCAGGTCAGGGCCAGCGCCCGGGGCATATTCAGATCGGCGTTCACGTATTCTTTGAAGCGGGCCAGGTACGCTTCGTCAACCGATCCGGCCCCATCCCAGCTGGCGAACGACGTTCTCAGGCGGCCTAGGCCGGCCGTCGCGCCATCCATCCCTTCCCAGGTGAAACTGAGCTTCGAGCGATAATGAGCGCCCAGACAAAAATAACGATAGGCCAGTGGCTCGTATCCGCGATCGATCAAGACCTGCAAGCGCAAGAATTCGCCGGCCGACTTGGCCATCTTTGCATCAGCCACTTGCAGAAAATAGCCGTGCATCCAGAAGTTGGCCAGGTTCGTGCCGTAGCAGGCCTGGCTCTGGGCGATTTCATTGGTATGATGCACCGGGATATGATCTTCGCCGCCACAATGAATGTCAAAGAACGGCCCCAGGTACTTGGCCGCCATGGCCGAACACTCGATGTGCCAGCCGGGGAATCCCGCTCCCCAGGGACTGTCCCATTCCATCTGCCGTTGTTGATCCGGTGGGCTGAACTTCCATAGGGCAAAGTCGGTCGCCAGTCGCTTATTGGCCGCGTCGACTCTTGCGCCCGCTCGCTGACCGGCCAGGTCCAGCCGGGCCAGGTGACCATAATCCTCCACCTCCGACGTGTCGAAATAAATGCCGTCGTCGGTACGGTAACTATAGCCGGCCGCCTCGATGCACTTCACCAAGTCGATTTGCTCGTCGATGTGGTCGGTGGCCTTGCACCAGATGGTGGGTTCCAGGATATTCAAATGCTGCATATCGTCCCTGAACGCCTGGGTATAGATCTCGGCGATATCCCAGGCCGACATGCCCGTACGGCGCGATCCCTTTTCCATCTTGTCCTCGCCGGTATCGGCGTCAGAGGTAAGATGGCCGACGTCGGTGATATTCTGCACGTGCTCGACCTCGTAGCCATTGAACTCCAGAACCCGGCGCAGGATGTCCTCGAAGATGTAAGTCCGCAGGTTGCCAATATGGGCGTAGTCGTAGACGGTCAGGCCACAGGCGTAAAGGCCCACCTTGGCCGGGTCTAGCGGCTCGAAATCACGCACCTGGCGCGTATAGGTGTCGTACAGTTGCAAAGTCATCTTCTGTCATCCTTGAATGTCTCGACGTTTCGCCCAGGGCACAGGGCCATTCCCGGCCGTCAAATGATCTGCCGGCCGGCGGCGTCCCAGGCCTCGATCTGCGCCATCGCCGATGGCGTGCCCGGATAGTCGTCGGCGAACAGCGACCAGATCATCGTTTCACGTGGCTCGCCGAAAGTCGTGGTCAACCGGCGGGCCAGCGTCGCTTCGTGCCGGAAGCCAAGTTTGCGCGGGATGGCAGCGCTCCTGACATTCTGCGGATCGCAGCGGATCTCAACCCGGTCCATCTTGTCCACTTCGAAGGCTACCCGCGTTAGGGCGGCCGATACTTCGGTCGCCAATCCCTGGTTGATATGATCCTTGTGAATCCAGTAGCCAATTTCTCGAGCTGGTAACTCCGGCGACTCGTCCTCGGCTCGCGTATGTAGCCCGGTGCCGCCCAGCACCCGCGATTCGTCGGCGTCGAATATACCGTAAATAGAGTTCTTGCCGAGATCGAAGTCGCCCCGAAAACGCCGCAATAGATCAATTTTGGTCTTAAGATCGGTCGGTTCATCCTTGGCCCAGGGCATCCAGGGCAGCAAATGATCCAGACTCTCTTCTACGGCCGTCTTGAGCAGCGGCGCATCGGCCGGATCCCAGCATCGCAGGATCAGCCTCGCCGTCCTAATGCGGTATGCCGGACCGGGTATCGTTGCTGCCATTACCTTAAGACTCCTGCGCGGACGACGTGCCTTCGGATTCGATGGGACTTTGCAGCGCCTCCATCATGCCCGGCGGCGGCGAAGTCGGCCGGCCGGCCAGGTTGAGAAATACGCCGGTGGAATAGTTGTTCACCAGCAGCCGGCCGCTATCCACGTCTCGAATCTCATTCTGCCAGGTGCCGCGCAGCCGGCGAACGTCGACTAGCCGGCTGGTGATCTCAAGCGCCTGTCCCAAAGCAGGCTGGCCGAAGAAAGTGGTATCATGACGCATCTGGAAGACGACGAAGTCCGCTTCCAGGCAGCGTTCAATCGGCCAGCCGCCCGCGGCCGAGGCGCTGAGGACGCTCTCTTCAATCCATTCGAAAACCACATGCGGATGGGCTAGCCTGGCCAAACCGACCTCGGCCCGCTCCACGCGGTGTCGCCAATGATAGCGCCGATGACCGTCAGAATCGGCCGGCCTCTTAAACCGTCGCGGCCGATTGCCGGCGTCCTTGTTTAAGGCACTCAATTGCGCATCCGCCAGGGTCACAGGTTTGCCTGAACCAGCTTCTAGTCGCTGCCAGCGCGATTCTGCCCGAACGACGACCTGCCTATCATCCCCGTTCCAGCGTTCGATCTCGCAGCCGAACACGGGCCGGATGGCATCGGCTTCCGCCAACCATACCTGGGCTGCCAGTTGATCGCCGAAAGATGAAGCCAGGCGGTACTCGATGGCCAAATCCTGCATCTCCCAACGGCACGGGCCGCTCTCAGACCAATCGGCGGCAAAGCCTAAACCGGACAGGCGCTCGGCCACGCCATGCTGAACGTAGGCCACATAGGCCGAATTGTTTACATGGTCCAGGCTATCGCAATCGCTGGGTCTGACCTGAAGCGTGATCGACGTCATAATTCCTTCGCTTGATTGTCTCAAGGGCTACCGCCAGGCGCAACCCAGACCGGCCGCCGGCGCCAACCGAACGAACTATAATGATACTCGCCTTTGAGGGTGAAAGAGTCGGCCGAGATGTGTATAATCAAGGAACAATCCTGGATTGTGCTTAACAGAAGTAGGCCAACTGAATAGACGCGGTGACTGCGCCCCACGCTTTCGCCAAGCAACGGGCAGACGAGCACCGGCGTATTCATGGGCTCAGCAATACAGAGCGATGAGACCCTGTGCACCAAGGCGGGCCGTCATTGACAAATACGATAATCACGCCGAAATATCTTCCTTATTGTAGAATCTGTGTCGATCTGTGAGAGTCCGTTTCCCAGTCATAGGGAGCAAGAATTGGGTTGGAGAATCGAATGCCGGTGATAGATCCAGATGACTTAGACAGGGCCGAAGCGATCCTGGATTCCGTGTGTGACGATTGGCTGGCGCGCGATGGCGTCTCGGCCGTTGATCTCGGATTCAAATGGAGCACCGGCCAGATGTCGAATCAACTGGCGATTCGTGTCCACGTCGTCAAGAAGAAGGGCGAGTCTGAACTGTCCGCCGGTCAGCTTTTTCCCAGGGAAGTGCAGGGCATTCCGGTAGACGTCATCGAAGCGACTTACGCGCCTCAGGCCCTGATCAATTCCAAGGCCGAGGCCGCCATAGAGGGACGCGGCCGGCGTTTCGACGTGGTGCCTATTGGGGTCAGCGTCGGCTGCCGTTACAGCACGGCCGGCACTTTAGGCGCCAAGGTCGTTGACCTTGATGACGGCCAGGAGATGATCCTCAGCAACTGGCACGTTCTGGCCGGCCGTCGCGATGTGGAGTCAGGCCTGGCTATATGGCAGCCGGGCTGGATCGACGGCGGTACGCGCGAGTCGAATACCATTGCCACGCTGGCCCGCTGGGTCCTCGGCCCTTATGACGCTGCCGTTGCTCGCCTGACCGGCGAGCGGCAGGTCACTACCAAGACGCTGGAAGGCCGGCCCATTGAAGACATTTCCGAACCGCGGTTGGGCGCGCAAGTGTGGAAGAGCGGCCGCAGCAGTGGTTACACGGAGGGTTTCGTGGACGGCATCAAGATGACCGTGCCTCTTTCCTATGGCCCCCTGGGCGTCCACACGCTGCAGCGGGTATTTCGCATTGTGCCGGTGGTGGGCGGCAGCTACCGTGAGATCAGCGTCGCCGGAGATTCCGGCTCGGTGTGGGTCGACAGCCAGACCGGCAAAGCCATTGGGTTACATTTTGCCGGTGAGACCGGCGACACGCCCGAACACGCCCTGGCCCATGATATCAAGCCGGTCCTTAAAAGATTGAGAGTCCGTTTCCCGGCCCAGGACGCGCCGTCCGAAGCGCCGCCCGCCAGGCGCCCGGCGCCAGCGCCACGACCGCCGGTCGCGCCGGGTTACCCGCCTCGCTCGACATACTATGGCGACCTGCAAGCCAGGCTCACGTATCTATTTAAGCGCTTGTTTTCATCCAACTAGCCGAACGACTATGATATCTAGACGCCTTCGTTTAGCATTAACAGCGACGACGCTGCTGCTGCCGCTGGTTTTGGCCTGCGGTATCCTGGGCGACGCGCTGCCGCCAACCGACTCGGCCGAAGCGACGGCCGAACCTATCGTCGTTGCCACGCCGTTGACCACGTCCACGGCAACCCAGATCCCACCCCCAACTGAAACCGCGCTCCCAACCGAGGAACCCACCAGGGAACCAACGCCGAGCCCGACGACCACTGCCGAAATAACTGAAGTGCCGGCGGTGGCTCCCCTCCTGCACGATCTGTCCATCGATTCGGACGATGTGCTGCTGCTGCCGGTTCCGGCCGTTTACGCCGGCGATCTGGCGACGCTGCAGGTTTCGCCTAACTTGCCCAGGGGCATCGCGCCGAACGACGTTCAGGTACGCGTTCTGCTTGACGGCCAGGAACTGTTGACCGATCACATCAACTATCGCAAGTTGAGTGGTGATGTGGTCGGTCTATATCAGTGGGTCTGGGACACTACTAGCCAGGAGGGCGCTCACACGATAACGATTGAGATAGATCCGGCCGACCTGATTCAAATTAACGACGAGAACCCAGACAACAACGTGACCTCGCTGGAGGTAGTTGTGCGTCCCCGCAGAGAATTGACCGCCAACGAGGCCAATGCCTCGTGGATTGAGTTCGAGGGCGACTGCTGCATAGTACACGTGGTGAGCGGGACGGCCGCGCACCGGGATATAGACCGGCTGAAAGCTGAGGTCGAGGCGGCATTTGAGCGCGCCGCCAACGCCTTGACGACGCCCCTTTCGGCTACGCCCTACGATGTCTACTTCATCGATCGCGTCATTGGCCAGGGTGGCTACGCTTTGGACGGCATGGTTGTGTCATATCTTGACCGCAACTACGCCGGCGGCGAGCTGGACGAGCTATTGGTTCATGAAGCCGTTCACGTCATCGACCAGGATATTGCGCCCGACAGAATAGCATTCCTGGCCGAAGGCTTGGCGGTCTGGGCCGCCGGCGGCCACTACCAGCAGCAAGATCCGGGCCAGCGAATGGCCGCTCTGATCGAAGACGATGGTTACCTACCGCTCAGGCAGGTCATCGAAAACTTCCACACCACCCAGCATGAGCTAAGCTACCTTGAGTCGGCCAGTCTCATCGACTACATGGTAAAGACCTATGGCTGGCCGCGCGTGCGCGATCTCTACGCCAACGCTACCGCCGATGATGGACCAACCTTGACCGATGCGATTGACGTTAACTTGCGGGCCACCTTCGGCCGGACGCTGGAACAGGTTGAAGCCGATTGGCTAACCTATCTGGCGACCCTGCCCCGGGACCTAACGGCCGTGCAAAACCTGCAGACGACGATTCGCTACTACGACACGATGCGCCGTTACCAAACCCTGTATGACCCGACCGCCTATTACTTGTACGCCTGGTTGCCCGATCCGGGCGCGGCCGCCGAACGGGGAGCTACGGCCTTTTTCAGCCGCCACCCGGAATCCGATACCAATATTGCCCTTGAAAGCTTGTTGTTGGCCGCCAATGACGCGCTGTTGCAAGGCGATTATGATCGAGTGAATGCTATGCTCGGCAGCGTAGACCGGGTGCTCGACAACGAAGGGCAATTCATCGATCCGCTGGCCAAGTCGTACCTCGATATCGTCCGCGCGGTTGCCGAAGAGGGCTACGAAGCGCAGCGCATCGACCTGGATGGCGACCGGGCAAAGGTGTCGGCCGGCCGGCCGAATTGGCTGAACACCGTGCCCTTGCAGCTGTTCCTGGGCCCTGATCGAACCTGGGTCCTGATCCAGTAAGATGAGTCTTGTCTGAGCCATAAGGAGCCCGGGAAGGGCATTACGCCCCTCAATTGACCAGAGAGAGACGCTAGCCCGACAGCCGATTTTGGGCATGGTTCTTTTCGCTTTTTATGCTACAATGCGTCGCACAGTGGTCATGAAGCCAAGGCTGCCTAACCAAGCGCCTCCAACGACTTTGCGGCGCCCAATTTGACCATAAGACACCCACGGTTAAAGACCTGCCGCGGCCAAAGGGGTATCTGATGATCGAGGTTGTAATTGATAGCATCCGAATCAGCTTAATCTCTCAACATCGTATTGTTATGTTGCGAGATGTTGACGGCGAGCGGCGCTTGCCGATCTGGATCGGCCCTTGCGAAGCTGAGGCTATCACGATTGAACTACAAGACGTGGAGATTGCCCGCCCGGTCACGCATGACCTGCTCAAGAACGTCATCGAAGAAGTGGGAGGGACGGTCTCCCATATTTTGATCAACGAACTCCGCGACCAGGTCTTTTATGCTCGGCTGTTTGTCGATATTAGTGGGGAGATGCTGGAGATAGATTGCCGGCCGTCAGACGCGATTGCCGTGGCGGTGCGAGCCAAGGTGCCCATCTTCGTAGAAGAGGACGTCATGGAAGAGGCCGGTATCTTGCCCGAGCCTGACGTGGATGAAGAATTGGGCGAGCAGGAAGCCGAGAAGCTGGATGCCTTCAAGGACTTCGTAGACACGCTCGACTTTGACGATTTAGAGGGCGACGAGTGAGGTCCGCCGACCGGTTGTTTCCTGGCTGAGCTTTCGTTATTGTAATTCAGTAGAGACGACGTGAAACGCTCCTTGCTTGCCGGTAGTGGCAGTGGGCGGTTCACGTCTTTTGTTATGGTGATATGAGTTCTGTTGATCGCGTTCCTCCAAACAATATCGAAGCCGAAGAAGCCCTTTTAGGCTCTTTGCTCATCGATACCGACGCCATATTTGAAGTGGCTTCCTTTCTTCATGCCGATGCCTTTTACCTCGAGAAGAATCGCTGGGTTTACCAGGCGATCCTCGACTTGAATGAAGGTCACAAACCGGTTGATCTGATTACCTTGTCCGATGAGTTGCGACGCCGTGAACAACTGGACGAATTGGGAGGCGAGGCTTATCTCATCGGGCTCATCAACCTCGTTCCAACATCGGTCAACGCGCGCAGCTACGGCCGGATTGTCGAAGCGGCCGCCCTGCGGCGCCGGATGATCAAGGCCGCCTCCAGGATCGCCAACCTGGCCTATGAAGAGGACGAAGACATCAACGTCGTCATCGACCGGGCCGAGCAATCGTTATTTAGCGTCAGCGAAGAACGCACGACCCGCGACCTGGTGCCGGTTCGCGAAATCGCCCGCGGCTACCTGGAGCGGATAGAAGAACTGCACGCCCGCGGCGATGATGTGATTGGCGTGCCAACCAGCTTTACCGATCTGGATCGGCTGCTGGGTGGGCTCAACAAATCGGATCTGATCATCGTCGCCGCCCGGCCGGGCATGGGCAAGACCGCGCTGCAATTGGCGATTGGCCAGGCGGCCGCCCGGCGCTTCGAGAAGCGCGTGGCCATTTTCAGCCTGGAGATGTCGGGCGAACAGTTGATTCAGCGCATGATCGCCGCCGAAACGCGAATCGACTCCCAGCGACTGCGCCGGGGCGATCTGGAAGAATCTGAATGGCCCATCTTTTATGATTCCGTCGGCCGCCTCTCGATGGCCCAAATCTATATCGACGACACGCCTTCCATCACCCCCATG
>CP070688.1:4300619-4303798 GCA_020353135.1 Chloroflexota bacterium
CTGGCCCGGCTCGGCGAGGTAGTCAGCTACGTCATCGCGGATGGCATATTGAACATGAACCTGATGGCCGACGCGGGCAACATGGTCTTCGACCGCGGCCCGCTGACCATTCTGCCCGACCAGATCAGCCTGGACACCCAGGGCCTGCCCTACGATTGGAAGGCAGTCGTGGTACCCGAGAAACCTTACGACGAGAGCCAGCCGCCTGGACCACAGGGCTGGCCCGAACACATCCAAATCCTGTTCGGAACGGAAGATGCGGCCAATCGTGATCCATCGCTGCCGATCATGTACCTGATCCCGGTCAACGCCTACCGCGAGATGTGGGATGAGGCCGGCAACGAGAGCGTCAGTAATACCATTGACGCCATCCAGCAGATCTCCTTCAACTTGTCGCGACCTGAGAGCGGCAATCTGCCCGCATTGCCTGGTATCGAAACGGTGGGCGCGCAAGACATCGCGGTTCAGTTGGGCCGGGCCGTGCCGGCCGGACAGGTGAACGAGACCAGCGCGACCCAGACCGGCTACCGCTTCGTCGGCCGCTGGGCCCAGGACGCCAACCCGGTCACCAACCAAAACCTGGACTACGTCTACCAGGGCTTCACCAATGATGGTTACTACCTGGTATCCTTCTTTTACCCGGTAACCAGCTCTGAAATCGCCGACCAGCCGACCGATGAGGCCATGGCCCAGATGAACAGCGACCTGAACGCTTACCTGGCGGCCGAAAACGAACGGCTAGACGCTCTGCCGACCAGCGCCTGGGACCCCGACCTGACCACGTTGGATGCCCTGGTCGCATCGCTGCAAATCGAAGGCATGGTCGCGGCCGGCTTGACTGAGAAGACCTGGCTGTGGACCGAAGGTCCGGCCCAGCCTGGCAGCAGCGAGATCGTCCAGATCGAAAATCCAACGCTATACCAGGTCACTTACTTGCCGGACGGCATCGTTCATGTCAGCGCCGACTGTAACGTGGCCAATATGCCATATGAGATCAACTGGACGGGCATGCAAGGCGGTATGCTGGCCCAGCCGGGCCCGATGACCCTGGCCGAATGTGGGCCCGAGTCTTACTCGAATGCGTTCATCGGCAGCATCCAGGCGGCGCAAGATTATCGCGTCCAGTCCGGCGGGGATGAAATGGATTTGGTGTTGCCGGCCGGCGGCGGCGTCTTGAAGATGGTTGATCTGGCCACCTACGAGAGCCGGCTCAGTCCGCCCGAGCCGGAAGCTGGCGAGCCGACGGCGACGGTTATCTCCCCGGTCGGGGCCAATGTACGCACCGGTCCGGGCACTCAGTTCCCGATCCTGGGCGTTGCGCCCCTGGGCACCACCGGCCGGGTGGTCGGCGTGAGCGAGGACGGCCTCTGGTGGGCTGTCTACGTCCCCGGAGCGCCGGGCAACCAGGGCTGGGTGGCTGGCTCGACGGTCGAGGTCGAGAACGTCGAGAACGTGCCGGTGATCCCGGCCCCGGCGCCGCCGGCCCAACCGACGCCCACCCCGGCGCCGACGGCGACTACTCCGCCTTCTTCTGGCGACCTCAACTTCACGGCCAGCGCGACCACTATCAATGCTGGCGAGACGGTGCTGTTGAGCTGGAGCGTAGAGGGCGTGCAGGCGGTCTACATGTTCCCGGTCGGGGCCAATTACCTGAATTACCCGACCACCGGCGTGGGCAGCAAGGAAGTGATGCCCGGCATCACCACCACGTACGTGCTGCTGGTCTTCAATACCGACGGCTCGACCACATCGGACTCCATCGAGATCTCGGTGCTCAACGGGCTGACGGCCTTCAACTGGGTGCTGCAGTCCTACAGCTCGCCTGAAACGGGCTACCGGACGCCAATCCCGGGCACGCAGATCACGGCTCGCTTCGAGGCCACCGGTGCCCTTAGCGGCAACGCCGGCTGTAACGACTACGGCGGCGGCTTCACGGCCTACGACCAGACCCTGCGGGTTAGCAATGTGTCCGTAACCGGTTCACTCTGCGGCCAGCCTGAAGGGGTTGACGAGCAGGAATCGGTTTACCTGAGCTTGCTGCAGCGGGCGGCCCGCTTCACGGTATCGGCCGGGCAGCTGAGCGTCTTCGACAGCGCCGGCAACCGGATCTTGACCTATCTCTCTGGTTAAGGGCCAATAATGTAATAGTTAATGGTGAGTTGTGAATGATCCTGGCTATCGTCGGTCATTTGCAATTCGCCATTAAGCTGCTTCAGTTGGCGTCGCAGGTTCTTGGGACCCGAGACGATTAAACCGAAGCAGGTGGATCAGAATTGAAGAATCCGGTGTCTAGATAGGCGCCGGATTCTTCTATGTGACACGGATTGATACAGATTGTCGCGGATGAAAGGAAGGATTGGGACGCAGATCTTCAGGATTATCAGGATTGGGCGCCAACTGGTTGACATAAAGTACGTAAATGAATGATAAAATAGCGAGTAGAGCGGGCGGTCAGTTTCTTTGTCGGAGGCGGATTTTTGGTTGTGGGCCGAATAACCGGGAATCCGCGGCCGCCTCGTGGCGCGGGATGGCAGGCCGCGCCGGTTTGCCAAACCGGGCTGCTGGGCGGCCGATCGGCATTATGGGAGACCGGCTAAGAAGCGGGCGATGGCCTGGCCGATGTCGGCCGGTGAATCTTCCTGAATGAAGTGAATGCCTTTCACGCTGACTTCTTGCTGGTTGGCCCAGGACCGGCAAAACTCGCGTTGCTCGCCGATCAGTATCGCGCCCGGGTCGGCGTTTAGGAACAGCTTGGGAATAGGGCTGTCTGCTAGCCAGTCCGCATAGCCGGAGACGATGTCGTGGACGTCGGCCGGCTCGCCGTCGATTGGAATTTCCCGGGGCCAGGTCAACGTGGGCCTGCGGGATTCGCCCGGCTCCAGGTACGGCCGGCGGTAGACGGCCATCTCTTCTTCACTCAAATCGCGTTGCACGCTGCCAGGCAAGATGCGTTCCACGAAGACGTTCTTTTCCAGGATGATGCTCTCGCCGGCCGGAGAACGCATGGCCTGGAAAATAGCGCGCGACGCTTCCGGCCACATGCCCCAGGTCAATGGCTGGACGATGGCCTCCATGTAGGCCAGGGCCTTGACCCGTTCGGGATGGCGCTGCGCCCAATAGAAGCCCAAAGCCGATCCCCAGTCATGAACCACCAGGGTGATCCGGTCGCCCAGGGCCAT
>CP070688.1:4303898-4311559 GCA_020353135.1 Chloroflexota bacterium
CCAGCGATGGCCGGCTCGTCGCTCGAGAGCAACCGCTTTTGGAGACTCTTCGTCAACGCCGCGCCCGTCGATATCGGCGTCAACGGCCCGGCTGCCGGCGGGATCCTTGATAGTTATCTCTTCACCGCCGGCGTTAACCTCACGGCGACGCTGCCCATCACCTATTTCTGGCAGGCTACGGCGCAGCCGCCGGCGATAGCCACGGGCGGCCCGAGTAATACGACCGCTTTCACCTGGACCATGCCGGGGCAAATGCTCATTACCGTCACAGCTAGCAACCCAGGTGGTGCGATTACAGCCACCACCGCGATCACGATCGACGAGGCGATCGCCGGACTGGCGGCCGCCAATAATGGCCCATCTGGGCTGGGCGCCGCCACCATGTTGTCAGCCACAACGACATCGGGCACCAATGTGAGCTATGAGTGGGATTTCGGCGACGGTTCCAAGGGCGCTGATTCGCCCGTCAGCCACGCGTACGCCCGGGTCGCGACGTACACCGCTACCGTCACTGCGACGAACGGAGCCGGCTCTGAGACGGCAAGCACGGTGGTCACGATAGTCGACGAGGCCATTGCCGGCCTGTCGGCCGCCAATGACGGCCCAACCAGCCTGGGCGATGCCACTACACTGTCAGCCGCCATTAGCTCTGGCACCAACGTGACCTACGAGTGGGATTTCGATGACGGTTCTTTTGGGGGTGGCCCGGCCGTCAGCCACACTTATTCCGAGACCGGCGTGTACACAGCCACGGTCACAGCCAGCAACCCGGTTAATATGATCGCCACCACTACGACGGTGACGATCGAGCCCGGCATTTGGCAGGTGTACTTGCCCGTGGCGCTGGCTGCAGCACAATCCTGTTTGTCCTGTTAATCCTGTCGAATTCCTTTCTCCAAAGGTGCATTCGCGATGGAACTACTTCTAAGACCCGCGGCCGAAGACGATTACGAAGGCGTCAATGCCGTGTTCGCCGACGAACTGGCCCACCATGTTTCCCTGCTCCCCGATCGCTTTCAGCCGGCCGATCCGGTCATGCCCCGCGACTGGTTTCTGGAAGTCTTGGCCAACCCCAACAAGATGTTGATCGTGGCCGAGGCCGGCGGCCGTCTGGTTGGCCAGATCCTCATTATTGATTCGGTGAACATGGACGATCCTATCTACCGGCCGCGTCGCTATCTCGACGTCGACGAACTGGCCGTTCTGGCCGAATATCGCCGTCAGGGTATCGGCCGGCGCTTAATGCAGGCCGCCGAGCAATTTGCTGCAGAAAGTGGCATTCCCACCGTCGAATTGAACGTCTGGGAAGCCAACCCCCAGGCCTTGTCCTTTTATGAACGCCTCGGTTATCGTACCGTCCGCCGCCGCATGGCTCGCGACCTAACCTAGCGGATACCATCGATCTGTCGTGGCTTGGTCAGTGGTGAAAGCGCCAGCCGCCGAATCGTAGTCGCCAGCCCTTAACTCCAGGCTGATATGCGACCGATCGAAAACAACTTAACTTCACAATTGACGATTGGTTTTTGCCAGCTCCACCACACCGGCAGGGCGTCGCGCCACATGATCAGGCGCGATCTTCCAGGCCGCCGGGCTTTCCCCACCAAACTCGGCGCCAATTGAGGCCACCCTCAAATCGATCCCGTCACGTTCTAGCACGACATTCGCCCGCCGGGCGCATTCAATGTCCGTGTCGTGATCGCCCACAAACAAGACCGTCCCCTGGTCCAGTTTTAGCTGCCCCAGGCAGAATAACAGCCCATCTGGGGCCGGCTTTTGCTTTTGAAAACTCACCTCTTCGTAGCCGACGACTAGCTCGAAGTAATCGGCAAGCCCGGCCGCGGTCAACGACTGCTCGATGGCCGCCTTGCTGTTCTGCGAAAAGATAGCCTGCCGCGTGTCACCCAGCCTGGCTATAGCCTCACTTGTACCCGGGAAGAAAGGCGCTGGCGTCCGGTCCCGCAGCTGGTATGATGTCCACAAGCGACCGGCCTCGTCCACCTCATGTTCGTTCAGGCCAAAAATGGGCCCAAGCAATTCGCGCCAATTCTCCGCCTTTCGATCAGCCGCCTGGTAGGCTTCCAACGAAGCCAGGTCTGGAAACGATTCGACCGGCCGGCCCGTGACGGCCGGAATCATCGCCCGCGTCACCTGCCAATTCTTGCGCCGCGTATCGACCAGTGTGCCGTCATAATCCCAGATAACGGCCTGGATAGTGGCCTTTTCGCTGTCTGTGTCCATCACCCAATCATACAACCTCCGACCCCATATGAGAAGCCAGGCTTCTCACCCGAGATCAAACATCGCCCAGACCTTGACCCAAAAGCCTGGCTTATGATCACCGCTTCTTTCGTGCTTGAACCAGCCAACTCCCGTATAATTCCATTGACCATTCAGTCCGGGTAGCATTATTCGCCGGTCCCGGGCAAGGTGCAGGGCGCGGGAAGGCAGGATCTACACCAGCAATCGCTCTGCCACACGGTCTGCCTGTCGAACTAGTAAACCAACACGTCAATGAGCTTCTTCAGACCTCGTCACCTCAATCGCTACCGAAAGATAGCCGAGGTCATGGCCCGCCATGGTTTTGGCGCGATCGTGGCTGAAATGGGTCTGGGTGGCGCCCTGAATCTGCCTCGCCGCTTGCTGCGCCGCGAGCCGCCGCCAGAAACCCGGCGTACGGCCGCCCAGCATCTACGCGAGGCCCTGGAAGAACTGGGCCCCACCTTTATTAAGCTGGGTCAAATTGCCAGCACCCGACCCGAAATCCTGCCTCCGGCCTTCACCGAGGAGTTGAGCAGGCTGCAAGATGATGTGCCGCCGGCGCCCTGGGACGAAATTAAAGTGGTCTTGGAAGAGGAACTGGACCAGCCCATCGAAGAGGTTTTCCTGGCCCTGGACCCGACGCCTATCGCCTCGGCCTCTCTGGCCCAGGTATACGCGGCCTTACTCGAAGATGGGACCCAGGTGGTCGTGAAGGTGCAGCGGCCGAATATCGAGCGCGTCATTGCCACCGACCTGGCCATCATTGGCGACATGGCCCGCCTGGCCGCCGAACGCCTGCCCTGGACCGCCGCCTACGACCCGGTCGGTCTGTCCGAGGAATTCGGTATAGCCCTCAAGGCCGAGCTCGATTACGGTCGCGAAGGGCGCAACGTCGATCGCTTCCGCAGGAACTTCGCCGACGAATCTTTCATTTATGTGCCGAAAGTCTATTGGCGTTATTCCACCCGGCGTGTGCTTATCCAGGAACGAATTTCCGGCATCAAGCCCGATAACATCCAACGCTTGGATGACGAAGGTTACGATCGCGAAGAGATCGCCATGCACGCCGCTCGCTTCATCATCAAGGAAATCCTGGAAGACGGCTACTTCCATGCCGATCCCCACCCTGGAAATCTGGTGATCCTGCCGGGTAACGTCATCGGCCTCATAGACTTCGGCACCGTCGGCTACCTGGACGATACCGATCGGGCCAACTTGATACGCCTGTACGTGGCCGTCATTCAATTCGACGTGGAGGCCATCGTCGATCAGCTCATCCGCATGCGTATCGCCGGGCCCGACGTCGACGAGCATGGCCTTAAGCGTGACCTGAGGCGCTTGTTGCGCAAATACTATGGCATGCCGCTCAAAGACATCGCCGTCAACGAGATGCTGGCCGAGATCCAACCCATTATTTTCGAATATCGTCTCAAGATCCCTAGCGACTATTGGTTGCTATTGAAGACCCTGGTCATCATGGAAGGCGTAGGCAAACGCCTGGCGCCGGATTTTGATGTGTTCGAGGTTTCGGCGCCCTTCGTTCGCCGCTTCCTGCTGAGATTGGCCTCGCCGACCTCCTGGGGGCCAGGCGTCTTGCGCGGCGTGGGCGGTTGGCTCGACTTGATGACCAACTTCCCTCGCCGAACGACGCGTATCCTCGATCAGATTGAGCGCGGCAGCCTCAGTATTGAGGTTGACGTTCCGTCCATAACCCGCGCTTCCAGGCAAATGGACCAGGCTGCCAATCGTATCATTTTGGCCATTCTAATTGGTACCCTGACCGTCGCCCTGGCATTATTGATCCCGTCCCTTGACCTGACCTGGCCCTGGAACTTGCCCACCTGGCTCATCGTCGTCGGCTTCGTACTGATGGTTGGTCTTTCATTATGGCTGATCTGGTCGATCTTGCGCTCAAACAGGCGCTGAGTGAGGCGTAAGCGATGCCAATCATTTTCCCGGAAACTTGTCAATTTGTGCCCAACCGCAACGCAATACATAGTTTCCAGGAAAATCCAGTACTCATTCGGCATTCAAGAAGCTGCGCAGTTATCGGAGAATTAGATCATGACCGAGAATAGCGAACAACAGCCCGCTGAACCAACGAACCCTGGCCCCGCGGCCCCCGAACCGCCGCCGGCCGAAATAAGCGAAACGCCAGCCACTGCCTATGCGCCCGCGGCGATCGACTCTGTCGCCGGAGAGCCAGACGGCGAGTCTGTCGAAGGAGACGTAACCGGCGAGACGGCCGAGTCCGTTCCCGCCGCGAGGAGAGGGCCGTCCGGAACCGGCGAGAAGCTGACCCGGGTCACGCTGGGCGGCGCCCTGATAGCCATCGACACCGTCGGCGAACGACTCGATCGGTTGGACGAAGCTGAGGTTGAGTCCGGCGCCCGCCGCAGATCCGAAGGCGACGTGCTGGTGCCCATGTCCGAGTGGGAGCAACGCTTTGGCATCTCACTCGACCGGCCGGCGCGCCATGTCGCCCTGGGCGTCATGATCGATGCCCGATCAAAAGCCGGCGCCACGGCCCGCTTCCTGAACGACGTCGGCAACGGCCTGGCCGGGGCCATCAACTTCCTGCTCAGCCCGGTTCGCAACCGTCGCATCTTTCGACCCGCCAGGCGCGGCTTCCAGAGTGCTGTCGACCGCGGCGAAACAAAGGTCGAACGCTGGCGGGCCATGGGCCAGGCCGAGGATGCCCGCAGCCGGGCCCTGGCCGAAACCGCCCTGGCCAATGCCGCCGAGGAAACGATGGACGAACTGGTCGCCAACGAACAGGTCGAGATCTTCATCCAGGAAATCATCGCCTCCCAAACAGTGGGCATCGTCGACGAAATCATCGAAGAGATTCGTGAACGAGCAGTCAGCAGCGACGATTTCTTTGAGAGACCCGTGCACCGGATATTCAGGCGACCTGATCGCACTGAACTACCGGGCCCAGACTTCGATCCACGACTGGTACGCTCCGTTGTCCGCAGGAGCCAGCCCATCCCTGAAGGTTCGCGCCTCGGACAATATGCCGGCTTCGTCAGTCGCTTGCTGGCCCTCATCGTCGACGTAGGCATTGTCGTTATCGTCCTGGCCCTGGGCAGCTCACTGTTGACCACCGCCATTGACGTCCTTGGGTTGCAAGAGTGGTTCGATAGCACAATCGGCCTCATATCCTCCCTGCTCGCCGTCGTCAATGGAATCGCCATCGTCGTCGGCTACCTGGTGCTATTCTGGCTGTTGACCGGCCAGACTTTAGGCATGATGCTCATGGGTCTGCGTGTCGTGAGTCTTGACGGCGGCCGGGTTACCCTTTGGCGGGCGATTCTGCGCATCATTGGATTCCTTCTGTTCGCCGTCATATTCCTTATCGGTTTCTTGTGGGTCTTGGGCGACGATAAGCGCCAGGCCCTGCACGACAAACTAGCCGGCACCCTTGTGGTCTATTCCTGGGATGCCCGGCCAGATGAAACCTTCCTTACTTATGGTATGTATATGGACGAGTGAGTCGTTGTCGAAGGTCGCTAAAAACTATGGAACCTCTCCCAAAGCGCGGGCTGAACGCTCCTAAAGCCCGATCGGCAAGACCATGCGCGTGACTGGATATCAAATGACCTCAGCCATAATCACTGTCGCCGACCGGCGAATTGCCCGTTCCCTGCTTCCAGTATTGATTCTACTGGCCCTGTACCTACTGCTGCGCGCAATGCCGGCTGGCGCCCAGGAGGGTGGGGCGGTCCAAGAGATCTTCGGCCAGATCGGCGTCGACGGCGGCGATATCTACCGCCTGCGAGACCTGGAGCGCGACCAGGTGCTATATCTGTACGCCGAATCCATCGGCGGTAATCTCGATCCTTTCCTACTCCTTTCTGATGCGAATGAGGACCCGGCGGTCCTTAGAGACGTTTATCGCACCCAATTGGGACAGGCGATAGCGTCTGGCGAAGATCCTGTCCTGGCCATACCCCAAATCATCGGCGACCTGGCCATGGCCTGGGACGACGATAGCGGCCGTGGTTACGACGCGGCAATGGTTGTCGACATACCGGCCGACGGCGACTATCTCTTTTGGATAGCCCCAGCGCCGACCGGCGATACCTTTGGCCAATACCGTTTACTCATTGGGCTCGACGCTCCCCAGGTGCTCGATGGTGATGCTCAGCCGACGGGCGACATTGTTGCCGTGCAAGAAACGAGCGCGCTGATCACCTCTTCGGCCGTCCAGCAAATCACCGGTACTTTGAGCGCCGGTCGAACATCAGCCTTTCACGAACTAAATCAACTGGGGTCTGGAGAGACCCTCTACGCCTACGTCGAAGGGACATCGGGCGACCTGAAACCGATTCTGATCCTGGAAGATTTCGCCGGCAAGGCAATTCGTACTGGCAACTTCGGTGGCCAGGAATCTAACGCCTCCCTCGAATTCACCGCACCTGAAATACTCGAAAACTACGAGCTGAGCGTCGAGGCCTTTGGCGAGGGATCGTCAAGAACCAGCGGCGACTATCGTCTCGTAGTTGGCCGCAACGCGCCGGAGGTCCTGGAAGGTGTCGCCGACGTCAGGGGCGACTCGATTCTCCAGTCGGCCATCCCGGTGCAGGTCGGGCTCAGGTTACAGCAGATCACCGATGTCGATCAGCAGGCCGAGAATTTCGGCGCGGTAGCTACCATGCAAATGCGCTGGCATGATCCCAGGCTGGCCTTCAACCCGGGCGACTGTCAATGTGACTTGCAGAATTTCAATACGACCGAATTCGCCGACTACGCGAGAGAGAAGGGCTCTCTCTGGCCAGAGTTCACCGTGTTTAACCAGCAAGGCCGGCGCTTCACCCAAAACGACAATGTCATCGTCTGGCCAAATGGCGATGTAATTTACTTCGAGCGCTTCTCAGCCACTTTACAGGCCCCAGACTTCGACTTCCGGCGATTCCCCTTTGACACGCAACGATTCTACATTCGTTTGGATTCTCTGTTTCCCGAGGAATTCTTCCTCTTTGAAGAGCTGCCTGAGTACAGCGAACTGGGCGAGCAACTGGGTGAGGAAGAATGGATTGTTCTCGACTTTGACACGGAAATCGACTCGTCGACCGCCAGCAGCACGCTGCCTGTTTCCCGGTTCTCATACGGTTTCACTGCCAATCGCCATCTCAGCTTTTACGTTATTCGCATCTTCGTGCCGATCGTCATCATCATCATGGTTTCTTGGTTCACGTTCTTTCTTAAGGATTACAGCAAACGCGTGGACGTGACGGCCGGCAATCTGTTGCTCTTCATCGCCTTTAATTTCACCATTTCCGGCGAGTTGCCCCGCTTGGGCTACCTGACTTTCCTAGATGTCATTCTGATCAGTACTTTTGCCGTCACCGCCCTGGTCGTTGCCTTCAATGTCGTCTTGCGCCGGCTGGAATTGGCCG
>CP070688.1:4311659-4337463 GCA_020353135.1 Chloroflexota bacterium
AAACCGACCGCCTGAGCCGCACGCTGGGCTTCCATAGACTGGCCCAGTCCTCCTTGGAATTGAGCTGTGAAAGAGTGCAAGCTGATGTTCTGGCATACACGGCCGGTATCAATGCCTTCCTGGAGACCGGCCGGCCGCTGCCAATCGAATTTTCGCTGCTGGGCCACAAGCCCGAACCCTGGACGCCTCTCGACTCGGTCGCCTTCGGTCGCATGATGGCCTGGATATTATCTCATGGTTTTGCCAACAAACTCACGCGCGCCCAAGTGATCGAAGTAGTCGGTCCTGAAGCGGCCGCCGAACTGGAACTACACTACCCGGAAGACAATCCCTTGACCTTGCCACAGGGTATCGAATTCAACCTTTTCGGGCCCGACGGATTGCTGCGGGCGGTCGAGGGTCCATTCATCGGTCGATCCATGGCCGGTCGCGGCCGGGGCAGCAATGCCTGGGTCTTGGCTGGCAGCCGGACGACCAGTGGCCGCCCCATCCTCTGCAATGACATGCATTTGCCCATTGGTGCGCCCTCGCTTTGGTACGTACTCCACATGCGTTGCCCCGAAGCATCTGGATCACCCGGCTTGCACGTGGCCGGCGCATCCCTGCCCGGCCTGCCGTACGTGCTTGTCGGCCACAACGAGCACATTGCTTGGGGCGCGACAGTCTCATTCCTCGACAACGAAGATCTCTTTGTGGAGCGCTTCTCACTTGACCGTCCGGACCAGTACGAATTTGAAGGTGCCTGGCGCACGGCCGACGTCATCGAGGAGAAGATAGAGATTCGCAACCGGCCTTCTCTTGTCGAGCAGGTTATCGTCACCCATCATGGTCCCTTGATCACGCCCGTCTTACCGGCCAACGGCCAAGTCTTGGCTTTAGCCAGCCGCTCGCTAGCTCCCAATCGGGGCTTCGACGGTTTCGCCAAGCTCATTGAAGCCCGCAATTGGGATGAGTTCGTAGGCGCTGTTGAGCGCATAGAAAGCCCGGCCCTCAACCTGGTCTTCGCCGATACGTCTGGCAACATCGGCTACTACGTCACCGGCCGTGTTCCCATCCGCCGAACAGGAAATGGCCAGGTCCCTGTGCCGGGGTGGACAGGCAAGCACGAGTGGATCGGCGACGTACCCTTCGAGGACATGCCCCACGCGCTCAATCCCTCGGCAGGTTTTCTGGTGACCGCTAACAACAAGATCGTCGACGACGATTATCCGTATTTCCTGGGCAGCGCCTGGCGCAATGGCTATCGGGCCCGGCGCGCGGCCGACCTCATCCATCAAAAAACCAAATTGACCCTGGCCGACAACGGGCGGATGCAGGCTGATCTTCATTCGATTCCCGGCCAGGAACTTGTAGCCAGGCTCAATTCCCTGAGTCCTGATGACGAGGATGCGGCCGCCTGCCTGGAGATGCTGCGCACGTGGGGCGGCCGGATGGATGCCCACAGCGCCGGCGGCATTCTCTACAAGACACTGGTGAGCAAATTGACCCAGGCCATTCTTCAGCCTCGACTTGGCGAATCACTGACCAAGAGTTACCTGGGCGCCGGCCCCCACGCGGTTCTCTATCCCTTTGGCGAGTCCCACAGCCAGTGGATCGCCGTGCTACTCCGACTGCTAGATCAGGAAGAATCCTTCTGGCTGCCTTCGGGTCGAGAAAGGATCAAGATACTGGAGCAGGGCCTGGCTAGTACGATGCGCGAATTGCTAGCTGTGCATGGCGACGACCCGGCGGAATGGAAGTGGGGTAAGAACCATCGAATCGTTTTTGGCCACACCTTTTCCGCGCAGCCGCCGTTAGATCAAGCATTCAACGTCGGTCCATTCGTCGTGGGCGGAGACGCCGATACCGTCTGCCAGATGTCGATCAGTCCAGAAGACGGCGCCGACAACATCGCCCCGTCCTATCGCCAGCTGATCGACCTGAGCAACTGGGACTCGGTCCTGGTCATGCACGCTCCAGGCCAATCAGGCCATCTGGCCAGTCCACATTACGATGATCTGGCCAATTCCTGGTTGAATGGTGAATATTATCAACTCAGATGGACCCAGGCGTCCTGCAAATCAGCCGCGGAGCATTCGTTACAGCTCCGGCCCCCAATTGTCAAGGTACGAAAGCCGACAGCTGAAGACTGACAGCCAAAGCATCGCTCAAACCAATCAGGCCTTCAGTATTTGCCGGGCAATTACCAGCCGTTGTATCTCACTGGTGCCCTCGCCGATGGTCATCAGCCGCGTGTCGCGGTAGATTCGCTCGACCGGGAATTCGCTGCTGTAGCCATAGCCGCCGTGAACCTGAATCGCGTTCCGGCAGACGCGCTCGCTCACTTCAGTGGCGAACAACTTGGCCATGGCCGCAGCCTTGGTATATGGTTTGCCCTGACTCTTCAACCACGCCGCCCAGTAAACCATGAGTCGCGCGGCTTGAATCTCTGTCGCCGCGTCGGCCAACATCCACTGAATGGCCTGGTATTGGGCGATCGGCTTGCCGAATGTCTGGCGCTCCCTGGCATACTTGAGCGCTTCCTCGTAGGCTGCTTGCGCCAGGCCAACGGCCAGCGCGCCAATGCCCACCCGGCCGCTATCCAACGTCGACAGCGTTTGCTGCAGACCCTGTCCTTCAGGGCCAAGCAGATTCCCTAGAGGTACGCGCACTTCATCTAGCGTGACCGCGTGCGTTGGCGAGCCTTTAAGGCCCATCTTCTTCTCGGCCGGACCGATGCTGATGCCCGGCGTATCGCTGGGCACGATCACCTGGCTCAGGCTGCGGCTGCCCCCGGCCGAATCGGTGCGCACCAGCAAGACCATCACATCCGAAATCGAGGCGTTGGTCATCCACATCTTGCTTCCGTCAATGATCCATGAGTCGCCTTCCTTGACCGCCGCAGTGCGCACTCCGCCTTGCAAGTCTGAACCGGCCCCAGGCTCGGTCAGAGCGAGGCAAGCAAGTTTGCCCTGCCCGTTCGCCAGCGGCGGCAGCCACTTCTTCTTTTGTTCCTGACTACCATAGCGAATGATAGGTCCCAGAGCCAGACCATTGTGGGCCGATATGGCCAAGGCTGTCGAGCCACAACCCCAGCCCAGTTCCTCAATTGCGATGGCTGCGCTGACCGCATCGACGGCCGCGCCGCCATATTCTTCAGGCACTTCCAGGCCAAGCAGACCCAACGGCCCCATTTTGCGCGTCGCTTCCCAATTGAAAGAAGATTCCTCGTCCACCTGCCGCGCTTGCGGCTTCACCTCCTTGGCCACGAAGTCGTGGACCAGTTCGCGGAATAGACGTTGTTCTTCGTTAAGTTGGAACTGCATCCGAAACTCCTCCTAAGTTTGGGCGCCCTCAACCCCGGCGGCCGCCAATGTTAACAATAGCAGTTGACCCAGTCCCTCTGGCAGGTGGGTCGGGTCCAGAAACTCATCTACGCGGTGAGTATTGCCGGAGTTGGCCAGACCAACACACACTGACTCAATTCCCATGCTGATCGGGATATTGGCATCTGTGCTCCCGGCCATGAAGCGTATGTCTTGACAGCCCACGTGCTCTAAGGCCTCGGCCGCCAGGGCCACCATTGCCGTATCCGGAGCCAACTCACCGGCCGGCCGGTCGCCAATTTTCGATATGGTCGTATTCACATCGGGCCCTGACGCAATCTCGGCCACTATCCGTTCCACGTTCGTCAGCAGTCCCTCAAGCATTTGTGGATCAACGGAACGCATGTCGACAAGGCAGGACGCTTGCGCCGCGATACTGTTGATCGTCGTCCCCCCTTCGACAACGCCTACGTTGATGCTGGTCTTTGGCCGCTCAGGCAACGCCAACTGGTCAATCCGCCCGATAATTTGACCGAGAATGTGAATCGCGTTCGGGCTTCCATAATCTCCCCATGAGTGTCCACCAGGCGTCTTGACGGTCAGCCGAAAGCGACGCACGCCTATGGCCTTGTGAAAGATGTGCCCATATGATCCGCCCTCGATTATCACGTAGCGAGCCCCTGCTCCGAAGCGCTCCACGACGCTGCGCATCCCACGCAGGTCCCCTAAACCTTCCTCGCAAACATTGGCCACGAACCAGATGTCTTCGTATGGTCGTAGCTTCGTGTCGACCAACAGTCCGGCGATTACCAGCAAGCCAGCCACGCCCAGGGCGTTATCGGCCAGGCCAGGACCGCTAATAAGGCCTGTGGTAGGCTCCCGGCCATTCTCGTAACGCACGGTCAGATCAGTGTCGTGAGAAAAGACTGTGTCGCTGTGGGCGCTCAGAATAATCGGTGAACCGTTCGCCTGGCCGGGCAAGCGAGCGAATACATTGTGCATCGCATCCTGGCTAACGTCGACCAGTCCCAGGTCACGGAACTTGCTCTCTACGTATGTCGCCCTCTCGGCCTCGGAAAAGGTAGGCGACGGTATTTGTTGAATCGATATTGCCAGATCGAGCGCCAGGCCAACGCGTTGCTGGCAGAGCAGCATCGCCTCTTCAACCTTCTCATTCGCTGCAATCCTGGCGATTTGATTCATCTATCATCCAAGTGGCCGAATCAACAGGATGCCGATGAAACCGATGACCAGGCCGATATGGAGGCACAGATTAGAATCGATGATCCAGTAGCCCTGCCCTGGAAAAACCTGCAACAGGAAATTGATCAATACCAGGCCGATTGCCACGAAGATTAGAAGGCCGGGCCGCCCGGCCAAGACGTCGGCCGTCCGCTCCAAGAAGCGATTGATTCGATCGTCCATTGGTCCTTTCACCCGGTTCCTTGATTCAATTCTGTCCTAGCTTATAGCTCTCGAAGTATGGGATCAGACGCCCGGGTACGCGGCCGTCGATGATGATGCCATCGGCCTCGTGATTCTCACTGCCCACCTGGCCCCGTTCATGAAACAATGATAGCAGATCACCCCTCGAGTACGGCAATTTGACCGTCAGCGGTTGCAACTGCCCTTCCATTACCGCCTCGATTGCCAAAAGTAGCGACTCGATCCCCTGTCCCTCAAGAGCCGAAACCTGCACGCCCACGGCCGGCAGTCTAAGCTCTTCAGCCGGGTTCTTGCCGTCGGCCACTAGATCGATCTTGTTCAGGGCGATAATCTGGGGCAGGTGGTCAACCTCAAGCTCCGCCAGGACGTCTTCCACCGATTCAATCTGAGCTGCTGCCTGCGGATGAGTGACGTCTACCACGTGGAGCAACAAGTCGGCTTCTATGATCTCTTCCAGTGTTGCTCGGAACGCCGCTACTATATCGGGCGGCAGCTTCTGAATAAAGCCGACTGTGTCTGTGAACAGCACTTCCCGGCCGCCGGGCATAACGACCCGCCTGGTCGTCGGATCGAGGGTGGCAAATAACATATCGGCCGTCAACACGTCGGCGTCACTCAATCGATTCAACAATGTCGATTTACCCGAGTTAGTATAGCCGACGATAGCCACGACCTGAATTTCCGTCTCCCTCCGCTTTGCCCGGTGGCGGCCGCGATGGGCCCTGACCGAGTCAAGTTCCTTCTTGAGACGCGAAATACGCCGGCCGATCTCCCGCCGGTCCACCTCCAGCTGTGTCTCACCTGGCCCGCGCAATCCTACGCCGCCGGCCGATCCACCGGCACGACCACCTGCCTGGCGAGCTAGATGCGTCCACATGCGGGTTAACCGGGGCAAGCGATACTCAAGTTGTGCTAGCTCGACCTGCAGCTTACCCTCGCGAGTATCGGCGTGCATTGCAAAAATGTCCAGGATTAGCGCCGTTCGGTCAAGTATTCGCGTATCGTCGCCGAAGTACTTCTCCAACTCGCGCTGGTGCCTTGGTAGTAGTTCATCGTCGAACAGGACCAGGTCGGCGTCCATCTCAGATGCGAGCGCCTTCACCTCCTCCAATTTGCCGCGGCCGACATATGTGGCGCTGTCCGGGTGATTCAGACGTTGAGACACCTGGCCGACGACTTTCAACCCGGCTGTATCGGCCAACCGGGCCAACTCGGCCAAGCTCTCGCCCACCTGAAGCAACCGGTCGCTCCGGGCGAATTCTACACCCACGAGTATTGCCCGTTCCCGCGGGCCTTCAACGTAATGCATTTGTTGTGAGATATTAACCTCCGTCAACGACAACGGCCGAATCGGACCACAATCTGCTCAATCCACGAGGCCGACGATCTGAAGCGTTCGTGGGTGTTCGACCTGATACTCATATTTTATCTTCTCTGTCGCACCGGCCGCCACGTCAAGGCGCCATTCCATCAGGTTAAGCTCCTTCTCCGCACTTGGTTCCGGACTGACTTTGACCAGCTTGATCGAAATCTCTTCGTGCCTGGCCACAGGGACATTATCTTGGACCTCGATTTGGGCCTTCACGTGCAAAAGATTCTTGATTTCAATCTCGTAACCATATTGAATCTGGCGCCTGTCCCGCAACCTTCTCTTGTCAACGTCCCTACGTATCATCTTGCGTTCGACCGTAAGGCGCTCTTCGACGCCCACGAGGAGTTCAATCTCGTCGCCTACCGGAACATACTCAATGTGTGAGACGCCGATGAAGCGTTGGCCGACAAACAGGTGAACCTGCCCGGCGAGGAATGGTGAGGGCCCGTTGTTTGCGCCTTTTGTGCGCCGGAAGACAGCTTCAGTATGCTTTGGAACGGACACGTAATCCACCTTGGCAGGCAAACTCGATCGGAATAAGGTCGACTTATGCGGCGAACCATCACTGGGAACATTTCCCCGGCCAGCCACATCATATGTGATTGTGGCGCCGCCCTCTTCGATATGCACGTCGGCTTTGGCGATCTGGGCAGCAACAGGCGCTTCGGCGACGGCTTGCGCGTCCATGGCCATGGCCTCTGGTTCGGCAGCAGCTGCCATCACTCGAGCCGGCGTGGCCCGAGGCATAGGCGGTTGGTATACGTCAATGTACCATGGTTTAAGCTTCGGCAGTCGGCGATTGAGACCAATTCGGGCCGTCGATACCTTCAGTTTGACATCTGCCCAGTCCTGTCCGCTACTCTGCGTAATTTGGGCGATTCCCTCGATGACAAGGATATTACCGCCTTCCGTTTCTAGGAGCCTCACGTCGTAAATTGGTTTCCATGAGGCCTGCCTCACGTTGTAGACCACTTCGGCCTCGAAATTACCGGCCGACAGTACCTCTAGATCTACGATCGCCTGGTTTCTTTGAGCCGGTCGCCCCGATCTTAGTTCGTCGAGTTCGCGTCTGGTCTTGTCCAAGGTTTTGCTCAATGCCCTGGTCTGTTTTTCCAAATCCCTCTTGGAGGCACGCAGTTCTTTGTCCTGCTCTTGAAAGAAGCGGCTGATTTTTTCCTGTTCCGCCACCTTCGTCCGGCCCAAAGCCAGTCCCCTGGCATATTGCTCGCTCTCTCCTCTCAACCCTTCGATGTACCTTACCTGGGCATCCATAACAGCTTTCTCATCGGCCAAAGCCTGCAAATCGTCTTGCAGCTTTTCGACTTCTTCTTCAAGTTCTCGGATTTTTTCGGCTGGAGTTTTTTCGAAATGCTGTCTGCGCACGTCAACTCCAAGTAGGCGAACGCGCGCTTCGCCCTGCCCATCAACACGAAGCGAGTCCTTGTCCATGGTCAGCGGCAGATCGTCCACGACCAGCCTGTGATTGCCAGCCGGCAAAGTCACCTGGCCACTGGCCGTCACGCGCGCCTGTTCAGTATAGACCGTGACCGATGTCACTCGTGGTGTCAGTCCAACGTCCATTACCGGCTCCTATTCTCTATTCTCTCTTCCAGCCAGACCTCTAACGTTCGGCCTACGCGCGTCAGACTTTGAGGGCTTGCTTTGTCGGCCGTATCTTCCACTGTGTGCCAGAAATCATAGTTGAAGTCGATGATGTCGACGGCCGGAATCCCCGCCTCGACAAAAGGTATATGGTCATCGATCAGCGTGTAACCCACTTCTGGAATAAACTGTTCGCCATAACCGAGTTCCATGCCAATGCGCCACAATTCGGCCCGCAGTTCAGGATGGGACATTCCTTCGTAATACAATTGTTGATCGGCATCGCCCACCATGTCAACCAGCACCATTGCCCGAGGCGTGACAGTCAGGTTCTCAGCCATGTAAGTTGACCCGACGATCCAGTCAAATCCTGGCATACCATTGTTGCCGTTATCCTCCAAGTCGAAGAAGGCTAACCATATCTCATGCTCGATCACGTCCAATTCAAGGGTCCGTGCCAACTCTAGCAACACGGCTACACCGCTAGCGCCATCCACCGCCCCCGGTACCGGCGCGTCACTGCCCGGCGTCTGGTCGGCAATCGCCCGCGTGTCATAGTGCGCTCCGAGGATGATGACGTCACCTTTGCCTTCATTGGCCCGGCCGATGATGTTCCGGCCCTCAACATCTCGATATGGAAATCGTTGTTCCTCGACCATCCAACCAAGTTCATTCAATGTGGAAACGATGTAATCGCCGACCTCGCTGTGGCCTTGGCTTCCCGGCCATCTGGGCCCAAAGGCCATCTGTTGCTCCAGGTAAGTAAAGGCTTTCTGGCCATCGAACTCCGCGTCCGGCAAAACTGTAGGGGTCGCTGGCACCTCTGTCGCTTCAGGCTCCGGCGTGAATGTGGCCGTGGTGGCTGTTACTTCGACCGCCGCGGTCGTAACGGTAGGAATGGATGTTGAATCGGCCGGAGGTATCGGACTTGCCTGCTCGCCGGCTGAACAAGCGAACAGTAGCAACAACATTGCCAGGCCAACAAGCGATAGAACCGGCCTATGTTGAGGCCGCCATATTCGTCCACGGGTTCTTGTCATTAGCCGGCAGATTCCTGGCTGTGCAATTCGCGTTCGGCGGTCAGAGAATCATAGGCGACTCTCCTTTCCCTTGCGAATCTTCGCAGAGCTGTGAGCGCCCTCCGCGAATAGTAATTATAGCGTTCGCTCTTCCCCATACGCTGTTCGGGCATCGGTAGCAATCCGAAGTTGGCCTTCATCGGCTGGAATGACTTGGCCTGAGCGTGAGTAACATAATGGCACAAGGCCCCAAGCATGGTCAAGGTCGGAAATATGACTGGATTATCGCCCTGCAATAACCTTGCCGCATTGATACCGGCTACTAACCCGGTCGCGGCATTTCCCATGTAACCCTCAACGCCGGTGATTTGGCCCGCAAAGAACAGATCAGCGCGCGCCCGATATTGCAGCGTCGGCTGCAGCAATTCCGGCGAGTTGATGTAGGTGTTTCGGTGCATCATGCCATAACGCATGAATTCGGCTTGCTCAAGACCAGGGATCATTCTCAAGACGCGCTTCTGCTCGCCCCAACGCAGGTTAGTCTGAAATCCAACCAGATTGTATAACGTGCCGGCAAGGTTGTCTTGTCTCAATTGAACCACCGCGAAAGGTCTTCGCCCAGTACGCGGATCGTCAATTCCAACCGGCCGCATCGGACCGTATCTCAGCGCATCTCTGCTCCGCCGGGCCATAATCTCCACTGGCAGGCAACCCTCAAAGAACTGGGCGTCCTCGCGTTCAAAGTCCCGTAATTCGATTTGCTCAGCTTCGGACAGCGCCTGCTGGAAAGCGTCATAGGTCGCTTCATCCAGCGGACAGTTCAGATAATCGCCTTCAACGAGCGTTTCTTCGTCATATCGAGAAGCCCGGAAGGCGACACTTGTGTCGATTGACTCACTGCTGACAATCGGCGAAAGGGCGTCATAGAAGTAGAGGTATTCTTGACTCGATAGCGCTGACAGTGAATCAGACAGGGCAGAGGACGTCAGTGGTCCCGTAGCAATGATGCACGGCTCATCTGGGATCCTTCGCATTTCTTCTCTGACCAATTCGATCCGCGGGTGGTCGGTTACCTTATTGGTCACCTTCTGGGCAAAGGCCTGTCGGTCGACTGCCAGGGCCGTACCGGCCGGTACCGCCGTCTCCTCGGCGCAGCGAAGTACTAAGGAGTCCAATCCGCGCAGTTCCGCCTTCAGCAAACCTGGCGCCTTATTAATCAGCATCGAGCCGAGCGAATTACTGCAGACAAGTTCGGCCAGTTGTTCAGTTTCGTGAGCCGGCGTTTGCTTAACCGGCCGCATCTCGTATAGACGCACTGACACGCCCATCTCGGCCGCCTGCCAGGCTGCCTCAACGCCGGCCAGCCCACCACCAACAACGATCAATACTTCAGGCATGTTCTCAATTCTAGCATAGGACGGCGCAGCGGCTGCATCAGGTAAGTGACCGACTACTACTCTGTTTCAGCCATTTTGGCCAGGATTCTACGCGCATGGTGATCATTTGGATTGTCCTGGATTGCCTGGCGAAACCAGTCGGCGGCTTTCTCTGTCTCCTGGCGATCGCGATATATCAGACCAATGTTATATGCTACGCTGGGTGCTGCCGGCCTGATCTCTAACGCTCGCTCGAACGCAGCAATCGCCCGCAGCTGATCTTGATCTCGCGCCAAGACCGGATTGCCGAGGTAAGCTGCGCCTAGGTTTGTCCACACCATAGGGTTATCCGGTTCTCGCTCGCTGAGCGTCTCAAGCAAAGCAACAGCTTTTTTGAATTTACCGGCCAATATGTACGCTCCGCTCAGATTGATCGTAACGTCGACATAGTCCGGCTTCATGGAGTGAGCTTTCTCCAAATGCGGTACGGCATCGCTTGCTTTGCCTTCATGTAGCAACTTCGTTCCGCGGCCAAAGTAGTCGTCAAATTCGCTGTCGTTCATTTTCGCTCGCTTAGAGAGTTTGCTTCCTGAAATGGCATCAACAACAGATTGTCACATTCCTGTGGCTTGAGTTGGATGCTATCGCGTTAACTGTCCCTTCCTCTCGGCAATGCAACCAGAAGAACCAATAGCAAGAATCCGGCAACAATAATGGCCAGGCCGACCCTGCCATTGCGCCAAACTCTTTCCAGGAGGGACTGGGGCGCCACCTGGTCCAGCCAATTCTGATTCAGTGTAGCCATCGAGATACCCAGACTGCGCTCTGTTACCGTCTCGCAGTCCGCGCCGTCAGCCAGGTCAACGATCATCTGTCGCAGCGCCTGGTTGCCATACCTCGATTGAATATAGCGAATCATGTCGGCGCTTTGCGCGTAAGCCAGGAGGACGGCCTCGTCATCAGTTGGAAACGTATAGCAGAGATCGCTGAGAGCAATCGTCTCGCCTGCCACCGCCGCCTCTTGGAGCTTGGTAGCATAGAAGGGATTTGGCTCCGACTCGAGCAAACTGGCCAGACCCTCGTCCAGCCACACAGGCGTCGACTTGTAACCAACGCCCGTTGCCTGGTAAAGGTAAAGATGGGCCAATTCGTGTGGAATAGTTCGGGCCAGATCCGTCGCCGCTGTCACCGGGCTGCCGGCCGATACAAGGATGACGCCGAGTTCCGGATGCGCGTGAGCGCCAACCCAGTCCCGGCCTGTTAGCCGCAAACCAGACCGCAAATCGGCCGCGGTCGGATATACATATATTCTCAACGGACTCGGTGGCTCACTGGGCATGATGGCCCTGATTTCGGGCAGGGCATTGACCACGGCGTCCAACGCCCCTTGGCCAACCGCCGGTTCATCACCGGTCCAGAAGATCTGAACACCATCGCGCTCAATCTCGCGCCAGGCGAACTGGTCGTCTACGTACTCGATCTTCTGCCGGTCAGTCTCTACTTCATTACCATCCTCGTCCTTAACCGTCCACCAGTAGGTGACAGTCGTGAACGGGGCAAGCCGCAATTGAGTGAGGTCAATCACATGATTCACGTCAATCTCGTCGGCGATCGGAAAATCGACATCGGCCGTTAGGGTATTGGGAAGCTCGGGCGCGTTAAGGAACAGCGTCACTCTCTGAATGGGAGATGCCGCTTCAGCCGCCAGAGATAGACGCAATGCCTGTCCGAAGCTGTATTCGGCACTGGTCTCAGCCTGAATCGCCTCCTCCTGCTGGGCGCCAAGCGCGGCCGGCAACACCAGCCAGCCAAGCAATATGACAGGGAAGACGACGGTCAGAATCCTCAACGGCATGCTGTGCTTGCTCGCCCGGCGCCAGAGCGCAGAGCGAGGGCTCTTCCGCTCATCCCCATGTTGGGAAAGGATCCTCATAATCCGAGCCAGGTGATAACAATCGGCAATGTAATAGCGCTTAAGATCGTCGTCAACACTACTGTACTCGTTACCAGGCCAGGGCGCACGTCAAACTCTACGGCAAGAATCGTGGTGATGACGGCCGTTGGCATACTGGCCTCGATGATACTCGTCGCCCGGTTCAGACCTTGCAGGCCAAACCAGCCGGCGACGATGACAGCCACTATCGGCCCAACGATCAATCTAAGGCCAGAAGCCGGCAGGGCCAACCAGACCCGGCCGAGATCGCTCAGATCAGCGATCTGCATACCCAAAACCACCAACATGACCGGGATCGCTCCGGCGCCAGCCAGTTCGATTCCTCTGAGCAGAGGCTGCGGAACCTGGATATCTAGAGAGTAAATCAGAACGGCAGTGATCACAGCGTAAAACGCCGGCATTCGAAACAGACGCGCCAGCGATGTCCGCCAGCTTACCTGGCCCATGGAGGCAATGAACACACCTAACGTGAAGACCATTATTGTGCTTACGACGAAGAAGACTGCTGCTCTTGCCAGCCCATCTTCGCCGTATCGCAACCGATTGAGGGTCAGGCCATAGTTCCCACTATTGACAAACATTACTACCAGCAACAGCGCCACCGTGTCGATTCGCGACAGTCGCATCAGCCGGGAGGCCAACAGCGTCACGAGACCGATCAACAAAGTTACGACGACGGCATATGCTGCGAGCTGCAACATCTCGTCACCTGGTATTTCTGAATTGACCAGGGAAGAGAATACCAAGGCCGGCGAAAACGCGTAGAACGTTAGCTTGGAAAGCGTTTGCTTGTCAAGGCCAAGTCTTCGCCGCAGCGCAAAACCCATCGCGGTGACCAAGAAGATGGGTAGTATGTTTTGCAGAAATACGTCTAAAAGGGCATTCACCGAGAACGAGAATCACACTGAAAGGAAACGATCATCTTCCTGGTTATTGTCCCAGCCAAGCAGTGACAAGTCAATTTCGCCGCCTAACCAGGCCATCTCCTCCAGTGCTTCTTCAATGGCGGACTGAACGTCTACGAAGTCAGGGTCGCCATCCATCTCCCCCAGAATGCGGGTGGCAGTACTTCCCCCAATCTGACCGAGCGCCGCAACGGCCGCCATTCGAACTTCCAGGTCCTGGTCAGAAGCGAGATCGGCCAGCTCCGAAACCGCTTCGCTGCTCCCTATATGCCCGGCCGCCCTGGCGGCCTCGAGTCGCATTTCGTCGTTTGAGCTCTCCATCTCATCCAGGACGATCGGTAGCCAGCGCTTGTCGACGGTTCGTCCCATTGCGTAGATCGCGCTTATCTGAAGTTCCTGATCACCGCTGTCGTAAGCCTCTTCCACCAACGAGCTTACGCGCTCATGTGATGACGGGCTCAGCGACTCCAATGCCGCGCGGCGCACCGGCGCTGGGGTCGTTTCGTCGTCAAGCAGCAAAAGGAGCGCAGCGACGGCCGGGGCCACGCTTCGCCGCGGAATTTGGTTCCATTCGGCCATCAATATGAAATGCCCAATAGTTGCCGCCGCCAACGTGCGGACGTCCTCCTCAGGGTCGGAAATCATAAGTTCCACGATAGGATCGATCAAGGTTACCCGCTCCGAGTCCCACAGGCCATCCAGCGCAGCCATGCGCACTGCCGGCAGGCGATCGCCCAGACAGAACGCGAATATCTCGCTAAAATCAACCTGGAAATTCTCTTCGGTGATGTCAGCCAAATGACGGATCATTATCCGCTTTCGCTCATCGCCGAATTCGTTCCAGCTCTGGCAAAACAGAGACAGCTCTTCAGGAGCAAGGTCAGACAAGCCATACAGGTTGGCGACACTAAAACCTTCTTCATCTTTAAGCATTTGCATCAATTCCACAATTGAAGCGCCGTTCTGTTCGTCCATAGCTTCTCCAAAAAAATAGAGATTAGAGCCCTGGGCCCTAATCCCTGTCAACTTCGTTCAAGAAGTTTCGACATCCGCGTCGTCTTCTTCAATTCTAGAACGGAATGATCGGGTTAACAATATCCTGCACGATGATAAGCAACATGAGGCCTAGCAAGAATAGCATGCCGACCAGATGAACCATGCCCTCGCGCTCGGGCTCGATTCGCCTCCCGCGAACCGCTTCCACTAACACGAACATGATTCGGCCGCCATCCAGTGCCGGAATCGGCAGCAGATTCGTGAAACCGAGCGCTACGCTTATCACGGCCGCAAACCAGAGCAGCGGAAACCAATCGCCCTGGTTAGCCGTCTCTTCGGCCGCCCGGCCCGCAAGTTGACTCAGACCGACGACACTCACCGGTCGCGCCTCGCTTGGCGTGATCTGACCCCGTATTAACATGACCGGTGCGCGCAAGGTGCCCCAAACGACATCAAACATCGTTTGGCCTGACATCGCCACCGATTGTACTGGGCCCATTGACACACTCTCACCCGTTCGCCGGCTTTCCAGCCGAATGCCTGTCGGTCCCTCAATCTCGGGATCATATTCGCCCGGTAGACGAGGCGTAACCACGAAAGCCAACTGTTCTTCGCCGCGAAGAACGGTAATATCCACCGGCCGGCCAGCCGAACTTGTGATTTCCTCTACCACAACATTCGATCCGGTGACCTCCCGTCCATTGACTTCAACCAAAATGTCGCCAGCCTGGATGCCGGCAAGCATCGCCGGCGATTCAGGCCGCACTTCCGGAATGGCGATCTCAAAGCGTGGCGGCCCAATCATGAAGGCGATCCAGAACAGCAGCAGCGCCAGTAGAAAGTTAGCTCCAGCCCCGGCCGAAAGAGTAAACAGTCGAGCCTTTTTGGACGCTCCGGCAAGTCCGCCAGGAACCGTTGGATCATCTTCGCCGGCCGGTCTGACAAATCCCCCAATAGGGATCCAATTGAGCGAGTAGATGGTTCCTCTGCGTTTGAAAAGCGTTGCCGCACGCGGCGGGAATCCCAGGCCGAATTCCTCGACACGAATGCCCGAAAGGCGCGCGGCGACGAAATGCCCCAATTCGTGAATAATAATGATGGGCGTCAGAACCAATATAAACGCGCCTATTGTCCACCAGATTGACATCGTGTACTCGTCCTGCGGATAGCGAAACGGGCTGTTTATGCCTCACGGTCGCACACAGTTGTTTCGGGCCATTATAAGGCGATGGCCTATGACACTGCAATGGCTAATATCTATTATTTACACCATTCTAACGCGCAAGCAGCCGGAGCCTCTTTGGGTTAAGCCTAATATGAATTGGCGTGAAGACTGTGGGAAGGATTACGGTTGAATCGAAATTGAGTTTGAGGGCAACCGGTTCCTTGCCAGAGGTGACTGACAGCGTCCCGATTTGATGCCGGCCTCGAAACGATATATCGGTCAGGTGGCCTTCGACCACATTTGGGCCTTCGTCGCTCTCTCGGACAAGCGTTGCAGCTTCGGGACGTACCAGAAGCATCGCTTGACCGCCCGCCGGCTCGACTACATCGTGGAGCATAAGGTCGCCAATGATAGTTCGCACTAGTGGGGGCTCTCGTCCGATTATTTCCGCTTCCAGCAAGTTGTCCATCCCCAAAAATCGAGCGACGAAGGACGAATGCGGTTGGCGATATAACTCAATTGGCGTTCCTTCCTGGACAATCTGGCCTTCATTCATAACCAACACGCGATCGGCGATGGCGAAGGCCTCCTCTTGATCATGAGTCACGTAAATCGACGTCATCAGCGTTGCTGGCGAGTCTGCCAGGGTATCCGGTTCTATTTGGAAACCTCCAGGCTCGGTCGATTCTTCTACCGTCGCCTCTGAAGCCACCGTGCTGCTGGCCTCCTTCAAAATCGACCTCAGTTCGCCCATGAGCCGCTCCCGCAGCGCCCTGTCTAGCGAGCCCAACGGCTCGTCCAGCAAGAGCAACCTGGGATACGGGGCCAGCGCTCTGGCCAGCGCGACCCTCTGCTGTTCGCCGCCCGATAAATCATGAACAGTCCTTTGCCCAAATTCCGCCAGCCCAACCATCGCCAGCACTTGCTGGACACGGCGCTCCTGTCGCGACTGATCCCAGCCTGACATGCGAAGGCCAAAGGCTACATTCTGCCTGACGTTCTTGTGCGGAAAGAGGGCGTAGTCTTGGAACACCATGCCAAATCTTCGTCTGTGTATGGGAATCTGTTCAAGATCAGCGCCCTCTATCGACAGGGTGCCCTGCTCAGCTGACTCCAGTCCGGCGATAATACGCAGCAAAGTCGTCTTGCCGCAACCACTCGGGCCAAGCAAGACGACGATTTCACCCTCCTCTATCGACGTTGAGATGCCGCGCAGAACCGGCTGCTCTGCGAACGACTTGTGTACGTCCTCAAGCTGAAGGAACATCGGCCTATCGCCGTGATCAGAACTCGCCAATATCCGCGTAGCGGAACCGCTCAATAGCTACAAATCCCACGACGCACACGGCCATCAGGATGCTGCTCATTGCCAGCGCCTGGCCAAAATTGAGCGCGCCCGGCTGGCTCAGATAGCGTTGTATAGCAATTGGCAGCGTTAGGAAACCGCTGTTGGGACGAACTATGAAACTGGTAGCACCGAACTCCCCCATACTAACCATGAAAGCGAAGACCGCGCCTACCAACAATGCCCGGCTAATGATGGGCAAGTCAATCTCTCGCCAGGAGCGAAACGGAGAGGCGCCCATGACGGCCGCCGCCTCCCTAAGCGACGGCTTGATGCCCTGCATGACTGGCAGGATACTGCGTACCACGAAGGGCAAGGCTACCAACGTATGAGCCACCAGTACGATGATCGCGGAAGTTCGAAATCGGCCCATAGACAGAACGTAGGCAAAACCGAGGGTGACGGCCGAAGCGCCAAGTGGCAGCATGAACACCGGATCCAGCCACGTCCGCCAGCGCGATCGGCGACTGATCATAGCCGCACTCAAGATTCCCAAAAAAGCCGCCAGCAACATCGTCAGGACTGCATATCCTATTGAGTTGCGGACGGCAACCAGTGGAGGCACAAAGGTGATGCTACCCTGTCGCTGGACAGGAAGCGCCTGGTAGTAAGCTAGCGTAAAGGCGCCATTTCGATCCACCAACGACCGCCATACTAAGGCCAGTAGAGGACTCAGCATGAATATGCTCAGGCCGACCACGAGCAGTCCGACAACGACCTTTTCCCCGACTCCCTTCGGGCGTCGCATCGTCGACTTTCGAGGACGAAAGTCGAGAGGAACCGATAAGCGTCGTTGCCAGTGAGCGTAGAGTAGCATGAGCAAGAAAGTGAAGATTATCTGCAAGAGAGCAAGAATGGCCGCCACTTCTGGGTTCAGAAAGGTCACGTATTGGCGATAAATCTCGGTTTCGATGGTACTGAAAGAGGGTCCACCCAGGATGAGTATCACCCCGAAGCTAGTGAAAGTGAACAGGAAGATGATCACCGAAGCCCCGATGAGGGGCGGACGAAGCAGTGGCAGCGTTACTTCCCAGAAGGCGCGTGGCGATGACGCGCCCAGCACTCTGGCCGTTTCAGTCAGCCGGGGATTCAGATTTGCCCAGAAGCCGCCGATTAGCCGAATCACCACTGCCATGTTGTAGTAGATGTGGGCCACTAGTATGATCGCCAGGGTCTGCTCAAGCCTCAACGGTGCCCGCTGCAGGTCAAACAGGTCGATCATCAACGCGTTGATTGGCCCCTGCGGTCCCAGCAAGGCCCTGAAGGAGGCAGCCACCACGACCGTTGGCAATACAAAAGGCACCGTCACCAGTGCCCGCAGCAGGGATTTTCCAGGAAAATCATATCGGGCAAAGATGTAGGCCGCCGGAAGGCCCAATACCAGAGTCAAGAGGGTAGACAGCGCAGCTTGCCAAAATGTAAACCAAACCACGTTGAGAATGTAAGCCTGCTCCAGGAGCTGCTTCGCCGATGAGATGGACAGGCTGCGAGCGAAGAGAGTGACGAGGGGATAGAAGAAGAAAATGGCCAGAAAGAGTAGGGGAATGACGAACAGACCGAGGCTTAGTCGAGCCAAGCCGCGACCGATAGCATCCGATATCATTCTTAATTTACCATCCGCAGGAGGCGATTTGGGAGCGGCAGTCGCCAGAAGCAGCGCCAACGCGCCTATCGATCAGCGCACAACCAGCACCGGACATGGCGCACGCTCGACGACATGAGGCGTTACTTGATCGACAAATAGGCGGCGTATTGGCCCAGGCGCGCCCGCCGCACCAATGACTACCATGTCGTAATCGCCCTGGCGGGCAACACGCATTATTTCATCCGAAGCAACGCCTTGAGCCACCTCAATATCCGCCGCAACACCCTGATCGGCAAGATATTGAGCGCTCCATCGCAGATAGCGAGCGATGGGCGTGTCCGTTTTCAGTAACTCCGTCAAGGTTTCTTCGATCTCGTCAAGCCCCGTATACATCGTGGGCACAGGATTTGTGACGAAAAGAACCGTCACCGTTGCCTGGGCCAAGCTGGACAGGCGAGCGCCGACCTCGACGACCTTGTGGTTCATCTTCTGCCCGCCGATGGCAACCAGAACCTTCTTTAGTTCGCTCGTGCGCTCACCGCGAACGACAAGAACAGTGGCGTCGGCTTTACCCGCTACCTTGTCAGTTACAGACCCTAACAATGCTTCGAGCATGCTGGCGGCATCGTGCGCTCCGACTACGATTGTTGCATAGCTCCCTTCTTGAGCTTCCTTCAAGATTTCCGCCTTGGGTGCGCCTATCCTGATCTTTGTTTCAACACCGTGCCCATTAATCAACCGGCAGGCCTGCTCCAATTCTGAATCCGCATCAGCAGACTGTGTTTCGTCACTCACCACGGTCATTAATGTGATAGGTGACTGCTCCAGTCCAGCAATCAGGCCGCCAAAACTGACTGTATTGCCCGCGTACGGTAATTGGCGGATGCAAATTAACGTCCTCATAGCTTCATCTCCGACAAGATTGCTGCGATATCTCCTTTTGCTACAGTCCTTCGCCTCCGCTAAGCAGCCGGATGAGGACCAGGACTGCGCCAATTAACGGCAGCGCCGAGAATAGCAATCGTATGCGCGGTCCAGCAAAATAACGTGTCGAGACCGCTCCGATTTGAGCGCCGATGGCCGCGCCGGTTTGCATCACCAAGGCAATGAGAATATCTACGTTCCCCTTCAAAGCGTGAGTTATCGTCCCGTAGCCCGACGAGAATACGATTTCGAAAAGATCGGTACCCACAGCCACGTGCGTAGGAACACCTATGATATAGACGAGCATTGGCATGCGAATGAAGCCACCGCCGACACCCAAGAAGCCGGCAAGTATGCCGCTGAAGAGGCCAACTCCGAGGACTACCCAAAGAGAAACAGAGGCGATACCGGAGCCAGGAAAGGAAATCATTGGCCACAGGCGTATATTGTGCATTCGTCTGGCGATGCTCTGAAAGGACAGGACATCCTTCACGTCAACACTTTCTACCCGAATCATCCTTATTGCGCGGATGCTCTCCCAGGCGGTAAATGCGCTGATGATCAACAGAATGACGACGTAGGCAATGCCTACGACCAGATCGACCTGCCCCGTTTCCTCAAGCAACTCGATTAATTGAGCCCCAATCTCGACGCCAATTACGGTGCCAATTATCATCACCGTGCCAAGCCGGATGTCGACGTGGCCCAACGTCCGGTGCCGGCTCGAAGCGACTATAGATTTGCCGGTCATGTGGGCCAAATCGGTGCCGACGACCATATTAACCGGCATACCGGTCCAAAACAGCATCGGACCAGCCAAGAATCCGCCGCCCACGCCAAAGAACCCACCCAGAATGCCAACCAGGAAGCCGACGCCGATCAAGAACAGCGGGTTGATGACGACTCCGGCAATCGGGAACTCCATGACTATTCCAGTCGCTCCAATCCCAAGCGCTCGATCAAGAACGTGGTAACCTTCTCAAAAAGCACGCCCTGCACCACGATCAGAACCAGCGCAACTACGGCGTAGATCCGCAAATCGTTCTCATATAGCGACGTCAGCCACCCCCCCAACCATTGCAGAACGAGCAGGAAGTAGATGACGACAAGTACGCCATAGACGACAAGTTCAATGGCGAAATTGCGAATCAACTTCCTGCTGTCCACTTCCATCGATCAAATCCCCGTCCAGATTGCCAGATACCAGTTGACAATTCCGGTTCGCAAACGACTCGCCGGCCGAAAGAGTTACGCTATTCTATTGCCGATCTGGTGCTTGGGTCAACCGAGCCATAGTCTGGTCGAATGCTTCCAGCGGCTGAAGACCAAGGACGGCATAGCGCTGGCCCAGAACGAATGCTGGTACGGCCGCTATGCCGACTGATTTCGCCTGATTGGATACCGCGTCGACAGCATCAGAATTGAGCCCCTGCGCCGTTTCCTGTTCCATCGCATCCAGATCCGGTCCGACCTCGGTTGCCGCGGCCCACAGAACGGATCAGGCGCTCAAATCCTGACCCTCTCCATACTTGCACGCTACGCGCAGAGTCTACCCCACTCAGGATTCGTTGTAATATGCCAGGCCCACCAACCCAGGGCCAGTGTGCGTGCCGACCACAGGAGTCAGTTCCGTGAGCAGTAGCTCCACCGGCTGCAGCCGCCCTTCGACAGCAACGTAGAATTTTTCGGCCTCGTCTGGTGTAGAAGCGTGCAAGACGGCTGCGTGTAGAGGACCCTTCCCGGCCGTATCTTCTTCGATGATCTCAAGCGCTCTCTCGAGTGCCTTTCGTTTGGTACGCACGTTCGCCAATGGCTCGATTTGGCCATTAACCAGGTGAAGCAATGGCTTAATAGACAAAACCGAACCGAGAAGTCGCCGCGCGCCGCCGATGCGACCGCCACGGTGCAAAAACTCGAGCGTATCGACCACAAATACGGCCCGCACGCCAGGAACCAGACCGCGGGCCAACTCGGCCACCTCGGCATAGCTCTTGCCCGCGCCGGCCGCGTTAGCCGCGGCCAGAACGATGAAACCTTGACCCATTGAAGCCGAGCGCGAATCTACCACTTCAATTGGGAAGTCGGGGATCATTTTGACCGCTGCATTGGCCGAATCCAAGGTGCCGCTTAGGTGATCTGAAACCACGATGCAGACAATGCTATCGCACCCTTCGGCGACCTCGAGGAAAAACTCACGAAACTCGCCTGCCGAGGGCTGGGATGTCGTCGGCAACTCCTTAGCGCTCGCCAAACGTTGATAGAACTCTTCCGTTGTTATGTCAATACCATCGAGGTAGGTTTTCCCTACCCAGTTGAGACACTGGGGAATGACTTTGATGTCATATTCTTCTATCAGCCCAACCGGTATGTTCGCCACGCTGTCAGTTGCGATGGCCACCTTCTTCTTGCCCATTTTCCTTTCCTCCCACTACCACGCCATGACCAGATAGTGGCGCAATTATGCTTGATGATTAACATCCGGGCAATACGTAAGGACAACTCTCGCAACATAATCTGCTGCGCAGGTCGAATTTCAATCGGCGGAAGTTGACTGGCTAAGCTTGACCTTATTGTAGCCTGGACCTTTTCGCCAACATTCCAGTAACGATTGTGAAAGCGTGGCCTTAGGCACCGGCTTCATCAGGCTTGGGTCGGCGACGCAGCTTGCCGCCAGCGTCGTCAAACAGGCTGTATACTACGGGCACTACCACCAGGGTCAGGGCCGTACTGATAATCAATCCACCGATGACCACGATCGCCAACTCGGCGGCGATGATGGCCCCGCTTTCCTGGCTTAGCGCCAGGGGCGTCAGAGCCAGCGCAGCTGCCAGCGCGGTCATCCAGATTGGTCGCAACCGCGTCCGCCCACCCTGAACCAGCGCGTCATAGGCGACGTTGCCCCGCTCGCGCAGCTGCTGGACGAGTTCAAGCAAGACGATGGCGTTGGTCACGACGACGCCTACAAGCATCATCAAGCCGATCATGGCCGAAATGCCAAGGACGCTGCCGCTCAGCCACAAAGCCAGCGCCGCCCCAACCAGGGCGAAAGGCAAACTGAACAAAATCGTGAACGGATGAACCAGGCTGCGGAATGTCAGGGCCAGGATGATGTAAACGATGATAATCGAATAGGCGATAGCCGTGATCATCTCCTGGAATCCCTGAGTCTGTTGTTCCGACTCGAATCCTTCGGTAACTCCGGCGCCAGCCGGCAAGCTATCGAGTTCGGCTACGATCTGCTTGGCAGCCCTCGTGACCCCAATTGTATCGGCCGTATCCAGCTCCGCGTTAAAGCTGATTGCCGGCTGACTGTCAATCCGAATGATCGTCTGGTTGCCGTCCACGGCCGCCTGGTCGATGCTGCTCGAGATATTTCTGAGGTCCGGCTCGCCGTTTTCATCCTGGTCCAGTTCAGCCAAAACATCTTTAACGTCATCTACAACCGGCGCCAGTTGCTGCATTGATTCGCCGGTCACAATCAGACTGAATCCGCCGAATCCTGCCTGCGAAGCGGCCGATACAGTCGTGTTCTCAACGCCAAAGACTTCTTCTGCTTTTCGGCGCACCTCATCGGTGAGCTGGTCAAGTTCCTCCTGCGATTCGGCCGAGATCGTGATGTTGCCCACATTCTGGCTAACACCGCCGCCGCCAAAGAAACTTTCGAATCCGCCCGCGCTGCCAATTTCGCTCTGAACTGTCTCTACGCCGGCCATCTTCAGAATTGCCTGCTCGAATTCCGAAACGCTTAGATCCGTTTCGGCCATTTGGGTGCCGTTTGGCAATTCCACCGTCACATTCACCGTCGGCTCGCCAATTGCCGGGATGAAGCTCTGTGGCAAGCCCCGCAACACGAATAGACTGGCGGCGAAGATGAGCGTAGCGATCAACATCGTCAGCCCGCGGTGTCCCAGTGCCCATTTCAGGATAGGCGTATATCGTCGCTGCATCCCCGTTTCATGTTCTTCCGGGATCTGGTCTTTGTTGATCAGCAGATAGGCCAGGGCCGGCACAACCGAAATGGCTACGAAGAAGCTGGCCATCAGCGCATAGGTGACCGTCAAGCCGAACGGCAGGAAGAAGGAGCCGATAAGCCCGCCAAACAGTCCCAAGGGCAGGAACACGGCAACGGTCGTAAGCGTGGACGAGAAGATGGCGATGGCTACCTCGCGTGTGCCTTCCAACGCCGAGGTCTTGGTGTCATCACCCTTCTGTATGTAGCGATAAGTATTCTCTAGCACGACGATTGAATCATCTACGACCCGGCCGACAGCCACGGTCAGGCCACTTAGGGTCATGATGTTGAGAGTCACAGATGTCGGGAACAACCTCGCAAAGAACGAAATCGCTCCAATACCCGTATCTTCGGCGAGGTTGTTTAGCCAGGCGCCCATCGTCGGCGGCACCAGGCGCATGAGAAGGAACGCAGTAAAAACCGATAGCGGAATAGATACGCCGACCACAAGAGTAGCCCGCCAACTCAATTTATATCTGCCGTGGACGCGACCACTCAAGAAGATCAGCACAACCAGGATGGCGAAAATCGCGCCCAGGATGCCCTCGCGCGTGACCCCCTCAATTGATTCCTCGATCAAGGTGGCCTGCTCAAATACCAAGCTATATGAAACTTCAGGATTCTCAGCCTGGTAGGCGTTCAGTTCGTCAAATACACGATGGGCTACTTCGACCGTATTTGCATCACCGTCTTTGAACAAATTCAGAACGACGCTAGGATTGCCGTCCGTCCGCGTGATTGATGCTTCGGGAATGAACGCCGTCACGGTACCAGCGGCGATTCCTGCTAACCGTTGGGCGACTTCGGGATCGATGTCGTCCGCGTGGTTCTCAAGCAAGAAAGTCAGGGCCTCAGGCGACATCATCTCCAGTATTACAGGTGAAAGGTTGGCCACGAATCCTTCTTCATTCTCGGCCAGGTAGGCTAGAATCTCGGGCGTCAAGGCTTGCATCCAGGGAACCGGATCTTCAATCTGCGGCGAATCGGGGAAGAAGTTCAATAACGTTGCCGCGCCGGGAACGAAAGGATTGTTTATCAAGTCGGCCGCCGTTTGGAACTGAGACGGTGAACCATCCGGTCCTGGCTCTGGCCAGGGACCACTCAGCGCAGGCGAATCGTCAGTCTCAGCCTCGTCTGTCTCGGTCTCGGCCGCTTCCTGTGCTTCGGTTAGCGCCAGCTGTCCGGCGCCGCCAAACTCGGTCGCCAGCTCGTCCAATTCGGCACGCAGATCCGCGTCAAGGCTATCGACGAATTCTGCCGGCAGCAAGGCGATCACTTCAGGTTGCATCGCCAGCAGGTTGTCCGGCGTCATCATCGTCAGAATCTGCAAACCCTGTGGGCCAAAGGCCGTAACCTGGCGCATGAATTCTGGCGTTATGTCATAAGCATATTCAAGCTCGATTCCGAAACCCTGGGCCCCTTGAATAAGCAGATCCGGCAGTCGCGCCGGATCGGGTGTGGCAGTGGGCTCCTCCGTAACGGCCTCTTCACTATCGGACACCAGTTCGGCGGCCGATGAATGATGGATAGCCATAATAGCCAGTGTTTCCTGCAAACCTTCTTCTAGCCCGCCGAGGTATTCCTCCGGCAGCGCGCCAAGCACCTCCGGCGAGAAGGCCAGGATCATTTTCTGGTTTAGATCGTCGAGCAACTGGGGCGCATTGGCGACTAACAGAGGTACGGCTTGAGGCGTGATATCGGCCGTCGTCTCGAGTGAAAATCCGGCCGTTGCCGCCAATTGCAACCATGATTCAGGTAACGGAGCGGGAGCAGGCGCTTCGCCCTGGCCAGCAAACTCTATCGCCTGTAGCTGGCCCAGCAAGTCATCCTCCACCTGCCCCTCGAGGGCGGGCAGCGCCACGGCCAACGTCTCTGGCGACACCACGCGCCAGGCGGACGGCTCCAGTTCGATCAGCATCTCAGGAGCCAACTCGACCACGAGTCCCATTACCTCCGGCGTCAGATCGGCGGTCGTAGCCAACTCTTGTCCAGCCTGCGCCGCCGCGGCGATCCAGGTTTCTGGCACAGGTACTGGCTCAATCTGCGACTCTTCGGCCTGGGCCACTTCCTCGCCTACTGTCTGGCCAGCTCTCACGGCGATAGCGGCCAGCGTTTCCTGCAATCCATCGTCTAGTCCCGTCACATAACTTTCGGGCAGCACCGCCAGCACCTCTGGCGAAAAAGCGAACAGAGTCACGGCATCAAGGTCATCCAGGAGCTGCGGCGCAGCGCCGGACAGCGTTGTCATGGCCTCGGCGTTGATATCGGCCGTACTTTCCAATTCAAATCCGACCGACGCGGCCATCTGCACCCATGACTCGGGCAAAGGTGCAGGCTCAGGCGTTTCACCTAGGCCGGCAAATTGAATCGCTTGAAGTTCGGCCACGAATCCTGGCTCCGCTTGTTCGGCTAGCGCGGGAAGCGCGATCGCCAGCGCCGCGGGTTCGACGACCCGCCAGGCAGAGGGTTCGAGCTCGACCAGCATCTCTGGCGCGAAGTTGACGATGGTGCCAATGACCTCCGGCGTCAGGTCGGCTGTTGTGGCCAAATCCTGCCCGGCCTGCGCGGCCGCCTCTACCCACGATTCTGGTAAGTCGGCCGGTTCCAGCCCTAAAGCCTCTGGTTCCGGAACTGCCTCGGGTTCGGGGGTTTCCGTTGGTTCAGCGGTTGGCGTCGGCGCCTCGGCCACTTCCTCGCCTCGCAGCATTGCTACAGATTCGCTCAGTGTATATTGGTTAAATCCCTGGTCTCCGGCGAGTTCAGACAGCACTTGCTGCAATTCTGGATCCAGTTGGCTC
>CP070688.1:4337563-4351438 GCA_020353135.1 Chloroflexota bacterium
AATGATTCAGCAGGCGGGCTATATGACGCCCAGTAGAATGCCAGCGGCAATCAAAATGAGAATGACGGTAATCACGCCAAGCGAGATCAGTATGATGGGTACCAGGCGGTCGAAGAAAACCGAGTCGGACGGCATCCGGTTGGCGCCTTTGGGCACTCTGCGACGCTCTTTTCGCTCTTCGGTCAATACAGCCTCGTCGGTGCTTATCGAATCCGAGGACGCTTTTGGCTAGGCACCGGCCGCCAGCGCCTCCAACAAAACTGGGCAGACTATACCAACAATTGTATAGATTTGCTAGCTTTCCTGCCCCGATTGCCTGCAGCGCTTAGGTGTTTTGCCCTCCAGCAGTATCTTCTATTCGCCATGCCTACGGTGGTGAGGCCTTTGTCGAAATGCTATACTCCGGGCATGGAAGCCGTATTGAATCCGGAGCAGGAGCAGTTGCTCAGACAAACCCGAACGACCTTAGGCGACCTGCGAGACGCGCTGGCCGATGCCGGCGCGCCGGGCGAAGCCAGGACAGCCCTGAGCGACTCCATACGCCAACTAGATGAACTGTTTCTGCTGGTAGTCGCCGGAGAGTTTAATTCGGGCAAGTCAGCATTCATCAATGCCTTGTTGGGAGAGGAATTGCTGGCCGAAGGCGTCACGCCAACGACGACCCAGATCCATCTGGTCAAATACGGCCGGGAAAGCAGTCGCGCTCCTGGCGAAAAGGGAGTGTGGGTACAATCGGCGCCGGTAGAGACGCTAAGGAACCTGAACATCGTAGATACCCCGGGCACGAACGCCATCATTCGGGAGCACGAGACGTTGACGGCCGAGTTTATTCCGCGCAGCGATCTGGTCCTCTTCCTAACCTCGGCCGATCGGCCATTCACGGAGAGCGAGCGCGCTTTCCTGGCACAGATCCGCGACTGGGGAAAGAAGATCGTTCTAGTAGTGAACAAGATCGACATTCTCGGCGGCGACGACGCGGTTGCAGAGGTGATGGATTTCGCCGGTTCGGCGGCCAACAGATTGGTGGGCGAAATACAGGCGATATTTGCCGTATCCGCTAAACAGGCCCAGCAGGCCAAGGCGGGCGAGCCCCGCTACTGGAGTGAGAGCGGGTTCGAGCCCTTGGAGAATTTCATCCACGAAACGTTAGATGATGAAGGTCGTTTTCGATTGAAGCTTCTGAATCCGCTCGGCGTGGGCCACAAACTCGTCGACGGCCAGTTAGCGGTCATTAAGGACGAATTGAGCGTGCTGCAAGAAGATAGCGCTCTGCTCGACGACATTCACAGTCAGATGCTTTACTACAATGAAGACATGCAGCGCAATTTCCAGGCTCGCCTGGGCGAGATCGATACCTTGCTCTTGGGCATGGAAAAGCGCGGCCGGAGTTATTTCGACGAGACGATCCGTTTTGGCCGAATCCCAGACCTGGTACGACCCAGCATCGTACAGGCTGGGTTTGAGGAACAGGTCGTGGCCGATACACCTGAACAGATCGAAGCCCGAGTGGATGAACTTGTGGACTGGCTGGTTGAGCAGGATTTGCGCCAGTGGGGAGCGGTATCGGAACATCTGTCCCGGCGGAAAGAAGAGCACGAGCAGCGTATCATCGGCCAAGCGGGCCCAAGGGAAGGGACGCTGGCCTATGACAGGCAGCGACTGATCGACTCGATCGGCAAGTCAACGCGGCAAGCGGTGGCCAGCTATGACAAAGAGAAGGAGGCGGCCGACATTGCCGAAGCGGCCCGGGCGTCCGTGGCGAGCGCTGCACTGCTCGAGGTCGGCGGACTGACCGTGGGCGCGGCGATCGCGGTTCTGGCAACGGCGACTTGGCTGGACGTAACCGGTATCGCCTTCGGCATCACGTTTATGACCCTGGGCCTCCTGGTCTTGCCAGCCCGGCGGCGGCGCGCCAATCACGAACTAGAAACCAAGCTGAGAACGCTGCGGCAGACGCTGATGCGCGATCTAACGGAGCAATTTGAACGTGAGATGCGTCGTAGTACGCAGCGCATCGAAGATGTTATTGCCCCGTATGCTCGATTCGTGCGCGCCGAACGAGACAGGCTGGAGGGCCAGCAAACCGCCCTGGGCGAGCTTGAAAGCAAAATAACGGGCTTACGCCTCCAATTGCAGCCGCAGCCCACCGGATCGTAAGCCCAACCCCGCAGCCATCGCCTAAGTATCTGATCGCCTACGAAGTCAGCCCCAAGAACTCTGCCAGAGGGTCACCCCAAATAAACCAGCCGGTAGCGGCAAACGCAATGCAGCAACAGGCAAGCACGAGTACGATGACGATGGCTATGAGCAACGTCCGGTTTTGCCTAGCTTCCATCGAACAAGACCTCCGTGAAACGAAGTACGCTATAGCCCAGAGAGATTAGCACAAATCGATGCCGTCGCCACGTCGTGAGCCAGCTCATAAACCTGGAAAACCCGTCATCGTGCCAGTTGCCATGAATCTGATAAAAGAGATCAGGGCAACCTGGAATACCGCCAGAAGCAGGCCGATAGTCAGAGGCAGGATCGCCTGCTGCCAGCGGTCTGCCCGCGCGTCGCGGTGACTCAGAATCAGCATCGCCGTAGTATTGATTGCCGTCAGCACGAGCAGCACCCCGAAGGCGCTGACTAGGCCAAGGACGTATAGCAGCGCCGGCTGCTCGCTGAGCACGAGCGTCACTACTAACAAGGCGATCAGAACCAGACCCAGCAACTCGCGTATGCTGCCGACAGCCGGCCTAGGCTCTTGATTTCGCCACAGCGTTTGGGATAAGGCCGGGAATAGGATGACGCCCATGGCCAAACCGGCGCCGATACCGGTTAGAAGTCTCAGCCAATTTCGCGGTTCGTAGGCGTGGGGAAGATCAGGGAAAAAATGACTGTAGGAGTTGATTCCATCTATGGCCAATAGGGCGATGAAGCCCAGCAATATCAGGATGATATTGAGCGGCGGCATGTTGGTCCAACGCCGGCGGCCGGCCAGTACTAGGACGGCGAAAACGACGCTGACGCCGAGGTACATCCCGGTGCAGCGGGTGCACAATGGCATTTGCCGGCCGGCGATGGTGAACGAACGATCAGTGATACGGTGGCAAACTGAGTATCCGACATAGTCAGCGCCGTCCAGAGCATGGTCATGGGCTAGCCGGCTGCCGTCGGTTGCCGAATAAAAGGCCATCAGCATTAGGGTCCCAGCGATGACCAGCAATGGCGCCAATCTGCGCGAAAAGGGTCCGAAACGATGGCTAACGCTAACGTCCGTCATTGGCAAAGGTTCCAACGATCGTAATCATACTGGCCAGAGGCCAATCGAACATAGCATACTCAATAAACGTCTTGACGCAAGCCGACGCGAATGAGCGAAACGCTGCGCTTGACGAAGCAAATAGGCAGTGTTACCATCATGAGGTCAAGTTGACCAGGTGGTCGCGGTTTGCTTCGGCGAGCTGAGGAAAGTCCGCACTCCACAGAGCACGGTGCCGGCTAACGGCCGGGCGGGGCGACCCGACGGAAAGTGCAACAGAGAGGCGTATTGCCGGTCGGAGGTTGTACTTCCGGCCGGTGAGGGTGAAACGGTGGTGTAAGAGACCACCAGCAGCGGCAGTAATGCCGTTGGCTCTGCAAACCCCACCGGGAGCAAGGTCAAGCAGGATGGAGCGTTGTGCCTCGGCACGATGCGCGGCGCTGCTCGCGCCGCCGACATTCGGGTAGATCGCATGAGCCAACCAGTAATGGCTGGCCAAGATAGATGACCACTACCCGCCTGACGGCGGGGACAGAATGCGGCTTATCGGTCAACTTGGCAGTTAGAAATGAGAATGCTTGGAAGGATGTGAGGTTTCACCGCCAAACATCCTTCGTTTTTGTCACACTGGTATCATGACGATTCGCGTACTGTTTGTTTGCTTGGGTAACATCTGCCGCTCGCCAATGGCCGAGGCCGTGTTTCAGGACCTGGTTGATCAGGAAGGACTGAGCGATCAGATCGTGGTCGACTCGGCCGGAACTGGATCGTGGCACGTTGGCGAGAAGGCCCACCCTGGTACACGCCGGGTATTGGCCGCGCACGGCATAGAGTATAGTGGCCGGGCGCGGCGTGTACGGTCGCAAGATTTGGCCGACGATGACGTCTATGTCATCGCCATGGACGGCAGCAATGTCCGCGACCTGCGAGCGGAGTTCGGCGATCATCCTCGTCTCTACCGATTGCTCGATTTCGCCTCACAAAGTCAGGTGAAGGATGTCCCTGATCCCTACTATAACGGCAACTTTGAAGCGGTCTACCAACTTGTGGAGGACGGCTGCCAGGGCTTGCTGCAGACGATACGCCGGCAAGAGAAGATTTGACAGCTAGGAGAAGATGATGGAGCGAGAGATCGTCGTTGTTGGCGCCGGGCCGAGTGGCTCGGCAACGGCTATTTCATTAGCTAGGCAAGGGCATGATGTGTTGCTTCTGGACCGCAAGGGTTTTCCCAGGGACAAAACTTGCGGCGACGGCATTCCCGCCGGAGCAATCGAGGTCCTTTACTCATTAGGTATGGAAGAGAAGATCCGCGAGGCCGATTTCTATCCAGTGGATCGAATTCTACTGAGCTCACCGCGCGAGTATGTCTTAGAGGCAGACCTAAAGCCTGGCGTGACAGGGGCTAGTTCCTATGTCGTGCCACGCACCAAGTTCGATGCATTGATACAGGAACACGCCGTCGAATGCGGCGCCGAGTTCCGGCAGGCGCAGGTTCAGGAACCGATTGTGGAAGACGGCCGGGTGGTTGGTGTTCGGGCCAAGATGAACGGTTCGGTTGAGGAAGTCCGGTCCAAGGTGGTGATTGGGGCCGATGGCGTCACGTCAGCGCTGGCTCGCGCTTTGCGTCCCGACAAACATGAAGACGGGCACCGAGCGATCGCACTACGCAGCTATACTGAGGATCTGGAAGTCCGGCCACATCAGGTGGAATTCTATCTCTACAAGGGCATCCTACCGGGCTACGCCTGGATTTTCCCTATCAGTGAAAACCAGACAAACCTGGGCCTGGGCATGCGGCTAGACAAGTACCGGGATGTGGACAAAAGTCTGGAAGATATGGTCGAAGTATTCCTGGAAATGCCGGTCATTAAACAGCGCCTCAGGCGGGGCGGTGAGCTCAAAGACGTGGCCGTGTGGCAGCTCAATTTTGGTTCCCGCCCAATGCAGCGAGCCTATGATGGCGCAATCCTGGTAGGCGATGCGGCCGGGCTGATCAATCCGCTTACGGGCGGAGGTATTCACAACGGCCTGCAGTCGGCTCTGCTGGCCGGGGAGATCGTTCATGACGCTTTGAAGAAAGACGATCTGTCGCTGAATACCTTGCAGCGCTATGACACGCAGTTGGAAGAGAAGATGCGGGGCAACATGCGGAAGTCCTATTGGATCCAGAAAACCCTGATTCAGATGCCGCTGTGGGTGGACCTGTTGATTCGCTTTGGCGGAGCGAACAGTGAAGTGGCCAAAATCTTCATCGACAAGCTCTAGGCCAGTAGCTGTCGATCGTATAGCCTCTGTCGCGCCTGTATTCAATCGTTAAGCTGATAACAAAAGGCCCGCTCTCTGGAGCAGGCCTGGTATTTCTAAGGGTTTGAACCTGCAGAAGTGCTTTGATCAGGAAGGCGTGCGTAGCGGATTGACGCGCTTGGCCTGCGGGCCTTTACCCACATCGACTTCCATGAACGAGACCCGGTCGCCCTCGTAAAGGTTCCGGTAGCCCTCTCCCTCAATGGCCGAGTAGTGAACGAAGACCTCATGATCGCCCTCGTCGGGATTGATGAAGCCATAGCCCTTAATGCGGCTAAACCACTTAACGACGCCGTGCTTGCGTTCCATTCGCACTACCTCCGATTGTTTACTACTAGAGAGCCAGCCTTAATCTAGCATGGGCCCAATGCAGAGTCCAGAGGTCAGCGCCCTTTTTCGCGCATTTTTCACGCTGGACGAGGCCTGAAATTCCCCTCCAGTAGAACGTCAGTGGCGCCGGTGTCCACGAAACCAACAGACTCGGCCAATTGGATGGAGGCGCTGTTCTCGGCGCCGACAGCGTAGAGGGGAATCCGGCCGCTGTCAAGGGTATTCTGAACCAGGGCCGCGACCACGCTACGCCCAAAGCCCCGCCGCCGAAATGCCGGCTTCGTGTGGACATAGATCTCGGCGAACTGGGGTGATCGCCAGTTCAATCCGGCCGAAGCGGCGATTTCCGCCGATCCTACCCCGCCCGCACCGGCGGCCGAGCGCACCAGGAAACGCGGAAGACCGTTGTACGTTTCGGTTTGGGTTACCAGAATGTTGACGATGGGCTTGTACTTCTCTTGGTCCAAGACCATGATCCGCAACCGTTGCTCACCCTGTATTTCAAACAGGGCCGAGACGATTGGATAGTAGTTTTCTGGAGCGCTCACGATGACGCTTGCGCTGGCCGGGACGGCCGAACATAGCAATGATGCGGCGGATTCCGGATTGACGCCGGCGTCGGTCGGGGAATAAGGCAGCCTCATCGTGAGCAGCGGCCTGAACAGATCCATTCCAGTGCGCGACAGACACAGATATCCTTCGGCAAGCCCATCGCGGCCGGCCAGTGTGAACAGTTGAGTCTTCTCGTCGGGATGATGAAAGGCGTAGTAGGCAGCTTGAGCGTCGGCTGGACTTCGTTCGTACAGCAGCGTTCGTATTTGGCGTCTCTTCTCGGTCAGCGACATCGGACGCAGTTTACCCGAACCGAGGCTCGGGCGACAAGCGCCAGGGGCCAGCAATTACCTCATATATGAAGGCGCTTAGGAACGGTTGCCCCACAGATTCAACTCTGTACAATTAAACGCTTGTCTGCGCTTCGACGGCGCAGGAGGACAGTGTGGATCTTCGCTCAGGCATATACCGGCGACTGCTTGGCTACCTTGGACCCTATCGGAAGCAAGCAGCATTCGCCTACACCTCAATGATCCTGACCACGTTCCTAAACCTGGCCATCCCCCAGATCATCGCGTCGGCAATCGATCTCGGACTTTCAACTGGAGAGGTCTCTTCATTATATTCGGCGGCGGCCATAATCCTGGCCATTGGCGCAGTGAGGGCCGTGGCCGGGTATGGCCAACGCTACTTTGGGGAATGGCTAACCCATCGTGTGGCTTACGATCTGCGCAACGACTACTACGATCAGGTCCAGCGCCAACCCTTCGAGTTCCACGATCGGGCACAGACGGGGGACCTGATGAGCCGGGCGACAAGCGACATCTCTGAGACCGAGCGATTTGTGGGCATCGGTTTGATGGATCTGCTGGCCACTATTCTGTTGTTGGTTGGCGTCGTCGTCGCCATGTTCCTGGAGAATGCCCGCCTAGCGCTACTGGCCTTGATACCGTTGCCGATCCTGGTTGGCGCGACGATCCGATTTGGCGGCCGAATTCGACCGCGGTTCAAGAGTATTCAGGAGCAAATCGCCGTTTTGTCGACGACCATGCAGGAAAGTCTAACGGGCATACGGGTCGTCAAGGCCTTCGCCCGCGAACCCTACGAGCTGCATAAATTTGACCGTGAGAACGATAGATGGTTCCGTCGGCGACATCGCGTGATCAGGATGTGGGCTAACAACTGGCCGTTCTTCTCTTTCACATTATCGATAAGTGTCTTTCTGCTGTTGTGGTTCGGCGGACCACAAGCGCTGGCCGGTACGATTACAGTAGGGACGCTTTTTGTCATGGTTTCCTACGTGCTTATGTTGAACGGTCCGGTACAGCGCCTTGGCTTCCTGGTGAACCTGGCGGCAACAGCCAGCGCCAGCGCCGGCCGCGTATTCGAAATCATCGACCAGCCGTCTGAAGTGGTCGACGCGCCTGACGGCCAGTACCTCGATCACATTGAAGGCGCAGTCGAGTTTGAGAGTGTGGCATTCGCCTACCGGGCTGACAGTCCAGTGCTGAATGGGATCTCTTTCAAGGTGAACCCTGGGCAGACAATTGCCTTGATGGGGCCGACCGGATCGGGGAAATCGACGATAACCAGCCTGGTCGCTCGTTTCTATGACCCAAGTCAAGGCGCTGTGCTCGTCGAAGAGGTGGACACGCGCGACTGGCAACTGGCCGCCCTGCGACGCCATATCGGCATAGTCCTGCAAGATTCCTTTCTTTTCAGTGCTTCTATAGCGGAAAACATCGCCTATGGTCGACCATCCGCGAGCCAAGATGAAATCATAGTAGCTGCAAAAGCCGCAAGAGCGCATGGTTTCATCAGCACGTTTCAGGATGGCTATGAAACGCAGGTAGGAGAGCGGGGCGTTACTCTGAGCGGTGGGCAAAAGCAGCGAATCGCCATCGCTCGTGCTCTATTGACCGATCCACGAATCTTGATTCTGGATGATTCGACCAGCAGCGTAGATACGGAAACGGAGCATTTGATACAGCAAGCCCTGAACGTCCTCATGGAGGGACGGACGACTTTTGTCATCGCTCAGCGGTTATTAACCTTGAAGAATGCAGATCTCATCCTTGTATTGCAGGATGGCAAGATAGCGCAACGCGGATTGCACGAGGAGTTGTTGGCTGCCGGTGGCCTCTACAAAGAGATATATGACATTCAGTTGAAGGACCAAGAGGAATTCGCCCGGCTACAGGATCGTCCGAAATTAGCGGAGGATGCCGGTTAATGATCACCGAGATGTTGCAGCATGGATCGAGCCCTCAGAGCGGCGAAGACGCCGGAAGGCTAGCGGCACTATGAGCGACGGTCACCGCCTGACTGGCAGCCGATCGGCCGATGGCCGGGAATTGCGACAGCGTCCAGAAGATGAGGTTCGCAGCCAGGAACAGTTGGTCGAAGAACGATTCAGCCATCTGCTAGATGAAGAAGACGACGACACGCTAGGCAAAGCCTATGACGGCCGGCTGGTGCGCCGGCTCTTGTCGCAGACCAAGCCCTACAAGGGTCGACTGGCAGTTGCCATCGTGCTGATGATCGCGACCTCGCTATTAAGCATCGCCGGTCCATGGATCATTGGCAAGGCTATTGACGAGGGTGTAGAGGCCGGAGATCTTGGCCGGTTGCGTTATTGGTCGATCCTTTTCCTACTTTTCGCCGTCGGCGAGTGGTTGAGCAATCGCCAACGGATCGCCATCATGGCCTATGTGGGTACCAAGGTGGTGGCCGACATTCGCAGCGAGCTCTTCCGGCACCTGCAGTCGCTGTCACTGAGTTTCTATAATCGTTACAGCGTCGGCCGGTTGATGAGCCGCCTGATCAGCGATGTAGGGGTCATGCAGGACTTCATAACCTGGTCGCTGACGGGTCTGTTCCGTTCATTCTTCATGCTGGCCGGTATCGTCGTCGTCATGGTTAGCATGAATTGGCGACTGGCCCTGCTCACTTTTGCGGTTCTGCCTCTGATGGCGATATTGACAAATTACTGGCGCGTGCGGGTCAGGGATGCTTACCGGATAACAAGGCGGCGCTTATCACTCATCAACGGTTACCTGAATGAATCGATCTCGGGCATCCGGGTAACAAAGAGCTTCGCCCGCGAGTCGGAAAATTACGCCCACTTCGAGAGTCTCAATCACTCCTACTATAGCGCCAATATCCGCGCATCACGCCTTTCGGCCCTTTTCTTTCCTGGCGTTGATTTCATAGGCGCTATCGCTACGGCCGTGGTCGTCGCCGTAGGTGGATGGCTGGTGCTTAATGACTCGCTGACCGCCGGTGTCCTGGTGGCCTTTGTTCTCTATGTGCAGCGCTTCTTCGAGCCAATCCGCGAGCTGGCTCAGCGCTACAATACTTTTCAAGCGACTATGGCCGCCGGCGAGCGCATCTACGAATTGCTAGACACCATACCCGATCTCGTGGATTCGCAAGGAGCGGGCTTGCTGCCGGTCATAGAAGGGACCGTGGAGTTTGACCAGGTTTCGTTTAGCTACACAGAAGGCGAACCGGTGCTACATGGCATTGATTTGAAAGTTGAGTCTGGAAAGCGAGTCGCGCTTGTTGGCGAGACCGGGGCTGGCAAGAGCACCATTATTCGCTTGTTGGTACGGTTGTTTGACGTCACCGAAGGCGCCATTCGAATCGACGGCACGGATATCAGGCAGGTAACGCGGGCGAGTCTGCGCTCGCAACTAGGCATCGTTTTACAGGACACGTTTCTGTTCGGAGGTACGATCCGCGACAATATTCGCTATGGTCACCTGGAAGCGTCTGAAGAGCAAGTCGTCGCCGCGGCCAAGGCGGTCGGCGCCCATGAGTTCATCACCAGGATGCAGGACGGTTACGAGACAGAGGTCGGCGAAGCCGGGGTTAACCTGAGCGTGGGCCAGCGACAGATCATCTCGTTTGCCAGGGCGCTACTAGCCGATCCGCGGATATTGATCCTGGATGAAGCGACGAGCAGTGTTGACACGACGACCGAGAAGCAGATCGAGTGGGCCCTGGCCCAACTCATGGAAGGCCGCACTAGCTTTGTGATCGCTCATCGTCTGAGCACCATCGCCGGCGCAGACAGGATCGTGGTGCTTGACGGCGGCCGTATTGTGGAGCTGGGCACTCACCAGGAGCTGCTGGCTAAGAAAGGTCGTTATTACAAGCTCTATACCATGCAGTGGGCCCAGGGCGGGGCAGCATTTGTCAACCTCTGAGCCGCCTTGTGTCCCTTTGAGCCGGCGGACGAATCCCCTTTATCAATCGCCGAAAGAAATACCCAAGTCACGGGCGGTCAAGATGGTATCACCGTCCAGGGGAACACGTTTCATTCGCCTGGTTGCCTGATCGAGCGGCACATAGCGAACAGTGGGCGGATCGAGCGCGACCATGACATTGGCCTGTCCGTGGTCGAGGGCTCGCACGGCCGCCGCCCCGAACCGTAGCGCGAGCAGCCGGTCGAAAGATGATGGCTTACCGCCACGCAGCAGGTGACCTAGCACAACGCATCGGGCCTCCTGGCCCGTCATTTCTCCCAATTCGTCGGCGACTCGCTGGCCAATCCCGCCCAGGCGCTCTGCGCGGCCGACTTCCTGGGCCATTACGATATGCTGACCGCCGCTAGAAAAGGCGCCTTCGGCCACGACAACTAGGGCGAAGCGGTGGCCGCGACCGGCCCGCTGGCGTATCTTCTCGGCCACCCGCTTGAGATTATAGGGAATCTCCGGGATCAGGATCGCGTCAGCCGTGGCAGAAATGCCGGCGTTGAGAGCTATCCAGCCGGCGTAGCGGCCCATTACCTCAACGACCAGAATTCGCTGATGGGCCTCGGCCGTCGAATGGAGGCGGTCGATACATTCAACTGCGAAATCGACGGCCGTGTCGAAGCCAAAGGTCACCAGGGTTCCGCTCAGGTCGTTGTCGATAGTTTTCGGAACGCCGACAATGCGCACTCCTTTCTGCGACAGGGAATGAGCGATGGCCATTGAGCCATCTCCACCAACGGCGATCAGAGCGTCTATCCCATGCTCTTTGAAGGATGCGACCAGATCATCGGAGCGATCAATTTCGACGATTTCGCCGGACGAACTGAGCATCGGCATCTTGAATGGATGGCCCTTGTTCGTTGTGCCCAAGATCGTGCCGCCCAGATGAGTGATTCCACGAACGCTCTCACGTCCCAGAGGAACCAGGCCGCCTTCCGGATATTGCTCAGGCAACAGCAGCCCGTTGTAGCCATCGCGAATTCCGAAACACTCCCAGCCCCGTTGAATCGCGGCTACCACAGCTGCTCGAATAACTGCATTGAGGCCCGGGGCATCCCCTCCACCGGTGTTGATCGCAATACGCATTATAGTCATCGTTTTAACTCCGAAACATGGATTTTGTCTTGCTACCGACCTTGATCAAAATCTAGTATACAATGGACGCAACGTCAGCGCCGCAGAAACGGAGTTTGAACCGTGAGTAACCCTGAACAGCAATCCAAGGGAAGTCACTTGGCTCGCCGCGCGTGGCGCTGGCTGGTGGGTCTGGGATTTCATCTGCTCTACAACGAGATGGCCTGGGCCTATGATGGCGTGAGCAGGCTGGTATCTAGAGGACAGTGGCAGGCCTGGCAAAGTGCAGCGATACCACACCTCAACGGCCATCGGATACTGGAGTTGGCCCATGGACCGGGGCACATGTTGCTGGCGCTGGAAGCGGCTGGTTATCAAGTCACCGGCCTTGATCTTTCCCCGGCAATGGGGCGTATAGCCGGCAGGAGAATTCGGCGGGCCGAGAGACGGGCCGTGCTGGTGCGAGGTCGAGCCCAAAATCTGCCGTTCGCCTCGGGAGCCTTTGATTCAGTGCTGACCACGTTTCCAACGGAATTCCTGGTCGAGCAGGCGACTATCGAGGCCGTCTTCCGGGTTCTGTGCGCCGGAGGCCGCCTAGTGGTCGTTCCTCAAGCGCGATTGGCCGGCGGTGGACTCAGTAGTTTGGTCGAGTGGTTATATACGATAACAGGGCAGCGGCCGCAAGAGCTGGGTGATACGAACGGAGGTTTCTGGCAGGTGATTCATGAACGCTTCAGCGCGGCCGGCTTTGAGACAACATTGGAGGCCGCTAAGTTCGAAACAAGCGAGGTCATCGTCGTAGTTGCCGAGAAGCCTTTGGAGGTCGACAGACGGGCGATCTTCGTAACGCGATAGCCTTCAAATTAAAGCTATAATGGCTTGCCGTTGGTCTGGAGAACCAGGACCCCACGTTGGTTCGACGACCTTGCCGAGTTGCGGCGTTGGTTCAATAGGTTCGCAATGGTACAATTTGTCTTATGAGTGAAGAACCAACCAGCATCGCAACAGAGGACGGCACGCAGGGCGACGCAGGGCCGCCGGCTCACAAAGAAAAGGCTTCCTGGCAGGAGCGGGGCATCGTCTTTCTGGTGATGGGTCTGGTGCTCCTGGCGGATCATCTGAGCAAGGTTTACGTCGAATCGCGCCTGCCGCTTAACAACACCTGGGCGCCTTTTCCAGAATGGGAGTCGCTGTTCCGCATCACCCATGTCAGCAATACTGGCGCCGCTTTCGGCCTGTTCCGCAGCGGTAATCTGGTCCTGTCGATTGTGGCCGTTGTCGTTTCAATCGTGATAATCCTCTACAATCGCTACTTGCCAGCGCACATGTATTGGTACCGTCTGGCACTCGGCTTGCAATTGGGTGGGGCGCTCGGTAACTTGCTCAGCCGGGTTCGTGTTGGGCATGTCACAGATTTTCTTGATTTCGGCCCGGTGCCTGTGTTTAATGTGGCCGACATGAGCATCGTGACAGGTACTATTCTGCTCGGCTTTCTGATGCTTTTTGACCAGCCGCGGCGAGAAGATGATTCAGAAGCGCTGGACGATGGCGGGACGAGCGAGGAGGAGCGGCCGACTGAGGATACGGCCGAGGATCAAAGCCTGTTGCTAAATGAGTGAACGCCGGGCTGTTTTGACACTCAATCAACCAGGGGAACGACTCGACCGGGCATTAGCCAACGCATTGCCTGATGTGTCACGTGTTCAGTGCCAGCGCCTGATCATACAGGGCCGGGTAAAGCTCGACGGCGCGGCGGCAAAGGCTTCTCTTCGGCTTGAGGGTGGTGAGCAAGTAACGATACAGTTCCCAGCTGTACTGCCGGCCGACGTTCGAGCGGAACCGATGCCCCTGGACATTCGCTACGAGGACAGGGATATCCTGGTTGTCAACAAGCCGGCCGGCCTGGTAGTTCATCCGTCGCCGGGCCATGAGGGTGGAACGCTTGTCAACGGCATCCTAGCTCACTGCCCGGATTTGGAAGGTGTGGGAGGTAAGAGGCGACCCGGCATCGTTCACCGGTTGGACAAGGACACGTCAGGGCTGATCGTCATCGCCAAAAATGATCGCGCCTTACTGTATTTGCAGCAGCAATTCAAGGAGCAGCGTGTAGGA
>CP070688.1:4351538-4373106 GCA_020353135.1 Chloroflexota bacterium
AGTAATCGATCGCCCAATGGCCGAATGAATACGGGTACAAAGAAGCGCTGCCGTTTTGGTGATCGTGAGTTGAGCCCATGTTATGGCCCAGTTCATGCCCGAAGGAATAGTAGCCGGTCGCACAATCGCTGTTTACGACGCTGAAGGCGCTGCTCTGAAAACCAGTGGACAAAGTGGTCATCAGGAAGGCGATGCCGCAATAGTCGCTGGCCTCTTCAATCAAGGTCACCGTGTCGGCCGCGTACGCATCACGCAGACCGTGAATCGAGTCCATGTAGCCGTCGCTGGTCCGCTGCAGCCGGTATAGATCCTCAGTCATGCTGCCGGACTCGTTGTAAGCCACTTCGACCGCCGCCGCCAACGACACCCTGGTATTGATCTTGCTATTGAAATACGCTTGGTTTGTTTCGGTGACAGCCAGGTTTATCAGCGATTCGATGCCCGCCTTGCCGTAGCGTTGTCGCGAAGCGGTCGTGTAGACCACCAGCACTTTGACGATCGAACCATCGTCGCTTGCCGCCGCTTGCCCGTCGAGTTGGCCCGGCTCCCAGGCGTCGGCCGGCCCGACCGGAATCGGCGGATGCTCGGGCAGTGGCTCAACGCCATCTCGCTCTTCCAAGACGTGAACGCCATTGCCGGCATAATACAATCGATACAGGCGGCCGTCGGCCCAAATGCTGCCCGCCGCGGCATTGTCACCCGCGACGATGGTCACCGGGCTGTCTGGCTGGCCTTCTATCTGGCCCTGCCACATGATCTGTCCGCCCGCTGGCCTCTCAACCCGCTGGACCAGCGCGATGTAGCTCAGGCCGTCCATCAGATCAAGTTCTAAGCCTCCACCTTCTTCTTGGCCTTCGCCGGTCTCGGCATGAAGCAAGGATAGATCGATCGTGACATATCGTCGCCGCAGCCCGGCATCGGCCGTCTGCTCCTCATAAGGCACCGCGGCCGGCTTAAACAATGGGCGCGGACTATCCTGGCCCCACGAAGTACCGGCCACAATCGCCGCCATCAGGAGCGTTAACAACAGGCTGATTCGAATTGTACGCATATACCGCCATAAACCTCGGGCGAGAATTATACCATTTACCCGTTGGCCCTCCGTACGTCCTAAACTGTCTTTCATCCCGCAGCTGCGGCTCATTCAAGCTTCCATCCGGCCATCCCCGGTCGCCGTAGGCCAGACGTCACCTTGCCAGCCCGCATCACATGGCGCATACTATAACCAACCGAGAGCCTTTGCATTACAGCCATCCTTGACATTCTATCCATGTGAGAAAAGCTGGCGCACGCCGTTTTACCTCCGCTAACCGAGCGTTACCATGACTGATTTCGACCATCGCCTGAACGCCATCAAATCTAGATCCATCGAATTTGTCTGCCTGGGTACAGCTCAGGAAATCTGTGCCCAATCACTCTTCCAAGAACTTCACATTCGAAGCAGCCCACCGCCATATATGAGAGCCGCCAACCATGGAGATTCGTTGAGCTGAAGGCTGAAAGCTGACGGCTGAAAGCTACACTTTTGCAGGAGTTTTCGATGAACGTTAGATTGGCCGAACTTGAGGACCAAGATAGCTTGATCCAGCTCATAGCCGAGTTCCGGGTTACTATGTCCAGATTTCGCGGAAGTGCGCCGCCGCTGGACTTGCCCGCAGCCGAGCGCAAGGCGCTCAGCTATCTGCTGCCCGAATACCAGGTCTTCGTTGCCGAGTCTGAAGACGGCGCCTTGGCGGCCTTCATGGTCTGCCACATTGAGGCCGGCCACGTCTCGATCGAAGCTCTCTTTGTCTTGCCCGACCACCGCCGCCAGGGCGTCGGCAGCTTGCTCTACGACCAGGCCGAATTCCTGGCCCTGGAATTGGGCGAAGAACCGATTTCCAATTGGGTCCACCCCAATAATGACCGTTACATTGCTTTCTTACGAAATCGTGGCTATCTTGTCCTGAGTCTCATCGAGCTTCGCAAACCGCGTTCCGGCGAGGGGCCCCTGCAGCAAATCAAGGTTGGTAAGAACATATTCGAGTACTGCTGCTGACCACCGAAGGTCAGCAGCTGGCGACTGGCGTCTACGAACTCACATCATAGCTACCTTCTAAGGAAGACTCTATGGCCAACATCTACTATGTCGGCGATTGGGCCGTCATGTGCGGTCCCGTCTTTGCCGAAACGCCCTTCAACTACGCCTACAAGGGCCTGGAGCTTTACAACTACGGTCACTGGCTTAAGGATGCCCTGGAGTCGACCGGTGAGCACCGGGTCACGTCGGTGCCCACATGGGACTTCTACAAACTTCCACCAGGACGATACGAACAGATTCTTGACGAGTACGACGTGATTGTCTTCAGCGACGTCGAGGCTAAGAATTTCCAGTTGGCGCCCAGCTTCTTCGACCGTCAGAAATTCGGCCAGGCCATCCTGACTTTTCCCGACCGGATTCGCCTGACGGTGGAAGCTGTAGAAGCGGGCAAGGCGGTCATGTTCCTGGGTGGCTGGCTGTCCTTCAGCGGCGAAATGGGCAAGGGCGGCTGGAATCGCACGCGCCTGCGTGAGATTCTACCGGTTCGCTGCCTGGACTTCGAAGATCTTGTCGAGAGCACCGAAGGATTCACCGCCGAAAGGTCAGCAGACGACCGCGACTTCCCGGCCGGTATCTCCCTGGCGGATTTCCCTCCGATTTTGGGCTACAACAAGACCTTGCCGCGGGACTCATGCCCGGTGCTGTTGCGGGTCAAGGAGACAGGCCATCCCCTGGTTGCCGTCGGCGCCTTCGGCCGCGGCCGGACCTTGGCCTATACCTCCGATCCGGCGCCTCATTGGGGCTGCAACTTCGTATTCTGGCAGCACTACGCCGCCTTCTGGCTCGCTTGTCTGGACCAGGTGCTTGGTGGCTCTTCCTCTAGAACTTGAGCGACCGCGAGCTCAACTCTTTCCCTTTTCTAGAGAAGACCTCTATCTTCACCTTTTCCAGATCGGCCGTGACACGGGTGAAATTGTCTGTGGAAACGGTCTCGCCTGTATCTACCACCTTATAGGTAGCGCCGGACTCGGTTGACTTGAAGGTGCCTGATAGTCGGAACGACCGCTTGGAGGTATGGGGATACGGCCAGAAGTAAGCGGACGAGATCACGCTGATCATCTTAAAGCCCGGCTGCGCCTCAGGACTGATGAGTTCCGCTGAGAGAGAGCTGTGTACATCCCCAGACAAGAATACAACACGTCTGATATCATTGACGCGGATGAAGTCAAGTAACTCGCTCCGTTGTTCAGGGAAGCCGCCCCACTTGTCGCTATTGTCCGCCATCATCTCGGGAAATACTGGAACAGCTGATGCGACTAACTTCACTCGGCCGGAACCATCGTTCAACCACGCCTTGAGCGCGTCCATCTGCGTATCGCTGATGATCTTATTTTCGTCCGGGTCGTCAGAGATATTCCGTTCTGTCCTGGTGTCAGTCACGAAGAAATCACAACAACCATCTTGATAACTGTACCACCACCTATCCGGCCTACCCGCAATACGACTGCCCGCTAGCTCGAACAGAGGACTGTGACTGGCCTGATACGTCTGGTAGGCATGAATGGCCGCCGGATATTTGACCATCCAGTCCTTCATTGTCGCGTGTGCGGGCCAGCCATCCTCGATCTCGTGATCGTCCAGCGTCATGTAGCTAGGTACCCGGCTCATCAGCTCCCGAATGTAGCGTTGGGAGAATACCTCGCGATATCGTTCGTTGTATTGTTCTAGCGATCTGTCAGGGACAAGAAAACTCATATCGTCGGCGTATATCTGGTCTCCGATCATGAGTAGACCATCCGTCTTCACGCCGGAGTTAATCTGCCGTAGGATCGAGCGAAAGGTTTTATCGCCCCGATCGTCAAACCAGGATCCACCAAACAGGCGAAGCACATACCGGCAGGAGCCAAATACGAAAGAACGGGCGGCCGAGTCATCTTCGGAAGCAGTTGTAAAGGTCTGGGAAGGGATACCGTTCCAGTCCAATGATAACCTGTCCTCTAACTCATCAGGTTCTCTGTCAGAATAGAACCATCCTGCCTGATAAACATAGCTCGTTTCCGGTTTCAGCTCGTCAAAGACCACGACGCCCGTCATGTCGAAGTTCGGATTCATTTTGAAAAACCGTGGCGAGTGGAAGCGCTGGCCGCTCTCGCGCATGCGAGCCACGCCAAAGCAACGTCGTGGACCCGATTGGAGCTGCTCGTATTCGCCGCGCCCCCAGATGCGAGTCGTCGCGCCGGTTGTTGCTCCGAGGATCGGGCCAACGGTCAAAGGTTGAACATCCATGGTTTACTTCCTTTACTAGGCTGTACCATCCGCCAATACTGCCGGGCACCGGGAAAACAGCTCAGGTCATTGGCTTATTCGCCAAAATCGAATGAGGTGAAGGCGTACAGCTTACCCTGCCCCGGCCAATAATCGACCGGCAGACCAGCCTTTCTGTGAAGACTGGCCAGGTACTGATCCAGGTCCCAGCCATAGATCACCGGCGACTTGGGCAGCAGCAGCGCTCGCTGCCATTCGCCGGCGAGCACCAGGCCATGCTCGCCAATCCGGATATCATCCCGATTCTCCACCGGCCGGATTGATGATAGGATGGCGATTTCTATCGTCACCCCAGACATTTCCCCGGACTTCATGGGCGAAAAGCGTGGATCGGCCGTGGCCGCCTGGATTGCCATACTTGGCACCACCTGGTACAGGGGCCGATCCGGTTGCATATGCCCAATACAGCCTCGCAGGGGGCCGGGCCCGGCGACCCCTGCTCCGGCTTGCCGGTGACGCTGCCGCTCGCGCAAAGTGACGAAAACGCCCGCCCGCTGATCCAGAAATGGATCGTCTGGTTCGACTTCCAGCGTCTCGCCGCTCTCCAGGAAAACGGTGATCGCCTGCCGGGCCAGCTGTAACAAGGCCGTCTGTTGCTGCTCGTCAGGCTGCAGCGTTTCGATATTCAGAATCTTACCGTCATGCCCGGCCGAATCGTCCGAGATCATTCTGCTTGCCTCCCAAAAACCGCCGCGTCTTCGATAGGCCAAAGGCCCAGGCAACGTGGCCCAGCGGCGGCTGTCTAAAAATAGGGTAATGAAAAGCGCTCACAATGTCAATCGGCGGCCCGCTGTGAATGTTGAGTTCCTGGTCAAGATGGCATATACTGCGGTTTCGTTTTATACAGCCAAGAATCGAGGGAAAGTACATGTCTGAATTATCGTTATCAAGCGCTCCATTCCTGAAGTTGGTCAACGAACAAAAGATTTACAAACTGCTGCCCGGTAGCAGTAAAGACGACACCATCGACGCCAGCGGTATATGCGTGATGGACGGCGACTTCTACGTTATCTTTGAAGATTCGGCGCATATCGCCCGGTTTGGCGCTTCCCTGTCCGCGGACGATCCGGCAAACGCCCTGCGCCGTAATCCAGACGATGATATCGGCCGGGAAGACATCACCTACGAAGCTGACCTGGGACGCTTTCTGGTCATCACCTAAGCGGTCAGACAGCCGGAAGGGACGTACATGCCCAAGGTTACTACGTACGATGCCCAACTGCGCTTTATTGAAGAGAGTCGTCTGGAATTTCCCCTCGAGGGTAAGCACAAAGGGATGGAAGGATTAGCATGTATCCGGCGAAATGAGCACCCTTACTTACTTGGCTTGTGCGAAGGCAACTTATGTCATGGCGGTCGTCGAGGGCGGCGACCGGGCGGCGGCCGCATTCAGGTGTTCGAAAAAGAAAGAGGTACATGGGCGCATACGGATACTGTCGAGTTGCCGGCCGGGTTGCCATTCGAGAACTACTCCAGCCTGGCGCTCAATGGGCAGCAAATCGCGGTCGTCTCCAGGCAGGCTTCAGCCTTATGGATCGGCGAATTGCGGGAGGACGAATGGGCTGTTATCGACGATGGCGCCGTTTATCGATTCCCGCTTAGCAAAAAAGGAAACCTGGCCTACTGCGCCATCGACGGAATTTCTTGGCTGACGGACGATACATTTGTGACCGTCTCTGACAACAGCGGATCTGTCCTCGGTTTTCACAAGCGTTGCCGTAAGAAGGACCAGTCGGTACACATCTTCAAGTTGCCGGCCTCCTGATCGCCCAGCCAATTCATGGATTCCAGCAAGCCCTTGCTACCTGCCCCTTGACACACTGAACATATGAGGTACGACTCATGAATGGACGAATCCACAACCTGCACATCAAGCCTGGCCATGGCCAACCCATGCGCTCAGTCGAGAACGTCGAGGCCGAGTCCGGCCAAGGTCTGATTGGCGATGCCAGCTTCGGCCGCCCGAAACGCCAGGTGCTGATCATCGAAGGTGAGACCTTGGAGCATTTCGACCTTTCGCCCGGCCAGGTACGCGAAAACCTGACCGTCAGCGGCGTCGCCCTGGCCGGCCAACCGGCTGGCACCCAGATCCAGGCCGGCGATGTTCTCTTGGAGGTGACCGGCGACTGCGCCCCCTGCCAACTAATCGAAGATATCCGGCCGGGCCTTCGGGCCGAGATGGACGGCCGCCGGGGGACGCTGTGCCGCGTGCTGCTCGGAGGGACAATACGGGTCGACGACCCGATAGCTATCGTCCAAGCAGACGTCGTCTGAGCCATCCCCGACAGGCTCCCGTGATGCACCCGAACGAGTGGCCAGAGTACCCTACTGGTCGCGTGTTTCCTGCTGATTTCCGTTTGACTTCCTTCTTAGTAGGCGATCGAGCAGAGACAAAGGTCGATCGACCAGGACTTCGCTCGCATCCGGAAGCTCCTCTTCCGGCTCGGGAAAAGGCTGCAGATCGAACATCTTGCGCCAGGCATAGGTGCCCAGAAGCTTGATCGTGGCCAGGACCGGAGCTGCCAGAATGGCGCCGATCAACCCGGCCAGGGCGGCGCCCATGAACACGCCGATGATGATGACCAGCGGATGCAGATCCAGCGCACCGCCCACGATCCGCGGCACCAGCACATTATTCTCGATTTGCTGGATGACAAACATCACCCCGATGACCACCAGGGCAAACACCCATGGTTCGAGCCCCAGGTAGTTGGTGGGCTGCAAGAATGCCACCGCCGCGGCCACTATCGTCCCGACCACCGGCCCTATGACCGGCAGGAACTCCAGCAGGCCAGACAGCACGCCAAGCCCAAAGGCATTTTGCACCCCCAATATCGAAAGCGATGTCCAAACGGCCAAGAAGATGATCACCGCCAGCACGATCTGACCCCGCAGATAAGCCCGCCAGATCCGGTCGAACTCGCGGATGACTCGTTCAGTGTCCCGCCGGTAAGCTGGCTCATAGACGGCGTCACTCACCCGGCTGCCCAGCCGGCCGGCCTCGAAAGCCAGGTAGACGGAGATGATCGCCGTGAAGAAGATGACCGTAATCACGTCCACGGTCGAACTGACGATGGCTACGACCGTTCGCCCACCCTGGTTGAGGGCCGGCACGACCGTGGCGATGATCTGATCCTCGACCGCCGCCCAGTCGATCGCCCCCCAGAGTCCGGCCACGTCGAATTCAAACGGGCCCACCCTGACGACGTCGGCCGAGGATATGCGCTCGGCCACGTCATCCACCAGCGTCGGTATGATTTCGATCAGATTTTCGACCTGCTGAAAAGTGCTGAACCCGAGTAGGACCGCAAACCCGACGAGCAGAACGACAACCGCCAGATAAGTGACCGCAATGGATGCTCCGCGACTCAGAGGCGTTCTTTCGGCGATCAGGTTGATTACCGGCGTCAGTACGTAGGCGATAATCCCGGCCGCGACGATGCGCAATATCAGGTCCGTGAATCGTGCGGCGACGGCGACGACCAGTACCAGCGTGGCCACCGCCACCAGAATCTTGACGCTCCGATCCCAGGTCGGCGAATCTTCGCTGTCTACAGTGCTTGCGGTGCTCGCTTCTACAACTTCAGGTTCTTCTGACATATGAGCCTGCACTTACTGGCGCCCAACGTCAATACCAGATGAAGGCACTCGACGCAGGGACGCTGCGAATAGGGCCGGTAATGGTTTCAGAATGACAACGGACTCAAATCTCCTGCAGCTGATGGGTTTCCGCTTCTGTCTTGAGCATGTCCCGCAAGACGACGATCAGGGCCAGAATTGCCAGGAACACGACGACGATAATAATTCGCTGACCCATGTTGGAAACTTCACTGTAATGATCCATAAACTGGGGTTCTTCCTGATCTGCGGAAAATGGAGTTGGAATCATCGTAGACATTGTTCACCTCATTATCACGTAACTGGCCGGCGCAGCCGGCCTGCGCATCATCGCTTTGTCTTGCCGAGTGGTCGTATGACGGGCCCACGGCCACCTGTCCATCCTGTGTCCGGCCGCCGCCAGCGTGCTTCAAGGCCCGCGAGCTGATGTTTTCCTCGTCCTGGATGGCTTCGGCAAGTAGCACATTCAGTTTGTCGTATCCTTCTTATATCTCGCCAATGTATCGCAGTTCTCGTTCATGGACGATCAAACTCTGCACCAATTCTTCCAGCGATTGGCCGAAACGTTGCTTAAACGTGGCGCCCTGGCTTTGTCCATGATCCGACAGTACCACGAACTGATAAGGCCGTGCCGCCAACTCAGCCGCGTGTTCAAGTCGCGTAAACTGCTGATCGAGCCGGTGCAGCACATCCAGGGCATCCTTGCGCAAGATGCCTGAATGGTGCGCCACTTCTTCATGGCGGAAAACCGGCAATGTCGTTGCAGGCTCAATTGTTGGCTCCAATGCGATGATTGGCGTATTTGTCGTCGAACGGATCGCGTACGGGCGGAATCTCACCTTCACTCTCCGCCCGAGAGGAGTTTGATGCTTTGGCCGAACACGAACACCACCAACCCGTTGCGGATCAGGTTGCTGATGAGCACCAGCACGACAAACGTCGGCACCGGCGTTTCTAGCAACCCGGCCGCGGCCGCGATCGCCGAGCCTATAGCCGGTATGCTGGAAAGCAACAACACTCTTGACCCGCCATTCTCGTATCTGTCTTCTACGTCAGCCAGCTGTTCTGGATCTAGCTTCGGAATATGCTCCAGGATGGCCTCTCTACCGCCTTGGCCGATCTTAAAATAGACCAGCTTGGTGAAGACGCCTACCACGCTGATGACCAACACCATGGCCCAAAGCCCGAGATCGCCCAGGTTATCCATCGCCTCCCAGCCACATGCCTAATCGTCGGCCCTTAAGCGCTGCCTGCTTGACGCTGGCGGCCGTTTTCCGGCAATAAGAACCGCCTTACTTATGGTGCCTTGGTTTGTCTTCCTTGCGAAACCACTTCCGCGGAATCCATAACCATAGCAGACCCAGTAGCCCGACCAGAAAAATCAGGTATGGGTAGATACCCCATGCGTCGCTGATGATCATCACCAGTCCGGCCGCAAAGGGCAGCAATAACAACGCGCTTAGTAGCAACTTGCTCTCTGTCTTAACTTCCATAATGTAAGTCGGTCTCCTACCGGTAAACGCCGGCCCTCGGCCGGATCATTCCAAATCTGTAGTTGTGGTTCCGAGTCGCATTGGGCCAACTCCGCCGTCGATCGCGGCCCATGGAGCATAATCGGTTAATGGGCCGGTGTTATTTGCGCTCGTCCAGGATCTTCTGCAGGCGCGCCTCGTCATCGGGATCGAGGCTTGTGTGATAGACGGTGCCCTTGTACTGCTTCAACGAAGCCATCGCCATTGTCGGATCGCCTTCGCGGATGACGAAAAAGATGGCCGATGTTCCCGGCTGCATTTCAGCTTCCACGTCCTTGATGAACTTCTTGCTGATACCCAGATCGAATGTAGCCCCGATCAGGCCGCCGGCTACCGCGCCCAATACCAGGCCCGCCAGCGGCGCGAAAACCACCGCCAGTAGCAAGCCCAACAGACCGCCGACCCCGGCGCCCACTTTTATACCCCGGTCAAACTGATCCTTGGTGTGGAATTTGCCTTCTTCGTCGCGGACGACCACAGCCGAATCATCCAGGCTCAAATAGCCACCGTGTTCTACCTGGCGCAAGGTTTCACGCACCTTGCCGGCCTCCTCGGTGTTGTCAAAGGTGATAACTATAATGGTTGACACGATCCACTCCTCATTTCAAACAACCAAACTACATCTTGCGGCAGCGCGTCTCGTTCAATAATGGACCGTAGGCCTGATACTTACTTGATAGCCAGGCCAACGCCGACCGCTACCCAATTCTAGCAGGAAATCGACTGTAAAGTAACCCCTCAAGCCGCGACGTCAGTTACCGTCCTGGCCGCCGCCATCCGCCTCGTCCTCGGCCGCCGCCGTCAACTCCTCGATGATGGCATCCGTCAGGGCGTGGTGCATCAGGACCCCTTCGCCGGCCGCCAACGACTGGAAGATCTCATCTCCTTCGCGGTGGTCAACCAGGACCAACAGTGCCGATGATCCCGGCTCCAGGTGATCTTCGAGACCTTGCAGGAACTCATCCGAGAAGCCCATGTCGATATGTTTTGCGCCGAATGCCCCTGCGCCGGCCCCGGCCAGAGCGCCGATAACCACGCCGACTGGACCGCCCATCAATCCGATCAGGCCGCCCACAACCGCTCCGAACAAACGGCCCTGTTTCGCATCGAGATCAGCCGTTTCCTTGATCTTGGTCTTGCCGTCAGCATCCTTAACCAGCACAGCCGCGTCTCGCAACCTGAAAGAGGCGCCATTCTCGCTGGCCATCTGCTTAACATGCTTGAGCGCCGCGGAAGCCTGCTCCTCGTCGCCGAACATCTTGGCCAGTAATTCGGTGGCCCATGCATCTTCCCCCGATCCGTAGTCGCGCCGGGCAGGAATTGCCGGCAGTTTGCCAACCGATTCCTTATCTAGCTTCAGAATGATCGTATTCTCCTGCGTCTCGTCGACGGCCGAGACTGGCAGGGCGATCTCCTTTTTACCCCAGGCATGTCCTTCTTGCAGGATGAAATGGGTGATCGCGCCGCTATCCGGATCCAGCAATAACTCGCCCAATTGACCCACATAGCCGTCGCTGGCCTCGACGACTGCGCCTCGGTGCAATGCCACTTCACCCATAGGTATCCGTTCCACTTCTACTGGTACGTAGGCCAGATCCAGGGGTGATACATAGGGCGCCAAGTAGACGCTGTCGGCCGGATAACCTGCTTCCATCCCCGGATTCTCAACATAGCGTGTTTCGACAAACGGCTCCTGCCTGGCCAGTTCTTCCTTCGTGCATGCCAGGTAAATGGCCTCCCCTCTTGTCTCGGTCACCAACTCAATCGGAACCAGGTAGTGTTGTTTGACGACCGGTTCGTCATCCACGACGACAAAATGTGTGACTATCCTGGACGTTGGATCGAGAATGATATGCGTCGAAGTGCCTGCCTGCCCATCGCGACAATGCACCTGGGCATCCAATGGGATTTCTTTCATCATTAGCTCCTGCTTTCATCCGCCATGTAGCGCAAGGGGCGACCGGCCGGTCGCCCCTTGATGACTAAACAAAGTGAACCCATCGGCCGGCCGGACCTACACGATACTGCCCTGCCTGAGATGGGTTGAAGTCGCGGTCGCTACTCGGAGGCTTCCTCTTCCGCCTCTTCCACATCGTGGCCGCTGAAAGCCTCGCGCAGCTTGGCTTCTTGCTCTTCGGTCAATGAAGTCTGCAGCACGGTCGGGTTGAAGTGCTTGACCTGCTCGATGACCTTGTCGCCGGTGGCCTTGCGAACCAGGAGGAATAGCGCCGAATTACCCGGCTCGATGGATTCGCCAACTTCCTTAATGAACTTGTCATCTACGCCGATATCGGTCAGGCCGCCGGCCACCGCGCCGGTAACCGCGCCAATGGCCAAACCCAGCCAGGGCGCAAAGAAAAGCAAACCGATCAGCATGCCCCAGAAGGCGCCGCCAAGAGCGCCTGCGCCGGCCAGGCTGGCTACCTGCTTCACTTTGACTTTGCCGTCCTGCCTGCGGATCACGACAGCGGCGTCTTCCAGTTCAATCAGCTGTTGCTTTTGCAGCTTGATCAACTCGTCGCGCATCTCGATGGCGCCGTCTTCAGTGTCGAAAGTAAATACAATCAAATCAGCCATTTTTCTTGTCTCCTTAGTTAAATGGTCTTCAGAATTACTTACTTAGCCTCATCTTCTTTGCCTTTACTCATCGCCGGTTCATTCGACTTTCGGCGCAACATTAATTTGTGATAGAGCGTTGGAACGTGGCCCCTGGCACTGCCCAGGGCCCCATCTACTGCCCTGGCTTGGCGTCAACCGATCAGCCGCCGGATGTCCCGATGCTGACCGTTTGATTTGTTGTTCTCGTACAAACCCTAGTCACTGAAAGGCGCAAAAGACGCTGCCAGACCGCCAATTATCCCAAATCAACCAAGGAGCGCAAGTTCATTGCACCTAATTTGTATCAACTTGACCCTTCGTCACTCTGTATAAAGCAAAGGCCTTGATTTAGGCTGGTTTGGCATGCTGTGATGGCTTGGTCCTTTCCAGCTTTAGCGATATGTTTGGCTAGTGGAGTTGTTTGGCAGCACCCACACTGTTTGGCGTTGATGCGTGCCGTCCTGGGCACCATCGAACCCTTGAAGGAGGTGGCAGAACCAAGAGCGCTCGACGGACATTCCTTCTATGATGCGCCTGATCGCGAATTGTTGCGATTGCCGGCCAGAGGCGCGCCGTTCAAACTGTTGAAATCGTGCGTCGCAACCGCCTTCCCGGTCAACGGGAAGACATCTTTCTTTGAAGCGGGAATTTGCGACTCCAGGCGAGCATTAGGAGGCTCAACGACGATGAAACGCCCTCTCAGAATCTTCCTTATCTTGGCGGCCATGTTGGTCGTCACCATTGTTCTCATGGCCCCAGCCTCGGCCTCTAGCCATGAACCTATCCTGATTAACGAGTTTCTGGCTAGCCACACTGGCACCGACGATACGGAATACGTCGAGCTCTACGGCAATCCCGGTGACTCCCTTAACGGCCTGAGCTTGATTGTGGTCGAAGGCGACGCCTTCAACCCAGGTAATATTGACCGCCGTTTTGACTTCAAGCCCTTCCATGAGATCGGCGCCAACGGCTTCTTTCTTTATGGCAATTGCGGCGGCCTTGCTTCCAATTACTCAGCGGTTCCAGACGCCTCGCTCTTCACCAACTACTTCGAGAACAGCAGCCTGACTCTGGCCCTGGTCGAAACTAGCAGCGTCGGCGAAGAAGACACGACCATCACTGGCGAAGAGGTTGTCCTTAGCGCCATTGCTCTATCGGATGGCGATTCAGGTGATGAGTTCTTCTTCGACGCCCCCGTGCTGGGGCCCGACGATACTTTCTTCCCGGCCGGCGCCCGCCGTCTCGAGGATGGCGTTGACACTGGCACGGTCGCCGACTGGGAGTTCGCCGATTTCTTCCTGCCCGGCGACAATACGCCCACCGGCGGCGGCTTTGACGGCTGCGCCCCAATTGAGCTGACCATCCCCGAAATCCAGGGCGACGGCCGCTGGTCGCCATACCAGGGTGAAGTAGTTACCACCGAAGGCGTCATTACCCTTATCACCGCCAACGGCCGCGACATGTGGATCCAGGACGTCGAAGGTGACGGCAATCCGGCCACCTCCGACGGTATCTTTGTCGACGATGCCAATCGGCTCGATCCGCCGCCCGAGGTGGGTCAATTGATCCGCATCACCGGCGATGCCGAGGAGCAGCAGTTTGACAACGCATTGCCGCTGACCCGCATCGACAGGCCGAGCGATGGTTACGTGTACGAAGTGCTGTCAGAAGGTAACCCGCTGCCCGATCCGGTGCCCCTGGTCGACCTGCCCAACTGGTCCATTCCTGAGGGCGAGGCATTCTGGGAACCGCTGGAAGGCATGCGCGTTTCCATCAGGAACGGCTTTGTCGTCGCGCGAACCAACGGCTTTGGCGAATTCGGCATGTTGACCGAGGAAGACGCCGACGCCGACCTGGACTCTGGTTATTTCGCTCAGGTCAAACAGATCCTGATCCAGAGCCTGGGCATGGTTGATGACGATTACGCCGTCGACTACAACCCCGAGCGGATCATGGTCGACGACAGCACGGTGGAAGATCCCATCAGCGTCGCCGCCGGAGACCGCGTCCGGAATCTGATCGGCGTCGTGGACTACACCTTCAGCATGTACAAACTGCAGCCGGACACCTTCGACGTATTCAACCATAAGGCGCCCAAGATGCCGGTTAGCAAACGCTCTGGGGGTTTCGGCAACTTTGCTATCACCACCTACAATATCGAAAATCTGTTCGACTTGATAGACAATCCGGACAAGGATGATGAAGGCAGCACGCCTACATCCGAGGAACTGGAGATCCAGCTGGCTAAGCTGGCCCTGTCCATCGAAGTCGAGCTCGACTTGCCCGAGATCATCGTCGTTCAAGAAACCGAGAATACCGAGATCCTGCAAGAGTTGGGTGACATCGTCAACGATGCCAACGGCACCGCTTACAAAGCCGTTTCCTTCGAAACCAGCGACGGCCGCGGCATCGAGGTCGGCTTCCTGTATGACATGTATCGCGTCACCCTGGTCGATGCCTATCAGATGAGCGGCGACGACGTCGATATGTGGTTTGGTCCGGACAGCCCCAGCCCCGGCCGCGAGCCCCTCGTCGGCGTCTTCAACATCATGAATCACGAAGTGACCATCGTCGGCAACCACCTCAAGAGCAAGAGAGGTGACGATCCGCTCTACGGCCTGAACTGGCCTCCGGTTCGTAGCAGCGAGGTTCAGCGCAAGGGCCAGGCCCGCGTCGTTCGCGACTTCGTCAACGATATCCTGGACGAGGATCCCGATGCCATGGTCATGGTCGCCGGCGACCTGAACGACTTCCATTTCAGCGAGCCTGGCGAAGGGCCAGACAATCCCGTGGCCATTATCGAGGGTGGTCCGGAAGAAGTGCCGCTGATCAACCTGGCGACCTTGGAGAAACCGGCCGAGACCTACAGCTTCGTCTTCGATGGCAACTCGCAGTTGCTGGACCACATCCTGGTCAGCCCTGGTCTCTACGAATACTTCAAGGCTGTCGACATCCTGCACTTCAATACCGTGGCGCCGAACCCACTCTTTGACGAGGACACCAGCACCACGCTGGAGTCAGCCGACCACGATCCGGTCGAGAGTCGCTTCTTCTTCAAGTAGCGCAGTGGGCCCCTAGCGTATCCTTCGTTCTCGAGCAGTTGCGCTAGCCAATGTGACCCCGTAGGTTTTTGGCAGACCTACGGGGTCTTTGTCTTTCTTAATCCCAACCGACCCCCAGCCCCTAGATCGCCTCACTCCTCCGCTCCAGCAGCGCCACATCCCGCCACTGGCCGTTCAACTGGCCCAGCCTTTCCCGTATTCCCACCACTCTGAAGCCGCTGGCCAGGTGAACGCCTATGCTGGCCTTGTTTTCCGGGAAGATACCTGCTTGCAAGGTCCAGATGCCCGCGTCCTCCGAGCGCTCGATCAATTCCTTCAGCAACGCCTTCCCCAAACCCCGGCCGCGGTAAGCCTCGGCCACGTATACGCTGACCTCGGCCACGCCGCCATAGACGCAGCGGTCCGACACCGGGCTCAAAGCCGCCCACCCGGCGATCCGGTCGCCTGATCTCGTTACCAGGCGAGGCACCGGTAGATGGTTTTCATCCCACGCTTGCCAGTCGGGCGCCTCGGTCTCGAAAGTGGCCAGCCCGGTGGCGATGCCCTCGACGTAGATAGCTCGCACGGCCGGCCACTCCGTGACCGACATTTCCTCGATCCGGTAATCACTTTCCTTGTTCATGGAATTCTATTATACTCGTGCGGTTATTTTGGCCTATTGGTAGGCAGCAACTGCTGCAACAGTTTAAAAACCTGGGTTGCCACTCCTCCTCTCCGCGATGTCACTCGACCATCGACCGTCCCGGACGCCGAACGGCCGGCTGCTCGCCAAAGAGGGAAAATGGCTTTGCCCTGCACCTGTTATCTGATTGGCTCACCCGCCGGTGATGCCACCGTCGGCCCCTTGACAATGTAACGCTCAGCGCCATCGACTGGCCGCTGACCACTGAAAGCTGACGGCTGAAAGCTAAATCCTACAAGCTATAAGCTAACAGCTTAGGAGACCGTATCTGATCATGAATAAGCAACGTAAGATCTGGAAACTACTCATCGCATTTCTGGCCCTGGCGTTGGTTCTCGCCGCTTGCAGCCAGGAAGAAGATCCGACTGCCACGCCTGCTCCGCCTGAACCCACGGCCGCTCCCGAGGCGGAGCCAGAACCGACGGCCGCGCCCGAAGAGGCCGAACCGGCCGGTGAGGCCCCTGAGATCAGCCAGCCCATCTATCTTTGGGGCGAAGTGGCCGACCGCATCTGGGTGCTTGTCGGCTACGGTGATGCCGCCAACCCGACCGTCGTCGAGGAAGGCATAGTCATCACCGCCAACTTCAGCAGTTCCGAAGGCCAGGTTGCCGGGACCGCCGGCTGCAACAACTACTTCACCGCCTACGAGTCGACCGATGACGGCGGATTGACCATTAGCGGCCCCATTGGGGTTACCATGATGGCCTGCGAAAGCGGCATGGAAGAAGAAGCCGCTTATCTTGGCGCCCTGGAAACGGTCACCGGCTGGACCCTGACGGAGGAGGGTCGCCTGGAATTGGCCTATGATTCCGGCCAACCTTATGATGAGAAGCTGACCTACGTCCAGGGTGAAACGCCGCTGACCGGCACTACCTGGCAGCTCGTTTCCTTTGGCGATCCCGATGATCCGCAATCGTTGGCGGAAGGCACTTCTATCACCGCCGAATTCGTCGCCGAGACCGACACCACCGGCACTGTGGGCGGTAACGCCACCTGCAATAGCTATACGACCGCCTACACGATCGACGGCGACAACATCACCTTTGGCCCGATTGGCACGACCCGAATGATGTGCCCGGTCGGCGCTGACCAGGAGACCGCCTATCTCGCTGCATTGGAGACCGCCCAGACCTACCAGATCGTCGGCCCCAACATGCAGATCACCTACGATGGCGGCGTGCTCAACTACACTTCGCTCAGCCTGCCCCTGGAGAACGTGCTCTGGCAGGCCCTGGTGCTGAACGGCCAGCCAATACCGCCTGAAGTCGAGATCACGGCCCTGTTCAACCCCAGCGAAGAAGCCGGAACCGGCACGGTGAGCGGCAGCTCCGGCTGCAACAGCTTCAACACCGGCTACGAGACCGACCCCGACACCGGCGCCTTGACCATCTCCGGCCCGATGGCCACGACTAGGGCCATGTGCCGCAGCGAGGAGTTGACCAATCTGGAAAACGCCTACTTGGCCGCCCTGGAGACGGCCGAGAGCTACGACATCCTGGGCGACCAGTTGGTTATCCATACCGGAAGCGGCGACATCTTCTACACCGCCGACCGCGAACCGCTGCTGGGCACCTTGTGGGCGCTGATTTCCATTGGCGACTTCAATGATCCCCAGCCGCCGGTGGAAGGCAGCAACTTCACCGCCCAGTTCAGCCGCTTGCCTACGTTGCCTTCGGGCACTGTGGTTGGCCAAACGGGCTGCAACGACTACAACGCAACCTTCACCGCCAACCTGAATGAGATCAAGATCAACCTGCCCTCGAAAACCCAGAACCAGGAGTGTCCGGGCGGCGCTGCTCATTTCGAGCAGGAACAACAATTCTTCCTGGGTCTGAATTCGGCCACCGATTACCGGATCCTGGGCGACGTGCTGCAGATTCCCTACGGCGAAGGTGATGCCCGGCAAGTCATGAACTTCGAGGCCACCGAGCCGCCGGCCGAGACGGTCATCGACCTGACCCCGCTGGACAACACTTTCTGGTACCTGGCTTCCTTCAACGGCAACCCCCTGGTACCCGGTACGGAGATTACCGCCGGCTTCAACATCAACGACGATGGCATTACCGGTGTCATCAGCGGCTCGGGCGGCTGTAACGCCTACAACGCTGCGATCAGCGAGAATTTCGGCATTGGCCCTATCGCCTCCACCCGCAAAGCCTGCGCCCAACCGGTGATGGAACAAGAAGGCGGCTACTTCGATTGGCTGAGCAATGCCTATGACTATGACCGGGCCGGCGATCAGCTCCTGATCTCCACCGCCCACGGCGTCTTGGTCTACAACAGCACCCCGGTCCTGGACCAGTCGCTGGAATTGCAAAGCGCGACCTGGTACCTGGTTTCGGTGGGCACACTGCAAGCCGTGCCCGGCAGCAACTCCACCGCCTTGTTCGCTTCCGACGGCTCCAGCCTCAGCGGCGCGACAGGTTGCAACGACTTTAACGGGTCATACAAGACCGAGCCCGGCAACAAGCTGACCATCAGTGGCCTGACGACCACCCGGGCGGCCTGCACCACCGAAGCCCTGGCCAAGCAGGAAGAAGCGCTATTGATATTCCTGCCTTCGGCCGTCAGCTACACCGTCAGCGGCACGTCGATGCAGATCCAGACTGTCGACGGCAGCGTGATCAATTACACTTCCATCCCGCCGGCCCAGCCCCTGGGACCGACGGCCGTGATCAGCGGCCCGACCCAGGCCGATATGGGCGAAGTCCTGACCTTTGACGGCTCTGGTTCCACCGCCGGCTCGACGCCCATCGTCAGCTATGTCTGGGACATGGGCGACGGCGCTGTCCTTTCGGGCCCGATCGTGCAGTACAGCTACAGCGCGGCCGGCGCCTTTACAGTCCAGCTGACCGTCGTCGACCAGGCCGGCCTGTCTAGTACGGCCAGCCAGTCAGTGCAGGTGCGGCCGGTAGCAGAGGTGGTACCGCCCACGGCCGTCATCGAAGGGCCGGCCGCGGCCTTTGTCGGCGAGTCGGTCACTTTCAGCGCCGCCAATTCAGAGCCGGGCACCGGCGCCATTGCCTCCTACCAGTGGCAATCCGGCGACGGCAACAATACTGGCCCGGTGCCTGACAGTACCTTCACCACCATCTACTCAGCGCCTGGCATCTACTACCCCTCGGTAACGGTCGTCGACGCCAACGGCTTGAGCGACAGTGCCAACACGGCCATCACCATCAACGGCAACCTGGAAGGCATCGATTGGATCTTGGCCGGTACCCTCGAGGGAACCACCATCTCCTTGCAGTTCGCCAATGGCATCCTGTCAGGCTTCGCCGGCTGCAACACTTACAGCGGCACGTACACCACCCCGTCCCCGGGCACGATATCAGTTGGCCCGATCAGCAGCACCCAGGCCCTATGCTCGGAGGAGATCATGACCCAGGAACAGACCTATCTGACCAGCCTGGGCACGGCCAGCGCCTATACCATTAGTGGTAACGCGCTGACCATGACGACCGCTAGCGGCCCGTTGGTCTTCAATGCCGCCGTGGCCACCATCCAGCCTGTGCCGGCGCCAGCGCCAGCAGGCAACTGACGCCGATTGTTTTTAGGAACCAGGTGTGTCTCACCTGGTTCCTGGGATGAGATGTAACAGAGGGGACGCGGTTGAACGCCGCGTCCCCTACTGTTGTCCGCGTGACATCCCCGCTAGCTTACCCACACTGATTACATATAATACCCGCTAAACCTCATTCGTTATCTGGTTCAGGTTCTTTCCTGTCGATCCCGCCGTTTTGAAGTTGACGGGCTCAGGCTGGAGTTGGATCTGAAAGATGCGGGGAGCAGGAGAAATCGCATCTATCATCGTTCGCGCTGGTTGGTAATTACTATAATTGGCGTCTATCTCCTGTTGACCTGTTTGCTGCTCCTTCTTTCTGATGCGAGCCGGGCGCATGGGCGGGCGAACCCTGGCCCACAGGGCCCGCCAGGTGGGCGTTCCCCGGTCTCCGCCGGCCGAACCCCGACTGAAGGGCGCTACACCACTGCTTCCCTCAATACTGGAGATGGCTCCGTTGCCCAGGGCCCGATTTCGGTAGTCGCGAGAGAAGTTGACTCTCTTGATTCCCAATACCAGAACGGGCAGCCAACTCATTACATCGTGTTTGAAATGCGGCCTGATGGCAGCATCCATCCCCTTCACTATCGGCTGGTCAATCTGGGCATAAACTTGGATGCCCTCGACGATCGCGAACTGGCCGGCCAACTGCACCAGCCTGAACGAAATTCTCGGCAGCTTGTAGTTGCCCTGCAATCCGGTCAGGGGGAGACTATATACCAAAATACGGTTCGAGTACCGTTATGGCTTCGCGGCGAGTTTCACGCCGGGGATCCAACGCTTTCAAGCGCTGCTATCGACGCTCATCACTTCCCTTTGTTAAGACCCGTTTTTGTCGTGCGCGTTCCAGCCGTCGCCGGCGCGTCTCTCGTGTTGAGCGACAATCAATTAAGGACCCTGGCCACGTTTGATCTCGATCAATTGGCCCAGGATACGCCCTTTATTCATTTTGCTAAGCGGCCGCGGCCGCTTAGCGCCCTCTCCAGCGGCCGTTCAGACAATCGGGTAGATATCCTCTTTTTGGGTGATGGCTACACCGAGACGCAACAGGCTAAATTTTCTTCTGACGTGGCTGGCATCGCCGCGGACTTCTTCGACATTTCGCCACTGGCGGAGTATGCCAACTTCGTCATCACCCATTCGCTCTTTGTAACTTCGGCCCAGGCCGGAGCCGACCATCCTCTCTACCAGGATGGTTGCCAGAGCTCATCTTGCTGCGCTGATACGGCCATGTTGTCCGACCCGCTGCAAGGGACCTTTGTGAACACGGCATTTGATGCCCGGTACTGCACCAACAACATCCACCGGCTTCTGACCGTTAACTTCAGCAAAGTCCTGGCCGCCGCCGCTGCCGTTCCGGAATGGGATGAAATAATCGTGGTCGTCAACGATCCAACCTACGGGGGCGCGGGTGGCTCTTTTTCGGTTGTCTCGACCCACGCCAGCGCCACTCGCATCGCTCAGCATGAATATGGCCACTCCTTTGTAGGCCTGGCCGATGAATATGAGACGCCATTCCCTGGATTTCCGGCCTGCAGCGACCTCGGCGGGCCGCCTTGCGAAGTCAATGTGACCGACATAGTGACCCGCAGCCTGATCAAATGGAGTCCGTGGATCAGCGCCGTAACGCCGATCCCAACCGAGCCAGAATTTGATCCGCTATTTGCCGATGCCGTCGGGCTCTTTGAGGGCGCCCGGTACCATTCGGCCGGCATACATCGTTCCGGCCAGAGTTGCATCATGCGCGCTTTGGGTAGGCCTTTTTGCCAGGTTCCGAGTCAAGCATATGTGCTTAGACTGTATGATGGCGGCTGGGGCGTCCCTTCCTTAGGTATTGACTTGATCGAACCGGGTTCAGCCGCGCCTGAGGAAGCCGTGATCCAACTCTGGTATCCCAAGAGTCAGGTATTTGAGGCCGAGATCTTGCAGCCGGCCGGCGGACCGCCGATAGATATTCGCTGGAGCGTGGACGGCGTTCAGGATCTGCTGGCGTCGACCGGCGCCTTTACCTACAGGCCGGTTGCTTCAGATGTGGGTCGCAGCCGTCTGGTGCACTTGAGGGTTCGCGATACGACCTCCCTTGTCCATCCGGCGATGGCCGGCTCGTCGCTCGAGAGCAACCGCTTTTGGAGACTCTTCGTCAACGCCGCGCCCGTCGATATCGGCGTC
>CP070688.1:4373206-4375948 GCA_020353135.1 Chloroflexota bacterium
ATCGCTGGCGGCCGACAGGATTTCCTCGTCGAATGGCCGGCCGAAGACCTGGTATTCAACCGGGCTCATCAGCGCGTAGCGAGCGTGCTGGATGGCGTAGAAGATGCCACTGATACGGGTTTGCCTGGCCGCCTCGACGTAGCGAATGACGCTGGCCGATATGGTTTCCAGGCCGTGCATGACGTCGTCGGGGTGGCTGCGCAGATGGCTGAGTGGTCGCTGATCGCCGGCCAGATTCTTGGCCTGGGTCAGCGGCGAGAAGATGGTGGCCAAGAACGGCGTTCCGCCAGCTTCGCCATCGCCTAGGCCTTCGCCGACCAGCTTGAGGGCCTGAAGCTGCGTGGCCAGCATGCCCTGCTTTGGGTCGAGGGTCTTGAGCTTGCGCCAGTCCTCTGGCGCCTGTATCAGGCGCTTTCCGTAAGCTCGGGTGCCTTCGGCCGCGCCTTCCCAGCGATCTTCGACGCCCCAATCGACCAGGCAGTAACTGCTGGCGGGCGACACTTTAACCACATCCCAATCATAGTCATTCTGCCACTTCAGATGAGCGGCCGCCAGAGCAGCCGCGTCTTGATCATCGCCGGGCCAATGACGCCAGAGGGCGACCGGCGGCCGGTCAGGCTGATCGCCGTTGGCTATCGCCTCCAGGCGTTTTCTTTTCGTCCATTCACTCATTGCATACTCCTCATAGGCGGTTGGTGGTTGGCTATAAGCTGTCAGCCTACAGCGGTCAACTTCTAGCCATGACTCGGTTGCGCACGGTTCGCGGTGCTAGCATGTCGTCAAACTCTACGGCCGGTATGATTCGGGACTGATCGAGGCCCGTTCGGGCGGCAATGGGATGGCGAAGTAATTGCCCAGCGAATATTCTGTCACCGGGGCGATCAGTTTCTGCGCCTGTTCGGCGATATCGCCGAACCCGATGCCCAGGTACCAGATAGCAGCCCCTTTAACTTCGGGATAGGGTGCATACATTGCGGCCGCCCAGTCGATATCGCGCAGCGCCTGGCCAGCTGTAGGAACATTCTGATATTCCCAGCCCCATTCGGTAATCAGCACGGTCGGTCTGGGCAGGCCAAGTTGATCGGTCACCTGGTACAGTTGCAGAAAGCGGCCAAGCTTGAATGGATACTGATCGGCGATATCGTCGACCGAAAAGCTGTATTCGTGCAAGGCAATGGCCAGCCGGTCGGGGTTAGCCGCCGCCAAGCGCAGAAAGGCCAGCATTGACGGCGTTTGCCAATCACTCACTTCCGGTTCGCCCGACGACCAGCCAAAGGCCGCCCAACGGAAGCCGTCGGCCATCGCCAATCGAGCCGTCTCCAGGGCGAAGCGACCCAGCCACTCGGATCGCCCCTTGTCCACTTCGTTGATGGTCTCTAGCCACACGAGATTCGGATCCAGCTCGGCCGGAAAGGCTTCCATGTGGAGTTGCCAATGCTGGCGCGCCGCCTCCTCGGGCGGTAAATCGTAGTTGGGGGTGTCATATTCGTCGCCGCTGCGCCGGAAGACCAAGACATGCGGCGTATCGCTGCCTCTGACGATTTGTTGGGCCTCAAGTAGCGGTCCGGCGTCGTCAACGCTTTTCACGAAGAAAGGTACGCCAGCCGCATCCAGCCGGCCCATCCATTCGCCTAGGCCTGTGCGGTTCCCGCCGACGCCGGCATGAAAGCCGAGCTTGGCGAAGCCCAGATCCTGACCCTGAGCCTGCAACTGTGCTCGAACGGCCCTGAAGTCAATCGTCGGCGTGGGCGTCGGCGTGGGCGAAGGCGTCTCTGTTGGCGTTGGTGTTGGCGTTGGCGTCGGCGCTTCCGGACGACTAATCCAGGGTAGGTATGCTTCCACCGGATAGTCAGCCCGGTCCGTGGTAATATCGCCCGGCCGCGGCGTACGAGTCGGCGTTGGCGTGCCCGATACCGGGTACGGGTTGGGTGTGAGCGTATCAGAGGACGGGGGATAGGCTGAATCCGTGGCCATCTCGGGCACGGCCGACGGTTCGGGAGAGGCTTCGGCGATGCTGGTGGTCGCTGTTGGATCCTCGTCGCCGTCGGATGGATTCTGACAGGCTGAAACAAGCGCTAACAGTGCCAGCAGAGGCAGGACGAACCACCAACTGTGGCAGGCCAACTTCTGGCGGGCAAGTGAGTCGACATCGGAACTGGGCATCGGACGTTGCTTCGTAAGGTGGGCAAGTCAGAGATTGTGACGCAGCCGGCGTGAAATAGGCGAGACCATTCTGCGTTCGGTCGGGTTTCGGCGCCGGCCGGGTAGCTATCCGACCTCGATCAACTTTCTGTTTAGAGAGGTCAGGATTTGGGCGCCGTCGCCGGTGATGACGACGTCATCCTCAATGCGGACCCCTGCCCGATCAGGCAGATAGATGCCTGGCTCGACGGTAAAGACGGCCCCGGGCGCCAGCGGCTCGCGATTACCCTCCATGATATACGGTGGCTCGTGAACCTCCAGGCCCAGGCCATGCCCGGTGCGGTGGATAAAATAGTCGCCGTAGCCGGCTTTGTCGATGACGCCCCTGGCAGCCCGATCGATGTCCCGGCCGGTTGCCCCGGGCCGGACGGCCGATCGCCCGGCCTCGTTAGCCTGGCGCACGACGTCATGCACACGCTTTAATTCTGGCGTGACCTCGCCCACGGCAAAGGTGCGGGTGATGTCGGACGGGTAGTCGTCAAAGATCGCACCCCAGTCGATTACCATCAGATCCCCGGCTTGAATCGGCCGGTCTGAGGG
>CP070688.1:4376048-4396856 GCA_020353135.1 Chloroflexota bacterium
ATGGGCATTCAATATCAGGCCGAGCTATTGCCGGAAGACAAGATAAAGATCGTCAAAGACTTCCAGTCGTTGGGCCACAAAGTCGTCATGGTGGGCGATGGCGTCAACGACGCCCCCGCTTTGGCCCAGGCTGATGTCGGCATCGCCATGGGCGCCTTCGGCAGTGACGTGGCTGTCGAAGCCGCCCATATCGTCCTCATGAGGGATGATTGGTCCCTGGTACCTGAGGTGCTCCAGATTGCAAAGCGAACGATGCGAGTCGTCAGATCGAACCTGTGGTTTACCGGGATTTACAATCTGGGAGGATTGACGCTGGCCGCCTTTGGCATTTTGCCTCCTACCTTTGCTGCCCTGGCCCAAACTTTGCCCGACCTGGGCATCTTGGGTAATTCCTCACGTTTACTACGCCAGGGCTAGATCCTGGATTCTTGGGTAAACTTCAAGTACTAAGGCCGTCGACTCCCGTCTCTCGCGTATCCCACAGTTCAAACCTGAAGAGGACTCCCTGTCCGGCGCTTATCGGCGAAAGCACACCTGTGCTACAATGCTTTAGAGAGATTGCGCGAGGCGCCAAGAATCATGATCAAATCCATTCAAGCCAAGGTCATGTTGTCCCACGTCAAACAGCCCGATGCCTGGTTCGGGCTGAAATACAACATGAACCTGTACCGTGGCTGCCAGCACCAGTGCATCTACTGTGACTCCCGTAGTCGTTGCTACCAGATCGAAGACTTCAGTAACATTTTGGTCAAAGAAAACGCCATCGAACTGCTGGAAAACGAGCTGGCGCGCAAACGAGTCAAAGGAACCATTGGCACCGGTTCTATGAACGATCCATACATGCCGGTAGAGGCCAAGACGTTGCTGACTAGACGGGCGTTGGAAGTGATAGCCCGTTTCCGCTTCCCGGTTCACGTCATCACTAAGAGCGATCTGGTCCTGCGTGATCTGGATTTGCTGCAACAGATCAATGAGGTGTATTCGGCCGTGTCGTTCACCATCACCACAACCGACGACCAACTTGCCAGGAAGTTGGAACCCGGGGCGCCGCCGCCCTCAGCGCGCTTACGGGCCATGAAAGTCCTGGCTGAAAACGGTATCCTCACCGGCGTGACCATGATGCCCATCTTGCCCTTCATCGAGGACGACGAGGAAAACATCAGCCAGATTGTCACCCAGGCCAACGAACACGGCGCCTCCTACATTCTGTCCGGTTTTGGTATGACCTTGCGTGATCGGCAACGCGCCTATTACTACAACAAGCTAGATCGACATTTCCCCGGTTTGCGCCAGCAATACGAACGTCAATTCGGCGACCAATACTATGCGCCGGCGAACAATTTCGAGCAACTCAAGACTGTGTTCGAAAAGCTGTGCGATCGGTACGGCATGGCGGTTCGTTTACGGCCCTATATCAGGGAAGAAGCCAGGCAGTTGCGCTTGTTTTAGGCTGACTGGAATATTTATCGAATCAAAACGATAAGCGAAGGTAAGATGAGCATGCAGCGAAGATTAGGTCACAGCAACCTTGAGGTGAGCTCCGTAGGACTTGGCTGCTACGCCATCGGTGGGCACTTTCGCGTGGAAAATGGTACGCCCTGGGGCTGGACCGATGTGGACGACGAACAGTCTGTCCGCGCCATCCATACGGCAATGGATATGGGAATCAATTTCCTTGACACTGCCCAAGCCTACGGTTGCGGCCATAGTGAGGCCGTTATTGGGAGAGCAATTGCTGGTCGTCGTGACAAAGTCATTCTGGCCACCAAGTTCGGCAAGCTAATCGACGAGCGGAACAAACAGGTCTTGGGCAGTTCAACCGCTCCGAACGATATTCGCGCTTCCTGCGAAGACAGCCTCCGCCGTTTTGGCACCGATTACATTGATCTCTTTCAGTGGCATGAGTCCAGCGGGAACATGGAAGACCTGCCCGCTCTCTTGGAAACGTTGGATGAACTGGTCGCGGCCGGAAAGATTCGCTATTACGGTTGGAGCACTGACGATCCTGATCGAGTTCGGCAGATGGCGGTGAATCCCAATTGTCTGGCCGTCCAGCACCAGCTTCATGTTTTCGTGCCGCCGGATCGGCGAAATGAAATGCTTTCACTTTGTGATGAGTTCGATCTGGCGAGCATCAACCGCAGTCCTCTGATGATGGGTATACTCACCGGCAAATTCAACGCCGACACCACCTTCTCGGAAGGGGACGTCCGTCACTCCATTGGACTCAACTTCAAGGACGGCCGCCTGGCTGATCGTCTAAAGCAAGTTGATAACATGCGCGAGGTACTGACCAGCGAAGGGCGCACGATGGCCCAGGGCGCGCTGGCCTGGATTATGGCCTGTAGTTCGCGCACTATCCCTATTCCCGGATTCAAGAATGTGCAGCAGGTGGTTGAAAACGCCGGCGCAATTGCTTTCGGCCCATTAAGCGAAGCGCAAATGCGTCAGATCGACTCTATTCTAAATGACTGAATCTGGGCGGCGCCCCCATCCGCTTCTGAACCGCGCCTTGTTTAGTTGATCACCATTTGGCAATGTGGTCTCCTGCCCAACCGACCAGCTTCCGCACGTTGACACTATCGCCATCGACCGTGGTGATGCGCCCGTCATAATGTCCAAACATCTGGTGCACGTCCGATTTCACCAGCCACAAAAGTTATGACGAACTCTTGTTTCCCTGGGCCCTTTCCTGCGCACCCTGCAAACCGACAACACGGGAAACTGGCAATACGAACAGTACGCCTGTATCCGGTTTATTGAGATCGCCTAAAATCTCTCGGGTGATCTCGATCAACCGATCGACCATCTCTTCCCCTTCCACCACGGAGAAGATCGTCCGGTGATGGCGCTCCCGTGAACGGAAAATGTCGCTAAGGCTGGGCATCATGGGCATATCGTCTCGGATGCTATCCTCTCGAATTCTACCCATTCCTGTGCTTTCCAGGATAGTAATGCCCGGCGCTTTGGCGGCGTCCCACGCGTCCAATACGGCGGGACAAATGTTGAGATCGTCGATGATGAGCAGAACCATATAATTCATCGGTACCACCTAATTCTTGGTTGTTATGCCCTTCTCGGCCGTTTCCAGCCGTACAGGTTGACTAAAAGCCGCCCGCAGCATGGGCGGCGTAATCAACGTGGCTACAATGATCATGAAAACGACGATGGAGAAGTTTCCTTCGGACAACAAGCCCTCGCTGAGCGCGAAGGTCGCGACGATCAACCCTACCTCGCCTCGGGACACCATGCCGATCCCTAGCTGCAGCGACTGACGCCTATCGAAGCCGCCAACAAGCCCGCCCAAACCGCTGCCGACTATCTTACTTACAACAGCCACAACGGTGATGACGATGGCAAAGAGTATGGCGTTTTCGCCCACATCCCGCATATTGACGGCCAAGCCAATATTGACGAAGAAAATCGGAACAAAGAAGCCATATGCCATGGTGACCACGCCGCGTTCAATCTGCTCCTTGAATGGCGTTCGGGCCAGGAATAACCCTACCAGAAACGCGCCGGTGATAGCCGCCATGCTGCCAATGACTTCTGCCGCCCAGGCAAAAAGCAATATCAAGATCAGGGCGAAAGCAATGATGCCCTGGCTGATGGGTAAACGTTCCACCCAAACCACTAACCTGGGTATCAGGTACAGACCGATCAGGACGGCTATCACAAGATAAGCGACCATGCCAAGAATCGTCAGCGCGAAACCTCCCAGGCCGTCCGATGCGCTTCCTGAAACAAAGACAAAACTGACAGAAAGCAAAAGGATGACCAGGATATCGTCAAAAACGGCCGAGCCGAGCAGACCCAATCCGACGCGAGTGCGCAAAACGCCGAGCTCCATCAACGTTTGAGCAGAGATGCTAACGCTCGTGGCCGATAGGGTGAGGGCGATAAACAGAGCCTCGCCCTGATCGACGCCGAACAAAACCGCCGTTCCGTAACCTAACCCCAATGGCACCAGCACGCCAAGCACGCCCGACAAAGCCGAAACCTTGCCCGAACTAAGTAATTCCGACAGATGGAGCTCGAGGCCGGCCAGGAACATGAGCAAAATCACGCCCAGTTCCGCCATGAGCGTCAGCGCCTCCTCCAGAAGTTCGGGTTCGTGAAAGATAGGCCAACTGAACAACATATTCAAGATTGTCGGGCCCAGGATAACACCCACCAGCAATTCGCCAAGCACTGAAGGCTGACCGAGCCTGGAGCTGATATAGCCGCCCATCTTGGCCGCGAAAATGACAATTACTAGAGCGATTAGAAAATCGAGGAATTCTTGCGACATATTTACTCTGTGGTAGAGACTGACAATGATATCTGGATTGTCGTATGTGACAAAGCCGCTCTGGGTTCGCCAATCTGGTTAGGATACCCGGCAGAAGTCGGTGCTGACGATGCTGCCACCGACGAGGCCGATGCAAATCCGGACAACCTATTACTCGCCGAATTCCGCCAGCAACTCGATAGTGACCTCCTCCAGATCCAATTCTTTTCCCCGGTTCCACGCTGCCCGGAAATCGTCCGGTCCCAACTTGCCCAGCAAATCCGCTCGCATCTCGGCCGGCAGCGCCCATCTCTCGATCCATCCTGTAGCGCTCAGGGGGTGGTTCATCGCCAGGGAAAGCACCTCCACCGCGCTGTTTTCCCGGCCGGCGCGGTGCTCAAGTAGGGCAGCGACCGGCAACAACCATGTGACTGTGCCCAACCAACGATAGTTGGCGGCCACACGAAGCGCCCGCAATAGATGCGATCGGGCCGCTTCATCCCGCTCCAGACCGCAATTGGCCATGGACAGCGCCCAACTGGCAAGGCACTGGCCATTTGGATTACTAGGTCTCGCCAGGCTATCCTGGCCAAGCTGAAGGGCATGTGCGTAATCGCCGTTTAGGACTGCTGCCAGACTCAACACGGCCAAAGCGTATGCCTGGGTAATCCGAAAGCCGAGCTCAGTGGCCATCGCCAGCCCTTCCGTGGCCAGGGCTTTTGACTCTGCCAGGTCGCCCAGTAGAAAATTGAGCAAGCCGAGATTAGTGGGCGCATGGGCAAGGGTTATCCTGTGCCCCATTTCCGAAGCGACCGCTATGGCTTCGTCGAGATGTGCAGCAGCCTCGCCGTAGTCCCCTGTCGAAATCAGGCCCGATCCAAGGTTACTCGACGCCGAGGCGATTTGCATCATATTCCCTGTCTGTTTAGCCAGCACGAGCCCCTGCCGCGTATACTCGAGGAACGAATCCTCTCCTTCGGCAAGGGTACTCATGCAGTAGCCAAGTCGAACGAGCGCCACGGCCAGGTAAAACTTCTCGCCAATCGCCTGAAACTGCGCCCGGCTTGCTTCGAGAAATGGGATCGCCGCTTCACATCCGCCCTCTAGCCGGGAATAATAATGACCGAGAGCCAGGTTAGCGAAAGCCACCTCCAGTGCATCGTCATGCTGTTGCGCAATGGATAGGCTCCTCGCCAGGTCTGCTTCGAGCCGCACACGTTCCTTAAAGTAAAAGGTATGCAACCAGCACTCCCTGGAGACGATGCGCGCCAGGAGCCTGCTCGCACTTCCTGCGGCCAATGGCTTTCGCGCCCCGTACAACAGCTCTACACCCTCCTGGTACCGGCCGCGCGCTTCGAAGTAGAGATAAAGGCTCTCGAGGGCGTTGGCTATCAAGTCCTCATCTCGCTGCCGCAAGGCCCACTTCCAAGCAGCGCGCACGTTTTCCAGGTCTCCCTCGATGCCGTCGAGAGCTTGTACCTGTCGCCGGTCCTTGAGCTCGGCCTCTCGATCGCTCACGGCCTGCAGGAAATAGGCGCTGTGAGCGCTCCGCGTTTCCTCTTCGTCTCCCGCTTCGGCCAGCCTTTCGGCCGCAAACTGGCGCAGTAGCTCCTGGACTTCGTACCGCTCCGGCCGGGCGGAGACGAGCAGCGATTTCTCCACCAGCGACCGCAGAACGCGCAGTCCGGCGCCGGCAATTTGAGCGGCCGCCTGGCGGGTGAAGCCGCCGCGAAAGACGGACAGCCTCATGAAGGCCTCTTTTTCGGACTGTGACAGGCGCTGCCAGGAATAGGCGAAGGCGGCGCGTACGCTGCGCTGGCGCGCCGGCATATCCCGGTTCTCACTCTCCAGGACATCCAGATTGCTGGCGATCTCGTCGGCGATCTCTCGGAAGGAGAGCATCTCCAACCAACCGGCCGCCAATATGAGAGCCAGTGGCATTCCCTGCACCAGGCGACAAATGCGTGCCACCTGGACCATCTCCGTTTCGTCGGGTTCCAGTCCAGAGCGCTCGAGCCGGGCGTGGTGAAGCAATAGTTCTACTGCCCCATAACCCGCCAACCTGTCTTCCGTCAGTGACTCGACAGGGAAATCTGGATAGGGAAGCCCGGCGATGCGATAGACCGCTTCGCCGCTGAGATGGAGTCGCTCGCGGGAGGTGGTCAGGATTTTCACCTCTCGGACACGCTTCAATAACTCGGCGACTTGTTCAGCGCCATCCTCCAGGAGGTGCTCGAAGTTGTCCAGTACCAAAAGCATTCGCTTCTGCGCCAGGTAATCGACCAGCTGTCGCCAGGGTTCTCGCTCGCCAAAGAAGCGATAGTCGACGGCTTCGGCGATGGCCGAGGCGATGTTACCGGCCGATTCGAGCGGGGCCAGCGGCACGAAGTACGCCCCGTCCGGGAAGTCGCCGGCCTCCAACTGTCTCTCCGCTACCGCCAGCGAGAGGCGCGTCTTGCCGATGCCGCCCGGCCCTACAATAGTCACCAGCCTCTTTTGAGCATCGTCCAGCAGTTCGGCCAGATCAGTCAATTCCGCTTCGCGCCCGATGATAGGCGTTGGTTGTTCAGGAAGATTCGAGCGCCGCCGAGAGGGCGACTTCAGGGGCGGGAATGCCCCTTTCAGCCCCGGCCAGGCCAGTTGAAAGACGTGTTCCGGCCGCGGAAAGTCACGAATCTGGTGTTCTCCCAGGTCCAGGAGTAACGTATGCTCGGGCAAAGAATCGCGCACGACTGCCTGCGTCGCCTCCGACAGCAGGATTTGGCCGCCATGCCCAATACTCTGGATGCGCGCCGCCTGGTTCACACTTGGACCGAAGTAGTCCCCCTCGCGAAGCTGGGCATGGCCCGTGTGTAAGCCCATGCGCACTTGAATCTGCTCGAGAGGCTTAGGCCACGCCTCGTCACTCAACGCCCGCTGTGCGGAGAGTGCAGCCGCCACCCCATCCACGGCCGAAGCGAAAACAGCATGGGCCCCATCCCCGAGCATCTTAACGACGTGTCCAGCGTGCAGTTCAATCGCTGCTCGCAGCAGAGTGTCGTGTCGCGCGAGGGCGTTCTCCATCTCATTTGGATGGGCTTGCCAAAGCTGGCTGCTTCCTTCAATATCGGTGAATAGGAAGGTGACGGTTCCAGTTGGTAGATCGCTCAAAGCACACAACTCCGCCTGATCTCATGGTCGCGGAAACAATTGACGATTATTATAGCCACTATTTGAGAGCCAGGGCTTAAGTGATCAGCTTCTTGTTGGTCGCCCAGGGACTATTGAAGTTCACATCAAGACCTTCACGCCGGGACCGCACGATACCAGGGGTGGTTTGTGGTTACCGATGCGCGGACGGCTAACTGTCCTGGATGGGCGTGATTTCCGTATCCATCGGCGCCAACTGGAACTGAGTCGTCCTTTTCAGTCTCTTTGAGAGCAAATCCGGCCACTGTGCCGGCTGTTGATCCTAACTTCCCGCACTCGCGGCCTGCATTTCTTCAAACAGCGTGGTGGCTTCTTGCCAGGGATCGCGATGGACAGCTTCGTGGACCAATGTATTCAAGTCTTCAGGTGAGAGGGTGCTGGTGAGGGAGCGAATCTTTTTACCCGCTATGGCGTCGTAAAGGGCCGATCTTTGAAATCTAGGCATGCGCCAGACCAGCTCATATAGCTTGCGCGCCTGATAGGTTTCTCCTCGATGGGCCATTAGCAGCGCGATAGCCAACAGTGATTCCCCCAGGAGAATGATTCCCTTGAGATCCAGTGTCATTCTGAGACCCTCTATAATGTGTGATTGCGCAGAATCGAGATCGTCCTGGCCGACGAGGGCGATGCCCGTTAAGGTGTGTACGCCAGCGATATCCGGATAAGTGTGGCCAATCTCGTAGATAGCCAATGCGTTCTGAAGATGACGCTGTGCCTTTTTGAACTCGTCCTCGGCCAGCGCCAGCGAAGCCAGAATATGGAAGCAGAAGGCCAGGCGATAATCATCCTCAATGGCTGCTTCTTGTAAGTCTTGACGCACGTGCAAAAGGAGCGCTCGCCCTCTGTTGAATTGATCCGCATGGAGATATGAATAAGCCAAATGAACCTTACTCATCAGGCGGGCACGACCCAGATCTTCGTTGTAGCTGACCAGCTGCTCACGGTAAACCACATCTTGTTGGTAGTCGCCTCTTGCCGTACTGACAAAGAACTTTGCAAATAAGGTATCCTCCAGGAAAAATGATTCTTCCAGGGGGGCAACCACCGCCAGCAGTCTTCTGAAAGTTGTCTCCATAGATACGTCGTCACCCTCGAGTGAATAAAGAACGACCAACAAGCTGAGCGCCTGGCCGAGACCGCGAACATCGTCAATACTTGCGAAAACGTCACTGGCCTGAAGAACATAGTCGCGGCCTGCTTCCAAGTTGACTGAGCCACTTGCGTAACCCAGGCCAATGAGACACTTTGCGACGCCCCAAGAATCATCGAGCTCCTGAAAGATTGTCATGCCTTGCTTAAAATAGTCTATCGCAGATCCGATTTGAGAATCGCGGAGAAGTAATCCCAGGCGATAGGTGGCAAACGCTCTTTCAGCTTCACCCGGTTCCTCGCCGATTTGGAAAATGTCGAGCAAGGTTAAGCTTTCCTGCAAGAGTGACGCCGCTTCACGACGGTCAAGCTCAAAAACCGATAACCAGGCCACGACCCTTGCCAAAAAGCGCAGGTCGCCAGGGAGTTTACCAGCGCCTGTACTACTGTTCGCCAGGCGCTGCCGCCAGCGATCGGCGACGGACCTGAAGTTCCGGCGTCCTATGGAGTGATAACCTAACATCTCGAGGAAGAGGCCCAAACCGTCCATCGTCGCCGCCAGTTCTGACCTTCGCTCGTTCTCTATGAGCCATTCCCAGGCGACAAGCAAGTTTTCCAGATCAGACTCGATTAGGCGCAATGAATCCGCAAACTGTGGCCCTTTTAAGCCGGACGCATTGTCTGCAAGCGAACGCGCGTAGTACATCGCGTGCCTATCTCGTACCGCGGTCAGTTCTGCTGGGCGGTCCGCCTCTTGCAACCTTTCGGCGCCGTAATGGCGCAGAAGCTGGTGAATCGTGAAGCGCTCAGCTTTGATTTCAAAGCCGAGCAGAGACTTGTCGCGTAGATTTAACAGTGTACGTCGCAAGGCCATGTCATCACCCGCATCTCCTAAGACGGCCGTGGCCGCCTCCCAAGTAAAACCGCCGCGGAAGATGGACAGGCAGGCGAACGTCTCCTGCTGATACGGCTGCAGATAATTCCACGTTGTGTCGATCGCCGCACGAATACTGCGGTGCCGAACGGGAACATCACGGAGATCTGATTCTAATACGTCCAGGCGTCGTTCAATCTCATCAGCAATCGTCGCGATAGGCATGACATCGAGCCAGGCGGCGGCGAGTTCAATAGCCAGGGGCATGCCGGCGGCAACGCGACATATGCGGGAGACTGGCCCACGATCTTTGCCAGTCAGTTCAAAATCAGGACGCACGCGCTGTGCGCTTCTTATAAGAAGCTGAACGGCCGCATAGGCCTCTAGATCCGTCTCACTTCGTAGGGACGCCGGCGGACAGGCAAGGCCTTCGACTGGATAGATCTGTTCCGCCTTCAAATGGAGGCGTTCGCGGGAGGTTACGAGAATCTGAACCGTGGGGGCTGTGTCCAGGATCTCCTGTACAAATGCGGAGGCGGCGGTGATATGCTCGAAGTTATCAAAGATTAGGAGCGTGTTCTTTTCGCGCAAATAATCGAGCATCTGTTGCTCCGGCGAACGCCGCTCTCCTTGTAGCGGAAAGGCGAAGACGTCCGCCATGGCTGGGGCAACCTGGTCAGGGACTTCTAAGGGAGCCAAGTCGACAAAGTGGATCCCGTCAGCATAATCCACCTTACCATCTTGTCCCGTATTCCTGCGGGCCCACTCAATGGACAGTTGGGTCTTGCCCATGCCGCCGGGGCCGAGAACGGTGACCAGGCGCGTCTCAGGAGTTGAGATCAATTCGTCCAACTGCCTTAATTCCAGTTCACGGCCGACGAAATCGGTAAGCGGAGGCGGCAGGTTATCCTTAGTCGCCTGTCCTGTTCGTAGGGGTGGAAAATCGCGGTGCAGAAACGGCGCCACCACCTGCAGGACCTGGGTCGGCCGTGACAAACCTCGCAGCCTGTATTCGCCGAGATCGGCCAAACCGACATCGTCCGGTAGGTTACCTTCAATTATCCGGGCTGTAGTGCCCGAAACGAGGACCTGGCCGCCGTGGCCCACGGACATCAAACGAGCTGCCCTGTTAACGGCCGTTCCGTAATAATCCCCCGCGCGCAGCTCTGCTTCCCCTGTGTGGAGACCCATGCGCACGCGAATTCTGTCAGGGGCAAGGGCTGACCATGTCGCCTCCTGCAAAGCCTTCTGGGCGTCTAGTGCGGCCCCTAGGGCCGACGAGGGAGAGATAAAAGCGGCCATCAGGCCATCGCCGGTGGTCTTGACAAGCACGCCGGCGTTGGACTCCACGGCCGCTTTCAGTAGCGCGTCGTGTTCTGCCAGCGCCGGTCGCATAGCCGACCGATGACGATCCCACAGGGGAGTACTGTGTTCAATATCGGTAAACAGAAAAGTGACTGCGCCGGTGGGCCAAGTGTGGTCCGTTGTCATCATGTTTTACCAGGCAAGAGAACAGTATAGTCCAGAAACAATGAAACAAAAAACAGAAGGAACGGAAGACGCGCAGGTGGCAACGTGAAGGAAGAAGTGTTCTCAGAGTTAATCCTCGGCTGCAAATCACAGTCGCCGTATAAAGCGTCTTGGGATAATATCCTGACTACCCTTCTGTACGTCGAATGATTGAGCGGCTTCAGGGTCGCTCGTCGCCGAGTTGGACCAGGCGATGGGGCGACTTGCCGAAGCAATGGGTGAGGAGGAGCGCGATAAGCTCTTGGCCGAGGGGCGCTTGATGACTCTGGATGACGCTGTGCAGCTCGCTTTCGACGCTAGTTCATGACTCAAATTGCTTGATGCTAGGTTTCAGAAGGCAGAGGAGTTCCGACCATGTACCAGTTCGAATATAGCATATTTATCAATCGCTCCCCTGAGGATGTCTTTGCCTTTGTGACCGACCCAGACAACCTGGCTAAGTGGCAAGGTGGAAGAGAGACTTTTCAGTGGATTACCGAGGACCCACCAGGTGTTGGTTCAAGATATAGGGTTCATGCAAGTATTTTAGGCCGCAAGATCGATGGGGAAATGGAAGTCACGGATTGGGAAGTTCCTAGCCAATACACTATCAGAGGATCCAGTGGGCCGCTCACATCAGTTTATACGAGAAAATTCGAGGCGCAGGGAGAAGGCACTCTATTAACCCAAATAAGTGAAGTGGAAATCGGTGGCATTCTCAAGGTGCTGGAAGGAGTGGCGGGCAGATACACTAAGAGATTATTTGCATCCGTCTACCCAAACCTGAAGCAAATTATGGAGGCGGACCAGGAAACGGAAGTATAAGTATCGTCGTAATCGACGCGCCGCCCAGCCTTGGACTAATGCCTCTCGCTCCCGAGATGGAACCTGGCGTTAGCTGTCTTCCAGAAGTTCGTAGTTGATCTGGACAAGGTGCTCATTTCTGCCACGCGCACCACGGAGTGATCAGCGCCCACGGCCCATTCCTTTGAGGTAGGTCCTATGAGACGAATCCACTACAGCATTGCCATGAGCCTCGACGGTTACATCGCTGGTCTCAACGGCGAGAGCGACTGGATCATCATGGACCCTGACATCGACTTTGAAGAAATGAGCGGCCGCTTCGACACATTCCTCATGGGGCACCGGACGTTCGAGGTGGCAGGCGGTGGCACGACGCCGGGAACCAAGATAATCGTGGTGTCTCGCACGATGCGGCAGGAGGATTATCAGAGGGTCGAGATAATCGCCGACAAGTTAGAGGACGCCATCACCCAGTTGCGTGCGGAACCAGGCAAAGACATCTGGCTGTTCGGAGGTGGATCGCTCTTTCGTAGCCTGCTCGATTTGGGATTGGTGGATGCGGTTGAAGTGGCGATAATCCCCGTCTTGCTCGGTGGCGGAAAACCTATGTTGCTGCCGCCGGCCGAGCGGTCCGCTCTGCGGCTCGTCGGGAGTAGAGTGTATGAGAAGACGGGAACTGTTTTGCTAGAGTACGTCGTCGAGAAGGCGGGATAGCCACACGATGCAATTAACAGAATGGCCAGTAGGCCACTTCATTTCCTGGCGATGAAGACCAGGATGTCGTCCTCGGCCGTCGCCTCATACTTCGTGTGGTTTCCCGCTACGAAGATGTCGTCGAATCCCGCCATGGCGAGCATGAGCAGGAGCTCGTTCTTGAAGTACATGCGCTCCAGCAACGTGTACTCCTCCTGCGCGACGCGTTGGCCATCGCGCCATAGCTCGACGCGTATCTGGCGAGTTATCAGTTGCTCCAGGGGATCGACGTCCACGATCCTGTACTGCGAGCTTAGCTCATCGCCATCGGACGTCCGCTCGCGGTCGCCAGGCGGTGGCCAGGTGTCGGTCAGCTGACGGCGATTCTCTCGCAACCAATAGCGCCATTCGCTCGGGCTTTCGTAGGGCAAGTGGTGGTTCAGGACGAGAGCGCCGCCGGGTTGCAGATATTGATTGAAGCGGCCCAGCGCCGCCAAATCTTGTTTGCGGCTGCCTCCGATGCCAAATCCGCCACAGACGCAGATCGTGCGATAGGTTCGGGGTAAGTGGAGTTCGTGGTTGGCCTGCTGGTAGAGCCTGGGCGAGAATCCCTCACGGGCGGCCGCTTCGCGGCAATAGGCGAGCATATCGGCCGAGAGGTCACAGCCATCCACGTCCAAACCGGCGCGCAGAAAGGGGATTAACAGGCGGCCGGCGCCGCAGGCGACGTCGAGCGCAGGCTCGCCGAAATTCTCGATTTGGCGCTGGAAATACTCGATTTCCGGGCCGCCAGTGTTGAATTCAGCCCAATAGCGGGCCATCAGGCCATAGTGCCAGGTCTTGGGTTCTTGCGACATGCCGTCTCCTGAGCAATAGCCTTCAGTCGGCATCACCTACTGACGACAGTTGAAATTCCACTCGACGAGGTGAATCTGCGGCACACGTGGACTCGTATGAGAAGGATGGTACCGTGCTGGAAGGGCTGATATAAAGTATACGAATTAGACACCTGTTTCAGTGCTATGACAACCAAAGCAAGAAGGCATCCAGTCGTCATATTCGATTTTGGCGGGGTTCTCGTTGACTGGGACCCTCGCTATCTCTATCGGCCGCTGTTTGACGGCGACGACGCGGCGATGGAGCAGTTCCTCGACGAAATCGACTTTTACGAGTGGAACTTCCAACAGGACAAAGGGCGTACCTTTGCCGAGGGCACTGCCGAATTGTCCGGGCAGTTCCCGCACTATGCGGAGCTCATTGCCGCTTACGACCGGCGCTGGGAAGAGTCGATTGCCGGCCCAATTCCCGACACAGTGGAGATTCTTCATCACCTGAAGGAGAGGGAATATCCTTTGTTCGCTCTCAGCAATTGGTCGGCCGAGACGTTTTATCGCATCCGGCCAAGTCTCGACTTCATGAATTGGTTTGACGGCATTGTCCTGTCTGGGGAGGTCAAGCTGGCCAAGCCTGACCCGGCCATCTACGCAGTTCTATTGGAACAGGTAAACGATTCCCCAGGAAATTGTCTGTTCATCGACGATTCCGAAGTAAACATTGCCGCCGCCAGAGAGCTGGGATTCAATGCAATCCAATTTGAATCTCCGAGCCAATTGCGACTCGAGTTGTTGAATCAAGGGCTAATCTGATTGCGCCAGGAGCCAGTCGTATCGATCTGGCTGGGGTAGGCGAGACTTACCGGGCCAGGAACCGATCTGCACATTCTCAAACGTTGGGCGCCAAATCGTAGACGACGCCGACCACGCCGATGGCTACCAGCAGGACGCCTGAAAGACGGGTCAATAGCTTGTAGTTGCTTGTCGTCCAGCCGGTGAAGCGGCGCTGCATGGGTACGGCTATCAAGGGCAGGACAATGAGGGGCCAGCCGAAGCCCAGGCCAAAGGCCAGGAAATAGGACAAATTGTCGGCCAGGCCGGCCGCGCTGCCCGCGCCGAGCAAGAAGGCGCTGACGATCAATGGGCCGGTGCAGGGCAGAGTCATCGGACCCAGCAGCAGGCCATAAGTGAAGGCGGCCGCATAGGGATTGCGCAGCACCGGCGTCTGGACGGTGCCCAGGCGAGCGAATGGATTGCGGCCGCTCAACATCAGCACCCCCATCAAGATGACCAGACCATAAATGACCGGCAGCAAGAAGGGCAGGATATCGCCAAAAGATTGCTGGAAGGCAAATAGCAGCCAACCGATGAGGATCATCAAGCTCAATACGCCGGCCAGTACAAACAGGCCCAGGGAATAGGTAGCCCGGCGCGATCGGCTGGCGCCGGCGGTTCCGGCCAGGAAAGCGATCAGCCCGGGATACAGCGGCAAGACGCAGACGTTAGTCAGAATGGCCGTATTGCCCAGCACAAAAGCCTGAAGTAGCTCATTCATCGGCCGGCCTACCCTCGCGCGGCCTCGATCTGGGCCACGATTTGCTCGGCGGTTTCAACGCCGGTGACCAGGTCGGTGGTCGAACCGTCGGGCCGGATGATGAAGTGCGGCGTCGCCGGCGGATTGGCGATAGTTTGGCCGAATTCGCCGGCCAGGGCCTGCAGCATCTCCGGCGTGAGCACAGCCCAATGCCAGTCGAAACCGGCCTCATCGGCGTAGTTGGCCAGGGATCCATTGTCGATAGCGGTCTCCACGCTCAAGCCGACGAATACGACGTCGTCGGCCGCCAGCTCTGTCTTGGCCTGTTTCACATGGGTTAACTGCCGCCGGCAGTTTGTGCACCAGGTGGCCATCGGCTCGACAAAGACCGTTTTGCCGGCGAAATCGGCCAGAGTGAATGATTCACCCGTACGGGCATTGGTCAAGGCCAGTTGCTGCCAGGCCGGCGCATCGGGATTCATGGCAACTTCGTCGACGGTCTCGGCAGCCATCTCTTCTGATCCTGCGACCATATCGTCGGCCATGTCGGTCTGTTTATTGGCCGCATCGTTTGGTTGATCAGATTCGCTCCCGGCCTCTGTAGCCATATCCTCGGCCATAGCATCCGAGGCGCCGGCTTCGGCGTCGGAGTCCATCGCCTCTGAAGTATCGGCTTCGCCGTCACTTGTTTCTTCAGCCACGGTCAGTGGGGCCGGTTCGTCGACGACTGGCGCTAACTCCTCGGAACCTGTACAGGCGGAAAGCAACAGCAGCGCAGCCAGGGCCAGGGTCAAAACAATTTCTTTTCTCACGAACATCATGCTCTCCTCTCAAATTAGCCTTCAGCTTTCAGCTGTCAGCGTTGCGACCTGCCGCGCCTGGCGATTTATTTACATGGTGATGCGCCCCGGCGCGTGTGGTCTCCTTTGTAACTAGCGGATTGTTGTGGGCGAACAGCCATTGGCTATTCGCAATCACGAGGAATGGTAGCGAGGGGAGATTACGGGCGACTGTCAGGAAGCTTACGTAAATATTACGCTTTGTCCTGGGAGATCTCTGACTCCGCGTTGGCTGGCCGCCGGGCCAGGAGCACCTTGTCGACTCGCCGGCCGTCCATATCGGCCACTTCGTAGCGAAAGTCGCCGTGACTGAAGTAGTCGCCGGCGGCCGGCAGGCTGCCGAACATGAAGATCACGAAGCCCCCTAATGTCTTGTAGGTGTCTTCACCCGGCAAAGAGGCTATGTTGAAGCTCCGCTTAAAATCGTCGACCGAGAGTAGACCATCCACCAGCCAGGATCCGTCCGCCCGCTGGGCGATAGGCGGCTGGTCGATTTCATCCGGGGTAGGGATGTCGCCGACGATGGCTTCCAACACATTGAAGGAAGTAACCAGCCCGCTCACGCCGCCATACTCGTCGATCAACATGGCCAGATGGACGCCGGTCTCTCGAAAGCGCTCCAGAACCTGCAAGGCGCGGGCGTTCTCGGGGGCGAACAGGGGTTCGTCCATAGCCTGGCGCAGGTTCAGCGGCTCGCCCCTCATGCTCTCGGCCAAGAGGTCTTGAGTACGGACGAGACCCAGCGGCTTATCCAATTCGCCGTCACAGACCGGAAAACGAGAGTGGCTGGAACTCGCGACGATTTGCCGAATATGCTCCTCGGTCGCGTTCACATCCAGCCATTCGATCTCCGAACGGGGCGTCATGATCGTCTCGAGCGACCGGTCGCCTAACTGAAATATGCTCTCGACCATGTCCCGCTCGACGGCCTCGATGATCCCTGCCTGGGCGCCTTGCTCAACTAGCATACGGATCTCTTCCTCGGTCAGCGTGGTTTTGGGCTGGGCTTTCACCCGCAAAACGGCCAACACCGCGTCAGTGGCAAGGCCCAGCAGGCGAACAATGGGCCAGGTGACGACAGAAAGAGCACGCATTGGTCGGGCGACGGCCGCGGCGATACGCTCTGCGCTCTGCAAAGCAATCCGCTTGGGCACTAGTTCGCCCAGCACCACCGTGAAGAAGGTGATCCCGCCGACGACCAGGACCAGGCTGATGGCGCTGGCGTAAGGTTCGAGCGCCGGAATTTCAGCCAGGAGAGCGGTAAGAGCTTGGGCGATGGTCGCGCCGCCAATGGCGCCGGCGAAGATACCTACCAGGGTTATGCCTACTTGCACCGTGGATAGAAAGCGATTGGGCGTCTCGGCCAACTCCAGAGCCACTTCGGCGCCGTGATTGCCATCCTGAGCCATTTGCTGCAAGCGCACATGGCGCGAGGAAACAACCGCCAATTCGGACATGGCCAACAGGCCATTCAGGATGATTAATCCCAGAATGATGATTGATTCAAGGAGGATTTCGGACATAAGCGTATCCTGGCTACAGGCGTTGACTCGACACTTCAGGTACAGCTCGGTAGACTGAAGGCCGGGCGTTTCCATTCTGGTGGCATATATTAAGCGCAAACATAGTAGAATACAATGTCAGTAACTAAGACGAGTTCACACTCCAGAAGCACACCGTTATTGATGGGAATCAAGAGCAACGCACTCGAAGAAGTGCGATGCACCCGATTGTCGTAGGAGAAGGTTATGGTCCGGCCGAGCTTCATTCAGGAACTATATGTCGATAGCCACGATGCGATAAAGCGCGACACGGCGACGATGAGTCATCGCACCAGCCTATGGCAGCCCCCATTTGGGGGAAATTGTGTCAACTGGCTGATGGGTCACCTGATTGTGTCGCGATGCAATTTCCTGATGCTGCTGGACGTTCCCTCTGTCTGGAGTATGGAGCAGTGCCGCCGCTTCATGCCCGGTTCTGAGCCGGTGACCGGAGAGTCTGGCTCGGTATCGTTTGCCATGCTGCTGGCCGACTTTGACCGGACACAAGATCGGTTACTTGAATTGCTGACCCGAACAACGGCCGAGGATCTGAGCGTGATCAAAGGAAAACGGTCAGTGGCCGAAACGTTGCTCTATTACCAGGCACATGAAGCCAATCATGCGGGTCAGATTGAGCTGTTGAGCCAGTTCAGCGGTCAAGAAACTGGCGGATGACATGGTGCGGCCGGGAAATGACGGCGATGAATCTTGGCCTGAAACTCGACGCCGTTTTCCTGAAGGCCGCCGCCGATGCACAGAAGATCATTTTTCTCTACAGGAGTTTAGCGATGGACTACGCTGCTTACCGCAAGGCTTACTTCGCCGATCCGGCGCCTGAGCCTCGATTTGCTATTTCGGGCGTGTTTGACATCGCTCTTCATTGCGAGCACTATGATGAGGCGCTGGTTTTCTATAATCGTGTCCTGGGCCCGCCGGCTTATGTTGAGGGCGATAGCACCCACGGCTGGCGAATAGGCGGCTCATGGCTGACCTTGTTCCCGGCGCGGCAAGGAAATCCGGGAAATATCGAACTTACGCTGGTGATGGCGTCGCCGGCCGAAGCCGAGCGATTGCAACAAGCTTTCATTGAAGCGGGCGGGGCGGGAGAGGAGCCGTTCAACGACATGATGTACGAACCGCTCAGGTTTTGCCCGGCAGTCGATCCCTTCGGAACCAAGTTCCTGATCGTGGCCCGCCTGGAGGATGATAATCGCTAGCAGGCGCCCTGATGGGGGCGTCAATCCCTTTTAGGCACTGTCTCGGCGTCCGAAGAATCGGCTTCTGTCGCCTTTTCCTCCAGCACATGGCTATTCTGCCAGGACCAAATGAACAGGTCGGCTTCGGTTCGTTCAGGGAATAGATCGATCAAACCCTCGTCGTGGATGGCGTTCACGGCCGAGGTGTAGACCTCGCCGTGCCAGGCCGCGAAGGATTGATCGGTTGACACCGGCCGGCCTTCTTTGGTTTCCATTCCCAAGCGATAGGCTTCGATCTGGTCGTTCAGATCGCGATAGCAGCCAGCGCAGCTGAAGATGATATCTTCGGCCATTTGGCTGTTTTCGTCGCCTAATCGGCCCAAGAAGTCGGACTTTTCAGCTTCAATCAACAGCTCATCGACATCGTCGTCCGGGCCGATCTCAAAGGGTGTAGAGCACTCGGTCACAATAGCTTCTATCGTTTCCATCCCCAGTTGGCGAGCGACGGAAACGCGATGATTGCCGTCGACCACGAAGTAGGCAGAGCCCACCTGGTAGACATCTATTGGCGGCGCCTTACCCGCTATAAGTAACTTCTCGACATTTGTCCAGCGATCTTTCAAGAAGTCCTTGCGCGGCAAAAAGGCGGAGGTGAAATCGTCATAGCGGCCGACGCTGCCCCGAATCTGCTCCACCGGGATCTGTTGCAGACCCCTGAAATGGGGTGTGCCCAACCGCAGGGTTTTGCGTATTTCGCCGAAGGACATCATATCGACCGAGCACTGAGAAACGGCGCAGACGACTCGTTGGTAGAGGACTTTACGGCGGGCTTGCCTCCAGTCATGATCGACCTGATTGCTCAGGGGATCGTATTCGCTGTCAAAATCTAGCATATCGGCTTCTCCCTTTTGCTTATGCCTCTGCTGCAAGGATTCGACCATTCGGTTCGCACACAATTATACATCAAGCGGCCGGTGGACCGGTACCTCATCCTGAGCGATCGGTCCAGCCATTAAGGCCCCGTTGCCACTATCTTCCTATTACGTGTATCATCTACTATCCAATGACGCGTTCAATAACTGGCGAATCACCATCAGGAAGGTAAAGATGGGAAGCAGCAAATGACCCACCCACTTGTCAGCCAATTGCGCTTCACCCGTCATGAATGGTTGCGGGCTCTGCGCGGCGTGGAAGAGGCAGACGGCCGAATTCGCCTGGAGCCGATGAATAGCATTAGCTGGATGGTCGGGCACCTGGCCTGGCACGAGCAATGGTGCTGGTTGCGCTATGCCCAGGGCCTTAACCTGGTGCCGGAACTACAGGAGTTGGTGGGTACCGGCCGGCCGGCTACAACGCCCTCGCTGGAAGCGATGTCGTCTGCCTGGCGCAAAATCACGGCCGCGGCCGATCCCTATCTGGATAAGTTAACCACCGAGGATCTTCAGGAGCGTTTCCGTTGGAAAGACAAGCCGATGCGCGAAACTATCGGCACAATGCTACTGAGGCTCACTTACCATTATTGGTTTCATACTGGAGAAGTGTTGGCCGTCCGCCAGCTTCTAGGTCACGGCGATTTGCCTGAGTTCGTCGGCGATATCGGCGGCAAAGGCCCCTACCGGCCGGAGTAGACGAGAAAGATGGCGGATGAAGGGCGAGTGGCCATCAATTGGCGGGGGATAGCCAAGACAGGCCTGGCTTACGGCGGCGGTCTGATGCTAGGCAACATCGTCTCCCAAATCCTATTCAGCATACTGAGTCCCGAGCCATACGGCATGCTCGGCGAAGCGGCCCGGCTGCTCATTGGCATTGTGTTGGTGATGTTGATCACCGGTATCGGGGGCGCGCTTGGCGGTTTCTTGGGAGGGTGGACCCTGCCAATTATCGGCCAGCCCAGGGGAAAATACGGCTACGCCTGGCGAAGCGCGATTTCGCTTGGGCTTGTATATGGCTCCTTTTTACTTCTGGTCGTCTTTGCTCTCTCGGCGCTGACGATGCGCGATGCCGCATTCATGCCGGCCGGACCCTTCATGAAGGTCTACTTGTTGATTGGTCTAGTCAGCGGAGCGCTCATCGGTCTACTGCTAGGTCTCACGACCGTTGGCTGGCGCCGCACAGGTTCGGTAATCGTCGCCAGTCTCGTCGGTTTTGGCTTTGGTGGAGCGGCCTTCGGCGCCGGAATCTGGGCCTATTTACGCTCAGCGCCGCCAGGGGGAATTCGCGAAGGCGATCAAATCCTCGTGTTGATGGCCCTGTTCAGTTTTGGTCTACTCGGCGGACTGGCCATTGGCTTTGCCTTTGATCGATTCGCTCGAAAAGACAAGGGCCACAAGCCTGCCCCAATGGGGCCGTGGATGCGCTATTCTCTGATCGTCCTGGCGGCGCTTTTTGCCCTCCTGGTAGTGATGCAACTGCGGCCGGTTCTGGCTTTTATGGCCGA
>CP070688.1:4396956-4405052 GCA_020353135.1 Chloroflexota bacterium
CGCCAGTAAAAAAGCTGGATATGCAAGGTTCTCGGCAGCTAAAAGGAAGGGTTGTGTTCTATGCCGCTACGATGGAAGCAATGATAAGCCTATACTACTCGAGTTCCACTTTTATGCCTAGGGGCAAACCTCATTCATCTGTAGTTTCCAGATTCCAGAACCCCTATCGAGGAGGAAGCATTCTTAAATGCGACCGGCATGTGGGGATGCAGCGGCATTTGAGAATGCCTATCTCCTCTCTTGTGGCAACTGAATTAAGCACCTCGATCAGGATCCTTCAGAGAAGGAGATGCTGGCCAGGAATTGCTCGTACAGTTCCCAGTCCTGCATATCTGCGGCGTGCAGGATAGTAATCTTGTAAAGCTGATCACCATCTATGACGTAGTACTCGTCCATGGCATAAGCTTGTTGGCTTCGCTCGACAGGAAGCCGCACGGCCGGTAGCCCGCCAATGGTCGTGTCTTGAGCGATAGCCTTATAGGATATGTTGCTGTCCGCTATCCACTGCCGCACATCGGTCCCGGCCGGCGGGCTATAAAACTCGCTGTTGAAGTGTTGGACAAAGAGCCAGGGCCAATGGTCATCGCCGACAATCGGACCGACGAACTCCACCGCCTCGTCCCGGTTGGCGCCCATGATGTCGGCCTGGCCGGGGTACATGAGGGAATAGCCCAGGGTCTCGTTGGCGTAGGGCAACCAACCGGTGTAGTCGTAGGCGACGGCGTCGGTCGGAGCCTCGGCGGCCGGGCCGGTGAGGAAGCGAAAGCTGTCTTCCATCTCCTGGTCGTAGGTGACAGAGTAGTTGACATCGGCCGGAAAATGGTAGGATTGGCCCCTGTCCCAGGCGCCTACTTTGCTACCCGCGGGGAAGTACTTGACGACCGTTGCGAAGTTGATCGGGCACTGGGTCTGTTCTAGATCCAGGCCATCGCCTTGAATCGAGATGTCAAAGACACCTTCCTGGCCCGAGGGAGCCTTTTCGCCCAGGCTGCAGCCAGGACCATAGCGATCCTTGATGAAGGCGTCCAGTTCTTCGTCGTCGTGGATTTCGACGGTTACGATGGCCCATTTCTGCTGAAAATGGTTTTCCGGGTCGCGCAGCAGTTCCAGGCTGTTGGTTACGGCCTGGCAATCGGAGAAGAAGGCACGGGTGCCGCCGTCGGCGCTGGTTTCCCTGGTCTCCCCTCCGAGCACGTGATAGTAGTCGCTGCTGATGTAGACCGTGTCACCGTCCTCAAAGATGGCCACCGGAACGTAAGCCAGCTCCGGCCGGTAGGAATGATCGCCGTTTTCTTCGCTCCACTTGCAGGAACCGTACATGTGAATCATCGTGCGGGGGATATTGATGGAAAATCCGTTCTCGCGACTGGTATAGCTTAACCAGGTGTCATCCAGCATCGCCAGGTCCGGCCGTCTGGTCGCGGTCGGGCTGGTTTCCCCCGGCCCTTCTGCTTCGGCGGTTGATTCGGCCGGCGTGGGGGTCAAATCGGCCGTTGGTTCGGCACCTTCTGCAGCGGCATCTTCTTGATTAATCGCCGGCGTCGCTTGAGGCGCCTCGGTAGCGACCGATTCAGGATCGACTGGCTCGGCGACGGCCGATTCCGTATCGATCTGCAATGTTCCACAAGCACTGGCCAAAAGGACAACTGACAGGAATAGGACTGCTGCTATCCCGCTGTAAATTCTGCTATTCATTGGCAACTCCCTGACTAAAACGAGGATTACGGCTCCTCTTTTCTACTTGTTTGGATGGAGTATATAAGGCAGCAATGGCAACGGGATGGCGAAGTTGAAACGACTTTGTTGCATCATGTTACTATCTTGTAACATAGATGCCCAGTCCAATTTCCAGCGTCCCACAAGCCGTTATGAGCGCGGAAGCGGTCAGGAGCAGACCAAAGGCCAGGAGCTCCCAGAGCGATGATAACCCTTACCCGATCTCTCATCCCCAATCAGGATGCCACAAATAGCGGCGCCTGTACAGTGACAGATGTCAGGCGCGGTCCGGCCGTAGATCATGAGTTGGCACTCGGAACCGCCCACAAGGCGTCTTCAATCGCCCGGGAGATGTCAGCGTAATCTGTCGCCGGCGGCGTGCCGGGGAAGAACGGTTGGGGGCGGCCGGCCTGGTCCATGACCCACCAGGCGAAGGCGTCGGCCGTGGCCTCTTCACGATCGTCGCGGCCGGGGTAGCGCAGCCAAAACCCGTCTTTGGTCTGCCAAGAGGACGATTCGGACGACCGGGCACCAGCCTGGGCGGCGCCGGCTACCTGATGGTAGCCCTCACTGGGCAACCGGCCCAGACGATGGTCGACGGCGTGGCCCAGCTCGTGGTAGATGTAGAAGCCATGGAGACGTTTAAAGGCGCCGTCGGCCAGGACGATCTCCATCTTCTGATGGTCCACGATGGCCAGGAGCCGTTCCTCGCCGGGCACGAACTCGGCCTGGAGGCGGACGAACCGGTAACCGGCCAGCAATTGGCGGCCGTCCAAACCGACGCCGGCCAGCGCCCGCCAGGTATGGTCCATGATCTGCCGCACGGCGAGCATCTCTTGGGCCGTCCAGCGGCTCCCTTGGTCGACGACGAACCAATCCTGGCGGCTTAACGCTTCGCTTGCCGGAGCTGTTGGCGATGGCGCGGGCTCTTGTTGAACATGCTCGAGGCTTGTTTTTGGGACAGACCAGGCAACCGCGCCAAAATGGGCGTCGCCAAAATTGGCGTCGCCAAAATTGGCGTCACTAAAATCGGAGGCGACGGCGTGGCTGCTGCTCCATACCAGCAAGAGCAGGAGCAAAGTGACGAATAATTGCTTATTGGATAGACGTTTCGGGGATAGCCGTTTTGGGTACATCTCTCACCTCTGCCAGCTCGGGCATAACTTTCGCGATTCCTTCTGCCAGCAGCATGGATCGAGGCCGTCAGCCAGCTGTCCAAAAAACGTCAGCAGACCGTCAGGCGCGGGAATTCGGCCGGGCGTGCTACAATCTCTTCATGCCAGATTTGTCGATATCTCTGTTGGGACAGTTCGCGATCCGGGCCGGCGACCGGCCGCTAAAGAAGTTGCGATCGAGAAGCGTGGCGGCCTTGCTCATCGTGTTGACCAGCGAAGCTCAACCTCTGCGCCGAGAGTGGTTGATCGAACTGTTGTGGCCCGGGTCCCCGGTCGGGACCGGCCGCAAGAATCTGCGCCAGACGCTTTACGAATTACGCCAGGCCATCCCCGAGATCGACGAGCGAAGGTCCGCTGAGAGAAGCTCTGCTGAGCCGAAGATGGGTTCTGCCCAGCCTTTTGTATTGGCCGACCGGCAAAGCATCTGGCTCAACGAGGCGGGCGACTACCGGGTAGACACGGCCGAGTTCGCCACTTTACTGGATCAGGGTGAGATCGCCGGGCAACGCAAGGCGGCCGCGTTGTACCAGGGAGATTTCCTGGCCGGGTTCTATCTTCCTGACAGCAGCGCCTTTGAAGAGTGGGCGGCGGCCAGGCGGGCTCTTTACCGGCGCCTGGTCCTGGATGCTCTTGAACGAGTGGCCCAGCATGATTTGCAGAAAGGGAGCTACGCCAAGGCGGCCGAAGCGGCCCGGCGGCAGCTGGAAATAGACAGCTTGGGCGAGAAAGCGCTGCAACAACTAATGATCGCCCTGGCCCTGGACGGGCAGCGCAGTGCCGCTTTAGCAGCTTTTGAGAAGGGCCGGCAGGAATTGTGGGAGGAATTGGGCGTTGATCCGGGACCGGCGACCGAGGCCATTTACGAGCGCATCGCCGCAGGAGAGATCCATCCGGCCGGCAATGACGTCTTAACCATGCTCTTGCCAGGCAAATCAGGCCCCCCACCCGCCGGGGAAAGCGATATGCAAACGCCGGCCGAACCCAACCTGGAGGCGCCAGCTACCCCCGAGCATAATCTACCGGCCGAACCGACGCCTTTTGTCGGCCGGCGACGGGAGGTCGCCGATCTTGTGGACCAGCTGCCCGACCCGGGATGTCGCCTGCTGACGGTGCTGGGACCGGGCGGCTGCGGTAAGAGCCGGCTGGCTATCCAGGCGGCGCGCCGCCTGGCGGCGGATCGGCCAGACGCCTTTCCTGATGGCGTCTGGTACGCTTCACTGGCCCAGCCGGCCGATACGTCGACACTGGTTTCGGCGCTGGTAGATGGATTGCCCTTCAAAGCATTTGACCTGGCCAGGGACCTAGCTTCGCAGCTCTTTTCCTACCTGGAACAGCGCCGGATTCTGCTATTGCTGGATAACATGGAGTACGCCCAGGCGCCGGAGGGGACGCGGTTGATCGCAGAACTGTTGGAGCGGGCGGCCAGGATTACCATCCTGGCCTGCAGCCGGACTCGCCTCAACTTGCACGCCGAACAGCTCTTCCCATTGGCCGGGCTCGAGGTGCCGGAAGAAGCACAGGGGATGATTTCCCTCGAAGAAAGCCGGCGATATAGCGCGATGCAGCTGTTCTTGAACAGCGCCCGCCGGGTACGGCCTGATTTCGAGTTAACCGAAGCCAACGTCCTGCCTGTCCTGGCTATTTGCCGCCAACTGGGGGGCATCCCCCTGGCCGTCGAATTGGCCGCTTCGTGGATCGAGGTAATGTCGCCGGCCGAAGTCGCCGTCGAAGTCGAGCGCTGCCTGGATTTCCTGGAGACCGATTGGGTTGACGTCCCCGAACGCCAGCGCAGTTTGAAGACAGTCTTTGAGACCTCGTGGCGCTTGTTGGATAGTCAAGAGCGGGCAGCCTTCTTGCGCCTGTCCGTCTTTCGCCGCGGGTTCGACTACGAGGCAGCGCGGCAGGTGGCGGACGCCAGCCATAGAACCTTGTTGGGCCTGCTCAATAAATCCTGGTTGCGGCGGGATGAAAGCGGCCGCTATCTAGCTCACGAAATGCTGCGCCAGTACGCTTACCAGCGCCTGGCGGATGACGATATCGCCTGGGAAGCGGCCCGAGACCGGCATGGCGTCCACTTCGCTCATATGATGCGCGAACAGGGTGAATTGCTAAAGGGGCCGCAGCAAATAGAAGCCACGGCGCGCATCGAAGCTGATTTAGAAAATATCGTGGTCGCCTGGGAGTGGCTCGTGGATAAAGGTCGATTCGAGACGGCGATCGACGACGTGTTACCGGGCCTGTTTCTCTATTTCGCCGCTCGTGCCCGGGGAGGGCAGCTTGTGGCCATGGTGGATCGGGCACACCAGCGATTGAACGACGACGATAATCCCGCATGGCAAGTCGTCTTGCTAGCGACGCGGGCTGCTTTTCCCAACGAGTTTCTGATAACCCGTTATTTCGTCCTCGAGGTCTATTCGCGATCCGGACAAGAGCAAATCGAGGGCGCGTATACGTTGGCCAGCGAACATGAATTGACCGATCGTCTCGGTTTATGGTCCCTGCTGCTGGCCATGCTTTATGGCTGGGCCTTTGACCATTCGGGCGCGATTGGATGGCTGCGCCGGCTGGTTGACCTGCACCGGAGGCAGGACGACAGATGGTTATTGGCCTTTACCCTGGAGAACCTGGGCGGATTGTTGATGCCTTCTGGCCTGGGCCGGCCGGGCGGTCAAGCGGGGACGAGCGAAGCGCATCGCTACCTGGCCGAAGCCAAATCCTTGTTCGAGGCGCTTGGCGACCGGCGAGAGCGCGGTTACACGTTGCGCCTGTGGGGGCTTCTGAGCAGGGGCGGCGATTTCAGCGAAGCGAAACGGCTACTGCTGCTGGCTCAACAGGATTTCCTGGCGGCCGGCGACCCGGTGATGGCAACTGACATCGACATGGCGCTGGCCGGGGTATGCGTCGCCAGAGCTGAAGTGGACGAAGCTTTCAGCTATTATCAGCACGCCCGGAAAAATTACGCTCAATTGGGAAATCGCCATTTTGAAGCCGGCGCGTTATCCCAGGAAAGCCTGGTCGCCTTGCGCCTGGGGACGGTGGAACATGCGCGGGCGGCGCGACAAGAAAGCCTGGCCATCGCCAGGGCAACCGGGAATAAGCTTCACCTTGCCTGGGGAACGTGGGAGCTAGGCGAGGTCGAGCGTGTGTCCGGCAATTATGATCTGGCGAGGTCGTTGTTTGAGGAGGCCCGGCCCCTATTCACAAGCCTGGAAGATCCTTTTGGACGCGTTTTTTACGAACGCGGCTTGGGCGATGTGTATTATGGTCTCGGGAATTATGAAGAAGCGAGCCACCGCTTTGAAGAGAGTTTACGGCTGGCCAAACAGCATTCGCATCAATGGGCGGCCGCTTACGCGCACTTCGGTTTAGGCCGGGTGGAACTCGCCTTAGCTGAACAAGATCAGATCGAGCAAGTCCAGGACCGTTTCTTGGAAGGACTGCGAGGCGCGTACTACCATCGCTATATTGAACTGTATAACATCGGACTATCCGGCCTGGCGGCCTGTTACGCCGCCGCTGGCCGGTCCGAGGAGGCTTTGCGTTTGACCGGAATAGTCTTGGCCAGCCCGCTAACATGGCAAGAGACACGCGGACAGGCCAGCGGCGTGCAGGAAGCCATCCTGGCCGACCGACCCGAATTGGCGGGAGAAATGGCCGAAGCAGACGGAGAAATTGCCACGATCCGGGTCATGGTGACCGAACTGATAGGTTCCGATTGATCGCAAGGCCACAATAAACAGCCAGCTAACCAATTTCGTAACTTTCTAAAACAACATCTTTAACCCTCAGGAATACCGGCAACTTATTTCCGGCCGCGGTGCCTACCCGTCAACATCTCTTGGCCGGCAAAACTCGCCATAGCCGGCGCCGGCCAGGGCGCGGCCGGCCGGCCGGATAGTAGATGTCTTGGGAGCGATCGCGATTGTAGGCCCGGCCTGCTTCTTGCCCGCTGGGATGGAAAAGACGGTCAACCGTGAGCCAAGCGTCAGCTTGGCCGTGATCGTTCCCCTGCGCCCTCGAATTCACAAGGTCTATCTGGCGGTTGATCTTCTTTAACCGGCCCTTTGGGCTTAATTCATGGGGGCCCCGGTAACTATTGGGCAGGCGCCAGGCGACGTAACGGCCGCCGGCCGGGCCATGCTTGCCCTCGCTGTCAACAAAGGGGAACGTCGCCCGGCCGTGTCGCCAGGCGCGTTCTTGCAGATTCTTCTGGGTGAGCCGTTCGCCGACGGCGATATTGGCCTGGCTCTGGACGCCGGCCCGTTGTTCGTAAAAGCGTTGGGTACGGGCCGGTACGTGGGTGATCTTCTCCAGCGTTGCCCGGTTGATGGGTTGGCCGGCCTTTTCTTTTGCATTGGCGATACGGCCGCTATGGAAACTGGCGTAGAGGTGGGCCCGCACCTGCCCAATGCCGCCGAGTAGGACCGGCAGGGGCAAGGACACCGGCCGGGCGCGCAGCCGCTCGACGCCCAGCGCAGTTGCGACCCGGGCGGCCGACCGCAGCCACAGTCGCTCTTTGTCCCGCTGCCAGAAGACGCCCTGCCCCTGGCGTAGCAGATTACGCAGCTGGCGGCGGCCGCAGACGCGCAGGTCTGACTCCTTGCCGCATAATCTCTGTTGCACCTGGTCTACATAGAGCCAGCCGCGCCCATACCTGTCCAGGTAGCGCAATAGTAGCCAGATGCGACCCGGAGCCGCCATCTCCTGGCCTAACATGGCTAAGGCGATGTCGGGGTGGAGGCGGGTGGATGGTGGATAGTGGACAGTGGACAGTGGTGAGTGGTCAGCGGCTAGTGGCGAGTGGTCAGTGGCTTGTGGACAGTGGACAGTGGCTTGTGGCTGAGGGCTGACAGCTGAAGGTTGACAGCTGGCGACTGACGGCTCATTGCTAGTAGCTGAAGGATGAAGGGTGAAGGATGAAGGTTGACAACTGGCGACTGGCGGCTCATTGCTAACCGCTAACGGCTCGCGGCTAATAGCAAGTCGCTCGCAGCTTCTTTTCAACTCTTCTAAACGTCGCTGGGCGGCTAGAAGCGCCGGCGACGGCCCGTCGGGGCGGCCGTTCATAGCGTGATGGCACGGCAACTTTTTTGGCCAACAGAACGCCTGACTTAGAGGCGATCATGTTGACGCCGAGGATTGCCTGTGCTATCCTCCCTGTAGGTTGGTTATAGGCCACATGGGGACACAAAATCCCCCTCCCCA
>CP070688.1:4405152-4414797 GCA_020353135.1 Chloroflexota bacterium
CATCTGGGAATCAAGCAGCGCCACCCCATCAATACGGTCAGGATTCCGCTTCCTTCCGTTTGGCAGCGTGCAAAGAGGCTCGAGTCCAGAGTAGCTCGCCATAGTATCTTTGGGCGGCGGCCGTCGCGCGCCGCAACTGTGCCTGCAGTTGCTGCACATCAACCTGGTCAGGCGGCGCTTCAATCTCAGCCGCGTTGGGTGCCTCTGGGCGTGTTGTCGATAATTGCTCGGCGTCCGTCGCGGCGTCTTCTAAAACCTTGCGTAATTCGGCGTTCTCGGCCATTAGCTCGGCCAGGGCTTCAGCTTGGCGCTCTCTGAACGTCGACTCGATTTCTGATCGCGCCATTAGCGCAAGCGCCGCCTCTGAGCGCAGTTGGCGCCAGATGCCGCTTCTGTGCTGGCTCAGTCTCTGGTTGGCCTCGACATCCGCACCAGATTTCAAGATCCGCTGCAGCGTTTCGGCCGGCAAAGCTGTCTCATGCCGAGGCGGCAGATCTCCCTTTCCTACCTCACCAGCTCTCAAAAGGTCTACCGTTCCAGCATCCAGCGTACTAATCCAACCATTGATTTTGCCGGCCGGTGCCATCTCAAATGAATTCACGTAAACGTCACCCCAGATTTGGCCGCCCGCAGCTACCGACAGGCGCCGGCATGCCACATAACCGTAAACCAGGCCTGAAACCACGACCTCTGGTGCCAGTACCTCTCCGGCGAGGATGGCACCGGGCAAAACTGCTATCGGCCTCTCCGAATGAATGTTGCCGACGTGATACTCGCCAATCTCAAGTCGATTGTCCCTGCGCCGTTTCAGTGCGCTTGTTAGTCCACTCAGTCTACTATCACGCCTGAGGCCGTCTTCTTGTTTCATTGTACTCCGCCTTAAGTACTAGGTTGACGCCGTACCTGACCCTAATAATAGCCATGGGCTCAGGTATAATTCGTTATTATGCCTCGCCAACAACAGCTAGGCCAGCTATTTGAGGAACGTTTGGGCGATGATTACCCAATGGCGGATGTGCGTGGCACATCGCACGCGAGATTGCCATCGTCCACAGCAATTGGGCTGCTGGTCGTTGCCATACTCGTCCTAGCAGCGGGTCTAACGCTGGCCAACTATCGCTATGCGGCCAACAGTCCGGGGGGCAACGACTTCATTCCACGCTGGCTGGGAACTCGCCTGCTCCTCGCGAAAGGACAGAATCCCTATGGCGCTGAGACTTCTCTGGCCATACAGGAATTCATGTACGGGCGCCCGGCCAAGGCCAATGAAGACCAGGTGCTCTTCGTCTACCCGCTATATTCAGCTCTCCTTTTCGCGCCCTTTGCCCTTGTCGGCGATTACGTAGTCGCCCGTGCGCTGTGGATGACCGCTCTGGAGATGGCTCTACTGGCATTGGCCATTGTTAGCCTGAGGCTAGCCAACTGGAGACCGGCCGCACCCGTGCTCGTGTTGGTGCTTCTCTTCACGCTCTCCTGGTATCATGGCGTCCGGCCCCTGATCAATGGTAACGCTGCCATTTTGGTAGCACTGTTCGTTGCCACGGCGTTGCTCTCGATCCGCCTGAATCGAGATGTGACTGCCGGACTGTTTCTGGCCCTGTCAACAGTAAAGCCTCAGGCGGTCGTTCTGCTGCTGCCTTTGGTACTCATTTGGGCTTTTTCCCGCCGTCGCTACCGTATTGTCTTCAGCACACTAATCTGCCTGGCTCTGCTTTTCATCCTATCAACCTTGATCGAGCCGGGCTGGCTGTCGCAGAACATCCACCAGGTGGTTGCCTATCCCGACTATACGCTTGCTGGGACGCCAGCGGCGATTTTCGAGATCTGGTGGCCGTCTAGTGGCCGCTGGTTAGGGCTGGCCACGACGACCGTTCTTGCCATTCTTCTACTGCAACAGTGGCGAAGCACCTTGTCGCGCGACGCATTCGTGCTGGTGCCGATTGCCTTTTTCACATTGGCAATCACGAATTTGATCGGCGTCACGACTGCAGCATCGAATTACATCGCCTTATTGCCCGGCGTGATAATTCTACTGGCCTTCTGGCGCCGAGACAAAGGAACGTTCCGGGAATGGCCAGCTGTTCTTGCCATGATATTACTCTTCGTCGGGCTTTGGATGCTGTTTTGGTTCAGTCGATCGGGGCGCGCTCAGTCACCTGTCATGTTCTTTCCCGTGCCGCTGATTCTAATCACCGTGCTTCCACTTCTGAAGCGCGCGTCCATCCACCCAGATAGTACCGCCTAGCCTTTTCGGCCTCTTGTCAAGTTGGCCCGGCCCGGCTATAACTGCACCGTCATGACAGAACCTTTGATTGCAGCAGATGAACGCAGCAGACAGGCTCTCTGGGACGCACTGATACTTGAATTAGGAGATGTCTATGACGTTCACGGGGTCTGCGCTGCTGCGGCCCACACCCTGGCATCCTACAGTTCCGTCGAAACAGTAACCGTAATTGGCGACCAAACTAGTGATCACTATGACGTTTGGATCTGCGATAGCAAGGGTGAGATGAAGCAGGACCGCTGGACAGGCGACGATCCATTCCTTGAGCGAATCAGCGGCTCCTTGGGGGCTGCCACCCATGAGAAGTATCTTGCCCCGGGCGGCGAACAACTGAAGAGTCAGCTTTGGAGCCTTGTGCAGGACAAGATATTGACAGCTCTGGTTCCGACTCCAACCAGGGCCGATCAGTCGTCGCCATTTGCTGTGATTTCGCTATTGGATCCGGGACCCGACTGCCCACTCAACGCCTCAGGTCTCAATACTACTGCCGCCCATGTAGGTCTCTTTCTTGAAAGAGCGCTGCTACGCCAGAGATCCGATCAGCAGGCCGTTGAATTCACGATCATCTCCGATATCAGCTATTCCCTGACCTCCACCCTTAATCTCGAAGAAATCATTGCCCAGGTGACGGATGCGGTTCGCCGTGTGCTGGGTGCAGAATCACTAACCATCGGCCTGACCGACCCATCGGGTAAAAAGGTCGTGTTTGTCGAGGCACTCATGGGGCCCGGCCTCCGTGACGTACCTTCCATTAGCTTCAAGATCGGGCAAGGAATCGCCGGCTGGGTGGCGTTACACGGCGAACCCGCCATAGTCAACGACGCTTATGCTGACCGTCGCTTCTCCTCACGAGTGGATCGTGACACTGGTTTCTTGACAAACTCTGTGTTATGCGTTCCGCTGAAGATCGAGCACCGAGTCATCGGGGTGCTTGAGGCCATCAACAAGCAAAACGGTGAGTTTGACGAAAATGACTCACGATTGCTTCAAGCCATCAGCGGGCCGCTGGCGGTGGCTATAGAGAACGCTTTGCTACATTCAGATGTCTTGGCCGAAAAGCGGCGCATCGAGACGATCTTTGCCAGTATGTCCGAAGGCCTCTTGACGGTTAAGGTAGATGGTCAAGTGACCGCTGCTAATGATGCCTTACTGGCATTACTTGGGCTTAGCAACGAAGAAGCCAGTGAGAATCCAGCGTCTCAAATCGTGCAGACAAGACCAACCGAATTCGCCGAATTCTTTGAGAGTGTAAGATCGGCCAACGGCGAGGTGCGACAGTTGGCCTGCGATATGCGTCAGGGAAATGGCCAGCATGCACCGGTACTGATCAGCGGAAGCACGATCGATCGCGGTAATGGCGAAATCGATGAACTGATCTTCGTGTTTAGCGACTTGCGACAGGTGCGCGAAGTCGAACGCATGCGGGACGATTTTTTCCACAACATCGTCCATGAATTGCGAACACCGTTGGCGACCATTTTGATGTACGCTAGGCTATTGCGCGACGGACGCACAACAGGAGATGAACTGAAAGCACATCGTTTCCTGGGCATTATCGAGCGAGAAAGTGACCGATTGCAGAAGATGGTTCGTCAGATGTTGCTGCTTGCCAAACTAGAGGCCAACACCGATCAGGCGAGGGATGAGTCCAGCTATTTAAGCGCGGTACTCGAGCAGGTGATACCTCCATTGGCCGACAGAGCATCCCAGAAAGGGCTCATCTTCCGCCAACACGTTCAGCCGGATATGCCGCCGGTCAGGGGCAGCGAAGATACGCTCTACATGGTCTTCAAGAACTTGGTTGAAAACAGTATCAATTTCACGCCATCGGGAGCCGTGAGCGTCGATGCACGCTTGGTAGACGGCATGGTACGAGTCGAGGTTTCTGACCAGGGCATTGGCATCCCGGCCGAGGCTATTCCGAATCTGTTTCAGCGCTTCTATCGTGCCCAGAGCGCTGTTGAACGCGGCATTGCTGGTACCGGGCTCGGCCTATATATGGTTAGAGAGGGCCTCGAGACTTGCGAGGGTACCATTCGGGTCGAGAGCGAGGTTGATCAGGGAGCCAAGTTCATCGTACATGTACCCGTCGCTGAAACAAAAAAAGAGAAATAAGCAAGCGTCGTTCTGTTCTGCAGCTCTAGGTAGCTGGCATGCCAGCTACAGCTGACCTGCTGCGACGCGAGCGTAACAAGGGCTATCATGAACAAAGGCGAACACATATATATGGACCACGGCGCATCTACACCGGTCCGCGATGAGGTTATCGAAGCCATGCTCCCTTTTTGGAGCACTCGCTACGGTAATCCTGCGGCCGTCCATCGTTACGGACAAGAAGCGAGCCACGCACTCGAGAGGGCGCGCTCAGATGTAGCGCGAGTTCTAAACGCCAATCCGGAGGAAATTGTATTCACCGGCTGTGGTTCCGAAAGCGATAATCTGGCCTTGCGAGGCGCTATGTTCGCCGCCCGCAAGAACGACGCTGGCAATCATCTGATTACCAGCATCATCGAGCACAAGGCCGTCTTGGACACGGCGATTCAGTTACGCGACCTGTTTGACTTCGATTTAACTATCCTGCCGGTTGACGGCCATGGTCAAGTAGATCCGGGCGACGTGGAAGCGGCAATCAGACCCGACACTGTCCTTGTCAGCATCATGGCCGCCAATAACGAGATAGGTACTCTGCAACCCATCGGAGACATTGGTGGCCTGGTCCGCCAGCACGGCGCTTTATTTCACACTGACGCGATTCAGGCGGCGGCGGTGACTAACTGGGACATGCGGGCTATGCCAGTCGACCTATTAAGTTTGGCCCCGCATAAGTTCTATGGCCCCAAAGGCATTGGCATCCTTTATGTGCGTCAAAACGTGGAATTAGTCTCAACTCTAACGGGCGGCGGGCAAGAAAACGGCCGGCGGGCCGGTACCGTCAACGTACCATTTGCCGTTGGTGCAGCCAAGGCGCTGGCGCTTGCTTTGGAGGAAAAAGACGAGAGCACTGCTCAATACGCCAGGCTTACCGCCAGGCTTACGGATGGCTTGTTAGGCTCCCTACCCGGCGACTGCATTCAGACAGGTCATCCGATAAAACGCCTGCCGCATAATGCTAGTTTCGCCTTTCGCGATCTGGGTGGCAACGACTTGCTGATCCACCTGGATCTTGTCGGTATAAGCGCGAGTAGCGGTTCCGCGTGCCTGACCGGTGACCCGCAGCCCTCTGCCATTCTTGAGGCGCTCGGCTTGGGGAACCAGTGGACCAAAGGCGGGCTGCGACTCACCGTCGGTAGACAGAATACGCTTGAGCATGTGGACTATGTCCTTGAGACCATCCCGACGATCGTCAATCGTCTGGGCCACTTGACTGCACGCTACACATGAACCAGGCAGACAATCCACAGAGCGGAATCCGAAAAAAGAGCCGTGTTGTCGTGGCGATGAGCGGCGGGGTCGACAGTTCGGCTGCAGCCGCTCTGCTCGTCGGGCAAGGCTACAACGTAATCGGTCTCATGATGCGCTTGTGGAGCGAGCCTTCGGCCGGTTCAGCGCAACGCTTGAACCGATGTTGCACTCCTGACCAGATGGCCGACGCCAGGCGTGTCGCCAGGCATCTGGACATACCTTTTTATGTCGTCGACGTCCAAGAGCATTTCTACACTTCCGTCGTACGCTACTTCGTTGACGAACATGTTGCTGGTCGGACTCCCAATCCGTGTATCGAATGCAATAGGCAGGTACGATTTGGTCAGTTACTGGATCGGGCACTGGCCATGGGCGCTGACTATCTTGCCACCGGACACTATGCGCGTGTCGGCCGATTAGAGTCGGAGTACACGCTTCTCCGTGCCAGGGATGCAGCCAAAGATCAATCGTACGTCCTTCATGTCCTCGGTCAGAGAGAATTAACCAGGGTGATGTTTCCTGTTGGCGACTATACGAAATCTGAAGCCCGGGAATTCGCCCGTCAGGCTGGACTGCCCGTCGCTGAAAAAAGCGAGAGCATGGACCTGTGCTTCCTGGCTGATGGCGACTACCGGCGCTTCTTGCGCGATACGGCCGGAGTGGCCATCATACCCGGGCCCGTTACCGACCAGTCAGGCGAAGTAGTTGGTCAACACTCTGGGCTGGCCAATTATACGATAGGCCAGCGCAAAGGCCTGGGACTTGCTCTAGGCCGGCCCGTTTATGTGGTGGCCAAGGACGTCAACCGAAACGCCTTGGTCATCGGCGACGCGGAGCAGCTTGCTAGATCTTCATTGCAGGTGACCAGCGCCAACTGGATATCGGGCACACCGCCAGCAGTACCGATTTCCGCCCAGGTTATGATTCGACATCGGGCCATGGCCGTTCCGGCCATTGTCACCGCCGTCAGCCATAACACGGCAGAAGTTCACTTCGAAAGACCAGTGACCAGTGTATCGGCCGGCCAGGGGGCGGTCGTCTATGATGGCGACCGGTGCCTTGGTGGGGGAATAATATGCGATGAAGGAGAAGAATGAACTCAATTGCTGCTGGCCTGGTCTTGGGATTCCTATTGTCCACGATTTACGGCGCCGCTTTTCACTTCCTCATCGGCGGTCCTCCGCGCAAACTTCTGCTATATGTTTTGGCTTCGTGGCTTGGTTTCACGGTAGGCCATTTTGTTGGCGATTTGCTAGGGATCGAGGCGCTTAAGTTGGGCGCAATTCACCTCCTAGCAGCTAGTATGGGCTCTTGGCTGGCGCTCTTCTTGAGCTGGTTCTTAACCGGCCGGGACACCTGATTGTTCACGTTATCTATTGATGATATACTGTGACTCGGGTCAAGTATCGAAGACGATGAGTACAGAACTCCAACCACCGCAGGAAAACCGCGAAGAAGCGATACCGACGCTTTACGTCGTGATCGGCATGGCTGTGCTGATCATTATCGGCGTTGGATTCACAGTCGGTATCGTGTTACTGGCAAATAACTTCCCAAACCAACTGGAAGCAATTCGCGACGTATTCATTATCGCCCTGGCCCTCGAATCTTGCGTTTTTGGCATCGTGCTAATGCTTATGCTGATCATGTTGATCAGGCTAGTTAACACGGTGGAGTTTGAGATCAAGCCGATTCTTGAGCAGACTTACGAAACAATGGGCACTGTCCGCGGTACAACAACATTCGTCAGCCAGAACGTTGTCAGGCCGGTTGTCAAGGCCAAAAGCTATGTCGCCGGATTTCGCGGTGGCTTCAAAGCATTGTTTGGCAATCCAAAGGACAACTTGCCCTGATCTATGAATGGTCCATGGCGACCTTATCAAAAAGGAGTAATGAGATATGAGCGATAGTGGAAGTGAAATTGGCGCCTTCATGGCTGGATTCGTCATCGGGGGACTTGTCGGCGCCGCCACAGCGCTGATTATGGCGCCGCAATCCGGTGAAGAGACGAGAGCTCAAATTGCCACCAAGAGCCACGAGCTGCGTGACGCCGGTGCTCACCAATATGAAGCAGCCCGTGTGCGCGTCCACGATACGACCGGTCAGGTTCAGGAACAAGCTCGTATCGTTCTGGATGAAGGAAAGAGCAAAATGAGTTCCGGTCGCGAGGGTACGGCCACCGATGGACAAGAAGTCGATGCCGCGCCAGATGTTGGTGCCGCGGGCGAGGATGCTGCTGCCTGATCTCTTCCGCGTAGTTTCTAATCATTTTCGCGAAGCAGGCGTCCCGCGCGAGATCACGGGAACGCCTGTTTTTTTGCCTGCGCCCTCGAAGATCTTCATTTTTGTGATGTTGCGCTTGCCAACCAAATGACCCAACCGGCTCCAATCACGTTATCTGAGTTGCTCGACGCGCTACCTGAAGGTGCATCTACTGGCGATGCCCAACGCATCAGGGAAGCATATGACTTCGTGACTGAAGCGCACGGGCAACGCAGGCGACAATCGCAGGAACTATATGTCGAACACGATTTGGCTGTCGCCAATATCGCAGCCGAGCTTGGGATGGACGTCACTACCGTCAAAGCCGCGCTTCTGCACGACTCCCTCCTGCCACACACCGGCAAAGAAGTGGTGGATTTGCGGGATCGGTTTAATCCGGAAGTAGCCGATCTGGTAGCCTCGCTCGACAAACTCACCCCGTACACCGAGAAACATGACGCCAGTCGCGACGACAAAACCCTGGAGGCCATTCGTCGGGCGATCCTGACTATCATAGAAGGCGACATTCGCGTGGTCCTGGTGCACCTGGCGGACCGGCTGCAAGATCTCAGAATGGCTGGCAGTCTTCCTGACGAAACCAGGAAGCTCTTAGCGACTGAAGCGCGAGACATCAATGCACCATTGGCAAATCGTTTGGGCATATGGCAGCTGAAGTGGGAACTGGAAGATCTGGCATTCCGCTACCTCGATCGCGATCAGTATAACTGGATCGCGAGACAGATTTCCGAGCGGAGAGCCGAGCGTGACCGCCGCATCAAAGAAGCGGCCGATATCTTGCGGAGCAGGCTGAGCGAAGAAGGTATTGTGGCCGAGATTACCGGCCGGCCAAAACACATATACTCCATTCACCGAAAGATTCGAGACAAAGGACTGACCTTTGATCGTATCTATGATATCCGCGCCTTGCGGGTCATCGTCGCGGATGATGATCCATCAACCTGCTACCAGGTACTTGGCGTCGTGCACAACCTGTGGAAACCAATCCCCCATGAGTTTGACGATTACGTTGCCCGGGCCAAGCCAAACGGCTACCAGTCATTGCATACCGCAGTTACGGATTCAAGAGGCAGGACGCTGGAAGTGCAGATCCGAACACGAGCAATGCACGAAGAAGCAGAAAAGGGAATTGCCGCCCATTGGGCCTATAAAGAGGGCAGCCGTCAAAAAGGGGCAGTCAACGAACAGGTTAACCTTCTGCGCCAACTCCTCGGTGGAGTGCGTGAATCTGGCGGGACTGCCATTGAAGATGCCGACATCGGCCAGGAGCTACTTGGTGAGCGCGTTTTCGTCTTCACGCCAAGAGGTGATGTCATCGATTTACCGGCCGGATCGACGCCAATTGACTTCGCCTATGCGATTCACACTCAAGTTGGCCACCGTTGCCGTGGCGCCCGCGTCAATGGCAAGATGGTCAGCCTGGATTATAGGCTAACGTCTGGCGAACAAGTCGAAATTGTAACGGCTAAGAAGGGAGGACCGAGCCGAGACTGGATGAATGAGGCACTCGGCTATGCAGGTAGCGCCCGGACCCGAAGCAAAGTTCGTAGCTGGTTTCGCCAGCAAGAGCGAGAGAGCAATATCGCCCAGGGCCGCGAGATTGTCCTTCGCGAACTCAAACGTCTCGGAGTGTCGGACGTTTACACTATACAAGACATCGCCCAGGCTCTGAAGTTCAC
>CP070688.1:4414897-4422337 GCA_020353135.1 Chloroflexota bacterium
GCAGCCTTCATGAACGAGCATTTCGTCAATGTCAAGGTGGACCGGGAAGAGCGGCCTGATGTGGACAGCATCTATATGGGCGCTGTGGTCGCCCTTACCGGTCAGGGAGGTTGGCCGATGACGGTCATACTTACCGCGGAAGGAGAACCCTTTTTCGGTGGCACTTACTTCCCGCCAACACCCCGCTATGGCATGCCTAGTTTCAGGCAGGTGTTGGAGAGCGTCGCCAGGGCCTGGAAGACGCGGCGGGCCGAAATCGAAGACAGCGCCGAGCAAATCACTGGTCAACTAAATCGAATGGCCATGGCCGGAACGGGAGCAGCAACGGTGGCAGATGATGTGTTGGTGAGGGCGAAATCGAATATAGAACGACAGTTTGATGCGACAAGAGGAGGGTTTGGCCAGGCGCCCAAGTTTCCGCAGGCAATGACCATCGAATTTCTGCTGCGCTACCATCTAAAAGACAAGGACTCATCGGCGTTGCTTATGGCCGAGCGGACCCTTGAAGCCATGGCCAGAGGCGGTATGTATGACCAGTTGGGCGGTGGATTTGCCAGGTACTCGACAGACAACGAATGGCTAGTACCACACTTCGAGAAAATGCTGTATGACAATGCGCTTCTGAGTGCCGCTTATTTACATGCCTGGCGGATTACCGGGCGACCTTTGTACCGACGAATCGTGGAAGAAACACTGGATTGGGTGATGGTCGAAATGCGCCACGAGCTGGGCGGCTTCTATAGCAGCCTGGATGCCGATAGTGAAGGAATCGAGGGCAAGTTTTACGTCTGGGACGCGAAGGAGATCGAGCGAGCGCTGGGTGACGATGCGCCTCTGTTCAAGCGCTATTTCGGCGTCACGTCTCAGGGCAACTGGGAAGGCAACAATATCCTGTCTGTCGCCAGCGACATCGGGAGTATAGCGGCCGAGTTTGGCCTGACCGAAGAGCGGGTCAAGGTCAGAATCGGCCGCGGACGCAGCGAACTCTACGCAATACGCGCTCGGAGGCCGTGGCCCGGTCTGGATACAAAGGTCCTGACAGCCTGGAACGGATTGATGATGGCTTCATTCGCCGAAGCCGGCCGCGATTTGGGGAGGGCTGACTATCTGGCGGTTGCAGAGGCAAATGCCGTTTTCCTACACGATAAGTTGCGAAAGGAGGACGGCCGTTTGCTACGAAGCTGGAAAGAGGGCCACGGAGCTAATTTCAATGCCTACCTTGAAGACTACGCTTACCTCGCGCAAGGGCTCCTGGCCTTGTATCAGAGCAATTTCGACGCACGCTGGTACGTTTGGGCGCTAGGATTAATCGACATGATCTTGACTCACTTTGATGATGACAGGAAGGGTGGATTCTACGATACTTCGGCGGATCATGAATCGCTTATACTCCGGCCGAAAGACATACAAGACAATGCCACGCCCAGCGGCGGCGCAGCGGCGGCCAACGCGATGCTGCAGATCAGCTTGTTGAATGGAGACCGGAGGTTCTGGGACACGGCGGCGACCGCGGTCCGCGCCATTGGCGAGTTGCCGGCGACGCATCCAACGGGATTCGCTCATTGGCTGTGCGCCACCGATTTGCTTCTGAGTGATGCGCTGGAGATAGCCATCGTGGGCGAGCCCGATGCACCGGAAGCGCAGCGGCTGCTGGAGGTCGTCTTCGGACGCTACCGGCCGAACATGGTTGTCGCCGCTGGCGTCGACGAGGAACGAGTTCCTTTGTTGCGCGACCGGCCGCAAATAGAAGGTCAGGCCACAGCCTATGTCTGCCGCCAATTCGTCTGCAAAGCGCCGGTGACTGAGCCTTCAGAATTGGAGGCGTTGTTGCCGTGATCGGCCGGTTGAGAGGTTGCCTCATCTTACTGATCGCCATTAGCCTTCTTCTACTTCTGCCTTTCTTCCTGCGCCAGATCGTGAGTAGGTATTACGCATCCAGCATCCATGATGCGGCCGGCGTCCCGACGCGCAAGACGGCGATCGTATTTGGCGCGGCCGTCTTTTCTGGGGACCGCTTGAGCACTGTACTCCGTGACCGAATGGACACAGCTATTGAGTTGTACAGGCAAGGATTTGTCGGAGAATTGTTGGTCAGTGGCGACGGCGCGTCGAGCCGTTACAATGAGCCCGAGGCAATGATGAATTACGCCGTGCGCAACGGCATACCTGAGGAGGACATTCTGACCGACGCGGGAGGCCGCCGCACCTACGATACATGTTATCGGGCTCGTCACCTATTTGGTGTGCAGGACGCCATATTAGTGACGCAGCGATTTCATCTGCCGAGAGCGTTGTTCTTGTGCGGCTTCCTGGACATAGAGGCCGTAGGCGTGCCGGCGGACCAGCGCCTTTACCGCGGCGCGCGCTGGTACGAATTCAGGGAAACGGCCGCCACGTTGGTGGCCCTCGCCGACGCCATGCGCCGACCAGAGCCGGCCGTCACGAGTGTATTGCCAACGGCTGTTCAAGGGAATGAGTGACCCCATGGAAGCGATAAATTGGGCGCACTTGCTGAGCGATTGTATAGAGTTCGCACAAAGGCTCATCCAAACGCCGAGCATGCCGGGGAAAGAGGAACGCCTGGCGGCGCTGGTTGCCGAAGAGCTGAGGCGCCTTAATTTTGACCAGGTTTGGCTGGACGATGCCGGCTACGTTTCTGGGCGGATTATTGGACGGGATAGAGAACTTGGCGCAGTTGTGCTCAACAGTCATCTGGATCACGTGGATCCCGGTGATGTGAGCCTGTGGCCCTATCCCCCTCACTCGGCCGAAGTAGTCCAAGGTCGTCTACACGGTCGCGGTGCATGTGATATCAAGGGGCCTTTGGCTGTGCAAGTTTACAGCATGGCCACTCTGGTGCGGGCGAATCAGCGCCCCCTGCGTGACCTGGTCTTTTGCGGCGTCGTAGAGGAAGAAGTGGGCGGCGCCGGGGCCGTATATTGGGCAGAACATCTCGATTACGACGTTGATCTCATCGTACTGGGTGAACCCTCGAGTAATCACTTGAGCCTTGGCCACCGGGGAATAAGACAAATGTGGGTCAAGTTCGCCGGCCGGTCCGTGCACGCTAGCGTGCCAGAACGAGGCATAAACCCGAACCTGATATTGGCCGAATTCTTGCTGCGCCTTGAGCGTATGAAAGCAGAGTTACCGGGCCATGAGTTGCTTGGACAGACGACCGTCGCGCCGACGCTAATCGAGGTAGATACGACCAGCATGAATGTGACCCCGGCCTGGGCGCGCGTCCTGTTGGATTTTCGAACGGCGGCCATGAGCGTCAACGAAATCCTGGCCTTTGTCGCCAAGGTCGCAGATGGCTTCACCTATGAAGTGAGCGACGCCTGGACTAAGGCGGCTGACTCCCCGCCAGTCCCGTCCGACGAGAAGATATTTGGCTACTATACCTCGCCCAAGAATGACAAAGGGAAGTTCGTCCGCGATGCATTGGAGCGAGGGATGGGCTGGCGCCCGAAACTGAGTAGATATCAGTTCGCCACCGATGGCCGTCACTTCACGTCTACCGGGGCTACGATAGTCGGCTTTTCGCCCGGTGAAGAAGAGCTGGCGCACACGGTGGATGAGAGTATTTCGCTGGAAATGATGGCCGACAGCCTTCGCGGTTATGTTGAACTGCTTCGCAGCTATTGACGGGACTGCTCAGACGGCCGGCCTGGTGACTTTGGGTCCCGGATTACGGGCCAGTGACGGGTAGGCTGCTATATGGGACGGGGCTGATCAAGTAGTTGGAATTAACCCAACCAATGGCGCCCGTTGGAATTCGCACCTGAGCCCAAGTAGTGCTGGCGGACCGGCCGATAAGGGTCACAACCTGGCCTCGAAATACGACGGCGAACACGCCGAAACCAGTTCCAGGCCCGTAACGTACGTTCAAAGCGCCTACGTTGACGACCGCTCCATTCTCAGGAGGCGCGGCTTCGGCGACGGGCAGCGACCAAATGGAAACGTTAGTATTCAGATATGCGCTATTGATCCAGCCTTCAACCCCGTTTGATAGCCGGACCTTTGTCCAGCTCGCATCGGCATTGCGGCCGATTAGAGTCACAGTCGTGCCGGAGCTCAATACCGCGATAGAGTTATACTGAGCCCCAGGCCCGCTGCGAACGTTTACAGCACCGGTATTCACAACGCCGATTGCCTGACTGGCGTCTGGCGGAGCAGAATCGACGACCGGCAAGTCGACGACCTGCACGCTGGTCTGCACGTAGTAAACGTTGACCCAGCCCTGCACGCCGTTCGGTAGCTGAACCTTCACCCAAGTGGCCGAAGCATTGCGACCGATCAGCAGTAGCTGCTGTCCTGATGTGACCACGGCTACGCTGTGGTAGGTCGGTCCCGGGCCGGAACGAACATTGAGCGCGCCGGTATTGACAATTGCCACCGGGCCGGCAATCGGTGGGACTGGTTCAGGCTGCGGCGGAGGTGTTCCGCCAACGACCGGGAGCTCGCTAATGGGCACGCTGGTCTGAAGGTATACTGAGTTAGCCCAGCCTTCCGTGCCGTTGTACAGTCGTATCAGCACCCAGTTATTAGTGGCCCACCGCCCTAAAAGGTTCACTATCTGGCCCTGGTAAATGACCGCGATCGAGCGGAAGCTGACGTCTGGTCCGGTCCTCACGTTGAGCGCGCCTGCTGTCACAATCGCCACCGGCTGATCTGTGTCCTGCGCGGACGCCAGGGCGTGGCCCTGGCCATCTGAACTGGCAGCCGCCGATCCCGCAACGGTCAACAAGAGTAACACCAACGCGACGGCCATCAAAAGGCGGCGAGATGACTGGAACTTCTTCATGAGCCTCTCCTTGACAACAATTCAATTGTAACGCACTTCAATTCAGCTCCATTAGCTTACCATAAAATCATGAACTTTGGAAGCTATTCAGGGGTGCACATTGACCAATGTACCGTAACCCGCCCAATTGAACAGCCATTCTGAGTCTGCCGGAGAAAGATTCACGCAGCCGTGGCTCATCGGCCGGCCGAAGTTGCTGTGCCAATAGGTACCGTGGAGGGCATAGTCCTCGTAGAAGTATTGCACGTAAGGCACACCCTTCAGGTAGTAGTCATAGCCCAGGCGATAGCCGTCCATGTCCTGGGATTGGAATCGCAGCCATATGCGGAATTGTCCGGTAACTGTTGGGTAATTGGCCGTTCCCGTTGAGACGAGCGTCTCGAAGACAGGTATAACCCCTTCATAGGCGACCAATTTCTGCGCGGTGACGTCTACATCAATCCAGCGTTCGTCATGAGCGATATCCGACGGCATGTAATTGCCCAAACCGTAGGCGCTGCTCACGAATGTCGGATTCGGGGTCGGCGAAGGAATTGACGTATTCGTCGGCAGCGGCGTTGCCGTCCAGGTGAGGCGCGGCTCGCTGCCCGAATCTGTTATCAGTTTGGCGCGCAACGGATTCGGCGTGGCCGCGGCTGTGGCCTGCGGCCAGCTTTCAGCCGATCCAGGTGACTCCGGCACGGCAGGATCTGTGTCGTTGTTGCCGGTGAAGATGCCGGCCACCGGCGCGGCCACGGTAGGCATATCGCTCTCCAGCATCGAGCCAAGGTCAAACCTGGGTCTCAAAACCAAAATGGCCACGAAGACGACGGAGAGCGTGAGGATTGCCAGTAATGCCAGAGCAGACAGGACGGCCAGTGATCTGCAAGACTGAGCGCCCGATCCTACTCCTGATTTGAGCCGGCTCAAGGCACTCTCTCTAGAAAGCACAGAATGCCGTCGGCCAAGCCTTTGACAATCTTGTCGGAACCGTCTGTGAGCAGCTGGCGATCGAGATTCAGGAAACCGATCTCGATGATAAGCGCTTGAGTCCCGGGGGCCAGCTTCCTGAAGGCGTGGTAGTCGGTCATGTGCGGAGTGATGCTGTTGGGATGGTATGAAAGTGACGTAGCTTCACCGTAGGCATGTTCGATGCAGATTGAGAGTTGGGAGGAATCGGTGTAGGGCGAGCCGGCGATCTTGTATCCTGTGGCGATGTCATTAATGAAGTCGCAGGAGTCCGAGTGCACTGAAACAAGTGCGCTTGCCGAATAGCCATTAAGCCGGCCGTCGAACTCATCCAAGGAATCAACGTCGAGACCACTCTGGCGCAGCTTAGCCACCAAGTCTTCAACCACAGCCGTATTGATCTCGACCTCGGTAAGCCCATCGGCGCACTCGGTGCCGCTGTCGCTGCGGCGATGCCCCGCGATGAGTCCAATACGCCTCGGGGGTGGGCTCTGCGCCAGTCTCTGGGTGACAGGATTCGGCTTCACACGTTTCTCAATTGGCGCAAGTGGCGCATTTGGGTCGGCGCTCGCGCCACCTAAATCAATAGCCGCGGAGTCGGCGACCGCTTCAAGGCTGTCAGCATCCGGGTTAAAGAAGAGGTAGACGGAAACCAATATGGCCAGCGCCAGCACAAGAAACACGACCACCGGCAGGTTATGCCGAATTGCCTGAACAATGAAGGAACTTTCTGTCGAAGAGCCTGGACCGTCTGTGCCGGGTAGCATTATGTCTATATTCTACATCAAGCCGGCTCGCAGCTGCAATGGGTACAGATGGCTAATTTATACGTCCTGCCGTAAAATAACGCCGTCAATATGATACCGATCGACTCAGCAATCAAAAGCCGGACAACTGAAAGACCACGCCGAAGGCCGGAGTGGATGCGTGTCAACGCAACCAAAGGTAAGGGGTATGAATCCGTCCGGGTGTTGATGAGGAACAAGGGCCTAAATACTGTGTGCGAAGAAGCGCGCTGTCCTAATATCGGCGAGTGCTGGGGCGATGGTACGGCTACGTTCTTGGTTCTGGGCGATACATGTACGCGCAGTTGTGGCTTCTGCGACATCAAAACCGGCCGCCCAAGTCCTATCGACTGGCATGAGCCTGAGCGAGTTGCGCGCGCAGTCAGGGCGATGGGCTTGCAGCATGTCGTTGTCACCTCGGTCAATCGTGATGAAAGGCCGGATGGCGGCGCCCCGGTTATTGCCCTTTGCATCCATCGCATCCGTGAGCTCCAGGACTGTACGCCACCGACGCCTTCGGCACCCTGCACCGGGCCCACGCCTCGGTGACCGGCGTGCCCCAGGTCATGGGCGGAGGGTCGGCCGGCTTCCTGGTGGAGCGGGAAATCGAGGTCCTGTCTACCGTGGTCGAGTCGCCGCCCCGGCCCTTCGTTCTGATCCTCGGCGGGGCCAAGATCTCCACCAAGCTCCCGATCCTCCGCAACATGCTCCCCCGCGTCGACACCATCGTCCTCGGCGGCGCCATGGCCCTGACCATCTTGGCCGCGCGCGGTGAGGGCGTGGGCGAGAGCATGGTCGAGGAGGACCAGTTCGGAACGGCGCGCCGGATCGAGGAGGAGGCGAGGGAGAAGGGCGTCCGGCTGCTCCTGCCCGAAGATCACCTGGTCGAGGGGCCGGATG
>CP070688.1:4422437-4429081 GCA_020353135.1 Chloroflexota bacterium
TTATTACGGCACCTTTCATGTTTGACGACGTTTTCGAGCTGGCCGGGCGTCGGCGCCAGGACTACGTCGAGTTCGTGCCCTGCGATCCCTTCTATCGCATCTTTGACTACCAGGGCCGCGTCTTCAACTATAACGACGATCCGGAGTACATCTACAGCCAAATCGAGCAGTGGAGCCCTGAAGATGTGGCTGGCTATCGACGCTTCATAAGGACAACCAAGTCCATTTTCGAGAAGGGTTTTGTCGAACTGGCAGACAAACCGTTCCTGCATCTTGGTGATATGCTTCGAATCATCCCTGAATTGGTCCGGCTACAATCCTATAAATTTGTCTACACTTATGTATCGCAGTTTGTGAAGGACGATTTCCTGAGGCGCTGCTTCTCCTTCCATCCGCTACTCGTGGGCGGCAATCCGTTTGTGACCACGTCGATTTACGCCATGATCCACTACCTGGAACGAGAGTGGGGCGTCTACTACGCGATGGGCGGTACTGGCGCATTGGTCCAGGCCATGGTCACGTTAATCGAGGAATTAGGCGGCCGCTTCCATTACAATGCCACTGTGGAGGAGATCCTGGTCGACGGCCGGCGGGCGACCGGTATCCGCCTGGCCGATGGCACGGTGCATAAGGCTCATCACGTGATCAGCAACGGTGACGTGGCCTTCACCAATATGAATCTTCTGCCGGCCAAGAGTCGCGGCGTTCGTAATTCCGATCGTCGCTGGCAGCGATTTACCCGCTACAGCATGTCCTTGTTTGTGATCTACTTCGGCACCAAGCGTCGCTACAACGACGGCAAACTGGCCCACCACAATATCATCCTGGGCGAGCGTTACAAGGAGCTGCTGACGGATATCTTCAGGCGAAAAGTGCTGTCTAAGGATTTCTCACTCTACCTGCATATGCCCACCCTGACCGATCCGTCAATGGCACCGGAAGGGCACGAGGCGTTCTACGTCTTATCGCCGGTACCGCACCTTGGCTCGGGCACCGACTGGTCGACAGCAGCCAAGCCTTATCGCGACGCCATCATGCAGTTCCTGGAAGATAACTATCTACCCGATCTGCAGGCCAACATCGTTGCCGAGCATCACATCGATCCGGCGCACTTCCAGAACACCTTGCTCAGTCACATGGGATCGGCCTTCTCGTTGGAACCGATCCTGACCCAGTCGGCCTGGTTCCGGCCGCATAACCGGCATGAGGATATCGACAACCTGTATTTCGTTGGCGCTGGCACCCATCCGGGCGCCGGACTACCGGGCGTGCTTTCTTCGTCCAAGATTGCAGAGCAACTTATTGCGGGCGATATCCAATGAGCGAAGTACGTTGCCCGGTATCTCAAGGCCGGCCCCTGCCCGTAGCCGAACCGGAGACCGGATTGACGGTATTGAAGGAATTGGCCAGGCGGCGCTCATTCCTGGCGGCAATGGAAGTGATGCAGGCTGAAGTTGGGGATGCCTTCCAAATCACACTGCCATCCTTCGAGCCGGCCGTTTTCTCGGGACCGACTTTCAACCGCTGCGTCCTGGTTAGCCAACGTCACGAGTTCCTGTGGCGGCCGGAACAAGATCCGGTAACCAGATTGCTTCGCCATGGATTGTTGGTTGAAGACGGGGAAGCGCATGACGCTCTGCGTGCGCTTATGGAGCCGGCCACCACTCGACCGGCGGTCAACGAACACGTCGGCGACATGGTGCGCTACACTGATCGAATTCTTGATCAGTGGCAAGACGGCTCTACCGTAGACATGTTGGTTGAAATGCGGCATATCGCACTGCTGATCCTCATGGGCACTTTGTTCGGCACCGATTTTGCTCCAGAGATGGATCGCTTATGGGAGCCGATCTTGCGGTCGATCAAATACATTTCGCCCGGTCTCTGGATCCTATGGCCCAACATTCCACGGCCGGGCTACGGGCGTCCGCTGCGGCAACTTGATGAGTATCTGTATTCTTTGATCCAGGAACGGCGCGTGCAAGGTGCAGGAAGTGGAGATCTGCTAGATGATCTCATTGGGGGCGGTTTAAGCGATGATTTGATCCGCGATCAGATGTTGACCATGTTGATCGCCGGTCATGACACCAGTACGGCGCTGCTCTCCTGGACGCTCTACTTGTTAGGAAGCCACCCGGAGATCATGGCCCGGACGCGGGACGAGGTTGATGAGGTGTTGGTCGAGCAAGCGCCGACCGTGGAAGATGTCAACCAGCTTCGTTATATGGACCAGGTCACTAAGGAGACCTTGCGACTCTATCCGCCCATTCACGTTGGCAACCGAATGGTTCCGAAGGAATTGCGGGTCGAGGGCTACACGATCCCAGCGAATACACGGGTGATGTATTCGATCTATCTGACTCACCGCGACGGGAAGCATTGGCCTGATCCACTCAGCTTCGATCCCGAGCGATTTGACCGGTCGCTGCGTCACGGCCGGCCGGCGTTGGCTTACGTGCCATTTGGCGGCGGTCCTCGAAACTGCATCGGGGCGACCTTCGCTCAGGTTGAATCGAAGGTGGTCCTGGCCCGCATTATGCAGCGTTTTGACTTAGAGCTGGTGGGTAAGAAGATCCGGCCGCATATGGGCGCCACGCTGGAGCCACGGCCGGGCGTAACCATGCGCGTTCGCCAGCGAGGTGCCAACCATGGCTGATCCGATCAACAATTGGGTCTTGATGAGTTTCCTGGCCGCCCCGTTGGCTATCATCTCAGAGAAGCGCTACCGGGCCCTGCCGGCCATCCCTGATGAAACGACCGGCGACGCCTTGCCATCTCTGTCCATCATCGTGCCGGCTCGCAATGAAGCCCATAACTTGCCTCGCCTGCTGGATTCGCTACAGGCTGTAGAGTATCCGGGGCCATTCGAGCTGATCGTCGTCGACGACAATTCGTGTGACGGGACGGCCCGAGTGGCCGAGCAAGCGGGCGCCCGGGTAATCCGGCTGGCATGTTTGCCGGATGGCTGGTTGGGCAAACCACATGCCTGTCACCAGGGCGCGTCAGCCGCCCGCGGGGATTGGTTGCTATTCACCGACGCCGACACGGTCCATGCACCAGATGGGCCGGTCAGAGCCGTGGCATTGGCCGAGCGCCGCCAATTGGATGGTCTGAGCGCCTTCATCAGGCAACGGCTTTCGGGCTCGCTTGATCGCATGGCCCTGATGGCGGCCTACGCCGGATTGTTCTTCACCTTGCAGCCGGGCCAAGGCGTGCTAAATGGCCAATTCATCCTATTGAAACGATCGGTCTACGAAACCAGCGGTGGTTTTCAGTCAGTTGCCAGCGAACCTATCGAGGACGTGGCGCTTGGCCGGTACCTGAGAAACATGGGCTACACGGCGCCGCTATACCGCAGTGACGATGTCGCCGCCGTACAAATGTACAACGACAGGAAGGGCTTGTGGCAAGGTCTAAGTCGCTTGGGCTCAGGCACTTTGTCCTGGCTAGGCCCTGGGGCGATCCTGACCGCCTTATTGATCACCGGGACGATGGTGCCGATTCTGGCCCTGGTCGGCAGCGTCCGGCGCGGCCGCAAGCTGCTCCTGGTGGCTGTTTCCTGGGTAGCTATCGCTCTGGGTTTTCTGCCGTGGGCGCGTCGTTTTGGTTCGCCCTGGCTGGCGCCCCTGGCCCCCTTTGGCGCATTGCTGGTCCAGGCGGCCGGCGTCTGGGGCCTATTCGGCCGGCTAACTGGCCGTGGCATACAATGGAAGGATCGCAGCGTATAAACCACTTCAGAGAATAGTGAAAGAGAATGACATACTTCGGATTCATCGGACTGTTCCTGGCCATACCGATCTCACTATTGGCCATCATTACATACATCGATCATCGCCGGGGAAGGCGGCTGCCAGAACGGCTAAGTTATTGGCCGGCCTGGGCGGCGATCCTCCTGCATATGGTCATCGCCCTGCTGTACACCACGCTCTGGGACAATTACCTGGTCGCCACCCGCGTCTGGTGGTATGACCCGGAGCTGGTGACCGGCATCACCATCGGCTATGTGCCCATCGAGGAGTACACCTTCTTCTTGGTGCAACCGCTTCTGGCCGGTTTGTGGCTGTTCTTCCTGGCCCGCAGAATCCGACAACCGGCCGCCGCTGGCCCGTTGAAGAGCAGCTTGCGTTGGACCACGACGGCCGTGTTGGCCCTGGTTTGGCTGGCAAGCGTCGTGGCTCTTGTCGGCGGTTGGGGCGAGGCGACATACATGGCCCTGGAGCTGGGCTGGGCGCTGCCGCCCATCGGCCTGCAGCTGTTGTTCGGGGCAGATATCCTGTGGCGCTACCGGCGCCTGGCGGCGTTGTCACTCGTTTCACTGACCCTTTACCTGAGCGCGGCTGATGCAGTGGCCATTAACCTGGGCACCTGGACCATCAACCCCGATAAATCGTTCGATCTGCTACTGGGCGGCATATTGCCCGTCGAGGAATTTCTGTTCTTCTTGCTGACCAACACCTTGATTACCTTCGGTATCACCCTGGTCGTCGCTCGCGAAAGCCACCAGCGTTTCGGGCTTATCCGTCAGAACGGCTTGAAAGGCGCCTTTGCGGACCTGCCGGCTGACATAGTCGTAGAGCCGGCGGCAGAACGTTGAGAAGCGCCCTGGTAGGGGGGGAACTCTTGCAAAAAACAAGGTTGATCTTTGAGTGAGTGAATTCTGGACCGTCTATTTGAACACACTGGCCATCATCCTGGCTTGCATGACTGCCCTGTGGATCATCAGCGTTATCCTCAAGGATGCCAGCATTGTGGATCTGTTCTGGGGATTGGCTTTTGTGATCAGCGCCTGGTACGCCTTCAGCCAGACACCGGATGGCGATCCAGCCCGCAAGTTGATGGTGGTAATCCTGGTAATGATTTGGGGCGCCCGCCTCTCGCTCTACCTGTTGTGGCGCAACTGGGGACAGGGAGAGGATCACCGCTACCGTGCCTTTCGCCAACGCTACGGCCCTGAACGTTACTGGTGGGTCAGTTTCTTCCAGGTCTTCATGCTCCAGGGTTTGGTGGCCTGGGTCATTTCCGCCCCATTGCTAGGCGCGCAGATCCAGGGTGGTCAACTGAATGCCCTGGATTACCTGGCCCTGATCGTCTGGCTGATTGGCTTCATCTTCGAAGCCGGCAGCGATTTGCAGTTGGCCCGATTCAAAGCGGATCCGGCCAACAAGGGTCGATTGTTGACCAGCGGCTTCTGGCACTACAGTCGACACCCTAATTACTTCGGTGACTCAGCTATCTGGTGGGCCTTTGGCCTGTTGAGCCTGGCGGCCGGCAGTTACTTGGCCGCCTTCGGTGCGGTGGTCATGACCGTTTTGATCATTCGAGTTTCCGGCGTGGCGATGCTGGAGAGAACATTGGTGAAGAGCAAGCCCACTTACGCGAAATACGCCCGCCGCACCAGCAGTTTCATCCCCTGGCCGCCGCGGGATTAGCCCGCAGAACATCGGCCGCGACCCGCATCGCTCCCAGGGTCACACCGGCCGTGGACTGGCCGGGAAAGATCGAATCGCCGACCAGCCATAGATTAGGTATTCCCGTGCGTGGACCGCGAGCCTTAAAAAGTGATGTCTGGGGAAAGCCGCCGACCATCCCCGACGGACGGCGGGTGAAGTAATCAAATGTAATTGGCGTTCCTGGCAGGCATAGTCTGACAGCCTGACGAATACCGGGCAGGGCCATCTCGGCGGCTAATAGCATCCTCTCAGCGTATAGTTCACGTCGCTCCAGGTAGGCGCCGCGGCCGTTTTCGGACAGGCGCCACCATGGTTCGACGGCCGTGTGGGTGGATAGCGTGGCGGCTATCCTGCCTTCTGGCGCGCGGCTCGAATCATCAGGACCGGACAGCGACATGAACACCGAGTTACCCTCTCCGAGCGGCTTGTACGGATCAACGATGATCTGGTGGTGCCTGGCTGCACTCGCTGGCAGTATCGATTCATCCAATCCCAAGTACAGTGTGAAAGCGCCCCAGGTCGGTTGGAGGCGGTCAACCTCCCGTCTCAGCGATTTCGGCGCGGCCTCGCCCAACAGATCCCGTAGCGCCCAGGGGGTTACATTGGCCAGGACAGCGTCGGCCTGCAATTCAAGCCCTCTCTTGGTCTGAATAATGTAGCGATGGTTGGCTATGGGCTGGATGCGTTCGACTTGCTGGCGATACAGAACGTCACCGCCATGATCGATGATCCAGGCCGCCAGGGTCTTGGCGATAGAGCCAATTCCACCTTGAACATGGTTCACGCCGCGGCGGGGCAAGTCCAGAGCTGCACTACCGTATAGGGCATTGGCCTGGTCGGCCGTAGCCTGGGCCGAGATCAGCAATTGGCCATCGAGGAAGGTTCGGAACATGGTATCTTCGACCTGGGCGATATCGGCCATGGTGCGGGTCATGTAGGGCAGGGCTCGCATAGTTGAGGGCCGGAGGGACTGGGCCAATCGAAGATAGTCTCCGGCGCTTTGCGGCGGCCAGGGAAAAGGGCGTGATGAGATATCCCAGCTAATATCCGCCAGCATCTCCTGAGTGCGCCAGAAGCGGCCGGTGGCTGGAAAGTGACTACGCCACTCGGCTCGCCAGCGTTCTGGGTCGGCCCACTGGGTAACCGAACGGCCGTCGGGCAAATGGACGATCCAGGCCGGATCGGCCGGGTGCA
>CP070688.1:4429181-4432811 GCA_020353135.1 Chloroflexota bacterium
CTTCAATGTGTCGGCGCGACGACCCTGGACGAGTACCGGCAACACATCGAGCGCGATAGCGCCCTTGAGCGCCGCTTCGCGCCGGTATTTGTCGATGAGCCAACGGTTGAAGAGACGATCGAGATGCTGCGCGGTTTGCGCGATCGATACGAGGCTCACCACCAGGTTACTTTTTCTGATCAGGCGCTGATTGCCGCAGCCCGGTTGTCGGCCCGCTATGTGAATGACCGCCAGCTTCCGGACAAAGCTATCGATCTGATTGACGAGGCGGCAGCCAAGTTGCGGGTGGCCCTACATACGTTGCCGCCTGAATTAAAGGAATTGAAGAAACAAGTCGACCACTTGAAGGTTGAAGAGGAAGAAGCCCATACCGTTCGCGATTATGAACGAGCGGCGATCAAGCGAGCCGACCGGTTGCGGATAGAGAAAGAGTTTGAAGGAAAGAGAGCGGACTGGCAGTCGGAGAACATGTTGGACGAGGTGGTGGATGAGCATGATATCGCCGAGGTCGTCGCCGCCTGGACAGGCATCCCGGTCACCCAATTGATGGAGACTGAGGCAGATAAGCTGCTGCATATGGAGGAACGTTTGCATGAACGCATCGTTGGACAGAAGCGGGCCGTCGCCGCCCTGTCCGATGCCATCCGCCGCAGCCGTTCGGGTTTGAGTGATCCGCGGCGGCCGATCGGTTCTTTCATCTTTCTGGGTAGTTCGGGTGTCGGCAAGACTGAGTTGGCCAAGGCCCTGGCCGAGTTCATGTTTGACGACGAGGACGCCTTGATCCGGGTCGACATGAGCGAATACCGCGAGCAGCACACGGTCAGCCGTCTCTTCGGAGCGCCGCCTGGCTACATCGGCTACGAACAGGGCGGGCAATTAACGGAACAAATTCGCCGCCGGCCGTACAGCGTCGTGTTGTTCGATGAGGTTGAGAAGGCCCATCCTGACGTCTGGAACGCTCTATTGCAGTTGCTGGATGACGGCCGGTTGACCGACGGCCAGGGACGAACAGTCAATTTCCGGAATACCATCGTCATCATGACCAGCAATGTAGGCACCAGCTTCGTCCGGCGATCGGGCGCACTGGGCTTCGCCGGCATGCACGATCCGGCCGAGGAAGCCGATCACGAGCGCATCGAAGAAGAGCTGAAGGACACCTTCCGGCCGGAATTCCTCAACCGCATTGACGAAATCATCATCTTCGAACAATTGACCAAAGAAGACGTGATCGAAATCGTCGACCTGCAAATGGGAGAGGTGAGAAGTCGCCTGGACGAACACGATTTGCGGATCCAGTTGTCCATGGCTGCCAAAGAGTGGTTGGCCGGCCAGGGCTACGATGAAGACTTCGGCGCCCGACCGCTCAAGCGAGCGTTGCAACGTTACGTGGAAAGCCCGCTGTCAATCAAGATCTTACAGGGCGAATTCGGCAAAGGCGACCACGTTTTTATCGATGCCGAGGATGGTGAGCTGATCTTCAGCCACTTCGACGAGACGGCTATAGAAGAAGGTCAGGAAACGCCGAAAATCAGCGAGGTGGCTACCGGCTGACGCCTCCACAAGCTCTGTATCGTTATCGAGCCCTTCTCATTTTGAGAAGGGCTCTTTTTATGATGGCGGCCATCGCAACGTCCTCATTTATTGCGCGGCGACCAGCGGTAATGCCTGTCCAGTTCCGAGGAGTAATCAGAGCCGACAGTCCGGCCGTTCTGCCGAATCCAATCTGAGAATCTCGTTTCACCATTGGGCGCCTGCTGCGAGGTCAGGTAGTTGTTAATCAGGCCGTCCAGCTCATTGGCGGTCAGGATCACGTCACTTACCAACAGGCCAACTGCCCGACCCAAGAGTATCGTCAGCCGCGGCGGCAGGCTTACGAAAGTGACGTCCCGGCCGATGGCCGCGGCCGTAAACTCGACCAATTGGCGGTAAGTGAATGTCTCCGGACCTATGGCGTTGACGGTCAGGGAAGTCGACTTTTCCGCTTGCTCGGCCGCGATTCTTGCTAGATCTCGCACGTATACGGGCTGCAGCCGGTACGCTCCATCGCCAGCGCTCGGAAAGAAGCGAAACTTTCTGAGCAGCCAGGCGATGTTGTTGACCAGGATATCCTCCTTGCCAAACACCAATGTAGGCCGGACGATGGCATAGGGTACGCCCGAAGCTACCAGCGCTTCTTCCTGGAGCCCTTTGCCAGCGTAATATGGTAAGGATGAGCCAGGCGAAGCATGGGTGACGCTGATGTGTACGATTTTCCTGATCCCAGCCCTGGCAGCGCAGTCAAACAAGATTCTGGTGTTGTCGACCGCTTGCTCAAAAGTCATCCCTGAGTGTGGGAATCGAATCCAATAAGTGTTATACAACGTGTCGGCGCCCCGCAAATTCCCGACCAGGCGCTCGGGGCGTTCAAAATCGTAACCAAATGCACTGACCTTTGCGCCGAAGGGGTTTGGCTTGTCGACGTGGGTGGTAATAGTCTTCACGCTGCGGCCCGCATCGAGCAAGTGGGCCGTAATGTAGCGGCCAATGTAGCCAAAGGCGCCGGTAACAACATCCATCGGGTCAGATCTCCGATTGGCCCTGCAGTGAGCCACACGTTTCTGGTTTGTGATTGGTTTTAAGTCTATCATACCGAACGTCGGCCGGCCGCAGCAAGAAGGTTGCCAGAGCTAGAGTGACCTTGAACCTGAGTGGAGAAGAGAAGCATGTCTGACAACGCGACTAAGTTAGGCGAAATGGATTTAGAGGAGTTCCGGCGCAGCGGACACCAGATCGTCGACTGGATCGCCGATTACCTGGCCTGCCCGGAACGGTATCCGGTGCTGTCCCGAAGCCAACCGGGGGAGATAATGGCCCAACTTCCGGAGGCTCCGCCAGAGACGGCTGAAGAAATGGGAACGATTCTGGCCGATTTCGAGAAGATCATCCTGCCAGGAATTACCCATTGGAATCATCCGGGCTTTCACGCTTATTTCAGCGTCAGCGGCTCGGGGCCGGGCATTCTGGGCGAGATGCTGACGGCCGCATTAAACGTCAACGCCATGCTATGGCGTACGTCGCCTTCGGCTACCGAATTAGAAGACGTGACACTTGCTTGGCTGCGTGAATTGCTGGGTCTGGATGAAGACTGGCAAGGCGTCATCACCGATGGAGCGTCCGCGTCCAGTCTATTGGCCATCGCCGCAGCCAGAGAAGGGCTGGGCCTGGATATTCGCCAGAGAGGAATGGCCGGCCGTTCAGACCTGCCGCGCCTGCGGCTGTATATCTCTGACCAGACCCACTCCTCTGTGGAGAAAGGGTCCATTACGCTGGGCATCGGCCAGGAAGGCGTGCGTCATATCGCGTCTGACCAGGATTTTCGTCTTGACGTCGAAGAGTTGGACCAAGCTATCGAGGAGGATCTGGCGGCCGGCTGGCTGCCCTTCTTCGTGGCCGCCACTGTGGGAACAACCGCTACGACCAGTATCGACCCGGTAAGGGAAATCGGCGAAATCTGCCGCCGATATGGGCTTTGGCTGCATGTCGACGGCGCCTACGGCGCGGCGGCCGCGGTCGTGCCGGAGATGGCTCATGTATTGGACGGTCTTGAAATGGCTGACTCCTTCGTGATGAATCCCCACAAGTGGCTGTTCA
>CP070688.1:4432911-4442126 GCA_020353135.1 Chloroflexota bacterium
CCGCCTGTGCCTGTGGTCGATCCCTCCGTATAGGGTATGATGCCTACGTCCAGCGTATCTGACGCGGTCTGCATAACCTCGTCCAGCGTAACGTCATTGGCCGCCATCAACTCAGGCTGGACCTGAACCATCTTAATCCGGAACAGCTCGCCCCAAATGGCCACATTTGCCACGCCCGGTACGCGCAGCAGTTGCTCGCGGATCTTCCAATAAGTGATCATCGACAGGTCAATTACCGAGTATTCGTCGGAGGAGATACCGATCTTCACGGTCCGGGCGGTCGACGACAGGGGCGGCATCATCAACGGCGGCGTGGCCCACTTTGGTAGCTGTGGATTGACAATGGCCAGCCGCTCTTGCACCAACTGCCGGGCTTCCATCAGGTCGGTCCCAGGCTCAAAGATGAGCAGGATCGACGACAACTGGTTCACCGACTTGGAACGCATGACGTCCAGTCCAGGCATCCCGTTGAACACCTCCTCCAGGGGTACGGTGATCAGAGCCTCAACTTCCACCGAGGACAGCCCGATGGCCGGAGACTGGATCTCTACCCTTGGCGGCGCGAATTCGGGGAAGACGTCAATCGACATGTTGCCGATCTGGCTAATGCCAAAAATCAAGAGTACCGCGGCGATGAAAACCACCAAGTAGCGATACCTTAGGCTTGTGGCAATGACCCAGCGCATTTCGCTCATTTGCCAACTCCGGTATCGGTGCCGTACAACATCTGCGCGCCGACCGTCACGACTTCGGTGCCAACTGGGGGACCATCCTCCAAAATCGCCAAACCACCGTCAATATACTCCACCGTAATGGGGTGTCGCACGAAGGTAAGGGAGCCGGGGCCGGGATTCCTGACATAGGCCCATGTCTCGCCGTGTAGACCGTAAATCACGGCCGAGTAAGGGACGACCATTTTCATGGCGCCGTCCATCTCTTCCTCGCGCGTTGGTTCCGATTGGATGCCGAGTCGCTCGGCCGCTTTTTCTGTCAAAGTCACCAGGTTGAACTCTGATCCCTCTATTTCTTCCACGTGAGCGGGCTCGATCTTATCTGGACCTTCGTCAGCGCCGCACGCTGCAAGTTGTAGAACAACAACTAGAAAGACGACGATCACCAGCAGGCGTTTAAGGTGCTGCATTTGAAAACCTCCTAAACCATTGACTCACCAGAGAAACCACCATTTGCGTACAAGCTTTAGCAGAGCTAAACTGCCTCGGCCGTCGGCGTCGCTTCAGTCAACGAAGTATCTACGGCCGGTAAAGTGCTAGGCCAGCGCAAATACAGGGCTGGCACGATGAAAAGGTTGAGTAGAGTCGACGTAATCAATCCACCCACCATTACTGCCGCCAATGGGCTCAGCATCTCGTTGCCAGCGATGCCGCCGCCAATCAGCATAGGCAAAAGAGCCACGACTGTGGCCAGGGCGGTCATCAAAATCGGCGCCACTCGATCTGCTGCCCCGCGCACTACCAGTTCCGGCTCTACGGAATCCCCTTCCTCATGGGCGAGGCGCTGAATGTGATTGACCATCACCAGGCCGCTGCGCACCGCGATGGCTAATACGGTCAGCAGGCCAAACAACGAGCCAATTGACAGTACGCCGCCGGCTATGACCGCCGCCAAGAGACCGCCAACCAAGGCCACAGGCGAGGTCAGAAAGATCGCTAGCGCAAGACGCCAACCGCCTATCCCGGCCTGTATGACCAAGAAAATTCCGATCAAAGCGGCGACCGCAATGGCTATCAGGCGCTGCTGGTTTGCTTGCAGCCCTTGGGCATCGCTCAATACTTCCATGTGGTACTCAAATGGGACCGGCATTTGCTGGATGCTGCTTTCGATATCGGCCTTGACTGCATCGATGCTGCGGCCGCTAACGTCAGCCCCCACATCGACGAATCGCGAAACGGCGTCACGTTCGATGACTGTCGCCGCAGGCGCTATACGCACATCGGCCAACTCGCCTAAAGGTACCTGGCTGCCATCGGGCGTATCGATCAGGAGCTGGTCGATATTCGTCATGCTACTGCGCAATTCGGGCTGGCCCCAGACCAACACGTCAAACACCTTCTGTTCCTCGTAGAGGTTGCCAACGTGAATGCCCGACAACAAGGTCGTCGCCTGCCGGCGAATGTCGCCCGGTTTGATTCCCCGCTGCTCGGCCGCGGCCAGGTCTACCTCGATTTCCACTTGCGGTTCCTCTGAGTAAATGCTCGCCTGCGCTCCGACGACGCCGGGCACGGCAGCCATGGCCAATTCTACATCTCCCGCCATGTCACGCAGAACTTCCAATTCGTGACCATACAGGCGGACCACCACGTCGTTGTCTGGGCCTGTCAGCGCCGGTCCAAGCGACTCCGGCTGATAGGTCTGCACCTGGCGTTCCAGCCCCGGATAGCCGTCGACGACCTCCTGAATGGCGGCTACAGTGGCCGCATGGTCGGCTTTTGGAGCGATACTGACCCATAGATCGGCCGAGTTGATATACACGACACTATCGCCGGTAATCGCCCGTCCGACATGAGAGCCGATGTTCTGTACCCCCGGTATGGCCTGCAACTCGCCGCTGGCCTGGGCCACAATGCGGTTCATCTCTGGACGCGATGTGCCCGGCGCGGCTTCAAACTGAATGAGCAAGTCGCGCTGCTTCAACGTGGGTAACAACGATACGTCGAGGAGTAGCAGCGAAACCACGCCAATCACGATGAGAACCGCAGCAACAATGATCGTTACGGTGGACGAACGGACGGTTCTTGCCAAAAGCCCGCTATAGAATCCCCGCAATCCCTTTGTGATCGGCGACTCGCGTTTCAGAGATGCATTGGATAGCAGGCTCAAGCTTAAGGCCGGGGTGACGATCAGGGCCACAAGCAAAGACGCTATCATGGCCAGCGTATAGGAAACGACCAGTGGCCGAATGAGTGAGCCGGTCAGGCCAGGCAAAAAGAAGAGGGGTAGTAGCAAAAGCAGGATAATAACCAATGCGTAACCCAGCGGACTTCGCGTTTCAAGGACAGCCCCCAGGATGACTTTCGAAGCCGAAACGTCTTCCTCTTCCCGGCGTCGTTGTCGCAAGCGCTCGGCGATATTCTCTGGATCGACGACAGCATCGTCGACGACGATTGCCAGAACGGCGGCCATCCCGGCCAACACCATGATATTGAAGGTTGCATCGGTTACATAGAGTATCATCCCGGCCGCCACCAGCGACAGCGGAATCGCCAACAGGCTGATCAGCGCCGTTCGCCATTGGAAGTAAAAGGCAAGCAGCACCAGAATGACGAGCACGCCGCCGATCAAAGCCAATAGGCCAAGATTGCCGACCGCAGAGTCAATATAGTCGGCCGGCCGGAAAACGCTGGTATCGATCTCCATACCTTGAAGGCCAGGTTGCAGATCCGCGAGCGCTTTTTCCACGCCCTGCGTTACGTCCAGGGTATTGGCTCCGGGAAACTTCTCGACGACGAGCAAGAAGCCAGGCCCGTCGTTAAGGGCGGCGTCGCCGATGAGCGGCTGGTGATCCTCTACCACCGTGGCGACGTCCCCCAGGGTCAGATTCTTATTGTTGACGACTGCCACTTTTGCCAGATCGTCAGCTGTCGTAATGGGTTGCAGATGGCGAACGCTCAGCCGTTGATTGGGCGTATCGATCCAGCCTGCCGTGCCCGGCGCCGAGGCTTCCAGGTAACTAAGGGGGGAATACCACAGCGCTTCACCGGCCGTTTCCACCACCTGGCTCAGCGTAACTCCTTCTTGGTGCAGTTCTTCGGGATCAACCAGCACCTGCAACTGCCGCTCCCGTTGGCCCCATACGGCTACATTGGCCACGCCGGGCACGCCCAGCAACCGAGGCTGGATAATCCAGCGGGCCAGCACCCCCATCTCAATGGGCGAGAGTTCATCCGACGAAAGCCCGGCCATCAAGACCCGATTGGCCGACGACACCGGCTGCAGCATGAGTGGCGGCTTGGAGACGTTCGGCAAGGCGTAGGCCTCCGTCAGGCGCTCCTGTACCATTTGCCGGGCTCGGATGGGATCGGTGCCGGGTTCGAAGACCAGCAGGATGGACGACAGCCCGGCGACCGACTTGGAGTAAATCTGGTCCAGCCAGGCCACTCCGTTGAGCAGGTCAGCCTCCATCGGCACGGTGAGCATCGCTTCGATCTCTTCGGCCGACAGCCCCAACGCCTCGGTCTGAACTTCCACGTGGGGAGGGTCAATCTCGGGGTAGACAGCCACCGGCATCTGGCGAAGCTGCGCGAAACCAAAGATCAGCAGCAACAGGGCCAGAACAATCACTAGGAAGCGAAGCTTCATACTTGATTCGACTATCCACCGGATCATAGTTGGAGACCTCCTGGGTTCTTGGGATGAACTTGCTCTGTTATTCGATTTTCAACGACTTCTCCGCCCGGTTCGAAGGTTGCGGATTACAACGCGCTGGCGAAATCCTTCAGTCCTGGCAGAACGACTTCAACCTCCACAATGGACGGTACTACTAACTCTACGACAAATCGATAGGTTGGTAGATAGGAAGATAGTCCCCCGCTTGGGGCAAAGGCCCACTGCGGCGCCACTATCAGTACACTGCTACAAGGGATCTGTTATGTCACCATACAACAGGTCGGCCCAGACTAACAAAAACGCCCCCTTATGTCAACATTGTGTAATCTTGCACAATAATAAGTACAAAACTATTTTTGCTATGATCAGGCTCAGGGTAACAGGAACGTTTTCCAATGTCAATACCCGATTCTCTGAGTTTCCTAAAAGATTTGATTGTATTGACCACGTCAACACTATGAGTTGGCGAACAGAGGTGTGACGCATAAAAGATTGAGTTGCGCCAGATCGCAAGACTGCCTTAGACTACCGTACCTCTTAATGGAAAGGGTCTATTCCAATCTATGCTGGATTCCACCATCATACGCCAGGCTTCGTTAGACGACGCTGCCCTCGTAGCCAGCATGGGAGCACGTACTTTCGTGGATAGCTTTGGCCAGTCCAACCGTCCTGAGGATATCGACAATTACGTCGCTTCACATTTTTCTACGGCCCAAATAGCGGCCGAATTGCAGGATCCTGTGGGAACATTTCTGCTCATGTTCGAAGACGAGGCGGCAATTGGCTATGCTAAGCTTCTGGCCGGCGAGACGCCGTCCGCGGTTCGCGGGCCGGCGCCCGTGGAGTTGGTCCGCATCTATCTCGAACAGGACGCTATTGGCAAGGGCTATGGGTCGGAGCTGCTGCGGGCATGCCTTGATACGGCCAGCAGAGGGGGATTTGAGACCATTTGGCTGGGCGTCTGGGAGCAGAACGACCGGGCCATTCGATTTTATGAAAGGTGGGGCTTTCGCCGTGTGGGCGAGCAAACCTTCATATTGGGCAGCCAGCGACAGACTGATTTCGTCATGGAACGGCCGGTTGATCTAGAGTCGTAAGGGCCGTCAGGGGTGTGATGAGGGTGCAAGCCGCTGTATAATTCTGCCTGACCAGCTTGCGAGACGATGTCGAGGTGAAGGAATGAGCACGATCGTTTTGATAATTGTCGGCCTGGTAGCCGGTCTGGCTTTATTGGTAGGCATTGGTTATTTGCTGGAGCGATACGGCGTTATCGCCAAGATCAAAGAAATCTTCGCCAACATCCAGGAGCAAGTCCCTACCTTGAAGCGCTGGTTGATCACCGGCGGCATCGCCCTGGCCCTGCTGATAGGCCTGATCGGTCTACTCATCATCATCTTTTGACATCACAGGCTAAAGAAGGTCTCTTCGGTCAATCTATCAAGCCGGTCGACCACGATGTCGGCCGACGCCAGGGCGTCGGCGCTGTTGGTCGTAGTCACGGCGACGCAGCGCATACCGGCGTTGAGGGCCGCCTGGACCCCGGCGATGGCATCCTCCACAACCACGCAGCCGTCGGCCGGCACGCCGATCTGCCGCGCTGCCTCCAGGAATACATCCGGGTCTGGTTTGCCTGGCATACCGGCGCCAGAAACAATAGCCGCAAAATAAGCGCCTAGTTTGAGCTCCCCAACCAGCGCGTCGATATTGGCCTGGGGCGCCGAAGAGGCAACTGCCTGCGGTATGTTTTGGTTCTTGAGCCGGATCAACCATTCCAAGACCCCGGGCAGCAGCTGCGCGTTACCCTTCACCGCCTGGCGGAACAAAGCTTCTTTGCGGTCGCCGATGATCTGGACTTCTTCGGCCGTGATATGCTCGTCTATTACCATCTGCAATATGCCGGTATTGTTCATGCCAAAGGTGGCCTGGAACAATTCGCGATCGAAGGGCAGGCCGCGTTCAGCCAGAACCAGTTGCCAGGACTCAAAATGAGCTTCCCCGGTATCCACCAGCACGCCATCCATATCCCATAGGACGCCTTGAATTTTATTCATGGGAAATTCGCCTTGGCGTATCGGCCGTGTGACCAATAGTGAAGAAACCGTCATCCTTTAGCAAGACGGCCGGCGACCGCCCCTTCGCTTCGAGGGCCTTCAAGACCATGTGCCTCGCTTCCATGGATTGATACTCTCCTGGTTGAGCCTACGAATCGGTCAGGACCTCTACCCTGAGGTTCTTGAGACGCTTCATCACATCATTATCGCCGCGGCCGAAGTAGTCGTGCAGCGTCTGGTACTCGGCGAATAGCCGATCGTAAATGGTCTTGTTTGCGAGATTCGGTTGGTATGATTCATCGCGCAAGCGAGCCATGTGCTGGGCCGCTTCGGTGATGGTCTCGTAACCGCCGGCCTCCGCTCCAGCGGCCACGGCGCCGTGCATGGCCGATCCCAGCGCACCGGCGTGGCTTGATTCGGCCACGTAAATGGGAAGGCCGCAAACGTCGGCGTAGATCTGCATGAGTAACCGGTTGCGATCCGGCAAGCCACCAGTAGCCACGATCTCGTTGACCGGCACGCCATTGGCCTGGAAGGTTTCGACGATGGTCCGGGTGCCGTAGGCGGTGGCTTCGATGAGAGCCCGGTAGATCTCTTCTGCCCTGGTGGCCAGCGTGGCCCCGACCAACAGGCCAGTCAGATCGGCGTCCACCAGCACGCTGCGATTGCCATTCCACCAGTCGAGGGCCACCAGGCCGCTTTCGCCCGGTCTGAGCTTCGCAGCCTTCTCTTCCAGCAATTCGTGCACGGCGACGCCCCGGGCCTCGGCCTCGCGCGCGTATGCCCCAGGCACGGCGTTCTCTATGAACCAAGCGAAATGGTCGCCGACGCAAGATTGCCCGGCTTCAAAGCCGGGCAAATCGGGCACGATGCCATCTTCTACGACGCCGCACATGCCGGGCACGATCGCTTCTTGCTCGCCCACGACCATGTGACAATTGGACGTACCCATGATGATCACCATCCGCCCAGGCTCGGTCACGGTAGCCGCCGGCGCGGCCACGTGGGCGTCGACGTTGGCCACCGCCACGGCCGTGCCTGGCGCCAACCCGATCCAGCCGGCCGCTTCATCCGTCAGTTCGCCGGCTCTCGCCCCCAACGGCGAGATCTCGCGCGACATTTTCTCGTCGACGATGTGCTCCATTCGTGGATCGAGGGCCTTGAAGAACTCGTCTGGCGGGAAGCCCTCGCTCCTGGACCAGATGGCCTTGTAACCGGCCGTGCATGAATTGCGAGTTTCGACGCCGGTCAACTGCCAGACTACCCAGTCGGCGGCCTCGATCAGCCGGTCGGCCGCCTCGTACACTTCCGGCGCCTCGTCCAAAATCTGCCACGCTTTGGGGAAGAACCACTCCGAGCTGATTTTGCCGCCGTAGCGATCCAAAAAGGCGAAGCCGCCTTCTCGAGCGATCTCATTCAATTTGTTGGCCTCGGGCTGGGCGGCGTGATGCTTCCACAACTTGACCCAGGCGTGGGGATTGTCTCGCCATTTGGGCAGGAAACGCAGGGGCGTGCCGTCGGCCTTGGTCGGCAACATGGTACAGGCGGTGAAGTCAATGCCGATGCCGATAACATCTTCGGGATCGACGCCGCTCTTGGCCAGGACGGCCGGCACGGCGTTCTTGAAGACTTCCAGGTAGTCGTTGGGATCTTGTAGCGCCCAATCAGGCTCCAGCCGAATCCCGCTGGAAGGCAAGGCTTCGTCGATGACGCCGTTGGCGTAGTGGTGCACGTGCGAGGCTATCTCGCGACCATCGGCAACGTCGACGATGATCGCCCGGCCGGACAACGTTCCGAAGTCAATGCCTATAGCAAATCTGTTTTCGCTCATATCCGTTTCCTCAAGTCACTTCCAGGATGGCCGGTCGGGCGATTTCCCATCCGGCAATCTCCAGCCGGATGGCCGGCCAACCGGCTATCTCCGTTAATACCTCATTCTCTGATTCGCCTATCAGAATGCTGTCCTCTGATTTGACGCCGGTGATGGAAGGGTTCCAGGCGTAGACCTGGCCCTGAACCACGACTTCAGTCGAAGCGGGCGTGGCCACCGTCTCGCGCGGCTCATAGCCGGCCGGGCCGCCCTGGTGATGTAGATGCCATTCATCGGGGAAACCGGCCGCTTCATAGGCCCGCGCGCCTTGCTCGAAGATCTCTCCCAATTTCTGTCCCGGCCGGGTGGCCGTGATGAGCGTCGCATCTACCAAGGCTGTGGCCTCAGCCTTTCGCCGTAGCTCGTCGGGTAAGGGGCCAAAGTGGACCAGGCGAGTGAGCGAGCAAACCAGGCCCCATCGCCGGCCGCATAAAACCAACATCGCGTATCGCTCTAGCTTCTTAGCCGTAGGCAGGGGATGGCGGAAAGAGAAGATGCGTTCATCGCTGGCGATAAGGTTGACGATTGCCTGGGCGCCACGACTTTCGGTTGCCTGAGCCAATAAACCAGCGATCTCATATTCACTCTGTCCGGGCCGCACGGCGCGAATGGCCTCATCCATGGCCTCCGCACACAGCCGGCCCAAGATCCTGAAGCGGTCGCCCTCTTGGGGTGTGAGATTGGCTCGCAGCCGGCCGATGGCGACCGACAGATCGGTTGCCCCCGGATAGGGACTGTCCGCTCCCAGTCGTTTGCCACGGGCCAGTTCGTCAACCTGTCCGGCCGCACTGTGCCACGGTCCGACACGAAAGCGCCAACCCTGATCTTTCAATTTCTCTTCGTGCTCCAGCCGGGTTGCCTCGATGTTGTCGCAGATGAGAAATCGATCGGCCGGCGTGATGAGCAAGGCTGCCGCTCCGGCAGTGGTCGCCGTATTCACATACGAAGCC
>CP070688.1:4442226-4451015 GCA_020353135.1 Chloroflexota bacterium
CACCTTCAAAGAGGGTATGCCGTCCACCGAGCTGCCGCGGGCGAAGGATACTCCGAACGCGGCCGGCCAGGTCAGTCTATTGCCGGCTTTGTCGTCGACGTCGGCGATCTTCACGAAAGTGTGCCGGAAGTCCACTGGGCCGGTCAGTGGCCTGCTGGCGATCCGGGAGAGTTGGGTGGCCTTCTGATACTGTTTCCGGCCGAAGGTCATCATGTTCTTCATGTACTCGGCCGGTTTTGGCGGCCGGGTGTTAGCCGAAATGTCGCCGCAGTTGGCATTGGCAAAGGCGGCGACATAAGTGGGGGCGGCCGAATATGGATTGCTGCCATTGTCTCGTTCCATGAGATAGCTGGCGTAACCCTTGTTGTCGCCGCTGACAAGCTCATTTTCCTGGCCGAGATTGGTGGTATGTATGGGAAACCAGTTCAAGATGCCCAGATCGCGGCCGCGGCTGCTCACGAACTTGAGCAGCAGCATGACTCGATCGCTGGATTTCTTTACATCCTTGTCGACACCCTTGTTGTTGAAGTACGGTTCCAGGGAGCGATTCTTGCCGCAATTGCTCAATATCCCTTTGGCCATGAGGATATCGCCCTCGACCAGGTGGCTATTGGCCCGCTTAATCGACTGGACGATTCCGTCGACGTGGCTTTCGAAACAACGTTCGTCGAAGCCGCCGATGGTCAGATTGTATAACTCATATTCCGAATAGCCGCCTGGCGCGGCATGGGTGTGGTTGCCAGTAATCATGACGTTTTCGGCGGTAAAGACGTCTGGGTCGAGGCCTCTTGTGTCCTGTAATCGCCGGATGACCTCGCGCTTCACGGCGATGGTGGCTGACCAGATATCGGCCACCACGATGGCCACGCGTTTCTTGGTCGGTTTGTGCAGGATAACAAAGGCCCGAGCGTATTGCCTGAGATGAATGCCGCGCGATTTCTGGTTCTCTTCGGCAAAACCCATCATCACGCCATCGTAGACCGGTCCGGTTATGTCGTAAATGCCGGTGCCAATCTTGTACTCGCTCATGATTCCTCCTCAAGATATAGGACGCGGATGCCTGAGTGTAGCTCAGGGGCGCAGATCAACACGGCGTGGGACTGGGTGTATCCCCTTTGGTGTCGTTCACTGTCGCCGAGCGTTAGACTGTGCTGATTCTATCCTCGTATCGGCCTGCGAATCGGCCGCCCACGTGCAAGCTGCCCAATACATTATATAACAGATCGGCCGGATGATGAATCGTATTCCTGGACGTGATGCGTATTGGCCAGCCGGAAGGCGGTAAGATCAGATTAGCCCGATGATAGGCGCGACCTTCGGGCGGATGATTCATAACCCACTTGGTAAGGGAAACCCGCTGAAACGGGCGGGATGGTGCCAACCAGGTGAATGTAGTCGGTCCAACCGTCGACGGCATAGACTTATGCGCCTGGTTCGGCCGCCTTGTTGACGATGAAGTTTGGCAGGCGGCGAATTCACTCGTCGGCCTCAAACGTCGGCAGGCCCAGATCGACCATCGGCTGGCCAGTCAGGAATGCATCAAGGGCTGCCTCGGTCGCCTGAACGTCGTCCCAGGGATACTCGGTTGCCCCGAAACACATGGATTGTTCGTGCCCTTTGCCGCAGATGAGCAGTACGTCGGCCGGCCGGGCCAGACTCAGCGCAAAGTAGATGGCCTGGCCGCGATCGGGTACCCGCCAGAAGCCGACGCCCTCGACGCTGTCCTGGCTGGCGCAGCCTTCGGCCATCATAGCCAAAATGTCGTCCAGCGCTTCGGTGCGCGGATCCTCGGCCGTTAGCACGGTCAAGTTGGCATCCCGGGCTGAGATCTGGGCCATCAAGCGACGCTTTTCGACGTCGCGCTTCCCGGCGCTGCCAAATACGGTGATCACCCGGCCGTCGCTCGTCGGGTCAACAAGGCTCCGGCCGGCGGCGATGGCTTGCTCCAGGGCATTGGGCGTGTGGGCGAAATCGACCAGAACAAGAAAGGGCTGGCCACGATCGATCCGTTCCATGCGCCCATTCAACCGGTTGGCCTGGTAAAGGCCAGCGGCGATGACTTCGGGCGCCATGTCTAGAGCATGACCGGTGGCCGCAGCGGCCAGCATATTGTAGAGGTTGAACTGGCCGACTAGGGTGGATACCAGCGGTCGCGGCGGATCAGGGGACGGCAGACGCAGAGTCAATTTGGTTGACTGGCCGCCATAGGTGATTGCTTCGGCCGTCACGTCCGAGCCCGGGGCCAGGCCGTAGGTCAAATGGCGCCCGGCCGGAATCGCCGCCAGCCGGTCATACGAGCCATCATCCCGATTCAACACGGCCGTCTTTACCAGCCGCCGCTTGAGCTCTGCCCCGGCCGTCATCCCCTGGTCTCCGTTCCCTGATCCCTGATTCCCGATCCCTAGTCCTCTGAAGAGCTTCTCCTTGGCGCCGAAATACCCTTCGAAGTCGCCATGATAGTCCAGATGCTCGTGCGTGATATTGGTGACCACGGCCACGTCAAAATCGATGGCCCCGACGCGATCCTGGGCCAGGCCGTGGGAGGTTGCCTCCAGGATGCAGTAGCTGGCGCCGGCGTCGACCATGCGCCGCAGGTAACTCTGGACTACCGGAGCTTCCGGCGTAGTAACGTGCAGGGCCAGCGGTTCTTCCTCATCGCCAATGACCGCCTTGACGGTGCTTAGCAAACCGGCATTCAGGCCGGCCTGGTTCAAGATGCTGAACAGGAGATTGGCCGTCGTGGTCTTGCCGTCGGTGCCGGTAACGCCGATCATGACCAGGTCGTGGCTAGGGAAGCCATACCAGGCTGCCGCCAGCCAGGCCTCGGCCACGGCCGTATCGTCGGCCCGCAGATAGGGCACGCCGTCCAGGTTTACACTAAGTTCGACTGGGTCACGCTGGCCCAGAATCAGGCTGGCCCCGTTCTCGACAGCCTGGCCGATGTAGGGATGGCCGTCGGTGCCGGTACGCACACGGGCCACGAAACAGGCGCCTGACTTGACATGGGCTGTATGCTCGACGATGGCGCTTAACTGGACATCTGGCCCGTTGTATGGCGGCGGTTTGGGATGGTCTGTACCAAAAACGGCTGACCTCCAGGCAGCCAGCAGTTGGTACAGCGAGCGCGTCTGTGATTGATTCGCGCGGGTCACAATTTCTCCACCAGAATCACGGCTTCGCCGTCGACGACATCCCGGCCGTCCTGGTTGTGACAGCGCGTTTTCAGGGTAATAATGCGCTTGTCAGCCCGCCAATTGGTGACTTCAACTTCGGCCGTCAGGGTGTCGCCGGCGCGGACGGGGTAGAGGAAGTTCAGCTCTTGCTTCAAATAGACTGAGCCTGGACCGGGTAGCTTTGTACCCAGCACGGCCGAGATTAGCCCGGCGCTAAACATTCCGTGGGCGATGCGCCCTTTGAAGCGGGTGCGGCCGGCGAATTCGTCGTCCATGTGAACGGGATTGAAGTCGCCGGTGATGTCGGCCATAACGCGGATGTCGTCATCGGTAATAGAGCGGGAAAGCTGGGCCCTCTCGCCGATGGTAAAGTCGTCACGGGATCGGTATTCGGTCATGGGTCACTCCTCTGAACATAGCTGTTAGCTTTGAGGGATCAGCGATTAGAATTCTTCATTCATGGTGGTGCGCGGCCCATGGTAATGGGCTTGCGCGTGTGGTTTCCTTAGTAATAGCCCTTAGCCTTCAGCTTGGAATATCGGCGATGTGGCGGGCGAAAGTTTCGGGGGTGACGTTGCTGCCGCAGACGATGAGGGCCACCCGTTTACCACGCAGCCGCTCGCGAAGGGGGCCGACCAGGGCGGCGGTCGAGGCCGCGCCGGCCGGTTCGACGGCCAGTTTCGTACCCTGATAAAGGCGCAGCATGGCCCGGCGCATGTCGTCGTCGTCGATGAGCACCAGATCGTCCAAGTAGCGCCGGCAGAGGCTGAAAGTGTAGGGCATGGCCAGGGGCGCGCCTAGGCTGTCGGCGATGGTAGTCACCGCTTCGATGCGTTCAGGCTGCCCGCTGGCGAAGCTTCTGGTCATGGAGTCGGCGCCGTGTGGCTCTACGCCGAAGATCTGGCATCGAGGTTTCATTTGCTTGACGGCCGCGGAGATGCCGGCGCACAAACCGCCGCCGCCAATGGGCACGATGACGGCCTCCAGATCGGAAACTTGTTGACATAGCTCGAAGCCAACTGTGGCCGTGCCCAGGACGGTGCGTTCGTTCTCGAATGGGTGAACGAACGCCCGGCCCTCGTCCTCTTCGATGCGGTGAACCTCGTCGAAGGCCTGGTGGACGTCGTCGACGAGCACGACCTGGGCGCCGTATGATTGGCAGGTCTCGATGCGGGCCGGGTCGGCGTAGCTGGGCATGACGACTTTGGCCGAGGTGCCCAGGATGGCCGCCGCGTAGCCAACGGCGATGGCATGGTTGCCGGCGCTGACGGCCGTTACGCCGCGAGCCAGCTCGTCCGGCTCCAGGCCCATCATGTTGGCCAGCGCGCCGCGCGGTTTGAAGGTGCCGGTATGCTGAAATAGCTCCAGTTTGAGCAAGACTTCCGTATCCTGACCAACAATCTCGCTAATGTGACGATTGCGCCAGCCCCAAATCGGCGTCTCCAGAACGTAGGGATCGATCCACCGGCGAGTTTCACGAATTGCTTCTAGCTCAGGGCCACGAGAGGTCGATTCGTCCATTTACCAATCCTGACGGTGATGATAGGCTCGCATCTTGAGCCTCGTCCCGTGGCGAAGGCCGCGGCCGCCGACGACCATATCGGGCAGGGTGTCGAGCCAGCCGGCGTCGTGCCGCAGCAGCACCGGGCCCAGGCAAACGAACTCCGCCTTGGCTGCCTGCCGTAGCTCGACGCTTTCCCTGGCCTGCAGCGCCGGAAAGCGATCGGGCTGCCACCAGGAAGGAAAAGGCGTGGTGGCCAGTCGCAGCGTCTGGATCTGCTCCGTGAAGGAGCCGCGGGCAGCGTCAAGGAACGCTTCGGCCCTGGCCGGTTCCAATGTCGGCTCGACGAACAACGTAATCGCGCGAATCTTCATGATTTGACAGAACCTCTCGCCAGGCTAGAATCAATTCCCGTGATGACACGACAAGAACAGCGATCCAACCCATCCTCAGGCAAAGGTGCCGGCCATCGCGGTCAGGTTAGGGCCGACCAGGTCTCGGCCTATTTTACCGCCTGTCCGCGCTGCAGCTTCTTCCTGGCCGGTTACCGGCTGGTTCAGCAGGACTTCGACGAAGCCGTCGAGAAATCAAATAGCGGTTGGCTAGATTTAACCTGGAATCTGACAGTGCGCAACCTTGTGCAGAAAAGCTATGGTTGCGAGATGGCAAACAATCTGCAAGTGTTTCAGGGCACCTGCCCATCGTGCCGACGGCCCTTCGTCTTTGAAGCGGGCCAGGAAGAGGGTGAGGCCGACCAATTCAGCATCAAGATAAATCCCCGATCTTGACACACAATGGCTAGAGGCCGGCCGGCAAATGGCGCTCTCGTTGACGGCGGGCTTCAAATAGGACGACGGCCGCGGCCGCGGCCGCGTTCAGCGACTCGGCCCGGCCGGCCATGGGCACCGATATGGAACCGCTTCCCAAGGCCTTCGCTTCGGCGCCAACGCCAGTTGCTTCGCTGCCCACGATCAGCGCGGCCGGCTGGCGCCAGTCGACATGGCTATAGTTGATCGGTCCGCTGGCGGCGGTCAGCCAGACCGCCAGGCCGGCCGTTAAATCCTGGATGGCAGACCAGGGGCGAGACAATACCGGCAAGCGCAGCAAAGCGCCCATAGTGGCCCGGATAGCCTTGGGATTGTAAGGGTCGACGCAGCCTGGTCCCAGCAGCAGGCCTTCAGCGCCGGCCGCGGCTGCGGTGCGTACTATCGTCCCTAGATTGCCTGGATCGGATACGCGGTCCAGGATGAGCAGCAGGGTGGGGTTGTTAGGCAGGGGAAGCTCAACCATTGGCATCACCGCCAGGATGCCGGCCGGCGATTCGGTGTCGCTGGCCACGGACATGACCTTCTCGCCGACTGTCGTCACCTTAGCAGCTAGGCCAGCTACGTATTGCTGATTGCCCTGGGCACTGAGCCAGCGCTCTGTGGCCAGGACCAACTCTGGCTGGCGGCCGGACGCCACGGCCTCGGCCATCCATCGCGTCCCTTCGACGACAAACGCCTTTTCGCGTTGCCGATAGCGGCGATCCACTAGCAAGCGACGGACATGTTTGACTTTAGGGTTCTGGCTGCTGGTGATCATGGAACGTGATACATCTACCGGTATGGACTATTTACGCTTATTGTACCGCCAGCCAGGCCGATCTTCGAGATCCTCAGGTGCCACTCGCTTACACAGACGAATCGGAAGTGCCGGAATGATGTGTGTCCCGTATAATCGTCACAGGGACGAGGCGATACTTAACGCCCGTGTCTCCATTACCCCGGGCTGATGAACTCCTCTGGAGAGTGCGATGCCAGCTCAAGACCTGGATGTTGAGCTCTACGACCTCTATGTTGGTGATTGGCCGGATGAGGTGGACTTCTATCGCGCAGCGGCCGCCGAGGCGCATGCACGTGGTGAAGCAGTACTCGAGGTAGCATGTGGAACGGGAAGGGTCGCCATCCGCCTGGCGGGAGTCGACGTACAGGTAACAGGCCTGGATCACTCACCGGCGATGCTAGATGTCGCTCGTTCCAAGAGCAGAGGAATGTCCAACATCGCCTGGGTGCAGGCAGACATGCGTGACTTCGCGCTAGATGAGCCTTTTGGCCTGGTGATCATTCCCGGACACGCCTTCCAGAATATCCATACGGCCGAGGATCAACTGGCCTGTCTGACTTGCATTCGGCGCCACCTAACGCCGAACGGTAAGCTCATCGTGCATATAGACCATCAAGACCTGGGTTGGCTAGGAGGAATTGGCAAGCGGCCATTCGAGATCGTCAGATACGGCAAAAGATTGATCCATCCCACCACCGGGCAGATCTGCCGCATGTCCTATGCTTGGGCATATGAGAGAGCCACACAGACGGCCATCTTTCACAACGCGTGGGAAATACTGGGCGCCGATGATTCCGTCATCGAACGCTACGAGAATGAACCGGTAAGGTTACACTGTGTCTTTCGGCAAGAGATGGAGCATCTTGCACGGCACGCTGGCTTTGCGATCGACGCCGTTTACGGCGATTTCTCAGGTCATGATCTGCAAGATGACAGCGATGAGATGATCTGGGCACTCAAGCCGGTGTAGCAGATTTGCAGCAGCAAAATGACTGTTACACAACGAAATGCACGGCCGGTACATGGCGACATTTGGGCTTTCCTTGGCGATTCCGTCGGCGTTCCCCAATCGAGCGCTGAGACTGCCCGATCCTGTCGTAGCCGCCCCTTGCTACCAGAAAACCAACATCCTGCCTTGTCGCTCAACCTCCTCGGCGAGCCAACAATGGCAGGATGTTCATACGGCGCCAGGAACCCAGAGACGATCACTACTCGGTGCTAATGAAAGTGCGCCAAACACTCCACAATAAGCACCCCGCCGTAGACTACGCCAACTCCCGCGTTACGACTATAGTTCAGGCTATCCAAGTACATGATATCATAAGTTGCCATAAATAGACTTAAAGATATCTATAAATCTGGAGCTTGAAGTTTCGGCCGCAATTGATTACCATTAAAGACGTCAGAATGTGTGGGAAAAACCGAAGTCCAATCGCCCACAGCCAGCAGTTTGAAAGCGCAAGCTCACGGCGAATGGCTTTTTGCAAGGAATCAACATGAGCTAGCGCTTCGTGATACTGAATGAAAACGAGGATCAACCAGAATCAACCCAGTCCTCATCCGAGTTGATTAGCGTTAATCCGCGTCCTATTATTCGAGGAGAATGATCAATGCTAGTAAATGAAAGGATGTCAGCGCCGGTTATCACCGTCGAGCCAGATCTGCCCATCATGGAGGCCCTCAACTTGATGAAGACGAATCGGATTCGCCGTACACCCGTGGTGGATAAAGATGGTAAGCTGTTGGGTATCATTTCGGACAAGGATCTGCTTGACGCTTCGCCGTCGGATGCAACTTCGCTGAGCGTATGGGAGATCAATTATTTGCTTAGCCAGATCAAGGTGTCCGAAATAATGACCAAGGAAGTCTTGACGGTAAGCGAGGATACGCCCATTGAAGAAGTAGCCCGCATCATGGCCGACAACAAGATTGGCGGCATTCCCATAATGAGTGAAGGCAGCGTGGTTGGGCTGATTACTGAGACCGACTTGTTTAAGATCTTCCTGGAGTTGATGGGCGCCCGCGTTGACGGCGTACGGGTGACGGCTATGGTGCCCGAAAGGCGAGGCGAACTGGCCCTGATCACTCAGGCCGTGGCCAAGGCTGGCGGCAGCTTTGTCTCTTTCACTCAGTTCGCCGGGAAGAGTGAGGCGAATCGCGAGGTCGTGTTCAAGGTCCGTGGCTTGGACGAAGCGCAAGTGATCGAACAGGTAACACCCCACGTTGAACAGATCATAGACGCTCGAACCTGTTGTTGAAAGCGCGGACCTCGATATGGACCTGATATTTCCCCGGAAACTTCGACCAATGTGATTGCCAGGAGAGCGCAGATTCAGTTTTCGGGGAAATGAGATTCTGGGGGAGTTACTTTGCATGGCCCAACGACTGCAACTATAATGAATGGCGAGGTGAATCGCCATGAATAAAGCTGTGGCGCTGTATAAGCTTGCCCGCCCGTTCAATGGTTTCAGTGGTGCGCTGGCGGTTTTTTTGGGCGGCTACGTTGCGCG
>CP070688.1:4451115-4464928 GCA_020353135.1 Chloroflexota bacterium
CGCGCCGGCGCTATCGTAAGGCGGCGAAACTTCAACTAAGTCAAAGGCCACAAAGTTCACGCCTTGCAGGCCACGCAGCAAATACTGGCTTTCCCAGGCATTAAACCCACCCACTTCAGGCGTACCGGTGGCTGGGGCGTAGGTCGGATCGACGAAGTCGATGTCAAAGGTCAAGAAACAAGGCCCAGCACCAGATCGCTCCTTGACGGCCGCTATCACCCCATCCAAGCCAACCTGGCGCACGTCGTCGGCGGTGAATACCTGGAAACCAAAATCATGCGACATTCCGATATCGGCCGGCTCGTACAGCGGGCCGCGCAAGCCAATCTGGCTGGAACGCGAAGTATCCAGCAGCCCCTCTTCTATCGCCCGGCGGAAGGGTGTACCATGGGTATCCTTGCCGCCAAAGTACTCGTCCCACAGGTCGCCGTGGGAGTCAAACTGGATCAAGGCCACCGGCCCATGCTTCTCGGCCACAGCCCGCAGTTCGGGCAGCGTAACGGAATGATCACCACCCAGGACGATAGGCGTCACGTCCGCTGCCAACAACGGCCGCATGCCGGCTTCGATCTTGGCGTGGCTCTCCGGCAGGTAACCAGGGACCACCGGAAAGTCACCATAGTCGACGCCAGACAGGTAGTCGAAGATGTTGATATCCTGGCTGGGGTTGTACGGCCGCAGCAGAACCGAACCTGCCCGAATGCCCTCCGGTCCAAAGCGGGCGCCAACGCGGAAAGTAGCGCCGGTATCAAAAGGCGCGCCGGCGATGGCGAAATCAACCCCCGCCAGATCCTGCACGTGAGGCAGGCGCATATAGGTGCGAATGCCGCTGAATCGCGGATATTCCATGGCGTTCACGGGTCCGTAGCCTTTCATGGGGAACTCCTTTGGGTGGTTGTTGATTGTTGATCGTTGGACAGTCTGATCGTACGGGAGATTTCGGTTGTTGTCGAGGGTCGTTCGACGCCATTTTCCAATGCTGGAGAAAGTTCAACTCCTGTACTCGCGCGAAAGCGGTTGAGCGGCGCGATGTCCCCAAACGCCGACTTTGCACCGGCGGCCTCGGCCTCGATTGATGCGTCTTAGCGCGAAATCGCCCGCTAGAGCCTGAGCCTTCCTTCAGACCAATATTTTTACCTGCAAGTAAGAGAAAGCGCCCTGAGGGCGAATTTGGTCGTTCTGAGATAAAGCTGGAGCTGCTTCTGGGGAATGTTACGCGGGAAGTGTCAACCGCGGTTGACAGGTGGGTTGGTTAGGCTTCGATCTCTTCGTCAGCTTGCAGCGCGGCCAAGAGAGAGGCGACGTCGGTCTGGATCAGGCCTAACAGGCGCAGCGTTTCCTGGCGCTCGGCCGGCGTCAGGCCATGGCGCTGTAAGCGGGCCAGGTGCCCGCGCACCCAATCCAGGCGATCGATATTATTCGGCCGGGTCTGCCGCGGCGGCAGGACGGTGCCTTCGTTCCAGGGTTGGTCGCGCAAAGCCCCTAGCGAGGCGTCTTGGGCATCCCGCTCGGCCGGATCACTACTGGCAGATTCGCCAGCGGACGATTCGCCGACGGTCGATTCGCCCGCCATAACCATCGCGTCGAACGAAGAATCGAATTCTTGTTCAGGGGGCGGCTCAGGCAGAGGATTACGGATCTCGCGAATGACCTGGGAGACAGTTTTGTCCGGCTCTTGCTTGAGGTGCTGAGCAACCTGCCGGACCTCGGTCGGGCTCAAATCCTGCTTGTAGCGCGCCCGGTGCAGGTCTCGCTGCTGCCGGTTGTGTAAACCCTGGTAGACCCGGGTATCGCGCTCGCTCAACTTGCCGCTGCGTACATCTTCCTTGATAGGTTTCGGCAGATCCAACAGCCGAATGAGTTGGTGAATGCGCTGGCGGGTCATGCCCAGACGCTTGCCGACCTTGGCCCAAGTCACGGTCTTGGACCAGGGCGTGCTGGCGGCGCTGTCGCCGGGCGGCTTGGCGTCCAATTCGGCCTGCATTAACTCGCGCATGCGCAGCAATCCGGCCGCCCGATCCACGTCGTTCAGATCCTCGCGCTGCATGTTTTCGACCAACTGCCGCACCAGGCGCGTGATGGTGTCGTAATCCTGACGCCGGACCACGGCCGGGATCGTCTCCAGGCCGGCCAATTCGGCCGCTCGCCAGCGCCGTTCTCCGTGGACGACCATATACTGCCCAGCGCGCGTTTCGGTGACTTCGATGGGTTGGATGACGCCATCCTGACGAATACTTTCACACAGCTCCAAAAGACTGTCTTCGGGAAATGTGCGCCGGGGCTGTTCCGGATCGGCGACGATGACGTCAAGGCGAATTGACAGCAACTGCAAGCCAGCAGCCTGTTCAACATCGCCCTCGGTGGCAAAGAGCTTTTCCAAGTCTCCCGTTCGCGGCTGAATCGCCTGGGAGAGGTTCACTTTGGGCCGTTTCTTGGCCATATCCGGCCTCCTCCTGGCCTTTGCTTAATGCCCCTAAGTCGGCGCAGATGCGCCGGGCGCGGAACTGCTAGCCGCAGGTTCGCCGTGCTCGGCGCCGACACCATACACGGCTTCGCCGCGACGCAGCACCTCCTCGGCCATATCCCGGTAGGCCTGGGCGCCCGGATTCTTGGGATCATAGGCCAGAATGCTCTGCCCGGCGACGACGCTCTCGCCAAAACGCACTGAACGCTTGATGACGCTCTGGAAAACATACTGGCCGGTGCCAAACTGGCTGTCAACCGCGGCCAGGATATCCTTGGTCAGCAAGGTACGCGTATCGGCCATAGTCAACAAAATGCCTTCTACGTACAGGTTGGGATTCAGCTTCTTCTGGCGCACTGTCTCGATAGTTGACAGGATCATGAAGGCGCCCCGGGCGGCCAGGTATTCAGTCTGGACCGGGATGATCACGCTATTGGCCGCAGTTAGAGCATTGATGACCAACAAGTTCAGGGAGGGACCACAATCGATCAGAATATAGTCGTAATCGGCCCGGATATCCTCGAGAAAAGCGGCTAAGACCCTCTCTCGGCTCAGGGTATTCATCAAAGAGAGCTCGACCAAGCTCAACTCAGGTTGAGAGGGCATCAGATCGAACCCTTCGGCCGCGCTATGAACGGCGGCCCGAGTGTCGTAAGCTTGCCCTTCAATTTCAGCCCGCAGGCCATCATAGATCGTCGGCGACAATCGCTCCGGATCGAAGCCGGCATGCTGGGTCAAATTGCCCTGGGGGTCGAGGTCAATGGCCAATACCCGGTGACCGCGTTCAGCCAGGGCGGCCGATAAATTGATGGTCGTCGTCGTCTTTCCCACACCGCCTTTCTGCATGGCGATGGCCAGAATCCGCGTCATTTTAATCCCTCAAAATCATTATGATCGCCCGGCAGCGACCGTGCTAAAACATAACATGTTCTGACCGGACCGTCAAAGAAATGTCAACCTTGGTTGACACTTCGCCGAAAGTGCGAACGGCGCCGAATTGGGTTAAAATGACGCACTGTGTTATGCTGATGACGCACTGTGTTATCATTTCTAGGCATAATGGCAAATGGGGCAGTCAAACAAGGATTACTTGACCAATGGCCAGACATCAAACAACAGAGAACGAAGCTTTTGATTTCGTCATCATCGGCTCAGGTTTTGGCGGCAGCGTGTCTGCCATGCGTCTTACCGAAAAAGGGTATCGTGTCCTGGTCCTCGAACGGGGTAAACGCTATAGGGCTCAAGATTTCCCGAAGACGAATTGGAACATCTTCAACTATTTGTGGCTGCCGGCTTTACGCTGCTTCGGCTTCATGGGCATCAACCTGCTCGACGACATCCTGATCCTGAACGGCAGCGGTGTGGGCGGCGGCAGCCTGGTCTATGCGGCCACCCTCATCCAGCCCAAGTCAGAGTTCTTTCACACTGAAGAATGGCCGGGCGATATGGATTGGGAGCAAGCGCTTCAGCCCCACTTCGATACGGCCCGGAAGATGCTGGGGGTCAACGCCAATCCCAGATTGTGGCCGGCCGATCACTTGTTACTTGAGATCGCCGCTGAATTAGGGCAAGAAGACACTTTTGAACCGACGCCGGTGGGCATCTTCTTTGGCGACGAAGAAGGTCAAACCGTGCCCGATCCCTACTTTGACGGACAGGGACCGGATCGAGCCGCATGCATTCACTGCGGAGGCTGCATGGTAGGCTGCCGCTATAATGCCAAGAATACGCTGGACAAGAATTACCTGTACTTCGCCGAGAAATGGGGCGCCGAGATGCGACCGGAGGCCAATGTGTTAGAAATCCGGCCTCTCTATGGCGAAAACGCCGACGGCGCCCGCTACGAAGTGCTTTACGAAAAGACCACGGCCTGGTTCGCCAAGCCTCAGCGGCGGGTCCGCGCTCGCAATGTCGTCCTGGCCGCCGGCGTGCTGGGCACCAACAAATTGCTGCTCCGGTGCCGGGATGAACGTCAGACGCTGCCCCGTCTCTCCAGCCGCCTGGCCACCGGGGTGCGCAGCAACAGCGAGGCCATAATGGGCGTCACCGCCCGCCAACCCGGCCCTGATTACTCGCAGGGTGTGGCCATAACATCTCATTTCTGGGTGAACGAAGTCACCAGCGTCGAGCCGGTGCGATACCCACGCGGCTCGTCATTCATACGCACATTGGCTGTGCCGCTATTAGAAAACCTGGAAGGCAGCAGCCTGCAGCGCATCGGTCGCTTTGTTAAGTTCGCTATCCGCAATCCCTATGACCTCTTGAAGGCGCGAATTTTGCCCGACTGGGCGCGGGACACTACCATCATCCTGGTCATGCAGACGCTGGAAAACAGGATGAGCCTGAAGCTGGGTCGCCGGCCGTTGACTCTCTTCCGCAAAGACCTGGTCAGCCAACGGGATCAAGATCTGCCCATCCCAACGGTGATCGAAAACGGTCGCGCGGTCGTCGAGCGCTTTGCCGAAAAGTCGGATGGCGTGGCCCAGTCGACCTTCAATGAAATACTGATGAACACGCCTTCCACGGCCCACATTCTAGGCGGCTGCGGCATCGGCCTGGACGAGTCCAGCGGCGTCGTCGACATGGAGCAGCAGGCTTTCAACTATCCCGGTCTCTACGTGGTCGACGGTTCGGTCATTCCCAGCAACCTGGGCGTGAATCCTAGCCTGACCATCACCGCCATGTCCGAGCGGGCCATGAGCCAGATCCCGGCCGCGTCAGAAGCAGAAGCTTATGAACCCCTGGAAGCGCCAGCGGGATACACGCCGAACGGCAATGGCCAGGGGCTGTCAAAACGACGCTTGATCCTGCCCTTGCTGCTCCTACCATTTGCATTCCTGGCCTTTCGTTTTCTACAACGGAAGACGTAACCGGCCGATAAGGACCACTCCATGAAGACACAAATCGAAACGATCCCCTGCGTTAACCCGGCGACGGGAGAACAGTTTACCCAGGTACCCATGAGCACGGCGGCCGAGGTAAGCCAGGCCCTGGCCGATTTGCGACAGGCGGCTCCCCGCTGGCGTAACAAGCCAGTCAAGGAACGTGTGCGCATTTTACGCAAGTTCCAGGCTTTCGTCATCGACTCGGTCGACATCATTTCCGAAACCATCAACCAGGACACGGGCAAGAGTCGCCAGGATGGCCTGATTGAAGTGCTAATGACCGTCGACCGGCTGCACCAATATTACAAGCGTGCCCCGCGTTGGTTGGCCAGGCGCAGGATCCCACCCGGTCTCTACATCTTCAAGCGATTCTACGCTGAACCGCAACCCTATGGCACAGTGGCCGTCATCGCCCCCTGGAATTATCCGTTTGATCTGACGATTTCCCCCATTTGTTCAGCCTTGTTGGCCGGAAACACCGTTCTGGTCAAGCCTTCGGAAGTCACCGCGGCGACCGGCGTGCTCCTCGAGAAGTTATTTCAGAGCGTGCCCGAGTTGTCGCCCTTCGTGCGCTTCGTTCATGGCGACGGCCGGGTCGGGGAGATGGTCGTCAAATCCAAGCCCGACCTGATCTTCCTGACTGGCTCGGTGGCTACCGGGCGCAAGATCGCCCGCGACGCAGCCGAAAATCTCACACCCTACCTATTCGAATTAGGCGGTAAAGATGCCATGCTGGTCCTGGAAGACGCCGACCTTAGAGCCGCGGCCCGTTGGGGCATCTGGTCGGCCTGCTACAACGCCGGCCAGACCTGTGTCTCCGTCGAGCGGGTCTACGTCGTCGATTCGGTTTACGATGAATTCGTCCGCGAGGCCGTGGAACATGCCAGGAAAGTGACCATCGGCTATTCGCCCGACAAAGACAACCCCTTTCACATGGCCCCGCTTAGCTCAGAGCAGCAAAAACAGATCATTGAGATCCAATTGGCCGACGCCGTAGAGAAGGGGGCGCGTGTCTTGACAGGCGGGCAGTTCAATCACCTGTACGCCGAGCCAGCGGTAGTGGTCGACGTCGATCACTCGATGAAGATGATGCGTGAAGAGACCTTTGGCCCCGTCATGCCCATCATGAAGGTCAAAGATGAAACCGAAGCGATCAATTTGACCAATGACAGCGACTTTGGACTGAGCGCGTCAGTTTGGAGCAGCGATCTAGACCGCGCCCAAAGGGTCGCCCGTCAATTAGAGGTCGGATCGGTCAATATCAACGACGCCACAACCCATTACCCGGTCTCGCTGCTGCCCTTTGGCGGCGTTAAGCAATCGGGCTCGGCCCGCACCCACGGTAAGAGCGAGGTGCTGCAATTCACCCAGGTCCACTCCTATGCTGTCGGCCGCCCGCCCGTGCCTTTCGACGTGGCCACCCAGATGCGTAAACCGGGCCAATACCGGCTGGGAGCGGCCATCATGCGCCTGGTCTTTGGCGTCACACCACGCCAGCGCGTTCAGCCGGTCGTGGAAGAGGTTGAGCGCCTGGTCCAAAAGCCGGCGGCGCGCAAGCCGGCTGTGGCCGTCGCCGCGGGGCTGGCCCTGGCGCTGCTGACGTTGGCTTTGGGCGCCCGGCGGGCTCTAAAATGAGTCTATCTAGGTAAGGGTTGAGTTACAGGAGCCGGGGTTGATAGGTCGGCCGTTTGCCGTCTAGCAGCACATAAGGCGCCGGCCGAGCCGGCCGCACGCCAATAGCCTTCAAGTCCGCCAATTCTCGCAGCTTGTTATGCCGACGCGCCTGCAGGATCGATCGGGCGCCCTTAGGGCCGATTCCCGGCACCCGTAGCAGCGACTCATGATCGGCCCGGTTAAGCTCCACCGGCGCTTCGGCCAGGTTGGCCTGGGCCCAGGCCGATTTCGGATCGGCCTCCAGGGGCAAGTTGCCGTCCTGGGAAAAAGGCATCTCTTCCAGGTCAAAACCGTAATCCCGCAGTAAGAATGAGGCCTGATACAGCCGGTGCTGCCGCCAGGGATTTTCGGCCGGCACATTCTCCAGCGGCGTATCTGGCACCGGGTTAAAGGCCATGTAATAGGTCCGGCTCAGGCGCAACTGGCCCAGCAAATAACTGCTCGTTGTCAATAACTCCAGGTCACTGTCGCCTACCGCACCAACGACAAATTGGGTCGTCGACGAGGGCCAACGGCCGTTCCACGTTTTCAGCGGCGCGGCCGTCTGGCGGATCTCATCCACCCACTTCAAAGGTTGCAACAATTCTTCCAGGAAGACCTTCTTGGGCGCCAACAGCCGCAGCCGCTTATCGTTAGGCCCTTCCAGGTTCACCGATACCCGGCTGGCCAGTTCCATAGAACGTTGAACCTGGTCTCGCTCCGCGCCAGGCATGATCTTGAGATGCAAGTAGCCGCGGAAATTCAGCTTGTTGCGCAAGATGTCAGCCGTGGCAATGAGTTTATCCTGGGTAGCTACCCCGCCGCGGATGATCCCCGAACTCAAGAACAGGCCTTCGACCAGACCGGCCCGATACATCTCCATGAAGGTCTGGGCCAGCTCTTCAGGCTTGAACGTGGCCCGGCGGTAGTTGCGGCCGGCTCTGAAGGGACAGTAGTAACAGTTCCGCTCGCAGGCCGAAGTTACCATCGTCTTGAGCAAGGTGATGGTTTTTCCGCCAGGCATTACCGCTTCGGTGATGCCCAAGGATTTGCGCTTGGCCTGGAGTCCGGCCGATTTCCTGGTATCTGGCGCGGCGATCTGGCCATCGGGGCGTTCGACCTGGCCGCAGGGTAACACCTTCGGCGTCGCTCCAGGCGTGGCGTTCGCCCTTTGTGATACCAACTGCAATGGGATCACCCTGGCGTCGGCATCCTCGGCCGGTTCCAGGTACATCTGGGTTGCGAAGAGTTCTAGCTTGCTTGCGGCGTCCATAGCCAGATTATAGAACAAATGATCTACCCGGTCAATTCCCTTGACTCCCATACTTTTCTTCCAGGGCCGCCACCTGAGCCAGGCAAGTATCATCTTCTTCGTTCGGTTGATAAGCCGTGTCAAACCAGGCATCGAGGATCTCCTGGGCCACGGCGGCCGATGTCGCTCGCAGAGAGATGCACAAGATGTTGGCCTGGTTCCACAGGCGCGCCCCCTTGGCCGTTTCCGCATCAGCGCACAGGGCCGCCCGGATACCGGTCACCTTATTCGCCGCCAGGCTCACCCCCGTACCCGTCCAGCAGAAGAGAATTCCTTCGTCCGCGTGTCCTTGGGCAACGCTCTCGGCCACCTGTCGGGCGACTTCAGGCCAGTAGATCTTGTCATCCCGCAAATGGCCAAACAAGACGACGTCATGGCCCCTGTTTTCCACCTCTTGTACGACTTCATCCGTCAAATAGGTCCTTTCATCAGCTCCGATCGCCAATTTCATGCCTACCTCCGATGGTTTCCCTTGCTTACGCCACTTCTCCCAATTCTATCGAGTCCCACCAGGGCCGCCACCCGCCAACTTGTCACTTGCTTCCTGCAATTCGCCCCTCGCCCCTTACGGCTCCCAGAAGCAGATTGAGAAATATCCGGCTCCCCCATATAATGCACGGCTCAGAGAGTGTCATGAAAATAGCCGTACTAGCTGATATTCACGGAAATATGCCCGCCCTGGAGCGCGTGACCACCCACATCGAGGCCTGGGGGCCAGACCACGTCATCATGGCCGGAGATGTCGTCAATCGCGGCCCTGAGCCACGTACTTGCCTGCAGTTTATCGAGGAGAAACAGCGTTCGGCCGGTTGGCAGTTGGTCCGCGGCAATCATGAGGATTACGTGCTGGTTCACGCCCGGCCTGACGCGCCAAGAAGCGGGCCTGAATTCGAAATCTACCTTAACTCGTATTGGACCTACCGCCGGCTGGAGGGCAAAATAGAAAGCCTGAAAGCCATGCCCTTCCAAGTTACCGTGACCGGGCCTGACGGCCGGGAGGTAAGGGTCGTTCACGCCTCGATGCGCGGCAATCGCATTGGCATCTACTCCGAGATGCCAGACGCCATGCTCGACCAATTGATCACTCCAGCGCCGGCCGTCCTGTGTGTCGGTCATACTCACCGGCCGCTGGTCCGCCAGCTAGGCGACACCCTGGTAGTCAACGCCGGCGCGGTCGGCATGCCCTTTGACGGCGACCGGCGCGCCGCATACGCTCAATTGACCTGGAAGAATGACCAATGGGCAGGCGAGATCATTCGCCTGGACTACGATCAGAAACAGACCGAGGAACAGTTCCATGCCAGCGGCTTCATCCCTGAAGCGGGGCCCCTGGCCGAAATAATGCTGCTAGAATTTCGCCAGGCGCGCTCTCATATCCATCTGTGGCTCACCAATTACCAACCCCTAGTTTTGTCAGGCGAAATGACGATGGCTGAGTCGGTTCAGAGTTACTTCAACAGCATCGGCCGCTAGGCTAAGCGAGGCTAGATCGTCTATACCACCCCATCATCATAAAAAGAGCTGACCTCGGCCGGACTATAACCCACTTCGGCCAGGATCTCTTCGGTATGCTGGCCCAATAGCGGCGGATGGCGATCGTAAGTCGGCGGCGTCTCCGAAAAGTGGATCGGATTGGCCAGCATCTGCAGTTCGCCCACGGCCGGGTGGTCCATCGCCGTAAGTCCGTCCCGGGCCAAGAATTGCTCGTCGGACAAGATATCGGCCAGCGAATTCACTGGCCCGCAGGGAATGCGGGCCTCACGCAGCCGCTCCAACCACTCGCCAGCATCCCGCGCTGCGAAGTGGGCGTCGAGGATCGGCTCAAGCTGATGCCTGTTCTGTACGCGGTCTGCATTACGTGCAAAACGCGAGTCCCCGGCCAGATCCGGCCGGTCGATGGCCTGACAAAAGCGCTCCCATAAAGAATCTGTACCCACGCCGATATTAAACGCTCGATCGCGCGCCTGGTATACCCGGTAAGGGACCAGCATTGGGTGGGCGTTGCCGATGCGCTCGGGCGACTTTCCGGTCAGGAGATAGGCCGGAACCAGGTTGGTCAGCCAACTCACCTGGCTCTCCAGCAACGAAAGATCGAGCCATTGGCCGCGGCCGGTCCTATCTCTCGCTTGCAATGCGGCCAGGATGCCGATGGAGGCATATAAGCCGGTGGTCATATCAGCCATGGGCGTCGGAAAGCGCATCGGCGCGCCCTCCGGCTCACCGGTCAGGCTCATGGTACCGGCTTCGGCCTGGGCGATCACATCATAGCCAGGCGCCCCGGCCTTTGGCCCGCTGTGCCCGTAGCCGCTGATGGCGGCAAAGATGATCCCCGGATTTCGTGCAGACACTTGCTCGTAATCAAAGCCGTATTTCTGCCAGGACGAGCGGCGGGGCATATTGAGCAAAAAGACATCAGCCCGGTCCAAAAGCCGGCCGATTATTTCTTGCCCTCCGGCAGAAGCCAGGTTGAGCGTGGTGCTGCGCTTATTGCGGTTCAGGCTCAGAAAATAGGCGCTCTCGCCGGCTACAAATGGCGGTCCGTAGCCCCGCGCCTGGTCGCCCCTGCCCGGCCGCTCCACTTTGACGACGTCGGCGCCAAGGTCGCCCAATATCATGCCGCAAATCGGACCGGCAAGGGCTTCAGTCAGGTCTATCACCCGGATGCCTGATAAGGGTAAAGTTGATTGACTCATGAGCTACTCCTAGTCGACGAGATGGTCGAAAATCGTGACCGCCGATCAGCCTGGCGGCGCACTCGCTTGCTGAGCAACGCGACGAGGTCGCTGATTGATGAGCGCTACGCCGGCGATGATGAGACCCATGCCAACTATCATGCCGCTGGTGATGGTTTCGCCCAAGATCAAAACGCCGCCGATCATAGCCACGATAGGAATAACATAGGCCGTGACGGATGAAGCCGTCGCCCCGAAACGCTGAATATTGTAGAAAGCCAGCATCATGCCGGCAAAAGTGCCCACCATAGCGGCGTAGACCAACGCCGCGTACCCTTGGCTGGTCACCTGGCTGAGATCAAAACCTACCAGCAGTAATGACAGGGGCATGATCACCAGGGCGGCGATCCACATGCGAACGCTGGCCACGTCAAAGGTATCTAGATCGCGCATGAACTTACGGGCGTATATCGTCGACCCGCTGGCGCTGATCATGGCGCCCACAACCAGGATATAACCCAGCGGGTTGGCGCGCTCGATATCCGGCAAACCGCTTTCCCCTCTCACTGCCAGCAATATAGCCCCTGCCAGAGCCAACAGCACCCCCAGACTCTTTCGCCGGGTTAACGTTTCGTCAGGCAACAAGAAGTGGGCCATTAATACAGTCAAGGCTGGTCCGGTAGTAAGCAACACGGAGGTGACGCCACTGGATTGAAACTGAAGCGAGGAAACGATGGCTGTCATCGGGATCGCGGTGGCAAAAACGCCCAGCACGGCGGCGTTCTTCCACAATCGCCTGCCCCTCGGCCAAACGCGCGCCTTCGATAGCGTGTAGATGAGGACGTGGCACAAGCCGGCCAGGCTAAGCCGCAGGCCTATATAGGTCAAAGGATTGAACTGGCCGACGCTGAAGCGCGAAACGATGAGCGTGCTACCGAACAGGATGCCTAATAGAACGACGTAAGGGAGGGCCTGGGGACTCACCGAAGCGACCCCCTCAGACTATCACGTTTTCCCATCACGCGCCTTCTTGGTCCAGTACCGGATGATGCCATCTACAGACATGTAGAGGGGGTTAGCTGTTTCATACTGGTCGAAGGTCGCGTCGGTCATGCCTCCAGCCCGAGCCCGGGCATCGAACCAGGCGCGATAGTCATCCACAATCTGGTCTCGATCCTTGCCGGCGTTCAGCCGAACCCGCACGAAATCACTAGCTACTTGTAGCAACTCGCTCAGCACTTCCAGCTGTTGGCGCCAGTCGTCTAGCGGGCCAAAATGAGTTAGATAAAGCGTAACGAAAGGATAGTCTAACAAGCGTTCGATGCTCTTCAACCATACCTCGAGATCGAATTCGGGCGGTGGGGCGGGCAGGTCGACGAAGTAGATGCCGGGGATTTGAATTCCGGCCGCATCGCCGGCAAAAGCGATATCGCCCAACTGAAAGACATGATGATGGGAAGCATGACCGGGCGTTTCGATGGCCGTAAATGAAAAGCCGGCGACGTCGATGGTTTGCCCATCAGTTATTGTCGTAACTCGCTCGGCCGGCGCCGGCAGATTTTGGCCCCATAACGTGTCCATCTGGTCCCCGTAAATGCGGCTCGCGCTGCGCAGGAGTTTACTAGGGTCGATCAAATGCGGGGCGCCTACTTCATGAACGTAGACTTGCGCACCTTGCTGGGCCCACCAGCCGGCCGCACCAGCGTGATCTAAGTGGATGTGGGTGACAAGAACGTGGTGAATGTCACCTGGTTGGTAGCCATGTCCTGCCAGTTGCTCGCGTAGCGTGGCCAGCGTAGACATAGGCCCAGTCTCGACCAAAACAGGCCCCAAAGGCCCCTTGACCAAAAAACTGGCAATGGTGCTGGGTCGCTGCTGAAAATCTAGATCAAGGGTGAGGATCTCCATAGAACATTCTCCCAAAAGGCTGCGTCGCGTATGGTATCACACCTTGGGAGAAGTGCCCGGTCAAAAAAACAGCCAGCCAACTGCGACCACTGGCAATCGGGGCGTTCTCTAGCCAATATTTATATATCCCTATAACGGGGTCAAATAAGTTCCGGGTTCGAAGAATAAACATCATGTATCTGCCCCACGCTGGCCGAAGGGCGCCTGTGGTGGTAGCCAGTGCCACGCCTGACAGCGCGTTGTACTGGATCTACGAGCGCGCCAATAGACATCCTGGTCGGGGCAACGATTGTAGCTGGCGGCGGCTGTCACACCGTTGTCAAAGAAACGCCGCCGGCCGGCGGCACCGGCCGGCTCCGTATGATCCGCTTGCTTGTCGTTCCCCGTCATCCCTTTCACTAACAGGTCTGCAAGCTTGCGGTTCATCCGTTTTTGACGGCCCCTTGACGACGTTTCGTGAGGGCCAACATAGCTATTAGGTAACTGCCAGGCCGTATACTCTGTTCCTTCGCGGCCGACCCGGCCGGTGTGATCTTTGAAGTGAAGCGCGGCGCGACCGCGATCCCAGGCCTGATTCTGAAAATCAGCGACTGTCAGCCTTTTGCCGACGGCAAAGTTCCGCTGTTTCCGGACGCCAGCTTTCTTCTCATATTGGCGTTGCGTGCTTCGGCTTGTCTGACAGAGCGCCTGCAAGGTTGATCGCGCGATAGGCGCGGCCCTGGTTGACTTCGATTTCTTAGGGGTCCGGCCGCTGTGGAAGCTGGCGTAAAAATGGGCCCGAACCAAGCCGATGCTTTGCAGCAAGGTGCTCACTGGCAGGGCAACCGGCCGGCCGCTCAACCGGTCAACGCCCAAGGCCGCGGCCACCTTCAGCGGCGAGCGTAACCAAAGGCGTCGATTATCTCTGATCCAGAACAAG